>JACKLF010000015.1 GCA_024236055.1 Alphaproteobacteria bacterium | reverse complement strand
TGCCAGTGCCGACGATGCCCAGCGCGTGCAGAATGAAGCGCTGGTGCAGCTCAATGTCGCGCCGGCGCTGGGCCTGGGCCACGGCGACAAGACGGTGTAGCGACATTCTTTTCTGAATGAGCCGGAAGCGTCAGCGACGGGCAGGATGTCCGACCGCCCAATGTTCTACAGCTCTACCAGAGCGCGTGGTGCTCCCGACGCCCAACCCGTCGCTGACGCTTCCGGCTCGTTCAGAGTTGTAGGTCCGGGCTGGCCCGGACACGACAACCGATCGCGCAAGATTGTCCGGGCAAGCCCGGACCTACAATGCTCCATCCTTTGGAGCTATCCCATGTCCCCGCGCGCCTGGCTGCTGTATGACGGAACCTGCGGGCTGTGCAGCCATGCCGCGCCGCGGCTGGGGCGCATCCTGGCATCCCGCGGCATCGTCACGCTGCCCGCCCAGACGCCCTGGGTGCAGCAGCGCCTGACGGAACTGGGCTGCCCCGACGCGGCCACCGATGACATTCTGCTGCTCACGGCCGAGGGACAACTGCTGCGCGGGCCGGCGGCGTACCGCCACTGTCTGCGGCAGGTGTGGTGGACCTGGCCGGCGTGGGCGCTGGCTGGCGTGCCGGGGCTGCGGCAACTGTTTGATATGAGCTATCGCGCCATCGCCCGTCGCCGGCATCGGCTGTCGCGGGCGTGCGGGCTGCGGCCGACGGTTACTGGTCGGCCTTCACCTCGGTGACTTCCGTGCGCTCCCGGTTGTAGCAATACAGCTTGCCCGGTTCTTCCTGACGCGCTTTCTTGTGCGAGCCATCGCAGAAGGGGTAGTTCTGGCTCAGCCCACACATGCAGACCCAGGCGGATTGTTCGCCGGGCTTGACTTCCTGCGGGCCGGTGGCTTCGTGACGGATGAGACGGGCCATCATGAACTCCTTGAGTGCAGAGTTGAATACAGCGCCCAGCCCGACGCACAGGCATGGGCAGGATCAAACGCTCTCCGCCGGCAGCAGGCCGGTTTCACCTTCGGTGGCGGCGATGGTCACCGCGCCGCACGAGTCGGAGAAAATGTTGACGGCCGTGCGGCACATGTCCAGCAGCCGATCGACCACCAGGATGATCGCCAGGCCTTCCATCGGCACGCCGACAGATTTGAGGATGATGACAATCGCCACCAGCGACGCCGATGGCACGCCCGCCACGCCGATGCTGGTGAGCAGGGCGATGAGCACGATCAGGAATTGTTTGCCCGGCGGGATGGCGATGCCGTACGCCTGGGCGATGAAGATGGCGGCGACGCATTCATACAGCGCGGTGCCGTCCATGTTGACCGTCGCGCCCAGCGGCAACGTGAAGCTGGCGATGCGCTTGGACACCTTGGCGTTCTGCTCGACGCATTCGATCGTCACCGGCAGGGTGGCGGAACTGCTGGCGGTGCTGAAGGCGGTCATCAGCGCCGGGGCCATGGCGCGGAAATGACGCCAGGGTTTGACCTTCGCCACCAGCAGCAGAATCAGCGGCAACACCACGAAAAAGTGCAGACCCAGCGC
>JACKLF010000014.1 GCA_024236055.1 Alphaproteobacteria bacterium | reverse complement strand
AAGCCGCCGGTGCCGCCCGCCCCGGCGCTGGTGGAAAGCATCGATTTCGACAAGGCGCAGAAGATCAAGTTCCGTCCCGATCACGCGCTGTGGCGCGGCCGGGCGGGCCAGGACCCTGTCGCATTCTTTCACCTGGGCCGCTATTCGGGCGATCCGGTCACCATCCATACCGTTGAAGACGGTCAGGCGCGGCAAATCCTCTATGGCGCGGGCTATTTCGACTATGGCGACAGCGGGTTGAAGCCGTCGCAGCTCGGCGATCTGGGCTTTGCCGGCTTTCGCGTGCTGGACAGCCAGAGCGCGCCGACCGACTGGCTGGCCTTCCAGGGCGCCAGCTATTTCCGCTCCAGCGGGCAGGACGGCCAGTATGGCGCCAGCGCGCGTGGCATCGCCATCGGCACCGGCGGCCCCACGCCGGAGGAGTTTCCCCGCTTCAGCCAGTTCTGGCTGGCGCCGCATGCGGGCGGCATCACCATCTTCGCCCTGCTGGACGGGCCGTCCGTCACCGGCGCCTACCGTTTCGAGGCGGTGAAAAAGGACACGGTGGTGATGGACGTCACCGCCCGGCTGTTCGCGCGCCAGAATATCGACCAGCCTATCGACCGGCTGGGCATCGCGCCGCTGACCAGCATGTACTGGTATGGCGAAAACGAACGCGACAAGGCCGACGACTGGCGGCCGGAAATTCACGACAATGACGGGCTGGCGCTTTGGACCGGTACGGGCGAGCGCATCTGGCGGCCGCTGGTCAATCCACCCGCGGTCCAGACCAACTCCTTCCTCGATACCGACCCCAAGGGCTTCGGCCTGATCCAGCGCGACCGGAACTTCGACCATTACCAGGACGATGGCGCCTTCTATGACAGGCGGCCGGGCATCTGGGTCGAACCCCAGGGCGGCTGGGGCAAGGGCGAGGTCCAGCTCGTGGAAATCCCCACCGAAGACGAGATCCACGACAATATCGTCGCCTATTGGCGCCCCGCGGAGCCGGCAAAGCCCGGCGGGCGGATGGAATTTTCCTACCGGCTCTACTGGCAGGACGCCATTCCCGCCTATCCGGCGGACATCGCCAAGGTGGTGGCGACCCGGCTGGGGCGCGGCGGCATTCCCGGCGCCAATCCCTGGCCGCGCGACAAGACCAAGTTCGCCATCGATTTCACCGGCGGCCCGCTGGCCGCCATGGCCCAGCGTTATGACGTCAAGCCGGTGATCGATGCCTCGCGCGGCACGGTGGACGGGGCCTATGTGATCAAGGTTGTGGGCACCGCGCTGTGGCGGGCCCTGTTCGACCTGCAACTGCCGGCGGACGATCGCACCAGCCCTGTCGATCTGCGCCTGTATCTCAGCCTGGACGGCAAGACCCTCAGCGAAACCTGGCTCTATCAGTTCTTCGCGCCGAAACTCTAGTCGCCGTGCCGGCCGGGCAGAACATTGCTGCCCGGCAGAAGGTTGGTGATTGTGCGAAAGCCCAGCGTGTCCTGATCGACGCCCGCCGGGACCAGATCGCCCGTCGCCCAGGAGAAGAACAGCAGCACCGTATGGTTGGTGTTGTGCGAAAAACCGTAGCGCGGATCGGTGGTCGCCAGCATCTTGCCGGTCCTGGCGTCGTATCCGGTGGCGACGAACTTGGCGACGCCCTTTTCCTCGGCCTGCTTGAACAGCGCGATCTCCGGCACGGTCACCGAATTGCCCACCGGGATATAGGGCACGGTCAGCTGGGGGATGCCGATCAGCAGCGACTTCTGGTCGGTCGACAGCGCGCCCGCCGCCACCTGGACCACCGCA
>JACKLF010000013.1 GCA_024236055.1 Alphaproteobacteria bacterium | reverse complement strand
TCGGGTCTGGCGGCGTGAGGATGGCGGCGGCGACGAAGATGCCGACGATGGCGTATCGCCGGGCCCTGCGCAGAGATTTGGACGTGACGATGCCGACCTTGGCCATCAGTGACAGGGCGACGGGCATCTGGAAGGCGATGCCGAAGCCGAAGATCAGCTTCATCACGAGATCGAGGTATTCTCCGACCTTGGCTTCGAGCTGGATGGGTACGCCGCCGGCGCTGGCTGGGGTTTCGAAGCTGACGAAGAACTTGAAGGCGGCGGGGAAGACGAAATAATACGCCAGCGCCGCGCCGGTGAGGAACATGATGGGCGAGGCGATGAGGAAGGGGGCCAGCGCGCGTTTCTCGCTGCGGTAGAGGCCGGGAGCGATGAACAGCCAGAGCTGGTGGGCGATGACGGGGAAGGAGATGAAGGCGCCGCCGAAGAAGGCGACCTTGAGGTAGGTGAAGAACGCCTCGGTCAGGGCGGTGAAGATCAGGCGGCGCGGCTCGCCGCCGGACTTGGCGTTGAGGATGTCCACCAGCGGCTGAGCCAGAAAGGCGTAGATGTGGCTGGCGAAGAAGTAGCAGCCGACCACGGTGACCAGCAGCGTGCCCATCGACCACATCAGCCGGCTGCGCAGCTCGATCAGATGGTCGAGCAGGGGCATGGGCTTGTCGTCGATGATGTCTTCCGGTTCGGTCTTGGCCACGGTGGTCACCTGCGGGTCGGGCTGGGGGTGGGCATGGGCCGGTTGTTGAGAAGAGAAAGCAAGGTCTTCTTTTTCTGGAGAAAAAGAAGCAAAAAGACTTCATTCAATTCGCTGGATCAGTGATATTGTCCTAAGTCATGAAAGTTTTTTGGTTCCTTTTTCAAAAAAGAACACGCTTCCTTCCCTTGCCGGAACCCCTGATCAGCTCTCACCACCTATGCGGCAAGAAATCCGCGCACCTCGGCCAGGAACCCGGCCAGCTTGTCGTGGTGCACCCAATGCCCGGCGCCCTCGAAGGCCACCACGCGGGCGGTGCGGAAATGCTTCGCGCGGCCGTCATCCTGCGGGTTGCTGGCCCAGCTTTCCTTTCCATAGATCAGCAGGGTGGGGCAGGCGATGCGGGACCAGAGCTGTTCGACCTCGCCATAGGTCATCTCGTAGGGCGGCCAGCCGCGCACGTAGTTGTCGAATTTCCAGGAATAGGTGCCGTCCTCGTTCTGGTTGACGCCCTGTTCGGTGAGGTGGCGCGCCTGGGTGGGCGAGAGGTGCTTGTTCTGCTCCTGCATGCGCGCGAAGGCCTCCTCGATGCTGGCGTAGCGGCGCGGGGTGCGAGCGGAGAGCGCGTGGCGGGTTTCGATCCAGTCGCGCATGCGCGCGTCGATGGTCATCGCCTCGCGCTTGGCCTGGCTGCGCGGGGAGGGGCCGAGGCCCTCGATGGCGACCAGCTTGCCCACCGCTTCGGGGTAGATGCCGGCGTAGCGCAGCGCGATGTTGCCGCCGAGCGAATGGGCGATGATGGTGACCGGGGCCAGGCGCTGCTGGTGGATCAGCTGGGCGAGGTCGGCGATGTAGCCGGCCATGGTGTAGTTGCCGTCCGCCGCCCAGGCGCTGTCGCCGTGGCCGCGCAGGTCGGGCGCGATGACGTGGTAGTCGCGCCGCAGGTCCTCGGCCACCCAGTCCCAGTTGCGGCAATGGTCCTGGCCGCCATGCACCAGGAGCAGCGGCGGTGCGTCGGGGTTGCCCCAGTCGACGTAATGCAGCCGCAGGCGCTGGGAGAAGAAGGTGCGCGAGATCGGTCCGCTCTTGGACAGGGCGCCGC
>JACKLF010000012.1 GCA_024236055.1 Alphaproteobacteria bacterium | reverse complement strand
CGCTGCGCTGGCTGGCGATGGCTTGGTGCGGATCAGGGCGGCGCGGGGCGTCAATGTTGGTGCAGGGGCGGCGGCCCTCAGGGCTGGCTGGCAGGCCAAGGCAATCCTGCGTCAGGCCAGGGCCGATCCCGCCGCGATTGCCGAAGGCCGGTTGGGTCTGTCGGAAGCACGGCGGCGCGGCTCGTTGCTGTGGAAATCGGTTTTCGGCGTCTGGTAGGCTTGGGCCTCAAGCCTCTTCTGGCCGCATCACCAGCCAGATCAGCGCCCCACCGGCCAGCGCCAGCATCGGCACCATCGCCAGGTTGACCGCGTTCCAGCCCTCGACCACCGAACCGCCCGAGCAGTTCATCAGCCCGCCGGAGGCCAGCGAGGCGATGGTGACGAAGCCGAACACGAACAGATCGTTGATGCCCTGAATGCGGCCGCGCTCTTCCGGCGCATGCGCTTCCGCCAGCATCGAGGTGGCCCCGATGAAGCCGAAATTCCAGCCGACCCCCAAGAGGATCAGCGCGATATAGAAATTCATGATATCAACACCGGCCAGCCCGACCGCCCCGGCCCCGGCAAGGATGACCAGCCCGGTTGCGACGATCTTTTCCGCGCCGAATCGCGCCACCAGATGGCCGGTGAAAAACGATGGCACGAACATCGCCAGCACATGGCCCATCACCACATCCGCCGCCACCGACTTGGAAAACCCACAGCCGACCACCGCCAGCGGCGTCGAGGTCATCACCAGGTTCATCAGGCCGTAGCTGACCATCCCGGCTATGATCGCCACCGCGATGCGCGGTGTGCGCAGCATTTCCAGCACACTGCGCCCGCGCGCGGACCCTTGCACAGGCGCGGGGGGCTTGGGGATATCCAGAAACAAAAACAACAGGACCCCGGCAATGTTGAGCGCGATCACCGTGAGGTAAGTGCCAAGGAACGGCACCGCGGCGGCATCGGCGGTCAGCTTGGTCATCTGCGGGCCAAGCACCGCCGAGACCAGCCCGCCCGCCATCACATAGGACATCGCCTTGGGCCGGAAGGCGACGCTGGCGGTATCAATCGCGGCGAAGCGGTAAAATCCCTGCGCCGACATGTAGATACCGGTGAAATATGATCCCAGCAGGAACAGCGGAAACGACGATACCGACAGCGCATAGGCGCTGATCGCTGCCCCCAGCGCCCCCCCCCCGATACCGGCGAAAAACCCGGCGCGACGACCATAGCGGTGCATCAGGTTGCTCATCCAGGGGGCCGTGGTCATCGAGCCGAACACGATCAGCGAGATCGGCAGCGTCGCCCAGCAGGCATTCGAGGCCAGCGATTGCCCGGCCAGCCCGCCCAGCACGAAGATCATCGGCATCTGTGATCCCAGCGTCGCCTGCGCGATTACCAGAATCACCACATTGCGGATGGCGCGGGCGTCAGATTTCGGGGCGGTTGTATCGGTCATGGGTGCAAGCCTTAGCGCCGTCGCGGAGGACTTCCAAGCGGATATTCAAACCTTCGCATGTAGGATGCGCATTCATTGCGCACCCGGCCTCAGGGCGCGGTATCAATCACATGCGCAAACGACCCCGACACAAGACCATTGATCAGCCCCATCGGTGCAAGCGCCTCGCCCTCGGCATTGCGGGCCTGATAAAGCGGTTGGCCCCCGGCCCGCAGCGTCGTGGCATAATGAAACTCATGCGCCATCAGTCGCCCGGCAAACGGCCCGCCCAGGGCGGTCAGGCTGCGATAGCCCAGATGCAGCTTGCGCCGCGCGAAGCTGGTTTCCAGTGGCAGCAGGCCGGCCATCAGGTGCACGGCCCCGGTAGCATCGGTCAGCGCCTCGCCCAACACCATATAACCACCGCATTCGCCGTGAATCCGGGTATGGGTCGCCGCCTTGCGCAACCCGTTCAGGAAGGCGTGATTCGATGCCAGCCGGGCCGCGTGCAGTTCGGGATAGCC
>JACKLF010000011.1 GCA_024236055.1 Alphaproteobacteria bacterium | reverse complement strand
GCATTTAGCCCCCGGCGAGTCGCCGGGGGCTAAGTGAAGCGCGTCGTCAAAACGAATGCCAACAGCCGGGTTGATTGAACGTCAACCCCGTCAGGAAGGTGATGCGTCATGGGCAAGCCCACCGGATTCATGGATTTCCAGCGTCACGCCACGCCCAAGCGCGATCCCATCACGCGCTTAAGCGACTTCTATGAAATCTATGGTTCGCCGCTGGAAGGCGATCTCAAACGCCAGGGCGCGCGCTGCATGGATTGCGGCACGCCGTTCTGCCAGTCGGAGACGGGCTGTCCCATCGACAACCTCATTCCCGAGTGGAACGACCTGGTGTATCAGGGCCGCTGGCGCGAAGCTTACGAACGGCTGATCAAGACCAACAACTTCCCCGAGTTCACCGGGCGCATCTGTCCCGCGCCGTGCGAGGAAGCGTGTGTGCTGGGCATCATCGAGCCGGCGGTCACCATCAAGAGCATCGAGTGCGCCATCATCGACCGCGCGTTTGATGAAGGCTGGGTCAAGCCGCAGCCCCCCGGCAAGCGCACCGGCAAGAAGATCGCCATCGTCGGCTCCGGCCCGGCGGGGCTGGCGGCGGCGGATCAGCTCAACAAGGTCGGCCATCAGGTCACCGTGTTTGAACGCGACGACCGCATCGGTGGGTTGCTGATGTACGGCGTGCCCAACATGAAACTCGACAAACGCATCGTCGACCGCCGGGTCAACCTGCTGCGCGACGAAGGCATCATCTTCCGCCCCGGCGTCAACGTCGGCGTCGATGTCACCGGCGAGGACCTGCGGCAACGCTTCGACGCCGTGCTGCTGGCGTGCGGCGCGCTGATGGCGCGCGAGCGGGAAGTGCCCGGCCGAGAGCTGCGCGGCGTGCATCTGGCGATGGAGTACCTGCACGGCGTCACCAAGAGCCTGCTCGACTCCCAGTTTGCCGATGGCCAGTTCATCGACGCCAAAGACAAGGATGTGATCGTCATCGGCGGCGGCGACACCGGCGCGGACTGCATCGGCACCGCCCTGCGTCAGCGTTGTCACAGCGTGCTGAACATCACCCGCCGGGAGCGTGAACCGGAGCAGCGCGACGACTTTCATCCCTGGCCCGGCCCGCGCGGCACCTACTACCTGGATTACTCCCACGAGGAAGGCAAAGCCCGCGACGGCCGCGACCCGCGCGAATACGGCATCCTCCCGCTGGCGTTCGTGGACAACGGCCAGGGGGCGGTTAAAGCGGTGCGCATCGAACGGCTGGAATGGTCGCGCGACGCTGCAGGCCGGTGGCAACGCAAGCAGACCGGCATCGTCGAGGAGCTGCCCGCCGACCTGGTGTTCCTGTCCGCCGGCTTCACCGGCCACGACAGCCCGGGCGTGGTCGACCAACTGGGCGTCAAATGCCAGCGCGGCACAGTAACGGCAAGCTACGGCGCCTTCACCACCAATATTCCGGGCGTGTTCGCCGCCGGCGACATGCGGCGCGGCGCGTCGCTCATTGTCTGGGCCATCGCCGAGGGCCGCGGGGCTGCCCATGCGATTGATGCGTACCTGATGGGCCGCAGCGCGCTGCCCAAGCCGCAGATGAGCGCGGCGCTGGCGATTGTGGGACAGGGCGCATGAGCCGACAGGGCAGCGGTGATTGAGCGGATGGGCTTACTCAGTGTCGGTGGGATTGGGCGGTGGCTCGCTCAACAGTGGCGTCAGCCGCGCGATCAGCTTGGGCACTTCTACGGTGGCGACATGCCAGAGCCGCTGGTGTTCCAGGCGGTAGTAGCCATGGGCGATGACATTGCGTTGCTGCACGATCTCGCGCCAGGGAATGTCGGCGTGCTGGTGTTTGAATGAATCGGAGAGATGCCGCGCCGCTTCACCGATGACCTCGATGCAGCGTTCCACGGCAATCTGCTTTTCTTCATTGGCCTGATATTCATCCCACGACACGCCCGCCAGCAATCGCGCCAGGCGTTCGCCCCAGCGGGTGATGTCCCAGAGGCGGGCGGGATCGCTGTCTTCAGGCCGCATGGGGATAGATCACTTGCTGTGAGGTGAGGATGTGCTGGCGGCGGTAGGGGTTGACCACCGAGCGTTTCTCAACCAGGTCGACGGGCCTGCCGAAGATGGTTTGCAACTCGTCGGACATGGCGCTCCAGTCCCAGTAGGACCAGGGCGCGCCGGCACTGAAGGTCACCAGTACGTCGACATCGCTGTCGGGGTTGAAATCCTCGCGCAGCGCCGAGCCGAAGAGCGCCAGCTCCGCGACCTGCCAGCGCCGGCAAAAATCTGCCACGGCGCTGCGGTCGAAGGTCAGATGACCAATGGTTGTGGTTGTCACCATGGATCTCCTGCCCGGATGGCGGGACGGCAACCATCACGTCAGCTCTTATTGTCGTCGAGCGGCTGCTCGATTCAAGCGCAGGTGATGGGCGGGCGTTTTACTTCGCCACGCCGATCACGCCGCAGGCGATGCGGCCGCCGGCGTTGCCGACGGGCTGTCCGCCGTCGTCGGGTTTGGCGTGGATGATGACGCCCCGGCCGAGGATGGGGTTGTGCGGGCCGGCGATGCTGATGTTGTCGACCACGATTTCGTAGGTCGCTTTGCCGGTGGCGTCGGCGGTGAGGTTGCCCAGGTCGCCGGCGTGACGGAGATGGG
>JACKLF010000010.1 GCA_024236055.1 Alphaproteobacteria bacterium | reverse complement strand
CGATGCGCTTTTTCAGCTCGATCTCCACTTCCTCGCCCGCTGCCCCCGGCACCACGATATTCACCAGCCCCTTGCCCGCCTGTGACAGTTCGGTTGCCAGCGCGCCCAGCGCGGCGGTATCGGACAGGCGCACCACCATCCCCTCGCCCGCATCGGCGGCGGCCTGGTCCAGGTCCAGGATCGAAGCGGCGCGCAGTTTCAGTTCGTCGCCATCCCATTCGACCGAACAGTTGATGATCAGCGACTTGCCCGCCTCCAGCAGCGGACGGCTGGCCGCCAGCACTTCGGGAAACAGCATGATCTCGTACATGCCGGTGGGATCGGAGAAGGACACAAAGGCATACATCTGGTCGTTGCGGCCGCGCCGCTCGGACTTCTTGATCACGGTGCCCGCCAGCTTGGCGCGGAAACCGGCCCGGCGGCGGTCCTCCAGCATCGCGGCATAGGGCGTCACGCCCAGCCGCTTGAGCGCCGGGCCATAGGCGTCCAGCGGATGGCCGGACAGGTAAAAGCCCATCGCGCCGAATTCCTCGCTCAGCCGTTCATGCACAGGCCAGTCGGGAATGTTGCTCAGGCGCAGTTCCTCTTCCTGGCCGCTGCCGCCGAACAACGAGACCTGGCCGCTTTCGCGCTCGCGCTGGGCGGCCTGGGCCCCGCCCAGAATGCGGTCGGAATTTTCGACAAGCTGGCGGCGGTTGGGCACCAGACTGTCAAAGGCGCCCGCCCGCACCAGATTTTCAAAGGCACGCTTGTTGACCAGGCGCGGATCGACGCGGCGGGAAAAATCGCTGATGGAAGCGAACTTGCCGTCGCGTTCGCGAATCTCGACGACATGGTCCATCGCCTGGCGGCCCACACCCTTCACCGCCGCCAGGGCGTAGAAGACCGTGTTGGCTTCGGCATCGCAGGTAAACACCGCGCCCGACACATTCACATCGGGCGGGGCCACCGTCACACCCAGCCGCTGGGCTTCCTGGCGGAAGATGTTGAGCCGGTCGGTGTTGGCGATATCCAGCGTCATCGAGGCGGCCAGGAATTCGACCGGGTAATTGGCCTTCAGGAAGGCGGTCTGATAGGCGACCTGGGCATAGGCGGCGGCATGGCCCTTGTTGAAGCCGTAACCGGCGAACTTTTCCGCCTGTTCGAAGATCGTCTCGGCGACATTGCGGGCGATCTTGCGTTCCTCGGCGCCCTTCATGAACTTGGCGCGCTGGGGGATCATCTCGGCCGGGATCTTCTTGCCCATGGCGCGACGCAGGATATCGGCCTCGCCCAGCGTATAGCCGGCCAGTTCGCGGGCGATGCGCATGACATCGTCCTGATAGGTCATGACCCCGTAGGTTTCCTTCAGGATCGGCTCCATCGCGGGATGGAGATATTCCACCGGCTCCTTGCCGTTCTTGCGCGCGATATAGGTGGGAATGGAGTCCATCGGGCCCGGCCGGTAGAGCGCCACAAGCGCCACCAGGTCGTTGATATGGTCGGGCTTCATCTTGCGCAGCAGATCGCGCATGCCCGCGCCTTCCAGCTGGAACACGCCCACACTGTCGCCGCGCGCCAGCATTTCAAAAGTGCCGGCATCGTCGAAGTCGATGGTCTGGGTGTGAAGCTGGATGCCGCGCTGTTTCAGCAGTTCCTCGGCCTTGGCGATGACGGTCAGGGTTTTCAGGCCCAGAAAGTCGAACTTCACCAGCCCGGCCTTTTCCGCGTCCTTGTAGTCGAACTGCGTGACCGGCATGTCCGAGCGCGGATCGCGGTAGAGCGGCAACAGGTCTTCCAGCGGCCGGTCGCCGATCACCACGCCCGCCGGATGGGTCGAGGCGTGGCGATAGAGCCCTTCGATCTTGCCGGTGATCTCGAACAGGCGCTGGGCGATCGGTTCGGATTCGGCGATCTGCTGCAGGCGCGGCTCGCCCTCCACCGCCTCGTCCAGCGAGATCGACTTGCCGGGCGGATTGGGGATCAGCTTGGCGATGCGATCGACCAGGCCCAGCGGCATCTGCAGCACGCGGCCCGCATCGCGCACCGCCGCGCGCGCCTGAAGCGAACCCAGCGCCATGATCTGCGCCACCCGGTCATGGCCGTATTTGTCGCGCACATAGCGCACGACCTCGTCGCGCCGCTCCTGGCAGAAGTCGATATCGAAGTCCGGCATCGACAGGCGTTCGGGATTTAGAAAGCGTTCGAAGAACAGGCCGAAGCGCAGCGGGTCCAGGTTGGTGATGTCCAGCGCCCAGGCCACCAGCGAGGACGCGCCCGAGCCGCGCACGCCCACCGGAATACCCTGCGCGCGCGTCCACTTCATGAAGTCCGACACGATCAGGAAGTAGCCGGGAAAGCCCATCTCGTTGATGATGCCCAGCTCATAGGCCAGCCGCTCATCATAGACCTTGCGCTCCTCGGCCAGCGGCGCCTTGGCCAGGCGGCGATCCAGTCCGGCCTCGGCCTGGGCCTTCAGTTCGGCCTCGGCGGTCAGGCCGGATTCGGGATCGAACACCGGCAGGATCGGCCTGCGCTTGGCCGGCTTGTAGGCGCAGCGGCGCGCGATCTCGACCGTGTTCTCGATCGCTTCGGGCAGGTCGGCGAATTTCACCGCCATCTCGTCGGCGCTCTTGAAGCGGTGCTCGCGGGTCAGACGGCGGCGCTCGTCCTGGGTGACGAAGCTGCCGTCGGCGATGCACAAAAGCGCGTCATGGGCCTCGTACATGCCGGCCTTGCCGAAATGCACGTCATTGGTCGCCACCAGCGGCAGGTCCATGGCATAGGCCATGTCGATCAGCGCCTCTTCCGCGGCGCGTTCCTCGGGCAGGTCGTGGCGCTGAAGTTCGACATAGAGCCGGCCCGGAAAGGCAGCCGCCAGCTTTTCCAGCGTGGCGCGGGCGGCGTCCATCTGGCCGTCCACCACAAGCTGGTTGACCGGCCCGCCCGGCCCGCCGGTCAGCGCGATCAGGCCATCGGCATGGGAAAACAGCTTTTGTGCGGTGACATGGGGCCAGTCGCCCGCCTCCACATCCAGATAGGCCGCCGACAGCAGCCGGGTGAGATTGAGATAGCCGTCCGCGTTCTGCACCAGCAGCGGAATGTGCGGCGGCTTGGCGCGCGAGCCCTGATGGTGCGGACCTCGCGCCGCCAGCTCGACCGACAGCAGCGTGCCCACGATGGGCTGGATTCCGCCCTTGGCCAGGGTGTCGGAAATCTCGAAAACGCCGAACAGGTTGTTGGTGTCGGTGACCGCCACCGCGGGCGTACCCGCCTCGCGCGCCAGGGCCGGCAGCTCCTTGGGCCGCACCGCCCCTTCCAGAAGCGAAAAGGCGCTTTTGACGCGCAGATGAACGAAAGCGGCCATGGCGGTTCGCGGCGTTGGTG
>JACKLF010000009.1 GCA_024236055.1 Alphaproteobacteria bacterium | reverse complement strand
CGACACGATTTCCTACGGCAAGGAACGGCCGATCTGCACACAGTCCGACGAAAGCTGCTGGGCGCAGAATCGTCGCGGCGTGACCGCGATCACCTCCGGCGCCAATACGTAAGGCCTGGATGGCCGGCGCTGAACCGCGCCGGCCGCCCTGAGTGGACAAAAGCAGGGGCGCGGGGAATGCATCCTCGCGCCCCTGTCTGTTTGGTCCGCTGCTTTTTTACCGGTGCGTTTCACTTTGTATTGGGAAGGTCCTCATGATCCGTTTGCGTTCCGCCGTTTCCGCCCTGGCTCTGTCCGTCACGCTTGCCGGTCTGGCTTCCGTGCCCGCCCGCGCCCAGCTTTTCGGCCCCAGCGACGAGGAAGTGGCGCGTGAGGCCGGCCAGGACAGGGGCATCGCCGATCTGGGCAGCCGCGCAGACCAGCTCAACGAACGTGTATCGGCGCTCGAATCCAAGGTGCGCAGCCTGACCGAAAGCCTGGCCGGCGCGACCGGCGCCAATGAGGAGCTGTCGCATCGCATCCAGCTCCAGAACCAGAAGATCGACGCGATGCAGAAGGATTTCGCCTATCGCATCTGCACCCTTTCGGCCCAGCAGATGGGCGTGCCCAGCGATGGCAGCGATGGCGGCATCAATTGCGCGGCCGCGGGCAGCGGCGGCGGGTTGGGCGGCGGTTTTGCCGTGCCCACGCCCCAGACCCAGGCCCAGCCGGGCACGCCCCTGCCGCCGATCGGCGGCGATGGCGGCGGCAACGGCGCCAGCCAGCAGTTCGCGCCTTCGGGCAGCATGGGGCAGACGGCCTATGACGACACGCCGGGCCGGGGCCGCCCGCCGGGCGTGCTGCGCCTGCCGCCGCCCCAGCAGTCTGGTGCCGCCTATGGCGGCCCGCCCACCTCAGGCGGGCCCACGCGCCTGTCCAGCCTGCAGCCGGCGCCGGGCGGCGGCGCGGTCGCGCCGGGCAATGGCGGCCAGTACGACCGGGCGATGAACCTGCTGTCCAAGGCGCAGTACAGCGAGGCCGCAGCGGCCTTCCAGGCCTATGCCGACGCCAATCCCGACGACACCAACCTGACGCCCCAGGCGATCTACTGGATCGGCAACATCAATTACGTGCAGCACAATTACGAACCGGCCCAGCGCAGCTTTGCCGAGGTGCTGAAGAAATATCCTAAGTCCGACCGCGCGCCGGACGCTATGCTGAAGCTGGCCCAGTCCTTCCTGGCGGCGGGCCAGAAAACGGAAGGCTGCACCACGCTTGGGCTCGTCAAGTCGAAATACCCCAAGGCCCCGGACTCCACCCTCTCGGCGGCCGCAAGCCTGCGCCGGTCGTCCGGTTGCCGATAGGCAGCAGACCGCCGCCGGGAAAAAGTCTGCCGCTGAGCTGGAAGCCGCTTTTGCGGCGGCGCTGGAAGGGCTGAGCGGGCCGCTGGTCCTGGCGGTGTCCGGCGGCGGCGATTCACTGGCGCTGATGCATCTGGCTGCGTCCCATGCCGCGGCGGCGAAATCCCCGGCCCCCATCATGCTGACGGTCGATCATGGCCTGCGCAAGGGATCGGCCGGCGATGCACGCAAGGTGGCGGGCTGGGCCAAGGCGCTGGGCCTGAAGGCGCATGTCCTGACCTGGCGCGGCGACAAGCCAAAGCGCGGCATCGAGGCGGCGGCGCGCGAGGCGCGCTACCGGCTGATGGGCGCCTGGATGGTCAAACAGGGCGCCGCCGCGCTGTGTGTCGGCCATACCCAGGACGACCAGGCCGAGACGTTTCTGCTGCGCCTGGCGCGCGGCAGCGGGGTCGACGGCCTGTCCGCGATGGGCGCGTTGTCACGCTGGCCGGTGGCCGGCTTTGCCGGGCTGGCGGTGGTACGCCCGCTGCTGGACCGTTCGCGCGCCGAACTGCGCGCCTATCTGGCCGCTGCCGGGCAGGACTGGCTGGACGATCCGATGAATGACGATCCGGCCTTCGACCGGGTGCGGCTGCGGGCGCTGGCCCCGGCGCTGGCCGAGGCGGGCCTGACCGCGCCGGGCACGTTGCTGCCGTTGCCTGACCTGGCCTGGGCCTGCCACAGGCCCTGGATCAGGGTGACCCAGCGGTGCTGGTCGCGCGTGCGCCCGGCTGGGGACGGTATTCGCTGGATGCGGCGGCGCTGGCGGCCGCGCCGGGAAGCGGGCTTCGCTGGCGGCGGTCCTGATGGGGTATCGGGGCGCCTTTGCTGCTGCTTCGAGGCGCTGGAGCGGTTTTCGACAGAATCGGGCGGCACGCTGGCGCGGGGCCACTCCGTTGGGTTGCCGGATTGGCCCCTGATGGCCGGGGCCTGCGTGATCGGGTGCAAAAGGCGTGCCACAGGTGCGCGCCAGTGCTGCGAGCCCCCGCGCCGGGTGGCGCCAGGTCTCGTTCGGCGCCAAAAAGCTGTGGGCATTTCCCCGGTATATTGCGGGCTGCCGGGCAAAAACTCTTAACGCTTTTGCTGGCTGGCAATCCGCCAGAAGCGTCCTATCTGGCGGTAGGCTTCCCTACGGATCTGCGCGGGCGGCATGTGCCCTGCTTCTGAAAGGACTGGCCTTGGAACAATCTTCGAAATCTTCGCCCTGTGAGATCGCGGTCATGCTGGTTGCTGTTCAACCTGTTCCAGGGCACGGGCAACCACACCACGGTTTCCGGCCATCTCCTACACCAAGTTCACCGAGCAGGTTCAGGCCAACCAGGTGAAGAAGGTCGTGTTCCAGGGTGAGCAGCAGGCTGGCGAAATGACACTGGCCAGCCCTTCGTCACCACCGTGCTGAACAAATGATTCCATCGCTGTGGCTGATGCCGAAGAAGCACAATGTCGACATTCACGGCCGGGCCCGCCAAGACACGGCATGCCCAGCCTGCTGGCGATCTTCATCAACTGGTTCCCTGCTGCTGATCATCGGCGTGGGTGTTCTTCCTGCGCCAGATGCAGTCGGGCGGCGGCAAGGCGATGGGCTTCGGGCAAGTCGCGCGCCAAGATGCTGACTGAGCGTCAGGGCCGGGTGACCTTTCGAGGACGTCGCTGGCGTCGACGAGGCCAAGGACGACCTGGAGGAAATCGTCGACTTCCTGCGCGATCCCCAGCGTTCAGCGTCGCGGGCGGCATCCCCGCGGCGTGCTGCTGGTCGGCCCGCCGGGCACCGGCAATATCTTCGCCGGTAGCGCGCCGTCGCGGGCGAGGCCGGGGTGCCGTTCTTCTCCATCTCCGGCTCCGACTTTGTGGAAATGTTCGTCGGTGTGGGCGCAAGCCGCGTGCGCGACATGTTCGAACAGGGCAAGAAAAATGCGCCCTGCATTATCTTCATCGACGAAATCGACGGTGGGCCATCGCGGCGTATTCAAGGCGGCGGTACGACGAGCGCGAGCAGACGCTGAACCAGTTTTCAGCCGAGATGACGGCTTGCGGCAAACGAGTCCGTGATCATCATCGCCGCCACCAACCGGCCCGACGTGCTCGACCCGGCGCTGCTGCGTCCCGGTCGTTTCGACCGTCAGGTCGTGATTCCGAATCCGGACGTCAAGGGCCGTGAAAAGATTTTAAAGGTCCATATCCGCAACGTGCCGGTGGCGCGCGACGTCGATCTGGGCGTTATCGCCCGCGGCACGCCCGGTTTTTCGGGCGCGGATCTGGCCAATCTGGTGAACGAGGCGGCCTTGCTTGCCGCCCGGCGCAACAAGCGCGTCGTCACCCAGACGGAATTCGAGGACGCCAAGGACAAAGTGATGATGGGCGCCGAACGCCGCTCCATGGCGATGTCCGAGGACGAAAAGAAACTCACCGCCTATCACGAGGCAGGACATGCCGTGGTCGCCTTGCACGAACCGCAATCCGACCCGATCCACAAGGCCACGATCGTGCCGCGCGGCCGCGCGCTGGGCATGGTGATGCGCCTGCCCGACGGCGACCGGCTCAGCCTCAAGCGCGACAAGCTGCATGCCGACCTCGCGGTCGCGATGGGCGGCCGCGTGGCCGAGGAAGTCATCTTCGGCGACGACAAGGTGACCACCGGCGCGCAGAGCGACATCGAACAGGCCACCCGCATGGCCCGCGCCATGGTGACCCGCTTCGGCATGTCCGACGATCTGGGCCCCATCGCCTATGCCGAGAACCAGGAAGAAGTCTTCCTGGGGCACAGCGTGTCGCGCACCCAGAACATCTCCGAAGCCACGGCGCAGAAGATCGATTCGGAAATCCACCGCATCATCGACGAGTGCTACAGCCGGGCGCGGCAGATCCTGACCGACCATGCCGAGGACCTGAACACCCTGGCGCGCGGTCTGCTGGAATATGAAACCCTGACGGGCGACGAAATCATCGCGCTGCTCAAGGGCATTCCCCCGGTCCGCACGCCTTACGAGGAACCGGCCACGCCGCCGCGCGATGCGGGCACTTCCGTGCCGGTGGCCGGCAAGCCGCGGCCCAGTGGCCCCGGCCCGATCATCACGCCCGAGCCGCAGCCGCGCTGACGGCAGACATGCTATGAAAAGGGCGGCTTCGGCCGCCCTTTTACTTTGTGCGCGACATGAAAATCCTCGGCATCCTGAACATCACATCCGACAGCTTTTCCGACGGCGGCAAATATCTCGATCCTGCCGCCGCGCTGCTTCATGCCGACCGGCTGCTGGCCGAGGGTGCCGACATTCTTGATGTCGGTGCGGCGTCGTCCCATCCCGATGCCGCGCCGGTGCCGCCCGACGTGGAAATTACGCGGCTGGAGGCGGTGGTGGAGCCGCTGCACAATACCGGCGCCTCTCTTTCCATCGACACATTCTCCACCCCCGTGCAGCGCTGGGCGCTTGCGCAGGGGGTGGACTACCTGAACGACATTCACGGCTTTGCCGATTCGGCGCTCTATCCCGACCTGGCGGCGTCACGCACGAAGCTGATCGTCATGCATGCGGTGCAGGAACAGGGCCTGGCCACCCGCATCGATGTGCCGCCCGGCCAGATCATGGAGCGCATCACCCGCTTCTTCGACGCACGCCTGAACGCATTGGCCGCTGCGGGCATCGCCGCCGACCGCATGATCCTGGACCCCGGCATGGGCTTCTTCCTGGGCACCAATCCCGAAACCTCGCTGACCGTGCTGGGCCACCTGCCAGAACTGGCGGACCGCTATGGCCTGCCGGTGCTGGTGTCGGTGTCGCGCAAATCCTTCCTCAAGGCGCTGGCGGGCCCCGAAACCAGCGCCGACATGAGCGCGGCGGTGGAGATGTTCGCGGTGCGCCAGGGGGCGGACATGATCCGCACCCACGCCCCCGCCCCCCTGGTCGAAGCCCTTAAGGTGCTGGAAGAATTGCAGGAAAACGAGGCCCCGCCGGCTCCGTAACAGGGCGCAACCGGGCGTGATTGGGCGCGAAATCAGGGTTTTGTTATCAAAACGTGGTAAAAAGCGCCCCCGATTTCAGGACTGATTTCATGACCCGCAAATATTTCGGCACCGACGGCATCCGTGGCCGTATCAACGCCTCGCTGACGCCCGAAGTCGCAATGAAGGCGGGCATGGCGGCGGGCCGCATCTTCACCCGCGGCGCGCACCGTCACCGGGTGGTGATCGGCAAGGATACCCGCCTGTCCGGCTACATGATCGAGAATGCGCTGGTCTCCGGCTTCACCGCCGTGGGCATGGATGTCTTCCAGTTCGGCCCGCTGCCCACGCCGGCCGTGGCCATGCTGACCCGCTCGCTGCGCGCCGACCTGGGGGTGATGATCACCGCCTCGCACAATCCCTTTGCCGACAATGGCATCAAGTTCTTCGGTCCCGACGGTCAGAAACTCTCCGACGCGGTGGAGATGGAAATCGAGGCGCTGATGGCCAATGGCATGAATGACGGCCTGGCAATGGATGCCGATCTGGGCCGGGCCAAGCGCATCGACGACAGCCAGGCCCGCTATATCGAATTCGCCAAGCGCACCTTCCCGCGCAACCTGCGGCTCGAAGGTCTGCGCATCGTGATCGACTGTGCCCATGGCGCGGCCTATCGCGTCGCCCCCGCCGTGTTGTGGGAGCTGGGCGCCGATATCGTGCCGATCGGCGTCACGCCCGACGGCACCAACATCAACCTGGATTGCGGCTCCACCGCGCCCGAAGCCATGTGCACCAAGGTGCGCGAGATGCGCGCCGATTTCGGTATCGCGCTGGACGGCGATGCCGACCGCGTGGTGATGGCCGATGAGAAGGGCAACATCATCGACGGCGACCAGATTCTGGCGCTGATCGCCAAGAGCTGGTCGAAGGGCGGCGACCTGAAGGGCGGCGGCGTGGTCGGCACGGTGATGTCCAATGCAGGGCTGGACCGGTTTCTGGCCTCGCAGAAACTGAAGCTGGCGCGTTCGGCGGTGGGCGACCGCTATGTGCTGGAGGAAATGGCCAAGGGCGGCTTCAATGTCGGCGGCGAACAGTCGGGCCACATCATCCTGTCGGACTTCTCCACCACCGGCGACGGGCTGATCGCGGCGCTGCAGGTGCTGGCGGTGATCGCCCAGGACGGCAAGCCGGCATCCGAGGCCGCCCATCTGTTCGAACCGCTGCCCCAGGTGCTGGAAAATGTGCGCTTCAAGAAGGGCTCGCCCCTGGACGACGCCAAGGTGAAATCCACCATCGACGACGCCAATGCGAAGCTGGGCGCGAGCGGGCGCGTGCTGGTGCGCAAGTCGGGCACAGAACCCCTGATCCGGGTGATGGCCGAGGGCGAGGACGAACAGGTGGTGCGCGCCGTGGTGCGCCAGATCGCCAGCGTCATCGAAGAGGTGGCGGCCTGATTCCCCGCATCCTAGTTATTGCCGGGTCCGACAGCAGCGCCGGGGCCGGTATCCAGGCCGACCTCAAGACCGCATTTTCGCTTGGCGTCTATGCCCAGACCGCGATCACCGCGGTCACCGTCCAGAACACGCTTGGGGTGACGGGCGCGCACATCGTTCCGCCTGATGTGGTGCGCGGCCAGATCATCGCCTGCCTGTCCGACATCGGCGCCGACGCGATCAAGACCGGTATGCTGGGATCGGCGGACATGGTGTGCATGGTGGCCGACACGCTGGCGCAGCATGCGCCGGACATTCCCCTGGTGGTCGATCCGGTAATGGTGGCCAAGGGCGGTTCGCGCCTGATCGACGAAGAAGCGGTGCAGACCCTGAAAGACCGCCTGTTGCCGATGGCGGCACTGGTCACGCCCAACCTGCCGGAAGCCGAAGCCCTGACCGGCATCGCGGTGAATGGCGATGCGGGCATGGAGTCCGCGCTGTCCGCCTTTGCCGCGATGGGCTGTCCGCGCGTGCTGCTGAAGGGCGGGCATGGCGACGGCCCGGCGGTCGAGGACCTTCTTGGCAACGGCAAAGCGCGTGTGCGCCTGACCGCGCCGCGCCAGGACACGCCCCACACCCACGGCACCGGCTGCACCCTGGCGACGGCGGTCGCCTGCGGCCTGGCGCAGGGCATGGCACTGGAGGATGCGGTGCACCGTGCCCACGCCTATGTCCAACGGGCCATCGCAACCGCGCCGGGGCTAGGGCAGGGGCATGGTCCCCTCAATCACGGTTGAACGCCGCGCCCAGATCAGTGCAATGGCAAAACTGACGCCATAGCCCCACAACAGCCATGCCGCGCCAAGCCGCAGCACGTTGTCGTCAGTGCCATAAAGCCAGGGGGCAAAGCGCAGGGCGGCGCCGTCGATCATCATGGCGATGCTCCCCACAAACGCCGCGCCCGCCGGCAATTCGCGTGGCGCAAGGTTCCCCAGCTTCAGCACCAGCCAGACCGACACCCACGCCATAGGAAATGTGGTGATGAACCCCAGCGGTCCCCAAAGCGGGTCCGTGAGGGCGGCAGGCCAGAGCCGGATATCGGCTGTGGCGATGGCCCAAAGCGCCAGGGCCAGCAGGCCCAGGCGCCGCACTTGTCGGGGGGCAGGCATTGGCACCTCCAAAAATGTAGCAGACGCTACATACGAGATTTTTGTAGCATGCGCTACAGGAAAGATTCGCATGTCCGGAAAATCCGACCGCCGCCGCCGGGAATTGGCCACGCAGATCGCCGCCATCCTTTTGAAAGAGCGGGTGGCTGGCCTGCCGCTGCGCGAGCTGGCGGCCCGGCTGAACACGTCCGGCCGGATGCTGCTCTATATTCCGGCAGCAGGACATGCTGGTGCGGGCCAGCCTTGCCCATCTGTCCGAACAGCTTGCTGCGCGGCTGGATGACATCCTGCCGCCGGCGCGGCTGGCGCCGGGTGTCCTGCTGAAAAAGCTGCTGGCGCTGACGGCGGATCCCGCGATTGCGCCCAGCCTGCTTGTTTGGGCCGATGTTTCGGCGCGCGTGGTGTCAGGGCGAACAGCCTTTCGCGGTTTTGCCCGCGCAGCCGGTCAAAGCGTGGCAAGCCTGGATAACAACGCGCCTTGACGCTAATCGCGGCAGAAAGCGGGAAAGAATCGCCGGTGCGCTGCTGATCGTGATCGAGGCGCACGAATGCTGAATCTGGCTGCTGGTGCGGCAGCGGAGGCGGCGCCTCTTTGTAAGCGTTCGACGAATGACCGCACCCGGACTGGGGCGCGGCCACGCCCGCTCAATCATCGCCAGTAATCAGCGATAGTCGTCGCGGTTCTCGATGACATGGGCATGGCCATCGGAATCGACCACCGTGGTCGAGCCGGGCGGCGGATTGACGATCACGGTCTTGCGCGAGGAACCGCAGGCCGAAAGCGCCATGGAAGAGGCCGCCAGACAGGCCAGAACAACGAAAGCATAAGGACGCATGGCAATCTCCTTGGGGAACAATCTCCCCAAGCAAACGCGTGCCGCCGCGCCGAAGTTGCCGCAATTTATCCGGCAACCGAAATTGCGGCGATACGTTGTGCGGGCTTCTCAGTTCCCGCGTGCGGCGGCGATTTCCTGCGGAAAATCGATGCTGGCCGATGTGCTGCTCAGCACATGCGCCGCCAGCCGGTTGCCGGCGATGAAGGTGGGTGTCTGATAGGCGCGGATGGCGCGGGCCAGGTTGAAATTGGCGATGATCTGCTGCGCCACCGCGGGCGCCTGCATGTCCTGTTTCAGGCGCGCCATGTCCAGCCCGGCATCCTGGGCGGCGCCGAAGATCACCGCTTCGGTCAGTTCGCCCTGATAGCGCATCAGCGCCTGGTGGAAGGGCTGGTACTTGCCCTGCATCTGGGCGGCCAGCGCCGCCTGGGTGGCGGTCATCGATTCGGGCGTCAGGATGGGAAACTCCTTCAGCACAAGACGCACGCGTGCGTCGCTCTCGATTGCCGCGACCAGGCGCGGCTCGGCCGCCTTGCAATAGGAGCAGGCGTAGTCGAAGAACTCGACAATGGTGACGTCGCCGTCTGGATTGCCGATGACCGGATCGCCCGGCGCGGCGGCCAGCGCTCCCCAGTTGGCGGCGATGCGCTCATTGACGTCGCTGACGCGTGCGGCCTCGGGGTCCGGGGCCTGTACGGCGATGGGCGCCGGGCGCGTGCTCCATGCGGCATAGCCCGCGGCGCCGGCGGCTGCGCCAAGCAGCAGACCCGCCACCATCCATGTCGCGCGTGCGCCCATCGTCATGCCGGCCTCCCGCCTCAGCGATCCACGAAGGGATCGCTGACCATGCCCTAGCGATCCACGAAAGGATCGCTCACCATAATTGTATCGTCGCGGTCCGGGCTGGTCGACAGAAGCGAGACCGGCGCGCCGATCAATTCTTCCACCCGGCGCACATACTTGATGGCGTTGGCGGGCAGCTCGGCCCAGCTGCGCGCGCCCGCGGTGGTTTCCTGCCAGCCTTCCAGCGTTTCATAGACCGGCGTCAGCCGCGCCTGCATGTTGGCGTCGGCGGGCAGGTAGTCGAAGCGCTTTCCGTCCAGCTCATAGGCGGTGCAGATATTGATCTCGTCGAAGCCGTCCAGCACGTCCAGCTTGGTCAGGCAGATGCCGTCGACGCCGCCGGTGATGCAGGTCTGGCGCACCAGCACGGCGTCGAACCAGCCGCAGCGGCGCTTTCGCCCCGTCACGGTGCCGAACTCGTGGCCGCGCACGCCCAGCTTTTCGCCGGTCGCGTCGGTCAGTTCGGTGGGGAAGGGGCCTTCGCCCACCCGGGTGGTATAGCTTTTGACGATGCCCAGCACCGTGCCGATGGCGCGCGGGGAGACGCCCGCGCCCGCCGCCGCCTGGCCCGCCACCGTGTTGGAGGAGGTGACGAAGGGATAGGTGCCGTGGTCGATGTCCAGCAGCACCGCCTGGGCGCCTTCGAACAGCACCCGCTTGCCGGCGATGCGCGCCGCATCCAGCTCGCGCCAGGACGAGCCGATGAAGGGTGCGATCTTCGGCGCGATCTCGTTCAGCGCCGCCAGCAGCCCATCAGCGTCCACATCCGGCGCGCCGAAGCCGCGGCGCAGCACATTGTGATGGGCCAGCAGCCGCTCGATCTTGCCCGGCAGGCTGGCCGGATCGGCCAGGTCGATGGCGCGGATGGCGCGCCGGCCCACCTTGTCCTCATAGGCCGGGCCGATGCCGCGCTTGGTGGTGCCGATCTTCTGGCTGGCGGCGTCCTCGCGCAGCGCGTCCAGTTCGCGGTGCAGCGGCAGGACCAGCACGGCATTCTCGGCCAGCACCAGCACGTCCGGCGTGATGGCCAGGCCCGCGGCGGCAATGCGCCCGATTTCATCCAGCAGCGACCAGGGATCGACCACCACGCCATTGCCGATGATGGAACGCTTGCCCTGGATCACGCCCGAGGGAAGAAGCGATAATTTGTAGGTCTTGTCGCCCACCACGATGGTATGGCCGGCATTGTTGCCGCCCTGGAAGCGCACCACCATTTCGGCGCGGTTCGACAGCCAGTCGATGATCTTGCCCTTGCCTTCGTCGCCCCATTGGGCGCCGATCACCGTCACATTGGCCATTGCCGGTCCCTGCTTGTTCTTGCCTGCCGCACCCGCGCGGCCGGCTGCCTTATAGCAAGGCCGGCAGGGTGTGTAAGGGTCTGGCCAAGGCGAAGGCGCCGCACCCTGTGGATGCGGCGCCCGATGCCAAAAAGAGACAGTGTTTTCAGATGCCTAAAGGCTATGGCCTAGTAGAAGATGCCATAGACCACATCGATGACCTCGCCGCTGTAGCGGTCGATCAGCAGGGCATCGTCGCCATAGCGCACCCAGACGGCGCCCGGGGGCGGCGGCGGCAGGTCATAGAGGCCGTAATTGCCGATCCAGTACTGGTTGGACCAGAACAGGCTGGGCAGGAAATCGCCGAAGCTCCAGCGGCGATAATACCAGCCATGCGGCCGGCGATAGCGCGGGGCGTGATAGCGGCGCGAGGGGCGATAGCTGCGATGCTCGGACCGCCAGCTGCTCCAGTTGCGGCCGCTATGGCCGGCCCGGAAGTCGCGCCGGCTGTCACGCCTGTAGTCGCGCCGGTAATCACGCCTGTAATCGCGCCGCTGGTCGGCGCGGCGGTCGTTGCGATAGCGGTCGGCCCGGTGATCGTCACGCCGCCGGTCGGCCCGGTGATCGGACCGGTGATCGGCGCGCCGGTCGCCGCGGTTGCTGTCGCGGCGATAGTCCCGGCGCTCCTGATGCTGGCGGCTCTGGTGTTGGCGCGCCTGATTTTGGGGTTGGCTGCGGTGCTGCGGCGCCTGGCGCTGCTGCGCGTGGCTGGGGCCAACCTGGCCCGATCGATGATCCATGTCGCGGCCCGATTTGGGCTGCGCCAAGGCAGGAGCCGCCATCAGGGTGAGGGCGGCGATGGAGAGCATCCACTTCTTCATGTTTCCTCCTGTACCCCCTCCAGAGTGTTTCTCCATACCCAAGGCACAGAGAGTTCCATTAACGTAACCGGCACAGTCTGGCAGGGTTCCCCTGAACGCAGCCTGAATTTAGGGTCGGAACATGGGTGATTTTTCCATTCGCAAGGCGGAAACGGGCGATACGGCGCTGATTCTGGCGCTGCTGCGCGAACTGGCCGACTATGAAAAGCTGCTGGACCGCTTTGTGCTGACCCAGGCCGATATCGCGCGCGACATGCTGGGGCCCGATGCAATCTGCCATTGCGCGCTGGCTTTTGCGGGCGAGACGCCTGCGGGCATCGCCACCTGGCTGTGGACCTACAAGACATTCGGCGCGCGGCGCAGCCTGTATCTGGAAGACCTGTATGTGCGCCCCGCCTTTCGCGCACGCGGGCTGGGACGCGGCCTCTTTCACTGGCTGGCCGGTGAGGCCGTCGCGCAAAAGGCTGCGGCGATGGAATGGCAGGTGCTGGACTGGAATGCACCGTCCATCCAATTTTATCGTGGGCTGGGCGCCCGGCCGGTGGAGGAATGGATCAACTACCGGCTTCAGGGAGAGGCGCTGCAGGCGCTGGCGGACGCATGAGGCAGATCGTTCTGGTGGTTGCGGCCGCCGCCAATGGCGTGATCGGCGTGGACGGGAAGATCCCCTGGCACATTTCCGCCGACCTCAAGCGGTTCAAGGCATTGACCATGGGCAAGGCCATCGTGATGGGACGCAAGACCTGGGATTCGCTGCCGCGAAAGCCGCTGCCGGGGCGCGACAATATCGTGGTCACGCGCGATTGCGGTTGGTCGCAGGATGGCGCGATTGTCGCCGCCTCGCCCGAGGCGGCGCTGGATAAGGCTCAGGGCGATGTGATGGTGATCGGCGGCGCGGAAATCTATCGCGCGCTGCTGCCGCGCGCCACGCGCATCGAACTGACCGAGGTGCAAGGCGAATTTTCCGGCGACGCCTTTTTCCAGTTCGACCGCAGCGGCTGGCGCGAGGTGGCGCGCGAGGATCACACCGCGCCCGATGGCCTGGCCTACAGCTATGTCACGCTGGAGCGGTGACGCCTATTCGATGACAATCACTCGATGACGATTTTGGGCGCGGGCCGTGATTCCGCCTCCAGCGCCGCCTTCACCTGACGCGCCACCGCCAGGAAGGCTTCGGCTTCGGGCCCATCGGGCAGGGCGGCGCTGACCGGCGTGCCCGCGTCCGAGGTTTCGCGGATGCGCGGCACCAGCGGGATTTCGCCCAGGAATGGCGCGCCGATCTTGTCCGCCGTCTCGCGTGCCCCGCCATGGCCGAAAATGTCGTGGCGGCTGCCGCAGTCGGGGCAGACGAACATGCTCATATTTTCCACGATGCCCAGGATCGGCACCTGCACCTTCTGGAACATGGCCACGCCCTTCCTGGCGTCGATCAGGGCGATGTCCTGCGGCGTCGACACGATCACCGCGCCCTTCAGCGGCACGCGCTGGGTGATGGTCAACTGGGCGTCGCCGGTGCCCGGCGGCATGTCCAGCACCAGCACGTCCAGTTCACCCCATTTGGTGTCGTTCAGCATCTGCATCAGGGCCGACTGCACCATGGGACCGCGCCAGATGGCGGCTTCGTCTTCCTTCAGCAGAAAGCCCAGCGACATGGCGACGATGCCGTATTTCTCGATGGGGATCAGCTTCTTGCCGTCGCTGTCGGGCTTGGTGCGGATGTCCAGCAGGCGCGGCACGCTGGGGCCATAGATGTCGGCATCCATCAGCCCGACCTTCAGCCCCAGCCGCGCCAGGGACAGGGCCAGGTTGACCGCCACGGTGGACTTGCCCACCCCGCCCTTGCCGCTGGCCACCGCGACGATGGCGCCCACGCCGGGCAGGCCTTCCGGCGGCGGCGGCGCCTGGCGGTTCACGGCGGGACGCTGGCCGTGATCGTGCCCGCCCCCCGGCTGTGGATTGTCCTCATGGGCGGTCAGTACCGCGGTGACGGATTTGACGCCCTTCACGCCCAGCGCCATCGCCTCGCAGATCTTGCGCAGGGGTTCGGATTTGGGGCCGCGCTCGGCCGGGACCTCGACCACGAAGCCGACATGGCCGTCTTTCACCACCAGGCCGGTAATCATGTCCTGCTGCACCACCGTGCGGCCGCTGACCGGGTCGATCACCTGGTCCAGCGCCTTCAGGACGTCCTGGCGCAAATCGGTATCGGACATGGCTTAACCTTCCACGGCGGTGTCTTTGAGCGATGGGCGCCGATATAGCCCCCGCCCGGCGCAAAACCAAGGTGAAGAGGAGAGCTCCGTCCCAACAGGGCGCGACCGCGCCCGCAGGTGATTTCGTACTTTGCACCGGTCACCGCATCAAATCCCTGCCCATGACAGGGGAATAGCCGCCACACCAAACTTCCTGTTGCCGCGCAAATCGGTGAATCGACCGGGTTTTGCCCTGTTTGTTCCCTTTTTCCATGCCTAAAATGGCGCCGATTCCACACCTCCCTGCCTGCCGGGCCCCTTTCGATGCGTTTTTCTCAGATTCTCTGCGCCGCTCTGCTGCTCATCACGCCCACCTCGCTGCCCGCGCTGGCGCGCCCGGCGCCCGATTCCTTTGCCGACCTGGCCGACAAGCTGCTGCCGACCGTGGTCAATATCGCCACCAGCCAGACGCTGAAGCCGCGCGCGCGCCAGGATCTGCCCAAGCTGCCGCCCGGATCGCCGCTGGAAGACCTGTTCAAGAACTTCACGGGCCCGCGCGATGGCCAGCCGCGCCATGTCACCTCGCTGGGCTCGGGCTTCATCATCGATCCGTCGGGCTACATCGTCACCAACAACCATGTGATCGAGGACAGCGACGAGATCACCGTCACGTTGAATGACGGCACCGAGCTTCCCGCCAAGCTGGTGGGCCGCGACACCAAGACAGACCTGGCGCTGCTGAAGGTCTCCTCGTCCAAGCCGCTGCCGGCGACCCATTTCGGCGACAGCGACAAGGCGCGCATCGGCGACTGGGTGATCGCGATCGGCGATCCCTTCGGCATCGGCTCCACCGTCACCGCCGGCATCGTCTCGGCCCGCAACCGCAACATCAATGCCGGGCCCTATGACGACTTCATCCAGACCGACGCACCGATCAACCGGGGCAATTCGGGCGGTCCGCTGTTCAACATGGACGGCGATGTCATCGGCATCAATTCGCAGATTTTCTCGCCTTCGGGCGGCAGCGTGGGCATCGGCTTCGCCATTCCCGCCAACCTGGCGCGCGATGTGGTCGGCCAGTTGCGCCGCTTCGGCGCCGCAAGGCGCGGCTGGATTGGCGTGCGCATCCAGGCGGTGACGCCCGAGATCGCCGAAAGCCTGGGCCTGGGCAGCACGCGCGGCGCGCTGATCGCCGATGTCACCGCCGGCGGGCCGGCGGCGCGGGCGGGGCTTCGCAATGGCGACCTGGTCATGACCTTTGACGGCAAGCCGGTGGCGGACGACCGCGCCCTGCCGCGCATCGTTGCCGACACGTCGATCGGCAAGACGGTCAATGTCGACCTGCTGCGCAAGGGCCACAAGGTTTCGCTGCGCATCACGGTGCAGAAGCTGGAAGACGATGCCAAGCCGGACCAGCCTGCCGGCAAGGCGCCGCCGCCCAAGCCCAAGACGGCGCTGGAGCGGCTGGGCCTGACGCTGGGACCGCTGGACGGCGCGGCGCGGGCCAAGTTCAAGATCGGCGCATCGGTCAAGGGCGTGGTGGTGACCAGTGTCGATCCGTCGGGCGCGGCGGCGGAAAAGAATGTGCGTGCCGGTGACGTGATCGCGGAAATTTCCGGCCAGGCGGTCAGCGCGCCCGAGCAGGTGACCAGGCGGCTCGACGCCGATGTGAAGGCGGGCAAGAAGGTCGAACTGTTCCTGATCAGCCGCGACGGCAACCTGACATATGTTGGATTGCGCCTGAGTTAGCCTTACGGACCTCTTTTTGCGGGGAGTCGCATCATGGGCATCCTGGTGATCTGCTCCTATCGCCCAAAGCCGGGCCGGGAGGATGAAGCCCGCGCGCTGATGGCGGCGCATGTACCGCTCTTGCGTGCGCACAAGCTGATCACCGAAAGGCCCGCCGTACAGGGCGTGGCGGCGGACGGCGCCCTGATGGAAGTGTTCGAATGGGCGTCGGCTGAAGCTTCGCGCGGGGCGCCCGCCATTCCTGAAATCGGCGCGCACTGGAAGAAGATGGCCGGGGTGATGGACTTCGTGCCGCTGGCGTCGCTGGGCGAGGCGCAGCATCCCTTCGCGCACTTCACGCCCGTCTGATTTGTGCCCGGCTAGTCGGCTTCGCGCACGATCTCGTCGTCGCGATAGCCCTGCAGGTAAAGCAGCGCCTCCAGCGTGTTGTGGTTGACCGCGGCACCCGCCGCCGCGGCCACCACCGGCTTGGCGTGATAGGCCACGCCCATCCCTGCCAGGGTGATCATGCCCAGATCGTTGGCCCCGTCGCCCACCGCCAGCACATCGCAATCGGTGATGCCCAGCTTGGCCACCGTGCGCTGCATGGTCTCGACCTTGGCTTCCTTGCCCAGGATCGGCATGCCCACTTCGCCGGTCAGCGCCGCGCCGTCGTCGATCAGGCTGTTGCCGAAATTTTCGTGAAAGCCGGCCTGCTGCGCCACCCGGCTGGTGAAGAATCCGAAGCCGCCCGACACCAGCACGCTGTGGGCGCCATGCGCGCGCATGGTCGCCAGCAGGCTTTTCGCGCCGCCGTTCAGCCGCACCCGCTCGGCATAGGTCTTTTCAAGCGCCGACAGGGCCAGGCCCTTCAGCATGCCGACCCGCTCCTTCAGCGCATCCTCGAACACCAGCTCGCCGCGCATCGCCCGCTCGGTGATGGCGGCGATCTGCGGCTTCAGCCCCGCCATGTCGGCCAGCTCGTCCAGGCATTCGACATTGATGATGGTGGAATCCATGTCGGCCACCAGCAGCTTCTTGCGCCGGCCGGCCACGGCGACCAGGTTGATGTCCCAGGGCGCATCGCCCGCGATGACCCGCGCCTGTTCCAGCGCATCGGGGCTTTCCACGGCAATGTCACAGGCGCGGCCGGGCGACAGCTCGCTGATCGCGCCAAGAGTCTGGAACAGGGCAGGGGCGACGCCCGCACCGATGACATTCACGACAAAGCCGGACATTGTGCGCCCATGAAAATGATGTTGGTCATCATCCGATGACGTTGAAATCGGTCATCCTCCGATGACGGTCGATGCGGTGCTTATTGCAGGCCCCACCGCCAGCGGCAAGTCGGCGGCGGCACTGGCGCTGGCCGAAAAGCTGGGCGGCGTGGTGATCAATGCCGATTCCATGCAGGTCTATGGCGAGGCGCCGATCCTGACCGCGGCGCCCGATGCGGCGGCGCGTGCGCGTGTGCCGCATCTGCTTTACGGCCATGTCAGCGTGCAGGAGGCCTATTCGACGGGCCGCTATGGCGACGATGCCGCCCGCGCGCTGGAACAGGCCCGCGCCATGGGCCGCCTTCCCATCTTCACCGGCGGCACCGGGCTTTATTTCACCGCACTGACCGAGGGCCTGTCGGCCATGCCGCCGGTTCCCGCCGCGGTGCGCGATGCTGCCCGCGCGCTGGCCGCTGAAATCGGGGCCCAGGCACTGCATGCCCGGCTGGCCGCGCGCGATCCCGAAACGGCGGCGGGGCTGCGCCCGTCCGATCCCCAGCGCGTGACCCGTGCCTGGGAGGTGCTGGAGGCGACCGGCACGCCGCTGGCGGTGTGGCAGGCGCGCAAGGCCGGCCGGTGCTGGCAGGGGCTGAAGCTGGCCAAATTCGTGATCGACATCCCCCGCGAGGCCTTGCGTGCACGCATCGCCGAGCGTTTTGCCGCGATGGTGGAAAATGGCGGGTTTGCAGGAGGCCGCGCGCTGGAAGGGCTGGACCCCAGCCTGCCCGCCGCCAAGCTTTTGGGGCTGCGCCCGCTGCAGGCGCTGTCGGCTGGAACCATGGACCGGACCACGGCTTTGGAGCGGGCCATCACCGACACGCGCCAGTTCGCCAAGCGGCAAATGACCTGGTTTCGTCACCGGATGGCGGACTATGCCTGGGTTGAGGGCAGGTTGAGCAATTTTATTGCCAAATTATGATATAAAATAAGCAATAAATTGCTTGACTGAGCCTGCAGGCGACTTTAAATACCCTCGCATGTGCAATATGCAGGTACGTCTTTCAGGGTCGCCGTCCGGGCCGAGCTAGCTGCTCTGCAAAACCGGATGGTGGCTGTTGTGGAAAAGGGGCGTAAAACGCCCCTTTAATTTTTGAAGTGGAGCTTTGCGCGCCGCGCGCAGAGGAACTGGTCATGGACAAGGACAACGCATTGCAGCAAGCCGCCGCCGCGGTCGAAACCATGACGGGCGCGCAGATGGTGATCCGCGCCCTGAAGGATCAGGGCGTCACCCATATTTTCGGCTATCCGGGCGGGGCGGTGCTGCCCATCTATGACGCGCTGTTCCAGGCTGAAGGCCTGATCCATGTGCTGGTGCGCCACGAGCAGGGCGCGGTCCATGCCGCCGAAGGCTATGCCCGCTCCACCGGCAAGCCCGGCGTGGTGCTGGTCACTTCGGGCCCGGGCGCCACCAATGCGGTGACCGGCCTGACCGATGCGCTGATGGATTCCATTCCCCTGGTGGTGCTGACCGGCCAGGTGCCCACCCACCTGATCGGCACCGACGCCTTCCAGGAATGCGACACGGTCGGCATCACCCGGCCCTGCACCAAGCACAACTGGCTGGTGCGCGACGTGAACCAGCTTGCGCGCACGATGCACGAGGCTTTCCAGATTGCCACCACGGGCCGGCCCGGCCCGGTGGTGGTCGACATTCCCAAGGACGTCCAGTTCCAGACCGGCAACTATCAGGGCCCGGCGCTGGTGCAGCACCGCACCTATCGCCCGCGCCTGGACCCGGACAAGGCGGCGGTTGTGCGCGCGGTCGAACTGATGGCCAAGGCCAAGCGCCCCGTCTTCTATACCGGCGGTGGCATCATCAATTCGGGGCCCGAAGCCAGCCAGCTGCTGCGCGAGCTGGTCGACCTGACCGGCTTTCCCGTGACCTCGACGCTGATGGGGCTGGGCGCGTTTCCGGCCTCGCGGCCCGAATGGCTGGGCATGCTGGGCATGCACGGCACCTTCGAGGCCAACAACGCCATGCATGACTGCGACCTGATGATCTGCCTGGGCGCGCGGTTCGACGACCGCTGCACCGGGCGCATCAGCGCCTTCTCGCCCGGCTCGACCAAGATCCATGTCGATATCGACGCTTCGCAGTTCAACAAGACGGTGCGCGTCGACCTGCCGATTCTGGGCGATGCCACCCGCACCATGCGCGAGATGATCCGCTTCTGGAAAGCCGGCAGCCACAAGCCGGACAAGGCGGCGCTTTCGGCCTGGTGGAAGCAGATCGACACCTGGCGGGCGAAGAATTCGCTGGCCTACAAGCCGTCGAACACGCTGATCAAGCCGCAATATGCGCTGGACCGGCTGTATGAACTGACCAAGGACCGCGAGACCTATGTCACCACCGAGGTCGGCCAGCACCAGATGTGGGCGGCCCAGCGCTTCAAGTTCGACCATCCCAACCGCTGGATGACGTCGGGCGGGCTGGGCACCATGGGCTATGGCCTGCCCGCCGCGGTGGGCGTGCAGATGGCGCACCCCGATGCGCTGGTGATCGACATTGGCGGCGAGGCATCCGTCCAGATGACCATGCAGGAAATGTCGACGGCGGTGCAGTACGAACTGCCGATCAAGATCTTCATCCTGAACAACGAATATATGGGCATGGTGCGCCAGTGGCAGGAGCTGCTGCATGGCGGGCGCTATTCGCACTCCTATTCCGAGGCGCTGCCCGATTTCGTCAAGCTGGCGGAAGCCTATGGCTGCGTCGGGCTGAAGGCCGACAAGCCGGAGGAACTGGATGCCGGCATCCTGGAAATGATCAATGTGAAGCGTCCGGTGCTGTTCGATGTGCGCATCGACCCGGCCGAGAACTGCTTCCCCATGATCCCGTCGGGCGCCGCCCATAACGAAATGATCCTGGCCGAGATCGATGACGGTCCCGTCATCACCGAAGCCGGCAAGATGCTGGTCTGAAGATATGCATGATACCAAGGTGAAACTGAGCGATGTGGTCGAGCGCCATACGCTGACGGTGCTGGTGGACAATGAGGCGGGCGTTCTGGCCCGCGTCGCCGGCCTGATTTCCGGCCGCGGCTACAATATCGAAAGCCTGACGGTGGCCGAGGTCGATCCCACCGCCCGCACCAGCCGCATCACCATCGTCACGTCGGGCACGCCCCAGGTGATCGAGCAGATCGAGGCCCAGCTGCGCCGCCTGGTTGTCACACACAAGGTGACCAACTGGACGGGCGAGCAAAGCGGCATCGAGCGCGAAATGGCCCTGGTCAAGGTGGCGGGCACCGGCGAAAAGCGGGTCGAGGCGCTGCGCATGGCCGATGCCTTCCGCGCCCGCCCGGTGGACACCACCCAGGCCAGCTTTGTCTTCGAGATCACCGGCAGCCCCGGCAAGATCGACAGCTTCATCGACCTGATGCGGCCTTTGGGGCTGGTCGACATCGCCCGCACGGGGGTCGCGGCCCTCAATCGCGGCCCGGAAGCCATGTAAAATCGGGCGTTTACGCCCAACCCCGCCCGGTGCTGCGGCATGCGGTCCCGGCCGGATTGTTGACATTTAACCCCGTGGCCGCGACAAGCCGGGCCACGACAAGGAAGGGCAGAACCATGCGCGTCTATTACGATCGGGATGCCGATCTCAATCTGATCAAGAACAAGAAGGTGGCCGTGATCGGCTTTGGGTCACAGGGCCATGCCCATGCCCAGAACATGCGCGACAGCGGCGTGAAAGAAGTCGTGATCGCCGTGCGTCCCGGCGGCAGCGCCAAGAAGGCCGAAGCCGCCGGCTTCAAGGTCATGAGCGTTGCCGATGCCGCCAAGTGGGCCGATGTCATGATGATGGCCACGCCCGACGAGCTGCAGGCCGACATCTGGAAGGACGACCTGAAGGACAATATGAAGCAGGGCGCGGCGCTGCTGTTCGCCCACGGCTTCAACGTGCATTTCAAGCTGATCGAACCGCGCCCCGACCTGGACGTGCTGATGGTCGCGCCCAAGGGCCCCGGCCACACCGTGCGCGGCGAGTATCTGAAGGGCGGTGGCGTGCCCTCGCTGATCGCGATCCACCAGGATGCCTCCGGCAATGCCCATGACCTGGGCCTGTCCTATGCCTCGGCCATCGGCGGCGGCCGCGCCGGCATCATCGAGACCAGCTTCAAGGAAGAATGCGAAACCGACCTGTTCGGCGAGCAGGTGGTCCTGTGCGGCGGCCTGGTCGAATTGATCCGCGGCGGCTTCGAAACGCTGGTGGAAGCCGGCTATGCCCCCGAGATGGCCTATTTCGAGTGCCTGCACGAAGTGAAGCTGATCGTCGACCTGATCTATGAAGGCGGCATCGCCAACATGAACTATTCGATCAGCAACACCGCCGAATACGGCGAATATGTCACCGGCCCGCGCATCATCACCTCCAAGACCAAGGAAGAGATGAAGAAGGTGCTGGAGGACATCCAGCAGGGCCGCTTCGCCCGCGACTGGGTGCTGGAGAACAAGGCCGGCCAGGCCAGCTTCAAGGCCACCCGCGCGCTGGGCGATGCCCACCCGATCGAGGAAGTCGGCGCCAAGCTGCGTGCCATGATGCCCTGGATCAGCAAGAACAAGCTGGTCGACACGGCCAAAAACTGATTTTCTTTTCCTGCCGGAAAAGAACAATCACAAGCGGGGTCCGGCGTCATGCGCCGGGCCCCGTTTCCATTTTGTCCGCAAATGTCTGGGAGGACACCATGACCGCACGCCCGCCAATTCCCAATCCGCCCTATCAGGGGGGCTGCCTGTGCGGGCAGGTGCGCTACCGGCTGGATGCGCGCCCCGCCACCATGACGGCCTGTCACTGCGACGCCTGCAAGAAACTGTCGGGCGCCACCAACCTGCTGGTCGTCACCGCGCCGCGTGACCAGTTCCACCACCTGTCGGGCGAGTTGCAGCGCTTCCGCCGCACCGCCGACAGCGGGCGGCAAAGCGACGTGGTGCGCTGCGCCAATTGCGGTACCCGGCTGTGGCACGAGCCTCTGTCTTTTCCCGTCGTCACCCTGGCGGCGGGTACGCTGGACGATCCGTCCTGGGTGGTGCCGGCCAGCGAGATCTGGGTGGAAAAGGCATCCCCCGCCGCGATCTTCCACAGCGATGCGACGCGCTTTCACGGCCAGCCGGATCGCCAGGCCCAGGTCGACGCGTTCAACGCCCTTTATGGCGAGGGCGCATGAGCGATGCGGTGACGCTTGGTACGCCGCTGACATTGGGCACGCCGCTTTCGCCTGCCGGCGTGAAGGTCATGCTGCTGGGCTCGGGCGAGCTGGGCAAGGAAGTGGTGATCGAGCTGCAGCGGCTGGGCGTGGAGACCATCGCCGTCGACCGCTATGCGAATGCCCCCGCCCAGCAGGTCGCCCACCGCGCCCATGTCATCGACATGACCGATGCGGCGGCGCTGCGCGCGCTGGTCGAGGCCGAGCGGCCCCACTTCATCGTGCCGGAGATCGAGGCGCTGGCCACGGCCGAGCTGCTGGAGATTGAAAAGGCCGGGCTGGCCACGGTCATCCCCACCGCCCGCGCCGCCCATATCACCATGAACCGCGAGCGTATCCGCCGCCTGGCAGCCGAAGAGCTGGGGCTTCCAACCTCGCCTTACGCCTTTGCCTCCTCGCTGGAAGAGCTTCAGGCCCATGCCGCCCGCATCGGCTATCCGTGTTTCGTCAAGCCGGTGATGTCCTCGTCGGGCAAGGGCCAGTCACGGCTGACCGCGCCCGAAGACGTGGCGACGGCCTGGGCGAAGGCGCTGGAGGCGGGCCGGGTGCGTGAGACCCGCGTGATCGTCGAAGGCGAAGTGGCCTTCGATTTCGAGATCACCCAGCTGACCGTGCGTTCGGTGGACGGCACCCATTATTGCGAACCCATCGGTCACGTGCAGAAGGATGGGGATTATGTGGAATCCTGGCAGCCCAAGCCGATGAGCGATGCAGCCCGCACCAGGGCGCGCGAGATGGCGGGCGCGGTGACCGGGGCGCTGGGCGGACGCGGCATCTTCGGTGTCGAACTGTTCGTGAAGGGCGACGAGGTCTGGTTCTCGGAGGTCAGTCCGCGCCCGCACGATACCGGGCTGGTCACCCTGGTCAGCCAGTATCAGAGCGAATTTGCCCTGCATGCCCGCGCCATTCTGGGCCTGCCGGTGACATGCGACATGTGCGCGCCCGGCGCCTCGGCGGTGATTTATGGCGGAGTCGATGCGGGGCCGCTGCAATTCGACGGCGTGGGCGAGGCGCTGGCCGAACCGGGCACCGAACTGCGCCTGTTCGGCAAGCCGCAAAGCTATGTGAAGCGGCGCATGGGCGTGGCGCTGGCCCGCGGCTCCGACACGGTGGAGGCGCGCGCCCGTGCCGCCCGCGCCGCCGAAGCCGTCAAGCCGCGTCCGCTGTAACAGGGCTCATGCGTGAACAGGCCTTAACGCTGTCACAGGAAATTCACGCAAAGGTCCGGGCCGGTGACTGCGCCATTAACCGGCGATCCATCGCGCTTGCCTAAATTCCCGCCATCAACGGGCTGGGGCATTCGGATATTCATGGGCGACATCACGCAGGCGGTGGATGCGGATCTGACGGCTGGCGTTCTGGCCGCACGCACCCCCACATTGACGGAAACGACCTGCTGCGGCGACGTCTTTGCCTGGTTCCAGGACCATCCCGAGATCCCGGCCGCCGCGATCCTGGACAGCGCCTCGGGCGCGGTGCTGGGCCTGGTCAACCGCTTCATCTTCTTTGCCCGCTATGCGCGGCAATATGCGCCCGAACTGTTTGCCCGCAAGTCGATCCTGAAGCTGGCCAACACCCGCCCGCTGGTGGTGGATGCCGACATGCCCATCGCCGGGATCGGCAGCACGCTGCTGGAGGAAAATCCCGAAGCGCTGATCGAATGCTTCGTCGTGACCCGCAAGGGCCGCTATCTGGGCGTGGGCACGGGCGAGGCGCTGCTGACCGCCAAGGTGCGCCTGTTGCAGGACCGCGAGTGCGAACTGTCGCGCGCACTGACCTCGGAGACCGCCGCGAACAAGGCCAAGGGCGATTTCCTGGCGCTGATGAGCCACGAACTGCGCACGCCGCTGAATGCCATCATCGGCTTTTCCGAGGTGCTGCATTCGGAGATGTTCGGGGCGCTGGGCCACAGCCGCTACAAGGAATATGCCCGCGACGTGCATGGCGCGGGCCGCCACCTGCTGGCGCTGATCAACGATATTCTGGACCTGTCCAAGGCCGAGGCCGGTCGGTTCGAACTGCATTGCGAGGAAATCGTGCCCGCCGACGTGATCGGCGAATGCCTGCGGCTGACGCGGGAAAAGGCGCGCGATGCGGGCCTGCGCCTGACCTGCGAACTGGCGCCGGGGCTGCCCAACCTGATCGTGGACCGGCTGCGCCTCAAGCAGGTTTTGCTGAACCTGTGTTCCAACGCGATCAAGTTCACGCCCGAGGGTGGAACGGTGCATGTGCGCGCCCGCACCCTGGCCGATGGCGGCTTTCTGCTGGAGGTGCGCGACAGCGGCATCGGCATGGCGCCCGAACAGATTCCCATCGCACTTGAACCGTTCCGCCAGGTCGCCTCGCCCTTGTCGCGGCAGAAGGAAGGCACCGGGCTGGGCCTGGCGCTGGTCAAGTCGCTGGTGGAATGTCATGGCGGCCAGCTTGGCATCGAAAGCGCGCTGAATGCCGGCACCACGGTTAGCGTGATTTTGCCGGCTGAACGCGCGGTGCGCCGCGCCACCGCGCTTTCCGCCTAGTCTGGCCGCCTAGTCCGGCCGCCTGGTCCGGTCTATTCGGGGTCTTCCAGCGAGAAGACCGCCGCGTCGTCGTTGTAGGAAAACAGTTCGGAGAAACGCGCCCAGCTGACCACGGTGCGCAGGGTTTCCTCGGCGGCATCCTCGGCCATATGGTCTTCCAGCTCGTCCAGGAAGCGCGCGCGTGGCGCCGAATGGCTGGCCCGTTCGTCCAGGACCTTGCGGATATGGGCGGCCAGCGGCACATGGCTCTGCAGCGCGCGCGAGAAGATTTCCTTGCGCTCGTTCAGTTCGGCATCGACGAAGCGCTTGCCCATGTGGGTCAGCTTGATGTCGCCGCCTTCCACCTCGCCCAGCCGCAGCATCTGGATGGCTTCGGCGACGGGGAACAGTTCGTCGACTTCCAGCTCCTGTTCATAGGCAATGTCGGGCAGGTCGGCCTTGCCGTTATAGGGCGCGGCCGCAAGCGCCTCGATCAGGCCGGAAATCTGGTTGGGCGAGACATGGTGCAACTGCATGCCGATGCCCTGGGGCCCCACCATCTGGGCGGCGCGCATGCGCTCGACCCGCCGCGCGGTCATCTCGACATAGATCTTGTCGACGTAATCCTCGAAGGCGGTGCTGGTGCGGTCGCGCGGCTGGGGCAGGTCGATGCGGATCTCCGACCCGATGCGGCTGGGCTGATTGGTCATCAGCAGCACCCGGTCGCACATCAGCACCGCTTCCTCGATATTGTGGGTGACCATGATGATCCCCTTGGTGGGAAGCTGGCCCTTCTCCCACAGCTCGATCAGGTCGGTGCGCAGGTTTTCGGCCGTCAGCACGTCCAGCGCGCTGAAGGGTTCGTCCATCATCAGGATGTTGGGATGCACCACCACGGCGCGGGCAAAGCCGACGCGCTGGCGCATGCCGCCCGACAGTTCGCGCGGATAGGCGCTTTCATAACCGTCCAGGCCGATCAGGTCGATCGCGGCCAGGGCGCGGGTGCGCACCTCGGCGGGCGGCAGGCCCAGCGCCTCCAGCCCAAGCTGCACATTCTCCAGCACCGTCATCCAGGGAAACAGCGCGAAGCTCTGGAACACCATGGCCACGCCCTGCACTGGCCCGTCGATCGGCGCGCCCATATAGGACAGGCTGCCGCCTTGCGGGCGCGCCAGCCCCGCGATCAGCCGCAGCAACGTGGACTTGCCCGAGCCCGAACGGCCCAGAAGGCCGACGATCTCGCCTTCCTTCAGGGTCAGGTTCAGTTCGTCCAGAACCAGAAGCTCCTCGCCCCCGCCGCGGGGAAAGGAACGCCGGACATTGCGGACTTCCAGAAGGTTCGTCATGGCCGTGCCCTTTCAGCTCAGACGATATCTGCGTTCGGCATACCAATAAAGCGGCTGCCAGAAGAAGCGGTTCACCACCACCACGAAGACCGCCATCACCGTGATGCCGATCACCACCTTGTGCAGGTCGCCGGCCTGGGTGGCATCGGCGATATAGGCGCCCAGGCCGTGGGCGCGCTCCACATGGTCGCCCCAGTTGGCGACCTCGGCCACGATCGAGGCGTTCCAGGTGCCGCCCGACGCGGTGATGGCGCCGGTGATGAATTGCGGGAACACGGCGGGCAGGGCGATCTTTTTCCACCACAACCAGCCGCGCACGCCGAAATTGTCGCCCGCGGACAGAAGCTCCTTGGGGATGGTGCTGGCGCCGCCGATGACATTGAACAGGATGTACCACTGGGTGCCCAGCACCATCAGCGACAGCAGATTTCAGGTTCAGCGACCAGGCCACGATCACCGACACCGCCAGAAACAGGATGTTGGCGGGGAAGGCGGCGAAGAACTGCGCCACAGGCTGAACGATACGGGTCAGGCGGGGGCGCAGGCCGACATAGATGCCCACGGGCGTCCAGATCAGGCTGGCGAGCACGATCAGCACCACCACCCGCAGCATGGTCAGGCAGCCCAGCCCCACCGCGCGCAGCAGTTCGGCCCAGGAAAAGCTGGCATGGATAAAGTCCCAGACGCGCCAGGCCGCCAGCAGCCCCAGCCGTCAGGACCGCGTACCAGATCACATCGGCCATCAGGCCGGACCGGTCGGGACGGGCGGCGCGTGCGCCGAAGGCAGGGCGCTGCACCCAGTAGCTCCAGCGCATCAACCGGTGAAAGGGCGCGCTCAGCGAGTCGATCAGGCGCGAACGGCGCACCATGGTCAGCACCCAGCTCTGGGGCGGATCGTCAACCTGCTCGTCGCCCACCCGGAAACGGTCGGCCCAGGCCACCAGGGGACGGAACAGGAGCTGGTCGTAGATCAGGATCACCACCAGCATCGCCAGGATCGCCCACAGGATGGCGGTCAGGTTCTGGTGGGAGATGGCGACCGCGATGTAGGAGCCGATGCCCGGCAGCGCGATGGTGGTCTTTCCCACGCTGATCGCCTCGGACAGGGTGACGAAGAACCAGCCGCCCGACATGGACACCATCATGTTCCAGATCAGCGGGGGCAGGGCGAAGGGCGTCTCGATGCGCCAGAAGCGGGCCCAGGGCGACAGGCCCAGCATGCGTCCGGCTTCCTCCAGGTCCTCCGGCACCGTGCGCAGCGACTGGTAGAAGGAAAAGGCCATGTTCCAGGCCTGGCTGGTGAAGATGGCGAACACCGCCGCCAGCTCGGCCCCGAACACCCGCCCAGGCGTCAGGGACATGAACCAGACCGCCGTCACCGACAGAAAGCCCAGGATCGGCACGGACTGCAGGATGTCCAGCAGCGGCACCAGAAGCTGGCCGGCGCGCGGATTCTTGGCCGCCCAGGTGGCGTAGGTGAAGGTGAAGGCCAGCGACACCCCCATGGCGATCAGCATGCGCAGCGCCGTGCGTACCGCATAGCCGGGCAGCAGGGCCGGGTTCAGGTCCAGCTCCTGGCCCGTGACCTTGGACAGGGGTTGGACCAGAAGGCGGCTGGAATCAGCGAAAATCACCAGGAATCCCAGCACCAGCAGCGCAGCCAGCAGGTCCCACCGGCTGGGCAGCAGCCGGCGTGCTTCGATCGAGACGGGCGGCAGGATTTTCATGTCCGGCGGGCCTCGGGCGAAAGGGCCGAAAAAGGCGGTTGGCGTGCAGGTCTGGAACGGCACCGCAAGGGGTGATCCGCGAGCGGAGACAAGCACTTTGCCGGATGCGGGGGAAGCCCAGAATTCCCCTTCGGCCGGGCAGCGATGTCGCGCCGGAAGGCCGATGTTTATATTGTAATCAAAAGGTTACCGCGGCGGTGCGCGGCTGGCTCCAAAACGCCCCATTTCATTGCTTGCGCGCGCGGCTTCATCCGGCGTAAAACGCCCAAACGAAAGGGAAAACGGTTGGTTTGTCCGCTGGTTAACAGACCGTTAAACCTCTTCGTGGATGCTGGCTGAAGATATGATACCGGTGATTCGACCGGCAAATCGGCGGACGGAACGGCGACAGGTCAATGACGAACGGCGCGCACATGCAGGGGATGAAGGACGGCTTCGCCGTCTTTGCGTCCGTGCGCGCATTTGGTGAGCCCCGTCCTTCCCGAAGCTCGTCGCGCGCGCTTCTTCTTAGCCGCCCCTAGGCGCCTTCTTGGCGCGCGAATGGTTCGCGCGCGGGTGTTTAGGGGATCGATGCAAAGGAGAAACAAAAGTCGCGAAGCTTGCGGCGAACAGAAGGACGTTTGGTCATGACCACCAGTACCGATATCGACACCACCCCGATTCAGATTTTCGACACCACCCTGCGCGACGGCGAACAGTCGCCCGGCGCGGCGATGACGCATGAGGAAAAGCTGGAGATCGCAGCCCTGCTCGACGAAATGGGCGTGGATGTGATCGAGGCCGGCTTTCCCATTTCCTCGCCCGGCGATTTCAAGGCGGTGCAGGAGATTTCCAAGATCGTCAAGCGCGCTTCCGTCTGCGGCCTGTCGCGCGCCGGCTTCAAGGATATCGACCGTGCCGGCGAGGCGCTGAAGGGTGCGCACCGTCCGCGCATCCACACCTTCATCTCCACCAGCCCCGTGCACATGAAGCACAAGCTGAACATGGGCGAAAACGCGGTGCTGGAGGCGGTTGGCGCCCCGGTCACGCGGGCGCGCGCAACTATACCAGCGAAGTGGAATGGTCGGTTGAGACGCCACCCGCACGGTGCCCGATCTCCTGTGCCGCTGCGTGGATGTCGCCATCCAGTCCGGCGCTACGGTGGATCAACGTGCCCGACACGGTGGGCTATTCCACGCCGCAGGAATTCTTCGACACTTACCGCCGATGCTGAGGGAACCGCGTGCCTGTCGCCGACAAGGTGATCTTTCTGCCCATTGTCACAACGACTGGGTCTGGCGGCCGCCAACTCTGCTGGTTGCCGGTGTTCTGGCGGGTGCGCGCCAGGTGGAATGCGCCATCAACGGTATCGGCGAGCGCGCCGGCAATGCCGCGCTGGAAGAGGCTGGATGGCGCTGAAGGTGCGCGATATCGTGCCCTTCACCACCCAACATCAACACCACGCTGAACCGCGCTCCAAGATGGTGCGTCCAACCATACCGGCCTGCCGGTGCAGTGTACAACAAGGCCAATGTCGGCAAGAACGCCTCAGCCATGAAAGCGGCATCCACCAGGATGCGCTGCTGAAACGAGACCTACGGAGATCAAGGTGGCCCGAGGATGTATAAGGCGCAGTCGACCCCTTTCGCTGATGCTGGGCGGTGCCGCCTGGGCTGGGCCGCCATGCCCTGGGCGACAAGCTGGAAAGCTCTGGGCTATGTGCTGACGACGCGGCCTTCCAGGACGCCTTCAAGCGCTTCATGACCCGCCGGATAAGAAGCGAAGCATGTCTTCGACGACGATATCGCCGCCCCTGCGGACGACGAGATCATGCGCGGCCATGACACCATCACCATCAAGGCGCTGCGCGTCGAGGCGGGCACCGGCGTAACCCCCACCGCCTCGCTGACGCTGCAGGTCGAGGCCAGGCCAGAGCGTGACGGTGTCAGCGACGGTCCGGTCGACGCCACTTCTCCGGCAATCCGCGAGATCTAGCCCCACGACGCCAACCTGCAGCTGTTCCAGATCATCAACGCCGGTGACCGAGGCACTGACGCCCAGGCCACGGTGAATGTGCGGCTGAAAATGGGCGCACCGTCACCGGCAAGGCTTCCGACACCGATGACACGATGGCGGCGGCGGCCCATGTCAATGCTGAACAAGCTGCTGGTCAGCGCGAGAAGCAGGCGCCTGAAGCCCTGACTGTCGCAAGCTGGACACAGAACTGAGTGCGGAGGGCCCCGGATGAGCGCCCCGGGGCCTCTTTACCGGAACGGCGCTTGCAGGTTAATGGTGATCCCAGTTCTGGGACAGCCCCGCACGAAGGTAGGCAACTGAGCATGTTCGGCAGTCTTCTTGGCGCCTTTTCCAGCGACATGGCCATCGATCTTGGACGGCGAACACGCTGGTTCGCGTGAAGGGGCGCGGCATCGTGCTGAAACGAGCCTTCGGTCGCTACCATCACCACCTTCCGCGGCGGCAAGAAGTCGGTCCGCGCTGTCGGCAACGACGCCAAGATGATGCTGGGCTGCACGCCTGGCAACATCGAGGCCAGTCCGCCTGATGCGCGACGGCGTGATCGCCGATTTCGAAGTGGCGGAAGAAATGATCAAGCACTTCATCCGCAAGGTACAATCGCCGCCTTCGCCAATCCGATGATCATCGTCTGCGTGCTCTGGCCCACTGCCGTCGAGCGCCGCGCGATTCAGGAATTCCGGTTCTGCCGGCTGGCGCGCGCTGCGTCTTCCTGATCGAGGAGCCCATGGCGGCGGCCATCGGCGCGGGCTCAAGCGGCGTCCGAGCCCACTGGCTCGATGGTGGTCGACATCGGCGGTGGCACTACCGAGGTCGCCGTGCTGTCGCTGGGCGGTATTGCCTATTCTCCGCGCAGCGTGCGCGTGGGCGGCGACAAGATGGATGAGGCGATCATCGTTTGGTATCCGCCGCCACCATCCGCCGATCGGCGAAGCCAGCTCCGAACGCGGCATCAAGAAGGAGATTTGGCTCGGCCGCCCTTCCCGCCGACGGAAATGGCGTGACCATGACACTGGCGCTTGCGACCTGAACGGCGTGCCGAAGGAAATCACCATCACCCAGCGCCATATTGCCGCCGAGGCGCTTGCCGAACCCGTCGGCGCTTGCATCGTCGAGGCGCGTCAAGGTGGTGCCGGAAGCCACCCCGCCCGAACTGGCGGCCGACATCGTCGACAAGGGCATCGTGCTGACTGGCGGCGGCTCGTTGCCGGGTCAACCTGGGATCAGGCGCTGGTGCGATGAAACTTTACCGTTGGTGTCCATCGCCGACGATCCGCTGTCGTGCGTCGAGCTTGGCACGGGCCGGGTTCTGAGAACACAAAGGCATGCGCCACGTCCTTTCCACAGCCTTCTAAAAGCGGGGGAGGGGCCCGCCGCTGATGCCCAATGCCTGGAAGATCGCCCGCAAGAGCAATGCCCAGCTTCCGCTGGTGATCGTCATTGCGCTCGCGGTCGTTCTGGTGCTGCTGGGCAAGGCGCAGTCGGGCCTGTTCGACCAGGCGCGGGTGAAGGTCACCGACTGGCTGGCCCCGGGGCTGGAACTGGTGCGTGCGCCGGTTCAGGGCTTCGATCGCTGGATGGGCTCCATCGGCGAGATCTTCACGGTCTATGAGGAAAATCTGCGCCTCAAGGAAGAAAATGCGCGCCTGCGCCAATGGCGCAATGTCGCCATCGTGATGCAGAACCGCGTGGGCCGTTACCAGAACCTGCTGCACGCGGTGCCCGATCCCAAGCTGAACGCGGTCCTGGCCCGCGTGATCGGCCGCGCCAGCCGCCCCTTCCTGCAGACCCTGATCCTGGATGCGGGCACCGCCCACAACGCCAATCCGGGCGAGGCGGTGGTCGATGCACGCGGCATGATCGGGCGCGTCTATCTGGCGGGCAAGCGCACAAGCTGGGTCATCCTGCTGACCGATCCCAACAGCCGCATCCCGGTCACGGTGGCCGCCTCGGTGGGCGATGGCGGGGCGGTGCAGGCGATCATGAGCGGCGACAACTCGCCCCTGCCCATGCTGGACCTGGTCTCGCATACCGCCACGCTGCATGCCGGCGACCAGGTGGTCAGTTCCGGCGATGGCGGCCTTCTGCCCTATGGCCTGCCGATCGGCACGGTGGTGCCCGGCAATGACGGGGGCTGGCGCGTATCGCTGCTGGCCGATGCCGCCTCCACCCAGGATGTGGAGATCCTGAACTATTCCGAGCCGCCCGAGCCGCTGCCGGCCGAGGCGGAACTTCCCGCCGAGGCTGCGGGCATTCACCCCGGCACAGTCCCGCCGCCGCCTTCCGCGCAGAAGAAGGTGCCCGCCGCAGGCAAGCCGGCTGCCGCCGCGCCGGCGCCTCCCCATGCCGAGGCGTCGCCGCCCGCCAGCGCCGCCCAGCGCGCCATGGCTTCGGCCGCGCGCGCGGACGGAACGGAGTGAGCGCGATGGCACTGGAACGGGGCGCCAGCCAGGGAACGGCACTGCGGATCGTCGCCGCGCTGGTGCCGCTGTTTTGCGGCCTTGTCTTTGCCTTTGTCGCCAATATCCCGGTTTCGCTGGCCAGCGGCCAGGTTCCCCCGCCGCTTCTGGCGCTGGTGCCGGTCTATTTCTGGTGTCTGGTGCGCCCCGACCTGATGTCGCCGGCGGCGGCCTTCGCCATTGGGCTGATGGAGGACGTGCTGTCGGGCGGCCCGCCGGGCATCTGGACCCTGTCCTTCGTGCTGACCTATGTGCTGGTGGCGCGCCAGCGTGACAGTTTTGCGAGTCTTTCGGGCCTGGCCGCGGTGGTGGGCTTCACCAGCGCCGCCGCCTTCTGCTGCTTCATCGCATGGCTCACGGTGGGGGTGCTGAACTGGCATCTGCCGCCCCTGTCGCCTATCGTGGGCGAACTGGTTATGACCGTGCTGTTTTACGCGCCTACGGCAATGCTGGTCGGCTGGCTGCACCACCGCCTGGTGGGCCCGCTGCGTAGCGAAATATAGGGGGGGCAGGGCGTCCGATGCCTCTGTTCGACAAGAAGGACAAGAGCCGTTACACGACCTTCACCCGCCGCACCATCGGCATGGGTGGGGGGATGACGGCCGTCTTCGCCATTCTGGCCGGGCGTCTTTACCAGCTCCAGATCCGCGACGGCGACCAGTACATGGTCGAGGCCGAGGACAACCGCATCTCCGAGCGGCTGATCGTGCCGCCGCGCGGGCGCATCATCGACCGCTTCGGCACCGAGCTGGCGAACAACCGGCGCAACTATCGCGTGCTGCTGGTGTCCGAACAGGCGACCGAGGGTGTTAAGAGCGCGCTGGACAGCATCGGCAAGGTCATCCTGCTGACCGACCAGCAGAAGAAGAAGGTCCTGCACGACATCGCCATGAACAAGAAGTTCGTGCCGGTGCCGGTGGTGGAGAATCTGAGCTGGGACGACTTCTCGCGCATCAACCTGCATCTGCCCTACCTGCCGGGCATCCAGCCCGATGTCGGCGAGACGCGCGATTATCCCTTCGGCCCGGAGACGGTGCACATTCTGGGCTATGTCGCCGCCGTCTCGCCCGAGGAGTTGAAGAAGGACGACGACCCCCTGATGTCCCTGCCGGGCTACCGCATCGGCAAGCGCGGCATCGAAAAGGAATATGAGGAACAGGTGCGCGGCACCGCCGGCGCATCGCGCGTCGAGGTCAATGCCTATGGCCGCATCATCCGCGAACTGGGCAAGGATGCGGGCACGCCGGGCCAGGATGTCTGGCTGACCATCGACCGCCAGGTCCAGCAGGTCGCCTATGAAAAGCTGGCCGGCGAAAGCGCCGCCTGCGTGGTGATGGACGTCACCAATGGCGATGTGATCGCGCTGGCCTCCACGCCGGGTTTCGATCCCAACCTGTTCAATGTCGGCCTGTCGGGCGACGAGTGGCGCGATCTGACCACCAACGACCACAAGCCGCTGCTGAACAAGGTGATGGGGGGGACCTATCCGCCGGGCTCCACCTTCAAGCCGGCGGTTGCGCTGGCCGCGATCGAGTCGGGCATCGCCACGCCCGACTACAAGGTCCATTGCAGCGGCGTGCTCAATTTCGGCGGCCATGCCTTCCATTGCTGGAAGAAGGGCGGCCATGGCTGGCTGGACGTGGAAGGCGGTCTTCAGCACAGCTGCGACGTCTTCTTCTACGAGACGGCGCGCCGGGTGGGCGTGGACCGGATCGAGGAGGCCGCGCGCAAGCTGGGCATGGGTGCGCCGACCGGTATCGAACTGCCGGGCGAGCGTGGCGGCCTGATCCCCAGCCGCGAATGGAAGAAGAAGACCTATCACCAGGCCTGGCAGCAGGGCGACACGCTCAGCGTGGGCATCGGCCAGGGCTATGTCACCGCCACCCCCTTGCAGCTTTGCCAGCAGGTGGCGCGCATTGCATCGGGCCGGGCGGTCTCGCCCCGGCTGGTGCACAGCGTCGGCGGCAAGATCCTGCAGCGGCCGGTGCCCGAAAAGCTGGACTTCTCCGATGACGCGCTGGCGCGGGTGCGCAGCGGCATGAACAAGGTGATGAACGAGATCGGCGGCACCGCCTATGCCTGGCGCATTGCCGAGCCGGGCATGGAAATGGCCGGCAAGACCGGGACCGCCCAGGTGCGCGTCTACAGCCGCGAGGAACATGCCCGCGGCGTCACCAAGGACCAGCATCTGGACTGGAAGCTGCGCGATCACGGCCTGTTCATCGGCTTCGCGCCGGTCGCCGCCCCGCGTTATGCCATTGTCAGCGTGGTCGAACATGGCGCCGTCGGCCATCCCCAGGTGGTGGCCGCCCGTGACATCATGCTGTTCTGCCAGCAGCGCGATCCGGCCCGCCTGCCGGCCGCCTGGCCGGTCAATTCGGCGGCGCTTGGGCCGTCGCCCGACGCGCCCACCCGTCAGGCCCGCAACGGTCCGATCGTTCCGGCGTCGTACAAGGCGGACGACTGATGGCGCTTCGCCCCTATGCCGCCGCCAAGCGCACCTTGACCACCGTCGACAAGCTGATGGAGATCAACTGGGGCCTGGTGCTGCTGATCGTGCTGATCGCGGTGGCGGGCATCGCCATGCTTTATTCGGTGGCCGGCGGGCACTTCCAGCCCTGGGCGCTGCGCCAGATCGGTCATTTTCTGTTGGGGCTGGCGGTGATGCTGATCGCCGCCACCATCGACGTACGCATGTGGATGAGCCTGGCCTATCCGGCCTATGCGGTGGCGCTGCTGCTGCTGGTGGCGGTGGATGTGGTGGGCCATGTCGGGCTGGGCGCGCAGCGCTGGATCAGCCTGGGTCCGCTCGACATCCAGCCATCCGAGCTGATGAAGATTTCGCTGGTACTGGCGCTGGCGCGCTATCTGCACGGCAAATCCGTGGAGGAAGTCTCCAAGCCCCTGCCGCTGGCCATCGGGCTGGCGATGATCGGCATTCCCGCCGTCTTCGTCGTGCTGCAGCCCAACCTGGGCACCACCCTGATCATCCTGGCCGATGGCTGCTCGCTGCTGTTCCTGGCGGGGCTGAGCTGGTGGTGGATCGCCCCGACCCTGGCGGCGGTGGCCGCCGCGGTGCCGCTGGCCTGGCGCTTTGTGCTGCACGACTATCAGAAGGCGCGGGTGGAGACCTTTCTGGACCCCAGTTCCGATGCGCTGGGCGCGGGCTGGAACATCACCCAGGCCAAGATCGCCATCGGTTCGGGCGGGGTGTCGGGCAAGGGCTTCCTGCAGGGCACCCAGAGCCGGCTGAACTTCCTGCCCGAAAAGCAGACCGATTTCATCTGGACCAGCTTCTGCGAGGAATTCGGCTTTGTCGGCGCGCTGGCGCTGCTGATCCTGTTCGCGGTGGTGATTTTCTATGGCCTGCAGACGGCGCTCAGCGCCCGCAGCCAGTTCGGGCGCCTTCTGGCGATGGGCGTGATCCTGAACTTCTTCTTCTACATCATGATCAACGGGGCGATGGTGATGGGCCTGATCCCGGTGGTGGGCATTCCCATGCCGCTTCTGTCCTATGGCGGCAGCGCCATGCTGACGGTGATGTTCGGCTTCGGCCTGCTGATGAGCGTGCATATCCACCGCCAGGTGGAAATTCCCCGCCATAGCGGGGGGATTATTTGAGGCTCCCTCTGAATCCTTGAACCCCCTCCGTCGCAAATCGGGTTTGCGTACCGCAAACACCTCCTTGCGCCACCTCCCCCTTCCAGGCGCTTTGCGCCGAAGGGGGAGCGGGGCCTGTGTTCACGGGGAAAATGCGGGTCCGTGTGGGGGCT
>JACKLF010000008.1 GCA_024236055.1 Alphaproteobacteria bacterium | reverse complement strand
ATCGCGCAGCGACAGGAAACCGTCCTGCTTCAGGCCAAGATCGACAAAGGCCGCCTGCATTGCCGGCGCAACCTTGGCGACGCGCGCCAGCCAGATATCGCCCGCCCGGCCGCCCTCGCCGCCGATCGCCGGCTCTGCGCGATAGTCGGCCAGCACGCCATTTTCGACCAGGGCGGCGCGCGTCTCGCCCGCCCCCGCATTGATCAGAAGTTCACGCCGCGCCATCACGATTCATAACCGGCACCCGCCAGCATCGCCACGGTCAGCGCCAGTGGCAGCCCCACCACATTGGACCAGGAACCGGAAATCTCCTTCACGAAGGTCTCCGCCAGACCCTGAATGGCATAGCCGCCAGCCTTGCCCACGCCCTCGCGGCTGTCGGCATAGCGGGCGATCTGGCGCGGCGTCAGGCGCAGCATCGACACCCGGGTCAGCGCGATGCGGGTCCGCAATTTTCCGTCCGGGGTGATCAGCGCCACCGCCGTCATCACCTGGTGGCGCCGTCCCGCCAAAAGGCTCAGGCATTCGCGCACCTGCGCCTCGTCTTCCGCCTTGGGCAGGATGCGCCGGCCCGCCGCCACCACCGTATCGGCGGCCAGCACCAGGGCGGGCGCACCGTTCCATTCGCTTTCCACCCGGCGCGCCTTTTGCGCGGCCAGCCGCATGGCATGGGCGCGCGGCAGTTCGCCCTTTGCCACGCGCTCATCGATGGCGGCAGGCAAGACGGCATCAGGCACGATCCCGGCCTGGGCCAGAAGCGCCAGTCGCCGGGGGCTCTCGCTGGCCAATACAAGCTTCATGACCGCATTCTTATCATGGGATTTCGGCGCGCGGAATTTTGCGGGCTGAGCAGGAGCAAGGAGTGATGTGGGCATGACGCCCATGAGCGACGCGCGACGCCCTCAGGACGCAAAAGGACCGCGCCTAACGGAATCGGTAGGTGATGCGGCCCTTGGTCAGATCATAGGGCGTCATCTCGATCATCACCTTGTCGCCGGTCAGAACACGGATGCGGTTCTTGCGCATCTTGCCCGCGGTATGGGCGATGATGACATGGTCATTGGCCGTCAGCTTGACGCGGAAGTTGGCATTGGGGAGGAGCTCCTCAACGATCCCCTCGAACTCCAGCATTTCTTCCTTAGCCATTGATCCTCTTCTGTGTGCCGCGGCGGGGGCGACATATGCGGGGGATGACAGCAAAAATCAAGGGTTTACGGCCTTTTTCCCCAAGGCCCCGGGGCCCAATCCTCAGATATCGGCGGCAGCGGGGGCGGCAAAACGGGCTTTCAGCCGCTCCAGAAGCGCATCGCGCACCCCCCGATAGGCCAAAAGCCGCTGTTCGCGGGAGCCCTCGACCGCCGTGGGGTCGATGGTGGGCCAGTATTCCACCTGGGTGGCCGCCGTGCGGGTCAGTTCCACGGCCTTGTGCTGGGCCTCGGGCGACAGGGTGATGACCAGGTCGAAACTGCCATCTTCCAGGTCCTCGAAGCGGCGGGGCTTGTGCCCGGCGATCTCCAGCCCGATCTCCTCCATCACCGCCACCGCCATGGGGTCCAGTTCGCCCGCCCGCACCCCCGCCGACTCCACATAGATGCGTTTTCCCGTCAGGTGCCGCATCAGCGCCGCCGCCATGGGCGAGCGCACCGCGTTCATGGTGCAGGCGAACAGCACCGCGGAAGGAGGCGTCTGCATCTCAGCCCCGCATCTGCAGCACGCAAACCAGCGTGAACAGGCGCCGGGCGGTGGTGAAATCGGTTTCGATCTTGCCGTCCAGCCGCTTCATCAGCTCGCGCGCGCCCTCGTCATGCAGGGTACGCCGCGCCATGTCCAGCGACTCGATCTGGTGCGGCGGGGCGGTGCGGATCGCCTTGTAATAGCTGTCGCAGACCAGGAAATAATCCTTCACCACCTTGCGCAACGGGGTCAGCGACAGCAGCACCCGGCCATGCTGGGTGCCGTCTTCCAGCGACACGTCCAGCACCAGGCGGTTGTCCTCAAGCCCCAGCTTCAGGTGATAGGGCCCGCCCTGCGACCCGGCCAGCCGGAAGCTGTTCTGTTCCAGGAGGTCATAGATCGCCACCTCGCGTTCCTGCTCGATGGCACGGCTGCGATGCACCACGCTGGCTTCGTCGAGCTCGATCGCCGAAAGCCGCCAGTCGCCCATCAGCCTTCCTGGCTTCTGTTCGGCCTGTTCAGCCGCGCGGCGATGGAGCGGGCATGGGCCTCCAACCCTTCCGCCTCCGCCAAGGTCAGCGCGTCGGGGCCGATGGCGGCCATCGCCGCCGCATTCAGGCCCAGAAGCGTGGTGCGCTTCATGAAGTCCAGCACCGACAGGCCCGACGAAAATCGCGCGGTGCGCGAGGTGGGCAGCACATGGTTGGGACCGGCAATGTAATCGCCCATCGCCTCGGGCGTGTGCCTGCCCAGGAAGATCGCCCCGGCATGGCGCACCAGCTTCGCATAGGCTTCCGGTTCGTCGGTGGCGATTTCCAGATGCTCGGGCGCAAAGGCGTCCGCCAGCGGCGCGGCATCTTCCAGCCTGGCCACGGTGATGATGGCGCCGTAATCGCCCCAGCTTTTTTCCGCGATCGCCTTGCGCGGCAGGATGGCGATCTGGCGCGCCGCCGCATCGGCCACCGCATCGGCAAAACCGGCATCATCGGTGATCAGGATGGACTGGGAAGAGGCATCATGCTCGGCCTGGCTGAGCAGGTCGGCGGCGATCCATTCCGGATCGTTGCTGGCATCGGCGATCACCAGAATCTCCGACGGCCCCGCCACGCTGTCGATGCCGACCTGGCCGAAGACCTCGCGCTTGGCGGCGGCGACATAGGCGTTGCCCGGCCCCACGATCTTGTCCACCGGCGCGATGGCCTGCGTGCCATAGGCCAGCGCGGCCACCGCCTGCGCCCCGCCAATGCGGTAGATGTCGCTGACGCCTGCGCGGCGCGCCGCCGCCAGCACCAGCGGATTCATCTTGCCGCCGCTGGCGGGGGTGACCATCACGATGCGGTCCACGCCTGCGACCTTTGCCGGAATGGCGTTCATCAGCACCGACGAGGGATAGGCCGCGGTGCCGCCGGGCACATACAGGCCCACACTGTCCACGCTGGTCCAGCGCCAGCCCAGCAGCGCACCCGTCTCGTCGTTGAAGCGCCCGTCTTGCGGCAGTTGGCGGCGGTGATAATCCTCGATCCGGCGCGCGGCGGTTTCGATGGCCGCGACCTGCTCGGCCGAAACCTGGGCCGCCGCCGCGTCGATCTCCGCCGCCGTCAGCTTCAGCGTCCCGGCGGTCACGCCCGCGCGGTCGAACTTGTTGGTCAATTCCACCAGCGCCGCGTCACCGCGCGCACGCACATCGGCAATGATGCCGCGCACGGCCTGCGCCACATCTTCCTCTTCCTCGCGCTTGGCATGCAGCAGCGCCTGGAAGTCCGCCGTGAATTTCGGGTCGGAGGCATTCAGCCGGCGCGCCATCACACGTTATCCTTGTCGTGATCGGGCTTGTCGTGGTCGGGGCGTCCGATGGCGGCCCAGGGCTGGGTCAGGTCGGCCAACCCCGCATCGATGCATTCCACTGTCAGGCGGATCGCCCCGCCGCCGGCAAAGGTCAGCTCCACCACGCCGCCGGGATCTTCGCCATCAATGCTCTCACCGGCGTTGGGCGCAAAGCCGATCGCCAGCAGCGCCACCACCGCCTCGCCCGCGCCCATCTTCAGCTTGTGCGACTGGACCTTCAGCACGCCGTCGAAATGCAGCCCTGCGCGCACGCGCTCATTGGCGCCCGCTTCCCAGCGAAAGCGGTTCACCACCATGGCGAAGCGCCGCTTTTGCGGCAGCCAGGAAATGTTCTTCAGCTTGGCGGTGGCGTCCTGCAGCCGGGCGGAGAGGATCTGCAAATCCCCGGCATCGGCGGCGGCCAGTTTCAGCAGGCTCATTACTCGGGCACCCGCGAAATGTCCGCCCCGGCGCGGGACAGCTTTTCCTCCAGCCGGTCGAAGCCGCGGTCCAGGTGATAGACCCGGCCCACCATCGTCTCGCCTTCCGCCGCCAGCCCCGCCAGCACAAGGCTCACGCTCGCGCGCAGGTCCGTCGCCATCACCGGCGCGCCTTTCAGCCTGGCCACGCCGCGCACCGTGGCGGTGTCGCCGTCGATGCGCACATCCGCGCCCATGCGCGCCAGTTCGGGCACATGCATGAAACGGTTCTCGAAAATCTTCTCGCGGATCACGCTGGTGCCGTCGGCCACCGTCATCAGCGCCATGATCTGCGCCTGCAGGTCGGTGGGAAAGCCGGGATAGGGCGCGGTGGTCACATCGCTGGGCCTGGGCCGCGATCCGTTCATCGCGATCTTCAGCCCGCGCGGCGTGTCGCTCACCACCGCGCCGCTGCGCGTCAGCAGCGCCAGCAGCGAGGCGATGGTTTCATGGGATGCGCCCAACAGCTCCACCTCGCCACCCGCAATGGCGGCGGCAATGGCATAGGTGCCCGCCTCGATCCGGTCGGGCATCACCCGGTAGGCCGCGCCATGCAGCTTTTCCACGCCCTGCACGGTGATCTCGCTGGAGCCCAGGCCCCAGATCTCCGCCCCCATCGCGATCAGGCAGTTGCCCAGGTCGGTGATCTCCGGCTCGCGCGCGGCATTGACGATGCGCGTGGTGCCTTTTGCCAGGGTCGCTGCCATCATCGCAGTTTCGGTGGCGCCCACCGAGACGAAGGGAAAGACGATTTCCGCACCCGTCAGCCCGTTCGGCGCGGTGGCGATGACATAACCGTCCGCCAGCTCGACCTGCGCACCCATCTGCGTCAGCGCCGAAAGATGCAGCTCCACCGGCCGCGCGCCGATGGCGCAGCCGCCGGGCAGCGACACCTTGGCCTGGCCCTGGCGCGCCAGCAGCGGCGCCAGCACCTGGAAGGAGGCGCGCATCTTGCGCACCATGTCATAGGAGGCAAAGACCGAGGTGATCTCCTTGGCCTCCAGGCGCATGGTGTCGCCCTCGCCAAGCTGCGGCGACAGGGTCATCTGGATGCCCACGCCGAAGCTCATCAGCAGCTCCGACATCGCCCGCACATCGGCCAGGCGCGGCACATTGGCCAAGGTCAGCGGCTCGGCGCTCAGCAGCGAGGCCGCCATCAGTTTCAGGGCGGCGTTCTTGGCGCCGCTGATGGGGATTTCCCCCGACAGGCGGTGCCCGCCGCGGATGCGAATACGGTCCATATCGTCTCGAAAGCCCCTCTGGGAGCCGGTAAAATCGGGGCCCCTTGTAGCCCGTGGCGCTGGGCGGGGCAAAGCCCGCAAAACCGGCGAAAATCCCTAGTCCGGGCCAGGATTTTCCGCCCCCGGCGGGGCCTGTGCCTCGGGCGCGGGCCCCGATTCGCCCGCCTGCCCGGCAGCCCCGTCCTCCCGGCCTTCCTCGCCCCCCTGCTTGCGGCGTTTCAGGTTCGCGCGCAGGGCGGCGGCAAGTTTTTCGGGGGAAGAGCGGGCCATGGGGCGGTCTGGAGGGATTTCGGCTGGATTTTGAGCAATTTGCCGGAAAGGGGCGCTTTTCTTCGCCGGACCCTTACGTTATAGCAGCGCTCCCTTGCTTGACCATCGGTGCTTAACCACTGGCGGGCTAAGCCTTCAGGGATGCCGGAGTAGCGTAGTGGTAGCGCAACCCCTTGGTAAGGGGTAGGTCGAGAGTTCGATTCTCTCCTCCGGCACCATTCAAAAGCCCTCGCAGTGCGAGGGCTTTTGAATGCCAAGCGCCCCGCGCGACAGCGCCTTGAGGGACGCGCAGCAAACCCAGCCATCCTTGCGGCGCGCCCGCTTTTGCGGGACGCTTGACCCATGCGCTGCCTGCCCCTCGCCATCGCCGCCGCCGCGCCGCTCCTGCTGGCCGCCGCGCCCACACCCGAAGCGGTGTGGAAGTCCGACATCGCGGGCCAGAACCGCGCCTATGCCGACGTCCCCCACGCCATGCTCAAGATCCAGGATTCCGTCTATCTGGGCGAAGGTCAGTCCGCCGTGCTGGTGGGCCAGAACGGCAAGCCGGAAAGCTGGCGCTGGAACAGCAAGCCCGGTGCGAAAGGCCCGCTGACGGTACGCTTTCACGGCGGCAGGCTGACCGCGATGCTGAACGGCAAGCCTGTCGCCAACGCGCAGATGGAAAAAACCGTGCCCATCGACCGCGATGTCGATGTGGCGGGCCATCCCACCCAGGTCGGCGCGGGTGTCGAGGGCTGGCGCATCTTCGTCTACAACCAGCAGGCGCCGGCGGCCAAAGCCTTCAAGGGCGTCTCCTACTATCCTTACGACCCCACCTTCCGCGTGCAGGCCCGCTTCACGCCCGACCCCAAATTGCCGCCGCGCGTCTTTCGCACCTCGCGCGGCACCGACAAGCAGTTCTTCCATGTCGGCGATGCGCGCTTCACCCTGAACGGGAAGGCCGTCACCCTGCCCTTCTATGGCAGCAGCCGCGATCCGAAAGAGCTCACCGACATGGCCGCCTTCTTCACCGACCGACTGACCGGCAAGGGCGCTTATGGCGCGGGCCGCTATGTCGATGTCGCGGGCTATGGAAAATTTCCGCCCAAATCCGGGCGCGCCCCATCGCGCGCCGGTACAGGTCGAGCACGCATCTGCCCAGCGCGACATGGGATGCGTCAGCCAGCTTTCGGGCGTGGCATGCATCCAGTCCGCACGGGAAGGACAGATGCAGATGCGTGCGGTTGTTGGCGGGCGCACCGGCAGTATGGCGTCATAGTCATCAGGATAAAGCTGGGCCTCCATCGGCGCTGATGTCCGCCAGTGGAACAGCCCTCGAAATAGCGCCCCGCGCACCGCCGTAGTAGAGCCCGGTCAGTGCCGTTCCAACCGGCGTCATCTCTGGGTGGAGCGATAACCCCGGTCGCGAGCATTTCCGGCCGCCCGGTGCCCCCGCCAGCTTGCACTGGACGCGGAAAGGTTCCCCATGTCGGTGTTCATTACGCGCAACCGCGCCAGCCCGCCGCTGCAACGCGAACGAGATCGACCCGGCAAAGCCGCCATTGCCGGTGCCCAGCAACGTGGTTCCACCGATCAGGTGCGGGCAGCCACGTGGTCGATCAGGATATTGGAATGCCGGTCCAGCCCGGCGCTGGCGGTGATGCGGCAGAAGGCAGGCAGATCGTCGACACGCACGCCACCCAGCCGCAGTGCCTCGCCCGCACGCACGTCCACCGCCGCGCGCACCTGGCCGTTTTCCACCATCATCCCGTTCAGGTCGGTGCAGGGACTGGCCGGGGTCGCGCCACCATTCAAAACAGCGCCGCCAGCACCGCTGCCATGATCTTCCCGCCATACCCCTGTTTTGCGCCAGCCTGGCGCCGCAGCGCCAGGGTCAGATCAAGCGTCCAGATGCCAAGGCGGATCCAACGGTGCGGCGCGCCCGCTTTGCGGGACGCTTGACCCATGCGCTGCCTGCCCTCGCCATCGCCGCCGCCGCGCCCTCACTGCTAGCCGCCGCCACACCAGCGGTGTGGAAGTCCGGCATCGCCGGGCCAGAACCGCGCCTGTACCGACGTCCCCACGCCATGCTCAAGATCCGGGATTCCGTCTATCTGGGCGAAGGTCAGTCCGCCGTGCTGGTGGAGACGGCAAGCCGGAAACTGGCGCTGAACAACAAGCCCGGTGCGAAGGCCGCTGACGGTACGCTTTCACGGCGGCAGGCTGACCGCGATGCTGAACAACGAGCCTGTCGCCAACGCGCAGATGGAAAAAACCGTGCCCATCGACCGCGATGTCGATGTGGCGAGCCATCCACCCAGGTCGCGCGGGTGTCGAGGCTGGCCATCTTCGTCTACAACCAGCAGGCGCCGGCGTAAAGCCGCAAAGGGCGTCTCTACTATCCTTACGACCCCCACCTTCCGCGTGCAGGCCCGCTTCACGCCCGACCCCAAATTGCCGCCGCGCGTCTTGCCGCCTCGCGCGGCACCGACAAGCCTGATTCTTCCATGTCGGCGATGCGCGCTTCACCCTGAACTGGAAGGCCGTCACCCTGCGCTCTATGGCAGCAACCGCGATCGAAAGAGCTCACCGACATGCCGCCTTCTTCACCGACCGACTGACCGGCAAGGGCGCTTAGCGCAGGCCGCTATGTCGATGTCGCGGAGCTATGGAAAATTTCCGCCCAAATCCGTCACCATCTGATTTCAACGAAGCCTACAATCCCAGCTGCGCCGCTTCGCCGCATTTCACTTGCCCGGTGGCGGTGGACAATATCGAATTGGCGATGCACGCGGGCGAACGCGATCCGCACATGGCGCATTGAGGCATCGGGCGCGCGGCGGATTAAGTGAAATTCACAAAGCACATCGCACTGGCTTTTCTGTTCGTCCTGGCAGCGCCCGCGCTTGCCAAAGCCGATGCGCCGAAAACCGGCACGCTGGCGCGGCTGAAAGCCGACCTGGCCGGACCTGAAAGCGCGACGCAAATTCTCACCCGCTGGTGCGGCGACCTGCACCTGGCGGCAGTGCCCGAAATTCGCGCGGTGCGCGTCTACCAGGACCGCCCCGCCGATGCGCAGGTGCGCGCGGCCTTGCAGGCCGGCCCGAACGAATTGCTGCGCTATCGCCGCGTGCGGCTGATGTGCGGCGCACATATCCTGTCGGAAGCCGACAACTGGTACCGGCCTTCGCGCCTGACCCCGCAAATGAACGAAATCCTGGACCAGACCGAACGCTCCTTCGGCGCGGTCGTCCGCCCGCTGAATTTCCACCGCGTGACCCGGTCGCAAGTCTCCCGGCCCGACAGCCGGACCGTGCTGCGCCTGACCGCACTGCTGGAAACGCCCGACGGCACGCCGTTCAGCCTGGTGGTGGAAAATTACCGCCCCATCCTGCTTATGCCGCCGCGCAGCAATCGCTAGACCGGTCCGGCATGCGGCATGGAGCCGGTTTTACCGCTCCCTGCGATGTGCTTAGATCATGCGCCGTTGCAAGGCCTTGCGGATACAATCTGCGACAAAAAAAGAGGAAATGCCGACAATGTTTTCGATCGACCGCCGGGCGATGATGGCCGGCACTTCCGCCCTCGCGCTGCTGGGCCCCCAACTTGCCGCGACCGGCGCCAACGCCCAGGCCGCGCCGCAGGACAGCCAGTGGCTGCATTACGCCAATGACATGACCAGCGCGCGCTATGTGCCCTTCGACCAGATCAATGGCGAGAACTTCAACAAGCTCGAACTGGTGTGGCGCTTCTCGACCAATGCGCTGGGACCGAACCTGGACGCCGACTATCAGTCCACGCCGCTGTTCGTGAACGGCCGCATCTACACCACCGCCGGCTTCCGCCGCGACGTGGTGTGCCTGGACGGCGCGACGGGCGAGCTCTTGTGGATGCACCGCTATGACGAAGGCCAGCGCTTCGGCAGCCGCCGCGGCCCCGGCCTGGGCGTGGCCTATTGGACCGATGGCACCAACGAGCGCGTCATCTATGTCACCCAGGGCTACAACATGTTCTCGCTGGACGCGAAGACGGGCATGCCCGATCCGGCCTTCGGCGAGGATGGCCGCGTCGACCTGCGCCTGAACGACGACCAGGACATGGACCCCAATCGCGGCGTCATCGGCCTGCATGCGCCGCCGCTGGTGGTGCGTGACGTGGTGGTGGTCGGCGCCGCGCCGACCGGCGCGACCAAGGGCTATATCCGCGGCTTCGACGTGAAGACCGGCCAGCGCAAGTGGATATTCCACACCCTGCCGAAGAAGGGAGAGTTCGGCTACGACACATGGCTGGTGCCCGGCCAGGCCGAGGAAGCCGGCAATGTCGGCTGCTGGGCCCCCATGTCGGCGGATGACGAGCTGGGCCTGATCTATTGCGGCGTCGAACTGCCCAACACCGACATGGTGGGCGTGCAGCGCCACGGCAACAACCTGTTCAGCGACAGCCTGGTAGCCCTGGACATCGAGACGGGCCAGCGCAAGTGGCACTATCAGATGATCCATCACGGGCTGTGGGACCGCGACGTCTCGGCCGCCGGCATCCTGTGCGACATCCCGCACAACGGAAAGACGATCAAGGCGATCGCCCAGCCCACCAAGCAGGGCTATCTCTATGTCCTGGACCGCACCAACGGCAAGCCGGTCTGGCCGATCCCCGAGGTGAAGGTGCCCAAGGGCGATGTGCCCGGCGAATGGTACTCGCCCACCCAGCCCATGCCCACCAAGCCCCCGGCCTTCTGCCGCCAGGGCGTGAGCGAGGACGTGCTGGTCGACTGGACGCCGACCATCAAGGCGCGCGCCCGCGAAATCGCCAGCCACTACAAGATGGGCCCGCTCTACGAACCGCCGGCCTTCGTCAACGACAAGATCTTCGGCACCCTGAACCTGCCGGGCCTGCAGGGCGGCGTGAACTGGCCGGGCGGGTCCTACGATCCCGAAACCCACATGGTCTATGTCTATGCCAAGAACGTGTTCGAGATCACCGGCGCGATCGAACGTGACGGCAAGATCTTCCCGCGCGGCGGCCAGCCCGCACCGGGCAGCGCCGATCCCAATGGCGGCACCTTCGGCGGCTTCGCCAGCCTGACCGGCAAGGGTGGTTTCTCGCGGCCGCGCGCGCCCGATGGGCTGAACGATCCCATCGTGCCGGGCATGATCTCGATCGAGGGCATTCCGCTGATGAAGCCGCCCTACGGCACCGTCACCGCCATCGACCTGTCCAGGGGCGAGATCGCCTGGCAGGTGGTGCATGGCGAAACCCCCGACCACATCAAGAACCATCCGCTGCTGAAAGGCGTGGACATTCCGCGCACCGGCCAGAGCGGCATTCTGGGCCCCACCACCACCAAGAGCCTGGTGATCGTGGGCGATTGCGGCCTGTTCACCGACGCTGACGGCCGCAAAGGCTGCCGCCTGCGCGCCTATGACAAGGCCACGGGCGAGGAAAAGGGCGCGGTGTTCATGGACAAGGTGCAGACCGGCGCCGCCATGACCTACATGCACAAGGGCAAGCAGTACATCGTCACCGCCGTGGGCTCGTCCACCGGCGCCGACCTCTTGGCCTTCGCCCTGCCCGACGCCGCGATCAAGGCCAGCACCTTCCGCGAGGAACGCTGAGCCACACGGCCTGACCGGTCAAACCGCCCCCATCCCTGCCGGGTGGGGGCGGTTTTTTCATGTGTTGGGATTCTTGTCGGTCTCGGCGGCGTGGGTGACGATATAGCTGGGCGCGGCCGGCGCGAAGGGATGGCTGCCCTTCAGCATCCACCAGCCGATACCCAGCACCAGCGCCAGCAGCGGCAGGCAGCCCACCGTCATGGTGCCGATCGGCCAGTCCAGCCCCATCAGCACGATCACACCGGCCAGGAAGGCCAGCGTCGCCCAGCTCATCACCGGCGCGAAGGGCATGCGGAAGTTTACCCGTTCGATCTCACCGCGGTTCTGCGCAGCGCGCAGCTTCATCTGGCACACCACGATAAAGACCCAGGTGGAGACCACGCCGACCGAAGCGATGTTCAGCACGATCTCGAACACCTTGCCCGGCACATAATAGTTCAGCAGCACGCCGAAGGCGTAGATCACCAGCGTCACCAGGATTCCGCTATAGGGCACCTTGGCGTCGTTCATTTTGGCGACGTATTTGGGCGCCGATCCGCCCATCGCCAGCGAGCGCAGCACCCGCCCGGTGGAATAGAGCCCCGAATTGAGGCTGGACAGCGCCGCGGTCAGCACCACCAGGTTCATGACCGATCCGATGCCGGGCACACCCAGTTCGCTGAAAAACGTGACGAAGGGGCTGACCCCGGCCTTGTAGGCGGTCCAGGGCAGCAGCATCACCAGCAGGAAGACCGAGCCGACATAGAACAGCGCGATGCGCCAGATCACATTGTTGATGGCGCTGGGCAGCACGGCGCGGGGATTTTCCGCCTCGCCCGCCGCGGTACCCACCAGTTCGATACCGGCATAGGCAAAGACCACGCCCTGCACGATGACGATGGCGGGCAGCACGCCATGCGGGAAGACCCCGCCATTGGCGGTGACCAGATGCAGGCCCGGCGTCACACCGCCCACGCCATGCCCGCTGACCAGCAGCGCGCCCGCCAGCAGCAAGAAGATCACCAGCGCGCCCACCTTGATCAGCGAGAACCAGAATTCCATCTCGCCGAACCAGGCCACCGCCATCAGGTTCATGCCGCCCACGATGCCCAGCGCGATGGCGGCGAACACCCATTGGGGCACATCGGCGAAGGTGCCCCAGTAATGCATGTAGAGCGCCACCGCGGTGATATCGACGATGCCGGCATGGGCCCAGTTCAGGAAGAACATCCAGCCGGCGACGAACGATGCCTTCTCGCCCAGGAACTCGCGCGAATAGGAGACAAAGCTGCCCGCGGTCGGCCGGTACATCACCAGCTCGCCCAGCGCGCGCAGAATGAAGAAACAGAAGAAACCGCACACGCCGTAAACCAGCGCCAGCGACGGCCCGGCGATCTGCAGGCGTCCGCTGGCGCCCAGGAACAGGCCGGTGCCGATGGCCCCGCCGATCCCGATCATCTGGATCTGGCGCGGCTTCAGCGCCTGGTGATAACCGGAATCCAGCGACGCGACCCACTCCTTGTGTGCCGCATCGTCCCTTTCCTTCGCATCATCCGTCGTCATGTCTAAAGCCGCCCCGCCGAAAAAGTGTCACACGCGGCCATCTGGCCGCCATCAAGCCCACGCCGGAACCAGCGCATGCGCTGCGTGCTGGTGCCGTGGGTGAAACTATCGGGCACGGCATAACCGCGCGCCTCCTTCTGCAGCGTATCGTCGCCCACCGCCGATGCGGCGGCCAGACCTTCCTCGACATCGCCCGCTTCCAGCATGTTGAAGCGCTGGTTGGCGTGATATGCCCACACGCCCGCATAACAGTCGGCCTGCAGCTCGGTGCGCACCGAATCGCCGGTGGCCCCCGCCATGCCGGCACGGTGGCTGTCCATCGTGCCCATCAGGTTCTGGATGTGATGGCCATATTCATGGGCAATGACATAGGCGCGGGCGAAATCGCCGGGCGCACCGAAGCGCGTGCCCAGCTCGTTGAAGAAACTCAGGTCCAGATAGATGTGCGCGTCCGCCGGGCAATAGAACGGCCCCGCCGCGGCCTGGCCGGTGCCGCAGCCGGTCGGCGTGACCGCGTCATAGACGGTGAAGGTCGCGGACTGAAACCGCACGCCCTGCTGCTGCAACAGGGCCGGCCAGATGTCTTCCGCCGATCCCACGATCCGGCGCGAAAAGTCATAGGCCGCGTCGTCGGCGCGCGGACCGCCACCGCCCGACGGACCGTAAACAGGGCTGTCGCCCTGGACCGCGCCGGGATCGCCACCCAGCAACTGGCCCGGATCGACCCCGAACAGCAGCGACAGAACGATGACCGCCACCAGGCCCAACCCGCCGCCACCCATCGCGACGCGCGGTCCCATGCCGAACCCGCCCCGTCCGCGGCGGTCGTCGACATTCTCGGTTTCGCGCAGATCATCCAGACGCATGTCGCGGGCCCGCCGATGGCTTCAAACCCATAGTAAAGGCAGATCGCAAAAGGTGAAGGGCCCCAGCCTGCGGCGTGGGGCCCCTCTTTTTTGGCTTCGCGAAACGATCAGAACGGATCGGTGCGCTTGGTGAACTTGCGCCCGATATCGGCAGCCGGGGAATCGCCGCCGGTGCAGATCATCGTGCCCTCCTTGATCTGGTCGATCACATAGTTGGGCGAGCCTTCCTTGTCGCTGCAGGCATTCAGGAACTTGATGTCCGCCGCCTTGGTCGCGGCCAGCACGCGCGCGCGCACCGCCTTCATCGCCGGCGCACCGACATCGCCCTCATAGGTGCCCGGACGGCCCATGATATAGAAGCTGTGATCGCCCGGACCCCATTCGGCGAAGGCCACGCCCGGCACCCGCACCGAGGTTTCGACATTGGCGTCGGCGCGCGGATTCTCGATCTTCAGCCCGAACAGCAGTTCGCCATCGGGATTGAGCGGCCACGGCTCGGCGATGCGCATATATTCCTGGGCCGACACACCCCAGACTTTCGAAGCCCAGGCCTGGCTGCCATTGCCGCGCGTGCCCTGGATCAGGCCCTTGGCCACCGGCGCAAAGGGATAGCGTGCCGCCTCGATCATCAGGCGCACGGCTTCGGGGCTCTCGGCGTTGCACAGCAGGATGCCGTGGATGCCGGTGGCCAGCGCCTGCTGGATCATCCACGCATTGGCGCGCAGCGCATCGGCCGTGCCCGAAATCGGCAGGGTGACGATCACGGGCGGGGTGCGGTGGCCGGTGCGGGTCGGGCCGGCCTCAACCAGGCCGCGCATGAACTCGTGCAGTTCATGGAAGGACAGCGGCGCATGTTCCATCTCATAGGTGATGTAGTCGGCCTTGGTGGCCGCCATCTCCTTGCCCTTCTCATAGCCGCCGCCGCTGATCTGGGCGTAATAGACCGGCTGGCCCTTTTCCCACATGTCGATGATGCGGTTGATGTGCTTGCCGGTGCCGCTGCGCTTGGTCGGCATCATCGGCTGGGCCTGCGGCGAGAAGGCGGGCGCGGCAGCCTGCTGGGCGTAGCCCGGCGTGGCGAGCGGCGTGGCCGCCAGGACCGCCGCGGCGACGCCGGCGGACAGAAATTTCTTTTTCATGGACATTTCCCCTGTTGGATCAAAGAGCGGCAGACGCCGCCCCTGCCGTCAGGGTGCAATTAAACGAAAGTCATGAAAAGCGCTTAATGTCTTGGTGCGCTGCAATATGGACCGAGGTTTGCCCATCGGAAATCCATATCGTTTCAGGGAGATACGCCCCGGATAAGCGCCAGACAAGCGCCAGACAAGCATCAGATATCCGTCACCCGGTCCGCGCCCATCTGCGCGCGGATTGCCAACTCCGCCGCCAGCAGGCACTGGGCCTGGTCCTGGGCATTATGCGTGCGGTTGACGATGTCATCGACGAATTGCGGCCCGAACGGCAGCGGCCCCGCCGAACAGTCGATGTAGCGGGCGCTTTTGCCATCGACCAGGAACAGGTTGTTGCCGCGCGGCGAGACCGCAACGTTGGTGTATTTGCGCACCTCGATATAGCCATGGGTGCCCAGCACGAACAGCCGGCCATCGCCCCAGGTGCCCAGCCCGTCCGGCGTGAACCAGTCCAGTCGCACATAGCCGAAACCGCGATTGCCGCGCAGCATCATGTCGCCGAAATCCTGAAAATGCGGATGCTCCCGGTGCCGCAGGTTGGCGATCTGCGACGCCACCACCTTCGCTTTTGTCGAGCCGGTATAGAACAGGAACTGGTCGATCTGGTGCGAGCCGATATCGCACAGGATGCCGCCGAACTGCCGGTCGTTCCAGAACCAGTCGGGCCGCGGGCTGGCCCCGCCGGCATCGCCGCCATGCTGCACGATCTGGTGCGGCGCCAGGTTGACGGTCTGGATGACATCGCCGATCGCGCCCTGCTTGATCAGTTCGCCTGCGTAGACGGCGGCGGGCACGTCCAGCCGCTCAGAATAGAGGATGCCATACAGCCGCCCCGTCTCGGCAATGGTCGCGCGCACCCGCGCCAGATCCTCCAGCGTGGTCACGCCCGGCTTGTCGGACAGAAAATCCTTTCCCGTCTGCATCACCCGCACACCGATCCCGGCGCGTTCACTGGCGATGTGCGACGACAGCACCAGTTGCAGCGAACTATCCGCGATCACCTCGTCCTGGTCTTTGGCCACCCGCACGCCCGGATGGCGGCGCACGAAACTGGCCAGCTTGTCCGGCTCGAGCCCCCACACGCTGACCAGCTCGCCGCCGCCGCGCTGGATCGCCGCCACCATCGCATGGATATGGTCGTGGCTGATGCCGCAGACGCCGAAGCGGATATGGTGTTTCGGCGCCGCAACCGGCCCCGGCTTCAGCACCTCGGCCCTGAATGGCCCACTCAAGGCGGGCCCGCTCCACGCCGCCGCGCCAAAAGCCGCGCCGCCCAGCGCCGCCACGCCCATCCGCTCCAGAATGTCCCGCCGCCTGGCCATTGCCGCTCCTCTTAACCTTCACGGGCCGCCGCGACATTGCCGGCACGGCCGATATTTACCCTTTAACCGCCCATGCCTCGCAAGCACCGGGGCCCCACTGTATCATCCGGAGACATTCGATCCGAACGCGATGGAAGCCGCCATGAAGACGTTGATTCCGCTCCTTGTGATTGCCGCCCTGCTGCCGCTGGCCGGCTGCGTGCGCGCCTATCCGGCCTATTCGGTGCAATACGGCCCCTGGAGCAACTACGATCCCTATTACGAGTATGGCGGCTATCGCCGCTCCGACCAGCCCATCGGCTGGTACGGGCCCCAGGACGCGCCCTACCGCAACACCTATTACGGCGGATATTACGGCGGCTACTGACCGTCAGCGGATGCGCGACACCTTGTAGAATCCGTGCGCGCCCGCCACGCTCAGATTGTAGGTGCCCAGCACGCCCGGCACGATGGTGACGCGATAATTCTCCGCGGGGCCCGACCATTGCGCCTTGCTGCTGGGATTGCGTGACTGCTGCCACACCTGCCCGTCCTGCAGCGTCACGGTAAAGGCGCCGTCATAACCGAACTTGTAGTCGGTCATCGGCATGTTCCTGACCACCGGGCGGCCTTCCCCGATCAGGTCGTCGAAAAAGCCGCGCTCCTGCGGCATGGGCGGCGGGGCGGGCGCCAGATCGGGCTGCGCCGCACTGGCCACGCGTGACGGCGCGGGCATTTGCTGGACCGGCATCGGCCGTGCAGGCATGGACTGCGCGGGCATGGGCTGGACCGGCATCGCGCTGGGCGCCGCGGATTGCGGCACGAACGCCTGCGGCGCGGCAGCGCCCGCGGGCACCAGCGCGGTCTGCACGGCAGGCGCAGGCGGCAGGCCCAGCCAGGCGCGCATCGGCTGGGCCGATCCGTAGAAGCAGTTCAGCCATTGGCGGCTGTCGGCCAGCGCCGAACAGCGCGCCGCCCTGTCCAGTACCTGATCGCGCGGATCGGCGGCGGCGGGCACGGCCAGCCCCGCAAGAACGGCCATGCAGCCCAGAACAGCAAATCCGCGCATCATCCTCACCAGTTCAGCAGCCTCTTCAGGTTCAGTCCCTTGACCTTGGCGATGTCGCTGGCGGGATAACCCTGCATGTGCGCATCGACGATTTTCGGCGTGCCGCTGCCCCACACCACGCGCTCGGGCCCGAATTCGGCGATCACCCGGCGGGTGAAGGGCCGCTCATTTTCATACAGCGGCGCATCCTTGGCGTAATGGTTCAGCCCCGAAAGCTTCATGTAGACATTGGGGTATTTCGCCAGGTCCAGCACATCGGCGAATTCGTCCGGCGTGCCGGTCGCCTGCTCGGCCAGATGGTCGATCAGCACCTTGCAGCCGGGATGGGCGGCGATCACCTTGCCGGCATCGCGCGCCACCGACGGACCGATATGCAGTTCGACCACCAGGTCCAGATCCACCGCCTGCTTCCACAGCGCGCGCACGCCGCTGTCGGCGAAACTGTCCATATAGTTCTTGTTGCCGCGATTGGCATGGAAGCGGGTCGAGCAGATGCGCGGCTCGCTCTTGACCAGCGCCACCAGCTTCTTCGGCGCCTCGCTGTCGCGCGGATAGAACAGGCTGGTGCCCTTGAACTTGTCGGGCGATGTGCGATGCAGGCAGTCCAGCACCAGGCGGTGATCGTCGCCATAAGGCTCGGGCTGCACGAACAGCGCCCGGTCGATGCCCTCCGCCGACATGCGTTTCAGATATTCAGCCAGCGGATCGGCCGGGTTCTTGGCCGGATCGGGCTTGTAGGTCGCCTTGGGGTGATAGGGAAACTTCGCCATGTTGCTGGAGAACATGTGCATGTTCCACTCGATCACCAGCGGCTTTCCCATGCCTTGCGCCTGTGCCTGCGCCGTCATCGCCACGGCGCCCGCCGCCATCGCCCCGCCCAGCGCCGCGCGCCGGTCCATCCCCTTTGTCATTTTCTTTTTCTCCTACCAGTTCAGCAGACGCTGAAGATTGCCGCCCTTCACCTTGGCGATATCAGCGGCCGAATAGCCCTGCATGTGCACATCGACGATGTGCGGGCTGTCGCCGCTCCACACCATGCGGTCGGGACCGAACTCCTTGATCACCCGGCTGGTCCAGGGCTTGAGGCTTTCATAATAGGGCTTGTCGCTCGACATGTAGCCGATCGCCGACATCTTCATGTAGACATTGGGAAACTTGGCCAGGTCCAGCACATCGCCATATTCCCAGATATTGCCGGTCTTGGGATTGGCCATATGGTCGATCAGCACCTTGCAGCCGGGAAAGGCGGCGATCGCCTTGCCGGCATCGCGCGCATAGTTGGGTCCGATATCCAGCTCGACCACAAGGTCCAGGTCGACAGCCTTCTTCCACAGCGCGCGCACGCCCGGGTCCTCGAAGCTGGCGAAATAGGCCTTGTTGCCGCGATGCAGGTGAAAGCGCGTGGAGCAGATGCGCGGATGCGCCTTGACCAGCGCCTCCAGCTTGGCCGGCGCTTCCGGGTCGGTGGTGTAGAACAGGCTGGTGCCCTTGAATTTCTGCGGCGAAGTGCGCGCCAGGCAGTCCAGCACCAGCTTGTGATCGTCGCCGTAAGGTTCGGGCTGCACCAGAACCGCCCGGTCGATGCCGAATTCCTTCATGTGCGCTTCATAGGCCGCCAGCGGATCGGCCGGCGACTTGGCCGGATCGGGCTTGTAGGTCGCTTTGGGATGATAGGGAAACTTCGCCACGTCGCTGGAGAACATGTGCATGTTCCATTCGATCACCGGCGTCTTGGCTTGCGCCGATGCGCGCCCCATGCCCGCGACGGCCGCCCCCGCACCCATCAGCGCCAGCATGGTCCTGCGATCGGTCTTGTTGTTTGTCATCGACCCCTCCCTGAAAATGTCACGCCCGTGCGCAAGCCTAATGGCCGCCCCACGGGCTCACAAGGCTTATGCGTGATCCGGGCCCGCCCTTGAGCAGCCGTTATCGCTCACTTGCTGGCGGATTGGCCGTCCTGCAGGCCGGCGCGGATGCCGCCGACAAAATCCTGGGCCACCGGCGTGCCCTGGTTGCCCCAGTTGGCGCGCACATAGGTCAGAATATCGGCAACCTGCCTGTCATCCAGCCGCCAGGCCAGCGATGGCATGGCCGGGCGCGTCGGCGCCGCCTTGGTGCCGGCGCCCTGCGATCCGGCCAGCACCAGGCGCACCAGCGTGCTGGCATCGGCCTGGTTGACCACCGCATTGCCGGTCAGCGGCGGCACCAGCGGCCCCTGGCCCTTGGCATCCAGCCCATGACAGGCCGAACAGTTGATCTGGTAGAGGCTCGATCCACGCTTCATCCGTTCGACGTCGCGCAGGCTGGCATGGGTGTTGCCCGGCGCCGGCGGCAGGTCCTTCAGATAGGCGGCAATGGCGCCCAGGTCACCCGGGCGCATCTGCGCGGTGGAATTGGTGATCACCTCGGTCATCGGGCCAGAGGCGATGGAATGGGCGCTGCGCCCGGTGCCCAGATAGGTCACGATGTCGGCGGCCAGCCAGCCGCCCAGCCCGGTCTGGGCATCGCCCGTCAGGTCGGGCGCGAACCAGCCCTGCAGCAACGCCCCGCCCAGGATCGGCTTGATATCGGCGCCGAACATGTTCTTGGGCGTGTGACAGGTGCCGCAATGGCCCGGGCCATTGACCAGATACTCACCGCGTATCCAGGCAGCACTGTGGCTGGCCGGATCGGGCGCCTTGGGATGGAAGAAAATCAGGTTCCAGATCCGCATCAGGAAGCGCCAGCGATAGGGAAAGCGAAGCTGGTTCACCTTCACCGCATGGCGCACCGGCTTTACGGTCTTCAGATACGCGAACAGTGCGTCCACATCCTTGTCCGGCATCCGCGCATAGGCGGTATAGGGCATGGCGGGATAAAGCGCCTTGCCCTGCACGATCCCGGTCTTCATCGCATCGCGGAAATCGGCGGCGCTGTAGCTGCCGATGCCGGTGTCCCGGTCCGGGGTGATGTTGGGCGTCACCAGCCTGCCGAACGGCGTCTCCAGCGCGATGCCGCCCGACAGGTCGTCGCCATGACAGCCCGCGCAATCGCCCAGCACCGCCTGGTAGCGGCCGTCCGCCACCGCCGCGCCATCGGCCTGCGCCAGCGCGGGCGTGGCCGCAAACAGCAAAGCGGCGACCAGCAGCGCCCTCATGCGTGCACCAGCGCGCCGGGACGCTTGATGTATTTGGTCGTGATCGCCTCGGCCGCCCAATAGGCCAGCGCCCCCACCGTGCCCGTCGGGTTCATCCCCGCATTGTGGGCGAAGGCCGAGGCGCCGATAACGAAGACATTGGGCACATCCCAGCTCTGCAGATACTTGTTCACCGCGCTGGTGCGCGGATTTTCGCCCATGATCGCGCCGCCGGTATTGTGGGTCGACTGATAGGGCACCGAATTCCAGTCCTTGCGGGTGCGCGATACCGCATAGGATTTGGGGTTGAAGGCCTTGGCGATGGTCTCAAGCTGGTCGGCCATGTAGTTCGACATGGCGATGTCGTTGTCGGGAAACTCGAAGGTGATCCGCAAGAGCGGGCGGCCGTGCCGGTCGGTATAGGTGGGGTCCAGGTCGAGATAATTTTCCTTCACCGGATAGGACGAGCCCTGCGAGCCGATCCCCATCGAATTCTGGTAGCCCTCGACCGCGGCCTGCTTCCAGCCCGCGCCCCAGCGCGGCGCCCCTTCCGGCAGCGGACGATAGAGAATGGGCCGGCCATTGGTGCTGTCACAGCTGATGCCCGCGCCGCCGACAAAGTCCAGGTGCGAATGATCGAACACGTCACCCTGGAAATCGTGGATGGTGCGGCCCATCGCGCCCGAGGCGATGAAGGGGTTGAGGCGCTTGCCCTCCAGCATGATCCGCGCGCCGCAGCTTGTCTGGTAGCAATAGTTGCGCCCCACCGTGCCCTTGCCGGTCAGCGGGTCATACTGGGTGCCGATGCCCGACAGCAGCATCATGCGCACATTCATCAGCCCATAGGCGCAGATCAGCACCATGTCGCCCGGCTGCTCGCATTCGGTGCCCTTGGCGTCGATATAGGTGACGCTCCTGGCCATCTTGCCGTCTTCGCTCAGGTTGACCTTCAGCACCTCGCATTCGGTGCGCGCCTCGAAATTGGGCCGCGCCATCAGCACCGGCAGGATGGTGGTCTGGGCCGAGGCCTTGGAATAGTTGGCGCAGCCGAAGCGTTCGCAGAAGCCGCAATAGGTGCATTCGCCCATCGCCACGCCCAGCGGGTTGACGTAAGGCCGCGAACAGTTGGCCGACGGCTCGGGAAAAGGATGATAGCCCATCTCCCGCGTGACCTGCTCGAACAGCATGGGCGGATAGCCGGTCTTCAGCGGCGGATTGGGAAATTCGCGCGAACGCGGGCTCTCGAAGGGATTGCCGCCCTCCTGGATCACGCCGTTGATGTTGCCGGCCTTGCCCGAAATGCCGGCAACATATTCGAAGGCATCGAAACAGTGCTCGATCTCCTTCCAGGTCACGCCCCAGTCCTGAAGCTGCAACCCCCGCAGCTTGCGCGCGCCATAGCGGTGGCGCAGATGGCTGTGAATCTCGAAATCCGTGTCCTGGAAGCGCCAGGTCTTGCCGTTCCAGTGCACCCCCGCCCCGCCTACGCCATGTCCCGGCAGGAAGGAGCCATAGTCGCGCATCGGCAGCGCGGTCTGGCCCGGATTGTTGCGCATGGTCATCGCTTCGGTGGCCGCGTGCAGGAACAGGTCCTTGCGCACCGCATAGCGCAGCTCGTCCTGCATGTAGCCGATGTTGAAATCGGTGGCGGTGTCGCGCCAGGGTCCGCGCTCGATCGCCACGACATTCAGCCCCGCCGCCGTCAGCTGCTCGGCCAGGATCGCCCCGGTCCAGCCCAGGCCGATGATCACGGCGTCCTTCTTGGGCATCATCCTGGCCATGGCGTCAGCTCTCCATCGTGTAGATGGAGACCGGGCCCAGCGGATAGGGCTGGTTGTACTTGTCGATATGGTCGCGATAGTCGTAGCGCGCGCCGGGAAAGCCCAGCATCTTCCAGCTCGCCATGTCCCTGTTGCCGCCATAAAGCGGATCGGCGAAGAAGCCTTCCATCGTGTTCTGCAACAGCAGGCTGAAGAAATCCCGGCCGCCGAAGCCCGGCGCCAGCGCCAGCGCGATGCTGCCGTCCTCCAGCCCCTTCAGCACCGCGGTCTGGTCGTCCGCCGCCAGTTTCACGAAGTCGGTTTTCCGCGTTTCGTTGACATGGCGGTTCAGCGCCCCCAGCGCCAGGCGGTAGCGCGCGGCGGGCGCCAGCTTGCCCTGATAGCCCTGGGTGGGCAGGCCGGGCAGGAACGGCCCCGCCCAGTAAGAGCGATCCCCCTTGCCGAAGCTGCCGGCAAGCTGGCGATCGATGAACACCGCGCAGCCGCAATCCTTGCCGCCGGGCGTCAGATCGTCGGCCGGGATCAGCCGGTCGACCATCGCCTCGACCATCGCTGCCTCGTCGGCATTGAAGAAATACCATCCCATCGGATTGACCGGCGTGGGCGGATCGCCCGCAAAGGGCGACCAGGGCAGTTCACCGGAAATGCTGCGGCCCAGCGCGACAGCGGTGGCGGCCAGGATGGGAAGCGCTGCCGCGGAGGCCAGCAGGCGCCGCCGGCTCCAGCTCCGTTTCGCATCCACAGGCATGTCTCCCCGGCCCACGACTCTGTTCTTCTTCTGCCCGCGATCCTATGCCCAAAGGCCGAAGCGGATCAAACCGTACCAACAAAGAAGCCGACGACATGAAACCTGCGAAACCCTTGCAACCATCGGAACGGCGAAGCCTCGATGCGGGTTGAATCGGCGGGACTGGAAACCCTCGAAAGGACCACGACATGTCGAACAACAATCAGAACGACCGCAATCGCCAGCAGCAGCCGCAGCAGGGTCAGCAGACCGGCCAGCAGCAGCGCCAGCAGGGCCAGCAGCAGCAGAAGCCCGATCAGCAGAACCGGCAGAACCCCGGCCAGCAGCAGAACAAGCAGCACTGACCGGCCAGGACCGGCCTGAAGGTCGGTCGGACGCCAATATGGGAAGGCCCGGCCCCGTGCCGGGCCTTTTCGCATGTTCAAACTGTTTTTCCGGAAAAATTGTATTTTGAATGGCAAAAGAGCAAATTATCGCCATGACCATTCCCCGCCTGCACACCGACCTCGCCCACCGGATCAGGCGGCATCTGGCGGAAAGCGGCGCCCAGGCGGGCCAGCGGCTGGTGGAAGAAGATCTGTGCCATCGCTTCGCGGTATCGCGCACCCCGGTGCGCGGCGCGCTCAAACTGCTGGCGAATGACGGCGTCCTGACCGCCCGGCCCGGCCGCGGCTATGTCCTGGCCGCGCCGGTGCGCGCAGATGCGGCCCCGCAAACGCCCGGCAGCGACGATGCCGAAGCCGCCGCCCTGTTCGACGCCATCGCCCAGGCGCGCCAGTCCGGCCAGTTGCCGGATCACGTCACCCAGCAGGACATTCTGCGCCGCTTCGATGTGCGCGCGCCGGTGGCGGCGCGGGTCCTGACCCGGCTGGCGGACCTTGGCCTGTTTCAGCGCCGCGCCGGTCACGGCTGGTCCTTTGCCGGGGAAAGCGGCCGGGCAATGCAGGAAGGCTATGCCTTCCGCCGGGCGCTGGAGCCGGCGCTGCTGCTGCTGCCCAGCTTCCGGCTGGACAGGGCCTGGGCCAGGGACAGCCGCGCCGCGCATGTCCGGCTGCGCGAAAAGCCCTGGCGCAAAAACGACGCCGAAACCTTCCACGAACTGAACGCCGACTTCCACGAACAGCTTGCCCGCTGCTGCGGCAATCGCCACATGCGCCAGGCGGTGGAGCGGCAGATCGAACTGCGCCGCTTCCTGTCGGGCCGCTGGGACTATCCGGTGGCGCAAATCTACAGCGCCATCGACGAGCATCTGGAAATCCTGGCGGCGCTGGAACAAGGCTATGCCGACAAGGCTTCCGCCCTGATGCTGCACCACCTGACGCAGAGCGCCACCGCCCAGTCCGGCTGACGGACTGATGCACTGGCGTCAGGATACCTTTTCCACCAGCACCTGATCGTCGAGCATCTGGCCTTCCAGAACGGGACCTCCAAGCTTCGCTTCCGGCCCGTCGACCGGCAACAGGATGGTGATGGTGGTGCCCTCACCCGCGACGCTTTCCATCCTCAGCTCGCCGCCATGCAGCTCGGCCAGCTCGCGGGTCAAGGGCAGGCCAAGCCCCGTGCCCCTGGCGCCGCCGCACGCCCCGCCGCACGCCTGTTCGAAGGGCTCCATCACCCTGGCAATATCGTCCGCGCTCATGCCGGTGCCGGAATCGGACACCGAGATGCCGACAAAGCGGCCGCGCCGGAACACATCGATACTGATCTCGCTGCCTTCCCGGCTGAACTTCACCGCATTGGACAGCAGGTTCAGCAGCATCTGGTGCAGGCGCATGTCGTCGCCCACCACCAGCGAAACCCCGTCATAGACATGCACCGACATGCCGACATGCGACTTGGAGGCCAGCGGCTCCATCGTCTTGACGCAGTCCACGATCACCCGCAGCACCTGCACGCGGTCCAGATGCAGATGGGACTTTCCGGCATCCAGCTTGGCCAGGTCCAGAAGATCGTTGATCAGCCCCAGCAGGTATGAACCGCTCTCGCGGATAACGGCGACATAGTCGCGATAGCGCTCATGGCCCAGGGGGCCGAAGGTCTCCTTCTCCATCATCTCGGCAAAGCCAAGAATGGCGTTCAGCGGCGTGCGCAACTCGTGACTTGTGGCGATCAGCGCATTCTTGCGGCTGTCCGCCTTGAGCAGCGCGGCATCCAGCGCGATCTGGGCGTCGCAAAGCCGGGTACGCAAATCGTCGATGGAACAGCGAGCCTGCGCCAGTTCCGGCGGCGGCTCCATATTCTCGAAGCTGACCAGCATGCCGCCATTGGCCAGCGGCCTGGCGCGCGGCTGAAGCGTCTTGCCGTCGCTGACCAGTTGCGGGCCCGGATTGCCCACGGCATCGGCAGCGTTCGGTGCCGTAGTGGGCGCGATTGCCGTGCCCGCCGGGCTGGGCAGGCACTGCAACAGCCGCTCCTCGATCAGCGCGGGAAACAGTTCACGGAATCGGCGATTGCAGGCGTCAAGCTTCCGGTCCGGCCCGATATAGGCCAGCGGTTCCGGCAGCGAGTCAAAAAGGCTCGAGAAATCGACGTTTTCACCCGGTGGTGCATCCTTGGGAAGTCGAATGAGTGTCGGCATCGTTCACCTGATTCATCAGCACTTGCAGCCCCGGATACGCACAGCCCTGCGCGTGATTCAGGCTGCGCCCGCGTGGTTAATCAGGTCTTAATTGTCCTACTATTGTCACGCCGGTTCCGGAAAGGAACCACAGGCGACACCGCAATCGCGGCATCGATTGGAACCATCGCGGCTAATAGATGTCGCGGCGATACCGCCCATCCTGCGTCATGGCATCCAGTTCATCTTCGCCAAGAATGGCGATCAGCGCATTGTGCACACCCGCCGCCATCTCCAGCCCGCCGCACACCAGGATGGATGCGCCGCGCGCCACAACCAGCTCGCGCACATCCGCACCCGCCGCTTCGACAAGGTGCTGCACATAGCGGCGCGAGCCTTCCTCGCGTGAAAAGACCAGGTCGGCGCGCGTCAGCGTCCCGTCCTTGCGCCAGGCCTCGATCTCCTCGGCGTAATACAGGTCGCCGCGCCCGCGTTCGCCGAACAGCAGCCAGGCTTCCTTGCGCCCCGCGGCGGCGCGATATTTCAAGTGCGCGCGCAGGCCTGCCATGCCGGTGCCCGCGCCGATCAGGATCTGCGGCAGGGGAGCGTCCTGTTCGGCAGGTGGATGAAAATTGGGATTGGGTCGCAGACGCAGCGAAACCGTGCCGCCCGCCGCGCAGGTCTGCGTGAGCCAGCCCGAACCCAGCCCCAGGCTGCCGTCATTCTTCACCGCCTTGCGCACCAGAAGTTCAAGCCGTCCATCGGCGGGCAGCGAGGCAATGGAATATTCGCGCGCGCCCAGCCATTCCAGCCGCTCGACCAGCCACTGTACCGATATGCCCGCCACCTCGTGATCAGCCGGCAGGCGGCTCATTGCCAATATCGTGGCCAGCGGCGTCCAATGGCCTTTCCATTTGAACAGCGTCTCGCCGTCCAGATCATGCCGGGCAATGAAATCGGCCACCGTGCCCGGATCGTTGCGCGGCCATATCTCGGCAATGTCGCCGGCGGTCCAGTGCAGATGCGCCGGGTTCTTCGGCGTCAGCGCCACCGCCCAGCTTTCGCCGCCCACGCTGCCGGGATTGAGCAGATGCCGCGCGGCCAGCACCCAATCCTGCGGCGCGCCCGGCATCAGGTTTTCCACATCACAGCGCGCCCCCAGCTTTCCCAGCTGCTCGCACCACTTGCCCATGGCGGTGTCGTCATCATCGCCGTCCACGCTCACCACGTCGAACAGCCGCCGCGCCCCGCATTGCGCCAGCCAGCGGTCCAGCCCCCGCCCGAACTGGCAGAAAGTCGCGTCATATTTGCGGTCGCCCAGCGCCAGCACCGCAAATTCCAGCCCGCGGAAATTCACCCGCGCGCCCATGTGGCGGCGCACGAAGGCCCGCGCGCTGTCGGGCGATTCCCCCGCGCCATAGGTGCTGGTGACCACCAGCAGCGTGCCCGCCTCGGCCAGCGCCGCCGGGTCCAGGCTGCCCAGCGCCGCCACGCGCACAAAACCACCCGCCCCGATCAGCGCGTTGGCGCTGCGCCAGGCAATGGCTTCGGCCGCGCCGGTCTGGCTGGCGAAGGCAACAAGAATTTTGCGGCCGCGGCCGGATCTGCCGCGAAACAGGGAAAAAAGGCTCATATGCGGGCAGATAATCATGGGCGGCGGCCAAGAACCAGCATCCGGGGCCAGCGGCTTGCCGCCGCAGCCAAACCCCTGATCTGGCGATGGTTTATCGCCCATCCCCAAAGCCTGCCACCATCACCGGCCCTTGCGCGTTCCCATGGGTGGGAATTTTAAAAAACGGATATTGGCGATGCACATGAACATCATCCTGATACAGCCGCTGGTCGCCTTGCTGATCGGCATCCTGATCCTGATCGTGCCGCGGCTGCTCAATTACCTGATCGCCATCTACCTGATCTTCATCGGACTGGTGGGGCTGTTCCCCCACCTGTTCACCACAACCATCTAGAGGTGCGCCATGACCGCCACGGACCAGAAGAACCTAGACCGGAAAATCAGGGACAAAGCCGAAGAGAAAAAGATCGACGAGGAAGTGGAGGAAAGCTTCCCCGCCAGCGATCCGCCGGCCTTTTCCGCCGGCAGCATCGGCGCGCCGAAAAACCGCGAAAGCGATGCCCCCTCGTCCGACGATGTCGATGATGCCCGCAAGAAGATACCCGAACGGCCGTAGGGCTCAGCCGCCCAGCGCCGCCAGAACCTTGCCTTCGGTCAGGATCTGCGGCAGCACCACCGGCTTGTGCGACCCCGGCGCGTAATACAGGTACATCGGCACGCCGGACCGGCCGTTATCCTTTAGAAGCTGGGTGATCTCGGCATCCTGGTTGGTCCAGTCCGCCACCAGATAGGCGACCTTGCGTTCGGCAAAGGCATTCTTGATGCTGTCCTTGGACAGCACCGCTTCCTCATTCACCAGGCAGGTGATGCACCAGGCCGCGGTCGCATCGACGAACACGGGCCGCCCCTCGCCGCGATACTGCGCCAGCTTCGCCGCGCTATAGGTCTCGCCCAGCTTCGCGGCGGACGCGGCCTGTGCGGGCGCGCTTTGCCCCTCCAGCAGGCTGACGGCATAGAGCGACAACGCCGCCACGACAATCGCCGCTGCCGCACCGGCCAGCCGTGCGCGCGCGCCGCCATCGCGCGTCACGCTCCACAGCCAGGCTGCCAGCGCCAGCGCAATAAAAGCCGCCAGCACGATGGCCACGCCGTTGGGCCCGGCCTGCTGCGCCAGCACCCAGACCAGCCAGGCCGCCGCGCCATACATGGGAAAGGCCAGGAACTGTTTCAGCCGCAGCATCCACGGCCCCGGCTTGGGCAGGAAGGCCAGCGCGCGCGGCCAGATGCCCAACAGCAGGAACGGCAGCGCAAAGCCCACGCCCAGCGCCACGAACACCGCCAGCGCCGCCGCGAATGTCTGGGTCAGGGCAAAGCCCAGCGCCGCCGCCATGAAGGGCGCGGTGCAGGGCGCGGCCACCGCCACCGCCAGCACGCCGGTGAAGAAAGCGCCCGTCAGCCCGCTCTTGTGCGTCAGGCTTTCGCCCGCGGTGATGGAGCCGACTTCGAACACGCCCGAAAGATTCAGCCCCACGGCAAAGACCAGGAGCGCAAAGCCCGCCACCGCGACCGGGCTCTGCAGCTGAAAGCCCCAGCCCACCGCCGATCCGCCCTCGCGCAAGAGCAGGATGGCAAGCCCCAGCGCGGCAAAGCTGATCACCGCACCCGCGCTATAGGCAAAGCTCTCGACGCGGCCATGCGCGCCGTGGCGCGCCACCGCCAGCGCCTTCATCGCCAGGATGGGCAGCACGCAGGGCATGACGTTCAGGATCAGCCCGCCCAGCAGCGCAAAAGCCATCGCCGCCCACAGCGACAGGTCGCCGGTCGCGGCGGGCGCCTGCGTGAACGTGGCGGGCGGCACCGCACCGGGCGGTGCACTGACCTCCAGCGCCTGGGTCGACCCGTCGCTCGATGTCAGCACCAGAAGCCCGTTCAGCGGACCCTTGGTCTTGTCTCCGGTGAATTGGTCCGACGGCACAAGCCGCAGCACCAGCCCGCCTTCGGCATAGCCGGTGCGCTGGGGCGCGGGATTGCTGATCGTGCCGGATTCGGCAGGGAAGAAATCGGCGCTGACCGGATGGGCGGCAACCAGGCTGGACGCTTCGACATACAGGTCCAGCGCCTTGCCCTGATCGTCCAGCGCATACGTCGCCTTCCAGGGCGAAGCCACCGGCATCAGTGCGCGCGCGGCGGCGAAATCGCCCGCCACCGCCGGATCGGGCGACGGCGTGCCCACCGGCAGGTCCAGAACCAGGTCGCTGCTTTCGGGAATGCAGATGTTGGAGCAGACCAGCCAGCTGGCATGGGCGCGCAAGGTGACCGTGTCGCCGGGCCTGGCATCGGCGGGCGCGGTGATTGTCACCGGCAGCCACAGCTTGCCCTCATAGCCATAGTCCATCAGCGGGCCGACCGGCAGGCGCTTGGGCCGCGGCCACTGGATGTCGCCGGCCGACCATCCATCCGGCAGGGTCCACTGGATGCGCGTGGGCGCGCCGGCATCGCCGGGGTTCTTCCAATAGGTATGCCAGCCCTCGGCGATATCCTCGACCAGCGCCACGGTGGTGGTGCCGCCCGGCGCGATGGCGCGGTCCTCGGCCACCAGCCGGGCATGGACGCGCATGCCCTGGGCCCATGCGGGGCCAATGGCGGGGGCCAGAGCCGCGGCGGCGCCCGCAAGCAGGGCCAAAAGGAACACAAAGCGCTTCATCACCCTGCCCTAATACCGTTTCCCTGTGCTATTCGCCAATTCTGGCAGACGGTTACCCCGGTTGGGAACATACAATCGGCCAATGTGGAAACGGGATGCGTCCATGCGAATTACAGGCGGCACATTACGGGGACGGCGGCTTGTCGCACCAGCCGACATGCGGGTACGCCCTACCTCCGACCGCACCCGCCAGGCCATCTTCAACATGCTGATGCACCGCGATTTTGGGGCCGGTTTCACCCTGGAAGGGGCGGCGGTGGCCGACCTGTTCGCCGGCACCGGCGCTTTGGGGATCGAGGCGATCAGCCACGGTGCCCGCTTCTGCCTGTTCGTGGATGACAGCGCCGACAGCCGCGCCCTGGTGCGCGAGAATGTCGAGGGGCTGGGCCTGACCGGCGTCACCAAGATCTGGCGCCGCGACGCCACTGACCTGGGCCCGATGAACAGCGGCAGCGGCGGTCCCTTCGACCTGGTGTTCCTCGACCCGCCCTATCACAAGGACCTGGTCGCGCCCTGCCTCAAAAGCCTCAAGGACGGCGGCTGGCTCAAACCCGGCGCACTGGCGGTGGTGGAAACCGACGCCAAGGAGACATTCGACGCGCCGGGCTTTTCGGTGGCCGACACCCGCGACTATGGCGAAACCAAAGTCACGTTCCTGACTTTCGCCTAGCGCCGCCCGAACAGCCGCTCGATATCGGCCAGCTTCAACTCGACATAGGTCGGGCGGCCGTGATTGCACTGGCCCGAATGGGGCGTCGCCTCCATCTCGCGCAGCAGCGCATTCATCTCCTCGGCATTCAACCGGCGGCCCGCGCGCACGCTCATGTGACAGGCCAGCGTGCCCGACACCGCCTCCAGCCGCTCCTTCAGCGACAGCGCCTTGCCGGTCTCGGCGATGTCGTCGGCCAGATCGCGCACCAGCCCCTTCACATCCAGCTTGCCCAGCATGGCGGGCACTTCGCGCACCACCACCGCATCGGGGCCGAATTCCTCCACCACCAGGCCGAGCTCGGCCAGCTCTACGGCGCGGCCCATCACGCGGGTGACCTCGCTGGGGTCCAGGTCCACCACTTCGGGGATCAACAGCGGCTGGCGCGCCACCGCGCCCTTTGCCAGCGCAGTCTTCATCCGCTCATAGACCAGCCGTTCATGTGCGGCATGCTGGTCTACGATGACGATGCCGTCGGCGGTCTGGGCCACGACATAGGTCTCGTGCAGTTGCGCCCGCGCAACCCCCAATGGCAGGTCTGGCTGCGGCTGCGCGGCAGGCACGGGCTCGGCCTCCATCCGCACCGACAGCGCCTGGTTGCCGGAGAACAGCGGTGCGGGCTCGCGCGCATAAACCGAACCCGCCGCAACCGGTCCGCCGAACTGTGACGGCGCGGCCGGCACGAAATCCGGCACCTGAAAATTGGGGGACTGGCGCTGAAAAGCCGACGGCCCAGCCCCCGGCCCCATCCCCGGCCTGAGCGCATGCAGCGCCGCTCCCGCCACGGTGGTCGAGGCCCGCTGCCCCGCACCCGCCAGCGCCTGTTTCAGCGCCCCCACGATCAGCCCGCGCACCAGCCCGGCATCGCGGAAGCGCACCTCGGTCTTGGCCGGATGCACATTCACATCCACGAAGGCCGGATCGCAGTCGATGAACAGCGCCAGCGCCGGATGGCGGTCGCGCGCCAGGAAATCGGCATACGCGCCGCGCACCGCCCCCACCAGCAGCTTGTCCTTCACCGGGCGGCCATTGACGAACAGGAACTGCATCGCCGCATTGGCGCGGTTGTAGGTCGGCAAACCGGCATGGCCGCTCAGCTGCACCCCCTCGCGCATCGCATCCACCGTCACGGCATTGTCGCCGAAATCGCGGCCCATGATCTTGGCCAGGCGCGGCAGCCGGCCATCCATCAGATCGGGCTCGATGGGCAGGTCCAGTACCCGCCGCCCATCCAGCGTCAGCGAAAAGCCGATATCGGGCCGCGCCATCGCCAGCCGCTTGACCATGTCGGTCATCGCCAGGTCTTCCGAGCGCGTGCTTTTCAGGAATTTCAGCCGCGCGGGCGTGGCATAGAACAGCTCGCGCACCTCCGCGCGCGTGCCGTGCTGGCCGGCGGCCAGGAAGGCGGCCGGCATCGGCCCGCTGACCTTGCCGCCATCGACCCTGATCTCGGCCGCCTCGCTGGCGGCCATGCGGCTGGTCAGCGACAGGCGCGCCACCGCGCCGATACTGGGCAACGCCTCGCCGCGAAAACCCATGGTCACGATATGCGAAAGATCGTCCTCGCCCTGCAAAACCGGCAGCTTGGAAGTGGCATGCCGCTCAATTGCCAGGGACAGGTCATCCGCCCGCATGCCAATGCCGTCATCCTCGACCAGCAGCAGTTCGGCCCCGCCGCCCGTTGCGGTGACCGCAATGCGCGTCGCCCCGGCATCGATGGCGTTCTCGATCAGCTCCTTGGCCGCCGCGGCCGGACGTTCCACCACCTCGCCGGCGGCGATGCGGTTGACGGTCCCCTCGCTAAGCCGCCTGATCGCCATCAGCCCTCAGCCAGATACTGCCTTGCCAGCACCTTGCCCTCTTCCACGCCGGGCTGGTCGAACGGGTCCACGCCCATCAGCCTGCCCATGACGATCGTCTCCAGCATGAAATGCATCATCAACGCGCCCATGTGGAATTCATCGACCTTTTCCAGATGGATCACCCGCACCGGGCGGCCGTTCTTGAACAGGGTCTGGGCGGTTGCGCGGCATTCGGCATCGACCAGATCGCCCATCTTGCGCCCGGCCAGGTAATCCAGCCCCAGCTTCTTGGCCCGCCCCTTCGGCGCGGTCAGGCCCTTGCCCTTCGTCGCCACCTGCATCAGCGTGAACAGCGCATTGCCCGGCCCGTCGCGGAAAAGCTGCAACTGGCTGTGCTGGTCCACCGGCCCCAGCACCGACACGGGCGTCGATCCCTGCCCGTCCTTGCCCAGGCTCTCGGCCCAAAGCTGACGCCACCAGCCGCCGAACACTGCCAGCGCGTCCGCATAGGGCCACAGGATGGTGGTGGCCAGCTTACCCTGATCGGCCAGCGCCTTGTGCAACGCCGCCCCAACCGCGGCGGGCGCATCGGCGGGCTTTTTCGCCTTCAGCACCTGGTCCAGCGCCGCCGCCGCACCTGCACGAAGCTGTTTGACGTTCAGCCCCATCGCCAGCGCGGGCACGATGCCCACCATGGTCAGCACAGAATAACGCCCGCCCACGCCCAGCGGATGATCCAGCTTCACCGCGCCGATGCTGTCGGCGAAATCGGCCAGCGGGCTGGCATGGGGCTCGGTGACGATGGTGAAATGCTTCTTCAGCTTTTTCACGCCCGCCTTTTCCAAAGCCTCGGCGGCGGTCAGCGCCTGCATCAGCGTCTCGGCGGTGCCGCCCGACTTCGAGATCGCGATGAAGTGCGTCTTCTTCAGGTCGAAGCGCTTCAGCGCCGCGGCCCACGCAAACGGATCGGGGTTGTCATGAAACTCGACAAAGGGCTTTTGCACCTTGCGCAGCGCCGTCAGCGCCTGACCGCCCAGGCTGGAACCGCCGATGCCCAGCACCGCCACGGTGGAAAAACCCTTCAATGCTGCGGCCTGCTTTGTCGCCGCCTTCAGGTCGTCGGTGCGCGCGGGAATGCCCAGCAGCTCCAGGCCGCCCGACTTCTTCTGTTCGCGCAGCCAGTCCAGCGCACTGGCGCTGGCCGCCAGCGCCGCGTCATAGGCGGCAGCGGGCGGGGCACCGGCGCCCGAAAGCGCAAGATCCAGCGAAACGGAAAAAGGCGAATTGGCCATGGCATCACTCGGGTGGCAGAGGGTTTCGGATCGCCCCGATACCCTGCCACTGATTCCGACAGGCGTCAGGGCAAAACTGCCCCCGATTGTGCTTTTTCAGGGGCTTTTGGCGGGCGCCGTCGCCGGTGACGGCTGTGTGACAGGTCCGGGCGCCGGCTTGTCCACAGGCTTGGGCGGCATGCCCGGTTTCTCCGGCGCAGGACGCACCGGCGGCTTGCCCTGCACCGGCGCCTTGCCCGCATCGACCGGCGAGCCGCCGATCACCACCGTCATCCTGGCCGGATCGAACAGCCGCTTGGCCACGCGTTTCACGTCGGACAATGTGACCGCGTTGATCAGCCCGTTGCGCCGCGCGATATAGCCGATATCCAGGTTCTGCCGCTGGAAGGCGCCCATCTGGGTCGCCGTGCCGCTGTTGGAGGCAAAGGCCAGCGGGAAAGACCCGGTCAGATAGGTCTTGGCATCATCCAGCTCCTGCTGGGTCGGCCCGTCCTGGGCGAACTTCGCCATCGTCTCGCGCACCACCTGCACCGTCTGGCGCACCGCATCGGCGCGGGTGGCGACACTGCCCACCATCACGCTGGCCTTGTTCATCGAACTCAGCGAGGTGGACACGCCATAGGTCAGGCCGCGCTTCTCGCGCACTTCCGTCATCAGGCGCGAGGAAAAGCCGCCACCACCCAGGATGTAATTGGCGACATAGCCGGGAATGAAATCCGGGTCCTGGCGCATGATGCCCGGCAGGCCGAACACCGCCGTTGCCTGGGGCACGGGCATGGGCACAACATGCACGCCGGGCCGGCCCAGCTTGCCCACATTGCGCTCGGCCGGGACCGAGGCGCCCGACACCGGCAGGAAGGTGCTGCCCAACAGTTTGGCGGCATCGGCCTGGGTGATGTCGCCGGCCACCGCGATCTTCATCCCGCTCTTGACCCAGTGCGCCTTGGCGAAGTCGCGAATGTCCTGGACGGATATCGCCTTGATGTCGGCGATGTTGCCGATGGTGGAATGCCCGTAAGGATGGCCATTGAAGAAATCGCGCATGAAGGTGCGCGCCGCCATGCGGTCCGGCTCGGCCTGTTCCTGCTCCAGCGACTGGATGAACTGGGCGCGCACCCGCGTCACCGCATCGGCGTCGAAGCGCGGCCTGGTCAGCGCCATCTGCAACAGGCGCATCGCCTCGGGCACGTTCCTGGTCAGGCTGGTGACCGAGATCACCAGCCAGTCGCGGTCGGTGCGGGCGGAAAAGCGGATGGCGCGGTCGGCCAGCGCCTCATGGAACGCCTTGGAATTCAGGTTGCCCGCGCCCTCGTCCATCAGCGAGGCGGCAAAGGTCGCCAGACCCGCCTTGCCCGCCGGGTCATAGGCGCTGCCCGCCGGCATCGAGATGTTGAAGGAAACGATCGGCACGGTGTGGTCCTCGGCGAACCACACTTCGACCTTCTTGCCCAGGTCGATCGGCTTGATGTCGGCGGCCGCCGCCGGCGCCGTCCACGCCATGCCGGCAACCAGTATCGCCGCGAAAAAGGCTGAGAGACGGCGCATCATTTCGCGCGCCCCGGCATCAGATAGGCATTGACCGCGTTCTTCGGGTCAAGGCTGGCGGCGGCGGCCTTGACCGCGCCGGCGCTGACCTTGCCGATGCGCTCGGGCCATTGCTCGACATCATTGACGGTCAGCCCGATCGCCAGCGCCTGGCCATAGGCCGACGCCATCGCATACTGGCTGTCGCGGCGATAGGTGGTGGCGGCCACCAACTGTGTCTTGGCCCGTGTCAGGTCGGCCGCGCCGGGCGGATGCGCCGCCTGGGCTGCCAGAATCTGATCCATCGCCTTTTCCAGCGCCTCAAGCGACACGCCGGGGCGCGGCACCGCATAGACCGAAAATTCCCCGGCATCGCGCGCCATGCCGTCGTAGCTGGCGCCTGCATCGGTCGCCAGCTTCTTCTGCTCCACCAGCACGCGATAGAGGATCGAGGTCTGATCGCCGCCCAGTTCCTGGCCGTACACCTCCAGCGCCTCGGCCTGGCCCGGCGTGCCCGTGGCATAGGAGGGCACGCGATAGATGCGGCTCAGCACTGGCACCTTGGCATCGGGCCGCACGATGGTCATGCGGGTTTCGGCCAGCCGCGGCGGCTCGGCGAATTCGGCGCGCGGCTGAAGCTGGCGCGCGGGCACCGCACCGTAATACTGCTGCGCCATGCTGCGGATTTCCTCCGGCGTGACGTCGCCGGCGATCACCAGGATGCAGTTGTTGGGCGCGTAATGGTGGTCATAGAAGTCCTGGGCCGAGACCCGGTCGATGCGCCTTATCTCGTCCATCCAGCCGATCACCGGCCGGCCATAGGGGTGCGACAGGTGCAGCGCCGCTTCCATCTGCTCGTTGGTCAGCGACTGGGGATCGTTGTCCACCCGCATGCGCCGCTCTTCCATCACCACGTCGCGCTCGGGCCCCACCGTGGCGTCGGTCAGGTTCAGGTTGTGCAGCCGGTCCGCTTCCAGCCGCATCGCCAGGCCCAGCCGGTCCTTGGCGATCTGCTCATAAAAGGCGGTGTAGTCATGGGTGGTGAAGGCGTTGTTCTCGCCGCCATTCTTGGCAATGATCTGGGAGAACTGGTCACCCGGCACCGACTTGGTGCCCCGGAACATCATGTGCTCGAAGAAATGCGCCAGGCCAGACAGGCCCGGCGGATCGTCCATGCCGCCGACCTTGAACCACAGCATCTGGGTGACGACGGGGGCGCGGTGATCGGGGATCACCAGGACCTGCATGCCGTTGGCCAGGGCGAACTGGAAGGTGTCGGGCGCCGCGCGCCCATCATCTGATTGCGCCGTGGCCGGGGCCGCCGCCGGACCGGCCAGCAACAGCAGAAGAAGCGCCGTCAAAAACCCCTTAGAACCAGTCAAACCAGCCGCCGCTCTCTTTTTTGGGTTCCGGGGCCTGCTTGCGGGTGCTGGTGCGCTTGCCGATCTCGGAATCCGCGTTCACCGGCTGGCCGGTATAGGGGGTGGGCGACGCGCCCAGCACACGGTCGGTGAAGCTGGTGTCGGCGGCCTGCATGGCGCGCACATCCGACTGCAGCTTGTTACGCACACCCGGATCGGCGTTCTGCGCACCGGCATTGGCCAGCAGCAGCTTCTCGGCCATGGAATAATTGCCGGTCATGTTGCGCGCGATGGTCTGCGGGTCCTGCTGGGAGAACAGCGCGATCTGCGCGCTGGTCGACGGATCGGCCTGGTTGGTCGGCGGCGCGCCGGGCGACGGCGGGCGCAGGTTGAAATCCGGCGGCACGACAAGCGGCGCCTTGGTGGTGACGGCGAATTCGTCGGGCGACTTCTTGGTCAGGCCCGCCGCCTCGCGCAGGTCGCCGCAGCCGGCCGCCAGCGGCAGGCACAGCAGTGCGGGCATGACAAGCACCGGCAATCGTTTCATCTCACACCTCTTGGCCTTCATCGCTGGAAGACCTGTTCTGCGTCCCCTGCGCCGTCTCGTCGGCAGGGGCATGCTCGGGCTTGAGCACATCATATATGATCGCCACCGCACCCAGGGTAATGGCCAGATCGGCGATATTGAAGACATACCAATCATAGCCGAAACCGTAAAAGTGGAAAAAGTCGGCCACCTTTCCGTAAAGCAACCTGTCGATCAGGTTTCCCAGCGCCCCGCCGATGATCAGGCCGAAGCCCGCGGTCAGCGCCCGGCTGGTCGAACCCCACAGCCACCAGGTCAAACCCACCACCGCGCCCAGCGAAACCCCGACCAGCAGGGCGGTGCTCAGCGGGCCGGAAGCCGGGAAAAGCCCATAGGAAATGCCCCGGTTCCACACCATGACCAGATTAAAAAAGGGCAAGACCGGAATGGCCTCGCGCGGGGCCATCTGCACAAAGCCCAGGCCATAGAGCATGAACAGCTTGGAACCCTGGTCAGCGACCAGCGCCACCGCAGCGGCGATCAGCCCCACCTCGCGCGGGTCCAGCCTGTCCAGGAAGCGCTTCATGCCGGCTCCAGCTGGCCAACGGCCTCGGTGCAGCGGTTGCAAAGATGGCTGTCACGGCCCGCGACTTCTTCCAGCACCTGCCAGCAGCGGGCGCATTTTTCGCCCTCGGCATGGGCGATGGTGACTTCGGCCAGGCCGGGCGGCGCATCGGCCTCGGCCAGCGCCACCGCGGCGGTGGAGGTGATGGCGATTTCCGCCAGGTCGAGACCATCGAACAGCGCCAGGTCGGCGGGATCGCTCAGTTGCAGCTTGACGGCGGCTTCCAGCGACGCGCCGATCATCTTCTCGGCCCGCTTCAATTCCAGCGCGCCGGTGACGGCCTTGCGCAGCTCGCGGATGCGCTTCCACTTCTCGACCAGCGCGGCATCGGCCCAGCCTTCCAGCACCGCGTAAAAGTCCTGCAGATGCACGCTGGACTCCTCGCCGGGGAAGCGGGTCGTCCAGGCCTCTTCCATGGTGAAGCACAGGATCGGCGCATACCAGGTGACGATGCAGTGGAAGATCGTGTCGATCACCGTGCGGGCGTGGCGCGGCGGCGCGGCAATGGCCGCGTCGTAGTAAGAGCGCATCCTTGCGGATGTCGAAATAGAAAGCCGACAGGTCGCTGGTGCGAAATTGAACAGGGGTGCTGCTCCGCTGGCACCGGAACGCGGCTAGGCCTGGCACGATGCCGTTCAACTCGGCCAAAAGTTGCGCCAGCATGTTAGCGCTCCAGCTCCGCATCTGATCCACGTCGACAGTGCCTGGCCCGAGGCCGTCCAGGCTGGCCAGCATGAAGCGGATGGTGCTGCGCAACCGGCGAGTAGAATCGACATTGGCTCGATGATGGTCCAGCCCTGATGCGTCCGTTCGGCGCGCGGTCAGCACACTGCGATAGGGCGCATGGCCCATCGTGCCTAGCACCCTCCAGCAGCGACGACTGGAACCAGCCGCGATGCTGGTCGCTGCCTTCCAGATACATAATAGGCCCGTTCAACCTGGGGCCAGTTGGGGTCGATGGGATTTTCCACGACAAAGACATGCCGGTCGGAGCCGGATCGAACCACACATCCAGAATGTCGCTGACCTGCTCGTAATCGGCCGGATCGCGCCCTCGCCCAGGAATCGTTCCGGCGGCGAGGTGAACCAAACGTCCGCCCCTTCCGCCTCGAAGGCGGCGGTGATGCGGTCGAACACGGCCGGATCGTTCAGAACCTTCCTGCTCGCCTTTTCCCGAAGATCGCCAGCGCACGCCCCAGAGCGCTGGCGCGACAGCACCAGTCAGGTCCGGCCTTCCACCATCGAGCCGATGCGGTTCTTGCCCTGCGGCGGATAGAACTGCGTCTCGTCGATCGCCTTCAGCGCCAGTTCGCGCAGCGTCTTGCCACCCATAAAGGGCTTGTCGATCGCCACGAACCATTGCGGCGTGGCGCGGAAGATCACCGGCGCCTTGGACCGCCAGCTATGCGGATAGGAATGGCGCAGGCTGCCCTAAGGCCAACAGCTTGCCGTGCGCGATCAGCTCCTTGATCACCGCGCCATTGGCGTCGCCGTCCTTGCCCTCCGGGCGTCAGGATGCACTTGCCGGCGAAATGGCACCTGCGGCGCATAGCTGCCGTCCGGCAGCACGATGTTGAAGGCGTCCGGATTGGTGCGCGCATAGTCGGGATAGACCGACAGCATCAGTTCGAAGTCGTCCTCGCCATGGCCCGGCGCGGTATGGACAAAGCCGGTGCCGGTATCGGCGGTGACATGCGCGCCGGCCAGCACCGGCACCTCGAAATCATAGCCCAGGCTGCGGAAGGGGTGCGCCGCCACCAGCGTCTTCAGCTCGTCCGCCGTCACCGTGCGCACCCAGCTCAGCACCGCCTTGGCGTGCTTGGCCACCTGCTCGGCCAGCGTGTCGGCCAAAAGCAGGTTCTCGCCGGTGCGCGCCAGGCTTTCGCCCGCCGCATCGGCCACCTGGTACAGGCCATAGGAAATGTCCGGCGAAAAAGCGATGGCCCGGTTGCCCGGAATGGTCCAGGGCGTGGTGGTCCAGATCACGATGAAGCTGTGCGCGGGCAGATCGGCGCCCTTCGCAAGCGGGAATTTCACATGGATCGTGGGGCTGGTCTTCTCGTGATACTCGACCTCGGCATCGGCCAGCGCGGTCTTTTCCACCGGCGACCACATCACCGGGCGGAAGCCGCGATACAGAAGACCGTTCTCCACGAACTTCATCGCCTCGCGCGCGATCACCGCCTCGGCCTTGAAGTTCATGGTGGTATAGGGATGGGCGAAATCGCCAATCTGCCCCAGCCGCTGGATCTGCGCGCGCTGCACGTTCAGCCAGTATGAGCGGCAGAAGTCGCGGCATTTCGCCGGCGCAGCTCGTCCTTCGGATCTCATCTGGACCGCCCTGGGCGCGGAACTGCTCTTCCACCTTCCATTCGATGGGCAGGCCGTGACAGTCCCAGCCGGGCACAGGGCGCGTCGCTTGCCCAGCATGCCCTGACTGCGCACCACGGAAATCCTTAGGAGTATGGTTCCAGCCCGGTGCCCGAATGGATGTCGCCATTCGCATAGATCGGCCCGTCATGCAGGATGAATTTCTCCCGGCCCTTGGCCTTGGCCCGCAGCTTTCCATACAGGTCCATCTCGGCCCACCGGGCCAGCCAGCGCGGCTCGGCCTCCGGCAGGCCCGCCTTCATGGGAAAGCCGGTGGCGGGCAGGAACAGGGTCGCCCGGTAATCCGGGCTTTGGCTGGTTTTTTCGGGTTGGTCGGGCATGGGCGGACGCTTCTAACAGGCGTGGGGTCGCCAGCCAAGCAAACCGAAGCCGGGCCGCGAAAAGCCGGGACGGGCCCGGCGGCGAAGGGTCAAGGCTCGGGAATTTCGGCCAGAATCGCCCGCGCCTGGGCGGCATCCGCCCCGATCTGGGCGATCAGGGCATCCAGGTCGGGGAATTTGGCCTCGGGCCGCAGCCAGCGCACCAGCTCCACCGACAGATACTGGCCGTACAGGTCGCCGTCGAAATCGAACAGATGGGTCTCCAGCAGCGGCACCTGGGTCCGGTACATGGGCCGGATGCCGAAATTGGCCACACCGGCATGGCGCGCCACCACCTGGTCATTGTCCATGATCGAGACCATCACCGCATAGACCCCGAAGGCCGGGGCCAGGCAGTGGCTCAGATGCATGTTGGCGGTGGGAAAGCCCATCTGGCGGCCGCGTGCATCGCCATGCTCGACCCGTGCCTCGATCGCCCACCAGCGGCCCAGAAGACGCGCCGCGTCTTCCGGCCTGGCCTCCTTGAGCAGGGTCCGGATGCGGGTCGAGGAAATCTTCTCGCCGCCCGCCCCTTCCTGTTCCAGCGTCAGAACGGTGTCGAAAGGCGTGACCGAAAAGCCTTCCATCGCGCCGGCATAGGACAGCGTGGTCAGGTTGCCGGCACGGCCCTTGCCGAACTCGAAGTCGCGGCCCACCACCACGCCCTTCACGCCCAGCCCGTCCAGCAGAACCTCCTGCACGAAATCCATCGGGCTGCGCCGCGCCATCTCCGCATCGAAGGGCAGCGCGAACAGCCCGTCCACGCCCAGTTCGGCCAACAGCCGCGCCTTGACCCGAAGCGGTGTCAGCCGGAAGCACTCAGGTGAAGGACGGAAATATTCCTGCGGATGCGGCTCGAAGGACAGCACCGCCAGCGGCGCATCCAGCGCCCGGGCCTGGGCGGCCGCTTCCTGGATCAGGGCGCGATGGCCCAGATGCACGCCGTCGAAATTGCCGATCGCCACCACCGCCCCCTTAAGGGCCGGGGGCACATCCGCAAAATGACGCAGGATACGCATGGGTCAGGCCGTCTCCGTCCCCGCTGCGGGCGCCTTCGCCACGGGCCGGCGCGGAACCAGCACCCGCGCCATCGCTTCCAGGACCAGCCTGTCATCCACCTTGCACACACACTCCATCACCGCCTCGCGCCCTTCTACGGCCGCGACCGTGGCCTGGGTCACAACCGTGTCACCGATGCGCACCGGCGTCTTGAAGGCGATGGTGGCGGACAGGAAGATCGAGCCCTCGCCCGGTATCTTCGTGCCAAGCAGGGCCGAGACAAAACCGATCGACAGCGCACCATGCGCCACGCGGCCGCGAAAGATCGACTTGCGCGCCACCGCCTCGTCGAAATGGATCGGGTTCATGTCGCCGGTGGATTCCCCGAACAGTTGCACATCGCGGTCGGTCACGGTGCGGCTGATGCTCTCGCTCTGCCCCACGGCGATTTCGTCCAGATAATATGTCACCCCTCTGCTCCCCCCTCTTGCGGCCGTCCCTGCCAGACCAGCGCCGGCACGGCCCAGTCCGCGCCAACCCCATAGCGGCGCAGAACCTCAGCCAGATGATCCTGGCGGAACGGCGCCACCTCTTCGCCGTGCACCCCATCGGCGATGAACAATACGGGAAGCCCCGCCCCGTTCGCACCCTTCACATCGGTCAGCAGGCCGTCGCCCACCGCCAGCGGCGCCCTGGGCGCATGGCCCAGAACCGCGCCCGCCGCCGCCAGCGCCGCCTCGTAAACAGGCCGGTGCGGCTTGCCGTAATAGATCACCGGCCCGCCCAGTTCCGCGTACGCCTTGGCCAGCGCGCCCGCGCAATAGACCAGGCGCGGGCCCCGATGCACCACAAGATCGGGGTTGGCGCACAGCATGACCAGGTTTTTCGCCCGCATCGCCGCCAGCCGGTCCGCATAATCGTCCGGGGTTTCGGTCATGTCGTCCACCAGGCCGATGGCCAGCGCCACGGCGGCATCGGCGATGCCAGTACGCCGCACTGCCAGCCCTTCCAGCATGGGAAGGTCGCGATCGGGGCCGATGTAATAAACCGGCAATGTTTCAGAAGCCCCGGACAGCGCCGCGACCCGCCGCTCCAGCTCGGCGCGCGCCGCCCCGCCGGATGACACGATGGCGTCATAACAATCCGCCGGAACCCCGAAACCGGCGCACTGTGCCGCCACTTCGGCGGGCACGCGCGGGGCATTGGTCAAAAGGATCACCGGACCGTGATGGCGGCGGAAATTGGCCAGCGCCTCGGCGGCCTGGGGATGGTGGCGGGCGCCGTCATGGATCACCCCCCACACGTCGCAGATCAGCGCGTCATGGCCGGGGGCGATCTCGGACAGGCCGTGGATCAGGCGAAGGGAGGGCGGGAGCGACATCGCCGCACCCTTTAGCGAAGCTGCCCGGCATAATCACAGGGGCGGTTCGGGGCGCTCAGCCGGCCCGGCGCAGCGGAATCACCGGGGCCGCGCCGCGATCCATCCCCTCGCGGGCGCCGACATTGCGCAGCGTGTCCTCGCGCACCGCGCGCGGCTCGCCGAACAGATAGCCCTGGGCATAGTCCACCGCATAGTCCAGCAACTGGACCACGGTCTTTTCGTCCTCCACCCGCTCGGCAATCAGGTTCATGCCGTGACGGGCCAGAAGGCGCTTGAAATCCTCGGCGGCGACCGACGACTTGGCCCCCGACATGCCGCCCGTCAGCGTGGCGGCACGCACCTTCAGATAGCGGAAGCCCAGCGTCTTCAGGCGCATGAAATCCAGCGCCAGCGTCTGGACGTGATCCATCGACAGGGCAAAGCCCAGCGCGGCCAGGCGCGCGAGATTTTCCTCGCCCACCGCGCCGGCGGCCAGCACCGCATCCTGGTCGAACTCGAAAATGATCTGGCTCGACAGGTCCTGGTTGGCCTGCATGTAGTCCACGAATTGCGGGAAGAACTCCACATCGCCCAGCGTCTCGCCGGAGATGTTGCAGAAAATGCCGATTTCGCGGCTCTTCTGGGTCAGGCGGCGCACGATCTGCACGCAGCGGAACAGCAGGAGATTGTCGACCACGCTCATCAGCCCGGCGCCCGCGGCGACCTTGATGTACTGGGCCGGCATGATCACCGTGCCATCGGCCGAACGCAGCCGCGACAGCGCCTCATAGAAGCGCAGCTTGCGCTGGGGCAGGCTGACGATGGGCTGCAGGTAAAGATCGACGCGGTTCTCTTCCAGGCTGGCGCGAATGGTCTCCAGCAATTCTTTCGGCGCACCCATCGAGGCGGCATAGGCCGAGGCCGGACCGCGCTGGGCCGGCATCGGCGGGCGCTCGACTTGCGCGGCGCTTTTCGAAACCTTGCCGGCAAAGTCACGCATCAGGCTTTCCAGCACCTGCAGCTCGGCCACGATCTTGCGGCCCTGGGCGTCGGTGCGTTCCTCGATCAGGCCCGACAGCCGGTCGATCCGTCCGCGCGCATCCGTCAGGCCGGATTCGAATTCCAGCGCCATGTTGCGCAGATGGGCCAGTTCCCGCGCCGTGCTCCGCTTGTCGCGGCGCCGGCTCCAGGCCGCGCCGATCTGCTGCACGGCCAGGAACGACACCACCCCGGACAGGATGGCGACCGGCCAGCCGGTGAACAGGGCCAGGCCCGCCCCCAGCGTGGCGCAGACGAAGAAAGCCGACAGGGTCAGCAGCACTTTGGTCATGGCTGTGATCTTGGTCATGCCGCGATTCTGCCTGCCGTGCGTTGACAAGCGGTTAACCATGATGAATCCGGCCAAAACTGCGGAATTCCGGCCTTTGGCTGTGGTCAGACGGCCTAAAGGCCGCCTGGTCCTTTGGTGTGGTCAGACGGCCTAAAGGCCGCCTGACCAGGGCACCTGCGGCAGTTGGCGGGAAAAATCGGGCGGCACGGCCCCCTGTCCGGCCAGCGGCAGGTCGACCCGGAAGATGCTGCCCAGGTCGGGCACCGAGCGCAGGCTGGCACGCCCGCCATGGGCCTGGGCCACGGCCCTTACAATGGACAGCCCCAGCCCGGGGCCCTTGTCAGGGCCGCCATCACGCGGCCCGGCCCGGTAAAAGCGATCGAACACCCGCTCATGGTGGCGCGGATCGATTCCGACACCGGTATCCTCCACCGCGACAAAAGCCATGCCGGCCTCCACGCCGGTTTCCACCGTCACATGCCCGCCCTCCGGTGTGAACTTCAGGGCATTGTCCAGCAGCCGGTCGATCACCTGCGTCAGTTGCTCGCCGTCCCCCGTCACCATGACCGGCGGCGACGCCGCGCGGTCCAAGGCAATTGCGCGCGCCTGCGCCTCGGCGGTCCGCCCCGCCACCGCGGCATCGGCCAGCGCCGACAGATCGACCGGACCATGCCGGCGCCGGCTCCACAGTCCCTCCAGCCGCGACAGGGCGATCAGGCTGTCCACCGTCGCGCCCAGCCGGTCCAGTTCGGCAGCGGCCGCATTCAGTGCGCGCGCGGCCTCGTCGGGCGTCATCTGCCCGGCGGCGATCTGTTCCAGGTCGCCCCGGATCATGGTCAGCGGTGTGCGAAGCTCATGTGCCGCATCGGCAGAGAAGCGGCTGACATGGCTGTAGGCCCCATCCAGCCGGTCCAGGATTCGGTTCAGCGCATGGCCCAGCGCGGCGATGCGCGGCTCGCTTCCCATCAGCGGCAGGCGCTGGCGCGGATCGTCGAAGGTGTAGGCCTGGGCAGCACGGACCATCACCTCCACCGGCGTCAGCGCCCGGCGCATCAGCAGATAACCCGCCAGCGCAGCGGTCACCAGCAGCAGCGGCAGCCCCACCAGCAGCAGCACGAACAGCCGCCGCTCCACCGCATGGGCGATCATGGTGGACTGGCCGGTGGCGATCGAGATCGGCCCCATTCCCGGCGCGGTATAGACGCGCGAATACAGCAGCAGGTTGCCGACATCCTGCGAACGCGGCGCATCCACCGGATTGAGCCACGGCACTTCCGCCGCCTCGAAATGGCCGGACAGCGGATTGCCCGACTGGTAGATCACCGTCTCGCCGACACGGATGCGGATGAAGCGGTTCTGCGCTTCGGGCGCGAAGCGCCGCTCGATCAGGTCCGACAGGCGCGCCGGATCGTGCAGCGCCTCCTGCGCGATGGTCCAGATTTCATGGTCGCGCACCGCCAGGTTCTCAATGATCGTCTGGCGCGTGAAATAGCGGAAGGACAGCACGGTGACGCCCAGAAAGGCCGTGCCCAGGAGCGCCAGCAACAGGCAATAGGACACCACCAGCCGTGTGGTGACGGACCGCGGTATGACCGTGCGCGGGACAAACATGTGCCCTCCCCCGTGAGGCGGCCGGCAATCTGTGTCGCCATTGTCCCGGCGCCGTGACGCGCCTCACCCGATCACACTAGACCTGCACAGCCCGGCGCGCCAGACGCTATGGCGGCAGAGCCGCCACGCATCGCGCGGCTCGCGTGAGCGAACTAACGCCGGCGCCGGCCTTCCGCGTCATAGCCGGGCGGGCGCACGCCGCCAGCGCTCAGGCCTTCATCGCGCGCCGCGTCCCTGCGATCCTGGGCGGACATGTGGCTGCGATCGGCCGGCGGCACGTTTGCGGGGCTTCCCGGCGGATAGGCCGGTCCGCCGGTGCCGTTGCCGCTGCCATAGCCGCCGGCCCGGTTTGTGCGGCCCTGATAGGGCTGACCTTGGTTATTTTGGCCTTGGTTATTCTGGCCCTGGTAATTCTGGCCCTGGTTGTTCCGGTCCCGGTAATTGCGGTCCCGGTTCCCATCGCGATTGTTTCTGTCGCGATAGTTCCCGTCTGGGCCATCGCGGCGATTGCCGTCGCGCGCGCCCTGGCGATAGACGTGATTGGTCCGGTAATAGTCGCGCCCCAGCGCCGGGCCATAACGGCCCTCGCGATAGCGGTCGGGCCGGGCACCGCGCCAGCTGTCATTGTGCCAGCCGCCATGCACCCAATACTGCCGCGCTCCGCCCCAGTCGCGGTAATAGAAGGGGCCATCCAGCCAGGCATTGTTGAAGTAGATCGAGCCGTAATAGACCGGCTGGTTCCAGTAGTCGGACGGGCAACCATAGGCATCGCAATAGCCGTAATCACTGTCGGCATAATAACCGCCGCCATAGGGATCGCCGTAATAGCCGCCCTGCCCCTGAACGCAGCCGCCCGCGCCCAGCGCCACGAGAACCGCCGTCA
>JACKLF010000007.1 GCA_024236055.1 Alphaproteobacteria bacterium | reverse complement strand
ATCACGCCGGATCGGGCCATCCGGGCGGGGCGATGTCGTCCGCCGACCTGTTCGCCTGTCTCTACGGCGCCGAACTGAATGTCTGGCCCAAGGGCGTCGCCGATCCGGGCCGCGACCGCTTTGTCCTGTCCAAGGGTCATGCCGCGCCGGCGCTGTATGCGGCAGGCGCGCGCTTCGGCTTCTGCGACGCCAGGGAGGCGCTGGCGCTTCGCAAGCTGGGCAGCCCCTTCCAGGGCCATCCCCATGTGCTGGACCTGCCCTGGGTGGAAACTTCCACCGGCTCGCTGGGCCAGGGCATTTCGGTGGCGGTGGGCATGGCACTGGGCCTGCGCATCCAGAAGAATCCGGCCCGCGTCTATACGATGCTGGGCGACGGCGAGTTGCAGGAAGGCGAAGTGTGGGAAGCGGCCATGTCGGCGGCCCATCACGGCCTGTCGCGCCTGACCGCGGTGATCGACTACAACAAGCTGCAGAGCGACGCGTCCAACGACGCCATCATGCGGCTGGAGCCGCTGGCCGCCAAATTCAGCGCTTTCGGCTGGAATGTGCAGGAAATCGACGGCCATGACATGTCCGCGATCCTGGAAGCCTTCCGCAACGCCGGGCTGAACGCCGACATGGCGCGCGGCCCCTCGCTGATCATCGCCCATACGATCAAGGGCAAGGGCGTGCCCTATATGGAAAACATTCCCACCTGGCACGGCAGCGTGAAGTTCACGCGCGATCAGGCCGAGGAAGCCCTGACGGCGCTGGGCGCCGATGCGGCCCAGATCGCGGAGTTTCTTGATGTCTGATCAGACCCTTTCCCCGGCCCTCATTGCCTCCAACGGCGATTCCCTGCGCGAAGCCTTCGGCAAGGCGCTGTCGTCCATGGCCGACGAATTCTCCAGGGTGGTGGTGCTGGACGCCGATATCGCGGGCGGCACCGGCGTGCATCACTTCCGCAAGTCTCATCCCGATCGTTTTGTGCAGTTCGGCATTGCCGAACAGAACATGATGGCGGCAGCCGGCGGCATGGCCGCGGTCGGCCTGGTGCCGGTGGTGACGACCTTTGCGGTTTTCTGCCTGCGCGCCATCGAACAGGCGCGCCTGTCGCTGTGCTATGCGCGGCGCAATGCCAAGATCGTCGCCTCGCATCCCGGCCTGGACGTCGGCCCCGATGGCGGCAGCGCCCAGGCGCTGGAAGACCTGGCCGCGTTCCGCGCCATTCCGGGCATGACGGTGATCTCGCCCGCCGACGCCATTGAAATGGCGCTGGCCACCCGCGCGATGCTGGAATTTGACGGCCCGGTCTATATGCGCACCGGCCGCAGCCCGTCGCAGCGCCTGTTCGGCGAAGATCACACCTTCGAAATCGGCAAGGGCCGGATCATCCGCGAGGGGTCGGACCTGACCATCATCGCCTGCGGCACCGAAGTGTCGCGTGCGATGGCCGCGCACGACCTGTTGGCGGCGGACGGCATTTCGGCCCGCATCGTCAACATGGCCACCATCAAGCCCATCGACACCGATCTGGTTGCCCGCTGTTCGCGCGAGACCGGCGCCATCGTCACCGCCGAGGATCACAATATCCATGGCGGGCTAGGCGGCGCGGTGGCCGAGGCGCTGGCCGCCACCCATCCCTGCCCGGTGGAATTCGTCGGCGTGAAGGACGTGTTCGGCGCGTCGGGCGAGCCCGAGGAGCTGGCGCATCACTATGAGATTGCCGCCCCCCATATCGCCGAGGCCGCCAGGCGGGTGTTGAAGCGCAAATGACTTCAAGGTTTTCTCTCGCCGGGAAAAATGCCGTCGTCACCGGCGGCTCGCGCGGTATCGGCGCAGCCATTGCCCTTGGCCTGGCCGAGGCCGGCGCCGATGTGGTGCTGACCTATCGCGAGCGCCATGACGAAGCCCAGGCCGTCGTCCACCGCATCGAGGCGATGGGCCGCAAGACCCATGCCGTGCCGATGGACGTGACCAGCCGCGCCAGCATCGAACATGCCGCTGGACAGGCACAGGTGTTCGGCCCCATCTCCATCCTGGTGAACAATGCCGGGATCAACAAGCCGACCGATTTCGACCAGATCAGCGATGACGACTGGGACATGATCCTGGACGCCAACCTGAAAGGCCCCTTCATCGTGTCCCAGGTCTTCCTGCCGCTGATGAAGGTGGCGGGCGGCGGCGCCATCACCCATATCGGCTCGGTCTCGGGCCAGTATGGCGGCCCGCGCACCGCCCACTATGCCGCCTCCAAGGCGGGACTGATTTCGCTGGCCCAGGTGATCGCGCGTTTCGGGGCACAGTTCGGCGTGCGCTCCAACACCGTGGCCGCCGGGCTGATCGCCTCCGACATGGCCGCCGCCGGTATGGCCAACGCGGCGGTACAGAAGGCCGCCGAGACCATCATCCTGAAACGCATGGGCACGACCCAGGAAGTTGCCGATGCCGTCGTCTTCCTGTCGTCGGACGCGGCCAGCTATGTCACCGCCCAGACCTTGAACGTCAACGGGGGCCTTTATTTCTGATGGCTGACAAAAAGACCCTGCTGATCATCTCCGGCGGCATCGAGGCGGCAGATGCCGCCCGCCGCGCCAAGGAAATGGGACACACCGTGGTCGTGTCCGACCGCGATCCCAATGCGCCTGGCTTCGCCTTTGCCGATTCCTGCCTGATCGCCGATGTCTACGGCCCCAGCGAGACTGCCGCCGCCGCCGAACGCTACAACCGCAAGATCCGCAAGATCGACGGCGTGTTGTGCGTCGCCGCCGATGCGCCCATCACCGCGGCCACCGTGGCCCAGCGCCTGCGCCTGCCCGGCCTGCCGGTGCATGTGGCCGAACTGGCCTGTGACAAGCTGGCGATGAAGAAGGCCTTTGTCAGCGCCGGGGTCGCCGTGCCCTGGTTCACCGAAGTCTCCACCCCGCAGGAGCTGCAGCGCATCGCCATCGCGCGCGGCCAGGACCTGGTCATCAAGCCGGTGGATTCACGCGGCAGCCGTGGCGTGCAGCGCGTGGCCCAGGTTGCCGACCTGACCGCCGCCTTCATGCTGGCGCGCAGCCATTCACCCAGCGAGCGGGTGATGGTGGAACAGTATCTGTCCGGCCCCCAGGTCTCGACCGAAAGCATCGTGATGGACGGGGTCTGCTATACGCCCGGCTTCTCGGACCGCAATTACGAATATCTGGAACGCTATGCGCCTTTCTTTGTCGAGAATGGCGGCGACCTGCCCAGTCACCTGCCGACCGACATCCAGGAAAAGGTGCGCGCGCTGGTGGGCCGTGCCGCATCCGCGCTGGGCGTGACCACGGGCACGGTCAAGGGCGATGTCGTCGTCCATGACGGCGAGCCCTACATGATCGAACTGGCCGCGCGCCTGTCGGGAGGCTTTTTCTGTACCCGCGAAATTCCGCTCAACACCGGGGTGGATTTCATCGGCGCCGCCATCCGCCTGGCGCTGGGCGAACCCGTCGCGCCCGAAGAATTGATGCCGCGCCAGCAGACCGCCGTGGTGCAGCGCTATGCCTTTCCCCAGCCGGGCACCGTTACCGCCATCACCGGCGAGGACGAAGCCCGCCAGGTGCCGGGCATCGCCGAAGTCGTGGTCACCGCCCGGCCCGGCGACGTCATCGCGCCCGCCGGCGACAAGCGGCCCAGCGCGGCGATGGTGCTGGCCACCGGCGACAGCCGCGAGGCGGCGCTGAAAGCGGCCAATGACGCGCTGGCCATGATCCGGATCGCCACGGCATGAATGCGCCGTTTCAGGTGGCAGGCACGAATTCGGAAACCCAATTTTCCGTATTCGCCTTCTTTCACCTGAACCTGGCCTTTTCCTCCATCGAGGAAGAGCGACGCGACGCGGTCATCGCCAACTGCTACTGGCCGCTGCTGAAGCTGGCCGAAAACTGCGGCCCGCTGGGCGTGGAAGTCAGCGGCTATACGCTGGAGGAAATCGCCGCCCGCGATCCCGCCTGGATCGATGCAGCGCGCGCCGCGATTGCGCGCGGCGAGATCGAGCTGATCGGTTCGGGCTACAGCCAGATGATCGGCCCCTTGGTGCCCGCCCGCGTCACCCGCGAAAATCTGCGCCTGGGGCTTGAAGCCTATGACCGCCTTTTGGGCGCGCGTCCGCGCATCGCACTGGTCAACGAGCAGGCCTATGCCGGTGGGCTGGTCGGGCTTTATGCCGATGCGGGCTTCGACGCCCTGATCATGGACTTCGACAATCCCGCCAGCCAGCATCCCGAATGGGACGGCGAAACCGGTTTTCTGCCCCAGATCGCGGTGGGCCCCGACGGGCGCGAGATCGCGCTGATCTGGTCCAACACCGCCGCCTTTCAGCAGTTGCAGCGTCTGGCCCATGGTGACACCGGGCTTGAAACCTGGCGCCAGTTCATCCGCGCCCGTCACGGCGCACGCGCGCTGTGCCTTTATGCCAGCGACGCGGAAGTGTTCGATTTCCGGCCCGGCCGTTTCAAAACGGAAGAAAAGCTGAGCGGCGGGGAATGGGCGCGCATCGGCGAGGCCTTTGCGGCGGTGCGCGAAGATGGCGCGCGGCTTGTTGCACCCAGCCAGGTTCTGGATCTTCTGAAGCAGCCCGGCGCGGGCCAGCGCCTGATGCTGGAAAGCCCGGCCTGCCCGGTGCCGGTCAAGAAGCAGCGCAAATACAATCTGGCGCGCTGGGCGGTGACGGGACGGGACAATCTGGCGGTCAATGCCGCCTGCGAACGCATCTACCGCGGCATGTGCGCCGATGAATCATCCGCCGACTGGAAAGAGCTTTGCACTCTGTGGGCCAGTGATTTTCGCACCATCTGACTAAACGCGGTGCGGGAGGGTTTTCGCCGCGAGGCTGAAGGCGGCGGATGCACGCTGGGGCGCCAGCATCTTCGTGCCTGCGCCCGCGCCGCTGAAACGCCTCTTGTTCAGGACCGCCATATCGACATCACACGCCAGCACTGTCGGCCCGGCTGGACCGGCAGCGCAGGCGCAGCCGCTCAGCCTGCATTTCAGAAGCCAGGCACGCGCGGCACTGGGCAGGCTGCCGCCAAGCCGACGACATCGCAAAGCCGACTGGTATACCACGGCGACTGCGTGTGGGAAGCACCGGGCGAAACACAAGACCACCGACCTGGGCTGGGCCCAGACGCTGCACCGCAATGGCGATGTGGCGGTCGAGCCATCGAAACCCGCGCGGCACCATCACCAAGCAAATGCTTTTGCGCCGATGCGCACCGCGTGGAATTCGACCTGACATTCGACTGGGCAAGCTGGGTTAAGGGCGTGCGCCTGGGCCATTTCACGCTGCTGCCGGACGCTTTCGATTTTGCACCAAATTGACGCTTGCCACCACCAATGGCGGCGCGGCCGAAACGCTTTTGCCTGTGGCAGGGCGAACTATCGACATATGGCGCGCCTGGTATCTTTCCCCTAGTGTCTTCAGCTTCGGGCTGGGGCATGACCGAAAGGCTGGGCCGAGATCGGCGACGGCTGAAACCGGCGTTCGCATCGACGTGGATCGCGCAGTTGCCGCTGCTGGGAGTGAGCCACCGCCCGGCACGCAGCGTAACCTGTTCTGCCAGGTGCAGCTTTCGGCGCTGGGCTGGACGACACGCGCAAGCCTGTCGATCTGACGCCGGGCCCGCGCCGCTTCCGCTTCTGCGTTAGCGCGATTTAGCAACAGGCACAGACCCTGCTCCCCCTTTTGGGCGAAGCCCATAAAAAGGGGGAGATGTCGCAACGATGGGTCTGCCTTGGCAGACCGAGTTGCGACAGAGGGGGATCAAAACAAAAGATTCAAAACACAAAAGGCGCGAAGCCGAAGCTTCGCACCTTTTGCTTTTCCCACCAGAAATAGTTCCCTACGCCCCGGGGCGGGAGCCGCATTCTTACGGTCTCCCGGCATCGGTCGGCGGTGAACGGCGCGCCCCGAAGGGACGCGCCGTTCATGCCGCGGCTTAGCGGAACAGGGAGAGGACGGTCTGCGGCGCCTGGTTGGCGATCGACAGCGCCTGGATACCCAGCTGCTGACGGACCTGCAGGGCCTGCAACTTGGCGCTTTCCTGCGCCATGTTGGCGTCGACCAGGTTGCCGATGCCCTGAGTCAGGGTGTCGGACAGCTTCTGGGCGAAGGTGCCCTGGATCGAGAACTTCGCCGCACCGGCCGACAACTTGGCCAGGGCCGCGTTGACGTTGGTGAGCGAGGACTGGATCGTGGCGACCAGGGTCGAGGCCTTGGCCTGGGTCGAGATCGTGGAGGTGCCCTTCACCGTCACGATCGTACCCGACAGGCTGAGCTTCTGGGCCGACGTGGTGATACGGCGGCTGCCATCGGAGCTGGCCAGGGCAGTGATGTTGTTGGTCGAACCGTCAACCAGGTTGAAGCCGTTGAAGGTGGCGTTCTTCACGATCGTGGTGATCTGGTCACGCAGGGCGGTGAAGTTCGCGTTCAGGGCCTGGCGGCTGGCGGTGTCCAGCGAGGAGTCGGCAGCCGACAGGGCCTTCTGCTTCATCTGGATCAGCAGGTCCGAAATCGACTGGCCGGCAGACAGGGCCACGTCGACCGCGGAGGTCGCATTGTTGATGGAGCTCATGACGGCCTGGTAGCCGGCAACCTGACCGCGCTGGTTCTGGGCGATCGCATAGATCGCGCCGTCATCGCGGGCATTGGCAACCTTGAAGCCGCTGTTGATGGCCGACTGGGTCTGGTTCAGCTGACCCTGGGTGGCCGACAGGTACTGCAGCGCAATCGCGGCGCCGTTATTGGTGTTGACGCTAAAAGACATGTGGTCTCTCCGTTCTGGTTTCGAGCATTGCTCTTTGGGCCTTTTGCCCACGGGCCACATTTCAAGGCTTGTGCCGGTTTTGATTCAGTTTTGCTTAAGCATCGATTTTGAGCGGCGTCGGAAAATCCGACCCGGCGGGCTTTGCCGGGGTGCAAATACCGCCCGGCAGAATTTGCCCAGGCCCGGCAACAATTGCCGGGCAACACGGCAATTCCTTCCACTTTTCAAAAAAAGCGCGCGCCCTAACCCACCGGAATTGCAGGAAAAATCTGGTTCGCCGCGGCACAGCGCATGGTGAACGGCCATCAACACTTCGGCGGTGGCGGCGCGGCGCGGCAGGCAAAAGAAAAGGGCGATGCTTTCGCATCGCCCTTTTCAATGCCCCTCGACCGGGCGGTTTGGTATTAGCGGAACAGCGACAGGATCGTCTGCGGCGCCTGGTTGGCGATCGACAGAGCCTGAACGCCCAGCTGCTGCCTGACCTGCAGGGCCTGCAACTTGGCGCTTTCCTGAGCCATGTTCGCATCGACCAGATTGCCGAGACCGCTGGTCAGCGTGTCCGACAGCTTCTGGGTGAAGGTCGACTGGATCGAGAACTTCGCCGCACCGCTCGACAGCTTGGCCAGGGCCGAGTTGACGTTGGTCAGCGAGGTCTGAAGCGTGGTGATCAACGCCGAGGCTTTCGCCTGGGTCGAAACCGTCGCCGTCGACTTGAGGGTCACGATGGTGCCGGACAGGCTCAGGTTCTGGGCAGCAGCGGTCACGCGGCGCGAGCCGTCGGCCGATGCCAGGGCCTGAATCTTGGTGGTGGAACCATCGACCAGATTGAAGTTGTTGAACACGGCATTCTTGACGATCGTGGTGATCTGGTCGCGAAGGGCCGTGAAGTTGGCGTTCAGCGCCTGACGGCTCGCCGTATCGAGCGAGGGGTCAGCCGCGGAAAGCGCCTTCTGCTTCATCTGGATCAGCAGGTCCGAAATCGACTGACCCGCCGAAAGGGCGACGTCGATGGCGGACGAACCGTTGTTCAGGCTGGCCTGAACCGACTGATAGCCGGCCAGGTCGCCGCGCTGGTTCTGGGCGATGGCATAGATTGCGCCATCATCCTTCGCCGACGCGACCTTCAGGCCGGTATTGATATGTGACTGGGTCTGGTCGAGCTGACCCTGAGTCAGATTCAGATACTGCAACGCGATGGCCGCGCCGTTGTTGGTGTTGACGCTAAAAGACATTGGCATTCTCCGTTACTGGTGGCGGGCGCGCATTCTGCTTGCCCTTGGGCCTTGGGCCCGCTCGGGGAACTGCAACCGGCGTGCCAGCCCATTAACCCGTCTAACCATTGATTTTACTGGATTATTTTTGTGCCTTCCGTCCGCGCGGTTAGGCATCTTTTGCCCATCGGCACATTGGTCGGGGCGAATTGGCCGCGCACGCAGGCATGAGCGGCGGGCAAGAAAAAAGGCCGGCGGCGCATGTCGCGCCACCGGCCCGTTTCGCCCCTCGAAGAAGTGTCAGGACGCCTGAAGGCCCTGCATGATGGTGCGGTTGATTTCGATCAAGGGATCCAGCGGCGCCTTTTCGCGCGCCACGCTGCGCGAATATTTCGACACCCACAGCGACAGCGAGATGATCTTGGCGCGCACCTCCTGGGTCAGGGTGTTGCGGTCATCCATGCAGTCGGCGGCCAGGGTGCGCCACAGCTGGCGGTTCCAATCGATCGCGTCGATCAGCTGGGCGCCGATCGCATTGCTTTCCTTGGCGTTCAGCAGCGCGCCGGTGACCTGGCCGAACAGGCGGTATTCGGTGACCCGCGGATCTTCCGTCGCGGCCTGCGCGCTTTTATAGGCATTAAGGCTCATAGTTGAGGCGCTCCCGCTCAAGTTCAAACAGTTTCCGGCAGGCGATCAGGGCCTTGTAGTAGTTGCCCTGGGACACGTCGCGGCTGATTTCCACGCAGGAGGCCAGGATCGACGGCGTATGGATCGCGCCCATGAATTCGGTCATGCGCAGGGCGAATTCGTTGTACGGCTCCTCGCTGGCCTCGCCGTCCAGGTACATCATCATGATGGCCAGGTAGATGCGGCGCGCCGGGGTATTGGCGTCGTCGGGCTGCAGGATGTCCTTCTCGCGCAGCACGCAGGCCTTGTTCTGGATCACCAGGGAGGTGCGCTTGTCGCCATTGGCAAGCACAGCGCCGTTCAGCACGAATTTCTCGCCCGGCTTCAATGACAGTTTGAGCGGCATGACGCCCCTTCTCGCTATTCGTCCGCCAGACGATAGGCGCGTTTGGTTAACAAAGACCTGATGCTGTTGATGGGTTTTCTTTACACGCGGTTAAACATGAATTGCTTTGATGGGCGGGCAATTCATCCCGCGAGTGACCCATGGCCAAGGCCGCGCCCCTGCAGTCCATCGACGCCCTTTCCGGCGTGGATGCGCGCATGCAGGCCATCGACAAGCTGGAAATCATGGTGGGCGAGGTGGCCCGCGAAAAGGCGCGCCACCGCTCCAATGTGCTGCTGAAGCGGGCCATCCGCACCTGGCGCAAGGGCGACATCGTCAAGGCCGGCCAGTGGGCACTGAAGGCGACCGAAGCCGATGGCGACAATTCCAAGGCCTTTCACGTGCTGGCGATGGCGCTGGAGCGGATGGGCCATCTGCACAAGGCGCTGGTGACCTATGAGCGGGCCTTCCAGCTCGATCCCGAAGATCCGGAGCTGCTGATCAATCTGGGGCTGACCGCCTGGAACCTGAAGCTGACCGAAGGGGCGGCCAGGATGTTTCAGCTTTACATCGCCGCCTGCCCGGATTCGCCGCTGGGCTACAACAATCTGGGCAGCGTGATGTGCGACCTGGGCGATCCGGCCACCGGCATCGAGACCCTGCGCGCCGCGCTTTATCGCATGCCACACGAGGCGATCCTGTGGAATTCGCTGGCCACGGTCCTGGCCGAGGAAGGCCGCGCCGACGAAAGCCTGGTGTTCTATGAGGAAGCCGCGCGGCTGCAGCCCGACTTTGCCCGCGCCTATCACAATCTGGGCTATGCCTATCAGCATCTGGGTCGCCTGGAAGAGGCGCTGCAGTCCTATGACATGGCGCTGGAACGGGTCGTCGATCCCAGCGAGCGGCGCGAAACCAGCCATTCGCGGGCCATCTGCCTGATCGGCGCCGGCCATCTGGAAGAAGGCTTCCGCGACTATGAAATCCGCAATGACCAGCGCTTCCGCTCCTATCTGCATCACATGATCGATGCGCCGCTGTGGCAGGGCGAGCCGCTGGAAGGCAAGACGCTGCTGATGGTCGGCGAGCAGGGACTGGGTGACGAATTCATGTTCGCCAACATCCTGCCAGACATGCAGGAAGCGGTCGGCGAAGCTGGCAAGCTGCAGATCGCGGTCGATCCGCGCCTGGTGCCGCTGTTCCAGCGCAGCTATCCGGCAGCGCAGGTCGACACCTATGACGACCGCACCCTGATCGATGCGGACGGCAACAAGGCGCTGCGCCTGATCCCGTTCGCGTCCAAGGACAATGCGCCCGACTATTGGGCGCCGATGGGCACCGCCCTGCAATATTGCCGCAAGTCCCTGGCCGACTTCCGCCACGAAGCCTTCCTGACGCCCGACCCGGCGCGGGTGGCCGAATTCCGCCAGAAGCTGGCCGCCCTGCCCGGCAGGAAAGTCGGCCTGTGCTGGCGTTCCATGATGCTGGGGGCCAAGCGCGCCAAATATTTCTCGCCCATCGACCAGTGGGGTCCGGTGCTGAAAACCGAAGGCGTCAGCTTCATCAATCTTCAGTATGGCGACTGCGCCGCCGAACTGGCGCGCGCCGGTGAAAAGTTCGGCGTGACCATCCACCAGATCGAAGGACTGGACCTGCGCGACGATATCGAGGGCACCGCCGCCCTGTGCGCGGCGCTGGACCTGGTGCTGTCGGCCCCCACCGCGGCGGCGGCCACCGCCGGCGCGGTCGGCGCCAAGACCTGGTTCGTGACGGCCGGGCGCACCTGGCCGCAGATGGGCACGGCGGAATACCCCTGGTATGCGGACACAAAGGTGTTCTGGCCGGAGAAGTTCGGCGACTGGGCCGCGCTGATGCCGCGCGTCGCGGGCGAACTGGCGGCCTTCGCGGCCGGCTAGCTGCGTCTGGCCAGGTCTTCTTCCTCCAGCACCAGCTCGAACGTGCGGCCGCGCGAATGCGGCTCCCAGCCCGCTTCCATCGCCAGGGCGATATCCTGCTTCAGATGCTCCGGGTCCACCTTGGGCTTTTCGGGAAAGCGGGAGGCGTGCTTCTGCCGCTCGAACGGATATTGCAGGATCAGCTCGCGCCAGGCCTTCAGCGTGCCGTGCCGGGTCTTGGTCTCGTCATGCATCACCACCGACAGGCGCAGGCCGATATCACCGTCACTGGCGCTGCGCACCGGTTCGGACTTGACCGACCAGCGCATGGCAACACCCTCCACGGTGATCATGCCGCCGATATCGCGCTTTTTCTTCCCTGACATTTCCGCTTTCCCGGGCGCGTCGATTTTGCGGCCTGAGCAGGAGCGCCGAGCGATGCGTACAAGACGTACGTGAGCGAAGGCGCGACGAACTCAGGGCGCACAAGAACGCGCCCTATTATTGCTGTTGTTGCTGCTGCTGGTGGTATAGCCGCTCCGGCATCGAGGGGGTGGGCGCCGGCGAACTCATGGGCCGGGCCACCTTCAGGAAATCCTCGTGGCGCACCGGCGCGGCGGTCGGCTCCAGCGCCACGGCGATGGACAGTTCGCTGTCGGCGCCGCCCTTGTAGGTGCCGCGGGTGGGCGGGGTATCGCCATAGTCGCGCCCCACCGCCGCACGCACATGGCGTTCGGCAGCCATGATATTGTTGGTGGGATCGAAGCCGATCCAGCCGATGCTGGGCAGCCAGGCTTCGACCCAGGCATGGGTGGCGTCGGCGGACGAGCGGTCGCGCGTGCCCTTGTGATAGAGATAGCCGGAGACATAGCGGGCGGGAATGCCCCACTGGCGCGCGATGGCGGTCATGATGTGGGCGAAGTCCTGGCACACGCCGCGCCGCTGCTCCAGCGCCACCTCGATGGGCGAATTCACCTCGGTGATGCCGCTTTGATATTCAAAAGAATCATAGATGCCGCGCTGAAGCGTCAGAAGCGCGCTCAAGGGGTCGCCCACCGGCTTTTGCAGGTCCGCGATGCGCATGAAGGCGTCCAGTTCGGGGGACGGCCGGGCATATTTCGACGGCTCCAGCATGTCGAAATGATCGTCGTTCAGGTTGAAGCCGTTGTAGCGGCTCCATTCCAGGTCATCGAGCTTTGCGGGCCGTTCGGGGAAAGGCGCCATCTCGACCACGGCCTGGGCCTCGATCCGAAGCTCCTCATGCTCGCGCAGCATGTTGAAGTGATAGACCGCATTGCCCAGGTGATCGGTATAGGCATAGAGCTGGGCGCGCGGGTTCGTGGCGATCTGGAAGGAACGCAGCGTCTGCGGCCCTTCGGAACGCGGCTGCATCCGCAGCTCCATCACGCTCTCGCGCACCGGCGCGGAATAGCGGAAGCGGGTGACATGCCGGATCGAATAGAACATCAGGACCTCTCCGCACGCGCAGGCTCTCTCCCCCTTTGGCGCGCAAGCGCCTCAAAGGGGGAGATGGCTGAAGCAATGCGCAGATGCGGCGCGTAGCCGGCGCGGCGCATCAAGCAAAGTTGCGAAAGCCAGAGGGGGATCATTAAAGAACAGTCTCCGCGCCATAGGTTATGTAGGACTGGTAAAGCTGGTGGTGGATCTGCTCGCACTGCTTGATGACATCGGCGATGAAGCTGTCGATGCCGCCATTCATCAGGTCGTCGATCTGGCCGAAGTCCACCGCCGATTTCAGCCGGCCGGCCAGCCGTTCCACCGCCGCGCGGCGCGCCGGCGCCGCGCCGGGCGCGACATGGGCCAATGCCTCGGTCATGCGGTCGATGGAAAAGCAGATGGAGTGGGGAAATTCCGCGTCGAACAGCAGGAATTCGGCGATCTTCTGCGGACGGATCGAGGCGGTATAGCGCTTGGTATAGGGCTCGAAGGCGGTGCAGAATTTCAGCAGCACCAGCCAGTCGAAATATTTGGGGCTGACCGCGCCTTCCGTGGCGGCGGCGTTGAAATGCAGGTTCAGCAGCCGGCCGACCAGCTGCACCCGTTCGATGTGGCGGCCCAGTTCCAGGAAGTACCAGCCTTCGCCATGGGACAGGGTGGAATAGGTCACGCCTTCCAGCGCGTGCATGTCCTCCAGCGCCTCGCGGAACAGGCGTGCGGGCGTATGCACCCAGATGGAATCCATCGTCACCGGCGACAGGCGCAGATATAGCCGGTTGAGGTTTTCCCAAACCTCGTTGGACAGGGCCTCGCGCACCTGACGGGCATTGTAGCGCGCCATGGACAGCGAATTGATCAGCGAGGCGTCATTTTCGGTGTCGAATGCCAGCCTGCGGGTGATGGCGAAGGCGTCGACCTGATGGGCCTCCAGCTTCTCGCCCGTCAGCGCCTGGACCACCCGGCCCCAGGAGGCGGCCGCCTCGTCGGGCGACTGTTCGACCATGGAATCCAGCTTGACCGCGATCAGGCGGGCGGTGTGCTCGGCCCGCTCGACATAACGGCTCATCCAATAGAGCGACTCGGCGACGCGGCTTAGCAATGGCCCCCCAAAATCACTGCGACAACACCCAGGTATCCTTGGACCCGCCGCCCTGCGAACTGTTCACGACCAGCGATCCGCGCTTCAACGCCACGCGGGTCAGCGCGCCGGGCACGATCTTGGTCTCGGCGCCATGCAGGATGAAGGGGCGCAGGTCGACATGGCGCGCTTCCACCCCATTGCCGACAAAGGTCGGGGCGGTGGAAAGCTGGATGGTGGGCTGGGCGATGTAATTGTCGGGATCGGCCTTGATCTTGGCGGCGAATTCATCGCGCTCCTTCTGGGAGGCGTGCGGCCCCACCAGCATGCCATAGCCGCCCGACTCGCCGACCGCCTTGACCACCAGCTTGTCCAGGTTGGCCAGCACATGGCTCAGCGACTTTTCCTCGCGGCACAGGAAGGTCTCGACATTGTTCAGGATCGGCTCTTCGGCCAGGTAATAGCGGATCAGGCGCGGCACATAGGCATAGACCGCCTTGTCGTCGGCAACGCCCGTGCCCAGCGCATTGGCGATAGTCACATTGCCGGCGCGATAGGCGTTGAACAGGCCCGGCACGCCCAGCGCCGAATCCTCGCGGAAGTTCAGCGGATCGATGAAATCGTCGTCGATGCGCCGGTAGATGACGTCGATGCGCTTCAGGCCAGACGTGGTGCGGGTATAGACGACATTGTCGTTGACCAGCAGGTCGCGGCCTTCCACCAGCTCCACGCCCATCTGGCGCGCCAGGAAGGCATGCTCGAAATAGGCGCTGTTGAACACGCCGGGCGTCAGCACCGCGATGGAGACATCCTCGGTAAAGGGCGTCAGCGAGCGCAGCGTCGCCAGCAGCTCCAGCGGGTAATGCTCGATCGGGCGCACGCCCATGGAGCGGAACACCGCGGGAAAGGCGCGGCGGGCCACGTCGCGGTTCGCCAGCATGTAGCTGACGCCCGAGGGCACGCGCAGATTGTCTTCCAGCACCACGAAGTCGCCCGCCTCGTTGCGGATCATGTCGCTGCCGCAGATGTTCACATAGGCGCCATGGGGCACGGGAAGCCCGCGCATCTCGCGGCGATAATGCTTGGAGCCATAGATCAGGGTGCGCGGAATCACCCCGTCCTTCAGCACCCGGCCTTCATTGTAGATGTCGCGCAGGAACAGGTTCAGCGCGACGATGCGCTGGGTCAGGCCCGCTTCCAGCCGCGCCCATTCGGACGCGGTGATGATGCGCGGCAGAAGGTCGGTGGGAATGATCCGTTCGGTGGCGCGGTTGTCGCTGTAGACGGTGAAGGTGATGCCCTGGTGCAGGAAGCTCTGCTCGCAGGTCTGCTGGCGGCGCACCAGTTCTTCCAGCGAAAGGGTTGAGAGCCGCGAATCCAGCGCCGCATAGGGACCGCGCACCGCGCCCTCGCGGGTGAACATCTCGTCATAGGGCTTGCCGAGTTCATAGTCCGCGTAAGGCGCGTCGGCGCCGGGCCTTGAGATGCGCCCCGGTCCGGGCGCCACATCGGGACCGCCAAAGTCTTCCGTGTTGGCAAAGGCCTCATGCTGCATACGCGAAGTGTGCAACCGAAATCGTGTGGGCCGCAAGCGGCTTTGCTCGATTTGGATGCAAGCGCGCCACCTTTCCTTCGAAAGCGCGATCAAAATGCATGGAATGAGGGTGGACAGGCGGCACAACTGCCATGGGCCGCCTGTCCACCCGTCCGGGGCCGCCGGGCGGCGCCGGGGAATGCCGCGCCGATGGCCGCAGGATGGGGCCGGTGGGGAAGGCCCCAAGGCACAATTATAGGTTGTACATTGGCTGCGTAAATAGCAGGTTAATGCCGGTATTCCGCCAATTATGGCCGGTTATACCACCAGGGCGAGCATGGCATCCTGGTTGGGGCGGTCCGCGATCCTGGTCGCGGCAAAGCCCAGCGGGGCCAGCGCCGCCGCCGTCTGGGCGCTGATGCAAAGCGCGGTCATGGAAGCGGCCAGGGACGCCGCCAGGCGTATCGCATCCGGCGACCGCGACAGGCATTCGCGAAAGATCGCCGCACTACGCGGCGAAAAGAACATCGCCGCATCGATCTGGCCATCTGCCAGTGCCTGCAGGACCGTGTCGGGCAGCGCCGTTGCCGCCTCGACCCGGTAAAGCGCCGCAGGGCGCACATCGAAACCGGCTTCGCCCAATGCGCTGGCCAATGTGCCCGGCGCCTCGCGGCTGCAGACATGCAGCAGGCTGCCCTTCTCAGGACTGGTCCATCGCGCCGTGTGTTTCGCAAGCGTTCGCGCATCGCCATCGGAATCGCGCACATCGCCGAAACCCGCCTGGCGCGCTTCTTCGGCGGTCTGCGGTCCCACCGCGAAAACGGGTATTTTGAACAACCCCCTCCGGCCTTCGCTTCCTCTCGGCTGCGCCTCGATCGCTGCGGCCACCTCCCCCTTTTGGGCGCTGCGCGCAAAGGGGGAGGCGGGTCCGTGTATCCAATGAACCAAAGCGCGCACGCCATTGGCGCTGGTGATCAGGATCGCCTGCACGCCGGTGAAATCGGGTTCGGCGAAATCGGAGTCGCCCGGCGCCGGATAGCGCGGCGTCAGCAGGGGCGCGACCAGCCCTTCATGGCCCATCTCAGCCAGGCGCGCAGCGATCTGGGCGCCGTCTTCGGCGGGGCGGGTGATCAATATCCGCATGGGTTTTGATCTCTAATCCTTGATCCCAAACCTTTGATTTGGGGGCTTTTGGGAGTAGACGAGCGCCCCATGACAGGCAAGGGCCTCACCATATTGGGCATCGAGACCAGCTGCGACGAAACCGCGGCGGCGGTGGTGCGCGGGCTGCCCCCCGGCCCCGGCGAAATCCTGTCCAATGTCGTGTTCAGCCAGACCGAAGCCCATGCCCCCTATGGCGGCGTGGTGCCGGAAATCGCCAGCCGCGCGCATCTGGAAATCCTGGACGGCATCATCGGCCGTGCGCTGGACGATGCGGGCCTGACGCTGGCCGATCTCGACGGCATCGCCGCCACGGCGGGGCCCGGGCTGATCGGCGGGGTGATGGTGGGGCTGACCACGGCCAAGGGCCTGGCGCTGGCGGCGAACAAGCCATTGCTGGCGGTCAATCACCTGAAGGGCCATGCCCTGACCGCGCGCATGACCCATGGCGCGGATTTTCCCTTCCTGCTGCTGCTGGTGTCGGGCGGCCATTGCCAGCTTCTGGGCGTGGGCGGTGCCGACGATTTTCGCCTCTATGGCAGCACCATCGACGATGCGGTGGGCGAGGCCTTCGACAAGGCCGCCAAGATTCTGGGCCTGCCCTATCCGGGCGGCCCGGCGGTGGAAGCCGCCGCGCGTTCCGGCAATGGCCGCGCCATCGACCTGCCGCGCCCGCTGGTGACCGGCCACAATGCGCGGCCGGGCGCTGATTTCTCTTTTTCAGGACTCAAAACGGCGCTGCGCCTTGCGGTTCAGCAGCAGCCGGATCTTTCCGTGGAAGACGCCGCAGCCAGCTTTCAGGCCGCGGTGATCGACATCCTGGCCGACCGCACGGCAGCGGCGATGGAAATGTTCCGGCGCGACTTTCGCCACGCGGCGCAAAATGTGCTGGTGGTGGCCGGCGGCGTGGCGGCCAATCAGGCGATCGGCGCGGCGCTGGACCGGCTGGCAGGCGTTGAGGGCTTTGCGGTAAAAATCCCGCCGCCGCGCCTTTGCACCGACAATGCGGCGATGATCGCCTGGGCGGGGCTGGAGATGCTTGCGCAGAACGAGACCGCGCAGCCGTTTAATCAGATGTTGAGTCAGGCGCTTGCCGTTTCCCCCCGGGCGCGCTGGCCGCTGGCCAGCGCCCCGGAAGCGGAAACAGGCAATCCACTCAGAAGGTGAGCGCGACCGTCAGAAGGCCGACGCCGGTCACCAGTGCGATGGTCACGGCCTGGAAGACATCGGCCACCAGGTTTTCGATCCGGTCGTTCTGGATGTGGTGTGCGATGGGGGAAGTCATGGAAGCAGTCCTTTTCAGCGCGGCCCCGGCAACCCGCCGGAACCTTATGTTGCGCTGCATATAAACCAGAAGGACTGCATTTCAATGGGTCAAGTGCATGCAAAAAATGCAATGCTGCATCGCAGTATAATTTGCAAGCCGGTGATATTGCTGTAAAAATTAACCCTTGGGCGCGGCGGCCGTTAAGGATTGCCCCGGCCCGGCTGAAATGGGCCCCGCCCGGAGGACGTCGTGAAAATCGCCACCTGGAACGTCAATTCGGTGCGCCACCGGATCAACCTGGTCACCCTTTTCCTGCGCGACGAACAGCCCGATGTGCTGTGCCTGCAGGAGACAAAAGTGGAGAACGGCCTGTTCCCGGCCGAGCCCTTCAAAAAGCTGGGCTATGTCCACCAGGCGATCCACGGCCAGAAGGCCTATCACGGCGTGGCCATCGTCGCGCGCCAGCCTTTCCGCGAAACCGGCGTGCAGGATTTCTGCCGTGAGGGCCATGCCCGGCACATGGGCGTGACGCTTTCAAACGGCGTGGAGCTGCACAATTTCTATGTCCCCGCCGGCGGCGACATTCCCGATCCGAAAGCCAACGACAAGTTCGACCACAAGCTGCACTTCCTCGCCGCGATGGAAAAATTCTTCGCCGCCCGTCCCGCCAAACGCAAAGACCCGGTGGTGCTGGTGGGCGACCTGAACGTCGCGCCGCTGGAAAACGATGTGTGGAGCCACAAGCAGCTTCTGAAGATCGTCAGCCACACGCCGGTGGAAACGCGGCTGCTGAACCAGGTGCAGGCCGCCTTCGACTGGACCGATGTAACGCGCCACTTCGTGCCCGACAGCGAGAAGATCTACAGCTGGTGGAGCTATCGCGCCGCCGACTGGGAAGCATCCGACCGGGGCCGCCGCCTGGATCACGTCTGGACCAGCCCCGGCCTGAAGGGCGCGCTGAAATCCCAGAAGATCATCAAGAAGATGCGCGGCTGGCAGAAGGCGTCCGATCACGTGCCGGTCGTGGTCGAACTGGACACATGAAGATCGCGCTGCTGCGCCACGGGCCGACCGACTGGAACGCCGCCGGACGCATCCAGGGCCATACCGACATTGCGCTGAGCGATGCGGGGCGCGCGAAAATGGCCGCTCTGCGCCTGCCCGAAACAATCACGCCCGCGCGCGTTTTTTGCAGCCCCATGCTGCGCGCCCGCCAAACCGCGCAGGCCCTGAATCTTGGCGCGCCGATGCTGGACGCCCGGCTGATGGAGCAGAACTGGGGCCAGTGGGAAGGGCTGACGCGGGCGCAGATTCTGGACCGGTTCGGCGACGACGCCTTTGAACGGGCGGGCGCGTCGCGGCGCGAAGAATTCCGGCCCCTTGGCGGTGAATCCACGGGCGAACTGCACGCCCGCGTCGCCGCCTTCCTGCGCGATGCCGCAACAGGCCAAGGCGACGCGGTGGCAGTGGCCCATCTGGGCGTGCTGCGCGCCGCCTATACGCTGGCGACCGGCTGGGCGATGGATGCGCCCATGCCGCCCGACCTGGACGTGGCGCGTATCCTGGTGCTGCGACTGACGCCCGAGGGCGCGCCCGCCATCGCCGCGCTGAACCTGGAATTCATGCCCAGAACGGCTTGAGCCTGCGAAAGCGCCCATAGCGCTTCATCGTCTTCTTCACCGTGCGCGGGGTGCTGGCGCCATACCAGCCCAGCACCATGCCCGACGCCAGGCGGATATCGCCGTCTGTCTGTTCTTTCAGCAGGGTGCCGATCACCTGGCGCACATGGGCGACATCGTTCAGGTGCCCCAGCTCTTCCTGCAACTGGCGCACGCAGGCCAGATAGGCTTTCACTTTCGGCGCCGGAAACAGGGGCGCGAAAAACTCGGCGGTATAGCGCAGCTTTTTCAGCGCGATGCGCAGCCGGTGCAGATCGGCCTCCTCGCGGCTTTGGGCGGCGCGGCCGCGTTTTTCCACGCGGGCCGCCTGGCGCCGCAGCATGCGCCTGGCGGTGCCGGTCAGCTTGCGCGCATGGCCCAGCGGCAGGCGCGACTGAGCCAGTGCCGCCACGTCATCCAGAAAGCGGGCGAAATCGGCGCTGGCGATGCAGCTGGTGGCGGCGGCCCAGGCGGTGTCGCGCTGGGCCGTGGCGGCGGCGCGCAGCGCATCGGCGCCCGCGGCGGGCATGACGGGCCCCTGCGCGGCCAGCGCCCCGTCCAGCAGCGAGCCGACAAAGACATCCAGGTCGCGTGCGCCCGCCAGCCGGCCCGAAAGAATCTTGGCGCGGCCGCGCAACTCCTCCAGCCATTCCTGTTCGAACTCGCGGCCAAAGGCGCCCAGCGTCACTTCCAGCCGGCGAAAGGCGATGCGCAACTGGTGCAGCCCTTCCACCGAACGGCCGGTCCGCAAGGTCGCGGCATTGGCGGTCAGTTGCGCCAGGCATTCCGACAGGGTGGCGCGGAACGCCTCCTGCGGATGCATCGAGCGGCGAATCTTGGCGGGAATCGCCTTGACCGGGCGCCCATAGGGGCGCGGGCCCTGATGGCGGGTCACCAGAGAATGCAGGGCAGCGCGCTGGTCCATGGGGGCAGCTAAACCGGAAAATCACCCCCGCATCAATGCGCAATTATCCGGATCGGGGCGCGATCAGAGGGGACGCACAGGAATCCCGGCATCGGCCCGGACGACAATCAGATCGGGCGGACGGGAATGTGGGCAGCAGCCAGGGCGGCCTTGGCCTGAGCGATGGAAATCTCGCCAAAATGGAAGATCGAGGCCGCCAGCACCGCGCTGGCATGGCCTTCCTTCACCCCGGCGACCAGATCGTCCACCGAGCCCACCCCGCCCGAGGCGATCACCGGCACCGGCACCGCATCGGACACCGCCCGCGTCAACGCCAGGTCATAGCCGGATTTCACGCCATCGCGGTCCATCGAGGTCAGCAGAACCTCGCCCGCGCCGAAATCGGTCAGCCGGCGGGCATGTTCCACCGCGTCGATGCCGGTGGGCTTGCGCCCGCCATGGGTGAAAATCTCGTAGCGGCCGCTGTCGGCCATCTTGGCGTCGATCGCCGCCACGATGCACTGGCTGCCGAACTTCTCCGCCGCCTCGGCGACGAATTCGGGGCGCGAAACCGCGGCGGTGTTGATCGACACCTTGTCGGCGCCCGCCAGCAGCAGCGCGCGGATATCCTCAAGCGTGCGCACTCCGCCGCCCACCGTCAGCGGCATGAAGCAGACTTCCGCGGTGCGATGGACCACATCCAGCAGGGTGCCGCGATTTTCGTGGGAGGCGGTGATGTCCAGGAAGCAGAGTTCGTCCGCGCCCTCCCGGTCGTACAGGATCGCCTGTTCCACCGGGTCGCCGGCATCGCGCAGGCCCTCGAAATTGACGCCCTTGACCACGCGGCCGTCCTTCACGTCCAGGCAGGGAATGACACGGATTTTGAGCATCACGAACGTCCTCTCGCCATCGCGGCGATATTCATCAGGGTGCGGGCCGTGACCGCCTCGGCGGGCACGCCGGTGGTGCGGGTCAGGCCTTCGGCTTCCAGCAGCATGTCCAGCGCCTCGCCCAGCCGGCCCGGGTTCCAGCGCTGGGCCTGGGCCTTGAAACTGGCGGCGCGGGAAAAATGCAGCGGCGGGCGCAGCCGTTTCAGCGCCACCTCCATCGGCTCGCCCCGCCCGGTGCTTTCGCGCACCACAAGCAGCTTCTGGAAATGGCCCATCGCGCCGCGCAGGATCTGGGCCGGGGCGACATCGGCGGTCCACAGCCGTTCCAGCTCGCGATCCAGCCGCGCAAAATCGCCGCTGCCCGCCGCATCGCAGGCCGCCTCGCTGCGCGCCTCGGCCTCGTCGCCCATCACCGCGCGCACATCGTCCAGCGTCACCCGCTCATGGCCCCGGGCGTAGAGCGCCAGCTTTTCCAGTTCGCGCCGCGTCACGCCCCGGTCTGAGCCCAGGCGCGAGACGGCATCCTCCAGCGCATCGGGCGCAATGGACAGGCCCTCGGCGCGCAAGGCATCGCGCACCACATCGGCCAGATCGCGCGCCGAATCGGGATAGCAGGCGATGGCGGCGGCGCGTTCCTCGCCCTCGAACAGCTTGCGCAGGGCCGAGGACTTGGCCAGGTCGCCGCCTTCCACCACCACCAGCGCGTCGCCCTTGATGTCGGACAGGAAGCTTTCGAAGATTTCCGCGCTGGCATTGGTGGCGGCGCGGATGCGCACCACGCGGCGCCCGCCCATCATGGAAATGGCCGCGGCCTCGTCGGACAGGCGGGCCGGATCGGCCAGAAGCGCCGTCTCGTTGAAGTCGGCGACATTGAAGGGATCGGTCAGGTCGGGGACCACCTGTTTGGCCAGCTTTTCGCTGCGCTCCTGCACCAGGCCGGAATCGGGGCCATAGACCAGCGCCGCAACCAGCGCCTTGGGCGGGTTGACGACGAACCGGTCGGCCTCGTGGTTCTTGACGATCATTTCGTGCGCCGGAACCAGGCGCCCAGGTCCAGGTGGATGCGCTCGGCAATGTCCTGGGCGGCGCGCTTGGAGGTGTCCTGCGCCGCCGCCAGGGTGGCATAGGGCGAGACGGCGACGTTGTAGGCCGACAGGTTGGTCTGGTCGCCCTCGGTCAAGACCGCGCCCTTGGCGTCGGTCAGCACATAATGGGCGTTCAGCGTCTGGTTGTAGCGGGTGATGGTGGCGTCGTTGCGCAGGGCGATGCCCTGGCTGTTCTCGTCCAGCGAAACTTTCAGGACGTAGCGCTTGCCCGCCTTGGAGCCGTCGCTGTGCAGCAGGTCGATCAGCCGGTTGCGCAGCTCATAGCCGTCGCGGTCGCCGATGGGCTCGACATAGATGGCGGCAAGCTGCGGTTCCAGCGCCGAACCGTACATGGGCCGAAAGCCGCAGCCGGCCAGCAACAGAAGCACGGGAAGGGCAAGCGCCTTCTTCATGCAACTATGTTGACGATGCGGTTCGGGACCACAATCACTTTTTTGGGCGCCTTGCCTTCCAGAACGCGCACCACGCCCTCCAGCGCCAGGGCGGCGGCTTCGGCGGCCTTGGGATCGCCGTTCTTGGGCATGGTGATTTCGCCGCGCCGCTTGCCGTTGACCTGAACGGCCATGGTCACGCTGTCCGACTGGGTCAGCGCCGGATCGTGCCTGGGCCAGGCGGTTTCGGCGACAAGCTTTTCATGGCCCAGGGCGCGCCAGCATTCCTCGGCCAGGTGCGGCATCATCGGGGCGCACAAAAGCACCATCGTCTCGATCGCCTCGCGCCGGGCGGCGCCATCGCATTTCTCCGCCCCGCCGATGGCGTTTGCCAGGGCATAAAGCTGGGCCACGGCGCTGTTGAAGCGCAGGCTGTCCAGATTCTCGGTCACCGCGGCAATCGCCTTGTGGGCGGCGCGGCGCAATTCCAGGCTGGCATCGTCGGTCGCGGTGACGGGCGTGCCGGCGGGGGCAAGCCCCTCGCTCTCACTGGCCAGCCGCCACACGCGGTTGACGAAACGCCAGCAGCCCTCGGCCCCGGCATCGGTCCATTCGATGTCGCGCTCGGGCGGGGTATCGGACAGCATGAACCAGCGGATCGTGTCGGCGCCATAGTCGGCGATGATCGTCTCGGGCGCGATGACGTTCTTTTTCGACTTGGACATCTTTTCCGACGGGCCAATGGTCAGTTCGGCCTTGTCAGAGATGCGGATCGCCTTGCCGCCGTCCTTCGTCACCTCGTCGGGCGAAACCCAGTCGCCCTTGGAATCCTTGTAGGTCTCGTGACAGACCATGCCCTGCGTGAACAGGCCGGCGAAAGGCTCGGGCACGCTGACCATGCCCAGCTTGTGCATGGCGCGGGTGATGTAACGGGCATAGAGCAGGTGCAGGATCGCATGCTCGATGCCGCCGATATACTGGTCCACCGGCAGCCAGTAATTCGCCGCCGCCTTGTCCACCGGATCGGCGGCCTTGGGCGCGGTGAAGCGGGTGAAGTACCAGGACGAATCCACGAACGTGTCCAGCGTGTCGGTGTCGCGCACCGCCTCGCCGCCACAGGACGGGCATGTCGTGTTCTTCCAGGCGGTGTCGGCATCCAGCGGATTGCCCTTGACCTTGAAGTTGATGGTCTCAGGCAGTTTCACCGGAAGCTGGTCTTCGGGCACCGGCACCACGCCACATTTGGCGCAATGAACCATCGGGATCGGGCAGCCCCAGGGCCGCTGGCGCGACACCAGCCAGTCGCGCAGGCGGTAGTTCACCGTGCGCTGGCCGATGCCATCGCTTTCCAGACGCGCGGCGACTTCGGCCTTGCCTTCCTCCACGCTCATCCCATCCAGGAAGCGCGAATTGGCCAGCCTGCCGGGGCCGGTATAGGCCTCGTTGCCGACATCGAAAGTCTTGGGATCGGCGCCTTCGGGCACCACCACGGCGGTGACCGGCAGATCGTATTTGCGCGCGAAATCCAGGTCGCGCTGGTCGTGCGCGGGGCAGCCGAAGATCGCGCCGGTGCCGTAGCCCATCAGCACGAAATTGGCCACCATCACCGGCAGTTTCCAATCGGCATCGAAGGGGTGCGCCGCCGTCAGGCCAGTGTCATAGCCCTTCTTCTCGGCCTTCTCGATATCGGCCTCGGCGGTGCCGACATGGCGGCATTCCTCGATGAAGGCGGCCAGCTTTTCGTCGCGCTTCGCCAGTTCCAGGCTGAGGGGGTGTTCGGGCGACAGCGCCACGAAGGACGCACCGAACAGCGTGTCGGGCCGGGTGGTGAAGACGTCCAGCTTTTGTGTGTTGGAAAGCGTGAACTGGAAGCGCAGGCCCTCGCTGCGGCCGATCCAGTTCTTCTGCATCAGCCGGACTTTTTCCGGCCAGCGGTCCAGCGTGTCCAGCCCGGCCAGCAATTCGTCGGCGAACTGGGTGATCCTGAAGAACCACTGGGACAGCTTGCGCCGCTCCACCAGCGCGCCCGAACGCCAGCCGCGCCCGTCGATCACCTGTTCGTTGGCCAGCACGGTCATGTCGACCGGATCCCAGTTCACATCGGCTTCCTGGCGATGGACGAACCCGGCCTTGTAGAACTCCACGAACAGCTTCTGCTGCTGGTGATAATAGTCGACATCGCAGGTAGCGAATTCGCGCGACCAGTCGATCGACAGGCCCATCATCTTCAGCTGGTCGCGCATATGCGCGATGTTTTCATAGGTCCAGTCGCGCGGGCTCACGCCCTTGTCGCGCGCGGCGTTTTCCGCCGGAAGGCCGAATGCGTCCCAGCCCATCGGGTGCAGCACATTGAAGCCCTGGGCGCGGCGGAAGCGGGCGATGACATCGCCCATCGTGTAATTGCGGGTATGGCCCATATGGATGCGCCCCGACGGATAGGGGAACATCTCCAGCACATAACATTTGGGCGCGTCGCCCAATTTCGATGAATCGTGCTCGGGCGTCTTGAACAGGGCGCGCGCGTCCCATTCCATCTGCCAGCGTTCTTCGGCTTCCTTGGCGTTGTAGCGCGCCATGGACGTGGCTCCCTGTCTGTCCGGCCGTCAGCCGGAGCCGAGCGTGGCCAGGCGCAGTTCGCGGGCCCGGGTCAGGATCGCGTCTTCCAGCTTGTGCGCCGTGTCGGGGCTGGGCTGGGCATCGGACCAGCCATTGCCGCTGCGGACCTGGCGGAACACCACGACCTTCAGGCCGTCGGCGCGCAGCGCCCGGTCCATGATGTAGGTCGTCACCTTCAGCCGCTCGTTGGGCGCGGACGGCGCCACATACCAGTCGGTGATGATGACCCCGCCAAAGGGATCGGCCGACTGCAGCGGCATGAAGGACAGCGTGTCCAGCGTGGCGTGCCACAGGAAGGAATTGACCCCCAGGGTCATCCGGCTGGAGCCGCTGGCGATGGAGGTGGTGCCTTCATCCATGCTGCGGGTGCCGTCATTGGAGGAACCGCAGCCGGCCAGAAGCAGCAGGCAGGCAAGGGCAGGCAGAAATCGCATGGGGAGCGTTTTTCCTTTGAGGGAGGCGCGGCGCGCACGATCCTGCGGCTTATACTGGCCCCGCCCTTCCGGCGCAATGTTGCCCGCTTGCCTTGCCCCGCCAAGTTCGGCTTATTCTGGAAGGACTTAAAGCGGGTTCAGCATTGCGCGTCGGTAAGGTGGCTTCTAGATCAACGGTGGCGGCGATGCTGGCGGGCCTGTTTGCGGCCGGCCCGGCGCGCGCCGACATGGCGGACTGGACCGCCGCCCCCCTGTCTTTTCCCGCCGGATCGGCGGAGCTGACCGTCAATGCCGACGCCTCGGGCGCGCTTTTCGGGCCCGATCAGCCAGGCGTGGACGGGGCCCAGGCCAGCGGGGTTTTGCGGCTGAAACCCACCCTGCGCCGGGACTATGACAGCGGCCTGGCCCTTTCGCTGGAGGGGGTGGTGGCCGCGTCCGACCCCTTGAGCCGCGGCCGCTATGACGGGGACGCGCTGGAGCGGCTGGCAGCGGTGGCCCGCACCGGGCTGGGCACGGTTCAGATCGGCCTGGCCGACGGGGCCGGCTATGACCTGGCGGTCACCGGGCCCCGGGTCGACCCCAATGTGGCGCTGGACGATCCACGCACCAGCTTTTTCCGCGATCCAGCCAGCGGGCGGGCGCTGGCGGACCTGTTCGCCATCCGCACCCAGGTGGGCGCCTCGTCCAACTATGCCAAGTTCACCTATGCCAGCCCGGAGATTTTCGGGGTCCAGCTGGGCCTGTCCTACACCCCGTCCGAGGGCAAGCAGCTTCCCTTCATGCAGGCCGGACCGCAGGTGCCGGGCCGGGCGGTGAACATCTGGGAAGCGGCGCTGCGCGTCAGCCAGGATATCGGCCCGGTCAGCTTGTCTGCCTATCTGGCCACCGCCCAGGGGCGCGGCGAATACAAGCTGCCCGGCCAGCATGGCGTGAACGACACCGGCTTCGGCGCCCAGGCCGACTATTATCTGAACGACACCATCACCGTGTCGCTGGGCGGGGCCTATCGCACCTCCAACGCCCACGCCTTCGACATCAACCAGAGCTTCGGCGGCACCACCACGCGCGCCATGCAGGTGTCGGGCATGGTCAGCGACGGCACCTGGAGCGCCGGCCTGGAATATGGCAACGGCATCGCCGGCGCGGTGCCGGGCCAGCCGCGCATCGGGCTGAACGGGCTGCAGGCCTCGCTGGGTTACAAGGTCAGCAGTTCGATCAGCGCCAGCACCGGCTGGCAGCACCAGATCTATCAGCGCGACAGCGGCACCTTCTTCAGCGGCGGCTCGCGGCTGTCGATGGATGCGGTATTTTTGAATCTTGCGCTGAAGACTTCAGATTGACCCCCTCCACTATTGTTTGAACCCCCTCTGTCGCAACTCGGTTTGCCTACGGCAAACACAGCGTTGCGACATCTCCCCCTTTTATGCGCTTCGCGCAAAAGGGGAAAAGGGCCTGTGCTTGTTGCAATGTGGCCGGAGCAGGCTGCTGACGCGCAATCCCGGCTGGAACGACGGTGGCAGGCGCGCGGCGTTGCGTGCCGTCAGCCCGCCCAGCGCATAGACCGGCACGGTTGCAGCTGCCGCGATCAGCCTGGCGCGCACTGGCGACAGGATACGCCGCGCCCGGATGGCTGGCCGGCGAAGACCGAGCGACAGAAACACCGTGATCGACCTGGCGCGCACGCCCATCAGCGCGCCCAGCGAATGGGCTGGATGCGGTGATAATCCAGTCCGGATATGCACCCGCCAGGAGGATGTTTTGCCCGCGGCGCGCCTCGCAGATGCAGGCCCGCCGCGCCGATGCGTGCCGCCAGTGCGCATCGCCTGGCGATCAGCAGTGGCGCGATCCCCCGACAGGTGTTCGGGCCAGCCGCGCGGCGTTTCCGCATCGCGGGCGCGCAATTCACCACCAGCCCGGTCTGCGCGCGGCCGCTTCCCCAGTCGGCCTCTCTGTCGCCAAAGCACATCGGTGAACAGCACCATGGAAAGCCGCCGAGGCGCTGCTGGCATCTTGCTAAGGAACCGGACATGACCATCGCGGAAAACCCGCACGGTATACTGGCGCGCATCGCGGCGGCGCGGAAAGCCGCTGTCAACCGGCGCCACGCACCTTGTCGCGGTCAGCAAGACGGTGCCTGAAGACGGCGTGCGCGGCCATCGCGGCGGGCCAGCGCCTGGGTTCGGCGAAACTGGGCGCAGGAAGCCCGCTGCGTTTCGCGCTGAAGACCGAATATCCCGAGCTGAATCGCACCTTATCGGCCTGCTGCAGACCAATACAAAGCGAGGCCGTCGCCCTGTTCCGATTGCATCCAGAGCCTGACTGCACCTGCCTGGCTGATGCGGCCGCGAGCGCGAACGGTCGTGGGCCTGGCCCCGCGCCCACCAGCAGGTCATCATCGGCGAGGAGCTGCAAAGGCGGCGTGGATCTCAGCAGCGAGCGGGCGCGCTGACTGCCCAGCCCGCGCGACCTCGTTGCCGGTCGAAGGCTGATGTGCATTCCCTGCTGGAGGAAGATGCTGCTCCCCATTTCGCGCTGGGCGCTGGTGGTTGGGCGCTGGAACATGGCCTGCAAAATCTCAGCATGGGATGAGCGGCGATTTCGAACCGGCGGTGAAGTTCGGCGCGACCCATGTACGCGTCGGCAGCGCCATCTTCGGCATCGCCCTTAAACGACGGCGCTTCGGCGCCACGACGATCCTGTCGCTGTCACGCAGCTGCTTTTCAGCGCCGCCAGCGCCCGAGCGTGTAGCGTTACGCAGCGGCGGTGGGAGCAAAATCGGGCCGCGCCAGATGGTGGAAGATCGCGCTGCCCTGCTGGCTACCACTGGCCGTCGCTGTGCCGACTTCACCAGCACCCAGGTCATAGAGATACTGAAGCGCCACATCTCTCGGCTGGCTGCATAAGGCAGCGTGACGTTTGTTGTATTCGGTATCGCCGGCGCGTCGCACCAGCCGTCATTGGGCGGATGGCGGTGGGCGCTTCGTGTATTGTGCGGGCGCGGCGATGCGGTCGGCGTGATAGTAAAAGCGATGCGCAGCGGCTATGATCCGCGCGGGGTGATGCTGCCGTTTCGCCCTGCTTTGATGGCGATGCCGCCTGCCCACGGCGCAGCGGCGCTTGCCCCTGGCCCCAGTCGACAATGGTGCGCCATCTTCGGCGGTCACGGTCAGAACTGATGACGTCGTTATAGTCAATTTGCTGCTGGCAGGTTCAATTAATCAGCGAGACAGCGTGCGGATCGGCGCCTGGCAGGGTGCTCGTTTCGGGCCATCGCCACACGCTGTGACGATAGGCATAGAGCGCGCGCTGCAGCCCCTGCCTGATACTGCCCCTTTGTCCGCCAGGGCGCTGGTGAAGGCGGTCATCTGGGCCTGCGATACGGCAATGGCGCCTGCGTTATTGTCCGGCAGCGCGCCTGCTGCTGCTGCAGGTGGGGCCTGCTGCGGCATCGGCTGGGCGGTGGGCAGGCGTCACGCGCGGCGCATCCAGATTGGCGGCAACGCGGCACAGATTGATCGGCGGCGGGGTTGATCGAAGACGACGGTGCCGGGCTGGGTCGAGCCAGGCCGCACCGTCTGTTCCAGCTGACTTGCCGGTCACCGCCTCGAAGGCGATAATGGCGGCGGCGCCCACCGCGCCCCAAAGCTCCGCCATACAGCGTATCGCCCGCCACCTGGCGAAACCGTCCAGCTTGTCGCCGGTCAGGGCGCGATAGGTGGTTCCGATCAGCGGCATGCTGCAGCGGATTGACGATATCCAGCAGCTCGTCGGTAAAGAAACTGGTTGCCATTGGCGGCGCCTGTTCCGGACGCCGCCGTCTGGGCAGGGTTTGTTGGGGCTGCGGCCGCCTGGAAGGGCGGCAGGCGCGGTGCTGCAGGGCTTGATTCCGAAGCCGCGAGCCGGCATGGTGGATTGATCCAAGCAAGCGCCGGGCCAGCCTCCTTTTTTGCGCCTTAATGCTGGATTTTCATGGGCTTACAGGGTGACATGGCGGCGTACCAGCTGCCCTCGGCGAGCGCGCGGGCGCGCTAGACTCCGCCCAAAACAAGGAACGCCCACATGCCCAGCCGCATCCTGCTGTCTGACGACGACCCGGTGCTGCTTGCCAGCCTGGCCGAACAGCTTTCCCAGGACGCCGCCCATGACGTGACCTGCGCGCCCACCGCCGAAGAGGCCATCGCCGCGGCCCAGGCCGCCCCCTTCGCCATTGCCGTCATCGGCCATGCGGGCGCGGCCGGCCTGGCGCTGGCCCAAGGCCTGCGCGCCGCCAATGTCGCCTGTCCCATCCTGCTGCTGACCGACGATGCCGCCCCGAAAAATCCCGGCTTCGAATGCCTGGCCAGGCCCTTCCGCTTCGCCAGCCTGTTGGCGCGCATCCATGCCCTGACCACGCACCATGCCGCCGATGGCGACGCAGCGGTGCGCATCGGCCCCTATACCTTCCATCCGTCGGCCAAACTGCTGCAGGCCGCCGGGCGCAAGGTGCGGCTGACGGAAAAGGAAACCAACATCCTGAAGTTCCTGCATGCCAGCGCCGGTACGGTGCCGCGCGAGACCCTGCTGCACGAGGTCTGGGGCTATGGCCCGGCGGTGGCCACGCACACGCTGGAAACCCACATCTACCGGCTGCGCAAGAAGATCGAGGCCGATCCGGGCCGCGCCCAGATCCTGCTGACCGAAGGTGGCGGATACCGTCTGTCAGCCTGATGCGACCCCAAAAGTTTAACAGCCATTAACCTTTCGCACCCTAGAAATCCGGGATGGCGAGACGGCCTCCCTCCAATCCGGTGCCCCCGGCGCGCATGAAGCAGGCGCAGGTCCGGCGCGCGCCGCCGCCCGAACCTGGGGACGACGCGCCCCCGCCGCGCCCGCAACGCAAGCCGCGCGTCTGGCCCTATGTGCTGGTCATGCTGGCCGCCTGGGGCATCATCTTCGGCGGCCTGTTCCTGTCGCACTTCGTCGACAGCCTGCCCGATGTCGGCAACCTGATGGTGGCCGGCCCCTCGCGCGACGTCACCATCCTGGACGATCATGGCCGCCAGATCGCGCGCCGCGGCCTGACCCAGGGCCGCATGGTGCCGGTCGAAGACCTGCCCGACTTCGTGCCCAACGCTTTCATCTCGATCGAGGACCGCCGTTTCCGCTCGCACTTCGGCATCGATCCCATCGGCATGGGCCGCGCCGCGGTCAGCAACATGCTGAGCGGCCATGTGGTGCAGGGCGGATCGACCCTGACCCAGCAGCTGGCCAAGAACCTGTTTCTCAGCCCCAGCCGCACCTATGAACGCAAACTGCAGGAAGCCCTGCTGGCGATCTATCTGGAGACCCGCTACAGCAAGAACCAGATTCTCACCCTCTATCTGAACCGCGTCTATTTCGGCGCCGGCGTCTATGGCATCGAGGCAGCGTCGCAGAAGTTCTTCGGCAAGCACGCCAGCGAGCTTGGCCTGACCGAAGCGGCGATGCTGGCTGGGTCAGTCAAGGCGCCCGCCCGCTACAATCCCATCGCCGACACAGATGCCAGCCTGGCGCGCGCGCGCATCGTGCTGCGGGCGATGGCCGATGCCGGCTATATCGACGAAAACACCCGCCAGATGGCCTCTGCCACCCAGCCGCGCCTGGTGCGCGCCACCGGCACGCCCGGCGCGGGCTGGTTCGCCGACTGGGTGGAATCGCGGCTGGACGACTATGTCGGGCACACAGGCGAACCGCTGATCGTGGAAACCAGCCTGGACCTTCAGACCCAGGCGATGGCCGAGCGCGCGGTGGCCGAAGGCATGGCCGGCGATGGCGCGCGCTTTTCCGCCGGACAGGCCGCGCTGGTCGCCATGACGCCGGACGGGGCGGTGCGCGCCATGGTGGGCGGCACCAGCTATGCCGATTCCACCTTCAACCGCGCCACCGATGCGGTGCGCCAGCCCGGCAGCGCCTTCAAGCCCTTCGTCTATCTGACCGCATTCGAACATGGCCGCCGCCCCAGCGATGTGATGAATGACGGGCCGGTCGATATCCACGGCTGGAAGCCGCAGGACTATGAGGGTTATTTCAAGGGCCCGATGACCCTGGTGGAGGCCTTCGCCGAATCCTCCAACTCCGTCTCGGCGCAATTGACCGACGAAGTCGGGCCCGCCGCCGTCGCGCGCACCGCCCACCGGCTTGGCATCGCCTCGCCGCTGGCCAAGGTTGCCTCGCTGGCGCTGGGCACATCGGGCGTCACGCCGCTGGAACTGACCGGCGCCTATGTCCCCTTCGCCAATGGCGGCCAGGGCGTGGCGCCGTTCGGCATCGTGTCCATCCGCACCCGCGCGGGAAAACTCCTGTATCGCCACCGCGCGCCGGGCATCGGCCTGGTGATGAGCCCCGACAGCAACGCCCAGATGACCCAGCTGATGGCCCAGACCGTGGCCACCGGCACCGGCAAGGCCGCAAGGCTGGACGGGCGGCCCACCGCCGGCAAGACCGGCACCACCCAGGATTACCGCGACGCCTGGTTCGTCGGTTTCACCGCCGACCTGGTGTGCGGCGTGTGGATCGGCAACGACAACAACACGCCGATGAAAAAGGCCACCGGCGGCACGCTGCCCGCGCGCATCTTCCACGCCTTCATGGAGGATGCCGAACAGAACCTGCCCGCCCGGCCCCTGCCCGGCAGCCAGCTCATCGCCCGCGCCGACCAGGCCGCCACCGCCCCAGAAGCCCCCACGGCGAAACCGCCCGAAAAGCACGAGCCCGATGCGCTGGAGCGCATCATCAACGGGATTTTCGGCGGGACTTGAATCTTTTTTGTCTGAACCCCCTCCGGCGCAACTCGGTCCGCCAAAGGCGGACCCATCGTTGCGCCACCTCCCCCTTCCGGGCGCTTACGCGCCGAAGGGGGAGCAGAGCCTCTGGAATTCCTAACCCTCCTCTGTCGCAACTCGGTCGGCTCTGCCGACCCATCGTTGCGACATCTCCCCCTTTATGGGCTTCGCCCAAAAGGGGGAGGGGGGTTCGTGCCTGTTTCAGCTAATTGCTGGCCGCCACCACATAGCGCTGCAATTCGCGGCCATGGGTTTTCAGCCAGTCCTGCGCCTCGTCCATCTGCGGCATCAGCTTGCGCACATGCGCCCAGAAGCGCGGGCCGTGATTCATCTCGCGCAGATGGGCGATCTCATGGGCGACCACATAATCCAGCACGAAATCCGGCGCCAGGATCAGCCGCCAGGAAAAGGACAGCGAGCGCGCCGAGGAACAGGAGCCCCAGCGGCTGGCGGTGTCGCGCACGGTGATGCGCGACGGCTTGACCCCCAGCACTTCGGCATGGGCCAGCGCACGGGTCTCGAAAATCGCGCGCGCCTCGCGCTTGAGGAAATCCAGCACCCGGCGCGGACCATGCGCGGCCTGGCCGCGCACCCAGATCACGCCGTCCTCGCGCCACACCGGGGCGGGCCCGCGCGCGGCGCTGCGCACCTGGTGCATTTCGCCCCGGAAAGGCAGGCTGGCGCCGGGCGCGATCGTCACCGGCCCCGGCGTGATCGCAAGCTGGCGGGCGATCCAGTCATGTTCGCGGCGCGCAAACTCCAGCGCGGAATCCAGGCCGCGCCGCGTGGGCACGGTGACGGAGACTTCGCCGGTCGCGGGATTGACCTTGACGATCATGCGGCGCGCGCGCGGATTGTGGCGCACCTTCACCTCCAGCAAACGTCCGTCGATCTTCAGCAGCTCACGGCGCACGGGCTTGGGAGACGCCTTCTTCCTAAACAACAATGACACGGCACGCGGGGGGTTGGGGTATCGGGGTCTTTCGCATCCGGCCGGACAGGGCGATGGGGCATTCCATGTCGCGGCGCAGACATGCTACTTGTACCGCGCGCAGCCCGCCCAGCGGAAGATATTTCTCTGCCATGATTGGTGATGACAGGATTGCAATGGCACTGGGCACCGTGGCGCTTGCGCTGGTGCTGGGTGCTTTGGGCTTTCAGTATATCGGCCATCTTGCACCCTGCGAGATGTGCCACTGGCAGCGCTGGCCGCATATTGCCGCCGCCATCATCGGGCTTGCCGGTATACAGATGGGCAAGCGCCACGCTTATGCCTGGAGCGCAGCCACCATTCTTGTGGTCACGGTGGCGGGCATCGCCGTTTCGGGACAATGGGCCGTCGCGCCCTATACCGGCGCGGGTGCGATGCTGATCGCCGCGCTTCTGGCGCTGGCGCCCAACCGCCACGCGGCCGCGATTGCTGTGGTGGCGCTGGTCGCGGTGTCGGGCCTGATCGGTCTTTACCAGACCGGGATGCAGATCAACCTGCTGCCGGGCCCCAGCGCCTGCACGGGCCTGCGCTATACACTGGGCTCGGGCGCCCCGCCGCCCGAGGTCAGCTGCAATGCCGTCACCTGGTCGCTGTTCGGCCTCTCGCTGGCGGCCTATAATGCGATCTTCTCGCTTGGCGCAGCCGCGCTGGGCGCCGTCCTGCTGGTGAAGAAATGAGCCGCAAGAAAAGACCCGCATCGCCCGGCACGGGCGCCGATACCGAATCCATGATCCGGGTCGATCATGCCGGCGAATATGGCGCGGTGCGCATCTATGAAGGCCAGCTTGCGGTGCTGCGCCGCCGCCCCGGCGCCGCCGCCAGCGTGGCGACCATCGAGCACATGGCCCAGCAGGAGCAGGCGCATCTGAAGGCCTTTGACGCGCTGGTCAACGAACGGCGCGTGCGCCCCACGGCGCTGGAGCCGGTGTGGCGCATCGCCGGTTTCGCGCTGGGCGCGGTGACGGCGGCGATGGGCGAAAAGGCCGCCTATGCCTGCACCGCGGCGGTCGAAGAGGTGATCGACGAACATTATGCCGGCCAGATCGCCCAGTTGGGCGACAGCGATCCGGCGCTGACGCAGACGGTGGAAAAATTCCGTGCCGAGGAAATTGAGCACCGCGACACCGCGCTGGAAAACGGCGCCGAGCAGGCCCCCGGCTATCGCCTGCTCAGCGAGACGATCAAGGCGGGCTGCCGCATGGCGATCCGGCTGTCGGAAAGAATCTAGATTTACCCTGCTCACAGAGCCACGGGGATTTTGCGGCGCAGGGTTTCCGCGCCTGCCGCTCGCTTGGGCTCGCGGCGTTCGCCGCTCTCGCAGGTCCACTGGACCTGCTCACGCGCTTCGCGCGCCGCGGCTCACGGCTCGAGTTCGGAATCCCAGTACAGATAGTCCGCCCAGGATTCGTGCAGATAATTCGGCGGAAACTTGCGCCCATGCTCGCGCAATTCCATCACCGTGGGCTGGTGCGGGCGGATGCGCGGATGCATCCGCGCCTGGGCGGGCATACGCGCCGCCTTGGTCAGGTTGCAGGGGCTGCAGGCGGTGACGACATTTTCCCAGGTGGTGCGCCCGCCGCGTGAGCGCGGAATGACGTGATCGAAGGTCAGGTCGTTGGGATCGCCGCAATACTGGCATTCGAACTGGTCGCGCAGGAAAACATTGAAGCGGGTGAAGGCAGGGCGGCGCGACGGCTTGATATAGGTCTTCAGCGACACCACCGAGGGCAGGCGCATCTCAAAGCGCGCCGAACGCACCACCCGGTCATATTCCTCCAGGATCGTGACCCGCTCCAGGAACACCGCCTTGATCGTGTCCTGCCAGGACCAGAGCGAGAGCGGATAGTAGCTCAACGGGCGGTAATCCGCGTTGAGCACCAGGGCGGGGCAATTGCCGGCTGTGACGGCGGCGGCTAGCACGGAAGAAACCTTTTGAAGACCGGTCTCCTTTCGTGGGCGAAATCTGCGCTATCCCACGCCGCGAATCTAGCCGATTCGCTATGACAGTTTGTAGATGCAGCGGGTTTCGCCGCTGCGCGCCAGCAGCCCGCCAAGGGCCTGGTTCAGGAAAAGCCCGGCCATCATCAGGCCTTGCGGATCAATGCCGTGGCCCATTCCCGGCGCCAGGTGCCACTGCACCGCCGCCCCGGCCAGGCCAAGCTGACCGGCGGCCTGGAACATGGCCTGGGGCGGAATGACGCTGTCGCTGTCGCCATGAGTCAGGAGGATGGGCGGGATTTTCGCCCCATCATCGCCGGATGCCGGCACCGGCCCGGCCAGCAGGCCGGAAAAACCCACGATGGCGGCGGGCGGCACCTTGCGGCGCAGCCCCACATGCAGCGACAGCATCGTGCCTTGCGAAAATCCCACCAGCGCCAGGCGGTCGGGCGACAGGCCCAGCCGTTCCAGCTCCGCATCCAGAAAGGCATCCAGCGCCGGGCCTGCCGTCTCCACACCCTTTTTCATCTCATGCGGGTCGATGCGGGTGATGGGAAACCATTGATAGCCCGGCCCGCCCGGCACGCGGGATGGCGCATTGGGGGCGCAAAAGGCCACGCTTGGCAGCATCTGGCGCCAGTGATCGGCCAACCCGATCAGGTCCTGCCCGTCGGCGCCATAGCCATGGACCATCACCACCAGATGGCTGGCGGTGCCGCGCGCGGGCGCCAGTGTGGGGCCGCTCAAAGTCTGCTGGGTCATAAGCTGCGGGATCAGTTAGGATTTGCGGCGATGATTGTAACCCGCTTCGCGCCGTCGCCGACAGGCCTGCTGCATCTGGGCCATGCCTTTGCCGCGATCACCGCCTATCAGGCGGGCGATGACTTTCTGCTGCGGATCGAGGATATCGACGCCAGCCGGTCGCGCGAGACTTTCATCGAGGCGATTTTCCTGGACCTGAAATGGCTGGGCCTGTCCTGGGACGAACCGGTGATGCGCCAGTCCCGCCGCCTGGACGCCTATCGCGCCGCGCTGGACCAGCTTTCGCAGCAGGGTGTCACCTATCCCTGTTTCTGCACACGCGCCGACATTGCGCGCGAGATCGCCCGCGCCGGGGATGCGCCCCATGCCGGGGACGACGCGCAAGTCTATCCGGGCACCTGCCGCGCGCTGTCTGCCAATGTGCGCCAGGCGCGCATCGCGGCGGGCGAGGCTTATGCCATCCGGCTGGACGTGCAAAAGGCGCTGGCGCTGACAGGACCGCTGACCTTCCTGGAGCAGGGCCAGCCACGCGACGCCGATCCGGCACCGGGCGGCGATGTGGTGATCGCGCGCAAGGACATGCCCACTTCCTATCACCTCAGCGTGGTGGTCGACGACGCCGCCCAGAATGTGACCCTGGTGACGCGGGGCGAGGATCTTCTGGCCGCCACCCCGGTGCAGCGGCTTTTGCAGGCGCTTCTGGGCCTGCCTGAGCCGCAATATGCCCATCACCGGCTGGTGCTGGACAGGGATGGGCGCAAATTCTCCAAGCGCGACACCACCATTACCCTCAAAGCCCTGCGCGACATGGGCAAGACCCCTGCCGACATCCGCGCCCGCATCGCAGTGTGATCGCTGGAAAGCGCCGCCCTGAACCGCTAGCCTGCCGCCGTTCAACAAGAGTGACCCGCCATGTCCGGCCTTGACCGCCTGTTCGCCACCATCGCCGCCCGCAAGGATGCCGATCCCGCCCAGTCCTATACCGCCAGCCTGCTGGCCAAGGGGATGGAGAAATGCGCCAAGAAATTCGGCGAGGAAGCGGTGGAAACGGTGATCGCGGCCATCCAGCAGGACAAGGCGGCGCTGGCTTCGGAATCGGCGGACGTGCTGTATCACCTGGCGGTGGTGTGGGCGGCGGCAGGCATCACGCCCGAGGATGTCTACAAGGTGCTGGAAGCGCGCCAGGCCCAGTCCGGCCTGCAGGAGAAAGCCTCGCGCAAGAGCGGGCTCTAGGTCTTCTGCTCTTCTTCTTCGGCGAGCGACTTGACCAGGTCCAGCACGCGCTTGCGGACCTTGGCGTCCTTGATCTTCATGAAGGCCAGCGAAAGCTGCAGCCCTTCGCCGGAGGAGACGAACTCCATCACCGGCGGCGCCGATTCCGGTTCGGCCATGCCGGGCTGGCCGGCAAGCTGGCCTTCCACGCCCTCATAGAAGAAATCGATCGGCACATTGAGGATGCGCGCCACTTCGAACAGGCGGCCCGCGCCGATGCGGTTGACGCCTTTTTCGTATTTCTGGACCTGCTGGAAGGTCAGGCCGAGCAGATCGCCCAGCCGTTCCTGACTCATGCCAATCAGCATGCGCCGGATGCGCACACGGTTGCCGACCTGAACGTCGATGGGATTGGCTTGCTTTTTGGGCACGATCGCACAGTTCTGTTCGCGACAGGGAACTTACCTTCAACAGGGGCGGAACAGAACAGAAATTTCACGCCGCGCCAAGCCGAACCGGCACGCGCGCCAGAAGAAACGCGGCAAAAGCGGCGCTAACCATAAGCAGGAAAAACCACAAGTCTCCGAAACGTGCATACAGCGTGGGGGCCAGCGCGGCGGGCAGGCGGGCATCGACCACGCCTCTTTGACCCAAGGAAAGCTGCCGGACAATGCGCCCGTAAGGGTCGATCATGGCGCTGATGCCGGTGTTGGCGGCGCGTGCGATGGGCAGGCCTTCCTCGATCGCGCGCACGCGCGCGATCAGAAGATGCTGGCGCGGACCAGCCCAGGGACCGAACCAGGAATCGTCGGTGACATTGACCATCCAGCCAGGCCGCGGCGCGCTTGTATCGACAACCGCGCCGGGAAAGATCACCTCATAGCAAATAAGCGGTGATACCGGCGGCGCACCGGGCACCGCCAGCAGATGGGGATGATCGCCCGCCGAAAAACCCGACGGGCCTTGCGTGAGCTTGGTAATGCCGATCTGTCCCAAAAGTTTGGCGAAGGGCACATATTCGCCGAACGGCACCAGATGGAATTTGTCATAGACCAGCGGCAGCGCACCGTAGCGCCCGAACAGGTAGAGACTGTTGTAGTAGGACAACCCCTGCGCGTCTTGCGCGACGCGTTCGGATCCGGTGATCAGCGTCTGGCCGCGTCCGGTGAACAGCGCGATCTGGTCCAGCGCGCCGGGCGCATTGGCCACCGGAAAGCCGGTGGCCGCCTCGGGCCAGACGATCACATCGGGGCGGCCCAGCGCCTTGTCACCGGGGCGCGCGCTCAACTCCACAAGCCAGTCCCAGTTGCGCATCATCAGCTTGCGAACATATTTCTCACGCTGCGGCACATCCGGTTGCACCAGCCGCACGACCACACCCCTGGTGTCATCGGCGGGTGTGGCGTTCAGCCGGTACACGCCAAAGCCGAACAGGCCCGCAAAGGCCAGCGCCATCGCGGCGGACAGCCGCCAGCGCCCGCACAGCAGCTCGGCCAGCGAAGCGCCCAGCAGGATGGTCAGGAAAGACAGGCCATAAACGCCAAACAGGCTGGCGCCTTGCAGCACCGCCGGCACCGCGCCCCAGCCATAGCCGGCCAGATTCCAGGGAAAGCCTGTCAGCACATGGCCGCGCAGATATTCGCAAAGGGCAAAGAAGGCGGCAGTGATGAAAATGCGCGCCGGACCGTCCTGCCAGAAATACATCGACAGCAAGCCCGCCAGCGCGCCGAACAGGCCCAGCCCCGCCGTCAGACCCAGCAGCGCAAAGGGCATCTGCCAAAGATGCGCCGACGGATCGACCATGAAGGCATAGCCGATCCAGTAAAGCCCCAGCAGGAACTGACCGAACAGAAAGGCCCAGCCGATGGCGGCGGCGGCGCGCAGGGGGTGCGGGCCCCCGTCAGCGCCATCCAGGAGCAGCACCAGCGCGCCATAGCCTGCCAGCAGCGCCGGGAAAAAGCCCAGCGGCGCAAAGCCGGTCGCCGACACCACACCGCAGCCAAAGGCAAAGCCCAGCCGGCGACAGCCGGACAGGTTCCGCACCCAGGCACCGGCGCGCGCCAGAACCGTCATGCCGGTCCATCACCGTCTTTGGGGCCGCCCTGTTTGGGGACGTCGGCACCAGCGTCCCTGGGCAGGCGGATGCGCAAGCGGCGCACCCGGCGCGGATCGGCATCCAGAACCAGGAACTCATAGCCGTTCGGATGGGCGACGATCTCGCCGCGCTGGGGCACACGCCCCAGGAGCGAGGTGACCAGCCCGCCCAGGCTGTCGACATCCTCGTCGGCGTCCTCGAACATCAGGTCATGGCCGGTTTCGGCCTTGAAATCCTCCAGGTCCATGCGCGCATCGGCGCTGTAGCCATCGCCTTCCGGCTTCAGCTCGGCGGTGACTTCGTCATGCTCGTCGGAAATGTCGCCGACAATTTCCTCGATCAGGTCCTCGATCGAGACCAGCCCGTCGGTGCCGCCATATTCGTCGATCACCAGCGCCAGATGGGTATGGCTGGCCTGCATCTTCACCATCAGGTCCAGCGCGCGCATCGAAGGCGGCGCGAACAGGATGGGCCGGCGCAGCGCGGTGATCGATGCATTGGGCGCGATGCAGAACGCGCCTTCCGGCGACGGCTCCAGCAGCGCCATCACATCCTTCACATGGATCAGGCCGGTGGGATCGTCCAGCGTCTCGCGGTAAAGCGGCAGGCGCGAATGCTGCGCCTCGCGCATGATCTTCATCAGCTCGGCCAGGGTAATGGTTTCCTCGGCGGCGATGATGTCGGCGCGCGGCACCATCACGTCAATCACCCGAAGGTCGCCGAAACGCAGCAGGTTGCCCAGCATCACCCGTTCCTGCAGCGACAGGGCCGGGGATTCACGCTCGGACTGCTCGACCACCTCGGCCAGGCTTTCACGCATCGCGGCGGCGGATTCGTCCTCGCCGCGCAGCATCAGCATCAGCCGCTTCCACAGGGACAGCGGCTCGGCCGCTGTGGATGACGCCGGATCGCTCATGGCGCGGCCGCCCGATAGGGATCGGCAATGCCCATCCCGGCCAGGATTTTCACTTCCAGCGGTTCCATCACCTGCGCGTCGCTTTCGCTTTCATGATCGTAGCCCGCCAGGTGCAGAACGCCATGCACCACCAGATGGGTGACATGATCGGCGAACCTTTTGCCCGCCGCCTTCGCCTCGCGGGCGGTCACGCCATGGGCGATGGCGATATCGCCGTGATAGCCCCTGGCATCAGACGGAAAAGACAGGACGTTGGTCGGCTTGTTCTTGCCGCGAAAGGCGCGGTTCAATGTCTTCAGGCGCGCATCGTCCGCCAGCAGGATGGTGAAGTCGCCCCGCAGGCGGGCACGTCTGGCCGCCGCTTCGGCCGCGCGTTTGACTTGTGCCTGCAGCCCGCGATGGGCGCGCCAGGCAGGGTCCTCGACCACCAATGCAATCCCGCTCCGAATGGGCCCGCTCATGATTTGGCCCGCTTATTATAGGCGGCAACGATGCGCGCGACGAGGGGATGGCGCACCACATCGCTTTCGGTGAAGCGCGTGACGCCCACCCCTTCCACGCCATCCAGGATCGACAGCGCCTCGCTGAGCCCGCCGGCCTCGCCGCCGGGCAGGTCGCTCTGGCTGGGATCGCCCGTCACCACCATCTGGCTGTCCTCGCCCAGACGGGTCAGCGCCATCTTCATCTGGGCGCCGGTGGTGTTCTGGGCCTCGTCCAGGATGACGAAGGCCCGCGTCAGCGTGCGCCCGCGCATGAAGGCCAGCGGCGCGACCTCGATCACGCCCAGCTCCATCAGCCGCGCCGCCTGGTCGCCCAGCACATCGAACAGCGCGTCATAGAGCGGGCGCAGATACGGATCGATCTTCTCTTTCAGGTCGCCCGGCAGAAAACCCAGCCGCTCGCCCGCTTCCAGCGCCGGACGCGACAGGATGATTCGCTCCACCCGCCGCTCATGCAGCATGTGCGCGGCAAAGGCCGCGGCCAGATAGGTCTTGCCGGTGCCCGCGGGGCCGACGCCGAACACCAGCGGATGATCGCGCATCTGCTGCAGATAGGCGGCCTGGGTGGGCGAACGCGGGCGCACCGCGCGCGACGGCGATGTCTTGATCGCGCCGGGCGCCAAGGCGCGCTGCTGGTCGGTGAAGCGCAGTTCGGCATCGACCTCGGCCAGGGTGATGCTTTCCCCGGCGCTGGCCCGCGCATAGAGCGCGCGCAGGATGGAAGCGGCCCGTTCGCGCGCCGCCCCGCTGACCGAGATCAGGTTGCCGCGCGTGTCGATGGCGACATCCAGCTTCTGGTCCAGCCGCGCCAGATGCTTGGAATGGGGACCGCTGACCGCAGCCAGCAGCGCATTGTCCGGGAATTCCAGCGTCAGGGCCGTCTTTTTCGCCTTGGCCTTCAAATCGGCGACCCGTGCAGGCTGTTGGCGGTGCGCCGCTCGATGCGGATATCGGCGATGCGCCCGATCATCTCCGCCGGCATCTGGACATGCACCGGCTGCAGATAGGGCGTGCGCCCCACAAGCTGGCCTTCATCGCGGCCGGGCTTTTCGAACAGCACCGGCAGGGTGCGCCCGATCTGGGAATCGTCAAACTCGTGCTGCTGGCGGGTCAAAAGCGCCTGCAGCGCTTCCAGCCGCGCCGATTTCACGTCCTCTGCGACCTGCTTGCGCAAGGCGGCGGCAGGCGTGCCGGGGCGCTTGGAATATTTGAAGGAAAAGGCGGTGGCGAAACCGACATCGCGCACAAGCTGCATCGTCGCCTCGAAATCGGCATCGCTTTCGCCGGGAAAGCCGACGATGAAATCCGAGGTCAGCGCCATGTCGGGACGCGCGGCGCGCAGCCGTTCGATGATGCGGCGATAGTCATCGGCGGCATGCTTGCGGTTCATCGCTTCAAGCACCGCATCCGATCCCGACTGCACCGGCAGGTGCAGATAGGGCATCAGCTTGTCATTGTCGCGGTGCGCCGCGATCAGGTCGTCGGACATGTCGCGCGGATGGCTGGTGGTATAGCGGATGCGTTCCAGCCCATCGATCCTGGCCAGCCCCTCGCACAGCCTGGCCAGCGTCCAGCCGCCACCGTCATAGGCGTTCACATTCTGGCCCAGCAGCACCAGTTCGCGCGCGCCCAGGTCAACCAGGTGGCGCGCCTCGGCCAGCACCGCTTCCGGATCGCGCGAATGTTCGGGCCCGCGCGTGTAAGGCACCACGCAGAAGGTGCAGAACTTGTCACAGCCTTCCTGCACCGTCAGGAAGGCGGAGATACCGGTCTCTTTCGTCTCCACCAGGGCATCGAATTTTTCCAGCGCCGGAAAGTCGGCGGCCAGGGGATGGCCGCCATCGCGAGCGAAGCGGGCAATCATCTCGGGCAGGCGGTGATAGGACTGGGGGCCAACCACCAGATCGACGGCGGGGGCGCGGGCGACGATTTCCTCGCCCTCGGCCTGGGCGACGCATCCGGCCACCGCCAGCAGCATCTGCCCGCCGCTTTCGGCTTTCTGCGCCTTCAGCGTGCGCAGCCGGCCGATCTCCGAATAGACCTTTTCGGCCGCTTTTTCGCGGATATGGCAGGTGTTCAGGATGACCATGTCGGCCCCATCGGGGGTGTCCGACGGGCCATAGCCCAGGGGCGCCAGCAGATCCGCCATGCGGGCGGAATCATAGGCGTTCATCTGGCAGCCATAGGTCTTCACAAAGAGCTTTTTCATGCCGCTTTGTTCCTGGCGCGCCTTTGGCGCGCGGGGGCGTTCATCTGGCAACCATAGGTTTTGACGAAAAGCTTTTTCACAGTCAGCCGGTTATCGGGGCCGCAAGCGGCAAATTCAAGTCACTCCCCCTTTTGGGCGAAGCCCATGAAAGGGGGAGATGTCGCAGCGATGGGTCCGCCGCAGCGGACCGAGCTGCGACAGAGGGGGTTCATTTTATCAGACCCTACCCGCCAAGGCTTCCGAAAGCCCTGCGCGCACAAGGCTTTCGGCCTCTGCCGCCAGGCTCTTGCGGTCCATCCGGTCCAGGCTGAGGGGCTCGTGGAACTGGACCACCACATCGGCGGGTCCGGCCAGAAGCGCCTCCCACAGGTGGGGCACCATCTCCATGTCGCCATACCAGGCGAAAAAGGGCCGGTTCTCCCGCCCCATCGGCAGGCCGTAGAGGCCGGTAAAGGCGGCGGAGACGGGCTGGACCTTCACATGGGTGCCGCTGGCCAGCCGGGCCTCGGCCGCGCCCAGAAGCGCGCTCTTGAAGGGCAAAACATGGTTGCCGTCATGGCTGGTGCCTTCCGGGAACAGCACCAGCGCGTCGCCCGCCAGCAGGCGCTCGCGGATCACGTCGCGGGTCTGGCCGGTGGCGCTGCGCCGGGCGCGCTCGACAAAGACGGTGCGCTGCAGCCGCGCCAGGGTGCCGAAAAACGGCCAGCGGGCGATTTCGGCCTTGGCGACGAACGAGATCGGCATCACCGCCGAGAAGATCACGATGTCCGCCCAGCTTGTGTGGTTGGCCACGATCAGCACGCCCTCGTCCGTCACCGGGCGGCCGACCACGCGGATGTTCAGGCCGAACAGGGCGGCGACGCGGCGGTGATACCAGTTGGGGAAGGTCCGCGCCGCGCCGCCGGGCAGTTTCAGCAACAGCCACTGCACCGGCATGCAGACAAGCGTGAAAAGCAGGAAGCCCACGACGATCGCGGTGGCACGCAGCTTTGCCATCATGGCGGCGCCATGCTCAGGGCTTGCGGTTCTTGGGCACGCCGTAGAGTTCCAGCCGGTGATCGACCAGTTCGAAGCCAAGCTCTTCGGCCACCCGGCGCTGCAGCCGTTCGATTTCCTCGTTGCGGAATTCGATCACGCTGCCGGTGGCGACGTCGATCAGATGGTCGTGATGCGATTCGGGCACTTCCTCGTAGCGCGAGCGGCCGTCGCGGAAATCGTGCCGCTCCAGAATGCCGGCATCCTCGAACAGCTTGACGGTGCGATAGACGGTGGCGATGGAGATGTGCGGGTCGACCGAGGAGGCGCGGCGATAGAGCTCCTCCGCATCCGGGTGATCCTCGGATTCGGAAAGGACCTTGGCGATGACGCGCCGCTGGTCCGTCATGCGGAGACCTTTGTCGACGCAGAGTTTTTCGATCCGCGTCACTGACAACTCCTTGGGTTTTTCGTGCGCCGGGTATGGCCTGCAAGGTTAGGCGAATTTGGCGGGCAGCGGAAGCCTGAGCACGGCGGCATCCTGACCGTCGTAATAGCCCTTGCGCGCGCCGACATTGGCAAACCCCAATCCGGCATAGAGCGCCAGGGCGGCGGGATTGGCCACGCCGACTTCCAGAAACAGGGCCGCGGCACCCAATTCCTGCGAACGGTTCGCGGCTTCCAGCATCAGCGCCCGGCCCAGCCCCTGGCCACGCGCGGCGGGTGCCACCGCCAGGGTCAGGATCTCGGCCTCATCGCCCGCCACGCGGGCCAGCACGAAGCCGTCCCGACTGTGAAAGGCAAAGGTGCCGGGAGTGTCCAGCAGGGCGGCCAGCGCCGCTTCGTTCCAGGGCGCATCGAAGCTGGCGGCATGCAGGACCGCCAGGTCGGCCAGGCTGTCGGCAGCCGGATCGAACAGGCGGACCGGCGCGCTCATGCCGGTGCGAACGGTGAGAGTCCGCCCGGAAGCTTGGCATCGGGCGCACGCAGGTAGAGAGGCCCAGGCACGGTATCGGGCACGGGACGGTTCTGCGCCAGCCGCGCCACCCAAAGCGCGTCGGGCTGGCGGATGGCGGACAGGACGAAGTCCGCGCCAAGCGCTTGGGCAGCCGCCGCGGCCCCGGTGCCGGCCAGCGCACAGGGACCGAAAGCGGCGATGCGGTCCTGGGCTTCGGCAAAGGCCATGACCGAAGGCTCCAGCCGGTTGACCGCGCCATCACGCAACAGCAGATAGGCTTCGGCGCGGCGCGCATCATGGATCGCCGCCGCCCTTGCCTGTCCGCATTCTTCCATTGCCGCGGCGGCCATCGCTTCCAGCGTGGTCACGCCGATCAGCGGGACGTTCAGCGCCAGGCGCAGCGCGCGCATGAAGGCCAGGCCCACGCGCTGGCCGGTGAAGGTGCCCGGCCCCGTGGTCACGGCCAGCCGCGCGAGCGCATCGAAGCCGATGCCTGCTTCGGCCATCGCCTGCTGCACCATGGGGGCCAGCGCCTCGGCATGGCCGCGCTCCATCGCCGTGAAACGATGCGCCAGCACGCGTCCGTCATCCAGCACGGCCACCGAGCAGGCGCCCAGCGCGGTATCGGCGGCCAGGATCTTCATCTAGAGAATCTTGCAGGCTTCATCGAAGCCCAGCCGGTCGTTGCGCGGGCGAAAGCCGTCATCGGCGCCATAGCCGATATTGCACAGGAGGTTGGATTTGATCGCCGTGCCCGCGAAGAATTCCCCGTCCACGCCGTCATGGCTGAAGCCGCCCATCGGCCCGCAATCCAGCCCCAGCGCGCGCGCGGCGATGATGAAATAGCCGGCCTGCAGGCTGGCGTTGCGCAGGGCCTGAACCTTGTTGGCTTCCGGGTCGGCGAACCAGCTCTGCGCATCGGGATTGTCACGGTAAAGCCGGGGCACATGACGCGGGAAATCCAGGTCATAGGCCAGGATCGCGGTCGCCGGCGCTTCCATCGTCTGGCGCAGATTGCCTTTGGACAGATGCGGCGCCAGTCGTTCCTTGGCGTCCTTCGAAACCACGAAGACGATGCGCGCGGGCGTGATGTTGGATGCGGTCGGGCCCCAGCGCATCAGGTCGTAGATCGCCATCATCACCGCGGACGAGACCGGCTTTTCCAGCCATTTGCGCGTGGTGTGCGCTTCGCGGAACAGCGTGTCGAGCGCCGCATCGGAAATCGCGTGATGCGGTTCGGAGAGCCAGGCTTCCGGCTTGGGCTGACTCATCGCAGCAGATCCTTGCTCAGACGGCTTCGACCGCCGTCACCTCGGGCACATAGTGGCGCAGCATGTTCTCGATGCCATTCTTCAGAGTCATGGTCGAGGACGGACAGCCCGCACAGCTTCCCTGCAGGTGCAGCGAGACGACGCCGCTGGCGCCGTCGAAGCCGCGGAAGATGATGTCGCCGCCATCCTGCGCCACCGCCGGGCGCACGCGCGTCTCGATCAGCTCCTTGATCTGGTCCACCACCTCGGCATCGGCCTCGTTGATGATTTCCTCGGCCGCTTCCTCGGCGCCGCCTTCCATCAGCGGCAACCCTTGCGTGAAATGCTCCATGATCGCGCCCAGGATCGCGGGCTTCAGATGCTTCCAGTCGCCGTCGCGCTTGGTCACCGAGATGAAATCGGCGCCGAAGAACACCCGGCTGACATCGGGCACCGCGAACAGCGCCCGGGCCAGCGGCGAGCGGCCGGCGGTTTCGGCGCTGGGGAAATCGGCCACCGCGCCTTCGCCCATCACATCGCGCCCCGGCAGGAATTTGAGGGTGGCGGGATTGGGCGTGGATTCGGTCTGGATGAACATGGGTTCGGTGCCTTCGAGTGCTGGCTGTTACATGAACCCTGGCGGGGGCAGCATCAAGGCCATGCCGGGCCAAGGCGGCAATATTGTTTTACCCGGGTATATTGACTCACATATTTTACCCGGATAATAAAATTCCCATGACCCATGTCGCCTTTTCCGGCTTTGACCGTATCGCCTCGGGCACCCTGGCCCAGGCCTATGCCGCCTGCCCGCCGGATGGCGGAGCCCTGATCTTCGACACCGAAACCGGGCGGGTGGTCGATATCGACCCGCGCTTTCCCCCCGGCCAGGACACACCCCGGCCCGGCCGCCCCAAACTGGGCGTGGTGCCACGCGAGGTGACGCTTCTGCCCCGCCACTGGGACTGGCTGGCCAGCCAGCCGGGCGGCGCCTCGGTGGCGCTGCGCAAGCTGGTGGAGGAGGCCAGCCGCAATCCGAAGGCCCGGATGCGGGCGCGGCGCGACGCGATCTACCGGCTGGCGACAGCACTGGTGGGCGACGCCCCGGCCTATGAGGAAGCCATGCGCGCGCTTTATGTGGGCGCGCGGGAGGATTTTGCGGCCCATATCGAGCCCTGGCCCGCGGATGTGCGCGCCGTGCTGGAAGAGATGAGCAGCGAAGCGTTCGCGGACTAGATTAAAAGTCCGAGACGATCCCCTTGCGCTCCCAGTCGCCATAGCGGGTCGGCTCCGGGCCCTTACGCCCGCCCAATTCCGGCGGCAATTGCTTTTTAGGCTCCTGGGCGCGGCGCGCTTCGGCTTCGGCATTGGCGCGCCTGGCCGCCTCGGCGATGCGGGCGGCGATCCGTTCAGGGCTGGTTTCTTGATCGGCCATGAACAGAGCTTACATCTTTTGCATCTGGAGTGACAAAAACGATGAACACGCTTCGCACCGGTATCCTGATGGCGGCCCTTATGGGGCTGTTCGTGACGGTCGGCGCCCTGATCGGCGGCAGCTATGGCATGGTGATCGCCTTCGGCTTCGCGCTGATGATGAACCTGTTCGCCTATTGGAATTCCGACAAGGTGCTGCTGCGCATGTATGGCGCGCGCCAGGTCGATGCCAGCACCGCGCCCGATCTTTACCGTCTGGTCGAACGGCTGGCCGGCCAGGCCGGGCTGCCCACGCCCAAGGTCTTCATCACCGAGAACCCCCAGCCCAACGCCTTCGCCACCGGGCGCGATCCCGACCATGCCGCGGTCTGTGTGACAACCGGGCTGATGGCCCAGGTCGACCAGGAAGAGCTGGCGGGCGTGCTGGCCCATGAGCTGGGCCATGTGAAGCACCGCGACACGCTGATCATGACCATCACCGCGGTGATGGCGGGCGCGATTTCCATGCTGGCCAACATGGCCTTCTTCATGGGCGGGCGCGACCGCAACAACCCTTTGGGCCTTGTTGGCATGCTGGTGGTGATGATGGTCGCCCCGCTGGCGGCGATGCTGGTGCAGGCGGCGATTTCGCGCTCGCGCGAGTATGAGGCCGACCGGGCGGGCGCGGAGATCACCGGCCGCCCCCTGTGGCTGGCCAGCGCGCTGGGCCGCATCGAACAGGCCGCGCACAAGATTCCCAACGATGCCGCCGACGCCAATCCGGCCACCGCGCACCTGTTCATCATCAATCCGCTGCATGGCGGCTTTTCGGGCCTGTTCTCCAGCCATCCGGCCACGGCGGACCGGGTGGCGCGGCTGCGCGCCATGGCCGGGGCCGGCGATGCGCCCGCTTCGGTTCAGCGTGGCCCCTGGGGCTGATTTGTCCTAAACACCCCCGCATGAATGACGCCCCTGGACTCGATGTTCGAGGCCTGGCCGCCCGCAAGGCGGCCCTGGCGATCCTGTCCGGCGTGCTGGGCCGTGGCCGCAGCCTGGACCATCAGCTTGACGGCTTGAGCGATCTTGCCCCGCGCGATGCCGGCTTTGCCCGCGCGCTGGCCAGCCAGACGCTGCGCCATCTGGGGGTGCTGGATCATGTAATCCGCACCTGCGTGCCCAAGCCGCCGCCGCCGCACAAGGCGGGGCCCACCAGCGAGATCCTGCTGATGGGCGCATGCGAGCTTCTGGTGCTGAAGGTTGCGCCCCATGCCGCGGTCAATGGCGCCAACTCGCTGGCCGCGAAAGACAAGAAAGCGGTGCACTTCAAGCCGCTGATCAATGCGGTGCTGCGCCGGATCGCGCGCGAGGGCGATGCGCTGGTGGCGGGGCTGGACGCCACGCGCCTGTCGGTGCCCGACTGATGTGGACGCTGGTGCGACCAGTATGGCGAGGAAACCGCGCGCCGCATCGCGGTGCCCATCTGAACGAAGCGCCCACCGACATCGTGCTGAAAAGCACCGATGCCACGCACCCCGAAAGCACCGCGCTGTTCGGCCCGGTGCGGCGGCTGGCCACGAAAGACCGCATCGATACCCTGCCCGGTTTTGCCGAAGGGGGTTGGTGGGTTCAGGACGCCGCCGCCGCCCTGCCCGCGCATCTGCTGGGCGATGTGCGCGGGCGCGCCGTCATCGACCTGTGCGCCGCGCCCGGCGGCAAGACCATGCAGCTTGCCGCGATGGGCGCCGATGTGACCGCGGTGGAGATCGATCCGGCGCGCGCGGCGCGCATCCGCGAAAACCTGGCGCGCACCGGGCAGACCGCCACCATCATCGAGAGCGATGCGCGCGATGTGCAGATGACCGCGCCGCTGGTGCTGGTCGATGCGCCCTGCACCGCCACCGGCACCATCCGCCGTCATCCCGACCTGCCCTGGATCAAGCAGGCGGGCGACGTCACCCATGCCGCCGCGATGGCTTACGAGATTCTGGAAGCGGGCGCGGCGATGGTGGCGCCGGGCGGCACGCTGGTCTTTGCGGTCTGTTCGCTGGAGCGCGAGGAAGGCGAGGAGCAGATCGCCGCGTTTCTTTCGGCGCATGCCGAATTCGCCCGCGCGCCGCTGTCGGCGGAAGACCTGTTCGGCCACGGCGAATGGATTACGCCGGACGGCGACCTGCGCACCCTGCCGTTTCAGCTTGAGGGCATGGACGGGTTTTATGCCGCGCGTTTGCGACGGCTATTGTAACTCGACTGTATGTTCAAAGCCTGAAAACTCGATAAGCATGCTGGATCCGTCGGCGAACAGAAATTGGTGGGCATAAACATCGTCGCGAACAAATCGTATTTCATGAACCAGTACATCTTGCTGTGCAGATCGACCACTTAGCTCGTAGCGGCTGACATCAGTATAGCGAAGCGAAATGTGCCGATCATGCCGTGGACTGAAAAGTCGCAGCGAGATTTCCCACCTGTTCGGAGCCGCTGCGGCTTGCTGCAAAACAAACACCTCCATCCAGGCATCATGAAGGCTATTGGGATCGGTCAGATTATAGTTGGCTTCATCAAGCGCGAAGGAAGCAAGACCGGGGGGAAACCGTTCGACAACCGTTTCAAGGTAAGGCCAATAGCGTGAATAATCGCCCCAAGCGCCATCATCGTACGGCTTTATGTAATCCATAGGCCGCGACCTACAGCCGCCCCAGCGCATAAGCGATGGCCAGATAGACCTTGCCGGTATCGGCGGATAGCAGCGTGGAGGTCAAAAGCCCCGCCCCATCGCCATCCTTGGCCCGGTCCAGCAGCATTTCGAATTCGCTGATATAGGCGTCGGCGGCATCGTGAAAGCGCCGGTCCTCGCGGTACAGCGCGGTGATGCGGTCCACCGCCTCGTCATCGATCGCCGAGGCCAGGCGCCGCGCGAAGACGCCGCGATCGCCCGCCAGATAGCGCTTCCATTCGTCATTGCCGGGCGGTTCTTCCTCCAGCGCCGACAGGTTGATCGCCAGGTCGGTCAGCCCCGCTTCCAGCGCCGACAGCGATGCCGCCTGGCCGCTGGCCTTGAGCTTCAGGTCGTCGCCCTGTTCGGCGGCGGCCAGCAGGGTCTTCATTTCCCACGCCTTGCCCGCATCGCCGCGCTCGCGCTTGCCGCGCGTGGTCAGCATCCGCGCCAGGCCCTTCAGGCCTTCGCTTTCCGGCTCCGGCTTGACGGACCCATCGCCATTGGCGGGCGCGGCCAGGATCTGCTGCGGCTTGTGCCCTGCGCGGGCATGCAGCGTCGACATGGCGCGCGCCGACAGGTCCAGCAACTGTTCGGTCTCGCTGGCAACCAGCTGGCGCATGCGCCGCGCCTCTTCCTGGGCCAGACCCGGCAGGCGGATGATGTGGCGCTCCACATCCTCGGTGGTCTTGGACAGCAGGCCGCGAATCTTGCTGGCTTCGGCGCTCATCTCGCCGGCGGTGCGCAAGAGGCGCTCGCATTCGGCCATCGCCTCGCCCACCAGCAGGCGCGCGTCATGCTTGGCCTGGGCGGCGCTTTCGCCGATCAGGGTCTGCGCGCCGGTGCCCGCTTCCTTCAGCGCCGCCGACAGGCCGGCCAGCGTGCCCGCCGCCGCATCGGCGGACTCTTTCAACCGCTCGGCCTCGCGGGCGAAGGCGCCGGTCAACTGTTCGGCGCGGGTGGTCGCGTCGACCATCAGCATTTCCAGATGCCGTTCGGCATCCTCGGTCACGATTTCGCATTTGCGCGCCTCGGTCGCCAGCGCCTCGACCGCCTGTTCCAGCCCGCGGCGCTGTTCGGACAGGGCATTGTCCAGCCGCTCGCCTTCCTGCTCCAGCCGGGTCATCAGTTCGGAAAGCTGGCCGCGCTGCTTTTCCTGGCGCGCCAGCACGAATTCGGCGCGCGATGCGGCGGCGCCCGCCACTTCCTCGATCCGGGCGGCCTGACGGTCCAGTTCGACGGCGGCCTCGTGCGGGGCCTCGGCGGCGCTGGTGACGGCGGCACGGAATCCGGCGGCCTGCACGTCCAGCGACTGGGTCGCCATTTTCAGCGTGCCTTCGGCCGATTCCATCATCGCCTTCAACTGGGCGGCGCGGCCCGCCACCGTTTCGCTGGCGCGGCTGGCCGCGTCGGTCAGCCCGTCGCCCAGCGTTTCCATGCGCTGGCTTTCCTGGCCCAGGCGCGCGGCGATGGTCTGGCCGCGCACCTCGGCGCGCGCGCCCGCCTCGTCCAGCGAGGCGATCTGGTTTTCCAGCACCTGTTCCAGCGCGCGCATGCGCTGGGCGGCGCTGTCCAGCCCGGTGTTCAGCCCGTCCAGCTCGCGCCGGATAAAGCGCGACAGGCGCGCGGCATTGTTGGCGGCGGTGTCGTCGGCGGCGAACAGCCGGTCGGTGGCCGCCAGAAGCGCGCGGGTGGCTTCGTGCATCGCGGCGCTGCGCGCCAGCGTGGCGGCAATGGCCATGAACAGCAGCGGCGGCACGAACGCGCCCGCCGCCAGCAGCGCGGCGGGGGCCGGGCCGATGGCCGCCAGCCCCGCCGGGCCCATCCAGCCCCAGACAAAGGCGGCCAGGCCCACCAGCCAGAAGACCGAGGCCAACGCGCCCACCGTCAGGCTGATGGTGCCAAAGCGCGTGGCGCGGATGCGGATGGAGGGATTGCGGATTTCGCCGCCCGGACCGGGCTGCCCGGCCGAGGGCGCAGCGGCGCGGCGGCCGCCTGCCGCCTCGCCCGCCGGTTTGTCCAGCAGGACCGGCTGGTTCTGCCCGAATGTCCTGGCCACAGCCCGACCTCAATCACCAGAATTCAGCATATTTTAAGCATCATTTTCGATGCGGCGCGAGGCAAAAGCCCAAAAAGCCCGGCATTAACGCGGCCTTAGCCGTGGATGGGCGAGGATCGGCGCATGGAAGACGCAATCCTCGCCGCCGACATCGCCGATCAGCCGATCATCGATCTGGCCCATCTGGCCCGTTACACCGGCGGCGAACACACGCTGAACGCCGAGATCCTGCGCCTGTTCGACGGCCAGGTGAACGCCATGGTCGGCGACCTGCACGCTGTGCTGGCGGCGCGCGATGCGCGGCGCTGGAAAGAGATCGCCCACACCATCAAGGGCGCCGCGCGCGGCGTGGGCGCATTTCGGATGGGTGAAGCGGCTGCGGCGGCCGAGCCGGTCGACCTGGTCATGCACACCGACAAGGCCGAGGCGGCGATTGCCCGCCTGATGGCCGAGGGCGATGCCGTGCAGGACTTCATCGCCAAATACCTGGCGGCGTAACTTCCAAGAACACTCAGCGCCGATCAAACGCCTCGAACTCGTGGGCGATGGAGCGTTCGATCAGGGTGCGCCAGACCGGCTCGGCGATGGCCGCCGACAGCCCCGCACCCTTCGCCCCCGCCAGCACCTTGGCCACCACATCCTCGATCCGCGCCTCGTCGCGCACCGCCGCCCTGTCGGGCTTGAGCTGGGCGGCCCGCTCCATATAGGTCTGGCGCACCGCCAGAAGGGCGACCAGCCTTTGATCCAGATCATCGATGGCGGCGCGCAACTGGGCCATGTCGGCGCAGTCTTTCGCGGCTCTTGGCGCCGATTTTGGCGCCGATTTTGGCGCCGGGTGGACGGGAGCGTCATTTTGCATCGCAGCACTGCCTTGCACGGGGGTTGTCCACAATTCGCTTTTTACATATAAGAACGTCGTTTTCCCAGCCAATACAGAAGTTTAGGTGTGGAATAGCCCTTCCCGATGGACAAGACCATGACTGACGCGCCCGCCGCCGCCAACAGCGGCAACCCGATCGAAACCGATGTCGCCATCATTGGCGCGGGCCCGATCGGCCTGTTCGCCGTGTTCGAACTGGGCCTTCTGGACCTGAAGTGCCACCTGATCGACATTCTGGACCGCCCGGGCGGCCAGTGCACCGAGCTTTATCCCGAAAAGCCCATCTATGACATTCCGGGCCTGCCCATCGTCACCGGCCAGGAGCTGGTCGACCGCCTGATGGAGCAGATCAAGCCCTTCGACCCGCAATTCCATTTCGGTGAGATGGCGACGTCTCTCGAAAAGCTGGATGACGGCCGTTGGAAGCTGAAGACCGACCAGGGCACCGAGATCATCGCGCCCGTGATCGTGATCGCGGCCGGCGCGGGCAGCTTCCAGCCCAAGCGCCCGCCGGTGCCGGGCATCGAGACGTTCGAGAATGCCGGCGACGGCATCGGCGTGCATTACGCCGTGCGCAAGATGGAAACCTTCCGCGGCAAGAACATCCTGATCGCCGGCGGCGGCGACAGCGCGCTGGACTGGGTGATCAACCTGGCGCCGCTGGCCAAGACGCTGACCCTGGTGCATCACCGCGACGGGTTCCGCGCCGCCCAGCACAGCGTCAACCAGATGCGCGAGCTGGAAGCGGCCGGCAAGGTCAAGTTCCATGTCGCGTCGGTCAAGGCGCTGCATGGCGAGCCGGGCAAGCTGACCGGCGTGACCCTGGCGGGCGCCGACAAGAGCGAATGGCAGCATGACGCCGATGTTTTCCTGCCCTTCTTCGGCCTGACCATCAAGCTGGGCCCCATCGCGGAATTCGGCATCAACCTGCACGAAAACCTGATCCCGGTGGACACCGCGCGCTTTGAAAGCCAGACGCCGGGCATCTTCGCCATCGGCGACATCAACACCTATACCGGCAAGCTGAAGCTGATATTGTCCGGCTTCCACGAAGCCGCCCTCATGGCCCAGGCTGCGTTCCACATCGCCCGGCCCAACGAGAAGCTGCGCTTCCAGTACACGACTTCCTCCTCCAACCTGCAGAAGAAGCTGGGCGTCAACTAATGAAGATCATCGGCACCGACCGCGAGGGCAACACCAAGGAAGTCGAAGGCCGCGACGGCTGGAGCGTGATGGAAATCCTGCGCGACAACGGCTTCGACATCGCCGCCGAATGCGGCGGCGCCTGCGCCTGCGCGACCTGCCACGTCTATGTGACCGACGGCTGGTACGACAAGCTGCCCGCGCCGTCGGATGCGGAAATCGACATGCTGGACATGGCGCTGGCGGTGGAGCCGGGTTCGTCGCGCCTGTCGTGCCAGATCATCTGCTCGGACGAGACCGACGGCATCAAGGTGACGGTCGCCCCTGAGTAAGGGACGCCCAGCCACGAAACGCAAAACGCCCGCGAGATGATCGCGGGCGTTTTGCGTTGCGCCGTACGTGGCGTTCAGTGTGTTCAGTCCGCCTTGGTGCCGTGCGAGGCGTCGACCGCCTGCTGGCTGATGTCCGACAGGCTCAGCGTCAGCCGGTCGCTGGGCGAGGGCGTGGTCAGGAACGCCGAAACCGTCAGGTAGGCCAGCGCCGCCAGCAGCAGCCACAACCCGCCCAGCGCCATGGCGATGTCGGCGGGACGAATATCTTCGTCAGTGTCCTGGTCAAAATCCCGGCCCGGGGTGATGTCGGTCATGGGGCCCCTCCTGCTGGCAAAACCAAACTTGTCGCAAAGTTTGTCGACTTGTATCCGAGTATGTCAGGAAATGCCGGGGGCGCAACCTTTGTTCCGGCCCCGGGCGCAACAAAATATGCTGCACTGCGAAGGGGTTAGCGGCGAAATCGGGGCGAATTGGGGGCATTTGGCCGTGGACGCCCGCCGTGCCTGATGCCAAGTTGGCGCGGGGCTGGCTTTTTCATGACCGTCGCACACGTCTACACCGTCGTTTTTCAGGGCATTGAAGCTCGCAGGAGCGTCCGGCGATCCGGAGCCGCACAGCGGCGCAGGACCGTCCGGCGCGACCACATGAACCTTCGCGGGCTTCGATGACCGTCGCGCATGTCTACACCGTCGCCTTTCAGGGCATCGAAGCCCGCGAAGTCGACGTTCAGGTGCATATTTCCGAGTCGGGCGGGGGGCAGTTCAATGTCGTCGGTCTGGCCGACAAGGCCGTGGCCGAAAGCCGCGAGCGGGTGCGCGCCGCCCTGTCGGCCATCGGCCTGGCGCTGCCCTTCAAGCGCATCACCGTGAACCTGGCGCCCGCCGACCTGCCCAAGGAAGGCTCGCACTACGACCTGCCCATCGCGCTGGGCCTGCTGGCGGCGATGGGGGTGCTGCCGGCCAGCGAGATGGCGAACTTCGTGGCGCTGGGCGAGCTGTCGCTGGATGCGGCGATCACCCCGGTCACCGGCGTGCTGCCCGCGGCGCTGGCGGCATCCGAGCAGGGGCGCGGGCTGATCTGTCCGGCGGCCAATGGCGCGGAGGCCGCCTTTGCCGGGGCGATCGACATTCTGGCCGCCCCGTCACTGATCGCGCTGGTCAATCACATGAAGGGCGCCAGCGTGCTGTCGCCGCCCCAGCCCAAGGTGTCGGAAGGCCCGCGCGCCGCCCCCGACCTGAAGGACGTGAAGGGCCAGGAGATCGCCAAGCGCGCGCTGGAGATCGCCGCCGCGGGCGGCCACAACCTTTTGATGATCGGCCCGCCCGGTGCGGGCAAGTCGATGATGGCGGCGCGCCTGCCCGGCTTGCTTCCGCCGCTGGATGCGCGCGAGGCACTGGAGATCAGCATGATCCAGTCGCTGGCCGGCGCCCTGGAAGAGGGCGCGATCAGCCGCAATCGCCCCTTCCGCAATCCGCACCATTCCGCATCCATGGCGGCGCTGGTGGGCGGCGGTTTGAAAGTGCGGCCGGGCGAGGTGTCGCTGGCGCATCTGGGGGTGCTGTTCCTGGACGAGCTGCCGGAATTCGCCCGCGCCGTGCTGGACAGTTTGCGCCAGCCGATCGAAACGGGCGAGGCGGTGGTGGCGCGCGCCAACGCCCATCTGCGCTATCCCGCGCGCTTTCAACTGGTGGCGGCAATGAACCCGTGCCGCTGCGGCTATCTTTCCGATCCCGCACAGGCCTGCGGGCGCGCGCCCAAATGCGCCGCCGATTACCAGTCGCGCATTTCCGGCCCGCTGTTCGACCGCATCGACATTCATGTCGATGTCGCCGCCGTGTCGGCCGCCGATCTTGCGCTGCCGCCACCCGCCGAAGGCAGCGCCGAGGTGGCCGCGCGCGTCGGCGCGGCGCGGAGCGTCCAGCGCGAACGCTTCAAGGATCACCCCATCCGCACCAATGCCGAAGCCGAAGGCGAGTTGCTGGACGCGGTGGCCCGGCCCGATGAGGCGGGCGTCAAGCTGCTGACCGAGGCGGCGGAACGGATGCGGCTGTCAGCGCGCGGCTATCACCGGGTGCTGAAGGTGGCGCGCACCATCGCCGACCTTGCCGGTGCCGATACCGTCGCCCGCGCCCATGTGGCAGAGGCGCTGTCCTATCGCCGGATCGTGCATCCGTCGGGCTGAGGCCGTCGACGGGAACCAGAGCCATCATCCTGCCGTTATCTGTCCATTCCAGGACGGCGTCATCCGGCGCCGCGTGATTTGCAGGAGAGCCGTGATGAAACCGATCGCCATCGTGGGTTTGGTGCTGATTGTCGCCGGGATCGGCGGCCTGATTTTCCGCTCGGTGCATTGGACCGAGACCAAGAGTGTCGCCGATATCGGCCCCGTGCATATCCAGGCCGAGGAAGACCATAACGTCTGGATTCCCACCGCCGCCGGCATCGCCGCGGTGATCGCGGGCGTGGGCCTGGTCTTTGTCAGCCGCCGTTCCGCCTGAACCCCAACCGGATAACCATCCCCAACCACCATGTCACCCCGCGCCCGGAAACCATCCTGCCATCCCGGTCCCCTGGCGCGGGGCTTTGGCGTCTTCGCCAACAGCGTGGCCCATGCCAGCGGCCATCCGGCGACCTTTGTCCTGTGCTGCCTGATCATCGTGGCATGGGCGGTGACCGGACCGGTCTTCGGCTATTCCGACACCTGGCAGCTGATCATCAATACCAGCACCACCATCATCACCTTCCTGATGGTGTTCCTGATCCAGAACACGCAGAACCGCGACGGGGCGGCGGTGCAGGTCAAGCTGGACGAACTGCTGCGGGCGGTGCGCCAGGCCGACAATGGCTTTGTCGGGATCGAGAAGCTGACCGAGGAGGAGGTGGAGGCGCTGCGTGACAGCTGCGAGCGCCGCGCCGCGGCCAAGCCCGCCCGGCCGCGCAAACGCCGCCGGCGGCCCGCACGGATTTCGCGCGCGCATTGACGGCGCCCCGTGGCCGGCTTTTTGCTGCACGCGCGAAGGCGGCTCGGCCTCAAAGAATGAGAGCTGCGCCCGGCTTTGCTTGTGAGGGCGGCGGCTTCCCGCCTATCATCCCGGTCATAAAACCGGGAGAAACATCATGCATTCGCTCGCGAAAATTCTTGTCGGCGCCGTGGTCGCGGCGGGCGCCGCTGGCCTGGGCGTCGTGGCCCTGGCCCAAAGTGACCCCAAGATCGGCACCACCGTCAACGATCCCATCGGGCCCAAGCCCGATCCGTCCCAGGTGCCGGTGACGCTGGCCAAGGACATCAAGTGCACCGGAAAGAAGGGCGTGCAGGAAACCTGTTTCCTGTATGGCGATCCCGACAAGCCGGGGCCCTATACCGTCATGTACAAATGGTATCCGGGCCACTTCTCCAAGCCGCACTATCACAACAATGTGCGCTGGGCCTATGTGATTTCGGGCACCTGGTGGGTTTCGACCAGCAAGGTCTATGACGAGCGCACCACCTATCCGGTGCGGGCCGGCAGCGTGGCGGTCGACGAGCTGAACGCCATCCACTGGGACGGCGCGCGAACCGGTGAAAAGGAACCGGCGGTGCTGATCCTGTCGGGCACTGGCCCCAACACCACCGTTCAGGTCGACGAGAACGGCAAGCCCAAGAAGTAGGATTGTTGAATGCGCCGTCGCGGGCCGGCCCCGCGGCGGCGCATTTGTTTGCTGCCCGATCTCCAGCTGCGGAGGAATTGTCATGCGCCCGACTGCTCTTCTGGCCTGCGGCCTGCTGACCGCCGTTGCCCTGGCCGCCGTTTCTGTGCCCGCGCGCGCCGAAACCCAGGCGCAGCTTCTGAACCAGGGCCCGCCCAAGACCAGCCAGCCTTTGCCCGACCCCAGCCATATTCCGATGGTGTTCGGCAAGGATATTCCCTGGAAGTGCGGCAACGGCGAATGCAGCGCGCCGCTGTTCGGCGATTCCAGCAAACCCGGCATCTATGGCGTGCTGATCAAGTGGGAGCCGGGCCACAATTCGCGGCCGCATTTCCATTCCACCGACCGCTATGTCTATGTCGTGTCGGGAAGCTGGTGGGTGTCGTCCAGCACCCACTACGATCCGGACAAGATGTATCCCATTCCGGCGGGCACTTTCGTCACCGACGTGGCCAACACCATCCACTGGGACGGCGCGAAGGCCGAGACGGGCCCGTGCATCATCATGCTGGTGGGCGAGGGACCGATGACCTCCACCCGCTATGTGCCGGCCGATCCATCCAGGCCGGCCGAGGGGCAGGACTTCGTTCCGCCGTCCAAATAGAACAACCACAACTGGGCCGCAGCGCGCGGCGCACGAACATTCGAAAGTCTTGAAGGGGCGACAATGAACAAGGGGCCAAGCCGGAAATTCCATCCGGTCTATCTGATGCTGCTGATTCCATATGCGGCGTATTTCTGCGTGCCTTTCTACAACAGCATCGAACCGGAAGTGCTGGGCATTCCCTTCTTCTACTGGTGGCAGATCCTTTGGGTGATCCTGACCGCCGTTTGCATCGTGCCGGTCTATTTTCACCAGGAAGGTCGCGGCAAATGAGCGCCAATCCCGTCACCATTGGCGTTTTCGTCGCCCTGTTCGTGCTTGTCGCCATCCTGGGCCTGTTCGGCGCGCGCTGGCGCGCGGGCGATTTGTCCCAGCTTCATGAATGGGGTCTGGGCGGGCGCAGCTTCGGCACGCTGATCACCTGGTTCCTTTTGGGCGGCGACCTTTATACCGCCTACACCTTCATCGCCGTGCCGGCGCTGATGTTCGGAGCGGGCGCGACCGGCTTCTTCGCCGTGCCCTACGCCTCACTGATGTATCCGGTGCTGTTCCTGGCCTTCCCGCGCCTGTGGTCGGTCGCGCACCGCCACGGCTACATCACCGCCGCCGACTTCGTGCAGGGCCGCTTTGGCCATCGCGGCCTGTCGCTGGCCATCGCGGTGACCGGCATCGTGGCGGTGCTGCCCTATATCGCCCTGCAGCTTGTGGGCATGCAGGTGGTGTTCGCCGCCATCGGCATGAACTACGAAATCGCCGTGCCGCTTCTGGGCCAGGTGTCGGTGCCGCTGATCGTGGCCTTCGCCGCGCTGGCGGGCTTTACCTACACGTCGGGCCTGCGCGGCACCGCGCTGATCGCGGTGGTCAAGGACCTGCTGGTCTATATCACCGTGCTGGCGGCGATCATCATCATCCCCGCCAAGCTGGGCGGCTATGCCAACATCTTCGCGGCCATGCCGGCGGAGAAGCTGACCCTGGCGCCGGCGCCCGAGCACAGCCTGGGGGCAGGCTTTGCCTATGTCACCCTGGCGGCGGGCTCGCTGCTGGCGCTGTTCCTGTATCCGCATTCGGTGACGGGGCTGCTGTCGTCGTCCAGCCGCCATGTCATCCGGCGCAACGCCATCGTGCTGCCCGCCTATTCGGTGGCGCTGGCGCTGATCGCGCTGCTTGGCTACATGGCGCTGGCGGCGGGCGTGGACAAGATGCCGGAGTTCGCCGCGGGTTTTGCCGCCTTCAAGGCGAACTTCGCGGTGCCCGCGCTGTTCCTGCACATGTTCCCGTCCTGGTTCGCGGGCTTCGCCTTTGCCGCCATCGCCATCGGCGCGCTGATGCCCGCCTCGATCATGGCGATCGCCTGCGGCAACCTTTTCACCCGCAACATCTACAAGGGCTGGATCGCGCCGGACTGCGCGCCCGCCACCGAGGCGAAGATGGCCAAGACCGTGGCCTTCCTGGCCAAGCTGGGCGCGCTGTTCTTCGTGCTGGAGATCGACACCAGCTATGCCATCCAGCTTCAGCTGCTGGGCGGCATCTGGATCTGCCAGACCGTGCCGGCGGTTCTGCTGGCGCTGTATGTGCGGCTGAACCCCTGGGCGCTGCTGGCGGGCTGGGCGGCGGGCATTGGCACCGGCACCGCGATGGTGGCGGCGCTGGGCTTTGCCGGGTCGGTCTATCCGCTGCACATCTTCGGCTGGACGGTGCCCTGCTATGCCGCGCTGAGCGCCCTGGTGCTGAACGTCGCGGTCACGGGCATCCTGCACCTGCTGCTGCCCAAGGGCGGCGCCGTGGCGGATGAAACAGTCGCGGCGGATTACGTCTGATTAGGCGACCCTAGACTCAAAGCACAGGCCCGCCTCCCCCTTATGCGCGCAAGCGCATCCAAGGGGGAGGTGGTTTCAGCGATCGAGCGGAGCGAAGCAAGCGAGAGGAAGCTGAAACCGGAGGGGGTCAGCCAAAACGCCCCGTGATGTACTGCTCGGTCTTCTTGTTCGAAGGCGCGGTGAAGATCTGCTCGGTCGGGCCATATTCGACCAGCTCGCCCAGATACATGAAGGCGGTGAAGTCGCTGGCGCGGCTGGCCTGCTGCATGTTGTGGGTGACGATCACGATCGTATAGTCGTTCGCCAGTTCCTCGATCAGCTCTTCGACCTTGGCGGTCGAGATCGGGTCCAGCGCCGAACAGGGCTCGTCCAGCAGGATCACTTCGGGACGCGTCGCCACCGAGCGGGCGATGCACAGGCGCTGCTGCTGGCCGCCCGAAAGCGACAGGCCGGACGCGTTCAGCTTGTCCTTCACCTCGGTCCACAGCGCGGCGCGCTGCAGGGCCGATTCCACGCGACCGTCCATTTCGGATTTGGGAATGCGCTCATACAGCTTAATGCCGAAGGCGATGTTGTCGTAGATCGACATGGGGAAGGGCGTGGGCTTCTGGAACACCATGCCGATGCGCGCGCGCAGCAGGTTGAGGTCCTTCACCTTCAGGATGTTCTCGCCATCCATCATGATTTCGCCCTCGGCGCGCTGGGCGGGATAAAGTTCGAATATGCGGTTGATGGCGCGCAGCAGGGTGGACTTGCCGCAGCCCGACGGGCCGATGAAGGCGGTGACCTTGCGGTCCATCAGCGGCAGCGAGATGTTCTTCAGCGACTTGAAGTCGCCATAGAAGAAGCTGAGGTCGCGGATGTCGATCTTGACCTCGTCGGCGCTGCGGCCATTGGCCTTCTGCGTTCCGTTCTGTTCCATCACACTGGTATCCATGTGCGTCATGTCCGTTGTTTCTTTTCGAGGAGCCGGGCGATGATCGACAGCGCCAGCACGGTGGCGGTGACCAGGAATGCGCCTGCCCAGGCCAGGGCGTGCCAGTCGTCATAGGGCGACATGGCGAAGTTGAAGATGCGGGTGGGCAGCGAGTCCATCGGCTGGGTCAGGTCCGAGGACGAGAAGTTGTTGCCCAGCGAGGTGAACAGCAGGGGCGCGGTCTCGCCCGAGATGCGGGCGACGGCCAGCAGCACGCCGGTCATGATGCCGGCGCGGGCCGCCTTCCAGGTCACAGACTTGATGACGAAGCTGCGCGGTGCGCCCAGCGCGGTGGCCGCTTCGCGCAGGCCGTTGGGCACCAGCAGCAGCATGTTTTCGGTGGTGCGCACCACCACGGGGATCACGATCACGGTCAGCGCGACGGCGCCGGCGATGGCCGAGAAATGGCCCATCCGCACCACCACCACCTCATAGACGAACAGGCCGATGACGATGGACGGCGCCGACAGAAGGATGTCGTTGACGAAGCGCACATAGAAAGCCAGGCGGTGATGGCGGCCATATTCGGCCAGCCAGGTCCCGGCATAGAGGCCGATCGGGGTGCCGGCCGCGACCGCCAGCACGCTCATCACCACGCTGCCCCAGATGGCGTTGGAAAGCCCGCCCTCCATCCCCGGCGGCGGGGTGGGCATGGTGAAGATGTGCGGACCGAAGGCGGTGATGCCTTCCTGCAGCAGCGCGTAGAGGATCAGCGTCAGCCAGACCAGGCCGAACGCGGCCGCGGCGATCGACAGCACGATGAAGCTGGCATTGGCGAAACGCCGGCGCATGTACAGACCCGGATTGGCAAGCCTGGGAGCACTCATTTGCCCTGCCTCCGCTCCAGTGTGCGCAGCATCAACTGGGCGCTGGCCAATACGATGAAGGTGATGACGAACAGGATCAGGCCCATGGCGATCAGCGAAGAGGTGTAGAGGTCGCCCGTGGCCTCGGTGAACTCATTGGCGATGGTGGCCGAGATGGTGGTGCCCGGCGAGAACAGCGAGGCGTCGATATTGTGCGCGTTGCCGATGACGAAGGTCACCGCCATGGTCTCGCCCAGGGCGCGGCCCAGCGCCAGCATGCCCCCGCCCACCACGCCGGTGCGGGTATAGGGCAGGCAGATGCGCCACATCACTTCCCAGGTGGTGCAGCCCAGGCCATAGGCGGCCTCCTTCAGCACGCTGGGCACGGTTTCGAACACGTCGCGCGTGACCGCCGAGATGAAGGGCAGGATCATGATCGACAGGATGATGCTGGCGGTGAAGACGCCGATGCCGTAGGGCGCGCCACCGAACAGTGTTCCGATGACAGGGATGCCGTCGGTCGCCTCGATGATCGGCATCTCGAAATTGGCCTGGAACCAGGGAGCGAAGACGAACAGGCCCCAGATGCCGTAGATGATGGAGGGGATGCCCGCCAACAGCTCGATGGCGATGGCGATGGGCCGGCGCAGCATGCGCGGGCAAAGCTCGGTCAGGAAAATGGCGATGCCGATGCCCACCGGCACCGCGATCAGCATGGCCAGGAACGAGGTCACCAGCGTGCCGTAAACCGAGGCGAGGGCGCCGAATTCCTCTTCGGTGGGGCTCCAGGCCTCGGTCCAGACAAAGGACAGACCGAAGGCCTTGATTGCGGGCATCGCGCCGGCCAGCAGCGAGATGATCACCCCGGCAAAGACCAGCACCACCACAAAGGCCGCGCCCAGCGCGACCAGGCGGAAACGGGTGTCGCCGGCCCCGGCCTTGCGGGCGGTTTCGGCGCGGGCGGCAAAATCGGCGTTGGTCTGGGTCAAGCTGATATCGGTCAAAGGGTGGTCCCGGCGGGTCGAAACGGGCGCACTTCACCCGCCTGTCACGCCACGAACATCACAATCCTGCAAAGCTTTTATGACAATGGCCAGGGCGGGACGGCTTTTCGCGGATAATACATTGATTATATTGATGTATTTGGATCGCCCGCATGCGCGGATGGACCTCGGCGGAGCGGCCGGGCGCCTGCCGGGGCCGGCGCGGCCGAATTCCCCGGAAATCCGGGAACCTTAAGCAAATTTTTGCCGCCGCCGGGCCAGACTGGGGGCTGGAAATCCTATTCGAAGCTGGCGGGTTCGTGCTGCGGGTCATACGTCTTGTTTTCGGCACCCTGGCCGGGCTGCTGCTGATGGCAGCGCTGGCCAATGTCGTGCTGAGCGGACGGCTGAGCATTGTCTCGCCCGCAATCTTCGGCGCCCTGGTGGTGCTGGCGCTGGCCTTCCTGATCAAGAACCTGATTGAATCGCGCGGCCGCAGCGAGGCGCTGGAACACCAGACCCAGCAGTTCAAGATCATCACCCAGCGGCTGGAAGCCTCGCTGAAGAACGCCGCCGCCATCAATGCCCGGCTGAACCAGAGCGAGGCGCGCTACAAGGGGCTGGTCGACGCCCAGGGCGACGCCATCTTCCGCCGCGACGCCTCCAGCCGGCTGACCTATGGCAACGACGCCTTCTTCCGCCTGTTCGGCCTGACGCCCTCGCGCGCCATCGGCTATCCCTTCGCGCCCCAGCCGCATCCCGAAAGCCGTTCGGCCATCTTCGGCGGCTTTGCCGCGCTGGAAACCGGACGGGGGCGCGTGCGCTATGACCAGTATGTGCGCTGTGCCGAAGGCTATCGCTGGATCGCCTGGGAAGACTTCGCGGTGCGCGATTCCCATGGCCGCCTGGTCGAGGTGCAGAGCGTGGGCCGTGACGTCACCGAGCGCAAGGCGATGGAAGAGGCGCTGACCGAGGCGCGCGACAGCGCCGAGGAAGCTTCCAAGGCCAAGTCCGGCTTCCTGGCCACCATGAGCCATGAGATCCGCACCCCCATGAATGGGGTGCTGGGCATGGCGCGCCTGCTGCTGGAAACCGAACTGCGCCCCGAACAGCGCACCTATGCCGAGGCGATCAGCCAGTCGGGCGAGGCGCTGCTGAACCTGATCGGCGACATTCTCGACTTCTCCAAGATCGAAGCGGGCATGCTGAACCTGGACGAGGACGAGGTCGATCTGCGCCTGCTGGTCACCGGCGTGGCCGAACTTCTGTGCCAGCGCGGCCATGCCAAGGGCGTGGAAGTCACCGCCATCGTCGCGCCCGACGTGCCGCGCATCATCCGCGCCGACGAAGGACGGCTGCGCCAGATCATCACCAACCTGATGGGCAACGCCATCAAGTTCACCGAAAAGGGCGGCGTCTGCGTCGAGGTGCGCCGCGTGCAGGGCGCCGAACGCGCCTTCCTGCGCTTTGAAGTGCGCGATACCGGCGTGGGCGTGCCCCCCGCCAAGCGCCAGGAAATTTTCGACGAGTTCGTCCAGGCGGACAACAGCCATGCGCGCAAGTTCGGCGGCACCGGCCTGGGCCTGGCCATCTCCAAGCGGCTGGTCGACACGATGGGCGGCCAGATCGGCGTCGATGCCGCGCCGGTCTGCGGCTCCTGCTTCTGGTTCACCATTCCCAATATCGTGGTGGAGGAAACCGACCATCACGCCCCGTCGCTGAACGGCATGCGCGTGTCGGTGATGACCCGCAACGACGCGCTGCGCGAAGGCCTGTCGTTGCAGATCGCGGCGATGGGCGGGGTTCCCGCCGCGCCGGAAGACGGCGATGTGCATGCGGTGCTGATCGATGCGGGCACCGGCATCGTGCCCGACCTGACGGTGCATCCCCAGGAAGGCACGCCCGCGCTGGTACTGCTGACGCCCGCCGCGCGCGGCAGCCTGGCCCAGATGCGCGAGACCGGCTTCGCCGGCTATCTGGTCAAGCCCGTGCGCCAGTCCTCGCTGGCGACGCGGCTTTTGTTGTGCGGCGAGGCGTCCGGCGCCGCCGGCCGGCGGGCAACGGCACCCCAGAGCGCAGCGGTCCAGGGCGCGGCGGTCCAAACGCCCGAAATCGAAACCGCGCCCGAGCCCGATGACGTGCTGGAGGAAGCCGACGCGCTTCTGCGCGCCGCCCATCAAGCCCACACGCCGGACGATGACGACGCGCTGCCGCCCTTTGTCGCCGCCTTTGCCCCGCCGCGCGCACCGCAGCCGCAATCCCAACCGGAATCCGGACCCGAACCGGTGCCTGAGCTTGAGCACATCGGGCCTGAGCACATTGAGCCTAAGCCCATTGAGCTTGCGCCCACACAGCCTGAGCCTGTTTATGCGGAACAGGTCGACCACGCGCCTGCGCAGCCCGCCCCCGCCAAGCCCGATGAGCCCGAAGCCGCCGCGCCCCAGGGGCTGCGGGTGCTGCTGGCCGAGGACAATCCCATCAACATGATGCTGATCCGCGAGCTGCTGCGCCGGCGCGGCCACACCGTGGTCGAGGTCACCAACGGCAAGGCCGCGGTCAAGGCCATTCACGACAGCCGCTTCGACCTGCTTTTGACCGACATTCACATGCCGGGCATGGACGGGATCGAGGCGGCGCGCACCATCCGGGTGATGGAGCAGCACATGAACCGCCCGCGCACCCCCATCGTGGCGCTGACCGCCGATGCGGTGGACAATGGCAAGCGCGCCTGCCAGCAGGCGGGGATGGATGGCTTCCTGACCAAGCCGGTGGACCCCGCCGAGCTTGAGGAAATGTTCCTGATGCTGTTCCCCAGCGAAGAGGGTTCGCATATCGTCGCCGCATGACAGCGACAAAAACCGGCGCGCGCAGGCGCTATACCCTTCGCGAATATCTCAATCCGCGCGTGCTGGTGATGCTGGCGCTGGGCTTTTCGTCCGGCCTGCCCTTCGTGCTGGTCGGCAACACCTTCGGCTACTGGCTGCGCGACGAGGGCACCACGCTTTCGGCCATCGGTTTCCTGTCCTGGGTGGGCATCGCCTATTCGCTGAAATTCCTCTGGGCGCCGCTGCTGGACCGGCTGGGGGTGCCCGGCCTGGGGCGGCTGGGCCACCGCCGCGGCTGGATCCTGCTGATGCAGCTTGTGATCGGCGCCGGGCTGATCGCCATGGCGATCAGCGGCACCAGCCATGGCCTGGTCGCGCTGGGCATCTGTGCGCTGGTGGTGGCCTTCGCGTCCTCCACCCAGGACATCGCCATCGATGCCTGGCGGATTGAATCGGCGCGCAGCAAGGACGAGCTGGGGCTTCTGACCTCGGGCTACACCATCGGCTATCGCATGGCGCTGCTGATGAGCGAGGCGGTGATCCTGCCCATCGCCCAGCGCATCGGCTGGAACGACGCCTACATAATCTATGGCGTGGTGATGTTTGCGGCCATCGCCGCCACCCTGGTCGCGGCCGAGCCGGTGCAGGCCGAGCGCGCGCTGGATGCCAAGGAGCAGGAAGCCCCGCTATGGACGCCGCGAGGCTTCTTCGATGCGGTGGTCGGACCCTTCGTCGCCTTCTTCCGCACCTTCGGGCCCAGCGCGCTTCTGATCCTGGCGGCGATCAGCCTTTTCCAGCTTCCCAACTTCGTCAGCGGCCCGATGTACAATCCGATGTATGTCGACCTGGGCATCACCAAGGATGTGGTCGGCGCGGTGCGCGGTTCCATCGGCCTGGTGGGCGTGTTCCTGGGCGTCGCGGCGGGCGGCATCCTGACCCTGCGCCTGGGCCTGATGCCGGCGGTGATCTTCGGCTGCCTGGGCCAGATGCTGGGCACCGCGCTCTATGCCGTGCTGCCTTTCGCCCATGATCCGCTGACCTTCGCGGTGGTGATGGGGCTGGACAATTTCGCCATCGCCATGGCCGGGGTGACACTGGTGGCCTACATGTCCTCGCTCACCTCGCTGGGCTATACCGCCACCCAATATGCCCTTCTGTCCTCGACCTATGCCTGGGCGGGCAAGATCCTGAAGGGCTTTTCCGGCGAGGTGGTGGAGGGCCTGTCCGCCCATGTCGGGCTGATGAACGCCTATGCCCTGTTTTTCCTGGGCTGCGGGGCCATCGGCATCCCCGCCCTGATCCTGTTCGTGATCCTGGGCCGGCCCCGTCCCGGCGCGACCGTGAAACCGGCTTAACCCCGCACGCGCGAACGCTTTTCCGCTCTATCCTTGGTCCGCGAGTTGGGCTAAAATTGCCAAACTGTCGCAATCGGGGCGTAGCTTCGAAGACAGAATAGGTGCGGCGGGCCCTGTAAAAACAGGTGGGAGGGCCTTGGCAGCGCCCAAGGGATAGACCGTGGTCAACATCTACGAAGCCGGACCTTTCGAGGGACGCCTGTTGCAGTGGCCCATCCTGGCGACCTCCGGGGCGCTGGAAGTGCGCCTGGCGGAAACCGACCACGAGGTCGAACAGGCCCAGCGCCTGCGCTACCAGGTCTTCTATGAAGAGATGACCGCGATCCCCTCGCCCCAGATGCGCGAGACCCGCCGCGACTTCGACAAGTATGACGCGGTCTGCGACCACCTGCTGGTGGTCGACCGCGATGCGCTGGACGCGGAAGGCCAGCCCCTGGTGGTGGGCACCTACCGGCTGACCCGCGAAAAGGACGCCGCGCGCGCCGGCGGCTTCTACACCAGCGGCGAATACGATCTTTCGCGGATGCTGGCGGGCCTGTCGCCCGACACCAAGTATCTGGAGCTGGGCCGCTCCTGCATCCTGAAAAGCTATCGCGCCCGGCCCGGCACCATGCAGCTTCTGTGGAAGGGGCTGATGGCCTATGTCGCGCGCTTCGACATCGACCTGATGTTCGGCTGTGCCTCGCTGGCGGGCACCGACATCGAACAGCTCGCCTTGCCGCTGTCCTATCTGCACCACTTCCACGCCATGCCCGAAAACCTGCGCGTGCGCGCCCAGCCGGACCTGTTCGTGGACATGAACCGCGTGCCCAGGGACGCCATCGACGAGCGTGAAGGCATCCGCAGCCTGCCGCCCATGCTGAAAGGCTATGTGCGCGCCGGCTGCTGCATCGGCGAGGGCGCCGTGGTCGACCGCCAGTTCGGCACCACCGATGTCTTCATCTATTTCCCGCTCTCGGGCATCGATGCCCGCTACAAGAGCCGGTTTGGGCTCGTAAAATAGTTTAACCCCCTTCGTCGCAGCTCGGTCTGCCTTCGGCGGGCCCATCACTGCGTTTGTACGCGGCCGTTGCGCGGGCGCACGTCTGCCGCGACACTGGCCGCAAATGGCAAGCGCGCCCAAAAAACTCAACCTGGCCGAAGTCACCGCCATCGGCATTGGCGGCATGATCGGCGGCGGCATCTTCGCGGTGCTGGGCCTGGCCATCGCCACCGCCGGTCATGCGGTGGTCTTTACCCTGCTGGCTGGCGGCGTGGTGGCGCTGCTGACCGGCCTGTCCTATGCGCGGCTGGGCCTGGCCTTTCGCGGCGACGGCGGCAGCTTCACCTATATCCTTCAGGGCTTCGGCCCATCGGTGGCGGGCATGGCCGGCTGGGTGCTTGTCGCCGGCTATGTCGGTACCCTGTCGCTCTATGCCAGCGCCTTTTCCACTTATGGCGCGACGCTTCTGGGCATGGCCGATTCCACTTTGCTGCGCGATGGGCTGGCCGCGCTGGTGATCGGCGGCTTTCTGGCGGTCAATCTGCGCGGCGCCAAACTGTCAGGCGGGGTGGAGCTGGCGGTGGTGCTGGCCAAGCTGGCGATCCTGGCGCTGTTCGCCGTGGCAGGCCTGACGACCGCCCATGCGGGCGCGCTGGTGCCGGCCTTCGACAATGGCTTTGTCACCCCGCTTGTGGCGGCTGCGCTGATCTTTGTCGCCTATGAGGGGTTCGAGCTGATCCCCAACGCCATCGACGAAATGGCCGATCCGGCGCGCAACCTGCCACGCGCGATCATCATCGCCATCGTGGTCACCACCTTCATCTATGTGCTGGTCGCCGCCACCGCGTTGGCCAATCTGAGCCTGCCGCAGATCCTGCACGACCAGGAATATGTGCTGGCGGTGGCGGCGCGCCCGGCGCTGGGCCAGGCCGGTTTCGCGCTGATCGGCATTGCCGCGCTTCTGTCCACCGCTTCGGCGATCAACGCCACGCTGTTCGGCGCCTCGCGCCTGACCATGGTGATGGCTGAGGAGGGCGCGCTGCCGCCGCTGTTCGCGCGGCGCACACCCGGGCAGGCCGTGCCGCATGCCGCCCTGATGGCCCTGTCGGGCCTGTCACTGCTTCTGACCCTGACCGCGGGGCTGGAATCGATCTCGCTGTTCGCCAGCGTGACCTTCCTGCTGATCTTCGCGGGCGTGAATTTCGCGGGCCTGCGCCTGGCGGGCCGCATCGGGCTCAACCGGCTGACGCCGCTTGCCGGCGGCGTGCTGGCCACGCTCAGCGTTGGGGTTCTTCTGTGGCATGACGGGCGCAGCGATCCCAAACAGCTTGTCATCCTGCTGGTCTGTTATGGCGCGGCGCTGGCCGCGCGGCTTGTCTGGCGGCCCGCCTGATTTGCGGCCGCCCAGTTGCCGGTCTTTGGCCGGTCAAATCGGCAGCGGCGTGCCTGTGCTTTAGCCAGCCGTCAGACTTTTTGCGCTTTGCAAAGTGATACGGCCACAACCGGCCTTGACCGGGCCGCCATGGTCTATGGAAGCTGGCGCCGGTTCCGGGAGATGGTGATGCGCACACTTCTTGCTGCCTTGGCGGCGCTGCTTTGGACGGTCCCCGCTTTCGCCGGAAGCCTGAAACAGGATGTCGATGGCTGGCGGCTGAAGAACCAGGCCACCATCATCACCAGGCTGGAAGAGCTGGTGCGCATGCCCAGCGTCGCCGCGAACCCCAAGGATCTGGCCGATACCGCCGCCTTTCTGCAGGCGCAGCTTAAGGCGCGCGGCTTCGACACCGCCCAGTGGGGCGAAGCGGGCGCGCCGCCGCTGGTGTTCGGCGCGCTGCGCGTGCCGGGCGCGCGGCGCACCGTGGTCTTCTATGCCCATTATGACGGCCAGCCGGTTATCCCGGCGCAATGGCGCTCCGATCCCTTCCAGCCGGTGATGCGCGCCAGCGCCGTTGCCACCGATGCCATCGACTGGCGGGCGGCCCCTTCCATTGACCCCGAATGGCGCCTGTTCGGCCGCGCGGTGGCCGACGACAAGAGCAGCATCGCCGCCTTCCTGTCCGCCTTCGATGCGCTCAAAGCACTGGGGCGCAAGCCGTCGGTCAACATCAAGGTCCTGTGGGAAGGCGAGGAGGAGCGCGGCTCGCCCCATCTGGCAGCGCAGCTGAAAGCGCATCAGAAGGAGCTGGCGGGCGATCTGTGGCTGATCGGCGATGCGCCGGTGCACCAGTCGCGCACGCCCACGCTGTTCTTCGGCGCACGCGGCGGCGCAGGCGTGGAGATGACCGTCTATGGCCCGGTGCGCGCCCTGCATGACGGCCATTACGGCAACTGGGTGCCCAATCCCGCCGCGATGGCGGCCAACCTGATCGCCAGCCTGCGCGACGATGACGGCAATATCCTGATCCCCGGCTTCTATGACGATGTCACGCCGCCGACCCCGGCCGAGCGCGCCGCCATCGCCAGCCTGCCACCGGTCGAGGATGCGCTGAAAAAGGAATTCGAAATCGGCCGCAGCGAAGGCCATGAAGGCCTGACCGCCAGCACCATGCGCCCGGCCATGAACATTCGCGGCATCCGCTCGGGCCATGTGGGGCCGGGCGGGGCGGGCGCCATTCCGGTCGATGCGGTGGTGGACGTCACCTTCCGCCTGGTGCCGGGCCAGACCGCCCAGCATGTGCGCGACGAGGTGGAAGCCTTCCTGACATCAAAAGGCTGGACCATCGTGCATGACGATCCCGATGCCGCCACCCGCACGGATCATGCGCGCGTGGTCCGGCTGGACTGGCATCTGGGCTACCCGGCCCGGCGCAGCGACATGACCAGCCCGGCGGCCAGGGCGGCCAGCGCGGCGGAGGCCGTCGCCGCGGGCCGCCCGCCGGTGCTGCTGCCCATGATGGGCGGGGGCGTGCCGATCTACATGTTCCAGGACATATTCCATGTTCCGGTGATCGGTCTGCCCATCGCCAACCATGACGACGACCAGCACGCGCCCAACGAGAATCTGCGGCTGCAGAATCTGTGGGACGGGGTGGACGTCTATGCCGCGATGATGTCCGAGATGACCTGGTAAAGATTACGCCAGGTCGAACAACAGCACTTCCGCATCGGTTTCGGCGCGCACGGCGATCTTTTCCAGATCGGTGATGGCCGCTGCATCGCCAGCCGACAGCACTTCGCCGTCCAGCCGCACGCTGCCGCGCGCCACCTGCAGCCAGGCGCGGCGGCCCGGATCGAGCGGATGGATCGCCTCGATCCCCGCTTCCAGCCTGGCCGCCCAGATCTCGGCGTCCTGCACCAGGCGCACTTCCCTGTCGCCCGGATCAGGCCCGGCAATGCGGGTGAAATGGTTCTGCATCGCCGCCGCATCGATGGTCTTCTGCTCATAGCCGGGTGTCAGGCCGCGCTCGGACGGCATGATCCAGATCTGCAGCATGTGGCAGGTCTCGCTGCCGCTGGCGTTGAATTCCGAATGGACGATGCCGCTGCCCGCGCTCATGCGCTGGATTTCGCCGGGGCGGATGGTGCCGCCGCCGCCGCTGGAATCGCGGTGCGCGATCGCCCCCTCCAGGATGTAGGTGACGATTTCCATGTCGCGATGAGGGTGGGGCGGAAAGCCCGCGCCGCCGGCGATCCAGTCCTCGTTGATCACCCGAAGCGGGCCGAAGCTTTCATTGGCCGGGTCGTAATAATCGCCAAAGGAAAAGGAATGGCGCGAATCCAGCCAGCCGATATTGGTCTTGCCCCGGTCGCCGGACCTGCGAATGGTAACCATGCGTCACCTGTAAAACGGTTGCCCCGATTATATAGGCATCCTGTCAAGGGGGCAGGCTGGCCTCTCAGCCCCGGCGCGCCTCGATCGCGTCCCAGACCAGGGCGGCGATATCGGCCCCGCCGAAGCGGCGCACCTCGTGGATGCCCGTTGGAGAGGTAACGTTTATCTCGGTCATATGGTCGCCGATCACGTCGATCCCGGTGAAGATCAGCCCGCGCCGCTTCAGTTCCGGGCCGATGGCGGCGCAGATATCGCGTTCGCGCGTGGTCAGTTCCGTGGCCGTGGCCTGGCCGCCGACATGCATGTTCGAACGCGCCTCGCCCGAGGCGGGAACCCGGTTGATCGCCCCGGCATATTCGCCATCGACCAGAATAATGCGCTTGTCGCCCTGGCGCACGGCGGGCAGGTAACGCTGCACGATCACCGGCTCGCGATAGAACTGGGTGAACATCTCCATCAGGGCGCCGAAATTCTCGTCGTCGGGCTTGAGGCGGAACACGCCCGCCCCGCCATTGCCATAGAGCGGCTTGATGATGATGTCGCCATGCTCGGCGCGGAACTCGCGGATCGCCCGCAGGTCGGACGAGATCAGCGTGGGCGGAATGAAATCGGCGAATTCGGTGACGAAGAGTTTTTCGGGCGCATTGCGGACCTGGGCGGGATCGTTGACCACCAGCGTCCTGGGATGAATGCGCTCCAGGATATGGGTGGCGGTGATATAGGCCATGTCGAAGGGCGGATCCTGGCGCATCAGCACCACATCGGCCGCCGACAGGTCATAGGTGAAGGCCTCGCCCAGCGCGAAGTGATCGCCCTTGACCGCGCGCACATTCAGCGGGCGCACATGGGCGCTGACCTTGCCGCCCATGAACGACAGGTCGCGCGGCCCGTAATAGAGCAGGCCGTGGCCGCGCCTTTGCCCTTCAAGCGCCAGGGCGAAGGTGGAATCGCCGCCGATATCGATTTTCTCGATCGGGTCCATCTGGATCGCGACGGTCAGCGCCATGCCATGCCTCTCCTAAAAATCCCGCCACACGTCCCGGTGATGCACCGGCAGCGCGCGCGGCGCCACCGCGACAATGTCGAAGCGCATGCCCCGCCGGGCCAGGCCCGGCCGCGCGGCGAGATATAGGGTGGCGGCGCGGCCAATGCGAGTCCGCTGGGCCGGGGCCACGCTTTCAGCAGCGGCCATCGTATCGGCCCGCGCCTTGACCTCGATGAAGCAGATGGGGCCGAAAGGGGCGGCGGCCACCAGATCGACCTCGCCGGCATGGGTCTTCAGCCGCCGCGCCAGGATGCGATAGCCCTTCAGCCGCAGCCACAGCGCCGCCAGATTTTCGCTGGCGCGGCCCCGCCGTTCGGCGGCCTCACGATTTCGCATCGTCCTTCATTTCAAGTGCCCGGTTGTAGACCTGTTTCTTCGAGGCCCCGGTCAGGGCCGCGATCATCTCGGCCGCCGCCTTGACCGGCATGAAGGGCAGCGCCGCCTCCAGCGCCGCATCGATGCGCGCGAAGTCCGGCCCGCTTTCCAGCGGCGGGCCCACCACGATGGTCACTTCGCCTTTCGGCGGGCCACTGGCGGCATACCGCGCCGCCAGTTCGGACAACAGGCCCCGGCGCACTTCCTCGTGCCGCTTGGTCAGTTCGCGCGCCACCGCACAGGGCCGGTCGCCCAGCACATCGGCCATCGCGGCCAGGCTTTCGGCCAGCCGCTGGGCCGATTCAAAGAAGATCAGCGTGGCGGGGATCGCGGCAACGTCGCCCAGCGCGGTTGCCCGCTCGCCAGCCCGGGACGGCAGAAACCCGGCGAACAGGAAACGGTCGGACGGCAGGCCCGACAGGGTCAGTCCCGCCAGCACCGCCGAGGGGCCGGGCACGGCATGAACCGGCAGACCCGCCGCCAGGGCCTCGCGCACCAGCTTGTAGCCGGGGTCCGAGACCAGCGGCGTGCCCGCATCCGAGACCAGCACCACCGCCTGGCCCGCCGCCAGCCGGGCCAGTATCCTGGGGCGCATGGACGCGGCATTGTGGTCGTTATAGGCCAGCAGGGGGCGGGAAATACCGTGTATTGCCAACAGCTTGGCAGTCACACGCGTATCCTCGGCACAGATCACGGCCGCGCCCTTCAGGGCCTCAAGCCCGCGCAGGGAAATGTCGCGGGCATTGCCGATCGGGGTGGCCAGCACATGCAGCCCTGCTTCGAGAAAGGTTCCCAAATCTTCCGATTTACCGGCTTCTTCCAGCGGCTTAAGGTCGGCCCCAGCCGCTTCGGCCGCTTGGTCCCCGTTCCCAGGATTTCTGTTTCCAGGATTTTTTGATGCTTGGCTCATTGCGTACCCGCTTTCCCCGCTTTTGTGCCATTGCACCCCTGTTCGCAACAGTGCTGCTGGCGGCCGCGGCCTGCGCCACCAAGCCGCCGCCGCCCCCGCCGCCGCCGGTTGTGGCGCCCCCGCCGCCACCGCCCGTCGCCACAAATCCCCTGGACCGCGACCAGCCCAACTACATGCGCTTGCCCGGCCTGCCCCAGGGCACGCCGGTGCGGGTGGGCGTGATCCTGCCGCTATCCAGCGGTTCGGCGGCGACGCGCAACCTGGCCCAGTCGATGCTGAAGGCCGCCGAGCTGGCGATGTTCGATTCCGGCAACCGCAACATTCTTCTGATGGTGGGCGACGAGGGCAATGGCGGCGCACAGGCCGCCGATGCCGCCCGCAAGCTGCTGGCCCAGGGCGCCGAGGTGATCGTGGGCCCGCTGTTCGGTGCATCGGTTGCGGCGGTGGCGCCGGTGGCGCGCGACCGTGGCGTGCCGGTGCTGGCCTTCTCGACCGAGCGCAGCGTGGCGGGCAACGGCGCCTATCTGATCAGCTTCCTGCCCCAGAACGAGGTCAAGCGGGCGATCACTTATGCCGCCGCGCGCGGGCACAAGAAATTCGCCGCGATGATCCCGCAATCGGCCTATGGCGACGTCGCGCTGACCGCGTTCCAGAATGCGGTCCAGGCGGTCAAGGGCCAGGTGGTGGATATCGAGCGCTTTGCTCCCAACACCAGCGCCCTGATGGCGCCCGCCAAGGCGGTGGCGCAAAGCGGCGCGGATGCGGTTCTGATCGCCCAGGGCGGATCGCTGGCCCAGGAAATCGCGCCCACGCTGCAGTTCGAAGGCATGAGCCAGGAAAAGGTGCAGCTTCTGGGCACCGGGCTTTGGGACGATGCGTCCCTGCAAAAGGAGCCCAGCCTGCAGGGTAGCTGGTACGCCGCACCGTCGCCCAAGTCGGACGACGCCTTCAACGCCAAGTACCGCGCCACTTTCGGCAGCGCGCCCGCGAACCTGGCCAGCCTGTCCTATGACGCCATGTCACTGGTGGCGCTGCTGGCCAAGGGCGAGCCCTATCACCGCTTCACCCAGGATGCGCTGATGGACCCCAACGGCTTTACCGGCGTGGACGGCATCTTCCGCTTCAATGCCGACGGCACATCCGAGCGCGGCCTTGCCGTGCTGGAGATGACGCCGCTGGGCCCGGTTGTGGTGTCCCCCGCGCCCACGACTTTTCAAGACAAAAACTCTTAACCCCCTCCGGCCTTCGCAACTTTGCTTGACGCGGCGTGCAATGCGCGCCGCGCCTGCGCGTTGCTGCGGCCACCTCCCCCTTTCAGGTGCTAACGCACCAAAGGGGGAGGAAGCTGAAACCGGAGGGAGTTCAATTTAAAAGTTCCGCGATCACGCGATTGAGCAGCAACCGGCCGGCGGGTGTGGCGGTGAGGCTGTCACCGTCCAGCGCAAGAAAACCCTGACCGGCCAGCGCGGCGATGCGCGCCGCATCGGGGCGCGCGCGCCAGCGTTTTTCGTAAGCCGCAAGGTCGATGCCTTCGGCCAGGCGCAGATTCATCAGCAGATGCTCACGGGCCGCATCGCCGTCATCGATCGCCGCCATTTCGTCAAAGCCGTGGCCCTGTGCCCGGACACGGTCGATCCAGCGTTCGGGCAGGCGGATGGCGGCGGTGGCGGTGCGGCCCTGTTGCAGGCTCAGCCGGCCATGCGCGCCCGGCCCCACCCCGGCATAGTCGCCATAGCGCCAATAGATCAGATTGTGCCGGCTTTCCTGGCCCGGCCGCGCATGGTTGGAAATTTCGTAGGCGGGAAGGCCCGCCGCGTCCGTCAGCTCCTGCGTCGTTTCGTAAAGACCGGCGGCCAGGTCATCGTCGGGAATCTGCAGCTTTCCCTGCTCGTACAGCAAAGCGTAGGGCGTCTGCGGCTCGATGGTGAGCTGATAGAGCGACAGGTGCGAGGTGCCCAAATCCAGCGCCAGTTTCAGCTCTTCGCGCCAGGCCGCATCGCTCTGGCCGGGCCGGGCATAGATCAGGTCCAGCGAAACGCGGTCGAACTGTTTCATCGCCATGGCCAGCGCGGCGCGCGCCTCGGTCCCATCATGCAACCGGCCCAACGCCTTCAGATCAGGATCGTTCAGCGCCTGCACCCCCAGCGACACGCGGTTCACGCCCGCCGCCGCATAATCGGCGAAGCGCGCCGCATCGGCGGATGCCGGATTGGCCTCCAGCGTGACTTCGACATCGTTGGCCATCGGCCACAGCGCCGCGATCTTTTCCAGCACGCGCCCGGCGCTGCGCCCGCTCATCAAGGATGGCGTGCCGCCGCCGAAGAAAATGGTGCTGACGATCTGCGTATCCACTTGCGCCGCGCGCACCCCTGCCAGCTCGGCCAGGATGGCATCGACCCAGCCATCTTCATCAATGGCGGCGCGGACATGGGAATTGAAATCGCAATAGGGGCACTTTGCGGCGCAGAAAGGCCAATGAACGTAGACGCCGAAGCTCATGCACCCTCAGAGTGACTCAGCGAAAATTCCCGAATGCAGCAGCTTGGCAAAGGCCTTGGCACGATGGCTGATGGCATGTTTGTGGGCCGGATCGATCTGCGCAAACGTCTCGTCCATCGTGTCGGCGATGAAAATGGGATCATAGCCAAAACCCCTGTCGCCGCGCGGCGGAAAGGCGATACGGCCGTGCACCACCCCTTCAAAGGTCTGCTGCTCGCCGGTCGGCAGCGCCACGCACAGCGCGCAGACGAAAGCCGCCGGGCTGCCCGACAGCTTGCGATGGCGCAGTTCGTCCTGCACACGGGTGATGGCGACACGGAAATCCTTGGTCGGCCCGGCCCAGCGTGCCGAATAGATGCCTGGCGCGCCGTCCAGCGCTTCCACGCACAGGCCCGAGTCATCGGCCAGCGCGGCATGGCCGCCGGCCTTCGCCGCGGCCAGCGCCTTCAGCTGCGCATTGGCGGCGAATGTGTCGCCGGTCTCTTCCGGTTCGGGCAGGTTCAGTTCGCCGGCGCTGACCGCGTGAATGCCGTGCGGCCCCAGCAGCGCGTGGATCTCGCGCACCTTGCCGGGATTGTGGCTGGCCACGATCAGCGTGGCCCCGCGCGGCAGGACAATGCTCATCCGAGGGCTTTCTTTTGCAGATCGACCAGCTCGCCGATGCCCTTGCGCGCCAGGCGCAGCATCGCCGACAGCTCGTCCTCGCTGAAGGGCGCGCCTTCGGCCGTGCCCTGGATCTCCACCAGCCCGCCGGAGCCGGTCAGCACGAAATTGGCGTCTGTCTCGGCGGTGGAGTCCTCGTCATAGTTCAGGTCCAGCACGGGCGTGCCTTTCACGATCCCGCAGGACACCGCGGCGATGTGTTCGCGGATCACCGGCGCTGTGACCATGCCGATCTTCTTCATGAAGTCGACCGCCTGGGACAAGGCGACAAAGCCGCCGGTAATGGCGGCGGTGCGGGTGCCGCCATCGGCCTGCAGCACGTCGCAGTCGATCACGATCTGCCGCTCGCCCAGCGCCGCCAGGTCGCAGACCGCGCGCAGGGACCGGCCCACCAGCCGCTGGATTTCCTGGGTGCGGCCCGACTGTTTGCCGGCTGCCGCCTCGCGGCGCATGCGGTCATGGGTGGAGCGGGGCAGCATGCCGTATTCGGCGGTGACCCAGCCCTTGCCCGATCCCTTCAGGAAGGGCGGGGCCTTTTCCTCCAGGCTGGCGGTGACCAGCACATGGGTGTCGCCGAACTTGACCAGGCAGGAGCCTTCGGCATGGCGGGAAAAGCCGGGGGTCAGGCTGACGGCGCGCATCTGGTCGGGGGCGCGGCCGCCCGGACGGGAGGCAGAGCCGGGATCGATTGAAGGGGACATGGTGCCTCTTATATTGGGGAAGTCTGCTAAACTTGTATTTCGGGTTCTTGTTTGGGTTCTTGGGCGCGTTCCTAGCGGCATCCGCCGCCGGAAGTCCATCGCCTGCAAAAAACACAGGGATTTCAAAGCGTTGAGTCTGGAATCGCGATCCTCTCTCTATGTGCCCCCGGCGCTGGGCGAACGCTCGCGCGAGGTCTTCCGCCATCTGGTGGAAACCTTCCTGACCAGCGGCGAGCCGGTGGGCAGCCGTACCCTGTCCCAGCGCCTGCCGCTGGCGCTGTCCCCCGCCTCGATCCGCAATGTGATGAGCGATCTTGAGGCGCTGGGCCTGCTCTATGCCCCGCACACCTCGGCGGGCCGGGTGCCCACCGAAAAGGGGCTGCGCCTGTTCGTGGACGGGCTTCTGGAAGTGGGCGAGCTGGCCGATGACGAGCGCAGCGCCATCGAAAGCCGCATGTCGGGCACCGGCCAGCGGCTAGAGGAGCTGATGGGCCAGGCGGCCCAGAGCCTGGCGGGCCTGTCGCGCTGCGCCGGCCTGATGGTCACCGCCAAACAGGACGCGCCGCTGAAACACGTCGAATTCGTCGCCGTGGCGCCGGGCAAGGCGCTGGTGATCCTGGTCAGCGAGGACGGCCAGGTGGAAAACCGCGTCATCGACACCCCGCCGGGGCTGCCGGTCTCGGCGCTGACCGAGGCGGGCAACTATCTGGGCGCGCGGCTGCGCGGGCGCACCATCGAAATGGCGCGCAGCGAGATCACCGAGGAGCTGGAAGGCGACCGCTCGCTGCTGGACAAGCTGACCACCAAGGTGGTCGCCGAGGGGCTAGCCACCATCGCCGGGCCCGAAAAGGTGCTGGTGGTGCGCGGCACCTCGCATCTTCTGGAAAATGTCGGGGCGCGCGAGGATATCGAGCGCATCCGCACCCTGTTCGACGATATCGAGCGCAAGGCCGACTTGATCCGGCTGCTGGAACTTGCGAAGGCTGGTGACGGCGTCAGCATCTTCATCGGCTCGGAAAACCGGCTTTTCTCGCTGTCCGGTTCCTCGATCGTCGCCGCCCCCTATGCCAATGCCCAGGGCCGGGTCGTGGGGGTTATCGGGGTCCTGGGCCCCACCCGTCTCAATTACGGGCGCATCATCCCCATGGTCGACCATACCGCCAAAGTCATTGGACGGCTGCTCGCTTAGGGATTAGGAAGGCGCCGCCAAGGATTTAGCCATGACCGACGAAAAGACAGAGAACCAGCAGACCCAGGCGCCCTTCGGGGGCGACGACGCGCCCTTTGCGGCGGAATTCGCCGCCCTGGAGGCGCTGAAGAACGAGGTGGAGAGCCTCAAGGACCAGCGGCTGCGCGCCCTGGCCGAGGTGGAGAATGTCCGCCGCCGCGCCGAAAAGGAAAAGGCTGACGCCAGCCAGTATGCGGTGACCAAGTTCGCCCGCGACATGCTGGGCATCGCCGACAATTTCAGCCGCGCCCTGGCAGCCTGTCCGGCGGAGAAGCGCGATGCCGCCGACCCCCAGATCAAAGCCGTGCTGGACGGGGTGGAAGCCACCGACCGGCAGCTGATCTCCACGCTGGAGCGTTATGGCGTCAAGCTGGTGGACACGTCCGACGGGCGCTTCGATCCCAACCTGCACCAGGCGATCGCCGAAGTGCCCGGAAACGGCAAGCCGGCCGGAACCATTGTCGATGTGGTGCAGACCGGCTTCATGATCGGCGACCGGCTGCTGCGCCCCGCCATGGTGACGGTGGCGCGCAAGGAAGCCTCCGCCGAGGGCGGCGTGGACGCGCGGGCCTGAAACGCGCCTGCCGGCGACGGCAGGCAGAAGAAGAGGGGAAAATCCCATGGCCGACCTGAACATTGTCGTCGCCGGCGCCAGCGGCCGCATGGGCCGCACCCTGATCCGCGAAATCGCCCAGGGCTCGGGCATCACTTTGTGCGGCGCGCTGGAAGTCGAAGGCCATCCCAATCTGGGCATGGACAGCGGCACGCTGGCGGGCATGCAGCCCAACGGCATGATGGTGACCGCCGATCCGCTGCCGCTGGTGGCGGGCGCGCAGGCGATCGTCGATTTCACCAAGCCGATGGTCTCCACCATGCTGGCCGAACTGGCCGCCCAGGCGCGCATCGTCCATGTCATCGGCACCACCGGCTTCGATGACAGGCAGGAAGCGCGCATCAAGGCCGCCGCCCGCCATGCGGTGATCGTCAAGAGCGGAAACATGAGCCTTGGCGTCAATCTGCTGGCCGCGCTGGTCGAGCGCGCGGCGGGCGCGCTGCCCGATTACGATGTCGAGGTGCTGGAAATGCACCATCGCAACAAGGTGGACGCGCCGTCGGGCACCGCGCTGCTGCTGGGCGAGGCGGCGGCGAAAAGCCGTGGCGTGCCGCTGGACAAGCATTGGGTCAAGAGCCGCGACGGCCACAATTTGGGCCCGCGCGAGGAAGGCAGCATCGGCTTCGCCACCCTGCGCGGCGGCACGGTGGTGGGCGAACATTCGGTGATCCTGGCCGGATCGGGCGAACGCATCACGCTTTCGCACACAGCCGAGGACCGCTCGATCTTTGCCCATGGCGCGCTGACCGCGGCCAAATGGGGCCATGGGCGCAAGCCCGGCCTCTATGCCATGCGCGACGTGCTGGGCCTGAACGGCTGAACCCGAAATGACGCGGCGCTTCACCAAGGCCGAGGCGGCGGAGTTCTTCGCGCGGCTGCAGGCGCTGGACCCGGCGCCCAGGACCGAGCTGCAATACGTCAATCCCTATACCCTGCTGGTGGCGGTGGTGCTGTCGGCCCAGGCCACCGACAAGGGCGTGAACAAGGCGACCCAGCCGCTGTTCCAGAAAATCACCACGCCCGAGGCGATGGTGGCGCTGGGCGAGGAAAAGCTGGCCGAGGCGATCAAGACCATCGGCCTCTACAAGGGCAAGGCGAAGAACGTCATCGCTTTATCGAAGATTCTTCTGGAGCAGCATGGCGGCAAGATTCCGGAGGACCGCGAGGCGCTTCAGGCGCTGCCCGGCGTGGGGCGCAAGACCGCCAATGTCGTGCTGAACGTGGCCTTCGGCGAGCCCACCATCGCGGTGGACACGCATATCTTCCGCGTCTCCAACCGCACCGGCCTGGCGCCGGGCAAGGATGTGCTGGCGGTCGAGCTGGCGCTGGAAAAGATCGTGCCGGACGCATACCGGCTGCACGCCCATCACTGGCTGATCCTGCACGGGCGCTATACCTGCGTGGCGAGGAAGCCCCTGTGCCCAACCTGCGTGGTGCGCGATCTGTGCCGCTTCAAGGACAAGACCAAGGAGCTGCCGCCGCAGAAGCCGAAGCTGGCGAAGCCGGCAAAGGCCAAATCCGCGAAGGCAAAAACTGCGAAGCTCAGGAAACCTTCGGCGGCACGCGCCTGAAGCCGGCGAGACAGGCCGGATCGGCCACCTGCGCTGCGCCATGCGGCAGGGTTTCGATATGCGCCACCGCCTTGGCGGTGCCCAGCGCGGTCTTGGTGTCGCGGAAGAAGAAGAAGGCGCGGCAGTCCGCGCTGTCATAGCGCCACATCTCCATCATCCCGTCCTTGCGGACAAAGGCTGGCGCGCCCATCGCCTGTTCGAGCGATGCGGGCGTCATGCCCAGATAGTCGCGCGGCTGGATGCGCGGGGCGGTGGGCGCGGGCGTGCGCGAGGGCGCGCGCGGCGCATGGTCGGGGCCCGAGGCGCAGGCCGCCAGCCCCAGTGCCGCGCACAAGGCGGCCCATCGGGAAATCCCGCGCAAGACGATCATGATCCGGTTCCGCTTCGCATGCGCGCGAACAAATGCACCATCAGCGCGGTCCCGAACAAGGGTGCAATCAGGTTCAGCAGCGGAATCATGGTCGCCAGGGCCAGCAACGTACCCGCCAGGGTGACGCGCGCGCCATAACGGCGGCGCAGGGCCGCCGCCTGCGCGCGATCCATGTGGCGCAGCGCCACCAGCTCGAAATATTCGCGCCCCAAAAGCCAGCCATTGGCCAGAAGGGTCGCAAGCTGCGCCAGCCCCGGCAGCGCGAAATCGAACGGCAGCAGCAAAAGATCGACGCCCAGCACCGCCAGCATCAGGCCCAGCCCCGCCTTCAGCCCGGTCCAGAAGGGCACGCCCGGCGCGGGCGGATTGGCGGGATAGTCGCGCGCCTCGATCCGGGCGGCGATCCCGTCCAGGAACAGGCTGGCGAACAGGGCCGCGACCGGCCCGCCCAGCAGCACCAGGCCGAACACCGCCAGGATGGGCAGCGTCCATTCCAGCGCCCGGTTCACCCATACCGAGCCCAGCGCGGGCAGGGCCGACAGCGCCCATTCCCCCGCCGCCAGCAGCCCGGCGAACAGCAAAAGGGTCAGCAGGACCGATCGGACCAGGGTGGCGAACAGGTGGCGGTCGCCCAGGTTTCGCAGCGCCGCGCCTATGCTTGCCAGCATGGCTTTCCTTTCGTATGCAGGCCTTCCCCATTTAAGGCCGCTTCGGCCTTCCCACCATAGCGCCGGAATCGCAAATCATGCCGCAAACCTACGACGTCGCCGGTCTGGGCAACGCCATTGTCGATGTCATCGCCGCGGTCGACGACCGTTTCCTGCTCAGCCACAAGATCGCCAAGGGCACCATGACCCTGATCGACGAATTCCGCGCCCAGGAGCTGCACAAGGCGCTGGCCGATGCGCGACAGGCGCTGAGCTTCCTGCACCAGATCGCGGGCGGATCGTGCGCCAACACCATGGCGGGGCTGGCCTCGCTGGGCTCCAAGGGCGTCTATGTCGGCAAGATCCATGACGACGCGCTGGGCGCGGACTTCACCAAATCCATGAACGCGCTGGGCGTGACCTTCACCACCCGGCCCGGCACCAAAGGCGCCCCCACGGCTTCGTCTATGATCGCGGTGACACCTGATGGCCAGCGCAGCATGAACACCTATCTGGGCGCCTGCCGCGAGCTGGTGCCCGATGACGTGGACGAAGCCCAGATCGCGGGCGCGCGCGTGGTCTATATCGAAGGCTATCTGTGGGACGAGGAAAGCGCGAAAGAGGCCTCGCGCAAGGCGATGGCGGCGGTGAAGGCGGCGGGCGGCCAGGTGGCGCTGACCCTGTCCGATCCTTTCTGCGTCGGCCGCTTCCGCGAGGAGTTCATCGACCTGCTGAACAACCAGCTCAACATCGTCTTCGCCAACGAGGAAGAGGCCAAGGCGCTGTTCGAGGAAGAGGATTTCGACAAGGTGGTGGACCATTTCCGCCGCTGGGGCGGGATCGCCGCGCTGACCCGCTCGGCCAAGGGCTGCGTGATCGTCAAGGGCGGGGAGATGCACACCATCCCCGCCGCGCCGGTCGAAGAGGTGGTCGACACCACCGGCGCGGGCGACCAGTTCGCCGCCGGATTCCTGTTCGGCCTGACCCAGGGCAAGCCGCTGGCCGATTGCGGCCGGCTGGGCGCGATGGCCGCCGCCGAAGTCATTTCGCATTATGGCGCGCGGCCCGAAGTGTCGCTGAAGGAGCTGGCCGAAAAGCAGGGCCTGCTCTAGCCGCCGATCACATGCAGCGTCACGGCGCGCCGGTGCGGCGCGTCGCGATGCTCGAACAGATAAAGCCCCTGCCAGGTGCCCAGCGCCAGACGCCCGTCCTGCAGCGGGATGGAAATCGACGTCTGGGTCAGGCTGCTGCGGATATGCGAGGGCATGTCGTCCGGCCCCTCGGCGGTGTGGCGAAAGCGCGGGCCGCTGGTGGCCAGCCAGGCGAAGAAATCCTGCAGGTCGCGCTGCACATCGGGATCGGCATTTTCCTGGATCAGCAGCGAGGCCGAGGTGTGGCGGACAAAACAGGTCACAAGCCCGTCCGTCACACCCGAGCCGCGCACAAAGCGTTCCAGTTCCGCGGTGATCTCGTAAAGGCCGGGGCCGCGGGTGGATAGTTCGATCGTGTGATGGGCCTGCTTCACCGCGCCTTCCTGAGATAGACATAGAGCGCGCCGCCGCCGCCATGGCGGACATGGGCGCTTTGCACATGGGCGATCAATGCAGCCGGACCCGGCTGGTTCAGCCAGCGCGGCACCATCTGTTTGAGCACACCGTGCGGCGACATCATCCAGGCCGCGCCATCATCCTTGCGCGGATTGCCCTTGCCCGTCACCACCAGCACCAGGCGCAGGCCGCGCGCATGGGCGGCGGCCACAAAGGCGTTGAGAGCAGGATGGGCCGCCGCCTCGGTCATGCCATGCAGGTCGATGCGCGCTTCCGGCTCCAGCAGGCCCCGGCGCAGCCGGTCCAGCGTGCCGCCATTGACGCCGCTGGGGCCGGTGCCCTTCGACAGGCGCGGTGCGGGCTTGGCCGTCAGGGCGGCGCGGATCGGGCGGCGCTCGGCAAAGTTGCGTTCGAACTCACGCCGTTCCTCGTCGCTGGTGATGCGCCGGCTCATGCACCGTCCCCGAACAGGCCGCCAGCGCCGATGCGCGCCGCCAGCGCATTGGGCAACAGCACGAACAGGCGGCCACCGCCTTTCATGGCTCCGGCGCGCCGTTCCGCCTGCGCCCCGAAGCCGAAAAAGATGTCGCCGCGCACGGCCCCGCGAATGGCGCCGCCGATATCCTGGGCGATCATCAGCCCATGCACCGGATCGTCGCCATCGGCGGCCACGAAGAAGGGCGCGCCCAGCGCATTCAACCGCGGATCGATCGCCAGGCTGGCCATCGGCGTCAGCGCCACGCCCAGCGCGCCATTGCTGCCAAGCGCGGTATCGCCCAGCGGCTTTTCCGAAAAGAAGATGTAGCTCTTGTTGGTGTGCATCACCGCGCGGGCCTGATCCGGATGGGCGACAAGCCAGGCGCGGATGGTCTGCAGCGAAACGTTCTCGCGCGTCAGTTCGCCATTGCGGATCAATTCGCGCCCGATGGCGCTGTAGGGCTGTCCGTTTTCCCCGGCATAGGCGATGCGCGCCTGGCCGCCGTCATCGAACACCACCCGGCCCGAACCCTGGATCTGCAAAAAGAACAGCGCGATGGCGTCATCGGTATAGAACAGTATCTGCGCGGACGGCACGCCGCGCGCGTCGATATCGGCGCGCGTGTCATAGGGCACCAGCGCATGGCCCTGGACGCGGCCGGAAATGTGCTCGCCCTTCAGCTTGGGAATGAACTGGCCCAGGTCGGCGCGCACCAGGTCGGCAGGCAGGCCATAGACCGGGGTCTGGAACGCGCCGTGGCGGGTGCGGCTGCCGTTGATCTCAGGCTCGTAATAGCCGGTGAAAAGACCGTCGGAGCCGGTGACTTCATAGGGCGTGAAATTGGCGGTAAAGAAATCGGGCCCGGCATTTTGCGCGCCCGCGCAGACAGTGCGCCAGTCGCCCACCGTGCCGGCATAGCCCGCCCCGCCCATCGGCGACGCCTCGTCGCGTTTCATCAGCACCGCACAGCCACGGCGAAAGGCGTCCAGCGCGGCCTGCGACGGTGCATAGCCGGGCAGGGCGGCGAAGGTGCTGCGTGTGAGTTGCAGTCCCTGCTGTTGCGGCTGGGGTTTTGGCGCGGCGCAGGCCGCCAGAAAACCCAGAAACAGACATGCAAACGCCCGGCGAAACGGGCGAGGGGGGCTCATTCGGGCAGTTCGCCCGCGGTGGCCACCAGCGTCCAGTTGGGATCGGCACTGTCCAGGTCGCGCGCGAAGGTCCACACGTCTGTCACGTCCTGTGGCGCGCCGCCTTCCGCGGCCGGGGCGAATTCGGCGCGGAACATCACGGTGATCTCGGCATGGCGGCCTTCCAGCGTGGCCCCGGCGACGCGCGCATCATGCAATGTGTTGAAAGCGGCGGGCACCACATCGCCGCGCGCGGCCATCGCGCCCTCGAAGGCTTCCAGCACCTGGGGCGAGACAAGCGGCGCAAGCTGGTCGCGTTCGCCCGCCGCGAAGGCGCGCACGATACGGGCATAGGCTTCGCGCGCACCGGCGACGAAATGGCTGATGTCGAACTTGCGGTCGGCCAGCTGAATCTCGACCAGGCCGCCGGAAGAGGGCCGCTGGACCTTGGGCGCCTCCAGTGCCGCGGGCGCGGCCAGCCGGCCTTCGTTTTGCTGGTCCTGGCCTTGCTGGTCCTTGCGCTGCTGGGCCGTGGGCTCGTGCCCGGTGCGCCGTCCCAGAACCTGGAACAGGCGGAAACAGACGATCCCCGCCACCATGGCGGCGACGAACAGGATCAGGGATTGGGAATCCGGCATGATGCAAACCTCTGAAAAGCCGACCCGCCCCTACAAGTCCCAGAGCCAAATGACAGACCTGCCGGGGAATTTAGCGGCCATGGCGCCCCATTAGAAGCCCCCGCCGCAAAAGCCCATACAAGCCCAGGGGTTGGTTCCCCTTGCCCGCCAGGCGCTGGCATGGTAGCGCGCGGGCCTTATTTTGCAGGCGCGGGCCCCGGCCCGCAAAACAGCGAGCGACGCGACCATGAGCAGCACCGGCATCGACCCCACCAGCGGCAATGGCGATACCCCGTCTGCCCCCCACATGCAGATCGTGGCCCAGTTCATCAAGGACCTGTCCTTCGAGAATCCGGGCGCGGCGTCGAACATCACCCAGCGCCCCCAGATCGAGCTGGGCGTCGACCTGAACGCCCGCAAGATGGACGAGGAGCATTTCGAGGTCGAACTGAAGATCCGCGTCGACGCCAAGCATGAGGCCAAGCCGCTGTTCCTGCTGGAAGTCGCCTATGCCGGCGTGTTCCGCCTGCAGAATGTGACCGACACCGCCACCCAGCAGGCGATCCTGCTGATCCAGGCGCCGCACCTGCTGTTCCCCTATGTGCGCCGCATCGTCTCCGACGTGGTGCGCGACGGCGGCATGCCGCCCCTGATGATCGAGCCGATCGACTTTGTCGCGCTCTATCAGGCGCGCGTGGCCCAGGCCAATGCCGAGCAGCCCGCCGGCACGGCCTGATCCTTTTCATCTGCTGAATTGAAAGAGGCTGGAGCGCCGTTCAGGCGTTCCACAGCGCCTTGTCGCCCAGTTCCTTCTGGACAAAGGCGGCATGGGCCTCGCGCTCCTGGTCGGTGATCAGGCTGTCCAGCTTGCGCGGGCGCTGGCGCGCCGGGCGGGGCCCATCGCCGGCCGCCGCCGCGCTTTCCACCGGCGCCAGCATCAGCCCGCGCTGCCGCCCCCCGATCAGTTCCAGATAGACTTCGGCGGTCAGTTGGGCGTCCAGCAGCGCGCCGTGCTTGGTGCGCGCCGTCAGGTCGATGGCGAAGCGGCGGCACAATTCATCCAGCGAATAGCGCGAGCCGGGAAACTTGCGCTTGGCGATCTCGATCGTGTCGATGGCGCGGGCGAAGGGAATGATGGGGCGGCGCGCCAGCTTCAGTTCGGCATTGATGAACTTGATGTCGAAGGATGCGTTGTGGATCACCAGCGGCGAATCCCCGACGAATTCCAGGAACTGGTCGGCGACATCGGCAAACAGCGGCTTGTCGGCCAGGAACTCGGCGGACAAGCCGTGCACCCGCTGGGATTCAATCGGGATGTCGCGTTCCGGATTGAGATAGAGCTGCAGGTCGTTGCCGGTGGGAATGTGGTCCATCAGCTCGACACAGCCAATCTCCACGACTCTGTGCCCCTCGCTGGGCTCGAAGCCGGTGGTTTCGGTGTCGAAAACGATCTCACGCATGGCCGATTTTTTCGCCTATGTCCGCCAGGATCATTTTCACCTGATCGGCGGCGTGATCCAAGCCCTGGTCGGTCATCACCACATAATGCGCCTGTTGACGCTTTTGTGCGTCGCTCATCTGGCGCGCCAGCAGGGCCTCGAATTTCGCCGCGCTCATGCCCGGCCGGGCCAGGACCCGCGCACGCTGGACATGCGCCGGGGCGCTGGCCACCACCACGGCATCCACCGCCAGACCGGTTTCCAGCAACAGCGGAATGTCCAGCAGCACGATGGGCGCATCGGCATTGTCCGCCAGGAAGCGCTCACGCGCCGCGCCCACCAGGGGATGCATGATCCCTTCCAGCCGCGCCAGCGCAGCCAGATCGCCGGTCACCTTGGCCGACAGGGCGGCGCGGTCCACCACGCCATTGCGGGTGGTGCCGGGAAAGGCCGCCTCGATCATCGCCGCGGCGGGCCCGGCATACAGCGCATGGATCTGGGCGTCGGCATCGAACACCGGCACGCCCTCAGCGGCGAAAAGTTTGGCCGTCTCGGTCTTGCCCATGCCGATCGAGCCGGTCAGGCCGATGACATAGGGCCCGGGCCTAGCCACGTTCACGCAGCACCTTCACCAGCGCGGCGCGCAGGCCATCCGTCACCTGGGGGCGCGTGCCGAAAAACGCTTCGAAGGAGGGCACCGCCTGATGCATCAGCATGCCCAGCCCGTCGATGGTGACATGGCCGCGCGCGACGGCGTCTTTCAGAAGCACGGTTTCCAGGGGGTTGTAGACGATGTCGCAGACCGCCGCCGTGGCGGGCAGCGGCGAAAGATCGAGGCCGAGCGGCGGCTGGCCTTTCATGCCCGCGCTGGTGGCGTTGACCAGCAGCGCCGCGCCGCCGGCCACTTCGGTCCAGCTTTCCAGCGCGCCGGGCTTCAGGGCCGCGCGCACATGGGGGGCCATCGCGCCGGCCAGCGCCGACGCCCGCACTTCATTGCGGCCAAGAATATGGATCGTACCCGCGCCCAGCTTTTCCAGCGCCAGCACCGCACCGCGCGCCGCACCGCCGGTGCCCAGCAGCACCGCCGTCTTTCCCGCAAGCGCGCCGGCTTTTTCCCGCAGCGACGCGGCCAGCCCGCCCGCATCGGTGTTGCGCGCGCTTATGGTGCCATCGGCGTCGAACACCAGAAGGTTGGCCGCCCGCGCCATGCCCGCTGCCGTATCGTGGCGATGGGCAATGGCGAAGGCCGATTCCTTGTGGGGCACGGTGACATTGACGCCGGTGAAACCGGCCAGACGCACGCCCTGGATCACCTTGGCGAAATCGCTGGCCTGCGCCGCCAGCGGCACCATCGCCCCGTCGATTCCCAGTTCCTCAAGCCAGTAGCCATGCAGCAGGGGCGACAGCGAATGGGTCACCGGCCAGCCGATGATGCCCGCGATGCGTCCTTTGCCCGTCAGCTTCATGATCCGATCACGCCTTCATCGCGTAGCGCCGCCAGAAGCGGCAGCAGCGGCATTCCCAGAACCGAGAAATAGTCGCCTTCCACCGCGCTGAACAGTTGCGCGCCGCGCCCTTCATAATGATAGCAGCCCACCGAGGACAGGATCGCCGGGCCTTCCGCCGCCAGATAATCGGCCAGGAATGCGGGCGAAAAGGCCCGCATCGTCAGTGTCACCGCGCCGGCATGGCGCCAGATCACCTGCCCGCCGCGCGCCAGCGCCGCCGCCGAGACCAGCAGGTGCGCGCGCCCGGCCATGCGTTCCAACAGGGCGCGGGCCGCATCCATGTCCGCGCATTTGCTGAGAATTTCGCCGTCCAGCTGGATGACCGTGTCGCCGCCCAGGACGAGCGCCGCGCCCGTTACGGCCGACACCGCGCGGGCCTTTTCATCCGCCAGCGCCTGGGCCACCGCCGCCGCATCGGCCACCGCCGCCGCATCAGCTCCGGCCATCGCCGCCATCAGGGCGGCTTCGTCGATGTCGGCGGGGCGGACGGTGAATTCCACGCCCGCCGCGGTCAGCATCGCCGCACGGCTGGCGCTGCCGCTGGCCAAAACCAATCCGGTCACGCCTTCACGCCCTTGCGGTCGGCCAGAAAGTTCAGCACCGCTGCCGCCGTCTCCTCGATCGAGCGGCGCGACACATCGATCATCGGCCAGTCCTGGGCCTCGAACAGCTGGCGGGTGGCCGAAATCTCGGCACGCACCGCATCGGGGTCGATATAGTCGCTGCCCTGCTTGTGGCCGATGCCCATCAGCCGGTTGCGCCGCACCTGCACCAGCCGGTCGGGCGAAATCCACAGCCCCACCACCAGCGGGTTTTTCGCGGCCAGAAGTTCGGGCGGCGGCGCCATGCCCGCGACCAGCGGCACATTGGCTGCCTTGACCCCGCGGATCGCCAGATAGACGCAGGTCGGCGTCTTGGAGGTGCGGCTGGCGCCCGTCAGTACAACCTGGGCATTGTCGATGGTGGCCAGCGACTGGCCGTCGTCATGCTGGATGGTGAACTCCAGCGCCTCGATGCGCTCCAGGTAACGCTGGTCGATCTGGTGCTGGCGGCCCACCTTGTGGGTCTCGGACGCGCCCAGGAACTGGCGCAGCGCCGAGACCGGGCCTTCCAGCACATCGACGCATTCCACCAGCATGGCATCGCAGCGCGCCACCAGCTTGTCGCGCAGCCGCTCATTGGCCAGGGTGAAGAACACGATCCCCGGCGCGATAGCGACATGGTCCAGGGCGCGGGTCAGCTGGTGTTCGGAGCGCACCAGCGCATAGGGATGGATCTGCACATCCACATTCTCGAACTGCGCCAGCGCCGCCGTCGCCATCGTGTTCAGCGTGTCGCCGGTGGAATCGGAAATCAGATGGATATGAAACTTGGGACTCACAGGCTTATCCGCAGAGCCGCATCAGGGCGTGGACAGACTGGGCATGAAACACTCTTCACCCACACCCCACCTAACCGGGAAGAGGAAATCTGTGCAAGGCCGTAACCTGTGGGGACAGACCGGGCCTGTCGCCCACACCGGGGGCCGGACCTGGCCACAGGGTATCCAAAGCCCCAAATGCTTGAACGGACGGGCTGTTCGGCTTAAGCCAAGCGCCGATCCCCTGATCCATTCACAGATCACAGCCCTAACATCATCCTCATCATCTTAAGAATTAAGGATTCTTGTTTTGAAGACTGACCGCAAACTGGTGCGTGTGCTGGAAGGATCAGCCCAGACGCCGCCCCCGGTCTGGCTGATGCGCCAGGCCGGCCGCTATCTGCCCGAGTACCGGGCCCTGCGGGAAAAGGCGGGGTCTTTCTGGGGCATGGCCCTGAACCCGGAGTTTGCCGCCGAGGTAACGATCCAGCCGATCCGCCGGTTTGGCTTTGATGCGGCGATCCTGTTTTCCGACATCCTGACGGTGCCCGAGGCGCTGGGCCAGAAAGTGACCTTCACGGCGGGGGAAGGCCCGTCCATGACCCCGGTGACGGGGCTGGAAGGTTTCGACCGCGACCAGGACCGCTGGGCGGCCTATTTCGCGCCGGTCTATGAGGCGCTGCGCCTGACCCGGGCCGGTCTGGACCTGGAAGGGTTCAATGAAACCACCCTCTTGGGTTTTGCCGGGGCGCCCTGGACGCTGGCGACCTATCTGGCGGCGGGCGCGGGCGGCGACGAACAGAAGGCTGCCAAGCTGTGGGCCTATGCCGATCCCAAGGGGTTCGGTGAGCTGCTGGACCTGCTGGCCGACTGTGTGGCCTTCCACCTGATCCGCCAGCTGCGCGCCGGCGCCGACGCGGTGCAGATTTTCGACAGCTGGGCCAGTGGCCTGCCCCCCGCCCTGTTCGAGCGGGTGGTGATCGGCCCCACCGTCAGGGTCGTGGCGGCGGTGCGTGCCGCGGTGCCGGACGCGCGGATCATCGGGTTTCCCCGCGCCGCCACACAGGCCGGCTATGAGGCCTATGTGCGGGCGATCCCGGTCAATGCCGTGTCACTGGATACCGCCGCCCCGATGGACTGGGCGGCCCGCGCGCTGCCCTGTGCGGTGCAGGGCAACCTGGACCCCATCGCGCTGATCGCGGGCGGTGCGGCGCTGGACCGGGCGGTGGACGACATCCTGGCGGCGACCGCCGGCAAGCCGTTCATCTTCAACCTGGGCCACGGCATCCTGCCGCCCACGCCCATCGCCCATGTCGAACAGTTGCTGAAGCGCCTGCGCGGATGAGAACGGCCGTCATCCTGTTCAACCTGGGCGGGCCCGACGGGCCCGATGCGGTGCGCCCGTTCCTGCAGAACCTGTTTTCCGATCCGGCGATCATCACCCTGCCCTGGATTTTGCGCACCCCCATCGCCCGGCTGATCGCCAAACGCCGCGCGCCGGTGGCGCAGGAGATTTACGGCCATATCGGCGGGCGCTCGCCGATCGTGCCGCAGACGCAAGCCCAGGCCCGCGCGCTGGAAGCGGCGCTGGGGATGCAAGGCCTGGAGGCGAAAGCCTTTATCGCGATGCGCTACTGGCATCCCTTCAGCGACGGCGCGGCGATGGCGGTCAAGGCCTATGCACCGGACCGGATCGTGCTGCTGCCGCTCTATCCGCAGTTTTCCACCACTACCACGGAGTCGTCGGTCAGGGACTGGCAGCGCGCCGCCCGCAAGGCGGGGCTGAATGTGCCCACCGCAGAAATCTGCTGCTATCCGCGCCAGGCCGGATTTGTCGCGGCCATGGCCAGCCGCATCCGCGATGCGCTGGGCGATGCGCCGCCGGCGGAATTCCGTCTGCTTCTGTCGGCGCACGGCCTGCCGAAAAAAATCATCCGATCCGGTGATCCCTATCAGTGGCAGGTCGAACAGAGCGCCGCTGCCATTGTGGATGCTTTGGGGATACCAGACCTGGACTGGCAGGTCTGTTATCAAAGCCGTGTCGGGCCGCTGGAATGGATCGGCCCGTCCACCGATGACGAGATCCGCCGCGCTGGCGCCGACGGCAGGAAAGTCATCGTCGCGCCGCTGGCCTTTGTCAGCGAACATTCCGAAACCCTGGTCGAGCTGGACATCGAATATGCCAGGCTGGCGCGTGAAAGCGGCGTGGCCGATTACCGCCGCGCCGGCACCGTCACCGACCATCCCGATTTCATTGCCGGGCTTGCTGGACTTGTGCGCGACGCGGTTCTAGACGGGGCGCGCAGCCCACGGCTTTGTCCCACGAGCCTCGCGCGCTGCGGCTGCGCCGGGGAGAAGGCTTGATGGACACGCTGAAGGATTTCCTGGCCGGGTATGAACGCTGGCTGCTGGCCTTTCATGTCATCGCCGTCATCAGCTGGATGGCCGGCATGCTCTACCTGCCGCGGCTGTTCGTTTACCACACCGAGACGCAGCCCGGCTCCGACGCGTCCGAGCGTTTCAAGCGCATGGAGACCAAGCTGCTGAAGGTGATCATCAACCCGGCCATGATCGCGGCCTGGGTGCTGGGCCTGACCCTGGCCTGGGTGACCGACGCCTATACCCAGGGCTGGTTCCACGCCAAGTTTCTGCTGGTGATCATCCTGTCGGGCCTGCATGGCCACAACGTGAAACTGTGGCGGGCCTTTCAGGAAGACCGCAACACCCGCCCCGCCCGCTATTTCCGGATCATCAACGAGGCCCCGGCCCTGCTGATGGTGCTGATCGTGATCCTGGCGGTGGTCCGGCCTTTTTGAGGCTCGCCCCGGCCTTTCACAAAAGGCTTTTGCGCGTCCCTGAAATCAGGGTATAAGCGGGACGTTCTGATTGGTCCGCGCGGGCGGCTTATGCCAGCGCCAGACCGGACGGCGAAAGCCCAAAAGGGTCAAAAGCCCATAAGGGTCCAAGCCAAACGGCCAGCGGATCAAAACCAACCCCATCGCTGATCGCGGACGGACCCGGGACGGTCCGGTACCGTCAAGGCAATCCCCCTTACCGCCCCTCTATTGTCAGGTGCACATTCCATGACTGTCCAAGATGGCCTGCAGGCGATGAAGCTGCAGGAGCTCAAGAACAAGAAGCCCGCCGATCTTCTGGCCTTTGCCGAGGAGCTGGAGATCGAGAACGCCTCGTCCATGCGCAAGCAGGACATGCTGTTCGCCATCCTCAAGGAGCTGGCCGAACGCAGCGTGGAGATCACCGGCACCGGCGTGGTGGAAATCCTGCAGGACGGCTTCGGCTTCCTGCGCAGCCCTGAATCCAATTACCTGCCGGGCCCCGACGACATCTATGTCGCCCCCGCCCAGATCCGCCGCTTCGGCCTGCGCACCGGCGACACGGTGGAAGGCCCGATCCGCGCGCCCAAGGACGGCGAGCGCTATTTCGCCCTGCTCAAGGTCACCACGATCAATTTCGAGGACCCCGAGCAGATCAAGCACAAGGTCCATTTCGACAATCTGACGCCGCTTTATCCCACCAAGCCGCTGAAGATGGAGCTGAACGATCCCACCCTGAAGGACAAGACCGGCCGGGTGATCGACATCGTGGCGCCCCAGGGCATGGGCCAGCGCGCGCTGATCACCGCCCCGCCGCGCACCGGCAAGACCGTGATCCTGCAGAACATCGCCAAGGCGATCGCGGCCAACCATCCCGATGCCTTCCTGATCGTGCTTCTGATCGACGAACGCCCCGAGGAAGTCACCGACATGCAGCGCACCGTGGTGGGCGAGGTGATTTCCTCGACCTTCGACGAGCCGGCCACCCGCCATGTGCAGGTCGCCGAGATGGTGATCGAAAAGGCCAAGCGCCTGGTCGAGCACAAGCGCGACGTGATCATCCTGCTGGACTCCATCACCCGCCTGGGCCGCGCCTACAACACCGTCGTGCCGTCTTCGGGCAAGGTGCTGACCGGCGGCGTCGACGCCAACGCCCTGCAGCGGCCCAAGCGCTTCTTCGGCGCCGCGCGCAACATCGAGGAAGGCGGCAGCCTGACCATCATCGCCACCGCGCTGATCGACACCGGTTCGCGCATGGACGAGGTGATCTTCGAAGAGTTCAAGGGCACCGGCAACAGCGAAATCATCCTGGACCGCAAGGTCGCGGACAAGCGCGTCTTCCCGGCCATCGACATCATGCGTTCGGGCACCCGCAAGGACGAACTGCTGGTCGAAAAGGGCCAGCTGTCCAAGACCTATGTCCTGCGCCGCATCCTGTCGCCCATGGGCACGGTGGACGCGATCGAGTTCCTGCTCGACAAGCTGCGTTCGGCGAAAAATAACGCAGATTTCTTTGAAAGCATGAATACGTAAGTTTTCAGCCTTATGGCTGTGCGAGAGCCGCCTGCACCAAAGTGCGGGCGGCTTTTTTGCATCCGACAGGACATGCGCGCGTTAGCCTACCCATGAGCATCGAAATCATCGGGCTGGGCTTTGTCGCCTGCCTTCTGGCCATGATCGCGCTGATGCCGTCTTTTGACGGCGAATGGGAGCGTTAAGTCAGCCCGCGTTCAGGAAACCGGCAATCACCGAATTGCGCTTCAATTCGGCAAGCTGTTCTTCCGAAGGAAGCTGCGGCTTGTCGCGCTCCACATTGACCATGCACAGAAAGCCCATCGGCTCGCTGCCCCTGGTGCGGAACTGGTGCCAGGTCATGGCGGGAATGCGCACCAGATCGAAGGTGCCGACTTCGCGCACCGCATCGCCAACCAGCACGTCGGCTTGCCCGCGCAGGATCATCACCCCGTGGGTATGTTCATGCCGTTCCAGCGTGGAATAGCCGCCGGGCGCGACCTCGAAATAGCGCAGCTCGCAGTGCAGCGCTTCGTCCTTGAACAGGACCTGGCGGGTGATCGACCTGAAGGGTGCGCTGCCTTCTTCCTTGTAGGCCAGCAGGGAAACATCGTCCCAGCGGAAGTTCTCCGCAAAGGCGCGGAACAGGGCGGCCTCTTGTGCCGCCGCCTCTGATTTCTGCTCTGATTTCTGTTCAGGCTTATCCATGCATCACCGCGTCCTGAAACTTTGCCGCCTCTTGCGTCATGGCGGCGCCCGCCGCCAGAAGCCCGCCGCCGATCAGCAGCATGACGTCCCTACCGTAGAATTGCAGCATTTCGGGGACACGCTCGGGCGTCATGCCGCCTGCGGGAACCGGAACACAGTCTTTCAGCCCGCCCCAGCTTCCCAGGGCCGCGTCGGCCAGCGCCTTGCAGGTGGCCGGCGAATAGCCGAAGCGGCCGCCATGGTTGGGGAACACGGTCGCGTCCGCGCCCATCAGGCGGAAGATCTTCCCCATCAGCAGCGGCGGGGCGATGCGGCTGGCCCCGGCCAGCGCCGGATGGGCCATGAAGGCCATGTCCGGGTTCTCGCGCACCAGCGCATGGAAGCTGGCCATGCCGGTGATCATGGGCGCGATCAGCACCGCATCCAGCCCGGCATCGCGGGCGATCTTCACCTGGGCCCGCAACTGCTCCAGATGGCCCGACAGAGACGGCAGATAGACGGTGCGCCCGCCATCGGCGGCGCGCGCCCTTCGCACCGCATCGGCGATGGCGGGCACGCGATCGGCAAAGGGGCTGTAGGCCTGGTCGGCGATGCCGTGATCGTCCTTGATGAAATCCAGCCCGCCCGCGGCAAGCTGCCCGGCAATGGCGGCCAGGCCGGAAGGCGGCAGCCCTTGCGGTTTGAGCGCCGAACAGGTCAGGGCGCGGTCCTTTGCGCCGACCTTGGCGCGCAGGCCGGCCAGCCCGTGATGGGGCCCGCCGAAAGCGGCCAGCACGGCATCGGGGAAGATGACATCGTGCAGTTCCATGTCGGCATGGATGGAGCTGTTGCCGAACAGCATGTTCATCAACTGGCCGGGCTCGGGCCCAGTCGTCGCCACCGCCAGCCCGATGCGAACCTCGAAGATGCCGCCGCCCAGATCGGCAATGTCCTCGACCTTGCCGACGATATTTTCCAGCACATCCGCGTCGGCGATGGCGGAAACCGGCATCTCCACGCTCTGCTCCACCGCGATGCCGCCGGCGCGCGCGGCGATGCTGTCCGCCGTGGCGGCGACGCGATAGATGGCGGTGATGCGCGCGCCCATCAGGGGACCAGAATGGTCGCGCCGGTGGTCTTGCGCGCGGTCAGCTCGTCCTGGGCCTGGGCGGCATCCTTCAGCGCATAGCGCTGGTTGATCGAGACCTTCACCGCGCCCGAGGCCAGCACCGCGAACAAATCGTCGGCGGTTTCCTGAAGCTCGTCGGGGGTGCGGGTGTAATGGGCCAGCACGGGCCGCGTCACGAACAGCGAGCCCTTCTGGGCCAGGATGGCGGGCGAGAAGGGATCGACCGGGCCCGAGGCATTGCCATAGGTCACCATGATGCCGCGCGGCTGCAGGCAGTCCAGCCCGGCCAGGAACGTGTCCTTGCCGATGGAGTCATAGACCACCGGCACGCCCGCGCCGCCGGTCAGGTCGCGGACCTGCTTTTCCCAGCCCGCATCGCGGGTGTTGATCACATGGGCGCAGCCATTGGCCTTGCACTGTTCGACCTTGGAGGGCGAGGTGGTGGAGCCGATCACCGTGGCGCCCAGGTGACGGGCCCATTGCACGGCGATCTGGCCGACGCCGCCCGCGGCGGCGTGAAAGACGATGGTCTCGCCCGCCTGCACGGGATGAATCCGGCGCAGCAGATATTGCGCGGTCATGCCCTTCAGAAGACTGGCGGCGGCAACCTCGTCGCTGACGCCTTCTGGCAGCTTGACCAGCCGGTCGGCAGGCACGTTGGCGGCTTCGCTGTAGGAGCCGATGAAGCCGGAGCCATAGCCCACCCGGTCGCCCGCCCTGAAGCGGGTGACGCCCTCACCCACCGCCTCGACCACGCCGGCGGCTTCCGAACCCAGGCCGGACGGCATGGGCAGCGGGTAAAGCCCGGTGCGGTGATAGGTGTCGATGAAGTTCACCCCGATGGCGGTGTGGCGGATGCGGACCTGGCCCGCGGCCGGCGCGGGCAGATCGATATCGACGAATTGCAGCACATCGCTGCCGCCGGGTGTTTCGAAACGGATGGCTTTGGTCATGGCGCGCTTCTTACTCTTTGGCCAGATGCTGTTTGAAGAAATCCACGGTGCGGCCGTTGGCCAGGTCGGCGGCGGCCTGGTTGTAATTCTTGCCGCCGGGCCGGGCGAAGGCGTGATCGACCCCGTCATAGACGTAGGCCGTGACATGCGGGTTGTTTTTCAGCCCGGCCAGGATTTGGGCCTGGGCGTCCTTGGGCACAAAGCCGTCCTCGCCCGCGATATGCAGCATCAGGGGCTTTGCGATGCTGTCCTGCTCGTCCAGCCTGTCCTGAATGTTCACCCCGTAATAGCCGACGGTGGCGTCCGCGTCGGTGCGCGCCGCGGTCAGATAGGCCAGGAGCCCGCCCAGGCAATAGCCCACCGCGCCGACCTTGCCCGAAACGCCCTGGGTGACGCGCAGATGGTCGATGCTGGACTGGATATCCTCCACCCCCGCATCGGGATCGAAGCGGTTCATCAGGTCGAAGGCCTGGCTCCATTCCGCGTCGCTCCTGTCGGTCAGCTCCACGCCGGGCTGCAGCCGCCAGAACAAATCGGGCGCCAGCGCGAAATAGCCTTGGGCCGCCAGCCAGTCGGCGACGCCGCGCACCACCGCGTTGATCCCGAAAATCTCCTGGATCACCACGATGCCCGGCACATCTCTGGGACCGGTCCCGGACGCGGGCACAGCCAGATAGGCGGCGAAATCGCCGTCGCGGCCGTTGATGGAAATTTTCTGGCCCATTGGAGAGGTCTCCCGTGATCCAGGGGTGATAGCCCGGCTTTGTATCAGACTTTTCGCGTCAGACTTTCCGTATCAGGCGCTTCGCTGCTGCTGGGCGGCCTGCTGCTGCTGCAACTGGTAGGGCAGCGTCAGGCCCTGGGCCAGCACCTGGGCGCTGGTGATGGGCGCGGACACGCGGCCCTGCTGCACGACATAGGCGGTGGGCTGGCCGCCCTCCATGCCCTTGCCGGTCAGCGGATGGCTGTCGGGCAGCTTCTGGCCCGGCTCGACCTGGACCAGCAGCGCATTGGGGACGTTCTTGCCCCAGAAGGCGCGCACCAGTTCCTGGCTGCGGTTGTGGCCCTTATGGCCGACCACCACCACCATCAGGGCATTGGCCAGATATTCGATGCCGGTGATGAAGGTGCCCGCCATGTTGAGCATGCGGTTCATCTCGTCGCCGAAGGTCGCCGCCAGGGTCGAGGCGCGGTTCATGTATTCCACGTCGCCGGTGACGAAGGCGATGCGGGTCAGCACCGTCAGCATGGTGCCGTTGGCGGCCGGGGTCGCGGTGTCGAAGATGGTGCGCGGGCGCACGATCAGGGCATCGGCGTCGGACGATGTGTAGCAATAGCCGCCGCGTTCGGCGTCCCAGAACTTGTCGTCCAGCGTCTTGACCCAGCCCTTGGCGGCGGTGACGTATTTCTCCTCGCCGGTGACTTCCCAAAGCTGCAGGGCGGCGCGGGCCATGTGGGCATAGTCGTCGGCAAAGCCGGGCACGCCGCGCTTGCCGTCCACCGCCGAGTGATAGAGCACGTCGCCCTCGCCCAGTGTCTTCTGGACATGGTCGAAGGCGGCCTTGGCGGCGGCCACCCATTCGGGATTCTCGAACACCACGCCGGCGCGGGCCAGCGCGGCGATGGTCATGCCGTTCCAGTCGGCCAGCATCATCTCGTCGCGCAGCGGCGCGGTGCGCTTTTCGCGGATCTTCAGCAGCATGTCGCGCTGCTTGGCCAGCAGCGCCTCGTCGGCCTCGCCGGTGGGGGCGGGGTTGCCCAGGCGGCGCAGGATGTTCTTGCCGTTGAAATTGCCGTCGCGGGTGATGCCATAGACCTGCTTGAAGCGGGTGGAGAAAGTGCCCACCAGCCCGGCGTCGACCTCCGCCTCGCTCCACAGATAGTATTTGCCCGCCTCGCCATCGGCGTCTGAGCCGCTGCCCTGGCCGGCGGCAAACCCGTCGCCGGTCTTCATGTCGCGCAGGATCCAGCCGATGGTCTCGGACACGCGCTGGCGGCACAGCTCGTTGCGATTGTACTGCCACACGCCGGTGCACAGATCGATCATCTGGGCGCTGTCGGCCAGGGCCTTTTCGAAGTAGGGCGCCATCCAGCGCTCGTCGATGGCGTAGCGGAAGAAGCCGCCGCCGATATGGTCGTACATGCCGCCGAACAGGATGCCGTCCAGGGTGGTGAAGACCAGCTGGGAGAATTGCGGCGTGGCGGTGCGCAGCCAGGCGCGCCACAGCACATCGACCAGGGGCGTGTTGGGGAACTTCACCGGGCCCTGCAGGCCGCCGAAGAAGATGTCGAAGCGCTGGGCGACGCGCAGCGCGGCGATGTCGAGATTGATGTTCTCGGGCGCGGTGCGCATGTCGCGGTTGTACATGCCCGCCAGGCCTTCAACGATGGCGGCGGAGTTCTGGTTCAGCCGGTCCTTCTGGTCATAGAAGATGCTGCGGCCTTCCTCGACCAGCTTGGCGACCGAGGTCAGGCCGGCGCGCTCTTCCTTGGGGTGATAGCCGCTGACGAAATAGGGCGCGCCTTCGGGGGTCATGAACATGTTCAGCGGCCAGCCGCCCTGATGGCCCATGTTCTGGGCGGCGAGCTGGTAGATCATGTCGATGTCGGGGCGTTCCTCGCGGTCGACCAGCACCGGGATGAAATGCTCATTGATCTGCTTTGCGATCTCGGCGTCGGCAAAGCTCTCCTCGTTCATCACATGGCACCAGTGGCAGCCCATGAAGCCGACCGACAGCAGGATCGGCTTGTCCGCCTTCTTGGCCTCGGCCAGGGCCTCGGGGCCCCACACGCGCCACTGGACGGGATTGTCCTTGTGCAGAAGAATGTAGGGACTGGTCGCGTTGGAGAGCGGGCTGGTCATGGTCTGGTTTCCGTTGGGCGCTGGTTCCGCGGGACAGGCGGCCCGTCCGCGATGTTTATAGAAGTCGGGTTGTTTAGCCCGAAATCCGTGGCCCCGAAAGTCCGGGGCGCGGCTTAAACCATAAGGTGGCGCCATGAAGGTAAATATCGAGATGGACATGACTCCGCAGGAGGCCCGGGCCTTCATGGGCCTGCCCGACGTGGCCCCCATGCAGCAGCAGATGATGGAGGAAATGCAGGCCCGGATGCGGGCCGCCTTCGATGCGGGCGATCCGGAGGGGATGATGCGGGCCTGGATGCCGCTGGGTGGGGCAGAGGCCTTCCACAAATTCCAGAAAGCCCTGTGGGACAGTGCTTCGGCCATGGTCGGCCAAAAGCCTGACAAATGAAGTCTGGCAAATAGACAAAACGGACAGACAGGACGGCGGGCGGCTTTGTCCCGCCGCGATGGGCCGGTCATGAAATCCACGATTTACGCGCTTGCCAGCGCACCGGGCCGCGCCGGGGTGGCGGTTGTCCGGGTCAGCGGTCCTGGAGCCGGCGATGCGCTGGCCGCGCTGGCGGGCGGGCTGCCCGCGCCACGCCGGGCGGTTTTGCGGCACCTGGCCTGGCAGGGGCGCGCCATCGACTTGGGCCTGCTGCTGTGGCTGCCCGGCCCGGCGAGCTTCACCGGCGAGGATTGCGCGGAATTTCACATTCATGGCGGGCGGGCGGTGCGCCAGGCCCTGTTCGAGGTTTTCGAACAGTTGGGCCTCAAACCTGCCGAGCCGGGCGAATTCTCCCGCCGGGCGGTGGAAAACGGCAGGCTGGACCTGACCCGGGCCGAGGCGATTGCCGACCTGGTGGACGCGGAGACCGAGGCCCAGCGGCGGGCGGCGCTGCGCCAGCATGACGGGGCGCTGGCCGACCTGTACGAGGGCTGGCGCGCGGCGCTGATCGTGGCGCTGGGCCGGGCCGAGGCCGCCATCGACTTTTCCGACGATGGCGTGGGGGATGCCGAATTCGCCGCGGCCCGCGACGCGGCGCGCAAAATATTGCAGCAAATTCAATCACATATGGACGATGCCGGGCGCGGCGAGGCGCTGCGCGAGGGGCTGCGCCTGACCATTCTTGGCCCCCCGAATGCCGGAAAATCGAGCCTTATCAATGCCTTGGCGCGGCGGTCGGTGGCCATCGTCACCGATATTCCGGGCACCACCCGCGATGTGGTGGAAGCGCGGCTGGACCTGGGCGGCTATCTGCTTCTGGTGGCCGACACGGCCGGGGTGCGCCAGACCGATGATGTGATCGAGGCCGAGGGCGTGCGACGGGCGCTGGACCATGCGGCGGGCGGCATGACCCTGCTGCTGCTGGATGGCAGCCTTGAGAATCCGCGCGCCGGGCTGCCGGCGGATTTGCCGGAACCGGACCTGACGGTGTGGAACAAGTCCGATCTGGGCTTCGCACGAGACGGCATCTGCATCTCGCTGAAGACCGGCGACGGGCTTCCCATGCTGCAGGACATGCTGCAGCAAAAGGTGCAGCAAAAACTGTCGGGCGGGCTGGCGGAAGATGCGCCCGCCCTGACCCGGCCGCGCCATCGCGGGGCGCTGAAGGACGCGACCGATGCGCTGACGCATGGGCTGGCCGCGCCCGCCGAGCGGCCCGAACTGCTGGCCGAAGACCTGCGCCTGGCGATGCGCGCCATCGGGCGCATCACCGGCCGCGTCGATGTCGAGGAGGTTCTCGATTTCGTCTTCCGCGATTTCTGTATCGGGAAATAGCGATGCGGCTTGTGGATAAGACCGCACGCGCGTAATAGCCCGGCCATGACGGCATTCGATGTCATTGTGATTGGCGGCGGCCATGCCGGCTGCGAGGCGGCGGCGGCATCCGCGCGCTTTGGCGCGAAAACGCTTCTGCTGACCTATCGCTTCGACACGCTGGGAGAGATGTCGTGCAATCCGGCAATCGGCGGCGTCGGCAAGGGTCATCTGGTGCGCGAGATCGATGCGCTGGATGGGCTGATGGGCCGCGTGGCCGATGCCGCGGGCATTCAGTTTCGCCTGCTCAACCGGCGCAAGGGACCGGCTGTACGTGGGCCCCGCGCACAGGCCGATCGCGCGCTCTATCGCCAGGCGATGCAGCAAATGCTGCAACAGATCGACAACCTCACCATTCGCGCCGCGGCGGCCGAAGACCTGATTTTAAAGGGTTCGCGCGAAGCGCGAACGAATACCGTTACGGGTGTTCGCCTAAGCGACGGAACTGAAATCACCGCCGCCAAGGTGGTGCTGACCACCGGCACCTTTCTGAACGGCCTGATCCATATCGGCGAAACGAAGATCGCCGCTGGCAGGATGAAGGTCACCGAAGGGACGGAGCCGCCGTCCATCGGCCTGTCGCGCACGCTGTATGGCCTGGGTCTTTCGATGGGGCGGCTGAAGACCGGCACCCCGCCCCGTCTCGATGGACGCAGCATCGACTGGGCGGCGCTGGAGATGCAGCCGGGGGACGATCCGCCAGAGCCTTTCTCTTTCCTGACGCGCGCCATCACCACGCCCCAGATCCAGTGCGGCATCACCCGCACCACGGCACGCACGCACGACATCATCCGCGCCAACCTGCACCGCGCGCCCATGTATAGCGGCCAGATCGAATCCACCGGCCCGCGCTATTGCCCCTCGATCGAGGACAAGGTCAGCCGCTTCGCCGGACGCGACTCGCACCAGATTTTCCTTGAGCCAGAAGGACTTAGCGACAGCACCATCTATCCGAACGGGATTTCCACCTCCCTGCCCGAGGACGTTCAGCATGCCCTGCTGGCGACCATTCCGGGGCTGGAAAAGGTGGTGGTGCGCCGCCCCGGCTATGCCATCGAATATGATTATGTCGACCCGCGCGAGCTGAGCCCGGCGCTGGAGGTCAAGCGCGTGCCGGGGCTTTACCTGGCCGGGCAGATCAACGGCACCACCGGCTATGAGGAAGCCGCCGCCCAGGGGCTGATGGCGGGCTGGAATGCCGCCCGCGCTGCCGGCGGGTCCGCGCCCGTCATTCTGGAGCGGCCGCAGGCCTATATCGGGGTGATGATCGACGATTTGGTCACCCGGGGGGTCAGCGAGCCCTATCGCATGTTCACCAGCCGGGCCGAATACCGCCTGACGCTTCGGGCAGACAATGCCGACCAGCGCCTGACGGACATCGGCCATCAGGGCGGGATCGTTGGCCCCGAACGGGCCGCCGCTTATGGAAACAAGCTGGAGCGGCTTTCTGTTTCACGTGAAACAATGGCCCGCCTGTCCCTGACCCCCAATGAGGCGGCCCGCCACGGCATCGCCGTGCGCCAGGACGGGGTCCGCCGGACAGCTTCGCAGCTGCTGGGCCTGACGGATTTCCCCACTTTGGCCCGGATCTGGCCGGAACTGGCCGGGTTTGCCACCGATACGGTGGAACAGCTGGAAATCGACGCCCAGTATGCCGGGTATCTGGACCGGCAGGACGCCGACATCCTGGCCTTCCGCCGGGATGAGGCCCGCGCCCTGCCCGCCGGGCTGGATTACGGCGCGGTGGCCGGTCTGTCGAACGAGGTGCGCCAGAAGCTGGAGCGCATCCGCCCGGCGACCCTGGGCCAGGCCGCCCGCATCGAGGGGGTGACGCCCGCCGCCCTGACGCTGGTTCTGGCCCATGTGAAGGGCCAGAAGAACGAGAAGAAAGCTGAAAAACGCCGTGCCTGACTTCGGCCCGGACCAATTCGCGGAACTTTCGGGTGTTTCACGTGAAACAATGACCCGGCTGACGGCCTATGCGGACCTGCTGACCGACTGGAACAGCCGCCACAACCTCGTTTCCCGTGGCAGTCTGGAGCATCTTTGGCAGCGGCATATGTGGGACAGCGCCCAGCTTGCCCCCCTGATCCCCGAAAGCGCCAAAACGCTGGCCGACCTGGGCTCCGGGGCGGGCTTCCCCGGCCTGGTGCTGGCGGCGATGCGGCCGGACATGCAGGTCAGCCTGTTCGAGGCCACGGCCAAGAAATGCGCCTTCCTGCGGGAAGCGGCGGCGGCCATGGGGCTGGACGTGGCGGTGGTCAACGCCCGGATGGAGGACGCCCCGGCCCAGGCCTTTGACGTCGTCACCAGCCGGGCCTGCGCCCCCCTGCCCCGCCTGTTGGGCTATGCCCATCGATTCACAGGTCCGAGCACCCTTTGCCTGTTCCTGAAGGGTCAAAATCTGGGGGAAGAATTGACCGAAGCCCATAAATGTTGGAGCATGAAAGCCTCTCAACGGCCCAGTCTTTCCGATCCCTCGGGTGCTATACTGGACGTCAGAGAGCTGGAATCCCATGAACCTGCCCCCCAAAAAGCCCCGCGTCCTGGTCGTCGCCAACCAAAAAGGCGGCGTGGGTAAGACCACCACCGCGATCAATCTGGGCACCGCCCTGGCCGCCATCGGCGAGCCGACGCTGGTGATCGACATCGACCCGCAGGGCAATGCCTCCACCGGGTTGGGCATCCATCGCCAGGACCGCGGCGTGACCACCTACGAGGTGCTGACCGGCGAGTCCAGGCTGGCCGACGCCATCGTGCCCACGCGTATTCCGGGTCTGTCGATCGTGCCGGCGACGGTGGACCTGTCGGGCGCCGAGCTGGAGCTGGCCGACATGCCCCGCCGCAACTTCATCCTGAAGGACGCGCTGGAGGAATACTCCGCACACGGATCAAATGCGTTTTCCTATGTGCTGATCGACTGTCCGCCGTCCCTTACCCTGCTGACGCTGAATGCGATGGCGGCGGCCGATGCGGTGCTGGTGCCGCTGCAATGCGAGTTCTTCGCGCTGGAAGGTCTTTCGCAATTGATGAAGACCATCGACCTGGTGAAGGACAAGCTGAACCCCGATCTGGAAATGCAGGGCATCGTGCTGACCATGTTCGACCGCCGCAACAAGCTGTCGGACCAGGTGGCGGCGGATGTGCGCGAGACGCTGGGCGAAAAAGTCTATGCCACCGTCATTCCGCGCAATGTGCGCATTTCCGAAGCGCCCAGCCATGGCGTGCCCGCGCTGGTCTATGACCTGCGCTGTCCGGGCAGCCAGGCCTATATCAAGCTGGCGGGCGAACTGATCCAGCGCGAACGGTTACGGACGGCAGCATGAACCCTCCCCCCAATGAACGGCCGCGCGGTCTTGGCCGCGGGCTCTCCGCGCTGATCGGCGATGAAGTCGCCGCGGTGAAGGGCGAAGCGGCGGCACGGCCCAAGGATGTGCGCACCCTGCCGGTGGCGTTTCTCAAGCCGGGCAAATTCCAGCCGCGCAAGAGCTTCGACGAACAGCCGCTGGCCGACCTGGCCGCCTCGATCAAGGAGAAGGGCGTGCTGTCGCCCATCCTGGTGCGGCCCATCGGAGGTGACCGCTATGAGATCGTGGCGGGCGAGCGGCGCTGGCGCGCCGCCCAGATGGCCAAGCTGCACGACGTGCCGGTGGTGGTGCGCGAACTGCCCGACGACCAGGCGCTGGAAATCGCAATCATCGAGAATGTGCAGCGCGCCGACCTCAGCCCGATCGAGGAAGCCGCCGCCTACAAGCAGCTGACCGAAGAGCCGTTCAACCGCACCCAGGAACAGGTCGCCCAGCAGGTCGGCAAGAGCCGCAGCCATGTCGCCAACACCATCCGGCTGCTGAGCCTGCCCGACTCCGTCCATGCGCTGCTGCGCGAGGGCAAGCTGACCGCCGGCCATGCCCGCACCCTGATCGGCGAGGCCGACCCCTATGAAAAGGCGATGGCGCTGATCAAGGGCGCGCTGACCGTGCGCGAAGCCGAACAGCGTTCACCCAAGAAGGCCAAGCCCGGTGGAAAAGCTGTGCGCGACCCCAATATCGTCGACCTGGAATCCAGCATTTCCAACCGCTTGGGGCTGAAGGTCGAAATTACCCACAAAGGGGATAAGGGTGGGGATATCCGCATCCGCTACAAGACGCTGGAGCAGCTGGACGACCTTGTGCGGCGCCTGAACCGCTAGCGCAGGCGCGCCAGCGCCTCGGCAGGGTCCAGCCTTCCGTCATACAGCGCCCGGCCCACCACCACGCCTTCGATGTTGGGCTCGCCCGCTGCCATCAGCGCGTCGATGTCGGCGATGGAGCCGACCCCGCCCGAGGCGATCACCGGAATGGACAGCGCCCTGGCCAGCGCGGCGGTGGCGGTGACGTTCACGCCTTTCAGCAGGCCGTCGCCATCGATGTCGGTGAACAGGATGGCGGCGACCCCGGCATCCTCGAAGCGCTTGCCCAGCTCCACCGGGGTCAGTTCGCTGACCTCGGCCCAGCCTTCGGTGGCAATCCTGCCGCCCTTGGCGTCGGCGCCCACCACGATGCGGCCGGGAAAAGCGCGCGCGGCGGATTTTACGAAATCGGGATTGGTCAGCGCGGCGGTGCCCAGGATCACCCGGGTGATGCCCGCTTCCAGCCAGCCTTCGACCGCGGCCATGTCCCGAATGCCGCCGCCCAACTGGATCGGCAGGTCGATGGCGGCACGGATGGACTTGATCGCATTGCTGTTGGCGCTGCGCCCCGCAAAGGCGCCGTTCAGGTCGACGCAGTGCAGCCATTCAAAGCCTTGGGTTTTGAAAGCCCGTGCCTGCGCGCCCGGATCGGTGTTGAACACGGTGGCGTCTTCCATCACGCCCTTCTTCAGGCGCACGCACACCCCGTCCTTCAGGTCGATGGCGGGAAACAGGATCATGGGCGCCACTTCAGGAAGTTGGACAGGATGGTCAGGCCGACCGCCTGGCTCTTTTCCGGGTGGAACTGGGTGCCCACGATATTCTCGTTGCCCACCATGGCGGTCAGCGGCCCGCCATAATCGGTGGTGGCGATCAGGTCCTCGGGCAGCGCCGGCTTCAGCTCGAAGCTATGCACGAAATAGGCATGGGCATTTTCGGGAATGTCCGCCAGCAGCGAATGGGACTGCACCACCGTCAGCTCGTTCCAGCCCATGTGCGGAATCTTCAGCGGCGGCTCGTTGGCGGGAAAGGCGTTGGGCTCGATCTTCACCACCTCGCCGGCGATCCAGCCCAGGCCGGAGGTGCGCCCGAACTCGCGCCCCGCGGTGGCCAGAAGCTGCATGCCCACGCAGATGCCCAGGAAGGGCGCGCCCTTCTTGATGACCTTTTCGCGCAGCACATCGACCATGCCGTCCACGGCCTTGAGGCCCCGCATGCAGTCGGCAAAGGCGCCCACCCCCGGCAGCACGATGCGCTCGGCATCGGCGACCACGTCGGGATCGGAGGTGGTGACGATCTCCGCCCGGCCATCGGCGGCGCGCGCAAGCGCCTTGGCGGCGCTGGCCAGGTTGCCGGAGCCATAATCGATCAGGGCGGTGACGGGTTTGAGAATGGGGATCGGCCTTCGCGAAATCGCGGGCTTCTTAGCGGCTCAAGGGGGGGGGCTCAAGTGGGGGCGGCTCAAGTGGGGCTTGTCCAGGCCCCGTCCCAAAAGGCCGAGGCGCCTACTGGCGGAAATCCAGCGTGGAACAGTCGGCGCCGGGCCCGTCCGTCGGCTTCAGCCGCAGCCTTTCGCCTGCAACCCACAGGTCGCGCCAGCCGGGCAGGGGATCGGTGGGCGCCATTTCGCCGGCGCGCATGGCTGACAGGCTGCCGCCGCAGGGCGGCGAGGTCAGGGTGGCGACGGCCCGCCACTGATCGCCGAAGGGTTTCATGACCGAGGCCCACCAATGGGCGTCATTGCCATAGACCAGCAGGATCTCGTTTCGCCCGTCGCCGTCCAGGTCCATGAACCAGGCGTCGCAGGACAGCGCCGCCACGGTCAGGCAGGGCGGCACGCTGTCTTTCTGGGCGGTCCAGTCCTGGGCCAGCAGCGCATTGGGCAGGCGCGCGCCCGGCGTGCGCACGGTGATATTGGCCCCGATCTCGGTGGGGGTGGGGGCGGCGCTGTCGGGCGCGGTCGACAGGGTGATGGCGGCGTCGCGCGCCACTTCCGGGGAAAAGCCGGTCAGCGGCCCGCCGGTCATTTCCTCCAGCGCGACATGGCCGAAGCGCAGGCCCTGGCCGCGCAGCCAGCCGAAATCGAAGGCCGCCGGTTCCACAAGTCCATCCTTCAGCCGCGCGGCCTGGGCATTGGCGGCGATCTGGACTGGATCGGCCAGGGGCGTGGCCAGCGCGATGCAGCCGGCAATCAGGGCAAAGGCCATCATGAAATTGGCGGGCTCAAGCCGCTGCATCCAGCGCCCGCCGCCGATCGAGATCAGCGCGGCTCCGCCATACAGGATGCCATAGCAGGTCAGCACGATGACGGTGGCGCAGGCATAGACCCGAAGCGCCGTCCAGCCATACTGGCCGACGCGCGCGCTCAAGCCCGCCGCAGCCACCGCCGTCAGCGCCAGAATGACAAAGGCCGCCGCGAATTCGGGCCAGCGCTGGAAGCGGCTGCGCGCGCCATAGCCGCGATAGGACGCGTTGATCGCAATCACCAGCAGCACCGCGCAGGCCATCAGCAGGGGGGCCGGCACCGGGCTGCGGGTGAAGTTGGCCACCAGCAGCGACACGCCCACGCCCACCATCAGCGGCAGCGACACGGTGGCCAGCGACATGAGAAGGGTGCGCGCGCGGCGCATCAGCATCGAACGGTCCGCGGTCACGTGAAGGGCAAAGGCGCTGATCACCCCCACCAGCGGCATGGTGATGATGGCCGGGTCGATGCCGATATCGACGCCCTGCGGCCGCAGCCAGTTGATCAGCGTGCCGCCGGTGCCCAGGAACGCCCAGGCGGTGCCGGTGATGGCGATCCACACCGCCAGCCGCGCGGCCAGCGTCCAGCCCGCCTCGAAGGCGATGCGATAGGCGCGTTTGTGGCCGCGTTCGTTCAGCCAGGTCCGCATCATCGCCTGGGCGATGAACAGGATCAGCCCGCACAGGATGATCAGGGCAAAGCCCGGATGGCCCAGATCGTGGCCCTGGATGCGCCAGTGATGGTAAAGCCCCAGCCCCGTCAGCCCGGCGGCGACCACGCCGGTCCAGGCCAGCAGCAGGATGGCGGAGATTTCGCCCAGCCCCTCGATCAGCACCAGCGGCGCCAGCAGCGTCGCCAGCGCCAGCCCCGAGAACAGGTAGGGGTCGGCGCCGGGCATCACCCCGGCATCGCGGCTGCGGATCAGCACGAACAGGCCAAAGCCCTGGGCCAGGCCGATCAGCAGGCGGGCCAGAAGCAGGCTGTGGCCATGCAGCGCCGCCATGAGGGGCGAACGCTCTTCGGGCTCGTATTCATCTTCGGTTTCGCCGTCACGCGGCTCTTCGCTGTCCGTGTCTTGTGGCTGTTCGGCCTCGTATTCGGCAGACGGGGCGGGCGCGTGCGGCATCTCCGCGGCGGCGGGTTCGGCCGGCGGCGTTTCGCGCTCTGCGGAAAAGGATTCTTCGGCCGGCGCGAAGCCGCCCAGGCGGCCGGCTTCGCTCAGATCGCCCAGGTCGGGGACGGACATATCTGACGCGGGCATGTCGGGCTGGGCGGCGGGCTTGTCCGTGGCGCGCCGTTTGCCGAAGGGCTGCGCATCGGCCTGGTGTGTGCGCCGTTCCACGAAAGGTGCCCGGAACGCGGCGGGTGCGAAAGCATTGGGTCCGTATGCCGTGGGCCTGCATGCAGCGGGCTCGGGCGCTTCTGGCTTGGGCGGTTCAGAGGCCGCCGGTTCGGTCTTTTGCGCCTCTGCCGGCTTGCGGGACGGCGGCTCCGAATCGTTGCTGGGCGCCCTGTCGTTGCTGGGCGTCAGGTCGAACGGCTCGTCCGGCACCCAGGCGAAATCCGGGGTGTCGATCCAGCGGGGCTCGGGCTTGCGGCGGAAAGAGAAGCGCATTGCGCACCGCTAGCGCAGCGCCGGGTTAATTTCACGCGATCGCCATGTTTGCGGTTAAGCGGTGTGGTTAATCTGCAGGCGCTTAATTGTCGTCCATCTTCAGGGCGGCGATGAAGGCTTCCTGGGGAATCTCCACCTTGCCGAACTGGCGCATCTTCTTCTTGCCCTCTTTCTGCTTGTCCAGAAGCTTGCGCTTGCGGGAGATGTCGCCGCCATAACATTTGGCGGTGACGTCTTTTCTGAGCGCCGAGAGGGTTTCGCGCGCGATCACCTTGCCGCCGATGGCGGCCTGGATCGGAATCTTGAACATGTGGCGCGGGATCAGGTCTTTCAGCTTCTCGCACATGGCGCGGCCACGGCCTTCGGCGCGCTGGCGGTTGACCACCATGGCCAGGGCATCGACCGGTTCTTCGTTGACCAGGATGCTCATCTTGACCAGGTCGCCTTCTTCGTACTTCTCGATCTGATAGTCGAAGCTGGCATAGCCGCGTGAGACGCTTTTCAGCCGGTCATAGAAGTCGAACACCACCTCGTTCAGCGGCAGCATGTAGACGACCATCGCGCGGCTGCCGGCGTAGGTCAGTTCGATCTGGCGGCCGCGCCGGTCTTCGCACAGCTTCAGCACGCTGCCCAGATATTCGTCGGGCACCAGGATGGTCGCCTTGATCCACGGCTCCTCGATGTGATCGATATAGTTGGGATCGGGCATGTCGGCGGGATTGTGCAGTTCCTTCATCTCGCCGTTGTTCATGTAGATGTGATAGATCACCGAAGGTGCGGTGGTGATCAGGTCCAGGTTGAATTCCCGTTCCAGCCGTTCGCGCACGATTTCCAGATGCAGCAAGCCCAGGAAGCCGCAGCGGAAGCCGAAGCCCAGCGCGGCGCTGGATTCGGTTTCGTAGGTGAAGCTGGCATCGTTCAGGTGCAGCTTGCCCAGCGCCTCGCGCAGATCGTCGAACTGGGCGGCGTCGACCGGGAACAGGCCGCAGAACACCACCTGCTGGGCGGGCTTGAAGCCGGGCAGCGGCGTGGTGATGCCGTTTCGGTCGTTGGTGATGGTGTCGCCGACATTGGTGTCGGCCACCTGCTTGATCTGGGCGGTGATGAAGCCGACCTCGCCGGGCCCCAGCCTTTCGACCGGGGTCTTCTTGGGCTTGAACACGCCGATCTGTTCGACCTGATAGACGGCGTCGGCCGCCATCATGCGGATCTTCTGGCCCTTCTTCAGCTCGCCGTCGATGATGCGCACCAGCACCACGACGCCCAGATAGGCGTCGTAATAGGAATCGATCAGCAGCGCCTTCAGCGGCGCGTTCAGCTCGCCCTTCGGAGGGGGCAGGCGCTTGACGATGGCTTCCAGCACCAGGTCGATGCCCACGCCGGTCTTGGCGGAAATCGGCACCGCTTCGGATGCGTCGATGCCGATGACATCCTCGATCTGGGCCTTGACCCGGTCGGGCTCGGCGGCGGGCAGGTCGATCTTGTTCAGGACCGGCACGATTTCCAGGTTGGCGTCGATCGCCTGATAGACATTGGCCAGGGTCTGTGCCTCGACGCCCTGGCTGGCGTCCACCACCAGCAGCGCGCCCTCGCAGGCGGCCAGGCAGCGGCTGACCTCATAGCCGAAGTCGACATGGCCGGGCGTGTCCATCAGGTTCAGCACATAGGCGTTGCCGTCGGCGGCGGTGTAGTCGATCCGCACCGTCTGGGCCTTGATGGTGATGCCGCGCTCGCGCTCGATATCCATGGAATCGAGCAGTTGGGCCTTCATTTCGCGGTTGGCGACGGTGCCGGTCTGCTGGATCAGCCGGTCGGCCAGGGTGGACTTGCCATGGTCGATATGGGCGACGATGGAGAAGTTGCGGATGTTGGAGAGTTCAGCCATTTGGCCGGGGCTTTACCAGAAGGCGGCTACGGCTCCAACAGGCGAATTTTGGGCCGGATTCGAGGCGGTTCCGGGCTATAAGGCGCCATGCGCCGCCGCCCCGCCAAGACCCCCGATCCCCTGAAAGGCTTGTGGCCCGGCCAGTCCGTGCCGCTTTTGAAGGCGCTGCACATCCTGACGCGGGACGGCGGGCTGAACGCCGACAGCCGCCGCAAGCTGAAACAGGTCCAGCACCTGGCCCAGCTGATCCGCCCGGCCATCGATGCGGCGCTTAAAGACACGGCCTCAGGCAGCGAAGGCCATCAAAATGACCAGCCGGTGCTGGCCGACCTGGGGGCGGGCAAGTCCTATCTGGGGTTCATTCTCTACGATCTCTATTTCGGCCCGGCGGGTCGCGGCCGCGTGGCGGCGGTGGAAAGCCGCCCTGAACTGGTGGAAGCCGCCCGTGCCATCGCCGCCGAGAGCGGCTTCGACCGCATGGATTTCGTGGAAGGGCGCATCGCCGATGCCGCGATCGGACAGGTCGATATCGTCACCGCGCTGCATGCCTGCGACACCGCCACGGACGAGGCGATCCTGTTCGCCCTGCGCCATGAGGCGAAATTCGTGGCGCTGGTGCCCTGCTGCCAGGCCGAACTGGCGCGGCAGCTGGAAGAGGTGAAGGGGCCGCTGGACCAGCTTTGGCGCCACCCCATCCAGCGGCGGGAGTTCGGCTCCCACCTGACCAATGTGCTGCGCGGCCTGTATCTGGAGGCGCATGGCTACAAGGTGCGGGTGACCGAATTCACCGGCTTCGAGCATACCCAGAAAAACGAGTTCATCTTTGCCGAGCGGCACCAACGGTCCAACCCGCGCGCCCGGGCGGAATTCGAAAAGCTGGCGGCGCAGTTCGGCGTGAAGCCAACGTTGCTGAATTTGGAGTGATCCATGCCGCCGGCAGCCCGATGGAAGTTGGCAGGCCTTGGGGTCATTGCGGCCGTGCTGCTTTCGCCGATGTTTATTCCGATACAAACACACGCTGTATTGGTCGATCCAATGCATGCTGATGCCAGTGCTATCGCAGCGGATGAGCGATGGCGTTTGCTACAATATTTGGGTTATGCGGATTTACTGGCACTTGCCATTGTGGGCTGGGCGGCGTGGCGGGTCATTCGAGGCATGCCCCCCCCACGCAATTAGCCGCGCAGGACTGCGCCGGTGGCTTTCGTGACGCCCGCCACGATCTTCTGGGCGATGGCGTCGATCTCCGCTTCCGTCAGCGTCTTGTCCTTGGGCTGGATGCGCACGGCGATGGCGACCGACTTGTGGCCGTCGGGCACGCCCTTGCCTTCATACACGTCGAACACGCTGACGGCGTCGATCAGGGTGCGGTCGGCCAGCTTCGCGGCCTTCACGATCTCGCCCGCCGCGACGTCGGCTTCGACGACAAACGCAAAGTCGCGTTCGATGGCCTGATAGGGCGAGGGCGCGAACAGCGGCTTGGCCTTGCCCTTGTTCTTGGCCGCCGGGATCGCGTCCAGGAAGATTTCAAAGCCGGCGGCGGGGCCCTTGAGGTCATAGGCGGCCAGCAAGCGCGGATGGATTTCGCCAAACTGGGCAATGACATTCTTGCCAAGCGCGATCTGTCCGCTGCGGCCCGGATGATACCAGCCGGGCGCCGTGGCGCTGACCGGCGCGGTCATCGGCGCGCCCATGATGGCTTCCAGCACCGCCAGCATGTCGGCCTTGGCGGTGAAGACATCGGCGGGGTCTGCCGCGCGCCAGTGGCGCTCGGCTTCGCCGGCGCGCAGGCCGGTGGCCACGGTCTGCTGTTCGCCGGGCATGCCGCTGGCGAAAGCCGGGCCGACCTCGAACAGTGCCTGGGGGATAAGGCCGCGCGCGGCGTTGCGCGAGGCCGCCGCCAGCAGCACCGGCAGCACCGCGGGGCGCAGCGCGTCCAGGTCCGAGGCGATGGGATTGGAAAGCTGGCGCGCGTCATCGCCGCCGCCGAACAGCTCTGCCTGCTCGCGGGCGATGAAGGAAAAGCTGACGCATTCATTGAAGCCGCGCGCGGCGATGGCGCGGCGCGCCGCCCGCGTGCGCCGCTGCTGGGCCGACAGCACCGGCGCGGCCACGGCATGCGGGCGCGTCAGCGCGGTGGAGGGCACATCGGCCAGGCCGTGAATGCGCACCACTTCCTCGACCAGGTCGGCGGGGCCGTCGACATCATGGCGCCAGCTTGGCGGCACCACCTGGAACAGATGCTGCTCGTGGGTTTCGACCACAAAGCCCAGCCCGGTCAGGATGGCGCGGATCTCCTCCACCGGCACGGTGATGCCGCCCAGGCGGCGCACGAAATCCGGATCGAACACGATCGGCTTGTGCGGCGGCGGCAGTTCGCCCGCGATCACCACGTCAGAGGCTTCGCCGCCGCACCATTCCAGGATCAGCTGGGTGCAAAGCTCCAGCCCTGGCAGCACGAATTGCGGGTCGACGCCGCGCTCGAAGCGGTAGCGGGCGTCGGAAATGATGCCCTGCTTGCGCCCGGTCCGGGCAATGCGCGCCGGATCGAACCAGGCGCTTTCGATGAAGACGTTCCTGGTGTCCTCGAAACAGCCTGTGTCCAGCCCGCCCATGATGCCGGCGATGCCGCGCGCGAAACTGTCATCGGCGATCACGATGGTTTCGTCGTCCAGGATGTAGGTCTGCTCGTCCAGCGCCAGCACCTGTTCGTGATTGTTGGCCATGCGCGCATGCAGGTTGCCCGACAGCTTGTCGGCATCGAAGACATGCAGCGGCCGCCCACGGTCCTGGGAAATCAGGTTGGTGGCATCGACCAGGGCCGAGATCGATTTCATGCCCACCGATTTCAGCCGGTCCTGCACCCATTGCGGGGCCGGGCCGTTCTTGACGCCGCGGATCAGGCGCCCGGCGAAGATCGGGCAGGCGTCCTTGTTGGCGTCGCTGAAATCCAGGGTGATGGTCTTGGGGCTGGGGAAGTGACCCGCCACCGGCGTGACCTTTTCGGTTTTCAGCTTGCCCAGCCCGGCGGCGGCCAGATCGCGGGCAATGCCCCACACGCTGGCGGCGTCGCCCCGGTTGGGGGTGATGGAAACGTCGAACAAGGGATCGTTGGCCAGAAGTCCGGCCTCTTCCAGCGCCGCCGTGACAGGTGCGCCGACCTTGGCGCCCGGCGTCAGCTCGATGATGCCGTCATGGTCTTCGCCCAGCAGCAGCTCGCGGGCGCTGCACATCATGCCACGCGATTCCACGCCCCGGATGGTGCCCAGTTTCAGCGCCTCGCCGGTGGCGGGGATCACGGTGCCGGGCCGCGCCAGCACCACCTTGATCCCGGCCCGCGCATTGGGCGCGCCGCAGACGATCTGCAATGTGTCCTTGCCGTCGCTGACCGAGCACAGGCGCAACCGGTCGGCATTGGGATGCTGATCGGCGGTGACGACTTCGCCGACCACGAAATCGGCCAGCGCCGCGCCCGGATCGGTGATGCTTTCGACTTCCAGCCCGATGGCGGTCAGCTTTTCGCCGATCGCCGCGGGCGCGGCATCGGTGTCCAGATGCTCCTTCAGCCAGCTCAGCGTGAACTTCATTTGCTGAGCCCCCCGTCCAGCGTGGGAATATCCAGCGCGGCGAAACCGTAATGGCGCAGCCAGCGCAGGTCGCTTTCAAAGAAGCTGCGAATGTCGGGGATGCCGTATTTCAGCATCGCCATGCGGTCCAGCCCGAAGCCGAAGGCAAAGCCGGTATATTTCTGCGCGTCGAAGCCGCAATTCTCCAGCACCTTGCGGTGAACCATGCCGCTGCCGCCCAGCTCCAGCCAGTCATTGCCGGTGCCGAACCTGATCTGGCCGGGCACGCTGCGGTCGCAGCGCATGTCCCATTCCAGCGACGGCTCGGTGAAGGGAAAGAAGCTGGGACGGGCGCGCAGCTCGATCTGGTCGATCTCGAAGAAGGCCTTGCAGAATTCTTCCACCGTCCATTTCAGGTGGCCCAGATGGATGCCCTCATCGACCACCAGCGCCTCGACCTGGTGGAACATGGGCGAATGGGTGGCGTCGGAATCGACGCGATAGGTGCGCCCGGGCGAGATCACCCGGATCGGCGGCTTGCCTGCCGCCAGCATGGCGCGCACCTGCACCGGCGAGGTGTGGGTGCGCAGGACATGCGAAGACCCATCGGCCTGCGGCGACACATAGAAGGTGTCCTGCATCTGGCGGGCCGGATGGTCGGGCGGGATGTTCAGCTTGGTGAAATTGTAGTCGTCGAATTCGACGTCCGGGCCCTCGGCCACGGCAAAGCCCAGGTCGGCGAAGATGGCGGTGATCTCTTCCAGCACCTGGGAGATGGGATGGACGGTGCCGCCATTCTCCGGCGCCGGCGGCAGGGTGACATCGACCGTCTCGGACGCCAGGCGCGCATCCAGCGCGGCATCGGCCAGTTCGGCCTTGCGCACGGCGATGGCCTCGGCGACCGCATCCTTCAGCCCGTTGAACAGCGGGCCCTGGACCTTGCGTTCCTCGGGCGACAGCTTGCCCATGGTGGCCAGCAGGGCGCTGACGCTGCCCTTCTTGCCCAGCGTGGCGACGCGCACCGCATCCAAAGCGGTTTCGTCGCCGGCCGCGGCAATGTCGGCCAGGATCTGCGATTGCAGCGAAGCGATATCGGTCATGAAAACCCCGAAGAGAATGGCGGGGCCTTTCGGCCCCGTTTCTGCCCCGGTGGGGTTTAGGCCTTGGACGCCTGATCCACCAGAGCCTTGAAGGCGGCGGGCTCGTGGATGGCAAGATCGCTCAGCACCTTACGGTCGACCGCGATGCCCGCCTGGGCGAGCCCGCTGATAAATCGGCTGTAGGTGATGCCATGCTCGCGCACCGCGGCGTTGATGCGCTGGATCCACAGGGCACGGAAGTTGCGCTTGCGCTCCTTGCGGCCGATGTAGTTGTGCTGCAGCGACTTGTCGACGGCGGCATTGGCGGTGGTGATGTTGTTTTTGCGGCGGCCACGGAAGCCCTTGGCCTGCTTGAGGACCTTGGCGCGGCGGGCGCGGCTGGGTACGGCGCGGGGTGAACGGCTCATGGCTTACAGACCTCCGCCATAAGGCATCCAGCGCTTCACGCGCCGGGTTTCGGATTCGCTCAGCACGTCGGTGCCGCGCAGATTGCGGGTGCGCTCGGGCGAGTTGCTGATCAACCGGTGGCGCTTGCCGACCTGGTGGGTCTTGATCTTGCCCTTGGCGGTGAATTTGAAGCGCTTTTTGGCGCCCGACTTTGTCTTCAGCTTGGACATTTCGCTTTCCTTTGGAGCCGTGAGGCTGGGTTTGCATTCATGGGCTGCCACGGCATGTCCGGCCGGGCCGCCCGGAAGGGGCGCGTTTAAGAGGAATATGGGCCAAAAAGCAAGGGCCCAGGGCTCCAAACCGCCAGGGCCCGAAGATCAGGGGATCAAGCGTCCTCGCCGTTGCCATCGGGGAAGGGCCGGGTGGGCTGGCTGGTGGAATGGCCCATCACGCCGAAATCCTTGGAATGGCTGCCGGCCTCGGCGGCATTGAAGCCTTCCGCGGCCATGCCGCGCTTGAGAAGTTCGCGGATCGCCGCCGCCCGGCTGGGCATGCGGCGGGCGAAGCGCCAGCTGTCCAGCGCCTCAAGCTCTTCTTTCGTCAGCATAATCTGCAGCCGTTCGCCGCGGCTCAGATCGTTCATGGGTTCAACTCCGGGGGTCTCAAAATGAGTAAATTGCTACTATCGGCGTGCTATAGTTCCAACGCCTGAAGGCGGCCGAAGGTTTCCCTGAGCCGGTTGCTCAATTGGCTCAGATTGCCCCTTATGCTTAGATAAACCATTGTTTTTTAAAGAGTTTTCCTGTTTACTGCGGGGCGTGGCGGGGGCATAATCCGACCCGAAAGGGGGCCCTGATGGATACCATCCTCAGACAGCCCATACCCCAAAGTGTGGAACTCCAGGATGCGGTGGCCGAAGCCAACCACCGCATTGCCAACAGCCTGACCCTGCTGGTCTCCATGGTGCGCATGCAGGCCAGTGCGGTCACCCGCCGGCCCGATCCGCCCAGCCCGGCCGATGTGCGCCTGCTGCTGGACGGCATTGCCGCGCGCATCAACACGATCAGCCAGCTGCACCGGCTTTTGTCCCATACCCCCTATGAGGGGGCGACCGACCTGGTTCCGCATCTCAAAGAGGTGACCGACGCGCTGGTCGCGGCCCTGGCCTCGCCCGAGCAGCAGGTCCGGGTGGTGCATGGCGGCGCCGGCGCGATGGTGCTGACCCGCCAGGTGCAGCCCGTCATCCTTATTCTCTGCGAGGTGTTCATCAATGCGATGAAATATGCCCATCGCGAGGGCGCGGTGCTGGAGGTGACGGTGGATTGCCGTCCCGGCCCCGATGGCCGCCTGATGCTGCGGGTCAGCGACAATGGCGCGGGCCTGCCTGTTGGCCTTGACCCGCGCAGCAGCCGCGGGCTGGGATTTCGCGTGATGCGTGCCCTGGCCGCCGAGATCGAGGGCGAACTGGGCTTTCAGTCCAGCGCCCAGGGCCTGACGGTCGCGCTGGCATTGCCGGCGCATGCGCCGGTCCCGGCCTGACGAACACCCGCCTGACGGTTTCCCATGCTCTGACTCGTCCGGCCCCGCGCGGGGCACGCGCTTGCTGGTTTGGCCGCGCTTGCCTGCGCGGGCCTTTTGATTTGGCCGCGCTTGCCTGCGCGGGCCGTGCACGACTAGCCTTGCGGTCTGTCGCTTCGGTGGCCAGCCGTTTCGGCGGCTGCCGCAGCCCATAAATGAGGACCGCCCGAATGTTTCAGGAATTCAAGAAATTCGCCATGCGGGGCAACGTCATCGACCTGGCCGTCGGTGTCGTGATCGGCACCGCCTTCTCCGGCATCGTCAATTCGCTGGTCAAGGACGTGATCATGCCGCCGATCGGCGTGCTGATGGGCGGTGTCGATTTCTCCGACCTGTTCCTCACCATCAAGGGGCCGGCGGTCGCCACCCTGGCCGAGGCGGAAAAGGCCGGGGCCGTGACGCTGAATTACGGCGTGTTCATAAACGCGATCATCAATTTCCTGATCATCGCCATGGCCCTGTTCCTGCTGATCCGCACCATCAACAAGCTGCAGACGCCGCCCCCGCCCGCCGCGGTCGACGCCCCGCCGCCGCCCGAAGACATTCTGCTGCTGCGCGAGATCCGTGACAGCCTGAAATCGCGCGGTTGATGCTGCGTCTGTTCGCTGCGGCGCTGGCAACGGTGGTTGCGGCGGGCCTGGCCTCGCCGGCACGGGCCGACGCGGCGATGCAGGACGCCGCCAGTGCCTTTTATGCGGTCTATGGCGCGCTGCCGCGCCAGGGCGGGCTGCCGAACGCCACCGCGCGCACGCGCTATGCCGCCGTCCTGTCGCCGCGCCTGAACCAGTTGCTGGTGCGTGCCGCCGCCGCCCAGACCCGTTTCGACAGGATGGTGAAGGGTGCTGCCCCGCCGCTGATCGAGGGCGAAATCTTCTCGTCCCTGTTCGAGGGGCCCACAAGCTGGACCGTCGGCGCCTGCACGGGCGACGGCGCCACCGCGCGCTGCCCGGTGGCGATGGTGCACCTGGCCCAGGGCCATCCGCCGGTCCGCTGGACCGATACGCTGGTGCTGGCCCGCGCCAATGGTGGCTGGAAGGTGGACGATATTGTCTATGACCCCGGCCTTGCCGGCGGCAACACCGGCAGGCTCACCAGCCTGCTGGGCATGGTGCTGGCCCAGGCGCCGCCGTAAGAGCGTAACCGCGCGGGCGGCTTGTGCGAATTTGGGGCAAGCAGAAAGGAAGCAATATGTCCGATGTGAAGCGCCGCGAACTGACCGCCCAGCAGCACCATGTGCTGGTCGGGCACGGCACCGAGCGGCCGGGCACCAGCCCCCTCAACCACGAAAAGCGCCCCGGCGAATTCGAATGCGCCGGCTGCGGCGCCCAGCTTTTCGATGCCGGGATGAAATTCGACAGCGGCACCGGCTGGCCCAGCTTCTTCGATGCCCTGCCCGGCGCCGTCGAAACCAGCACCGACACCAGCCACGGCATGACCCGCACCGAGTTCCACTGCGCGCGCTGCGGCGGCCATCTGGGCCATGTGTTCCCCGACGGGCCCCAGCCGACCGGGCTGCGCTACTGCACGAATGGTTGCGCCTTGGACTTCAAGCCGCTGACCTGACGGACCATGCAACAAGAAACCCGCCGCACCTTTCGATGCGGCGGGTTTTTTCTTGAGCGATCAGGACGGTGCGGCAGGGAGGGTTACTCCTTGGCGTGGCTTTCGGCTTCGAAGGCCGCATCGATCAGCGATTCACCTTCCGGCCCGTCCAGCGCGGCTTCGGCCTGTTTGCCCATCTCGGGAATCTCGGCCTTGTTGCGCTTCACGAATTCGGCCTGGTCGGTCAGGAAGGCCTTGGAGGCGGCGTAATCGCCCTCGCCGACGATCTGCGGCTTGGGGGCCTTGGGCGCGGGTTTCTTGGCGGGTTTTTTCTTCTTTGGCGCCGCCTTGGGGGCCGCGGCCTTTGCCGGAGCGGCCTTTTTCTTGGCAGGCTTTTTCGGTGCCGCTTTCTTTTTGGCGGGGGCCTTCTTCTTGGCCGTCACCTTCTTGGCAGCTTTTTTGGCGGCTTTCTTCTTGGATTTCTTGGCAGCCTTTTTGGCAGGCGCCTTCTTCGTTGCGGCTTTCTTTTTCGCCTTCTTTTTCGCTTTCTTGGCGGCGGCCTTCACGGCCTTCTTCTTGACGGCTTTCTTCTTCGCCTTCTTGGCGGAAGCCTTTTTCTTTTTCGCTGCCTTCTTCTTCGCTGCCATGTCATTCACCCCATGGTTGGAAAATGCGCGCGCGAACCTTACGCGCCTTCGCGGAAATGAGCGAGGCTCGTCTTTCGTTCCGCGGCAATTATTTTCACCTGCCGTGTGCGCGCCTCAGCGATAGCGCGTGCCGCTCTGCGATGGTGCGCCCAGCGCCAGACGCTCCATCAGCCATGTGCCCGCCGGGCCCGGCGGATGGGCGCTGCGATAAACACTGTGCAGCGCATAGACCATGTCGCCCGGTGCTTCGATGTTCAGTTCCACCAGGCGTCCGCGCTTGATCTCGTCGCGCACCATGAATTTCGGCATGTTGCCCCAGCCGAGCCCGGCCAGCAGCAGCGCATGCTTGGCGCCCAGATCGCCCAGCCGCCAGCTTTTCACCGACAGCACGCCGAAGTCGCGTCCTGCCGTCAGCGCCGAACGGTCCGACAGCACAAGCTGGATGTGATCGCGCGCCGCGTTCGCGTCTATCGGGCCGGGCAGCTGCGCCAGGGGATGGCCGGGCGCGGCGACCGGGATCATCTTCACCGCGCCGGCGGGGCCACGCACCAGAAGATCGTTCTCCAGGTCCAGCGGTCCGCTGATGCCGAAGGCCGCCTCGCCGTTCAGCACCTTCTGGGTCACCGCGCCCAGCCCTTCGACCTCCAGGCGCAGCGCCACGGTGGGATAGCGGGCGCGAAATTCCTCCAGCGCCTTCACCAGCCGGTTCGCCGGCAGCATCACATCGACCACCAGCGACACCTCCGCCTCCAGGCCCGCGGTCAGGCCACGCGCCTTGGCCAGAAGCGCATCCAGCGCGATGGCGATGCCGCGCGTGTCCGACAGGATGGCGCGCCCCGCCTCGGTCAGTTCGGGGCGGCGGCTGCCGGCGCGGGTGAACAGGCGCATGCCCAGCTGGTTTTCCAGGTTGGTGATGCCGTAGCTGATGACCGAGGTGGCGCGCCCCAGCTTGCGGGCGGCGGCGGCGAAGCTGCCGGTCTCCACGATGGCCAGGAAAATCGCGATCTGATCGAGCGTGGGGGCGTGTGGCTGGCTGCTCATTCCAAATTCTCGAACAAACGGAACAATATTATCCCACTTTCAGGAACAAAGGCCATCACCCATCTTCCCCCTGTGTTTCCGACCCCGGAGTTTTCCATGTCTTCCGCATCTGTTTCTCCCAAAATCCTGATCCCCTTCTATTCGCGCACCGGCACCCTGCAGCGCCTGGCCGAGGCGGTGGCCGAGGGCGCGCGCGCGGCGGGCGCCGAGGTGCGCCTGCGCCGGGCCCGCGAGCTGGTGGGGGTCGACATCCTGTCCTCGGTGCCCGGCTGGAAGGAATCCGCCGACGCCATGAACGCCCAGTACGAGGCCCCCACCGCCGATGACGCGGTCTGGGCCGACGGCATCATCTTCGGCACGCCCACCCGGTTCGGCGCGGTGTCGTCGGAGCTGAAAGCCTATATCGACGGGCTTGGCGGGCTGTGGGCCAAGGGCGCGCTGAACGGCAAGGCCGGATCGGTCTTTGCCGGGTCGGCCACCATGCATGGCGGCAATGAAGTGACCTCGCTGTCGCTCTATCCGGTGCTGGCGCATCTGGGCCTGATCATCGTGCCGCCCGGCTTTGCCGATGCGGTGATGTTCGCCAATGCCGGCACGCCCTATGGCGCCTCGGTGGTGTCGGGCAATCCGCCTGCCGGTCCCACCGACGCCGAACTGGCCGTCGCCCGCTTCCAGGGCCGCCGCGTCACGGAAGTCGCGAAAAAACTGATCGCCTAAAATCCCGCAACAAACACAGACCTCACTCCCCCTTCGGCGCGTCAGCGCCTTGAAGGGGGAGGTGGCGCAAGGAGGTGTTTGCGGGACGCAAACCCGACTTGCGACGGAGGGGGTTCAGATTCGAGGCGTGCCGCTGATGGCGGCATGGCGCAGGCGCGCCTCCTCCAGGTCCAGCTCGCGCTCGATGCGCCGGCGGGCGTCGTCGTCGATCTCACCGGCACAGTACAGATCGGTGATGGAAGCGCGCTCGGCCTCCAGGAAGCGCAGCATCAATGCCGCGGAACTGAGCGCCAACTGGCCCTCGGCCAGGTCGTGGCAGGCGGCGACGAAATAGGCGCGCCGGTCGGCGCTGCGCCGGCGCAGCGCCGCCACCGTGTCGGGGGACGAGGCCGCCCCTTCCAGCGCATCCAGCCGCGCCAGCGCCGCATCGATGCTTTTGACGCGGGCGGCGACCTCGCGCTGCTTGGCCTCGGCGGCTTCCTTCAGCCCGTCATCCACCAGCCCCAGCCTGGCGATCACCCAGGCAAAGCTGAGCCCCTGTCCGACCAGCGTCACCAGGATCACCGCAAAGGTGACCAGCAGCAGCAGGTCGCGATAGGGAAAGGGCGCGTCGCCCGCCGTCAGGGGAATGGAAAGCACCGCGGCCAGCGAAACCACGCCGCGCAGGCCGGTGAAGGCGATGACGAAAACCTGGCGCCTGGGCGGCAGCGCGGTGCGCCACCTGGCCGGCAACAGCGGCCGCAGGACATAGGCGACAAGGAACACCCAGGCGAAGCGCACCGCGATCACCACGGCGCAGACCACCGCGGCGATCAGCGCCACCTGGGCCCAGCCGTCGGGCGGCAGCCGCTCGGCGATGGCGCGGGCCTGAAGCCCGGTCACAAGGAAGATCACGCCCTCGACGACGTAAACCACCATGTCCCAGACGAAAAAGCCCTGCAGGCGGGTGGCCGGCGAGATATAGCGCGGCCCGTTCCAACTGACGTAAAGCCCGGCGGTAACGGTGGCCAGCACGCCCGATCCGCCCAGCGCCTCGGGCACCCAGAAGGCGGCGAAGGGCGTCAGCAGCGCGATCACCATCTCCACCCGCGTCTCGCGCGACCAGCGGCGCAGCCACAGCCCGCCCCAGCCGATGAAGACGCCCCAGCACAGTTCGCCGCCCACGATCAGCACGAATTCGCCCAGCGCCCGGCCCAGCGAGAAGGTGCCGCCCACCACCGCGGCCACGGCGAAGCTGAACAGGATCAGCGCGGTGGCGTCGTTCACCAGCCCCTCGCCTTCCAGGATGGTCAGCACCCGCTGGGGCATGGCGCTGCGCCGGGCGATCGCCATGGGCGCGACCGCATCGGGGGGCGAGACCACCGCGCCCAGCACGAAGGCCACCGCCAGCGGCAACGCCAAAAGATAATGGCCGATCAGCGCCACGGCGACGGCGGTGAACACCACCAGCCCCACGGCAAGCTGCAGGATGGGCCGCAGTTCGGCCTTGAAGCCGCGCCAGCTCATGCCCACGCCCGCCGAATAGAGCAGCGGCGGCAGCAACAGGGTCAGCACCAGCTCCGGCTCCAGCACCACGCGGGGCATGAAGGGGGTGAAGCTCAGCGTCAGCCCCACCAGCACCAGCACGATGGAGACAGGCACACCCAGGCGGCGCGCCGCCAGCGCGCTGGCAGCCGTCACCGCGACCAGCGCGAAACCGATGGGCAGGGCAGGCAGCAGCATGGATTTTCCGCCGGAAGAGGGCGCCAAGACAGATTTGCGGAGTATGCCGCCCGTCCGCCAATCCTGGCAACGGACCCGAAAAGACTTGCAGGCCCCGCCGCCAGACAACAGGCTGGCGCGGCAGGTCAGGGAGGGATCAGGTCATGGCGCACAATGGAACGAAAATCCCCGCCGAGGCGGTGGAACTCTACACCCAGTACATCCATGGCGAGGTCAGCCGCCGCGCCTTCTTCGACGGCGTCAAGCGCTTCGCGGTGGCGGGGCTGACCGCCACGGCGATCATCGACGCGCTGATGCCCAACTATGCGCTGGGCCAGCAGATCGCGCGCGACGATGAGCGGATCAAGGCGAGTTATGAAACGGTGCCCTCGCCCGACGGCAACGGCTTCATCCGGGGCTATTTCGTGCGCCCCTTCAGCGCCGATACCCGCAGCGCCACGCCAGCCAAGCTGCCGGGCATCATCGTCATCCATGAGAACCGGGGCCTGAACCCCCATACCGAGGATGTCGCGCGCCGCTTCGCGCTGGAAAATTTCATGGCCTTCGCGCCCGACGCGCTGTCGCCCTTCGGCGGCTATCCCGGCGACGACTACAAGGGCGGCCAGCTTTTCGGCAAGATCGACCGCGAAAAGATGACCCAGGATTTTGTCGCCGCCGCGCGCTGGCTGAAGAACCGGCCCGACTGCACCGGCAAGATCGGCGCGACGGGTTTCTGTTTCGGCGGCGGCATGGCCAACACGCTGGCGGTGCTGCTGGGCCCCGACCTGGCGGCGGCCGCGCCATTCTATGGATCACCCCCCAAGCCGGAGGATGTGGCGAAGATCAAGGCGGCGATCCTGGTCAATCACGGCGCGCTGGACAAGCGGGCGGTGGACGGCTGGCCCGCCCAGGAAGCGGCGCTGAAGGCCAACCACATCCGTTATGAAGGCCACATCTATCCGGATTCGGTGCATGGCTTTTTCAATGACGCCACGCCGGAACGCTACAACAAGGCCACCGCGCAGGAAGCCTGGACGCGCACCATCGCCTGGTTCAACCAGTATGTGCGGGGGGATGGGTGAGGGAGCAGGATAAGCGCTCATTCCGTCTTGGTATGGAGGTAAAAACCAGGCAAGCTGGGTGCAGCCAGCATTTCCTGGCTCCTCGCATGATAAATACCACCTAACCCTTTTAGCCACGCGTCATCCACTGACCTCATAAATTGCTTTCGCCGCGAGGACCCAGTTCTCCCGAAGGAGATGCGCGCAACGACGCGCAATGAGGCTCATCAGCGCCGTAGCTTTCCTCCGAATGTCCGCATCTATCGCAGGTGACTTCCACGCCCTCAATGGTTCCATAATCACCGTCAAGGTCGACATAGTTAGTTGTGGTGGTGACACGAGGCATACCGAATCTCGGCACTTGTTCCCCGTGGTTAGGATCAACAAGCGTGCTATTGGGTGCAAGCAAAACCGAATGGGGACGCCTACGCCCTGTGGTTGAGCAGAATATGACTGCCGCGCCAGCCCTCTCTCCGCTGTCGCGGCGGGCGTGACAGCGGCATGGCGCCTCCCTCGCCCTTCGGTCTCGAAGAGGCGCTCATTTCTCCTAAGCTCGCTGCGCTCGCTTTAAGAGAAAATGCGCGCCCGCCAGGTGAAGATGACGGCTACGTTTGCTCCGCCTTCTCGTCAGGGACCGAGAATCGACCGGAAACCAATGGTATTACAATGGGTTTCCGGTCGATACCGTTCACCATGTGTTTCTGCGGACCCGGCGCTAAAGCGCCAGGCTTTTGTCTAACGGCTCTCCGGCTCCTCTACAAACAATGTGGTAGCGCGTTCGCCTCCAGCCAGCGCGGCTGCCGCCGCCGTCTCCATCTGATCGTTACGAAATTGCTACAAGGGCGTTGCCCTCGCGCAGCGCAAAGAAAACTCTCCGGCCTTTCGCGGCGCCAAACGGCCCGCTCCCGCAAGCGGGTGCACCATTTATTCCGTTCAAGGGCTTGCTCACACGCCTTGCTACCCGTGGCTCGCCGCCAGGCGAGGTTCCAGGAGCAGCGCTGCCTGCTCTGAACCCAAACCCGAGGATCAGAGACGCGACCAACCTTTCCGACAGCCAGTACGCATCCTTCATCGCCTGCGCGCCTACAATAACGGCTATCTGCATGGGGCTTGGATCGGGCGGATCAAGTTTTGCCGGACGAAATCAGGGACGAGATTGCGGCCATGCTCGCACAGTCCCCCATCGAGCACGCGGAGGAATATGCCATCCGCCGGTGCAGGCACGAGGAGGCGTCACGATCAACAGATATGCCGGCATCATACCGTGGCACGCATGGGCGCTTTCATCGCCGAGCATGGCGCGCTAGGCGCTGGCCTGCTGCTGGATCAGTGCGACGATGACGTGGACCAAGTAAGAAACCGCCTTGCAGGACTGCTATCACAGCCAGTTCGCCCAGCCGCACCGACTTCCATGGAGACTTGACCGCTGAAAGCGGCGCGTCCCCAGGCCATACGCTACCACGTGATTGAAGCAATGGCCCGCGACGCTGAAATGAACGGCGAGTTTTCCACAGTCGAAACCGCACGCGACGAGTGCATGTGTTTTCCAGCCAATGAAAGCCGGAGCGTCTTGCCCGCACTTTGCGGGCGGGCGTCTGCCGGACATCAATCGAAATAGTGTTAAGCGAAAAATAGCCAGAATGATCGGGCTGGCCGCTCAAAGGTGGCATCTGCTTTGAGCGGCTATATTCAGCGATCTTTGAACCTCCTGGGGGCTGGGCGCTGCTGCCACGCCCGGCTTTCAGGAGGTGACGCCATGCTAGCATCATTGGCGTTCGCCGGTGGCATACAGGCGCCAAGCATTTCGGCCGCCGGTTTCGCTTGGGAATATCTGCGCCGGAATGACGATTATCGTCAGGAGTTCCAGACCATCGCACTAACCGGAGGACCGTCCGGCCGTGACCTTGAAGCGTTCGCAGATCGCTGGGGGTTGCGATTTCCCGTGCGATCCCGACGCGCCGCATGACCGGCCGCCACCAATCTGGAGTCCGAGCCTTCAACCGCAAGCGGTGATGCTCTCGCCGGTCGAGCATAAGGACGGCGACACCGAACCGATATTGACGCTTGCCCATCTCGCCGGCCTCGATCTGCGCCGCGCTGCCGATGGCTGGCACGGCATCTGGCAGGTGGATGGCGTCGCACATCAATTCTGGCTTCCCGAGCCGGTGCCGGATGCCGCCGCCTTCTATGCCGTCACCCTGCCGATGGATTCCTTTCTGGAGCTTCGCGCACACGCTGCGCGCCGTTTCTGGCGGTCCCTCAACGGCCGCGCACCCGGTCCCGACTTCCGGGCCGTTCCCGCCCAGCTCCGGCAATGGCACACCCTTTCCCTCCGCGCGCTCGACGCCCGCCTACGCGACGAGAGCTATCGCACCGTCGCCGAAGTCCTGCTCGGCTTTCGCGGCACCAAGGAGGATTTCGAGAATGACCCGCGCAAGAACAAGGCCCGCCGTCTGGTTGCGCACGGCATCAAGATGATGTGCGGCGGCTATCGCCTGTTGCTCCACTACCCTATCAAGCCCGGCAAGCGTTGATCGTTAGCGAGCACCGTCTTGTTGCAAGTCGCAAACTTACTGCCAGTTGCAACAAAGAGGTGCGATACGAAAAGAGCCGGAAAGCCAGCCCTCGGGGAAATGTTGCGGACTTTAGAATACCTACGAGGATTTCAGCAAGAATGGAGTGGAGCTAACAGACTGCTTCATGTGTCAAGAACGGCAAGGCGGCTGCTCAACTGAATAACTCGTTGCGCAATCCATGGTTTCGCACGACCATGCCGGAAATTTATTTTGAGGAATGTTCCATGACCTTACTAAAGACGCTGCGTTTGATTCTCAGTCCTTGCGCCCCGGTGGATCGTGTTAACTTCATCCAGCTAGAGCTTGACCCAGAAGTGATGCGGTTTCTTAACAATGGTGCGGTTGATCATGACAGGATCGATTCGACGACCGCGCCGTTTCTCATGCCACGAGGAACCGAGCCGAACGTCTGGACAGCGCGACGCAATGAGGATGACGAGTTCGTCGGCTGGTTCTGCTTGTTGCCGAAAGGGAGGGCGTTAGCTGAGATCGGATATCGACTGCGCCGGGAAGCTTGGGGTCAGGGGCTGGCAACTGAAGGAGCTTTGGCTCTTATCGGTTGGGGCTTCGAGGTTGCGGGATATGACAAGATTGTGGCCAATACAATGGCGGTCAACCAAGGGTCGCGCCGTGTAATGGAGAAGGTTGGTATGAAACACACGCGGACGGATTTCTTGGATTTTCCCGACCCCATACCCGGCACGGAGCACGGCGAGGTAACGTATGAGTTGACCTGTTCAGAATGGGCCAACAATTGAGGGGCATATCAGCTTTTAGGACGCGTCAAAGCCACTCGAAACGTCAGCGATTAGGTCGATTCCTGTCGGTCAGATATCGTAAAATTCCAAAGCCTGCGAGGTGAAGTAAGCTGAAAACCGCCGATGCTCACGCCTTGTTAGCTGCCGCCTGTTCCAGAATCTTCCTATAGCCCTCATGCGAAAGCCATTGCGCGCGTTCGAGATGGCTTTGCCAGCAACGATAGGTCCGAAGTTCCTCGGCAGCCGGATTGCGGTGAAGCACGATCCGCGCGACTTCTTTCCAGTCCGCGCCCTCGGCCTTGGCATCCAGCAAGCGTAGATAGGTGACGTAGTGCCGTTCGTCATAGACGGTTATAGTGTCGCCGGTCGGCGCTTCGTCGTCCACATCGGGATCGAGTTCGACAGGAACCCGCATAGTCATTCCCCGTATCTGAGAGAGCTTGTCTGCGGTGCGCCCCCGCAAACGATTCTCTCTGACTCTTGGTGATCGGGGAGTTAGTAACCGTCACGAAACGGCCCCATGGCCTTTAGCTCGGAAAGCCTGTTGTATACGCCACAGGCTCCCCGACCATAGGTCAAGGAGTTGGTGCCGTTCTGGCTGGCACCGGCCATTCGTGAGGGGTTACTACGCCCCAGAGCAGCGCGTCTGCTCCACCCACAATCTTAGCCGAGCTGCACGCGAATGTCTTTGCCTATTCGGCGCGGCAGGCAACGAGCCGTTGAAATCCTTCACCTACTAGCCAGCGACGCCCCCGAGGGGGGTGCCGCCAGCGCATAGACGCAAATGCGGCACGCTACGCGCCGCCGATGCCTCGCCATGGTTCGCCACAGTCCGCTGCCGCCCCCGGCAGCCCAATCCCGACTGGAGGTGATCCATGCCCAACCCGCTTGCGGGCCTGCCGCCGCGCCTGTTGCGCACCAAGGAAGCCGCGCGCTTCCTCGGCATATCCATCCGCACCCTTGAGAAACATCGCACCTACGGCACCGGCCCGACCTATCGCAAGGTCGGCGGTCGCGTCCTCTACACCGTCCGCGATCTGGAAGACTGGAGCGCGGTCGGCGAACGCAATCCACCGCGACCAGACCGCCGGCACCTGTTTCCGCGCGTCCGCTCACCCCGAAGAAGGGCGACTGCTGGAATGCTGCGCGAGGACGATCACGAGCCAGCGTTGCAGGCGAGGACAAGGCAGCCGCCTGGGACCCTTCGTGGTTACCAACGGGCGACGCGCCGCCGCGCGACCAGCGCGATTTGATGGAACGGCCGTTCTTCTCGCTGGCGAAGACCCCGCGCACCAAGCCGATTCTCTACAAGACCGCCGACATAGAGGTGCAGGTGTTCGGGATGCCCGAGCACGGCATGGCGACCATATGGGACGCCGATGTGCTGATATGGGCGGCCTCGCAGATCGTCGCGGCCGAGAATGACGGCCTCACCACGTCGCGCTTTGTCCGGTTTACGCCTTACCATCTGTTGCGCGCCATCGGACGCCCGACCGGCAATCACCAATACCGGCTTCTGAAAGCCGCGCTGGCGCGGCTGCAATCGACCGTCATCGCCACCACCATCCGCAACGGCCCGCATTGGCGTCGCCGGCAATTCTCATGGATCAACGAGTGGGAGGAAATGACGACGCGCGCCGGCCGCGTCGAGGGCATGGAGTTCGTCCTGCCCGAATGGTTCTACAACAGCGTCATCGACCGCTCGCTGGTCCTGACAATCGACCCGGCCTATTTCCGGCTGACTGGCGGCATCGAGCGTTGGCTTTACCGCGTCGCCAGAAAGCACGCCGGGCACCAGCGCCACGGCTGGATTTTCGAGGTCGCGCACCTTCACCAGAAATCCGGGAGTCTCGCGCGGCCGTCCGACTTCGCGCTCGACCTGCGCCGGATCGCGGCCCGCCAGCAACTTCCCGGCTACCTGCTCCAGATCGAGCGGGAAGACGGCCGCGAGCTGCTGCGCATCCGCCCCGAAAACCTATCAACAGGCACTGTTGATAACCCTGTTAATGCCATCGGCAGATCAGGCGCACGGGGTATCGGCAGATCAGGCGCACCACTATCGGCAGATCAGGCGCACGAACCGCAGCTAACGCTTTGGCCTGAAAAGCGGAATCCGACCGCTAACTTATCTAACAGAGAATCTTCTTTAACTGTTTCTGTGGGTGTGAAGCACGCGCCCAGTGCCACCCGCGATCATCTTGCCAATGATCGTGCGCGTTCGCAACACGCTGCGAAAGAGCCATCCCGACCTGTCCGTCTTCCGTGGATTCCAGGCATCGAGCCGGAGGACACGCCATGAGCGGATCATCGACATCACCCCGAGCGGCTCACGCTTCTTTCCGTGGTCGATATCAGGATCGCCACAAGCAGGGATCGGAAGGTCGGGCGGCCAAGCTAACTCGCGTCCTCGCTGTCGCAAGGTGCGATGCGGACAAGAGTCTCGACGGTCTCACCCGAACCCTCGTCCCCTCGGGGGACATCTCTCCGCCGCGGCGGAACTCGCAACCTACGTCAGCCGGCATCCATGTGGATGACAGGCAGACGCCCTTAAACAGCGGGTATCGGCCTCTGCGCGATTGCCTGGCCGTCACCCGTTTTCCATATGAAGGTGGTTCCTTCGACCCAGATGCGGTGCATGAGCACGGCCATCCGGCGCGCAAGCGCGGTGACGGCCCGCTTGTGCCCCCGGTTCTTCACCAGCCGCATGCCCCATGCCTTGAGCGACGACCAGCGCTTCACACGGATGAGCAGGATGTGCGCGGCCTCGTAAAGCGCCGCCCGTGCCATCGCATCGCCGCTCTTGGAGACGCGCCCGGTCCAGTCGACCTCGCCAGACTGGTGAGCGCGCGGTGTCAGCCCAAGATGCGCCCCGACCGATTTGGAGCGCCGGAACCGCGAGGGCACGTCGATGGTCGCACGATAGGTCAGCGCCACGATGGGGCCGACGCCGGGAACGGTCATCAGCCGGCGGCACACATCGTCGTCACGGGCGAAGTCCGTCGCCGCCTTTTGCAGGTTGGTATATTCGAGAGCCAAGGCGCGTCTCGCTTTCAGCATCGGGGTGAGCGCCCGCATCAGCATCGCACGATCGCCGGCGAGTTCCAGAACGCGCGCTTCGAAGTTGCGCTTGGAGACCACGCCCATCTTCAGGCCGAAGCTGCGCAGCATGCCTCTGATCGCCAGTTCGATATCCATCAGCTTGCGCACCAGCGTCTGCCTGGCCACCAGCAGGAAGCGCAGTTCCTGCGCGGTCTGCGTCTTCACATGCACGGCGCGGAACCAGCCGGTGCGCATGATGTTGGCGATCCCGCGCGCGTCGTTGCGATCGGTCTTGTTCGGCATCGCCGACAGCGCCGCCTTGGCATGGCGCGTCTCGATGCACACGACCGGCAGACCGGCTTCGGCCATTCCTCCGTAAAGCCATTGCGACGGAGCGCCGGCCTCCAGGCCGATCCGCTTCATCGCCATACCGCATTGCCCGAAGAACGCGACGAGGTCGTCCGGCTCGGAAGCAACTTTCGCCTCCTTCATCACGGCCCCGTCAGCATCCACGATGCAGATGCTTGTCATCTCAAGGGAAACATCCAGTCCTGCAAAGTAGTCCATCGTCTCTCTCCATTCCGGTTGGTGGTGGACCGGCATGAGCCGGTCAGATCACCGTTCACGGTATGGCAAGAGGCGCTTGCTCCACACGCGACGAGAACAGAAACAGTTACCCCAGCTAACTCTTTTTCTTTGACGCGCGCGAAGGCGAAGCGTGGTGCCGGTTCTGCCGGGAGCGGCGAGCCATGACGCCCGCCGTTGACGCAGCGCACGCGCGCGCACCCCACCAGCACATCGCCGGAGACGCACAATGACCCGCCGCGCCCACCGCAGCGCGCACGGCCGTCCGCTGCCGGACGGACCTGCGCCCTTTACCACATTGGTCGAGCTGACCTTCGAGAAACGCAAGGTCGAGCACTGGATACGCTTCGGCCGCAAGAGCTACGAGCAGATCATCGACCGCCGCCGCAGCGTCGTCGGCTTCGCGCCGGGCAGCGTCTTTGCCTTCGTGCGATGGGCGAGCGGCGAGCACGGCACTGTCGTTTCGCGCATCGACATTGTGCGCGCCATCGGCCGGGGCGAGCCGTTCCAGACATTGCCGTTCGTGCGCCCCGGCGGCGAAATCCTGTTGCGCCTCGACGGCTGGCCGAAGGTGCAGCGTGCGCTTGCCGCTATCGACGCCGTGGATGCGCTCGGCCTCGATCCGGCCGACGCCTCGCCGGAGCATTGGCGGCACGTCCACAACCGTTTGACCGCCAATCTGGAGCCGCACGCCTACACGCCCGAGCGACACGCCGCTTGGCTTCATCGCCGTAGGATCGACCCATGACGCGCCGCCGCACCCTAACGGTGACGGTGCTCGCCGTCATCGGCATCGCCGCTTCAAGCGCGGTCGAGACGCCATTGAGGCTCATCTGGAACGCCACCGCCAGCGCGCCAGTCGGGTTCTACACCGTCGAGCAGGCAGACCGGATCGACGTGCCCGAGCTGGTCGCCATCATGCCGCCCGAACCGCTCGCCGGCTTCATGGTCGAGCGCGGCTATATCGCGCGAGGCGTCCCGCTGTTGAAGCGCGTCGTCGGCCTACAGGGGCAGCAGGTTTGCCGCGCCGGCCGCACGATCACGGTGGACGGGATCGAGATGGGCGAGGCGCTGGAGCGCGACAGCCTCGGCCGCGATCTGCCCGTCTGGCAGGGCTGCCGCGTCATCGCGCCCGGCGAAATCTTCCTCATGAATTGGGAAGTCCGCGACAGCCTCGACGGCCGCTACTTCGGCCCCATCCCCGCAGCTTCCGTCATCGGCCGAGCGGTCCCGCTCTGGACCGATGAGGAAGGCGTCGGCCGCTA
>JACKLF010000006.1 GCA_024236055.1 Alphaproteobacteria bacterium | reverse complement strand
GCCCGCGATAGCGGGCAAAGCAGACGGCCCTGCCCCGCCCGCGATAGCGGGTCCGACAAATATGCCTTCAGCCGCGTCTCTCAGGCTGGTGGTTCTGGATGGTGCTGTGGCCGAGAGGCTGAAGGCGGCGGTTTGCTAAACCGTTATACGGTTGAAAAGCCGTATCGAGGGTTCGAATCCCTCCGGCACCGCCATTTCCTTTCCTTCAAAATTCAGTCTGACGGGATTTCCGGACGCTCGCTTGGGCTCGCGGCGTTCGTCGCTCGAAACGCTCCACCGGACCGTTTCGTCCGCTTACGCGGTCGCGCCGAACCCCTCCGGCACCGCCAATTTTTGGTGCAAACATTATCACCACTCCCGAACGCGGGCCGTTACAGCCAGGCGCGGATGCCGAGGGTGAAGCGCAGGCTGGCGGTGGGATCGCCGGCCGTGCGGGCGATGGCGGCGGTGTCGCCGACCGTCTGCTCATAGGCCAGGCCGACATAGGGTGCGAACTTGCGGGTGAATTCGTAGCGGAGCCGCAGACCGGTATCGAAGCTGGACAGGCCCGCGCCGATGGCGCGGCGCGGATCGGCCTTGCTGTAGAAATTCATCTCAAGCTGCGGCTGCAGGATCAGCCGCTGGGTGATGAGCAGGTCATAGCTGCCTTCCACCCGGCCCGCGAAATGACCTTGGGCACTGGCATAGCCCGTGGCGGAAACGTGGAAGAACAGCGGCGCAAGCCCCTCCACGCCCAGCGCGGCCCAGCTTCGCCCCGCATGGCTGTCGGCATCGGTGCGGATGCCGCCCTGGATGTCGAAGAAGCTGGTGATGGGGCGCGAATAGAGAAGCTCATAGCGCCCTTCCTCGGCATCGCCCTGGCCGTTCACCGTACCTTCGGATTTGAAGCGGACGCGATTGCTGTCGGTGCCGGCCCAGGCTTCGCCTTCCCAATGAAAGGCATTGTCGGCACCAAGACGTCCTTCGAACTGGTCCAGCAGGCCGTGGTACCAGATGTGCTGGTCGTCGACCGGCGAGCCGAACGGCGCGGCCTCGGAGGCGGCGCCCATTGCGCCACCCATCGCGGCAACGCTCGGCACGGTGCCCGCGAGCAACGCAGCAAAGGCAAAACCGGCGAGCCTCATGCCACGATCACCGTGCGGAACATGCCCATCTCCATGTGATAGAGCAGATGGCAATGAAAGGCCCAGTGGCCGGGAATGTCGGCGGTATAGACAAAGCCGACTTTTTCTCCCGGTTTCACATTCACGGTGTGCTTCAGGGGCTGGCGATCCCCCTGCCCGTTTTCCAGGGTGAACAGAAAGCCGTGCAGATGGATGGGATGCTCCATCATCGTGTCGTTGACCAGCACGAAGCGCACGGTTTCGCCCAGAGCCACATGCACCGGCGGCGCATCGGAGAATTTCTTGCCGTCGAAGCCCCAGACCCAGCGTTCCATGTTCCCGGTCAGGTGGAATTCGATGTTGCGCGACGGCTCCACCACATAGGCCGGGGCCTCCAGCGCGCGAAGCTGGCTGTAGCGCAGGGTCTTGCGGCCATTGCCGTCCAGCCCCGTTCCGGCTTCCTGCTGGCGGCTGGCCGGCATCATCGCCACGCTTTCGACAAAGGGCTGGCCCTTCAGCGTGGCGGGATCGACACCGCTGGCATTGACCGTGGGTACCGTCGCCATGCCGCCCATATCCATGCCGGGCATCTGGTGCGGCATGGACATGTCCATGCCGCCATGACCGCCCGTCATATCCATACCGTCCATGCCCGCCATGCCCATGTCGGCCATGGTGCGCAGCGGGGGCGGGTCCATCGCTGGCACCTGGGCCGCCAGGCCGGGCCGCGATGTCAGCGTGCCGCGGGCATAACCGCTGCGGTCCTGGGCCTGGGCGAAGATGGTATGGGCGCCGTCGCCGGGCGTGACGATCACATCATAGGTTTCCGCCACGCCGATGCGGAATTCCTCCACCTCAACCGGCTCCACATCCGAGCCGTCGGCCTGCACCACGGTCAGGGTCAGGCCAGGAATGCGCACATCGAAGGTGCTCATGGCCGCGCTGTTGATGAAGCGCAGGCGCACCCGCTCGCCCGCTTGGAAGGGCGCGGTCCAGTTGGCTGCCGGCGGCTGGCCGTTCATCAGGAAGGTATAGACCGCGCCGGTGACATCCATGATGTCGGTGGGGCTCATGCGCATGCCGCCCCACATCAGCCGGTTCTTCAGGGTGGCGGAGAAGCCGTCCTGCTCCACGTCGTTGATGAAGGTGCCCAGCGTGCGCTGCTGGTAATTGTAATAGTCGCCCTGCTGCTTGAGGTTGGCGATGATCGCCATGGGCTCTTCATCGGTCCAGTCGGACAGCTGCACGATATATTCGCGGTCATAGCCGACCGGATCGGGCGTGGCCGGGTCGATGATCATGGGGCCGGACAGACCCGTCTGTTCCTGCATGCCGCTGTGGCTGTGGTACCAGTAGGTGCCCGCCTGGATCAGGGGAAACCGGTAGGTGAAGGTTTCGCCCGGCGCGATGCCCGCAAAGGTCAGGCCCGGCACACCATCCATCGGATTGGGCAGTTTCAGACCGTGCCAGTGGATCGACGATGACACCGGCAGATTGTTTTTGACGCGAATGGTGACGTCTTCACCCTCGCGCAGGCGCAGCAGCGGCCCCGGCATGACATTGTTGACCACGGTTGCGATGCGCGGCTTGCCAGTGATGTTGACCGGAAATTCACCCAAGGTCAGGTCGATATCAGGCCCATGCAGAACGGGGCGACCTGCCACCTCCGCGGCGCGGGCGGGGCGCGCCAAGCGCGCCAGACCGGCGGCGGCCAGACCAGAAACGGCCCGGCCCTGAACAAACCGTCGCCGTCCAGGCACAAAAGAAGACATCACAACCACTCGAGCGGAAAAGGCGCTGGCGCGCCGCTGGTTACTGTTTGTGGAAAGCCAGGTGCACCGAAATCTTGTCACCCACCTTGACCCCGGCAAGCGAAGGCGGCGGGAAGTGCAGCTTCATCGCGATCGCACCGGCGCTGACATCGATCATGCCGGTCTTGGTGTCGATGGCGGTCACCGTCACATTCATCATGTGCTGACCCATCATCGGGCCCATGCCCTGCATTCCCTGTCCGTGCATCATGCCCTGGCCCTGCATCATGCCGTGCTGCATGCCGCCCTGCTGTGCCGCAGGCGGGTTTTGCGTGGCGCCGCTGTCCTGGGCGACGGCCGGAAGTACCATCAGCAGGATGGCGCCGGTCAAAATCGGGAAAATATGCGGTTTCATTGTTCGCTCTCCTTGCGGTTGCATAAACCGCCAAAACCTTCGCGCCAGCACCGGCGCCCCTGCCTTGACCCGCATCAAGTGCGGGTGCGGCCGAACACTTCCATCAACTCGTCAATCTTTTTCCGCTGGTCCGCCTTGTCGCCCGATGCAATGGCGTGGGCCACGCAATGGCCGACATGGTCATGCAGCAGCTCGTTCTCCACGCGCCCAAGCGCGGCGCGCACCGCCGCGATCTGGGTGATGATGTCGATGCAGTAGCGATCCTCATCGACCATGCGCGACAGGCCGCGCACCTGCCCCTCGATCCGGTTCAGGCGTTTTTTGAGAGAGGTCTTGAGCGCGTCCCGCATGGAGCCTATATACCCCCATGGGGTATATAGCGCAAGCAGGGAGACCGGCATGGCGGACGATAAATCGGGCCACTGCCACGGCAGCCAGCATGATCATCAGGCCGGGTCGGCACACAAACCGGCTGCCGGCCATTGCTGCCATGACCACCATGCCAGCCATCATGACGCGAAGACGGCGCCGCCTGCCGATCCGGACGCCATCTATACCTGTCCCATGCATCCGCAGATCAGACAGGTCGGCCCGGGCAGTTGCCCGATCTGCGGCATGGCGCTGGAGCCCGAAGTCGCCAGCGCCGACAGCGGCCCCAATCCCGAACTGATCGACATGACGCGGCGCTTCCGGATCGGGCTGGCGCTGGCGCTGCCGGTCGTGGCGCTGGGCATGTTCGGGCAGATGCTGGGACTGGACCGGCTGATCGGCATGCGAACCTCGATATGGCTGCAGGCGGTCTTTGCCTCGCCGGTGGTGCTGTGGGCGGGCGGGCCGTTCTTTGAGCGCGGCTGGGCATCGATCCGCAGCCGCAACCTCAACATGTTCACCCTGATCGCGATCGGGACCGGCGTCGCCTATCTCTACAGCCTGGTTGCGGCGATCGCGCCGCATCTGTTCCCGCCGGCCTTCCGCAATGCCGATGGGCTGGTCGAAGTCTATTTCGAGGCCGCCGCCGCAATCACCGTGCTGGTGCTGCTGGGCCAGGTGCTGGAGCTGCGCGCGCGCGAGCGTACATCCGGCGCGATCCGCGCCCTGCTCGATCTGGCGCCCCGGACCGCGCGCCGCATCACGGCGGACGGCGAAGAGGAAGTGCCGCTGGATGCACTGGCGGTCGGCGATCTTGTCCGCGTGCGGCCGGGCGAGAAGGTGGCGGTCGATGGCGTGGTCAGCGAAGGCCGTTCGTCAGTCGATGAATCCATGGTGACGGGCGAATCCATGCCGGTCACCAAGGAAGCGGGCAGCCCGGTGATCGGCGGCACCATCAACCGTTCGGGCACGCTGGTGATCCGCACCGAAAAGCTGGGGCGCGATTCCATGCTGTCGCGCATCGTGCAGATGGTGGCGGACGCCCAGCGCAGCCGCGCGCCGATCCAGCGCATGGCCGACCGGGTCGCCGCCTGGTTTGTGCCCACGGTGATCGCGGTGGCGGTGCTGGCCTTTGCGGGCTGGGCGATCTGGGGCCCATCCCCGCGCTTTGCCTATGGCCTGGTGGCGGCGGTCACGGTTCTGATCATCGCCTGCCCCTGTGCGCTGGGCCTGGCCACGCCCATGTCGATCATGGTGGGCGTGGGGCGCGGCGCGCAGGCCGGGGTGCTGATCAAGAATGCCGAGGCGCTGGAACGGATGGAACGCATCGACACGCTGGTCGTGGACAAGACCGGCACATTGACCGAGGGAAAGCCGTCGGTTGTGCATATGACCAGTGTGAACGGCTTTGACGATACCGAACTGTTGCGGCTGGCCGCGGCGGTCGAACAGGCCAGCGAGCACCCGCTGGCCGATGCCATTGTCGCGGCGGCTAAGGAACGGAACATCGCATATCCCGCCGTCAGCGATTTCGACTCGCCGACCGGTAAAGGCGCGATGGGAATCGTCGAAGGCCGGCAGGTGCGTCTGGGCAACAAGGCATTCCTTGAAGGCGTCGACCTGTCGGAACTGTCCAATCAGGCCGAGACGCTGCGCCAGTCGGGCAGTTCGGTGATCTATTGTGCGGTAGACAATAAGGCCGCCGGGCTGCTCGCCATCGCCGATCCCATCAAGCCCACCACACCCGCCGCGCTGGAAGCCCTCAGGAAGGACGGTGTGCACATCGTCATGCTGACGGGCGACAACCGCACCACCGCCCAGGCGGTTGCCGCACAACTGGGCATCAGCGAGATCGAGGCCGATGTCCTGCCCGAACACAAAAGCGATGTGGTTGCCCGGCTGCGTGCCGAGGGCCGCGTCGTGGCCATGGCCGGCGATGGCGTAAACGACGCCCCCGCCCTGGCGGCGGCCGATATCGGCATCGCCATGGGGTCGGGCACCGATGTGGCGATGGAAAGCGCGGGCGTCACGCTGCTCAAAGGCGACCTGACCGGCATCGTGCGGGCCCGGCTGTTGTCGGCGGCGACCATGCGCAATATCCGCCAGAACCTGTTCTTCGCCTTTGCCTACAATGCGGTGGGCGTGCCGGTGGCGGCGGGCATTCTGTATCCGGCTTTCGGCATCCTGCTGTCGCCGGTTTTCGCCGCCGCCGCCATGGCCCTGTCCTCGGCCAGTGTCATCACCAACGCCCTGCGCCTGCGGCTGGTAAGCTTGGATTGACGCTCACGCCGTTGAAAGCAGGCTAGCCAATCCCAAAACTCTCGCAGGCGTGCCAGTCGCATCGCGCAGAGCATTCTCTGGTGCGAATGCCAATGGCTCGCTTCAGCCTGCCTGGCGGGGCAACAGATCGGACAGCGTCACCCGCCGGATTTCGCCAACAATCAGCAAATAGCTCAGCACGGCCACCACGGCGGTCAGGCCGACAAAAATCAGTGCGCCGTTGAAGCTGCCGGTCGAGGCCACGATGTAACCGTCAGGGACAGCAATCGCAATGAGCTGGGCCGGCTTTCGGCTGACCGCATCGCGTTCAGCCGACGGAGGCGCCTGACTTGGCCCGGCTTATGCCGAGCGCCAGAATGCGATGCAGCAGGCCCGTGTAATCAAGGCCGTCATACTCGGCAGCCGTCGCCGAACTCCTCGCTTTTGGCTATTTCAGGATTGGGTTGGCCAATGAAATATAGTGCCGTCAGCAGACGGAGGCGAAAATCGATGCGCGCATATCCATCAGCCCCAATGTCCGGTATATGCGTTTCGCCGTTCTCTGAATGCGGGCGCATACCGCCGGCGCCAGGTCTTCGGCCGGCCCCTGCACGATCTGACACGCTCCTGATAGATGGGGTTGTTTGGCCTTCTGCGTGGCGATCTGCCGGGCTCCCTGACCGCAAGGGTGCCGAATTTCAATTCCCACACCGGCAGAGCGCGCAGCCGGTTGTTGCCGAGCACGCCTACATACACCTCACGTCCCTCGATGTACTGTTCGGCTATCGCGGCAGTCCCGAGCCGATCATGAACGAAGGCGACGCGCTCTGCGAGCTGCTCGTCCGTATCGACGATGGATGCCTGCGATATCCCGTAGGATCCATCCTCGGTCAGGCTCTTTACGATCAATGGCAAAGCGAGGCGCGGCGGTCGACTGACCTTGCGGCTTTTCGGAAACACGGCAAATGCCGGCACCGCGATCCGGCGATGGTGCACCAGCGTCTTCGACAGATCCTTGCCGCGCGCCAGGATCAGGCCGCGCGGGTTACATCCGGTATAGGGAACTTTCATGAGCTCGAGATAGCTCGCGATGTGCTGGTCATACGCGGTTGCGTAGTGAAACTCCTCCAGCAACGTGAAAACCACATGCGGCTTGAAATTTTCGATCTCGTCGCGCACCGGCTTGATTTCTTCCTGCACACCGAGCGGGCGAACGTCATGGCCTGCCGCACGCAACGTGCTCACGACGTCGAATTCCGTTTTCCAATAGTTGATTTCCTTCGCGTTGTATCCGTCGGTCGAGTCCGGAGGGACACAGTCCGGATGCATCAGAACAAGGATGCGAAGACGTCTCATAGCGCGATCCACTTGCGCCGCGTCGGACCAAACAGCGCATGCATGGTCTTGGCGGTCAACAGCACGGTGAAGTTCACGGTCAGCTTGCGTTCGGAGCCCGGAGCGCGGAGATCGAGCTCGCGGCAGCGCGATATCATGTCGTCAAGAACTGCATCGAGCGTGAGCTGATTTTCGCCTGTCCACCGCGCGACGAGCTCCCTGACTTGCGCGCGGTGCCGCCTGATGAAGACCGCTGCCGGCTGCGCCCGGCGGTGTCGCGGCTCGGAGGAGAAGAGACGGGACAGATCGCGATCGTACGTCTTCGGTGGCTTGAATTCGTAGAACGCCTGCTTCTTTCGATAGTGCTCGCCAAGCGTCTGGCTGAGCTGAGACAGCGGATCGATGCGCTCCCGTGTCATGACCGGCGGCCGCTGACCGGCAATCTCGCCCATCAGCTCGTCGACATATTCGAGCTTCTTCAACGCCGGCCAGCCGGCGTAGCGGGTCCGCCAGTTCGACCGCGGCCGCAGCCATACAGCAAAGGTTTCGGCGAAATCCTCGTCCGGATGACTCTGCGCATACCAGCGTCGAAGATGCTGGACATAACGCCGGCTGGCCGGATTGGGTCGATAATAGAGCGGGTAGCGTTTCGAGGACGGGCCGAACAGCTGTTGCCAGCGCCGGCGGCGTTGCAACTGATAGGCGTGTTGCACGGCATGGCCTGCCTCGTGACGAAGGATGGCCATGCATTCGGGCCGGGTGCCGCCCTCGACCTCGAGCATCATTTTTTTCTCGAGTTTCATCAGGCGGGGATGGGCCAGATAGAACGGGATGGCGATGCCGGGCGTGTTTGCCGGACTGAACCATTCGCTGGATATCCAGGCATGCGGGCGCAGCCGGATACCCCGGGCCTGAAGCTCTTCATGCAGAGTGTCGAGACATTCCTCGAGCCAGGTACCTTCAACCTTGACCCTTAGACTGCTGAGGCGCCGCTTCAGCAACTGCTCGTACGGCAGATCCTCCCAGGAATATTTCCGACTGGGCATAGGCATCCATGAATCACAAAGCCCACAGCCGCGATGGTGTCACAGTCAGCTGCCCGCAACAACCGCCGGGTGCGCGCGGCCGCTCCATGCGCCGCGCCTGACCTTCAGTGATCGTAGCTGATCACCCGCGAAATCTTCCAATGCCCGCCACGGAACTGCCAGATGTGCAGGAAGTCGGCTTGCCCGACATTGTCCGGATCGCCGGGATGCAGAAAACGGTGCGTTCCCATTTCCAGCGCGCCATAGCCGGGAAGCGGAAACACTTTCATGGTTCCGGGCACCAGTTCGCGGACCATCTTCCCGCAGATATTGTCCCGGGTTTTCTGGACCAGGTCGGCCTTGCCCACCGACAGGCCGGACTGGTCGTGATAGAATTCCAGATCGTCGGTGAAATAGCTGGCGAAGGTGTCGAGATCGCAGCGGTTCGAGGCGCCGAACACTGCCGCATCCGCCGCCGCGACGCCCCTGTAGACGGGGTCCTGCGCGGAAAGCGGCGCTGCCTGTGCAGCCGATGCCCCCGTGAGCGCCAGAGCGAAAAAAAGACTGCGAGACGCGTTCATGTGGGACTCCCGTGCAAGTCCCCGACTGGTAACACGCAGCATCCCTGCGTTACCAGTCAGCCAGGCGATCCGTGCGCAACCGGCACTGCCCCGCAGGCACAGCCCTTACAGGGACAGGCGCAGACCACCATTGACCTGGTGTGACGTCATGTTGGCGCGGAACTCCCCGCCATAGTTGACGAACAGGCTCAGGCCCTCGTCCTGCCACAACGAGAATCCGGCACGCACCCGCGCCGCGTCACGCCCGGGCCGCGCCGCCGACACCAGGAAAGCTTCATCGAAGAAGATGCTCTCCAGGTTCAGCCCCGCATCGCCCAGATCATGCGTCCAGGCCAGATCGGCCTGGGGCCGCACATGCAGCCCGGCAATGTCGAAGTCACCGGCAAGGCGCGCGCCCAGCGCGGTCTGGCTGCGGGTGAAATACTGCATGCGGAAATCCAGACCGACATCGCCGGTTTCCCAATAGGCATCCTGGTTGTAGGTCTGCAGCGTCAGCCCGGCATAGGGCTCCACGTCCAGGCCAGCCAGTTTGATGGCATAACCGGCATCGGCGGCGGCCAGAAGGCCCCAGCCTTCCGGCTTGCCCGTCAGCACTTCGTCGATGCCGCCAATGGTCACCACGCGGGTGCTGTCGCCGCGCACCGGTCCGCCGGTCATGCGCGCATCGATGACCCAGTTGCCCGGCGTCCAGGTCATATAGGCCGCCGCGGCATAGACATCGGTTTCGACATAGGTGCTGTTGCTGTCGGTCGCGGTGCTGGAAAAGCTGAAGGCGGCGCCCGCCGCCAGGCTGGACGAAAAGATCCGGTCCGCACCCACGGCCAGGCCTGATGTCGCATCGTCCGCGCCGGGAATGCCGTTGTCGATGCGCGTCTGCGACCAGCGGCCCATCCCTTGCGCCCAGACATTCCAGCCGGGACGCATGTTGCCGCCGCCCAGCCCGCCGTCGGCATCGGACATCACCTGCGCGCCATAGCCCATTGCGATGCGGGTGGACGGCGCACCGGCGGGGCGCAGCTGCGCCTGGCGATCGGCCAGCAGGCCGGAGATTCCCGTAAAGGCCGAAAGCACCGTCATCGGATGCGAAGCCAGCCCTTCGCCCGCCAGCGCCGCAAGCGTGTTTTTATCCTCGAAAATGGAATTGTCGTACAGGTCGTCGAACAGTGCCTGCTCGGACGCCACCGCGCGCACGCCCGGCTGGGGCCGTGCCTTGTCCAGCGCACTCGCCAGCGCCTGGACGTTGGGATTGAGGTTCTGGCCTGCCGCCAGCGTCTTGAAGTTGAGCGGCGTGACATTCAGGGTGATCGCGCTGGCGCCATAGACCACATCCAGCCGGGTGTCGGTGCCAAGCCCGGCGGCCGGCTGCACCAGGCTGGCGAACTGCCCGGCGATCTGCGCGCCGTCCTGCGCGGTGATGATCTGGAACATGGTGCCCGGCGCGGGGGTGTACGTGTTGTTGCCGCCCGGAATATCGCGCAGCACCGGCACCAGCGCGCCGCCCGCGGTGAAGGTATTGCCCGCGCCGGTGACGATGATCTTGTCATAGGTGCCCGGCCCGCCGGGAATCTGCAGCGCACCGTCGATATTGGCGCGCGTGGTCGCGCTGGCCGCCAGGGTGACATTGCCCTGGAAGGTCATGGTGCCCGGCGATGTGCCAGTCAGGGGCGTGCCCGCGGGCAGCGTGCCGCCGCTGGCGGCCGCCACATCGGCATAGTTGGGCAACTGCCCGGCATTCAGCGTGCCGCTGACCGCCACATTGCCCACCACCCGGCCGATGCCGGCCAGCATCGCGCCCTGGCCCACGCGCAAGGTGCCTCCACCCATGGTCAGGGTGCCATCCACGCCCAGTGCGCCGGCGGCCACCGTCACATCCCCGGCAGCGGTGGTGCGCCCCGCCACCATCAGCGTGCCCGGTCCGTTGACGGTAAAGCCGCCGCTGGTTGTCAGCGGCTGGCTCCAATAGGTGACCTGTTGCGCGGGAATGGCGACCACGGCGTTCGCCGCCAGGCTTGTGGGTCCGGCGACCGCCCGGTCCAGCCGGATCAGGCCATAGCCATAGGTGGCGTTGTCGGCCAGCTTGCCGCCGACATTCTCGGCAGTCGCGAACAGCACATTGGCCAGGTCGCGCGCGGTATAGCCGGGATAGGCCTGCTGCAGCACCGCCAGCGCGCCGGACACGGCAGGCGTCGCCATCGAGGTGCCCTGCAGATAGCCGTAATTGTTGCCCGGCAGCGTCGAATAGATGCCGGCGTCCACGTCCTGGTCGCCGCCAGGGCCCGCAACGCACCAGCTGGCGGTGACGCCGCAGGTCTGGGCATAGGGCGCGATGGTCTTGGCCTGGCCGACCGAGGTCACGGCGATGATCAGGCCCGGCTGGTTCAGCAGGCCGGAAAAATCGAACTGGTTGCCGCCGTCCAGATAGACGCCGGCATTGGCATTGGCCGGCCGCGCAAAGGGATAAAGTGCCAGGCCGTTGGGATTGGCCCCCGCCACCGGGCTGGTGCCCCGGTCATTGCCGGTTGCCGCGACGATGATCTTGCCGGCGGCCAGCGCACGCTGGGCGGAGGCGGCCTCGTCCGGGTCCATCATGCTGGCGGGCCAGATGGTGCTGCCCTTGGCAGCTGTCGGCCCATAGCTGGCATTGTAGATTTTTGTGCCTGCCAGGCCGGTGAAATAGTCGATCGCCGAGGCCGAGGCATTTGGATAGTCGGGCGCCGAGCAGTTCTGGGTGTCGGGGCAGCCGGGGATCATCTTCAGCACGACCAGATTGGCATTGTAGGCAATGCCGGGCGCGCCGCTGGTGCCCGAAGCGCCGATGATGCCCCCAACATGGGTGCCATGGCTTTCGGCATCCGGGTCGTTGATGTCGGCGGGATTGAGCGCGGTGCCCGGCGCGGCCAGAACAAAGCTGCGGCTGCGCGGATCGATCTTGCCGGCAAAGGCCGGGTGGCTGGGATCGATGCCGGAATCGGCCACCGTGACGGTGACGCCCTGGCCGCTATAGCCGGCCGCCCAGGCGGCGGGCGCGCCGATCAGCCCGGGGCCATACTGGTTGGCGCTGGGTACCGGCTGGGCCAGCGCCGGCGTGGCCACCAGGAGGCCGGACACAAAAAAACAGGCGCACACCCCCGTGTACGCCAGCCAATGACGATGCGCCCGCATGCTCTGCCCCTGTCCCCAACGGCGCGGATATTAGGAACAATTGGGGGGCGCACAAGATGGATTGACGCCGCGCCGCATTAAAAAAGCGGCCCCCTCAAAAAAGCCAGATCCTCAAAAAGAAGGGCCGCGGCTTTGCAGCAGCGGCCCAAGGGGGAATTCACGTCCGATATGTCGACGGCAGTCCTTTAGAGATCGCCGCGGATGCCGATGGTGAAGTAACGGCCCATCACGTCCTCGCCCTGGGGGATGCCGCCAAAGATGGAGCCGGGGTTTCCGGACGATCCGACGGTATACGGGGGCACGGAGTCGAAGGCGTTCTGCACGTTGAAGTAGGCAGACATGGCCGAGCCGTCGCTGAAGGCAAACCGCCTGGACAGGGTGAAGTCCGTGGTGCTGAAGCTGCCATAGCGGGGCTGGGCATAGTAGGTCTGTCCGGGCCCGTAGACCGCCACGTTGCTGCCGCCACTGAAGTAGTGCCACTGGGCAGCCACACTCCAGTCACCAAGCGTGTAGTCGGCCAGGATCGTGCCATGACCCTTGGGCTGGGTGGTGTGGTTGACCGGGGCGCCGGGGAAGCTGCTGGTGGTGTTCACCGGAGCCACGTTCAGCAGGGCCCGCAGATTGACCACGCCCGACAGGTCGGTGATATCCGCCATGTCGAAGCCATAGTCGATCTCGTAATCCTGGCCTTCGGTGACATTGAACGCCGCGTTCAGGCTCCGGCTGTAGAGCAAGGTGGGATAGTTGGCCGGTGTCGTGTTGGTGTAGGGGAACGGCCGGACATACAGCGCGCAGAAGGGCGAGGTGCCGCCGGATGCGACACAGAGATTGGCAATCGCCGTATTGCTGCCGCTGATGCTGGTGATCGCGTTCTTCAGCTTGATCTGATAGTAGTCCGCCGACATCGTCAGGCCCGGAATCCAGGTCGGCGTCAGAACCACGCCGGCCGTATAGGTACGCGACACTTCCGGCTTCAGGTTCGGGTTGCCGCCCGACACGGTCTGAATGCCGCCCGGATTGTAGTTGGTCAGAGGATCCAGGAACGGCCCGCTGTTGGAGACGGTGGGCGAGAACAAATCGTTCAGCGTGGGCGCGCGGATGTCGATGGACGTCGTGCCGCGGAAGCGGATGTCGTCATTCACATGCCAGTCCAGACCGATCTTCCAGGTCTCGACCGAGCCGGAGATGCTGTAGTTGGTGTAGCGGCCCGCCAGGTCGGCATTGAAGCTCTGGACCAGCGGAATATCCTTGAGCAGCGGGACGCCCACTTCGCCCGAGAATTCCCAGACATTCTCGTCGGCCGAGACCGACGGCACGGTGTTGTTGTCCCACAAGGTCTGGGTGACGAGAGCCTGATTGGCGAAGCCTTTCCCGGCCTGGTTGCCGCAAAGGCGAAGGCCAGTGCAATCGACCACCGCGGTCGGCGAGGCGTTGGATTCGATGTCATAGCTGAGCCAGCGCATTTCGCCCGCCAGCGCCACCTTGACCGGACCGGCCGGCAGTTCAAAAAGGCTGCCCGAAATGTCGGCGGCAATATCGTCCATGGCGTTGGTCTCCGCGAAATGCGTCGACCGCGACCAATAGGTATACTGCTGGTCCGTGGTCACGTTGTTGCCGAAAGTGTTGATCGGCACGCAACCGGGATACAGATCGCCAAACTGGGCGATCGCCGCGGCGGTGTTGTTCCAGCAAACGACCCTGTGCGAGGTGGGATCGATCACCGCGTCCTGCGCCGCGTCATGGAACTGGTTGTTGCCGTTGAACAGGCCCGTGGTCGACAGGCGGGTTTCGCCATGGGTGTAATGCGCGTCCCAGGCAAAATCCCCGAAGACCACGCCATTCAAACCGATGGTGCCGACAATGTTGCGCGTCACATTGTTGGTTTTGCGGGTGCGGTTCGGGTCGGCATACCATTCCGACACTGTGAAGGTATTGGTGCCGTCGGTCGCCCAGTTGGGATCCGTGGCGCTGTTGTCACCCAGCAGGGCCTGCGTCGCCAGCGGCAGGAAGGCGTTGTTCTTGTAATAGGTAACCGTCTGGCGGCTGGGCTCCTGCTGCGACGGGAAGAAGTAGTTGAAGACATTCGCCTGCGCCAGCGAGACCTGCGCGAAGAAGGTGGTGTCGTCGTTGACTTCGTAGCTGAAGCGGCCAAACGCCGTGGCGTTGCGGGTATCGCCATAGATCGATTCATACTTCACGGCCGAGCCATTGCCGCCGATCGCGATGGAGTTCTGGCCCGGCGGGATATAGCCGAAGTTGGCGGGCGTGGGCACGCCCGGCTGGCCGAACTCGTAGCCGTTCACCTGGCAGTTCGTGCAGCCGATAAGACCGTTGAACGTCCCGCTCGTCTGGCCGCCATTCTGCGTGTTGGTCACCGGGTTTGCCGGGGTTCTGCCGGTGTTATAGGACGAGAACTGGTGGGCAAAAATGGGCCGGGCGCCCTGCAGCACGCCGTCGCCATGCTGATACTGGACGGCGCCTTCGATATGGCCGCGGCCGCCGAACAGGTCGGTGCCCGCCGCCGCATTCACCTTGTACTTGAAGCCGTCGGCATAGCCGGAAATGCCGGCATTGGCCTCGTATTTGAAGCCGTTGAAATGCTTGTCCAGGATGAAGTTGACCACGCCGGTGATGGCATCCGAGCCGTACACCGCCGAACCGCCGCCGGTGACGACATCCACGCGTGTCATCAGCATCTGCGGCAGGGTGCTGACGTCGACGCTGCCGCCCTGGTTGGAGGGCGGAAGGCGCATGCCGTCCAGCAGGACCAGGGTGCGCTGCTGGCCGAAGTTGCGCAGGTTCAGGAAGTTGCCGCTGTTGTTGCCGCCGCCGCTGCTCAGGTTGCGCTCCGACGCGCTGTTCTGGAAAACCGGCAGCTTGTTCAGGCCGTCGGCCAGGTTGGTCGGGGTGGTGTTCAGCAGCTGGTTCGTCGTCACCACCGTCAGCGGGGTGGGCGAATTGGCGACGTCGGAAATGACGCGCGAACCGGTGACGACCACGGACTCGACCGTTTCGGGCGCGCCGGGTGCGCCGCTCTGAAGCTGGGCCGCGGGCTGGGCGCAGGCCGGATAACTGAACAGCCCGGCAATCAGGGCGATGACGGAAACGGTGGATTTTGAATCGCGAAGCATGGCTTCCCCCTCTGTGTCGCAACTTCTTGGACGCCGGACGATCGAAACCGCCCCTTGCGCCGTGACGCTGCCGGAGAAGCCAGTCCCTTGAAGCATCATCTGCAACACTTCAGAGACCGTGTACGAACCTTTCACCGGATTGCTCCGGACCTGGGCCAGTTGGTAAGGGTAAAGAACCACCACCCCCGTCTGCCGTGATAGGGCAGGCAGGGCAGCTGTCAAATCTGTCCCCGAAATATCGACGTTATATTTCGAGGACGGCGCGAAAGTCGGTTCTGAAAAAGCGGGACCTGAAAAAACCAGACATCCCCAGAGCGCAACCGCCGCGAGCGTCTCTCCCCTTACACGCATTTTTTCTGACCCAGTGGGTTGGCATCACTTTGCCTTCACACCGGCCTTATGATGATTGAGACCGGCGGGAAGTCCAATTCACCTAGAGGTCGATGCAATTTTTTTTGACCATATCGCGTTGTGGCCCTTTTACAACAAAGCTGTGTCGCAACAGGTCATCCATGCATGGACATTTCACGCGCCCGCAAAATGGTGCGGACCGTCATGACGCGGCAGGCGCATGGGCGATCGCTAAAATTGTTATTAATCAGACAGAATGGCGCGAGGCCGCACTCTATTCCCTGCTGGCCGTCTGCTTTTCGTCGCTCGCAGTGAAACGGACATGCCGTGAATCGATCCATTGCGCGCGAATGCCGAAATTGTTTTCCAGCGCGGCGAATATCGCCCCGATCTGGTCGGTCCTGAACGCACCGCCGACCGGCAGGTCTTTCAGCGCCGGGTCCGCAAGTTCGATCTTGATGTCCGCATAGCGGCTGACATCGTCAAGCACTTCGCCGAGCGGCTGGCCGGTATAGATCAGTTCGCCCTGCCGCCAGGCCAGCTTGCGTCCCATCACGGCGCTGGACACCGGCTGGGGCGGTTCGATCTTCGGTCCCAGCACGATCCTCTGCCCGGCAACGACGACATCGGGCTGCTTGACGGGGGCCGGACCGGCGGCGTGATGCACCGGCGCCACCTCGACGCTTCCGCGGGTAACACCCACTTCGACCTGCCCGGCCTTGGCCAGATGGACGTCGAAGGCCGTTCCGATGTCGCGCACCGCAAAGTTGTTCGCATAGACGGTGAAGGGGCGCGCCTTGTCATGCACCACTTCGAAATAGGCCTCGCCGCGGATCAGGTGCACGTCGCGGCAATCGTCCTTGAAGTTCACGGCCAGCAGGCTGTTGGTGTTCAGGGTCACCGTGGTGCCGTCGGCCAGGGTCACCGTCTTGTGACCGCCGACCGGCGTTTCATAGAACGCCTTTGCGGGCGGTGGGCTCGCGATACTGGCGACCTGTTCCAATTCCTGTTGCGGCTGGGGATGCAAGAGCACCGCGCCGCCCGCGGCCAGGACCAGGGCCGCCGCGCAGGCGCCAAGCCAGGGCGCGGCCTTTTTCAGCAGGACGCCGGAGCGCGGCGCCGTGCCCGCGGCCGGCGGCTGACCCGCCGCGTCCTTTTCAACGAGCACGCGCAGCGCGTCGAACTCCGACCACAGGCTGCCATATTCGGCGATGGCCTGGCGGTGCAGCGCGCTGCGGTTCAGCCAGGCCTGGAACTCGGCCTGGTCCCTGGCGGACACCTCACCGGCATCGAAACGCGCCACCCATGCCGCGGCCTCGGAATCGATCGCCGCGGTGTCGGGAAAGGCCAGTATTTTGCCCTTGTCGGTCATTGCACTTTCAGGTCCAGCACCGAATTACTCTGCCTTGGTGGTCCGGGCAAATGCCGTTGCCGCCCGTTCCGGCGCCGCATCATGCCCGTCCGGGGCCGTCCCGTCATGGGCCCGCATGAAGGCGCGGCAACGCGACAACCCGGTCGCGACATGGCTTTCGACCGTTCTGACAGAGATGTTGAGGCGGACCGCGATCTCCTTCTGCGACAAGCCCTGCATCTTGCGAAGGATAAAGACCCTGGCGCACTGGGGCGGCAGGGCTGCAATCGCGCGCGCGAGCAGGCGAATGCGTTCTCGACCATCGACAACATCATCAACCGAGGCTTGGGTGCTGTCTGCTATGACCTCTTGGCCGTCCAAATCCCCTAGTGGTTCAATTGTCGCGGCGGATCGCCGGGCCAACTCGTTCAGGGCCAAGTTCTTGGCAACCTTGAACAAAAATGCTTTCGGAGTCTCGATCTGGCGGCGTGATTCGGCCGCGAAAGCGCGCAGAAATGCCTCCTGCGCCAGATCATCGGCGGTCTCGCGCGAGCCGATAAAGCGCCTGAGATAGCGTTTCAGCGCTGTCTCATTGGCAAGATATGCATCGAGGATCGTCGACAATTCCCAGCCCGCCTGCGACCTGACCTGTATGCTGTATACAGCCTGACGGGGTGCGGGGAAAGTGACAGCGATGTCAGACGCGGCTAGCGCCGGGCATTGCAGCCCGCACCCATGCATTTTGCGCATGTTCTGGCCGTCCCCTGCCGCCCTTGGCGGCCAATAGCCCCTGAGAACGGCGCGGCGCGCGCCGCCAGCGCAGTCAAAACCGGCACATGCAAATCAGGGGACAGTCATCGATGCGATATGGGATATGGGCCTTTCTGGCCGTCACGGCGATGCCGGTCGCGGCCTCCGCCCAGGTCGCCCAGACCGCCAGCCTCTACAGCCAGATCATGCAGGCCGACCGCATCCTGTTCGAGGAGGGGTTCAACCAGTGCAAACTGGATCGGCTGGACGCCATCGTCAGCGCCGACTTTCATTTTCTGCACGACCAGAACGGCGCCCAGGACCGGAAGCAGTTCCTGAAAGGCTTCAAGGACAGCATCTGCAGCAACCCGGCGCGCAAGCCGATCCGCAAGGCCGTGCCCGGCACCATCGACGTCTTTGCGCTCCACAATGAAGGCAAGCTCTATGGCGCGATCGAAACCGGCCAGCACGACTTCTATATCCGGGAACCGGGCAAGCCGCTGTACAAGACCGACGCGGGCCGCTTCACCAATGTGTGGTTGCGTGGCAAGGCGGGCTGGCAACTTGCCGAAAGCCTGAGCTACGACCATCACGAACCGCGCGCCGCCAACAAATTCGACGCCGTCTATCCCGCGCCGCTGTTCGACAATCGCGCCCGGATCACCGCCCTGATGGCGCAGCATCACATCCCGTCCATGGCGATCGCCCGGATCGTAGACGGCAAGATCGCCGGCATCCGCGCCTTTGGCCGCTATGACGATGGGCGCGCGGTGCCCGTCGACGTTATCTACAATGTCGCCTCGCTGACCAAGCCGGTGACGGCGCTGACGGTTCTGAAACTGGTCGCGGCGGGGAAATGGTCGCTGGATGCGCCCCTGTCGGACTGGTACGTCGATCCCGACGTCGCCGGCAGCCCCGAGCTGAAATACCTGACGACGCGCATGGTGCTGACCCAGCGTTCGGGCTTTCCCAACTGGCGTTACCTGACACCATCCAGGAAGCTGCACTTCGAATTCCGGCCCGGCGCGAAGTTCCAATATTCCGGCGAAGGCTTTGAATATCTGCGCAAGGCGCTGGAGGCGAAATTCCATACCGGGCTGGAGGCGCTGGCCCAGCAATATGTCTTTGGCCCGCTGGGCATGAAGGACTCCCAGTATTCATTTGCCGCCGCGCCGGGTGCTGCGCCCGTCGACGTCTCGCGCTATGCCCCGCCGCACGACGCCGAAGGCAAACGGATCGACCTGCCCCATCACGTCACGGTCAATGCCGCCGCCAATCTGCTGACCACCGCACCCGACTATGCCCGCCTGATGGCGGCGTTGCTGAACGGCGCGGGGCTGCCCAAGCCCCTTTACCGGGACATGCTGACGCCGCAGGCGCACAAGGCGGACAATGTGGACTGGGGCCTGAGCTGGGGCATCTATGAGAATCTCGGCCCCGGCAAGGTCTTTGCGCTTCAGCACACCGGGGGGGATGACGGCATCAAGGCCATCGCCATCCTGCTGCCCGAAAGCCGTGACGGCCTTCTGGTTATCGCCAATTCCGAGAATGGCATATCCTTGTGGAAGAAAATCATCGAGGAAAGCTTCGGCGAAACCGGCGCCGACCTCGTTGCGCGCAATCTGGGTTCGCCGTGACGGGCGAAACGGCAATCGGGGAACCGGCCATGGGAGATGGGCATGCGTCATAGCGAGCTTTACCTGTTCGCGGCAAATTTCTGGTGGCTGCTGTTTCCGCTGGGCTGGGGCATCGGCGCGATGCTGCAAACCTGGACCCGCCACCGGCAGGCGCAGCGGACGCTGGACCTGATCAAGGGTTATGTCGACCAGGGCAAGGAACCGCCGCCCGCCCTGCTCGACGCGGTGCTGCCGCGCGCCGCCGGCCGGCCATGGTCCTATCAGCCGCTGCATTTCTGGCTTGGCGCGCTGGCGCTGGCGGCGGGCGCGATCGGCTTTGGCGCCCTGACATGGCTGCGCCACGCCCAGGGCGATCCCGACAGCGCCAATGTCCTGTTCCTCACCGTTCTCTTCGGGGCTGGCGCGGCGGCTTGCGCCCTGTTCGCGCTGATCGTGCAGGCCCGAAAGCCCGGTCCCGGCGCACCGTGAGCAGCCAGGACGACCAGAACTGGATCATGGCGGCCAAGGCCGGTTCGCCATCGGCCTTTCGCCACCTGGTCGCCCTGCACCAGGCGGGACTGGTCGCCTTTCTGCGCCGCCTCACCCCAGCCGAAGCCGAGGACATCGCGCAGGAAACCTTCCTGTTCGCCTGGCGCGCGCTGGACCGCTTCGATCCACAACGCGACTTTCGCGCCTGGCTGTTCGGCATCGGCTGGCGCAAATGCCGCGAGAGCCGGCGCAGCCTGTGGCGGCGGCTGCGCCGCCAGGGCGCCGCCATCGAGACCGCGCCCACAGCGGTGCAGGCCGATGCCGATACCGGCCTCGATCTTTCGGCGGCCATCGACCGGCTGGCCGGCGACGAGCGCGCGGCGCTGCTGTTGTGCCTGATGGCGGGCTTTTCCCAGGACGAGGCCGCGCAGGTGATGAGCACCAGCCCCCGCAACATCAAATCGCTGGTCGCACGCGCGCGCCAGAAACTTGACCAGAGCCTTGGCCGGATGACGGGAGACGACGATGCTGGATGATGAACTGGCCGCGCTGTGGCAGGCCGAAACGGTGCAGGCGCGCGATCCGGGTTTCGACCTTGCGGTGATGCGCCGGCTGGAACGTGACCTGTTTCAACGGCGGATCGCCGCGACACTTGCCATCGCCGCAGCCATGACGCTGTTTCTGGCTCTGGCCATGCCGGCCCTGACCGGCCTGCTGCGCCATGCCGTTGCCCACTATGCGGTGGGGCCGGTGCTGTCGATCCTGCTCACCGGCATCGGCGCCTTGCTATCGGCGGCGCGACGGGCGGAGGCTCGCTAGCCCCCACCCGCACGCGGTCGAACAGCCCGACATCGCCAATCCCGTGACCGTGCAGCCCCTTGCGCCACGGCCGGCAATGCCTGGCTGGCAGGCTATTTCAACCAGTCACGCACCATGCGCTGTTCCAGCGTGATGGTGATGGCGACAATGGACGCGCCCACAAAGGCGACGCCCAGCGACTCGAAAATCGTCGCCAGATAGGACCCGGTGAACGGCATGGCCTCCAGCGTGCTGGCGCCAAGAATCAGAACGATCGTCATCAGGAAATTCTTGTTGTTGCGTTCCGGTGTATTGCCGATGGCCGCGATGCCGCCCAGTATCAGCAGCAATGGCGCAATCAGCGGGCTGGAAACAAAAGCCGATACGATTGCAAGTATGACAGCGAGCGCGCGTCCCGCCGCGGATATCTTTTCCATTTTTACCTCCCGATATTGTTGTAATATTCAGGCTGTACGGGGGCAGTGTACTACCAAAGCCGCGCCTTGCCCAAAATTTGAACAGACGCGCCATGCCGGAATGGTTGGTTCGCCGGGAGGTGTGCTTGCGCGCAATGTTCCGCCAGCCTTGTTCCGAATTCGATCCGAAACAGATTGACTTGCCGCAACTGCGAGCAAATCATTTCGCATGATCAAAGGCGTTCTTCTGGATGTGGGGGGCGTCGTGGCGATCGGCAGCGACCCCATTGCCGGTGCGGCCCAGGCCGTCGCGAATTTGCGCGCCCATGGCATCGCCTTCCGCTTTGTCACCAACATCAGCCGCCAGGCGCACCAGAGCGTCGTCGCATCGCTGAACCGGATGGGCTTCGCCATCCAGCGCTCGGAAGTGTTCACGCCCGCCATCGCCGCAAGCGCCTGGCTGAAAGAGCACGGCCACGTTCCACACCTGCTGGTCCATCCTGCCCTGAAAGAAGACTTCGCCGGTCTTGGGCAGGGCGCGCCCGATGCCCTGGTGGTGGGCGATGCCGGACAGGACTTCACCTATGAGGCGCTCAACGCCGCCTTCCGGCTGTTGATGGGCGACACGCCCTTCCTGGCGCTGGCGCAGAACCGCTACTTCCGCGACAGCGACGGGGCGCTCAGCCTGGATGCCGGCGCCTTTGTGGCGGCGCTGGAATATGCCAGCGGCAAGACCGCGATGGCGATGGGCAAGCCCGCGGCGGCCTTCTTCCGGACGGCGGTGGCCAGCATGGCGTGTCAGCCGCACGAAGCGGTCATGGTGGGCGACGATGCCGAATTCGACGTGGCGCCCGCCATCGCGGCGGGCCTTGCGGGCATTCTGGTGCGAACCGGCAAATACGCGCCGGGCTCGGAGACAGCGCATAGCCCCAGGCCGAGCCATGTGGCGGCCGATATCGGCGAAGCGGTGGACTGGATCATCGCGCAGAAAGGCTGATCCGCGCGCCCGTTCAGCGTCCCAGCAGGCCGCCCAGGAAATCGCCGGGGCTGGATTTCTTCTGTTGCTGCGTATCGGTGGTGGTCGTGGACTTGCCGCCGCCCAGCAGGCCGCCCAGCAAGCCACCCGCGCCCTGGCCATTGGCAAGCCCCTGCACCACGCCGCTGGCCAGGCCGGCCAGGTCGGGCACATAGCTGGGCTTGGTCCAGGGCCCGCGAATGCGGAAGGGCACCGTCACATTGGCCACCGCGACATCGGCCTTGGGGCTGAGCAGGAAATCGATGGTCTGGTTGCCGATGTCGATCGTGCCCTTGCCGGTGGCGCTGATCACCGGGCCGGTCAGGCTGAAATCATTGTTGGTCATGACGCCCTTGGCGATGACGAAGCTGCCGCCCATCTGGGTGAAGTCCGTGGAAGCGCCGTCGCCCGTCGCATCCCCGCTGAGCGCGGTTTTGACGGTGCGCGCCACCATGCCCAGGTTCACGCCGCGGATGCGGCCGTTGGCAATGGTGACCGAGCCCTTGCCGGTCAGCGCGTGCATGATCGCATCGGCGCTGGCGCCTGTCCCCGACACGTTCAGCTCCAGCTTACCCACGCCCTCGATCTTGTTCACGCCCAGCATGTCGTTCAGCAGACTGCCCATCGAGACATTGTCGAAGGACAGGTTGGCGGTGACATCGGGCACCCGGCCATGGGCATCGACGCCGATGCGCGCACTGCCGCCGCCGCCATACAGCGTCATCGGGTTCAGGTTGGCCTGCAGCACGCCGTCATTCAGCACCACATGCAGTGCCGTCTTGCCGACAGAGAATTTGCGGATCACCAGCGACTGGGCGTTGAAGGACAGGTCCGCATCGACCAGGCGCAGCGCGTCGACCGCGATGGGCGCGGTGCTCCAGCCTTTTGCCGGGGCCGCGGCCGGAGCCGCCGCGCCACCGCCCATCTGCATGTAGGGATTGAGATCCAGATGCCCCGCCGCAAGCTGGCCGGTGACGCGCGGGCGCACCCCGCCCGTCTCCACCGACAGCGAACCGGTCGCCGTGATCTGGTCCAGCGCCAGCTTGAGGCCGGAAAATTCGGTCAGCCCGGCGCTGTGGGCGATCTTGCCCGATATTTCCATCTTGCCCAGGCCGCCGCCCGCCGGCATTTCCTTGCCCAGCCAGGCGCCCAGCTTGCGCGCCGAGGGCGAACCGGCATTGACGCTGCCCGACAGCGAACGGTCCGGCGCCAGCGCGCCGTCAAAAGAGGCGTTCAAAAGCTCGCTCTTGAGCGAAAGCGCCAGCTTGGTCGCCGCCCCTTCCGACAGCGACTGCAGGGTTTCGACCCGTCCCTCGATGTCGATCTTCTTGGCGGCATAGACCAGGTCGCCTTTCACCGAGGCGGGCGCATCCAGCGTCGTCAGGTCGGCATGCAGGTTCAGCGCTTCCAGCGACAGCGACTTGGCTGTGGCGTCGTCGGTGTAGTGAATTTCGCCATTGGTGATGTCGATGCCCGAGAAGCTCAGCCCCTTGGGCAGGCCACGGCTGGTCTGCCCCTGATCGGTCTGGCGCGCAAAGGTCCAGTTGGTACGGCCCTGGGCGTCCGCTTCCAGGTTGATGACCGGCTGGTCCAGCGTGATGGAGGAAACGCGAATCTTGCCGGTCAGCAGCGGCAGGGTGGCGACCGACAGGCGCATCGCCCCGATCGAGGCCATGTCGGGAGCGTGCCCGCCCGCCATGTTGGAAAAATGCACATCCTCGGCGGCGATGCCGATTTCCGGGAAGATCGTCAGCCGCATCGGGCCGGCGATTTTCAGCGTGCGGCCGGTGGCGTCGTGCGCGGCCCTTTCGATCGCACCGCGATAGGTGTCGACCGAGATGACGAAAGGCAGAATGGCCAGGACAAGAATGACAAGTACAAGCCCAGCCGCGATCCAGAGAAGAGCGCGTTTCATGCCCGCAACGATAGAGGATCGCGGGAACTATGCCAATGCCGCTTCGATCTCATCGCGCCGCGCCATTGCCTCTTGCGCGCCCGGCCGCGTCACCGAAAGTGACGCTGCGATGACAGCAAAACGCGCCGCTTCCAGCGGCGTGCGCCCCTCGCCCAGCGCCACGGCAAAGGCCCCGGCAAAGGCGTCGCCCGCCGCGGTGGTGTCGGCCACGCCCATTTTGGGGGCCGCAATGGCGACCGGCGCATTGTCTTCGCCCAGCAGAACGACGCCCGCCGCGCCCAGCTTCAGGACAACCCCGCGCGGGCCCCGCGCGGCCAGCGCGCGCGCCGCATCCAGCGGATCGCCCAGCGCCTCGCGGCCCAGAAGGGCGCAGGCCTCGTTCTCGTTGGGCAGCAGCCAGTCGACCTGTTCCAGAAGGTCGGTCGGCAGGGCGCGGGCCGGTGCCGGGTCCAGGATAAAGCGCGCCCCGGCCTTGTGCGCGCAGCGCGCCGCCGCCCACACCGCATCCAGCGGCACTTCCAGCTGGCACAGCACCAGCGCGGCATCGGCAAAGGCTTCGGGCGTCAGCGCGGCCTGGTCCAGCGTGGCATTGGCGCCGGGCGCGACCACGATCATGTTGTCGCCGCCGCCCGACAGGATCACCGCCACGCCCGAAGGCCCGTCCACACTTTCCAGCCAGCGCGTCTCCACGCCATTGTCCGCCAGCGTTGCACGCAGGCGTGTACCGAAATCGTCGCGCCCCACCCGGCCCAGAAACGCCGTGTCGCCCCCGGCGCGCGCCGCCGCCACCGCCTGGTTGGCGCCCTTGCCCCCGGCAAAAATGTTGAACGATCCGCCCAGCAGCGTCTCGCCCGCATGCGGCAGGCGATCCGAAAAGGCGACCAGATCGATATTGGCGCTGCCCACCACCAGTATCCGTGCCGCCATCACCTGCTCCCGCATGACAAAAAGGAAAGATGCGAAAATGTCTGCCGCAACTGCGAAGTAATCAAGCCGCTGACTTGGCGGCCAGCCCTTCCTATAGTCGCAGGTACGGCGGCAGTCATGACCGCGGGGCTTTCAGGGGGAAAGAACATGAAATGGCGTTTTCTTGCGGTGGCTTTTGCGGCCCTGTGTGTACCGGGCTCGGCCCTGCTGGCGCAGGAGCGCGCCGCCGAACCGGCCAAGCCGGTGCGGCCGGTGACCATCACCAGCCAGAAGATCACCGCCAATGTCGCCAGCAGCGATCAGGCGCTGCTCAACGCCGACAAGGACATGGACAACTGGCTGCTCTATGGCCGCACCTATGACAATCAGCGCTTCTCGCCGCTGACCGCCATCGACAAGGGCAATGTCAACAAGCTGTCGCTGGTCACGATGATCCATACCGGCATCGTCAACAGCTTCGAGGCGACGCCCATCGTGGTCGACGGCATCATGTATGTCGCCGCTCCCTTCGATCGGGTTCAGGCCTATGACGCGGCCACCGGGGCGCTGAAATGGAGCTATACGCCGGTGCTGGGCTATACCGACAATTGCTGCGGGCCCCAGACGCGCGGCGTCGCCGTCGCCTATGGCAAGGTCTTCGTCGCCCAGCTTGACGGGCATGTGGTGGCGCTGGATGCGACCACCGGTGAGGTCGCCTGGAAAAGCGTGATCGCCGACACCATTCCCGCGCCGACGCATTATTACGCCTTCACCATGGCGCCCCAAGTCTATGACGGCATGGTGATCGTGGGCAATTCGGGCGCCGAATATCCCACCCGCGGCTTTGTCGAGGCGCTGGACGCCAGGACCGGCAAGCTGGTGTGGCGTTTCCATACCACCGCAGCGCCCAACCAGCCGGGCGGCGACACCTGGAGCGATGACAGCTGGAAATATGGCGGCAGCTCGGTGTGGAACACCCCCGCCGTCGATCCCAGGAACGGGTTGATCCTGTTCGCCACCGGCAATCCCAACCCCGACTATTGGGGCGAGAATCGCAAGGGCGACAATGCCTATACCGACTCCATCGTCGCCATCCACGCCAAGGACGGCACCATCGCCTGGTGGAACCAGCAGGTGCCGCATGATCTTTGGGACTATGACTGTCCCAGCCCCGTTGTCCTGTTCGACTACAAGGATGAAAAGGGCAATGTCATTCCCGCTGCCGCCGAGGCGGGCAAGCTGGGCAATGTCTTCATCGTCAACCGCCTGACCGGCAAGCTGATCCACAAGTCCGAGCCCTTTGTGAAACAGGACAAGGAGATGTTCGTGATTCCGTCGGACAAGCCGTTCAGCCGTTATCCCGGCATCAATGGCGGCAACCTGTGGTCGCCGGCGTCATACTCGCCGCTGACCCAGCATTTCTACACCATGGGCGTGAACCAGGCCTTCGCCGTGACGGCCTTTCCCTTCCCCAAATATGTGCCGGGCAAGCCCACCGTGGGCCAGCAGGTCGGCGGCACCCAGAAAGCCCTGAACAGCGCGGAATTTCCGGTCGACGGCACGCTCAGCGCCATCGACGTCGCCACCGGGAAAATAAGCTGGCAGTACAAGGCCAGCCTGCCCATGTACGGCGGCGTGCTGACCACCGCCAGCAACCTGCTGTTCGCCGGCGAGATGAACGGCGACTTCGATGCCTTTGATGCTGAAACCGGCCAGAAACTGTGGAAGCAGAATCTGGGCATTGGGGTGTGTACCCCGCCTGTCACCTATCGCGTAAAGGGCGTGCAGTATGTGGCGGTGGGAGCGGCGGGCTGCGCCCGTTCCAACGGTCTGATCAAGGACACCAGCAAGGCGCAGTTCAGCGACGTGATCGCGATCTATGCCCTGCCGCAGGATTAGGCATTAGCGGGACTGGAGTCGTGTTGCCAGTGCGCGGATGATGTCGCCGGCGGTACGCTGGAAAAGCCCCGGAACGAAGGCATGGATCAGGGCGGCCAGGCCGGCGCCCAGAAGCGGCAGTGCATAAGAAAGCGCCACGCGCTGATGCTGAAAGTAGCTTTCGCCCGCCGCGCGCGGATGGGCAAGGAACAGACGTTGAAACATCGCTGGACCCGGATCAAGGACGGCCCAGCTTATTGCGGGAGATGCACATGACGAAGATGACAAATTGCCTGATGGCGCTGTTGGCGTTGGGCCCGATGGCGCTGGGAATGGGCAGCGCGCAGGCCGCCACGGCAACGCGCGCGCCCTTCGGCCAGCTTGCCGACGGCACGAAGGTCGAAGCCGTCACCCTGACCAACGGCCACGGCATCAGCGCCAGGATCATGACCCTGGGCGCCACGCTGCAGTCGCTGGTGGTGCCCGACAAGGCGGGCAACAAGGCCGACATCACCCTGGGCTATGACAATGCGCAGGACTATCTCAGCCATCCCGATTATTTCGGCGCCTCGGTCGGCCGCTATGCCAACCGCATCGCCAAGGGCAAATTCACCCTGGACGGCAAGAGCTACACGCTGGCCACCAATGACGGACCCAATTCGCTGCATGGCGGCCTGAAGGGCTTCGACAAGCGGATGTGGGCAATCGAGTCCGTGTCCAGCGGCCCCGAGGCCAGCGTGACCCTGGCCTATACCAGCGCCGACGGCGAGGAGGGCTTTCCCGGCGAGCTGAAAGTCACCGCGACCTATTCGCTGAACGAGGACAACACGCTGCGGCTGCAATACAAGGCCACCACCTCAAAGCCCACCGTGCTCAACCTGACCAACCACAGCTATTTCAACCTGTCGGGCAATGACGCGCGCGACGTGATGGGCAACATGGTCACGCTGCATGCGGCGCGCTTCACCCCGGTCGACGCCACGCTGATCCCCACCGGCGAGCGGCGGGCGGTGGCGGGCACGCCCTTCGACTTTCGCACGCCCCACCGGGTGGGCGACCGCATCCGCGACGGGCGCGACCAGCAGATCCGCTATGGCCGCGGCTATGACCACAATTTCATTGTCGATGGCGCAGCAGGCACCCTGCGCCCCGCCGCGGTTGTTGAAGACCCGGTATCGGGCCGGGTGATGCAGATTTCGGTCACCGCGCCGGGCATCCAGTTCTATACCGGCAACTTCCTGGACGGGACCTTCTTCGGCAAGAACAGCCGCGCCTATCGCCAGGGCGATGCCATCTGCCTGGAGCCGGGCGTGTTTCCCGATTCGCCCAATCATCCGGACTTTCCCACCGCGCGGCTGAATCCGGGCCAGACCTACACCAACACCATCGTCTACAAGTTCAGCGCGAAGTAATTTCTGCCCCCCATCTGTCGCAGCTCGGTCTGCCAAAGGCAGACCCATCGCTGCGACATCTTCCCCCCGCGGGCCGCTTCGCGCGGGGGGAAGAGCTTTCTTTCTACTGAACTTCCACCACCGCCACGGACTTTGACGGCAGGTCGAACACCGCCTTGCCGCCCTGACTGGTGCCGCTGAACGCCACCGGATGGATGGCGTCCGGCACATCGAAGGTGTTGTGCGTGTCCATCGCCGGGCCGGTCAGGATGTGCCCCTTGCCCACGCCGCTCAGGTTGGTCACCACATGGGCGGGCCGGTGCGGATCGGTGTTGACCAGCGCCATATAGAGCTTGCCATCCTTGCCGCGCGCCACCGACACATCGACCATCGGCATGGCATGGCCGTCGAAGCTGTAATCGGGCCCCTTCACACTGGCTTCAAAGGGCGTCGCCTCCATGAAGGGCTGGTACATGTCGAAGACGTGATAGGTCGGCGTCAGCACCATCTTCGGCCCATCGGTCAGGATCATCGCCTGCAGCACATTGACCATCTGGGCAATGGCCGCCAGCTTCACCCGGTCGGTGTGGCGGTGAAAGATGTCCAGCGTCAGCGCCGCGACCTCGGCGTCGCGCAGGCTGTTCTGCTGATAGAGGAAGCCGGGATGGCTGCCCGGCTCCTGATTGTACCAGGAGCCCCATTCATCGACATACAGTGCGACCTTCTTTTCCGGGTCGTACTTGTCCATCACCGCGCTGACCTTGGTCACCAGTGGCTCCATGTCCCGCGCCAGGTCCAGTTCGCGCGCCCACAGATTCTCGCCAAAGCCGGTGGCGGGCCCGCGGTCCTTGCCCATCGGCATGGCGTAATAGTGGAAGCTCAGCGCCTGAAGCCGGCCGCCATCCTTCATCATCGCCGCCGTGAAGCTTTCCGCATCGCCGCGCCCGCTGACATTACCCGTCGCGCCGCTGGCCACTTTTATCATGCCCATCGAGGCGGGCGCGTTCACGAAGCTGGAATAGCGCGCATTGATCGAGGCGGCATATTCCCCGTTCATGTTGCCGCCGCAGCCCCAGGTCTCGTTGCCGATGCCCAGATATTTCAGGTTCCACGGCTTGTCGCGACCGTTCGCGCGCCGCTCATTCGCCAGCGTCGCATTCTCGCTGGAGGTCATGTACTCGACCCACTGCGCCGCGTCATAGGGCGGCAGCGAACCGACATTGATGGAGACGTAAGGATCGGCGCCCACCAGCTCGGCAAAGTTCATGAATTCGTGGGTGCCAAAGGCATTGTCGTCGGTCACCCCGCCCCAATGGACATTGATGCGGGTGGGCCGCTTGGCGCGCGGGCCGATGCCGTCGCGCCAGTTGTACAGGTCGGCAAAACAGCCGCCGGGCCAGCGGATCACCGGCACATGGATTTTCTTCAGCGCCGCGACCACGTCGCTGCGATAGCCGTGGATGTTGGGAATCTTGCTGTTCTCGCCCACCCAGATGCCGCCATAGATGCCGGTGCCCAGATGCTCGGCGAACTGGCCGTAAATGTGCCGGTCGATCACCGCCCCCGGCTTCGACAGGTCCACCGTGACCGAAACCTGCGCCGCATCGTTCTGCGCGATGGCCATCGAGGCCGGCAGCGCCGCAAGCAGCGCCGCACCAAATAATTTCCTGAACATGTTCCACCCCAGACTTGCTGTCAGACTTGTTATGCGCGGAATGGTAACGCAAACAATCCGGCGCGCCTAGCCGTCAGCCCAACGCAGCAAGCCCTTCGGCATCGCACAGGACCATGGTCCAGTCCTCGCGGGTGAAGCCGGCGACCTCGCGCCGCGCCGCCTGGACGCGCAGCGCCGCCAGGCGCACCGGATCGGCGGGCGGCGGCGCGGGCGTATCGGCCAGCAGCGCCAGGTGCAGCCGGCGCACATCCGGGTCTTCCAGCACCAGCGCGCGCACATCGGTCATCGATGCGGCGTGCGCCGCCGTCAGCGCATGGGCCCGGTCCAGCACGCGCAGGCCGCGCCGCTCGCTGGGCACCAGGAACAGTCCATCCTGCCGCGTCAGCTCGCCCAGCAGCGGGCTGGATGTCATCACCACCAGCGGGATCGACAGGATCAGCCCCGCCAGCAGCGGCAGGAACCAGCCCAGCGCGCCGGGCGCAAATGCGTTCAGCAGCACGATCCCGATCACGCCCAGCGCGGTATGAATGCCATAGCCGCGCGCCGCATAGCGCCACGGCAGGGCGCGGTCGGTGCGCTGCTGGCTGCCCCAGCCGACGGCAATGCCCATCAGGATGCTCAGGATGTACCAGCTCAGCTGCAACATCGCGATCGGCGCCATCAGCGCCGAGAACAGGCTTTCCAGGATGATGCCCCAGCCAATCGCGCCCATGCCGCCATGGGCCCGCACCTGGTCCTCGTCCTGGGCCAGCACGATCAGCGCCAGAAGCTTGGGCCCGAACAACAGCACCAGCATGGCCACGACCAGCGTCACCACGGCGGTGGCGTAATAGGGCCCGTGTTCGGCGGCGCCCACGAAGCTGGCCGAGGCGATCAGCAGGAAAAGCCACAAGGGCGAGGAGGCATAGCTCATGATCCCCATCGCCAGGTGCAGGCGGCTGGGCAGCTTCAGCCCCTCGGCGAAGATCACCCGCAGATGCTGCAGGTTGCCCTGGCACCAGCGCCGGTCGCGCAGCAGATAGTCGGGAATGGTCGGCGGCGGTTCCTCATAGGAGCCGCCGATGTCGGGCGCCATCCACACATCCCATCCGGCGCGGCGCAGCAGCGCGGCCTCGATGAAATCATGGCTCAATATTTCGCCGCCGAAAGGCGGCTTGCCCGGCAGCTTGGGCAGGCCGCAATGCTGCATGAAGGCATGGACACGGATGATCGCGTTATGGCCCCAGTAATTGCCATCCGGTCCCTGCAGCAGCGCCAGCCCGGCGGTGTGCAGCGGGCCGTAGACGCTGGAGGCAAACTGCTGGATGCGGGCGAACAGCGAATTGCGCCCCACAAGCTGGGGCGGAGCCTGGATCAGCGCGGCGCGCGGATTGGCGTCCATCAGCCCGACCAGCTCGCGCAGGGTGCGCCCCGTCATCAGGCTGTCGGCGTCCAGGATGACCATATAGTCGTAGAGCTGGCCCCAGTTCTCGCAGAAGTCCTGGATGTTGCCGCTCTTGCGGCCGATGTTGCGCGGCCGGTGGCGATAGAAAATGTTGGGCGCGCCATCCAGCTCGGCCTTCATCCGGTGCCAGGCCAGCTCCTCGGCGATCCAGGAGGCCGGATTGGTCGAGTCCGACAGGATGTAGAAATCGAAATCGGGGCCCGCCGCTTCCCAGATGGAACGCACGCCGGCGAACACCCCGGCAACATCCTCGTTATAGACCGGCATCAGGATGGCGGTGCGCGCCGCCGACGGCTCGGCGGCCGCGTTCAGCGGCAGAAGCCGCACCCCGGCCAGCCGCGCCACCGCCCCCAGACAGGTCAGCCAGAAAGAGGCGCTGATCCAGGCAAACAGGATGGCAAACAGGACCAGCAGCGCGATCTCGCCGCCGCTGAAGCCGCCGCCGCGCAGCACCCCCGCCATGGCGGTCACGGCGGCGACGGTCGAAGCCAGCACGAAATAAAGATACAGCCAGCGCCGCAGCGCCAAGTCAGGCACGGCGCTGGTGTCTCATCCTCAGCAGGACCGGGCTCCTCAGCAGAGCCGGGGCCATCGCCGCGCCGCGCAGCAGCGCCAGCACGCCCATCAGCATGGTGCCGAAAAAGGACAGCGTGGTCGGCACCGTCAGCGCCGCCGCCTGCATCGGGCGGTGACAGCGCAGCGGAACCGAAGCGGCGGCAAGGCCGCCCGGGTGGGAGATATCGCGCAGGTGGGAATTCATGTGCCTCAATGTCCCCAAGAAGGACTGCCCCAGTCGGCAGCCTCATATTCAACGCAACAATGCGGCAGAAAACGGTATCGTTCCGCGGCATTTTGACGGCCCGGCGAAACGGTCACAGCCGCCCGCGGCCATATTTCCACCCCGTGTTTGCGCTTCTGCTGCGTTATTGATCGATTGCCCAAAAAAGAGGTCCCATGCTTGTCACAGACAGACGGCTGGTTCTGGCGGCGCTTTCCGCCAGCCTGGTGCCTGCCCCTCTGGCCGCGGCGGCTGCCGCGGCGCTGGGCGGCCAAGATTCCAGCAAGGATGCCGTCCGGCTTGGCCCGGCCAGCCCTTTCGATTTCGACCTGCTGACCGCCAGGGCCGAAAAAGCGGCCTGCCTGCTTTGTTTGCGCCGCTTCGCCCCGGCGCTGGTGGAAAGCATCATTTCGATAAGGCGCAGAAGATCAAGTTCCGTCCCTGATCACGCGAAGCGTGGCGCGGCCGGGCGGGCCGCACCCTGTCGCATTCTTTTTCACCTGGGCCATTCGGGCGATCCACCATCCATACCGTTGAAGACGGTCAGGCGCGGCAAATCCTCTATGGCGCGGGCTATTTCGACTATGGCGACAGCGGGTTGAAGCCGTCGCAGCTTGGCGATCTGGGCTTTGCCGGCTTTCGCGTGCTGGACAGCCAGAGCGCGCCGACCGACTGGCTGGCCTTCCAGGGCGCCAGCTATTTCCGCTCCAGCGGGCAGGACGGCCAGTATGGCGCCAGCGCGCGCGTATCAGCATCGGCACCGGCGGCCCCACGCCGGAGGAGTTTCCCCGCTTCAGCCAGTTCTGGCTGGCGCCGCATGCGGGCGGCATCACCATCTTCGCCCTGCTGGACGGGCCGTCCGTCACCGGCGCCTACCGTTTCGAGGCGGTGAAAAAGGACACGGTGGTGATGGACGTCACCGCCCGGCTGTTCGCGCGCCAGAATATCGACCAGCCTATCGACCGGCTGGGCATCGCGCCGCTGACCAGCATGTACTGGTATGGCGAAAACGAACGCGACAAGGCCGACGACTGGCGGCCGGAAATTCACGACAATGACGGGCTGGCGCTTTGGACCGGTACGGGCGAGCGCATCTGGCGGCCGCTGGTCAATCCACCCGCGGTCCAGACCAACTCCTTCCTCGATACCGACCCCAAGGGCTTCGGCCTGATCCAGCGCGACCGGAACTTCGACCATTACCAGGACGATGGCGCCTTTCGCGAGGCGGTCAAGTATCTGGTGGAACCTCAGGCGGCTGGGGCAAGGGCGAGGTCCAGCTCGTGGAAATCCCCACCGAAGACGAGATCCACGACAATATCGTCGCCTATTGGCGCCCCGCGGAGCCGGCAAAGCCCGGCGGGCGGATGGAATTTTCCTACCGGCTCTACTGGCAGGACGCCATTCCCGCCTATCCGGCGGACATCGCCAAGGTGGTGGCGACCCGGCTGGGGCGCGCGGCGGTATCTTGCGCCAACCCTGGCCGCGCGACAGCGACCGTTGCTCGGCCATCGACTTCACGCTGGCGGCCCGCTGGCCGCCATGGCCCAGCGTTATGACGTCAAGCCGGTGATCGATGCCTCGCGCGGCACGGTGGACGGGGCCTATGTGATCAAGGTTGTGGGCACCGCGCTGTGGCGGGCCCTGTTCGACCTGCAACTGCCGGCGGACGATCGCACCAGCCCTGTCGATCTGCGCTCGGTCTTCAGCCTTGACGGCAAGACCTCAGCGAGAATTTGGCTCTACTGCCTTCGCGCCGAAACTCTAGTCGCCGTGCCGGCCGGGCAGAACATTGCTGCCCGGCAGAAGGTTGGTGATTGTGCGAAAGCCCAGCGTGTCCTGATCGACGCCCGCCGGGACCAGATCGCCCGTCGCCCAGGAGAAGAACAGCAGCACCGTATGGTTGGTGTTGTGCGAAAAACCGTAGCGCGGATCGGTGGTCGCCAGCATCTTGCCGGTCCTGGCGTCGTATCCGGTGGCGACGAACTTACATTGCCCCTCGGCCCGTTGAACAACAAGGCAATCTCCGGCACGGTCACCGAATTGCCCACCGGGATATAGGGCACGGTCAGCTGGGGGATGCCGATCAGCAGCGACTTCTGGTCGGTCGACAGCGCGCCCGCCGCCACCTGGACCACCGCATCGGCATTCTGCGGTCGTCGACCAGCCTGCGCCGTTTCAGAACTGGTCAGTGATCGCGGCACGGTAGCCGTCGTCATAGCCCTGAAGAAACGGGCATCGACATAGACCTTGGTGCCTTTGGGAATGCCCAGCGTCAGCTTGGTAGCGGCGCGGTCGGCAGCGGTGGAGGATCAGAAGGTTCGGTGTGGCGGGCCGGCGCGGTGGTACGCGTGGTGGTGCAGCCGGCCAACAACAGCGCGGCACGAATACGGTGGAAGTGGCGGTGATACCAGACTTGTCAGCGCCCCCGCCGCAGCCATCATCGCCACAGGCGCACGGCCCGCGCGCAACGGGCTTACGCCGGCGCGATCATGAAAATTTGCCGCCAAAGATTGCAGTGCCACCGCAATGCGCCACAAAGCGGACAAATTCAAAATGGACGATATCCAGGGAAGGAACAGCTTCCCGGCGGGGATTTACCCGGCGAGTTCTGTCTTCCCGTCCACACTGTGCCGGACTCTTGCGGATTTCTCCCCATTGTCTGAATTTGACGGCGGCGGTCTGGCGTTTTCGTCACGTGCTTCACACCGTGAAGCCAGGCCGACAATCCGGTGGAAGTTTCTTCCATGCAGGAACCCTCCTCGTTTCTCGATTCTCTACCCAGCCGCAGTGACTGGTGCGCCCGCGCGATATCCCCGGCACCTGGCGTCCTGGCTCCTGCTGGACGCAATCCGCGAAAGCATCGCGGCGCATGATCAGGGAGATAACAGCGTCAACATGCCTGCCCTTGGCCCAAAACTATCCTCCTGAATCCCCGACCGGTCAACATGAAACCGTCATCAAATTTTTTGCGGAAACGCGGAACTGGCGCGGGTCAGGGGAAGGGGGCGCGGAACGGCTGATGCCCATTTCACCGACAGGCGTATTTCAGGTCGGCGCGGTACGCGCGCCACGCCCAGCTTGATTTGATCGCCGTGGCGCTGTTGGCAGCGGTCTGGTACTGAAGCCCCGGCGCGCGGTCGCGATCTGCGCGAAGCGCGCCTCGCCCAGCATGCGCATGATTTGCGGTCGCGCCTGCTGGAGTTATCGGCGGCTCGCCCGCCTGCGCCGCCAGGCGCGCCTGGCGCGATCTCGCTTTCGATAGGCTGCCGCCGGGCGATGCGCGTCAGCGCTTTCGCGCGCGCACCTGGCGACTGGCATGCTTGCTCAGATAGCCGCGCGCGCCCGCATCCAGCGCGCGCGCCGCATAGACCGGCTCGCTGTGCATGGAGAAGACCAGAATGCGCGCGGCGGCGTCCTGGTCCAGCAACTGGCGCAACAATTCCAAACCGCCCAGGCCGGGCAGGTTCAGGTCCAGGATGATGAGCCGGGGCCGTTCGGCCGTTTGCATCGCCAGCGCGGTCTCGCCGTCCTGCGCTTCCAGGATGACCGCGTCGCGCCAGGCCGGATCGCCCGTGCAAAGCTGGCGCAGGCCCGCGCGGATCACCGCATGATCGTCGACAATCAGGATCTTCATTCTGCCGCCTTCGCACTGGCCGCCGCCTTCACGCCGGCCCGCGGTATACACGCTTCCAGCCGCACGCCGCCCCGGATGCGCGGCGACAGTGTCAGCCGGCCCGACAATGGCGCAAGCCTTTCGCGCATGCCCTTCAGGCCCATGCCGCCGCCATCCTCGGTGCCGCCCGCGCCGTCATCCGCCTCAAGGCCCACGCCGTCATCCTCCAGAACCACCCGCACGTCCGTACCGGCGCGAATTGTAAGCCACACGTTGCGCGCCGCGCCATGGCGCAGCGCATTGGTCAGTCCCTCCTGTACCAGCCGATAGAGCGCCGCGTCGATATCGGCGCCAAAGCCGTCGCCCACCGCCGCGACATCCATGTGCAACGTCACCCCGTCATGGCGGCGCTGCCAGAAGGCCGCCAGGTTTGCCAGCGCCGCGCCCAGGCCGATTTCCACCAGCGTGTCGGACCGAAGCTGTTGCAGGATGGAACGGACCTGCCGCTGGATGTGGCTGACCGCATCGCCCAGGGCGCGCGCACGCGCGGCGATGGCGCCCTCCTCGCCCGCCTCGGTGACGATGGCATCGGCATCCACCCGCATGGCGAACAGGAACGGCCCCATCTCGTCATGCAGATCGCGGGCGATGTCGGCGCGCTCTTCCTCCTGGATGGCGATCATCTGGTGCGCCAGGCGGCGGTTGTCGGCTTCCAGCGTTCCCAGCCGTGCGGCCATGCGGTTGAAATCGGCCGCCAGCACCGCGACCTCGTGCGGACCCGCCTGGTCCACCCGCGCCGCATAGTCGCCGCCGCCCAGCTTTTCAAAGCCGCGCGCCAGCCGCGCCAGCGGCCCGGCGATGCGGTTCATCGCCAGATGCACCAGACCCAGCATCAACAGGCTGAACAGCGACAGGAACAGGGCGCCGTCGCGAAACTGGACCCAGGCCTCGGATATCTCGTTATGGGCGTCGGTGGTCACCAACAGCGTGCGCCCACCCAAAGCCGGCGCGGTGTCACGCCGGGAGTCGATCGGGATCTCCAGCAGGCGGCGATACCAGCCGGGCACCGTATCGGCGGGTGCCAGGCGCGAGGCCGCGATGGTCGCGGGTCCATCCATCAGCGCCACGCGCACATGGCGGTTGTCGTCGAAGCTGCGAACCAGCCGCGCCAGATAGGCATCGCCCTGGCCGCCCGCGGGCATCGAGACCAGCGCGTTGTCGACAATCCGGTCGGCGGCTTCCAGCGCCATCGCCATTTCATTTTCCACCGAGCGGCGGGCATGCCAGCAGGCCACCGCCGCCAGCAGCGTCAGCGCCACCAGCAGCACCAGCATCACCGAGACGAAAAACTGTCCGCGCAGGGACCGGAAGAATGACATGGCCGCATCCTAGCCGGGCCCGGGCCGGTTCGGGAAATATTCCCTGTCACCTTGGGCAATCTGGAAATTGCCTTGGCCGCCGCGCCCGCCTAGTTCTTGGCCAAAACTGGGGGAAACATGTCCACACGCGCGGCCCTTCTGACGGCAGCCGCCTTCGCCTTGCCAGTGCTGCCGCACGATGCGGCCGCCCAGATGCTGAACGCGCAACCCGAACAGGTGGTGGTCTATGGCACGCTGCCCGGTTCGGAAATCATGCTGTCGGCCGCCAAGGTTCCGGGCATGCTGCAAAGCCTGGATGGAGATCGCATCGGCGCGCGGCACGGCGCCAGCCTGCTGGATTCGCTGGGCCAGGATATTGCCGGCGTATCGCTGAGCGACCTGCAGGGCAATGCCATCGCCCAGAACCTGCGCTATCGCGGCTTCGAAGCCTCGCCGCTGCAGGGCACGCCCCAGGGCCTTGCGGTCTATCAGAACGGTGTGCGCCTGAACGAAGCCTTCGGTGACACGGTGAACTGGGATGCCATTCCCGATATCGCCATCGCCCGCATGGATGTGTGGAGCGCCAACCCCGTCTTCGGGCTCAACGCGCTGGGCGGCGCGGTCAGCCTGACCATGAAGAACGGCTTTTCGGCTGAAGGCGGTCATGCATCCCTGCAGGGCGGCAGTTTCGGCCACGGCCAGGCCGCGGCGGAATACGCCGTGCAGGACGGCGATTTCAGCCTCTATGTCGCGGGCGAAGGCGTCACCGATGGCGGCTGGCGGCTGCATTCGGATTCGAACGTGGCGCGGCTTTATGCCGATGCCGGCTGGCGCAGCGAAGCCAGCGAGATTCATCTTGTCGCCTCGGCGGCGGTTTCGTCGCTGGGCGTGGTGGGCCCCACCCCCTATGACCTGGCCCAGGCCAATTCGGCCGCCGTCTATACCTGGCCCCAGACCACCCAGAACCGCATCGCCAGCCTGGCGCTGAACGGCCACACGCGCCTGGCCGATCACTGGCAGCTTGAAGGCTCGCTCTATCTGCGCGCCCTTCGCCAGCGTCACCTCGACGGCAATGACGGCGATTTCGAATCCTGTTCCGCCAAATCCTCCTATCCCGGATCGCTGTGCCTGGAGGATGACGGCTTTCCCGCACCCAGCCCCAAGACCCAGGCCTTCCGCGACCAGTTCGTCATCCTGGACCAGGCGGGCGCGCCCATTGCCTATACCGACACCAGCTATGGCACGCTGGACCGCACCTTTACCGACACCACCGGCCATGGCGGCACGATACAGCTGACCAGCGACGCCATGCTGGGCGGCCTTGCCAACTATCTGACCGTGGGTACCAGCCTGGACAGCGCCGGCATCGGCTTTCGTTCCACCAGCACGCTGGGCGAAATCGGACCCGACCTGGCGGTGACGCTGGATGACGGGCTGGCCGGTTCGGGCAGCATCATCCACGCCAACGGCAATATCGGTTATGCGCCGGTGACGCTGGCGGCCACCACCACCTATTGGGGCCTTTATGCGGTGGATGCGCTGGACATCACCGACAGGCTGACGCTGACGGCGGGCCTGCGCTTCAACAGCGCCGATATCGACATGCGCGACCGCAGCGGCAGCGCCCCCGAACTGAATGGCCGCCATCATTTTTCGCGCGCCAATCCCATGGCGGGCCTGACCTGGAAGGCGGCGGACTGGATCAGCCTGTTCGGCGGCTATTCCGAGGCCAACCGCGCACCCACGCCGCTGGAGCTGGACTGCGCCGATCCCAACCTGCCCTGCCTGCTGGAAGGCTCGCTGGTCGCCGACCCGCCCCTGAACCAGGTCGTGGCCCATACCGGCGAGATCGGCGCGCGCGGCGCCACCGCGACGGCGCGCGGCACCCTGACCTGGAGCGCGGGCCTGTTCACCACCGACAGCGACAATGACATCGTCGCGCTGGCCAGCAGCATTTCGGGGCGCGGCTATTTCACCAACGTACCGCTGACCCGCCGCCAGGGCCTGGATGTCAGCGCGCACTTTGCCGCCCGGGGCTGGTCGAGCTTCTTCAGCTATTCGTATCTGGACGCGACCTACCAGTTCACCGGCCTGCTGGCCTCGCCCAACAATCCGAACGCGGACAGCGACGGCAATGTGCTGGTCACGCCGGGGCGTCGCATCCCGCTCAATCCGGCGCACCAGTTGCGCGCGGGCGGCAATATGGAAGTGCTGGACGGCCTGACGCTGGGCGCGGACCTGGCCTTCAGCGGCAGCCAGTATCTGGATGGCGATCCGGCCAACCAGAACCGCAGGCTGCCCGCCTTCTGGAGCGTCAACCTGAACGCCAGCTATCGCGTTGCGCCGGGCTGGGAAATCTTCGGCCTGGTCAACAATCTGTTCGACCGGCACGACGCCACTTATGGCGCATTCTACGACACGGCCGGGGCGCAGGACTTCACCGCCATTCCGCTGAACGATCCACGCACCCTGACCCTGCGCCAGCCGATCTCGGCGCAGCTCGGCATCCGCATAGCGTTTTAGTTTTTATCGCTCACGCCAATCGCGCTGCGCGCGATGGCTCCGCGGGGGCGGCGGACTCCCGCCGGGGCGCGGTCGCGCCCTTGTGGGAATATGCCCCCGCCCCTCCGACCTCCAGGGAGGGGGAGCAGGGCCTGTGTTCGCGGGGAAAAGGCGGGTCCGTGTGGGGGCGAAAAACTTGCCCACAGAAAGGGTTAAACCCTTTCTGGACACGGCCATACCCCTCTGCTATAGGGCCGCTCCCGCCGGGGATTTGCATCCCCGAACGGTGGTGTGGGTGACTAGCTCAGTTGGTAGAGCAGCTGACTCTTAATCAGCGGGTCGTAGGTTCGATTCCTACGTCACCCACCATTTTCTTCCTCAAATCCGGCAAATTCTGCGGCCCTTGTCACGGGGCCCGATTGGGCGCCTGATGCTCCGAAAAGGGGGAGGGCGCCATGTTTCATCGCATTGGCCTGGTTTTCCTGTTTCTGGCGGGCTGGGCGCTGCCGGCCGCCGCCCAGCCGTCCACCGGCCTGCCGGCGCGGCCAGCCCTGAGCGGCGTGCGCCTCTATGTGATCGACTGCGGCACCATCATTTCCAACCAGCCGGAGAATTTCGGCCTGACCAAGGACGAAGCGGGCAACACCAATTTCGCCGATCCCTGTTTCCTGGTGATGCACCCCAAGGGAATTCTGCTGTTCGACACCGGCCTGCCCGACGCCCATGTGGGCCGGCCCATCTATGAAAACATGATGGGGCGCGAAGGCATCCTGAAATTCACCACCCTGACGGGCGAACTGGCCGATATCGGCGTCACCCCGGCCATGATCACCGATCTGGCGATCTCCCACTCGCACTGGGACCATGTCGGCAATGCCAACCTGTTCGCCGGATCGACCTGGCTGGCGCGCAAGGCCGAATACGATTTCATGTTCGGACCGGCCGCCAACAAGCAGGCGTTGCCCAACTACAGCGCGCTGGAACACGCCCCTCACATCAAGTTCATCACCGGCGATTACGACGTTTTCGGCGACGGCAGCGTGGTGCTGCTGTCCACGCCGGGCCATTCGCCGGGCCACCAGTCGCTGTATGTGAAGCTGGCGCATACCGGCGGGGTGGTGATTTCCGGCGACCTGTATCACTACAGCGCCGAGCGGCGGCTGAACCGGGTGCCGCCGCGCGAACAGGGCGGGCAAACGCCTGCCTCGCGTGCGCGAATCGAGGCCTTCCTGACATCGCATCACGCCCAGCTCTGGATCGGCCATGCGATCGACTGGTATGCGAAAGCGGTGAAATCCCCCGGCTGGTACGACTGACGGAAGGCTTGAAATGACCGGCGCGCGCCGCAATGCTGGCGCCATGACCGGCTGGCTGCAGCGCAAAACGCTCGATTTCGACTCCCTTCCGGCCGATCAGCGCCTGAAGCCCACGCTGGACTGGTGGCACCTGGTGGCGCTGGGGGTGGGCGCCATTGTCGGCACCGGCATCTATACGCTGGTGGGTGTGGGCGCCGGGCTGGCCGGGCCCGCGGTGACCCTGTCCTTCCTGGTGGCCGGTCTGGTCTGCGCCTGCGCGGCGCTGGCCTATGCCGATGTGTCGACCGCCATCCCCGCTTCCGGCAGCGCCTATACCTATTCCTATGTCGTGCTGGGCGAGGCCATCGCCTGGGTCGTGGGCTGGAGCCTGATCCTGGAATATTCGCTGGTGGTCAGCGCCGTGGCGGTGGGCTGGTCGGGTTATGCGGGGGGCTTTGCCGCCTCGCTGGGCGCACCCTTGCCGCCCGCGCTGCTGGCCGGGCCGCTGGCGGGCGGTGTGGTCAATTTTCCGGCCGTCGCCATCGTCGCGCTGGTGGCGGGCCTGCTGATGGCCGGCACGCGCGAAAGCGCCACCCTGAATGCGGCCCTGGTGGTGGTGAAGATCGTCGCCCTGCTGGTCTTCGTGGTGGTGGCGCTGCCGCATTTCGACATCGCCAACTATCACCCTTTCATGCCCTTCGGTTTTTCGGCGCATGACGTGGACGGCACCGCCCATGGCGTGATGGCGGCGGCGGCGATCATCTTCTTTGCCTTTTACGGCTTTGACGCCATTTCCACCGCGGCGGAGGAAACCCGGAACCCCGGCCGCAACCTGCCCATCGGCATCATCGGCTCCATGCTGGTCTGCACCGCGCTTTATGTCCTGGTGGCGGCGGCGGCAGTGGGGGCGATGGCCTATACCGGTTTTGCCGGCAGCGCCGAGCCCCTGGCGCTGATCCTGCGAGGGCTGGGCAGTGGCGGGGCCGCGGTGGTGATCGGGGCGGCGGCGATCATCGCTTTGCCCACCGTGATCCTGGCCTTCCTGTTCGGCCAGAGCCGCATCTTCTTCGTCATGGCGCGCGACGGGCTTTTGCCGCGCTGGCTGGCGCATGTGGGCCCGCGCGGCACGCCGGTCCGCATCACGCTTTTGACGGCGGTGCTGGTGGCGATCCTGGCGGGGCTGGTGCCGCTGGCCGATATCGCCGCGCTGGCCAATGCCGGCACGCTGACGGCGTTTGTCGCGGTGTCCGTCTGCATGCTGGTGATGCGCCGCAGGTTCGACGGCCCGCGCCTGTTCCTGGCGCCCTGGCCCTGGCTGGTGGGGCCGCTGGCGATTCTGGGCTGCCTGTACCTGTTCTTCAGCCTGCCCGGCCTGACCCGTCATTTCTTCTTTCTCTGGAATGGCGCGGGTCTGGCCTATTACATTGTCTGGAAGCTGCTGCGCCGCAGCGCTTGATCGCGCGCAAGGCGGGCGGCAGCGCGCCGGGAGATGCTGATTGCATGTACCGCCTGTTCGCCCTTTGCAGTCTGGCCCTGTTGGCGGGCTGCGCCCATCAGCCGGCGGCCCAGCCTGACGCCCCGGGCTTCCTGGCTGGACTGCTGCATGGCCTGATCGCGCTGGTTTCGCTGGCCGCCAGCCTGTTCTGGGATGTGCGGATGTACGCCTTCCCCAACGCCGGCTTTTCCTACGACCTGGGCTTTGCCATCGGCTTTGTCTTCAGCCTGATCGTCATCATGCTGTCGGTGATGGCGCAGATCGGCGGGCTTTTGACCCGTTCGCACTAGGCGCCCATCTGGCCGGCTGCGAGGCTACCCCGCGCTGACGAACCAGGCCGCGGTGCCCGCCGCGAAGGCCGCCAGCGCCAGGGCGCTGAGCGTCAGCCCCAGCCGCCAGCCGCCGAACACCACCGCCAGCACCGACTTGGCCAGCCCGTTGGAGGCGCCCGCCACCAGGATTGTCATGGCCGCCAGCATCGGCGCCAGCCCGGTATGGGTCATGCGTGCCATCGACAGGGTGACGGGATCGACGTCCAGCAGGCCTGAAAATCCGCCCAGCGCCAGCAGGCCCGTCGGCCCTGTGGCTGCCAGCCTGGCCAGCAGCATGATGACCGTCAGAAGCGCGGTGAAACGCAGCAGCATCGACAGGTCGAAGGGATTGTCCAGCGGCAGCGCCTGCGCCTGCTCTCGTCCTGCCGCGCGCCAGGCCAGGGCGGCGGGCGCCGCCAGCACCAGTACCGCCGCGGCCACCGGCGGGAGCAGGATGCCCAGCAGGCCCGGCGCGATCGTCACCGCCAGCGCTGTCATGCGGATCAGCGAGATGATCCATGCGGCCAGGATCGCCGCCATCGCGCTGCGCGGTTCGGCGCTGCCGCGCCGCGCCAGCCGCGCAAAGGTCCAGGTCACGGTGGTGGAGGTGACAATGCCGCCCAGCGCCCCGGCATAGAGCAGCCCGCGCGGGCCGGCGACGCGCACCGCGATATAGCCGGCATAGCTGACCGCGCCCACCAGCACCGTCATCAGCCAGATCTGGTGCGGGTTGATCGCGTTCCAGGGATCGACGAAACGGTCGGGCAGGACGGGCAGCAGCACCGTCGTCATCATCAGCAGGATCAGCGCCGAGCGCAGCTCGTTCCAGGTCAGGTCGCGCAGGAAGCTGTGCATCGCCTGGCGCAACGCCAGCACGCCGGCGGTGACAACCCCGCCCGCCGCCGCCAATGCCAGGTTGCCGCGCGCCGCATAGGCGCCCAAGGCAAAGGTCAGCAGCCCGGTCACCAGATCGGTCGCCGACAGGCTGCCCTGCACCCGGGCGCGGCGCCATTCGAACAGTCCGAAGGTCAGGGCGAAGCCTAGGAAGAACAGGCCGGGCAACAGGGCGGCAGCGGGATCTGGGGTTTGGCCGGGCAGCAGCCCGGCAATGCCGCCCAGCAGGCCGATCAGGGTGAAGGTGCGGATGCCCGCCACCCGGCTGCCATCCTGGGCGTCGCGGTCCTGCCAGCCCCGCTCGATACCGATCATCAGACCGATAGCCGCGGCCAGCCCCGCCCGGGTCAGCAGATCGATTTCGTCCATGGCCCCTTACGGCCGCACGCGTTGCCCCGTGTCAGGCCGCCTTCTGTCAGTGCGCGCGCTTTGGTCAGGCGCACAATCGGTCAGTGCGCCCTGGGCGCGCCGCCATCGTGCAGCGCCAGGCCCGCTGACAGCAAGGCCGCCAGAATGAAAAACACGAAGATCAGGTCGCCGGTCATGCCAGGCATCTCCCTGGGTTTATTGGTCTGGGGCTATTGGCTTCAGTTCGACGGGTCCGTCCAGGACGCCCAGGCCAGCACGCCACCGAACAGGGTCAGTGCACCGACAACAAGAACCAGAAATGCGATCTCACCAGTGCCGAGCATAATTGCCTCCAATATATTGCTTGGGTATTTCGTTCAGGCTTTCACCGCGGCCGCCCCGGCACGTTGATCCGGCGCAAGCTGCGGCAATCGGTCAGCGCGCGGCGATGTCTTCCAGCGCTTCCAGGCCGGTCAGCCGCACCTCGCGGGTGCCGTTCAGGGCGATCAGCCCGTCGCGCTCGAATTGCGAGAAGGTGCGCGAGACGGTCTCGATGGTCAGGCCCAGATAGTCGCCAATGTCCTGGCGTGTCATGGCCAGGCGCACCACCGCCGGATCGCAGGACCGGTCGGCCCATTCCAGCAGGAAGGCGGCAACCTTTTCGGCCGCGCCGCGCCGGCCCAGCAGCAGGCAATGTTCGCGGGCATGGGCCAGGTTTTCCATGGCAAAGCGCAGAAGCTGGCGGGTGACCATCTCGTCCTTTTCGGCCAGCATGTCGACCGTGCGGCGGCGATAGCAGACCAGGGTGCAGTCGCTGACTGCCTCGGCCGACAGGTCGCGCGTGCCGTTCAGCTCCATGCCGAAAATGTCGCCGGCAATGTGAAAGGCCTCGATCTGGCGGCGGCCGTCGGGCAGGAACTTGCACACCCGCACCACGCCGGACAGGACCTTGTAGAACACGTCGCTGTCATCGCCCTCGGCGAAGATTTCGTTGCCTTCGGAAAAACGGGCCACGCTGCCCGCTGCGCGCAGAACTTCGCCGGCTTCGGCAATGCCCAAACCCGCCGGGCCGGGAATGGCCCGCGCATTCTGTGTATCGATCATCACCTGTGCCGTCATGTCCGCCTCCATGCGTCGACAGTGATGTTTTTAGAAGGCGGCGGATGCGGCCGAAATTCGGTTTGATCCTTAGGGGATTTACGTAGTGCCCGGAGCGTCATGGGGCTGCCCGCCCTGTGGCCGCGCGGCTTGGGGGTGGCCCGTTTGGCGACTGGTGACAGGGTGGCTGGCGCGCTAGGGTCGCCGCGCATGAATCTTCCTTCCGATATCGCCGCATCGCCCGACCTGGCGGACCAGTCCGCCGCGTTGCACGGTGCCGAAGTGGGCACCTGGCACTGGGACCTGGGCGCCGACCGGCTGCGGTTTTCGCCCCTGGCGGGGGTGCTGCTGGGGCTGGAGGGCGCGCTGGTCCTGGACCGCGCCGCCTTCCTCGCGCTGGTCGAGCCCTCGGATCGCCCCGGGATGGAGCGCTCGCTGCAGGGCTGCCTGCTGGCGGGCCGTCTGCATGACATCGATTTTCGCACTGCAGCACGGGGCGACTGGCGGCGCATGCGCGGCCGCCTGCAGGCCGGGGGGCAGGTGGCGCATGGCATCCTGATCGATATCGGTCTGCGCCGCGCCAGCCAGCTTCAGGATTCGCGCCTGGCGGCGATCATGGCGTCTTCCGACGATGCCATTGTGGGCAAGACCACCGATGGCATCATCACCGACTGGAACAGCGCCGCCGAGCAGATTTTCGGTTACAGCGCCGCCGAGATGATCGGCCGCCCCATTGCCCTTCTGCTGCCGCCGGGGCAGGAGGACGAGGAGGACCGTATCCTGGCGCAAATCCGGAGCGGCCAGCGGATCGATCATTTCGAAACCCGCCGCCGGCGCAAGGATGGGCGGATCATCGATGTCTCGGTGACCATTTCGCCCGTCTGGGATGCCCAGGGCCGGCTGATCGGGGCATCCAAGGTGGCGCGCGACATCACCGCCGCCAAGGCGGCGCAGACCGCGCTGCGCGAAAGCGAGGCGCATTTGCAGCTGGTGCTGGAGACGGTGCCCGACGCGATGATCATCATCGACACCGATGGGATCATCCAGTCCTTCAGCGCCGCCGCCCAGACCCTGTTCGGCTACGGCGCGCAAGAGGCCGAGGGCCGCAATGTCAGCATGCTGATGCCCGAACCCTATCGCAGCCAGCATGACGCCTATATCGGGCGCTATCTGCGGACCGGCGAAAAGCGGATCATCGGCACCGGCCGGCTGGTGGTCGGCCAGCGCCGCGACGGCTCGACCTTTCCGATGGAGCTTGCCGTGGGCGAGTTGCGCTCGGGACCGCGGCGGCTGTTCACCGGCTTCGTGCGCGACATCACCGAGCGGCAGCAGACCCGGCAGCGCCTGCAGGACCTGCAGGCCGAGCTGATCTTCATGTCGCGCTTCACGGCGCTGGGCGAAATGGCGTCAACCCTGGCCCATGAGCTCAACCAGCCGCTGACCGCCACGGCCAACTATCTCAGCGGCGCGCGCCGCCTGCTGGACAATGGCCAGGGCTCTGATCCCGCCCTGATCCGCAGCGCGGTGGACAATGCCGGCGAGCAGGTGCTGCGGGCCGGCCAGATCATCAAGCGGCTGCGCGAATTCGTGGCGCGCGGCGAAAGCGATCGCCAGGTGGTGGATCTGCGCAAGCTGATCGAGGAAGCCGCAGCCCTGGCCCTGGTCGGTGCCAAGCAGACCGGCGCCCATGTCAGCTATGGCTTCGATCCGAAGGCCGATTACGTTCTGGTGGACAAGATCCAGATCCAGCAGGTGGTGCACAACCTGATGCGCAACGCGCTGGAAGCGATGCAGGAGGTCGACCACCGCGAACTGACGGTTTCCACCCGGCGGCTGGACGAGGAGATGATCGAGGTCCGCGTGACCGATACCGGTCCGGGCATTGCGCCGGAAATCGCCGCCAAATTGTTCCAGCCCTTCATGACCACCAAGAAGCACGGCATGGGGGTCGGCCTGTCGATTTCGCGCACCATCGTGGAGGCGCATGGCGGCAAGCTGTGGGCGGAAGGCAATCCCGGCGGCGGCACGATCTTTCGCCTGACCTTGCGCAGGATCGAAATGGAGGATGGCGAGGATGTCTGAGGGAGGTGCCGGTACGGTGTCCGACAGGGGCGTGGTGCACCTGATCGACGATGACGAGGATGTCCGCCGTTCGCTGGCCTTCCTGCTGGGGACGGCGGGGCAGGCGGTTCTGGTCTATGAAACCGCCGATGCCTTCCTGCGCCAGTTCGAACCGGGGCCGCGCGCCTGTGTCGTCACCGACGTGCGCATGCCCGGCACCGATGGGCTGGAACTGCTCAAGGCCCTGCGCGCACGTGACGCCCATGTGCCCGTCATCCTGATGACCGGCCATGCCGATGTGCCCCTGGCGGTGGAGGCCATGAAGGCCGGTGCGACCGATTTCATTGAAAAGCCCTTTTCCGACGATGTGCTGCTGGCCTCGATCCGTGGGGCCTTTGCCCATCTGTCCCAGGCCGACGCGGCCGATGCCGCACTGGTCAAGTTCAAGGCGCGGCTGGCCTCTCTGTCGGACCGCGAGGTTCAGGTTCTCGATGGACTTCTGGCCGGCAATCCCAACAAGGTCATTGCCCATGAGCTGGGGATCAGCCCCCGCACGGTGGAGGTTCACCGGGCCCATGTGATGACCAAGACGGGGGTGTCCAGCCTGTCGGAACTTGTGCGGCTGTGCCTGCTGGCCGGGCGCATGACCTGATCTTGCGCTGAATCAAGGTTGCCCGGACCGGGCCCGTTCAAAATCCAGCGGGTATTGGTCTGGAGTTGCGTGTGCGGCAGGCGGCAACATCGGGAAAGGCGCGCGTCCATCTGGTCGATGACGATCGGGCCGTGCGCGATTCCCTGAAATTCGCCCTGGAACTGGAGGGGCTGGCCGTCCAGACATGGGAAAGCGGCAGCCATTTGCTCAGCGACGGCGACCTGTCGGCGGCCGATTGCCTGGTGCTGGACTGCAAGATGCCCGGCCTGGACGGTTTCGCGCTGATCGAGGCACTGGCTGGGCGCAAGGTCACCTTGCCCATCATCATGATCACCGCGCCGGTGACCGATGTCGTGCGGCGCAAGGCCTTGGCGGCAGGGGTCTATTGCGTGCTGGAAAAACCGCTTCTGGACAGCATCCTGTCCGACACGGTGCACCGGGCGCTGGCGCACTGAGCGCGCCGATGCCACCGCTGGAAAACCATCCCTATGACGAACTGACCATCGGCCAGGCACGCACCATCGCGCGCGACATCACCCGGCGCGATGCCGGCCTTCTGGCCGTGGCCGCGGGCGGGGCCGATGGCGCCGGCTGGGCCGGCCTTGCGCTGGCGATGGCAAGCGCGGCGCGGTTTCCCGGGCCGGGCACCGTGCCCCTGGGCACCGAGCTCAATTTCGCCGCGCCCGTCGCGGTGGGCGACACGATCGCCACCTGCCTGACGGTGCGCGAAAAGCGGCCCCTGTATGTGGTGGTGCTGGATTGCGTCGCCGTGAACCAGAAGGACGAACTGGTTGTCAGCGGCACCTTCACGGTGCGCGCGCCCCTGGAAAAGCGGCGCTTGGCCGGACGCGCCTGATCTTGCATCTGGTCTTGCATCTGGCCTTGCGCCGGATCAACGCGGGGGCAGCGGGACGCCGCCATTATCGCCGCGCACTGGCAGGAGATGCGCCATGACATTCAAAAGCCTGATGGTCCATCTGGAACTGGATGGAGACAATACCGGCATTCTGAACATCGCGGGGGAGCTGGCCACCCGCTTTGACGCGCGTGTGATCGGCATTGCCGCCTGCCAGCCGCTGCCGATCCTGTATGACGAAGGCCTGATGGCGACCGAGGCGGTGACGCTGGACCGAAGCGAGATCGAGGCGCAGCTTGCGCGCACCGAGCAGGACTTTCGCAAGGCGCTGGCCGGCCGTGCGCGGGCGCTGGAATGGCGCAGCCTGGTCACTTACGAGTCGCTGGCCGATTACATGGCCGCCCAGGCGCGCGCCGCCGACCTGATCATTTCGGGCAGGGACCTGGGCCCCAGCCTTCTGGACGAGACCCGCCGGGTGAAAGTGGCCGAACTGGCGATCCGGGCGGGCCGGCCCCTGCTGCTGGTGCCCAGGGGCGTGACCGCCCTGCCGCTGCGTCATGTTTTTGTCGGCTGGAAGGAAAGCCGCGAGGCGCGCCGCGCCGTGGCCGACGCCCTGCCGCTGCTGAAGAATGCCGCGCAGGTCACCGTGCTGGGCATCACCAGCGAAAAGGACCGGCTAACCACCCAGGGCCAGACCGAGGATGTCGCCGCCTGGCTGGGCGCGCATGGCGTGGAGGCCACGCCGCAGGCCATCGCCGCCAGCGGCAGCGAGGCGGGCTATCTGCATGCCGAACTGCTGGACCGGCGCTGCGACCTGCTTGTCGCGGGGGCCTGGGGCCAGAGCCGGCTGCGCGAATTCGTGTTCGGGGGCGTGACGGGAGACATTCTGATGGACCCCAGCTTCTGCGTGCTGATGTCCCACTAGGATCGGGCGTCAGCCGGGCTGGGATCGAATCTCGCCGATTACCGTGCCCGGTTCGACCACGGCGTTGACCTTTTCCATGACATGAAGGAAGCCCTGGGCGGGCGCGGGCAGATCGTGCAGCGCATCCTCTATGCGGATGGCGGCGACGGGATCGCCGGCCTGCACGGGCGTGCCGTCGGGCCGCAGCCAGGCTTCGATATAACCTTCCGGCAACATGGTATTGCGCCACAGGCCGGCATCCACGCGGATGGGATGGGTTTGAGGTTTTTCCATTGCCTGCGTCACCTCTCGCTGCCGGGCTTGGCCATCAGGTCGTGATGCCGGAAGAAGCGGCGGGAAAATTCGTGGATTTCCCGTTCACTGGCCCGCTTCATCGGCTCGATGCCCACCACGCGTTCGGCCACCCCGGGGGCATGCTCTTTCATGAAGCTGTGCAGGTCGTGCGGCGTGGTGGACGGGCCGATAATCAGGATTTCGCGCGCCACCGAGGCATTGTTGGCAACCTGTGTCAGGAAATGGCTGTCGGGCGGGACGTGGCCCGGCCCGGGCGTGCCGGCATGGTGGTGCACATGTCCGCGCCCCTGATCGGGGGCATGGATGGTCGCGATCTCCTCCACCTTTTCGCGGTTCGATGCATAGAGATGGGCAACGGCATGGTCGATCCACACCACAAGGTGCCAGGGTGCGGGGCTGGGATCCTTGCCGTTCATGCGTCCACCCCCACCGGCGCGACGCTCACGATCTTGAAGGGCCTTTGCCGGCCGTCTTCCTCGGTGATCGAGACATAGAGGTCGGGAACGATCCTGTGGCGGTCCAGCTTGAAGAAAGGCTCGTCATCCTCGCGCGCCTGCGGGTCATAGTCGAAGCGCCAGCCCTGGCCGACATGGCGAAGCTGGCCGAAGCGGTCATGTTCGCCGGGGCGAAAGCCGCGCACCGTGCAGTGTGCTTTGTGCCGGTTCCATTCCGCGGCATCCAGATGGCCGTCGCCGTCCAGCGGCGCGACGAATTCATAGCCGTGGTGCGGATCACCCTGGGGTGCGCCGTCGGTGCGGCCGAGTTCAAGACGGACCTGATAAAGCGTCATTGTTACCTCCCGAAATGTCTGTTGAAGATTGTGGCCACGTCCGCGAGACGCGCCTGGATGAAGGCCTGGCTGGTCACTGGAGCCACGCCGCCAAAATGGTTGTGGGACAGGGGTGTGAGGCCGCACTGACGCGCGAAGGAGCGGTCGAACAGCGTCTGCACCGCTTCCAGCGTGCCGGTCTCCTGCACCCATTGGGTCGGTGCGCCCGACGAGGTGAAGCTGATCAGCTTGCGCCCGGTCAGCAGCGGATTGGCGCTCTGTCCCTGGCCGCCATAGGCGAAGCCGAAGCCGAACACCCGGTCCAGATAGCCTTTCAGCATGGCGGGCGGCGCGTTGAGCCAGAAAGGATAGATCAGCGCGAAGACGTCGCAATCGGCCAGCCTTTCGCGTTCCGCCGCCACATCGGGTGCGGGCCCGAAGCTGCGGGCGCCCGGCATTTCCTCTGCCTTCAGGCAGGGGTCGAAGCCGATGCGGTAAAGATCGCGCGTCTCGACCGTGCCGCCGGCGGCTTCGGCCGCGCGGGCATAGGCATCGGCGACAGCGGCGGTAAAGCTGCGCGCGCGCGGATGGGCGAAGATGATGGCGTGCTTCAACGGAGCCTCCACGCCGCCACAATGGCGCCCGCGCGCGGCGATTGCCTTGCGCCAGATCAACGGCTTGCGCTATCTCAAGGCCCTGTCGGATGCTGGCGTCATTGTGGCGAAATGGAAATCGAGCTTTTTCACAACCTGGCCGTGGGGTCCGCGCTGGTGGCGCTGTCGGTGGTGATCCACACCGCCGGGCTGATCGGGATCGGCGCGATCATGCCGGCGCTGGCGCGGCGCACCGGGCTGCAAAGCAGCGATGTGGGCCGCACCCTGGTGATGACCGGAACCGTGCTGGGCATCCTGGCGCTGTTGACGATCGAGGTCTGGACCTGGGCGGTCACCTATGTCTGGCTGGGCGCCACCGCGCATCTGCCCGACGCGCTTTACTTGTCGACCGCCATGTTCTCGACCATCGGCTATGGCGACATGCCGTTCGATCCCTATTGGCGGCTGCTCTCGGCGCTGGAAGGCATCAACGGTTTCCTGCTGATCGGCCTGTCCACCGCGTTCCTGGTGCGCGCATCGACCGTGCATGGGCCCTTCCGGGCGGACAAGCATTTCTGATTGCGAAAATTCAGCGCCGCTTTTTTCGTTCCGGCAGCCAGTCCTCGCTGCGGCTGCCGTCAAAGCGGGGCATCAGCGCGATCAGCGCCAGAAGCGCGGCCAGGCCCAGGAAAGTGCCCATGATCGTCTCGGTGTCCGGATCGTGGGGCCGCGCCTGCTGCCATTGGCGCAGCTGCTCGGGCGACGGTTGCCAGCCCTGCGGCATGGCGCCCGGCGCGCTGCAGTTCATCGCCCAGTCGCCATTGGGATAGTAGCAGCCGGGCGCGCCCAGGGCCGGGCGCGAAATGAATGCGGCCGCTCCCAGCAGCACAAAACAGAGGGCGATGACAAAGCGCATCGGCGTTCCTCCAATCTTCGTCATTCTCGCACAGCCCGGCCGATATGTCGCCCCTTTGACCTTTTGCGCGGTCTCACGCTGCAGCTTTTTGAATTGGCGCGCAATTTTTCCGAAAACCGCTTCGCGCTTTCCGGATTGCGCTTTAAGGTCCGCGGCCGGGAAGGAACACATGAAACAGGCACTGATCACGGGCGGTGCGCGCGGCATCGGCTGGGGCATCGCAGAGGCGTTGTCGGCGGCGGGATACGCCGTCACCGTCACGGGGCTGACCGACGACGAAGTCGCCGCCGTGCCGGTCCGCGACAATGTGAAGGCCGTGCGGCTGGATGTGACGGATGACGGCCAGGTGGCCGCGCTGGCCGGTTCACTGGCGCGGCTGGATGCACTGGTGAACTGCGCCGGCATGATCCTGCGCGATGGCAAGGAATTCACCATCGAGGGTTTCCAGCGGGTCATCGACGTCAACCTGACCGGCACCATGCGGCTGTGCGTGGCGGCCCGGCCGCTGCTGGCGCGCCAGGGCGGGGCGATCGTCAACACCGCCTCGGTCTGGTCGTTTTTCGGCGGGCCGCTGACGCCCGCCTATACCGCCTCGAAAGGCGCGGTGGCCCAGCTGACCAAATCGCTGGCGGTCGCCTGGGCGCCCGATATCCGCGTCAATGCCATCGCGCCCGGCTGGGTCGAGACGGAGCTGACGAAAGCGGCGCAGGCCGATGCCGGACGTTCCGCCGCCATCGTGGAGCGCACGCCGATGGGCCGCTGGGGCAAGCCGGAGGACATCGGCGGCGCGGTGGCATTCCTGTGCTCGGATGCGGCCCGCTTCATCACCGGCGCGGTCATTCCCGTCGATGGCGGCTATCTCGCCAAATAAAAAGGACCAGGATCATGGCGCAGGACAATTCACGCACGCCCTACCGGCACCCCCAGCCCAAAGAGTCGCCGCCCGAACTGGTGATTGCCGCGGCCATTCCGGCGGACGAGCGCGTCTGGGTGCCCCAGGCCGAGAATGTCTGGTTTCGCCCCCTGTGCCTGTGCGCCAGCCGGGGTTACTGGATGAACCTGCTCAGGGTGCGCAAGTCGGGCGTGCTGTCGCGCCATCGCCATCCCCAGCCGGTGCACGGCTATGTCATCAAGGGCCGCTGGCGCTATCTGGAGCATGACTGGGTCGCCGAGGAAGGCGGCTATGTCTATGAGGCGCCGGGCGAGACCCATACACTGGTGGTCGACGAGGATGTCGAGGAGATGATCACCCTGTTCCAGGTGAACGGGGTGATGCTCTATGTCGATCCCGATGGGGCGGTGCTGGGCTATGAGGACGTCTTCACCAAGATCGACCTGTGCCGCAAGCACTATGCGGCCATCGGGCTCGGCGCCGACTTCGTCGACCAGTTCATCCGCTGACCCTCAGGCGTCGACGTCGAAGCCTTCGGGCTTTTCGCGCCGCTCCCACATGCCCTGATAGGCCGCCTCGATCAGCCGGGTGGTCCTGGCGGTGTCGAACAGCGCGCTCTTGCGGGCCGCCGCAACCTTGTCCCGGACGGCGGCAAGCGCCTTGGGGTCGCTCGCCAGCTTCACCGCAAGCGCCTCGAAACCCGAACGGTCTTCCGCGATCAGCTCGGGCAGGCCCGCCGCCGCCAAAAGGCTGGCCGCCACGCGGCCGGCAAAGGCGCTGCCGCGGCAGGTGACCAGCGGCACGCCCGCCCACAGCGCGTCGCTGGCGGTGGTGTGGGCGTTGTAGGCAGGCTGTCCAGGAACAGGTCGGCCAGTTTCAGCCGCGCCAGATGCAAGGGCAGATCGACGATGGGCGAAAGATCAGCCGGTCGCGGGCGATGCCGCGCGCCCCGGCTTCACGGACCAGGTTTTTGCGGAAGTCCTCATGGCTGTCCAGCAGCCACAGCACGCTGCCGTCCACCTTGGCCATGATCGCGGCCCAGGCATCCAGCGTCTGCGGCGTGAGCTTGTGGTAGGACTGGTTGAAGTTGCAGAAGACGATGGCCTTTTCCGGCAGGCCATGATCGGCGCGTGTGGTGTCGCCGGCGATGGCGCGCCTGTCGTCATTGACCTGGTAGCTGCCGGGCAGGCGCACCACCTTTTCGTCATAGAAGCGTTCGTCGCCCTTGGGGATTACCACGTTGTCGGCCAGGATGAAGTCGATCGCGGGTGAACCAAGGGTCGCCGGGAAACCCAGATAGTTGACCTGCACCGGGGCGGGGCGGCGCGCGAACACGCCCATGCGCGCCTTGCCGAAATAGCCGTTCAGGTTGACCAGGATGTTGATCCCTTCGCCGCGTACCGCCTGGGCGGCTTCGTCGTCGCTCATCGCGCTGATGTCGACGAATTTTGGGATGGCCTTTTCCAGCCGCGCGCGCATCGCGCTGTCGTCGCTGCCGCCATTGTCGAAGGCGACGATCTCGAACCTGGCCGTATCATGCTGCTCGTACAGGCCGGCCATCAGATAGGCGGTGGCCTGTTCGCGGAAGTCGGCCGAGACATAGCCGATCCGCAGCTTGCCGCCGCCACTGCCTTTTGCGGGTGTGGGAGATGGAACGGGCGCAAATTCCGCCGCGGCGAAGATCTGCGAGCAGGCCTGCAGGTCCGCGGGGCTGTCCGACACCGCCTGATAGGCGAAGGGACGGATGGCCTGGCGGCCCGCCCGCACACCGTCATCGATGGTCTTTTTCAGCGTGTCGTAGTCGGCCCAGTCGGCGCCCTGCATTTTCAGGTGCAACAGTTCGCCCGCCAGCCAGGGATAGTCGGGCGCGGCGGCCAGCGCCGCCGTCAGGTCGGCCATCGCGGGCGCATAGAGCCCCATGTCCGTCCAGGCGGTATAGGCGCGGTTGTTCAGCGCCTCGACATTGGCGGGCTTCAGATCCACCGCGCGGCTGAAGCTGGACACCGCATCGCCGGGCCGGCCCAGCATGCGCAGCACCGCGCCGCGATTGTTCCAGCCGTTGGCATTGGTGGGGTCCAGCGCCACCACCTTGTCAAAGGCGTCCAGCGCCTTCTGGAAGCGCGCCAGCCCTTTGAGGGCGATGCCGCGATTGGACCAGGCCGACACCATCTTGTCGTTCAGCGCCAGGGCCTGGTCGGCGCTGGCCAGCGCCTCTTCGGCGCGGCCCAGGTTCCATAGCGCCACGCTGCGGTTGCTGTGAATTTCCGCATCGTTCGGATTGAGCGATACCGCCTTGTCGAAGGCGGGCAGGGCGCCGGCGAAATCGCCCTGGCGCGAAAGGATGACCGCGCGCTGATAGACCGGATCGGCGAAATTGGGCGCCGCCGCGGCGGCAGCATCGAAGTCGGCCAGCGCCGCTTCCAGCTTGCCCTGGGTCATGCGCGCCAGGCCGCGATTGTACAGCGCCAGCGGGTCGGCGGGCTGGGCCTCCAGCACCTTTTCATACTGTTCCACGGCATCGTCCAGGCGGCCGACCGCCGCCAGCGCAATGCCCAGATTGCCGCGCGCCATCACCATGTCGGGCCGCAGCACCAGCGCCTTTTCATAGCTTTCCACGGCCTGTTCGAAGCGGCCGGTTTCGCCCTGGACGACGCCGCAATTGTAATGGGCTTCGACCAGGTCCGGCTTCAGCCGGGCGGCCTTCTGGAAGTGCGTCAGCGCATCGTCCAGCCGGCCGGCGGCGCGCAGCGCCATGGCATAGTTCATCTGGGTGCCGATATCCTCGCCATTGATGCGCGAGGCCGGCTCCATCAGTTCCACCGCTTCGTCCGCGCGGCCCTGCTGCAGGCGCAGCACGCCCAGCATGTAGCGCGGCATCACCGCGGCGGGATTCTTGGTGATGATCTGCTGATAGACCTGCTCGGCCTCGTCCAGCCGGCCCTGCTGATGCAGCGCCACCGCCTGGCGCGCCTGTTCCATGTAATCCGCCGTCAACTCGGCCATTCCCTACCTGCCCTTCATTCTATTTCTGGCGCCCTGTTCTTGGCGCCCTGTTCCTGGCGTCCGTTCTTGTTATCCCTGCGATGCGGCCTGTGCTACGGCCAGTGCCGTCATGTTCACGATTCCACGCGCCGTCACCGACGGCACCATCACATGCACCGGCTTGGACACGCCCAGAAGCAGCGGCCCCACCAAGAGCCCCTCGGTCGCCGCCGACAGCAGCGTCAGCGCGATATTGGCCGCATCCAGGGTCGGCATGACCAGAAGGTTGGCCGATCCCGAAAGCGGGCTGTTCGACACCAGTCGCCCGCGCAGCGCCTCGCTCAGCGCCGCATCGGCATGCATTTCGCCATCCAGCTCGAAATCGGGCTGGGCTTCGCGCAGCAGGGCCATCGCCTTGCGCATCTTGCGCGCGGTGGCGGAATCGGCGGTGCCGAAGCTGGAATGCGACAGCAGCGCCGCCTTGGGCGGCAGGCCGAAGCGGGCGACGGTCTTGGCCGCCAGAAGGGTCATTTCCGCGATCTGCTCGGCTGTGGGATCGACATTGACATGGGTGTCGCAGAAGAACAGCGCGCCGTTGGGCAGGATCAGGCTGGAGAGCGAATAGACGCGGGAGATGCCTTCCTGGCGCGGCAGCAGCGGCAGGATGTTGGCAAGCTGGCGGCTCCAGTCGCCCAGGCCCCCGCACAGGGCCGCATCGACCTCGCCATGCTCCAGCAGCATCGTGGCGGTGATGCCGTGGCGGCTGCGGATCCAGCGCTTGGCGGCATCGGGCGGCACGCCGCGCCGTTCCACCTTGCGCTGATAGCGCTCGGCCAAAGCGGGGATCAGGGGATCGCTGTCGGGATCGACGATGCGCACCTGCTTGTCGAAATCCAGCCTGAGGCCCAGCGCCTTGGCGCGTTCGCGGATCACATTGGTGCGGCCGATCAGGATCGGGTCTGCCAGCCTTTCGTCCAGCACGGTCTGGACGGCGCGCAGCACGCGCTGGTCCTCGCCCTCGGCATAGGCGACGCGGCGGCGTGCGCGGCGCGCGACCTCGAACACCGGGCGCATGAGCTGGCCGGAGCGGTAGACGAATTTCTCAAGCTCGGTCGCATAGGCATCGAAATCGGCGATCGGCTTGCGCGCCACGCCCGATTCCATCGCCGCGCGCGCCACCGCCGGCGCGATGTGCAGGATCAGGCGCGGATCGAAGGGCTTGGGAATGATGTAATCGGGGCCGAAGCCCATGGCGATGCCGCCATAGGCCTGGGCGACCACGTCCGAGGCTTCGGCGCGGGCCAGGGCGGCGATGGCTTCCACCGCCGCGACCTTCATTTCCTCGTTGATGGTGGTGGCGTCGACATCCAGCGCCCCGCGAAAGACGAAGGGAAAGCACAGGACATTGTTGACCTGGTTTGCATAGTCGCTGCGCCCGGTGGCGATGATCGCGTCGGGGCGCGCCGCCTTGGCGTCCTCGGGCAGGATTTCCGGGTCGGGATTGGCCAGCGCCAGCACCAGCGGATTGGGCGCCATCTGCGCCATCCATTCGGCTTTCAGCACATTGGGCGCCGACAGGCCCAGGAACACGTCCGCGCCCACAAGAACCTCGCCCAGGGTGCGCGCATCGGTGCGCCGGGCATAACGGGCCAGGTTGGGCGCCATCTCGTCGCCGCGGCCCTGGTGCACCACGCCCTTGATGTCGGTCAGGGTGACATTGTCGGTGGGCAGGCCCATCGCCACCAGAAGATCGACGCAGGCCAGCGCGGCGGCGCCCGCACCGGACGTGACCAGCTTGATCTGCTCCAGCGTCTTGCCCTGCAGCAGCAGCCCGTTGCGGATGGCGGCGGCGCAAACGATGGCGGTGCCATGCTGGTCGTCATGGAAGACGGGAATTTGCATGCGCTCGCGCAGCTTCTTCTCGATGATGAAGCATTCGGGCGCCTTGATGTCTTCCAGGTTGATGCCGCCGAAGGTCGGCTCCAGCGCGGCGACCACATCGACGAAGCGGTCGATGTCGGTCTCCGCGACTTCCAGGTCGAAGACGTCGATGCCGGCGAACTTCTTGAACAGGACGGCCTTGCCCTCCATCACCGGCTTGGAGGCCAGGGGGCCGATATTGCCCAGCCCCAGCACCGCGGTGCCGTTGGAGATCACCGCCACCAGGTTGCCGCGGGCGGTATATTCGCGCGCCGCCGCCGGGTCCCTTGCGATTTCCTCGCAGGCCGCCGCCACGCCGGGCGAATAGGCCAGGGCCAGATCGCGCTGATTCGCCATGCGCTTGGTTGCTTCCACCGACAATTTGCCGGGGCGCGGAAGCCGGTGATAGGCCAGCGCACTTTTGCGGAAATTCTCGTCCATGATCCGGGGCCCGTTGACGCGCCTGCTATTGACAGGCTCCATGGACTAAAATCAATCCTTTCCCCCTGTTTTTGCCCGGTTTTTGCGGGATTTTGCGGAAACCGCAGGGCCCGCCGCCGCGTTCTGAAAGGGCGTTGCCGGGGCGCGCCTGTCCAGGCCAGAAATTCATTCAGACGTGCGGTTTTGAGGGCTACCTTGGCCCGGGCGGCGCGGGCACGATGCGCCAGGGGCCGGCATTTGAAAAAAGCCAGTATTTGAGTGGCCAGCATTCTAAAGGAAGGGGAGTTTCATGCAGATCGGTATCGTCGGGCTGGGCCGGATGGGCGCCAATATCGGGCGCCGGCTGATGCGGTCCGGCCACCAGGTGGTGGGCTTCGACGCATCCCCTGAGGCGGTCAAGGCGCTGGAGGGGGCGACGGGCGCGGCCTCTCTGGAGGACCTGGTGGGCAAGCTGTCCGCCCCGCGTGCGGTCTGGGTAATGCTGCCGGCCGGCAAGATCACCGAACAGACGGTGGAAAAACTGGGCGGGCTTCTGTCCAGGGGCGACATCGTCATCGACGGCGGCAATTCCATGTTCAAGGACGATGTCCGCCGCGCCGCCGCGCTGAAGGAGAAGGGCATCGCCTATTGCGATGTCGGCACCTCCGGCGGGGTGTGGGGGCTCGAACGCGGCTATTGCATGATGATCGGCGGCGACAAGGCCGTGGTCGATCACCTCGATCCCATCTTCAAGACGCTGGCGCCGGGCGCGGGCGACATCGAGCGCACCCCGAACCGGGAAGGCGCCGATCCGCGCGTCACCGAAGGTTACATGCATTGCGGGCCCGCCGGGTCGGGCCATTTCGTCAAGATGGTGCACAACGGCATCGAGTACGGGCTGATGCAGGCCTATGCCGAAGGCTTCGACATCATCCAGGGCCGCGCCAGCGAGAAATTGCCGGAGGAAGAACGGTTCGACATCAACCTGGCCGATGTCGCCGAGGTCTGGCGGCGCGGCAGCGTCGTCGCCTCCTGGCTGCTGGACCTGACGGCGATCGCGCTGGCCAAGTCGCCCAAACTGTCGGAGTTCAGCGGCAAGGTGGACGATTCCGGTGAAGGCCGCTGGACCGTCAATGCCGCGGTGGACGAGGCTGTGGCCGCCCCTGTCATCACCGCCGCCCTGTTCGCCCGTTTCCGTTCGCGCATCGACAACAGCTTTGGCGAAAAGCTCCTGTCGGCGATGCGCAAGGAATTCGGCGGCCATGTCGAAACCAAGAAGTGAGCAGCAGATAAATTGAGTTCATCCGCCCGCAAGTCTCCGCCGCCGCCCTGCGCCATTGTGATCTTCGGCGCCAATGGCGATCTGACCCGCCGCCTGATCGTGCCGGCGCTCTACAACCTGTCGCGTACCGGCCTGCTGCCGCCGCGCTTTTCCCTGATCGGCGTGGATCACAACGACCGTTCCACCGATGAATGGCGCGGCAAGATCCACGAGTTCCTGGAAGAGCAGGTGGGCAATAGCGGCGAAGGCGCGCTGAAAAAGGTGGATGACAAATTATGGTCGCCCATCGCCGATGCGATGAGCTTCCTGAAGGGCGATTTCACCAGGGACGAAACCTATGCCGACCTGAAGAAGCGGCTGGCCGAATGCGACAAGGCCAAGGATCTGGGCGGCAATGTGCTGTTCTACATGGCGACCGCCGACCGCTTCTTTCCGGTCATCGCCCAGAAGCTGGGCGAGTCCGGCCTTGTCGACATGAAGGAATGCAAGGGTTTTCGCCGCCTGATCGTGGAAAAGCCCTTCGGGCACGACCTGGAATCGGCCAAATCGCTGAATGCCTGCCTGCTGAAATATCTGCGCGAGGACCAGATTTTCCGCATCGACCATTTCCTGGGCAAGGAGACGGTGCAGAACATCATGGCGCTGCGCTTCGCCAACGGGCTGTTCGAGCCGATCTGGAACCGCGACCGCATCGACCATGTGCAGATCACGGTGGCCGAAAGCATCGGCGTGGGCACGCGCGGCAAATTCTATGAAGGCACCGGGGCGCTGCGCGACATGGTGCCCAATCACCTGTTCCAGCTTGTGGCGATGACGGCGATGGAGCCGCCGGTGTCCTTCGATGCCGAGGATGTGCGCGCCAAGAAGGCGGAAATCTTCAAGGCGGTGCATCCGCTGACCCTGGCCGATGTGGTGCGCGGCCAGTACGACGCCGGCGCGGTGGGGGCGGACAACGTTCCCGCCTACCGGGCGGAGGACCGCGTCGCGCCCGATTCCACCACCGAAACCTATGTCGCGCTGCGGCTGACGATCGACAATTGGCGCTGGGCGGGAGTGCCCTTCTACCTGCGTACCGGCAAACGGCTGAAAGCGCGCTCCACCGAGATCGCCATTCGATTCAAGCGCGCCCCCCATGCGCTGTTCCGCGACACGCCGATGGGCGAACTGGATGCAGACTGGCTCATCGCGCGCATCCAGCCCGACGAGGGCATCCGCCTGCGCTTCAACGCCAAGCGGCCGGGCCAGGCCATGGCGCTGGAAAGCGTGGCGATGGATTTCAAGTACAAGGACTATTTCAAGCAAGCGCCGTCTGTGGGGTATGAAACCCTGATTTATGACTGCCTGACCGGCGATACCACGCTGTTCCAGCGCGCCGACCAGGTGGAATCCGCCTGGGGCGTGGTCGAGCCGATACTGGAAGGTTGGGCCGATTCCAATCCGCGCCAGTTCCCAAATTATGCCGCCGGAAGCGAGGGGCCGGTGGCCGCCAACGATCTTCTGGCGCGCGACGGGCGAAGCTGGCGCGCCATTCGTTAGGCCGTTCGTTAGGCCATTCGTTAGGAGAGTCAGATGGGTGACATTGCAGGCACGATGGAGGTCGTCGCGGACGCGCAGGCGCTGGCCGAACGTGCCGCCGATATCGTTGCCGGACGCATGGCGGCGGCGCCCGCGCCTTTCCGGCTGGTGCTGGCCGGCGGCTCCACGCCCCGGCATACCTATGAGGTGCTGGCGGGGCGCGGACTGAAATGGGATTGCACCGAGATTTTCTTCGGCGATGAGCGCTTCGTGCCGCCCGATGACCCCCAGTCCAACTATCGCATGGCGCGCGAGGCGCTCCTGAATCATGTGGGGCCGCGCGGCGTGTTTCCCATTCCAACCGACGGTACGCCGCAAAGCGCCGCCGATCGCTATGCGGAAATCCTGCGCCAGCAATATGGCTCTTCGGAGCTGGAGCCGGCCGTGCCGCTTTTCCACCTGACCATTCTGGGGCTGGGCGATGATGGCCACACCGCCTCGCTGCTGCCGGGCCAGCCGGTGCTGGGCGTGCGTGACCGCTGGGTGGCGGTGGTGCCTGAGGGCCGCGAGAACCAGCGCATTACCCTGACCTATCCGGCGCTGGAATCCAGCGCCCTGACCCTGTTCCTGGTGTCGGGCGCGGCCAAGCGGGACGCGCTTGCCCAGGCACGCGGTGGATCATTGCCCGCCGGGGCGCTCAAGCCGCGCGGCGAGGTGCTGTGGCTGGTCGATGCCGCCGCGGCTGGCCAGGACGATGAGGGTTACGGTTTCTGATGGCATTGATCGAGGACTACGCCATGATCGGGGATTGCCGCACGGCGGCGATCATCGGCCGTGACGGATCGATCGACTGGTTCTGCGCGCCGCGCTTCGATTCCCCGGCCTGTTTCGCCGCGCTGCTGGGCACGCCACACAATGGCCGCTGGCTGATCGCGGCGCAGGGCAAGTACAGCGCCAGCCGCGCCTATATCGACGAAAGCCTGATCCTGGAAACCATCATTTCCACGTCGACTGGCAAGGTGAAGCTCACCGAGTTCATGCCGCCCGGCACGCCCGAAAGCTCCATCGTGCGGCTTGTCGAGGGGCTGGAAGGCCATGTCGACATGCACACCGAGATCGCCATCCGGTTCGATTACGGCATGTCCATCCCCTGGGTCACCCGCCACGACCGGCGCACCCTGACGGCGGTATCGGGCCCCAATCTGGTGACCATCCGCACGCCGATCATCCTGCATGGCGAGGACATGCACACGGTGGGGAAATTCACCGTGCGCAAGGGCGAGGCGGTGCCTTTCGTGCTGACCTACGGCGAATCCTTCAAGGCCCCGCCCTTGTCGATCGATGCGTTCATCGCCCAGGACGAGACGGCGATCTTCTGGCGCAAATGGGCGCGCCAGTGCCGCGTCAGCGGGCGCTGGCGCAAAATCGTGATGCCTTCTCTGGTGGCGCTGAAGGGGCTCAGCTATGCGCCGACCGGCGGCATCGTCGCGGCGGCGACCTGCTCGCTGCCCGAACAGATCGGCAGCACCCGCAACTGGGACTATCGCTATTGCTGGCTGCGCGACGCCACCTTCACGCTGCTGGCGCTGCTCAATGCCGGCTTCACCGAGGAAGCCAATGTCTGGCAGAACTGGCTGCTGCGGGTGATCGCGGGCGCCCCCGAGCAGCTCCAGACCATGTACAGCGTGCTGGGCGACCGGCGGCTGGACGAGATGACGCTGGATCACCTGAACGGCTATGAAGGCTCGCGCCCGGTCCGGATCGGCAATGCCGCTGTCACCCAGCTGCAGCTCGACATTTACGGCGAACTGGCCGACGTGGTCGCCCAGGCGGCCAAGGGCGGGTTGCCGCCGGCGCCGCGCCGCACCGAACTGCGCGAAGTGATCCTGAAGCACCTGGAATCCAAATGGTGCGAGCCGGATGAGGGCATCTGGGAGATACGCGGCCAGTCGCAGCATTTCGTCCATTCCAAGGTCATGACCTGGGTGGCGTTCGACCGGGCCTCGCGCGCGCCCGGCACCACCGCCCATCAGCGCAGGCATTGGCGCAGCGTGGCCCGGCGCATCCACAAGGACATCTGCAAGAAGGGCGTGGATTCCAGCGGCCGCTATTTCGTGCAGCATTACGGCACCGACGAACTGGATGCGGCCGTGCTGCTGCTGCCGCTGGTGGGTTTCCTGCCGCCCACCGACAGGCGCATCAAGGCGACGGTCCGCGAGATCGAAAAGCGGCTGATACACAAGGGGCTGGTCAAGCGCTATGAAACCCATTCGGGCGTCGACGGCCTGCCGCCGGGCGAGGGCGCCTTCCTGGCCTGCAGCTTCTGGCTGGTCGACAATTACACGCTGATGGGCCGGCGCAAGGATGCCATGCGCCTGTTCAACCGGCTGCGCCGCCTGTCCAACGATGTCGGCCTCTATGCCGAGGAATACGACCCGGTGGCAAAGCGCATGCTGGGCAATTTTCCCCAGGCCTTTTCCCATGTCGCGCTGATCAACTGTGCACTGAACCTGATGGTCGATGCCCAGGAACGGGCGCAGAAAACGCGCAAGCGGCCCGCCGGCAAAACGGTGTCGAAGAAGGCAAAAAAGAAATCGTCGGCAAAGAAGGCCGGGCGTGTCACAAATCGCGCTTCGAAAACAAAGCCCAGGGCTTCGTCCCGGCAAGCCAAAAGGAAATCCCATGCCGGTTAAGCGCATCCTGGCGATCGATGTCGGCGGCACCGGCCTGAAAGCGGCCATCGTGGCGCCCGATGGCCGCTTCCTTGTGGACCGGGTCCGCATCAAGACGCCCGCCAACTGCCCGCCGGCGCGCCTGGTCGCGCTGCTGGCAAAGCTGGTCGCGCCGTTGGGCGTGTACGATCATGTCACCATCGGCTTTCCCGGCGTGGTCAAGCGGGGCAAGGTGATCACCGCGCCGCATCTGGGCACCAAGCAGTGGCATGGCTTTGCCCTGGAAAGCGCGATGCAGCGGCGGCTGAAGAAGCCGGTCGTCCTGCTCAACGATGCCGATGTGCAGGGGCTTGCGGCGATCCGCGGTGAAGGGCTGGAGCTGGTCTGCACCCTGGGCACCGGATTTGGCACCGCCTGGTTTCGCGATGGCGAGCTGTTGCCGCACATGGATCTTGCGCATCTGACCGTCCGCAAAAAGGACGATTTCGACGTCTATATCGGCGACCATACGCGCAGGAAGATCGGCAAGGCCCGCTGGAACAAGCGGGTGAAAAAGCTGATCGGTATTCTGGAGACGGTGTTCAATTACGACCATCTGTATCTGGGCGGCGGCAATTCCTCGCGGATCGAATTTGCCTTGCCCCGTAATGTGACTATTGTTGACAACAATGCCGGCATGTCCGGCGGCGCCTTTGCATGGAAAGGCGTCCGTAAAGGCGCGAAAACCCGCGCAAAATAGGGAACCTGGGGAGGTTTCGCGCGTATACATTTCAATTGTCGATGGTGCGTTGCTATTGTTTTTTTCCGATTTGAATATCCCTGACCCCGGGGCAAGACAGGAACGGGACCGGGCCCGCGGGATTTTGAAATGATGCCGCCGGTCAACCGCAACACTGCGCTTCTGCTGGACATCGACGGCACGCTGCTCGACATGGCGCCAAGCCCCGAGCGGGTGGTGGTGCCCCATACCCTCATTCGCGCGCTGGAGCGGATTGCGCTGGATCTGTCCGGGGCGCTGGCCTTTGTCAGCGGCCGCTCGCTGGCCAGTATCGACCGCTTGTTCGCGCCCTTTCGACCGGCCGCGATTGGCGCTCATGGCGCGGAGATTCGCGGGGCGACCGGGCGGGTGGTGCGGGCCCGGCCTATCCCGCCACGCGTGCGCGCCCTGTTCGCACAGCTTGCCGCCTCAACCCCCGGTCTTCTGCTGGAAGACAAGGCTGTCGGCCTGGCGCTGCATTATCGCGCCGCGCCCCAGGCCTGGCCCATGCTGAAGACGGCGATTGAGAAGAATGCCGGCCTGTTCGCCGATGAAGACATCCATGTCCAGTTCGGAAAGGCGGTGATCGATGCGCGCCCTTTCGGCGTGGACAAGGGCACGGCGGTCCAGCGCCTGGCGCGCCAGCAGCCCTTCGCCGGGCGCGCCATCCTGTTCGGCGGCGACGACACCACGGACCTGGACGTCTTTCGTGTTCTGCCCGGTCTGGGCGGGCAAGGCTTTTCGGTGGGCCGCCGCTTTCCCGGCGCCGTGCATGTCTTTCCTTCACCGCGCCAGGTGCGCCAATGGCTGATCGGCCTGGCGCATGCGGGGCGCAGCAGATGAGGCCACTGTCATGACCGGACCACTCGATCTCGCCGTCATTGGCAATGGCCGCGTCGCAGCCCTGGTCAACACCCAGGGCCAGATCGTGTGGTGGTGCTTCCCGCGCTTCGACAGCGATCCGGTCTTTTGCCGCCTGATCGCGGGCGACGAGGAAAAAGGCTTTTCCGACGTTGTGCTGGACCGCCAGGTCAAGGCGGAATCGCAGTATGAACGCAACACCGCGGCGGTCGTGACCGTGCTGACCGCCGAGGATGGCGCCAAGGTCCGCATTACCGATTTCGCGCCGCGCCTGCGCAATTTCGACCGGCTGCTGCGTCCGCCCCAGCTGATGCGGATCATCGAGCCGATTGCCGGTCTGCCGCGCGTGACCATCCGGGTGCGGCCGACACAGTTCTATGGCTCGCCCATGAAACGGCGCGTCGCCGGCTCCAGCCATGTCACCTATGGCGAACCGGCACTGGTGCGGCTGACCACCGACGCGCCGCTGTCCTATATCCAGCAGGAGACGGCCTTTGCCCTGACCCGGCCGTTGCACATGGTGTTCGGCCCTGACGAGGCCTTCACCGGCGACATCGCTGCCACGGTGCGCGATTTCTACATGCGCACCTGCGACTATTGGCGCGAATGGGTCCGTTACCTGAACATTTCCTATGAATGGCAGGAAGCAACCATTCGTGCGGCGATCACGTTGAAGCTGTGCAATTTCGAGGAAAGCGGCGGCATCGTGGCGGCGCTGACCACATCGCTTCCCGAAGCCCCCCATTCGGGACGCAACTGGGACTATCGCTATTGCTGGCTGCGCGATGCCTATTTCGTGGTCAAGGCGCTGAACGCGATCGGCGCCACGCGCACCATGGAAGATTATATCTCCTATATCCTGTCCATTGCCGGAAACGAGGATACCCTCAAGCCGGTCTATGGCATCGTGCCCAATGACGACCTGACCGAGTGGAACGCGCCCGACCTGAAGGGGTTCGAGGGGCACGGCCCGGTGCGCATCGGCAATGACGCGGTGAACCAGGCCCAGCACGACGCCTATGGCAGCGTGATCCTGTCGGCGGTGCCGATGTTCTTTGATGAGCGTCTGCCCAAGCCGGGCGATGAATCCCTGTTCCGCCTGATGGAGAAGATGGCGGGCCAGTGCGCCGCCCTGGCGCTGGAGCCGGATGCCGGCATCTGGGAGTATCGCGGCCGCAAGCGCCTGCACACCCATTCGGGGGCGATGTGCTGGGGCGGGCTCAGCCGCACCGCCGCCATTGCCGCCCGGCTGGGTTTCCGGGACAGCGCCGACTATTGGCACGGCAAGGCCGATGCGGTGGGCGAGGCGCTGCTCAGCCGCGTGTGGAGCGAGAAGCGCCAGGCCTTCACCGCCGCCGAAGGCACCGACGACATGGATGCCAGCGTGCTGCTGTTGCCCGAACTGGGGCTGATCGAGCCGGATGACCCGCGCTTCGCCTCCACCGTGGCGGCGATCGAGCAGGACCTGGTGCATGGCCGCCATGTCATGCGCTATGCCGCCGAGGACGATTTCGGCCTGCCGGAAACCGAATTCCTGGTCTGCCGCTTCTGGCTGATCGATGCGCTTGCCGCGCTGGGCCGCCACGAGGAAGCGCGGGCCCGCTATGTCGACGCGCTGTCGTTGCGCAACAGCTATGGCCTTCTGTCCGAGGATATTCATCCCCAGACCGGGGCGCTGTGGGGCAACTTCCCCCAGACCTATTCCATGGCCGGCATCATCCTGAGTGCCCTGCGCCTCAGTCAAAGCTGGGAGGACCATTATTGGCGCGCGTCTTCATAATCTCCAACCGTGTCGCGGTGCCCAAGGCGGGGCTTCAGCCTGGCGGGCTTGAAGTCGCGCTGAAGGCGACGCTGAAAAAACACACCTGCGTCTGGCTGGGCTGGAGCGGTGAGCTGAGCGACCTGCCCCGCACCCAGACCTTCACCGCCGGGCGCAATTCCTATGTCGTCACGGACCTGGGCGCGGAGGATTTCGAGGAATATTACAACGGCTTCGCCAACCGGGTGCTGTGGCCGATCTTCCATTACCGGCTGGACCTGGCCGAATTTTCCCGCCGCGACCTGTCTGGCTATCTGCGCGTCAACAACCAGTTTGCCGAAGAACTGACAAAGCGGTTGCGCCCCGACGATGTTGTCTGGGTGCATGACTATCACCTGATCCCGCTGGCCAAGGCGCTGCGCGAACGCGGGGTGCGCAACCGCATCGGCTTTTTCCTGCACATCCCGCTGCCGCCGCCCGAGATCCTGGCGGCCATGCCCAACCATGACACGCTGATCCCGGCATTGGGCGATTACGATCTTGTGGGCTTCCAGACCGATGGCGATGCCGCCAATTTCGCCCGTTACCTGGCGCGCGAACTGGGCACGCCCGCGCACATGTCGATGCGGCTGGGCGATGGCGAACGCGCCATGCGGATCGGCACCTTCCCGGTGGGCATCGAGACGGCGGAATTTCACCGCATGGCCGGCCGTTCGGTGCGGACCCAGCTGGTGCAGCAGGTTCTCAAATCCATTCCCGGCGCGCTGATGATCGGCGTGGACCGGCTGGACTATTCCAAGGGCATTCCGGCGCGTCTGGAGGCCTATGAACGTTTCCTGTCGGCGCATCCCGAACTGCACGACAAGATCACCTATCTGCAGATCACCCCCAAGAGCCGCAGCCAGATCAAGGAATATTCCGAGATGGCGGAATCGGTGAACGCGCTGGCGGGGCGCATCAACGGCACCTATTCCAGCGTCACCTGGGCGCCGGTGCGCTATGTCAACCGCCCCTACAGCCGTACCGCGCTGGCGGGGCTGTACCGCGCCGCCAAGGTGGGGCTGGTCACGCCCATGCGCGACGGCATGAACCTGGTGGCCAAGGAATTCGTCGCTGCCCAGGACGAGGAGGACCCCGGCGTGCTGATCCTGTCGCGCTTTGCCGGTGCGGCATCGGAATTCGGTTCGGCGCTGCTGGTCAACCCTTACGATCCCGATGCGGTGGGCGGCGCCATCGCGCGCGCCATGATGATGCCGCTGGACGAGCGTCGCCGCCGCCATGCCGATCTTTATGCGGCCCTGTTGCGCAACGACATTGCCGACTGGGGCGACAAGTTCCTGGTGGCGCTGGGCGCGGGCAGCGACAAGCCGCGCGCCATCGATGCGCTGCAGGATTTCGTGCCGCCGGCGGGCATTGCCTGAAGCGGCGGCGCAACAGGTTCAGGGCGTTACGGTAAAGGCGATGCTGCCCTTGGCCCTGCTTTTGTCCTGGCCGACACTGTGCCAGTCCACATGATAGGCGCCCGGCTTGAGCTGGAACGGCAGCAGGGTGATCGCCGTCATGCCCACGGCGGTGGCGACCGGCAGCTCGTGGCCGGTCTTGTCGCGCAGCTGCGCGCCGCTCAGCGCCGGCTGCAAGGTACCGCTGAAGCGCAGGGTGATCTTTTCGACCTTGTGGATTTTGGCGCCGGCGGCCGGATCGGATTTTTCCAGAACTGTCGCGGCCATCGCGCCGGTCATTTGCGCGGTCAGGGCGGTGGCAAGCAGCAGGGCGGCAATGGTTTTCATCTCACGTCTTTCTATGATGGTTCGGTGGGCAGCCTGAGCGCGGCGGCGGCCAGCAGGCCCCAGCCTGCCAGGAAGGCCAGCCCGCCCAGCGGTGTTATCATGCCCAGTGCCGTGATGCCGGTCAGCGCCAGCAGGTAGAGCGAACCGGAAAACAGCACGATCCCGGCCAGGAAGGCGATGGCGGCCAGCCGCGCGCGCGCCTGTGCCTCGCCCCGCATGGCCAGGGCGGCCAGGCCCATCGCCAGTGCATGATACATCTGGTAGCGCGCGCCGGTCTCGAAGACCTGCAGGGCATGGGGCGGTATGCGCGCGGACAGGCCGTGGGCGGCAAAGGCGCCCAGAAGAACCGCAAGCGCCCCGAAAAGTGCCGCCAGGAATAGCCAGATTTTCATGCCCGCGATTATAGACATAGGCTTTGCGCTTTGCGAGTTTGCGCGCCGATCATGGAGAAGGCGTCATGCCGGAATTCACCACAGCCTCTGACGGCATCCGCCTGGCCTTTGAACGCCACGGCGAAGGCCCTGCCATTCTTCTGATTCACGGCTTCGGCTCCAGCCGGATGCAGAACTGGAAATCCACCGGCTGGTTTGGAGGGCTGACCGAGGCGGGCTTTTCCATCGTGGCGATGGATTGCCGCGGTCATGGCGACAGTGGCACGCCGCACGACCCCGCCTTTTACGGGCATGACCGCATGGCCGAGGATGCCGTGGCGGTGATGGACGCCGCCGGCCTGACCCAACCCTTCGTGCTGGGCTATTCGATGGGTGGCTTCATCGGCCTGCGCCTTCTGGCGTTGCATCCCCAGCGTGTCGCGCGGCTGGCGCTCGCCGGTGTCGGCGCGCACTATCTGGAAGACCGCGTCACCGCGCCCGGCGCGCGCAGTCTGTTGGCCGACGCCTTGCTGACCGACGAACGCGAATCCATCACCGATCCACGCGCAAAAATGTTTCGCGCTTTCGCCGATCAGCCGGGAAAAGACCGCTTCGCGCTTGCGGCATGCATGCGGGCCATGTCGCCCCATCTTCCTGTCGCCACACTTGGGGCATTGTCGCGGCCAATTCTGGTCGTTGACGGCGAGATGGACGATACCGCTGGCCCCGCAGAGCCGCTGGCAAAAGTCTTTGCCGATGGCAAAGCTGTGACCATTCCGGGGCGCGATCACATGTCGGCGGTTGGCGATCGCCGCACGCGCCAGGCTGTGATCGATTTTTTCGCCGGTTGACGGAAACCGGTCCCCCCGTACGCTCGTTTTCTCTTCCGGGTGCGCCAAGCGCCCGCCCTCGTTTTGGGGGTACAGGCATATTTGTCCGTGTACTGAAGAGGATGATTTGAGCAATGATGATTCTGCCGGAAGACATGCACAATATTCGCCAAAGGATTGGCGAACAGGTACGGTTCCGTACTGAAATAAACATGGGTTTTCGCGGCCATGCCGTTATTTTCGGATTCGCCGGTTCGCGCTGTTCACTGCGCGGCGGCGCGGAGGGCTCTGTGCCCGCCAATCCGCATTTCGGGGCAGGGCTGGAATAATGTTGGAAGCGCATGCGCGCGCCGGAATTCGCAACCGGCTTCTGCAGAAGATGCCGCTTGAATGCTGGGATCTGATCGGTCCGCATCTCGAGGCGATGCAGATGAAAGAGCGGCAGGTGATCGAGGTGCCGCACAAGCCCATCACCCATGCCTACTTCCTGGAGACCGGAATCGCCTCCGTCGTGGCGGTGGACAGCGAGGATCATCGTATCGAGGTCGGTGTCATCGGCCATGAAGGCATGACGGGTGTGCCGCTGATCATGGGCGATGACCGTGCCCAGCATTCCACCTACATGCAGATCGGCGGTTCGGGCCATCGCGTCCCGAAGGAAGTCCTGTGCAAGGCGATTTGCAGCAACGAGGCGCTGCGCGCGCTGATGCTGAAATGGGCCCAGGGCTTCATGATCCAGACCGCCCATACCGCGCTGGCCAATGGCCGCGCCAAGCTGGAACAGCGCCTGGCGCGCTGGCTTCTGATGGCGCATGACCGGCTGACCAGCAATGCGGTGCCGCTGACGCATGAATTCCTGGCGGTGATGCTGGGCGTGCGCCGGGCCGGCGTGACCGTGGCGATCCATTCCTTCGAGAAGCGCGGTTTCGTCACCACCCGCCGGGGCCAGTTGACCCTGGTCGACCGCGGTGGGATCGAGCAGGTTGCCGGCAGCTTCTATGGCACGCCCGAAGCGGAGCTGAAGCGCCTGTTCGGAGAGCAGCCGCAAGGCTGAAGGCGAATCTTCTCGCCTTGGCGGGGGCGGACATGGTCTTGTCCGCCGGATGCTGCCTCCACTTTTCCAGGACTGGTTTGCGCGCCGCGGCTGGCAACCGCGCGACCATCAGCTTGCGCTGCTGGACCATGCGGCGGGTGGGCGCAATGTGTTGCTGGTGGCCCCCACGGGCGGCGGCAAGACGCTGGCGGGCTTTCTGCCCAGCCTTGTCGAACTGGCGCAGCGGCCACGGCAGGGTCGGAGACTGCACACGCTCTATATTTCGCCGCTCAAGGCGCTGGCGGTCGATGTCGCCCGAAACCTGGAAGCGCCGGTTGCCGAGATGGGCCTGGCGGTAAAGGTGGAAGCGCGCACCGGCGACACGCCCGCCGCGCGGCGCCAGCGTCAGCGCCACGCCCCGCCCGATATCCTGCTGACCACGCCTGAGCAGCTGGCCCTGCTGGTCGCCCACCCGTGCGCCGACCGGCTGTTCGCGGGGCTGAAGACCGTGGTGCTGGACGAACTGCACGCGCTTTACAATTCCAAGCGCGGCGATCTGCTGGCGCTGGGCCTGGCGCGTCTGTCCACCCTGGCGCCGGGTCACCGCCGCGTCGGCCTGTCGGCGACGGTGAAAGACCCCGCGCCGCTGCGCCGCTATCTGATGACGCAAACGGGCGGCGATGATGCGCTGTCGGACCTGGTGATCGCCAAGGGCGGGGCGGCGCCCGACATCGCCATCAGCGCCTCGGAATCCCATGTGCCCTGGTCCGGCCATCTGGCCCGTCATGCCATGGCCGATGTGATGGCGGCGATCCATGCCAGCCGCACTGCGCTGGTGTTCGTCAACACACGCAGCCAGGCCGAGCGCACCTTCCAGGAATTGTGGACCATCAACGACGACAATCTGCCCATCGCCCTGCATCACGGCAGCCTGGCGCCGGAACAGCGCCGCAAGGTGGAAGCGGCCATGACGCGCGGCGACCTGCGCGCGGCGGTCTGCACCTCGACACTCGATCTGGGCATCGACTGGGGCGCGGTCGACCGGGTGATCTGCATCGGTGCGCCCAAGGGCGCCGCCCGGCTGGTCCAGCGCATCGGCCGCGCCAATCACCGGCTGGATGAATCAAGCGCCGCGCTTCTGGTGCCCGCCAACCGTTTCGAGGTTCTGGAATGTCACGCCGCGCGCGATGCGGTGCTGGCGGGCGAACTGGACGGCGAGCGCCTGAAGACGGGCGCGCTGGATGTTCTGGCGCAGCATGTCCTGGGCACCGCCGTGGCCGCGCCCTTCGATGCCGATGCGCTGTTCGCCGAGGTGCGCGGGGCGGCGCCCTATGCCCGGCTGGCGCGGCCCGATTTCGATGCCGTGGTCGATTTCGTCGCCACCGGCGGCTATGCGCTTCGCCGCTATGACCGCTATGCGCGGCTGCGCAAGACGCCGGAAGGCAAATACCGCTTGGCCCATCCGCGCATCGCCCAGGACTGGCGGCTCAATGCCGGGGTGATCGTGGAAGACCCGATGGTGGATATCCGCCTGCAGTCCAGGGGGCGGCCCGCCGGATCGGGCGGGCGGCGGCTGGGCCAGCTTGAGGAATATTTCATCGAACAGCTTGCGCCGGGCGACACGTTTGTCTTTGCCGGCGATGTGCTGCGCTTCGAGGGCCTGCGGGAGGACGCCGCCTATGTCACCCGCACCACCGATCCGCAGGCGCAGATTCCCAGCTATAACGGCGGCAAGTTTCCGCTCTCCACCTTCCTGGCCCAGCGGGTGCGCGAGATGGTCAGCCGCCCGCAAAGCTGGTCCGACCTGCCCGAGCCGGTGCACGAATGGCTGCGCATCCAGGAATGGCGCAGCGTGATTCCCAAACCCGGCCAGCTTCTGGTCGAGACCTTTCCGCGCGCCAAGCGGCACTATCTGGTCTGCTATCCCTTCGAGGGGCGGCTGGCGCACCAGACGCTGGGCATGCTGCTGACCCGGCGGCTGGAGCGGCTGAAGCTGCATCCCATCGGCTTTGTCGCCAACGAATATGCCCTGGCGATCTGGGCGGCGCACGACATGAGCGGCGCCGACATGGACGCGCTGTTCGACGAGGACATGCTGGGCGACGATCTGGATGCCTGGCTGGCCGAATCCAATCTCTACAAGCGCACCTTCCGCAACTGCGCCATCATCGCCGGGCTGATCCAGCGCCGTTTCCCCGGCAAGGAGAAATCGGGCCGCCAGGTCACGTTTTCCTCCGACCTGATCTATGACGTGCTGCGTGAACACGAACCCGATCACGTCCTGCTGCGCGCCACCTATGCCGATGCCGGCGAGGGCCTGCTGGATATCGCGCGGTTGGGCGACATGCTGGCGCGGGTCAGGAAGCGCATTGTGACCCGGCGGCTGGAGCGGGTGTCTCCGCTGGCGGTTCCCGCGCTGCTGGAAATTTCGCGCGAAATGGTTGCGGGCGCGGTGGACGAGGCTATCCTGCGCGAGAGCGAGGATGCCCTGGTGCGGGATGCGATGCGTGTCGACTGAAACTCGATCTATTGAAACGAAATTGAACGATCAGCAGGCCGGGGACGTGATGATCGACGTCAATGGCGAAACCCTGCTGCTCGATCCGTGCGGCGCGGCCTTCCTGCCCGCACATGGCACGCTGGTCTTTTCCGATCTGCATTTCGAAAAGGGCAGCGCCTATGCCCGCGGGGGCCAGTTCCTGCCGCCCTATGACACCCATGCCACGTTGCGCGCCATGCAGGGCGCGGTGGCGCGCCACCGGCCGGTGCGGATCATCGCCCTGGGCGACACGTTCCACGACGAAGGCGCCGCCGATCGCATGGACGACAGCGCGCGCGCGCTGCTGGCGGCGATGCCGGCCGACTGGATCTGGATCGCCGGCAATCACGATCCGTCGCCGCCCGCCTGGATGGGCGGCACGGTGGCGGAAGAATACCGGCTGGGCGGGCTGATCTTCCGCCACGAGCCGCAGGTCATGTTCCAGCCGGGCGAGGTGGCGGGTCATCTGCACCCCTGCGCCAGCGTCTCCAAATGGGGCCGCGGGGTGCGCCGGCGCTGTTTTGTCAGCGACGGGCTTCGGCTGGTGATGCCGTCCTTCGGCGCTTATACCGGCGGGCTTGATGTGGGCGACGTGGCCATTGCCGGGCTGTTCGCCGGGCCGTTCCACGCCTACATGCTGGGCCGTGCGCGGGTCTATGCCATCGCGCGCTGACATGAGTCAGGCAGATCAAGCCGGGCGGCGGAACAGCACGCTGGATATCCAGCCCAGCAGGATCGACATCGCAACCGCCGCCAGGCCGTAGATCAGCGGCGAATTGTGGGCGAAGTTGAACAGCCGCCGCTCCAGCCCCGTCTGGTCGATGAACAGCGGTGTGGACTGGGCGCTGACCACCTGGCCGCCGCGGAACAGATAGACCTCGACATTGTACTGGCCGCGCGCCACACCGGCCGGAACCGGCACGCGCGTGCGAAACAGCGACTCCGACAGGAAATCGATGCTGCCGGGGGCTTCTGTGTAGAGCCCCTCGCGCTCCAGGTGGCGCAGCGCAGCCTCCTGGAAGGGCTTGGGATCGTGATGGCTGGCGATCTGTTGCGGCGTCAGGTGTTCGACGCCGATGCCATAGCGCGTCAGGTCGGCGGCCGGGGCGATCTCGTCCAGCGGCTTGGTGCTGGCCATGTAGTAATAGGCGGGCATGCCCACCAGCTTGGCGGCGTCGGCATTGACCCATACACCGGCAATATGGTCGCGGCGGCGCACGGTCATGTCGGTGCCCGGCCCGCGCACCACCACCACGATGTCGCGCCCGTCGGATCCCAGCGGCCGCTCGATGGCGCCGAACACCACGATCGAGGTGCCGGTGTAGTTGGAGGTGATCTGGATCACGTCCTGGCTGATGCCCGACACCAGGTCCTCGGCCCGGGCTGGCGCGGCGACAATCAGCAGCAGGATCAGCGTGAGCCGTCTCATGGCATCCCCATGGACAGGCTGTAGACATCGGCCGGGCGGGCCACCAGGCCCCACAGCAGCCCCGCGCACACCGTCAGCACCACGATCGCCAGCAGCAGGCGCAGCTGTTCGCCGCGCAGCTTGCCCGCCACCCGCACGCCAAGCTGCGCCCCGATCACCCCGCCGATGATCAGCAGCCCGCCCAGCACGATATCGACGGCATAGTTGTTGGTGGCCTGCAGCAGGGTGGTGATGGCGGTGATGGTCATGATCTGGGTCATGGAGGTGCCCACCACGACATTGGTGGGCATGCGCAGCAGGTAGATCATGGCGGGGATCATGATGAAGCCGCCGCCAATGCCCATGATCGCGCCCAGCATGCCGATCGTGAAACCAATTCCCATCGGCGGCAGCACGCTGATATAGAGTCGCGACTGGCGAAAGCGCATCTTGAAGGGCAGGCCCGCCATCCACACCCGGTTGACGGTGCGCACCCGCGGCGTCTCACCCGACCGGGCGGCGCGCAGGCTGGACAGGCTTTCGCGCAGCATGATGGTGCCGACCGATCCCAGCAGCAGCACATAGGTCACCGACACGATCAGGTCCATCTGGCCCTGGCGCCGCATGATCGCGAACAGCCATACGCCGAAGGCCGTGCCCATCAACCCGCCCACCAGCATCACCCCCGCCATCGCAAAGTCGATGGCGCGGCGCCGCCACTGGGCCAGCGCGCCCGAGACCGAGGCCGCGGTGACATGCGACAGGGTGGTGCCCACCGCGACGGTCGAGGGGATGCCGTAAAACACCAGCAGCGGCGTCAGCAGGAACCCGCCGCCGATGCCGAACATGCCCGAAACGAATCCGACGGTCACTCCCAGCCCGATAATGACCATCCAGTGGACGGACATTTCGGCGACGGGAAGATAGATCTCCATGGGGGCTCGGGTTGGGCAACTCGGCTGTGCGCCGCAGGGCGCGTTGCGATCATGCCAATGTGCGCGCGCGCCTTGGGCCGGTCAACCCGAAGCGGCCTTAAAGGCTTGGAGGATACGGATAATCAACCCAGATCGGCGGGTTCGGGCGGCACGTTGGCGCTGCGGTTCAGCGGTGCGGCGTGGAAGGTCGCCGCCGATTTCTGGGCGGTGGCGCGGTCGGAGTCGCTGAGCTGGGACTGCAGCACCGACACGCGGGCCTTGGATTCGGAATCGCCCGCCGCCGCGGCGATCGAATACCATTTGAAGGCGTCCAGCAGGCTCTGCGGCACGCCGTCGCCGCGTTCATACAGCACCGCCAGGTTGAACTGGGAATCCGACAGGCCCAGCGCCGCTGCCTTGGCGAACCAGCGCGCGGCCTCGGCCATGTTCTTCTTGCCGACCGAGCCGGAGGCATAGGCCACGGCCAGATTGTGCATCGCCTTGCGGTTACCCTGGTTGGCGGCCATCTGGTACCAGTGCGCCGCCTGGGCGCCGTTGGCCGGCACGCCCTGGCCGCGCTCATACAGCGTGCCCAGGCGATACTGGGCCACGGCCTGGCCCTGGTTGGCGGCGGCGGTCAGGTATTTGACCGCCTGGGGCAGGTTCACCGGCGTGCCGCCGGTGCCGTCCAGATAGCGCAGCCCCAGAATGGTCTGGGCGATGGGATTGTTGGCATTGGCCAGCTGGATCACCCGGTTGATCGAGCCCTGGGCGTCGCCGTCCGGCACCGACTTGACCGGGGCCTGGCGCACGCCGCGTTCCTGCAGCGGCTGGGTGGTGTTGGGCGGGCCGCTTTCCTGGGCCGGTTGGCTGGCGCGCGGCGCCGAGCGGGCCGGGGCCGGCTGGTCGGGCGTGGCGGCGGGAGCGACCACGAACTGGGTCTCGTCGCCGGCAGGCGGTTCGGGCAGCGAGAAGTCCGGGCCCTGCGGGTTCTGGCCGTTCGTGGCCTGGGTGTTGGCGCCGGGGGCGCCCGCGCCGCCCTGTCCGGGGCGGGCGCGCTGGCTCAGCACCAGCCCGGCGGCCACCGCCAGGATCACGATCAGCGCAATGACGGCGGGAATGACATAGCGGGTGCGCGCCTCGCCGCCTTCATCGGCGGTGCTGCGGCCCCAGCTGAAGCCGCGGCTCTGACGCTCGGTCTCGGCCTTGTCGGCGGCCGCACGGGCGGTGCGGCGGGCCTGGGCCATGAAGTTTTCCGGCTCCGGTTCGGGGCCATAGGCCTCCGGGCCATGCGGCTCCAGGCCGTCGGGTTCGAAATTCTCGACCAGCGGCGGTTCGTCGATGCCGGGCGGGGCATGTTCGGCCTCATCGGCGCCATAGACGAACTGGCCTGCGCTGCCGTCGTCGAAGGGATCGGGCTGGAACGAGGCCTGGGCCGGAGTGTGGTAGCCGCCGATGCCGGGCTTTTCGGCAAAAGCCTGTTCGGGGAAGGGCGGCGCGGCAAAGGCGTCGGCGGGGCGGGCCGGCGGCTGGGGTGCAGGCTGAAAGGCGTCCTGGCTCTCGGCAAAGGCCGCGGCCGGGAAATCGGAATCGGCAAAGTCCGGCGTGGCTTCGGGGGCATGATGGCGGTTGCCGGTGCGGACCTCGGCCAGAAGATCGTTATGGTCCTTCTCCAGCATCTCGATGCGCTGGGCCATGGCGTCCAGCGACTGCTGCAGCGGTGCGGCAGGGCTGTTCTGGTCCATCCGTTCGATCAGGCCGCCGATATTCTGCTCGACATGGGCCAGGCGCTGTTCCAGCGCCGCGCCGGCGGGCTGGCTTTCCAGCCGCATGATGGCGTCGCGCAGGCCCTGCAGGTTTTCCTCGACCCAGGCGCCGCGGCGCTGGGCTTCGACCTGATCGGCGGCGCGCGCATTGGCGGCGGCATCGATCTTTTCCAGGGCGTGGTCGATGGCGTTGGTGTGACCCTGGACGGTCTTTTCAATTCCCGCCAGGCGCTGGTCGATACGCTGCTCCAGCGCGGCATGGCCGTTCTCGATGCCACCCTGCAGGGCGTTCATCCGCTGTTCCAGCGTCGCCAGGCTGTTCTGGGTGGTGTTTTCCAGGCCGGTCAGGCGGTCGTCGAGATGGGAGGCATTCTTGTGCGCCACATTCTCGACGGTCAGGATGCGCTGGGCCAGCTGCTTGTCGGCATCTTCCGAATCGACGCGGGCCGCGCCCAGGCGGGTGGCAAGCTGTTCCAGGCTGTTCGCCAGATTGCCGGACTGGGCCGCCGACTGGCTGGCCGTCTGGCTGACCTGATCGGCCAGGCGCGACAGGCCCTGGTGCAGCGCCTTGACCGCATCCTTGATGCCGTCATTGGCGGTGGTGCGCTCGACCCGGTCCAGACGCTCGCTCAGCGCCATGACATTCAGGGCCAGCTGGTCGAAGGCCTGGGCCTGTTCCCGGCTGGCGATGTTGATTTCCTGGGCGGTGCGCGACAGGACCCGGTTGGATTCGGAATGGCTGCGTTCCGAGGAGTCCAGCCGGCGCGACACGCCCCGCAGCTGCTCCTCGATGCGCCGGAAGACCTCGGATGATTCGGCCTCGCTGCGCCCGACCCGGGCCAGCATGTCCTCGGTGTCGCGGCGGCTGGCGCTGGACTGGGGCAGGCCCCAGGCATCCAGATGGGCGCGTTCAACCGGCATGGAATCCTCCTCCATGCCCGAAAAGCTGCGTAAAATGCGCCTTGTCAGCCATTCGCCGACGGACAGGCCCTCGCGCCGGGCAGCCGCGCGCGCGGCCTCCCGCGCTTCGGGGGGTATGCCTGCCACGTTCCAAGGTAGTTCCGCCCGCATTTCGACTCACTGGCACCACGCACCCGCTAAAGAAAGTACCGGGGGCCAGATATAGTGTAAAGGAATGATGTCCAATCCACAGGCGGTCCGGGCGGTACCGTGCTTGCTCATGCACAGATACTTCCGCCAACAGGCTTAATGAGGCGTTAGCGGCGCGCCCGGAACTGTGCCGATGAGGCACAATTCATTTTCATCTTGCATGCCTCAATTGGCAGGGGCCTCGGCGATGCCCAGCGCTCCGCGCAGCCGGATCGGCGAAGGCGGCGGTTTGGGCTTGGTGGTGCTGGCGGCCCGGGCGGTGTCGAAGCGGGTGATGGTGGCCTTGCCGTCGGCCTGCTTGGGCGGGGGCAGCCCCAGATCGGTGGCGAAGAGCTGGGCGACATAGACCGTGTCGCCGTTCACCGCCGCGCCGACCCCGGTGCGATCATAGTCCTTGAAGGCCAGGTTTTCCTTGTGGGGCGGCGAATTCAGCCAGGTGTCCAGAAAGCGCTTGGCGAATTCCTCGACCGATACCCCGCTTTGGGGCGTGTAATGCTGCGCCGCAAGATTTTCCCCGAGCAGACCCTGGAAATTGGCGTCCTGTGCCATCAGCAGCGTCGCCGAGGTTTCGCCGTCGGGCGCGGCATGGGCCAGATAGTTCTTGGCCGCCATGTCCTTTGCCCGCTCGCGCGCGACCTTGGACAGTTCGGCATCGGGCACCAGCGCCTTGGCTTTGGGCTCGATCTTCAGGCGCTCGCTTTCGACCATCGACATGATGCGCTTTTCCAGCGCGGGCATCTGGCTGGCCGGATCGGGCGGCGGCGGCGGGCCCTTGGGCTGGGTGGCGCAGGCGCCCAGCACCAGCAGCGCCAGAAGGGCCGGCGCCCAGCGCCGGCACACACAAATGGAAGAGGAGGGCTGGATCATGATCAGGCGGGCAGAATCTCGAACAGGCCGGCCGCGCCCATACCGCCGCCGATGCACATGGTGACGACGCCATACTGGACACCGCGCCGCTGACCCTCCAGCAGAATGTGACCGGTCAGCCGCGCGCCCGTCATACCATAGGGATGGCCGATGGAAATGGCGCCGCCGTCCACATTGGTCTTTTCCGGGTCAAGCCCAAGCTGATCCATGCAGTAAAGGGTCTGGCTGGCAAAAGCCTCGTTGAGTTCCCAAAGTCCGATATCGTCCACCGTCAGGCCGTGGCGCTCCAGCAGGCGCGGCACCGCCTTGACCGGCCCGATCCCCATTTCCTCGGGCTCGACGCCGGCCACCGCGAAGCCGCGGAAAATGCCCAGCGGTTTCAGATTCTGTTTCGCCGCCGCCTCGTCGCTCATCAGCACGCAGGCCGAAGCGCCATCGGAAAACTGCGAGGCATTGCCGGCGGTGATGTATTTGCCCACCGCGACCTGCTGTCCGCCCGCATGCACGGGCCCCAGCGCCGCCAGCGCTTCCAGCGTCGTGTCGGGGCGGTTGCATTCGTCGCGTGCCACCGTCACATCGACCATGCTTTCTTCGCCGCTTGCCCTGTCGATCTTTTTCATTTTCGTGGCCAGCGGCACGATCTCGGCGTCATAGCGGCCCGCTTGCTGGGCGGCGGCGGTGCGCTGCTGGCTTTGCAGGGCATATGCGTCCTGGCGTTCGCGGCTGATGGCATAGCGTTCGGCCACGATCTCGGCGGTTTCGATCATGGTCATCCACAGCGCCGGCTTGACCTTGAGCAGATGTTCCTCGGTGAAATGGCTCAGATTGATGCCGCCCATCTGCACCAGCGAGATGGATTCGACGCCCGCACCCACCGCGATGTCGGTGCCGCCGGTCATGATCTGCTGCGCGGCCATGGCGATCGCGTTCAGCCCGCTGGAGCAGTAGCGGTTGATGGTCACGCCGCTGGTCGAAACCGGACAACCGGCCCAGATCGCCGCCTCGCGCCCGATATTGTTGCCGGTGGCGCCTTCGGGAAAGCCGCAGCCCATGAAGACATCTTCCACCGCGCCCGGTTCGACGCCGGCACGGGCGATGGCGTGCTTGACGGCATGTCCCGCCATCACCGCGCCATGGGTCTGGTTGAACCCGCCGCGCACGGATTTGGCCAGGCCGGTCCGCGCGGTGGAAACGATAACGGCCTGTCGCATGGCATGCCTCCCGATAAAGCGTCTGTGCCTGTGGGTCGCAGGCTAGCCGCTCAGGCCCCCGGCGGCAAAGCGGCCTGTTTTGCGACCCGGGCGGGATAGAGCAGGGTAAAGGTGACGGCGCCGGCCAGCGCCAGCACGCTCACGGCGATGGAACCGTAGATCTGGATGTCCGGGTCGAAGGTGATGATGCCGTCGGCGATGGCCATGGCGGCGAAGGCGCCCACCCAGACGGCCGAGACGATATAGTTGACCTTCAGGAACAGCGCCGGTTCCCAGTTCGCCTCGCGCGGGTCAAGCCGGGCATAGTCGATGGAAAAGGGCCGGCGGATGACCAGCGAGCCGGCGAGCAGAAGAAACAGCGCGGTCTCCGTGATGAAGCGCACCACGACCAGCGGCATTTCGGGCGCCAGAAAGCCGCGCGCCAGTGCCAGAAGGCAGAACAGCGCCAGGCTGCCTGCGTCCAGCAGGCGCAGGGAGGGGCTTTCGACGAAATCGCGGATGGTGACGACAAAGGCCGCCGCGAAGGCGATCCACAGCGCAAGATCGGCCGATAGGCGCGAGAGCAGCGCGAACAGGATGAAGGGGGCGAAGCCGACGACCAGATTCATAGCGGCTTTCCAGTGGACCTTGCGGCGGGGCGGCGGGATTTAAAGGCTTTTGCTGCCGGCAAGCAAACGCCGGGGCACGCGATCAGCGTGCCCCGGCGTCTTTGACGGCTTGCGGCTTTACTGCGCGGGCGCCGCCGAGGCGGTCGCGGCCGGGCCCATCTTGGACTGGGCGTAGTAGGTCCACAGGCGCACGACGCGCGGGGTGGCCGGACCGCCACCCTGCACCTTGGCGAACTCGGCCAAGGCTTCCTGATACTTGCCTTCGGCCGTCAGGGTCATGCCCAGGATCATCGGCACTTCGGTCGGATCGGCAACGCCGCCCTTGGCCTGGGCGCGGCGCGCCGCGGCCTCGGCTTCCGGGAACATGCCATAGCCGTACAGCGCTTCGGCCAGCTTGACGTTGTAGGTGCCATTCTGCTTGTCGCCCGCGGCAATCTGCTGCTGGATCGAAGCCTTGTCCTTCTGGGCATTCTCGTCGGGCGAGGGGAAGCCGGTACCGCCGGCCTGCTCGGCCTTCACGGCATCGCCATAAAAGCCCATCTTGCTGGCGACCGAACCGACGATCGACGCGTCGTTCGGCTTCGGCGTGGGCTCGACCAGGAACATCAGGCGGCCCAGATAGAGCGCGTCGATGTCGCGGATGCCCTTGGTGCCATAGCTGACGCCGATGATCTGGGCCCAGTCTTCCGGCTCGTTATAGTATTTGACCAGCTGTTCCAGCGTGTCTTCGGCGCCGGCTTCGTCCTTTGCCTTGACCTGCGAGCTCATCAGCACGTCCAGGTCGTTGCGCGCGGGCGGCTGGCCGGCCGCTTCGGCGGCTGCGATGTGCTTCTTGGCCAGTTCGGCGGCGCCGGCGACATCACCGCCAAAGTAATGCGCCTGCATCACCAACGACTGGAAACTGGCGTCCAGCGGCGTGTTCAGGGCTTCGAGCGCATTGGCGTATTTCAGCGCCTTGTCATAGTGCTTGGAGTTCAGCGCCAGCTGCAGGGCGGGCTTGTAGACCGCTTCCTTGTCGGTATCGGGGATATCGGCCGGGTCCATGTCGGCGGCGGCCTCGGCGGCCACGTCGGCGGCGTCAAGATTCTTGAGCGCGATCTGGACCTGCATCAGGAACCGGTTGGTCATCAGCTTGTCGTAGGGCGTGGGATCGGAGGCTTCCTGCGCCTTCTGGATATATTCCAGCGCGCCCTGGTAATCCTGCTTGGCATAAAGCTTCTGGGAGTCGGCCAGCGCCTTGTTGACGGCTTTCGACATCGGGGGCTGCTTGGAGGCGGCATAGGCCGACGGGGCGGTCATGGCGGCCGCGCCGAGCATCAGGCTCGCCGCAAGTCCGGCGCGAAGAAGGGTGCGTTTCATGAAAATCGTCCTTTGTGATCTCGGCCGTCGTGCGCGGCACGGGGGGCCCCTGTTTGGGTGTCCAGTTTCAACCTGTTTGCAACATTACTAAGGCGAAGCGCTGTTTCCAATAAGGCGATTGGTACTTCGCGTATGCATGTTGCAGTGCAGCGAGAATGCTGCGTGGCGGCAGCGTAAATAGCTTATTTACCCTGCGCTGTCAGGTTGCATTTTTCGGCTTGTGCGAAGGCCAGGATGACGTCTGCGCAATATTTCCGGCTGGACGGGCGGGTTGCCTTCATTTCGGGCAGCCGGGGCCACCTGGGTGCAGCCATGACCTGCGCGCTGTGCGCCGCGGGCGCGCATGTGATCGTCAATGGCCGGGACGCGGCGGCGCTGGACGCATTTGCCGCGGAGCTGCGTGACGAGGGTCACCAGGTCACCGCCGCGCCCTTCGACGCCCATGACGTCGCGCAGATTCGCGCCTTCTTCGGCGCCCTGCCGCGCCTGGACATCCTGGTCAACAATGCCGTGGCGATGCAGGTCAAATCCTTCGATGCGCTGTCGCCCGAGGATTTCGCCCGCACCTATGCCAGCAGCGTGACCGCGGCCTTCGAGACCGTGCGCGCGGCGCTGCCGGCGCTGCGCGCCGCGGTGGCTGCAAGCGGCGACGCCAGCATCGTCAACATCGCCTCCATGTATGGCCAGGTCGCGCCCGATGGCGGTCTCTATGACGACCGGGCAAGTCAGAGCCCCTTCCATTACGGTCCGGCCAAGGCCGGCCTGATCCAGCTTTCGCGCCATCTGGCCGCCGAACTGGGACACGAGAAGATCCGCGTCAATGCGCTGGTGCCAGGCCCGTTTCCCGCCGCCGCGCCGCCCGCCTTTGGCCAAAGGCTGGGCGCGCGCACCATGCTGGGGCGCACCGGCCGCGCCGAGGAGATCGGCGGCCCCCTGCTGTTCCTGAGTTCCCCCGCCGCCAGCTTCGTCACCGGCTCCGCCCTGGTGGTCGATGGCGGCTGGACCGCTTGGTGAAGGTTTCAGCCCTGGAGTAGAAAGGATGCAGATGGCCTTCCTCTCCTCCTTCCGCTTCGGACAACAGGCGGTTTATCCCGAAGAACTGCTCGAGCGTCTGCGCAGCTTTCCGCTGCTGGATGCGATCGGGGAATCGACCCTGCGCACGCTTCTGGGTGAAGCCAACTGGTTCGGCCTGCCCGGCGGCATGCTGCTGGACCGCGACGGCGAGAATGACGCCGCGCTGTTCCTGGTCGTCACCGGCAGCCTGGGCGTCTTCGTCAAGGACGAGCTGGGCCAGCGCAAGCTGATCGCCCATGTTCCCGCCGGCGAGACGGTGGGCGAGATGTCGCTGATCTCGGGCCGCCAGGAGCACAGCGCCCAGCTTGTCGCCATGCGCGACAGCGAGTTGCTGCGCATCAGCCCCGAATCCTTCGAGATGCTGATCGCCCGCTATCCCAGGGTGATGATGAACCTGATGCGGATGCTGGTGCGCCGACTGCAGAGCGCCCACCAGGAGCGCGGCACCCAGGCGCGCCCGCGCACCTTTGCCATCGTGCCGTTGCAGGAAGGGCTGGACGACGAACCGATCGCCCGCCGCCTGGCCAGCGCGCTGGGCCAGATGGGGCGGCGCGCCGCGGTGCTGGACGCGCGTGCGGGCGAACAGAGCGCCGAATGGTTCAACGCCTTCGAAGCCGCCCATGACGTGGTCTTCTACCGGGGGGACGCGCCCGACAGTGCCTGGACGCATCAGTGTTTGCGTCAGGCCGATCGCATTTTTTTGCTGGCGCGGGCCGACCGGCCGTTGCCCCAGCGCCCGCTGGACCTGCCGGCATTCAAGGCGCGCGCCAGTGGGCTTCCTGAACTGCTGCTGCTGCATCCATCGGGTTCTGCCGCCAACCTGCCCGAGCATTTCTCGCTGCGTTCGGGCCTGTTCGAGAGCCATCATCACCTGCGCCCGGGCCGGGGCGGCGACATTGCGCGGGTGGCGCGCTTCATTGCCGGCTGCGCGGTGGGGCTTGTGCTGGCGGGCGGCGGGGCGCGCGGCTTTGCCCATATCGGCATCATCAAGGCGCTGCAGGAAGCCGGCGTGCCCTTCGACCAGCTTGGCGGCACCTCGATGGGGGCGATCATCGCGGCGGGCATCGCCAGCGAATGGACCATCGAGGAAATGGCCGCGCGCATGCGCGCGGTGTTTGTCGACGACAACCCCCTGTCGGATTTCACCCTGCCGCTGATCGCGCTGGTCAGCGGGCGCAAGGTCAGCGCCCGGCTGCGCGAGCATTTCGGCAAGACCGCGATCGAGGGCCTGCCGCTGCCTTTCTTCTGCATCTCCTCGGATTTGACCACCGGGCGCATTCACGAGCATCGCTCGGGCCCGCTGTGGCGGGCGTTGCGCGCCTCGGCGGCGCTGCCGGGCATCCTGCCGCCGGTGACCCATCACGGGCATCTGCTGGTCGATGGCGGGGTGATGAACAACCTGCCGGTGGATGTGATGCGCGGTCATGGCGCGGGCGCCGGACCCATCATCGCCTGCGACGTCACCGGCGAGATCGATCTGCAGGCCCAGGACTCCCGCTATGGCGAGCGGCCCTGGTGGTGGCTGCTGGGCCAGCGCATGCGGGGCAATCCCTCCATCGTGTCGATCCTGATGCGGTCGGGCACGGTGGGCTCGGAAGCCCAGCGGCGCATCGTGCGCGAACAGGCGGACTATCTGATCGAGCCGCCGATGCCCGGCATCGGCCTGCGCGACTGGAAGGGCTTCGACCAGGCGATCCGCGAGGGCTATGACACCGCGCGCGCCTGCATCGAGAAGAACGGCGTGCCCAGCGCCGCCCTGCCGGGCCCGCGCCCGGCACACGACGCCGATTAGGGCTTTTGCGGCGGCGCATAGGGCGGGGCCAGCAGGGCGCCGCCGAAATGGCGCACAGCCAGCATCACCACGCCTGCCACCGCCATCAGCGCCACATGCAGCAGCCAGAACTGCACCGCCGGCATGGCCGTGTAGAGCGTGCCGACATAGCCGACCAGCATGTTGCCCAGGAAGAATTGCAGGTAGTAGACGGCGATCATCAGCCCCTCCAGCCCCTTGGGCGCGGCGCGCGAATACAGCGCCAGGCCGCAGGGCAGAACCTGCGAGAAGCCGATGTCATTGAGCAGGTGAAAGGCCAGCGCCCAGCCCAGCGAGACCGGCTGGCCGGTGGCGGCCACCACCATGGATGCCGCGGCCAGCGTCAGGGGCGCGATCGCGGCGATGCCCACGCCGATGGTGATCTTGGTGATCTCGTCCGGTTCGGCCCAGCGCCTGCCATACCAGCGCCAGAAGGCCACCGAGGCGGCGATCATGGCGGTGGAGACGATGGCGTCCAGCGACAGCATCCAGGTGATCGGCATGGTCATGCCGAAGAAGCGCGTCTGGTAGTTTTTCTCCGCCCAGATCAGATAGGCGTTGAAGATTTCCTGGTTGCCGATCAGCGACAGCGCCAGCGGCAAAAGCATGAAGGCCAGCAGCACCAGGGCGCGCACGTCGCGCCGTGTCATGGGCGGGCGCACCACTTCGCCGCCTTTCATTCTTTCCTTGGGCAGCGAGGCGCGGCCGAACAGATAGATCGCCAGGCCCAGCAGCATGCCAACGCCCGCCGCGCCAAAGCCCCAGTGCCAGCCGACGGTTTCGCCCAGCGTGCCGCAGACCAGCGGCGAGATGATCACCGCCACCTGGATGAAGATGTAATAGATCTGGAAGGCGTCGGCGCGGCGCGGATCGTCCTCGGCATACAGGTCGCCGACCTGGGCGGCGATGTTGCCCTTGAAGCAGCCCACCCCGATCAGCAGGCACGACAGCGCCAGCAGAAAGCTGGCCTCGAAGGCCATCAGGAAGTGGCCCGCCGCCATCAGCAGCGCGCCGATGGTGACCGCCGCGGTCCGTCCGGTCAGCCGGTCGGCCAGAAGGCCCCCCGCCAGCGGGGTCAGATAGACCAGCCCCGCATAGAGGCCGAAAATGATCGAGGCCAGCGCGGCGGGCGATTGCGGCCCGTAAAAGGATTCCAGAAGTCCGCGAAATGCCGCGAAGCCCCAGACATTCTCCACATGGCCGGGCAGCAGCAGATGGTGCGTCATGTAGAGCACCAGCAGCGCCTGCATGCCGTAATAGGAGAAGCGCTCCCAGAACTCCGACCCGCTCAGCCAGCCCAGCCCCGCCGGATGTCCCAGGAATGCGCTGTCGCCGCGCCCCGCCATGCTCAGTTCCCCTTCAGAAGGCTCTAGATCGTATCGCCCAGATTGCGCCCGCCCGGAAGGGCATGATGGCGCAGAAGATCGTAGCGCAGGCCGCCGGGCACGGTCAGGGTGGCGCTGTCCAGCGTGGGGCCGCCCGATCCCGCATGGGAGCGGATTTCCAGCGTGCCATCGGCGTGCGCGCCCGACAGGGTCAGCACATAGGTGCTGGTGGCGCTGGCGCCCGGCACCCAGGACCAGGCGTTGCCCCGGATGCCGGTGATATGCACCGGCGCGCCCAGCACCTGGCTGGTAATGCCGTCGCGCACCACCAGATCGCGCGCCAGCTGCACCACTGGATCGTCGTTCAGTCCCCGGTACAGGAACCAGCTGCCATAGCCGGCGGCCAGCACCACCGGCAGCGCCGCGAGCAACAGCACCGCCAGGCAGCCGTAGAGACAGCCATTGCCGCGGCGCGGTTCGTAAGTCGTGGGATCGGGATGGGCGGACATGTCGGGTTCCGGGGTAAGCCGCTTGGCGCGGTGCGGGGGCTGTGGCTACAGTCGCCCGCCCGGCAAGGCAGACCGGGCGTTCAGGCAGGGATGATCCCAGGAAGAATTCATGGCTATCGACTATGACGACATGATGCAGTCCGGCGCCACCGGCCTTGCCGCGTCCTATGATGAAAAAGACGTCATGCTCTACGCGCTGGGCGTGGGTTTCATGCGCGATCCACTGGACGAAAAGGAGCTGCCCTTCGTCTATGAGGGTGGCGCGCTGAAAGTGGTTCCCACCTTCGCCAGCGTCATATCGCGCGGCGAGGCGCCATCGGCGCAGCAGCGCATGCCGCAGAAGTCCGAAATCAACTTCGCCATGGTGGTGGACGGCGAGCGCCGCATCACCCTGCACAAGCCCTTGCCGCCCAAGGCCAGCGTGCTGGCGGATGAGCGCATGATCGACATCCTGGACAAGGGCGAAGGCAAGGGCGCGGTGCTGATCCAGGAGAGGGTGGTGCGCGAGGCGGCCAGCGGCGACAAGCTGTTCACCATCGTCTCCTCCATCTTCGCGCGCGGCGATGGCGGCTTTGGCGGCAAGCCGCATGGCGGCCCGGCCGTGCATGAAATTCCCGCGCGCGCGCCCGATCATGTGTTCGAGGCTGACACCCGGCCTGACCAGGCCTTTCTCTATGCGCTGTCGGGCGACCGCAATCCGCTGCATCGCGACCCGGCCTTCGCGAAGGCGGTGGGCTTTCCGCGCCCCATCCTGCATGGGCTGTGCAGCTACGGCACCGCCTGCCGCGCGGTGCTCGCGGCGCTGGCCGATTACCAGCCCGAACGCATCACCCAGTTCGACGTGCGCTTTTCCAAGCCGGTCTTTCCCGGCGAAACGCTGGTGGTGGAGATGTGGGCCGATGGCGGAACCGTCTCATGGCGCGCGGGCGTGAAGGAGCGGCCGGGCACGATCGCCCTCAACAATGGGCTGTGCCTGCTTGGCTGACGACATGGTTGAAGACGGCCAGATTGGCGAAGACGACCCGATTGGGGCCGCCGAGGCGCTGATCGAGACAGGCCGGGCGAACGAGGCGGCCCAGGCTCTGCGTGCGCGCATCGCGGCGGGGCGCGGCGGCCTGCTGGCGCGGCTGACGCTGGTGCGCGCCCTGGCGGCGGCGGGCCTGACGGGCGAGGCGCTGGCCGAAGCGCGCGAGGCGGTGAGCCTCAATCCCGGCGCGGCGGTGGCGGTGCTGGCGCTGGGCGAGGCATTGCTGGCGGCAGAACTTTTGCCTGCCGCCATTGCCGAGCTGCAGCGGGTGCTGCGCCTGGACCGCAACATGGACATCGCCCGGCTGCACCTGGCCGAAGCCTGGCTGAAGGCGGGCGAGGCGGGCCAGGCGCTGAACATGCTGCAGACGCTGGAGCCTTCGCCCGACACCGAACGGCTGGAACAGGTCGCGCGCGCCATGCTGGCGGCGCGTCGGTCCGACGCCGGCTATGTGCGCCATCTCTTCGACCAGTTCGCCGGCGCCTTCGACAGTCACATGGTCGGCCACCTGGGCTATGCGGGGCCGCAGATCCTGCTGGACCTGGCCGGTCTGGTGATGCCGGCCCTGATGGACCCGGCGGGTGCGCAATTGTCGGTTCTGGACCTGGGCTGCGGCACCGGGCTGGCGGGTGTCGTGTTCAGGCCGCTGGCGGCGCGGCTGGACGGCATCGACCTGTCGCCGCGGATGATCGAGAAGGCGGGGGAGCGGCAGATCTACGATCATCTGGCGGTGGCCGATCTGGAAACGGCGCTGGCCGACCCGGGGCCCGCGCTGCTTGCGGCCTACGACCTGATCCTGGCGGCCGACACCTTCGTCTATCTGGGCGACCTGTCGGGCGTGCTGGCGGGGGCGGCGGCGCGCCTGGCGCCCGGCGGCTTTCTGCTGTTCACGGTCGAGGCGGGTCCGGATGACGGCTACGACCTGGGGCCGAAACGGCGCTGGCGCCACGGCGAGGCGTATTTGCGCAGCGCCGCCGAGGCGGCGGGATTCAGCGTGGTGGGCCTGGTGGCCGCAGCGACCCGGTTCGATGCAGGCCAGCCGGTGCCGGGCTTTGCAGTGGCCCTGATGCGTTAGATCGGGCGTGCCAAATCCGGCGCCGGTCTCATGGCTGGGGTGCGAAACCGGACCGATGGCAGCGATCGGCATCCTTTTGGCAGTTTGGACGTTCCCTCTCACGGAACCGGAAAAACTGGTGGGGATCAGTCCGTCATGGTCGCGCTCGATAATCTTGCCGCTCTGGGTCAGCGGCCCATGTCCCGGCTGCGCCTGGCGTTCGATCAGGTCAACCTGCTGCAGTTTTCGCTGGTCGGCGCGATTGCCCTGACCGCGGCCTTTCTGGTTCTTGGCACCATCGCCATGAACGGGTTCGACGCCAATGCCTTCCGCCTGGGCAGCCAGACCGGCTGGCGTTTCGCCAGCCTGGTGTTTTTTGCCGTTCTGGCTGCCGGGCCCATCGGACGCATGGTGGGACGCTTCTGGGCACCGGCCCAGCTTCTGGAAGATCATTGCCCCGACCTGATCTGGGGCTTTTGCGCCAGTTACGGCGTCTATCTGCTGGCGGTGCTGCTGCCCAATGCGATCAGCCTGTCGGGCGGCGCTTTTCTGTTCGTGCTGTTCGGCGCGGCGGTGATCTGCGGCATGGCCGTGGCTGCCGCGCCGCTGCGCCTGTCCTATGGCGGGGCGCCGCTGATTGGTCCCGCCGTGCGCCGCGCGGTGCTGGGCACCGCGATGATCTATTTCTGGCTGTGCTATTCGCTGATGGCGCTGCAGCGCATTTCGGGGCCGCATCGGCCGGACGCTTTCTATGACACATGTATTTTGTTGATGGTTTTCGGGCTGTTGCTGCGGTTTGCCGATCGCTGGACGCAGCCGCGCGCGGCGGTGGCCGGCCCCTGCTGATCCGCCGCTCCCATTGACATGTTTTTGACACCAATTGGTCCCAACACGGTTCCAGAACTGCTGTGGTGTAAGCATATCTTGTGTGATTGAATCGCGCTCGCAGCGGGCAATTGCAGCGTTGAAGGGAAGTGGCGTGCTTCGCAAATCTTTTCCGGGGATACTGATGGTGACTGGCCTGGCGCTGGCCGCCACGGGGCTGCCCGCATCGGCGCAGAGCCTTTGCACCCCGCCGGTGCCGCCGCCGCCGCTGAACGGTGCGCAGGCGACCGCCGAACAGTTGCGCGCCGCCATCGCCAGGGCCCGCAACTTCATCGGCCAGGCCAACCTGTATGAGAACTGCCTGAAGGACGAGCTGCGCATGGCCCAGGCCCGCGACGACGGGGACAGTGTCGCGTCGCGGATCGACCGCCAGGCCGAGGTCCGCCTGGCCGCCAACCGCAAGCTGAAGGAAAAAGTCTCCAGCGATGCGGCGGTCGCCATGGAGGCCTACAAGAAGGCCCATGCGGACTGATGGTCCCACTGGCGGGCGCGCGGCCCGCCTTGCATGACGCCGGTTCGGCGCGAATCACTTATGCTGCCCGCCATGTCGCAAGCGGCCACCCGTTCTGCCCCTCGATCGCCCAAGCCGCGCCGGCCGCGTGACGCCACGCGTGCAGCCTCGCGCTCGGCCATTCTGGCGGCGGCGCGCAAGGTCGCGGCCCGCGATGGTGCGCGCGATCTTTCCCTGCGCGGGGTGGCGGCCGAAGCCGGCTTCGCTCCGGCCGCCCTCTATGGCTATTTCCGCAACAAGGACGAACTGCTGCTGGCGCTGGCCGCCGACGACCTGACGGTGCTGGCGCGCGCCATGCGCGATGCCGGTCCGGGCGGGCTGGCGGTGGCGGGCGCGGCGGCGCTGGGCCTGCTGAAGGGTGCCGAGACGATGGCCGCCGCATCGGCGGCGCTGGCCGGGACGCCCGGCGAGGATGCGGGCGCGGCCGGCAAGCTGGCCGATGCCGAACGCCTGTTCAACGGCCGGCTGATCAATGCGCTGAAGGCGCTGTCGGACGCCAGCGGCATGCCCACCGGCAGCCGCGAAAGCCAGTGCGATGTGGTGCTGGTCGCCGCCGCGCTGGCGGGGCTGGCGCTGCTGGCGCGGTCGGGCCGGCTGGGCGCACTGGGCTTCACGCCCGAAGAGATGATCGCCCGGCTGGACAGCCGCTTCGGCAAGGGCTGAGCGGCAAGACGATCACGCCATCAGATGCTCGGCCACGATGGCCGCGCCGATCGCAATCAGCGCGATGCCGCCGAACAGTTCCGCATGCTTGCCGAAACGCGTGCCAAGCCGGTGCCCGGCCATCAGCCCGATGGTGGTCATGGTGAAGGTGGCCGCGCCGATCGCCAGCGCCGTCACCAGGATGGGAGCGTTGACCAGCGCCAGCGTCACGCCGACCGCCAGGGCGTCGATGCTGGTGCCCACCGCCGTCACGGCCAGGGCAAGAACCGAATGGCTTTGCGGTTTTTCGTCGGTTTCATCGCGCTGGAAGCTGTCATGGATCATTTTCACGCCGATGGCCGCCAGCAGCGCAAAGGCCACCCAGTGATCGAAGGCGGCGACATAACGGCTGGCGGCGCGCCCCAGCGCCCAGCCGATCAGCGGGGTCAGGCTTTCGATGCCGCCGAAGATCAGCCCGGTCTTCACCGCTTCGCTGAGGCGCGGCCGGTGCAGGGCCGCGCCCTTGGCAACCGCCGCCGCGAAGGCGTCGGTGGACATGGACAGGGCGATCAGCAGGACGGAGACGGGGCTCATGCCGCCCGGCTTTTAACAGATCGATCCGCCCTGCCAAGCCGGGCTATTTGCCCGCCGCGTTGCGCACCTGAAATTCGGCGGTCACCGTGTCGCCGCCCGCGAAGCTCAACGTCACCGGAACCTGCGCGCCGGGCTTGAGAATGGGCTTCGAGTCCATGCACATCAGGTGATAGCCGCCGGGCGCGAATTCCAGCGTGCCGCCCGGATCGACCGTGACGCTGTCGACATGCTCCATCATCCCCATGCCGCCATGGTTCATGCTCTTGTGCAGCATCAGCATGCCGCAGGCCGGGCTTTGCGCGCCGGTCAGGCTGACGGCCTTGTCGCCGTCATTGTGCAGGGTGAAATAGCCGCCCGACGGCACCGCCGCGGGCAGGGCGCGGAACCAGCCATTGGTCACGCGCAGCGCAGCGGCGTCGGCCTGGCCGATACCCAGTGCCAGCGCGACGATGGCGGTCATGTGAAACAGCCTGGCGTTTGCCTTTTTCATGTCAGTGCTCCTTTTGTTGTTGCCGCGCCACCAGGGCGCGGATGGCGATGAGATAGCTGGGGCCGAACTGCGGCAGCGACAGAAGCGAGTCGTCGCTCCAGTCGGTGGTTTCCTCCAGCGTGCGGATGCCGCCATGGCGCAGGGCGTTGATCGCCCGGCGGGGCAAAGGCAGGCTTTCGATGGGCCGGGCATCATTGCGCATAGTGCACCTCCATCACGAAGGTCCGCTGCGGGAATGGGTGGACCAGGAAGTATTTGTCGTTGTTCAGGTTGTCGACCCCGGCCGAAAGCGTCCAGTTCTCGTCCACTTTCACCTGCGCGCGTGCGTCCACCACCAGATAGCCGGCAAAGCCCTGCCAGGTGTTCGACACCGGATCGGAATTCTCGATCGTGCCGAAGCTGGGATCGCTGTAGCGCGCGCCCAGTGTGAAGGCCCAGTCGTCGATGCGATAGGTCGCCAGCGCATTGGCGCGCCATTTGGGCAGCTGGGGGATCGCCTTGTTCAGCGCCGCGGCATAGGCGGCATCCTTGGTGATACGCCCGTCCGCATAGGTCAGCGAGCCCATCAGTTCCAGGCCGGGAATCATCACATCGTTCTGGTCGGCATAAAGCTCGAAGCCCTGCACACGGGTGTGATCGACATTCTGCACATAGCGGTACAGCGTGGACGAGCCCGCCACCAGCGGCGCGGACTGGGACAGAAGCGCGTTGGCGACCTCTTCCTGGAACAGCGAGATGCGCACCAGCCCGTCACCCATGCGCCGCTCGGCCGCCAGCTCGAAGCTGTTGGCATGTTCGGGCTTCAGGTTGGGATTGGGCACCGACAGCACGATGCCGGTGGTCACGGTCTGGTAGAGTTCGGTCACGGTCGGCATGCGCCAGGCGCTGCCCCAGCTTGCTTTCAGGGTCCAGGGATCGGAAACCTGCCAGGCCAGCGACAGTTTGGGCGAGAAGGCCTGGGTCGACAGGCCGGGCTGGGCGACATTCAGGGCCGGAGAGGCCGAATAGTTCGTCCCGTCATAGGCGCGCCAGTCTTCCAGCCGCGCGCCCAGCGCCGCCTTCAGGCTGGGCGTGATCTGCCAGATGTCCTGCAGCCACAGCGCATTGGTGGCGGTGCGGCCGTGTGCGGAAGACTGAAGCGCGCCCGGCATGCCGGCGATCCAGTCCGCAGCGGCGAATTTGCGCTGCGACAGGCTTTCCTCGTCGCGGTGCAGGCCAAAGGAAAGCGCGTGGTCCGCGATGCCGCTCCAGGCCGCGCTGGCGTCCAGCGTGTACCAGCCGGTGCCGGTCAGACGGTTGATGCTGCCCGCACCGCCGGTTGCCGCGCCGGGCAGGGCGGTGGACGGCACGCGCTGATTGTCGGCCAGATAGGCATAGTTGGACGCCACCAGCGACCAGGTGAAATCGCCGTCGTCATCGGATTTCAGCGACAGGCCCTGGGCCAGGTGGGTCTGGGGCCAGCGATAGGCATTGTTGGAGAAGGTGGAGGCGCCGATATTGTAGCGGTAGCCGCCGATATTGACGTTGCCGGACCAGACGGGCGCGCCCGACGCATCGCGCAGATAGGTCTGGGCATCGGCCGCATCGGACTGGTGGAACAGGCTGGCGGTATAGGCGGCCTGCCAGCCATTGTCGAAGTCATAGGTCAGGCGCAGCGTGCCGGTGTCCTGCACCTGGTGCTCCAGCCCGCCCGCGCCGATAATCGCGATGGGTGCGCCGTTGCGATTCAAGCCGTCGAATGCGCCGCTGACCGGCGTGCCCAGCGCGCTGGTCGCCGAAGGCCGTGTCAGGGTGGCGATGGAAAGCGGCTGGCTGCTGGAATCCAGGTGGTTGAGCGACAGGCGCCAGGCCAGCGGCCCCAGCCGGTCGCCCAGTCCGGCGGCCAGCTGCCAGGTGCCCACGGTGTCGTCGCTGCCATATTGCTGCCAGGTCTGCACCGCGCCCATGGCGTGGCCGTAAAGCTCGAAGCGGTCGGGCATGCGGGTGGTGATGTTGATCACCGCGCCGATCGAGCCGCCGCCATAGGCTGCCGCGAAGGGGCCATAGAGCACGTCGATGCGGCTGACATCCTGGGGGGCGGCGACGCCGAAATGCGGGCTGGCCGCGCCATTGTTGTTGCCGATGGGCGAATTGATCATGATCCCGTCGACAAAGATCAGGTTGCGCGCCGAAGCGCCCACGCCAGACGTGCGGGTGGCGACGGGGTCCTGGGTGTCGCCGATATGGCGTTTGCGCACCAGCAGCGAGGGCGCGAATTTCAGCATGTCCTCGGTGTTGACGGTGTTGATCTGCTCGGCGGCCTTGGCCGCGCTGACCTCGATACCGGTCTGGGCGGGATCGGCCCCGGCGCGGGCCGCGGTGACGATGACGAATTCGGAGCCCAGTCCGGTCCCCATGTTCGGATTTGTATTCTGGGCCAGGGCGGGCGTGGCGACGAGCGCGATGAGCGAAGCGCTCGCGCAAAGACGGATGGCGTGAAAGGACATGGCAAATCCCCTGATGTGACGCATGAGCGCCGCGCCGGGCAAAGCCCCGCGCGGCCGGAACGAATGGGCTCAGGCGGTCAGGGGTGGTGCGCGCGGCGATCCGGGGGTGAAGTGCGCCGCCACGATCGCGGCATAGGCGCGGTCAGTCTGTGCGGCGAAGGCGTGAATCTGCGGCAGGAAGATCTGCGGCAGGTCGGGGGTGGCGGCAAGGTGCGGCGCCGCCGCGAAGGGGCAGATGTCGTGATGGTCGGCGGGCTGCTTGTTGTCGTCCGGCGCGTGCTGCAGCGGCCCGCTCATGGTGCAGATGACAAATGGCGCGGCCGGGTTGCTGCTGGGCATCCAGCCGGCCGGCAGCAGGGCGCGCGCGATCATGGCGATCAGCGCCAGCTGTCTCAGGCCATGGAAAAACCCCTGCATGGGCGTTTTGTGCGCCCGGTGCGACAGCGCGTCAATCGCGGTTTGCCACAGACAATGCGGCCCGCTTCGGTTTGACGCAGACTGATAGGGGCAGGCGGGCCAGATGCCCGCCGCTGCCCCTGAAATCAGATGGATGCCGCCATCGACGATGAAATTCTGGCCAGTGGCGAAATTGCTGTCGTCGCTGGCCAGCCACAGCACGATGGAGGCCATTTCCTCGGCAGTGCCCAGCCGGCCCATCGGCTGGCGGGCGGTAAAGGCCTTGCGGGCGGCTTCATAGTCGCCGGTGTCCTTCAGCCGCTGCTGCAGCGAGGGCGAATCCACCGTGCCCGGGCACAGCGTGTTGCAGCGGATGCCCTTGGTGACGAAATCGGCGGCCACCGACTTGGTCAGGCCGATCACCGCCGCCTTGCTGGCGCCATAGATGCAGCGGTTGGGAATGCCCTTGATCGAGCTGGCGACCGAGGCGACGTTGATGATCGAACCGCCGCCCGCCTCGATCATGCCGGGCAGGAAGGCGCGGATCAGGCGCGCCATGGCATAGACGTTGATCTCGAAGGACCGGGTCCACTGGGCGTCGTCATTGTCCAGGATGGTGCCGTTCTCGACAAAGCCGGCGCAGTTGAACAGCACGTCGACATGGCCCGCCTGCTTGGCGATGGCCGCGATCGCGGCGGCGTCGGTGACGTCCAGCTTGTGCTTGTCGGCATCCAGGCCGTCCAGCCCGGCAAGGTCGCGGTCGGTGGCGATGACCCTGGCGCCATGGGCGGCGAACAGTTCGGCGGTCGCCCGCCCGATACCGGCGGCGGCGCCTGTGATGAATGCGGTCTTGCCTTCGAGCTTCCTGGTCATGGCGTTGTGTTCCTGGGTCATGCTGTTGTTGGGAGCGGGCGCATAATAGCCAAGGAATTGCGCGATTCCAGTGTGCGCCCGCGCCGCAGATTGCCGCGTTGCACATAGTGTTCCATGCGCCCCGCCACGGGGCCCGGAATCTTTGACGAATGGGCCGAACTAGGCTTTGCTGGCCCGTGCGCGGGGGAATTGGCGGGGCCGTGCGTGCCCCCCGGTGCCGAATCCGGACAAAATATCCGCAACGAAAAAAGAACGCCGAGGACACGCCTTATGACGAACAAGCTGCGCTACCTGCTCATCATGTGGATCTTCGTGGTGAGCGCGGTGGTTTACATCGACCGCACCAACATCACGGTGGCCGGCCTTGAGCTGTCCCGCGACTACGGCATCGACAAGGTCCAGCTGGGCTGGGTCTTCAGCGCCTTCCTGCTGGGCTATGCCTCTTTCCAGATTCCCGCCGGCTGGATCGTGGGGCGGCTGGGCCCGCGCCTGACCCTGACGCTGGGTCTGATCTGGTGGGGCGTCTTCAGTGTCGCGGTGGTGCTGATCCCGCCGGGCGTGGGTGGTGCGCTGTGGGCGCTGGTGGCGGTGCGCTTCGTGCTGGGCATGGGCGAGGCGGTGGCCTATCCCTCCTCCAACCAGTTCATCGCCGCCTGGTTTCCTTCCTATGAGCGCGGCATCGCCAATGGCTGGGTGTTCGGCGGCGTCGGTTTCGGCGCGGCGATTTCCCAGCCGCTGGTTGCCGCCATCATGCTGGGCTATGGCTGGCAGGCGGTGTTCTGGTTCTCGGCCGCACTGGGCCTTGTGGTGGCTGCGGTCTGGTACTGGTTTTCGCGCGACACACCGCGCGAGCATCCCAGGATCACCGCCCAGGAACGCGACCTGATCGAGGCGGGGCTGCCTGACAAGATCGAGGGCGACAAGCCGCCGGTGCCGTGGAGAAAAATCTTCACCAGCCGCGATGTGTGGGCGGTGACCATCGCCTATGTCGCCTTCGGCTATGTCGCCTTCATCTTCCTGAACTGGTTCTTCATCTATCTGGCCGACGGGCGCGGCATCAACCTGAAGGAAAGCGCGCTTCTGGCGACGCTGCCCTTCATCTCCATGACCACATGCTGCCTGATCGGTGGCTGGGTCAGCGACTGGCTGGTCAAGCACAAGGGCCAGTATTGGGGCCGCAGCCTGTATGGCGCGATCACGCTGATGCTGACCGCGGGCTTTCTGATCGTGGGCGCGCAGGTGCAGGACCCCACGCTGGCGGTGCTGGTGCTGGCGGGCGGTGCGGGCATGCTCTATCTGGGCCAGGCGACCTATTGGGCGGTGGCCGCCGACTTTGGCGGGCCGCATACCGGCGTGATTTCGGGGCTGGTGAACATGGGCGGGCAGATCGCCGGCGCCATCACCGCATCGGCCACGCCCTGGTTCGCCACCCAGTTCGGCTGGGCCTGGGCCTTTTATATCGCCGCCGGCGTGGCGGTGGTCTGTGCCTTCGCCTGGTTCTTCGTCAATCCCGACCGGCGCCTGCATGCGCCCGAACAGGTCACCGCATGATCCGGCGGCTTCTGTGCTGCGCCCTGCTGCTGACCGCGGTGGGCGCGCGCGCACAGGAGCCGTCAGCGCCCGATGATGCGAGCCCGGCACGGCCGCCGGTTTCGGGTGAATTCGTCGATCTGTTTTCATCCTATTGCCTGAAGCGCTTTCCCTATGACACCTCGCTGGGCGCGCAGGCGGCGGGCGACGGCCATCGCGCCCTCAGCCCCGCCGAGGTGGGCAGCTTCCTGCATGTAGATCCGGGCCTTGGCTGGATGATCGCGGGCCGCGAGACCAGCTATGTGCTCACGGTACAGGTGCCGCCCTTTCATGCCTGCGCGGTGCGCCGCTACAGCGAGACGCTGCTGGACAGCGCGCCCTTCATCGCGGCGGCGCGCGCCTTTGCCGCCAGCGAGGGGCACAAGCTGGCGCCGCCCCTGGCGCGCGACCGGCCGATCGGCAACGGCATCGTCAGTTCGGGCCTGTACTTTCAGGAGCTGGATGGGGACGGCAAACCACTCAGCGAGGCCTTCATGTTCTTCGCCGTGCGCTATCCGGCGGTGACCCGCGCCGACGGCCTGCCGTCAAAGCCGTTCTGGGAAATCCGCTTCGTGCGCCAGATCCATATTCCCAAATCGATTTAGCGCGCCGCGCGCCTAGTTCGAAGTCAGGCCCGCCGCGGCGATCCCCGCCATCGCGCAAACCTCGTCATTGTCGGATGTGTCGCCGGGCACCCCCCCCGCGCCGATGGGCGCGCCGCCCGCGCCGCGCACGATTACTCCGCCCGCGGCCGGCACCAGCCCCTTGTCGGCGACCTTGCCCAGGTTGGCGATGAAGATGGGCCGTTCCTGCGCCATCTCGGCGATGCGGCGCGAATTGACCCCCAGCGCCAGCGCGCCCGCCGCCTTGCCCAGCGCAATCTCCAGCCGCATGAACGAAGTCGTGTCCTGGCGCTGGAAAGCGATCACATGGCCGCCAGCATCGGTCACCACGCAGGACAGGGGCTTGAGCCCCATCTCATGCCCCCTGGCGAAGGCGGCGGCGATGATGGTGTTGGCCTTTTCCAGGCTGATGCTCGTGTCGGACATGGGGTGCCTTTCTTTGCTACGGGAAAGCTTGTCTTCTGTATGCAACGCCCGCCATTGCCATGACAGGGTGGCGCAAAAATCCTGATCGGGGAAGCGGCCGCCATGCTATCAGTCGCCCAGGGACAGGACGAACATGGTCGAGAGCGGCAAGAAGACCCAGATCGTGGTGGTGGGCGGCGGCGCCGCGGGGCTGGAACTGGCCACGCGGCTGGGCGCCCATTTTGGCCGCGAGAAGTTCGACATCATCCTTGTCGAAAAGAACCGTACCCATATCTGGAAGCCGCTTCTGCATGAGGTGGCGGCCGGTTCGCTGGACGCCAACCTGGACGAGGTGGGCTATCGCAGCCACTGCCACCGCTGGGGCTATCGCTATTTCTACGGCCAGCTGGAGGGCATCGACCGCGACAGCCGCCATGTTCTGATCGCGCCGATCAGGGACGAGGACGGCCGCGAGATCATGGGCCGCCATCGCATCCGCTATGACTATCTGGTCGTGGCGGTGGGTTCGGTGTCCAACGATTTCGGCACAAAGGGCGTGGCGGAGCATTGCCTGTTCCTGGACAGTCGCGTCCAGGCCGACCGCTTCCGCGCCCAGCTTCTCAATCACTGCCTGCGCGTGTCGCGCACGCTGCAGAACGACCCGGACGCGGACGCGACCGTGCGGGTGGATATCGTCGGCGGCGGGGCGACGGGGGTGGAGCTGGCGGCCGAACTGTTCAATGCCGCCGCCGCGCTGCGCCATTACGGGCTGGAAGTGTTCGACGAAAGCCGGCTGAAGGTCACGCTGATCGAGGCGGGACCGCGCATCCTGCCCATGCTGCCGGAAAACCTGGCCGATGCGGCGCGCGCCGAACTGGAGACGTTGGGCGTGCGGGTGCTGACCGGCACGCCGGTGGTCGAGGCCAACGCCCAGGGCATGGTCACCGCGTCGGGTGAACTGATCGGCGCGGACCTGAAGGTCTGGGCGGCGGGCGTCAAGGCGCCGGAGATTCTGAAGGATATTGGCGGGCTGGAAACCGGCCGCGGCAACCAGCTTGTGGTGCGCCCCACGCTGCAGACCACGCGCGACGATCGCATCTTCGCCATCGGCGACTGCTGCCAGTGCGTGTGTCCCGGCGAGACGCGGCCGGTGCCGCCGCGCGCCCAGGCCGCGCACCAGATGGCGGCGACATGTTTTGCCAACATCCGTGCGATGATCGCGGGCAGGCCGCTCAAGGATTTCCACTATCACGATCACGGCTCGCTGGTGTCGCTCAGCCGCTTTTCCACCGTCGGTTCGCTGATGGGCAATCTGGTGGGCGGGCGCATGGCGATCGAGGGGCGGCTTGCGCGCTTTGTCTATCTGTCGCTCTATCGCATGCACCTGATCGCGATTCACGGCTGGCTCAAGGGCCTGGCGCTGATCGCGGTGGGCCATGTCAACCAGATCGTGCGGCCCAGATTGAAGCTGCACTGAGCCTGAATCTGCATCAGAGAGCGAAGCGATGAAGCCGATCATTTTTGCCGCCCTGCTGTGTCTGGCCGCGCCCCTGCCGGCCATGGGCGCGGGCGCCGACTGGTCGCGCTATGGCGGTTCGGCGGACGGCACGCGCAGCTCCACCCTGACCCAGATCACCAAGGACAATGTGAAGAGCCTGGCCCAGGCCTGGACATTCGAGATGGACGAGGGCGGCGATCCCCAGACCCATCCGCTGGCCATCGATGGCGTGGTCTATGCCTATACGCCCTCGCTCAAGACCATTGCGCTGGACGGGGCGACGGGCAAGCTTCTGTGGACCTTCGATCCGGGCATCGCGGCAAAGGGCGCGCAGCGCGGCCTGACCTGGTGGAGCGACGGCCATGACAGGCGGCTGTTCGCCTCCTGCATGCACATGCTCTTCGCGCTCGATCCGGCGACCGGCAAGCCCATCGAAAGCTTCGGCACCCACGGCCATATCGACCTCAGGAAGGGCATGGGCCGCGATCCGGACAGTTTCTACCTGTCGCTGACCACGCCGGGGGTGATCTGGAAGGACATGATCATCACCGGTTTTCGCACCGGCGAATCCGCGCCCGCCGCGCCGGGCATGATCCGCGCCTTCGATGTGCACACCGGCAAGCTGCGCTGGTCGTTCCGCACCATTCCCGCACCCGGCCAGCCCGGCCATGGCACCTGGCCCGCCGATGCCTGGAAGACGGCGGGCGGCGCCAACAGCTGGGCGGGCATGGTGATCGACACCGCGCGCGGCATCGTCTATGCGCCGACCGGCTCGGCGGTGAACGATTTTTACGGCGCCGACCGCAAAGGCGACAATCTCTATGCCAATTCGCTGCTGGCGCTGGATGCGAACACCGGCAAGCTGCTCTGGCACTTCCAGGGCATGCACCACGACATCCTGGACCGCGATTTTCCCTCGCCGCCGGTGCTGCTGACGGTCAAACATGACGGCAGGATGGTGGACGCCGTCGCCCAGCCGACCAAGCAGGGCTATCTGTTCGTGCTGGACCGGGTAACCGGCAAGCCGGTCTTTCCGGTTACCGAGACGCCGGTGCCGCAAAGCGACGTGCCGGGCGAAGTCTCGTCCCCGACCCAGCCGGTGCCCGCGCTGCCCAAGCCTTTCGCCCGCCAGGCCCTGAACATCTCCAACCTGACCAACCGTACCGAGGTTGCCCATCAATGGGCGCTGATGCGGCTGAACAGTTTCAACAGCAACGGCCCCTTCGCGCCGCTGAAAGTCAGCCAGTCCACGGTGGTGATGCCGGGTTTCGACGGCGGGGCCGAATGGGGCGGATCGGCCGCCGACACAAAGCGTGGCATTCTTTATCTGAACGCCAACGACATCGCCTGGACTGGCGCGCTGGCGCCCGCCGCCGCCGCGCACAGCCTGGGGGCGGCCACCTATCAGGCCAATTGCGCGCCCTGTCACGGGCCCGACCGCAAGGGCTCGCCCCCCGCCTTTCCTTCGCTGGTCAAGGCAGTGCAGTTCCTGTCGCCGGACCAGATCACCGGCATGATCCATCATGGCGCCGGGCGCATGCCCGCCTTCACCCAGATCCAGGGCGAGACGCTGACGGCGCTGCTGCAATTTCTGATCAGCGGCGAGGATGCGGGCCCGCCCGCCAAGCAGGAGCCGGGCGGCGCAAAGCCCCAGCCCTATCGCTTCACCGGCTACAAGAAGTTTCTCGATCCCGACGGCTATCCGGCGGTGGCCCCGCCCTGGGGCACGCTGAACGCCATCGACCTGAACACCGGCGACTATCTGTGGCGCATTCCCCTGGGCGAATATCCCGAACTGGCGGCCAAGGGCATGGTGACGGGGTCGGAAAATTACGGCGGGCCGATCCTGACCGATGCCGGGCTGCTGTTCATCGGCGCCACCATCTATGACAAGAAAATCCGCGCCTTCGATGCTTCGAATGGCGACCTGTTGTGGCAGGCCACGCTGCCTTACGCCGGCAACGCCACGCCGATCACCTATATGGCGGGCGGGCGCCAGTTCGTGCTGATCCAGGCCGACAATGCCCGCGACAGGAAGGCGAAGCAGGGCGCGGCCTATGTCGCCTTTGCGCTTCCGCAATAGGGCGCGCTAACCGGCGTAATCGCGCACCAGGTCGTAGAGCATGTCGCGGCCCTGATAGACCACCTCTGTGCGGATGCGCTCGTTGAAGCCGTGCAGCCGGCTGCCGTCGGGATCGAAGAACATGGCGGTGAAGCCATAGGTGGGAATGCCGGCGGGCGTCAGATAGGCCGCATCGGTCGAACCGATTTCCAGGGTGGGGATTACCGGCACGCCGGGAAAATGCCTGGCCGCGACGCGGGTGATCGGCCCCATGATCGCATCGGTCAGGGCGGGCGCGGATTTGGCCGGTTCCTTGCTGCGCGCCTGCACGCTGACCTTCACCTGCGGGTCCGCCGCCAGTTCGGTCAGCCTGGCCTGAACCGCCTCGACCGTGGTGCCGGGAAAGATGCGGCAGTTGATGTTGGCGCGCGCCCGCTGGGGCATGGCGTTGGTGGCATGGCCGCCCTCGATCATGGTGGTCACGCAGGTGGTGCGCATCATCGCGTTGTAGGCGGGATCGCGCGCCACGATGGCGGCGGCCTTTTCGTCATGGGGATTTTTCGCAAAGGCCGTCATCGCCGCGCCCATGTCGGGGGCGACCAGCGGCGCCATGCGGGTGAAATATTCCCGGCTGGCGTCGGTGGATTGCAGCGGAAAGTCATAGGCGTTGATCCGCCCCAGCGCCGCGCCCAGCCGCACGATGGCATTGTCCTTGACCGGGCGCATGGCATGGCCACCCGGATTGGTCACTTCCAGGATGAAATTGCGCGGCAGCTTCTCGCCGGCATTGATGCTCAGCGCGATGCGCCTGCCGCTTTCGTCGATGCGTCCCCAGCCGCCTTCGGTCAGGGCGAATTCCGCGTCGATCAGGTCGCGCCGGTTCTGCACCAGCCATTCGGCGCCGTTGAAGGGCGCGCCTTCCTCGCCGCAGGTCAGCGCCATCTTCACCGTGCGGCGCACCGGATGGGCCTTCAGCCGCATCATCGTGTCGACCCAGACGGCAGCCAGTTCCTTGTCGTCGGCGGTGCCGCGGCCATAGAAATAGCCGCCTTCCTCGACCAGGGTGAAGGGATCGCGCTCCCAGTCCTCGCGCCTGGCCTCCACCACGTCCAGATGCGCCAGCAGCAGGATGGCTTTGGCGCCCGGGTCGGTGCCGGGCAGCACCGCGACCAGCCCGCCCTCCCTGGGGTGATCGGGCGCGGTGAAGACGGTCAGGTCGCTGTCGGGGTAGCCCGCCTGTTTCAGGTGCGCGGCCATGCGCTGTGCCGCCAGGGTGCAGTCGCCTTCCGACAAGGCGGTGTTGGTTTCGATCAGTTCCTTGTAGATGGCGCGAAACTGGGCCCGATCCGGAGTCTGGGCCAGGGCGGGCTGGGCCAGTACCAGCCCCAGCCCCGCGGCAAGGCAAAAGGCGGCGGCGCGCGCGGCAATCATGAAAGCCCCCAAAGACACTGGTCCCCGAAGGTCAGGCTATTGCCGGCGCGCGCGCCCCGCAATCACTCACATCACCGGAATGACGGCTGCGATCTCGTCCCGGATCTGGAGCTTGCGTTTCTTGAGGCGGGTGATCTGAAGGTCGTCGCGGCTGCCGCTGGCCAGCAGCGCGGCGATGGCCCCGTCCAGGTCGCCATGCTCTTCCAGCAGGGCGGCAAGGCGCGGGTCCTGCAGCGGCGCGCAGTCATTGGCGGGCAGGGCCGGAACGGGGAGTTGCGACAGGCTGGTTGTGGAGGTCATGGCGCTCATCCTTTGGAATGCGGTTTCCGCTTCCCTGATGGGCACCTTCTCATCACCCCTCAACCATGCGCCCCGTCTCGTTCGACCAAGTCTCGTTCAGCAGAACGGCGGATTGCTATGGTTAATAAAGTATTAATACAGTCGAAAAATGGTTAATGTCAAGAAATCCCTCAGTATGCGGAGGACTGGCCGGGCGCGGCGAAGCGCCCCGTGCGTTGCCGCACGGCGCCTTCGCAGTCTGATTGCAGGAAGGAAATGGTCGGAGAGAGAGGATTGACGAAAGCACGCCTTCGGCCTGCTTTCGTCCTCGCCATGGCTCGGATCGGCCTGACGGCCGCCCCAAAGACCCTGGCGGGTCTTTGTCGAACCTCCAAATCTGTACAGGCAGGGAGGAAATGGTCGGAGAGAGAGGATTCGAACCTCCGGCCCCTACGTCCCGAACGTAGTGCTCTACCAGGCTGAGCTACTCTCCGAACCAGTGACGTGGGGGCAGGCCCCTCGCCTCGGGAGGCGCCCTTATAACGATGCCCCCACGCCCCCGCAACTGGCGTAAAAAGCCAATTGTGGGCGGCTGTTGCATCCGGTTTGCGGTGGCCCCGGCGCCCGGCTATACGGGGCGCCGCCGCGGGGGTGGCCCAGCCCTCCCGCGCACCCCTGCTGGGGCGTCGCCAAGTGGTAAGGCACTGGATTTTGATTCCAGCATGCGGAGGTTCGATCCCTCCCGCCCCAGCCAGCCTAATCCTGAAAATTCGGGAATAACGAGATCCCCGGCGGCTCGCCTGTGCTCGCCGCGTTTGGCGCTTTCGCCGGTCTGTGGGGACCGGCTCATCCGCTGGCGCGGACCGCGCCGCACCCCTCAGCCAGCCTTTTTCCAGCTTTTGTACGCTCGCGGCCTATCCCGGGCCGCCCCGTCCCCACAATGTGACAGCATGCGGGGAACCATTCAGGGCGCGCGCCGTTTAGCCTCCGGGGAACCGGGTGCGGGGACAGTTTTGGCCGCCAATCGACTGGTGCTGCTGATCGCGGTGCCGCTTTTTCTTGTTCTGGCGGTCGTCGCCTATGTCACGGTCCAGTTCGCGGTCAATGAACGGCAAGCCGAAAGCTGGGTGCGCCACAGCTATCGGGTCATCGCGTCCCTGGCGCTGGTCCGCTCCGATCTGCAGGACGCCGAAACCGGCCAGCGCGGCTATCTGATCACCCACAACCCGCAATTCCTGACCCCCTACAACCAGGGTCGCGACCGGATCGCCGGCCATCTGGCGGAATTCGACCAGCTGACCGCCGACAATCCCTCCCAGCAGAAGCGTTCGGACCAGCTGCGCGCCCTGGTGCGCGAGCGTTTCGACGCCCTGGACCAAAGCCTGTCCCAGGCTGCCGCCGGCGCGGACATGGGGGCACTGCTGGAATCCGGCAAGGCCCGGATGGACGAACTGCGTCAGGCCGTATCCGCCGGGATCGCCGAGGAGAACGGCCTTCTGGAGGAGCGCAACCGCATCCGCCGCAAGACCGAGGACCTGGAAGTGGCCTTCGCCATCGGCGCGGCGGTCATCGTGCTGGGCATCCTGATCATCGCCGCCGCGATGCTGGTGCGAAACAACCTGATTCTGGCGCGTACCGAACGGGCCCGCGCCGCCGAAGCTGCCGTGCTGCAGGCAACGCTGGATTCGGTGCGCGAGGGCATCGCCTATTTCGACGGTGCGGGCGTGCTGTCGGCCTGTAGCGCGCGCTTCTTTGATCTTCTGGGCCTGCCCAAAAGCCAGGCGCGGCTTGGCACCTCCACCCTGACCCATTTCCAGGCGATGGATACCGACATGCCGGTGGCGGCGCGCATCTTCACCCCGCCGCCGATGGGCCATGAAGCCTCGCAGAGCGAACATGTGGTGCGTGCCGGGCGCGAGCTGGAAATCTACCGCGCGCCGGTCGCCTCGGGCGGCTTCCTGATCGGGGTGGTGGACATGACCGCCCGCCTGCGCGCCGAGGCGATGGCGCGCCAGTCCCAGAAGATGGAGGCGATCGGCCACCTGACCGGGGGCGTCGCGCACGACTTCAACAATCTTCTGCAGGTCATCAGCGCCAACCTGGATCTTGCGGCGGCTGGCGCGGGGGCGGGCGATGCCCGGCTGAAGGAACGGCTGCAGAATGCCATCGGCGCGGTGGCGCGCGGCTCGCGCCTGACCGGCCAGTTGCTGGCCTTCGCCCGGCGCCAGACGCTGGAGCCGCGCTCGATCGACCTGGGCCGGGTCATCCGCGACATTTCCGAGATGCTGCGCCGGACGCTGGGTGAACGGATCGACGTGGAAACGGTGATCGGCGGCGGATTGTGGAACACCCTGGCCGACCCCAGCCAGGTCGAGAACATGATCCTGAACCTGGCGATCAACGCGCGCGACGCCATGCCGGACGGCGGCAAGCTGACCCTGGAAGTGGGCAACGCCATGCTGGACGACGATTATGCGGTGGCCCATTCGGAGGTCACGCCGGGCCAGTATGTCATGCTGGCGGTCAGCGATACCGGCACCGGCATGACGCCCGAGGTGATGTCGCGGGTGTTCGAGCCCTTCTTCACCACAAAGCCCGAAGGCAAGGGCACGGGGCTGGGCCTGGCCCAGGCCTATGGCTTCGTCAAGCAGAGCGGCGGCCATATCAAGATCTACAGCGAGCCGGGCGACGGCACGACCATCAAGATCTATCTGCCGCGCACCCGCCGTCAGCAGGATGCGGTCGATGCCGCGCCGCTGGGCGCGATCCAGGGCGGCAATGAGCGCATCCTGGTTGTCGAGGACGATGAGGGCGTGCGCGCCGCGGTTGTCGATATGCTGGGCGAGCTGGGCTATCGCGTGCAAAAGGCCGGCAATGCGGAACAGGGACTGGCCCTGCTGGAAAGCGAGAAATTCGATCTTCTGTTCACCGATGTGGTGATGCCCGGCACCATCCCGACCCGCGAATTCACCCGCCGCGCCCAGCAGATGCAGCCCGGCCTCAGGGTGCTTTACACCAGCGGCTACACCCAGAATTCCATCGTGCACAATGGCAAGCTGGACGATGACGCCACGCTTCTGTCCAAGCCCTATCGCCGCGACGTGCTGGCGCGCAAGCTGCGTGCCGTGCTGGCGGCGCCCGCCGCCGGCACGGCGCCGGCAAATATTGAGAAGGCGGACGCGCCGCCGGCCCCGGCCGTGGACAGGTCCGCCAAGGTGCTGGTGGTCGAGGATGTCGGCCTGATCCGCATGACCACGGTGGACATGGCCGAACAGATCGGGCTGGACACGCTGGAGGCGGGAGACGGGCCCCAGGCGCTGGCGGTGCTGCGCGACAATCCCGACATCACGATCCTGCTGACCGATCTGGGCCTGCCCGGCATGAACGGCCGCGAGCTGGTCCAGGAGGCGCTGAAGCTGAACCCGGACCTGAAGGTGGTGATTGCCACGGGCTATTCCACCTCGGAGGAGGAAGCCAGCATCCCGGCCGCGAATGTGCGCTACCTGATCAAGCCCTTCGACATGGCCCAGCTGCGCCGCGCGCTGGAAGCCTGAGCGTCCTGCAAGGGCACGTCTACCAGGACGCCGCGGTGAAAGTGTAGCTCAACATGCCAGTGAAGCCGCCGGCGCAGGCATTGGCGGTCGCCATGTAGAAGCCGCAGACGGTTTTGCCCGCGTCGGTGGTGACATAGCGCAGGTCCAGTGACAGCGCGCGATAGGTCACGGTCGCGCCGATGTCGCCATGGGTATAGTCGCCGCCGCGGCCCAGCGCGACCTTGGCGGCCTGGACCCATTGATGGCCCAGGTTGGCGCTGAGCGTCACCCAGTCGTTGATGGGCAGGGACAGCCCGCCCCCCACATAGTTGCCGGTGCCGCCGCCCAGCGAGAATTGCGGCGACCAGGCCCAGGTCGCGGTGGCCGCCAGGGGGCCGAAGGTGCGGCTCAGCTGGGTGATGGTTTCGAAGAAGCTGGCGCGTGGGCCGCCCCCGGCGCTGAAGTCGGGATAGGCATAGTAATAGGCCTCGACATTCAGGTTGGTGCCCCACAGGTCGGTATTCTTGCCGGCATAGAAGTCGGCTTCCACCGCGGGGTTGTCGCTGCCGCCGCCCGGCCGGGCGATGCCCCAGTCGGTCATGGCCCACCAGGTGCCCGCATACCAGCCGTCCGGCGCCAAAAGGTTCAGCGTGGCTTCAGGCGTGGGCTGGCGGTCGTTCTGGGAAATGCCGCGGAACCGGTAGTCGCTTTGCAGCGACAGCCCGCCGGTAAGGTCCCATCCGTCCGCCAGCGCGGCCTGGCTTGTGCAAAGGCCCGCCAGCGCCGCCGCGGCGGCCAGGGCCCGCCTGAAGTCTCCCATGACGTCTTCCCCCGCATGAGTCGCGGCAGCCGGACTAGCATGCTTCGCGCGGGGGGCAAAAAAAGAACCCGCGCCTTCCATTGCGGAAAGCGCGGGTTCCCTGTTTCAAACGGCCCCTGGCGGAGCCGAAAGGCGTTTCTTACAGCGCGAACGACAGCGACGCGATGTAACGATCCGGCGCCGCATCGTCGGTGCCGGTGTACATCAGCGAGACGGTGTAGGCGTCATAGGTCGCCGCCAGGCCGAAGCTGTAGTCGTTGTAGTTCAGGCCCGACGAGGCGCCTTCGAAGTTGTAGATGCCGTAGTGGGCGCTGGCCGACAGCCAGTCCACGATCGGAACGCTCACGCCGAAGGAGTAGTATTCCGAGGCGTCGTTGGCGGGGCCGAAGATGTCGGGCGAGTAGTAGATTTCGCCGGACACGGAGGCGAAGCCGAAGTCATAGCCCAGGCCGCCGTGGATTTCGGCGAAGTCATAGTCGGCCGGTCCGGGGGCTTCCGGATACAGGTAGCCGATCACGCCGATGTCATAGGTCAGCTGGTCGGTGATGTTGCCCGAATAGCCGCCATACAGGTCCCACTCGACCGGGCTGTTGTCGCCGAAATTGATCGACGACAGCCAGGTGCCAACGGAGAAGCCGTTGCCGAAATCATAGTCCAGGCCGCCCTGCATGGCGGCTTCGCCGGCGGACTGGGAATAGCCGCGCCACACATAGTCGGTGGTGAAGGCCGCATTGGCGCTCAGGCCATCAATGGCGGCAAAGGCCGGCGTGGCGACGCACAGGGTGGCAAGGCTCGCCGCGCCCAGGAACGTCTTGGTCAGGTTCTTCATCTTTGGTCCTCTCGCTTATCACGCGCCGGTCGGCACATGCGTCCTTCGGGAATTGCCCGGAACGGGCTGACATTTCTGTTTTGAGAGATTTTCTTCAATACGACAGATGGGCCTCTGAGGGGCTTTTAGGGCCCCAGGATGCGGGATTTGACATGGCGTTGTTGCAATGCAACACATCAATGCCCACAAAACAGGCAACCGGCCTCCAGCTTGGGCAAATATTCTGTAAAATGCGGGACTTTCGGGGGCCATCCCGGCCATCGGATTCGGCCATTATGGGCGGCACAGACTCACGATTTGCCTCATGATGCAGCATGCTGATTTGCTTTCGACAGTTCCCGCCGCGCCGAGGCTGCCTTGAGCGGTGAGACGCGCGGCGCGCGCATCATCCTGATCCGGCATGGCCAACCGGACATCGCACTGACGCCGCGCACCAGCCATTCGGGCTTCGCAGATTACATCGGCGCCTATGAAGCGGCGGGTCTGGATCCGGCCAGCCTGCCGCCGGAGGAATTGCGTGACCTGGTGCGCGAGCTGGATGCGGTCTTCACCAGCGACCGGCCGCGCAGCACCCAAAGCGCGCGCGTGCTGGCGCCGCATGCCGAGCTTGTCGTTGATCCGCTGTTCGCCGAAGCGCCGCTGGCCAGTCCGCGCATTCCGTTGGTCAGCCTGACGGTTCCGACCTGGGCGGTGGTTTCGCGCATCCTGTGGCATGCCGGTTTCAGCCCCGGCATCGAAGGTTACAGAAAATCAAGGCAGCGCGCCGGCGAAGCCGCCGACATTCTGACCGCGCGTGCGCGCGAAAGCGGGGCGGCCGCGCTTGTTGCCCACGGCTATTTCAATGCCATGATCGGGCGCATCCTGCGGCGGCGGGGTTTTTCGCGCACCGGAAGCCATCGTGTGCGTTACTGGAATGCGGTGATTTACGAAGAGCGAGATGGTCGAAGACAAGGTTGAAATCGAACATGACGGCGCGCGCATCGAGGCGCTGCTGCTGCGCCCCGACCGGCTGACCCGGTTCCCCGGCGTGCTGTTCTACACCGACATATGGGGCATCCGGCCCGCCAATATCGGCATGGCCCGCCGCCTGGCCGACAAGGGCTTCGCGGTGCTGATGCCCAATGTCTTCTTTCGTCATGGGCCGATTCAGCCGAACGGCTTCGCGCCGGGGAGCGAGGATCAGCGCCCGCAATTGCTGAAGACCCTGTTCCAGTCGCTTACCAGCGCGCAGATGGGGCCTGATGGTGCCGCCTATGCGCGCTTCCTGTCGCAGCATGACGGCGTCAAGCCGGGAAAACTGGGTGCGGTCGGCTATTGCTATACCGGCGCAATGGCCGTGCACACCGCCGCCGCCATGCCCGACATGATCGCCGCCGCCGCGTCGTTCCATGGCGGCATGCTGGTGACCGACAGTCCGGACAGCCCGCACCGGCAATTGCCGCGCATCACCGCGCGGCTTTATTTCGGCCATGCGGTGGAAGACGGCTCGATGACCGGCGAGCAGATCGCCACGCTGGAACAGGCGCTGCGCGACTGGCATGGCGCGTTCCAGAGTGAGGTTTATGAGGGCGCGCGCCACGGCTGGACCGTGCCGGGCCGCGATGTCTACAACGAATTGCAGGCCGAACGCGCCTTCGAGACGCAGGTCGAGCTGTTCGACGCCACGCTAAAGGGCTGACTCGAAGAAGCCGGCTAAACAGCCGGATCTCTGCGCAGCCTTTCGTGCCAGATAGTCGTTGGCGGTGATCGGCGGCTGGGCCTTTGTCCTGTCGCAGCCGGGCAGGGGCGCGATCACATAGTCCGGCGCGAAATGCAGGAAGAAGGGCGCCGAATAGCGCGGCACCCCGCGCCTTTCGGGCGCCGGATTGACCACACGATGGGTGGTCGATGGCAGCGCCGGCCGCAGACATTACGCGCCAGCATGTCGCCGATATTGCACACCACCGCGCCGGGCAGCGTCGATCGCCAGCCAGGCACCGTCGCGGTCCCTGATTTCAAAGGCCGCTTCCTCCGCCCCCAGCAGCAGCGTGATGGCGTTGATATCCTCATGCGCGCCGCGCACTGCGGGCTGCTGTCGGCCGGCACCGGCAGATAATGCAAAGCCGCAGGATGGAATTGCCGTCGCCAGTTGCTGCATCGAACTGGTGGCGCAGCAGGCCCAGATACTGCGCGATCGCCTCCGGGATGCGCGATCCCAATTCGTCCAGCGCCTGATAGAGCCAGCTTTCATGCGCGCGAAAGCCAGGCACTTCGGCCGGCCAGACATTGGGCGGCATCAGGGTGCCAAAAGGATGGCCCGGCGGCAGGTCGCGGCCCACATGCCAGAACTCTTTCAGGTCGTGCAGGGCCGCGCCCTTGGCCGCTTCCTTGCCGAACGGGGCATAGCCGCGCTGGCTGCCCACGCCGGTGACATAGCCGCGCTTGGTCTGTTCAGGCAGGGCGAACAGCGCCCTGGCATCGTCCATCGCCAGCGCGATTTTCTGCGGGTCCAGGTCGGTGTCGGTAACCACGGCAAAGCCGTAACGCTCGAAGGACGCGCCCAGCGCGGCGGCGAAGCGATCGAAATCGCTGCCGTACAGGGCAAAGGATACGGGCGCGATGCCGGTCATGGCGCGCTAGAGCATCGCCGGGATGACGCGGTCGGGTGGGGCATGGCCGTCCACGAAGCTGCGGATGTTGACGATCACCTTCTCGCCCATGTCGGTGCGCCCTTCCAGCGTGGCCGAACCCATATGGGGCAGCAGCACGACATTGGGCGCCTTCAGCAGCTTGGGGTTCACCGCCGGCTCGTTCTCGAACACGTCCAGCCCCGCACCCGAAAGCTGGCCCTTGTCCAGCATCTGGGCCAGGCAGGTTTCGTCGATCACCTCGCCGCGCGCGGTGTTGACGATATAGGCCGACGGCTTCATCAGCTTCAGCCGCCGCGCCGACAGAAGGTGATAGGTGGCGGGCGTATGCGGGCAGTTGACCGAGACGATGTCCATGCGCGCAAGCATCTGGTCCAGGCTGTCCCAATAGGTCGCTTCCAGCGCCTGTTCGATGTCGGCATGGACGGGCTTGCGGTTGTGATAGTGGATGCCCAGTCCGAAGGCGCGCGCGCGCCGCGCCACCGCCTGGCCGATGCGGCCCATGCCCACAATGCCCAGCCGCTTGCCCTGCAGCCGGTTGCCCAGCATCCAGGTCGGCGACCAGCCGGTGAATTTTTCCTCTTCCAGCGCCTTGGCGCCTTCCACCAGCCGGCGCGGCACCGCCAGGATCAGCGCCATGGTCATGTCGGCGGTGTCCTCGGTCAGCACGCCGGGCGTGTTGGTGACGGTGATGCCCCTGGCGGCGGCGGCCTTGACGTCGATATTGTCGACGCCGGTGCCGAAATTGGCGATCAGCTTCAGGTTCGGTCCGGCCTTGGCGATCAGCTTGGCGTCGATGCGGTCGGTGACGGTGGGCACCAGCACATCGGCCTTGGCCACGGCCTCGGCCAGCGCCGCGGCGGTCATGGGCGCATCGTCCAGGTTCAGCCGCGCATCGAACAGTTCGCGCATGCGGGTTTCCACCGCTTCGGGCAGTTTGCGGGTCACGATCACCAGGGGCTTCTTGGCGGGCATGGAACGGCTTTCGGATGAACTGTGCGTCAGGGGGCCATTAAACCCCAGCCGCGGGGATGACGGAAGCGGGCGGTGCTGCTAAATCATTCCGGTCACTGGGTTTCTGCGATGTTCCGCCGCTTTTCCACCTTTCTGTCCGCTGCCCTTTTTTCCGCCACATGTCTGGCGGGGGCGACCCGCGCGGCGCCGGCGGACACCCCCGACAAGGCCGCCCCCAAGATTTTGCGCTACGTCTCCCTGCGGGTGAACAAGGCGAACATGCGCCAGGGCCCGTCCTATTCCCACCGCATCCTGTGGTCTATCGCCACAAGGTTATCCCTTCGCCGTCACCAACGAATTCAGATCCTGGCGCAAGCTGCTGGGCCCCGACGGCGCCGAAGGCTGGATGAGTTCGAGGCGATGCTGTCGGACCGGCGCACCGTGCTGATCACCGGCAAGGGGCGCGCGCCGCTACGACCAAGCCGGGCGACGACAAGGTGGTGGCGCTGGCTGAGCCGGGGCGGTGGCCGACCTGAAAGGCCTGCACCCACAGCGTTGCCGCATCACCGGCAGGATATCGATGGCTGGATCGCCAGAACCGCATCTGGGGTGTGGGCCTGACGAGGTCTTTGAAAAGTAGGGTTCAAGCGATGAGGTCGCATTCCAGTCTGTTGTTGTCGAATACGCTTCTGGACCCGACACCCAGAGCTTGAACCAGGCGATCGGTGAATTTGTTTTTCATGGTGAAATGCGCGCGCCATCGACGATGAACAGGAAGTCTTTGCTTCCTGTCCAGAATTTCAGGTCAATGGATTGGCCCGGGACATAGGTCTGGGAGCCAGTTTGTTTCGTCAGATTCCATACGGTGTATGCGGGCCCTGAGCAGAGGTGTCTTGTTGAATGTTTGGTACTGGTGATGCCCCTCTCATGCGTCGTCGTCCCAGAAGTGCATGGTGCGCCAGATGGAAATCGGCATGTTCTGCGGGATCGAATACGGTTATGCGCGTTGAAAAACGGCCCCGATGGGCAGGGCAGTGCAAGTTTCCATTCTTGATAGTGGTCTGCCGGCGCCTCTAGCGTGATGGTGCGCGGCATCTCAAACGCGTCAGGCGCAGGTTTTGCTGACGCAGTCTGGGCCATCAGCATGATGGCTATGGCCGTGCGATGCCGCCAGGTTTCAACGGTCAGTGCCGGAAGTGGCGCATGCCGGTGAACACCATCGCCAGGCCCGCTTCATCCGCCGCGTCGATCACCTTCTGGTCGTTCAGCGAGCCGCCGGGCTGGATCACCGCGGTTGCGCCCGCCTCGGCCACCGCCAACAGTCCGTCGGGGAAGGGGAAGAAGGCTTCCGACGCCGCCGCCGAGCCGATGGTGCGCGGCTGGTCCCAGCCGGCGATGCGCTGGGCCTCGCGTGCGCGCTGCGCGGCGATGCGCGCCGAATCCACGCGGTTGGTCTGGCCCATGCCGATGGCGGCGGTGGCGCCGTCCTTCACATAAACCACGGCGTTCGACTTCACATGCTTGCCGATGGTGAAGGCCAGCAGCATGTCGGTGATTTCCTGATCGGTTGGCGCGCGCTTTGTCACCACCTTCAGCATGTCGCGGGTGACGCGGCCATTGTCGCGCGTCTGCACCAGGAAACCGCCAGATACCGAACGATAGGTCAGGTTGGGCGCCAGCGGATCGGGCAGGCCGCCCGCCACCAGCAGGCGCAGGTTCTTTTTCGCCGCCAGGATCTTCTTTGCGTCGTCATCGGCGTCAGGGGCGATGATCACCTCGGTGAAAATCTTGGCGATCTCCTCGGCTGTCTGGCCGTCCAGCGTCTGGTTCAGCGCGATGATGCCGCCAAAGGCGCTGGTGGGATCGCAGGCCAGCGCCTCGACATAGGCCTGTTTCAGGCTCTTGCCGCGCGCCACGCCGCAGGGGTTGGCGTGCTTGATGATGGCGCAGGCCGGGCCCTCGGCCGGATCGAACTCCGCCACCAGCTCATAGGCCGCGTCGGTGTCGTTGATGTTGTTGTAGCTCAGCTCCTTGCCCTGAAGCTGGGTGGCGCTGGCCACGCCGGGGCGGGCATCGCCATCGACATAGAAGGCCGCTTTCTGATGCGGGTTCTCGCCATAGCGCAGCGGCTGGCGCAGCAGCCCGCCAAAGGCGCGGCGGCGCGGCGGAGCTTCCTCGCCGTCCTTTTCAAGCTGACCGGCGAACCAGTTGGACACGGCGGCGTCATAGGCGGCGGTGCGGGCGAAGGCGCGCTGCGCCAGGGTGCGGCGCAGGGCCAGGCTGGTCGCCCCGCCATTGGCCTTCATCTCGTCCAGCACCGCGGCGTAATCTTCCACATCGACCACCACCGTCACCCAGTCATGGTTCTTGGCGGCGCTGCGGGTCATGGCGGGGCCGCCAATGTCGATATTCTCGATCGTGGTCTCGAAATCGGCGCCGCGCGCCACCGTCGCCTCGAAGGGGTAGAGATTGCACACCAGAAGATCGATGCCGGCGATGCCATGCTCTTTCATGGAGGCAGCGTGATCAGCCTTGTCGCGCAGCGCCAGAAGGCCGCCATGCACCATCGGGTGCAGGGTCTTGACCCGCCCGTCCATCATTTCCGGGAAGTTGGTGATCTCTGAAACATCGGCAACGGTGAGCCCGGCGTCGCGCAGCGCCCGGGCGGTGCCGCCGGTGGAAATCAGCATCACCCCCTGGTCGGCCAGCCCCCTGGCGAAATCGACCAGCCCGGTCTTGTCGGACACGGAAATCAGGGCGCGGGCAATCTTGCGGAGGCTCATGGGCGACTCGTCCCGGGTGGCGGTTGCGGGCCGCTCTTACTTCCTCAGGACCGAATATAAAAGGGCCAGCCCGGCACCTGCACACAGGCTCCACAGCACGGGAACCTGATAATGGTGGTTATTCCAGATGATGGCGAAATCGCCGGGCATGGGATCGAAGTCGAAGGCCACCATCACCGGGGCCAGCATGACCGATCCCAACACCAGGATCGTCAGCCAGAGCAGCAGGCGCTTAATAGCCGGCCTCCCCGGATTTTGGCCCCGAATCGCCCGATTCCAGCGGCATCGGCGCGATTCCCAGCCGCGTGAACAGGGCCTTGTCCGTGTCGGCCAGGGGATTGGGCGTGGTCAGCAGCTTGGGGCCATAGAAGATGGAATTGGCCCCGGCCAGGAAGCACAGCGCCTGGGCCTCGTCGCTCATCTCCTCGCGGCCCGCCGACAGGCGCACCATGGATTTGGGCATGGTGATGCGCGCCACCGCGATCATGCGCACGAAATCCAGCGTATCGAGCGGCGCGGCGTTGCTCGCGGGCGTGCCCTCGATCTGCACCAGCGCATTGATCGGCACGCTTTCGGGATGCACCGGCAGGGTGGCCAGGGCGTGGATCAGGCCCACCCGGTCGCCCGCGCTTTCGCCCATGCCCACGATGCCGCCGCAGCAGACATTCATGCCTGCCGTGCGCACCGCTTCCAGCGTGTCCAGCCGGTCCTGATAGGTCCGGGTGCTGACGATCTGCGGGTAATATTCGGGCGAGGTATCCAGGTTGTGATTGTAGTAGTCCAGCCCGGCATCCTTCAGCCGCTGCGCCTGGGGCCCGGTCAGCATGCCCAGCGTGACGCAGGTTTCCATGCCCAGCGCCTTGACCCCTTCGATCATGGCGCAGACCGTGTCCAGATCCTTGTCCTTGGGGCCCCGCCAGGCCGCGCCCATGCAGAAGCGGCTGACGCCGGAATCGCGCGCCGCACGGGCTTCGGCCAGCACGGCCTCCACTTCCATCAGCTTGCTGGCCTTCAGCCCGGTGTCGTGGCGCGCGCTCTGCGAGCAGTAGCCGCAATCTTCCGGGCAACCGCCGGTCTTGACCGACAGAAGCTGGGAAACCTGGACCTGGTTGGGATCGAAATGGGCGCGGTGCACGCTTTGGGCCCGGACAATCAGGTCCGCAAAGGGCAGGGCGAAAAGGTCGGCGATTTCCGCCCGCGTCCAGTCGGAGCGGGGGGCGGCGTGAATTTCCTGGGGGATCGCGTTCATGGCCGGCAGATTAGCGCCGGCAGAACGGGGTGCAAGCACGCATTTGGGGGCCCGCGGGAAGGTGCGTTGACCGGGCGATTTTCGCCGCTATAGTCCCGCCGCCATTCGATTTTTCGCTGCCCCAGTGGCGGAATGGTAGACGCAGCAGACTCAAAATCTGTCGCCTTCACGGGCGTGCTGGTTCAAGTCCGGCCTGGGGCACCAGCCTTTCGCGCAGCGAGGGCTGCGCGAAAGCCCGGCCGGATTCATTTGCTTGTCCGTCCTCGCTCGCGCTGCTCGCTGCGGGCGGACGGGCCCTGGGGCGCCCTCCTGTTCTGAATGATAGGCAGCGAAGGCTGCGCGAAGGACTGTTACCTGCCGCACCAAAAAATAAGGGCGCCGCCGGATGGCGACGCCCTTCAGGGGAGAGTCTGTCGATCAGAACTTGTAGCTGACGCCGATGTGGATCTGCCACAGCGAGGGCGTGACCGAGATGGACTGCTTGTCCGCGCCCGCGTTGAAGGACGAGATGTTGTATTTCCCGCCGCTGATCGTGGCGTTGTACAGCTCGGCATTGCCGGGGAAGCCATGCTCGCGCAGCACGCCCCACTTGTCGTTGATCAGGTTGGTCAGGTTGTTGATGACGAAGAAGCCCTCGAAGGAGTCGGTTTCGCCGACGCCGGGGAACTGCTGGGACAGGCGCAGGTCGATCTTGCCCCACCAGTCATCGGTGCCGATGTTGCGCTTGGAGATGCCGCCCGCATAGTCCTTCAGGACGCCGTTGCCGTTCACATAATTGACCAGCGACTGCACCGCCGCGGCATTCGACGCCGGCGACAGCAGCGGATCGTTCACCCCGCTGGGAATGTAGGCCAGCTGCCGGCTGCCCTTGTAGGCCGACTCGAACATGTTGTTGTAGGCGAAGGTATAGCTGTAGGGCGCGCCGGAATTGAGCGTGCCGAACAGCGACAGCCGGGTGGGACGATCCCACAGCAGCTTCTGCTCCCAGTTGAACTGGCCGGTGAAGCGGTGCTCGATCTGGTAGTCCGAGGTCGCGGTGCCCGGATTGACCGGATCGGACGCCGAGAAGTTGGTGAAGTTGGAATAGGCCACCGACGAGGTCATCGGGTTCACATCGGTCGCGTCGGTATGGGCATAGCCCAGCGTCCAGTCGATGCCGTTCTCATAGCGCTTCTGGATGGCGATCGACCAGACCTGCTGCGCGCCCTTGGAGGTGTTGGTCAGCAGGAAATCCGCCGTGCTGCCGCCATAGATCGGGCGGCCGTCCGGAGCTGTACCGGTCTTGGTGTAGCTGAGCGGGATGACCGTGGCCGCCTCATTGACCATCGAGTAGAGGAAGTCGGCATAGATGCGCCAGTTGTCGCCGATCCAGGGATTTTCGCTGTCATAGTCCCACACCGCGCCCAGGGCGAACTTCCAGTCCGAGGGGATCTTGAAATTCGGGTCCAGGGCGTTGACGCCGCCGGCGCCCTTGGCGCTGGCAATCGCGGCGATCGCCTGGGTGGGCACGTTGTAGAAGGGCCGGCCGTCGCCGCCATAGGTGAAGTTGGACAGGTTCATCATGGCCGCCGGCGCGTAATAGTCCGCCAGGGTCACGCCGTTGTTGGAGTAGTTGTTGGAAATCCAGACATTGGGATTGCCGCCCGAGAACAGGCCGGCGCCGCCATGCAACTGGACGCCGTTCTCCAGGTCATAGGTGAAGCCGACGCGCGGCTGGGCGATGCCGCGGCCGTCCATGTTGGCGCTGTTGGAGAAGCCGTACTTGGTCTTGAAGGCCGCGTTGGCCGCCGGATGATCGTCCGACGTGTACCAGTCGTAGCGCAGGCCCGCCACGATATCGAGCTGTGCGATCGGCGCCCACTCGTCCTGAACGTAGACGGTGTTCATCTGGTAGCCGAAGTTGGCGGCGCCGTCATTGACGTTGTTGGTGCCAGCCGCGTTCGTGTACTGGTAGAAGTTGAAGTCGCCGTTGGCGAAGTCGGCGGGGCTGGAGAAGTGGTACTCGCCGAACGCCTGCTGCACGAACAGGTTGAAGACCTTGTAGTTCTCGCGCTCGAAGCCGCCGGTGATGGTGTGGCCGTTCCAGCGGTAATTGCCGGCGAACTTGAAGTTCCACAGATTGTATTTGAGCTTGTTGGCATGGCGGCTGTCGTCCGGGCCCAGGTAGACGGTGGTCGAACCGCCCAGCGAGTTGGGCACGCGCACCTGGATTTCGCTGAACTGCTGGGTCCAGCGCGGGTTCTGCCGGTTGTTGAGCGACAGGTAGGAGACGTGTGCCTCGGTGGAGAAATTGTCCGTCCAGTCCGAATAGAGCGCCGCGGTGAAGTCGTGCAGCTTGGCGCCGCGTTCGTAATAGTGGTTGCCGTCCGGGATCTGGTCGGAGCTGCTGTCCGAGCCGGAATAGTTGGACCCGTCGTCGGAGTTGTAGGTGAAGACCGCGCGCTGGCCGTCCATGATGTTCCAGTCCACGCGGGCGAACATCTTTTCGTCGAACACGGGGATGGAGTTGGGCAGGCCGCCGGAGACATAGCCGTATTTGTTCACGGCGGTGTCGATGACCTGCTGATAGGCGGAATTGGTCAGGCCGACATCGGCGGGCGTCTTGCCGAAGATGTTGGCGCCATCGAACTTTTCATAGGCGGCGAAGAAGAACAGCTTGTCGGGGATGATCGGCCCGCCCAGGGTCACGCCATAGCGCTTCTCGTCGAAGTCGCCCAGCCCGCGGCGGATGCCGGCGGTCTTGTGGCCGGTCAGGCCGCTGCTGGTATAGTCGAAGAAGGCCGAGCCGTGGAATTCGTTGCTGCCCGACTTGGTGACGGCGTTGATGTTACAGGCGGTGAACGAGCCGTATTGCACGTCGAACGGCGCCAGCTCCACCGACACCTGGCGGATGGCGTCATAGGAGAAGGGCATGCGCTCGGTCGGGTATCCGTTGGAGTTCAGGCCGAAATCGTCGTTCAGCCGCACGCCGTCCACGGTCAGCGAGTTGAAGCGCGGGCTGGCGCCGGCGCAGGAAATGGCGTCGACAAAGGCCTCGTCCATATAGACGCGCGGGTCCATGCGGATGATGTCCTTGATGTCGCGGTTGCTGGCAGGCGCGTTTTCCAGCGTGTCCAGGTCGAAGGAGGCCGAGGGGCCCATGGCGACCTGCGCGGTATTCTGGCGCGAGGCGCTCACCACCACCTGTTCGGCGGCCTGCGCGCCGGTCAGCGACAGCGTCAGGTCTGTCACCTGGCCCAGGTTGAGCAGGACATTGTTGACCAGGGTGGGCTGTTCGCCGGCCTTTTCCGCCTGCACCGTATAGGGGCCGCCGACTTCCAGGTTGCGCATGTCGAACTGGCCGCCCGCGCTGGTGACGGTGCTGCGGCGAATGCCGGTGCGCGTGTCGGTCACCGTGATGATGGCGCCCTCTACCGGCATGCCGCTGGCACCCATGACCGTGCCGCGCACACCCGATGTGGTCACCTGCGCAATGGCCGATGGCGGGGCCATGGTGATGGCCAGTGCCGAGATCGAGACGCCGAGCGCCAGCCGTGTCCCAAGCGCCAGTTGAGTCCAAGAGTTCGACATGAAGTCCCCCGTGCGAGAAAGTTTCCCGCGCGCGCACCAAGCGCGTGCGGTTTTCGGGGGACCGCGTATCAAGGGAAGTTCATGACTTTGATGATAGCTTGGCAACAGATGTGTTGCGCTGCACACCAATGCGGTGGACAAAATGACACTGGCATCGGTGCGCGCGAATTTCTGCCTGCGGGCTCGCCAGCCTGAGCGGAATTCGGGCAGCCGCTGTCGCATGGCGGACAAGGAAACGTCACCAACTGAAATATCAGTCCGGCGCGTGGCCGCTTGACTTGCCGGGGCGATGTCCTAGCGTCGGGGCACAAGATAATAAGGGGAGCCCTTCATGCGCATGTCTGTTCTGTTCCTGGCCGCCGCTTCGATGGCGCTGCCGGCCCTGGTTGCCGCCTCGGCCCAGCCGCTGCCCGCGCCGGCCTCCTATCCGCCGGTGGTGGGCGCCAAGGGCGTCGTGACCACCCATGAAATGTCGCTGGACATGGCCGAGAAGATTGCCCGGGCCGGGATCGAAAAGTGCCGTCAGCTGGGCTATCACACCACGATGGTGGTGGTGGACAGCAGCGGCACGATGAAGGCATTCCTGCGCGACGACCAGACCGGCCCCCACACCATCAACCTGGCACAGGACAAGGCCTATACCGCCCTGACGCTGGCCAACCGCTTCGCCACGTCTCTGAATTTTTCCAAGGCGCGGGGCGGCACGCTGGGAACGGCCATGCCCAATGTGCGCGGCCTGACCACGGTGGGCGGTGGCGTGCCGATCAAGTATCACGGCGAAACGATCGGGGCGGTGGCGTCGTCGGGCGCGGTGGGCGCCGACAAGGACGAGATCTGTTCGCAGGCGGGCATCGACGCGGTGGCGGCCGACCTGAAGTAGCATTTCGCATTCTGCAAGGAACAAGGGCGGCCCCGGTGACGGAGCCGCCCTTTTTATTGTTTTGTCACAGACCCGGCTTGTGACGGAGGGGGGTCTAATTAATGACTCGCCGCGATGACCGTGGCGATCATGCCGGTGGCGGCCAGCGCCAGGACGAAGTTGCCGTCCACTTCGCGCCACTCATACCCGTTCCGCGGACGGTCCAGGTGATGGCGCTGCCAGTCGACCCTGCTGCCCCGGTTCCAGTCCGAGCGGTCGATATGGCCCCAGCGATGCCATTTGGCATGGCCGTATGCATAGGCGTTGCCGTTCATGGCATGATTGTCGGGGCCCGGCCGGTAATTGTCCCGGTGATCGTCGCGGCGGTTGTCGCGATGATCGTCACGATAGTCATTGTGACGGTCGGGAGCCTGCATGGCCGGACCGGGGCGATGATCGTTGCGATCATCATGGCGGCTGTAACCCTGGGCGAAGGCCGAGCCCATGGGGGCGGCCAGCATGGCCAGGGCGGCGGCAGCGGTAATAAAGCGTTTCATGACAAAGACCTTTCGTTGAATTTCCGGGAAGCAGGCTATGAGGCTGGCCCTGAACCAACCCTGACACCCCGGTTCAGGTTCCCGTCAGGCGCTGTCGCAAAGTATGGCGTGGCAGCGCGGGGCGAAGGGCGGCCATGCGATTGCCCCGCTTGCGCCACAAATGGGAACGCGCCTTCAATGGCAGCGGTTATGGGGCGTGCGGTGAGCGGCATTCACATCGAGTCGGGGCAGGATGCGCTGGACGCGGTCGCGGCGCTGTTTCGCGCCTATGCGGCTTTCCTGTCCATCGACCTGTCACGCCAGGGCTTTGCCGCCGAGCTTGCGGGACTGCCGGGCGACTATGCCCCGCCCCGGGGCGCGCTGCTGATCGCACGCGGCGATGACGGGACCGCGCTGGGCTGTGTGGCGCTGCGCCCGCTGGCCGATGGCAGCGGCGAGATCAAGCGCATGTATGTGACAGATGCGGCGCGCGGGCGCGGCGTGGGCCGCGTGCTGCTGGTTGCCGTGCTGGATGCGGCGCGCGCCGCCGGCTATCGCCAGGTCAAGCTGGACACACTGGCGCAGCTGACCGCGGCGCAGGCGCTCTATCGCAGCTTCGGCTTTGTGCCCATCGCGCCCTATGCCCCGCCGGTGTTCGACGGACAGGTATTTTACGCCAAAATGCTGGATACGGAATAAGGCGTCAGGCGGCGGTCCAGCCGCCGTCGATGCTGATCAGCGTGCCGGTGATCGAGCGCGCCATCTCGCCCGACAGATAGACCGCCAGTGCGCCGATCTCCTCCACGCTGACGAACTGCTTGGTGGGCTGGCTGGCCAGCAGCACATCGTTGACCACCTGTTCGCGCGTCAGCCCGCGCGCCTGCATGGTGGCGGGGATCTGCTTTTCCACCAGCGGTGTCCAGACATAGCCGGGGCAGATGGCGTTGACGGTGATGCCATGCGCCGCGGTTTCCAGCGCCACCGTCTTGGTGAAGCCGGCGATGCCGTGCTTGGCGGCGACATAGGCCGACTTGTAGGGCGAGGCGATCAGCGCATGGGCCGAGGCGGTGTTGATGATGCGGCCCCATTTGCGCGCCTTCATGCCGGGCACCGCGGCGCGTACCGCGTGAAAGGCTGCCGACAGGTTGATGGCGATGATGGCGTCCCATTTTTCCGGCGGAAAATCCTCCACCGGCGAGACGAACTGGATGCCGGCATTGTTGACCAGGATGTCCACCGCGCCCAGCCCGGCCTCGGCGGCGGCCACCATGGCGGCGATCTCGTCCGGCTTGGTCATGTCGGCGCCGCTATAGAGCGCCTTGACCCCGAAATCCTTTTCCAGTCCGGCGCGCTCTTTTTCGATCGCATCGGCCTCGCCGAAGCCATTGATCATCACATTGGCGCCTTCGGCCGCCAGCGCACGGGCCACGGCCAGGCCGATTCCGCTGGTCGAGCCGGTAACAAGGGCGGTCTTGCCACGCAGGTTTTCTGTGTTGGGCATTCTGGAACTCCGGTGGCTGGACCCAGCCAGCATGGCACAGGGCCGCGCCCGCGCAAATGCGATGAAAGCGCCGAAGGCCGCCCGAATCCGCTATAAGCCTGCGGGGATGAAACGGGCCGGGCCATGAGCGTGTCACAGGACAAGCCGCAGGACATTGCCGCCCGGCTGGCGGCGCTGCCGGCCACGCGCGGCACCTGGTGGCGCATCGCCCTATTGTCGCTGGGCGGGTTCTTCGAATTCTACGACCTGTTCGTGGGCACCTATGTCGCGCCGGGGCTGGTCAAGGCGCAGATCCTGACCACCACCACACCGGGCCTGTTCGGCACCACTGGCGTGGCCGGCTTTGTCGCCGCCTTCTTCGCCGGCCTGTTCGTGGGCACCTTCTGCTTTGCCTTTGTCGCGGACCGGTTGGGGCGGCGGGCCATCTTCACCTGGTCGCTGGTCTGGTATGCCGTGGCCAGCCTGGTCATGGCCTTCCAGACCGACGCCTTCGGCCTGAACCTGTGGCGCTTTGTCTGCGGCATCGGCGTGGGTGTCGAACTGGTGACCATCGACACATATATTGCCGAGCTCGTGCCGCCGTCCTTGCGCGGCCGCGCCTTTGCCTTTTCCAACATTATCCAGTTCGCGGCGGTGCCGGTGGCGGCGCTGCTGGGCTGGCTGCTGGTGCCGCACACTTATTTTGGGCTTGGTGGTTTTGGGCTTGATGGCTGGCGCCTGGTGGTGATCGCCGGTTCGCTGGGCGCGCTGGTGGTTTGGTGGATCAGGCGGCGGCTGCCCGAAAGCCCGCGCTGGCTGGCGGCGCGGGGCCGCGGCGCGGAAGCCGAGGAGATCGTGGCGCGCTGGGAGCTGGAAGCGCGGCTGGAACAGCCCGGCTGGACGCCCGCGCCGATTGCCACGCCGCCCCAAGCATCCGGACGTGGCGCGCTGGCGGAGATTTTCACGCCGCCCTATCGCCGCCGCACGATCATGCTGATCGTCTTCAACCTGTTCCAGGCCGCCGGCTATTACGGTTTTGCCGCCTGGGTGCCCACGCTGCTGGTGTCCCAGGGCATCGAAGTCACCACCAGCCTGCTTTACACCTTCATTATTGCCATTGCCGCGCCCATCGGCCCGCTGCTGGGTTTCTGGTTCACCGGCCATCTGGAGCGCAAGCACCTGATCGTCGGCGCGGCCCTTGCCATCGCGGGCTTCGGCCTGCTGTTCGCCCAGGCGCGCGGCATGGCGGCGGTGGTCGGCTGCGGCGTGGCGCTGACCCTGGCCAACAACATCCTGTCCTTCGCCTATCACGGCTATCAGCCGGAACTGTATCCCACCCGCATCCGCGCCTTCGGCGTGGGCTTCGTCTATTCCTTCTCGCGGCTGGCGACGATCTTTTCCAGCTTCGTCATTGCCGCGATCCTGCGCGCGGCGGGGGCGGGCGGGGTGTTCGTGTTCATCGCCGGCTGCATGGCCGTCGTGGCGCTGGCGATCGGCATCTGGGGTCCGCGCACCCATGGCCGTTCGCTGGAGACGATTTCGGCATGAACTACCGTCACGGCTATCACGCGGGAAATTTCGCCGATGTGGTCAAGCATGTCGTGCTGGTCGCGATCTTGTCGCACCTGAAGAAGAAGGACACCGGTTTCTCGGTGATCGACAGCCATGCCGGACGCGGGCTCTATGACCTGCGCGATGCCGCGCCGCAGGCGACGGGCGAGGCGCAAGGGGGCATCGCCCGGCTGGCCGACATCGCCGCCGCCGATGGCGCGCTGGGCGCCTATCTGGACGTGGTGCGCGAATGTGGCAGCCAGCGCTATCCCGGCTCGCCCCTGATCGCGGCGAAACTGCTGCGCCCCCAGGACCGGCTGGCCGCGATCGAAAAGCACCCCGACGAGGCGGCGATCCTGATGGATGTGCTGGCGCCCTTCCGCAACGCGGTGACCGAAACGGGCGACGGCTATGGGCGCATGGTCAAGCTGGTGCCGCCGCCTTCGCGGCGCGGATTGATCGTGATCGATCCGCCTTTCGAGGCGGTGGACGAATTTGAAATGCTGGCGCGCGCCCCAGGCGGCGGCGGTGCGCAAATTCGCCAACGGGATCTATCTGGTCTGGTATCCCTAAGTCGCAAAGCGCCGTCGACAGTTTTGTCGGCGAAGTGCTGGCAGCGGGCGTGGCCAAGGCCGTAACGGTGGAGATCGCGGTCGCTCCGGCATCGGGCGCATGACCCGGCCGGCTTGCTGGTGATCAACCCGCCTATGGCTTTGCCGCACAGATGCAGGCCGCGGCGGCCGTTCTGGCCCACCGCCTGGTGCGAAGGCCGGTGAACCGGCTGACATGACCAGTAATCCCTGGCGCGCGGGGTCCGAATGACCAGGCGGTTTGGCGAACGTCACCCAGTTTTATACTTATCCCAACCAGGGAGGTTCCATGACCGGGCCGTTCATCGCTCGCAATCTGTGCGCCGCGCTGCTGATGCTGGCCGCGCTGCGATGCTGGCCGCGCCGCTTCTGGCTGGCACGGTGCGCGCCGCCGAGACCGATGTCATTCCTGCCGCCGCCCTGATCCAGCCTGCCGAACTGGCTGCTGAGATGAATGGGACTCCGCCCACCATCCTGCAGGTCGGATTCAGCAAGCTTTACGAGCAGGCGCATATTCCCGGCGCCGTCTATGCCGGGCCGGGGCGCAGCGAAGACGGGCTGACCAGCCTGAAGACCCATGTCGAAGCGCTGCCCCGCGATGCGCCGCTGGTGATCTATTGCGGCTGCTGCCCCTGGAACCGCTGCCCCAACATGGGTGCGGCCTATACCGCGCTGAAGGCGATGGGCTTCACCAAGCTCAAGGCGCTCTATATCGCGGACAATTTCGGCCAGGACTGGGTGGACAAGGGTTATCCGGTGGTGCGGGGCCAATAGACATGCAGCGTCGGTTTTTTGTTGGCAGTGCCGCGGCGCTGGCATTCGCGGGCCGGGCGCTGGCGGCGGTGCCGCAGAAGCTCAAGCCCGGCATGACGGTGCCGGACTTCGCGCGCCCCGGTCTGGACGGCAAGCCGGTCGAGTTGGCCCGCTACAAGGGCAAGGTGATTCTGGTCGACTTCTGGGCCAGCTGGTGCGCGCCCTGCGTGATCGCGATCCCGCATTTCCGCGCCTGGCAGACGCAATGGGGCGGCAGGGGCTTTCAGGTCATCGGCATTTCGATGGACGATTCCAGCGACGACGCCAGGGCGGCGGCCGTCCGGTTGAAGGTCAATTACCCGGTGGTGATGGGCGACGCCCGGCTGGGGGAGCGGTTTGGCGGCATTCTGGGCCTGCCGGTCGAGATGCTGGTGGGCCGCGACGGGCGCATCCTGCAAATCTGGCAGGGCGACACCCCGCCCGCGACCATCGAAAAGGCGGTCCGGGCGGCCCTGGCCTGAGGGAATATCCTCTGGCTGGCCGCTCCCGGCCCCGCGCCCGGCGGGAAGCGGTTTTGCAGCCCGTAAAACGACTTGCCTTGGCCGGGCCCCTCCCTTATCACCGCCGGCGGACAGGTGGTCGAGTGGTTGAAGGCACCGCACTCGAAATGCGGCGTACGTGCAAGCGTACCGTGGGTTCGAATCCCACCCTGTCCGCCACCCGGCCTCGCCGCCTGCAAGACCCGATCCCCCGATAGCCGCTTTGCCGGAACACATCCGCAGACCATGTCCGGCCGCGGACAGCGGGCCCGGCTACTTCATGCCATCGAACACCACGGGCGGGGTCGAACGGCGCGCGACCTCGCGCAGCACGAAGCTGGAGCGGATCCTGGCGACATGCGGCAGGCTGGAAAGTTCGCGCCGGTAGATGCCGTCATAGTCGTTGAAGGAATTGACGTGGATCATGATCATGAAATCGGTGTCGCCGGAGACAAAACCGCAATAGGAAATTGACGGGCACTTCACCACCTGGCGCTCGAATTCCACCAGCACATGCTCGGCCTGGGAGTTGAGTTCGACCGACACCATCACCACGCCATGAAAGCCAAGCGACGACATGTCCAGCTTGGCGCTATAGCCGGCGATGATGCCGCGTTCTTCCATTGTGCGCCGGCGGCGCGACACGGCGGTGCCGGAAAGATTGATGCGTTCGCCAAGAAGAACATCGGCGGCGCGGCCATCGCGCGTCAGTTCGCGAAGAAGCCGGTAATCTGTTGTATCGAGCGTCGACACGTTGGATGTAAACAAAAGTATATACCCCCTATGCATCAAACGATGTTGAAACGGAATCCAACACAGCTGCGCGCATTCACGCGAGATATTCAATCAATTCGTCGGAATGCTCTTCGAGATTGATGAGAAGCGCAACCAGCATTCTGTTACGAATCTTTTGCTGATGAAGCGTGACGTCAAACAGCCCGTTCAACGCACGAACAATTGAGCAGGTTTTGTTTGGGTCAAAACGTGAAGTGGCCGCGTGGAGCGTGGCGCAACGCGTGAATCCAGAGGACCGTCAAAGACGGCCTCGCGCGGTCTGCATGCAAGTGCAGCGCCGCCGCCGATACATAAGACGTGGGGTAGGGGGAACGTATCCAGGACTCTTTGTTTTAACGGGGGAGTCCGATGCGTAGTGAATTTCAGTCGACGAAAGGTTCTGTCCTTTCCGTTTTCCGCAAATATGCCATGGCGACCGCCGGGCTAGCCGCCCTGGGGCTTGGGGCACATGACGCCGCCGCCCAGCAGGCCGCGACACAGGTCGCGGCCGCCGATGTGCCGATGGAAGCGGTGACCGTGACGGGCACCCGCGTGGTGCGCGACGGCTACAATGCGCCAACCCCCGTCACCGTGATCGGCGCCGACCAGATCGACGCCCAGGCGCCGGCCAACCTGACCGAATTCGTCAACCAGTTGCCCGCCCTGCAAAGCAGCACCAAGCCCGACACCACGGCGGGCAGCCTGTCCAACGGTCTGGCCGGCGTCGCCGCGCTGAACCTGCGCGGCCTGGGCGCCAACCGCACCCTGGTCCTGCTGGACGGCCATCGCACCCCGGCTTCGGCCTCGACCGGCGAGGTCGACATCAACACCATCCCGCAACAGCTGGTGAAGCGTGTTGACGTGGTGACCGGTGGCGCCTCGGCCGACTATGGCTCGGACGCGGTGGGCGGTGTCGTCAACTTCATCCTCGACAAGGATTTCACCGGCTTCAAGGGCACTGCCCAGTATGGCGAGACCTATAACGGCCTGCAGCCCAGCTACAAGGCCAACCTGACCTATGGCGGCGACTTCCTGGGCGGCAAGATGCATGTGCTGCTGTCGGGCGAATGGACCCAGATCCAGGGCATCTATGACTACAACCCGAAATGGAACCAGCAGGGCTACTTCAAGATTCAGAACCCGGCCTATACGGCGACCAACGGCCAGCCCTATTACCTGATCCAGAAGGGCATCGGCGCAAGCGAGGTCACGCCCGGCGGCCTGGTGCTGAACTCGGTGACCAATGGCGGGGCCAAGTCGACCCAGTTGCGCGGCACCTATTTCGGCGTCAATGGCGCGGTGAACAACCTGGCCTTCGGCACCGTGTCGGGTCCCTGGATGATCGGCGGCGACACCGCGGTGACCCAGGACAATTATGGCGGCACCGACTCGCTGGCTTCGGGAGAAATCCGCGAAAGCCTGTTCGGGCGCGCCGGATATTACCTGACCGACGACATTGAACTGTGGGCCGAGGCGTCCGTCACGCGCTTCAAGGGCCGCAGCTATTACATGCAGCCTCCGCAAGTGGGCGGCATCACCATCCAGTCGGACAACGCCTTCCTGCCGCAGAGCATTCGCGACTATGGCCGCAGAACAATCTGGAAGTCGCTCAATCATGGGCTCGACCAATGCGGGCTTCCCCAAGTCGGGCAGCCGCAATGGCCGTGAAGCCCAGCGTTTCGCGCTTGGCCTGGATGGCAACACCAACCTGACACCGACTGGACCTGGAACCTGTTTGCCCAGGCCAGCATGACCAACACGCGGGAGCAGGAAGCGCGCTGGAACAATGCCCGCCTGCCGCGGCGCAGGATGCGGTGTCCGCACCCCGCCGGCAACGCGCTGGGCGTGCCGGCCGGCACCATTGTGTGCCGTTCCAGCCTGTCCGCGCCGGGCAATGGCTGCTCACCGCTGTCGCGCATCGGTGTGAATGGCGGCATGCAGAGCGATGCCGACTTCCAGAAAGGCCTTAGCTATGTCCTGGCACGCCCTATCGCCTGCAGCGTCTGAACGAGCAGGTCGCAATGGCGCTCAACGCCAGGCAACCCGATCTCGACCTGGGCCGGTCCGGTCTCGGTCGCCTTCGGTGCGGAATGGCGCCTGGAATCGATCAACGGCTTTGTCGAGCCCCAGTACGAATTCGGGCTGGCGGTTCGGCAACTACCTGGTGACCAAAGGGCCATTATTCGGTGGCGGAAGGTTACCTCGAAACCGTCGTGCCGCTGGCCGAGCCTCGATGTCAACGGCGCCATTCGCTACACCGCCTACAGCACCTCGGGCGGCGTCAACACCTGGAACTGGGCGCCAACTACCAGCCCATCGACGACATCAAGTTCCGCGTGACCTACAGCCATGACATCCGTGCGCCCAACCTGAACTGACTGTTCCGCCACGGGCGCGGCGCACGAACTACGGTGGTGATCAACAACACCTCCTACACCTTCGTGCAGCAACCTGACCGAGCACGAACCTGAGCCCCGAAGCGGCTAACAGCGCGGCGGCATCGTGCTGACGCCCAGCTTCATTCCGGGTCTGGCGGCGTCTGTCGACTACTTCAACATCAACATCAAGGGCGCGATCGGCACCATCCAGGCCCAGGACGTCGCCGATCTCTGTTACGTCCAGGGTCTGGCGGGCAACTGCGCCAATATCCGCTGGGCGGATGGGGTGACCCGCGGTCCGAATACCGTCGGCAGCACGATCAATTTCATCGACCTGCGGCCGATCAACTATTCGACCCAGAAGATGGAAGGTATCGACTTCGATATCACCTACCAGGTGCCGCTTGAGGATCTGGACTGGTTCGGCGAGATTCCGGGCGACCTGACCCTGAATGCGCTGGCCACCAACTATATCCGCAACTACACCAACAATGGCATCGCGCCGCCGACCGATGCGGCGGGCACGCTCAGCGGCTTTGGCGGCACGCCAACCTGGTCATGGCGCGTCAGCGGCACCTATCACACCGATCCCTGGACCTTCTTCCTGCTGGGCCGCGGCGTGAGTGCCAGCAAGTATGCCAATGAATGGATCGTCTGCACCACCGGCTGCCCGACATCCACGCTGGCAAACCGCACGGCCAACATGAACGAGATCGACGGCTCGTTCTTCATGGATGGTTCGGTCACCTATGACTTCGACGCCATGGGCGCCGATACCCAGGCCTTCCTGTCGGTGCGCAATATCTTCAACACCGATCCGCCGCTGGTGGCCAACGGCCCGGGCGGCAACAACAGCCCGGCCTATCCGATGACCAACCGCGCCTATTTCGACTATCTGGGCCGGGTGTATCGCGTCGGCCTGCGGTTCAAGATGTAGCCAGACCCGTTCCCCGACCGGGGATGGCTTTTACCTGGAACGGCCACGCCTCCCATCAGACGGGCGTGGCCGTCTTTTTGCGCCGGCGCCGGCCGGGTATCGACAGGGCCTCCCGCGTCCCGCACAATCGGAATCACAGTGTGGGAGGCGACAAGGGTGTCCAGGGCCGCGGCCTTGCGGATTTGCGCGATTTTTGCCTGTTTGATGCTGTGTGCGGGCGCGGCGTCGGCAGAGCCCGCCCGGATTCGCGCCGCCACAAAACTGTTGTCCAGGCCCGCCACATCGGCATCCACCGTCACGGCTCTGAAAGCCGGGGCCGCCGCCGACATTTTCGAACGCAAGGGCTTCTGGGCGCATGTGCGCAGCGGCGGCAAGACAGGCTGGCTGAAACTGAGCAGCCTGTCGCTGGGCAGCGGCGGATCGGCAAGCCAGGTTGCGGCGCTGGCCAGTGGGCGCACCGGCTCGAAGAATGTGGTCAGCGCTTCGGGTGGGCGCGGGCTGGATGCGGCCGATCTGGCGCGCGCCAAGCCAGATGATGCGGCGGTCGCCGCGCTTGCCCGCCAGGCGGTCAGTGAGGCGGCGGCGGAAAAATTCGCCAGGGCCGGCAAGCTGAAAACACGGCGCATCGCCTATCTGCGCGCATCGGCCTCGCAGCGGGTGCGGCCATGAACAGGGGCGCCAGATTCGCCGCGCCGCTGCTGGCCTTCGGGCTGGCGCTTCTTGCGCCGCCGCCCGCGCGCGCCCAGTCCTTTCAACTGCCCAATTTCGGCGATGCCAGCAAATCCGGCACCGATCAGGACAAGACTGCTGCAGGCGGGCTTGGCGGGTTGCTTGGCCAGGTGTCCGGCCTTGCGGGCAACCAGGGCACGCAGGAGGAAGTCCAGTCCGGCGATGCGATTGCCGCGACGGTGCTGGGTGCCGCACCGGTCTGGCGCAATCCCAAGGTGCAGAATTACGTCAATCTTGTCGGCCGCAACCTGGCCCGGCAGGTGGAGCGCAAGGACGTTCCCTGGCGCTTTGCCGTTCTGGACACGCCTTCGGTCAATGCCATGGCCTTTCCCGGCGGCATCGTTGTCATCACGCGCGGCCTTTATGCGCTTTTGTCCAGCGAGGACGAGCTGGCGGCGGTGCTGGCCCATGAAATCGCGCATGTGAACCGCCGCCATCAGTGGAAGGTGATCCAGCAGCAGAAGCTCGTCGCGCTGGCCGGCAATACGGCGCTGGGCGACAATCCGGAAAAGACCGCCAGCCTGGTCGCGGACCTTGGCACCCGGCTGATCGCGCGCGGGCTGGACAAGTCCGCGGAATTCGAAGCGGACCGTGACGGTGTCGTGATCGCGGCGCGGGCGGGATACGATTCCTCGGCCATGATCTCGGTGCTGGAGAAGCTTGCGGCGCTCAAGCCCGGCGATCCCGACACCGCGCTGCTGTTTTCGACCCATCCGGCGCCCGAAGACCGGATCGCGGCACTGGCCGAAGCGGCGACGCCCGATCTGGAAGCTGCCGCCGTGCCATCGCCCGCCGCCGCGCGCATCCGGGGCATGCAGTGAGCGCGCTGCCGTCCTGGCCCGCGATCAGCGCCTTGCGGCATGCGATCTGGCGGCTTGGCGACCAGGCGCGCAGCCGTCCGACCCTGTTCTATCTGGGCCTGGCGGGCGTTTTCATTGCCGCGATCCTGGTCAATCTGGCCTGGTCGCTGGCCACGCCGGGCGTGAAAAGCTCCAGCTTGGACCTGGCGGTGCGGATGCGCCTGTCCAGTCCAAAACCGGACCCGTCCATCCTGATTGTCGATATCGATGAACGCTCATTGGCACTGATGGCGCCCGATCATGGCCGTTGGCCCTGGCCGCGCTCGGTCATCGCCGAGATGATCGCCGGCCTGTCCGACGCCGGCGCGCGTTCGATCCTGGTCAACCTGACTTTCAGCGACCCGGACCGCGATCACCCCGATGACGATGCGATCTTTCAGGATGTGCTGGCGCACACGCCCAATGTGGTGCTTCCGATCACGCGCCTCAATCCGGCCAATGACGGCCTGAGCCAGGTTGCCATTACCCGTTTCGCCGGGGCGCAGTTGCGCGACCGTGCCAAGGCCGCCCGCCCCATCGCCATTCTGGCGCCGGCCTTTCCGGCGGCCTATGGCCGGCTGGGATTCAACAATCTGCGGGTCGACCGGGACGGGGCGGTGCGCCGGTTCGATCCCTGGCATGAGGAAGCCGGCTTTGCCTTTCCCTCACTGCCACTGCGCGCACTGGAAGCGGGCGGCGTTCAGCCGGATATCGTGCCGGGCGAATTTCCCAATGGCATGATCCTGAACTGGCGCAACAAGCGCGGCGACTATGCCCATCGGTCCTTCGCCGACGCGCTGGCGGACCTGGATTCGGGCGATCCGGCGCGGCTGGACCGCTATAAGGGCCGCTTCATCCTGATTGGCACCACCGCCGTCGGCCTGGGATCGCTGAAGGGCACGGCGGCCTCGGCCCTGACCGACGACAACACCATCCTGGCCACGGCGATGGATGACATGAAGTCGGGCACTTACCTGCGCACCATTCCGGTTTGGATGACGGCGCTGCTGTCGATCGCCTCCATCCTGGCGCTGGCGGGTGTCTTCATTTTCCGGCTGGATCAGCGCTGGATCAACAGCCTGTTTGCGGTACTCCAGACCGGCTTCATCGCGGTGACGATCTATTTCGTCAGCTACACTTATTATCTGGTGGATATTTCCGCTGCGATCCTGCTGGCCCTCAGCTATTTCACCATCGCCAAGGTCTATGCCGCGATCCATCTGAACGCGCTGCGGGGCAATCCGGCCTTTTCCGACTTTGTGCAAAGCCATGACGGCGGCTTGTTCCTGCTGGCGGGCGTCGGCGGCAACGTGCGGGACCGGCGCCATGCCCGGATGATGGTGCGCCGGATGGAGCGGCACTTCGGTGTCCGCAATGTCCTTTATGTCGACAATCTGTTCAACGGCGGCCATCTGCTGCAACAGCAGACGCAGAACATGTCTTTCGTCGTTGTCGCCACCACGCCGCGGGATATCGATGCCGCCACGGCGGCGACGCAGCAGATCGCGGAAGGCTGCGACCTGTCACCCCGGCTGGCGCAGGTGCAGGCCGAAGGCACGCCCCAGGACGTGAACCACATCTTCCGCGCCATTCTGGGCGTCGCCGGCGCGATGGTATAGGCGGCGTGGTCCCGGTCAGTTCAGCTGACGCACCCGGAACAGGCCCGGCTCGCCCTTGACCGCGATATTGCGGCTGCCCAGGAAGCCGCGGCTCAGGCTGACCTGGTAATGGCCGGCCGGTTCCTTCCAATGGGCATAGCTGGTGTCGCCATTGACCTGCCGCCATACCTGTCCGTTGCTCAACTTGACCGTGAAATAGCCCTGGCTGTCGAAGCTGTAGGACGCCATGCGCAGCGGAAAATCCGGATCGCCGCTGCCATAGGCTGGCATGGGATTTTGCGCCGCCGCAGTTTGGCCCAGCGGCTGGATGGGCGCCGGTCCAGCCTGGCTGCCACCCCGGTCCAGACCCAATCGCGCCCGCGCCGCGACCGCCGCTGCATAATAGCAGGACAGCCATTGGCGTTCGTCGGGCTGGGCCGCGCATTGCACGGCCTGCGACATGACCTGGTTGCGCAGCAGAAGATCGGCGGTGGCCGGATTGCCCGCGGGCGGATTGGCGGCCAGGGCCGACTGGCTGGCGGGCACTGGCGGCAGGCCCAGCGCGGCGCGCACCGGCTGTGCCGCGCCGTAATAGCAGTCCAGCCAGGTGCGGGCATCGCCGATGGGGGCGCAGCGGAAGGCGTTCGCCAGCACATCGTCGCGCGGCCGCGCCGCGGCGCCGCCCGCGGCCATCATGGCCAGCCCGGCGCCAAGAAGCAGCAATGTCAGCGGGTTCCGCATGGCCTAGAGCGTCAGTTCCGAAACGTCACGATACTTGCCCAGCTTGCCCTTGACGAAGGTGTTGAAGGCGATCGCGTGGCGTGGCTGTGTGGTGTTGTTCTGCTCGACCATGTGGGTCAGGCGCGACGAGAACAGGATCACGTCATTCTGCTTGGGAATGATACGGGTGATGGGCGAATTGTAGACATTGCGCCGTTCCGCCTCGGGTGCCAGGTCGATCTGCTGATAGGTGACATGGCGTGTGAAGATCATGCCGGCGGGCGGCTGCGGCAGTTCGCAGTAATAGAGCGATCCCGACAGGATGGAGTTGGAATGGGAATGACCGTGCATGCCCACGCCGGGCGGATTGGTCAGCGACCAGGACTGGGTCACATACAGCCGCTGGGGAATGCACAACACGTCGCGTGCATAGATATCCAGAATTTCCTGCACCGCATCGCCGATGCTCTTCAGCTCCGGCTCCTCGAAAATGTAGAGGTTCTCGGAGATCAGGTTCTCCATGTTGTTGACCATTTTCAGGTTCTGGATGAACCGGATCTGCTCCGGCGTGTATGCCCGATCTCCGTTATTTGTAGCCAAGCGCGAAGGACCACAGCACCTGGCCTGCCATGCCGGCGACATACTGGCGGCCATCGACCGTGTAGGTCATGGGCGTGGCGCGCCAGCTGTCGTTGGTGCGGAAGTTGTAGAGGGTCTTGCCGCTGCGCGCGTCGACCGCGGCGAAGTCGCCGCCGACATCGCCATGGAAGACCAGCCCGCCGCCGGTCGCCAGCACGCCCGAATAGTCGGTTTCCTGCGGCCCGGGCATGGGTTTTTCCCAGACAATGTCGCCGGTCTCGATGTTGAGCGCGCGCACCAGGCGCAGGCCCGGCTCGGTGGGATCGGGATTGTTGCCGAAGATGCGCCCCTTGCTGCGATAGATGCCGCAATCCTCGGCCGCCATGACATAGAACAGCCTTGTCTTGGGATCGAAGGCGGTGGGATACCAGTTGGTCGCGCCGCGCACGCCCGGGCAGGTCTTGACGCCTTGCTCGGTCGGCACATTGCCCGGCACCAGGTTGGGCGCGCCGGTCTTTGGATCGAAGCCATCCACCCAGGTGATCTTCTTCACAAAGGGTTTGGCCAGCAGGAACTGGCCGTTGGTGCGGTCCAGCACATAGAAGACGCCGCTGCGCTGGGCGGTCATCAGCAGCTTGCGCGGCTTTCCCTTCCAGACGGTATCGACCAGAACCATCGGCTCGGTCGCGTCCCAGTCATGGGTGTCATAGGGCACGAACTGATAATGCCATTTCAGCTTTCCGGTCCTGGCATCCAGCGCGACGACGGAGTTGGTGTAGAGATTGGTGCCACCGCGCTCCGACGGATCGGTGTCGGGATAGGGATTGCCCACCGCCCAGAACAGTGTGTCCGTCTCCGGGTCATAGGAGCCGGTTTCCCATGTCGCGCCGCCGCCGGTCGGCAGGGCGCGGCCCTTCCAGGTTTCCGATGGCGGCTCGCCCGGCTTGGGAATGGTATAGAAGCGCCAGGCCTGTTTGCCGGTATCGGCATGATAGGCGACGATGAAGCCGCGCATCGGCCCGTCACCCCCGGCAATGCCGGTGATCACCAGGTCGCCCACCACCATCACCGAGGCGGACGTGTAGATGCGTCCCTTTTCGCTGGGCTCCGCCAGCGGCTGGGCCCACATCACCGCTCCGGTCAGCCGGTTGAGGCAGACGATATAGGCGTCGTCGGACGTGTAGAACAGCCGGTCGCCCAGAATGCCGACGCCGCGATTGGGGCCGACCGGCACCGACGAGTCGATCTTGATCTGCGCTCCGGCGCGCTCGGCCGCCTTTTGCACGCCCACGCCGTTGGTGCGCGGGCTGCACCAGATGCGAAGGCCCGTCCGGGCATCCAGCGCGCAGACCTGCGGGCCCCCGGTGACATACATGATGCCATCCTTGACGACGGGTTCGCCCTCCAGCCCGACGCCGCCGGGCACGAAGGCCCATTGCGGCTGAAGCTGCCTGACGTTGCCGGTGTTGATCTGATCCAGCGGGCTGTAATGGTTGCCGTCGCGCTTGCCGTTATAGGTGACCCAGTTGCCCGGCCTGGGATTCATGATCGCGTCGATATCGGCTTTTGAAATCGGCTGGGTGGGATGGCTGATGGGGCCCGGATCGATGCCGCCCAGCGTGCCCAGATAGGCCAGCAGGTCGCGGCGCTGATCGGCGCTGCCGTGCCAGACCGGCATGTAGGACTGTTTTTCGCGCGTCACGCTGGCGATGTCCGGCGCGTAGAGCATGCGCAATTCGCCCTTGAGTGTTTGCAGGGCGATCTGGTGCTCGGTCTGGCGGCGGGCGAAGCCGCGCAGCTTTTCGCCGGACTTCAGCGTGACGTCCTGCACCGCCCATTGGAAATCCGGGCAGAAGGCCCAGCCGGGACAGGCGGGATCGGACTTCACACCCATCATCGCGGTGGGATCGTCCAGCCACTTTTCCAATTCCGCGCGGGTCGAGCGGGCGGCGATGGCCGACAGGTCCGGGCCCGACGCGGCACCGCGGCCATGCACCATGTGGCAGCCCGAACAGCCGCCTTCGCCGAAGAAGATGGCTTCACCCGCGGCAACCTGCTGGGGCGGCGCCTCGGAGAGGCCCGAAATGTTCATCGAATGAATCCAGGCCGCAAGCCGCGCGATCTCATCCCTGGGCAGATTGGAAGGAGGGCAGCCGCGCTGGCCGTTCGTGATGATGGCCGCGATGCCTTCCGCATCCAGGGTGCGCAGGTGCGGATTGTCGTGCAGCGCCGGGCCGCGGTCGCCGCCGCCGCCATTGTCGCCGTGGCAGGAGGCGCAGGTGCCGTTGAACTGGGAAATCGCCTGGGCAAAGTCGCCCGATGCAGGCGCATCCTGGGCGTGACCGGCGGACCAGGCCGCGCCGGCCGCGCACAGCCCCCCCACGAGAAGAATGGCGAATTTCCGCATGGCGTTCCCCCGGTCTGTCTTTTTGCCCAGCATCACGGCTGATCTGATGGCTGATCCGGCGCGCGCTTTGTCCATTTGTACGCCGCCAGCGCGTTTTTCCAGAAATATTTCTCGGCCGCCTGCCGGCCCCGCCCGGCGAAATAGGCGCGCACCAGCGCCACCGTGTCGGGGACTTGCGAAGCACTGGAGCCGTTGCGATGTGGGCGGCATCCATCCTTCGGAAGGCGTGCGTACAAGTAATTGGCAAGTGCCACGCAATTTCTGGATGCGCGAGTATTGCGGATATCTTGTGATATGTCACATATCATGATAGTGTGTCATATATTGATACAAGAACAGGTCCTCTGAAAAGGCCGTCTGATGTGGCCGCGGAGTGCCTGCAGATAAAGTCATCAAGCTCTTTGGGGAGAGGGCGATGGGTACTCCGAAGAACCAGTCGGTCCAGAAGGCATTTGCCCTGCTGCGGTCCTTTCAGGGCCCGGATGAGTGGGTTTCCAATGCCGAACTCAGCCGCCGCGCGCATCTGTCAAAGGCCGCGGCGCATCGTTTGATGAAAACCCTGGAAGAGATCGGTGCGGTGGTCCGCGACACCCGCGGCGCCTACCGGCCGGGACTGGTGCTGGCGTCGCTGTCGCGCAACATCGCGATCGGCGATCTGGTGCGTCTGGCATCGGAAGCGGCGCTGGCCGATCTGGCGGCGCATTTGCGCGGCATCGTGCATCTGGGCGTTCTGGAAGACGGCATGGTCACCTATGTCGCCAGGGTCGGTACCTCGACGCGGGTCGATGTGCCCAGCCAGGTCGGTGCGCGGCTTGAACCCTATTGCAGCGCGCTGGGCAAGGCCCTGCTGTCCGGTCTTTCGGACGAGCGGCTGGATGACTATCTGCGCGAGGGCGAGCTGGTCGCCATGACCCCGCAGACCGTCACCGACCGGCGCAAGCTTTTTTCCCAGATCAAGGATATCCGCTACAACGGTTATTCCATCGACGACCGCGAGGCCTATCAGACGATCTGCTGCGTGGGTGTGCCGATCTATGATCCCGGCGGGCAGATCATCGCGGCGCTTTCCATGGCGGACACCAGCGACAATATGAGCGCGGCGTGGCGCAATGAAGTGTCGTCGGCCCTGCGCGCCACCGCGGCCCAGATCAGCCGCAAGGTCTATCCCTCCTACGCGACGCAATAGCGGCGGCGCTTACGTCTCACTTATTGAAACGGCGGCCGCGATGGCCGGCACGCAATGGCTGCTGTTGCCGGTAAAATCTGCTTGAATGACGAAGGGCCGCCATTCAAGGGCGCAGATCCGCAAAAGAATTTCGGGGAGGTTGGACATCGTGTTCAAAAATGGCGTGTTCGAGAATCGGCGAAATTTCCTGCTGGGCGCCTGCGCGGCCGCAGGCGTCATGGCGGTGGCGACGGGCGGCGCTGAAGCGGCCTTTCCCAAATCCCCCAACGGCAAGACACTGGCGGGCGTTTTCCCCATCGGCTGGACGCCGTGCACGCCCGACAACAAGCTCGATACGGCCGCAATGGCCAAACAGATGGAATTCCTCAACAAGGGCCGGGTGGCGGGCATGGCCTGGCCGCAGAATGCCAGCGGCTGGGAAAGCCTGACCGTTGACGAATGGACTGCGGGCGCCGAAGCCCTGGCATCGGTCAAGGGCCGCGCCGCGCTGGTTCTGGGCGTGCAGACCAAGGGATACAATGTTGCCAATTCCCAGGCCTATGCCCGCGTCGCCAAGCGCCTGAACGCGGACGGGATCATTTCCATCGTGCCTCCGAATGTCAGCGATGCCGAGGTGATCAGCTATTTCAAGGCGCTGGACGCCGCGGCCGGCCTGCCGATCATGGTCCAGGCGGTGGGCGACACCACCGTCGACACGCTGATCGCGCTCAGCAAGGCCGTGCCCAGCATCGTCGCGATCAAGGACGAGGCGGGCGATCCGCTGGAGAACGGGCCGCAAATCCTGCGCCGCTCCGGCGGCAGCCTGGAGGTGTTCTCCGGCAGCGGCGGCATGCACTTCTTCCCGGAGATGGAGCTGGGCTTCACCGGCACCTGCCCTTATGTCGGCCTGGCCGACGTGCTGCAGGCCAGCTTCGATCACTATCAGGCGGGCCGCAAGGACCAGGCCTTCCAGGTGTTCGGCGCCTTCCTGGCCTTCAATTCCCTGCCGCATGCCAATGACTATGTGCTCAAGGCGCGCGGCGTCTTTGCCGAGGATGCGATCATGCGCGCCAATCCGGCAAGCGGGGCGCCGCGCCGCCGCGCCAGCCCGATCACCGACGCCCAGAAAGCCGAGATTCGCAAGGCGCTGGCCAGCTATCTGAAGCCCTACCTGATCGCCTGACGGCATTGCACATGGGCGGCTGCTGACCCGCGGCGCCCCAACATGACAGGGCATCGATGCCCGCTGGAGGAAGCAAGATGAAGATGAATCTCATTCGGCTGACGGCCCTGCTGTTCCTGGGAAGCTGCACCGCCGCGCTGGCGCAGGGTTCCGCGCCCTTGCCGGCCAATGCCGATGTGGTGGGCAGCGGCCCCATCGTGATGCCGCCGCCGCCGCCCCGGCCCGGTGCGCCCAAGCGGGTGCGCGGCGATTTTGCGCTTCACACCCGGCACCTGATCTATGTCGCGCTTCCCGGCTCGCTGGAGCGGCCGATCTATCCCAATGGCGACGGCATCGTCGTGCTGGATGCCGACAATGACTATGCCTTCGTCAAGCGCATCCATGTCTGGGACTATGCCGGCAGCATGAGCCCCGAGGATATTTCCGGCGTGGCCGCAAGCCCGGCCACCAACATGCTCTACATGGCCGCGCGCGGCCGGCTGGCGGCGATCGACCTGGCGACGGACAAGCTGGTCTGGTCGACCACGCTGGACGGCAAATGCTGCGAGCGGCCGCAGGTGGATGTGGACGGCAAGACCCTGATCGTCGGCTCCAACCTGCAGGACTACTGGTACAAGCTGGATGCGTGGACCGGAAAGCTCATCGCCGTCATCCATGCGCCGGGCAGCGACGGCGTGCACAATCTCAATCTCAGCGCCGACGGCAAGCTGGCCTTCATGTCGCCCAACGGCAAGCTGCTGTCGATTGCCGACGTCGCCACCGCCAAGGTGATCCGCACCATCCGCTTTCCCGAGAATATCCGCGTGCAGGTGGTGAACAAGGATTCCTCGAAGATCTACGTGAACCAGAACAATTTCCTGGGTTTCCTGGTCGCCGATACCCGCACCGGCAAGATCCTGAACACGGTGGAGGTGACCAGCGTGCCCTGGCGCCAGGTCTGGAACCAGACGCCGCGCCCCAAGATTCCCCATGGCTGTCCCAGCCACGGCATCGCCCTGACCCAGGACGGCAAGGAAATCTGGCTGGCGGACGGCATCTTCAAGAAGATCCACATCTTCAGCAACACCGATGACCCCAAGGAGATCGCCACCATCGACACGCCCAACGGCGTGTTCTGGATGACCGTCAGCATCGACGGCAAGACGATCTATGCCTCGTCCGGCGACATCATCGACATCGCCAGCCGCAAGATCATCGGCACCACGCGCAGCGAATTCGGCACCACCATGATGAGCGAGAAGGAGCTCGACATGGAATTCAAGGATGGCCACCTGCAGCGCGTGTCCAACCAGTTCGGCAATGAGTATGGCGATTTCGTCACGGCGGAGAAGATGGGCGTGGCACCGCACATGCCGGTCCTGCCGGGCAGGGCGCCGCTGATCGCCACCTCAACCGGGGTGGACCCCAATGCCGGTGTGGACTGGTCGAAAGAGTAGGTCGGCGGCGGTCCCTCGGCTATTGTGGGCGCATGGGCATGAAGCAGCAATGGCTGATCGGAACGCTGATCCTGGCGGCGGGTTTGTCGCCGGCCACCGGTCAGCCGTCCACCGGCGCGGAGGCAACGACGCCCGAACAGGCGATCGGGAAAGTCTGCACCAGCTGCCACGGCCTTGAGGTCGTGATGGACACGCCGCGCGACTACAATGCCTGGCACGACACGGTTCAGAGCATGATCGATCGCGGCGCCAATGGCACGCAGGATGAATTCGGCCTGGTCATGGAATTCCTGTTCGAGAACATGACGCCGGTCGATGTCAATCACGGCGATGCGGAGGCGCTTCAGGCCGTTCTGCACGCGACCCCCGAGCAGGCCGCGGCGATCATCGCGCACCGAAAAAAGCGCCCCTTCAAGGACCTGGCGGATTTGAAGGCCGCTGTGCCGGGCCTGAACGGATCGCTGCTGGACGCCAAGAAGAGGATGATTTTCTTTCAGTAGGTTGGGGCAATGAATGTGATGGCGGGTGTCGATCCCATGGGATCAGGAAGCGGCGCGAAGGTGGGGCATCCGCGCGCGGCCCTGCCGGCTGGCCGGTTCGCGGGAACGCCATGAAGCGCGAAAGCCTTGATGTCGCGCCGGGCGACAGCCCGCAGGATCGCAAGTCCAGGAACCTTGCCGGCAGCCAGACGCTGCTCCGCGGTCTGGATGTGCTCGAAGCGGTCGCGTCCGGTGCGACCACCCTGCAATTGCTGACCGAAGTCCTGCAACTGAACCGCAGCACCGTGCACCGGCTGGCGGCCACGCTGGTCGAACGGCGCTATCTCAGCTTCATGCCGCGCATCGGCTATGCCCTGGGCCCAAAGCTCCTGGAAGTGGGCTTCCAGGCCAGCGCCCAGATGAGCCTGCCGCAGATCGCACGGCAGTATATAGAGGTGCTGGCGGAAAGGACCGGCGACACCGTGCATCTGGGCATACTCGATGGCACGCGGGCGCTTTACCTGGACAAGATCGACGGCCGCCGCCGCATCGGCATCAGCTCGCGCATTGGCGAGCGGCACCCGTTGCGGTCCACCGGGCTGGGCAAGGCGCTGCTGATCGACGAGCCGGAGGAACGGCTGCGCCAGTTCTATCACGCTGAACATGGCAGCCGTCAGAAATACAAGTTTCCGCTGGCCAACTGGCTTCGCAACATGAAGGACTATTCCGCCCGGGGATGCGCCTTCGACCTTGAGGAGAATGAGGACCGCATCCGTTGCGTGGCCGCGCCCATCCGCGATGCCACCGGTCATATCCAGGCGGCGATCAGCGTCAGCAGCGCCGCGCACTATATGGACGATGACCGGATGCGGGATTTGGCCGAGCAGGTCTGCCAGACCGCGCGCCGGATCAGCGAGGCGCTGGGCTGGAATGCCGATCTGGCCGCCAATGGCAAGCTGCGCGTGCAGGTGGGAGCAAAACCGGAGCGTTCGTCATGAGAGACGTTGCAGGGTCAATCCGCCGGGACATCAGCCGCCGCGCGGTGATGGCGGGCACGGGCGCGCTGTTGCCGGCACTGTCCTGCCCGGCGCTCGCCCGCGACGGCGCCGCCGCGCCGGTGCGCATCACCGCGATCGAAAGTTTCGATATCCAGCTTCCCATGCGCGATGGCGCGCACGCCTTCCTGCCGACCTACCGTAAGATGACGCCGGGCCGCAACAATGTGGTCAAGGTCTCCACCGATGCGGGCATCTCCGGCTATTCCTTCCTGGGCGCCAAGCTGAACGAGGTTTCCGACGCCGCGGCCCTCTTGACCGGCAAGAGCCTGTTCGCGGTCAACGGCTATCTGGCGCAGGGCCTGCTGGAATGGCCGTCGGTGGAAGAGGCGATCTGGGACACGGTCGGTCGCATCGCCGGCCAACCGCTCTGCCGGCTGTTCGGCGGCGCCAGGCTGGATGTCATGCCGGTCTATTTCACCTATGTCTGGCCGGTGCCCGAAGACCAGGTGCCGCCAAAGGCCCAGGCCGACCAGGCGGCGCAAATTCGCCAGGCCGGGTTCAAGGCGATGAAGATCCAGATGATGCGGACCGACTATCGCCAGGACGTCGAGGCGACGGCCCAGATGCTGGCGGCGGGCGGGCCCGGCTTTCGCGTCATGGTGGATCGCACCGCGGGCGCCAAGGGGCTTTGGAGTTTCGACCAGGCGGTGCTTGCCGCCCGCGCGCTGGCCGACGTGGGCGTCTATTGGCTGGAAGAGCCGCTGGCGCGCGACGATTATGAGGGCCCCGCCCGGCTGCGCCGCGCGGTGCCGAACATCATCATCACCGGCGGCGAAGGCTGGCATGGGCTTGAATCTTTCCGCACCGGCCTGGCGGCGGGCACCTATGGCATCATGCAGCCGGAAATGCGCACCTGCGCCGGGCCGCTGACCATGCTGAAGATCGGTGCGATGTGCGAAAGCTGGGGCATTCCCATCGCGCCGCACGCGGCCACGGGGCTGGCGCTGGCCGGCCGCCTGCAGGTCTCCGCCGCGATGGGCTCGCTGATCCAGGAGATCGGCGTGCTGGAGCCGGGCGCCTTTCCCTGGGACGTGTGGGACGCCTATAAGCCCATCTTCCACGGCCAGTCACCCTTCACCTTCCGGGATGGCGCCATCCTGGTGCCGCAATATCCCGGCTTGGGTCTGAACATCGACGAAGCGGCGCTGCAGAAGTATCGCGTGCCCGGCTTTGAACGGCGCGGCACGCCCGGCCTCTCCAGCATCTGACGCGCCGGGCCGGTTCAGTCCGCGCGGGGTTTGGCGCTGAACCGGTCGCCGATATAAAGGCGGCGATGGGCGAAATCGACGGCGATGGAATTGTCGCCGAGCAGGTCCGCGCCCAGGATCGCGGCCGGCTCCTCGTCCAGGTTGAAATGGGTGAAGATGTCGCTGTTGGCGACGACCAGCGTGCGGTTGCGCCAGCTCTGGCGGTTCAGCGACACGGTCAGGCCGGTGATCTTGACCACCGGTTCGTCGGTGCCCAGCAGGTCGCGCAGCGCGACGCTCAGGGCCTCGGGCGTGTGATAGTCCTTCTTGTGCACGCCAAGCCGCTCGGCCGCGGGCCAGTTGAGCATGGATATGCCGGTACCCAGGTCGAGCAGCGCGTTCAGGCGGACAGCGCCGAATTCCGCCGTCATGTACCAGAAGTCGATGGGGATGTTCCTGAGCGGGCGGGGCTTGAGGGAAATGCCGGCCCATTTGCGAAAATCCCCGGCGTCCTTGCCGTCGGGATCGAGCAGCAGAAAGCGCATGTTGGCGCGGTCCAGCACCAGCATGTAGCGCGCCAGCACATCGATGCCCAGGATGCCGTCCACCCCGGGCGTATTCACCTCGACATGCGGCAGCACGCCCAGCGTCAGGCCGGTGACCTGCGCCCCGGCGACCGTCAGCACGCCCGGCATGACGGGCAGGGCGCTGGCGGTGGTGTTGATGCCATAGACGGTGATGTCGCCCGGCTGCGACGGGGGCAGGCCAAGCTGGGCCTGCACATGATCGTAAAGCAGCGTGCGGCTGGCGGCGGTGTCCAGAACGAAGGAAAAGGGCCCCTTGCCGTCGATCATGACGGCGGTCACGAAACGCCCGCTGGCATCGATGCGATAGGGTTGGCCGCTCATCTGGCTGGTCGCATGCGCCGGTGGGGCGCATGCACCGCAAACCAGGACGAACAGGATAACGATCCTCCACATGCCTGCCTTCCGACGGGCCGGATTTTCTTCCATTATAATCTTCGCCGGACGCCGCGCCAGCCGCGCGCCTCCGGTGCGCGCCCGGTTTATCCCATATTTTGAAAACAAGAGGAGATGCCCCCATGCGATTGTCCCGGCTTTGCCTGATTTTCCCGTTTCTTGTGCCAGGCGCCGCCGCTGCCGGAACGCCGCCCGATTATGTTCCCCAGGCTGCGATTCATGAGGGCCATGCGCCCGGCCTGAAGGCAACCGAACTGGACCCGCATGTGCGCCGCTTTCATCTGGTCTTTGCCAAGGGCGACGATGTGCGCGGCGGCCTGGCCGATTTTGCCCGCAAGAACCATCTGACCGACGCGTCTTTTACGGCGATCGGTGCGCTGGACCATGCGCTGATCGGCCAGTCGGACCATCCCAAGCACGCTTTTCGGGTCCAGCGGCTGGACGAGGAAATGGAAGTGACCGCGATGAGCGGTAACATCGTGCGCGACAAGACGGGCGAGCCGGTGGTGCATGTGCACTGCGTCGTGGCGCTGCTGCGGGACGGCAAGGTCTATGCCGGTCATCTGCTGGACGGCCGCGTCAGCCTGACGCTGCAACTCTATCTGGTCGATTCCAGGCCGCTGCTCGCACAGGCGCATTAGCGTGGCGTGTTGCGGCGCACCAACGCGAAGGGCTGTTGGAGCCGGAGATTTTTTGCGGCATTAATCGCGCGGGGAAAATTGGGGCGCCGGGCTGCATGTATCTTCTGACCGCACTGTTACTCGTGGCGACGGGCCTGGGCATGGCCGCGCCCGGCCTCTATCTGGCGGCGCTGGGCGGCTCGCTCTATTACGCCATCGCCGGTCTGCTGATCCTGGTCTGTGCCTGGCTTGTGTGGAAGCGGCGGGGCAGCGGTATCGTTCTCTACTGGCTGGTCTTCGCGGGCACCATCGCCTGGTCCCTGTGGGAAGTGGGGCTGGATGGCTGGGCGCTGATGCCCCGCCTGGTGTTTCTGGGCGTGGGCGGCATCTGGCTGCTGTTCCTGCCGGCGGGGCGCAACATGTCGGCCTTCCGCGTCGCCGCGCTGGCCGCCTGCGTTCTTTTGATCGGCGCGGTGATGTATGCCGAACTGCCCGGCGAGCATGATGCGCGGACCTTCCAGCCGGTGGCCGCCGGCGGCAGCGGTGACTGGAAGGAATATGGCAAGTCCCAGGGCGCGACCCGCTATTCCCCGCTGGCCGAAATCACGCCCGCGAATGTCGACAGGCTGGATGTCGCCTGGACCTATCACACCGGCGACTATGCGCCTGACAAGCATTCGGCACACCAGCTTGAGCTGACGCCGCTGATGGTCGACGGCCTGCTGTATGGCTGCGACGCCCATACCGCCGTCTTCGCGCTGGACCCCGATACCGGCAGGCAGGTCTGGCGTCATGACACGAAAATAGATGCGGCAATGGGCGGGCGCGGCGTGTGCCGCGGCGTGTCCTATTATCGCGCGCCGGGGCCGGTGGACGTGTGTCCCACCCGCATCCTGGTCGGCACGGTCGACAACCGCCTGATCGCGCTGGACGCGAAGACCGGCAAGAGCTGCAGCGATTTCGGCGACAACGGTTCGGTCGACCTGTCGGATGGCGAGGGCCTGTCGCGCTTCGCCTCCGGCTGGATCAATCCCACCTCGCCGCCCGCCATCGTCAACGGTGTCGCCGTTATCGGGTCCTATATCATCGACAATGCGGCGGTGAACGTGCCGCCGGGCGTCATTCGCGGCTATGACGCGGTGACGGGCAAGCTGAAATGGGCTTTCGATCCGGGGCGCCCCTATGACCATGCGCCGCCGCCGCCCGGCCAGAGCTATATGGCCTCGACGCCCAACAGCTGGCCGCCGATCACCGGCGACGACGCGCTCGGACTTGTCTATCTGCCGATGGGCAATGGCAGCCCGGACTATTACGGCAAGTTCCGCACCGCCGAGACCGACCGCTATTCCACCGCCGTTGTGGCGCTGGATGCACAGACCGGCGCGGTAAGCTGGGTCTTCCAGGCGGTGCATCACGATCTTTGGGACTATGACCTGGCCGCCCAGCCGGTGCTGGCCGATTTCCCGGAAGGCGACCACACGGTTCCGGCGCTGATCCAGGCCACCAAGACCGGCCAGCTGTTCGTGCTGGACCGGCGCACGGGCAATCCGCTGACCAGGGTCGAGGAAAGGCCGGTGCCGCCCTCGACCATTCCCGAGGAGCCGCTGTCACCGACCCAGCCATACTCCATCGGCATGCCGGATTTCTCGGGCCCGCGCCTGACCGAGGCCGACATGTGGGGTATCAGCCCCTTCGACCAGCTGTACTGCCGCATCAAGTTCAAGGGCGCGCGCTATGACGGCATGTACACGCCGCTGCGTCTTGGCGCGTCGATCCGAACGCCGGGCGAGTTGGGCGGCATCGACTGGGGCAGCGTCTCGCTGGACGAAAAACGCGGCATCGTCATCGTCAATTCCAACATCATGGCCGACTATGACGAGCTGATCACCCGCGCCCAGGCGGACAGCGAGCATCTGTTCACCGCGATGGACCCGCGTGCCAAGGGCGCGCCCAAGCCGCCGCAACGCGGCGCGGCCATGGAAGGCACGCCCTATGGCCTGCATTTCGACGGCTTCCGCACCCCGTTGGGCATTCCCTGCCAGCGTCCGCCTTACGGCTATCTCTCCGCCGTTGACCTGAAAAGCGGCAAGCTGCTGTGGCAGCACACGCTGGGCAATGCCTCCAACAGCGGGCCGTTCGGCATCGGACTGGGCCTGCCGTTCCAGTTGGGCGTGCCCAATATCGGCGGTTCGATCGTGACCGGCGGGGGACTGGTCTTTATCGGCGCCACCCAGGACAAGTATTTCCGCGCCGTCAACGAGGCCGACGGGCGCGTGCTGTGGGAAGTGAAGCTTCCCGCCGGCGGCCATGCCACGCCGATGACCTATCGCGGCAAGGATGGCCATCAGTATGTGCTGATCGCCGCGGGCGGCAATGGCGGCTTTGGCACCGGCAAGGACGACGCGCTGATTGCCTATCGGTTGAAGCAATAGCCGGTTTTGCTGCAATGCGATTGCAACCGCGATTGTGCAGCGCAGCGCGCGGCCGCGTAAAAATACTGTAAAAATCGCCGCCCGCGCAGCCGCCTGGCCTAACAATCATGCAGGAATCGTAACGCGGCCGCATGGACTTGGCCGCGGGAGCGGGGGCGGTCTCAGATGCGAAAATTGACGGTCCTGGGACTTGGCGTGGCGCTGCTTGCGGCGGCTGGTGCGGCCCTGGCCGCGCCGGGCACGGATGCCGCCAAGGCAGATGGCGTCAGTTCGGAAGTGGTCAGCCTGCGCCGCCTGACCCAGGACGAATATCGCAACTCCATCGCCGACATTTTCGGGCCCGGCATCGAAATTCGCGGCATGTTCGAACCGACCATCCGCGTCGGCGGCCTGCAGGCGGCCAGCACCGCGGTGCTGTCGGTCACGCCCGCCGGGTTTGAATCCTATACCAAGATGGCGGACAGCATCGCCGTTCAGGTCACAGGCGAAAAGCTGCGCGATCGGCTGCCCTGTACCCCCGCAAGGGCAAAGGCGGCCGACGACAAATGCGCGGGCAAGATTCTGGCCCATTATGGCCTGCTGCTGTTCCGCCGGCCTCTGACAGACGCCGAACTGAAAAGCCGCATCACGCTTGCCCACACGCTGGCCGCCAGGCAGAAGAATTTCTATGCCGGCATGCGCTATGGCCTCGCCAGCCTGATCCAGGCGCCCGACTTTCTGTTCCGCAAGGAAGTCGCCGTGCCGGATGCGGGCGGCAAGGATTACACGCTCGAGCCCTACAGCCGCGCCACGCGCCTGTCCTATCTTTTGTGGAATTCCACGCCTGACGCCGAACTGCTCAGCGCGGCCCAGACCGGCGCGCTGTCGACCGAAGCGGGCCTGAAGAAACAGGCAGGCCGGTTGATGGCCTCGCCCCGGCTGGAAGCAGGCATGCGCGCCTTCTTCAACGACATGCTGGAGCTGGACACCTTCGACACCGTGTCCAAGGACAGTCTGCTCTATCCCAAGTGGGGCGTGGCGATCGCCAATTCCGCCAAGGAGGAGACGCTCAAGACCGTCCTGGACCTGACGCTGACCAGGGACGGCGATGTGCGCGACCTGATGACCACGCGCGACACCTACATCAACCGCAACCTGGCGGCGGTCTATCGTGTGCCGTTCCCGTTCAATGGCGACTGGGTGCGCTATGAGTTCGACCCCAAGGCCGGGCGCAGCGGCATCATCACCCAGGTCAGCATGCTGGCCATGTTCTCCCATCCCGGCCGTTCGTCCCCCACCAAGCGCGGCGTGGCGCTGACCGACATTCTTCTGTGCGAGCCCACGCCCAATCCGCCCAACAATGTCGATTTCTCCATCATCAACGACACCGGCGGCCCGCTGAAGACGGTGCGCCAGCGCCTGATGGCCCACGCCACCAACCCGGTCTGCGCGTCCTGCCACAATCACAGCGATCCGGTCGGCCTGACGCTGGAAGGCTTCGACACCATCGGCGGCTTCCGCACCACCGAGAATGGCGAGGTCATCGACCTGAAGACCAGGATTCGCGACACGACCATCAACGGCGCCGAGGATCTGGGCCGCTATCTGCATGACAATCCCAAATTCACCGCCTGCCTGGCGCGCAAGATGTTCGCCTATGCGCGCGGCGAGAACACGATGCGGGTGCGGCCCAACATGTTCCAGGCCGCCTATGCCCGGTTTGTCGATTCCGGTTTTCATCTGCGCGCCCTGCTGACGGGCCTGGCCGAGGGACCGGAGCTTTACAGCGCCCCGCCACCAAAACCGGCATCGGGCGGCGGCGGCAAGGTGTCGATGCATTGACGAGGCTCCAAGGGATTTTTCAGGAGACGCATCATGAAGCTTGATCGCAGGTTTCTTCTTCGCGGATCGTGCCAGGGCGCGCTGGCGGTCCTGGGGCTGCCTTTCCTGGACTGTTTCCTGGACAGCAAGGGCAAGGCGCTGGCGGCCACCGGACGGCCGCTGCCCACGCGCTTCAGCACCTATTTCTACGGCCTGGGCCTGACCAAGCAGCTCTGGGTGCCCAAGACGGCGGGCAAGGACTATGAGGTGACCGAGCAACTCGCGCCGCTTCAGCCGCTGCGCGCCAAGATCAACATCTTCAGCGGGCTGCGCGTGGCGGTGGACGCCAATCCCAACTACCAGCACTGGTCGGGTGCGGGCGCCAGCGCCACCGGCATGTCGCCCACAAAGATCAACGAGTTCGACACCAAGACCATCGACCAGCAGGTGGCCGATGTGATCAGCCGGGGCGCGCGCTTCAAGTCCGTTGCCGCCTCCTGCGCCGGCGATGCCAGCCAGAGCTATTCCAGCCTGGGCGGGGCCAACACGCTTCCGGCCGAACCGACGCCGCTGTCGCTTTATACCCGCCTGTTCGGGCCCGGCTTCCAGGACCCGTCCAAGGGCGACTGGAAACCCGATCCCCAGGTGATGATCCAGCAAAGCGTGCTGTCGGTGGTTGCCGACGACCGCAAGCGCGCCATGGCCGAACTGGGCCCGGCCGACCGCGCCCGCATGGACCAGTATTTCACCTCGGTGCGCGAGGCCGAACTGCAGATGCAGGCCGAGCTTCAGCGGCCCGACATCGAGGCCAAGGTCACCATTCCCGCCGCGCCCGAGGAGATGGTCTGCAACAACGCCCTGCCCAACCTGCGCAAGGTCACGCCCATCATGGCGAAGCTGGCGGCGCTGGCCATGGCGACCGACCAGACCCGCGTGTTTCACATGAGCGTGTCACAGCCCGGCTCGCAGATTTTCATTCCCGGTGACTCGCTGGGCTATCACCAGTCCACCCATGAAGAGCCGATCGATCCGAAGCTGGGCTATCAGCCGCGCGTCGCCAAGTACAATGTCTACAACATGGAGCTGTTCTGCGCCTATCTGAAGGAGCTGGACGCCATTCCCGAAGGCGACGGCACGCTGCTGGATCACATGCTGGTCTATGCCTTCACCGATGTCGCCTTCGCCAAGATTCACGCGCTGGACGGCATTCCGGTGCTGCTGGCGGGCGGCGCCAACGGCCGCATGAAGACCGGCTATCACATCAATGGCGACGGCAGCCCGGTGTCGCGGGTCGGCCTGACCGCGCAGAAGGCGATGGACATGTCGCTGGAAAGCTGGGGCGGCGGCTCGATGGAGACGCGCAGCCCCTTCACCGAACTGCTGGCCTGACACATCACCGGGGGATCACGCTTATGTCATTCGGATTTGCCGCCGGCCGGGCCGCCATTCTGTCCGCGTTTGTCTGTCTGGGGGCGGGCGCATCCTTCGCCGCCCCGGCGACGCAGGTCGCTTCCGCCGATGCGGGCGACCGGCTGCCGATGGTGCCGCCCGCCGGCCCCGGCATTTTCACCGCACAGAAGCAGGGCGCAGATGGCTACCGCCTGACCGCGGCTGGGCACAAATTCACCAGCCGCGCCGATGTCGAACAGTATCTGGCCTGGCGCGCCGCCGACCTGACCCTGGAACAGGACGCCCGCTGGTTCACATTCGAGGAACAGCGCGCCAAGGGCGATACCGCCCCGGTGCCCAGGCGTGATGCTGCCGGGCCGCGCTACAGCTTCCGCATGGAATATTTCCGCCCCGTCTGGCGCTACAAGCTGAAGGGCGATGCGGACTGGAACGTCTGGAGCCCCTATGCCGATGCGGCCTTCTTTGCCGACGGCAAGGACGCCGCCGCCATCACCGATTTCGAGGTCCGCGCCGACATCGTGCTGCACAAGGACCAGATGGACGATGCCGATCCGCTGGCCTTCGAGGCCGATGCCGTGTCCGACCTTCTGGTCAACCAGGTCTCGCCCCCGGAATGACCGACACAGCCGCCACCCGCAAAATGCTTCACCGCCGTGCCGCAACCCGCCTGCTGGTGGGGCTGGGCGCGGGCGCCGCCGCCTCGTCGCTGGCGCGGGCACAGGGCAAGAGCGTCGCCGTGGGCATGACCGCGATGGCTTTCGATCCGCCCGCGGTCACCGTTGCGGCGGGCGACACGATCCAGTGGACCAATGGCAGTTTCATTGCCCATACCGTGACCTTTGATCCCGCGCAGGCGGGCAAGCCCGCGGATGTGGCGCTGCCGGGTGGCGCGGCGCCCTTCGGCTCCGGTGACTTAGGGGAGGGCGACAGCTTCAGCCACACCTTCACGGTCAAGGGCACCTACAAATATGTCTGCAAGTACCACGAAGAGATGGGCATGGTCGGCACGGTCACCGTGACCTGACCGGGAGGGAATGATGCGCCTGCAAAAATCTCTGCTGATCTGCGCCGTGGCCGCGCTTGTGTGTGCGGGCCAGCCGGCGTCTGCCGCGCCCTGGGTACGCGGCTTCGTGGTCTCCACCTATGAATATGCCTTCCGCTATGGCGGGCGCGCCAGTTTCACCCGCGGCCACGAGATCGAGCCGGGCGTGGATTGCCCCCATGGCAGCACGGTGCATTTCGCCAATGAGGACGAAACCCGCAAGGCCATGTCGCTGCAGAAATGGCGCAGCCAGCAGGAGATCGACTGGATCGTGCAGCCGCCGGGGCTGGACCAGGTGCGTGCGCCGATCCAGACGCGCTTTCACATCTGGAATCGGGCGGTGGCCTATCGCGGCTACAAGCGCGGCATCGAAACCTATGTGAACCCCTTCGCCGCCCAGGACCCGGGCCAGCCCCAGGTGGTCAGCCGCATCGGCGATGGCTTCAACCTGGACGGCAAGATCGGCGCCCGCGATTTCGTCAGCCCCGATGGCGAAAAGGGCATCGACAATGCGCTTTATCGCGCCTGGGGCTGCGATGCGCCCTGGCGCGGCAACGGCAATGCCACGCTGGACCTGCGCGCGAACGACAAGATGCAGGAAGGCCTCTACACGATGGTGATCCGCGTCTCGGGCAACCAGGACCCGATGAATGACGACAATGCCATCGTCGAAATCGGCTATTCACCCGACAAGATCGTCAAGGATGCGCGCGGCAACGTCGCCACCGATTATTCCTATCGCATCCTGCAACCGGCCCAGTACACCAGGCTGAAGGCGAAGATCCGCAATGGCGTGGTCGAGACCGAGCAGGTCCCCGACATGCATGCCCCGCGCATCGCCTGGTTCTACGACCAGACCGGCGACGCCCATTTCCGCGATGGGCGCATCCGCCTGGCCATCGCCGCAGATGGCACGGCCAAAGGACTGCTGGGCGGCTATCGCGACTGGCGCGACCTGTATGCCGAAAACACCTTCGCCCAGGATGGCGGCCAGCAGGGCATCCGCGAGCATGAGGATCATGTCGCGCTTTACTACGCGCTGCGGCGCAACGCCGACGGCCTCTACGATCCCAAGACGCGCCAGTATTTCGGCATCTCCACCGCCTATCGCATCACCGCCATGCCCGCCTATGTGGTCGATCCGCAAAAGCCGATGGACATTCCGGTGCTGGTCGGCGAGGTGGACCGCAAGGCCGCCTTCGAGGCGATCCGCGCCGCCACCATCAAGGCGATCACCACCCGCGTGCCCCAGGCCGTGCCGCCCGGCACCACCGAGGCGGCGGTGCCCACGCTGGAACGGGTGATCGGCGACCTGCCGACCAAGGACTATTTCCTCAAGACGCTGGACCGGCCGCACTATCCCAACGAAAAGGCCGAAACGCCCAGGCCCCAGCGCCGCGCCAGCAACGACGTTCCGGCGCGGACCGCCGATGCGGCACCCTGATTTTCGCTGTTGCAGCAAGCAGATATGCCCGCATGTTGGACTTGGCCCGCGATCCGGCCTTATCCTTGGCGCCAAGCAGGCCCGACAGAGGCCGCGGCACGGGGCGGGCAATGCCGAAAGTTCTGCTGATCGATGACGACACGGCCCTGACGGGCATGCTGACCGAATTCCTTCGCGGCGAGGGGTTCGAGATCGCGGCTGCCTTCAACGGCGCCGAGGGCGTGGCCGCCGCGCTCGATCCCGATCTGGACGCAGTGATCCTGGACGTGATGATGCCCGACATCAGCGGCATCGAGGCGTTGCAGCGCATCCGCGCCGCCAGCAGCGTGCCGGTCATCATGCTGACCGCCAAGGGCGACGAGGAAGAGCGCGTCGCCGGCCTGGAAATGGGCGCCGACGACTATATCGCCAAACCCTACTATCCGCGTGAGCTTCTGGCGCGGGTGCGCGCGGTGCTGCGCCGCCAGTACAGCGCCGCCGCCCATCCGCCCCAGCATTTCATGGTCGGGCGGCCAGGTAATGGTGCTGTCGCGGCGCGAAGTGACCTTCGACATGCAGCCGCTGGAACTGACTTCAGACCGCAGCCTCGATCTGCTGGCCGCGCTGTTTCGTAGCGGCGGCTGCGGCAAGGACCATGGTCGATCGGTCCATCCTGGTGTTGCTGCCGCCGCGAAGCCTGGCGTGACTGCAGTACCGATGTGCTGCCAGCAACCTGCGCAAGAAACTGACCTGGTGTCAGGCCGCGCCATCGAGATCGAGATTGCGCGCTGCCGTCGGCTATCGCTCGCGGGCCGCGTCATGAGGCGGCCATCAATTCCTGAAGATTTTCCCAAGCGTGGTGTCGCTTTCCTCTGCACCAACCTGGTGTCGATGATCGATCCCATTCTCAACACCACGCCCAGCCGCATCACCGTGCCGAGCGCACCGCCCAGCTTGGCCTGTCGGCGGCCGCTGCCCGTAATCGGCGTGGCAAGCGCTGCGCGACCTGGCCGCAACCTGGCCCGGAAATGGAGCGCGCGCGCCTGACCTGGCACCGCATGTATTCGGAGGCGCTGCCGCATGACGATCCGTTCCACGGCATCTTTGCGACCATGGCGGTTTAATCTGGACGGCAATCGCCATGCCATCACCTATCTGATCACCCGCTTTCACGGTTTCTGCCGCGCCGCCTCTGTGGCTGCTGACATATGGGGCTGCGCGTCTTCTGGGGAACACTGATCGGCACGTGCTGCTGTTCAGCGCGCTGCTGGCGCTTTATCTGACCCAGCCCATCGCGCCAACCGCGAAGCCTTCCAGCGCGCTGGCCGGCGGTAATCTGAAAACCCGTCTGACAAAGCTGGTATCGCTATGATGAAATGGCCGACCTGGCGCGCGATTTCTGACCAGATGGCGGCGCGTCTGGAAGAGCGGTGGCCTCGCGCGACCGTCTTTCTGGCCGACATCGCCCATGAACTGCGTCGCCCCGGCGCGAAGCTGCAACTGGGCGGGGACGAAATCGGCGCGCCAGTCGCCGGAGCGCACGCCCCAGTCGCTGCAGCGGATCGACCGCAGGCCGGAAGCAAGCCGGAGGGAGATGATCGGCGTACCGCCAGCGCGTCGCGGCTGAAGGCGGGTGGCGCGCGCCGACGAGTATTTCTCTGCCGTCCGAGATCGTCCGGTCGTGGAGGATGCCCGCTTCGAGGCCCAGGAAAGTGGCGCGCATCGACTCTGTCGGACCGCACCCAGCACGACGAGCCGGCGCGCGGTAAAAGTGGGCGGCTGGTCAGCCGCGCGATCGAGAACATCCTGCGCAACGCACCCCGGTGGTCGCGCGCCGGGGCGCGAGGCACTGCGGTCGAGATGACAAGCGATGCTTTTAGCGGTATCGCGTGGTGATCCGCGACCAGGGCCCCGGCGCAAGAGCGAGCAGCTGGCGGGCCTGTTCGAACCTTTTCGTGCAGGCCCAGCCTCCGCGGACAGGGGGTTATGGGTCGGGTCTTTGATAAAGTGAAGTGCCATCATCAAAAGCAGCGAGAAAACAGACGAAGCCGCCAACGGTGATGCGTGCGGCTGGTCATTCGCGTCTGGCTTCCCCACTGCGCCAGTACGCGGAAAATGTGCGAAACCTAAACCTGCCTCGCTTGGCAGCGGCGTCATTACGACACATCGGGGCGATGATGACGATGAGAGTCTGCTGACGGAATTATGCGCTGGCGCTGGCAGGCCTGGCGCCATCCGTTCAGGCAGCCGAGCGCAGGGTGGAGCCGACCTTCCTGCATCGCAATACCGCCCATCTGGCCGAGGTGCCGTCCGACATCACCACCGCCACCTGTCATGTCCAGCCGATGTTCGGCGCGGGCGGCGCGCAGTTGGGCCAGGCCTCTGGCGTCGCCCGCTTCGCCCAGCTGGTGATCGACCCGCATGGACGCTGCAATCCCGTCAGCCGCGGTGCCGAGGACCAGATCCTGGTGGTGCTGAAGGGCGCGGGCGCGGCGGGCTATGACGGCAAACCCGTGCCGCTGGCGGCACAGGATTTTCTCTATGTTCCAGCAGGCGTCACGCATGACCTGCGCAACGACGGCGCAAGCCCGATGACGGTGGTGGTGATGGGCTATCGCACCGAAGGATTTCCCAGCCAGCCGCCGCCGGATCATCCCCTCAAGGACAATATCGCCAACGTGCCGCTGGAACATGTCGGCAGCCATCCGCAATCGGCGCATTATCGCCTGCTTCTGGGCGACGCCAGCCAGACCCGCGACCGCATCGATGTCGGCCAGGTTGTCACCAGCCTGTTCCTGATGGAGATCGATCCGGGCGGCACCAACTTTCCCCACCACCATCCGCGCGAAGAGGAAATCTACCTGATCCTGTCGGGCCACGGCACCCAGGTGGCGGGCAGCGGCGTCGATGGGGTGGAGGGAAAATATTCCGCCGCTGCGGGCGATGCCTATTACTACCGGGCCAACGCCACGGTGGGCTATTACAGCGCCCCGGATACCGCATCGCGAATCCTGTGCATCCGGTCCTGGCGGCCGGGCCTGCAGCCGGGTTCGCGCTGACGCGGCAAGCGCTCCTGCCGCAGCGCACAACGGCGCGCCTGCCGAAGTTGCTTTCACGCGCGCGCCCGGCCCGCCTATAGTCGCAAAAAACATCAGGGGGATGTCGTGGCCGTTTCGCAATATACCACCGCGCGGAAATGGTGGGTCGTGGTGCTGCTCACGCTGGGCTGCATCATCGCCTATGTCGACCGGGTCAACCTGTCCTTCGCCGTCATCGATGCGGACTTCAAGCAGTTCTTCCAGGTCAGCGACACCCAGCGCGGGCTGCTGAATTCGGCCTTCTTCTGGTCCTATGCGGCGCTGCAGATTCCCGCCGGCTGGGTGGTGGACCGTTTCGGCTCCAAATATCCGCTGGCCATTTCCTTCACGGTCTGGAGCCTGTTGACCGCGGTCGCCGCCTTCACCACCGGCTTTGCCAGCCTGTTCGCGGTGCGCCTGATGCTGGGGGTGGGCGAGGCGATCATGCAGCCGGCCTCCATGCGCTGGATCCGCTATCACTTCGAGGAGAACCGGCGCGGCCTGGCCATCGGTCTGTATATGTCCGGCACCAAGTTCGGGCCCGCCATCGGATCGGTGCTGGCCGCCCTGCTGATCGAATCCTATGGCTGGCGCGCCATGTTCCTGATCATGGGGCTGGCGGCGCTGTTGTGGCTGCTGCCCTGGTTCTGGTTCGCCCGCGACGACCGTGCCACCGGATCGGCGGCCGCCACCCAGGTCACGGCGGAAGGCGATGCGCCGATGCGCAAGCTGCTGACCAGCCCGATCCTTTTGGGCGTCATCATCGGTACCTTCGCCTACATGTATTTCGTCTATTTCTGCATGACCTGGATGCCCGCCTATCTCAGCGAGGCGCGCGGCCTGTCGCTGGGCTCGAGCGGCGTTTACACCACCTTCAGCTTTGCGGGCATGGCGGTGATGTCCATCGTGGGCGGCTTTGCCGCCGACCGGCTGATCGGCATGGGCTGGCGGCCGGTGGCGGTGCGCAAGGGCTTTACCATCGCCGGATTCGTGCTGGCCTCGACCGAGGTGTTCGGTCCCCTGCTGCAGTCGCTGGACATGGCGCTGATCGTTTCGATCTTCTCGCTCAGCGGGCTGGGTCTGGCCACCGCCAACTACTGGGCCCTGACCCAGACCCTGATGCCCAGCGGCAAGACCGGGCGCATCATCGGCATCCAGAACTGCGCCGCCAGCGTTGCCGGCGTGCTGGCGCCGATCATCACCGGCTGGCTGGTGGAGCGCACCGGCGGCTATGCGGCGGCCATGCAGATGGTGCTTGTGTTCCTGGCCTGCGGAATCCTGGCCTACATCTTCCTGGTGCGCGAGCGCCGGCCGCAGGCGGCATAGAGGAAACGGCACCGACCATGTCCCTGCAAATCGAAAAGCTCACGCCCCATTGCGGGGCCATGGTCGATGGCATCGACCTGTCGCGGACGCCCGATGCCGCCACGGTGCGCGCGCTTGAGGGCGCCCTGGCCGAACATGGCGTGCTGTTCTTCCGCGACCAGGTCATGACCCCGGACCAGCACAAGGCGTTTGGCCGCTGCTTCGGAGAGCTGCATCTGCATCCGGCCTTTCCCGACATTCTGGAAGGCCATCCCGAAATCATGGTGATCCGTGCGGACGCCAACTCCAAGCGCATCGCCGGCGAGGAATGGCATAGTGACGTGTCCTGCGACGCCGAACCGCCGCTGGGCACCATCCTGCACCTTCAGGAGGTGCCGCCGGTAGGCGGCGACACGCTTTTCGCCGGCATGTATGCCGCCTATGAGACCCTGTCGCCGCCGCTGCGGACCATGCTGGAGGGCATGACCGCCATCCATGACGGGGAAAATGCCTATCGCGGCCGCTACGGCCATGGCGATGCGCCCGGCGCGGTCTATCCGAAATCCGAGCATCCGGTGGTGGTCACCCATCCGGTCAGCGGGCGGCGGGCCCTGTATGTGAACCGCATTTTCACCACCCGGATCGTGCAGCTTTCACGGCGCGAGAGCGACGGCCTGCTGGCACTGTTGTTCGCCCATATCGAAACCCCGGAATTTCAGTGCCGTTTCCGCTGGCGGCCCGGTTCGGTCGCCTTCTGGGACAATCGCTGCGTTCAGCATCACGCGCTTTGGGACTATTTCCCCCAGCGCCGCTATGGCCTCAGGGTCACGATCCGGGGGCAAAAGCCGGTCTTTTGATTCGCCGGCTGTGCTGCCGTGCGCTATGGAACTCGCCGCGGGCTTGCCGCATAATCGAACATGCGGGCGCGCTGCCCCCCTTTCAACCAGCCGCGCGGACAGGCAAACTGGACCTGCATGGGTTTTTGCAAATTGTTCCGGCGGCTTGTGCCGCCGCTTCTGTGTCAGTCGATCATTAGCCTGTCGATGGCGCAAAGCGGCCATGCCGCCGATATCCAGGCTTACAGTTTTGAAATTGCCGGGGCTGGATCGGGCGCGGTGCAGTCCACGCTGGACGCCAGCGCCCAGCTTGCCACCCTGAACGGCAAGGGCCAAGTGTCGCCCTTCGCGCTGATCGAGCGCGCGCGCGAGGACGTGCCCCGGCTTCAGACCGCGCTGGACAGTTTCGGCTACTATCAGAACAAGGTGGCGATCACCATCGACGGCAAGGCGCTGGACGATCCGGGGCTGGCCGCGTCGCTGGACGAGGCGCCCGCCGGCGCCACTGTCGCGGTGCGGGCCCAGGTGACGCCGGGGCCGCTCTATCACATCGGCCATCTCAACCTGGAAGGCACGGTACCGCCCGGCACGCTGGCGGCGATGGCCATCGCGCCCGGCGATCCGGCAGTGGCGCGCAACATCCTGGATGCACAGACCGGCCTGCTGGACCGGCTGCAGGAAGACGGCTATGCCCTGGCCAAGGTCGATGGTCCCGAAGCGACGGCGGACGATGCCGCGCACACGATCGACGTCACCTATACGCTGACGCCGGGTCCCAAGGCCCATATCGGCGCGGTCCATTTTGAGGGGCTCAAGGACGTCAATGAATCCTATGCCCGCCAGGCGCTGACCATCCACACCGGCGATCTCTACCGGCCCAGCGCGATCGAGGCGTCGCGCCAGAAGCTGGCCGGGCTTGGCGTCTTTTCCGGTGTCAATGCGCGCGCCGCCACCGAACTGTCGGATGACGGCACCCTGCCGCTGACCTTCGACGTGCAGGAGCGAAAGCAGCATGCCATCACCCTGGCGGGCACCTATTCCACCGATCTGGGCATCAGCCTGTCGGCGACCTGGTCGCACCGCAACCTGTTCGGCAATGGCGAGCAGTTGAACCTGACGGCGGCGGGCACCGGTCTTGGCAGCGCCAGCGCCGGGCTGGGCTACAACCTGCTGGCGCAATATATCCAGCCCTGGTTCCTGGCGCCGCAGCAGGTGCTGGAAGCCGATCTGTCCGGCGTCAAGCAGCAGCTCGACGCCTACGACCAGACCGCCCAGACGCTGGCCCTGTATGTGCGACGCAAATTCTCGCCGCTGTGGACGGGAAGTGTCGGCCTGTCGCTGACCCATGACGAGGTTACCCAGCAGGGGATCGCGCGCCTCTATCAGCTTGTCGGCCTGCCGTTCAGCGTCACTTATGACACGACCGGGACGACCGGTCTTCTGGCCGATCCCACGCACGGTCAACGCGTTGCTTTGCAGGTCACGCCCACCCAGTCGCTGGGCGACAGCAATCTTCTGTTCCTGCCGGTCCAGCTTTCCGGCATCAGCTATTTCGACATGTCGGGCGATGGCCGTTCGGTGCTGGCGATGCGCGCCCTGGTCGGGTCCATCCTGGGCGGCTCCAACCTGTCGGTGCCGCCCGACCAGCGGCTCTATGCCGGCGGCAGCGCCACGGTGCGCGGCTATGACTATCAGTCCATCGGTCCGCAATTTGCCAATGGCGATCCGGTGGGCGCCAAGTCGGTGGACGCCGCCACGCTGGAATGGCGCCAGCGCATCGGCCAGGACTGGGGCGGCGCTTTGTTCGTCGATGCCGGCCAGGCCAGCGCCGACGGCACGCCCTTCAACGGCACACTGCGCGTGGGGGCGGGCATTGGCGCGCGCTATTACACGCCGATCGGCGCGGTGCGGCTGGATGTGGCCGCGCCGCTGAACCGCATACCGGGCGGCAATGCCTTTCAGGTCTATATCGGACTGGGGCAGGCCTTCTGATGACGCGCCAGCGCAAAATCCTGACCGGTCTGGGTGCGGCGGCGGGCGCTGTCCTGCTGCTGCTGGGCCTGTTGTTCTACACGCCGCCGGGCCTGGGGCTGGTGGCGCGGCTGGTCACGCCGCTGTCCGGTGGAGCCGTGCGCGTCATCGGGCTGGGCGGATTCTTCCCCAATCACCTGACCGCGGCGCGCGTCACGGTGGCCGACGAACAGGGCGTGTGGCTGACCGTCGAAGACGTCGACCTGCACTGGTCGGCCCTGTCGGCGCTGTTCAGCCACATTGCCATCGACGATGCGCGTGCGCGCCGCGTCGCGGTGCTGCGCCGCCCTGTGCCTTCGGACTCCAGCGGGGAAAGCCCAGTCATCGACATCGCGCACCTGTCGGTGCCGCGCATCGACCTGTCCGCTCAGGCGGCGGGCCATGCCGCTTCGGTCTCGGCGCAGGGCACGCTGCATTATGTCTCGCGCCACGATCTGTCCGCCGACCTGACCGTCGCGCGGCTGGACACGGATGGCGCCTATCGCATCGATGGCGGCGTCATCGCCGATGTCGCGCACGGCCGCGTGACCATCCGCGAGGGCGCGGACGGCATATTGGGTACCCTTCTGGGGCTGCCGGGCCTTGGTCCGGTGAATGTGCAGGCGCAGGCGCATGGTGATGCGCGGGGCAATGTCATCGCCCTGGCTGCGTCGTTGGGCGACCTGGCGGCGGTTGGGCAGGGCACCATCCAGCTTGCCGCCCAGCGCGCCGATATCGATTTCCAGGTCAAGTCGCCGGCCATGGCCCCGCGCCCCGACCTGTCCTGGCAGGCGCTGGCGGCGCAGGGCCATTTCCACGGCACCTTCGACAAGCCGCAGATCGACGCGCATTTCGAACTGACCGACGCGAAATTCGCCGGCATTGCCGCCACGGCGCTGACGCTGGATGCGCAGGGCTCCGGCGGGGCCGCGGACGTAAAGGGCGTGGCGCGTCATGTCACCATTCCGGGCGAGCAGCCCGACCTGTTCGCGGGCGCGCCCGTGACGCTTGAGGTCCATGCCGATCTGGCGGCAAGGGATCGGCCGGTCCGCTTTGCCGTGACCCATCCCCTGGCCCGGCTGACCGGACAGGCCGCGACGCGCGGCGGCCTCAGCGCCCAGGCCGACATCGCCATTCCCGCCCTGGCGCCCTTTGTCGCCAACCGCAGGATGGACCTGTCGGGCAGCGGCCGGCTGCACCTGACCGCATCGCAATCGAACGGTCCCCTGCATGTCGGTCTTGAAGGCACACTGGATGCCAAAGGCAGCGCCCTGGCGGCGCGTCTTCTGGGCCATGCCGAACTGGCGATGCAGGCGGTGATCGACGGCAGCGACATCCAGCAATCGCGCCTGACCTTCAAGGGGCGCGGTGTCTCCAGCGAGTTGGCGGGCACGCTGAAAAAAGGCGTCCTGGCCTATCGCGCCAGCGTCAGCCTTTCAGACCTGTCGCGGCTGGTGGCCACGCTGCATGGCCGCCTGTCGCTGCAGGGCACGATCAATGGCGCGCCGGGCGAGGCCGAGGTGAAAGCATCGGGCGCGGCGATGATGGCCGCGACCGGCTTTCCCCTGCACCGGATCGGCCTGGACCTGGCGGCCAAGGGGCTGCCGCCGTCCAGCGCCCGGCTGTCGATGAACGGCAATCTCAATGACGGACCCTTGCGGCTGGTGGCGGCGCTGGCCAAAAGCCGCCAGGTCACGCTGAACGCAAACTGGAAATCGCTGGAGGCGGGCGGGGCACTGACCCTGGCGGATGACAAGCGCGGCATGCATGGCGATTTGCATCTGGCGGTGGCGCAGCTTGACGATCTTTCGCCCTTTGCCGGCAGCGCTCTGTCCGGCGCGCTGGAAACGAAAATTGTCATGACGGCGAGCGGCAGGAAGAGCGATGTCGCCTTCGATGCCAGACTGTCCGCCGTCAAAGCGGGCGGCGCGCAACTTGGCGCGCTGACCGTCGAAGGCAACGCCGCCGATCTGTTCGGCAAGCCTGTGCTGACCGCCTCGGCCAAGGCGGACGGGCTCGCCGTGGCGGGCTTTGCCGGCGGCGGTACGCTGAAGACACAGGGTCCGATCAGCGAACTTCAGACCGATCTTGACCTGAACCTGACCGACAGCGGCGGCGTACCCGCCACGCTCAGCGCAAGCGCCGTGGTGCAGACCGGAAAAGGCGCACTGACCCTGACCGCGGCGAAAGGACAATGGCGCGGCGCGCCGCTGTCGCTGGATGGTCCGGCCACGCTTGCCTATGGCGATGGACTGGCGGTCGATCACCTGTCCGTGCATCTGGGCGGCGGCACCATCACCGCATCGGGCATGCTGTCGCCCGAACTCGCCTTCACCGCCCAGCTTCGCAACGTGAAGCTTGAGGAGGCGCCGCTGCTGATGCCCTCGGTCGGCCCGCGCGGGCTGCTGTCGGCCGATGCCAATCTGTCCGGCACGCTGGCCGCGCCAAGCGGCACGATCAGCCTGAAGGGCGAAGGTTTGCACGCCGCCGCCACCGGCAAGGCGGTGCCGCCCGCCGACATGACCGCGAACATTACGCTGGCCGCCGATCATGCCCAGGTCGATGCCGCCATTCATGCCGGCGATGGCACCAACCTGTCGCTGACCGGCCGCGCCCCGCTGGGCATGGATCAGGCAATGGACATGCGCGCCAAGGGCTCGCTGGATCTGGCGCTGTTCAATCCGCTGCTCTCGCCCCAGGGGCGGCGCGCACGCGGCGTGGTGACGATCGACGCCGCGATCGGTGGCACACCGGACAATCCGCGCGTGACCGGCGGCGCCGAACTGGCCGATGGCGAGGTGCAGGACTATGCCCGCGGCATTCGCGTCAGCGCCATCGCCAGCAGTCTGAAAGCCGAAGGCACACGGCTGGTGATCGAAAAGCTGACCGGCAAGGCGGGCCCCGGCTCCATTTCGGGCAGCGGCAGCATCGACCTGGCCGCGCCGGGCATGCCGGTCGCCCTGGCCTTCACGGCTGCCAATGCCCGCCCCATGGTCAGCGACCTGTTCACCGCGACGCTCAACGGCGACCTGGCGTTGAAGGGCCAGCTTGCGGGCGATCTGACCCTGTCGGGAAAAACCGACATCCAGCGCGGCGAAATAAATTTGCCCGAAAGCTTCCCGCCCGAGGTCGCGGTGCTGAATGTGCGCCGCCGCGGCCAGTCACCGCCGCCCAAGCCATCGACCACCCGCATCGCGCTGGATGTCAATGTCAGCGCCTCCGGTCCCATCTTCGTGCGCGGCCACGGCATGGATGCGGTGATGGGAGGCGAATTCCATCTGACCGGCACCACCGCCGTGCCCCAGATCAGCGGCGGCTTCCGCCTGGTGCGCGGCACCTACAGCGTGGCGGGCCAGACGCTGAACTTCACGTCGGGCCGCGTCACCTTCGACGGCACCGGCGTGCGTCACCGGCTGGACCCAAGCCTGGACTTCACCGCCAGCACCACGTCGGGCGGCGTCACCGCCACGCTGACGATCACCGGCTATGCCTCCGCGCCCAAGATCGCCCTTTCCAGTTCGCCACCTTTGCCGCAGGACGAGATCGTCGCCCATCTTCTGTTCCAGCAGAGCGTCAAGCAGCTGTCGCCGCTGCAGCTTGCCAGTATCGCCCAGGCTCTTGCGGCGATGGGCGGGGTTGGCGGCGGCTTCGATGCGCTGGGCTCGGTGCGCCGCACGCTGGGCCTGGACCGGCTGTCGGTCGGCTCGTCCTCTGCGGTTGGTTCGACCGGCAGCGGCACGGAAAGCCAGACCACGGTGGAGGCGGGCCGCTATGTCTCCAACGGCGTCTATGTCGGGGTGAAACAGGGCCTGGCCGGCGGCACCCAGACCCAGGTGCAGGTCGACATCACCGACCGGCTCAAGGCGCAGGCCACCGTCTCGGCCGGCGCCAATCCCACCGCCAGCGGCACCGCCGCGCGCGATTACGGCGGCAGCGTCGGGCTCAGCTACCAGCTCGAATATTGAAGCCTTCGCAGCCGCGTCATGACGTGCGGCGGCCGCCATGCTATCTGGCGGGTAACGGTTCGGCGACAAGAACGGGGCGCAGGAATGGGGCGGATGCGGTTCTGGTTGATGCTTTGCGTGACGGCTGCGCTTGCCGTTCCGGCCTTTGGCGGTCCCGCCGCGGACAGGACGCTGATCAACGCCGATGCCGACAGGGACAACTGGCGCCTGCATGGGCGCACCTATGACAATCAACGTTTCTCGCCGCTGACCCAGATCGACAGGCAGACCGTCGGGCAGTTGCGCCAGGTCCATACGCTGCACACCGGTGTCGCCAACAGTTTCGAGGCCACGCCGCTGGAGGTGGACGGCATCCTCTACCTGGTCACCGCGACCAATCACGTCCAGGCCTGGGATGCGGTGACGGGAAAGCGGATATGGGAATGGAAGCCGGACAGGCTGGACTATACCGAAGCCTGTTGCGGGCCCCAGGCGCGCGGCGTCGCGCTGGCCTATGGCAAGGTCTATACCGCGCTGTTCGATGGGCATCTGGTGGCGCTGGACGCGGCGACCGGCAGGCTGGTCTGGCAGACCGATCCGGAAAAGACCCATCCCGAGCCCAGGCACTATTACACCTATACACTGGCGCCCCAGGTCTATGACGGGTTGGTGATCGTGGGCACGGCGGGTGCCGAATACGAGACCCGCGGCATGGTCGAGGCGTATGACGCTGAAACCGGCGCCAAGAAATGGGAGTTTCGCACCACCGCCGCGCCGGGCGAGCCGGGCGGTGACAGCTGGGGCGGCGACAGCTGGAAATTCGGCGGCGGCTCGGTGTGGAACACGCCCGCCATCGATCCGCAGAACGGGCTGGTGATTTTCGCCACCGGCAATCCCAATCCGGACTATCGCGGCGAAACCCGGCCCGGCGACAATGCCTATACCGACTCCATCGTGGCCATCGACGCAAAGACCGGCAAGCTGAAATGGTGGCACCAGGAAGTGCCGCACGATCTTTGGGACTATGAAGCCAGCGCGCCGGTCATGCTGTTCGACGCGAAGGGCCCCGATGGGCGCATCGTTCCGGCGGCGGGCCAGGCGGGTAAGGTTGGCCATGTCTTCATCGTCAACCGGTTGACCGGCAAGCTGCTCTACAAGTCGCAGCCCTTTGTCGATCAAAGCCCCAACATGTTCACCCCGCCCAGCTTCGATGGCGTGACCATCCTGCCCGGCGTCGCGGGGGGCAGCCTGTGGCAGCCGCCGGCCTTCTCGCCGCAGACCGGCTATTTCTATGTGCTGGGCGCCAATGTCCCGATGACCTTCACCGCCATCGAGTTCAAGGATTCAAAGCCCGGCGGTCCCTGGTCGGCGACAACAATGGCGGGGTAGATGAACGCGCCGACGGCCCGGCAGTCGGGCGCTGAGCGCGATCGATGTCAATTCCGCCGCATCACCGGCAGGTATCGTTCCGACCGGCTGGCTGATGCATGGCGGCGCTACCGCATCCGGGGCTTGATTTTCGCGGGCGAGATGAACGGCGGATTTCAGCGCCTTCGACGCGGCCACGGGACAGAAATTGTGGAGCACCAACCTGGGCACGGGCGTTCGCTCGCCGCCCATCACCCATCAGGTGCGGGGCGCAATATATCGCGGTGGCGCCAATGGCTGCCGTGGCGGGTCATAAAAGCCCCAGGGTCAGCCGCCCGCCGTTCACCGATGCGGTGGTGATTTTCGCCCTGCCGCAGGACAGGCGCGCGCCCAATTAAGTTAGACGTGCAGATCCACGGGCCGGTGCAGCGCGGATGGCGGGGCCTGGGGCGTGCCGTCAAAACAGGGCAGCAGGCCGGCCGCCGCAAGGCGCGCGCGCCAGCGGAGCCTGCTGCCGTTAGATACAGCGATGCTTCGTTGCGGGCGCATCGACGACAGTTTGCGGCACCGCTGCCGCGCTGTGCAGGGCGCGTACCCGCCGGTGAACCGCCGGGTCCACGTCCGTTTCAATGGCGTCGCCCGTCTCTGCTCGCCGAGAGCCAGATCCATGCTGCATAAAACGCAGGATGCCGTTCCGTCGCGCGCCGCGTAAACGAATGGTTATTATGCTGCCAATTGGCCCATCTTTTGCGAATTCGACGGCTTTTGTCGCGAATTGATGGGGTTGAAATTGCTGCACCGCAAACATAAATATCTTCGAGTGTCGATTTTCCGAATCCGCTGTGGTCTAGAGGCTGTGCCTGGCGCTGCTCAACCTGCTGCCCGGGTGCTGGCAGGTGCCTGGATGTCGCGGAGAAGCTGATTTCAAATGTAATCCCGGCCATCTGCGGCTGTTGTTATGTGCCCTGCCCGAAGCCGCGCCGCTGGTGGTGGTTCTGCATGGTTGCCAGACCGCCGCTGGCTATGCGTTGGTTTCAAACTGGCGTCGGAATTCGGCTTCGCGGTTCTGGCGCCCGAGCAGCGCGCCATCAACAATCCCCATACCTGCTTCAACTGGTTTCAGCCCATCGACAGCCAGCGCGGCGGCGGCGAGGCCGCCTCGATCCGCCGCATGATCGCCTACATGCTGGACCGCTACGACCTGGACCCGGCGCGGGTTTTCATCACCGGCCTTTCGGCGGGCGGTGCGATGACGGCGGCGATGCTGGCCGCCTATCCGGAGATATTTGCCGGCGGCGCCATCGTTGCGGGCCTTCCGGCGGGCGCGGCGCAGAATGCGCGCGAGGCGCTGGAGGCGATGCGCGCGCCGCCGCAGCGCCAGCCGCAGGCCTGGAGCGATGCGGTGCGCGGCGCCAGCAGTCACGATGGCCCCTGGCCGGTGGTGTCGATCTGGCACGGGCTGGAGGATCTGGTCGTGCATCCCGGCAATGCCGATGCCAGCGTGACGCAATGGGCGGGCCTGCATGACATCGCCCATGCCCAGGAAGACGAAGCCGAAGGTCACCTGCGCCGCCGCTGGCGCGATGGCAGCGGCCGGGTGGTTCTGGAAAGCCATGCCATTGTGGGGCTGGGGCACGGCACGCCCATCGCGGTGGCGGAAGGCCACGGCATGCCCGCGCCGTTCATTCTGGAAGCCGGCATTCCCTCAAGTCTGCACATCGCCAGTTTCTGGGGCCTGACGACGGCTTTGACCAAGGACACAGACACCGACAGGGACGCGGCGCCCGCGAGCGCAAAACCCGATCTTCACATCGTCACCGAAACGTCACCCCAGGCCCAGGCGGCCGCGCGGGACACCGCGCCGACACAGGAACCGCCAATCGGCGAACCGGCGGTGCCGCAAGAAGAAGCCGTGGAAATTCCTCAAATTCTGGCATCGGCCATGCCGGGCCCGGACTGGCGCGCCCGCCTGCGCCAATGGCTGGGACGCTGGCGCTGATCGCCATGCCGCGCGCGGCTTGCGCGGGCCGCGCGATTGTGATGCCGTAAAGCCGCATTCACGCGGGTCTGGCATGGCAAGCAACACGGCATCCGTTCTGGAAGCGCGGCGGGATCAGATGTTTCCCAGCCTGGATGCACATGATTTCAGCCGCCTGAAACGCTTCGGCTCCGTGCAGGAAATTCCCGCCGGCACTTTCATCATGAAGGCAGGTGAGGTCGCACCGGGTCTGGCTTTCGTCATTTCCGGCGCGATCGATGTGCGCCAGGGCGGTGCGCTGTCGGCGCGCCAACCCATTACCCGGCACGGCCCCGGCAATTTCCTGGGCGAACTGGCCCAGCTTTCGGGCCGTCCCTCACTGGTCGATGCGGTCGCCGCCGAACCGGTTGAAGCCATCGTTGTGCCGCCGAACGCATTGCGCGACGTGCTGGTGCAGGAAGCCGAACTGGGCGAGCGGCTGATGCGCGCGCTGATCCTGCGCCGCGTCGGGCTGTTGCAGGCGGGCGAAACCGGTCCGATCCTGATCGGTCCGTTCGGCAGCGCCGACATGATGCGGCTGGAAAATTTTCTCACCCGCAACGGGCACCCGCATCGCAGCCTGGACTCGCGCGCCGATCCGTGCGCGCTGACGCTGCAGGATCGTTTCAAGGTCACGGCCGATCAGTTGCCCATCGTTCTGTGCCCGGGCGGCCAGCTTCTGCACAATCCCGGCGAGGTGGAACTGGCGCGCTGCATCGGCCTGCTTCAGCGCATCGATCCCAACATGGTCTATGACACGGTGGTTGTGGGCGCTGGTCCCGCGGGGCTGGCCTGTGCGGTCTATGCCGCCTCCGAAGGGCTTTCCACCCTGGTGCTGGATTGCCGCGCCTTCGGCGGGCAGGCGGGGGCATCCTCGCGCATCGAGAATTATCTGGGCTTTCCCACCGGCATATCGGGACTGGCGCTGATGGCGCGCGCCTACAACCAGGCGCAGAAATTCGGCACCGAAATCGCCATCCCTGAAGAGGCGGTGCGCCTGTCGCCCGATCTGGATGCGGACGGCCTGTTCAAACTGTCGCTGGGCGAGGACCAGACGGTGCGCGCCCGCGCCGTGGTGCTGGCCAGCGGCGCGCGCTATCGCCGGCTGGGTCTGGATGAGCTGGCCGGGTTCGAGGGAAGCTGTGTGCATTACTGGGCCAGCGCGGTGGAAACCCGCCTGTGCGCCGGGCGCGACGTGGTGCTGGTGGGCGCGGGCAATTCTGCCGGGCAGGCGGTGGTCTATCTGGCCACCAGGGTGCAGAAACTTGTGATGGCGGTGCGCGGCGCCAGCCTGGAAGCCACCATGTCGCAATATCTGGTCGATCGCATCCGCGCCCTGCCCAATGTCGAGGTGCAGCTTCGCACCGAGGTCGTTGCGCTGGAGGGCGGCGAGGAGGGACTTTCCTGCGTGCGCCTGAAAAACCGCGACAGCGGCGATGAGCAGGATTGCACGGCCGCGCACCTGTT
>JACKLF010000005.1 GCA_024236055.1 Alphaproteobacteria bacterium | reverse complement strand
CTGGCGAAGAAGGCCAGCCACAGCCAGGTCTGCATCGCCACCGGGAAATGCACCCCGCTCAGCAGCACCGCGATATCGGTGGTGCCCGCGTACCAGTACATGCTCATGATCGCCAGCAGCATCAGCACCGAGCCGATGAAGGTGTAGAGGAAGAACTTGAAGCTGGCATAGACGCGCCGCTTGCCGCCCCAGATGCCGATAATCAGGAACATCGGGATCAGGCCGGCTTCGAACAGCACATAGAACAGCACCAGATCCAGCGCGCAGAACACGCCGATCATCATGGTTTCCAACACCAGGAAGGCGATCATGTATTCGGCGACGCGGGTCTGCACGCTTTCCCATGACGCGGCGATGCAGAAGGGCATCAACCCTGCGGTCAGCACCACGAACAGCATGGAGATGCCGTCCACGCCCATGTGGTAGGAGATGCCGCCGCCCAGCCAGGCGGTCTTCTCGACCAGTTGGAAGCCGGGATTGGACGGATCGAAGGCCGCCCACACCATCAGCGACAGCACGAAGGTGACGATGGTGGTGCCCAGCGCGATCCAGCGGGCGCTGTCGGGCCTGGGCATCAGCAGAATGGCGGCCGCGCCGACCAGCGGCACGAAGGTGCAAAGCGAAAGCAATGGCAGGCTCATGGCTTGCCTCCCATCAGAACCATGAACCAGGTGGCCAGCGCCACCACGCCCAGCAGCATCGCCAGCGCATAGTGATAGACGTAGCCGGTCTGCAGCTTGACCGCGCCGCGCGCGGCATCCAGTACCCTTGCGGCCACGCCGTTGGGGCCCAGCCCGTCGATCACCGTGCCGTCACCGCGCTTCCACAGGAAACGGCCCAGCCACAGCGCCGGACGCACGAAGAGGAAGTCATACAGCTCGTCGAAGTACCACTTGTTGTACAGGAACAGGTACAGCATGCCCCGGCGCGCCTGGATCGCGGCGGCCACTTCGGGATGCAGGATGTAATAGTAATATGCGATCAGGAAGCCGCCGATGGTGAAGACCAGCGGGCCCAGTTCGACCCATAGCGGCAGATGACCTTCCTCGCCGCCCGTCACCACCAGCGAGGCGCGCCAGAATTCATGCGCTCCCTCGCCCACGAAGAAATGGCTGAAGGCCATGCCGGCGAACACCGCGCCCAGCGCCAGCACCGCCAGCGGCACCAGCATTACCAGCGGGGATTCATGCACCTCCTCCAGCTTGGGGGCATGGTGGCCGTGATCGTCATGGGCCGCATGGTCATGATCGTGATGATGGTCCAGCCCGCGATAGCGGCCGTGGAAGGTCAGCAGGAACTGGCGCCAGGAATAGAAGCTGGTCATGCCCGCCGCGATCAGCAGCAGCCAGAAGGCATAATTGCCCGCGCTGCCACCCGCGATGAAGGTGTCGTTGATGATGGCGTCCTTGGAATAGAAGCCGGCCAGGCCGATGCCCAGCAGCGGAATGCCCACCCCGGTCAGCGCCAGGTTGCCGATCAGCATCATCGCCCAGGTAAAGGGAATCTGTTTCCACAGCCCGCCCATCCTGCGCATGTCCTGCTCGTGATGAACGGCATGGATCACGCTGCCGGCGCTGAGGAACAGCAGCGCCTTGAAGAAGGCATGGGTGAACAGGTGGAACATGGCGGCGTTGTAGGAGGCCACGCCCGCCGCCGCGAACATGTAGCCCAGCTGCGAGCAGGTCGAATAGGCGATCACCCGCTTGATGTCATACTGGAACAGGCCGACCGAAGCGGCGAAGAAGGCGGTGGTCGCGCCAACCACCGTCACGAAGGCCAGCGCCACCGGGGCTTCCTGGAACATGGGCGAGCAGCGGCAGACCAGGAACACGCCCGCCGTCACCATGGTGGCGGCATGGATCAGCGCCGACACGGGCGTCGGGCCTTCCATCGCGTCGGGCAGCCAGGTGTGCAGGCCCAACTGGGCCGACTTGCCCATCGCGCCCACGAACAGCAGCAGGCACAGGGTGGTCATGATGTCGACGCTGTGGCCGGCGAAAATGAAGGACTTGCCCGCCATCGCCGGGGCGGCGGCGAACACCGCGTCGAAGTCCAGCGTGTGGAACACCGCCCACACGCCGAAGATGCCCAGCGCGAAGCCGAAGTCGCCGACGCGGTTGACGATGAAGGCCTTCATCGCGGCGGCGTTGGCCGACGGCTTGGTGTACCAGAAGCCGATCAGCAGGTACGACGCCAGGCCCACTCCCTCCCAGCCGAAGAACAGCTGCAGGAAGTTGTTGGAGGTCACCAGCATCAGCATGGCGAAGGTGAACAACGACAGGTATGAGAAGAACCGCGGCCGGTGCGGATCCTCGTGCATGTAGCCGATCGAATAGAGGTGCACCAGGCTGGACACGCCGGTCACCACCACCAGCATGACGGCAGTGATGGTGTCGACGCGGATGGTCCAGTCGACGGCGAAGCTGCCCGAATGAATCCAGGGCAGCAGGTTCACGATCTGGGTGGCGCCATCGCCCAGCGCGATGGTGGAAAAGGCCACCACCGACAGCGCGGCGGACGCGAACAGAAAGCCGGTGGTCACCAGCTCGGACGGGCGCGTGCCGATGTACCGGCCGAACAGCCCGGCAATGGCCGAACCCAGAAGCGGAAGGAAGACGATGGCGGCATACATGCGCGTCAGCCCTTCATCAGATTGACGTCCTCAACCGCGATGGTGCCGCGGTTGCGGAAATAGACGACCAGGATGGCCAGGCCGATGGCCGCCTCGGCGGCGGCCACGGTCAGCACGAACAGCGCGAACACCTGCCCCACCAGGTCGCCCAGATAGGCGCTGAAGGCGACGAAGTTGATGTTCACCGCCAGCAGGATCAATTCCACCGACATCAGGATGATGATGATGTTGCGGCGGTTCAGGAAAATGCCCAGCACGCCGATCGTGAACAGGATGGCGGCGACGGTCAGGTAATGGCTCAGCCCGATGGTCATGTTAGGCACCTTCCCCCGGCTTGATGTCGACCATGTCCACGGCCATGGCGGCGGTGCGCGCGTTCTGCACCGAGATCACCTGGCGGCGCACGCCCGGCCGGTGGCGCAGGGTCAGCACGATGGCACCGATCATGGCGACCAGCAGCACCAGGCCCGCGATCTGGAAGTAGTAGACATAGTCGGTATAGAGGATGTGCCCCAGCGCAGCGGTGTTGGTGATGCCTTCGGGGGTGGCATGGGCCTTGGCGGCTGCCGTTGCCGGGCCCAGCACCCAGGCGCTGCCCGCCATCGCCAGTTCGGCGACCAGGATCAGCCCGATCAGCGCGCCGAAGGGCAGATATTGCAGCGCCCCGCGCTTCAGCTCGGCAAAGTCCACGTCCAGCATCATCACCACGAACAGGAACAGAACCGCGACCGCGCCGACATAGACGACGATCAGGATCATCGCCAGGAATTCGGCCCCCAGCAGCACGAACAGGCCCGCGGCATTGAAGAAGGCCAGGATCAGGAACAGCACCGAATGCACGGGATTGCGCGCGGCGATCACCATCGTCGCGCAGGCGATCAGGATCGCCGAGAAGAAGTAGAAGGCTATGGCCTCAAACATGCGTTTCCCCGTGTCCGCCCCTTAGCGATAAGGCGCGTCCAGTTCCAGATTGCGGGCGATTTCCCGCTCCCAGCGGTCGCCATTCGCCAGCAACCGTGACTTGTCGTAATAAAGTTCCTCGCGCGTCTCGGTCGAGAACTCGAAATTCGGCCCCTCCACGATCGCGTCAACCGGACATGCCTCCTGGCAGAAGCCGCAATAGATGCACTTCACCATGTCGATGTCGTAGCGGGTGGTGCGGCGCGACCCGTCGGCGCGCGGCTCGGCCTCGATGGTGATGGCCTGGGCCGGGCAGATCGCCTCGCACAGCTTGCAGGCGATGCAGCGTTCCTCGCCATTGGCATAGCGGCGCAGCGCATGCTCGCCCCGGAAGCGGGGGCTCAGCGGGCCCTTCTCGAACGGATAGTTCAGCGTCGCCTTGGGCGCGAAGAAATAGCGCATCGAAAGGCCGAAGCTCTTGATGAATTCCCAGAAGAAAATCTGGCGGGCGGTACGGTCCAGGCTTGCCATGGCGGGCCCCTTACAGATGCGGACGGATGAACATCACCCATCCCGCCGTCAACACGACCCACAGAAGCGATGTGGGCAGGAACACCTTCCAGCCCAGCCGCATCAGCTGGTCGTAGCGATAGCGCGGCACCATGGCCTTCACCATCGCGAACATGAAGAAGAAGAAGCAGATTTTCAGGATGAACCAGAAGATGCCCGGGATCATCGTGAAGGGGGCGATGTTCAGCGGCGGCAGCCAGCCGCCCAGGAACAGGATCGAGCACATCGCGCACATCAGCACGATGGACAGGTACTCGCCCAGGAAGAACAGCAGGAACGGGGTGGAGGAATATTCCACGAAGAAGCCGGCGACCAGCTCGCTTTCCGCCTCCACCAGGTCGAAGGGCGGGCGGTTGGTTTCCGCCAGCGCCGAGACGAAGAAGATCGGCAGCATCGGGAACAGGATCGAGAACACGTTCCAGTGCAGGAAGGTGAAGGTGCCGGTGGTCGACTGGGCCCGCACGATGTCCGACAGGTTCAGCGACCCGGCGAACAGCAGAACGGTGATGATGACGAAGCCGATGGAGACCTCATAGGACACCATCTGGGCCGCCGCGCGCAGCGCCGACAGGAAGGGATATTTGGAATTGGAGGCCCAGCCCGCCATGATGATGCCATAGACGCCCAGCGACGACATGGCGAACAGGTAGAGAATGCCGACATTGATGTCGGACACCACCCAGCCATCGTCCAGCGGCACCACCGCCCAGCCGGCAAAGGCCAGGGTCACGGTGACCAGCGGGGCGATCATGAAGACCACCTTGTTGGCGCCTGCCGGAATGACGATTTCCTTGAACAGGAATTTCAGCAGGTCGGCAAAGGTCTGCAACAGGCCGAAGGCGCCCACCACATTGGGACCGCGCCGCATCTGCACCGCCGCCCAGATCTTGCGGTCGGCCAGCAGCAGATAGGCGATCATCACCAGCAGCACCACGTCGAAGACGAGGATCATGGTGAAGTTGCCCAGGAACCAGGCCCAGCCGTGCGGCAGGCCCAACATGTTCTGGAAGAAATCGATCAGCGCCATCGGTTATTCCGCCGCCATCTTGCCCGCGCCGGTCACGAATTCGCGGCTGCACTGGGCCATGGTTGCACTGGCCCGGGCGATCGGGTTGGTGAGATAGAAATCGGTCATGGGATGGGTCACCGGGGCGCTGTCCAGCGCACCGGCCGCGCCAATGCCGCCCCAGGTCGCCGGCGCGGTGTCGGCATGAACCGGGGCCGCGTTCAGTTCGGCGAAATGGGTAACGTCCTTTTCCAGCGCCATAAGAAGCTGGGCACGGTCGTCATAGGGCAGCTTGTGGCCCAGAACGTCGGACAGCGCGCGCAGGATCGCCCAGTCTTCCTTGGCCTCGCCCGGCGGGAACACGGCGCGGCGGCCGCGCTGCACCCTGCCCTCGAAATTGGTGTAAAGGCCGTCCTTCTCGGTATAGGCGGCGCCCGGCAGGATCACATCGGCATGGTGGGCGCCGGCATCACCGTGGCTGCCCTGATAGACGACGAAGGCGCGGCCCAGATGGGCGACGTCGAAATCGTCGGCGCCCAGCAGGTACAGGAAGTCGATCTCGCCCTTCTGCGCGCCGTCGACGATGGCGCCCACGTCGCGCCCGCCGTTCAGCGGCAGGAAGCCCAGGTCCAGCGCGGCCACGCGGGACGCGGCGGTGTGCAGGATGTTGAAGCCGTTCCAGCCGCCATCGGCATGGGTGCCGGCGGGACCTATCATGCCGGTGTCGGCAGCGATCTTCGCGGCCAGGTTCAGAATGGCGGCGCCGTCCTTGCGGGTGGTGGCGCCCGCGCCCAGCACGATCATCGGGCGCTTGGCCTCGGTCAGCACCTTGGCAAAGGGATGGCTGCCATCGGCGATCTTGGCCAGCACCGATATGTCGGTGCCCAGTTCGTCCACCGGATAGGTCAGATCGACGGCAGGACCGATATTGGCCACCTGCAACCCGCCGGCCAGCCAGGCCTTGCGGATGCGCGCATTCAGCACCGGCGCATCCCAGCGCGGATTGGCGCCCACCAGAAGGATGGCGTCGGCGGCTTCCACGCCGGCGATGGTCGAATTGAACAAATAGGTCTGGCGCGGGGCCTTCTGGCCGTCCGCCGTCAGGCCGACCTTGGCGCCGTCCTGGCGGCAATCCAGGTTCTTGACCCGCAGCGCCGTCATCAGGTCCTTCAGCGCCTTGATCTCCTCGGCCGCGGCCAGGTCGCCGACAATGGCGGCGATGCGGTCGGGCTGGGTGGCTTTCACCTTGGCGGCGATGGCGGCAAAGGCCTCGGCCCAGCTTGCCGGCTTCAGCTTGCCGTTCACCCGCACATAGGGGCGGTCCAGGCGCTGGCGCGCAAGCCCGTCACAGGCATGGCGCGTCTTGTCGCCGATCCACTCCTCGTTCACTTCCTCGTTCAGGCGCGGCAGCACGCGCATCACCTGGGTACCGCGCGAGTCCACGCGGATGTTGCAGCCCTGGGCGTCCATCACATCGACGCTTTCGGTCTTTTTCAGCTCCCAGGGGCGGGCATTGAAGGCGTAGGGCTTGCTGGTCAGCGCGCCCACCGGGCACAGGTCGACCACATTGCCCGACAGCTCGCTCGAGAAAGCCTTTTCCAGATAGGTGGTGATCTCCACGTCCTCGCCGCGGCCGGTCGCGCCCAGGTCGGGCACGCCCGCCACCTCGGTGGCGAAGCGCACGCAGCGGGTGCAGGCGATGCAGCGTGTCATCACCGTCTCGACCAGCGGGCCCATATACTTGTCTTCGACCGCCCGCTTGTTCTCGTTGAAGCGGTGGAAGGCGGCGCGGCCATAGCCCATCGCCTGGTCCTGCAGGTCGCATTCCCCGCCCTGGTCGCAGATCGGGCAATCCAGCGGATGGTTGATCAGCAGAAATTCCATCACCCCTTCGCGCGCCTTGCGGGCGTAAGGGCTCTTGGTGTTGATCTTGGCCGGGGTGCCATCCTTGTTGGGGAAGATGTCCTTGACCTGCAGCGCGCAGGAGGCCTGCGGCTTGGGCGCGCCCACCCATTCGACCAGACACATGCGGCAGTTGCCGGCCACGCTCAGCCGCTCATGGAAGCAGAAGCGCGGAATTTCCGCGCCCGCCTGCTCGCAGGCCTGCAGCAGGGTGATGGTTTCCTCTGCCTCGATTTCCGTGCCGTCGATGATCAGCTTGCGCGTGCCCATGTCGTTACTCCGCCGCGATCTTCGCGCCGTAATCGGCGATGCGCTTTTCGATTTCTGGCCTGAAGTGCCGGATCAAGCCCTGGATCGGCCAGGCCGCCGCGTCGCCCAGCGCGCAGATGGTGTGGCCTTCGATCTGCTTGGTGACTTCCTGCAAAAGGTCGATCTCGCCCACCTTGGCGTCGCCCTGGACCATGCGGGTCATCACCCGCCACATCCAGCCGGTGCCCTCGCGGCACGGCGTGCACTGGCCGCAGCTTTCATGCTTGTAGAAATAGGCCAGCCGCTGGATCGCCTTGATCACATCGGTGGACTTGTCCATCACGATGACGGCGGCGGTGCCAAGGCCGGTCTGCACCGCCTTCAGGCTGTCGAAATCCATCAGCACGTCGTCGCAGATCGACTTGGGGATCAGCGGCACGGACGCGCCGCCCGGGATCACCGCCAAGAGATTGTCCCAGCCGCCGCGCACGCCGCCGCAATGCCTGTCGATCAGCTCGCGCAGGGGAATGCCCATTTCCTCTTCGACATTGCAGGGCTTGTTCACATGGCCCGAAATGCAGAACAGCTTGGTGCCGGTGTTGTTCGGACGGCCCAGCCCGGCAAACCAGTCGGCGCCGCGGCGCAGGATTGTCGGCGCGACCGCGATGGATTCGACATTGTTGACGGTGGTGGGGCAGCCATACAGGCCGACATTGGCCGGGAACGGGGGCTTGAGGCGCGGCTGACCCTTCTTGCCTTCCAGCGATTCCAGCAGCGCGGTTTCCTCGCCGCAGATATAGGCGCCGGCGCCATGATGGACATAGAGATCGAAATCCCAGCCATGGACATTGTTCTTGCCGATCAGCTTTGCGGCATAGGCCTCGTCCACCGCGCGCTGCAGCGCCTCGCGCTCGCGGATGAATTCGCCGCGCACATAGATGTAGCAGGCATGGGCGCGCATCGCGAAAGACGCCACCAGGCAGCCTTCGACCAGCGTATGCGGGTCGTGGCGCATGATGTCCCGGTCCTTGCAGGTGCCCGGTTCGGATTCGTCGGCATTGACGACCAGATAGTGCGGCCGTTCCTTCACTTCCTTGGGCATGAAGGACCATTTCAGCCCCGTCGGAAAACCCGCACCGCCACGGCCGCGCAGGCCCGACCGCTTCATGATGTCGATGATGGCGTCCGGGCCCAGTTCCAGGATGGCCTTGGTATTGTCCCACTGGCCGCGCTTCTTCGCGGCGTCCAGGCCGGGGCTCTCGAAACCATACAGGTTGGTGAAGATGCGATCCTTGTCGGCAAGCATCGTCAGGCTCCCGGTTTCTTGGCTTCGGGCGGCGGCGGCGCCTTGGGCTCATACTTGCCGATGATCGAGCCGTCATAGAGCGACGGATCCTTCAGCGAGTCCGCCCCGCCTAACGGTTCGGACGAGACGCGGTCGTTCTGCGGCCCCGGCTTGACCGGCTTGCCGGCGCGCAGGTCCGCGATCAGCTTTTCGGTCGCAGCCCCATCCAGGTCTTCATAGAAGTCGCTGCCGATCTGCAGCATGGGCGCATTCACGCAGGCGCCCAGACATTCCACTTCCATCCAGGAAAACTTGCCGTCATCCGACACGGTTTGCGGATGGGCGTGGATGTGCTTCTTGCAGGCCGCGACCACATCGTCGGAGCCGCGCAGCCAGCAGGGCGTGGTGGTGCAGACCTGCACCAGATAGGTGCCCACCGGCTCCAGGTTGAACATGGTGTAGAAGGTCGCCACTTCCAGCACCCGGATATAGGGCATGGACAGCATCTTGCCGATCGCCTCGATCATCGGGTGGCTGACCCAGCCTTCCTGTTCCTGGCCGCGCCACAACAGCGAGATCACCGCGCTGGCCTGACGCCCTTGCGGGTACTTGGCGATGATGGTCTTGGCCCATTCCGCGTTTTCCGCCGAGAAGGCGAAGGACGGGGGCTGAATTTCGGGCGGGGCAAGGCGGCGAAGCGACATGATCCCTTACTTTGCAAAATCCACGCGGGCGATCAGCCCGTCGCGGAAGGTGTAAATGGCGATGATCTCGAACTCCTCGCCGCCCGGCGCCCGGATGACCAGTTCGTGATCGACAACGGTGTTGCCCACGGCAACGCGGTTCTTCAGCACCGCCTTGTTCTCGGGGAACTGGGTGAATGCCTTGGCATAGCGCGCCTTCAGCGCGTCGCGGCTGGTTTCGGTGGGCGTGCCGTTCAGCCCCGAAACCACGCAGTCCTCGGTGAAGAAACCGACATAGGTATCCAGGTCCTGGGCGTTGTAGGCGTCCAGCTGCTTGCTCGCGATGTCGATGTTGGGATTGGCCCCCTCAGAAAAATGCACGGTCACCGGTCCACCTCCCCGAACACGATGTCCAGCGAGCCCAGAATGGCGGAGACGTCGGCCAGCATGTGGCCGCGGCTCATGTAATCCATCGCCTGCAGATGCACATAGGACGGCGCGCGGATCTTGCAGCGATGCGGCTTGTTGGTGCCGTCGGCCACCAGATAGACGCCGAACTCGCCCTTGGGCGCCTCGACCGCGGCATAGGCCTCGCCAGCGGGAACGTGGAAGCCTTCGGTGTAGAGCTTGAAGTGATGGATCAGCGCTTCCATCGAGGTCTTCATCTCGCCGCGGCGCGGTGGGGTGACCTTGTGGTCGGTGGAGACGACCGGACCGGGCGGCATCTTCTCGATGCACTGGCGCATGATCTTGGTGGCTTCGCGCATTTCTTCCATGCGCATGATGTAGCGGTCGTAGCAGTCGCCGTTCTTGCCGATCGGGATTTTGAAATCCAGCTCGTCATAGCATTCATAGGGCTGGCTGCGGCGCAGGTCCCACTTCACGCCGGCCGAGCGCAGCATCACGCCCGACATGCCCCACATTTCGGCCTGTTCGCGGTTGACCACACCGATATCGACATTGCGCTGCTTGAAGATGCGGTTCTCGGTCAGCAGCCCCTCGATATCGTCCAGCACCTTGGGGAAGTGATCGCAGAATTTCAGGATGTCCTCGGCCAGGCCGGGCGGCATGTCCTGGTGCACGCCGCCGACACGGAAGAAGGCCGCATGCATGCGGCTGCCGCTGATGCGCTCATAGAACACCATCAACTTCTCGCGCTCCTCGAAGCCCCACAAGGGCGGGGTCAGCGCGCCAACGTCCATCGCCTGGGTGGTGACGTTGAGCAGATGGTTCAGGATGCGGCCGATTTCCGAATAGAGCACGCGGATATACTGGCCGCGCCTGGGCACTTCCACGCCCATCAGCTTTTCGATGGCCAGGCAGAAGGCATGTTCCTGGTTCATCGGCGCGACGTAATCGAGCCGGTCGAAATAGGGAATCGCCTGCAAATAGGTCTTGTGCTCGATCAACTTCTCGGTGCCACGGTGCAGCAGGCCGATATGCGGATCGACGCGGGTGACGATTTCGCCATCCAGGTCCAGGATCATGCGCAGCACGCCGTGCGCGGCCGGATGCTGGGGCCCGAAATTGATCGTCAGGTTGGGTTCTTCGGCGGCGCCGTCGCTGCTGACGGCGATGTTTTCGAGTGTGACCTGGGTCATGGCTTCTTCCCCGGATCGCCGGAGGTGGCATTGGGCGCCATGGCGGCTTTCTCGTCGCCGGGCAGGATGTGCGGCGCGCCTTCCCATGGGCTCATGAAATCGAAATCGCGGAATTCCTGCACCAGCTGCACCGGCTGATAGACCACGCGCTTCAGCTCGTCGTCATAGCGCAGCTCGACAAAGCCGGTGAGCGGGAAGTCCTTGCGCAGCGGATAGCCTGAAAAACCGTAATCAGTCAGGATGCGGCGCATGTCGGGGTGGTCCTCAAAGGCCACGCCATACATGTCGAAGGTCTCGCGCTCGAACCAGCCGGCGGCGGGATAGACGGGGGTGATGGAGGCGAGTGACTCGCCCTCCCCCATCTGCACCTTGACGCGGATGCGGACGTTCTTCGTCAGCGACAGAAGGTGATAGACGACGTCGAAGCGCTTTTCGCGCTGCGGCCAGTCATTGCCGCACAGATCGACCAGGATCTTGAATTCGCCGGGGCCCTGCAGCCAGGTCATCACGTCGACGATGTCGGCAGGCTGCACGTCCACGGTCAGTTCGCCGTTTGCCATGGCGGTGCCGGCGATCTTGCCGCCCAGCGCCCCGTTCAGGTCTTCCGAAATGACAGTGATATCGGTCATTCAGCGCTCGATCGTTCCGGTGCGGCGGATTTTCCGCTGGAGAAGCAGGATGCCATAGACCAGCGCCTCGGCGGTGGGCGGGCAGCCGGGGACATAAATGTCCACCGGCACGATGCGGTCGCAGCCGCGCACCACCGAATAGCTGTAATGATAATAGCCGCCGCCATTGGCGCAGCTGCCCATGCTGATCACATAGCGCGGCTCGGGCATCTGGTCGTAGACCTTGCGCAACGCGGGGGCCATCTTGTTGGTCAGGGTGCCGGCGACGATCATCACGTCGCTCTGGCGCGGTGAGGCGCGCGGCGCGATGCCGAAGCGCTCCAGGTCGTAGCGCGGCATCGAGGCCTGCATCATTTCGACCGCGCAACAGGCCAGGCCGAAGGTCATCCACATCAGCGAGCCGGTGCGGGCCCAGTTGACCAGCGCCTCGGCATTGGTGACCAGGAAGCCCTTCTCGGCCATCTCGGCCTGAAGCGCCTTGAAATAGGGATCGTTGTCGGTGATGGCGTGGCTGGCGCCGTCCACCCCGGCGCGCGCGCCGCTGCCGTGTGCGATCTCGCTCATGGGGCTACTCCCATTCCAGCGCCCCTTTGTTCCATTCATAGATGAAGCCGACGGTCAGCACGCCCAGGAACACCATCATCGACCAGAAGGCGAAGACACCCGTGTCGCCCAGCGTGATCGCCCAGGGGAACAGGAAGGCCACTTCCAGGTCGAAAATGATGAACAGCAGCGACACCAGATAGAAGCGCACATCGAACTTCATGCGCGCATCGCCAAAGGCGGGAAAGCCGCACTCATAGGCCGACAGCTTTTCGGGATCGGGCTTGGACGGGGCGATCAGCAGGGGAACCACGACCAGCGCGCCCCCCAGAACAGCCGCCAGACCGATGAAGATCAGGATCGGAAGATATTCCAGAAGCAGCTGTTCCATGACTCAAACCCCAGAGCCCGCCCGGCGCCGAAAGCGCCCCCTTGTGGGTGGACCGTCCTTGCGATTTCGCGCGTGCAGTATAGGCAGGCACACCCCGCGCGCAACGCGGGTGTAAAGGAAGATTCGGACCGGAAAAACAGGAAAATTCGCGCGCGGGCCGGTGTGTGGAAAAGGTCGCGGAATCGACGCGCCAGTTGCGACAGACTCGCATCTAAAGCCGGTGGAAACATGAACGCCGGCGGGCAGTCCGGGCGACGATACCGCAACCCGCGCCTTCTGTGAGATTGCGATTTCCGGGAGGAAAGTGGCAGGCGCGACGGGGTCCGCGCAGCGGGCCCAGCGCCAGCGTCAGGACCGCAGTGGACGAACCCGCGACGTCAGGGAAATCCTGAGGTGCCATTTCCGGGAGGAAAATGGCGGGAGCGACGGGGCTCGAACCCGCGACCTTCGGCGTGACAGGCCGACACTCTAACCAACTGAGCTACGCCCCCGCGAGCGGTTGTCCTTTCGGGGACGCGCGCGAAGGCGGCCCATGTACGGGCGGGGCCCGCACCTGTCAAGCACTTGTCCCTAATTCGGCACCGCGGGCATCGGCCCGCCGCCACCGGGGCCCCTGCCCTCCGGCTCGCCGCCGGGTCCGTCATCGCCACCGGGACCGCCACGCGGGCCGCGCCTGCGTCCTTCCGGCTGCAATACTCCGCCGTCATCGGGCGCATTGCCCGCGCCGGGACCGCCATCGCCTGGCTTCTTGTCCAGCCCCATTTCCTTCTTGGTCAGCTGGCGGTCGCCATCGCGATCGAGCTGGTCGAACAGCGAATAGGGCGCGGCGGAAAATTCGCGATAGTCGATGCAGCCGTCCCGGTTCCAGTCGATCAGCGGCGTGGCAGTGGATTTGTCCTCGTCCTGGCGCTTCTGGTTGATCACCGCGGCCTGGTCGCTGTTCAGGCAGCCCGTGTGGCCGGTATCGGCCGCCGCGAATTCGGCCTTCAGCCCCGCCTCCAGTTCGGCGCGTGTCAGGATGCCGTCATGGTTGGCATCGTAATCGCGCAGCATCGCCACCGGGCCGCCGCGATAATTTTCGTCGCGCGGCTTGTGTTCGGGCTTCATCCAGGGGGGCACGTCGTCCCGGTCCGAGCCGCAGGCCGCCAGCAGCAGGCAGGCGGCAAGAACGGCGAAATGGGTTTGGCGCAAGGGCGGGTTCCTGTTGTTTGTACAAAGCCTAGCCGGGGCCGAAGCATTTGGCGAATGACGCCAAAGACAGATATAAGCCCCCCGCATCATGCGGGTCCACGAAAGGCGCGGGGCCCGGCATGCGGGCGGTTAGCTCAGTTGGTAGAGCATATCGTTTACACCGATAGGGTCGGCGGTTCGAGCCCGTCACCGCCCACCATTCCAGGCAGGGCCTGGACGTTCAATTCTTCAGGGTCAGCGTGTAGCGCGTGCCGGTATCGCCGGTCGCCATCTCCAGCGTGCCGCCCGCCTGGCGGCAGAAGGCATCGATGATCTTCTGGCCGGAGGCGCCCTGGCGGACCTGCGGCGGCAGGCCGATGCCATTGTCGGCCACCACGAGCCGGTAGCCGTCCTCCAGCGGACCAAATGCCACGTGGATCTCGCCGGCCGCGCATCCGGCAAAGGCATGCTTTTCGGCGTTGGTGACCAGCTCGTTGACGATCAGGCCCAGATGCAGCGCACGATCGCGCGCCAGGACGGCGGGCTTGATGTCGGCAACCAGGCGGATGTTGCGGCCCGTGCCCAGCATCTGCGCCAGCGCCGTGCAGAGCCCGCCCAGATACTCGGCCATCTGCACATGCTCGTCATGCCATTGGCCGGCATACAGATGGGCGTGGGCGCGCGCGATGCCCGCGATGCGCGCCTCGGCAAGCTGGATCGCGTCGCGCGCCTCGTCCGAGGTGATCTGGCGGCGTTGCAGGGCCAGCAGGCTGACGACCAGGGCGAAGTTGTTTTTGACCCGGTGATCGATCTCGCGCAGCAGGCCGGCCTGTTCCGCGATGCGCTGGTCGCGCTGGGCCAGCGCCCCGGCGAAGGCACGCCGGATGATCTCGGCGAAGAATACCACCGCCGCCCCGGCCGCGCCGTTGACGATGGTGCGGTAGAAATCGACCGGATCGGTGAACGCGAAGCTGTTGAACGGCAGCAGCAGGAAATACCAGGCGTAGATGTGCATCACCGCCAGCGCCAGCATGCCCGCCTGCCAGCGGCCGAACATGGTGGCGACCATCACGGCTGGATACATCAAGGCAAAGGGCCCCGCCCCGGGCGCGGCCTGGTCGACACAGGCGCGCACCAGCACCATGCCGGCCACGCACAGAAGCGCGATCAGCACCTGGCCAAGCCAGGGTGGCAACGGATGCAGATAGCCCAGCGCGTCCGGCGCTTTCAGCCGTGGAAACATGACCCCTTCACAATCGCCAAAACCGCCGCGACATCCAGCCAGCCGCACCAACGGTTCCCCCCACCCAATTTATGGGGGGGCAGGCAAAGGCTTGTACAGGGCGCAGGAAGCACAAGCGCCGGCGGGCGCGCGAAATGGTACGAAGAAAAAACCGGATTTTGCGGGCGGTCAGGCCGGGCGCGGCAGGCGGCGCGGGCGCGCCGCCTTCCACAGCCACAAGGCCAGGGTCACGCCACTGGCCAGAAGAATGACAAAGACAAGCGTGTGGGCCAGCCAGCCCAGCACGACCTTCGCCGCGATCACCAGGCCCCAGGCCAGCGCCAGCATGGCGAGCAACGCCGCATGGACCGCCAGCCACACCACGACAAAGGGTGCGGCCAGGCGGGCCCAGGCGGCAACGCGCGCCTTCATGCCGGGCATCGCGGCGCCGGCCATCAGTTCAGCGAATCCTTGAGCTGCTTGCCCGGACGGAAACGCGGGGTCTTGGACGGCTTGATGGTGATTTCCTCGCCGGTCTGGGGATTGCGGCCCTTGCCGCCGGCACGGGTGGCCACCACGAAGACGCCAAAACCGGTCAGGCGCACTTCCTCACCCGCCTGCAGCGTGGAGGCGATGAGGTCGAACACCCCATCCACGGCCTTGGCGGCATCGTTCTTGGCCAGACCCGTCGTGTCGGCCAGCTTCTGGATGAGATCGTTCTTGTTCACGGAGTGCTCCTTTTGTTGCGATTCTTGTCCGCGGGGCGGAGTCTAGGAGCCGGGCGCGCATGGCGTAAAGGCAAAAAGGCACGGAATCTGCGGAAAACCTGGCTTTTTGCCAAAAAGTAAGACGCCCGGCGGTTTCCCGCCGGGCGCCTGTTTTGTCAGCCATTCCAGGATGTTGGGGTCAAATTGGAGGGCCCGGCACGATCCTGGCCGCAAACCTTAGTGGGTCACCACCGCATCGCTGTCGCCATCCGCCAGGGGAACCGGGGCCACAACCTCAGGTTCCACCCAGTCGATGGCTTCCGGCTGGCGGGTCAGCGCCACCTTCAGCACCTCGCCCACCGTGGAGACGGGGATGATCTTCAACCCCGTCTTCACATTGTCGGGCACCTCGGCCAGGTCCTTTTCATTGTCCTTGGGGATGATCACCGTGGTGATCCCCGCCCTGAGGGCTGCCAGCAGCTTTTCCTTCAACCCGCCGATCGGCAGCGCCCGACCGCGCAGCGTCACCTCGCCGGTCATCGCCACATCGCGGCGCACCGGGATGCCGGTGATCACCGAGATGATCGAGGTGGCCATGGCAAGGCCGGCGGAGGGGCCGTCCTTGGGCGTTGCGCCTTCGGGCACATGGACATGGATGTCGATCTTGTCGAAGAGCGGCGGCTTGATGCCGAAGCTGGTCGCCTTGGAGCGCACATAGGAGCGCGCCGCGTCGATCGATTCCTTCATCACATCGCCCAGCTTGCCGGTCGCCTGGAAGCGGCCCTTGCCGGGCAGCATGACGCTTTCGATGGTCAGCGTCTCGCCGCCCACCTCGGTCCATGCCAGGCCGGTGACAACGCCGACCTGGTCCTCGCCCTCGATCTCGCCGAAGCGATGACGGCGCACGCCGGCATACTCGCCCAGATTTTCCGCGGTCACTTCCACCGCCGCGGCCTTCTTGGAGATGATCTCCTTGACGGCCTTGCGGGCCAGGTTGGCGATCTCGCGCTCCAGGCTGCGCACGCCCGCCTCGCGGGTGTAGTAGCGGATCAGGTCACGCAGACCGTCATCGGTGATCTTCCACTCGCCGTCCTTCAGCCCATGCGACTTGACCTGCTTGGGGATCAGGTGACGCTTGGCGATCTCGACCTTCTCATCCTCGGTGTAGCCGGGGATGCGGATGATCTCCATGCGGTCCATCAGCGGCTGTGGCATGTGCAGGCTGTTGGCCGTGGTGACGAACATCACGTCCGACAGGTCGAAATCGACCTCCAGGTAATGATCGTTGAAGGTCGCGTTCTGCTCTGGGTCGAGCACTTCCAGCAGTGCGCTGGAAGGGTCGCCGCGATAGTCCGCGCCCAGCTTGTCGATCTCGTCCAGCAGGAACAGCGGGTTCGACGCCTTGGCCTTCTTCATCGACTGCACGATCTTGCCGGGCATCGAGCCGATATAGGTGCGCCGATGGCCGCGGATTTCGGCCTCGTCGCGCATCCCGCCCAGGCTCATGCGGACATACTCACGCCCCGTCGCCTTGGCGATCGAACGGGCGAGCGATGTCTTGCCCACACCCGGCGGGCCGACCAGGCACAGGATCGGACCCTTGATGGTGCCGACGCGCTGCTGCACGGCCAGATATTCCAGGATGCGCTCCTTGACCTTTTCCAAACCGAAATGGTCGTCGTTCAGCACCTTTTCGGCGGCGACGATGTCACGCTTGATCTTGCTCTTCTTGCCCCAGGGCAGGGAGAGCAGCCAGTCGAGATAGTTGCGCACCACCGTGGCCTCGGCGCTCATCGGCGACATGGACCGCAGCTTCTTGACCTCGGCCATCGCCTTTTCGCGCGCTTCCCTGGACAGCTTGGTCTTGCGGATGCGCTCTTCCAGCTCGTTCATCTCGTCGCGGCCTTCGTCGCCTTCGCCGAGTTCCTTCTGGATCGCCTTGAGCTGCTCGTTCAGGTAATATTCGCGCTGGGTCTTTTCCATCTGGCGCTTCACGCGGCTGCGGATCTTCCGCTCCACCTGCAGCACGCCGATTTCCGCCTCGATCAGGGCCAGTATCTTCTCAAGCCGCTCGGTGATCGACACGGTTTCCAGCAGCGACTGGCGGTCGCCGATCTTCACCGACAGGTGCGAGGCCACGGTATCGGCCAGGCGCGCCGGCTCCTCGATCTGGGCCACGGCGGCCAGAGTCTCGGACGGCACCTTCTTGTTCAGCTTGATGTACTGCTCGAAGTTCGCCTTCACCGTGCGCATCAGCGCCTCGGATTCCTGGGCGCCGGCATCTTCCTCGCTCACCGGTTCGACGGTGGCCTGGAAGAAATCGCTGCGCGGCGAAAAGCCGGTGACGCGCGCACGCGACTTGCCTTCGACCAGAACGCGCACGGTCTGGTCGGGCAGCTTCAAGAGCTGCAGCACCGTGGCCATGGTGCCGATGGTGTGCAGCCCGTCCGCGGTGGGGTCGTCCTCGGCGGCGTTCTTCTGGGTCAGAAGCAGAATCTGCTTCTCGTCATTCATCACTTCTTCCAGCGCGCGCACGGATTTCTCGCGGCCCACGAAAAGCGGAACGATCATGTGGGGAAAGACCACGATATCGCGCAGCGGCAACACCGGCGCGGTGGTCGGGACAGCGGGTTCTTTCTTGGTGGCGTCTTCCGCCATGGCATTGCTCCTGCCGGCCAGCCCACCGGCTTTAAACTTCAGGTCTCTCCCCAGGCGGGCAAGAGATTTCGGCTGGTTACCGCTTTCGCGGATGCTAGAGAGACGCCCAGCGCGGGCCGCCTCCGGATACAGTAAATTGGGGCCCCTAAAGCTTGGTTTCAAGCTGTAGCGGTCGCCGGCCCTGCCCAAGTTCCCGATTCGCCGGGGAAAACCCGTGGGAAACCCGTATTTTTGCCGACGCCGTAGCGAATTGGCCGCAGCAGCCGCTATGGTTTGCAAAAAACAGCGGGAGGCCGGACATGTTGAATCGCCGCAATCTTTGCGCCGGATTGGGCCTGAGTCTGGGAGCCGCCGGCCTGGCGCGGCCTGCCCTGGCGCAATCGGCGACCCTGCCCTTCTATGCGAGCCTGGGGCCGGAACTCATCCGCTATGACCTGGATGTGGCGCGCGCCACGCTGGCGCGCAGGAATCAGGTCGGCCTGCCCGCCAACCTGCAATATGCCTGGCCGCATCCTTCGCGGCGTTATTTGTATGCCGTCGCCTCCAACGGCCAGCCGCCCAGCGGCCCCACCGGCGTGGCGGGCGGCGACAAGAACCACTACGCCATCGCCTTCGCGGTCGGCGCGGACGGCGCGCTGACCGAGCATGGCGCGCGCAAACTGTTGCCGGTGCGGCCGATCCATTGCTGCACCGACCTGAGCGGCGAACATCTTCTGGTCGCCTTCAACATTCCCAGCATGATCCATGTCTACCGGCTGAATGCGGACGGCAGCATCGGCGATGAGATCATCCAGGACCCGTCGCTGGATTTCGGCATCTATGCCCATCAGGTGCGCGCCGCGCCATCGGGGCGGACCGTCACCCTGTGCAGCCGGGGCAACGATCCCACACCGACCAAGCCGGAAGACCCCGGCCATGTCGAAGTGTTCGGTTTTGCCGATGGCAAGCTGACGGCGCTGCAAAAGCTGGCGCCGCGCGGCGACGGTTACGGCTTTGGTCCGCGCCACCTGGATTTCTCACCCGATGGCCGCTTCGCCTATGTCTCGCTGGAGCGGGAGAATGCGCTGTGCGTCTACGGCATGGACAGCGCTGGGCGCTTCTCGGACGAGCCGGTGTTCCTGAAAAGCGCGCTCAGCGATCCGCTGGGCAAGATGAAACATCCCGGCCAGGGCGTGGGCCCGATCCATGTCCATCCAAACGGCAAGTTCGTCTATCAGACCAATCGCGGCTCGGGCACGGTCGAGAAGGATGGCCGGCGCGTCTCCAACGGCGGACAGAACAGCGTGGCGGTGTGGGCGATCAACCGCGACAATGGCGAGCCCACCCTGATCCAGAATGCCCCGGCGCACGGCTTTGAGCTGCGCACCTTCGTGATCGATCCATCAGGCAAGCTGCTGGTGGCGGCCAGCACCACGCCGCTGGACGTGGAGGAAAACGGTCAGGTGCATACCGTCAGCGCCGGCCTGTCGCTCTATCGCGTGGCGCCGGATGGGCGGCTGAGCTTCGTGCGCAAGCATGACGTGGATACCAGCGGCGGCATCCAGTTCTGGTGCGGACTGCTTTCGATGGGATAAGGCGTCAGCCCGCGGACTTCTCGCGGGTCTCGCCCTTGTCGGAATAAGTGTAGAGCGGACGCGCCTTGCCATCGACCACGTCGGCGGTGATCACCACCTCCTGCACGCCCGTCAGGGTCGGCAGTTCGAACATGGTCTCCAGCAGGATGCCTTCCAGGATGGAACGCAGGCCGCGCGCGCCGGTCTTGCGCTGGATCGCCTTGCGGGCGATGGCGTGCAGCGCCTCGTCCTGGAAGCGCAGCTTGACGCCTTCCATTTCGAACATGCGCATATACTGCTTGGCCAGCGCGTTCTTCGGGCGGGTCAGGATCTCGATCAGCGCCTCGTCCGACAGGTCGCCCAGGGTCGCCAGCACCGGCAGACGGCCGATGAATTCGGGAATCAGGCCGAACTTCAGCAGGTCTTCCGGCTCAATCTCGCGCAGCAGCTCGCCGGTGCCGCGCTCGTCCGGGCCCTTGGGGTTGGCGCCGAAGCCCATCGAGGAACCGGCGGTGCGCTGGGCAATGATCTTGTCCAGGCCGGCAAAGGCGCCGCCGCAGATGAACAGGATGTTGGTGGTGTCGACCTGCAGGAACTCCTGCTGGGGATGCTTGCGCCCGCCCTGCGGCGGCACGGAGGCGACAGTGCCTTCCATGATCTTCAGCAGCGCCTGCTGCACGCCCTCGCCCGACACGTCGCGGGTGATGGACGGGTTGTCCGACTTGCGGCTGATCTTGTCGACCTCGTCGATATAGACGATGCCGCGCTGGGCGCGTTCGACATTGTAGTCGGCGGCCTGCAGCAGCTTGAGGATGATGTTCTCCACGTCCTCGCCCACATAACCGGCTTCGGTCAGGGTGGTGGCGTCGGCCATGGTGAAGGGCACGTCCAGGATGCGCGCCAGGGTCTGGGCCAACAGGGTCTTGCCGCAGCCGGTGGGGCCGATCAGCATGATGTTGGACTTGGCCAGTTCGACGTCGCCGTTCTTGCCGGACGAGTTGATGCGCTTGTAGTGGTTGTGGACGGCGACCGACAGCACCTTCTTGGCGTGCGCCTGGCCGACGACATAGTCATCCAGAACCTTGAAAATCTCCTGCGGGGTGGGAACGCCTTCCTTGGACTTCATGAAGGAGGTCTTGTTTTCCTCCCGGATGATTTCCATGCACAGTTCGACGCATTCATCGCAGATGAAGACGGTGGGGCCGGCGATGAGCTTGCGCACCTCGTGCTGGCTCTTGCCGCAGAAAGAGCAGTAGAGCGTATTCTTGGATTCGCCGCCGCTGGCCTTGCTCATGGTACGTCCGCAACCTTCCACCGCGGGACTTGCCCGCATGCAGCCTCAGCCTAAACGGCATTTGCTGCTTTGCAAAATGACGGACCGCGAAGCAGTCCGCCTTCCCAACATTCGATCATGTTAGGGCCGGGCGGATCAAGAATTGTTTAATCCGGCCCCGGACCCGATTTATCCAGCACCTACAGAACTTTAACCCGTGTCTGGCGCGCTTTGCCGCGCCCGGTTCCAGCCCTAGGGCTGGGGTTCCGTCTCCGGCCGGCGCTCCATGACCTGGTCGATCAGGCCAAAGGACTTGGCCTCCTCGCCGGTCATATAGGTGTCGCGGTCGAGCATTTTTTCAATGGCCTCGACCGTCTGGCCGGTGTGCTGGGCGTAAATCTCGTTCAGCCGCTTCTTCATCTTGACGATCTCCTGCGCGTGGCGGGCGATGTCGGCGGCCTGGCCATAAAAGGCGGCGCTGGGCTGGTGCACCATCACGCGCGAATTGGGCAGGGCATAGCGCTGGCCCTTCTCGCCGGCGCACAGAAGCAGCGAGGCAGCCGAGGCCGCCTGGCCGATGCAATAGGTGTGAATCCTGGGCCGCACATACTGCATGGTGTCGTAGATGGCGAGACCCGCCGACACCACCCCGCCCGGCGAGTTGATGTACATGTGAATCTCCTTCTTGGGGTTTTCGGCCTCAAGAAACAGAAGCTGGGCGGTCAAAAGGCTGGCGCCGTAATCCTCGATCGGACCGGTGATGAAGATCAGCCGTTCCTTGAGCAGGCGCGAATAGATGTCGAAGGCGCGCTCGCCGCGGGCGGTCTGTTCGACCACCATCGGCACCAGAGTGTTCATGTAGATGTCGCGCGGGTCGGACATGGAAAACGCCTTTCGATTCGTGCCGTGAGGGTAGCCGAAAATCCACGGCTACCCCTTAATATAGTGTTCCGGGCGGCGAATGCGAGCCACCCGAAAAGCATTGGGGGCGCCGAAGCGCCCCCAGAACCAATAGTGGCGGCGCCGAAGCGCCCCAATTTCCGGTTCAGGCTGTCTTTTCGGCGTCCCGGACGGGCTCGTCCTCGGGGTCCGCAAACAGCGTTTCGCGGTCCACCTTCTTCTCGGTGACCTGGGCCAGTTCGGCGATGAAATCGACGACCTTTTCCTCGAACAGGGGGGCGCGGATCTCGGCCTGGGCCTGGGCATTGTTTGCGTAATACTGGAACACCTGCTGTTCCTGGCCGGGGAACTGGCGGGCCCGCGCCATGATCGCGCGCTGCACCTCGTCCGGGGCGATGGAGATCGAGTTCTGCTCGCCCAGCTTGCCCAGCACCAGGCCAAGGCGCACGCGGCGCTCGGCGATCTTGCGGTACTCGGCCTTCAGCTCGTCCTCGGTCTTGCCCTCGTCGGCGGCGGTCTTGCCTTCGCGCTTCAGCTCGTCCTCGACCTGGGCCCAGATGTTGGCGAACTCATGGTCGACCATGGCGGGCGGCAGCGGGAAATCGTGGACATTGTCCAGCGCGTCCAGGATGCGCCGCTTCAGGTGCATGCGGCTGGCCTGGGTGTAGTCGTTCTTGAGCTGGTCGCGCACGCGGTCCTTCAGGGTGGCCAGATCGTCCAGGCCCAGCTTCTTGGCCAGTTCGTCGTCGATCCTGGTTTCCTCGGGCGCCTTCACCTCCTTGACGGTGACGGCGAAGACCGCCTCTTTGCCGGCCAGGTCGGCGGCATGATATTCGTCCGGGAAATTGACCTTCACATCGACCGCATCGCCGGCCTTGGCGCCGGTCAGCTGGTCCTCGAAGCCGGGGATGAACTGGCCCGAGCCCAGCACCAGGCTGAAGCCCTCGCCCTTGCCGCCCTCGAACTCCACCCCGTCGATGCTGCCGACAAAGTCGATCACCACGGTGTCGTCCTTCTGGGCGGCCTCGCCTTCGGCGCGCGCCACATAGGAGCGGGTGTTGTCGGCCAGGCGCTTCAGCGCCTCGTCGATGTCGGCGTCGGTGATGTCGGCGGTGATGCGCTCGACCTTCAGCGTGGCGACGTCGGCGGTCTCGAATTCGGGCATCAGGTCGACGATGACGTTGAAGGTCAGGTCGGCCTTGCCGTCGACCACCGCCTGCACATCGCCCACCGGCTCGACGCGCGGCTGCAGCGCCGGCTTCAGGGAATTGTCGGAAATCGCCTTCTGGCTGCCCTCATTGACGGCGGCTTCCACCACCTCGCCCATGATGGACTTGCCGAACTGCTTCTTCAGGAAGGAGACCGGCGCCTTGCCGGGGCGGAAGCCCTTCATGTTGATCTGGGGCTTCATTTCCTCCAGCCGCTTGTTGACGCGGCTGTCCAGCTCGCTGGCGGGAACGGTCACCGTGAACTGGCGGTGCAGGTCTTCGCTAACCGTCTGGGTAATCTGCATTTCCAACTTCCCTATTCTCTAATCCTGCGAAGGAACTGGTGCGGGCAGAGGGACTTGAACCCCCACGACTTGCGTCACTGGAACCTAAATCCAGCGCGTCTACCAGTTCCGCCATGCCCGCGGAGCCTTTTGAAGGCCTGTCCGCGCCGAAGCGGGGCCATATAGCAGGGGTTTTCGGGGGTTGCTAGAGCCGTCCGCCCATGGGGCGCAGATAGGTGGCAACATCCCAGTAGCGGCCGAATTTGCGGCCCACTTCCCGATAGATTCCAACCGGTTCGAAGCCAAAGGCGCGGTGCAGTGCAAGCGAGGCGTCGTTGGGCAGGGTGATGCCCCCGAACGCCCGGTGAATGTCCTGGCCGCCAAGGGCTTCGAACAGGGTCGCATAGAGCCGCCGGCCCAGCCCCTGCCCCACCGCATCGGGCGCCAGATAGATGCTGCTGAGCACCGTGGTGTCATAGGCCGCCCGCTCATTGTAGCGGTGCGAGGAAGCCCAGCCGGCCACCCGCCCATCCAGCACCGCGACAAAGCACTGATAGCGGCCCACCGCCAAGAACTGTTCCAGCCAGCGGGCACGGTCGGCCACGCTCTTCTCCTCCAGGTCGAAGGTGATCGGCGTCTCGCGCACATAGTGGTTGTAGATGTCCGCCAGCGCGGCGGCGTCACCGGCTTCGGCGCGGCGGATCGCGATGTTCGCCGCCCCGCTCATCCGCGCACCAGGCCGACGATATAGGTGCACGGAACCGTGCCCCCGTTGGCATAGGTCACTTCCGAGGGCGGGCCGAAACCCAGGCTGTCGCCAGGGCTCAGATCGTGGCGATGGCCGCCTTCGTGAATGGTCAGGTGGCCGCTCTGGCACCACACCGCATGGCGGGTATGGGCATAGGTCCAGGCCGGAATGGTCACCGACTGGCCAGGCGGCAGCTCGACATGCGCCATTTCCAGCGGGTGATCGGGCCGGCCGAATATCTGGCGGCGGCGATAGCCGGTGGCCGGGTCGCGCCACACCGGCTGGTCGGCGGCGCGGGTCAGCCGCCCCGCCTCGCCCTGTTCGGCCCGGACCAGCAGCGCCGCCAGTGTCAGGTCGAAGGCCGCGGCCAGCCGCACCAGTAGCCCGGCCGAAGGGCTCATCTCGCCCCGTTCGATCTTGCTGATCGAGGCCTTGGCGACGCCGGAGCGTTCGGCCAGCGCCGCCTGGGACCAGCCGCGCGCCTCCCTTTCCAGCTTAAGCCTTTGCGCCAACTGGCTTTCGGCTTCGTCCACTATAGTATCCATATGAATACTATAGTGGACTTTCGGCTATTGCGCCAGATCGGCCAGCACGCGCGGCAGGGTTTCGGGCAAATCCTCCGCGATCAGGCCCGGCCCGAAAGCAGCTGCCGCGGCGCCGTGCAGCCAGGCCCCGGCACAGGCGGCTGCGAACGGGTCCATGCCCTGGGCCAGCAGCCCGCCGATGAACCCGGCCAGCACATCCCCTGCCCCCGCGGTCGCCAGCCAGGCCGGGGCATTGGCGTTGATCGCCGCGCGTCCCTCACCTTCGCCGCCCGGCGGGGCGGCAATCACCGTGTCGGCCCCCTTCAGCAGCACCACAGCGCCGCTGCGCGCGGCGGCGGCACGCGTGGCCTCCACCTTGCCGGCCGTGTCTTCCAGCAGGTCGGGGAACAGGCGGGCAAACTCCCCGGCATGGGGCGTCAGCACACAGCGGTCATGCAGCCGCGCGAACAGGGCATCGGGATCGTCCTGGAACGCGGTCAGTGCATCGGCGTCCAGCACCAGCGCGGGGCGCGCATCGGGCGCGCCCGCCGCCAGCGCCACGCGCACCATCTCGCGCGTTTCGCCGCTGACGCCCAGGCCGGGCCCCATCACCACGGCGTTGAGCCGCCGGTCCTGCAACAGCGCCGCCAGGCCCGCCGCGCCATCCGCCGGCTTGACCATGATCGCGGTCAGCTGGGCGGCATTGACCGCCATCGCGCCGGGCGGAGACGCCACGCTGACCAGCCCCGCCCCGATGCGCAGCGCGCCGCGCGCCGCCAGCCGTGCCGCGCCGGTGGCATGGGCCGGGCCGCTGACCACGATGCAATGGCCGCGGGCATATTTGTGCCCCTCCAGGCTGGGCCAGGGATAGCGCCACAAGGCGGGGGTGTTTTCATGCAACCCCGACGGCGCGGCCTGTGCCGGAATGCCGATCTCGGCCACCACCAGCGCCCCGCACAGAATGCGTCCCGGCAACAGAAGATGGCCCGGCTTCTTGCGGAAGAAGGTCACGGTCAGCGCGGCGCGGATAACCACTTCGCCCAGCGGCAAGCCGCTATCGCCCGACAGGCCCGAGGGCACGTCGATCGCCACGACCGGCGCGTCGCTTGTGTTCGCGGCTTCCACGGTGGCGGCATAAGCGCCTTCCAGCGGCCGTGCCAGGCCCGCGCCGAACAGCGCATCGACAACCAGCGCGGCGCCATCCAATGCCTGCGGCGACAGCGCCAGGCTTTTGCCGTCCCAGCGAGTAGCCATCGCGCCGGCGTCGCCGCGGCCCACCGCGTCACGCACCACCCAGGCATCGAAACCGCGGCCCTTCAGCAGCCGCGCCACGACATAGCCGTCGCCGCCATTGTTGCCGGGCCCGCACAACACCGCGACACGGCAGGGCGCAAAGCGCGCGGCGATCTCGTCGGCAACGGCGCGGCCGGCATTCTCCATCAGGGTCAGGGACGGCGTGCCCGCAGCCACGGCATAGGCATCGGCGGCGCCCATCTGCGCGGTGGTGAGGATTTCGTGGCTCATGGCGTCCATCCTAACCCTTCAACGGCGGGCGAAATAAGTCTCCAGCCGCGCCACCGCCTCCTCGATCAACGCCTGTTTCTTGCAGAAGGCGAAGCGGACATAGGTGTCGGGCGTGCCATCGGCATAGAAGGCGGACAACGGGATCAGCGCCACGCCGGCCTCGCGGATCAGCCGCTCGCAAAAGGCGAAGTCCTTTTCGTTTGTCAGCCCTGCAATTCCAGCCGTGAGGAAGTAAGTCCCCTCGCAGGGCAGGACCTGGAAACCCATCCGGTCCAGCGCCGCCGCCAGGATGTCGCGATTGGCCTGAAGCCGGGCGGTCAGGGCGCGGGGGAATTCCATTTCCTGCGCCAGGCCATGCGCCACCCCCTGCTGCAGCGCCGGCGGAGTGGTGAAGGTCAGGAACTGGTGCGCCTTGGTCACCACCGACACCAGCTCGCGCGGGCCCGCCACCCAACCCACCTTCCAGCCGGTCAGCGAGAAGATCTTGCCCGCCGAGCCGATCTTCAGGGTGCGTTCGCGCATGCCCGGCAGGGTGGCAAAGGGAATGTGCGGGCGCCCGTCATAGGTCAGGTGCTCATAGACCTCGTCGCAGATCACCACCGCGTCGGTATCGGCCACCACCCGCGCCAGTGTTTCCAGCTCCGCGCGGGTAAAGACGCGCCCGGCCGGATTGTGGGGCGAATTGATCAGGACCGCGCGGGTCTTCGGTCCGATGGCGGCGCGCAGGGCCGCCTCCGTCAGCTTCAGGTCGGGCGGCGTCAGCTTGACGGTGCGGATCACCGCCCCGGTGGACTGCACGATGGGGCGATAGGAGTCATAGGTCGGCTCGACCAGCACGAATTCCTCGCCCGCCGAGGCCGTGGCCAGGATGCAGGCGCCCAGCGCCTCGGTTCCGCCCGAGGTGATGACCACCTCGTCCTCTGGATCATAGGTCAGGCCATAATATTCGCGGGCATGGGCGCTGACCGCCTGGCGCAGCACACCCAGCCCCTTGGACGGCGGATACTGGTTGGGGCCGTCGGTCAGCGCCTTTGCGGCCACCGCGCGCAGCGACAGCGGCCCGTCCTCGTCCGGGAACCCCTGGCCCAGGTTCAGCGCCTGATGGTCCAGCGCCAGGAATGTCATGTGCTGGAAGATCGAGGTTGGCAGGCCGGCAAAGACCGGATTGGGGCGCAGCATGGGCGGATCAGCCGTATGAAATGGCCGCGCACCTTACAGGGCGCAATCGTGCCGGCAAATCGCCCCTTAAAACTGCATAATAATTAGGCTATATGGCGTATTATTGTGCTGATTTTTCTGCCCTATTTTTCCCCACTTTGTAAGCCGCTGAAATGTCTGCGCTTTTTTTCGGCAAAAACCGGCACAAGTCCTGCTAACTCGTTAACGCAGCGTCGCGGCTCTTCAGCCCGCGCGGAGGAGCATGCATGAAAAAAATCGAAGCCATCATCAAGCCGTTCAAGCTGGACGAAGTGAAGGAGGCCCTGCAGGAAGTTGGTGTCCAGGGGATCACCGTCACCGAGGCCAAGGGCTTTGGCCGCCAGAAGGGCCACACCGAACTGTACCGGGGCGCGGAATATGTCGTCGACTTCCTGCCCAAGGTGAAAATCGAAATCGTCATCAATGAGGACCGCCAGGACGCCAGCGTGGAGGCCATCCAGAAGGCTGCGCGCACGGGCCGCATCGGCGACGGCAAGATTTTCGTCCTCAATGTCGAGGAAGCCATCCGCATCCGCACCGGGGAAACCGGCGCGGACGCCATCTAGGAACGCGAATCCGCCCCGCTGGGGGGCGGCGCCATCGCCCCGGCCAAGGCCGCCGCGATCGTCAAATACGTCAACGTTGAAGGGAAGACTCAAATCATGGCCGACAAGAAAACCACTGCCGCCGACATCCTGAAACTGATCAAGGAAAAGGACGTCAAGTTCGTCGATATCCGCTTCACCGACCCGCGCGGTAAGTGGCAGCACGTCACCTTCGACCTGTCGCTGGTCGATGACGACTTCCTGGACAATGGCACCATGTTCGACGGCTCGTCGATCGCCGGCTGGAAGGCCATCAATGAATCCGACATGCTGCTGAAGCCGGATCTGGAAACCGCGGTGATCGATCCCTTCTTCGCCCAGACCACGCTGATCCTGATCTGCGACGTTCTGGAGCCGATGACCGGCCAGACCTATGAGCGCTGCCCGCGCTCCATCGCCAAGGCCGCCGAGGCCTATGTGAACTCCTCGGGCATCGGCGACACCACCTTCTTCGGCCCGGAAGCCGAGTTCTTCGTGTTCGACGATGTGCGCTTCGACGTCGCCATGAACAAGGGCTTCTACTATGTCGACTCCAAGGAAGGCGCCTACAACTCCGGCACCGAATATGAAGGCGGCAACCTGGGCCACCGTCCCAAGGTGAAGGGCGGCTATTTCCCGGTCCCGCCGGTCGATTCCGAGCAGGACATGCGCGGCGAGATGCTGGCCATCATGGGCGACATGGGCATCCAGCCGGAAAAGCACCACCACGAAGTCGCCACCGCGCAGCATGAGCTTGGCTTCAAGTTCAACACGCTGACCAAGTGCGGCGACTACATGCAGATCTACAAGTATGTGATCCACCAGGTTGCCCAGGCCTATGGCAAGAGCGCGACCTTCATGCCCAAGCCGATCTATGGCGACAACGGTTCGGGCATGCACGTGCACCAGTCGATCTGGAAGGACGGCAAGCCGCTGTTCGCCGGTTCGGGCTATGCCGACCTGTCGGACACCTGCCTGTACTACATCGGCGGCATCATCAAGCATGCCAAGGCGCTGAACGCCTTCACCAACCCGTCGACCAACAGCTACAAGCGCCTGATCCCCGGCTTCGAAGCCCCGGTGCTGCTGGCCTATTCGGCCCGCAACCGTTCGGCCTCCTGCCGCATTCCCTTCTCGCCCAGCCCGAAGGGCAAGCGCGTCGAGGTTCGCTTCCCTGACCCGACCGCCAACCCCTACCTGGCCTATGCCGCCATGCTGATGGCCGGTCTGGACGGCATCGAGAACAAGATCCATCCGGGCGGCCCGATGGACAAGGACCTCTATGCCCTGCCGCCCGAAGAGCTGGCGAAGGTGCCGCAGGTTTGCGGTTCGCTGCGTGAAGCCCTGGACTGCCTGGCTGCCGACCATGAGTTCCTGACCAAGGGCGGCGTCTTCTCCAAGGAGTTCATCGACAGCTATATCGAGCTCAAGTACGAGGACGTGTACGCCTTCGAGCACACGCCCCACCCGGTCGAGTTCAAGATGTACTATTCGGTCTGATTTCGGTCGGACAAGAAGCAAAAAGGCCGGGCGGTTTCGCCCGGCCTTTTTGTTTGTGCATCAGTCCTGGCTGTTCAGGCCACCGTGGCCACGGGAGCAGCGGGCAGGCGAGCGAAGCGAAGACGTCCGCCCGTGCGACCAGAAATAGTCAGGCGGCCGCGGTAGCGCCGCTCGTCATCTCCGGCGCTTTCACCGGCAGCACCACGAAGACGCTGCAGCCCTTGCCGTACTGGCTTTCCATCCAGGCGCGGCCGCCGTGCAGTTCGGCCAGGCCGCGCACCAGCGCCAGCCCCAGCCCGGTGCCGCCCGCCTGGCGATCGAAGCGGTTGTCGACCTGGTTGAAGGGCGTGAAAATCTTGTCCAGCTTGTCGGGCGGCACGCCGGGGCCATTGTCGCGCACCAGTATCTGGAAACCGCCGTCGCGTGCCTGGCCGGCGATCACCTCGATGCGCCCGCCTTCGGGCGTGAACTTGACCGCGTTGCTGACCAGGTTGAGCAGGATCTGCTTGAGCGCCCGTTCGTCGGCATAGAGCAGCGGGGCATCGGGTTCGACCCGGATTTCCAGCGACTGGTTCTTTTCGCGCGCCTTGGTGCCGATCAGCTTCAGGGAAATGTCGAACACGCGGGCCGCATCCAGCGGATGGGGGGCGATGTCCATGCGGCCCGCCTCGATCTTGGCCACGTCCAGCAGGTCGTTGATCAGCGACAGAAGATGGGCGCCCGACGAATGGATGTCGCCGGCATAATCGCGATAGCGGTCCGAGCCCACCGGCCCGAAGCATTCCTGGGCGATGATCTCGGAAAAGCCCAGGATGGCGTTCAGCGGCGTGCGCAGTTCGTGGCTCATGTTGGCCAGGAAGGCGGTCTTGGAGGCGTTGGCGGCCTCGGCCTCGAAGCGCTTCTTCAGCGCCTCGTCGCGGGCTTCCTCCAGCTCGCGGGCCATGTCCTCGACCTTGAAGCGCAGGCGGGAGTCCTCGTCCATGCGCACAACCAGCGGACGGCCGGTGCGCCACAGCTGCAGCGCGATGAATGGCGTCAACGCGCCCACCATCACGTCGATCAGCGACGGGCTGGTCAGATAGCGCACAGAGGTCATGATGGTGATCGGCGCCAGGCTGGCGATATACATCGCCATGTTGCTGCCCCGGCTGACCACCAGCGCGGCGATCACCGCCATCGCGGCGCAGGCCAGGAACATGTGGTTCAGGGGATTGTACAGTTCCCAGCACAGCCAGGGCATCAGGCCCCAGGCGGCACTGGCCGCAAGCTGGGTCAGCACGAAGGAGTGGAACCAGGGAACGACATCCTCGGTGCTGCCGACATAGCGTTCATAGGTCTTGGCCGCCAGGGTCGTGGCCATGACGGTGATCGTCACCGCCAGCGGCAACAGCATGGCGCGCAGCACCGGCACCTGGCCGAAAGTGCCCGCGACCTGCGAACAGAGGATCGCCACCGCCACCGCCCAGACGGGCGAGGAATAGCGGGTGGCGCGCATGGAACGCGCGGCAAGGCTCAGCTGGGCCCTCAAGACCCGCGTGTCGGCCTGCTGCGTATCACTGAGCAAAAATGACAATGCGCCTGATCCCCACATAGGGGGTCAATTTACCGTCCGCCCTGTTAATTTTTGCTGATCTGGCGGGCAAATCCGCTTTGGCCTTTTGGCTCGCTTTTCAGGCTTAAGAGAAAGTAAATAGGCTCTCCATGGCGGCGAATCGTTCCCGCCAGCACCAGCTTTCGTGCCTCACCCACCGCCCCTACAGTCAGCCATGGCCAAACAGAATCCCGATCTTTTCGACGCGCCCGCCCCCTCCTCGCGCGCCTATACCGCAAAGGACATCGAGGTCCTGGAGGGCCTGGAGCCGGTGCGCCGCCGGCCTGGCATGTATATCGGTGGCACCGACGCCAATGCCTATCACCACCTGGCCGCCGAAATCCTGGACAACTCCATGGACGAAGCGGTGGCCGGCCATGCCAGCCGGATCGTTCTGGAACTGAAGCCCGGCAATGTCCTGGAGGTGCGCGACAATGGCCGCGGCATTCCCATCGACCCGCATCCCAAATTCAAGAACAAGTCGGCGCTGGAAGTCATCATGACCACGCTGCATGCCGGCGGCAAATTCGACGGCAAGGCCTATGACACCTCGGGCGGCCTGCATGGCGTGGGCGCATCGGTCGTCAATGCGCTGTCGGAGTGGATGGAAGTCGATGTCGCGCGCGACAAGCGTTCGCATCTGCTGCGTTTCGAGCGCGGCGTGCCCAAGGGCAAGCTGAAGGACATGGGCGCGGTCAACCGGCGCGGCACCATCACCACCTTCAAGCCCGACACCAAGATTTTCGGGGACGTGTCCTTTTCCCCGGCCCGGCTGCACCGCATGGCCAAGTCCAAGGCCTATCTGTTCCGCGGTGTCGAAATTCACTGGATCTGCGATCCGTCGCTGATCAAGGACGAAACCCCCGCCGATGAAATCCTGAAATTCCCCGGCGGCCTGCTGGACTTCCTGAAAAGCGAGATCGGCAAGGCGCAGACGGTGACGCCGCGCGACTTTTCCGGGCGCACCGAAAACCGCGACGGGCGCGGCGCGGTGGAGTGGGCCGTCACCTGGGCCCCGGCGCGCGACGCTTTCACCCGCTCCTATTGCAACACCATCCCCACGCCCCAGGGCGGCACCCATGAACAGGGCCTTCGCAACGCCCTGACCAAGGCGCTGCGCGGGCACGGCGAGCGCGCGGGCAACCGCAAGACATCGCTGATCACCGCCGACGATGTGATGGACAGCGCCTGCGCGGTGCTGTCGGTCTTCATCCGCGAGCCGGAATTCCAGGGCCAGACCAAGGTTAGCTGTCCAGCCCCGATGCACAGCGCCTGGTCGAGACGGTCGTGCGCGATCACTTCGATCACTGGCTGGCGGAAAGCCCAGCGGATGCCGACAAGCTGCTGGGCTTTGTCATCGATGCAGCGGAAGACCGGCTGCGCAAGCGCCAGGAAAAGGAAACCAAGCGGCAATCGGCAACGCGCAAGCTGCGCCTGCCCGGCAAGCTGGCCGACTGCACCGCCAATTCCGCCGCGGCACCGAAATCTTCCTGGTCGAGGGCGACAGCGCCGGCGTGGCAGCGCCAAGCAGCGCGCGACTGGCCACCCAGGCGATCCTGCCCCTGCGCGGCAAGATCCTGAACGTGGCCAGCGCGGCGGCCGGCAAGCTGCAGATGAACCAGGAATTGAATGACCTGGTGCAGGCGCTGGGCTGCGGCACCGGCAGCAAGTATCGCGAATCCGACCTGCGCTATGAGCGCGTGATCGTGATGACCGACGCCGATGTCGACGGCGCCCATATCGCCTCGCTACTGCTGACCTTCTTCTATCGCGAGATGCCCGATCTGATCACCGGCGGCCACCTGTATCTGGCGATGCCCCCGCTCTACCGGCTCAGCCATGGCGGCAAGACTGTCTATGCGCGCGACGACGCCGACCGCGAACGGATTCTGAAAAGCGAATTTCGCGCCGGGGCCAAGGTGGATGTCTCGCGCTTCAAGGGCCTTGGCGAAATGATGCCCGCCCAGCTCAAGGAAACCACCATGCGGCGCGGCCATCGCACCCTGGTGCAGGTTCAGGTGCCGGGCGCGGACGGCAAGGACACCGAAAAGCTGGTCGAACGGCTGATGGGCAAGAAGCCCGAACTGCGCTTCCAGTTCATCCAGGAGAATGCCGAGTTCGCGGCTGAGGCCATCGACATCTGATCATTTGAATGTCGTGCGGCCCGGACTGATCAGTCCGATGGCGCTGCCCACCACCGTCGCATCGCCCCGCCCTGACGGCACCGCCCAATCGGGCCGCGCCTTGACCAGCGCCGCCGCCTTGGCCGGCAGCCCGCGCTGCGTCTCGGCAAACGCAGCCACACGCCCTGAAGCTGCCGTTCCAGCGTGACCTGCGCGGTGGCGCAGTCCGTGTGCGGCACAACAGCATGACGCCGCCCGATGCGGGCACCGTCACGCCATTGACCGACAGGGATGACAGCCCGGCGCGCGCGGGCACGTTCAGCACCATGCCATCGGCCTTGTCGCTGCCGGCGAAGCGCAGCGCCACCTGATCGGCGGTATAGCGGGTCAGGGCATACGCGGCACTGCAAGGTTGGACATGCGCGCGGCGCCAGATAGCCACCCAGCCCAGCGTCGCGATCCCACGCGCGACGCGCCAAAACTGCTCCCACCGCCGCGCGCATTTCCGCGGTGGGCGGGGCGTCCGTCAGCCAGGCGGCCTTTCCGCGATTTTCCAGATAGGTGATGTTCATGCGCTGTGGGGCGGCGGTGTCATAGGGCGCGGCCAGGCCCGCCGTCACCGCCAGTCCCAGCGCCGCGGTCGCCGAAAGGGCAATCGAGATCACCCAGGCCGGGCCGCGCACGGGCGCCAGCAGCGGCAATACCGGCACCAGCGCAAAGGCGGCGGTGACGGTGAAGATGGCATGGACCTTCAGGCCCATCAGCGGCTCGGTCCCCGCATTGAGCTGTAGCCAGATCACCAGCGCGGCTACCCCTGACAGCAACAGCGCGGGCCCGCGCCCGCCACGTACCGTCATCACCAGCAGCGGCGCCGCGATCAGCGACGGGAACAGAAAATAGGGCGACAGACCCGGCGCGAAGAAGGCCGTGGCGACCGCCAGTGCTGTCATCCACAACCAGGCCGAAATCGCGCCAGCCAGGGGCGCGGCCAGCAGCGCCATCGCCCACACCGCCAGCGCCAGCGACCAGCGCAGCCACACCGGATGGGCAAAGGATGGATCGGCGGTGCCCGATATCCAGGCTGCCAGACCATGCAGGCCAAAGCCCGCCCCCACCGCGCCCGCCAGCAGCAATGGCGGCATCAGGAATGCCGCCACCGGCCGCTCGGTGACGCGGAAATTGCGACGGCGCAGCGATCCGGCCAGCAGCACGGCTGCGAAACAGGCCAGTGCCAGCGGCCATGCCCAGCCAGCGGGCATGCGCGGCAGCCAGCGGCCCAGAATGTCGAGATAGACGGCCTCGCGTCCCACCAGCGCGGCATCGCCCCGGTTCGCCAGCGCGCGCGACAGGTTCAGCGCCGCCTCGCCATGTTGCTGCAGGCCCGACAGGTCGATGCTGCCGCGCACATCCAATGGCGTGTGGTAGGCGGCAATATTGCCGATCAGCGCGAAATTGTAGCCGGTATAGCCCGCCTTCAGGAACGGCGTGAGATCCGTGTCGTTGGGCATGTATTTGTAGATCTCGCCGTAAAGCGAGGATGTCATGAAATGCGTCACGCTGTCGGCATACAGATCGATCAGCGGCGCATTGCCCTTGCCGGTCTGGAACAGATAGCTGGGGCCCTGGTCGCCGCGCGCCTCGACATTGATCACGGCATAGGGATGCACCGCGCCATCGCGCAGAAAGGCCTGCGCGCCCAGCAAGCCATCTTCCTCGCCGTCGGTGAACAGCGCGGCGATTGGCCTGGCGCCCTTGAAGTCCGCCGCCTTCAGCGCGCGGATCGTCTCCAGCAGCGTGGCCATGCCGCAGCCATCGTCACAGGCGCCGGGCCCCGCCGCCACCGAATCCAGATGCGCCATCAGCAGCACCGGATCGCCATCGCCGCCCGGCGTCACCTGAACGAAGACGTTGCTGACCGTGCCGCAGACCACCGCGTGCCAGCGCGCCTCGCCAAAGCAGCTCATCGCCGTCTGGGTGCGCGCATCCACGCCCAACCCGGCCAGCGCCTCCAGCAGGCGCAGGCGCACCGCCTCGTTCTCGGCCGATCCGGCCGGATGCGGCTTTTCAGGGCCCAGAACCTTGCCCAGCGCGGCGCTGGCACGAACCGCCGAAAAGGCGCTTGCCGGCCCCCCGGGCCCCAGCGGAGCGGGCCGGTGCAGGCCATAGGCGGCCAGCAGCCAGAGGCCGATGCAGAGCGCCGCCAGCGACCAGATTCGCAATAATCCCATGCCCAGACGTCCCCCGCGGCCCGCGCTTTCCCTGCCAAAAAGCCAGTTTAGCCCGAAGAACTTGCTTTTTCAGCGAATATCCCTATGTATCGCTCTGGTAAGAGCCGCTTCGCCAATCCGGGCGTCGCCGGCCAGGGCGCCACACGAGCGCCCCTTTTCAGGAGCGTGCTACGAATAGTGTGACGACCTCCGGCGCGGAAGCCGGAATGGATGAAGTTATTGAAACGGTTGAGACTTCTTCCCAGGGCCAACAGCCTCAGGACCAGGTGAGCGATAACGTGACGGCCGTTGCCGGCGACGACGCCAGCGACGGCTTCAACGGGCTTGGCCTGTCCGATCCCATCCTCAAGGCGGTGGCCGACAGCGGCTATACCAGCCCCACGCCGATCCAGGCGCGGACCATTCCCCTGGCCCTGCAGATGCGCGACGTGATCGGCATCGCCCAGACCGGCACCGGCAAGACCGCCTCCTTCACCCTGCCGATGATCGAGATGCTGTCCAAGGGCCGCGCCAAGGCGCGCATGCCCCGCGCGCTGGTGCTGGAACCGACGCGCGAACTGGCCGACCAGGTGTCGGAGAGCTTCGACAAATACGCAAAGTACACCAAGCTGTCCCATGCGCTGCTGATCGGCGGAACGTCGATGGACGAGCAGGTCAAGAAGCTGGACCGCGGCGTCGATGTTCTGATCGCCACGCCGGGCCGGTTGATGGACCATTTTGAACGCGGCCGCCTGCTGCTGTCCCAGGTCAACATCCTGGTGATCGACGAAGCCGACCGCATGCTGGACATGGGCTTCATTCCCGACGTGGAAGAAATCTGCAAGAAGCTGCCCTTCACCCGCCAGACCCTGTTCTATTCGGCAACCATGCCGCCCGAGATCAAGCGGCTGGCCGACCAGTTCCTGCACAATCCCGCCCGCATCGAGGTGGCGCGCCCGGCCACCACCGCCAGCAACATCACCCAGGAGCTGGTGGAAATTCCCGCCAATGACTGGGCCAAGCGCGAAGCATTGCGCCGTCTGATCCGCGAGGCTGAGCCGACGCTGAACAACGCGATCGTCTTCTGCAACCGCAAGCGCGATGTGGATGTTGTGGCAAAGTCCCTGGCCAAGCACGGCTTCGACGCCGCGCCCATTCACGGCGACCTGGACCAGAGCCTGCGCACCAAAACGCTGGACCGCTTCCGCGGCGGCGAGTTGAAAATCCTGGTGGCGTCCGACGTCGCCGCGCGCGGCCTGGACGTGCCGTCCGTCAGCCATGTGTTCAATTTCGACGTGCCGATCCATGCCGACGACTATGTTCACCGCATCGGCCGCACCGGCCGCGCCGGGCGCAGCGGTCAGGCCTACATGCTGGCCACGCCGCGCGACAGCAAATATGTCGACGTCATCGAAAAGCTGACCGGCAAGCCGCTGACCCGCCGCCAGATGACCGATATCGAAGTGCGCGAGGATCGCCCGCGCCGCGATGACGAACGCAAGGGCGGACGCAACCGCCGTGGCGGCCGTGGGCGCGACCGGGACCGCCGTCCGCCGGGCGGCAAGTATCACGACCAGGTCGCGGCCACCGAGCCGACCCAGGCCGATGCCGCGGCGCCCGCCGCTGCTGAAGCCCCCGCCGAAAAGCCGCGGGAAAACAGGGCTCGCGGCGGCGAGCGCCAGGGTGACCAGAACCGGGATCACCAGAACCGGGATCATCAGAACCGGGATCACCAGAACCGCGAACAGAAAGGCGGCCGCAAGCCGCGCGGCGAACAGCCCGCCGAGGCCCGCGAACCGCGCGAACGCGGCAGCCAGCGCGAGCACAATGCCCGCGCTGCCCGGCCCGAGGCGGTGGATCACAGCCAGCTTCCGGCCTTCCTGTTCCGCCCCGTTCCGGTAAAAAAGCCCGAATAGGGCCCGCCCCCCGCGATTTTCCCTGCCCGGCCGGCAATTTTTGGCCGGAATACCGCCAATTTGACCGGCCGATTTATCGCTTCTTTACGATAGGACGGCAGGATTGACCCCGGGAACGCCCGGCGACTGCGGCCGCGCGTCATACGGGGATTGTTGTGTACAAGCCGGACCGCGAACAAGCGCTAGCCAAGACGGCCCTTGCCCTGATGGGCGAGTGCAATGTCGTGGCCACGCCCGACAATTTCGAACTGTTCTACGCCTATGCGACCGGCGAGAATCCCGCCATCACCCAGACGATGGGCGCGCTGATTTCCGCCCGCAAGCCATTCACTCCGGACATCCTGCTGGACCTGCGCCTGCGCTGCCTGTCGGGCGCGCGCGCCGCCCGCGCCATGGAAGACCTGGGCAGCGACATGCGCGGCGTCATCGACGACGTGCTGGGCAAGCTGGAAGCCAGCCAGCGCGATACCAGCGACTATTCCAAGCGCCTGAACGCCGCCACCGGCGCGCTGGACGCCAACCTGGACAATGACGGGCGCAATCCCGCCGACCTGCGCGCCCTGGTGGATGGCCTGATTGCCGCCACCCGCGCCATGGAAGCGCGCACCAAAAGCCTGGAAGGCGAATTGCAGGCGTCTTCCGAACAGGTCAATGAACTGCGCTCCAAGCTGGACAATGTCCGCAAGGAAAGCATGACCGATCCCCTGACCGGCATTGCCAACCGCAAGGCGTTCGACAATGCCATGCAGCAGGCAATGGAACAGGTCGGCGAAACCGGCGAAAGCGTCGCGCTTCTGCTGTGCGATATCGACCACTTCAAGAAATTCAACGACACCTGGGGCCATCAGACCGGCGACCAGGTGCTGCGCCTTGTCGCCACCTGCCTGGCCGAGAATGTGAAAGGCCGCGACACCGCCGCCCGCTATGGCGGCGAGGAATTCGCCGTGCTGCTGCGCGGCACCAACCTGGCCGCCGCGACCCAGGTCGCCAACCAGATCCGCGAAGCGGTGAAGACCAAGAAGCTGGTGAAGAAATCCACCGGCGACGTGCTGGGCACCATCACCATTTCCATCGGCGTATCCCAGATTTCAGCGGGCGAGCCGGCCGAGGCGGTGATCCGCCGGGCCGATGCCTGCCTGTACGGCGCCAAGCATCACGGCCGCAACCTGGTTATCAACCAGAACGACCCGCGCATGGCGGCGCTGGAACCCAGCGCGGCTTAATTTCTGATCCCCATCTGCCGCAACTCGCGTCGCACGGCGGCCCCGGCCGCCACGCCGACAGCTCGTTGCGGCATCTTCCCCCTTATGGGCGCTTCGCGCCCAAGAGGGAAGACAGCCGGTAGCAGCTTATGAAGCTTTGGTGGGCGTGATCTGCACGCTTTCGCCGCAACCGCAGGCGCTTGTCTGGTTGGGATTGTTGAAGACAAAGCGCGCGCCCAGCTTTTCCTGCACGAAATCCAGCTCGGTTCCGATCAGGAACAGGATCGCCTTGGGGTCGATGAATATCTTCACGCCCTGGTCTTCGACCACTTCCTCGAAAGGCCTGGCGTCCTCGGCATAATCCATCGTGTAGCTCATGCCGGCGCAGCCGCCATTCTTCACGCCCACGCGCACGCCCTGATATTTCCCTTCCGCGCCGGACATGATCTCGCGCACGCGCGTGGCGGCGGCCTCGCTCAGGCGCACGGGCTTGGGACGTTCACGGCGGGGGCGGGCGTTGGTTTCCATCAGAACATGTTCAGTTCGAGTTTGGCTTCTTCACTCATCCGGTCCGGCGTCCAGGGCGGATCGAAGGTCATGTTGACCGTCACCTCGCCGATGCCGTCCACATTTTCCAGCGCCGCCTTGACGTTGGCGGGCATTTCGCCGGCGACCGGGCAGTTGGGCGCGGTCAGGGTCATGTCCACGGTGACATCCTTGTTGTCGGCGACGTCCACCTTGTAGATAAGACCCAGCTCGTAGATATCAACCGGGATTTCGGGGTCGTAGACCGTCTTCAGGGCGATCACCAGCTTGGAGGTGAAATCGTCCAGTTCCTGCTGGCTCAGGCCCGTGCTCGTGCCAGTATCCTGAGCGGTCTGGGCGGCATCGCTCATGTCGCGCCCTCCTCCACGGCATTCTTATAGGTATGCCAGGCCAGGGTGGCGCATTTTACCCGCATGGGAAATTCGCTGATCCCGCCCATGACTTCCAGGGTCTCACGATCGTCGTCCGACAGGCCCGGCGCATCCTCGCCCTTCACCAGATGCAGGAAGCCCTCCATCAACTTTTCGGCATCTTCCCTGGTGCGGCCCTTCAGCAGATCCGTCATCATCGAGGCCGAGGCCTGGCTGATGGCGCAGCCCTTGCCTTCAAAGGCGATGTCGGCAACGCGGCCATCATCACCCAGCTTCAGGTAGATCGTCACCCGGTCGCCACACAGCGGATTGTAGCCATCGGCCTTGTGGCTGGCGCCCTCCATCGCGCCGTAATGGCGCGGATGGCGCGAGTGATCCAGGATCACTTCCTGATAAAGTTCGCGCAGCGCGTTATCCATGAAGCACCTCGCGCGCCTTTGCCAGCCCGGCGACCAGGGCATCGACATCGGCGCGATTGTTGTAAAGCGCGAAACTGGCGCGCGTGGTGGACGCCACATCGAACCGTTCCATCAGCACCTGGGCGCAGTGATGGCCGGCGCGCACCGCCACGCCTTCGCGGTCCAGAATGGTGGCCAGGTCGTGGGCATGCATCCCGTCGGCCTCGAAGGACAGGATCGCGCCCTTGCCCGGCGCATCGCCGATCACCTTCAGCCAGTTGAACTGCGACACCTGCTGGCGCGCATAGGCGATCAGGTCATGCTCATGCGCCGCCACGGCAGCGCGGTCGAGCCCCACCAGCCATTCCAGCGCCACGCCCAGGCCCGCTGCCTCGATGATCGGCGGGGTGCCCGCCTCGAAGCGCGCCGGCGGATCGGCATAGGTGATGCGATCGCGCGAAACCTCGCGGATCATCTCGCCGCCGCCATTGAAGGGGCGCATGCCCTTCAAATGCGCCCGCCTGGCATACAGCGCGCCGATGCCGGTGGGGCCGTAAAGCTTGTGGCCGGTCAGGCAGTAGAAATCGATATCCAGCGCCTGAACATCCACGATCTCATGCACCGCGCCCTGGCAGCCGTCGGCCAGCACCGGCACGCCCTTGGCATGGGCGCGCGCCACAATGTCTTTCAGCGGCGTCACCGTGCCCAGCACATTGGACATGTGGGTGATGGCGACCAGCTTTGTTTTCGGCCCGATGGCGGCATCCAGTGCTGCCACATCCAGGCTGCCGTCATCATCGACATCGACCCAGCGCAGCACCGCGCCGCAGCGTTCGCGCAGGAAATGCCAGGGCACGATGTTGGAATGATGCTCCATCACCGACAGCACGATCTCGTCGCCCGGCTGGATGGTGGGCATCAGGTAGCTGTAGGCGACCAGGTTGATCGCCTCGGTACCGCCCTTGGTGAAGACGATCTCGTCCTCGCGCGCCGCGTTCAGGAATTTCTGCACCGTGCGCCGCGCCGCCTCATAGGCGTCGGTGGCCGCCGCCGACAGGAAATGCACGCCGCGGTGGACGTTGGAATAATCCGTCTGCGCGAAGTCGCGCATGGCATCCAGCACCACCGCCGGCTTCTGGGCGCTGGCGCCGCTGTCCAGATAGACCAGCGGCTTGCCATAAACGGTGCGCGACAGGATGGGAAACTGGGCGCGCGCCGCTTCGGCATCGAAGGCCGGCTTGATCGTGGTCTGCGCCGTCATGCCACCTTCTCCAGCGCAGCCAGCAGTTCGGTCCGCGCCATTTCGCGGCTTTCGGCATGGCCGACCTCAGCCACCGCATCCTCCAGGAAGGCCTGCAGCAGCATGCGACGTGCCTGCGCCTCGGGAATGCCGCGGGCGCGCAGATAGAACAGCGATTCCGCGTCCAGGTCGCCGACCGCCGCACCATGGGCGCACTTGACGTCGTCGGCGAAGATTTCCAGCTCGGGTTTCAGGTCGGCTTCCGCCGCATCGCCCAGCAGCAGCGCCTTGGCGGTCTGGCTGCTGTCGGCGCCATTGGCGCCCTTGGCCACCGTGACCTTGCCCTGATAGACGGCGCGGCCCTTGCCCGCCGCGACATGCTTGAAAAGCTGGCTGCTGTGGGTGTCGCCCACCAGGTGGCTGACATGGGTGGTGATGTCGCTGTGGCGGCCGTCCAGCAGCGCCACGCCCGACAGATGCGCCTGGGCGCCCGTGCCTTCCAGCGCGATTTCCAGTTCCATGCGCGACAGCCGCGCGCCGAAGCCGGTGAAATGCCCGCGATAGGTCGCCCCGGCGGCGATGCGCACGGCGGCTTCCTCGACCAGCACGGCACCGTCCAGCGCCGGGCAGATGCGGACATGTTCCAGACGTGCACCTTCACCCAGCGCAATCTCGAAGCCGACATTGCGGAAATCGGCTGCGACAACGCCCTCCACCAGATTCAGGGATGCACCCGCCTCGACCACCAGCAGCGCGCGCACATGCCCGGCCCCGGTGAAATCCAGCTTCAGCGGATCGTCGATCGCCATACCGGCGGGCACGCGCAGCGCAATGCCGGCATCGGCCACCGCCAGCGAGGCGGCATTCATGGTGTTGCCGGTTTCGCGGGCAAAATTGTCGGTGACCCAGGCAGGGGCATCGGGACGCGACAGGTCCCACACGTCCATGCCATGCGGCAGGTTGCGGATCAGATACTGCGCCACCACGGCGCTGAGGCCCGCCTCGCCCAGCACGGCGCGCAGGTCGGAATATTTCCATTCCTCGATGCGCCGATGGGGCAGACCGCGGTCCTGCACCAGCGCCGCCGCCCTGGCGCGCCGGTCTTCCGACAGGGCGATGGCCGAAAGAGCGGTCATGCCGCCTGCCCCACGATATGCTCATAGCCCTTGGCTTCCAGCTCCAGCGCCAGTTCCTTGCCGCCTTCGGCGACAATGCGGCCCTTGGCCAGAACATGGATGCGGTCGGGCACGATGTAGTCCAGCAGGCGCTGGTAATGGGTGATCACCAGCATGGCGCGCGCCGGATCGCGCAGCGCGTTGACGCCTTCGGCCACCAGCCGCAACGCGTCGATGTCCAGGCCGGAGTCGGTTTCGTCCAGGATCGCCAGGCTGGGCTCGAACAGCGCCATCTGCAGCGTTTCCAGCCGCTTCTTCTCGCCGCCGGAAAAGCCCACATTCAGCGCGCGCTTGAGCATCTCCTCGCTGACATTCAGCGCCTTGGCCTTGGCGCGCACCAGCTTGAGCACCCCCACCGCGTCCAGGTCGGATTGCCCACGCGCGCGCCTCTGGCTGTTCAGCGCCGTCTTCAGGAAGGTCATGGTGGTGACGCCGGGAATTTCCACCGGATACTGCATGGCCAGGAACACGCCCTTGGCGGCGCGTTCCTCCGGCGGCATGGCGGCCAGGTCCTCGCCCTTGTAGAGAATGGACCCGTCGGTGATGTCATAGCCGGCGCGGCCCGCCAGCGTGTAGGACAGGGTGGACTTGCCCGAACCGTTGGGCCCCATGATGGCATGCACCTCGCCCGCCCCGATGGAGAGCGTCAGCCCCTTCAGGATTTCCTTGCCGTCAACGGCAACGTGCAGATTCTTGATCTCAAGCATGACTAACCTACCGAACCTTCCAGCGAGATGCCCACCAGCTTCTGGGCCTCGACCGCGAACTCCATGGGAAGCTGCTGCAGCACTTCCTTGCAGAAACCGTTGACGATCAGGCTGACCGCCTCGTCCTGCGGGATGCCGCGCTGCAGACAGTAAAACAGTTGATCCTCGGCGATCTTCGACGTCGTCGCCTCGTGCTCGATGCGCGCGCTCGGATTGCGGCTTTCGATATAGGGCACGGTGTGGGCGCCGCATTCCCCGCCGATCAGCAGGGAATCGCACTGGGTATAGTTGCGCGCGTTCTGCGCCTTGCCATAGACGCTGACCAGGCCGCGATAGGTGTTCTGCGCCTTGCCCGCCGAAATGCCCTTGGAGATGATGCGGCTCTTCGTATTCCTGCCCAGATGAATCATCTTGGTGCCGGTATCGGCCTGCTGGAAATGGTTGGCGATGGCGATGGAATAGAATTCGCCCACGCTGTCATCGCCGCGCAGGATGCAGGACGGATATTTCCAGGTGATCGCCGACCCGGTCTCCACCTGCGTCCAGGAAATCTTGGACTTGCGGCCCCGGCAATCGCCGCGCTTGGTGACGAAATTGTAGATGCCGCCCTTGCCGTCCTCATCGCCCGGATACCAGTTCTGGACGGTGGAATATTTGATCTCCGCATCGTCCAGCGCCACCAGCTCGACCACCGCGGCATGCAGCTGGTTCTCGTCGCGCTTGGGCGCGGTGCAGCCTTCCAGATAGCTGACATAGCTGCCTTCATCGGCCACGATCAGCGTGCGCTCGAACTGGCCGGTTTCCGACGCATTGATGCGGAAATAGGTCGACAGCTCCATCGGGCAGCGCACGCCCTTTGGCACATAGACGAAAGTGCCGTCGGAAAAGACCGCCGAATTCAGGGTGGCAAAGAAATTGTCGGTCACCGGCACCACCGTGCCCAGATACTTCTTCACCAGATCGGGATAGTCGCGGATCGCCTCGCTGATCGGGCAGAAGATCACACCCGCCTGGTTCAGCTTTTCCTTGAAGGTGGTGGCGACCGACACGCTGTCGAATACCGCGTCCACCGCCACACCGGCCAGCGCCATCTGCTCATGCAGCGGGATGCCCAGCTTGTTGTAGGTCTCCAGCAGCTTGGGATCGACCTCGTCCAGCGACTGTTTCAGCGGCGTGGACTTGGGCGCGGCATAATAATAGGCGTTCTGGTAATCGATCTTGGGGTAATGCACCCGCGCCCAGTCGGGCTCCTTCATCTGCACCCAGCGGCGGAAGGCGGCCAGGCGCCATTCCAGCATCCATTCCGGTTCGCCCTTCTTGGCCGAGATATAGCGGACGGTATCCTCGCTCAGCCCCTTGGGCGCGCGCTCCATCTCGATATCGGTAACAAAGCCGTATTTGTACTTGTCGCCCAGTTCGGCGACGGCCTTGCGGGTTTCTTTCTGTGCGGCGCTGGACATCAGGCAGCCCTGTCTGTTGTTGGCGAGCGGCGGGCGCGCTCGGTCAGCTTGACCAAAGATTCCACCGCCGCCTGCACATCTTCATTGGTATTGCTCCAGCCGAAGCTGGCGCGCAGCGCCGACGCGCTGGTATCGGCATCGACGCCCATCGCGGTCAGCACATGGGACGGCGCAATCTTGCCCGAGGAACAGGTGGAACCGGCGCTCATGCACACCCCGTCCATATCCAACGCAATCAGCGCGGTGTCGGATGCAATGCCGGGAATGGCGAAATTGGACGTGCTGCACAGGCGCGCGGCGCCAGTGCCGAAGATCACCGCATCGGGCAGCGCCTTTTTCAGCGCCGTTTCGAACCGGTCGGTCAGATGCGCCAGACGCTCGCGCTCGCCATCGGCGGTCAAAAGCGTGTGGGCAGCGGCACCAAAACCGGCGATGCCCGCCAGGTTTTCGGTGCCCGCGCGCAGGCCCTTCTGCTGGCCGCCGCCCAGAATTTGCGGTCGCAGCGGCGCGCCATCGGCCACCAGCAGCGCGCCCACCCCTTGCGGCCCACCCATCTTGTGCGCCGACAGGATCATGTAGTCGCACAGCGCGAAATCCAGCGCGATCTTGCCGGCCGCCGGCACGGCATCGACCAGCAGCAATGCGCCGGCCTCGCGGCACAGGCGCGAAACATCCTCCAGCGGCTGGATCACGCCGGTTTCGTTGTTGGCCGCCATCACCGCAACCAGCGCGCGGCCCTTGCCTTCGCGCAGGGCGACGCGCAGCGCCTCGATATCCAGAACGCCGTCCGCCGTGACCGGCAGATGGCTCAGCCTGATCCAGGGCAGGTCCTCGGCAATGCGCGCGGCGGTGGCCTGGATGCAGGCATGTTCGATGCCCGACACGAACAGGCGGGTGATGCGCGCTGTCTTGCTGTCGGCCTCATGCTGGTCCAGGGCGCCTTCGACCGCGCCCCACAGCGCCAGGGACGCGGCCTCGGTCGCGCCGCTGGTGAAAATGACCTGATCGGCTTTCGCGCCCACCAGCGCGGCGATCTTCTCGCGCGCATCATCGACGATGGCGCGGGCGGCCCGGCCATTGGCATGAACCGAAGACGGGTTGCCGCTGACGCCCAGCGCATGGGTCATGGCGGCCAGGCTTTCGGGCCGCAGCGGCGATGTGGCGTTGTGATCGCAATAATGCATGGTGCTCTTGAACCCGGTGCTATTGGGCCGCGACGGTGTCGCCATTGGCGGCCAACGTGTCGCCTTCCTCGAAACCGCCGTCATTGCCGTGGTCGTTGCAGGGCCGGGCGCGGCCCAGCACCCGCCGCTCGACCACATCGGCCAGGCTGACGGACGACAGGAAGACATGGATCTGCTGGCCCAGTTCCTCCCACAGGTCATGGGTCACACAGCGGGCGCCCGACTTGGTGCAGCCCTTGGTGCTGCCGGTCTTGCAGCGGGTGGCAGCGATGGGCTCGTCCACCGCCATGATGATGTCGGCGATGCGCACCTCGCCCGAGGGGCGCGCCAGCCGGTAGCCGCCGCCGGGGCCGCGCACGCTGGAAACCAGCCCGCCGCGCCGCAGCTTGGCGAATAGCTGTTCCAGATAGGAAAGCGAAATGTCCTGGCGCGCCGCGATATCGGCCAGCGCCACCGGACGGGCCTCGCCCGGGGTGGCAGGCACCAGCGCGGCATTTCCGGCCAGATCGGCCATCGCCATCACCGCATATCGTCCTTTGGTGCTCAGCCGCATGGCCGCTATCCTTCCTGCCGGCATTTCCGGGGCCCCGAAACGGGCGTTTTTCCTTGCATTTTCACCCCCTTCCCGGTGTAGAGAGGGGCCAAGAAAAACCCGGTCGAGTGGGATATAGGGTTCCCGAGTAGGCTGGTCAAGTATTCGCGGAAATTTGACAGGGCAATCTGCAAGATATTGAAAAATCTGTGAATTGTCTGGCTGGGGGCAGCCGCAAATCCTGACTTTTCTGCTGGCAGATCGCCGTGGTGGGGAAAACAAGAATCCATGCCTGACATCATCCTGCCCGGCTCGGCCGGCCGCATCGAAGCGCGCTACCAGCGGCAAAAGGCCAACGGCGCCCCCATGGCGCTGGTCCTGCACCCCCACCCCCAGTTCGGGGGCACCATGAACAATCCGCTGGTCTATGACCTGTTTCACATGTTCCACGGTCTGGGCTGCACCACGGTGCGCTTCAACTTCCGCGGCGTGGGCCGCAGCCAGGGCAGCTTCGACAATGGCGCGGGCGAGCTTTCGGATGCCGCCGCCGTGCTGGACTGGATGAACACGCTCTATCCCAATCCCAGCCATGTCTGGGTCTGCGGCATCAGCTTCGGCGCCTGGATCGGCATGCAGCTTCTGATGCGCCGGCCCGAAATCACCGGCTTCGTTTCCATCGCCCCGCCCGCCAGCATGTACGACTTCGCCTTCCTGGCGCCCTGCCCGGCCTCGGGCCTGATCGTGCATGGCACCCGCGACAGCGTGGTGCCCGAACCGGATGTGCAGAAGCTGGTCGACAGGCTGACCGCCCAGAAGGGCATCAAGATCACCTACAACAAGATCGAGGGCGCCAACCACTTCTTCGACCGCCACGAAACCGATGTGGTCGAGACGGTGAAGGACTATGTCTCCGACATGATGTCCAAGCCGCGCGAGGGAAGATAGGCGCGACAGCTTCGCGCCAAGTTCAGCGGCCTGATTTGCAGAACTGTCCGCCCGTCATCGGCTGCGCCACGCCCGTGGTGGAAGGCAGCGACAGCGGCAGGCCCAGCTTCGCGCGCATCGCCAGATAGGCGAAGCCCTGCGCCTCCAGCCCGTCGCCGTCCCAATGCACCTCTTCGGCCGCCAGAACCGGCGCATTCACCCGCGCCTTCAGCATCGCCATCATGGTCTTGTTGTGCCGCCCGCCGCCGCTGACGATCCAGGTGGCGGCAGGTTCGGGAAAATGCGCACGCGCCGCCGCCAATGACGCAGCGGTGAAGGCGGTCAGCGTGGCCGCGCCATCGGCGGGCGACAGGCTTTGCACCGCATCCATGCCGAAATCCAGCCGGTCCAGCGACTTGGGCGGCGCGCGATCGAAGAAGGGATTATCCAGCATCGCCGTCAGCGCGGCATCGTTCACCTGGCCGGTGGCGGCAAAGGCGCCATCCTCGTCCACCGGGCGGCCCGAATGGGTGTGCATCCAGTCGTCGATCGGCGCATTGCCGGGCCCGGTGTCGAAGGCGATGACCTGGTCACCGCGCACATAGGTTACCTGTGCGACGCCGCCGATATTCACGACGACAACAGGTGAACCCCCTCTGCCTTCGCTGGCCCCAGGGCCAGCTACGGCATCTCCCCCTTCCAGGTGCTTCGCACCGAAGGGGGAGGTTGACCTGAGCTGACGCACAAGCACGGCGTGATAGAGCGGCATCAGGGGGGCGCCCTGACCGCCGGCCTTCACATCGGCGCTGCGAAAATCATTGACCACATCGATGCCGGTCAGCCGCGCCAAAAGGGCGCCATCGCCGATCTGCCAGGTCCAGCGCCGCTCGGGCCGGTGCAGGATGGTCTGGCCGTGAAACCCGATCAGATCCACGTCCGTGGCGGCAAGCTCGCATTTGTCCAGCAGCGCGCGGACGGCCGTGGCATGGACCCCGGTCAAAAGACGCTCGGCCTCGCGGATCGCCTGGGGCACCGGACCGCCTTCCGCGACATTGCGGGCATCCTCCAGTGCAGCCCGCAGCAAACCGCGCGTGGCCGGATCGTACGGAATGGTCAGGCCGGGCCCGGGCCGCGCCACATCCTGGCCATCGGTTTCCAGCAGGGCCGCATCCACCCCGTCCAGCGAGGTGCCGCTCATCAGCCCGATGACTTTCTGGACCCCTGTCATTGTGCTATTGCCCGCCGGTCATATGCCTTCGAGTCTATACCATGCCCGACGCGCCTGATTTCCAGTCCGAATTCCTCAAGACCTTCGCGGCGCGCGGGGCCTATTACGACTGTTCGGCGCCCCAGGACCTGGACGCGCTGTTCGGCAAGGAGCGGGTGACCGCCTATATCGGCTTCGACTGCACCGCCGACAGCCTGCATGTCGGCTCGCTGGTGCAACTGATGACCCTGCGCCGCATCCAGCAGGCGGGGCACAAGCCCATCCTGCTGATGGGCGGGGGCACCACCAAGGCGGGCGATCCCAGCGGCAAGGATGAAACCCGCCAGCTTCTGACCGGCGAACAGATCGAGGCCAACAAGCAGTCGATCCTGTCGGGCATCCGCCATCTTCTGAAATTCGGCGATGGCCCGTCCGACGCCATCCTGGTCGACAATGCCGAATGGCTGGACAGGCTGGAATACATTCCCTTCCTGCGCGAAGTGGGACGGCATTTCTCGGTCAACCGCATGCTGACCATGGAATCCGTGAAGATCCGCCTGGACCGCGAACAGCCCCTGTCCTTCCTGGAGTTCAACTACTCCATCATGCAGGCCTATGACTTTGTCGAACTGTACAAGCGCTATGGCTGCCGCCTGCAATCGTCCGGCTCCGACCAGTGGGGCAATGTCGTGTCCGGCATCGACCTGGGCCGGCGCATGGAAAACGCGCAGCTTTTCGGCCTGACCACGCCGCTGATCACCACCGCCTCGGGCGCCAAGATGGGCAAGACCGCGGCCGGCGCGGTGTGGCTGAACGCCGATCGCGTGTCGCCATATGATTACTGGCAGTTCTGGCGCAACACCGAGGACCGCGATGTCGGCCGCTTCCTGCGCCTGTTCACCGACATGGCCGAAGGCGAGATCGCGCGGCTGGAAAAACTGGAAGGCGCCGAACTGAACGACGCCAAGAAAATCCTGGCGACCGAGGCCACCGCCATCCTGCATGGCCGCGATGCGGCGGACAAAGCCGCCGAGACCGCCCGGCGTGCCTTCGAGGAAGGCGCCAGCGCCGAGGGCCTGCCCACCATCAGCGCCCAGTTGCCTGATGGCATCCTGAACCTGGCGGTGGCGGCGGGGCTGGCGGCGTCAAACTCCGAGGCGCGCAAGCTCATCGCCAACAATGGGCTGAAGCTGAACGACGAAGCCATCAGCGACCCACGCCTGACGATCGACGCCAGCGCGCTGAACAGCGAAGGGGTGCTGAAGCTGTCCAGCGGCAAGAAACGCCACGTATTGATAAAACCGCTCTGAGGCTTACTGCCTGGCGGCCTGGGCCTCGGCCGGCGCGACATCCTGTTGCGGAACGGACTGCGGTGCCGGCGCCGGTTCGGGCTGCTTCACCTGCGGTTCTTTTGCCTGCGCGTCCTTCGCCTGCACATCCTTCGTCTGCGCATCCTTGGTCTGGGGCTGGTTGGACGGCGCATTGGCGGCGGTCGGAATGTGCCCCTCGAATATGCGCCGCAGGATGCCGGGCGTCAGCATGGCCAGCGGATTGGTGCTGATGTCGGGATGCTCGGAATCGCCGGTCAGCGAATAGGTCACGCCGAAGATTCCCTCGCCCTTCTTCGATGCCAGAAGGTCGCCCAGCACCGGCACGTTGGAGATGAAGGAGTTCAGCCCGAAAGCCGGCACCAGCGAGCCCTTCAGCGCGATCACGCCCTTGGGCCGGTCGATGTAACCGTCGGCGCTGGCGCCGATGGCGGGGCCGGCAACGCGCGCGCCATTGACGCTGATGACATTGTTCTTGGAGCTGAAGGGCATGGTCAGGCGGTCCAGGGTCATGCCCTCCCCGCCCATCAGGTCGCCCAGCCCGGTCAGCGACCCGGCCGAGAACAGGCGCGCCAGGAAGGACTGGTTGACCATGCGGAAATCGGTCACCGTCAGTGAGCCGGTGAAATCCGGCGTCTTGGACCCGGGATCGGACTTGCCGGTGGCGCGGCCGGGCAGCACCGCGGTGGCACTCAGTGCCCCGCCGCGCATGCTTTCAAAGGCAAACAGGCCGCGCGCCAGAAGCCCCGCATCGCCCGCCGTCAGGGTCAGGCGGCGCCCTTCGGGCACGGTCACGATATTGGCGCCGATGGGCGCGCCCACCGCATCCTTGCCCTGGCCCATCGCCAGCGCGCCGCTCATCGACAAGGTGGCGGGCCTGTCGCCCACCCCCGTCAAGTCCATGCTGAAGGGCATGATCGCCACGGCATCGCGCATCGCCAGCCGCTGAAGCTGCACGCTGATATGGAACGGCCCTTCGGGCGTGTCATCGGCAGGCGCACCGCCGGGACCGCGCCCCTTCTCGCCCGAACCGTTGCGGCCGATCTTCGAGCCGTCCAGCGACCGGCCACGCAGGACATAGTCGCTGCCCGCAGGCCCGCGCCGAAGCTGGAACGCCAGGTCGTTCAGCGTTCCCATCTTGATGGAGGGGAAGGTCAGGCTGGTCAGGTCGCCATCGCGGCCGAACACCGCCGTGCCGGTGGCATTCAGCACCGGACCGTCGATGCGGATCGTCTCGTCGACCAGGGTGTTGCCGGGACCGAAATTGACCATGATCCGCCCATTGGCTGCCTCGCCGATTTCCTTTTCCAGGTTGACGATCGGCACCGACAGCAGCGCGGGCGTGAAATCGACCGCGACATCGGCCTGGACCAGCGCGCCGCGATGGCCGCTGATCTGCGCGGAAACCGGCACGGTGCCGTGGAAGTATCGCCGCAGGTTGACGCCAAGCTCGCTGCGCACCGCCTCGGTCAGCGGGCCCTTCACGGTCAGGCGGGTGGTGATGTTGTCCTGGGTCCGGAAATCCTCGGTCCAGTCCACCGTCATGCGTGAATCCGCCAGGCCGATGGTGCCGGTCTGGTGCAGATGGGCGTTGTCGATGTCGAAGGCCACCGATCCGTCATGCACCTTGATGCGGCCCAGCGTGACGCCGAAATCCTCGACCTGCGCCTTTACCCCGACGCCGACATCGTCCACCGGCAGGTCCGCCAGCATGGGCACCTGAAAGGACAGGTCGGCGCTGGCCGTGCCCGCGGTCTGGGCCGGATCGATGCCGAACTTGCGGGCATAGTTCAGCGGCGTCATGTCGATCAGGTGCATGATATCCGGCATCACGCCTTCGACATGGACGCCGAACTGCCCCACCGTGCCGACCTTGTGCAGGGTGGGAATGACCGCGGTGCCGTTAGAAACCCTGATCGGCCCGATACGTCCGCCCGAGAAGTTGGCGCGGAATGTGTCGCCGGTCAGCAGCGCCTCGCCGTCCACGCCGGTGGCGTGGGTCAGGCCCTTGATGTAGGAGCCTTCGACGCCGCGCATGGTGAAGGTCATGTGCACGCTGTCTTCGGGCAGGATCACCTGGTCCAGCATCCCGGGCGCGAAATCGCAGCGCGCGTCCAGCGGCCCGATCATGCCGGCGAAGATGTTGTTGTCGATCCATTCGCGCGCGCCCGGCGCGACCGGCAGCGGCCAGTAACGCAACAGGGTCCGCACCGGCAACGGGGCGATATGGGCCTTGGCGGACAGGCCGGGCGATCCCTGGTCCGTCAGATCAACCGCGCCGGACGCCGCCAGCGCGAATCCGGGCGCGCTCAATGTGGCTTTCGATATTTCGATGCGGCGCGCCGCCGGCGTGTAGGCGCCATCCACCATCGCCGACTGATAGGTCACCGCGCGGGGGAACAGGCCGGGCGCATCCAGCGCGATGCGGTCGAAGGCCAGATGGGTCTGAACATGGTCCAGCGCGCCATCGGCATAGATCAGGTTCGCGCCACCCTTGCCGCGGACCTGGCCCTCGCGCGCGTCCAGGTCGACCCGCTGGAAGGTCAGCTTGCGCCCGTCGCCGGTGTAATGGCCGGTCAGGCGCAACTGTTTCACATGCAGCGCCTTGTCGCGCAGCAGCGCGGTGGGAATGTCGCCCGCGGCGGTCAGGTCGAAATCGGCGCTGTCCAGCGCGCCGCCCGGTTTCATCGCAAAGCGCGCCGAGGCGCTGGCAATCAGCGGCACGTTCTTGAGTGCCGCATAGCGCTTGTTGTTCGCCGCCAGCGCACGCAGGTCCAGGCGGCTGACACTCAGGTCGCCGCTGAAGGGCGCATTGTCCGGCGGCAGAAGAAGATTGGCGGTGACATGGCTCTCGCGGCCCGAGATACTGGCATCGGCATCGAAGCTGAGCGCGATGGACTGCCCACGCGCGCGCAGCCGCAGCGACGCCCGCGGTGCAACGACATACAGCCCGCTGGGCTCGTCCAGGATCGCCAAGCGGGCATTGCGGACGGCGAAACTTTCCAGCTCCGACTTGCTGCTGCCCTTCGTCTCGATCACATCCGAAAGCCGGCGGATCAGGTCGGCGCTGCCCTTGTCTTCCTGCAGGCCCAGGCGGATGCCGCCATCCTTGGTGTGAACCAGCGTCAGCTGCACGCCCACCAGCGTGATGCGCTTGACGGCAAAGCGGCCCGACAGAAAGGGCGCGGCAGCCAGGTCGATATCGGCCTTGGGCGCCTGGGCCACCACGCGGCCATGGCCGTCATACATGCGCGCGCCCAGCACCACCAGATTGACGCGGCCTTCCTCGCGGTCCCATTCGATCGCGGCCTGGTCATAATCCAGGGTGATGCCCGGCAGCGCATCGTGGATGGCGCCGGCCAGCGTGCCGCGCAACGGGCCCAGCGACACCGGCCCGATCAACAGGCGCACGCCCGCGCCGACGACAAAGAAGATGATCGCCGCCGCCAGCACGCCGGCGGTCAGGGCCGCGCGGCTGATGTGATGGGCCTTTATGAACTGGGCAAAGGGCAGCTTCACACGGATCTTCTATGCATGGGGAAACCTGCCGCCCCAAGGGCCATGGCAGGCCCCGGCTCGACAAGGCCGCCCGAATTCGCGAACGGCCACTCACTATTACCTCTGTTAGGCTTAAAAAGGGCAAATCTTCCAGCCCCTTGTGCAATCGGGCGCATTGCCCGATGCGCCGCTATAGGGTTAAATCCGCGATACCAAAGGGGTTCAGGACCGGGGCATGGCCGGGGCGATGGCTTCAAGCAAGGAACGTGGCGCGGCCAAACCGGCGCCCACAGGCATGGAACCCGGCGACAAGACGCCGGCCTTCAAGCTTGCCCTGGACAGCGGCGAGACGGTTTCGCGCGCCAGCCTCAAGGGCCGACCCTACGTCCTCTACTTCTACCCCAAGGACAATACGTCCGGTTGTACCCGTGAAGCGCTGGACTTCACCGCGGCGCGCAAGAAGTTCGAAAAGCTGGGCGTGACCGTCATCGGCGTGTCAAAGGACAGCCTGCAGTCGCATGAAAAGTTCCGCGCCAAGCACAAGCTGGGGGTGGCGCTGGGCTCCGACCCCGACACGCTGGTCGCCCAGGCCTGGGGCGTATGGGGCGAAAAGACCCTGTATGGCCGCAAATACATGGGCATGGAGCGGGCCACCTTCCTGGTCGACGCCCAGGGCAAGATTGTGCAGGCCTGGCGCAAGGTGAAGGTGCCCGGACATGTGGAGGCCGTGCTGAACGCGGCAAAATCGCTGTGAGCAGACCGTCGAAAAAGCGCAGTTTTTCCGGGCTTTTTCGTCCCCGGTTAACCTCGCGATCCTTTTTTTGGCATAAGAGCTTGATCGGGCAGCGCCAAGACGATGGAATGCCCGGCGAAGGCGGGGGACGATCGCCCCAGGACACTATTGCGACAAATGCGACGATGAACGCCACGTTCCTCGAACGCGTCTGGGCTTGGCTTCACGAGACATTCCCGGAACGCCAGATTTACATCCGCAGCGATGGCCGGGTGCAGTTCTTCACCTTTGGCCCGTCGCTTCAGGCCACCCTGGCGGGCCTGACCCTGATTTTCGTCGGCTGGGTGGCGTTCGCCACCGTCAACGTGATCTTCAAGGACCGCATCATCGCCGCCAAGGACCATCGCTACCAGCAGATGCAGCAGGCCTATGAGGGCCGCGTCGCCGACCTGCAGATGTCCTATGACGAACTGAACGGCGCGCTGGTTTCCGCCGAGGACCGTTTCAAGGCGACCGCCGACGCCCTGCAGGCCAAGCAGAACGCCATTTCGGGTTTCCTGAACAAGGCCAGCCAGGCCGAGATCAAGGCCGGCCTGCCCGCGCCGGGCGCGACCCGTACCGCCAGTGCCGTTTCGCAGAATGCCGTGCAGGACGGCGCCGCGGCCGACAGCGTGGGCATCGACGCGCCGCCGGGCCTGATCGACGGCTCGGGCGCGGGCACCACCCAGCTGACCATGCTGCCCGGTCCCGCCGCGCCCCAGGCCCGCACCGCCGCCCGGCCCCAGTCCCCCGGCCTGCTGGAGCGCACCTGGAAGGCACTGACCGGCATGTTCCACACCGCCGCGGCCGATGTGCGCCAGGCGGTGCATCCCGGGAAATCCTATGCCGGAACCTATGCCCAGCACCCGGCGCTGAAGGCGCTGGCCGCCCAGACTGCCCGCGTCGCCCATATCGGCCAGTCCGAAACCGTGCTGATGGCCAGAACGGAAACCGCCCTGGACCGCAGCGTGACCGATCTGCGCGCCGTGATGCGCCGAACCGGCCTCAATCCCGACCAGCTGACCAAGCGGCTGGCCAGCCAGAACGCCAGCGAAGGTGTCGGCGGCCCCGAGATTCCGCTGGACCAGGTGCGCATCGACGGCATTTCCGATCCGGGCTTCACCAAGGCCTATCTGAGCGCGGCAGCAGTCCTGGATCAGCTCAACAGCCTGTCCACGGTGCTGTCGCATGTGCCGCTGACCATGCCGGTACCCGCCACCAGCTTTGACCGCAGCAGCGGCTTTGGCGTGCGCCTTGATCCCTTCACCGGCCGCTATGCCTTCCATCCGGGCATCGATTTCGCCGGCCCCTGGGGTGCGTCCGTGCGCGCCACCGCCGCGGGCACCGTTGTCTATACCGGCAATCGCGGCGGCTATGGCAACATGGTCGATATCGACCACGGCTTCGGCATCCATACGCGCTATGGCCATCTGTCGAAGATCACCGTCAAGCCCGGCACCAAGGTCAGCCAGGGCACCGCCATCGGGCGCGTCGGGTCGACCGGCCGCAGCACAGGACCCCATGTTCACTACGAGGTCTGGTACGACAATGTGGTGAAGAACCCCAACAAATTCATAGAGGCTGGCCGCCATGTTCTCTAGCAAGAGCAAAGATGCAGCTCCCCCCGCCGCCCCGCAGGCGGCCGCGCCGCAACCGGCGCCCAAGCGCGCGGCGCGCGGCCAGTCCGCGCCCTCGATCATCAGCGCCGACCTGGTGGTCAATGGAACGCTGACCTCGACCGGCGACATCCAGATCGACGGCCGGGTGGAAGGCGATGTGCGCAGCGCCGGGCTGGTGATCGGCGACAAGGCCGAAATTCACGGCGAAATCTATGCCGAGGACGTCACCGTGCGCGGCAAGGTGATTGGCCGCATCCGGGCCCGCAAGATCCTGCTGGCCGCCACCAGCCATGTCGAAGGCGACATCCTGCACGAAGCCTTTGCGGTGGAATCGGGCGCCTTCTTTGAAGGCAATTGCCGCCATTCCGACAATCCGCTTGGCGAAGGCCAGGAGAAGCCGGTGGAGCATCACACCAGCCCAGCGCCGGCCCGCGCCGCCACCGCATCCACGGTCAGCCCGCTGCTGCCGGGTGCGACCCTGACCCCGCTGGGCCAAGCCGGCTGAGAAGGCTGACTGACAAGGCTGGCCAGCGCCAGGCTAATCCAGGTCTTCGATCTTTTCACGCGGCTTGCCGCCGACCTCCTGGGCCAGGGCCGCGGCCATGAAGGGGTCCAGATCGCCATCCAGCACATCCTGGGGCGTGCGGCTTTCCACGCCCGTGCGCAGGTCCTTCACCAGCTGATAGGGCTGCAGCACATAGGACCGAATCTGGTGGCCCCAGCCGATGTCCGACTTGTCGCCGATAAAGGCGCCGGTCTCGGCCTTCTTCTTTTCCAGCTCGATCTCGTACAGCTTGGAGCGCAGCATGTCCCAGCAGATGGCGCGGTTCTGGTGCTGGCTTTTCTCGCTCTGCGAGGCGACCGCGATATTGGTCGGCAGATGGGTGATGCGCACCGCGCTTTCGGTCTTGTTGACGTGCTGGCCGCCCGCGCCCGATGCGCGATAGACGTCGATGCGCACGTCCTTTTCGGGAATGTCGATCTCGATCGACTGGTCGATCACCGGATAGACCGTCACCGACGAGAATGACGTGTGGCGGCGCGCATTGGCGTCGAAGGGCGAAATGCGCACCAGCCGGTGCACGCCCGCCTCGGTCTTGAGCCAGCCATAGGCATTTTCGCCCTTCACCAGCAGGGTCGCCGACTTCAGGCCCGCGCCCTCGCCCTCGCTTTCCTCGATCAGCTGCAGCTTGTAGCCGTGGTTCTCGGCCCAGCGCATGTACATGCGAAACAGCATCTGGGCCCAGTCCTGGCTTTCGGTGCCGCCCGCGCCGGCGTGGATTTCCAGATAGGTGTCGTTGCCGTCCGCCTCGCCCGACAGCATGGATTCCAGCCGCATCTTCTCGGCGCGGCCCGCCAGCGCCTTCAGGCCTTCCTCGGCGTCGGCGACCATGGCCTGGTCGTTCTCGGCCTCGGCCATCTCGATCAGGCCCCTGGCGTCGGCCAGTTCGTTGCTCAGGCTGGTCACGCCCGACAGGGCGGCATCCAGCTTCTGGCGCTCGCGCATCAGCTTCTGCGCAGCCTGGGGATCGTTCCAGAGCGAGGGGTCTTCGGCCCGGGCGTTCAACTCGTCCAGGCGGCGGCTGGCGACATCCCAGTCAAAGATGCCTCCTCAGCAGGGTGATGGCCTGCTCGATGTCTTCTGCGGTGCGTTCGATTTCGGGGCGCATGGCGGCTGGTTAATCGAAAGCGTCAGTAGAGTCCACCGGTCCCCTGCTCCACCGCGGCGGGCGGAGGCGCATTGAGATTGGGCGGGGGATTGCCGCCCGGCGGGTAATAGTTGGACACCGGCGTCATGTCGTTCATCAGGTCGTCATTCTCGCCCGGCGCGCTGCCGGCCTTGAACGCCTCCATGATCGCGCCCGGCGTGCCCGGCGGCTCCGGCTGGCCGCTCTTGTAGTCGATCGACACCTGCTCGATGCCCGGCGCCACGCGGAAGGGCGTGGGTGGCTGGTCGGCCAGCGCCGCCTTCATGAAGTCGCGGAAGATCGGCGCGGCGACGGTCGCGCCCTGCTCTTCGCTGCCGTTGACATAGCGGCCCAGGGTGCGCGGATTGTCGAAGCCGACATAGACGCCGGCGGCCAGGTCGGGCGAGAAGCCCACGAACCAGACCGACTGGGCGTCCTGGGAGGTGCCGGTCTTGCCCGCCACGGGCTTGCCCACCGCCAGCACGGACCGGCCGGTGCCGCGCTGGACCACCCCTTCCAGCATCGAGACGATCTGGTAGGCGGTACGCGGATCGATGATCTGTTCGCGGTTGTCGGTCAGCAGCGGCTCTTCCTGGCCATGCCAGCTTGCGTCGTTGCAGCCCTCGCACTTGCGGGTGTCATGACGCCAGATGGTGCGGCCGTTGCGGTCCTGGATGCGGTCGATCAGCGACGGCTCGATCTTCTTGCCGCCATTGACGAACTCCGAATAGCCGGTGACCACGCGCAGCAGCGTGGTTTCCGCCGAGCCCAGCGCATTGGACAGATACGGCGTCATCTTGTCATAGACGCCGAACCGCACGGCATAGGGCACGATCTTGTCCATGCCGACCTCGTCGGCCAGGCGCACGGTCATCACGTTGCGGGACATTTCGATGCCCCGGCGCAGCGTGGTCGGGCCCAGGAATTCATGCTCGAAATTCTCCGGCCGCCACACGCCCTGGCCCGGCCCCATGTCCTTGACGAAGGGCGCATCCAGCACCTTGCTGGCGGGGGTATAGCCATTGTCCAGCGCCGCGGCATAGACGAAGGGCTTGAAGGACGAACCGGGCTGGCGCATCGCCTGCATCGCGCGGTCGAACTGCGACGAGGCATAGGAGAAGCCGCCCGACAGGGCCAGCACGCGGCCGGTATGCGGGTCCATCGCGACGATGGCGCCGTTGACCTCGGGAATCTGGCGCAGGCCGAACGCGCCCGCCTTGCCGCCATCGACCTTGTCCATCGGTTCGACAAAAACCACGTCGCCCGGCTTGACCACCTGGTCCGGCTTGGTGGGCGTGGCGCCCCAGCGCTGGTTCGCCAGTTCCGGCTTGGCCCACTTGTAGCCATCATAATCGATCAGGCCGGTCGAGCCGTCGGACAGGCCGATCTTGATGGACTTGCCCGCATAACCCAGCACTGCGGCCAGCCGCCAGCTTTCGATGCCCGACTGGCGGTTGGGGTCGCGCGCCATCTTGGCCAGCGCGGCCTTCCAGTCGCCATTGATGTCGGTATGCAGCTTGGCGCCGCGCCAGCCGTGGCGGCGGTCATAACGCACCAGACCCGCGCGCAGCGCGCTGACCGCGTAGTTCTGCAGCCGCGTGTCCAGCGAGGCGCGCACCTGCAGGCCGGAGTCATAAAGGCCGTCATAGTGGTACTTGTTGATCAGAAGGCGGCGCACTTCCTCGACATAATAGTCGACGTCGGCGCCCTGGCTGCCCAGCGGACGGGTTTGGGTGACCAGCGGTTCGGCCTTGGCGGCGGCGGCCTGTTCGTCGGTGATGTAGCCATTGTCGTTCATCTGGTCGATGACCCAGTTGCGCCGGGTCACCGCCGCGTCGTGATAGCGGCGCGGATCGTAGTTGGCCGGGCCCTTGGGCAGCGCCGCCAGGAAAGCGACCTCTGCGATGTCCAGCTCATCCAGCGACTTGCCGAAATAGTTCAGCGAAGCCGCGCCGATGCCGTAGCAGTTCTCGCCCAGATAGATTTCGTTCAGATACAGTTCCAGCACCTTGTCCTTGGGATAGGTGGCGTCGATGCGCACCGCCAGGATCGCCTCGCGGATCTTGCGGCTGAACTTGACGTCGGAATTGAGCAGGAAGTTGCGCGCCACCTGCTGGGTGATGGTGGACGCACCCTGCGGGCGGCGGCCCTGCAGCACCAGCCCCACATCCTTGATCGCGGCACGCAGGATGCCGGACGGATCGATGCCCGGATGGGTGTAGAAATTGCGGTCCTCGGCGCTGGTGAAAGCCTCTTTCACCAGCTTGGGAATGAAGGCGGCGGGAATGAAGATGCGCCGCTGGCGCGCATATTCGCCCAGCACCGTGCCGTTACCCGCATAGACGCGCGTGGTGATGGGAGGATTGTAGTCCTTCAGCTTCTGCACGCTGGGCAGATCGCGCGTGATGGTGACGAGATAGACGCCCAGCGCGCCAATTGCGACCACCGCCAGCGCGGCCATGGCCAGGCCAAAATATTTCAGGACACGGGAAAGCATCAAATCGCGATCTGCTTGAGGTTGGGGCAATTTATAGTGGCCGGACAAGAGGATGGAAAGGGCCAGAAATCCGCCGGGTTCCGCGAGCCGGATGATGAACACATCATGGACAAAGCCGATTTGCTCTTTTCGAGGCGCGACCGCGCCCCGGCGCCAAGAACATTGGCAGTCCGCCGCCCCCGCGGAGGGCGCACGCGCCGCGTGCCGGCCGTGAGCGAAATTATTTCCATGATTACGGCTCTCCGCGCGCCTGGCGTGTCGGCGGGGCAAAATGGGCGTCCACCGCATCGGCGATGGCGCGGGCGACACGGGCGCGCCAGGCATCGGTGTTCATTTGCGCCGCATCGGATCTGTTGGACAGATAGCCCAGCTCGATCAGCACGGCCGGAACATCGGGCGCCACCAGCACCGCCAGGCTGGCGGACCGGTGCGGGCTGCGCGCCAGGATATCGGTCACGGGTTTCAGGCGCGACAGCGCCGTGGTGGCGAAGCGCGACGACTTGTTGATCGTGTCGCGCTGGGCCAGGTCGATCAGGATGGGCGCGACCGGATTGTTGTCGCCCGACAGGTCGACACCGGCGATGATGTCGGACTGGTTTTCGCGTTTCGCCAGCGCGCTGGCCTCGCGGTCCGAGCGGCCATCGGACAGCGTGTAGATCGAAAGCCCGGTCACGTTGCTGTCGGGATTGGAATCGGCATGCAGCGAGATCATCAGGTCGGCCTTGTCGGCGCGGGCGATCGCCACACGCTGACGCAGCGGAATGAACGTGTCGTCGCTGCGGGTCATGTGAACCACATAGCCGCGCGCCTTCAGCGCCTTGGACAGGCGCAGGCCTTCCGCCAGCACCAGGTCCTTTTCCAGAAGGCCGTTCACGCCGCTGGTGCCCGAATCCAGGCCGCCATGGCCCGGATCGATCACGATGACCTTGCCGGCGCCGGGCCCCTTGCCGCTGCGCCGGGCCGCCTCGCGCTCCGGCGCCTGGGAGGCGGCAATCATGGCGGCCAGCTTTTCGGCGTCGCTCTCGCGCTTCTTCAGGTCCGCCGGCCAGCCGGCCTTGGCGTCGAACCTGGCCCGGTTGCTGGGGAAAAGATCGATCACCACGCGATAGCCGAAGCCGCCGGTGGGCGGAATCACCAGCGTGTCGGACACCGATACAGGCTGGTTCAGGTCCAGCACCATGCGGGAGTTCCCGGCGCGGAACTGACCATAGCGATAGCTCTTGATCGCGCCGAAACCACTGGGGCGGGGCGGCGCGCCGATGCGCCAGGACACTTCGGGCATGTCGATCACCACACGGTCGGGATTGGCCAGCACGAAGGTCCGCAGATTGACCGGATCGGACAGTTCCAGCACCAGCCGGGTGCGGTCGTCATGCTCGCCGATGCGCGCGCTCATCACGATGGGCAGCGGGCCCCTGGGCTTGGTGCCCACGCCGGGAGCCGAGGCATTCTGAACCTTTGGCGCGGCGGTATCGGCGGGCGCCTGGGGCAGTTTGCCGGCGCTTTTCATCAGGTGCGAGATGGGGTCGTCGCCCATCGCCGCGGGTGCCAGCACCAGCGCCCCCAGAACCGTGAGGAAAATTGCCAGAACCCGCACCTGTCCTATCGCTCCGATCGCGTTCGAATCTGTCCGTCAGCCTAACATGGCGAATTGTTTCGGCCGCTGGCCTTTGCTAGGCTCGCCCTGCCCTAGGCATATTACATGCACCTGAAAATAAAAGATTTTTTAACGCCGCCAGCCGCTGCCGGAATCCGGACCGCGAGCGTTTTGCTGGGCGCGGCCCTGATGGCGATGCCGCTGCCGGCAAGCGCCCAGGCCGGGCTGAACGGCCAGCTTGCGGCCTGCCTGAAGGTCTTTGGCGCGGTGGAACGGCTGGCCTGCTACGACCGGCTGGCCCATGCCGCCGTCGGCCAGGTGCCGCCGCCCGCCGCGCCCTCACCGGCGGTTGTTCCCCAGGCTGCTCCCCCGCCGCCAGCCCAAAGCTTCGGCAGCGAACAGATGCGCCAGCCTGCAACGGCGCAGGCTGCGCGCCTGTCTTCCGAAATTTCCGGGATCACCGTCAATCCGCTGGGCAAATTCACCGTGACGCTGACGAACGGACAGGTCTGGCAGCAGCTTGAAAGCGATTCACGCACGGTGCGCCCGCGCAAAAGCATGCACAGCGTGCGCATCTCGCGCGGCATGATGGGCAGCTATGACCTTCAGTTCGACGATTCTTCCGTGGTCTACAAGGTCCGCCGCACCCGTTGAGCCTGTCCAAAAACAAGAAGGGCCGCGATTGCTCGCGGCCCTTTTGCGTTTCAGGCGATAGCCCGATCAAAATCAGCCTTAGAAGTTGACCGTGCCGCGCAGATAGAAGAAGCGGCCGACGAAGTCATACTGGTTCGACAGGCTCTGCACATAAGGGTCCAGCGCGATCGGCGGGTCCTTGTCGAGCAGATTGTCGACACCGAAGTTGAAGTCGTAATTCTCGACCGGGACGTTGATGTTGATGTCGGTGAACACAAGCGCCGGCACATTGTAACCGGGCTCGTCCGGCGTCTCGCCATAGATGTCGTTGACATAGGTCTGGCCGATGAAACGCTCGACAAGTTCGAAGCTGGGACCGGCGTCCGGCATGCTCAGGCGGGCGCTGAACAGGCCCTTCCACTTCGGCTGGCCATAGCTGATGGCGCCTTCCGAATAGGTTCCCGCATACTGGGTCACGGTGCCGTCCAGGTTCTGCTGCTTGTAGTTGTTCAGATAGGTCCACTGGGTCGACAGGCCCAGGCCCCAGCCTTCCAGCGCGCCGATCGGATCGGTGGTGTTCCAGGTCGCACCCATATCGACACCGTCGGTACGGATGTAGCCCAGGTTGGTATAGGGCTCGGTATAGCTGGTCAGCGCACCGTTGACCGCATTGCGCGTGCCGATATTGGGGCAGTTGGGATCGGAGAACCCGACCGAGCCATAGCACAGCGACACCGCCGAACCCGGATCGATCAGCGTGATGTAGTTGTTGATGTGGATATTGTAGTAGTCGACCGTCGCCGACAGGCCCGGCACGAACTGGTCCAGGGTGATGACCGCGCCCAGGTTCCACTGGTTCGAGGTTTCCGGCTTCAGGTTCGGATTGCCCACGCGCGCCGCCGAAAGCTGCGGCACGGCCTGGGTGAAGGTCGCCGGATCGTAGGTGGGACCGATCGCGGTGCGGCAGTTGGCGATGGTGGTGGCATCCGTCGGCCCCACGCACGGATCGGAGAATCCGTCCGCGCTCTGGTTGGCGCCCAGATACAGCTCGCCGCCGACCTGCGGCGCGCGAACGCCGGTGCCATAGCCGCCGCGCAGCCGCACCACGTCATTGACCTGCCAGTTGAAGCTGCCCTTGTAGACATTGGCATTGCCGAAGTTCGAATACTGGGAAATGCGGCCCGCCAGGTCGATGCTGAGGTCTTCGGCCAGCGGCGCGTCCTTCAGCAGCGGGATCGACAGTTCGCCATAGACTTCCGAGACGTCGTAGTGGCCTTGCGTCGGCAGCGAGGTGCCTTCCGCGAAGTCGCCGGTCTGCTTGAGCGCGTCGGGAATGGCCTGCACGCCCTCGCGGCGCCAGTCGCCGCCCACCGCCACGCCGATATTGCCGGCCGGCAGCCCGAAGGGCAGCGAGCCGGTGACATCCAGATAGGCGATGTTCTGCGCATAGCGCGAATTGTCCATGCCGACATACTGGGCGTATTTGGCCTGGTCGGGGGTCAGCGAATTCAGGCCCGCCATCATCACGCCGCCGCATCCGGCGGGCGCACCCGGCTCGCACGGAATGGCGCCAACCATTTCCTGAATGTGGGTCAGGTTGACCGCGCCATGGGTGTAGTCGCTGGAGTCGGATTCGCCATACTGATAGCCGGCATCGAAGTGCCAGCCCGCCAGATCGCCCTTCACGCCCACGCGTTCCTGGAAGGTGTTCACATTGTCGTCGAAGACGCGGTCGCCGACTTCATACAGGCGCTTGCGCAGTGCCAGGTCGTGGCCGGTGGGATTGTTGGGATTGGAGGCGGGAATGACGATGCCGCTCAGCCACTTGGCAGAGGGATAGACATCGCCCACCGGTTCCGGGTTCAGGACCGCATCCGACTTGCGGTTGGTGAAGAAGGAACTGGTGTAGACGGTCAGGTGATCGTTGATGTCGTAATGCGCCTGCAGGTTGGCGTTCAGCACCGAACGGCCCTGGATCAGGTCCGGGTCGTTGGCGGTGTTGAACAGGCCGCAGCTGGTCGCGGGCGTCAGCGTGTTCGACGCATTGCCGCAATAGATCTGCTTGGTGACGGTATCCTGGAAGCGGCCCAGCGGCACGGCGGACGAATAGGAGTAGAGGTTCGCGCTGCCATCGCCGCCGCCGGCCCAGGTGCGCGCGCCCTGACGCACCGGGTCCTCGGTGGTGTACTGGATGCCGGCGATCACGCCGGCATTGGCGGTCTGGGCACCCAGCAGCGCCGAAAGCTGCTTGGTGGCGTGGTCGCCATGGGTGGAAATGCCGGCCCCGCCGCTGAGCTGCAGGCCCTGGAAATCCTTCTTGGTGATGATGTTGATGACGCCGGCGATCGCGTCGGCGCCATAGATCGGCGAGGCGCCGTCGCGCAGGATTTCCACGCGGTCGATCAGGCCGACCGGAATGTTCTGCAGGTCCTGGCCCTGGGCGCCCGACACGAAGGTCGAGACCATGCGCTGGCCGTCGATCAGCACCAGCGTGCGCTCGGTGCCCAGCCCCCGCAGGTCGGCGGTGGAAATGCCGCCCGGCGAAATCGAGTTCTGGTCGTTGCTGGAATTGGTCTGGGTCATGGACGGCAGGCGATTGATCGTCTGCTCCAGCGTCGCGGCCTTGGTCTGGCTGATGTCGGCGGCGGAGACCACGGTCAGCGGGGCGGCGGCCACCGCATCGGGCGATGCGATGCGCGATCCGGTCACCACGACCGTTTCGGTGGCTTCCTGCGCCAGGGCGGCGCCGGCAAAGGCGCACATGGCCAAGGATGCCGCGCCCAGGAACAGGGCGGGCTTCAAAGTCAGTTTCGATTTCGACAAGTGGATATTCCCCTAAGGGTCCCGATCGGGACGGTGGTGAACCGGGCGCACCGGCCGCCGAACGGCAATTGCCGTCGCCGTGCTGCAGCTGCGCTGTTCTTGAGGGGAAAGCTAAAATTTCGGGCGAGAAGTACAATACAGTAACCGGCCCGAAATAACGCGGCGAATGAAGTGTGATAATTTCACGTCTATTTTGCGTCAGTCGAATATTCTAATTCAATACTTGTACTGTACTTGGAATTATTCTGGCCAAATGCACTTTTGTAAGCAAGGAAATTACAGTTACAGAACGTTAAATGGCACCCTATGCATCGCAGTGCAGCATAAATTATTTTCATGATTTGAAATGTTTAGAGTTCCGCGTGGAACCTCTCCGGGTACGAACCGATTTGGACCGGATCGTTGCCACGCCGGTCCGGGCCATTTCGGAACACGCCATCCGAAACATAGGCCAAATATAGATGTGTCCCCCGGGCGTCCGATTTCGCGGTACCAATCCGGGCGGGACGAACAGAATATCCTTGTTGAAACGGCAGGCGGGCCCTACAAAACTCTGTCCGGCAGGGGCGAGCGATTCCGCAAAGGCCCAGCCGATTTCCCGCCGCGCCATTGCGTGAACCGCACGCCAGCCGCCGGGGCGTGCAGGCTTCTCGTCGTGTTGCAACGCCGGAGCCTTTATCCGGGCCCATGCGGCCCACGCTTTTCCTGGCCCTCGGGCCAGCCCATCGGCCCGCAGGGCCCCCAAATGGCCCATCGGGCCGCCAAACATGGCCTTCCGGCCAGAAGTAGAATGACTGACGATTTCGCGCCCTCTTCCGACGCTGTGCCGGCCGTAGACCGAAAAGGTCTGCGGGCCGTTTTGACGAAGGGATCCGCGCCCACCGCTTTCCACAACAATGCGCGCCGTAATGGCCCAGCGCTCGCCGCCCAGCGGAGCGAGCCGCCACAGGCGCGACCCGGAGACTTTCATGACCAAACGCATGCTTATCGACGCCAACCACCCGGAAGAAACCAGGGTGGTCGTTCTGGATGGTTCCAGGGTCGAGGAATTTGATTTCGAGGCCGCTTCGAAGCGGCCGCTCAAGGGCAATATCTATCTGGCCAAGGTGACGCGGGTTGAACCGTCGCTGCAGGCGGCCTTTGTCGAATATGGCGGCAACCGCCAGGGCTTCCTGGCCTTCTCGGAAATCCACCCCGACTATTACCAGATTCCCGTCGCCGACCGTCAGGCGCTGCTGGCCGAGCAGGAAGCCGAAGCCCGCCGCCGCCAGGAAGACGAGATCGAATCCTTCGAGATCACCGGCAAGCGCAACAGCCCGGCCGCGGACGGCGCTACCGACGAGGAAGAGGAAGACGAAACCGCCGAAGACGCCGATGCCGGTGACGAGGAAACCAGCGAGATGGCGCCGCTGGTCCCGCTGGAAGCCTCTGCCGAGGAAGACGAACCCGCCGACAGCGCCGACGAGGCCGATGACGAGGACGAAGACGGCGTCTTCGACAACCAGAAGGGCCGTCCCCAGGCCGAAGCGGACAGCGCGGACGCGGACGGCGAGGACGACGACGCGGACGAGGATTCCGCGGCCCTGACCAAGCCGGAAGCCGCCGCCGAAAACCTGCCCGATTATGGCGGCGATGCCGACGTGGCGGCCGCCCAGGCGGCCGAGGAAAATGAGGGCGAGATCGAGCCCGTCAGCCCCCAGCCCTCGCCGGAGCAGGCGGTGGGCGATTTCGCCGATGAAAATGAATCCGGCGAAGCGGCGGAAGCGGAAAGCGACAGCCAGGCGCTGCAGGCCCCCCGCCCCACCCAGAAATGGGTGCGCAAGAAGCACTACAAGATTCAGGGAAGTCATCAAGCGCCGCCAGATCATCCTGGTGCAGGTGGTCAAGGAAGAACGCGGCAACAAGGGCGCGGCGCTGACCACCTATCTGTCGCTGGCGGGCCGCTATTGCGTGCTGATGCCCAACACCCCGCGCGGCGGCGGCATTTCGCGCAAGATCACCAACGCCGCCGACCGCAAGCGCCTGAAAAGCGCCGCCCAGGGGCTGGACCTGCCCGACGGCATGGGGCTGATCATCCGCACCGCGGGCGAAAACCGCACCAAGCTGGAGATCCGGCGCGACTACGAATATCTGCTGCGGCTGTGGGACACGATCCGCGAGAAGACGCTCAGTTCCAACGCCCCGGCCTGCGTCTATGAGGAAGGCGACCTGATCAAGCGGGTCATCCGCGACCTCTACACCAAGGATGTCCAGGACATCGTGGTCGAGGGCGACGATGGCTATGCCAACGCCAAGGATTTCATGCGCATGCTCATGCCGAGCCATGCGCGCCATGTCCATCACTACAAGGACAAGGTGCCGCTGTTCCAGCGCATGCATATCGAGAACCAGCTGGATTCCATGTTCTCGCCCACCGTCACGCTGAAGTCGGGCGGCTATATCGTCATCAACCAGACCGAGGCGCTGGTCGCCATCGACGTCAATTCGGGCCGCGCCACGCGCGAACATTCGATCGAGGAGACGGCGCGCAAGACCAACCTGGAAGCGGCCACGGAAATCGGCCGCCAGCTGCGCCTGCGCGACCTGGCCGGCCTGATCGTGATCGACTTCATCGACATGGAGGAGAACCGCAACGACCGCGAGGTCGAGCGGCGCCTGCGCGATGCGGTGAAGAACGACCGCGCCCGGGTGCAGATCGGCAAGATCAGCCAGTTCGGCCTGATGGAAATGAGCCGCCAGCGCCTGCGCGCGGGCGTCATCGCCGGCTCCACCGTCACCTGCCCGCACTGCGCGGGCGTCGGGCTGATCCGCTCGGTGGAATCCACCGCGCTGCGCGTGCTGCGCGCGCTGGAGGAGGAAGGCGAAAAGAACCGCGCCGCCGCCGTAACGGTCAAGATCGCCAACGACGTGGCGATTTATGTGCTGAACCAGAAGCGCGACGAACTCAGCCGCATCGAATCCGAGCACGAGATGGAAATCACCTTCGTGCCCACCGACGGCCTGGCGGCCGGCGCCTTCGACATCGAACGCACCCGCCAGCGCAATCCCGCCGACCGCCCGCGCGCGCCGCAGGCCGTGGGCATCGAGGCTGGCTTCGCCCCGTCCGACGAGCCGGAGATCGTCGAAGATGAAGAGGTCGAGGAAGAGGAGGAAGAAGAAGAGACCTCCGAGGAGACCGAGACCCAGGACGACAGCGCCGCCGAGGCGGACAGCGAAAACCAGGGCGAGGCAGACGATCAGCGCGGCGGACGCCGCTCGCGCTACCGCAATCGCCGCCGGGGCCGCCGGGGCGGCCGTCGCCGTTCCCAGAACCGGGAAGGCGAGAACCGCGATGGCGAAAACCAGAACGCCCAGCAGGGCGACGCCGACAGCCAGGTATCCGGCGACCAGGCGTCCGGGGAGACGGCCCAGGCTGAAGGTGCACAGGCGGATGGCGGCCAGCAGCCCGCCGAACAGGCCGATCAGAACGGCGGCAACGGTCCGGCACGCCGCTCGCGCCGCCGCCGTGCGCCCCGCTCTGCCCAGCCCGCGTCGGCCGCCCAGGCCGCCGAGACAGACCGCTTCGGCGCCATCGCCGATGAGATCGACACCACGCCGACGGACGGCCCCGCCGCGCCGGGCAGCCCTTCCACGCCGGTCTGGTCGCTGAACGACGACATTCCCGACACCACGCCGGCCGAGAACGACCAGGCTGCCGCTTCGGACGATGCGGCCAAGCCGGTCCGCAAGGGGTGGTGGCAGCGGACCTTCAGCGGCGAATAACGCGCCTAACGGACGTGAATAAAAAAGGGCGCCGAAAGGCGCCCTTTTTCTTGGCTTCTCTGCAGCGGTCAGTCGGGCGGCTGGACACCCGGATCGGGCGCGGCGCCCTGGCCATGGGCCCCCGGATCGGGCAGCGCCACGCAGATCCCGCCCTCGCAGGAAATCATGTTCACCGTGTCGAAGGGCGCAGCCCCGGTGGAGCGCAGCGTGGCCCGGCTGAGCAGGCGCCCGCCCGCCGCCTCCAGCAGCGCATAGGCCGCCGCGGCGGTGCCGTTGGGGCCGCCCGCGCCAGCGCCCGCCAGCGCGACCCCGTTGCCGTTGGTGGCGATCAGCGGCGCCAGGAAGGCGCCGGAAAGCCCGGCCTGGCTGGCCGCCGGCGACGCGGCCAGCGTCACGCCGGTGCCCGCCGCCGTGCGGCCCGACCCGAAGGGCCCGTTGAGCGTCACCGCACAGGCCGCCGACTGGCCCTTGGCGTCGACGGCGGCAAAGCCGGTCGAGCCCATGTCCCTGGGCAGGCTGGTCAGGCCGAAGGCTGTCAGGGACTGGCGGGCGGCGGTCATCACCGCGCCCTCCCCGTTCTGGCCGGCCGCCTGGGCACGGGACAGATTGTCCAGCAGCGAGCTGCTGAAGGCGCCGGCGCCGGTGCGCGGGCCCGGCAGCCAGGCGGTCAGCGATCCCACGCGGCGGGCCCTTGCGGGACCCTGCTGGTCGTTCACGCCGGCCATTTCGGCCAGGGTGATGGCGCCGCCCTGGGCGGCGGAATAGCTGGCGATGCGGCTGGCCACCTCGCCCTTGTAGAAGCCGTCATTGCCGGCCAGGCGCACCTTGCCCAGCGTCTCGGCAAGCTCGGGATTGCTCACCACCGATCCGTTGGCGCGCGGCTGGCCGGACTCGTCCAGGAATTCTGCGGCCAGCACCGCATCCAGCCGCACCACGTTGATCGCATCTGCCAGGCGCGTGCCCAGCGCCTCGGACACCGGAAAGCCGGTGGCGGCATAAGCCTCGCCCGGCGCGACCATGCGCTGCCAGGGCAGCGCGCCGTGGGCGCCCTGAAGATCGTGGAATCCATAGACCGCGGCGGGCACCGCGAAACTGCCGCCGCCCGATGGCGCGCGCGCCAGGAAGTCGTATTCGGTCACCTGCGCCGCGCCCGCATCGCGCACCATGCAGATGCCGCCGCCGCCCAGCCCGGCCGCGACCGGATAGGTCGCCGTCAGGGTGAAAAACATGGTGGTGACGGCATCGGCCGCGCTGCCGCCTTCCTGCAGCACGCGCGCGCCCGCGCGCGCGGCCAGCGGCTCGTCGGCGACCGTCATGCCGGTGTGCTGGGCGGTCGAGGTCGCCTCGCCCCGGTCGGTGTTTTCGTCGCCGCCAAAGCCCAGCGTCGAGGTCACCCCGTCGCTGACCGAGCGCATGGTGCTGCACCCGCCCACAAGCAGCAGGGGCATGGCAAGAAAGGCAAGTGTGCGACGCATGAAGAGCCTGTAATTGGGAACCGCGATTGCGGTCCCTATATGCCCGACCGGGGCGGCGGAAGAAAGCCGCGTTTGCTTTTGGGTGTTCCAACCCATACCGTCTGGCCCGGGTTGGGCCAGATTTGCATGAGCCAGATGGGCTGTTTTGGCCGCGGCGCCGCTGGCCAGAGCCCTTCAAGGAGTTTCACGCGTGCCCAAACCGATTCGATCCCTGCGCGCCCTTGTGTTCGCGGCCGGCATGGCATCCACGCTGGCCGCCGTCGTGCTGCCCGCCCAGGCCCAGGGCATGAGCGTGCTGCGCGACACCGAAACCGAGGAAATGCTGCGCAGCTACGAGATGCCGCTGGCCAAGGCCGCCGGGCTGGACGTGAACAATGTCCATGTCTACCTGATGGGCAGCCCCGAAATTAACGCCTTCGCCACCCAGCCCGCGGACATCTATATCTTCTCCGGCATCCTGTTGTGGCTGCGCAAGCCCAACGAGCTGATCGGCGTGATGGCGCACGAGACGGGCCATATTTCCGCCGGTCACCTGACCCGCTCCTATTACGCGATGCGCAAGGCCTCGATCCCGATGATGGTGTCGCTGATCGCCGGCATCGCCGCGATGATCGCGGGCGCGGGCGAAGCGGGCCTGGCGCTGATGCAGATGGGCCAGTCGATGGCCATGGCCCAGTTCGCCGCCTTCAGCCGGGTGCAGGAATCCACCGCCGACCAGATCGCCGCCAAGCTTCTTCTGGCCACGCACCAGTCGCCGGTCGGCATGTACGACACCTTCCAGCGCTTCGCCCAGGAAGAGGCGATGAGCGCCTACAAGATCGACAAGTTCGCGGTCGACCATCCCACCGGCCAGGATCGCGTCGCCGACCTGCAGGACATGGTCGATTCCTCGCCCTATCGCGAGGTGCAGGATTCGCCGCAAAGCGTGCACACGTTTGAAATGGTCCAGGCCAAGCTGGCCGGCTATGTCCTGCCGGTGAAGGAGGCGCTGCGCCGCTATCCGACGTCCGACACCTCGGCGCCCGCGCGCTATGCCCGCGCCATGGCCTATATGCGCCAGCCCGATTTCAAGAAGGCGATGGACGAGATCAACAGCCTGATCAAGGACGAGCCCAACAACCCCTATTTCTACGAGGTGCGCGGGCAGATCTATGTCAGCATGGCGCGCCCCCGCGAGGGCATTCCCGATTACCAGAAAGCGGTGGACCTGCGCCCCAGCGCGCCCTTGCTGCGCCAGGAACTGGCCACCGCCCAGCTGGCCACCGACGATGCCTCGCTGGCGGGGGACGCGCTGAAAAACCTGAAAGCCGCCCTTCTGGCGGAAAATGACGACATGTTTACCTGGTATGAAACAGCCCAGGCCTATAGCACCCTGAACAACAAGCCGATGGCCGACCTGTCGACCGCCGAACTGTATTATCATGGCGGCGACATGCAGCGGGCACTGGTATTTGCCATGCGCGCGCGTGGCGGGCTCAACCAGGGCACGTCCGACTGGCAGCGCGCCAGCGACATCATCGGCGCGGCCGGAGCCATGGCGCGCCAGCAACGATAGGGACCGGACGAATGCGGATTTTCTCGATAACCCTGGCGGGTGCGATTGGCGGCGCGGCTCTGGCGGTGGCGCTGGTCTATACCCTGGCGGCCCAGGGCATGATGCCGATCAACGACCGGCAGATGCAGACCTATCTGATGACCCATCCCGAACTGGCGCTGGCCATGATCGGCCGCCAGCAGCAGTTGGACGACGCCAAGAAGCAGGCCCAGCAGGCCGCGGCGATGAACAAGGTCGGCCAGAAGGCCTTCTTCGATCCCAAGATCGCCTTCGTCACCGGCCCCGAAAACGCCAAGCACACGGTGGTCGAGTTCTACGACTATGACTGCCCCTATTGCCGCGCCAGCCAGCCGGAAGTCGAAAAATTCTACAACGCCCACAAGGACGATACCCGCTTCGCCTTCATCGAGCTGCCGCTGGACATTCACGGCCCCAACGCGATGCTGGCGGCCCAGGCCTCGATCGCCGCGCGCAAGCAGCCCGACAAGTTCATGGCCTTCCACCTGGCGATGATGAGCAATCCCGATCCGGTGGATGCCAACGCGATCTATGCCATCGCCAAGAAGGTGGGCATGGACCTGGACAAGCTGCGCGATGACATGAAGGCGCCCGGGGTGGAAGACATCATCAAGCAGAGCCACGACCTGGCCACCAGCGTAGGCATCGACGGCACCCCCACCTTCCTGATCGACGGGCAGATGCATCCGGGCATGGTCGAGGATGGCGACATGGAAAAGGCGCTTCAGACCAGCTAGCCCCTTTCGCGAGCACGGCTCCCCCTTTCGCGCGAAGCGCATAAAAGGGGGAGATGTCGCAAGGAGGTGTTTGCGGAACGCAAACCCGACTTGCGACAGAGGGGGTTAAACCCAAAAAGGGGTTATTAAATAAGCCCCGCCAGCGGGCTGGAGGGATCGGCGTATTTGCGCCGCGGCATGCGCCCGGCCAGATAGGCCATGCGCCCGGCCTGGACCGCATGCTTCATCGCTTCGGCCATCAGCACAGGATTCTTGGCTTCGGCGATCGCGGTGTTCATCAGCACGCCGTCACAGCCCAGCTCCATCGCGATGGCGGCATCGGAGGCGGTGCCCACGCCCGCATCCACGATCACCGGCACTTTCGCCTCCTCGATGATCATGCGGATGCCCACCGGGTTCTGCACCCCCAGCCCCGACCCGATGGGCGCGGCCAGCGGCATGATGGCGGCGGCGCCCATCTCCTCCAGCCGCTTGGCCATCAGGGGATCGTCGCTGCAATAGACCATCACCTGGAAGCCTTCCTTGATCAGAAGCTCGGTGGCGCGCAGCGTCTCGATCATGTCGGGATAGAGCGTCTTGCGATCGCCCAGCACTTCCAGCTTCACCAGTGTCCAGCCGCCGGCCTCGCGCGCCAGGCGCAGCGTGCGCACCGCCTCCTCGCCCGTGAAGCAACCCGCCGTGTTGGGCAGGAACACGGTCTTCTTCGGGTCGATGTGATCGACCAGCATGGGCTGGCTGGGATCGGTCAGGTTCACCCGGCGCACCGCCACGGTGACAATCTCGGCGCCCGACGCCGCCAGCGCGGCGGCGTTCTGGGCATAGTCCTTGTACTTGCCGGTGCCGATGATCAGGCGCGAGGAAAAGGTACGCCCCGCAATCACCAGCGGCTTGTCCTCGACTGGCAGGTCCACCGGCGCGTTGCCGCCGCCGATGAAATGCACGATCTCCAGCCGGTCACCATCGGCCAGCGCCACCTGGTCATAGGTCGAGCGCGGCACGATTTCCAGATTGCGCTCCACCGCGATCTTGGCCGGGTCCAGCCCCAGGCCGACCAGCAGGCCGCGCACGCTCAAGCCCTCATCGAGCTGCCGCGCCTCGCCGTTCAGGGTCACTTGCAGGGCCATGTCCGCACCACCTTTAACAATTTCCGTTCCGTGCTAGGTAAGACTATAAGGCTTGAATCGCCCAGCCTCACGGACTGTCTATGGCAAAAAAATCAAATCAATCCAAGACCTTACCAATTCACATCCTGAACGGCCCCAATCTCAACCTGCTGGGAACCCGCGAACCGGAGGTTTACGGCCACACCACCCTGGCCCAGGTCGAGAAAATGTGCGTCGCCCAGGCGGCCAGCCACGGCCTGTCGATTGTCTTCCGCCAGTCCAACCATGAGGGCGAGATCGTCGATTTCGTCCAGGAAGCGCGCACCAGCGCCAGCGCCATGCTGATCAATCCGGCCGGTTATGGCCACACGTCCGTGGCGATCCTGGACGCCATCCAGATGCTGAAGATCCCGGTGATCGAGGTGCATCTGTCCAACATCCACCGGCGCGAGCCGTTCCGCCATCTGTCCTATGTCTCCAAGGGAGCCACGGGAATCGTGATGGGCCTGGGGGCGCAGGGATACCTGCGCGCCATCGACGCGGTTGCCGAAATTCTGAAAGGTTCGAAATGAGCATCAAGGACGACGTGAAAAACCTGATGGGCGGCAAGGGAAAGCCGTCGGTGGACGCCGACGCCATCCGCGCCCTGTCCGAACTGCTCAATGAAACCGGCCTGACCGAAATCGAGATCGAGCGCGAAGGTGCGCGCATCCGCGTCAGCCGCGCCGCCGTCAATGCCGCTGCTGCCGCGCCGGTTGCCGCCGTTGCCGTTCCCGCCGCCGCAGCTGCGGCGCCCGCACCTGCCGCGGCCGCCGGTCCCGCGGCCGGCACCGTGCCCTCCCCCATGGTCGGCACCGTCTATCTGTCGCCGGAACCGGGCAAGCCGGCGCTTCATCAGCGTGGGCAAGACAAGTCAGGAAGGCGACACGCTGTTCATCGTCGAGGCGATGAAGACCATGAACGCCATCCACCGCGCCCAAAGGGCGGCACGGTGCGGAGATCTGCGTCACCGATGCCCAGCCGGTGGAATTCAGCCAGAGCCCTCTGCGTCATCGCCTGACGTGTTCGAGAAAGTCCTCATCGCCAATCGCGGCGAAATCACTTCGCGTCATCCGCGCCTGCAAAGAGATGGGCATCGCCACCGTGGCGATCCATTCGACCGCCGACAGCGAGGCGATGCATGTGCGCATAGCCGACGAAAGCGTCTGCGTCAGCAGCGCCTGCCGCCCAGTCCTATCTGAACATTCCAGCCATTATCGCCGCCTGCGAGATCACCGGCGCCGAGGCGATCCATCCAGCTACGGCTTTCTGTCGGAGAACGCCAAGTTCGCCGACATCATCGCCGAGCATGGCCTGACCTTCATCGGCCCCACCGCCGAACATATCCGCATGATGGGCGACAAGATCACCGCCAAGCAGACGGTGAAGGGCTGGGCATTCCCACCGTGCCGGGTTCCGACGGCGAGGTTTTCCGACGCCGATGCCGCCGCCTGGCCGCGGAAATCGGCTGCCCTGTCTGATCAAGGCCACCGCCGGCGGCGCGACCGCCATGGCGTGAAAGGTGGCCAAGGCGCCGACGAACTGTCTTTCGCCCTGTCCACCGCGCGGTCTGGGGCCAAAGGCCGCTTTCGAAGCGGCACGGTTTATGGAGAAATATCTCCAAGCCGCGCCATATCGAAATCAGATCCTGGCCGACAGCCCGCGGATAATGGTGCATCTGGGCGAGCGCGACTGTTCGCTCCAGCGCCGCCACCAGAAGGTCCTGGGGAAAAAGCCGGCAGCCCGCCTGCACCGCCGAGCGTGACGAGATCAGCGGCATCGTCTCAGCGCCCTGGCAGAAGCTGGGCTATCTGGGCGCAGGTACCATCGAATTCCTGTACGAGGACGGGCTTCTATTTCATCGAGATGAACACCCGCCTGCAGGTCGAACATCCGTCAGCGAGGCCATCACCGGCATCGACATCGTGCGCGAGCAGGTGCGGATCGCTTCGGGCGCACCGATGGGCTTCACCAGAAGGACATCGTGTTCCGAGGAACCATGCCATCGAATGCCGCATCAATGCGGAAATCCCTTACTTCCGGCCCTCGCCGATCCAGTGGCAGAATTCACCCCCGGCGGCCTGGGCGTGCGCTTCGACAGCGCGGTCTGTTCGGGCTATCGCATCCCGCCCTGGCCGACAGCCTTGCGGGCAAGTTGATCGTGCATGCGCGCAACCGCAACGAGTGCCTGCTGCGGCTGCGCCGCGCGCTGGACGAACTGGTCGTGGGCGGCATCGAAACCACCATTCCGCTGTTCCAGAAGCTGGTGCGCGAGCCCGACATCATCAATGGCGACTATTCGATCCATTGGCTTGAGAAATATCTCGCCAGTCTCGGACATTGATGTCTTTGGGGCATTGATCGCTTTGGGCGATTGACGCCCCGCACAGGACGGCCGTCATCCCGCAATCGCGAAATCCACAACGGGGCGCTGGACAATTCGCGCCGCTAGGTTGGATGCGGCTTTCTCGGTTAGGCTTGTTCCCATCTCGACGAAGGGAGCAGCAAAGATGGGTTTTCTCGACAGGTTCGCACCCCAGATTCTGGGCATTGTCCGTATCGTGTCCGGCCTGTGCTTCATGGAGCATGGGTTGAGCAAGCATCTGAATTTTCCGCCGTCCGCCATGCATCCGTCCATCGGCTCGCTGCCCGGCATTGCCGGCGTGATCGAGATCGTGGCGGGCCTTTTGATCACCATCGGCTTTTTCAGCCGCCCCGCGGCCTTCATCGCCTCGGGCACCATGGCCTTTGCCTATTTCATCGCCCACTTCCCGCGCAGCTTCTTCCCCCTGCTGAACGGCGGCGATGCGGCAATCCTGTTCTGCTTCATTTTCCTGTATCTGGCCGCGACGGGGCCCGGCAGCTTCAGCATCAACAAGAAATAACCCCATCCGGCGCGGCCTGACCGGCTGCGGCGGCAGGAAACTGGATCAGATAGCGCGACGGTTCCTGCCGCCGCGCGTTGTTGCTGACCATGCACGGAACCCGCCTGACACCGGACCTGCTCCTGCGCGCCTATGCCGAAGGCCTGTTCCCCATGGCCGAGCGGCGCGACGACCCCACGCTCTACTGGGTCTCGCCGGAACGGCGGGGCGTCATTCCCCTGGACGGGTTTCATGTGCCGCGGCGGCTGGCGCGCACGCTCCGTTCGGGCCGCTTTTCGCTGACCAGCGACCTTGCCTTCCCCGAAGTGATGCGGGCCTGCGCCGCGCCCGCACCGGGGCGCGAGGAAAGCTGGATCAATGACGAGATCCTGCGCCTCTACACCGCGCTGCATGCGGGCGGCCATGCCCACTCTGTGGAGTGCTGGCAGGACGGCGCGCTGGCGGGCGGGCTTTATGGCGTCAGCCTGGGCGCGGCCTTTTTCGGGGAAAGCATGTTCAGCCGCCGTACCGATGCCAGCAAGGCGGCGCTGGTGCATCTGGTCGGCCTGCTGCGCCGGGGCGGCTATGTGCTGCTGGATACCCAGTTCCTGACCAGCCATCTGGCGCGCTTCGGAGCGGTGGAAATTCCCCGCGCGCAATATCTGGGACTGTTGCAGACGGCCCTGGGCCGGCCCGCCGCATGGCCGGCGGACGGCGAATTGCAAACGGACTAGCGCCCGGCCTCCGGCGGCAGCTCCTCGACCTCGTCGTCATTGTCGGCAGCGTCGGGTGACTTGACCTGGGGCGCCTCGTCCGAGGATGCGACCGCCTGGGGCACCGCCGAGCCGCTGCACTTGATCACCCACACGTCGTAGAGCGGATGTTCCAGCGCGTTCAGGCCGGGACTGGAGGCATACATCCAGCCCGAGAAAATGCGCCGCGCCGGCTGGTTGGGACGATGGTCCTCGATCTGCACGAAGGCCGCGGTTTCCGGCGTCTCGCTGGGCGGCGTCGAATAGCAGTAGCGCGCCACGATGGTCAGGGTGGCGAACTGCACCGGCTTGCCGATGGGGGCGACGATGTCGGTGGCCCGGCCGGTGATCTTGTCCAGCCCGCGCATCAGCAGCACCGCGGGCTTGGCGGGCGCCTGGGCCGGGGCATTGCCGCCTTCGGGCGCGGCCGGGGCCAGCGCAACCCGGTTGCCATCCTGCGCCAGGGCACTCACGCCACATCCCGCCGCCAGCGCCAGACCCAGCGCTGCCAAGCGGACCTTGCAGCGCGCCGTCACGGCCCGTCTCCCAGATCCTGCGGCGCGTGGCTTTGCGGCGCCTGGTTGGAGGTCGGCGCGCCGGTGGCAAAGCGCCCGATCAGGTTCATCAGGTCGATGGCGCCCTGCACATTCTCGAAGAAACCGCCCGGCGCCAGGTTCTTTTCGTCGCCGCCCGGGGTGATCGACAGATAGGACGAGCCCAACAGCCCCGACGACGTCACCAGGATCGAGGAGTCGGCCGGAACCTTGATGCTGTTCTCGATGTTCATGTGCACGGTGACGAGATAGTTGCGCGGGTCCAGGTCCATGCCCGTCACCGCACCCACCTTCACGCCCGAAAGCCGCACCTCGGTGCCCACGCCCAGCCCGTCCACCTTGGGCAGGCGGGCATTCAGCTCATAGCCGGCGACCGCGTCGCTGCCCTTGTGCAGATAGGTCAGCACGCCGATCGCCACCGCGAGGATGACGACGACAAAGCCGACCAGGCTTTCGCGCATGTTGCTCTGGGGAATGGCCTGGGCTGCCGGCATGACGCGCTATTCGGGCTTCCAGGCCTGGTAGTCGCCCGTGGCGGGCGGCCGCTGGCCCTGCCCCGCCAGGCTGCCGCCGGGGCGATAGGCGCCGTCGGTGCCGGTCATGTTGGGCTTGTGCGCGGCCTCAAAGGCCTTGGTCTTGAAGGGCGCGGTGGTCGGCGGCTCGGCATAGGTGTGGTGCAGCCAGCCATGCCAGTCGGGCGGCACGCGGCTGGCCTCGACGGTGCCGTTGTAGATCACCCAGCGGCGCGAGCCGTCCTTGTTCTGGTAGTAGCGGTTGCCGAACGCATCGCTGCCCACGGGCGAGCCGCGCAGCCAGGTGGTGACCCAGGTGCCCCAGGTCGCGGAATTCCACCAGGAAAAGATCATCGAGAAGAAGGGCATGGCGGTTCGGTCCGGGATTCGAAGCGAATATAGGGTTTGCGCGCGGCGGAAGCCAATGGCGCCAAATGTCTGACCCGCATTTTTCACTTATCCCCAATCGGTCCCAAAGAGTCCGTGACCCTGTGATGAACCGGGCGAGAAAAATATTTTCGGGCCTTAATCTTTGACCCGCTTGACTCGCGGCTTTTTGGGCGCGGGCGCCGTCACAAGATGTTGGGGGTTGTACGTAGTTAACCACTATTCGCTTGCACCCGCCTTTCCGCCGTGTCCATACTTTGGGCCGGTCAACTCCTGTGACCACCAAATCTTGGCGGACTGACAGCCCGACCGCGAGGACCCTAGTCCTGGCGAGCGGACAATTGTCCCCAAAATGGCAGTTTTCAGGACCAGGCCGGGGGCAAACGTTCATCTGAAAGCCGGGGTAGCACCATGCGTATTCGCCGTCAGTTCACGGTTGAGGGTCATTCGCCTTACGAAGGCATCGGGTTCCGCAGCGCCAGCAGCGAGATCCGAAACCCGGACGGTTCGGTGGTCTTCGCCCAGGACGGCATCGAGGTTCCCGAGAGCTGGAGCCAGGTCGCATCCGACGTGCTGGCCCAGAAGTATTTCCGCAAGGCGGGCGTGCCCAAGTCCCTCAAGCCTGTCCCCGAGGAAGGCGTGCCCAGCTTCCTGTGGCGCCGCCAGGGCGGGGGCAGCGAGACCACCGGCGAACGCTCGGCCAAGCAGGTGTTCGACCGCCTGGCCGGCACCTGGGCCTATTGGGGCTGGAAGGGCGGCTATTTCGACGGCGAGGCCGATGCCCAGGCCTTCTATGACGAACTGTGCCACATGCTGGCGACGCAGAAATGCGCCCCCAACAGCCCGCAATGGTTCAACACCGGCCTGCACTGGGCCTATGGCATCGACGGCCCCGGCCAGGGCCATTATTTCGTCGACCACAAGACCGGGCGGCTGACCAAGTCGACCAGCGCCTATGAGCATCCCCAGCCGCATGCCTGCTTCATCCAGTCGGTGAAGGACGACCTGGTCAATGACGGCGGCATCATGGACCTTTGGACGCGCGAGGCGCGGCTGTTCAAATACGGTTCGGGCACCGGCACCAACTTCTCCTCCATCCGCGGCGCAGAGGAGCGGCTGTCGGGCGGCGGCAAGTCGTCCGGCCTGATGAGCTTCCTGAAGATCGGCGACCGGGCTGCCGGCGCGATCAAGTCGGGCGGCACCACCCGGCGCGCCGCCAAGATGGTGATCGTCGACATCGACCATCCCGACATCGAGGACTTCATCGAGTGGAAGGTGGTCGAGGAGCAGAAGGTCGCCGCCATGGTCGCCGGCTCCAAGCTGGCCGAACGGCACCTGAAGGCGGTGATGCGGGCCTGCGTCAACTGCCAGGGCTCCAACGACGACTGTTTCGACCCGGCCAAGAACCCGGCCCTGCGCCGCGAGATCCGCGCCGCGCGCAAGTCGATGATCCCCGACAACTACATCGAGCGGGTGATCAGCTTCGCGCGCCAGGGTTTCAAGGACATCACCTTCAAGACCTATGACACCGACTGGGACAGCGACGCCTATGCCTCGGTGTCGGGCCAGAACTCCAACAATTCGGTGCGCGTGACCGACGCCTTCCTGAAAGCGGTGAAGGACGATGCCGACTGGAACCTGACCTGGCGCGGCACCGGCACGGTGGCCAGGACCGTCAAGGCGCGCGACCTGTGGCGCAAGGTGACGGAGGCGGCCTGGTCCTGCGCCGATCCGGGCATCCAGTTCCACAGCACCATCAACGACTGGCACACCTGCCCGGCCGGCGGCGAAATCCGCGCCTCCAACCCGTGCAGCGAATACATGTTCCTGGACGACACGGCCTGCAACCTGGCCTCGCTGAACCTGATGGCCTTCCGCAAGGCGGACCGGTCGTTCGACGTGCTGGCCTTCGAACATGCCGTGCGGCTGTGGACCATCGTGCTGGAAATCTCGGTGATGATGGCCCAGTTCCCGTCCAGGGAAATCGCCCAGCTGTCCTACGACTATCGCACCCTGGGCCTGGGCTTCGCCAATATCGGCGGCCTCTTGATGAGCAGCGGCATCCCCTATGACAGCCGCGAGGGCCGCGCCATCGCCGGCGCCATCAGCGCGCTGATGACCGGCGTGTCCTATGCCACCAGCGCCGAAATGGCGGGCGAGCTGGGCGCCTTCCCCGAATTCGCCGCCAACAAGGATGCGATGCTGCGCGTGGTGCGCAACCATTCGCGCGCAGCCCATGGCGAGGCCAAGGGCTATGAGAAGCTGGCCACGCCGCCGGTGCCGCTGGACCTGGCGGCGCTGTCCGACCGCGCGCTGGCGGATGCGGCGGGCCGCGCCTGGGACGATGCGCTGGCGATGGGCAAGGAATTCGGCTTCCGCAACGCCCAGGCGACGGTGATCGCGCCCACCGGCACCATCGGCCTGGTGATGGACTGCGACACCACCGGCGTCGAGCCCGATTTCGCCCTGGTCAAGTTCAAGACCCTGGCGGGCGGCGGCTATTTCAAGATCATCAACCGCTGCGTGCCCGAGGCGCTGGCCAGCCTGGGCTATGACCAGAACCAGATCGACGCCATCGTCGCCTATGCGGTCGGCCATGGCACGCTGGAGGACTATCGCGGGCGCATCAATATCGACGCGCTGCGCGCCAAGGGCTTTGGCGACGAACAGATTGGCGCGGTCGAGGCGGCGCTGGAATCGGCCTTCGACATCCGCTTCGTGTTCAACAAGTACACGCTGGGCACCCAGTTCTGCACCGAGGTGCTGAAGCTGGACCCCGCGGCGATGGATGCGCCCGACTTCAACATGCTGGGCGCGCTGGGCTTTACCCGCGCCGACATCGATGCCGCCAACAGCCATGTTTGCGGGGCGATGACGCTGGAAGGCGCGCCCTTCCTGAAGGAGGAACACCTGGCGGTGTTCGATTGCGCCAATCCGTGCGGGCGCGTCGGCAAGCGCGCGCTGTCGGTGGAAAGCCACATCCGCATGATGGCGGCGGTGCAGCCCTTCATTTCCGGCGCCATCTCCAAGACCATCAACATGGCCAACAGCGCCACCGTCGCCGATTGCGGTGAGGCCTACATGCTGTCCTGGACGCTGGGCCTGAAGGCCAATGCGCTGTACCGCGACGGCTCCAAGCTCAGCCAGCCGCTGGCGACCTCGGTCTTCTCCTTCGTCGACGCGGACGAGGACGAGGAGGCCGAAGCCGCGCCCGCCGCCGCACAGAAGACCGCTTCGCAGCAGACCGTGGTGACCGAGCGCATCGTCGAGCGTGTCATCGAACAGGTCCGCAAGTCGGAACGCGAAAAGCTGCCCCATCGACGCAAGAGCTATACCCAGAAAGCGATCGTGGGCGGCCACAAGGTCTATCTGCACACCGGCGAATATGAAGACGGACGGCTGGGCGAAATCTTCATCGACATGCACAAGGAAGGCGCCGCCTTCCGCAGCCTGATGAACAATTTCGCCATCGCCATCTCGGTCGGCCTGCAATATGGCGTGCCGCTGGAGGAATTCGTCGACGCCTTCACCTTCACCCGCTTCGAGCCGGCGGGCCTGGTGATCGGCAACGATTCCATCAAGAACGCCACCAGCGTGCTGGATTACATCTTCCGCGAACTGGCGGTGTCCTATCTGAATCGCACCGACCTGGCGCATGTCCAGCCGGCGGCGGACGAGGACCTGGGCAACAGGGGCGACGGCAAGGGCAGCGACGGCGGGGCCGTGCCCGAAGTGGCGATCGCCAAGGTGGCCTCGACCGGCTATCTGCGCGGCCGCGGCGTGCAGATGAGCGTGGTGCGCGGCGGCGCCGCCCCCAAGATGCTGCATGAGGAAGAGCATCTGCACCATGACGCGCTGGAAGCCGACAATGACTTCGATGACGATGACGACGACGCGCCGCTGGACCTGACCGAGATCCGCGCCGGCGTGGAAGCCTCCATCGCCTCGCCTGTCGCGGTACAGGTCGCCTCGCTGGAAGTGGCGCTGCAGACCGGCGAAGGCGGTGCCCGCGAAACCCGTGCGCGCCGCGCCGCCGAAGCCCGGCTGAAGGGCTTTGAAGGCGACAGTTGCGGCAGTTGCGGCAACTTCACCCTGGTGCGCAACGGCACCTGCATGAAGTGCAACACCTGCGGATCGACCAGCGGCTGTTCCTGACCGCTCCGCACCGCATCAATGCAAAAGGGCGCATCTTCGGATGCGCCCTTTTTCGTGTGCGGTTTGGGGACGGCGCGTGGGGCGTCAGGACACCAGCCGCGGCGGCACGGGCGATGTCTCGCGGCTTTCCAGGTCGGTCGCGGCCTCCTCCAGCTCTGCGGCGGTGCTTTCAAACTGGCGGCGAAACAGGTCCACCGTGGTTTCGGCGGCATGCGCCCGCATGCGGGCGGCAATCACCCGCAGCTGGGCTGCCGTTTCGGAACATTTGCGCTGCATCTCGTGGAAACATTCGATTGTACGGAATCGTTCCCGCGCGAAAGGGACCGGGCATGCGAATTGCTGCGTCTCAACCGGATGGTAACCCTGGCCGTGCCAGATTGAGACGATGATGCGATACACGCTTTGCGCCCTGATCCTGTTCCTGGCCGCGATGACGGCCCTGCCCAGCGCCCCGGCCCTGGCCGCCAATCCCGCCCAGGTGGCGAAGATTCACGGCGGCATCGTCGATTGCGTGGGTTGCGACCTTTCGGGCGCGGACCTGACCAACACCTGCGTGAAGGAACACAACCTGACCGGGGCGAATTTCGACGGCGCCAATGCCACGCTGATGTGCATGAGCTTCGCCAACTTCACCAATGCGACTTTCCGCGGTACCAACCTTTACGCGGCCAACCTGGCGGGCGCTAAAATGGACGGCGCCGACATGACGGGCGCCAGCACCACCATCACGTCCTTCCTGGGCACCGACCTGCGCCGGGTGAAGGGCCTGACCCAGAAGCAGCTGGACGCGGCCTGCGGCAACGACAAGACGCTGCTGCCGCCGGGCCTGAAGGTCCATACTTGTAAATAGCTACTCGGCGGCTTCCTTGGCTTCCTTGGCCGCGGGCTCCGGCTTTTTCCAGCGCAGCACCGGCTTGCGCGCGGCGGCCGTTTCGTCCAGGCGGCGGCGCGGCGTCAGGCGCGGGGCGCCGGCAAAGCGCTCGGTCTTGCCCGCCTTGGCTTCCAGCGCCAGCTCGCGCAGCACATGGATGAAGCGGTCGACCGATTCCTTGCTCTCGCTTTCCGTCGGCTCGATCAGCATCGCGCCATGCACCACCAGCGGGAAATACATGGTCATGGGGTGATAGCCCTCGTCGATCATCGCCTTGGCGAAGTCCAGCGTGGTCACGCCCGTATCTTCCAGGAAGCTGTCGTCGAACAGTGCTTCGTGCATGCACGGGCCGTCGTCGCCGAAGGGCGCGCTCATCACATCCTTCAACGAGGCCAGGATGTAATTGGCCGACAGCACCGCGTCCTCGGACGCCTGTCGCACGCCGTCACGGCCATGCGACAGCATATAGGCCAGCGCGCGCACGAACATGCCCATCTGGCCATGGAAGGCGCACATGCGGCCGAACGGCTTGGCGCCTTGCGGCGCGCCGGCCATGTCCTCGATCAGGCGCAGGCCCTGGCCATCGGCGACCAGCAGCGGCAGCGGCGCGAAGGCCGCCAGGCGTTCAGACAGCACCACCGGACCCGCGCCGGGCCCGCCGCCGCCATGCGGCGTCGAAAAGGTCTTGTGCAGGTTGATGTGCATGGCGTCGACGCCCAGATCGCCCGGCCGCACCCGCCCGGCGATGGCGGTGAAGTTGGCTCCGTCGCAATAGAAATAGGCGCCTGCGTCATGCACCGCCTTGGCGATGTCGACGATCTCGCCCTCGAACAGGCCACAGGTGTTGGGATTGGTCAGCATGATCGCCGCCACGTCCGGACCCAGCTTGGCCTTCAGCGCATCGGCATCGACGCGGCCATCGGGCTTGCCGGGCACTGAATCCACGGTGAAGCCCGCAAAAGCGGCCGTGGCCGGATTGGTGCCATGGGCGGATTCGGGCACCAGCACGCGCGTGCGCTTTTCCCCGCGCGCGGCGATGGCGGCGCGGATCGCCAACAGGCCGCACAATTCGCCATGCGCGCCCGCCTTGGGCGACATGGCCACCGCCGGCATGCCGGTGAGCTTTTCCAGCCAGTTCATCAGCTGGGCAATCAGCGCCAGCCCGCCCTGGGTGGTCGACTGGGGCGCCAAAGGATGCAGGTCGCCAAAGCCGGGCAAGCGCGCCATCTTCTCGTTCAGGCGCGGATTGTGCTTCATGGTGCACGAGCCCAGCGGATAGAGCCCGCTGTCGATGGCATAGTTCATCCGCGACAGGCGCACATAGTGGCGCACCACTTCGGGCTCCGACAGGCCCGGCAGCCCAATGGGGCCGGCGCGGCGCATGCCGCCCAGCCGGTCGCCAGACACCTGAACGTCGGGAATGTCCACGCCCGTCGCGCCGTGATCCAGTTCGAAGATCAGCTTTTCTTCATGGTCCAGCCCCCGGTCGCCGGAGATGGTGGTCAGCTCCTCGGGCGCGACCGTGCCCGGTGCAACGGTGCGGCGGCGGCTGTCGATGCCATCGATCGCGGTGGGCCGCCCCTGATTGTTCATGCTCATGCCAACGCTCCTTCGATCGCCCGCACCAACGCATCGGCATCCTCGTCGCTGACACATTCCGTGGCCGCGACAATCAGCAGGTTCGCCGCCTGTGGCTCATGCGGCATCAGGCGCGAAGCGGGCACACCCGCGATCACACCCTGTTGCGCCAGCGCATCGACCAGCGGCGCGGCGGCCACCGGCAGGCGGATGGTGAATTCGTTGAAGAAAGCCGGCGTCACAAGATCGACGCCGGGCAGCGCCGACAGCCGGGTGGCCAGGGCGCTGGCCTTGGCATGGTTCAGCCGCGCCAGCCGCGTCAGACCTTCCTCGCCCAGCAGCGACAGGTGAATGGTGAAGGCCAGGGTGCAAAGGCCCGAATTGGTGCAGATGTTGCTGGTCGCCTTCTCGCGGCGGATATGCTGCTCGCGCGTCGAAAGCGTCAGCACAAAGCCGCGGCGGCCTTCCACATCCACAGTCTCGCCCGTCAGGCGGCCCGGCATCTGGCGCAGCAGCTTTTCGCGCGTTGCGAACAGGCCGACATAAGGCCCGCCGAAGTTCAGGCCGTTGCCGATCGACTGGCCTTCGGCGGCCACGATGTCGGCGCCCTGCGCGCCCGGCGATTCCAGCAGGCCCATCGACACCGCCTCGGTCACCACCACGACCAGCAGCGCGCCCTTGGCATGGGCGGCCTCGGCGATGGGGCGCAGGTCGCGGATCAGGCCGAACACATCCGGCGACTGCACCACGACACAGGCGGTGTCCTCGTCGATCAGCGCGATGATATCCTCCGCCACGCCCGGCGTGACCGGGGTACGGACCATCTTGCCTTCCAGCCCGGCCACGGTTTCCACCGTCTCAGCATAATGGGGATGCAGACCGCCCGACAGGATCGCCTTGCCGCGGCGCGTGACGCGCTGGGCCATCATCACCGCCTCGGCGGTGGCGGTGGAGCCGTCATAGAGCGAGGCATTGGCCACTTCCATGCCCGTCAGCAGCGCCACCTGGGTCTGGAATTCGAACAGATACTGCAGCGTGCCCTGGGCGATTTCCGGCTGATAGGGCGTGTAGCTGGTGAGGAACTCACTGCGCTGGATCAGGTGATCGACCGAGGCCGGCACATGATGCTTGTAGGCGCCGGCACCGCAGAAGAAGGGCACCGCGCCCGCCGCGACATTCTTCGCCGCCAGCTTCGACAGCGCCCGTTCCACTTCCATTTCGCCCTGGGTATCGGGCAGATCGAAGACGGACAGGCCGACATTGGCCGAGGCCGGGACATCGCGGTAAAGCGCGTCGACATCGGGTGCGCCGATCTTCGCCAGCATGGCGCGGCGGTCGTCAGGCGTAAGCGGCAGATAGCGCATTACAGACTCTCCACGAACTTCCCATAGGCATCGGCGTCCATCAGCTTGCCGAACTCTTCGCTGCTGACGCCCTTGAGCTTGAAGAACCAGCCTTCGCCTTCCGGATCGTCATTGACCTTGGACGGCTCGCTGGACAGAACCTCATTGGCAGCGCTGACCGTGCCGCCGGCCGGCGCATAAATGTCGCTGGCGGCTTTCACGCTTTCCACAACCGCGGCCTCGCCGCCCGCCGCCACGGTCTTGCCGACGGAGGGCACCTCGACAAAGACCACGTCGCCCAGCGACTCGGCGGCATATTTGGTGATGCCGACCGTGGCCTCGTCGCCGTCCAGGCGGATCCATTCATGCTGGTCGGTATAACGGACTTCACTCATGGAAAAGCTCCTTAGGCCTTTTTCGGGCGGCAGTAATTGTGGGGAACAAACGGCATGGGCACAACCGTGGCCGGCAGGGGCTTTCCGCGCACGATCAGGTCCAGCTGGGTGCCGTCGGCGGCAAAGGCGCTGTCGACATAGCCCATGGCGATGGGGGCGTTCAGGCTGGGGCCGAAACCGCCGGATGTGACCTTGCCGATCACGCGCCCGTCCCTGGCGGCGATTTCGGTGCCTTCGCGGGCGGGCGCCCGGCCATCGGGGCGAATGCCCACCCGCTTGCGCGCGGTGCCGTTCGCCAGCGCATCCATGATCTTCTGCCCGGCCAGGAAGGTCGGCTCCAGCTTGCGGCGCTTGCCGATCGACCAGACCAGATCGGCCTCGACCGGGCCGGTGGTGTCGTCGATGTCATGGCCGTAGAGGCACAGGCCCGCCTCCAGGCGCAGCGAATCGCGTGCGCCCAGGCCGATGGGCAGCACCTCTTCCTCGCCCAACAGGGCGCGGGCGACGCGCTCGCCGTCCGGCCCTTCCAGCGAAATCTCGAAACCGTCCTCGCCGGTATAGCCGCTGCGGCTGACAATGGCGGGCGCGCCCGCCACGCTGGTGCGCACCACCTTCATGAAGGTCAGGTCCGAGATGCCGGGGCTGTGGCGTTCCAGAACGGCGGCGGCGGCGGGACCCTGCAGCGCCAGCAGCGCGCGGTCGGGCCGCGGCGTCAGGCTGACGGCATCGCCAAGCTGTGCGGCGATATAGGCAAAGTCGCCCTCCTTGGTCCCGGCATTGACGACCAGATAGAGGTCCGCTTCGCCCGCCAGGCGCGAGAACATGAAATCGTCCATGATGGTGCCGGCGTCGGTCAGCAGCAGGCCATAACGCTGCATGCCTTCCTTCAGCCCCGCCACGTCGGCGGGCGTCAGCCGTTCCAGCGCCGCGGTGTCGCCGCCCAGAAAGGCCTGGCCCATGTGCGAGACATCGAACAGCCCGGCCTTCTGGCGGGTGTGCAGATGCTCCTTCAGGACACCGGCAGGATATTGCACCGGCATTTCATAACCGGCGAAGGGCACCATCTTGCCGCCCAGCTCCAGATGGAGGGCGTGCAATGGCGTACGCAGCAATGTTTCAGTCGAGGTCGAACTGGTCATACGGTCCCGATTCAAGAGTCCCCGCCTCCCGCCGGAAGCGTGGCCCCTCTGTCACCGGACCTGAGAGATTTCCCCGGCGACTCCATCATGGAATTGCCGGATTACCCCTTCGGTGGGCCGCACCGTGTGCGCAGCCGCTTTCCAGAAGTTCATCACCCGATCGCGGTCCTTTTGCCTGAGAGTTTCCGGGGCGGTTGCTCCTTCGGCGCCCGGGCGAGCTTTCGCTTCGCCGGGTCTCTCCCGCGTGGGATCGTGTGTTGGCCAGACCCGTGCGCCTCCCGGCGGACGACCCTGTTGGGTAACATCATATGTGGGGCCATTGGGGAGTCAATTCGCACCTGCACACCCCCGCCGGACACCGCCGGTTACTCACATTCTTTCGGGAACCTCGATCCCCAGAAGGTCCAGGGTCCGGGTCATCACGGCCAGGACCAGGGCGCACAGGCCCAGCCGGGCGGCCCTGAGCCCCTCGTCCGGCTCCGACAGAATGTGGTGGGCGCCATAGAAGCGGCTGAAATTCTGGGCCAGTTCAAAGGCGTATTCGCACAGAATATGGGGCGCGCGGCCTGCTTCCGCCGCCGTCATCACATCGCCCACCCCCAGGAGTTGCAGGATCAGCCGGCGTTCCTCGGGCGAATGAATGGCCGGGGTCCCGGGCTTGGCGCCCAGATCGGCGGCCTTGCGCAGGATCGACTGGATGCGGACCGCCGCATACTGAAGATAGGGCCCGGTCTTGCCCTCGAAAGTCGAGAATCGTTCCAGGTCGAAGATGTAATCGGTGGTGCGCTGGTGCGACAAATCGGCGAATTTGATGGTGGCGATGCCGACCTTCCGGGCAATTTCCGCCCGTTCCGCATCGGAATAGTCCGCACCGATTCCCTGCTCGGCCAGACGCCGCGCGGCCTCGCCCGTGGCCATGCCGATCAGGTCGTGCAGCTTCATCACCCCGCCGGCGCGGGTTTTGAACGGCTTGCCGTCGGCCCCGTTCATGGTGCCGTAGCCGACATGCTCCAGTTCGGCGCGGCCCTGATAGCCGGCCTTGATCGCGGCGCGAAAGACCTGCTCGAAATGGCCGTGCTGGCGATGGTCCACCACATAAAGAATTTGCTGCGGGTCGAATTCGCGCACCCGCTCGATGATCGTGGCCAGGTCGGTGGTGCCATACAGCACCCCGCCCTCGGACTTGACCAGGATCAGCGGGGGCAGCGGCCTCTTGTCGCTCTCCTCGGCCACCGGCACCACCAGCGCGCCTTCGCTCATCTCGGCAAGGCCGCGCTTTTTCAGGTCATCCAGCATGGGCGGGATGGCCGCATCGACGCTGGATTCGCCGTTCCACAGATCGAATTTGACGCCCAGGCTGGCGAATTCGCGGGTCAGGCCCACTTCCGTGACACGGACAAAATGCTTCCACAGGGCGCGATAGCCGGGGCGGCCCGCCTGCAAATCGACGGTGGCGCGCCGCGCCGCCTCCAGCCGTTCGGGATCGGCCTTGCAGGCGGCCGAAGCGCGCGGATAGAGCACTTCCAGATCGTCCATGCTGACCGGCGATTCGTCCGGGTAAGGCCCTTCATGTCCGGGATCGAAATAGACCGGCGCAATGCCCTCGATCTCGATCTGGCTGATCAGCTGGCCCATCTGCAGGCCCCAGTCGCCCATATGCACATCGCTGACCACCCGCCAGCCATTGGCGCGGTAAAGCCGCTGCAGACAGTCGCCGATGATCGAGGAGCGCAGATGCCCCACGTGCATCGGCTTGGCGATGTTCGGACCGCCGAAATCGATCACGGCGATCCTGCCCGCGCCATCCGCGTCCAGTCCTGTCTGGGGCGCGCCCAGGCGCGGGTCCTCGGCCAGGGCCTGGACATGGCCGTTCAGCGCCGCGTCGCTCAGCGACAGGTTGATGAATCCGGGACCGGCAATGTCCACCTGGGCGAAGACCGGATCGGCCTTCAGCCGCGCGGCGACCTTTTCAGCGATGGCGCGCGGATTGGTCTTGGCACCCGCCGGACCGCCATCAGCGGGACGGCCATTCAAATACTTCGCCGCCGCAAGCGCACCATTGCATTGAAACTGCGCCAGGTCAGGCCGGTCCGACACCTGCACCTGGCCAAATGTTTCCGAAAGGCCTTCCGCGGCAAAGGCCGAACCCACCGTCCGTGAGAGCGCCGCGAGCAGCGACGTCATGGCAGGTAGCGGCCTATCTTCTTGTTGTAGGCCATCTGTTCGGCGGTCAGCTGCATGCCCGCCATCAACTGATAGTTCCAGGGCAGTTTGCCGTTGGCGATCTTGATCTCGATATCATTGGGCGACTGCTTGATATCAGCGCTGACCGCACCCGGCGCGAAGCGGAAGTTCAGCGTGTAGAGCTTCTTGTCGAACAGCTTGGAATTCTCGCTCACCACCACGAAATAGGGCACCGAATAGCTGGCCGCGCTGGGGCTTGGCGGGCGCGTGGCATGGAAGGTCAGCGTCAGGTCCGAGGTGGTGGTGCCCTCTTTGCGGTTGTAGCTGCAACTGCTTTCGGCATTCACCAGCGCAACCGAATATTGCTCGTTGGCCGGATCGGGCGCCGCGCCCGGCTTGATCACGGTCATGCTGGCGGTTTCGGCCAGGATGGCGGGCACCGGGCAGATGGTGATTCTGGTGTCGCCGCACCCGCTCAGGGCCACGGGCACGCACAGCGCGGCCAGCACAAGAACCGCATGGCGGATGGCGCGAAATTTCATCGTGAACGGGGGCCGTTTCAACGGATAGGGCAACTGTTCTGGCAGCAATTCCTGGCACTCATCCTTGGCACTGTTGTCGGGGCCCTGTTTTCCGGGCGCGATTTTGGCCCAGCGCCGTTTCTGGCACCTATCGCCGGCGGGCGCCAACCATTCTTGACATTTTGGCGCACCCGGCCGACTTCTCGGCCCGCCAGCTTCGGGCGGCGGACTTTAGCCAAGCCCGCCGGGGATGAAAAGCTGGCGCGGCGTGGCACAACAGCCCCCTGCCCGGCAGGCGGCAGCACTGAAACGGGGACCAGCGGCCATGGCCGTCTATACCGATGTCAATTTCGAGGACCTGGAGCGGCTGCTGGCGCTCTATGACATCGGCACGCCCCTCAGCTTCAAGGGCATCGCCGAGGGGGTCGAAAACTCCAATTTCTACCTCCAGACCGACCGGGGCGCCTTTATCCTGACCCTGTACGAAAAGCGCGTGGCCGAGGAAGACCTGCCCTTTTTCCTGGGGCTGATGGAGCATATGGCCCGCAAGGGTATCGCCTGCCCCCTGCCGCTGCGCACGCGCGAGGGCCAGCAGCTGGTCACCCTGAACCGGCGCTCGGCGGCGATCCTGACCTTCCTGAGCGGGATTTCCCTGCGCCGGCCCGGTGTACCCCACTGCACGGCCGCCGGGGCGGTGCTGGCCGAGCTGCACAAGGCGGGCGAGGATTTCACCCTGACGCGGCGCAACGCGCTGGGACCGCCCGGCTGGCGGCCGCTGGCCGAATCGATCGGCGATGCCGACAGCGTGGAGGAAGGCCTGACCGCGCTGATTGCCGCCAGCCTGGCCGACCTGGAAGCGGCCTGGCCCCGGGACCTGCCCGGCGGGGTCATCCATGCCGACCTGTTTCCCGACAATGTCCTGTTCATGAAGGACGATGTCTCGGGCGTGATCGATTTCTATTTCGCCTGTAACGATTTCTATGCCTACGACCTGGCGGTGATGCTGAACAGCTGGTGCTTCGAGATGGACGGCAGCTACAACATCACCAAGGGCCAGGCGCTGATCGGCGCCTATCGCGCGCACCGCCCGATCACCCAGGCCGAGGCCGATGCCCTGCCCCTGCTGATGCAGGGCGCGGCGCTGCGCTTCCTGCTGACGCGCACCTTCGACTGGATCAACCACGACGAAAGCTGGCTGGTGCGGCCCAAGGACCCGCGCGAATATGCGCGCAAGCTGCGCTTTCACCGCAAAGTGAAACACGCGGGGGAATACGGGCTTTGATTCACATCTTCACGGACGGCGCCTGTTCGGGAAATCCGGGGCCGGGCGGCTGGGGGGCGATCCTGCGCTTCGGCGAGACCGAAAAGGAACTGTCGGGCGGCGCGCGCGGCACCACCAACAATCGCATGGAGCTGATGGCGGTCATCGAGAGCCTGAACGCGCTCAAGCGCAAGGGCCCCGTCACAATCCACACCGATTCGCGCTATGTGATGGACGGCGCCACGCAATGGCTGAAGAACTGGAAGGCGCGCGGCTGGAAAACCGCCGACAAGAAGCCGGTCAAGAATGAAGACCTGTGGCGCATCCTGGATGCGGCCATGGACGGCCACCAGATCCAGTGGCGCTGGGTGCGCGGCCATTCCGGCCATCCGGAGAATGAACGCGCGGACCGGCTGGCGCGGGATGCCATCCCGCGCTGACCGCCCCCCCTAACGTCGGGTCATGAGCGCGCCAAAGTCAGGCGCGAGAGATTTTGCGACGTGGGCAGAAGCGCGCACGGAGCGTACAGGACGTACATGAGTACGCGCGACGAACTCACGGCGCAAAAGAACCGCGCCTAAAGCTGGCCCAGCGCGTGTTCGGCGCTGGAGACCTCGAAGGCGCCCGGCTCCTCGACATTCAGGGCCTTCACGACGCCGTCCTCGACGATCATCGAGTAACGCTGGCTGCGCTTGCCCATGCCGAACTTGGTGCCGTCCATCACCAGGCCCACCGCCTCGGTAAATTCGCCATTGCCGTCGGCCAGCATATGCACCTTGCCGTCGGCGCCCTGGCCCTTGCCCCAGGCGCCCATGACAAAGGCATCGTTCACCGACAGGCAGGCGATGGCGTCCACGCCCTTGCCCTTGAGCGCATCGTGATTGGCCACGAAACCGGGCACATGCTTGGCCGAGCAGGTGGGCGTGAAGGCGCCCGGCAGCGCGAACAGCACGACGCGCTTGCCCTTGAAGAAATCGTCGGTCTTGACGGGCGCGGGCTTGCCGTCCTGCATTTCCATCAGGGTGACGGAGGGAATTTTGTCGCCGGCTTTGATCGTCATGTCTGTCTCCATGGAATGAAAGCCCCTTCGAGGGCCCGTGGGGTGTCAGCGCGGTTCGGTGGTCGCGGTGATATTGTAGTGGCGGGCGATAAAGTCCAGCACCGCCGCCGCATCGAGCGCGGGCGCGAAGAAATAGCCCTGGCCGAATTCGCAGCCGAGCCGCTCCAGAAGCTGGGCATCGGCCTCGCTTTCGATGCCTTCCACCACCACCGCACGCTTCAGGTCGCGGGCCATGGTGATGATCGAGGTCAGAACGACCTCGCCGTCGCTGCCGGTTTGCGCCGCATCGTCCGGACGCGGCAGGAAGGATTTGTCGATCTTCACCGTGTCGACCGGCAGTGTCTTCAACTCGCTCAGCGAGGAGGCGCCGGTGCCGAAATCGTCCAGCGACAGGCCCACGCCCAGGGCGCGGATACGCTCAAGCGCCGCGGTCATGGCCGCGTCGCCGGCGATGGCGCTTTCGGTGATTTCCAGGTTCAGCGAACCCTGTGCGATCTGCTGCTGCGCCAGCACGTCCTTCAACTGCTTTTCGAAGCCGGCGTCCTTGAGCTGGCGGCGCGACAGGTTCACCGACACGGACAGCGGCGGGGTGATGGGGAAGTAGCGCTGCCAGCGCACCAGGTCGGCGGCGGCCCGTTCCAGCGCGAAACGGCCCAGCGACACGATCAGCCCGGTCTCCTCGCTATGGGCGATGAAATCGCCGGGCGCGATCAGCCCCTTGGTGGGATGCTGCCAGCGCAACAGCGCCTCGAAGCCGGCGACGCTGCGATCGGCCAGGCGAATGATGGGCTGGTAGAACACGGCAAGCTGGCCGGCGGCCAGCGCATGGCGCAACTCGCTTTCCAGCGCCACCGAGTCCCCCGGCGCCAGGTTTTCCAGTTCGCGGGAATATAGCCGCGCACAGGCCCCGCCCTGGCGCTTGGCCGCGATCAGCGCCAGCTCGGCATTCTTGATCAGGGCGAAGGGGTCCTCGCTGACACCGCCCAGCGCCAGGCCCACGCTGCACGGCGCAAAGACCTCGCGCCCGTCGATGCGATAGGGCGCGGCCAGCACCTCGGCCAGGGCGGCGCCCACGGCCTGCGGCGGGCGCTTGGGCTGGGTGAACAGCAGGGCGAAGCTGTCGCCGCCGACGCGGAACAATCCCGCCTGCTCGTCCAGTCCCTGAAGCCGCGTGGCTGCCTGCTTGAGAAGATCGTCAGCGCCCGCATCGCCCAGGCTGGCATGGATCGCCTTGAAACGGTCGATGTCCAGCAACGCGAACATCACACCGCCGAAGCCGTCACCCAGTGCGTCCAGCGCTTCCATCAGCGCCACGCGGTTGCCAAGCCCGGTCAGCGTGTCACGCGGCAGCGCCGCCTGGCGCGCGCGTTCGGCATCGGCCGCCTCGCGCGCGAACTCGGCTTCCTTGCGCTGGGTGATGTCGGAGAGAAGGCCCAGACAGTCGGAGGCGACGTCTTCCTCGGTCACGATGGTGGCGCGCAGCTCCAGCCAGCGCCAGCGCACCACCGTATCCTTGCGCGTGCCGATGCCGCGGGCGCGGAATTCCAGCCGGAACGCCAGGCCCGAACGATGACGGTATTCCTCAAGCGCGCGGTTGTAGACCTCGCGGTCGTCGGGATGGATCAGCCCGACCCAGTCGGAATGCGAAATCGTTGTCTCGCGCACCGACAGGCCGACCATCTGGGCTGCCTCGGGCGACAGGGTCAAAAGCCCGGCGCGGAAATCCAGGTTGAAAATGCCCTGATGCGATGCGCCGATGGCGACCAGCGCCAGCGACTTGGCCGGCGTCGCCGCATCAATCGGCGTGGCGTCATCCGCCTGGGCTTCCAGCAGACGGGCGGCGTTGGAGCCGTGCAGGAACGGCAGCACCGCGATTTCCTCGCTGGCGATCACCGCCAGCGCCAGAAGGATCGCGCCCGCCGCGGCAAAGCCGCCGGTCGCCGCCGGGCCGGTCAGGCTTTCGCCCAGCCCGCCCACCGCGGTCACGGCGGCGGCCATTGCCACCAGCGCGAAGGCGGCGGCGCTGGGCGCGATGACCTGGGCGGCCTTGTGGCCCTTGCGCCCGCTGAAGATCAGATAGGCCGCGACCGATATCGAACCCAGCACGATGGCGACATCGGTCAGCAACGTGGCGCCCGGCAGGCCCAGATAGGCCAGCGCGCCAAGCCCGGTCAGGCCATAGAGCACACGATGAAACAGTTTTTCGTGGCGCGGCCATATTTCGCGCAGCGGAATGATGGCGTTTGCCAGCCGCGCGCCCGCCACAAGGGACAGCACCGTCAGGAAGGCGGACAGGCCATAGGGACCGCCGATCCGCGTCGCCAGGCTGGCATCGAACATGCCGGTGCCCGACAGCCAGCTGAACAGCAGCAGGAACAGCGTCACCGCGACCCAGCGCGGCGCGGCGTGGCCGATCAGCACCGCCAGGCCGCCCATGATCAGCGCCGCCGCCCCGATCAGCGCTGCAACCCCGGTGATGAAGATGGCAAGCTGGCGGTTGTGCGAGGCCAGCGCCGGTTCGGTCCAGGCGAACAGCGCCGGCGGCGTGGCCGCATTGCCCACCCGGACCGCCAGGCTGACGGTGGTGACGGGCGGAACGATCACGCGCCAGGCGCGATGGCCATAGGCGGTGGCGGTTTCCACCACCGTCGCCGAATCCGAGCTGGCCACCGCCAGAATGGCGGGCCGCGTGCGATGGGGCAGCAGCGACAGCGCCATGCGCGGCGGCTGGCCCGCCAGCAGCACGCGCGTGGCGGGCCGCACCGAATCGTTGGTGACCTGCAGCATGTACCAGACCGAGCCGTCTTCCTCGGTGGTGCGGCCGGGCGCGTGATAGGGCGTCAGGACGGACTTGATCGAAAGGACATTGTCGCTGCTGCCGAAATTGACCGACTGCAGCGCCTCGTCCTTCGCGGCCTTCGCATCAGGCGCACTGGCATCGGGCGCGCCGCCATCCTGATCCGCATCCTGTGCAGAATCGTCCGTCGCGGAATCGGGCGAGGCCGCGCCCTGCTGCACGGGCTGGGCCTGCACGCGCTGGGCATGAACAAAAGAGGCCATGACAATCATGGCGCAGAACAGGGCGATGAATCGGACTGTTTTCATCAGGCGTTGAGGCGTCTCGCAGTCAGGGGGCCGTCATTCAGGGGGCCGTGGCGGCCCCGGGGCTTGGGTCCAGGGCGCGCAGGAGCCCTAACCTAGCTGCGCTTCGTCCTTGAGCAAAGCAAATAGAAGATGATCGGCCCATTGACCATTGATCATCAGATATCGGCGGGCCAGCCCTTCCTGTCGAAAGCCCGTGCGCGCCAGAAGGCTTTTGGAGGCATCATTGTCGACAAGGCATGACGCCTCGATGCGATGCAGCCCCAGCGTGCGGAACACAAAGGGAATAAGCGCCCGGACCGCCGCGGTCATATAACCCTGACGCGCGAATTTCTCGCCGATCCAGTAACCCAGGGTGCAGCACTGCGTGACGCCGCGGCGCACATTGGACAGGGTGCAACCCCCAAGCAACGCATCGTCACTCTCGCGCAACACGAAGAAAACATAGGCCGAATCGAGGCGCGTCTCCTTCTGATAGCGCTTGATCCGGCGGCGAAAGGCGCCGCGGGTCAATTCGTCCGGGGCCCAGACCGGCTCCCACGGCGCCAGGAACTCGCGGCTGTCGCCGCGCAGCTTGGCCCAGTCGGCATAATCGGCAATGCGCGGATAGCGCAGATAGATGCCATCGCCATGGATCACCGGTTGCTGGCCGCCCGGAAAAGTCAGCCCGCGCATGAAGGCGATGGGGCTGGTCTTCTTGAAGGCGGCCTTGACCATTATTCGGCCGCGCTTGACAGATGCGCGTCGCCGAACCGTCCGGCGAAGCGCGCATGGCTTTCCAGCCGCGCCACCGGGCCGATGGCGGCGATGGCGGGCCTGGTGGACTGCATCACCCGCGCCGCATAGCCGCGCACACGCGCCGCATCGATGGCGTCGATCTGGGCAACGATCTCGGCGGGGCTTTGCAGCCGGCCCAGGGCAAACAGCTGGCAGGCGATCTGTTCGGCGCGCGTGCCGGGCCGCTCCAGCCCCATCAGCAGCGACACCTTGATCTGGGCGCGGGCGCGCGCAACCTCTGCCTCGCTAAGATCGGCGGCGATGGCTTCCATCTCGCCCGCGATGACCGCGGAAATCTCGCCGGCTTCGGCATCGCCCGTGCCGGCATAGATGCCCAGGAAACCGCTGTCCTGGAAGCCGGTGGCAAAGGCATAGATCGAATAGCACAGGCCGCGCTTTTCGCGTGCTTCCTGGAACAGGCGCGAGGATGTGCCGCCGCCCAGCGCGGTGGCATAGACCTGGGAGACGAAATAATCGGGATCGGCGTTCGACAGGCCGGCAAAGGCGTAAGCCAGATGCGCCTGTTCCAGATCCTGTTCCTGGCGAAAGTCGCCGCCGGTGTGGCGCGCCGCTTCCGGCGCTGCCGCCCTGCCCGCCGGCAGATCGGCGAACAGGTCTTCGGCCAGCCTGACGATGGCGCCATGTTCGACCGCGCCCGAGGCAACCAGCGTCATGTCGCCGGCGCGATAGTTGGCCGCCATGTAATCGCGCAGCATGCCCTGCGAAAAGGCGCCGACCGTCGCTTCCTCGCCCAGGATCGACCAGCCCATCGGCTGGTCCTGGTACAGCGTATGCTGCAGATGGTCGAAGATGATGTCGTCGGGCGTGTCGCGCGCCTGTCCCAGCTCCTGCAGCACGACCTGGCGCTCGCGCTCCAGCTCGCCAGCCTCGAAGGTCGGGCGGGTGAGAATGTCGGCGATGATGTCCATCGCCACCGGCACATCGGCTTTCAGCACCCGGGCATGAAAGGCGGTCTGCTCGCGGCTGGTATAGGCATTGAGGTTGCCGCCCACCGCCTCGATCTCCTCGGCGATGGCGCGGGCGCTGCGCCGTGCGGTGCCCTTGAAGGCCATATGCTCCAGCATGTGGGAGATGCCCATCTGCGGGCGCGTCTCGTTGCGGGTGCCAGTGTTGACCCACACGCCGACCGCAGCGCTTTCCAGCCCCGCCATGGGGTCGGTGACAATTGTCAATCCATTGGAAAGACTGGATATTTCTGGGTTCATGCGATCAGTCTAGGAGAGAAGCCGGGACGAGATAAAGCGCTTAATCGCATCGGCGTCCGCAGGCAGGACATCCATGCGTTCGGGCAGGTCCTTGAGCCCGGCCAGCCGGGCAGGAACCGGCGGCGGCGCGCCGGTGGCGCGGGTGACCGCGTCGGGAAACTTGGCCGGATGGGCGGTGGACAGGATCACGGCGGCGCCCGTGCCCGCCCTGGCCAGTTCGGGCCCGATGACGCGCCCGGCGCTGGCGGCAATGGCGGTGTGCGGGTCCAGGATGCGGCCGGTTTCGGCCTTCACCGCGGCGATGGTGGCCAGCGTGGCGTCGTCGTCATAGGCAAAGGCGCTGTAACGGCCGCGCAACTGCTCCAGCACCGCATGGGGCAACACCAGTTTGCGGTCACGGGCAAAGTCGGCCATGGCGGCGGCTGTCCAGTCGGCATCGCGGCCGGACGCCTCGAACAGGGCGCGCTCGAAATTGGAGGCGACCTGAATGTCCATCGACGGGCTGAGCGTGGCGTGGCTGGGGCCGGATGCATAGACTCCGTCCTTCAGCGCGCGCACCAGAATGTCGTTGGCGTTGGTGGCGATCACCAGCTTCTGCACGGCCAAGCCCATGCGCATTGCCGCCTCGCCGGCGAAGATGTCGCCGAAATTGCCGGTCGGCACGATGAAGGTTGCGGGCATGCCCAGCGCCGCGGTGGCGGTGAAGTAATAGACGCTCTGGGCGGCGATGCGCGCGAAGTTGATGGAATTGACCGCGGTCAGCGAGATTTTTCCGGCAAAGCCGCTGTCGGCGAATAGCGCCTTCACGATCGACTGGGCGTCGTCGAAGCTGCCTTCCAGCGCGATGTTGTGAACATTGGCGTGGGGGCTGGTGGTCATCTGCAGCCGCTGCACGTCGCTGACGCGGCCTTTCGGATGCATCACGAAAACGTCGATGTTGGGCAGCCCGCCCAGCGCGGCAATCGCCGCCGAACCGGTATCGCCGCTGGTCGCCGCCACGATGGTGGCGCGCCCGCCGCGGCGCGTCAGGGCGCGGGCAAACAACTGTCCCAGGATTTGCAGCGCCACGTCCTTGAAGGCCAGGGTGGGGCCGTGAAACAGCTCCAGCACATACTGGCCATCGGCCAGGGGCGTCAGCGGGCACACATCGGGAGCATCGAAATCGCCATAGGCGGCGGCGATGGCCTCGCGCAGTTCGGCTTCGCTGAACGAGCCTTCGGTGAAACGCGACAGGACGCGGAAGGCGGCCTCGTTCCACGCCAGCCCCTTGAAGGCCGCAACCTCGTCCGCGGTGAACCGGGGCCAGCTTTCGGGCAGGTACAGCCCGCCATCGGGCGCCAGGCCCGCCAGCAAAACGTCGGCAAAGGAGGCCTTGGGAGCGGCCCCGCGGGTCGAAATGAAATTCACGTCAGCAAGCCTTTCGGGCGGCCCTTATAGGGCGGCGGGCGGGCGCGGACCACCACCTTGTTTCAGGGAAATCCGGCCCCTGGACAGGTGATAGGCCAGCCAGACCCCCAAAAGGCCGGCGGCCAGCCCGAACCAGGTCACGGCATAGGACAGATGCTGGTTGCGGAATGTCACCACTGTCTGCCCGCCCAGCGGCAGGCCGCCGGGATTGGGCGCGGGCCCGGCCTCGACCAGTTCCGGCGCGGCCAGGGTCAGGTGGTCGGCGGCGGCGATGGATTTCAGGTCGCGGGCATACCAGATGCGGTTTTTCAGGTCCGGCGCGGGGGTGAACAGGCCCGGCCCGTCGGGCTGGCGCCACACGCCGGTCACGCTGGTCTCGCCCGCGATCTGGCCGGCGGCGCGCGTGGCCGGGTCCAGCCGGTCCTTGGGCACGATGCCGCGATCGACCATCAGCCAGCGTCCGTCATCGGTCCGGAAAGGCGTCAGCACATGATAGACAGGATCGCCATCCTTGCCGGTGGCGAAGACATAGGCCTCGTGGGCATTGTCGAAACGGCCCTGAAGGGTGACGCGGCGATACTGGGCCTCGTCCGGCGTCATGGCCATCACCCGGTCCAACGCAACGGGCTGGGCGGTCATGTGGCCGTTCACCCGGGCGATCAGCGCCAGTTTCCATTGCAGGCGCTCAAGCTGCCACACGCCCAGCCCGCACAGCAGGGCGAAGGCGATGGCGCAGGCAATGGTCAGGCCGGGATAGGGACGGAAGGTCAATCCAGCCTGCCCTCACCCGCCTTGTGCTTGTACTGCAGGACCAGCAGCGCCGATTTGGACAGGCGCAGGAAAATCGCGGTCAGGAAGACGATCAGCGGCACCCAAAGAAGCGCATGCACCCACAAGGGCGGCTGGAAGGTGAACTCCACCCACAAAGCCAGCCCGCAGACAATGGCGCCCACGATCAGGATGCCGAACACGGCGGGCCCATCGCCCGGATCGAAGATCGAATAGTCCAGACCGCAGGCCGGGCAGTGCTTCTGAACGGCGATATAGCCATGAAACAACGGCCCCTGCCCGCAGCGCGGACAGAGGCCGATGAGGATGGCTTTTGCTGTGTTGGGCGGCACGATCATATCTGACCTATCGTCCGCCGCATTTTGGTTCCTGAGCAGGAGCGCCGAGCGACGTGGACATGACGTCCACGAGCGGTCGATAGCGACAGCGTATCGACGCGACGCACTCAGGGGCCAAAATGCTAGCCCATCACCACGGGACCTTCGCCCCAGACATAGATGCAGGCGAAGAGGAACAGCCAGACCACGTCAACGAAGTGCCAGTACCAGGCCGCCGCCTCGAAACCGAAGTGGCGGGTGGGGGTGAACTGGCCGGCAATGGCGCGGAACAGGCAGACGACCAGGAAGATCGTGCCGATGAGAACGTGCATGCCGTGGAAGCCGGTGGCCATGAAGAAGGTCGAGCCGTAGATGGCGTCGAAGTTGCCCGCGCCGGCCGACAGGTCGACATGGGCCGGATCGGTGAAGGGCGCCAGCGCCAGGTTGTTCATGCCGAAGGTGAAGGGCGCATGGGCATATTCCCAGGCCTGCACGCAGCTGAAGCACACGCCCAGGGCCACGGTCAGCGCCAGCCCCTGGATCGCGCCCTTGCGGTCGCCGGTCTGGATGGCGTGGTGCGCCCAGGTCACGGTGGTGCCCGAGGTCAGCAGGATCAGCGTATTCAGCAGCGGGAAGTGCCAGGGGTCCAGCGTGGTGATGCCGGCGGGCGGCCAGCTGCCGATGGCGACGTCGTTGAAGAAGATCGCTGAATTGAAATAGGCCCAGAACCAGGCGACGAAGAACATCACTTCCGAAGCGATGAACAGCAGCATGCCGTAGCGCAGGTGCAGCTTCACCACCGGGGTGTGCACGCCCTGCACGACCGACTCGCGGATTACGTCGCGCCACCAGCCGGCCATGGTGTAGAGCACACCGGCCAGGCCGACCAGGAAGATCACCGGCTGACCCGCCAGCGGACCGAAGCCCGCATAGCCCTTGTGCATCCACAAGACCGCGCCGACCATCATGACGAAGGCGGCCATCGAGCCGACGACCGGCCAGGGGCTGGGGTCGACCAGGTGGTAATCGTGTTTCACATCGCTGGACATAGCATCAAGCCCCGAGGTTATTGCCCGCCGTGCCAACGCACGAGGGACATGAGATAAATTAGTACTGCGAACCCGCCCAAAGACAAGGCGAGTGCGATATTGCGTTTGCGCCGGGCGCGTTCGGCTTCATCGTCCTTCACGCGCCAAACACCGCCGACCCAAAAGCGGCCGAAAGAGACAGCGCCGGCAGGCCGGCGAATTTTTCCACGATCAGGGCCGCGAACAGCGCGGTCATGTAAAGCAGCGACACGCCGAACAGGCGATGGGCCGCCGGTTCCCTGGCTTCATCCTTTTCCCGGTAGACGGCGATGGCTTCCCACAGGAACCACAGGCCGATCCCGGCGCTGGCCGCCAGATAGAGCACGCCGCCGATATGCAGCGCGGCGGGCAACAGGCCCAGCGGCACCAGCGCCAGCGTATAGATCAGGATCTGGAAACGGGTATGGGCCTTGCCCTTCACAACCGGCAGCATGGGCACGCCGGCGCGGGCATAATCGCCAGAGCGCCACAGCGACAGCGCCCAGAAATGCGGCGGCGTCCACATGAAGATGATCGCCACCAGCAGCAGCGGCGCCAGCGACAGGTCGCCGGTCACCGCGGCCCAGCCGATCGCCGGCGGCAGCGCGCCCGACAGGCCGCCGATCACGATGTTCTGCGGCGTGCGGCGCTTCAGGCCCAGCGTATAGACCACGACATAGAACAGGATGGTGAAGGCCAGAAGGCCCGCGGCCAGGAAGTTCACGAACAGGCCCATGGTCGCCACCGACGCCACCGACAGGGCCCAGCCGAAGGCCAGGGCGTCCTGGCGGTCGATGCGGCCCAGCGGGATCGGCCGGGTGGCGGTGCGGGTCATCAGCCGGTCGATGTCATGGTCATAGGCCATGTTGAGGCAGCCACTGGCCCCCGCCCCGACCGCGATGCACAGCAGCGCGGTAAAGGCGGTCAGCGGATGGATCTGCCCCGGCGCCGCGATCAGCCCGGCCAGCCCCGTGAACACGACAAGGCTCATCACGCGCGGCTTCAGCAGCGCGAAGAAATCGCCAACCGTGGTTACGCGGGGTTCGACAAGCGAAAGCGACATGGACCGTCCGGTTCCCTACTTGATCCGGGGGAGTTCGTTGAACTGGTGGAAGGGCGGCGGCGAAGGCAGCGTCCATTCCAGAGTCGTGGCGCCCACGCCCCAGGGATTGTCGGCAGCCTTGCGCTTCTTGATGAAGGCTTCAGCCAGCACACCCAGGAACACCAGCACGCCGAACCCTGCAATGAAGGCGCCAATCGACGAGATATAGTTCCAGCCGGCATAGGCATCCGGATAGTCCGCATAGCGGCGCGGCATGCCCGCCAGGCCCAGGAAGTGCATCGGGAAGAAGGCCAGGTTCACGCCCACGAAGGTGATCCAGAAATGGGCCTTGGCCAGTCCCTCATTGTACATGTAGCCGGTGAACTTCGGGAACCAGAAGTAGAAGCCCGCGAAGATCGCGAACACCGCGCCCAGCGACAGCACGTAATGGAAGTGCGCCACGACGTAATAGGTGTCCTGCAGCACGACGTCGACGCCGGCATTGGCCAGCACCACGCCGGTCACGCCGCCGACGGTGAACAGGAAGACGAAGCCGATCGCCCACAGCATCGGGGTCTTGAACTCGATCGAGCCGCCCCACATCGTCGCGATCCAGCTGAACACCTTGATGCCCGTGGGCACCGCGATGACCATGGTGGCGAAGACGAAATAGGCCTTGGTGTCGACCGACAGGCCCACCGTGTACATGTGGTGCGCCCAGACCAGGAAGCCGATGAAGCCGATCGCGACCATGGCGTAGGCCATGCCCAGATAGCCGAACACCGGACGCTTGGAGAAGGTCGCCACGATGTGGCTGATCATGCCGAAGCCCGGCAGGATCAGGATGTACACTTCGGGGTGGCCGAAGAACCAGAACAGGTGCTGGTACAGGATCGGGTCGCCGCCACCGGCCGGGTTGAAGAAGCTGGTGCCGAAGTTGCGGTCGGTCAGCAGCATGGTGATGGCGCCGGCCAGAACGGGCAGCGACAGCAGCAGCAGGAACACGGTCACCAGGATCGACCACACGAACAGCGGCATCTTGTGCAGGGTCATGCCCGGCGCGCGCATGTTGAAGATGGTGGTGATGAAGTTGATCGCGCCCAGGATCGAGGACGCGCCCGCGATGTGCAGCGAGAAGATGGCGAAGTCCATCGCCGGACCGGGCGAGCCATAGGTCGACAGCGGGGCATAGATCGTCCAGCCGCCGCCAACGCCCAGACCGCCGGAGTCGCCTTCCACGAACATGGAGGCCACCAGCAGCGCGAAGCTGAAGGGCAAGAGCCAGAAGGAGATGTTGTTCATGCGCGGGAAGGCCATGTCCGGCGCGCCGATCATCAGCGGCACCAGCCAGTTGCCAAATCCGCCGATCATGGCGGGCATGATCATGAAGAACACCATGACCAGGCCGTGGCCGGTCACGAAGACGTTGAACTCATGCGGCGATTCGAAGACCTGCAGGCCGGGGAACATCAGTTCGGCGCGCATCATCATCGAGAAAAAGCCACCGATCACGCCCGCGCAGATGGCGAAGATCAGGTACATCGTGCCGATGTCCTTGTGGTTCGTCGAATAGACGTAGCGGCGCCAGCCGGTCGGATGGTGCGCGTGATCGCCCGGATGGTGATCGTGATGGGGTGCGGCGTCGAAAGTCGTGGTCATGGCGCTTGTTCCTATTTCGCGGCCAGCCGGGTGGAGGTGGGCTCCAGCCGGGCGAATTCTTCGTGGGCCTTGGCAAGCCAGGCGGCATAGTCGGCATCGCTCACCACATGCACCTCGATGGGCATGTAGGCGTGCTTGGCGCCGCACAGTTCCGAACACTGGCCGTAATAGACGCCGATCTTCGTCGCCTTGAACCAGGTCTTGTTGATGCGGCCCGGCACGGCGTCCATCTTCACGCCCATCTGGGGCAGCGCCCAGGAATGGATCACGTCGGCGCCGGTGGTCTCGACCTCGATCACCTTGTTGACCGGGACATATATGGGATTGTCGACGCCCAGAAGACGCGGCTTGCCCTGCTTGGCATCGTCCTCGTCCGACAGGATCAGGCTGTCGAACTGGAAGCCGTTGGCGCCCGGATACTCATAGGTCCAGTACCACTGCTTGCCGATGGCCTTGAAGGTGACGTCGGGCTTGGGGATGTCCGCTTCGAAATAGAGCAGACGGAAGGACGGCACCGCGATGATCACCAGGATGATGACCGGGATGATGGTCCAGACCACTTCCAGGATGGTGTTGTGGTGGACCTTGGACGGCACCGGGTTGGCCGCGGCGCGGTAGCGGATCACGATCCACACCAGGAGGGCCAGGACGAAGATGCAGACGGCCAGGATGATCCAGAACAGCAGACGGTGGAAATCCTCGATCTGCTCCATCACCGGCGAGGCGGCCGGCTGCATGCTCATCTCGTAATCGAACGGCAGCGCCATGGCCGGCAGGGCCATCACGGCCTGCAGGAGCCCCATGACCGCGGCCAGTCCCAGATTTCGTGCGCCGGTTTTCCGCAAAAACCCAGTCTTCCCCAAAAACATGGACAGCAACCTCTATGCTCGCGGGCGGTGGAATCCCCCGCCATTTTCAGATTCTTGGCGGGGATTTAGAGGGGTTAAGCCCTTAAAGTCATTGCGACCTTATGGCACGGCCCGCTTTGGCGCCAAGACCGCACCGCCCCGCCCCGGCGGCAAATCCGCCAAAAGTCTTCGGGATGCTTGCCGGAACCGCCCCGGGGCACGATATCTAGGGTCCAGAACCTGCCCCTTTGCGGGGCTTTTTGCCGCGCATGACTTTGCGCCGGCGCATACCCAGGAGACGCCCATGGCCGACCACGACCTGTTCTTCACCCGCACCGGCATGGACCGCTCGCGCGTGCAGCAAAGTGTCGATGCGGCCCTGAAAGGCGCCGACGACGGCGAATTGTTCCTGGAATACAGCCAGAGCGAATCATTCGCCTTCGACGACGGGCGGCTGAAGGCGGCCAGTTTCGACACCTCCCAGGGATTCGGCCTGCGCGCGGTGGCGGGCGAAGCCACCGGCTATGCCCATGCCAGCGACCTGTCGGAAGAGGCGATCCAGCGCGCCGCCGACACGGTGCGGGCCGTTTCCCACGGCTATTCGGGCACCATTGCCGGGGCCCCTGCCCGTACCAACGTCAAGCTCTATCCCGACGCCGACCCGCTGCAGAGCGCCGGCTTCGAGAAGAAAGTGAAGCTGCTGGAGGAAATGAACGCCTATGCCCGGGGCAAGGACGCCCGCGTGCGCCAGGTTTCGGCCAGCCTGTCCGGTTCCTGGCAGCGGATCGAGATCCTGCGCGCCGGGGGCGCCCATTACACCGACATCCGCCCCCTGGTGCGGCTGAACGTTTCGGTGGTGGTCGAACAGAACGGCCGCCAGGAATCGGGCAGCTATGGCGGCGGCGGCCGCAGCGGCTATGAAACCTATCTGGACCCTTCCTGGTGGCAGGCCGGCGTGGACGAGGCGCTGCGCCAGGCACTGGTCAATCTGGAGTCGGTCCCCGCCCCCGCCGGCGAGATGACCGTGGTGCTGGGCCCCGGCTGGCCCGGCATCCTGCTGCACGAAGCGATCGGCCACGGCCTGGAAGGCGATTTCAACCGCAAGAAGACATCGGCCTTTGCGGACCTTTTGGGCCAGCGCGTCGCCGCTCCCGGCGTGACGGTGGTGGATGACGGCACCATCGACGGGCGGCGCGGCTCGCTGTCCATCGACGATGAAGGCACCCCGACCAGCCGCACCGTGCTGATCGAGGACGGCATCCTGAAAGGCTATATGCAGGACCGGCAGAACGCCCGGCTGATGGGCGTGGCGCCCACCGGCAACGGGCGGCGCGAATCCCATGCCGCGCCGGTGATGCCCCGCATGACCAACACCTACATGATCGCGGGCGACAAGGACCCCGGCGAAATCCTGGGCAGCGTCAAGAAGGGCATCTATGCGGTGAACTTCGGCGGCGGCCAGGTCGACATCACCAACGGCAAGTTCGTGTTCAGCTGCACCGAGGCCTACAGAATCGAGGACGGCAAGCTGGGTGCGCCGATCAAGGGCGCGACCCTGATCGGCTCGGGCCCCGAGGCGCTGACCCGCGTGACCATGATCGGCAACGACATGAAGCTGGATACCGGCGTGGGCACCTGCGGCAAGAACGGCCAGAGCGTGCCGGTGGGCGTGGGCCAGCCGACGCTGCGGCTGGACGGGCTGACGGTTGGGGGAACGGCGGCCTGACGGCCGCGGGGCGGAGGCGTGCGATGGCGAAATACTGGTTCCGGCAGAAACGCTTCGGCTATGGCGCCACGCCCAACACCTGGCAGGGCTGGGCGGTCACGCTGATCGGGTTGGCGCTGATCCTGCTGATCGTGTGGGAATGCCGTGCCATCGCCGATCGCGGCACCCGCTTCTGGATCGCCAGCATCGGCATCGCGGCGGTGGTGATCCCGATGACCTATATCTCCTGGATCAAGACCGAAGGCGGCTGGCGCTGGCGCAGCGGGCGGGACTGATATGCTGATTTTCAAGATCGTGCCGCGCGCCGAATGGGCGGCGCATGAGGGCGCCTATCACGGCTCTGCCCATGACCGGGCCGACGGCTTCCTGCATTTCTCTACCGGCCCGCAACTGGCCGAGACGCTCAGGCTCTATTATGCGGGCCAGGACGATCTGATGCTTGTGGCAGTCGATCCGGAAACGTGCGGCGCGGCGCTGAAATGGGAGCATTCACCCTCGCGCGGCGAGGATTTCCCCCATCTCTTCGCGGCACTGAAAGACGGCATGGTGCTGTGGACAAAGCCGCTGAAACGCGGCGTGGACGGCGCATTCGCCCTGCCCGGCCTGGACTAGTCGACGTTATAGGTCTGCCGGTAGCCGTTGCGTCCGTTGATCACCGTGATGGCGCCGTCACGGGTAACCTCCGCCATGATGTTGAAGCCCATGTCGGGCGGCGCTTCATAGGGCTTGTCCGCCACCTTTTCGATCGCGGCGCGCGGCGGATTGAGATTGGCGACACGGTCCGGATTGCCGATCAGTTCGGGATGGGCAAATGAATCGTGCAGCCGCCAGAAGCCCTGCAATCCCGGAAGCTGGGCCAGCAGGCGGATCACCTTGGGATCGCCGCCTTTCTTGCCGCCATTGGGCATGATCGCCACGTCCGGATGCATCGCCCGGACCTGTGCCGGATTGCTGGAGACATCGGCCGAGCCATGCTGGGTCACCAGCAGCAGGTTCACCTTGCCGATGCGGTCGACGGGACAGGCCAGTTCATATTCCCTGTCCCAGCTCAGATCGCCGAACTGGGCGATGGTCACCTTGCCGAAGCGCAGCAGCGAGGCGACCGAGCGGGTGTTCTCGTTCACCGGCAGCTTGCGCTGTTCGTCGGCGCCGCCGCAATCGGGATTGGCCGCACCCGCGCCCGGCAGCGGCGCATCGATCAGCTTGCCGTCGCTGGCCACGATCGTGTCGGTCAGCGAACCGATCTGGATGACATCGCCGGCCCTGGCAATGATGCGCGGATGTCCGGCAATCGCTTTCACATAAAGCGGATATTGTCCGCCTGGCCGGTTGATCACCTTGTCCGGCGGCGTGCCGGGCGGCAGCGGATCGCCATTGGGGCCGTGATCGATGAAGGTGCCGATGGGCATCTTCGCCGCCAGCGCGGTGGTGCCGCCCGAATGATCGTCGTGATAGTGGGTGATCAGCACATAATCGAGCTTGCTGACGCCCAGCGCCTTCGCCGCCCTGACGATGCGATCAGCCGATTGCTGCGTGCCGTCCGGCGACGGCATTTCGCCGAAATTCGGCTCCCAGCCGGTATCGATCAGCAGCGACTTGCCTTCGGGGGTGACAAACAGGGTCGCCGCCCCGCCCTCCACATCGATCGAGACGATGCGCAGCGGCTTTTCCGTCTGTGCCGAGGCCGCCGTCATCAGGCATGGCGCCGCCGCCAGCAGCGCCGCCGCGCAAAGCCGCCGCATCAGGGCGCCTGATAGGTCTTGTTGAAGCCGTTGCGCCCGTTGATCACCGTGATCTTGCCGTCCTTCTCGATCCGCAGACGCAGGTTATAGGCCTTGTCCTGGCTCTGGTCGGTGACCGGGTTGGCGATCATGTTCACATCCTTGACGTTGGCGTCCGGATTGGCGGTCGAGGTGTGCAGCATCCACACGCCCTGGATGCGGGGGCTGTCCTCGATGGTTTTCATGCGCGCCGGGTCGGCGCCCTTGCGCGCACCATTGCCGGCGATGGCCACGATGGGCGCCATGGCGTCAACCGCCGCCGGGCTGCCCGAAAGGCCGGTGCTGTGATGGGTGGCCAGATAGACATCGACCTTGCCCACCCGGTCGATGGGACAGAACAGGTCCTTCTCGCGATCCCAGGTCAGGTCGCCGAAAGCGGCGATCTTCACCTTGCCATAGGAAATGATCGAGGCGGTGGAGCGGGCATTCTCCTCGCCGCCATTGTTGGCCATGGGCTGCATGCCTGCGCAGGCTGGGTTCTGTTCGCCCGCGCCGGGCAGCGGCTTTGCGATCGGCTTGGCATCGGCCATCACGATGGTCACGTCCATGCCGCCGATGTGAAAGACATCGCCCGCCTTGGCCACGATGTGCGGATGGCCCTTGATCAGCTCCATATAGTGATTGTAGCCGGCGGCGGTGGAACGGGGCGGCGGATTCTTCAGGTCGATCTGGGGCGCGCCCGGCTGGGTGGAGGCCGTCGTCTCCCGGTTGGGACCGTGATCGATAAAGGTGCCGATCGGCATGCGCTTCATCAGCCCTTCCAGCCCGCCGATATGGTCGACGTGATAGTGGGTGGTGATCAGGTAATCGATCTTCTTCACCCCCAGCGCCTCGGCCGCCTTCTGGATGCGCGCGCTGGACGGATAGTCGCCGGTCGCACGGCTGACTTCGGGATTGCCGGTGTCAATCAACAGGGAATGCTTGTCGGGGGTGACGAACAGCGTGCCGCCGCCGCCTTCCACATCGATGGACACCATCTGCAGCGCGGTATCGCGCGCGGCGGCCGGCATAACACTCGCGGCAAGTGCCAGAATGGAAACCGAAGCAAAGATATTGCGCAGCAAGGCCGCCTCCCCATATTTGTTGGCGCGACACTAGAGCTTTTCGCTTTGGCTCGCTAGGCTGACCCCATGATCCCGATTACCGGCAAGGCACACGACCTGGGCGATGGATTTTTTGTAACCCGCCTGCTGCCGCAGGCGGCGCGGCGCAGCATCGGTCCCTTCGTCTTCTTCGATTATTTCGGCCCGGTGGATTTTGCGCCCGGCAAGGGCATAGATGTGCGCCCCCATCCCCATATCGGTCTTGCCACTGTCACCTATCTGTTCGACGGCGCGCAGATGCACCGCGACACGCTGGGCAGCGTGCAGGAGATCCGCCCCGGCGACGTCAACTGGATGACGGCGGGGCGCGGCATCGCCCATAGCGAACGCACGGGGCCGCAGACCCGCGCCGCGGGCCATCGCATGCACGGCATCCAGAGCTGGGTGGGCCTGCCCCAGGCCGATGAGGAAGCCGCGCCCGCCTTCCAGCATTTCGCCGCTGCCGACCTGCCCGAACGCGCGCATGGCGGCGTGAACCTGAAAATGATCGCCGGCAGCGCCTTCGGCCTGACCGCGCCGGTGAAGACTTTCTCGCCTATATTCTATGCCGATGCCCGCTTCGATGCCGGCGGCGCGCTGACCTACGGCGCCGAACACGAGGAGCGCGCCTTCTTCGTCATCGAGGGCGAGGTGCAGACCAGCGAAGCGCACGTGCACGGCCCCGGCGCGATGCTCGCGCTGGAGCCGGGCGAGGAAATCACCCTTTATGCCGATGCGCCGGCCCGCGTGATGCTGCTGGGCGGCGCGCCGCTGGACGGGCCGCGCCATATCTGGTGGAATTTCGTTTCCTCCTCGAAGGACCGCATCGAACGCGCCAAGCAGGAATGGCGGGACGGCAAGTTCGGCCTCATCCCCGGCGACGACCAGGAATTCATCCCTCTTCCAGAAAATAAATAGGACCTGTCATGAAGTACAACCGTCTCGGCCGCACCGGCCTTTACGTCTCGCAGCTGTGCATGGGCACCTGGACCTTTTCGGGCCGCAACTATTTCGGCGGCGCGATCGGCACGCTGGACCAGAAGACAGCCACCCAGTTCATCGGCCGGGCGCTGGAGGCGCGGATCAATTTCATCGACACCGCCGATGTCTATTCGTTCGGCGATTCCGAGGAGATGACCGGCAAGGCGCTGAAGGACCTGGGCGTGGTGCGCAGTGATGTGGTGCTGGCGACCAAGGTGTTCGGCCGCATGGGACCGGGCCCCAACGACATCGGCGCCAGCCGCGGCCATATCATGGACGGCGTGGCGCGCAGCCTCGAGCGGCTGCAGACCGATCACATCGACCTTTACCAGATCCATCATTCCGACATCGCCACCGGGGTGGAGGAAACCATGCGCGCGCTGGACGACCTGGTGCGCCAGGGCATGGTGCGTTACGTCGGCGTGTCCAACTGGGAAGCCTGGAAGATCGTCAAGGCCAATGGCGTGGCCGAGAAGAACGGCTGGACCCGGATCGAGGCGCACCAGGCCTATTACTCGCTGGCGGGCCGCGACCTGGAACAGGAACATGTGCCGATGATGGCGTCCGAGGATGTGGGCTGCCTGGTGTGGAGCCCGCTGTCGGGCGGCTACATGGCGGGCAAGTACACGCCCGATGGCGACAAGCCGGTGGAACCGGGCCGGCGCGCCAATTTCGACTTCCCGCCGCTGGACAAGGACAAGGCCGACCGCACCGTTGTCGTGATGCGCGAGATCGCCAAGGCGCATGGCGTGTCGGTGGCGCGGGTGGGCCTGGCCTGGGTGCGCAGCAAGCCCTTCATCACCTCCACCATCATCGGGGCGACGACAATCGAACAGCTCAACGACAATCTGGAATCGATCACCCTGGAACTGTCGCCGGAGGAGATCGCGCGCCTGGACGATGTCAGCGCCGACCGGCAGCAATATCCCTACTGGATGATCAGCCGCAACAACTCCACCCGCATTCCCACCGGCGAGCCGGTGCCGCCCGGCAACGCCACCCCCGGCGCGGGCAAAAAATAAGTCAGGCAAGAAGTGATCAGAGAAAGTTGTAATCGGTGAAGAGTGGCGTCAGGTCCCTGCCCCACACACCGTGATAGCTTTTCAGCATTTCCTCGGCGCGGGTATAGCCGCGCGATACCAGCTCGCGCAGGGGCGTCAGGAAGCCGTCCTCGCTTGAACCCGCGCTGTCCAGCGCGGCGCGGCGCTTAAGCCCGGCCGACGAGATTTCAAGCATCCGGTGCGCCAGCTCGTGCACCGTGGCCTTGCGGAACGGCACCTTGAAGCCCTGGCGCGGCACCGCATCGCGCATCGCCTGGCGTTCCTCGGCGGTCCAGTCCTTGATCAGGTCCCAGGCCGCGTCCAGCGCCACGCTGTCATAGAGAATGCCCACCCAAAGCGCGGGCATGCCGCAGATGCGCCGCCACTGGCCGCCATCGGTGCCGCGCATTTCCAGGAAGCTCTTCAGCCGCACTTCCGGGAAGATCGTGGTCAGGTGGTCGGCCCAGTCCGAAAGCTGCGGCGTCAGGTGCGCCACTTCGGGGATTTCGCGGTTCAGGAACTTGCGGAAGCTCTGGCCCGCCATGTCGATATATTTTCCGTCGCGATAGAGGAAATACATCGGCACATCGAGCGCGTAGTCGACATAGCGTTCGAAACCCATGCCGTCCTCGAAGACAAAGGGCAGCATGCCGCTGCGTGCATTGTCGACATCGCTCCACACCTGGGCGCGGTAGGACAGGAAGCCGCTGGGCCGGCCCTCGCGGAAGGGCGAATTGGCGAACAGCGCCGTGGTCACCGGCTGCAGCGCCAGGCCGACGCGGAATTTCTTGACCATGTCGGCTTCGGATTCGAAATCCAGGTTCACCTGAACGGTGCAGGTACGGAACATCATGTCCAGCCCATAGCCGCCGACCTTGGGCATGTAGCGGCTCATGATGCCGTATCGTCCCTTGGGCATGACCGGCGTTTCGGCCAGCGTCCAGTTGGGGGCAAAGCCGCCGCCCAGCATGCCCACGCCGATCTCGCTGGCCACTTCACGCGCCTGGACCAGATGGGTGTTCACTTCCGAACAGGTCTCGTGGATCGAGGTGAGCGGCGCGCCCGACAGTTCGAACTGCCCGCCCGGCTCCAGGCTGATCGAGGCGCCGTTCTGGGTCAGGCCGATGACATTGCCGCCCTCGCTGACCGGCGCCCAGCCGAAGCGCTGCATGCCTTCCAGCAACTGGCGGATGCCCGGCTTGCCGTCATAGGCGACCGGCTTGTGGGTCTTCAGGTCGTAGACGAATTTTTCGTGCTCGGTGCCGATCCGCCAGTCAGCCTTGGGCCGGCAGCCCCGTGACAGCTGGCGCACCAGATCGTCGCGGCTTTCAATCGGGCCGCTGGCGGACTGCGGTATCGACATGGGGTGCTTCCCTCTGCCCGGGTTCCTTGGGCTCTGCCGGTACTTAGGGGGCCGACCTGACCGGCGCAAGGCCAGTTATTTTCGTATTGACTTAATTAAGTCAATATGGAATTAAGAGGCATGACCCTCGCTCTTGCCGCCCTTGCCGATCCCACCCGCCAACGCATCGTCGAAATGCTGGCCGCCGGCCCCCTGCCCGCGGGCGACATCGCGGGCCGGTTCAAGCTGTCGCCGCCCGCCATTTCCCAGCACCTGAAGACGCTGAAAGAGGCGCGGCTGGTGACGGTGCGGCCGGTGGCGCAGAAGCGCATCTATGAACTCAACCCCGAAGGCGTGGACGAACTGGCCCAGTGGGTCACGCGCATCCGCGCCTTCTGGAATCCCAAACTCGACGCGCTGGAAGCGGCGCTGAAGAACGACATGCTGAAAGGATGAAGGCGATGGACCGTTTCGGACAATTGGTTGACCCCCACACCGTGGTGTTCGAGCGGCTGCTGCCCGGCCCCATCGAACGGGTGTTCGCCTTCCTGTGGGAAGAGGACAAGCGCAGGCTGTGGTTCACCTCGGGCGTCATGCCCACCGCGCCGGGCGAAAGCTTCACCCAGCACTGGAAGCACAGCGACTACTCGCCCAACACAACGGTGCCGCCCGAGCGGATGAAGGAGGTCGACGAGAAAGGCCACTTCTCCACCAACACGCTGCTGGCTTACGAGCCGCCGCACCGGCTGGCCTATACCTTCGGCCAGGGCTCCGAGGTGGAGTTCGTGCTGAAACCGGAAGGCGACCAGGTGCGCCTGATCCTGACCCACAGCAAGGTGCCCGACCGCGGCTATGCCCTCAATGTCTCTGGCGGCTGGCACGCCCATCTGGATGTGCTGGAATATCAGCTCCGGAACGAAACCCCGCCCGGCTTCTGGGACATCTGGCGCAAGACCGAAGGCGTCTACGACAAGCGCTACACCGTCTAGCGCCGCCCGCCTTTTCCGCGCTAGGCTCCGCAAAAATCAGGGCGGGGGCTTTGATGGCAAAAATTCCGGTCGGCGCGACCATCGCACGGGCATACCGTTTCGCATTCGGAGATTTCCTGAAAATCCTCGGAGTCATCTGGTTCGCCGCCGCGCTCAGTTGGATTCCCGGCCTGCTTTGGCGTCACAAACTGATGGCGCTGATGAGCGCGCGCGACCCTTCGGCGATGGCGCAGACCCTGCCGATCATGCTGCCGACGCAGATTGTTGCCTTTGTCGTGCTGTCGATGATGCTAATCGGCGTGGCAAGGCTGGCCCTTGGCCTGCACCGGGGACCGGCCTGGTTCTATTTCTCGCTGGGCAAGCCGGTCTGGCGGCTCGTCGGCTCGTATCTTCTGATTTTCGCGGCTGCGGTCCTCGGATATCTGGCCTTCCTTCTGAGCGTGCTGTTGCTGGGCGCCGTCGTTGCACTTCTGGCAAAGGCGATCCAAGGCGCAATCGCTGGCATCGTTGCAGGCATATTGGCCATTGCCGGAATTTTGGCGGTGCTTGGCGGCTTTATCTACTGCGCCGTACGCCTGTCCTTTCTGCTGCCACCGGTTGTCGCCGCTGAGGAGCCCGGCTTTGCCTTGGGCCGGGCCTGGGGCCTGGGCAAAGGCAATTTCTGGCGCATGCTTGTTGTCATCATCGCCGTGCTTGGGCCTTTCGCGGTGCTGGAACTGGCCTTCCTGATCTACTGGATGCATGGCCTGCCTGCCTTCAATCCGGCGCAGCCCGCCGCCTTCCAGGCGGCGATGGATGCGCGCATGGCCGCAACCATGCAGATGTCGTTCCGCTATTGGTACGTCACCTATCCGCTGGGTCTTGCGGTACTGGCGATTTTCTACGGCGCCAATGCTGGCGCGCAATGCTTCGCCTGGCAGGCGCTGACCCAGACGGCAGAATCAGACCCAGTCCCCGGCCACTGACTGCCAGATCGCCAGTGCCGCCAGCGCGGCGGTGTCGGCCCGCAGGATTCGCGGGCCCAGCGTCACCGGCGTTACGAAAGCGCGTTCGCGCAGCGCCGCCCGTTCCGCCGGATCGAAGCCGCCTTCCGGCCCGGTCAGGATCGCGGTGGGGCCGGTGTGGCCGCGCGCGGCGTCGGCCAGCGGCACGGCATCCCCGCCCTCATCACAAAAATAAAGCCGCCGGTCCTGCGGCCAATCCGCCAGCAGCCGGTCCAGCGAGACACCTTCGCGCACATCGGGCACATCCAGCCGGGCGGACTGTTCGGCCGCCTCCACGACATTGGCGGTCATGCGCTCCCGGTTGATGCGGGTGACGATGGTGCGGCGGGTAAACACCGGCAGCAGTGCGCGCACCCCAAGTTCCGCCGCCTTCTGGACCAAATAGTCCGACGGGGTCTTCTTGATGGGGGCGAAGGCCAGCCACAGGTCGGGAACCCCCGTCTGCGCTGCGGTCTGTTTCAGGCAGCGCAATGTGACGGCGCGCTTTTTCACCTCGGCCAGTTCGGCCAGCCATTCCCCGTCGCGGCCATTGAACAGGGCCACGCGATCGCCCGCCTTGGCGCGCATCACATGCAGCAGGTAATGTGCCTGGCCCTCGTCCGGCGCCACGGTGGCATCGCCGCCCAGAGGCGCGGTAACATACAGCCGGACCTTGCCGCCAGCTTCTTTCAGGCCACCCGCTTCTTTCAAATTCTCAGCCATGGCACACTTGATCTCTATGACTTCGCAAGCCGCCCCGCATACCACACCCGCCGATGCCGTGCCCGCCAATCTGGTGGATCACCTGCCCGCGCGCTGGCAGCCCTATGCCCGGCTGGCGCGGCTGGACCGGCCCATCGGCACCTGGCTGCTCTACTGGCCCTGCGTGTTCGGGCTGATCCTGGGCGCCGCCGCCGATGAGCGCCGTTTCCTGGACTGGCGCGACATCTGGTACGTGGCGCTGTTCGGCATCGGCGCGCTGGTGATGCGCGGCGCCGGCTGCACCTTCAACGACATTGTCGACCGCGACATCGATGCGGGCGTGGCGCGCACCCGCGGGCGCCCCATTCCGTCGGGCGCGGTCAGCGTGAAACAGGCGGCGGCGTTCCTTGTCGCCCAGTGCCTGATCGGGCTAGTCATCCTGTTGCAGCTCAACTGGTTCGCGGTGGCGCTGGGCGTGTCGTCGCTTTTGCTGGTGGCGGCCTATCCCTTCATGAAGCGCATCACCTGGTGGCCCCAGGCCTGGCTGGGCCTGACCTTCAACTGGGGGGCGCTGCTGGGCTTCGCCGCCCAGACCGGGCGCATCGATGTGGGCGATGTGATGCTCTATGCCGGGCTGTTCTTCTGGACCATGGGCTATGACACCATCTATGCCCATCAGGACAAGGAAGACGACGAGCTGATCGGGGTGAAGTCCACCGCGCGCCTGTTGGGCGCGGCCACCGGCAAATGGGTGCAGGGCTTCTATGCGGTCTGCTTCACGCTGGTGCTGGCGGCGGGCTTTACCGAACACACCGGCTGGCCCTTTGCGCCGCTGATGCTGCTGGCGGGCGGCCATCTGCTGTGGCAGGTGCGCGCGCTCAAGATCGACGACAATGAAAATTGTCTCAGGCTGTTCCGATCCAACCGCGAGACCGGCGCCCTGATCGCCCTGGCACTGCTTTGCGCGTCATGGTTTGGGTGAGACGCGGCGCGCTAAAACGGAATCTTACCCGTCAGCATCTGCCAGAACATCACCCAGTCGCCCATGAAGCTGTAGAGCGGATAGCGGAAGGTGGCGGGGCGGTTCTTTTCCACCATCAGGTGGGCGAACCAGGCAAAGCCATAGCCGCATACCAGCCCCGCCAGCAGCCATAACGGCTCGCCCGTGAAGACCAGCGCCGCCAAACAGGCCAGCGCCAGCACCGACCCCACAAAGTGCAGCCGCCGGGTGCCGCGCACCGAATGCTCGGCCAGGTAGAAGGGATAGAATTGCGCGAAGCTGTCGAACGGACGGTCCATTTTCCACCTCCCCCGCCAGTGTTGCGCCATCGGGCGCTCTTGCCAACCGCGGGCCTGGCCAACCGCGCCTCTTGCCAAGCATCAAGGACCGCCCCAGTTTGCGCCATGCATTTCACGATCATGTCCTGGGATCGGCTGGCGCTGTTCGTCACGGCGGAGCTGGTCTTTTCCCTGACGCCCGGCCCGACCGTGATGCTGATCTCGGCCTATGGCTTTCGCGGCGGCTTCCGGTCCGCGCTGGCCGCCATCTGCGGCACCCAGACCGGCAACAGCATCTGGTATGTCGCCTCGGTCGCGGGGCTGGGGGCGCTGGTTGCCGCCTTTCCGCTGGCCTTCACCGCCATCCGCGTTCTGGGCGCCGGCTATCTGATCTGGCTGGGGGCGTCGGAATTGTGGGCCAGTTTTCACCCCGCGCCCGAAGCCAGGGGCCCGAAGCTGACGCGCGGGCCTTATGTTCAGGCGATGCTGACCCAGCTTGGCAATCCCAAGGCGTTGCTGTTCTTCGGCGCGCTGCTGCCCCAGTTCATCGACACCGCCCGCCCGCTGATGCCGCAATATGTGCTGATGTTCGTCATCACCTTTATCGGGGAAAGCAGCATCCTGTCCGCCTATGGCTGGCTGGCGGCGGCGGGCGGACAACGCGCCGCGCGCCATGCGGCTGTGCGCGAGCGCATCAGCGGCACCGTGCTGGTGGCGCTGGGGGTGATGTTCCTGTTCCTGCACGGCCTCTGACATGACGCCGGAGGATTTCATCCGCGCCAATGCCGTGCTGGAGGCCCCGCCGCTGGTGCCGGAAATTCGCCTCTACCTGGCCAGCGAGGTCGTGCCGTTGTGGCGCAAGACCGAAGAGGAACTGGCGGCTATCGGCGTGCCCCCGCCCTATTGGGCCTTTGCCTGGGCGGGCGGCCAGGCGCTGGCGCGTCATGTGCTGGACAATCCCGCAACCGTGCGCGGCAAGCGCGTGCTGGACCTGGGCGCGGGCTCCGGGCTGGTGGGCATCGCCGCCGCCAAAGCCGGCGCGGCCGACGTGCTGTCCGCCGACATCGACACATTTGCCTGCGCCGCCGCCCGTCTGAACGCGGCGGCCAATGGCTGCGCCATCGCCACCACCACGCAGGATGTCATCGACACGCAAAGCGACCGGGACGTGATTCTGGTCGGCGACCTGTTTTACGAGCGCCCGCTGGCGACACGGCTGCTGGCCTGGCTGAACGCCACCAGCGCCGATGTGCTTTTGGGCGATCCCGGCCGCAGCTATTTCCCAAGACAGGGCGTGGAAAGATTGGCCCTTTATACCGTGCCCACCACGCGTGAGGTCGAAGACCGCGAGATTCGCGAGACCGGCGTGTTCCGGCTGCTGCGCGGTGGCCTGACCGGCGGGGGCTAGTCCCCGGCTCCTGCCTCTGCCACAGTGGCGCCGGGTCGAAAGCCGGGGCACAGCATGACGCAGATCGCAGACAATCCACATCCGGAAACCGATGACGATCTGAAGCGTGCGCTGGGGCCCCTGCATCTGATCTCGCTGGGCATCGGCTGCATCATCGGCGCGGGTATCTTCGTGCTGACCGGCCATGCCGCCGCCGGCTATGCCGGGCCGGGCGTGGTGTTCAGCTTCGCCATCGCCGGTCTGGGCTGTCTGTTCGCCGGCCTGTGCTATTCCGAATATGCCAGCATGATCCCCGTGGCGGGCAGTGCCTATACCTACACCTATGCCACGCTGGGACGGCTGATCGCCTGGATCATCGGCTGGAACCTGGTGCTGGAATATCTGGCCGCCGCCTCCACCGTGGCGGTGGGCTGGTCGGGCTATCTGAACAACTTTCTCACCGGACTGGGCCTGCCCATTCCCGCCGCCTTCGCCAGCGCGCCGCTGGCCGGGCACGGCTTTGCCGACATGTCGCTGACCGGCACGATCGTCAACCTGCCGGCCGTGGTGCTGATCGGCCTCATCACCTGGATCCTGATCGTCGGCGTGAAGACCAGCGCCAATTTCAACAACGCCATGGTGGTCATCAAGCTGACCATCGTGCTGGCGGTGATCTTCGGCTGCTTTGCCTATATCGTGCCCGCCAACCACACGCCCTTCATTCCACCCAACACCGGCGAGGTCGGCCATTTCGGCTGGACCGGCGTGTTCCGCGCCACCGGCGTGATCTTCTTCGCCTATATCGGCTTTGATGCCGTGTCTGTGGCGGCGCAGGAGGCGCGCAATCCCCAGCGCGACATTCCGCTGGGCATGCTGGGCTCGCTGCTGATCTGCACCGTCCTCTACATGCTGATGAGCTATGTGCTGACCGGCATCGCGCCCTATCAGACGCTGAACGTGGCCCATCCGGTCAGCCAGGCGGTCGAGGCCCTGCCCGGCACCATCTGGCTGGCGCCCTTCGTCAATATCGGCGCCATCGTCGGCCTGTCCTCGGTGGTGCTGGTGCTGCTGCTGGCCCAGAGCCGCGTCTTCTATGCCATGTCCAAGGACGGCATGATCCCGCCCGCCTTCAGCCTGATCCATCCCAAGTTCCGCACCCCCTTCAAGGGCAATATCGTCACCGGCATCTTCGCCGCCATGCTGGCGGGTGCGCTGCCCATCGACATTCTGGGCGAGCTGGTCTCCATCGGCACGCTGGCGGCCTTCACCATCGTCTGCATCGGCGTGATGGTGATGCGCGTGCGCGCGCCGCGTGCGCGTCGGCCCTTCCGCACCCCCCTGGTCTGGGTCACCGCGCCCCTGGGCGTGTTCATGTGCCTGTTCATGATGGTGTTCCTGCCCGGCGACACCTGGCTGCGGCTGGCGGCCTGGACAGTGATCGGCCTGGCCATCTATTTCTTCTACAGCGCTGCCCACGCACATCCGCCTCGCTATCACATCAAGAACCTGCCCGCCGAATGAGCTACAAATCCCTGCGCGATTTCCTGACCCGCCTTGAAAAAGACGGGGCGCTGGTGCGCGTGAAAGAACCCGTCTCCACCGTGCTGGAAATGACGGAGATCCAGACCCGCCTGATCGCCGAGGGCGGCCCCGCGGTGATCTTCGAAAAGCCCATCCGCGCCGACGGCAGCATCAGCGACATGCCGGTGCTGGTGAACCTGTTCGGCACGGTGCGCCGGGTCGCACAGGGCGTGACCATGGGTGGTGTCGAACGGACGACCGCGCAGGACCTGCGCGAGGTGGGCGAGCTTCTGGCCCAGCTGCGCCAGCCCCAGCCGCCGCGCAGCCTGGGCGAGGCCGCGGAGCTGTTGCCCCTGGTCAAGACGGTGCTGGCGATGAAGCCGAAAACCGTGTCGCGCCCGCCCTGCCAGGAGGTGGTGCTGCGTGGTGACGACATCGACCTGAACAAGCTGCCGGTGATGACCTGCTGGCCGGGCGAGCCGGCGCCGCTGATCACCTGGCCGCTCGTGGTGACCAAAGGCCCGTCGGACGCGCGCGAGGACAATTACAACCTCGGCATCTACCGCATGCAGGTTCTGAACAGGAACCAGACCATCATGCGCTGGCTCAAGCATCGCGGCGGGGCACAGCATCACCAGCGCTGGGGCAAGGAAAAGACCGCCCCCCTGCCCGCCGCCGCCGTGATCGGCGCCGATCCCGGCATCATCCTGGGCGCGGTGACGCCGGTGCCCGAGACCCTGTCGGAGTATCAGTTCGCGGGGCTGCTGCGGGGCAGCCGCGTCGAACTGGCCGATTGCGTGTCGCAGCCCCTGAAGGTGCCCGCCGAGGCCGAGATCGTGATCGAGGGTGAAGTCTCGCTGTCCGACTACGCGCCCGAAGGGCCCTATGGCGACCATACCGGCTATTACAATTCGGTGGAGCAGTTCCCCGTCTTCACTGTCACCGCCATCACCATGCGGCGCGATCCGGTCTATCTTTCTACCTATACCGCGCGGCCGCCGGACGAGCCTTCCATTCTGGGCGAGGCGCTGAACGAAGTCTTCGTGCCGCTGATCAAGCAGCAATTTCCGGAGATCGTCGATTTCTGGCTGCCGCCCGAAGGCTGTTCCTATCGCATCGCCGTGGTGTCGATGAAGAAGGCGTATCCCGGCCATGCCAAGCGGGTGATGATGGCGGTGTGGTCGTATCTGCGCCAGTTCATGTACACCAAATGGGTCATCGTGGTGGATGACGACATCGATGCGCGCGACTGGAAGGACGTGATGTGGGCCGTCTCGACCCGCATGGATCCGGCCCGCGACGTCACCATGATCGAGCATACGCCCATCGACTATCTGGACTTCGCCTCGCCCGAAAGCGGGCTGGGCTCCAAGATCGGGCTGGATGCGACCAACAAGCTGCCGCCCGAAACCCACCGCGAATGGGGCAAAAAGATCGAAATGGACCCCGATGTGATCGCCAAGGTCACCGATCGCTGGGCCAGCCTGGGCCTGCCGGGGAACGGCAAACCGATCTGGAAATAGACGTCCCTGATTTTTTGGGATTAGTATTCCCAAAAATATGGGGAGGGGACATGCGCTATTCCATCATCGGGGGCTTGCTCGCGCTTCTGTCTGTCTGCATTCAGCCGGCACTGTCGGCCGAGGACTGCAAGCCGCTGCAGATGCTCGGCTCGGTCGATCTCGATTATCAGGATGGCCATGTCTACGCCAATCTTCTGGCCAACGGAAAGCCGGCAAAGTTTCTGGTCTCCACCGCGGGCGGCGTCACCAGCCTGACCCCGGAGGGCGCGGCCGCACTGGGCCTCAAGGAGATTCACGACGCCCGCGTGGTGCTGATCAACGACCGCAGCCAGAGTTCGGAAAGCTATGTCGTCATCGACGACCTGTCGGTCGGCGGCGCTCATATCGGCCATGGCCAGTTCATGGTCCTGCCGCCCTCCGAATCGTCCAACACCGACGTGGTGGGCTATATGGGCGCGGATATCCTGTCCCATTTCGACGTGGAATTCGATTTCGCCGCCGGCAAGATGAACCTGTTTTCCCAGGACCATTGCCTGGGCCAGGTCATCTACTGGAAGCATGTGGCGGTTTCGATGGTGCCCCTCAGCGAGTTCCAGCCCACCTCCAGCGAAAGCCGTACCGGCTATGCCGGCTATCTGAAGCGTTTCGAGCAAATGTGGGTTCCGGTCACCCTGGATGACAAGAGCGTGCCGGCACAGATCAGCACCAGCCCCTATTCCAGAATCCAGTCGGACATTGCCCAGGGTGCGTTTGGCATCGACGCGAATTCGCCCGGTTCGGAACGTCCCGCCAACGTCATGGCGGACCCGGACACCTTTGAACACACATTCTCAAACCTGGTGTTTGACGGCGTCACGGTGACCAATCCCCATTTCGTCATTTACCCATACAATCCCGCGCAATATGCCCGCCGTATCCGCAGGACCGATACACGGCTTGCAAACCTGCGTGACCGCTCACCGGCGCACATCGTCATCGGCATGAACATCCTGTCCAAGCTGCATCTGTTTGCCTCCTTCGGCGAACGCAGGCTCTACATCACCGAAGCCAGCGGTCCGCCCAAGTCGGCAACCACGAAGACGTCTGCGCCGCCCCCTGCCCCGGCGACGCGGGCCCCCTAGCCGGCAAACCGGCCCCGCCTTGACCCGGGCCGCAATTCCCGGCATCGGAGGGGGCATGAGCGCACCCCAAAAGACCGCCCGCAATTCCCAGGAAATCCTCGGGTCCCTGATCGATGCCGCCAAGAAAGCGGGGGCCGACGCAGCCGACGCACTGTATGTCGAAGGCGTCTCCTCCTCGGTCTCCTACCGGCTGGGCAAGCTGGAGGATGTGGAGCGGGCCGAAAGCTATGACCTGGGCCTGCGGGTCTTTGTCGGCCAGAAGGTGGCTTTCGTCTCCTCCAGCGATTTCTCCGCCGCCGCCCTGGGCGAACTGCCGGGCCGTGCCGTGGCCATGGCCAGGCTGGCGCCGGAGGACAAATTCGCGGGCCTCGCCCCGCAGGACCGGCTGGCAAAGGACATTCCCGCCCTGGACCTGGAAGACCCGGTCGAGCCCGCCGCGCAACAGATGATCGACTGGGCGCGCGACGTGGAAGCCGCCGCCATGGCGGTTCCCGGCGTGACCAATTCGGAAGGCGGCGGCGCCTCCTTTACCCGCCATGCCGTGGCGCTGGCCACGAGCACCGGATTTTATGGCCGCTATGCGGGCACCAGCCACAGCCTGGGCGTTGCGGTGCTGGCCGGCGAAGGCACCGGCATGGAACGGGACTATGACTATGTCACCGCGCGCCATGCCGGCGACATGCGCAAGGCCGCCGATGTCGGGCGCACCGCGGGCGAAAAGGCCGTGCGGCGGCTGAACCCGCGCAAGGTCAAATCCCAGGCCGTGCCGGTCGTGTTCCATCCAGACGAGGCGGCGGGCCTTCTGGGGCATTTCTCCGGCGCGATTTCCGGTGCCTCCATCGCCCGCGGCGTGTCCTTTCTGAAGGACAGGATGGGCGAACGGATTTTCGCGCCGGGCATCCAGATCATCGACGACCCGCACCGCGTGCGCGGCCTGCGCTCCAAGCCCTTCGACGGCGAAGGCGTGGCCAACAACTGCCTGGCCCTGATCGAGGACGGCGTGCTGCAAAGCTGGCTGCTGGATTGCGCCAGCGCCCGCCAGCTTGGCCTCCAGACCACCGGCCATGCCGCGCGCGGCACCGGCGGTCCGCCCTCGCCCTCCATCACCAACCTGTACCTGGCGCCGGGCACACTTTCGCCCGAAGACCTGATCGGCGACATCGAACAGGGCTTTTATGTCACCGAGCTGATGGGCATGGGCGTCAATGGCGTTACCGGCGATTACAGCCGCGGCGCCGCCGGCTTCTGGATCGAAAAAGGCAAGATCGCCTATCCGGTGTCCGAAGTGACCATCGCGGGCAACCTGAAAGACATGTTCGCGAAGCTGACCCCGGCCAGCGACCTTGAATTCCGCCACGGCACCAATGCCCCCACGGTCCGCATAGAGGGGATGACGATTGCCGGTTCCTGAAGACCTGGCGCTTCTGGAAACCACCGTCCGGGCAGCGGGCGACATTGCCTTGGGCTTTTTCGGCACCGATTACCGCAGCTGGCGCAAGGAAGGCGGCAGCCCCGTCACCGAGGCCGACATCGCCGTCAACCGCTTCCTGTGCGAGACGCTGACCGCAGCGCGGCCGGACTATGGCTGGCTGTCGGAGGAAAGCACCGACGACGATGAACGCCTGTCGCGCGCGCGGGTCTTCGTGGTCGATCCCATCGACGGCACCATCGCCTTCCTGAAGGGGCGCCCGCACTTCACCATCTGCGCCGCCGTGGTGGTCGACGGCCGCGCGGCCTGCGGGGTTGTCTACAATCCGGCAAGCGACGAACTCTATGCCGCCCGCGCCGGTCATGGCGCCACCCGCAACGGCACGCCTATCCGGGTGGGCGGGCGCGACCGGCTGGAAGGCTGCCACATGCTGGGCAACCGCGAGGTGCTGACACGCGCGCCCTGGCCGCCCATGGATGTACACAACCGCAATTCCCTCGCCTATCGCCTGGCGCTGGTCGCCGACGGCAGCGCCGATGCCAGCGTCAGCCTTTCAGCCAAGCGCGACTGGGACCTGGCGGCGGCCGACGTCATCCTGAGCGAGGCGGGCGGGACGGTCAGCGACCTGGAAGGCCGCCCCCTGCGCTACAACAATGCCGGCGCGATCCAGCCCAGCCTGGTCGCGGCGAACACCAAACTGCATACAGAAATCATCCAGTTGGTGGCCCGGCTGCGACAATAAGAACGGTGGGCCTTTTTCCCGATTGGGCTTCAATGGTGCGGCGCAGCAGCCGAGATGGCAACCCCAGACGGCGACACATGGAGCGGTCATGACGAAAAGCCAGCCCAAGCAGCTTCTGCATTTCGTGTTCGGCGGCGAACTGGAATCCACCGACGAGATCGTGTTCAAGGACCTGAACAATCTGGATTTCGTGGGCATGTATCCCAACTTCGCCGAGGCGAAGAAAGCCTGGGCGGCCAAGGCCCAGTCCACGGTCGACAATGCCCAGATGCGCTATTTCGTTGTCCATATGCACCGGCTGATGGAGCCGGACGACGATCACGAACACTAACCAATTGCGCTGATTTGGCTTTTTCACTCTCGCGCCCGCTCCCCCGCGCGTGCTAAATCGCGGGCCGATGCGTTCAACGGGCAAACCCCGGCCCGTGACGGGCCCCCTCGACATGAAAACCGGCGCGGTGATCGCCCGGCTGCTGCGCGACTATGTCGGCGGCCAATGGGGCCTGCTGTCCCTGGCCATCCTGTGCATGCTGTTCACCAGCGTGATGAACGGCCTGGTCCCGGTGCTGGTGAACTGGGAAGTCAAACAGATCTTCATCCGCCACAAGGAGGACTGGCTGATCCCGCTGGCCCTGATGGCGGTCGGCATCGTGGCCTTGCGTGCCGCCAGCCTCTATTTCGGCCGCGCGACCCTGGATTCGCTCAGCGAAAGAACGGTCGCCGCCGCACAGACCGACATGTTCGGTTCGCTGATCAACCGCGACCTGGCGGCGCTGAACGCGGTGCATTCGGGCCAGTTCATCGCCAACTTCCTCTATGACGCCACCTTGATGCGCGATGCGCTGACGGTGGGCCTGGCCTCGGTCTTCCTGGAATCGGTGCAGCTGGTCATCTTCCTGGCCTATGTGCTGATCAGCGACTGGCAGCTTGGCCTGTTGGCGCTGATCGTGATTCCGGGCGTGGCCTGGGCGATGGAGCGGCTGGGCGGATCGATCCGCCGCGCCGCCACGCGCGGCATGCAGGACACCGGCGATCTGTCCACCGTCCTGTCCGAGGCGATGGACGGACGGCGCATCATCAAGGCCTATGGGCTGGAAGCGCACAGCGCCGAACGGGTGAATGCACGGCTGAACACCCGCCTTGCCACCCTGCTCAAGGTGGTGCGCCTGCGCGCCGCCGCCGCCCCCGTCACCGACCTGTTCGCCGGGGCGATGATCGCCATGGTGCTGCTGGTGGCCGGCTGGCAGAACCTGCACGGCCACCTGACCTTCAACGCCTTTGCCGGTTTTCTGACCGCGCTGCTGCTGGCCCAGCAGCCGGTCCGCAACCTGTCGCAGCTGTGGCCCACCGTCTCGACCGGCATCGCCGCGGCCGCGCGCATCTTCGACGCCATCGACGCCCGGGCCGAGATTGTCGACAGGCCCGGCGCGGGCACGCTGAACGTCGCGGCCAAGGCGGGCGCGGTGCGCTTCGACGATGTCAGCTTCGCCTATCATCCCGATGCCGGACCGACGCTGAAAAACGTCACGCTGGAAGTGCCGGCGGGCCAGAAGGTCGCGCTGGTCGGCCCGTCGGGCGCCGGCAAGAGCACCATCTTCAACCTGATCCTGCGCTTCTATGAAGCCGATGGCGGCACCATCGCCATCGACGGCCAGGACATTCAGGGCGTGACCATGGAATCGCTGCGCGCGGCCATCGCCATCGTCACCCAGGAAGCCATCCTGTTCGACGAAAGCATTGCCGACAATATCGCGCTGGGTCTTCCGGGCGCCACGCGCGCCGCGATCGAGGCGGCTGCGCGCGACGCCGCCGCCCATGATTTCATCATGGAGCTGCCCGAAGGCTATGACACCAAGGTCGGCGAAGGCGGCCTGAAACTGTCGGGCGGCCAGCGCCAGCGCATCGCCATCGCCCGCGCCATGCTGCGCGCCGCCCCCATCCTGCTGCTGGACGAAGCCACCAGCGCGCTGGACACCACCAGCGAGGCCCGCGTGCAGGAAGCCCTGACCCGGCTGATGAAGGACCGCACCACCATCGTCATCGCCCACCGCCTGTCCACCGTGGTCGATGCCGACCGCATCTATGTGCTGGACCAGGGCCAGGTGGTCGAGATGGGCACCCATACCAGCCTGATGGCCGGCGGCGGCCTGTATGCCAGCCTGTACAGCCACGCCCTGGACGAGGCCGCGTCATGAGCACGCCAAGGCGTCCCCTGGGGCTGGCGGCCTGGCGCCTGGCCACGCGCCTGCTTTCGCCGGTCGCGCCGCTGATCCTGGCCCAGCGCGCCGCGCGCGGTAAGGAAGATCGCGCCCGCATCCGCGAGCGGCTGGGCCATGCCGCCCTGCCCCGTCCCGAAGGCCGGCTGGTCTGGATTCACGGCGCCAGCGTGGGCGAAAGCCTGTCGGCGCTGCCTTTGATCGAACGGCTGCTGGCCGAGGCCGATACCCATGTGCTGGTCACCAGCGGCACGGTCACCAGCGCCACCATGATGAAAGCGCGTCTGCCATCCGGTGCATTGCATCAGTATGTGCCGCTGGACACGCCCGGCGCGGTCGCACGCTTCCTGGATCACTGGCGGCCCGATGCCGGCCTGTTCGTGGAATCGGATCTGTGGCCCAACCTGATCCTTGCGGCGGCGGCGCGCGGCGTGCGCCTGGCGCTGGTCAATGCGCGCATTTCCGAACGCTCGGCACGGCGCTGGCAGACGGCAAAGGCCAGCGTGGCGGCGCTGCTGGGCGCCTTCGACCTGGTGCTGGCCCAGGACGAAGCCTTTGGCGAGCGCTTCGCCATGCTGGGCGCGCGCCAGGTTGAGGTCATGGGCAGCCTGAAGGCCGACGCTCCGCCCCTGCCCGCCGACGAGGCCGCGCTGGCGGCGCTGAAACAGCAGATCGGCAACCGCCCGGTGCTGCTGGCCGCCCAGACCCATCCGGGCGAGGACGAAACCGTTTTGCCGGCGCACGACACATTGCGCGCGCGCTTCGGCGATCTTCTGACCATCATCGTGCCGCGCCATATCGAGCGCGCCGGCGACATCGCCATGCTGTGCGGCCATCGCACCCCGGCGCGGCGCAGCGCAGGCAATGCCATCACCGCAGCCACCCAGGTCTATATCGCCGACACGCTGAACGAGCTGGGGCTGTTCTATCGCCTGGCGCCCTTCTGTTTCCTGGGCGGCACGCTGGTGCCGCTGGGCGGACACAATCCGCTGGAACCGGCAAAGCTGCATTGCGCCGTCCTGGCCGGGCCGCATACCAGCAGCGCCATCACCGCTTTCGACGCCGTGCTGGGCGCGCAGGGATTTGGCCGCGTCGAATCCAGCGGCGACATCGCGGCCCAGGCCGCGCGGCTTTTCACGGATTCGGAAGCCGCGAAGGCGGCGGGCGAGAATGCCGCCATCGGCGCATCCACATTGTCGGGCGCGGTGGCACGCACCATCGCCGCGCTTCGGACCCTGATCGATGCGCGCGCCTGATTTCTGGAAATCGGGCGGGCCGCTGGCCACTGTGCTGGCGCCGCTGGGCCGCCTTTATGGCGCGTCGGTGGCGTGGAAGGCGCGCCATGCCACGCCCTTCGATCCGGGTGTGCCGGTGATCTGCGTCGGCAACCTGACGGCGGGCGGCAGCGGCAAGACCCCGATCGCCATCGCCATCGCGCGCGCGCTGATGGTGCGCGGCCACCGGCCCTGGTTTCTGACCCGCGGCTATGGCGGCACCGCGAAGGGCCCAGTTCAGGCCGCGCGCGGCCACCGCGCCCGCGAAATGGGCGATGAGGCGCTGCTGCTGACGCGCACCGCGCCCACCGTGGTTTCGCGCGACCGCGCCGCCGGCGCGCGCTTTGCCGTGGAAAAAGGCGCAAGCGCGATCGTGATGGATGACGGCCATCAGAATTTCACCCTGAAGAAAAGCCTGTCTCTGGTGGTGGTGGATGCCCAGACCGGGTTCGGCAACGGGTTGATGATCCCCGCCGGGCCACTGCGCGAGCCGGTGGCCCAGGGCCTGGCGCGCGCCGATGCCGTCATCCTGGTGGGCGATGGCGAACCCGATCTGGGCGCCTATCGCGGCCCGGTCCTGCGCGCGCATCTGCAGGCCGAGACGGCGCCCTTTGCCGGCCAGCCGGTCTTCGCTTTCGCCGGCATCGGCCGGCCGGAGAAATTCGTCGCCTCCCTGCAGGAGGGCGGCGCGGACGTGGTGGGAAGCTGCTTCTTTGCCGACCATCACCCCTATGAGCCCGACGAAATCGAGCAGCTCAAGATCATCGCAGGCCAGGTCCAGCTGGTCACGACGGAAAAGGATTTCGTCCGCCTGACGCCGCAGCAGCGCGAGGGAATCCGCGTGTTGAAGGTGCAGGCCCGGTTTGCGGACGATGCCGGGCTGGACGCCCTGATGGCGCAATTGCTTGACTTGGCCGCACCGCCAGTTTAGCCGCAAAGCCACCATGAAAGACGGATCGCTATCCCTGGCCGACAGGCTGCGCTACGGCGCGGAAGCGGCGCTGTTCTTTGCCTTCATGGGCCTGTTCCGCGTCCTGGGCCCGGATGCCGCCTCGGCGCTGGGCGGCTGGATCGGGCGCAATGTCTTTTCGCGCCTGCCGCCCGACCGGGTGGCGCGCGCCAACCTGGCCGCCGCCTTCCCGGAAAAAAGCCAGGCCGAGCGCGACGCCATCCGCATTGCGATGTGGGACAATCTGGGCCGCGTCGTCGCCGAATATCCCCATCTGGATTCCTTCACCAACACCGGACCCAATCCGCGCATCCGCGTCACCGATCGCGCCCAGGCGGTTTCGGCCATGGCCGACGGCAAGGGCGTGATGTTCCTGTCGGGCCATCTGGCCAACTGGGAGATGATGCCCATTACCGGCAACCTGCTGGGCTTTGAAGGCGCCACCGTGGTGCGCCCGCCCAACAATCCTCATGTCGCGCGCTATCTCGAAAAGCAGCGCGGATTGCTGGGCCCGAAGAACCAGATCGCAAAGCACAACGCCATGCGCCGCATGATCGGTCAGCTTCGCGCCGGCAAGGCGCTGTTCATGCTGGCCGACCAGAAGCTGAACGAAGGCGTACCGGTGCCCTTCTTCGGCCGCGATGCCATGACCACGCCCGCTCCCGCCGCGCTGGCGCTGAAGCTGGGCGCGCGCATCCTGTTCGCCTCCAACCGGCGGGTGAACGGCGCGCATTTCGACATCGTGGTGCGCCCCGGCCCCGACTTCACGCCCACCGGCGACGAGGCCAGGGACACGCTGGCGCTGACTGCCGCCATCACCCTGCGCATCGAGGAGATGGTGCGCGAAGCGCCGTCCCAGTGGCTGTGGATTCACAATCGTTGGCCCAAAGAGCGCCCCGCATGACCGCACGCCAGCAGATCCTGGACACGCTGTTCTTCGGCCGCGAGCCGTTTGCGGGTTTTGCCTGGCAAGACATTCCCCGCGACCTGCAGGGCTGGCATTCCGGCCACCCCTATCTGACGCGCGCCATTGGCGAAGTGCGCCCGCGCGTGGTGGTCGAGGTCGGCGTGTGGAAAGGCGCCTCCGTCGTCACCATGGCGAAGGAAATGCAGCGGCTTGGCCTGGACGGCGCGATCATCGCCATCGACACCTGGCTGGGATCGGCGGAGCATTACAAGGAGAAGTTCGTCGCCGACATGGACTTCGAATTCGGCCATCCGCGGCTCTATCGCAAGTTCCTGGCGAATGTCTGCCATGAAGGCCTCACAGATTATGTCGTGCCGCTGCCGCTGGACAGCATCAACGCCTATGAGCTTTTGAAGATGCGCGGTCTGCGCCCCGATGTGCTGCACATCGATGCAGGCCACGACTATGCTTCGGTCATGGCCGACCTGAAGGCCTGGTGGCCTGAGCTGGCGCCCGGCGGCATCCTGATCGGCGACGACTATTTCAAGGCTGGCTTCGTGCAGGGCCTGCTGGGCAAGGAAAAGTGGCCGGAAGTGCGCCAGGCCTTCGACGAATTCTTTGCCGCCAATGCCCATACCGTGTTCGAAAGCGGCGACGGCAAATGCCTGGTGGGCAAGCCGCGCTAAAGCGGATCGGGCTTGGGCTTTCGCGTCGAAAGCGACGGGTCCAGCCGCGTCTCGAACCAGTTCATCGCCCAATGCAGATGCGGGCCGGTCGCCCGCCCCGTCGCACCGATGCGCCCGATCATCTGGCCGCGCCGAACCGGTTGGCCTTCGCGCACCAACCGCGCGCTCTGGTGCAGATAGGCGGTTGAAACGCCCTGGCCGTGATCGATCAGGGTGAAGCCGCCATTCAGGTAATGATCGGCGGATATCCGCACCAGCCCGTCGGCGGGGGCATGAATGGGCGTGCCGGTGGGCGCGGCCATGTCCACGCCGTAATGCGGCGACATGGGCACGCCATTGTCGATGCGGCGGCTGCCGAACACCCCGCTTTCGATGCCCGGCGCGGGCCAGTCGAAGCCGGACAGAAAATCGCTGCCGGGGCTGTCATACAGCCGCGCCAGATAGATCGCCTCCGCCTCGCGTTCGATGCGCGCGCGCACCTGCGGTGGCGGGGTCACGGTATTCTGCGGCAGGCCGTTGACCCGCTGCTCCTCATACTGGCGCACCGTGGGCGTATAGCGGCGGCTGTCACCCCCGCCATCGGGATAGCGCACGGTGATCAGCGACGCATCCGTCTGGTCCGGTCCGAAGCCGAAACAGAAACGTCCATCCGTGGTGGCGGAAAGCGGGCGTCCGTCCAGCGACACAAGCGAACCGGCCGGGGCCTGGCCAATGGCCAGGCTGCCCTGCTCCATCGATCCGCTGACGGTGAAACGAATGTCATCCTGGGCGCTGGCAGGCCAGGACAGGGCGGCAAGCCCGCCCGCCAGAAAGCCACGCCGCAAGATCATGCCAGCATCACCGGGGAACCAGGCCCTTTTCCTGCATCCGCCGGGTGGCGATGTCGGGGCTGGCATAGGCTTCCTGCAGGTCCACGCTCCAATAGCGCAGCGCGTCCAGCGGAATCTGTGTGGCCGTGACGGCACAGGTGACATAGCCGCCCGGCACGATCACTTCATATTCGCCGTCGAGATAGTGAAGCTTCGCCTCACCCTGGTCGCGTTCCATGATGTTCATGGGCTCAGAATACCGCAGCGGGGCTCAGAAAAGCGAGCCCTGATCTTGGCCCTTGCCCGTCCTGGCGCGCGGTTTCGCAGGCTTTTTCGGCGGAGATTTTTCAGGGCTGGCCTTGTCCACACTGCCGGCGCCGGTATTCGCCGTGCCGTCGGCACCAATATTCACCGTGCCGTCGGCAAACGTCAGATTGAGCGCCTCGCCCGGCGTCACCTGGGCGGCGCGGCGGCGCACGCTGCCATCGGCGCCGCGCACCAGCGCGAAACCACGCTCCAGCACCCCGCGATAGGACAGCCCGTCCAGCAGCCGGGCCAGGGATTCCAGCCGCCGCCGCTCGGCCCCCAGCCGGGTCTTCTGCGCCAGCGCCGCGCGCTGGCTAAGCGCCGCCAGCCTTTCGCCGGCGGTCTTCGCCCGGTCCTTCAACACCCGCGCCTGCAACCGCGCCGTCACCTGCACCAGCCGGGCGCTGTGGCTTTGCAGGTTGCGCGACAGCGAATGCTGCAGCCGGTCCGACGCCATGTCCAGCCGCTGGCGCGGCGTGGCGAACAGCGTCTCGGCGCGCGGCAGCAGCCGCGCCAACTGGGCCAGGTGGCGTTTGCGATCCTCCATGCCGCGCCCGAATCCGCGCAGCAGCCGCCGCTCCAGCTCCAGCGTCAGGGCCAGAAGCTCGGTGCGCACCGGCACCGCGCGTTCGGCCGCCGCGGTGGGCGTGGGCGCGCGCCAGTCGCTGGCATAATCGATCAGGGTGGTGTCGGTCTCATGGCCCACCGCCGAGATCAGCGGGATCCTGCTTTCGGCGGCGGCGCGCACCACCGCCTCGTCGTTGAAGGCCATCAGGTCTTCCACCGATCCGCCGCCGCGCGCCACGATCAGAAGATCGGGCCGGGGCAACGCCTTGCCGTCGAACGCATTGAAGCCGGCAATGGCGGCGGCGACCTGCGCGCCCGCGCCTTCGCCCTGCACCGCCACCGGCCACAACAGAACGCGGCGCGGAAAACGATCGGTCAGCCGGTGCATGATATCGCGGATCACCGCGCCGGTGGGCGATGTGATCACACCGATCACTTCGGGCAGGAAGGGCAACGGCTGCTTGCGCGCTTCGTCGAACAGGCCCTCGGCGGCCAGGCGCTTGCGCCGCTCCTCCAGCATGGCCATCAGCGCGCCCAGGCCGGCCAGCTCCATCTGCTCGACGATCAGCTGATAGCGCGAGGATCCGGCATAGGTGGACAGCTTGCCGGTGCAGATCACCTCGGCCCCGCCTTCCGGCTTCATCTTCAGCCGGGAGGCGACACCCCGCCACACCACCGCATTCAGAACCGCCTTGTCGTCCTTCAGGTCGAAATAGACATGACCGGAGGAATGGAATTTCAGCCCACTGATCTCGCCGCGCACCCGCACCACGGCGAAACGGTCCTCGACCATCCGCTTCAGGGCCGTGGAAATCTCGCTGACCGACCATTCGGGCAGGTTTCCCTGCAGGCCGTCCTTGGCCGACTTATCCCCAGCCACCGATTCTGCTGTTTCGCGCATGGCCTTATGATACAGGGTCGGGGCCGCAAATTACGAGGGCAAGATAGTGAAGGTTCTGCTGGTGGGATCGGGTGGCCGCGAACATGCGCTGGCCTGGAAACTTGCCCAAAGCCCGCGCCTGACAAAGCTGTATTGCGCCCCCGGCAATGCCGGGATTGAGCAGGTGGCCGAATGCGTGCCCATCCCCGCCACCGATTTCGCCGCCCTGGCCCGGTTCGCGCGCGAAACCGGAATCGATTTCGCCGTCATCGCCGCCGATGCCCAGCTTGTCGGCGGGCTGTGGGATGTTCTGGAAGATGCGGGCGTTCGCGCCCTGGGCCCGTCAAAGGCCGCCGCGGTGCTGGAAGGCTCCAAGGGCTTCGTCAAGGACCTTTGCATCGAGGCGGGCATTCCCACCGCCCGCTATCGCCGCTTCACCGATCCTGTGCCCGCGAAGACCTATGCCGAGACGCTGGGCTTTCCCGTGGTCATCAAGGCTGACGGCCTGGCGGCGGGCAAGGGCGTGATCATCGCCGCGAGCAAGGCCGAAAGCGACAAGGCCATCGACTTCATGTTCGAGGGCGGCTTCGGCTTCCTGGTCACGAAATTGTGGTCGAAGAATTACTGGAAGGCGAGGAGGCCAGCTTCTTCGCCTTGTCCGACGGCACGCATGTCATTCCCCTTGCCGGCGCACAGGATCACAAGCGCGTCGGCGACGGCGATGTCGGGCCCAACACCGGCGGCATGGGCGCCTACAGTCCCGCGCCGGTTCTGCCGCCCGCGCTGGAACAGGTGGCGATGGACAAGTTCATCCGTCCCACCGTGGCGGCCTTCGCCGCGAAAGGCATGCCCTATATGGGCGTGCTCTATCTGGGCCTGATGATCACCAGGGACGGCCCCAAGCTGGTCGAATACAATTGCCGCTTCGGCGACCCGGAATGCCAGGTGCTGATGCCGCGCCTGGAATCGGACCTTCTGGAACTGCTGCTGGCGGCGCGGGATGGCACGCTGGACAAGGCGGATGTGCGCTGGCGCGATGACGCCGCGCTGACCGTGGTGATGGCCTCCAAGGGCTATCCCGGCGCTTACGAAAAGGGCCAGGTCATCACAGGGCTGGACAAGGCCACCGCCCTGCCCGGCATCACGGTTTTCCATGCCGGGACCGCCGCAAGCGACGGCAACATCACCGCCGTGGGCGGGCGGGTGCTGAACGTCACCGCCATCGGCGCCACTATTGCCGAAGCACAGAGCCTCGCCTACGAAGCGGTGGACATGATCCACTGGAAGGATGCCTTCTGCCGTCGCGATATCGGCTGGCGGGCGCTAAAAAGATAATCTCATGCTTTTGTGGTCGGGACTGATTTTCATTCTGTTGGGCGTCGCCGCACTGGCGATCGACCGCCGGCTGGCGCATTTCATCTATGACCATGTCAGCGCCACCGCGCACAAGCGGCTGGACTCCATCACCCATTACGCCAAGGCCGGGCACTGGCTGGCCGCCGCGGTCCTGGCGCTGATCGTCGCCGCGGTGTTCCGCCACTTCGACCTGCTGAACACCGACGCCGACATGATGGTGACCTATTCCATCGCCTTCATCGCCAGCCTGATGGTGGGCAGCCTGGTGCTGCATGTGATCAAGCTGGTGTTGGGACGGCGGCGCCCGCGCGACGACATGGAGATGGGGCTCTACGGGTTCATGCCCTTTGCCTTCAACACCGACTACAATTCCTTTCCCTCCGGTCACGCCCTGACGATCTGCTGCGTTGCGGTGATCTTCACCTGCGTGTGGCCGATGCTGTGGCCGGTCTGGTTCGTTGTCGCCGCGATCCTGGCGGTCACGCGCGCATTGTTGACCGCGCATTTCCTCTCAGACGTGCTGATCGGCGCAGGGATCGGCCTGATCGCGGCACGCGAAGTGCTGCTGCTGGGCTTTCCCGGATTCGCCCCCCACTGGTTCTGATTCCAGTCGGGCGCCCCCGGACTGGTTTTCGCCAGCGCCCTCCCCCTATACTCCCGGCCATCGAAAAACAGGCGGGGCTGGGAACATGAAGGCGACGAAGACGCGCATCCGCTGGAGCGTCATGTTCATGGTCTTCCTGATCGTGACCGTGAGCTATCTGGACCGCACCAACCTTTCGGTCGCCGCCCCCACGCTCCAGAAGGAACTGAACCTCACCCCGACGCAGCTGGGGCTGATCCTGTCCGCCTTTTCCTGGTCCTATGCCCTGGCCCAGATTCCCGCTGGCATGATCGCCGCATGGGCGAAGCCCCGGCGCACCTATCTATGGGCCATGTGGCTGTGGTGCCTGCTGCTCATCGCCACCACCACCGCGACCTCCTTCGGCGCCTGGATCGCCTTTCGCATTCCCTTCGGCCTGGCCGAGGCAATCACCTGGCCCGCCGCCTCCATCCTTCTGGCGCGCTGGTTTCCCCGCCTGGAATATTCCCAGGCCATGTCGCTGCAGAATCTGGGGCTTGTAATCGGTGCGGCGGTCGCCCCGCCCATTGTCGCCTTCATCATCGCCTGGTGGGGCTGGAAAGAGGCCTTCATCTTCACCGGCCTGATCGCCGGCGTGCTGGGCACCATCTTCTATTTCACCACCAGGGACGATCCGGCCGATGACCCCCGCGTCTCGCCCGAGGAACTGGCCTGGATCCGCCACGACCAGGTGAAGGAAGACGATGCGCCCCTGCCGCCCGGCTATATCAAAATGCTGCTGGCACGCCCCTCGATCTGGGCGGTCGGCGCCGCCAATTTCGGCCTGGACTTCATCAACTTCATGTTCCTGGCCTGGTACCCGACCTACCTGACCGAGAAATATCACATGTCGCTGGGCCAGATGGGCATCATGGCGATGGAGCCGTATATCTTCGGCCTCATCACCGTGCTGGGCGCTGGCCGGCTGGTGCGCGCGATGACCGATCGCGGCATGGATTCGGTGGCGGCGCGCCGCATCGTGATTTTCGGCGGGCTTCTTCTGGGCACGCTGGCGCTGGTGGTGACGGTCAATGTCTCCAACCTCTATGCCTCGGTCAGCGCCATGTCGCTGGGCTATGCCTTCACCATGTCGGTACTGGGCCCGATGTGGTCCAATCCGGCCGAGATCGCGGGCCCGCGCGGCGTGGGCTTCGCCAGCGGCTTTGTCAATTTCGTCGGCAATGTCGGGGGCATCGGCTCGCCCATTCTGATGGGCGTGGTCTTGCAGCGGTTCGACTCTTTCACCCCGGCGATCCTGATCGCGGCGGGCGTGACCATGATCTGCGCGCTGCTGTTCCTGCTGCTCTACCGCGCCAAAGAGGATCGCGAAACGGTCCAGGCCTTCCTGGCCGCGAACAGCTAAGTTCGCCGCGCCCGGAAAAAGTCCTTCAGCACCGCGCCGGCCGCGTCCGCGTCGCCGGCGCGCGCAACCTGCGGCCGGTGATGACAGGTCGGCGATTCAAAAAAGCGCGGGCCGTTCACGACCGCCCCGCCCTTGGGGTCCTCGGCGGCGAAGACCACCCGCGCCACCCGCGCCAGGGCAATGGCGCCCGCGCACATCGCGCAGGGCTCCAGGCTGGCATAGAGGGTGGTGCCCAGCAGCCGCTCATTGCCCAGGGCCGCGGCGCCCGCCCGCATCACCAGCATCTCGGCATGGGCGGTGGGATCCTTGCGCTCCAGGATGCGGTTGCCGTCGCGTGCCAGCAGCGTGCCGTCGGCGCCCAGCAGCACCGCGCCCACCGGCACCTCGCCGCGCGCTGCCGCCGCTTTCGCTTCGGCCAGCGCCAGTGCTATGGCTTCGTCATCCGTCATGCCGCAGGAGTTAGCGTGCCCGCCCCCAAAAAGCCAGAAAAGCGCACCCCAGAAGGTGACCGGATTGCCAAGGTCATCGCCCGGGCGGGCATCTGCTCGCGCCGCGACGCCGAAAAGCTGATCGCCGAGGGCCGGGTCAAGCTGAACGGCGAACTGGTCGCCAGCCCGGCGCGCAATGTCACCGAAAACGACCTGGTCACGGTGGACGACAAGCCGCTGGCCCAGCCCGAAGCCGCCCGCATGTGGCGCTATCACAAGCCTTCGGGCCTGGTGACCACCCACAAGGACGAAAAGGGCCGGCCGACCGTTTTCGCGGGCCTGCCCAAGTCGCTGGGCCGGGTGGTGTCGGTGGGGCGGCTGGATTTCAATTCCGAGGGCCTGCTGCTTCTGACCAATGACGGCGACATCGCCCGTCGCATGGAGGTGCCCTCCGCCGGCTGGACCCGGGTCTATCGCGTGCGCCTGTTCGGCAAGGTGACCCAGCAGGACCTGGAAAAGCTGGCCCAGGGCGTGACCATCGACGGGGTCAAATACGGCCCCATCCTGGCCGACCTGGAACGCGCCAAGGGCGTCTATGCCTGGGCCAAGGTCAGCCTGAAGGAAGGCAAGAACCGCGAGGTCAAGCGGGTGATGGAAAGCCTGGGGCTGAAGGTGGCGCGGCTGATCCGCATATCCTATGGCCCCTTCCAGCTTGGCCAGCTGGCCGAAGGCCAGATCGAGGAGATTCCGGCCCGCCTGTGGCGGGAAAAGCTGGGAATCGGGCGCAAGAAACGGGGTGCCGCTTAAAGGGCGGAAGTGCTAGAAGCCCGGCGAACAGCAACGGGAGCCGCGCCATGGGCAGCATGAAGGAAAAGAGAAAGAACCAGCTGCCCCCGCCCTATGCCGCCGAAACCAAGGATGTGCGATTCGCCGGAACCTTCGAGGTGCTGGTGCCGGTGCCCGGCCGCAACAAGCCGCACAAGGTGCCGCTTCAGTTCGAGACGCTGGCCGCTGCCGAGAACTGGATCCACGGCCCTGAGGGCCGCGACGAGATCGCCGAAATCCTGCGATCGGCGAAATAGCCCGCCTTCGGCTTAAGGCCCGGTCGAATAGTAGCCGCCGGTCGAACCGCCCGCCGCCTTGCCGACCGCCATGCCCCAGGTGGTGTGGGGGCCGACTTCGGTAAAGCCGCCGACATGGCTGGTTCCATCCATCGAGAAATTGTACTTGCCGTGCCACGGATGGGCCTGGGCCGTCGTCTCGCCATAATGGCGCTCCGAGGAAACGATCACGGTTTCGGGCGCATCATAAACCGGCCGGGGATTGTAGAAGTCCGCCAGGGCACGGTCATAGGCGCGCGCGTCGGCATCGTATTCGCGCGCGGCGTCGCGATAGCCCTGGTCATAGGCCGCGCGGGTCGCGGTCTGGTTGTCCGTATAGCCGGACGCGTATCCATAAGGCTGGGAACTATAGGGCTGGGCACAGGCCGGCATGGCCAGTGCGAAAAGCGGTGCGCACAGGGCGCTTGCCGCCACCATGGTGCGGATAGGCTGCATGGGACTGTCTCCCTGAAAATGGCTCTGTCTGGGAAACGCGCGAGCCGGGCTTGGGTTACGCGGGAACCCGCCTTGCTGTAACTTTCGTCGCGAACCGGCGAATTCTGCATTTCGGGAGCCGTATTTGATCGCCCAGGAGGCGCAATACCGGGAATGGATGCTGGCCGCCCTTGCGGGCGACGCCGCCAGGTACCGGATGCTGCTGGCGGCGCTGACCGGCCACCTGAGGAGTTATTTTGCGCGCCGTCTGGACGGCGGCGCGGCCGAGGATGCGGTGCAGGAAACCTTGATCGCCATTCATGCGCGGCGCGCCACCTATGATCCCGCCCTGCCCTTCACGGCCTGGGTCTACGGCATCGCGCGCTACAAGCTGATCGACGAATTCCGCCGCATCCGTCGCCGGCCCACCGTGCCGCTGGACGAAGCCACCGACCTGTTCGGCCATGACGACAGCGAAGCCGTCGCCGCGCGCCGCGACGTTACGCAGCTGCTGGCCAGGCTGCCGGATGCCAAGCGGCGGCTGGTCGAACGGATCAAGCTGGAGGGGGCATCGGTCGCCGAAGTGGCGGCCGATACCGGCCTGTCGGAGTCGGCGGTGAAGGTGACGGTGCACCGCGCGGTGCGAAGCCTGAACCAGGCAATACAGGAAGGAGATGGCGATGCAGACCGATGATCTGATCGGCCATCTGACGCAAGGGCTGGAACCGGTACGACCCGGCGCGCTGACCCGCCAGATCGCGCTGGGCGTGGGCATCGGCATGGCCCTGTCCACGGTGCTGATGCTGGCCTGGCTGGGCCTGCGTTACGATTTCGATGCCGCCATGGTCAGCTTCGGCATGTGGATGAAGCTGGCCTACACCTTCGCGCTGGCCGCGTTCGGCCTTTGGGCGCTGGAGCGGCTGGGCCGGCCCGGCAGCGATGCGCGCCGCCCGCTTCTTTTTCTGGCCCTGCCGGTCGCGGCGATCGCCATCCTGGCGGCGGCACAGATGATGGCGCCGGGCGCCGACCCCACAGCCCTGGTCATGGGCCATTCCAGCGACGTGTGCGCCACCAATATCCTGGGCTGTTCGCTGCCCCTGCTGGCGGCGGCCTTCTGGGTCCTGCGCCGCATGGCGCCCACCCGGCTGGGGCTTGCCGGGGCGGCGGCCGGGCTGTTCGCCGGGTCGGCGGGGGCCTTTGTCTATGCCTTCCACTGTACGGAAGGGGCGGCCCCCTTTGTCCTGATCTGGTACACGCTGGGGATCGGCCTGACGGTGCTGGCCGGGGCAATTGGGGGCCGCTGGCTTCTGCGCTGGTAAGAGGGTTTTCACTTTTTGGGCTTAGCCTAACGGCCTCTTCAGCTTGCCGGAGACCGATTATGCGCAACATTTTCAAGACCATCCTGGCCATTGCGCTTGGCACCGCGACACTTGCGCTGGGCGCACCCGCCCATGCCGATCCGCTGATGGATGGTGCCCGCGCCTTCCAGCGCCAGGACTATAACGCCGCCCTGTCCAACTGGCGCCCGCTGGCCATCCAGGGCAATCCCGTGGCCCAGAACAATCTGGGCGTGATGTATCTGGACGGCAAAGGCGTACCGCAGAACTACAGCGAAGCGGTGCGCTGGATTTCGCTGTCCGCCGCCGCCGGCTCGTCGCTGGGCCAGAACAATCTGGGCGGCCTTTACCGCGACGGCAAAGGCGTGCCGCGCGACTTCCGCAAGGCCTTCCAGTGGTTTTCCGCCGGCGCCGCCCAGGGCAATTCGGGCGCCCAGTACAATCTGGGCCTGATGTATGAAATGGGCCAGGGCACCCAGGCCGAACCCTTCCACGCCTTCATGTGGTACGCGCTGGCCGCCGAACAGGGCAACATGCCCAACGCCGCGGTGCATCGCGACGCGCTGTATCGCCGGATGACCGAGGCGGCCAAGAAGCAGGCGGTCCAGATGACCGCCGCCTGCCGCGCCAACGGCTATCACGGCTGCGGCTGATCCTGATTCAACTTTCCGTGTGAACTTCCGGGCGGCGTCCTTGACGCCGCCCTCTTCGTTTCTGGCGCGCGATCCGGGCAAAGCCCCGTGATAGGCCGCACATATGCACGACCCCGCGGAGGATCAGGCTCCGAAAAATCAGCCTGTCAGGCGGTGGAAATCAGAGCGCGCGCGGATAGGTCGTCGTGGACTGGTCGCCGCTGAAGAAGCCCGACTCGGCGACATAGACGCCGAACCCGCCCAGAAGCAGGGCGATGACCACCCAAGCGACGATTTTCGAGGTTTTGTCCCGACCTTCTTCCACATGATGGAATTCCTGCATACCGGCCATTCTAATCCTCCCATTTCACCGCTTTTGCGGTCTGTTCGTGCGCGTATCTCCGTCCCGTATGTCGTTACTGATGTGCCCGTCGGCATGGCGCTGAATGTGTGCCCCATGCGGCCCGGCGGTCCTTTGCGGATCCTGGTCCAGGCGCGACAAAATATACCACGCCTTCCGCCGCTCCGGGAAAATTTCCCGACAGTTTTTGCGGGATTTAATCCGCGGCTCACCGATCCTGCTTGAAAATAACTGACCAGTCATTTATTAATTCGGCATGACTGCCCAGCGCTGGCACCGCCGCAAGGACGAACGGGCGCCTGAAATTCTTCAGGCCGCCCTGGCCTGTTTTGCCGAAAAGGGCTTTGCCGCGACGCGGATGGACGATGTCGCCGCCCGCGCCGGTATCACCAAGGGCACGATCTATCTGTACTTCCGCAGCAAGGCGGCGCTGTTCAAAGGCGCTGGCGCGCCAAGCGATCGGCACCCGCCTGGGCGAGGTGGCGCGCGAACTGGCGCGCTTCGAAGGCTCCAGCGCCGAGCAGTTGCGCATGGTTCTGGCCATGGTCGGCCATTTCGCCCGCACCAGCGACGGAGTGGAGCTCCCGAAAATCATGCTGGCGGAGGCCGGACGCTTTCCCGAACTGGCCGAATTCTGGCGCCGCGAGATCATCGACCAGGGTCTGGGCCTGTTCCAGTCGATCATCGAACGGGGCATCGCGCGCGGCGAATTCCGTGCCGTCGCGCCCCAGCATGCCGCCCGCCTGTGTGTGGCCCCGCTTCTGATCGTGGCGGTCTGGCGCACCGTGTTCAGCCGCTTCGACAAGAGCCCTTACGACTACCAGGGCCTGATCGACACCCATATCGAAACCCTGCTCCTGGGCCTGAAGGCCCCTGATGCATCTCAAGGCGCGTCTCGGGGCGCGCATGCGAAGGCATGACGATGAAGAAACTCCTTCCCCTGATGCTCCTGCTGGCCCTGATGGGCTGCGACCAGAAAAAGGACGATGGCTGGCTGGGCTATGGCGAGGGCGACTTCGCCTATGTCGCAGCGCCCCAGGCCGGCTGGGTGACGCAGATGCAGGTGGAGCGCGGCAAGGCGGTGCATCGCGGCGATCTGCTGTTCGTGCTGGACGACACCCAGCAGCAGGCCAGCCGCGACCAGGCCCAGGCGGCGCTGGCCCAGGCCCGCGCCTCGCTGGCGCAGGAGCGCGCGAACCTGACCTATGCAAGGACCGAACTGACACGCCAGGACAATCTGGCCAAGGCCGGCGCCGGAACCCCCACCCAGCATGACCAGGCGCGCACCCAGTACCAGCAGTCGCGCGCGCGCGTCACCCAGTTGCAGGCCCAGATCAGCCAGATGAGCGCCAGCCTGGGCGGCGCCGATTACAGCCTGTCGCAGCGCCGGGTGATCGCGCAGACCGAAGGCTCTGTTCAGGACATCTATTTCCGCCAGGGCGAATATGTACCCGCCGCCACGCCGGTGGTTTCGATCCTGCCCCCGGCCAATGTCTATGCCCGCTTCTTCGTGCCCGAGCCCGACATGGCGAAAGTGCATCTGGGCCAGAAGGTCCGCATCACCTGCGACGGCTGCAAGCCGATGGATGCCACCATCACCTTCATCGCCGCGCAGGAGGAATTCACGCCGCCGGTGATCTTCTCGGTCGGCAACCGTGAAAAGCTGGTGTTCAAGCTGGAGGCGCGCGCCGATGGCGGCCTGCCCCTGCATCCGGGCCAGCCCATCCAGGTGCGCCCGCTGTGAGCGCGGAAGGCGGCGAAACCCTTGCCATCGACGTGAAGGGCCTGACCAAGCGCTTCGGCAGCAAGCTGGCGGTCGATCACATCGACATCGCCGTGCCGCAAGGCCAGGTCTGGGGCTTTCTGGGCCCCAACGGATCGGGCAAGACCACCACCATCCGCATGCTGTGCGGTCTTCTGCGCGCCGACGAAGGCACTGGCACCTGCCTGGGGCTGGACTTTCGCACCCAATCCGAGGCGATCAAGCGCCAGGTCGGCTACATGACCCAGAAATTCAGTTTCTGGGAGGACATGTCGATCCGCGAAAACCTGGAGTTCGTGGCGCGCGTCTATGGCATCGACGATCCGCGCGAACGGGTGGCGCGCACGCTGGACCAGCTTGGCCTGACGGGACGCCAGCGCCAGCTTGCGGGCGAACTGTCGCGTGGCTGGAAACAGCGCATGGCGCTGGCCGCCTGCATGCTGCACGATCCCAGGCTGCTGCTGCTGGACGAACCCACCGCGGGCGTCGATCCCAAGGCGCGGCGCGATTTCTGGGAGGAAATTCACGCCCTGTCCGAGCGCGGCCTGACCGTGCTGGTCTCGACGCACTACATGGACGAGGCCGAACGCTGCGACCGCATCGTCTATATCCTGAACGGCAGGCTGATCGTGCGCGGCTCGGTGAACGACGTGGTGGAAAAATCGGGCCTGCACACATTCGTGCTGGACGGGCGCGACGTGCGCCACCTGTCGCGCGCGCTGCATGGCCAGCCGGGCGTCGACTATGTCGGCTTCTTCGGCGCGGCGCTGCATGTCAGCGGCCATGACCGTGACAAGCTGGAAGCGGCGCTTGATCCCTATCGAAACCGCGACGGCATCACCGTCGCCGAGACCGCGCCCAGCCTGGAGGACGTCTTCATCGACCTGGAGGAGGCCGCGCGATGAACTTCTCGCTGCGTCGCGCCCTTGCCGTGCTGATCAAGGAATTCCTCCAGATGCGGCGCGACAAGATCACCCTGGGGATGATCATCGGCGTGCCGCTGATGCAGCTTTTCCTGTTCGGCTTCGCCATCAACCTGAACCCAAAGGACCTGCCCGCCGCCATATCGGTCGACGATCCGGGCATCTTCGCCCGCTCGGTCGTGGCGGCCATCGACAATTCCAGCTATTTCCAGATCGTCGCCCACACCCATTCGCCGCAGGAGGCGCGGCGCCTGCTGGCGGAAGGCAAGGTGATCTTCGCCATCGAGATACCGGCCAATTTCAGCCGCGACATCGTGCGCGGGGCCGTACCCGACCTGTTGATTGAATCGGATGCCACCGACCCGGCCGCCGGCTCCTATGCCATGGCGGCGTTCCGCAGCCTGGCCGCCACAGCGCTGCGCGACGATCTGGTGGGGCCGCTGGCGAAGCGGGCGCAAGGCGCCCCGCCCTTCAATGTCGTCTCCCACCTTCTCTACAATCCCGAATCCATCACCCAGTACAACATCGTGCCGGGGCTGCTGGCGGTGATCCTGACCATGACGATGGTGCTGCTGACCTGCCTGGCGCTGACGCGGGAGCGCGAGCGCGGCACCTATGAGAACCTGCTGGCGATGCCCGCCACGCCGCTGGAAATCATGATCGGCAAGATCGCACCCAACGTCGTGGTCGGCGCGATCCAGAGCCTGATCATCCTGGGCATGGCCCGCTATGTCTTCGCGGTACCGATGATCGGCTCGATGACCCTGCTGGCGGGGGCGCTGACCGTCTTCATCATCGCCAACCTGGCAGTGGGCTATACCTTCTCCACCATCGCCGAGAACCAGCTTCAGGCCATGCAGATGACAATGTTCTTCCTGCTGCCCTCGATCATGCTGTCGGGCTTTGCCTTTCCCTTCATGGGCATGCCGGTCTGGGCGCGCTGGATCGGCGAGGTGCTGCCGGCCACCCATTTCCTGCGTATCGTGCGCGGCATCATGCTGAAGGGCAACGGCACCATGGAGATCTGGCCCGACATGTGGCCGCTGGCCCTGTTCACGCTGCTGGCCGGCACCCTGGCGCTGCTGCGCTTCCGCCGCACGCTGGACTAGCCCCGCCATTGCCGTGCCATTGCCGTGCCATTGCCGTGTCAGTGGATTTGCCGCAGATTGCCGCCGCAAAAAAATCATGGGGTGGGGACCGATGCGCAACTGGGCATGGATGGGATTGTGCTTGTCGCTTGTGGCGGGCACGGCAATGGCGGGCGAACCGCGCCAGCCGGGTGAATATCCCCCGACGCAGGATTCGGTGCCCCATGCCGACGTGGCCAAGGGCAAGCTGATCGGGCCGCTGGAGTTCCACAGCAAGGTCATCGCGGACACCGTGCGCCGCTATTGGATCTATGTGCCGGTCGGCTATGACCCGAAAGACCCGCCCAACCTGCTGGTGTTCCAGGATGGCCAGCGCGCCACCAATCCCAACGGGCCGCTGAACATTCCGGTGGTGCTGGACAACCTGATCGCCAAGGGCGACATCCCCAAGACCATCGGCGTGTTCATCACGCCGGGCAATCTGGGCACCGAGCATTATCCCGACAATCTGGGCACGGGAAATCCCAACCACCGCGCGCCCGAATATGACGCGTTGAGCGACGATTACACCCGCATGCTGCTGGACGAGCTGCTGCCCACCGTCGCAAAATCCTACAAGTTCACCGACGATCCCAAGCGCCGCGCCATCGGCGGCACCAGCTCGGGCGCGATCTGTTCGTTCACCGTGGCCTGGCACCGCCCCGACGCCTTCGGCAATGTGATCAGCATGATCGGCAGCTACACCTCGATCGGCTATCATCCGGCCACCGCCGATCATCCGATGATCCCCGGCGGCGACCTGTATCCCGGCCTGATCCGGCGCGAGCCCATTCGCCCGATCAAGATCTTCCTGCAGGACGGCACCGCCGACCTGAACAACCAGTTCGGCAACTGGCACCTGGCCAATGAGCAGATGCTCTCCAGCCTGCAATGGGCCAACGCCAATGCCGACGCCAAGAATGTTCCGGGCGCCCGCTATGACGTGCGCTACGAATGGGGCGACGGGGCCCATTCGGACGTCCATGGCGGCTGGCTCTTGCCCTCGATCTTGCGCTGGATGTTCGGAAAATAGCCGGTTTCAAGGGAACCGCAGAGAAAAAGCCGTGCTTTGGCTTGGCGTTAGACCTCTGCTGCGGCGCAGCATTTGGGCTGTGCATGCCTTTGCAACAAAGTCACGCCCGGCCCTGAACCGGTACAAATAAACATGAATAATCCAGGGACATAGTTCACTTGGAGGTCTTGTTCGCGCTACCTTCCGACAGGGAGGACTCGCGCGGCCAACGATGCCGCTGTCCAAGGGGGGAGACGCGCGCTGCGCGGCTCGATCCTTTCTCCTTGCGTTGCGTACCGCCATCGACAAGCCGGACCGCCGGTGTGTGAGGAAGAGGTTTATGGATTTCAAGCAGAACAAGGCGCCGGCGTTCCGTCTCAAGGCGTTTCTCAAGCATCGCAGTTTCGGCCGTGGCGCGCTTCTGGCGGGCTCCGCCGGTTTCTTCGCGCTGGTGGCGATCGGCAGCACGGGCATCCTCAATCGCGCCGATGCCGCCGCCCCTGCCGCGCCGCCGGCCGCGCGCATCATCGATGCCGGCATTCCCACCGGCCCGGACGCCACCCCGGCCGACCGCAAGGCGCTGCTGACCCGTTTCTGCGCCGGCTGCCACAACGACAAGATGAAGGTCGCCGGCTGGTCGGTGTCGCCGCTCGACGCCGCCAACCTCCAGGCGCATGACGCGACCTGGGAGAAGATCCTGCGCCGCCTGAGCCTGGGCGAAATGCCGCCCAAGGGCATGCCGCGTCCGCCCAAGGAACAGATCGACAATTTCACCACCTGGCTGGCCAGCGCGCTGGACGCCGATGCCGCGGCCAATCCCAATCCCGGCCGCGCCACCCTGCGCCGCATGAACCGCGTCGAATATGCCAATGCGGTGCGCGACCTGCTGTCCATCGACGTGGATTTCAGCAAGGACCTGCCGGTCGACGATACCGGTTATGGCTTCGACAATATCGCCGACGTGCTGACCGTCTCGCCCACGCTGATGGACCGTTACATCAACGTCGCCGGCAAGATCAGCCGCCTGGCCACCGGCCAGGTTTCGCACAGCCCGACCACGGTCGACTACCGCATTCCCAAGGACCTGTTCGAGAACGGCTTCGGCGTGCCCTCCTACAATGAGCGCGCCAGCGACGACCTGCCGCTGGATTCGCGCGGCGGCGGCGCGTTCAAGTTCTATGCGCCGTTCGATGCGACCTACACGGTTCAGGTCTATCTGAACGCCAACACTTCCACCGAGAACGAGATTTCCGCCGACACCCGCTATGAGGTGAAAGTGCCGCTGAAGGCGGGGCTTCGCACCATCGGCGCCTCCTTCCCCAAGAAGCTGGCGCTGGACCAGGTGCTGGAGCCACACACCATCGCGGACGGCCGCCCCGGCAAGCCCGACGGCGATCCGGTGCAGATGCCGCTGGACATTTCGGTGGACGGCGCGCGCGTCGACACGATCCAGGTGCCGTCCTTCCATGTCGGCCCCAACCTGGCCCAGGCCTTCTACCTGCGCGACGTGATGCAGATTTCGGTGGTCGGTCCCTATGACGTGAAGGGTCCGGGCGACACGCCCAGCCGCCGCAAGATCTTCGTCTGCCAGCCGGCCAAGGCTTCGGCGGAAGAAGCCTGCGCGACCAAGATCCTGACCAACCTGGCCCATCACGCCTATCGCCGCCCGGTCAGGAAGGCCGACGTGGCGCCGCTGATGAAAATCTACCATGTCGGCCGCCAGGACGGGGATTTCGAGCATGGCATCGCGGCGGCGCTTCAGGCCGTGCTGGTGTCGCCCAACTTCCTGTTCATGGCCGAGAGCGATCCGTCCAGCGCCAAGCCCGGTTCGGTGCACCGGATCAGCGACATGGAACTGGCCACCCGCCTGTCCTTCTTCCTGTGGAGCTCGATCCCCGACGATGAGCTTCTGTCGGTGGCCGAGCGCGGCAAGCTGCACAATCCCAAGATGCTGCGCGCCCAGGTCGACCGCATGCTGGCCGATCCCAAGTCCAGGGCGCTGACCGAGAATTTCGGCGGCCAGTGGCTGTATCTGCGCCGCCTGGCCTATCAGAAGCCCGACCGGCGCGCCTATCCGGACTTCGACCAGCGCCTGCGTTCGGCGATGCTGACCGAGACCGAGATGTTCTTCGACAGCATCGTGCACAACAACAGCAGCGTGCTGGACTTCCTGGATGCCGACTACACCTTCGTGAACCAGCGGCTGGCCGAGCATTACGGCATCGACGGCGTGCGCGGCACCTCTTTCCGCAAGGTCAAGCTGGACCCCAAGCTGCATCGCGGCGGCCTGCTGGGCCAGGGCTCGATCCTGACCGTGACCTCCTACAACAACCGCACCTCGGTCGTGCTGCGCGGCAAGTGGATCCTGGAGAACATCCTGGCCGCGGCCCCGCCGCCGCCGCCGCCCAATGTGCCCACGCTGAACGACGCCAAGAACGGCAAGCTGATGACCATCCGCGAGCAGATGGAAATGCACCGGGCCCATCCGGTCTGCGCCTCCTGCCACACCAAGATGGACCCGCTGGGCTTCAGCCTGGAGAATTTCGACGCGGTCGGCGCCTGGCGCAACGGCTATGCCGGCCAGAAGGTCGACGCTTCGGCCGTTCTGCCCGACGGCACCCAGTTCGAAGGGCCGCAGGGGCTGCAGGGCATCCTGATGGCGCGCAAGAAGCAGTTCGTGGAGGCTTTCACCGAACGGCTGATGACCTACGCCCTGGGGCGCGGGCTCGAGGCCTATGACATGCCGGCGATCCGCTCCGTGCGTTACGGCGCCGAAAAAGACGACTACCGCATGAACGACATCATCATGGGAATCGTCACCAGCGTTCCCTTTGACATGAGAAGGACACCCGACAAATGATCATCACCCGCAAGCCGCTCGCCCGCCGCACCATGCTTCGCGGCATGGGCACCCTGCTCTCGCTGCCGCTGCTCGAGGCGATGATCCCCAGCGCCAAGGCCGCCGAACAGGCCGCCCGCGCCAGGAAGCGCCTGGAAGTGATCTACATGCCCAACGGCATGGACATGGACAACTTCTTCCCCAAGGAGCTGGGCGCCGATTACATCATGCCCGCCACCCTCAAGCCGCTTGAGCCCTATCGCGCGCATTTCGCGGTGGTCAGCGGACTGGACCATGCCCAGGCCGAGGCGCTGGGCGACGGCGCGGGCGACCATGGCCGCTGCTGCGGCTCCTACCTGACCGGCGTGCACGTAAAGAAGACCGAAGGCGCCGACCTGAAGAGCGGCGTGTCGATGGACCAGCTGGTCGCCAAGCAGTTCGGCGAAGCCACCCAGATCCCCTCGCTGGAACTGGGCCTGGATCCGCCCAGCCTGGTGGGCAGCTGCGACTCCGGCTACAGCTGCGCCTACACCAACACCCTGTCCTGGGCCGACGCCTCCACGCCCCTGCCCGTCACCACCAATCCGCGTGACGTGTTCGAGCGCCTGTTCGGCGACAGCGACAGCCTGGACCCCAAGGGCCGTCTGGCGCAGATGCGCCGCCAGGCCTCGATCCTGGATTTCGTCGCCGCCGACGCCAAGCGCCTGCAGGGCGACATGGGCGCCGACGACCGCAAGAAGCTGGACGAATACATGTCCTCGGTGCGCGACATCGAAAAGCGCATCCAGAAGGCCGAAGCCGGCGGCGCCGAAGCGGTCGCGCTGCCCAACTTCGCCCATCCGGCGGGCATCCCCGACACGTTCGAGGAACACGCCAAGATGATGATCGACCTGCAGGTCCTGGCCATGCAGGCCGACCTGACGCGCGTGGGCACCTTCATGGTGGGCCGCGAAGTGTCGGGCCGCTCCTATCCCGAGATCGAGGTCCCGGACGCGCATCACCCGCTGAGCCATCACGGCAACGATCCGGAAAAGCTGGCCAAGCTGACCAAGATCAACACCCTGCACATGACGCAGGTCGCCTATTTCATCAAGCGGATGACCGAGACCAAGGAAGGCGACGCCACGCTGATGGACAGCACCATGCTGCTGGCCGGAGCCAGCCTGGCCGACCCCAATCGCCACGAGCATCGCAACCTGCCCACCATCGTGGCGGGCGGCATGATCAAGGGCGGCACCCATATCCAGGCGGAAAAGGGCACCCCCATGACCAACGCCATGCTGGCGATGATGGAAAAGCTGGGCGTGCATGAAGAAACGCTGGGCGATTCCAACGGCCGCTACACCGGCTTCCTGGCCTGATTTTCGGAGTATTGCCGGGTATGAAACGGGTATTGGGTTTAAGCGTCGCGCTGGCTGGCGCGCTATTGTGCACACTTTCGGCGCCGGGCTGGGCGACCAGCATGGACAGCCCCCTGCTGGAGGCGGTGCGCGCCGACGATCTGGACACGATCAAGGCGCTGCTGGACAAGCACACCGATCCGAACGCCATCCTGCCGGACAAGTCGACGGTGCTGGCCTGGGCGGTCGATCGCCAGAACGCGCAGTCGGTCCACATGCTGCTGGCGGCTGGCGCAAAGCCCAACGTCACCGACGTGTCGGGCGCCACGCCGCTGACCCTGGCCTGCGAGCTGGGCAACGCCGCGATCGTTGACGACCTGATCGGCGCGGGCGCCGATGTGAAGGCCGCGCGCCCCGACGGCGTGACCGCGCTGTCGATGTGCGCCGGCAGCACGGCACCCGAAGCGGTGGAAAAGCTGGTGGCGGGCGGCGCGGACGTGAACCGCGCCGATCCCCACGGCCAGACCGCGCTGATGTGGGCCGCCGCGGGCGGCCGGACCGACAATATCGCGGTGCTTCTCAAGCATGGCGCCAACGTCAACGCCGTGGCCGACAAGGGTTTCACGCCGCTGTTCTTCGCGCTGAAGAGCAAGGAGCCGACGGCATCCGACGCGCTGGTCGCGGCAGGCGCCGACACCAAGGCCCGGCTGCCGGACGGCACCTCGATCATCGAGGCCTCGCTGGTCGAGAACAACATCCCCTTCGCCATGGAGATGGTGCGTGACGGCGCCGACGTTCACCAGCGCGACACCCATGGCCGCGAGCTGATCCATGTCGCCGCCGCCAGCGGCAATGCCGACCTGGTGCGGCTGGTCCTGTCCAAGGGGGCCGATCCCAATGTCATGAGCGTGCCCCCGGAGCCCGAGCCGGCCCCTGCCCCGGCCCAGGACGGCGCCAAGAAGCTGGCCGTCGCCGATGGCGCCACGGCCGCGCGCAAGCCCAAGGAGTATGCCACCCCGCCCCTGATCCTGGCGGCCCAGGCCGGCTCGCTGGAGGCCATGAAGGCGCTTGTGCAGGCGGGCGCCAAGCCAAGCCTGAAAGCTGCCGACGGCACCACCCTGGCCCTGGCGGCCGCCTATGGCGGCAGCCTGGAGGCGATGCAGTACGCCTATGAACTGGACCCGCACCTGGACGCCAAGGCTGAAGGCGGCAAGAGCATCATGCACCTGGCGGTCGAGAACTGGACCAACCTGCAGGACCGGGAGAAAATGATCAGCTTCCTGGCCGACAAGGGTGCGGTGCTGAACGCCCCCAACGATCGCAAGCAGACCCCGGCCGACAATCTGAACCGTGGCCAGGCGCCCCAGGAACTGCGCGTTTTCTATGTGCAGCTCCTGAAGGACCGCAATGTCGAGGCCAGCAAGAACCACTGATCTTTGCGGCCTGGCAGACGAAATTCGGGGCGCCGATGCGGCGCCCCGTTTTTTTTACAGATAGTCGAAGCGCGGCACGAAGGCGGCGACGCCAAAGGATGCGCCGTCGGCATCCTGAAGCCGCCACACGATGCCGTCCCGGATCATGAAGCGGCGGCCGCCGCGGCTGATCCGCTCGCCGCTATAGCCTTCCACGAACCCCTTTTGCGCCACCTGGGTCATCATCGTTTCGCGTTCGGCGCGGTCCGGCCGGGGCGCGGTCTGGCGCGAGGGCATGGCGGTAAAGTCCTCCCAGCCGCATTCCCACAGCGCCAGCGCCCGGGCATTGCCGTAATTCAGCGTGGCGTCCGCATCGCCGCGATGGGACAGAAGCGCGAAGTCGCCGTCATGGAAAAACCGGCCCAGGTCCGCGCTCGCACCGAGTTCTTTGGCCAGGTCGCGCCCCGTCGCCCGCGTGAAGGCATCCAGCAGGCGGCGCACATGGGCGTCGTGCCAGTCATTGCCGGCGCCGGGCGGCGGCAGGATCGGTCCGGTCTGCATGGCGGTCCCCCTGCCCCGGCGATAGGCGAGGCCGCGATGGGCGTCAATGGGCAATTGCGCGGCCAGGCGCTATAGATCGGACATGATGGGGACGGGCTTTAAAGGGGCGGGCTTTTCCTGGCGGCACGCGGCCCCGGCGATCGGCGCGGTCATGCTGGTCCAGGCGCTTGTCCTGCATGCCATGGGCCATCCGCCGATCTGCACCTGCGGGCATGTCAGCCTGTGGTATGGCGATCCCGCCGGTTCCCAATCGTCGCAGCAGCTCACCGACTGGTACAGCTGGACCCATCTGCTACACGGCTTTCTGTTCTACGCCCTGTTGCACTGGCTGTTTCCGCGCACGCCCTTCGCGCTGCGCCTGGCGCTGGCGGCGGGCCTGGAAGCAGGCTGGGAGATTCTGGAGAACAGCCCGCCAATCATGGCGCGCTACCGGCTGCAGGCACTGGCTCGCGGCTATTACGGCGACAGCATCCTCAACTCCCTGTCGGACACCGTGATAGCATTGACGGGCGTAACCCTGGCCTGGCGCCTGCCGGTGCGCGCCAGCATCGGCTTCTTCGTGGCCGTGGAACTGTGGCTGGCGCTGGCGATACGCGACAACCTGGCCCTGAACATCGTGCAGCTTGCCTGGCCCAGCCAAGCGCTGTCCGACTGGCAGATGCGCGCTGACAGCTCATGTTTCAGGCGCGCCGGGCGTCATTGTGCCCGGCTTGGCCAATTCATCGTGCGGGTTTTTCAGCTCCGTATCGTCCGTGGGGGCGCCGTTGCGGCCTTTGGGGCCTGCCAGCGTGCTTTCCAGCACCTCGCGCAATGCCTCACGCTGACGTTCATAGGGAGCGTCAAAGCCCTCCCGGGCGACGCCCTGGATCGGTCCTTCCACTTTCGCGGCCATATTCGCCTCCTTTCCTTCAGGAAACGGCTGGCAGGCGGAATGTTTCATGACCGCCACTATCTTGCTTGACATTGTACCGTGCCATGCAAGATATTCCTCTTGACGGGCTGGTATTAATTATACAGTGTATGACTAATTAAACTGGAAACGCGATAAGCCTCAAATCCCGGTAAACACAAATCCCGGCAACAAGGGTGGGCACCATGTCATCAGCAATTTCCCTGCGTCACGTGGTCAAGAATTATCAGCGCGGAAAGGAAAAGGTCGCCGTTCTGCACGGCCTGGACCTCGAGATCGCCGAAGGCGAGTTCGTGTCCCTGATGGGACCGTCCGGTTCGGGCAAGACCACCATCCTCAATCTTGTCGGCGGCCTGGACCGCGCCACCTCCGGCGAGGTGATTGTCGGCACCGACCATCTGGAACAGATGTCCGGCGGCCAGCTGACCAAATGGCGCGGCCGCCATATCGGCTTTGTCTTTCAGTTCTACAATCTGATGCCCATGCTGTCGGCGGCGTCCAATGTGGAACTGCCCCTGTTGCTGACCGGTCTTTCCAAGTCCGAGCGGCGGCGCCGGGTCGCTGCGGCGCTGGAAATCGTCAACCTCACCGACCGCGCCAGCCACAAGCCAGGCGAAATGTCGGGCGGCCAGCAGCAGCGCGTCGGCATCGCCCGCGCCATTGTCGCCGACCCCACCATCCTTCTGTGCGACGAGCCGACCGGCGATCTGGACCGCGCCTCGGCCGACGAAATCCTGGGCCTGCTGCAGCAGCTCAACCGCCAGCACGGCAAGACCATCGTGATGGTGACCCACGACCCCAAGGCTGCCGACCATGCCGGCCGCCAGCTGGAGATGGACAAGGGCACGCTGATCGAACGCGCGGGCGTGGCGGCATGAAATTCCTGCCCCTGATCTGGGCCGCGGTCATGCGCAAGCCCACCCGCACCATCCTGACCCTATTGTCGGTGATGGTCGCCTTCATGCTTTTCGGCCTGACCATCGGCATGAACGCCACCTTCGACAAGGTCGCGGCCAATGCCCATGACGACCGCATCTGGACCAACATGCGTTTCGGCGGCGGGCCGGACGGCATGCCCCTGGCCGTGGCCGGTCAGATCGCGCAACTGCCCGGCGTCGCAAAAGTCGGCTATTTCGGCGGGCTGGGCGGCTACCATGAAGACAAGCGCAATCGCGCTTTCGCCCTGATGGCCGATGACAAGTTCGGCACGATTTTTCCCGATTGGCCGATCACGCCGGCGCAGTGGACCCAGCTGCACCAGACCCGCAATGGCATTCTGGTCAGCCGCCTGCAGGCCGATCACTGGCACCTGAAGGTTGGCGACATTTTCACCCTGGTTTCGCCACAGATCAAACGCGCCGACGGCAAGGCATGGGACATGAAAGTCATCGCAGTCACCGATGACGTGCCTTACATCACCAATGGCTTCCTGATCGGAAACTACGAGTACTTCAACAAGGCACAGGCGCTGGCCAAGCAGGACAAAATCGGCCAGATCATCACCCAGGTCTCCGATCCTTCGCAGACCGCCGCCATAGCCCAGCGCATCGACACCCATTTCGCCAATTCCACCAATCCGACCCAGTCGACCACCGAAAAGGCGGCGCTGGACATTTCCAACAGCGGGCTCGACCTGGCCACGCTCGACCGCAAGATCGCCCTGGCCGGCATGTTCATGGTGCTGTTCCTGACCGCCAACGGCATCGCACAGTCGGTGCGCGAACGGCTGGCGGAGTTCGCCACCCTCAAGACCATCGGTTTCTCGGACGCACAGGTGATGCTGCTGGTGTTCCTGGAAGCCGCCCTGCCCTGCCTGATCGGCGCGGCGCTGGGTGTGGGCCTGGCCGCCTTCCTGTCGGGCCAATTGCCCAAGCTGTTCTCGCCTGCTCAGGGCGGCGTGCCGCTGCCCACCATGACCGTGATGGTCTTCGTCTGGGCCGCCATCAGCGCCAGCGCCGTGGCGCTGATCAGCGCCGCACTGCCGGCGCTTCGCCTCAAACGCATGGATATCGCAACCGCGCTGTCGGGACGGGCCGCATGAACATGCTCCACCAGATCGCCGCCATCACGGCGCTGAACTTCCGCAACCTGACACAGCGTTTCTGGCCATCCATGGTGATCGTTGTCGGGCTGGCCGCCACCATCGGCGTGCTGCTGTCGATGATGTCGGTCACCCAGGGCATCCGGCAGGTCTATGTCAATTCCGGCGACCAGATGCGCGCCATCATCGTTTCAGCCAGCGCCGATGGCGAAGGCCAGAGCGCCATCACCCGCGACCAGGCGGCGCTGATCACCGACGCACCGGGCATCGCCAAGGGGCCCGACGGCAAGCCGCTGGCGGACCGGGGCCTGAACATGGGCATTCCGGTGCTGCGCAAGGACGGCTCCAAGGGCTACACCACCATGCGCGGCTATGGCCCCATGGCGCTGAAGGTGCGGCCCGAATTCCACATCATCCAGGGCCGCATGTTCCGCGCCGGTCACCGCGAGATGGTGGTGGGCGAAGGCGCGCAATATCTGTTCCAGAACATGAATATTGGCGACGACGTGATCCTGCCCGGCGGACCGTGGAAGATCGTGGGCGTGTTTCATTCCGGCGACATCACCGACGGCCAGCCGATCGGCGACACCGAGACCATGCTGACCGCCCTGCACAAGAGCGCCTATAACAGCATCCTGGTGCGGCTTTCTTCCTACAATTCGCTGGAGACGCTGAGAAAGGCGCTGACAACCAACCCGGCCCTGTCGGTCAAGGTGGAGCGTCACAGCGACTGGTACAACAAGATCAGCGGCGATGCGAGCCGCTTCCTGGCCACGCTGGCCTATGCCATCGGCGCGGTGCTGGCGCTGGGCGCGCTGTTCGGCTGCCTGAACACCATGTATTCGGCGGTCAGTGCGCGCGGACGCGAAATCGCCACCCTGCGGGCGCTGGGCTTTTCCGCCTTTCCGGTCATGGTTTCGGTGATCGTCGAAGCGCTGGTGCTGTCGGTGGGCGGCGCGCTGATCGGCGCCGCCATCGCATGGCTGCTTTACAACGGCAAACAGGACTTTTTCGGCCAGAACGTCTTTCACCTGACCGTCTCGCCAGGGCTGGTCGCGCTTGGTATCATCTGGGCGGCGGTCGTGGCGTTGCTGGGTGGCCTGCCACCCTCCATCCGCGCCGTGCGCCGGCCTGTGGTTGATGCGCTGAGGGCGACGTGAATCATCCTGACAAGTCGGCATTGCTGGATTCCCTGAAGATCGAGCGCAAGACGCCCGCGGCCGGGCCGTCGCGCGCGCCCTGGCTGGCCGCCGGGGCACTTGTGCTGGCAATTCTGGCAGGCGGCGGTTGGTATGTCTGGCACGACAGCCGCGTGGCGGTGCAGGCCGTTACCGCCGAGGCCGCCGATCCGGGCAGCACGGCGGGGCTGGACGCCTCCGGCTATGTGGTGGCGCGGCGCAAGGCAACCCTGTCGGCCAAGATCCTGGGCAAGGTGACCGAGGTCAATTTCGAGGAAGGCGATCACGTGAAAGCCGGTGACATCGTCGCCCGGCTGGACGATTCCAATTACCGCGCCGCCCTTCTGGAAGCCCAGGCAAAGGCGGCCCAGGCGAAATCCACGATGGACAACACTGCGCCCATCTATGCCCGCTACAAGAAGCTGCAGGGCGAAGGCGCCATCTCCACCGATGCCGTCGAGACACAGCGGCTGGCCTATGACAATGCCCGCACCGCCTATGGGGTAGCCCAGGCCCAGGTCGCCTCGGCGCAAAGCTATCTGCGCGACACGCTGGTGCGCGCGCCCTTTTCGGGAATCGTCACGGTCAAGGTCGCCCAGGTCGGCGAGGTCGTTGCGCCATCGGCGGCGGGCGGCGGCGATACCCGCACCGGCATCATCACCATCGTCGACATGGACTCGCTGGAGGTCCAGGTCGATGTCAGCGAGAATTACATTGACCGGGTGCATGAAGGCGCCCCCACGGTGATCCACCTGGACGCCTATCCCGACTGGGACATTCCCGGAAAGGTCATCGCCATCATTCCGACCGCCGACCAGAGCAAGGGCACGGTGGAGGTGCGGGTGGCGATCGACGCCAGGGATTCGCGCATCCTGCCCCAGATGGCGGCGCGCGTGGCCTTTCTGGAGACAGCCAAACCGGGCCAGGCCGCACCCGTCAACCAGGTCACGGTGCCCGCCCAGGCGGTTCAGGCGCATGGCCGCACCGGCGATGTCTTTGTCATCAAGGAGGATGGCGTTCTGGAGAAGCGCACCGTGGCGCTGGGCCCGGTGTCGCAGCAGACCGCCGTCATCCTGTCCGGCGTCATCGCGGGCGACCAGCTGGCAAGCGGCAATCTGGCCGGCCTGAAGGATGGCGAGGCGGTAAAGATCGCGCAATAGCCTCTAGGCTTCCACGCCCTGTGGAATGGCGTGACCCATGCGCCGCAACAGCACCCGCAGCAGTGGCCCCGCCATCACCGTGGTGACCACAGCCATGATCACCAGCATGGTGAAGACCTTCAGCGGAATGACGCCCATATCAAATCCGATGTTGAGCACGATCAGCTCCATAAGCGCCCTGGTATTCATCAGGACGCCTAGTATGGAGGATTCCCGGCTATCGAACCCTGCCAGCCGGCCGGTGGCGTAGACCGGGATCATCTTCCCCAAAACCGCTGCCGCCAGCAGCAGCGCCATCCACGCGCAATCCGAAACGCTGTCCAGGCCCCAGATATTGGTGCGAAGCCCGGTAAAAGTGAAAAATACCGGCAGGAAGAAGATCAGCACAAAGCGGCCCACCTGGCGACGCCACGCCTCGACAAAGGCACGGTCATGATGGAACAGAAGCCCGGTCAGGAAGCCTCCGAATATCGTGAAAATGCCCAGCGCGCCTGTGCAGAGTCCGGCAATGAATGCCAGACACAGCGCCGCCATCATCAGATTGGGCGGCAGCATTCCGTCCCTGACCGGATAGACGGCAAGAAGGCGCGACACCAGTCGTCGTGCCACGAACCACATGCCCCCAAGAAGCGCACAGAGGCCGGCAACCTGCCAGACCAGCCCTGCCACTGAAAGGCGGGCGGCCGCATAGGCCGAGATCGCGGCCAGCAGAACCCAGCCTGCGACATCGTTGATGGCGGCCGCCGTGATCGCCACCACACCCAATTCGCTGCGGGCCAAGCCGAATTCCTGCAGGATACGTCCCAGAATGGGCATCGCGGTAATGGCAAGGCCCGCGCCGAGAAACAGGCTGTAACCGAGAACGTCCATGTCCGGCGCCAGGAACGGCGCACTCATTCGGCCGAACAACATGCCCAGCAGGAAGGGAATGGCCGCCGACATAGCCGCGATTGCTACACCGGCATTGCGGTTGCGCCGGCAGGCCAGATGGGAGAATTCGAAGTCCATACCGATCTGGAACATCAGCAGAACAAGTCCGATCTGGCTGAGCACGATGATGGGAGCAGACGGATGGGCGCCAAAAACCGCGTTCGAAAGACCGGGAAAGACCGAGCCCAACAGCGAGGGACCCAGCAGCAGACCGGCGACGATTTCTCCCACCACGCCGGGCTGGCCCAGTCTACGCATCGCGAGGTTGCCCAGTCGCGCCGCCGCGATCATGACAATCAGTTGAAGCAGGGTGTTGGACAGCAGGTTTTCCGACGCGGCGATGGTATCGTGCATCGGCTTTATGCCCCGCCGCGCAGCAGATACATTACCCGCGCGCGGATCTTGCCGTAATTTTCCGCCAGCGGACCCAACAGGCCGTGCCGTTCGGGCGGCAGATGCGCCAGCGGGTGGCCGTTGCGGCGAAAGACATAGTGGTCGAACAGCGCCTTCCAGGCATCACGCTCGGGCGCAGGGCGCTCGGCAATCGCGATCATCGCCAGCAGCATGCTGGTATAGGGCGCGTCCGGCCCGGCCGCGAAGGCATCCCACCAGTAATTCACCAGACCGTTATAGGGCGCGGTGGCTTCCACCTGGTGCCACCACAGCTTGGGCAGGTAAAGTGCATCGCCGGGCTCCAGATCGGCCGTCAGGGCCGCGTCCTTCGCCATGGCGAAGCGCGGATAACGCGGATCGCCGGGCGGTGCGGCGGCTGCCATAGCGACCGGCTGGCCCGCCATGGTGTGATCGATGGGGCCGACATACAGATCTTCGACAAGCTGCGGCGCATACAGCGTGAAACGGCGGCGCCCCGCCACCACACAGGCCAGGTTGTCCACCGTGTCGTAATGCGCGGACACGTTTGAGGCGTGGCCCAGCCAGATGCGCGGCCGGACGCTGGCGGGCAAAAGCGGCATGGCATTTTCGCCTTCAAAACCGGGCAGGTAATCGCACAGCGGCAGCGAACCGGCATAAACGCTTTGATCTGCTGGTGCATCACCCAGGATCAGCGCCATCGCCTGGCCCAGGCGCATGCGCCTGCGGATGAAATTGAAGCCCGTCAGGTCGTCGCTGTAATAATATTTACCGGCAATCGCGGGATCACCGAAAAAGGCATCCATCTCGCTGCCGCAATCAAAGCGCGCCAGATAGTCCCGCAGCCCGGCGGCGGTTCGCGCAACCCTGACCGCGGGCCAGTCCGCCACCAGCCCCCGCAGGACCACCGGCCGACAGGGCTCCACAACCTCGCGCTGGAATTGCCGGGCATCCGCGGGCGGGCCAGCCTCGGCAATCGCCTTCATGTATGGGCCATGCCGGCGCCTGCCATGCTGTCACTGGCCGCCAGCAGGGCATCGTTCTTGCGCCGCGCCAGAACCGGCACCTGGTTGAGCGAACTGATCATCAGATAGAGAAGCTGCAGATAGTCCTTGCGAAACAGGTCCAGCACCGTCGCATCGTCCAGCGATCGAAGCGTCTGGGCATTGACGGTGTAGAGCCCCTCCAGCTCGCGCTTGCCGCCGTCGTCGAAACTGGCGCTGATATCCACCGGCTCCACCAGCTTCAGCCGCACGATGGCTTCGACAAAGGCTTTCGTCTGCTCGACACCCCGCGTCAAATCGCGGAACAGCGCCATGATGCTTTGCAGGTATCGTGATGGCTGGCCGGTTTCGGTGAACAGCGCCACGCCGTCCTCGCCGATGCGCGGGCTGTCCAGATCGATGGCCAGATCGCTGCCGGCGGTGAAAAATGGCCCACGCTGCAGGTTGAGCGGTCGATAGCTCTCCATGCCCCTGGGCGAAAGAAACAGGTTCTCGCCGTCATCAAAGCCCAGCATCGCACCGACGAAAAAGGCGCCGGTATTGGAATCCTTGGTCAACAGGATCGGATAATGCGCCGCCAGCAGTGGAAATTCACCCAGGATGACCGGCACGAAGCGCTGATTGTCGCCAAAGCGCGCCGAAGCGCCCGCCCGCACCTTCAGGTCGCGATGGGCAAGACTGTTGAGAACCGTCACATTGGTCATGCCGGGCGCTTTCGTCAGATGGGCTGCAGGCCGTATTGATGAATCTTGTTCACCAGCTCGCGATTCGTGGGCAGCATGGCACGCATCTTGCGCGTCATGTCAGCGGCCTCACGCATGTAACCGGACGCCATGGCACGGGTTCCGCCATTGTCGTCCGCCGAAACCTCCGTACGGAATCCCATGCCATAGAGCACATATTGATAGCTGGCAGCGGGGAACACTTCCTCGATCCGGTCGAATTCGTCGAAGAACCAGGGCGGCTGGTATTGCCACAGGTGCAACAGGTCCTTCAGCCGGTCCGGAATGGTCGCTGGATCGGTATTGTCCTGCCAGAACTTTTCCGGCCGCCGGGTCAGGACATAATGCAGCTTGAGGAAATCGATGATCCGGCCCCAGCGATAATGGTTCACGTCATTGAACCGCCGCGAGACGATGTCCATCACTTCGCGGTTGGCCGGCATCTGTTCGGCGATCAGCTTGGCCGACAGTTCGATCAGCACGATCGCCGATGACTCCAGCGGCTCCAGGAATCCCGCGGCCAGCCCCACCGCCACGCAATTGCTTTTCCAGAATATCTCGCGATGGCCGCCGCGAATGGGAATCTTGCGCGCGCTCAGCCCCTTTGCGCGCGGCCCGACATAGCGGCGCAACTCCTCTTCCGCGGCCTCGTCACTGATATGGCGGCTGGAATAGACATAGCCAATGCCCCGGCGCGTGGGCAGCCCGATGTCCCATGTCCAGCCCGCCGAATGCGCGGTGGATATGGTGTGTGATGCCATTGGGGCATCTTCGCTTTCGTAAGGCACCTGCATGGCCATGGCGCGATCACAGAACAGGACATCGCCGCAATCCTTGAAGCCCACGCCCAGAGCCTGGCCCAACAGCAGACTGCGAAAGCCCGTGCAATCGACAAACAGGTCGCCGGCAATCTCGCCGGCCTGTTCGGTTGCAACACTGACGATGTCGCCCGCCTCGGACAGGTTCACGGTCTTCACATCCGCCAGAACATGACGCACGCCAAGTTTTTCGGTGCAATGCTTCTGGATGAAAGGCGCGAATTTTCCGGCATCCAGATGATAGGCATAATTCGCCATCGCCTGATATTCCGGGGTGGTGATGGTCTTTGGCGCCAACCCGTCATCGCACAGAACGCCCTGGGGCGTGACCATGTCGCAAAAGCTGCGACCCTCACCGGATTCCAGCCAGTGCGGCGCCAGGTTCACCTGTGTAAAGCCCTGCGGCAGCATCAGCGGATGATAATAACCGTCATCGGGGGCGCCCGTGGTCCAGCGCGCGAAACGCGCACCCTGCTTGAAAGCGGCGTCGCAATGACGGAACAGATCGGTTTCCGATACGCCGATCTTTTCCAGCGTGGTGCGCAGCGTCGGCCAGGTCCCCTCGCCCACGCCGATAATCGGCACATTGGGCGATTCCACCAGCGTGACGGAAAAGGCGCCGGCGCGAATGCGCCCCTGATGACGCGCCGCGATCACACCCGCGGTCAACCATCCGGCCGTGCCACCGCCAACGATCACGACATTTCGGACCGGATGTGTCATGCGCGGAATTTTAGCATGGGCATGGTGGCCGCCAACAAAAAAGAGGGGCCGCCAGGGATGGCGGCCCCAGTTTGTTTCCCTGAGGGGGTCAGAGCTTGTAGTGCAGTCCCAATGTGAACCGCCGTCCATAATCCACCACGTCCAGCACCTGTTCGGTGTAGCGGCCATGGGTGGAGTAGGTGGAGTCCGTCAGGTTCTGGGCCGTGAAATAGACATTCAGCTGATCGGTAAAGTCATAGCTGGTGCTGAAGTCGACCTGGGTGCTGGCATTCACGAAAGTCGGTTCGGTACCGAATTTCGATCCGTTCTGCTGCTGGCCGAACTGCACCAGCGAAGAATCCTGCCAGGCGACCGCGACACGGGCCTGGAAGCCGTCCTTGTCATAGAAGCCCACCAGGTTGGCGCTGTCGGCCAGGCCGGTCACCGCAAACCCGCTGATCGTGATGTCCGCGGGATTGTAGGGCTTGTTGGTGCCCACGACGGTGGCATTGGCCTGCACGCCCCATCCGGTGTCGCCAAACACATGCTGCACCGCAAACTCGGCGCCATAGACGTTGGCGGTGGGCCCGTTGACATATGCGCTGATGGTCCAGATGCCCGGCGCACCGGTCGTGGGATCGATCACTCCGTTGATCGTGTCCTGCTTGGTCCCCTGCACCACGAAGTTGGAGACGTTCTTGTTGAACACGTCGATCGAGGCATAGGAGTTGGCCGCGTAGTACCACTCGGCCCCCACATCCAGCGAGTCCGACAGGAAGGGCAACAGGTCGGGATTGCCGCCGCTGGCCGTCAGCGCATTGACGCGCGGGCTTGTCGGCACGTTCAGGACCGGCGTGATGCGATTGAGCGGCGGGCGGGTCAGCGTGCGCGAGGCATTGAAGCGCAGCTGAAGATCGTCGGTCACCGACAGGGTCGCATCGAAGTTCGGCAGCAGATACTGATAATCGTTGGTGCCCGTCACCATCGACTGGGGTCCGAACGTCGTCAGGAAAGCCGTGTGGTCGGCGGCCTGCACCGTCAGGGCCACCGGCTGGCGGCCGATGCCGACGGTTTCCACGCTGGTGAACTCCTGGCGCAGCCCCACATTGACCCGCAGCGGCATGCCGGCCACCTGGCTCTTGGTAGTCACGCTGACATAGGCGGCGTTGGTGTTTTCGATCACCTGCTGGTAGCTGCCGACGTTCAGCGCCGTGGTGTACTTGCCCGCATAGGCCGGATTGCAGCAGCCGGTGTTGAAGCCGGGGATGGTGGTGGTCTGGGGATTGCCCAGGCCCTGCAGATAGTTCAGCACGTCGAAGGGATTGTAGACGAGCACATCCGACGGCAGGCCTGACGCACCCCAGCCATTGATGAAGTTGGCGGTGTTGAACGATCGGCTGAACATGCCCTGCGGCAGCGCCACGCCGTTGGGATTGTTCGACAGCGGGCCATAGCCGGCATAGGACTGCCACTGGTTGTTGGCAAAGTCGTCATAGCTGACGGCATTGTCGTGGTCGCCGGTATACTGATAGCCGACGACGATCTTCAGATTGTCGCCCTCGTCCCACTCGCTTTCCAACTTGAGCTGCTGAACCTTGTCGGTGCGGCGCGGCTGGCTGATCGGCAGAACATGCGAGCCGATCAGGCCATTGTTGATGAAGCGGCTGGCGTCACCGCCCGGACCATAGCCCGTGGGATAGGGCAGATTGTGGCCGCCCGGAATGGTGATGCCGACATTGGTGCCGTTGGTGCCGCCCGGCGTTGACGGGCCATAGCCGACGTCGGCGTCGATCGAGGAAAGCTGGCCGCCCGGGTTGAGCTGCGACAGCGACTGGTCGGCGTCCAGCATGAAGGACAGGTTGTCGTTGGCCTGCCACTTCACGTTCAGGCCGACCTCGTTGTTCTGGATCAGCGAGGCATTCATCTGGCCCTGGAAATCGGTCGGCGTGTTGGGCTGCATGAAGCTGGTGATGGTGCCGTGATCGTTGGTGGTCACGTTGCGCAACGAGCCGGAGTTGAACCAGACCGAATAGCCATGCTGGTCGGCATGCAGCCGGTCGCGCGAATAGTTGTCGTTGACCGTGACCAGAACCGAATCCGCCGGCTTCCACTGCAATGCCAGGCGGCCGTCATAGCGGGTATCGGTGGTGAGTTCCTGATAGAGACCATAGTCCTGGATGAACCAGGCCGGCTGGCTGTCCGGCGTCAGGGTGCTGCCGCAGGCCGTGGTGGCGCCGGCGCGCTGGCACGGATCCAGATAGGTGCCTTCCCAGCCCTGGTTGTTGACGTGATTGGCCTTCACACGGCTGGAGCTGTAGGCCGCATCCAGCAGGATGCCGAAACGGTCATTGTCGAACGTGTCGCTGAACAGCACATCGACATTGGGCATCGGATTGCCCTGTTCGGGCGAGAAGGTCGTCGAAACCGCACCCACCAGGTTCAGACCCGGATGGTCGAAAGGCTTGGGATACTTGATGTTCACGGTCGCGCCGATCGCGCCCGACGACAGGGCGGCATCCGGCGACTTCATCACGTCCATCTGGCTGATGAAATCGGCGCTGACGGCGCTGAAGTCATAGGTGCGGCCAGTTGCGCTGGAGACCTTGCGGCCGTCGAACAGCGTTTCATTGAAGGCCGGGCCGAAGCCGCGCACGGTGATCTGGGTCGCATTGCCGGTCGATGTGGGCACGCCGCCGATGGAGGTCGCGCCGCGGCTGACCGTGACGCCCGGCACATGCTGCAGGGCGCCGGCAATGTCATTGTCCGGGAATTTGCCGATGTCCTCGGCGGAGATCGCATCCACCAGGCCAAGCGAGTCGCGCTTGACGTCCAGATTCTTCTGCAGCGAGCTGATCAGGCCGGTGACCGTGACGGTTTCGACCTGATTGTTCGCACTCTGCTGCGCCGACGCCGGAAGCGCCATCGCCAGCATGCACACCCCGCCCAGCAGCGCGGTACGCATACCGAAGCCGACGTTACCCGAATTGGACATTTCATTCCCCTTTGTTGGCATCGCACCCCCCGCCGGAGTTGCGTGAAATTTCTGTTGAAGGTTTATTTCCGCTCCGCCCCTTCGCGCCGCGCGGGCAACAATTCCCCGCGCCACCGGAATGCATCCGGCGGCTAACACGCCTCGACGAAGACAAAGAAACACCGATCCCATTTGCGGCGTGCGGATTGCACGCCGCAAAGGCACTGCAAATTATGGATTGATCAGGCCCCGCCTGACTTCTGGTCCGCTCTCCCTTGTTCCGGCGCCTGCGCGATGCGCGGCGCTTCTAAAAGGGAAGACGACAGCCTTTCCAAAACCCTCCGATTTTTTTGCCGGTATACGGAATTTTCATGCGCGCGATGGTGTGCGCCTGCGAAGGCGCGTCTCCCACTTTAATCATCCCAATCGCAAAGTTTTCGAATGCGCTGTCGTGGTTTTGTCGTAGTGTGGAAAAAAATGGGAGGGGAGCTTCCGTGCAGGTCAGGGGCGCCGCGCCGGATCACAGTTCCATAAAGGAAGAACTGGACGCGCGTTTTCGCGCGCCCCTGGTGGCGTACTTCATGCGCCGCACCGGCAACGCGCAGGAAGCCGAGGACCTGACCCAGGAGACCTTCGCCCGGCTGATCGGATCGGCCACCTTCGACAAGGCCGAGGAGGCGCGCGCCTTCGTCTTTCGTGTCGCCAGCAACCTGCTGCGCGACCGGGCCCGGCTGGCCGCCCGGCTGCGGCACTACCCCACCCAGCCCCTGGATACGGTAGCGGGGGATACTGTCGCAGGGGCCGGTTTCGAGCCCCGGCTGGTGGAGGGTCTTGACCCGGAGCGCGTCTTAATAGCCAAGGAGAACCTTTCGGAGGTTCTGGCCTGCCTGGACGAGCTGGGCGAACGGACGAAGAACATTTTCGTCCTTTTCCGGCTGGAAGGCATGAAACAGAAAGCAATTGCCGCAGTATACGGTATCAGCGTCTCGACGGTGGAAAAGCACGTCATGGCGGCTGTAATCCATCTGGCGAAGCGGTTCGGACAGGGTTGATGAACGGAATTGGGACCCAGCACAGTGCAGCAGACCGGCGGCTGGCCGAAGCCGCCGCCTGGCGCGTGCGCCTGGCCGAGGCGGATGCCAGCACCTCGCTGGAATTCGACATCTGGCTGCGCGACGGGGCCAACCGCAAGGCCTGGGACCAGGTTTCGCGCTCCTGGGACTATTTCGACCAGGTCGCCCATGCCCCCGAAATGATCGCGGCCCGCCAGGCCGCGCTGGGCGATGCCAAGCGCGCCGGGCGCCCCCTGGCCATGCCCCGCCTGATCCGCCCGCTGATGGCCCTGGCCGCGGCGGTGCTGGTGATCGCGCTGGCCGGATCGGGCGGCTACTGGTGGCTGAACCGCCCCGACGATTACCGCACGGCGATGGGCGAACGGCGCGTCATCACCCTGGCCGACGGCTCCAAGCTGTCGCTGGATGCCGACAGCGAGGTGACGGTGCATTACGGCAAGCACGAGCGCTCGCTGCACCTTTTGGCCGGCCAGGCGCGCTTCGATGTCGCCCATGACAAGAGCCGGCCCTTCACCGTGGTGGCGAGCAACCAGAAAGTCATCGCCACCGGGACCGCCTTCAACATCGACATGGCCGGTCCGCGCGTGCTGGTCACGCTGATCGAGGGGCATGTGGTGGTGCTGGATGAAAATGGCGCGGCCCAGGGCATCGCCTCACCCGACTGGCCCAAGCGCATCGAGCTCAAGGCGGGCCAGCAGCTCAGTGCCGGCCCGGCCGTGCCGCCGGAAATTTCCCAGGCCAACCTCAAGCAGGTCACGGCCTGGACCATCGGACAGCTGATGTTCGACGACGAACCCCTGTCGTCGGTCGTCGACCGCATCAACCGCTACAGCGGAACGCACATCGTCATTTCCGATCCCAGGGTCGGGGCGATGAAAATCAGCGGAGTATTCAACGCCGGAGACGCGGCGGGCTTTGTCGAGATCGTGTCCCACTATCTGCCCGTCCGGGCGGTGACGGTGGATGCCCACACGATCGCGCTTCAGGGTCAAAAAAGGGAGGGCGGAACACTGTGACCTTTCCGGCTGGCGCAACGGGGACCAACCCCTTTCCCCGAAGCCAGCCAGGAAATCCAGCCAGTGTATCCGGTGAGTCAGAAGGAAATGCATGCGCAGGGGGAGGTCACGGCATTGGCTGCTCCGATCGGTGTCCGTCGGCGGCCTCTATCTTGTCCTTTGCGGGGGTGCGGACGCGCAGCAGCAGCAGACCTTCTATTTTGATCTGCCGCAGCAGCCGCTCTCAGCCTCGCTGAAGGAGTATGCGCGCGTCTCCGGCCAGCAGATCATTTTCACCGAAGATCTTGTGCTGGGCTACCGGGGCCATCCCATTCAGGGACGGCTGAGCGCAGACCAGGCGCTGCGCGAGCTCTTGGCCGGCACGGACCTGTTTGTCGAGCATACCGCGACCGGCGCCGTGATGATCCGCCGCGCAACCGCGAATGCACCAACCCCAATACAGGCGCGTGCGCCGGACTTCGGCAACGACACCACCGAGGAGGTGATCGTCACCGGGCTGATCCATTCGCTGCAGACCAACCTGGACATCAAGCGCGCCGCCGGCGGGCTGGTCGATGTGATTTCGTCGGAGGACATAGGCAAGTTCCCCGATGTCGACCTGGCCGCCGCCATGCAGCGCATTCCCGGTGTCACCATCAGCCGGGGCGTGTCTTCGCTGGGCGGCGTACCCACCTCGATCGGCACCGCCACCCAGATCACCGTGCGCGGCTTCGGCCCGGCCTTCAACGAAACCCTGTTCGCCAACCGCCAGGTGGCGTCGGGCGTGGGGCGGGCCTTCGACTTCAGCGCCATCGGCGCGGATTTCGTCAGCCGCATCGATGTGATGAAGACGCCCGATGCCACGCTGTCTTCCGGCGCGATCGGCGCGACGGTGAACATCCGCTTTCCCGAACCGCTGGATCATCCCGGTTTCAACATGGTGGGCTCGGCCTCCACCACCACCTCGCCCGAACAGGGCGCCTTCACGCCGACGGTCAAGGCGCTGATCAGCGACACCTTCGACCATGACCGTTTCGGCATCCTGCTGGACGGCGCCTATGCGGTCAGCCGCACGCGCGGCAACCATGTCAACATCCAGGGATGGGAAGGCACGCGCATCAGCCAGTCCCAGCTGAAAGGCGCCCTGCCCGGCGCATCGACGATCGAGGATACCAATGCCTGGTACATCCAGGACTATGGCATCTACCAGGAAACGACGACCGACACGCGGATCAATGGCCGCGCGGTGCTGCAATGGCGGCCCGATGCCGATCTTCTGGTGACACTGGACGGCAACTATGCGCGCGATACGCTGCATGCCCGCCAGTATGGCTTCAGCGTCTGGTTCAATTCGGGCAGCCTGCGCGACATCACGCAGAACGCAAACGGCACCATATCCAGCTTCATCCAGCCCAACTCGCCCACAGACTTCCAGTCCCAGATCAACGGTTCTGTCCTGCAGAACAACGATGCGGGGCTGAACGTGCGCTGGAACGCATCGGACAGGCTGACGGTCAACCTGGACTACGACTATTCGCAGGCCTGGCTCAATCCGGATGGTCAGATCAGCTCGCTGGACGCCGATGTCGGCTATGGACCTTCGACGCCAGGCGGCATCCACGGCACCAATGTCGGCATCGTGCTGCCGGGCGGCCACAATCTGCCCTACCCCACCGGCTATGGCCCCGGCGGCGACGCCAGCCGGTTCCTCGATCCCACGCTGATGGGCAGCCACGTCCTGCCCCTGACGTCGCAGCAGCGTTTCGACCGGGTGCAGCAGGCGCGCACCGAACTGGTCTGGCATGAGAACGACAATCTGACGCTGACGGCCGGTTACCAGTATGTCGGCGACCACGACAATGCCCATGCCATGAACGATTTCGTGAACAACCAGTGGCAGGCCTATGCCGGCTACGGCCCGGCCTCCAACAACACCGGCAGTCATGGCGTGGCACTGCCGCCCAGCCTGTTCGGCGGATCGTTCAGCACCGCCGGCTTCATCGACGGCTTTGGCGGCAGCGCCAACCTGCCCCCGCGGGTCGTGGCCTATGACGCCCATTCGGTTCTGAATTACCTGCAGGGGCTGGGCAATCCGCAAACCACCGCCATTGCCGGTTTCAACACCGGCTGTTGCAGCCCGCCTTTCGACGGCACTTACCGGCTGGACAACGTGCCAGAAAGCTATTCCCAGGTGGTCGAGAATACGGACGCGCTCTACCTCAGCATGTCCCTGAAGACATCGCTGGCCGGCATGCCGCTGAACATTCATGCAGGCCTGCGCGGCGAATATACCAGCGTGACCACCATCGGCCTTGGCCAGAGCCCGGTCACGCTGGCGGTGCAGCCATCGGACCACACCGCCTATCTGGTGAATTTCGGCGCCACATCGATGGTCACCGGTCACAACAGCTATCAGTCGCTGCTGCCCAACCTGGACCTGACGCTGGAGCCGCGCGACGATGTGCAGGTGCGATTTGACGTCTCGCGCACCCTGACCCGCCCACCGCTGAACCAGATCACGCCGGTCCTGACGGTACCGACCATTCTGCGTGTCGGCGCGCTGACTGCCAGCGGCGGAAACCCCGACCTGATGCCCTATGTGTCGGTGAACATCGACCTGAGCACCGCCTGGTACTATCAGCGCAACTCCTACGTGTCGGTCGATCTGTTCAACAAGAATGTCAGCGACTTCATCGTGCAGGGCTCGACCCAGGAGACGATCAACAACGTCATCGATCCCAATACCGGGCTGCCCGCTTTGTTCACCGTCTCGACCAATGTGAACGGGCCGGCCGCCAATATTTATGGCGCCGAGTTCGCGGTCCAGCACGTGTTCGGGGAAAGCGGCTTCGGCTTCCAGGCCAATGCCACGCTGGTGGGCACCAACAAGCCCTACAATCCACAGAACCTGGCGGTGAGCGGATTTGCGGTGACGGGCCTGGCCAACTCCGCAAACCTCGTCGCCTTCTATGACAGGAACGGCTTTCAGGCGCGCATTGCCGCAAACTGGCGCGACGAATATCTGGACCATTTCGGCCAGCAGCAGGGCAATTCGCGCTTCGGCACCGAACCGACCTTCGTCAATGCCAGCACACAGATCGATTTCAGCACCAGCTACGACATCACCCCGTCGCTCTATGTCTATTTCTCGGCCCAGAACCTGAATGACGCCACCTTCAGCACACATGGCCGCTTTTCCGAGCAGCTTCTGGACATGGTCGATTACGGCCGCCGCTTCACACTGGGCGTGCATTTCAAATACTGAAATGACCCGCTGCGCGGGCCGCCTTGCTTTAAAGAATTTTCACCTTCGGCCCGGGCAAGGCGTTTCGGTTACCGCACTGCAAACAGGGTGGCCACAATGGGCCCGCCACGGTGTACAAGCCCGCGCGCGGAAGGCTAGAGTTTGTCCGCGCGCACCCCGCGCCCAATGCAACAAGGCCCGCCAAAGGGCCGACATTCCGGAGGGCTTCCATGACATCCCGCTTTGCTTCTTCCGCTTCGGCCTGGGCCGTGGCCGCGTTGCTGCTGGCCGGCATCACCACCGCGCATGCGGAATTGGCCGTATCGGCGAATGACGGAAAACAGGTGCGTGACAAGGATGTCGTGGCGGGCCCCCAGCCCGACAGTATTTCGGTTCTGGACATCACCCCCCAGGGCGTCAAAAAGGTCGGGCAGCTCGCCGCGCCGGCCTGCATGATCGGATCGCCCACCGCCGTGGCCGTCGCAAAGGACAGCAGCTTCGCCCTGGTCACCGCCTGCGAGAAAATGAATGGCAAGGATCTGGTGGCCAATGATACCGGCTCGGTGGTCGACCTGTCCGATCCAGCCCATCCGCGCGTGATCCAGACGTTCCATACCGGCGAGCGGCCGGGCGGCGTATCGATCAGCCCCGACGGCAGCATGGCGCTGGTCGCCAGTGCGGACAGCGATTCCATTTCGGTCTTCACCATCACCGGCAAGACCATGCACCCGGCGGGGCGCGTGCACCTGCCGCTGGGCAGCGGCCCCTGCGATGTCGTCTTCACGCCGGACGGCAAGACCGCGATCGCGGTCGGCCGCTACAATTCGCGGCTGATGATCCTGACGGTGAACGGACGCATCGTGAAGTATACCGGCCGCATGATCGCCACCGGCATCAATCCCTATGGCGCGGTCGTGACCCATGACGGCAAGTACGTCATCAACACCAATCTGGGCGGTGTGCTGCCGCCGCCGGGCGAGAAGCCCAAGCCCCATGCCCACAGCGTGGTGACGATTTCCGACATCGCCACCGGCAAGGTGGCGCAGACGGTGGATGTCGGCCCCACCTCCGAGCACATCTTCATGTCAGCGGACGGCAGCCGCATCGGCGTTGTGGTCGCCAATGGCGCCGCATCGGTGCGCTCCGATCCCAGCTGGGACAAGGTGACGGGCATTCTGGAAATCTATCGCGTGGGCGACGGCACACTGACGCCCGCGGGGCGCACCAGCATCGGCCACTGGTGCCAGGGCGGCACTTTCAGCCGCGATGGCAAGACGGTGCTGGTGCAATGCGCCGCCGAACGCGAGATCGAGGTGTTCCACTATGACGGGACCAGCCTGACCCAGGACAAGGCCGCCACCCTGGCCATGCCCGCCCGTCCCGGCTCGATCGCCACCGCCTATAGCCGCTGAAGCAGCCGCCGACGCGGACAGGGCATTAAAAAACCCGCCCCCAAAAGGGCGGGCTTTTCAATGGTGCCAGAAGAGGACCATCATATCGCAAATAACACATTGATATAACGCGTTATTTTGCAATATGAAAATCCAAAGGCCCCCAAAAAGGCCCCCAAGTCGGCGGAGTCGGTAGCCCCAGAGAGGCAAGATTGCCTTTGCGGCATTGCCACATCTCCTAGCTTATCTGAATAGCTATATGAATCGGTACACAGGCCACCAATAGACTACGCTCGCCCTCGTCTCGAATGCAGAAAG
>JACKLF010000004.1 GCA_024236055.1 Alphaproteobacteria bacterium | reverse complement strand
TTGACCGCCAAAGGCTGGGTGATCTGCACGGCATATTCGTGATGCATCTCCACGCCCGGCTTGGCGGCCAGCGCCTTGTGCAGCATGGCGGTGCCGCTGCGGCCGGAGGAGACGATGAAGATGGGTCTTGCTGTCACAGTCAGACGCTCAGGGCTTGGCCGCGATGATGACCGCTTCGCGGCCGATGCCCTGGCTGGCCAGGGCGCGATAGAAATTGCGCCGCACGTCTTTCAGGCCCGCGGCTTCCAGCGCGGTGTCGAAGCGCTTGCGGCGGTTGTGACAGGCCCGGCCCAGCGCGGCGTCACCGGTATAATCCTCGCCCATCATCAGGAAGGCTTCCATGGGAAAGCTGGTGGTGCGCTCCTGATCGGCCAGGCCCAGCCGCTCCAGCAGGGCCGACAGGGAATCGAAATCGAAATAGTTGAGGTGATGGGGCGGTGCCACCCACCATTCGCCGATGCCCAGCGCGCTGCGCGCCGCAATCTGGAAGGGCGAAAAGTCGTTGGGTACGCCCACGCACAACAGCCCGCCCGGCTCCAGAAGGCCGATGGCGCGCGTCAGAACCTCGGTGGGATCGGGCACATGTTCCAGCACATTGGTCAGGTTGACCACGTCGAAACGGCCCAGGCCGGGCGCGCTTTCGGCGTTGAAAAAGCCTTCGGTGACGGTCGCGCCCAGGGTGCGCGCATGGGCGGCGGCCTGGCGCGACGGCTCGATGCCGTGGGCCTGCCAGCCGCGCGCAATCGCGGTCCTCAGGAAGAAGCCCGGCCCGCAGCCGATGTCCAGCAGGCGGCGGCGGCCCGCGACCAGCCGGCGCTCGAACACATCCAGCCGGTCGTTCTGGGCCAGCGCGAACCAGTCCTGATCCTCGCCGGCATGGGCGATGAAGTTGGGCTTTTCGTCGGCATAATAATTCTGGCGGTATTCCTGTTCCAACCTGGCAGCATCGGGCAGCGGCAAGGCGTGGCGGAAACCGCACGCAAAACAGTCGATGATGTCGTGGCCCTTGGCGCTGGCGATGCGCGGGCCATTGTGGCGGCCGTCCTGCAGGAATTCGGATGGCGAGGATGCGCGACTTTTCAACAGGTCCCCCTTGGCCTTTGCCGGCCGTTGGCTGCGCCGTTAACCGCTTCTTAGCCATACGAGCTTTAAATTTGGTTAAATGAAGCAGCCCCTGTTCATCGCGGAAGCCTCGTCGAACCACGGACGCGACCTGGATCGCGCCCGCGCCTTTGTCGATGCCGCCGCCGATTCGGGCTGCGATGCGGTCAAGTTCCAGCTGTTCCGCATCGACCGCATGTTCGCGCCCGAGATCCTGGCGCAAAGCCCCAAGCACCGGGCGCGCACGCAATGGGAACTGCCGCTGGAGCATCTGCCGCCGCTGGCCGCGCACTGCAAGGCGCGCGGCATCCAGTTTTCCTGCACGCCCTTCTACCTGGAAGCGGTGGCCGAACTGGCGCCTTATGTCGATTTCTACAAGGTCGCGTCCTACGAGCTTCTGGTCACCGACCTGCTGACGGCCTGCGCCGCATCGGGCAAGCCGGTGATCCTGTCGACCGGCATGGCCACGATGGACGAGATCGTTGCCGCCGCCAAAACCCTGACCGCGGCGGGCGCGCGCGATGTAACCCTGCTGCACTGCGTGTCGGCCTATCCCACGCCTGCATCCGAAGCCAACCTGTCGGCCATCGCCGCGATCCGCGACGCCACCGGGCTTGACGTGGGCTGGTCCGATCACACCCGCCGCCCCGCCGTCATCGAACGGGCGGTGCATCACTGGAACGCGGCGGCGGTGGAATTTCATCTCGATCTGGATGGCCAGGGCGCAGAATATGCCGCCGGTCATTGCTGGCTGCCCGAAGAAATCGCACCCGTGATCGCGCGCATTCGCGAGGCAGGCGTCGCCGATGGTGCGGGATTCAAGGCGCCGCAGCCTTCCGAACTGTCCGACCGCGAATGGCGCGCCGATCCGGCCGATGGCATGCGGCCGCTGAAGCACATCCGCCTTTCCTATCGCGGGGAAGCCGCCTGATGGAAACGCGCGAGCACATCCGTGTCGTTGCGGTGATCCAGGCGCGCATGGGCTCCACCCGCCTGCCGGGCAAGGTGCTGCGTCCGATCGCGGGCAAGCCGCTGTTGTGGCACATCGTTCACCGCCTCAAAGCCTGCCACCTGGTCGAGGAAATCGCCGTTGCCACCAGCGTCAATCCGGCGGACGAGGCCATCGTGGAATGGTGCAACGCCCAGGGCGTGACCGTGGTGCGCGGGCCCGAGAATGACGTGCTGGCGCGCTATGCCGCCGCCGCCGAAAAACTGGATGCCGACATCATCGTGCGCGTATCTTCCGATGCGCCCTTCATCGATGCCGGCTTTGTCGATCATCTGGTCGCCACCCTGATCGAACAGGGCGGCGATTATGTGCTGCTGGAAGAAGGCGCCGAATGCGCGCATGAAGGCGTCGATCCCTTTTCGCGCCGCGCGCTGGACAAGCTGATGATGGATGCCGCCACCGATCCGGCGGCGCGCGAGCATGTCACCGGCTATTTCAAGCTGCATCCCGATTTCGTGAAGATCGTGCGCGCCGCGCCCTATCCGCCGCTGGCGAAAAAGGGCGGCCGGCTGACCATCGACACGCCCGACGACCTGGCCTTCATCGAGGCGGTGCATGAGCGCCTGGAAGCGCGCGCCGGCGAAGCCTCGCTGGCCGACCTGTTGCTGCTCTTGGAGCGCGAGCCGGAGCTGAACCGCATCAATGCCCATGTCCAGCAAAAGCCCATTGCCGAGCCCTCGGGCCAGACCGCCGGCGGGCTGGCGCTGATCCGCTGCGATGGCGGCGGCCAGTATGGCTATGGCCATGTCAAGCGCATGGTGGCGCTGGCGCGGGCCATGCGCGATCGCCAGGGCATTGGCGCGATCTTCGCCCTGAACGGCACGGACGATGCCGCCGCGCCCATCCGCCGCGCCGGTTTCCAGGTGGCGATGCTGCATGGCGCATCCGACCTGGAAACGCTGATCGATGCCAATTCGCCCGACATTCTGCTGCTGGACGGGCGTGACGGGCCCACGCGCGGCGAGGTGGAAAAGCTCAAGCGCAGCATCGCGGTGACCGCGGTGATCGATGACGGGTCCGAGCGGCGCCTGGCCGCCGACTATGCCTATTATCCGCCGGTGCCCCAGGCCCATCGCCTGGACTGGAGCGGCGCGCACACCCTGCCGCGCATCGGCTGGGAATGGGCGCTGACCGGCCTGAACCCCAATGCCGCACCGCGCGGGGCAGCACACAAGTCGTCGCGGCCCACCGTTCTGGTGGCGATGGGCGGCAGCGATCCCTTTGGCCTGACCCTGCGCTGCGCCAAGGCGCTGGCGCCGCTGGATTCGATCTTCCGCGTGCGCTTCGTGATCGGCGCGGGCATGAAGGACGGCAAGAAAATCGCCGAGGGCCTGGTCAAGCTGAAAAGCAATTACGAGACGGTGGAAGGCTTCAACGACCTGACCATCGAATATGCCAATGCCGATGTGGCGCTGTGCGCTTTTGGCGTGACCGCCTATGAACTGGCGGCCTGCGGCACCCCGGCGATCTATCTGGGCCTGTCCGAGGATCATGCCGCCTCGGCGAGTGCCTTTGCCGACGCCGGCATGGGGCTTTCGCTGGGCGTGGCCAGCAAGGCCGCCGATGCCGATATCGTGCGCACGGTGCGCTGGCTGCTGCACAAGCCGCTGGCCCGCCGCGACATGCGCGCCGCCGGGCTGTCGCTGATGGATGGGCAGGGCGCCGCGCGCATCGCCGCCGACCTGGCGCAGGCGCTGGCCGCCGCGCGCACGCCGCTCAAGACCGCGCTTTAGGCACAATCTCTCGGATCGTATTTATTTCAGAGAGGCTCGTTCAGAGGGTCTGGGCCAACGCTCGCGTGACCCCGGCAAAGGCCTGGGCCCAGTCACCGCGCTGCTTTGGCATGGCCAGCTTGCAGGCCGGGGCAAAGGGCTCGAAATTCTCGCCCAGCGCGGTCCAGCTCGTGTCGTACAGCACTTTCCAGGTGGGCGTGCCCACGCCCGCCGACAGCCACGACACAGCCGTGGGCGCGCTGACAACCGCGTCCAGCACCGACAGCAGGGCGGCGGTGCGGTCCAGTTCGTTCTTCTGGTCGATGCCTTGCGGTACCAGGATCGTGCGGCCGCTGATTTTTTCCAGTTCGGCGATCTCTTCGGGCGTGGCGTCATACTGGACGCTGACAATGGTGCGATCGCCCAGCCCGTGCAGGAAGGCGCCCCATTCGGCCAGCGGCGCATATTGCACGCTGCGATGGCCGCCCGACTTGCCGCTGCGCCAGCAGATGCCCACGGTGCGGCCGGGGCCAAGCTGGTGTTCCCAGCGCGCCGCTTCCAGCGCGTCGGGCGTCAGGAAGGTGTGCGGGCGGGGGAAACGGTCCAGGCTGGGACGCAGATAGCGGGGCAGGGTGCCCATCAGCGTCCAGGCATTGATGCCGCCCGCGCCCTTGACCCAGTCATAGTCGGCGCGCGGTGCGCCGTCGACGCTTGCGATCTGGGCGGGGCGCACGCAAACGCCGGGAAAAGAGCGGGCGAACAGGCTGGCCAGCCGCGGCTCGCATTCCAGCACCAGGCTGCCGCCTTCGCCGGTGGCGCGCGCGCAAAGGTCGGGGATGACGCTGGCGAACAGGATCTGGTCGCCCACACCCTGTTCGGCGCGCACCAGAAGGCGTTTCTTGCGCAAGGAGTCGCCGGTCCAGGGCGCGATGTTCAGATCAGCGGCCGGAACCTTGCCGGGAATGTCGATGCGCGCGGCATAGTCGCGCCAGCCATCCTTCAGCGCGCCCGCCAGAAGATGCAGCACGGCCCGGTTCACGCGGGCCTGGGAATTCCTGGGATCGTTGCGGATGGCGCTGTCATACAGCGAGCGGGCCTCTTCCCATTCGCCGGCGTCGCACAACAGGTCGGCCAGGTTGGACAGGGCCGGGGCATAGTTGGGCCGGGCCTTGAGCGCGGCCATGTACAGGGTTTCGGCGGCGCTGTTGTCGCCCATCTCGCGGAAGGCCGAACCCAGGGTCAGGTTCAGCTCGGGACTGTCCGGATTGCGCGCCAGCGCGGGTTGCAGCAGGGCGATGGCGGCCTCGAACTGGCCGTTCGCGCGCATCAGGTTGGCCAGGTTGACCGTCGCTTCCAGCCGGGCGGGGTCCAGCGCCAGGACCTGGCGGAAAAACTGTTCGGCGGGGCCGGCCATGCCCAGCGCGCCCGCGGTATTGCCAAGGGCGAACAGAACGCCGGTGTCCTGCGGGTCGGCGGCCAGCGCCTGCTCATACTGGTTGATGGCTTCCAGGTGGCGGCCCTGGGCGGAGAGTTTCAGACCTTTGGCATAGGCGGCGCTTGGCATGATGGCGATAATTGCGCCAATTCGATTAAGCCTGCGTTAAGGCTGTTTTGCCGGGTCTTAGCATCCCCTTAACGCACAAAATGCGAATGTCTGCGCATGTCGGGCATTGGCATTTCCGGTTTGGACGCCTCCACGCTGCTGGGATTTTACCAGTCCCAGCTGGCCTCGTCGCCGACCGCCATCGCGGCGGGCACCGCGCGCGCTGCCGCATTCGCCGCCGCGCAGAAGAACGGCGCGACCGCCAACGACAATCCGCCCTGGAACACGCCCAACACCAATGACGCGCACCAGGACGCGCAGGTTCTTTCCACCACCGATTTTCTCGATACGTCCAAGGTGCCGCTCAGCGCGGGCGCGACCGCCGACACCAAGATGGAGCAGGACAACCAGAAGCTCTTTGCCCTCTACAGCGCGCTGAACACGCTGGCCTATCTGGCCAAGATGGGCCAGCGCTCCACCGCCACCAGCGGCCAGCTTGCGGGCCTGAACACGCGCTTCCAGGACGGCCTGGCCCAGGTGCAGAAATACCTGGCGTCCACGACGTTCAACAATTTCAACCTGCAGGCGGCCAAGCCGTCGGACCAGGTGACGTCGACCGCCTCGATCCCCTTCAGCGACTTCACCTATCAGACCAAGAAGTTCGTCACCAACGCCCATATCGACGATCCGCTGCCGGGGGTTTCGGCGTCCGACAGTTTCACCATCGGGATCAAGAAGGGTGGCGTCACCACCAATGTGGCGATCGACTTCAGCCAGATTTCCGGTCCGCTGAACCTGACCAACATCATCTCCTATATCAACGGCCAGCTTGCGGCGAACGGCTTTTCCACCCGCTTCCAGAAGACGGTGACGGGCGACACGGCGACCAGCTCGGCCAACGCCACCTATGGCATGCAGATCACGCCGGGCGGGGTGGAACAGGTTTCGCTTTCGGCCACCGCCACGCCCTCGCTCTACATGGTCGGCAATTCGGGCACCGCCACCGAAACCCAGACCGTGACCAATTCGGCGACATCGGCCACCACGACGTCGGCCGCCGACCAGACCGGCCGCCTGACCAAGATTTCCGGCCTGTCGGGCACGCCGTCCAGCACCTTCTCGGTCAACCAGCAGGCCAGCAGCGGCATCACCAGCGCGGCGGCCAGCGTGGTCGATGCCAGCGGCAATATCTATGTCGTGGGCAATGCCAGCGGCGACTTCGGCAACCAGATCAACCAGGGCAGCCAGGACGCCTATCTGACCAAATACGATTCGGCCGGCAATGTGGTGTGGCAGAAGCTGCTGGGCAGCGCGGGCACCGCCAACGGCTATGGCCTGGCGCTGGACCCCAGCGGCGGCGTGGTGGTGACCGGCAGCTCGACCGCCGACCTGACCACGACATCGGTCGCCGACGGCAACAACGATTCCTTCGTCGCGCGCTACAATGCCGATGGCGAGCAAAGCTGGATCAAGCAGATCCAGACCCTGGCCACCAACCAGTCCAACACCGTCAGCGTCGATGCCAGCGGCAATATCTATATCGGCGGCTCGGTGTCCGGCGGGGTGATCGGCGCGGGCCAGACCGGTTCGGGCAAGGCCGACGCCTTCCTGGCCAAGTATGATTCCAAGGGCAATCTTCTGGCCGAAAACCAGTTCGGCACCACCGGCAACGACTCGGTCGCCGCCACCGCCACCGGCAGCGACGGCAGCCTTTATGTCGCCAGCATGCAGGATGGCCATGCCATCGTGGCCAAATATGCCGGCGGCGACATCACCAGCGCGCCGGTCTGGACCCAGGACCTGGGCGACCTGTCGGCGGCGGGCGCGATCGGCGGGCTGGCGGTGTCGAACGGCCAGGTCTATGTCTCGGGCACCACGACCAACCAGAACCTGACGGCGGGCGGCGCGGCCACCATCGCCAATGCCGCATCGGGCGGCGTGGACTCATTTGTCTTCGCGCTGTCCGACAATGGCGCCAGCGTCAGCGCCGACCATGTCACCTATGTCGGCACCGCCGGCACCGACCAGGGCGGCGCGCTGAGCGTGGCGAGCGACGGCACCATCTACATGGCGGGTTCGACCAAGGGCACATTCGCCGGCCAGACCCGCAACATCGACAACACCACCAACGCCTTCGCCACCGCGATCAATGCCGACGGCTCCATCGGCTGGACGCGCCAGTATGGCGGCCAGGACGGCATTTCGACCGGTTCGGGCATTGCCATCGATCCGAATGGCTCCAGCGTGCTGGACGCGCTGGGCCTGCCGCGCGGCTCGATCAACATCAACCAGTCGGTCGACCTGACCACCCAGACCACGCTGCGCGCGGGCACGTCGTTCCAGATACAGATTCAGGGGACCGCGGCGCGCACCGCCACCATCACCATCGACCAGGGCGAGACCTTCGATTCGCTGGTGACCAAGATCAACAGCCAGCTTGGCCAGGTCGGCAAGGCGTCGATCAACTATACCGGCGGTTCCTCGAACCTGAAGCTGCAGGTCAATGCCGGCTACACCATCAACCTGGTGGCGGGCCCGGGCGATTTCGACGCCCTGTCGCGGCTGGGCATTCCGGCCGGCGTGCTGACCGCGCCCGCCAAGGATGGCAGCAGCACCACGACCAGCACATCGTCGGACATCACGCCCACCTATGGACTGGGCTTTCACGGCACGATGGACATCTCCACCAAGATGGGCGCCGATCTGGCGCGCTCCCAGCTTCTGACCGTGCTGTCCTCGATCCAGAGCACCTATCAGACCACCAACACGCCCAAGCCCACGACAACGGGCCATACCGGCAACACCAGCGGCACGGCCAGCGCCTACACCACCTCGCAACTGGCCAGCTACAATGTCGCGCTGGGGCTGATGAACACCGATCCCGGCAATGCCGTCGCCAATATTCAGCAGATTATCAACAGCGGCGGATCGAGCGGCGGCAGCCTGGCCAGCCTGCTGGGCGCGCTGGCCTAGGCCCCATCCCCTTCTATCGGCAGCGCGCACAGGATCGCTCCCCCTTTGGCGCGAAGCGCCTGAAAGGGGGAGATGTCGCAACGATGGGTCTGCCTTCAGGCAGACCGAGTTGCGACAGAGGGGGTTCGATTAAATGACCGTGTTGAACACCATCGCGCCGGCCGACGGCGGCTGCTGGCCGGGGCGCGGGCCATAGGTGCGGGTCGGCGCGTTCATGCGCTGCACTTCATCGGCGATGGCGCGGATCATGCCTTCGCTGGCATTCTTCACCCGCGCCAGAAGACGGCCATGCAACTGCAGGACCTCGCGGAACCTGGCGGTGATGGTCATGAAGCGGGTGCGCAGGTCCAGCGGCGCGGACTGGGCAATGCGCGGATCGAAGCCCTGCGCCTCGCGCCCGTAAAGCGCGGTCAGTTTCTGCACTTCGGGATCGTTGGTGCGCAGCGCCGAAACGTCGCCGGCCTTCAGCGCGGCGATGTCGCTTTCCAGAACGGCAACCAGCCGCTCGGCCATGGAAATCAGCCGTTCGATTTTCGGCTGGTCCTGAATGTCGCTCATTGCGCCACCTGCTGATGCTGAAGCAGCTCGGCCTGCATATGCGCCGCCAGGCCGAAGCCGCCCTGGTCGGTGATGCCCTTGGCATACTGGTCGACCAGCAGCGAGCGGAACATTTCCTCGCCCTGGCCGCCGCCGAACATGCCGTCGGTCTTGATGCCCTGGAACATGCTGCCCAGAAGCTGGGCGATGAAGATGCCTTCATACTCCTTGGCGGCATGGGCCGCCTTGGCCGCGTTCGCCGTGGGGGCGGGCGGGGCGCCGGGCGCCTGCTGGGCCAGGAAGGCGGTGCTTGCGATGCTCGCGTCCATCAGCCGATCACCTGGATTTCGGCCTGCAGCGCGCCGGCCGCCTTGATCGCCTGCAGGATGGAGATGATGTCGCGCGGACCCACGCCCAGCGCGTTCAGCCCATCGACCAGATGCTGCAGCGACACGCCGTCATGCATCACCGCCATGCGGTTGCCGCGGCTGTCATCGACCTGGATGTTGGTGCGCGGCACGGCGACGGTGGTGCCGGTGTTGGAGAAGGGCGTGGGCTGGCTGACCTGCGGGGTCTCGGTGACCTTGATGGTCAGGTTGCCCTGGGCGATCGCCACGGTGGAGATGCGCACATCCGCACCCATCACGATCACGCCGCTGTTTTCATCGATGATGACCTTGGCGGGCTGGTCGGGATCGACCTTGATCTGCTCGACATCGGTCAGCAGCGCCATCACGCCGCCCGGATAGTTGGCCGGCACGGTCAGCTGGACATTGGACGGGTCGGTGGCCTGGGCGGCGCCGGACCCCAGATAGGTGTTGACCGCCTTGGCGATGCGGGTCGCGGTGGTCAGGTCGGGATTGTGCAGCGACAGCTTCAGCGAGGACAGGCTGGCCAGCTTGAAGCCGGTGTCCTTTTCCACGATGGCGCCGTTGGCGATGCGGCCCGCCGTGGGCACGCCGCGCGTGACGGATGAGGCCTGGCCCTGGGCCGAGAAGCCGCCGATCGCCACGGGGCCCTGGCCCAGCGCATAGATCGAGCCGTCGGCGCCGAACAGCGGCGTCACCAAAAGGGTGCCGCCCTGCAGATTCTTGGCGTCGCCCATGGCCGACACCGAAACGTCGATGCGCGTGCCCGGCGCGGCAAAGGCGGGAAGATTGGCGGTCACCATCACGGCGGCGACATTCTTGGTCTGCATGACCTCGCCGCGGGTGTTCACGCCCAGCCGTTCCAGCATGGCCTGGATCGACTGCTGGGTGAACGGGGCGTTCTTCAGGCTGTCGCCGGTGCCGTTCAGGCCGACCACCAGGCCATAGCCGACCAGCATGTTGTCGCGGATGCCCTGCACCTCGACCAGATCCTTGACCCGGGAAAAGGCCATGACCGGGGCCGGGGCTGCCATCAGGGCGGCGCCCAGCACGAAGGTGGCGATACGGACGATATAAGAAGGTGCGCGCATTCGGGCTTCTGCCTTTGTGTTCGCGCGTTTCCTTGCCAGAAGCGTGCCGGGCCGGCCTCAGAAAAACACTTGCCTTTTCAATATGTTGAACAGTGTTCGGAAGGCATGCAGCGGTGCGGCGGCAATTCCTGCCGGGCCCATCCTGCCGTGCTGATCATTTTGCTGACCGGATTTTCTGGCAGGTCAGGCCGGGGCCGGGCGCGCCGGATCGATGCGGATCGACAGCGCCAGGAAGGCCGCAACGACCGCCACCAGCCCCGCGACGACGAAGGAATCCAGATAGGAGCCGGTGGCCGTGCGGCTGACCCCGGCGAAGAAGGCCGCCGCCGCCGCGCCCACCTGGTGGCTGGCCGAGATCCAGCCGAAGAAGATCGGCGCGCGGGCCGCGCCAAAGGTGCGGGTGGCGATGGCCAGGGTCGGGGGCACGGTGGCGATCCAGTCCAGCCCATAGAAGACCGCGAACAGCGACAGGCCGTAAAAGGTGAAATCGGCAAAGGGCAGGTAGATCAGCGAAAGGCCCCGCAGCCCGTAATAGAAGAACAGCAGCTTGCGAGGATCGATGCGGTCGGTCAGCCAGCCCGAGGCGGTGGTGCCCACCAGGTCGAACAGTCCCATGATGGCCAAAAGGCCGCCGGCGGCCACCGCTTCCATGCCGTGATCGTGGCACAGCGCGATCATGTGGGTGCCCACCAGCCCGTTGGTGGTGAAGCCGCAGACGAAAAATGTGGCTGCCAGAAGCAGGAAGGCGCGGCTTTTCAGCCCCTCGCCCAGCGCGGAAAAGGCGGTTTTGAGCGGATTGCCGCGCATCACCGGGTCGGGCTGGTGACCATCGCGCGCGCCGAAGGGCGCAATGCCGATGGCGGCGGGACTTTCGGGCAAAAGCAGCCAGACCACCGGCAGCATCACCATCATGGCGCCGCCCACGCACAGCACCACCGGCTGCCAGCCATGGTCCTGGGCGATGGCCGACAGGACCGGCAGGAAGATCAGGGTGCCGGTCGAGGTGGAGGCGGCAAACAGGCCCATCACCAGCCCCCGGTTGGTGACAAACCAGCGGTTGACGATGGTGGCGGACAGGACATTGGTGATGCAGCCCGAGCCGATGCCCGAAACCACGCCCCAGGTCAGGACCAGCTGCCAGGAGGCAGTCATGAACAGGCTGGCGATGCTGGAGGCGCCCATCATCACCAGCGCCACCATCACCGTGGCGCGTACGCCGAAGCGCTGCATGGCGGCGGCGGCGAAGGGACCGGTCAGGCCGAACAGGAAGATGCCGGTCGCGGCGGCCAGCGAAATGGTGCCGCGTGACCAGCCAAAGGCGTTTTCCCAGGGCACCATGAGCACGCCGGGGGTGGAACGCAGGCCCGCCGCCGCCAGCAGGGCGGCAAAGATCACCGCAACCACCGCCAGGGCGTAATGCCGCCCGAAGACCGACCTGAAACGCATCACCCGCCCGCGTCACCCGACAAGGCACCATAGCACCAAAAGCGGCATTTTTCGGTCCGGCCCTTGCGAATGCCGCCCGGATGTCCGGGGCGCTCATGGACGCGGCCATGCCCACGGCCTATTCTGCGCCTTCCCCGCAAAAAGAGACGCAATGTCACAGCAAATGTCCCAAGAGCTGCTCGAGTCCTATCCCACCTGCGTGGCGGTCGAGGATGTCTTCACGCCCGAGGAACTGGACCGGATCATCGCCCATGGCGACGGGCTGGAGGCCGAAAAGGCGATCCTGCACAGCGACGGCTTCAGCCAGGCGGAGGCGGACAAGATCCGCATCACCCGCAATGCCTGGATGGCCAACACGCCCGACAGCAAATGGATCTATGACCGGGTGTTCCAGGTGATGGGCGTGGTCAACAAGCAGGCCTATCAGTTCGACCTGAAGGGCTTTGCAGAGGATTTCCAGTACACCATCTATCACGGCGAAGAAGGCGGCCATTACGACTGGCACATGGACCTGGGTCCGCGTCCCATGCCGCGCAAGCTGTCCATGTCGCTGCAGCTCAGCGATCCGGCCGACTATGACGGCTGCGACCTGCAATTCTATGCCAGCCGCCAGCTTGAGGTGGCGCCGCGCATCCGCGGCGCGGCGATCGTGTTCCCCTCCTATATCCTGCACCGGGTGACGCCGATCACGCGGGGTACCCGCAAGTCGCTGGTCGTGTGGGCCAATGGCCCCCGTTTCCGGTAATCTGTCACTGATTTGTTTTTGGTTCGCTTTCAGGATTTGTCATGACCAAGACCGCGCTTCTTTGCATTCTGGATGGTTGGGGCCCCGGCGGCGTCAGCCGCCAAAGAAAGAATGGCGGCGTGAGCCGCCAATTGAATAACTGCCAGCCCGGCAGCGGGATGGCGTCATGACCAAGACCGCGCTTCTTTGCATTCTGGACGGCTGGGGCTGGCGTGAGAACCATGCCGAGGACAACGCCATCGCCGCCGCCACCACGCCCAACTATTCGCGGCTGCTGAAGGAATGCCCCCACGCCCTGTTGCAGACATCGGGCAGCGCGGTGGGCCTGCCCAAGGGGCAGATGGGAAATTCCGAAGTCGGCCACATGAATATCGGCGCCGGCCGCGTGGTGGCCCAGGACCTGCCGCGCATCGATGTGGCGATCGAGGATGGATCGCTGGCGCGCCGCCCCGTGCTGCTCGGGCTGATCGACAAGGCCAAGGCGGGCAAGTCGGCGGTGCATCTTATGGGGCTGATGTCGCCGGGCGGGGTGCATTCGCACCAGGATCACATGGTGGCGCTGGTGAAAATCCTGGCGGCTGCCGGCGTGCCGGTCTTCGTGCATGCCTTTCTGGACGGGCGCGACACCCCGCCCAAAAGCGCGCGCGGCTTTGTCGAAAAATTCCTGGCCGATATCGACGGCGTGGCGGGCGTGCGCCTGGCCACCCTGTCGGGGCGCTATTACGCGATGGACCGCGACAAGCGCTGGGACCGCGTTGAGAAGGCCTATGCGGCGATGGTCGATGCCGATGCGCGCCGTTATGCCGATGCCGCCGCGGCGCTGGATGCCTCTTATGACGGCGACGTCACCGACGAGTTCGTCGTGCCCTGCGTGCTGGGCGACTATGCCGGCATGGAGGATGGCGACTGCATGCTGTTCGCCAATTTCCGCGCCGACCGGGCGCGCGAGATTTCCACCGCGCTGCTCGATCCCGGTTTTGACGGCTTTGGCCGCGCCCGCATCGTGCGGTTTTCGGCCGCCTGCGGCCTGACCGAATATTCCGAGGCGCTGCGGCCTTTGATGCAGGCGGTGTTCCCGCCCGAGGATGTGCGCGACACGCTGGGCGAAGTGGTCGCCGCCCAGGGCATGAAGCAGCTTCGCATCGCCGAGACGGAAAAATACGCGCATGTCACCTTCTTCCTGAATGGTGGGCGCGAGGAACAGTTCGACGACGAGGACCGCATCCTGGTGCCCAGTCCGAAAGTGGCGACCTATGACCACAAGCCGGAAATGAGCGCCTATGAGGTGACCGACAAGCTGGAAGCGGCAATTGCGTCGGGCAAGTACGACCTGATCGTCTGCAACTATGCCAATCCCGACATGGTGGGCCATACCGGCATCATGCGCGCGGCGGTCAAGGCGGTGGACACGATCGACGAATGCCTGGGCCGGCTGATGACGGCTCTGGAAAAGGTGGACGGCGTGATGCTGCTGACCGCCGACCATGGCAATATCGAGATGATGAAGGACCCCGAAACGCACGAGCCCTACACCGCGCACACCACGCTGGATGTGCCGGTGATCGCGTTCGGTGCGCCCGCCGGATCGAAACTGGAAAATGGCCGGCTTGCCGATGTCGCGCCCACGGTGCTGGCGCTGATGGGTCTGGAAAAGCCGAAGCTGATGACCGGCCATTCGCTGCTGGTGGCGCCGGGGTGAACAGGGCGCTCTTCCCGCTGTTTCTTGGTCTGCTGCTGGCCGGCGTGCCGGCGGCGGGCCAGACGGCGCACAAGCAGACCACGAACAAGGCTGCTGCCCACAAGCGTGTGAAAGCGCCGGTGCGACCGACGGCAAGGCCTGCAGTGCGGTCAAATCGGACCGCGGATTCAGCTCCCGATCCGGCCATGGATCTGTCGCACGCCCTGCCCGGCAAGGCGCTGGCCAGCCTTCCCTCCAGCGCCGACCAGCTCAAGGACCTGTCGGGCGAGTTGCAGGAAGGCAAGCCCCGGCTTGAAGCCGCCCAGCAGCGCAGCGACGCGCTGGCCGCCGAAGCCAGGGCGCTGCGGCAAAAGCTGATCGACACCGCGGCGCGGATCGAAAGCCTGGAACGCAGCCAGATCGCGGACGCGGCCGAAATCGACCGGCTGAGCAAGGAAGACGCGAAACTGTCCGAGGGTTTCGTGAACGACCGGGTGGCGGTGACCCGCCTGCTGGCGATCCTGGAACGGCTGCAGCACGACATGCCGCCCGCCCTGGCGCTGCGCCCCGACGATGCGCTGGCGGCGGCGCGCGGCTCGATGCTGATCGGGGCGGGCCTGCCGCCGGTCTATGCCCAGGCGGCAAAACTGGCCCGCCGGATCGAGGCGCTCAAGCGCACTCGCGCGGCGCTGGAGCGGCGCCGGGCCGAGGCCCAGGCGACCGCCGCCCAGCTGGACCTGGCGCGGGCCCAGCTGGACCGGCTCTATGCCCAGAAAGAGGAAGAGGCGGAGGGGGCCGCCAAGTCCTATGGAACCCTGAAGCAGCGGCTGGACCAGGTCGCCCGCCAAGCAGCCGATTTCAAGGCGCTGCTGGCCCGGGTGCGGTCGCTGCGCCGCCAGATGGGGCAGGCCGACGATGGCGCCGGGGTGGTGACAGTCAGTGCCCAGAATGCCGGTTCCCTGCCCGCCCTGCAGAAGAATTCCCTGCTGGAGCCGGTGGTGGGCTCCGTGGTGGAGGGGGCAAAAGGCAGCGATTCCGGGCTGACCTATGCCACCCGGCCCGGCGCCCAGGTGATCGTGCCCGCAGATGGCAAAGTTTTATATGCCGGTCCTTACCATAAGTCGGGACAGGTCTTGATCCTTGAGATAACCACTGGCTACGATCTTGTACTGGCCGGATTGGGTCGCGTGACGGTAAAGCCGAACGATCAACTGCTTGCAGGGGAACCGGTCGGAAACATGCCCGGGGCCCAGGGTCCGGACAATCGACTGTATTTCGAGTTGCGCCATGGCGGCCATGGCATCAATCCCGCGCCGTGGCTGAAACTCAGATTGCGCCCGGTACTGTGAAAGGCATAGACGACATGAAGAAGTTCGCGCTGGTGGGTCTGGGCCTGATCGGCGGCCTTTCGGTCGCCCTGTTTGCGCTGCCCCAGGCGCAGGGCGCCAATGACGCCTCCGCCTACAGCCAGCTCGACCTGTTCAGCGACGCCTTCCAGAATGTGCGCGACAAGTATGTGCGCCCCGTCAAGGACAGCGAACTGATCGACAATGCCATTCAGGGCATGGTTTCCAGCCTGGACCCGCATTCCAGCTACATGGACGCCAAGGCTTACGGCGACATGCAGGTCACCACCAAGGGCGAGTTCGGCGGCGTCGGCATCGAGGTCACGCTTGAGGACGGGCTGATCAAGGTGGTCTCGCCGATCGACGGCACCCCGGCCAGCCGCGCCGGCATCAAGTCGGGCGACCGCATTGCCGGCATCAACGGCGAATCCATCGCCGGGCTGCCGCTGAACGATTCCATCGACAAGATGAAGGGTGCGCCTGGCACCCAGGTGACGCTGACCATCCTGCGCGAGGGCGAGAAGAAGCCCTTCGACGTCACCCTGACCCGCGCCATCGTGCATGTCGACGCGGCGACCTCGCGGCGCGAGGGCGATGTGGGCTATGTGCGCCTGCCCGGCTTCAACGAACAGACATCCGATGGTCTGGAAAAGGCCGTTGCCAAGCTGAAAAAAGAGATCGGCCCGAACATCAAGGGCTATGTGCTGGACCTGCGCAACAATCCGGGCGGTCTGCTGGATCAGGCGATCCAGGTGTCGGATGATTTCCTCAACAACGGCGAGATCGTCTCCACCCGCGGCCGCCATTCCGAGGATACCCAGCGTTATGACGCCCATACCGGCGACATCACCGACGGCAAGCCGGTGGTGGTGCTGATCAATGGCGGCACCGCCTCGGCCTCGGAGATCGTGTCGGGCGCGCTGCAGGATCACAAGCGCGCGACGATCATCGGCCTGAAGAGCTTCGGCAAGGGTTCGGTGCAGACCATCATTCCGCTGGGCCAGGGCCGCGGCGCGCTGCGCCTGACCACGGCGCGCTATTACACGCCGTCGGGTCACAGCATTCAGGCCCAGGGCATCATTCCCGACATCCAGGTCGCCCAGGGCGACGAAGCCGATGTGCCCAAGCTGGCGCGCCCGTCCGAGGCGGACCTGCGTGGCCATCTGGCGGGCGAGCCGATCCCGGCCAAGCGCGCCAATGCGCCCGTCATCAAGCCGGCGCCGGGCAAGAAGTATGACGACTTCCAGCTCTCCTATGCGCTGGACCTGCTGAACGGCAAGATGACGGTGGCCTCCGCCAACACCGCCGTGCCGGCTGACGCCGAAAAGACGCCGGCGACTCGGTAAAAGGACCCCCTCCGGCCTTCGCAACTTTGCTTGACGCCGCGCGCTTTGCGCGCGGCGTCTTCGCGTTGCTGCGGCCACCTCCCCCTCCGATGCGCTGACGCGCCTGAGGGGGAGGCTGGCCTGTGGCGGTTGCACCAAATCCGTCGAAGCCAAGCACAGACCAAGCTCCCCCTTTTGGGCGAAGCCCGAGGTGGCGCAGCGATGGGCTTGCCGTAGGCAAGTCGAGCTGCGCCGGAGGGGGTTATTAACCCGGAAGTAACCACAAAAACCGTTAAATCCGGGCATGAGTGCCGTCAGTTCCACCGACGAGCCGCAAGGCTCGCGTTCCGCGCGTGCGCTGGCCTTCGCCAGCGCCTTCGTCGCCTGCGGTCTTGCGGGCGGTGCGCTGGCGATCACGGTGCTGGGCCGCCATCACAGTGCCGCCGTCAGCCTGGAATTGCCCGCCCCGGCCCCGGCCAAAAAGGCGGCTGCCTTCGTGCCTGCCCAGGGCGACGCCCAGAGCGATGATGGCGCGGTTCTGCCGCCGGTGACCAAGCCGGTCTATGCCGGCAAGGCGCTTCTGGCCGATCCGGCCCTGATCCAGAACACCAAACAGGGCCCGCTGCCGCGCGTCGCCGAAGACGGGCGCACGCCGATGCAGGCCTATGCCGCGCCCGCCGCCGACGGCAAGGCGCGCATCGCCATCGTGGTGCGCGGGCTGGGCATTTCCGCCTCCGCCACCAAGGCGGCGCTGGACAGCCTGCCGGCCGGTGTCACGCTGGCATTTGCGCCCTATGCCCAGGACGTTTCCAAATGGGTCGCCGAAGCGCGCGCCCGCGGCCACGAAGTGCTGCTGGAAGTTCCGATGGAGCCTTATGATTTCCCGGACAGCGATCCGGGACCGCACACGCTGCGCGCCGGCCAGGGCGAAGGCACCAACATGGACCGCCTGACCTGGGCGCTGACCCGCATCACCGGCTATGCCGGCGTGACCAACCTGATGGGCCAGCGCTTCCTGTCGGACAGCGATGCGCTGTCGCCGGTCCTGACCTATCTGTCGCGTCACGGCCTGTATTTCTTCGACAATGGCAGCGCGACCCAGTCGGTTGCGCCGCTGGTGGCCGGCCAGGTGGGCGCGCCGCTGGTGCAGTCCAATGCCGCCATCGACACCATCCAGACCGCGCTGGAAATCGACCATCGCCTGTCGGACCTGGAAACATCGGCCCGCGCCAATGGCAGCGCGACCGGAAGCGCGTTCCTTTACCCCGTCAGCCTGTCGCGCATTGCTGCGTGGGCGAAAGACCTTAAATCGCGGGGGTTTGTTCTGGTGCCCGTCTCGGCCATAGTGAAATCCGAAAAGTGACGGAGCGGGGCCTGTCCCCGCATCCGCCGGAATAACGGATTTCAGGGACATGCCGGCCAATAATCCCATTGATCTGCCTTATCGCCCCTGTGTGGGGATCATGCTGCTCAACCGGGCCGGCCAGGTCTTTGTCGGCAAGCGGATCGACCAGACGGTGGAAGGCTGGCAGATGCCCCAGGGCGGTATCGATCCGGGCGAGACGCCGCGCCAGGCGGCGCTGCGCGAGCTTCTGGAGGAAGTGGGCACCGACAAGGCCGAGATCATCGCCGAAATGGACGATTGGGTGACCTATGACCTGCCGGCGCATCTGGTGGGGGTGGCGTTTCACGGCCGCTATCGCGGCCAGAAGCAGAAATGGTTCGCGCTGCGCTTCACCGGCAGCGAGGCCGACATCAACCTGACCGCGCACGAGCCCGAATTCTCGGCCTATCAATGGGTCGCCATGGCGGACCTGCCGGGCCTGATCGTGCCCTTCAAGCGCGACACATACCGGTCCGTCATCGCCGCTTTCGGAAATCTCGCATGAGCGCGGCCAAGGCAAAAAAGCCGCCGGTGCTGATGATCCACGGCGCCTTTTGCGGCCCCTGGTCGCTGGACGGGCTGAAGGAAAAGTTCGAGCAGGCAGGCTATCCGGTACGCGCGCCCTGGCTGCGCTTTCACGACGAAAGCCGCCGCCTGCGCGCTGGCGCCACCAGGCTGCTGGATTATGCTGCCGACCTGGAGCAGAAATCGCGGCGCTGGGCGCGCCGCCGGTGCTGGTGGGCCATTCGATGGGCGGCAGCCTGCTGGCGCGAGATGCTGGCGGCGCGGGTGCCGGTGCGCGCGCTGGTGCTGCTGGCGCCGTCGGCGCCCTGGGGCGTGCGCCCTCGACCCTGTTCGAGATCCAGCGCCGCCCAGGCGCTGCATCTCAATCCCGGTTACTGGAACCAGGGGTGCTGGAGCCCAGCCGCGACGTGGCGCTGGCCCATTCGATCGACAAGCTGCCGCGTGACTGCGTGACAGCGTGTTCGGGCAGTTCACACGAGTCGAGGCCGCCACTTTCGAGATCGCGCGAACTGGGGCCTGGGCAGAACCGCGCCAGCGAGGTCGAGGCCGAAAGTCACCTGTCCGCTGCTGCTGGTGACCGGATCGGACGACCGCATCAATCCGCCCACCACGGTGATGCGGGTCGCCGCTTTGTATGGCGCGCGGGCAACCAACGAAGTGCTGCCGGGCATGGGCCACTGGCTGATCGGCGAACCGGGCTGGGAGGAGATGGCGGCGCGCGTGCTGTCCTGGCTGGACGAACAGCTCAAGCCAACGTCTTAGCCGCCTAGCTGCGCGGCGTGTCGGCGAAGCGCTTGTTGAAATCCGTCATGAAGGTTTTCAGCGTGTCGACGCCGGCGATTTTGGCGGCGGCGTCGCGGAAGGCCAGGCCATGCGCCTCGATCGGCGCGGACAGGACCTCGAACATGTTGGCGTCGGGCGTGCCCTTCATCTTGGCGGTGAAATGGGTGCGCAGCCGTTCCAGGCTGTCCTGGTCGTTGGCCAGCGAATAGGCCACCGCCGCGCGCAGCACCTCGCTGCGGTCCTGGGCGTCCAGCGGCGCGTCCGCGCTCCACTTCGTGCCCAGCAGATCCTCGGTCTTCTGGCCGGACACCGCCCAGTTGCCGCTTTCCCAGTAGATGTCGGCGCGCAGGCGGCGCGATTCGGGCGTGTCGTCCACCGCGATCAGGTCCAGCGCATTGTCCCACTGTTTCAGGGCAGCAAAGGCGCGGGCCTCCAGCAGCAGGCGCGCATGCATTTCCTCTTCGGGCAGGCCGGTGATGTCGGTAGAGCGGATGATCTTCACCGCGTCCGCCGGCTTGTGATCCATCAGATAGATGCCGGCCAGGCGGGTGGCGACCTGCGCCTTGGCGACGCCGTCCAGGCGCTTGTCCACCTGATAGGCCAGAAGGTTGGCCGCGGGCCCCAAAAGGTCCACCGCCACCAGCCGGTCGGTGATGTGGCGGATCATCTGGTCGCCGTCGGGGCCGATCGGCGTCAGGTCTAGATTGTCATAGAACAGCGCCAGCGCATCGACCGGCTTCATCTTGTCGGCGCCACCCTTCAGGAACAGGTTGACGAAGGCCGCGCGCATATCGTCCTGGGCGGTGCGCGCCGCGTCCTGTCCCGAAAAGCTCTGGGTGGCCACGCGCAGGGTTTTCAGGCCGTCGCGCCACTTGCCGCTGTCGAAATACAGCGCCGCCAGCTTGCGCAGGGTGCGCAGCTCCAGCCCGTCGCCGCGCCAGCGGAAGCGCAGCCGTTCCAGCGTGTCGATGGCCTGGGGCCGGGTGATCGCGCCCGCGCCAAGCGCCGCATTGGTCTGGTAATAGATCGCCGCCGCGGCCAGCTTCTCATCGCCGCCGCGCACCACCGCGCTGAAGGCGGGGGCGGCATCGTGATAGCGGTTTTCGGCGGCCATCAGCCGCGCCTCGACCAGCTTCTGCGCCAGCGCCTGGTGCGGTGTCAGCTCCTTGGGCAGGCGCATCAGCGCCGCATCCGCCAGGTCCAGCCGGTTCAGGCCCAGCGCGGCATCGGCGTCCGCCAGGTGCGCCTCGGCCTGCCAGTAATCGGGATAGCGGTTCAGAACCGGGCTGGCCTGTTCCAGGTGGGTATGGGCGCTTTTCCAGTCTTCCAGCGCCGCCTCGGTCAGGCCGCGCCACAGGGCGGCGTGGCGCACGCTGTCGAAGCCGGGACCGGCCAGTTCGTTATGGGCCTGGGTATAGCGGCCCATCATGTAATCGGCGGCCGCGCGCATGGTGGTCAACTGGGCGTCGCCGGCCAGCGCCGGATCGTGGTTCTGCACCAGGTCGATCAGGCCCAGCGCCTCGGCGGCGAAACGATGCGCCAGATAGAAGCGCGCCAGGTCCAGCCGTGCCCCGCTTGCGCCCGCGCCAGGCTGCTTGGCGATGCGCTCGTTCATCAGCCGTTCGGTGGCCAGGAAGCTGCCGCCCTTCAGCACGCCCCAGCTCTTGAAGTCGATGAAGCTGGGGCCTTCGCCAAAGCGCGCCAGCGCCGCCGGAGACTGGGCGACCGGCAGTTGCGGCGGTGTCAGGCTCAGCCCCTCGGGCCGGGAAATGATGATGCGCGAATTGTCCGCGGTGACTTTCAGGTCGTCGGCAAAGGGCTCGATGACCAGGCCCGCGGCGCTGGGCAGCAGGGCGAAATCGACGAAGACGCGCCGGTCGGGCACGGCGCGGCCCGGCGCGGCCGGCACGATGGTCAGAACATCGCCGGTCGACGGATCGGGCACGGCATAGGCATGGGCGGCGGCGGGCAGCAGCGTGGACAGCGACTGGCGGCGCGGATCGGACTGGTTGCGCGCCAGCCCCACCGGCTGGGCGGTGCCTTCGACCTTGGGCGCGATGGCGACCACCATGTCCTTGCCTTGCGTGGTCGCGGCAATCTGCGCGGGCGCCTTCAGGGTCAGGCGCAGGATGCCGAGCCCCTGGCTGGAAACCGCCTGGACCTGCATCGCAAAGTCGCCCAGCGCCTTTTGCAGGTTTGCGACATCGAAGCCGGGCGTGCCGTCCAGCACGATCCAGGCGGTCATGCCGCGCACGAAGACGGCGCTGGCGCTGTGGCCGGCGCCGTGGAAGGTGATCTGCGCGCCGTCGCGCGTGCGGTGGCCGTCGGCGAATTCCTGTTTGGGCTCTTCGGCCTTGGCTTCCTTGGTATCCGTTTTTTCGGCGTCTGGCTTGTCCTTGGCGGCCTGTTTGCCGTCTTCGTGCTTTTCGGCCTCGTGGGGTTCAGGCTTTTTCGCTTCGGCCTTCTTCGGCTCCAGCTTCTGTGCGGTTTCGGCGATCGCCTGGGCCTGGGCGCCAGAGATGCCATGAGAGACACTGTGGGTATTGGCGGCCACCATCGCCTTGACCTGGGGCTTGGCGTCGCCCGGCGGGGTATAGGCCGCGCCGTCGGTCTTGGGCGCCAGGATGTCCAGCACGATGTGCGTGCCGTCCTTGAAATCGTGATAGCCGGAATCGGAGTCCGTCTCGAAGGTGACCGTCGTGGCGCCGCCATCGATCTGCCAGGCGGCATTCTTGACCCAGGGCGGGGTGAAGCGGGCGATCACCGACACATCCATCCGCGCCAGCGCATCGAAGCGGATGGTCATTTTGCCGGCGCCCGGAAACACCGAGTAGTCGATATTCCGGGGCCAGTCGAAAACCAGGCGGGTGAAGTTGGGATAGGTGCCCGTGCGAAGTTTCACTTCCGGCAGGGTGGCCGGATCGACCGGCTTGGGCTTGGCTTTCACCGGCACGGGCAGGTCGGGCATCGTGCCCTTGAAATCGGTGGGGGCCAGGTCGACCACCGCACGGGCGCCCTGCTGGCTGACATGCAGGCGCACCGGCACCGACAGGGCGAAGCGGAAGGTCTTGCCGTCGGCATCGGCGCGGCCGCCCGACAGAACGCTGGGCATGGCCGCGGCCACGGCGGCGGGGGTCAGGTCGGGCTTGGCGCCGAAGGAAATCGCCAGCACGCCGCCGGTGCTGGTGGCGCTGATTTTTGCATCCTTGGGCAGGGTGAAGGACAGGCGGCCATAGCCGCCCTGCATGCGGCCCGAAACACTGTCCGCGCGCGCGTCAAGCGGCAGCGACACGGCGCCAAGCGCCGCCACCAACACCAGCCTGAGAACGATACGGATCAAGACCATTTCCTTCCGCTGCGACTATCGGCGGTCCGGCGTTAACCTGTGGTTAACCACGCCGGATCACCCCCCAGGCTTGGCCGGGGCGGCGGAGGCCGTGGCCGGCGCGGCACTTGCCGCCGCGGCCGCCGGTGCGCCCGCCGGGGCCAGCGCATTGGTGGTCTGCGGCAAGGTCAGCCGGTCGGCCAGCTTGACGGTCAGCTTCTGGGCGTTGTCGGCGCTCATATTGGCCAGCACGGTGCCCAGCACGTCGGCCTTCATGGCCTGGGCCACCGGCACCAGCACGTCATCGGGCAGGCTGTTGAAGATGCGGGCCGCATCCTTGGGCTTCATGTTGGAATAGGTCTTCACCAGGGCGGCGATCTGCGCCTTCTGGGCATCGTCGCGCTGGCCCAGAAGGGCGGTGATCTGGTCCTGCAGCTGCTTGAGCTGGGCGATCTTGGCGTCGACCCGCTTTTCGGTGGCCGCCAGCATGTTGGCCTGGGTGTCCATCTGCGCCTGGCGCGCATCCAGCTCGCGGCGGCGCTTGGCCAGGGAGGACATCACGTCCACCTCGGCGGCGCTGGTGGCGGCGTCATCGGCGGCGCCGGCATAATCGGGGTTGGCGGGCACCGGTGCGTCAGTCAGGTCGGCATTCTGGTGCGTCGCTTCCGAAGCTTCGGCATAGGCGGCGTGCACCAGGTCGGAGGTGCGCACCACCAGCAGCGCGCCGCCCACGATCACGACCGAAGGCAGCAGGCGGAAAAAGCGTCCCTTGGCGGCGGGCAGTTTCATTTCGCGGACCTTTCCAGGCGGCTCATGATCGAGGCAGACGGCAGCGCCATGTCGGCGGCGGCCGGGCGCGCGGCACGCGCCGAAGCGGAAGACGGGGTCGCGGTTTCCATGCGCGCGGCGATGCGCTCGCCCGAGGCGGTCAGTACCGAAAGTTCGTCGATATGCAGGCGCGCGCGCTTGAGGCGCTCGTCCAGCGTGGTGGCGGCTTCGCCGGTGGCGGCTTTCAGCGCGCGCAGCGAGGCGCCGGCCCCGGCGATAGCCATGTTCAGCTCGCCGATGGTGCGCGACAGGCCTTCCTGGCCCTTGCGCACGGCGGCCAGGCGCCGCTCCAGCACGATGCAATAGCCCAGCGTGAAGACCAGCAGGAAGTCCAGCGCCAGTTCCAGGAAGAAGGCGGGGCCCAGATTGGAGATGAAGTTGGCGATCACGGATCGTCTCTCTTGTTGGTGTTGTTCGTGGAATTAAAGGGCACGGGAGGCGTCGGTGCGTTCGACGGCTTCATCGACCCGCACGGCGACATTGGAATTGACCCGGCCCATGCGGCCGGTCAGCAGCGGCACGCCGCGGCAGCGCAGCTCGACCCGCGATTCGGGCGTGGCGCCCAGCATCAGCGTCTGGCCGACTTCCATGTTCATGACCTTGCTCAGCGGCATGGTCTGTTCGTCCAGGATCGCCTCGATGTCGATCTTGGTGGACCACAATTCGGTGGCCAGATGGCTTTCCCAGATCGAGTCGCGGCCGAACTTCTCGCCCATGAACTGCTGCAGCAGCAGCTTGCGGATGGGCTCCAGCGTGGCATAGGGCAGCAGCAGCTCGGTGCGCCCGCCGCGGTCTTCCATGTCGATGCGCAGCTTGACCAGGATGGCGGCGTTGGCGGGCCGGGCGATGGCGGCGAAGCGCGGATTGGTTTCCAGGCGGTCCAGGGTGAAGCTGACCGGGGCCAGGGGTTCGAAGGCGGCGCGCATGTCCTGCATGATCACCTCGATCATGCGCTGGACCAGGGTGCGTTCGATGGTGGTGTAGGGACGGCCCTCGATCCGCATGGCCGAGGAACCGCGCCGCCCGCCCAGAAGCACGTCGACGATCGAATAGATCAGGTTGGAATCGACCGTGAACAGGCCGTAATTGTCGAGCTGTTCGGCATGGAACACCGCCAGGATGGCGGGCAGCGGGATGGAGTTCAGATAGTCGCCGAAGCGGATGGAGGTGATGGAATCCAGGCTCACCTCGACATTGTCGCTGGTGAAATTGCGCAAGCTGGTGGTCATCAGCCGCACCAGGCGGTCGAAGACGATTTCCAGCATCGGCAGGCGTTCATAGGAGACCAGCGCCGAATTGATGATGGCGCGGACGCCGGACTTGTCCTGCATCTGCTCGTTGTTGACGTCAAAGCCCAGAAGGGAATCGATTTCCTCCTGGTTCAGCACCCGTTCGGCGCCGGCACTGGGATCGACGCCCGTCTCGAAGGTGGAGGCGGCGTCGGGCGCTTCACTCTCGGCGGCTTGGGTGGTTTCTTCGGCCATGGTCGGGTCTCTGAAGGGCTGGATGTCTGGCTATTCGGGCAGGGTTACTGGACGATCATTTCCTTGAGCAGCACGTCGCGCACATGATAGGGCGCGGCCGCCACATTCACGCGGCGCAGCAGCTCTTCCTTCAGGCGCAGCACGCCGGCGGACCCTTTCAGGTCGTCCAGCCGCAATTCGCGCAGATAGGCCTGGAACTGGTCGGTGATGCGGGGCATCAGGGGCTGCAGCGCCTCCTTGTGCTCCTCATCGTCCAGCTCCAGCGACACCGACAGCTTCAGATAGGCCGGGGTGCCGTCATTGGACTGGATGTTGACCAGGATGTCGGCCATGTCGCTGAACGCGACCTTGGGCGGGGTGATGTGTTCGGGTTCGGCCTGGGCGTGTTCGCCTTCCGCTGCGTGCCCCGCAAAGAGAAAGAAGTACGCGCCCGCGCCGCCGCCGCCCACCACAAGCAGTAGTGCGGGCACCGCAATCATCAGCATCTTCTTGGTCAGAAACTTCTTCAGCCCCGTCTTGGGGGCTTCGCCTTCGGCGGCGGCGTTTTCGCCATTGTCGTCGCCGGGTGCGCTTTTTTCGTCGGCCATGAGAGTGCATCTCTTGAAGTGGACGCGGCCACCCTAGGCAAACGTGGTTAAGGAGTGGTTCAAATTGCCGGGTAGGGCCGCTTTCGCCCGGCAAGAATTTCCGCATGGCGCGCGCGGTGCGTGCAAAAATCCAGCAAAAGCGCCGATAACCATGCTGGCACGGCGGCTGCACCTGTCGGTCCGAGGATCAGAACGATCTCGACAGGTGCCAAATGGACAATTCACTTCTTGTTAGTCTTTCCCATCAGATCGCCGCCTATCGCGCGATCGATGTGATTGCCAACAATATCGCCAACGCCTCCACGCCGGGCTTCAAGCGCGAGAGCGCGAAGTTCGAGGAATATGTCGCCGACATGAATCCTGCCGAGGGCCAGACCGGCACCCAGCAGATCAGCTTCGTCAAGGATGCGGGCATCGTGCGCGATTCCAGCCAGGGCCAGCTGAACCAGACCGGCGCGCCCTTCGACCTGGCGATCAACGGCAAGGGCTATTTCGCGGTGCAGACGCCCCAGGGCCTGCGCTATACCCGCGACGGTCACTTCTCGCTGGATGCGGCCGGCCAGATCGTCAATTCCAATGGCTATGTGCTGCAGGGCGACGGCGGCGCCATCACCATCACCCCCGATGACGGCGACATCCGCATCGCCCCGGACGGCACGGTTTCGGGCCGCACCGGCCAGCTTGCCAAGGTGCGCGTGGTCGATTTCGCCGACGATGCGGCGCTGACCAAGGAAGGCGCGAACCTTTATTCCACCGACCAGGCGCCCACCGTTCCGGCGGTGCTGGATATCCGCCAGGGCGCGCTGGAAGGCTCCAACGTCCAGCCCGTGCTGGAAATCAGCCACATGATCGAGGTGATGCGCGCCTATGAGGCGACCGCCACCCTGTCCAAGAACCAGCAAGACATGCAGACGGATGCCGTTGAGAAACTCGGCTCCATGCCGGCTGCCTAGGAGACCTGACCCATGAGAGCTCTTTCCATCGCCTCCACCGGCATGCTGGCCCAGCAGACCAATGTGGAAGTCATCGCCAACAACCTGGCGAACATGAACACCACGGCCTTCAAGCAGCAGCGCGCCGAATTCCAGGACCTGCTCTACCAGAACATCCAGACCCCCGGTTCGCAGACCTCGGACCAGGGCACCTATGCCCCCAACGGCATCCAGCTGGGCGCGGGCGTGCGCACCGCCGCGGTCTATCGCATCACCACCCAGGGCGACCTGAAGTCGACCGGCAATCCGTATGACGTCGCCATCCAGGGCCCGGGCTTCTTCCGGGTGCAGCAGGCCGACGGCACCGATGCCTATACCCGCTCGGGCAATTTCTCGCTGAGCCCCCAGGGCCAGCTTGTGACCCAGGACGGGCTGATCATCCAGCCGGGCATCGCCATTCCGCAGAACACGCTGAGCGTGACGATCAACGCTCAGGGCCAGGTCAACGCCACGGTGGCGGGCAACTCCACGCCCCAGACGGTCGGCCAGCTTGAGCTGACGCGCTTTCCCAACGAGGCGGGTCTGCAGGCGCTGGGCAACAACCTGTACATCGAAACGCCCGGTTCGGGCGCGCCCCAGGCGGGTGTTCCGGCGTCGACCGGCTACGGCACCATCCAGCAGGGCTTCCTGGAAACCTCCAACGTCAACTCGGTGGACGAGATCACCGCGCTGATCACCGCCCAGCGGGCCTATGAAATGAACTCCAAGGTGATTTCTGCCGCCGACCAGATGCTGCAGAACACCGCACGGCTGGGAGCCTGATCATGATGCGCCGATTCCTTATCACCCTGACCGTCTGTTTCGCGCTGCCCACCGCGCTGATGGCGGCCACCAACGCCTTCGCCGCCACCATCCGCGTGGTCGTGCCCAACCACACGATCGCCCGCGGCGACGTGGTGAGCGAAAGCGACCTGACCTATGCCACCGTCGAGGGCAATGCCCTGACGGGCGGCGTGGCCACCCAGATCGACGAGGTCAAGGGCCTGCAGGCCCGCCGCGTGCTGGGCGCCGGCCAGCCGGTGCGCACCAGCGATGTGCGCCGCCCCATCGTGGTGACCAAGGGCCAGACCGTGACCATGCTGTTCAACGCGCCGGGCGTGGAAGTCACCGCCAGCGGCCGCGCCATGAGCGAAGGCGGCGTCGGCGACACCGTCACGATCCAGAATCCCGTCTCCTACCGCATGATTTCGGCCACCGTCACCGCACCCGGCACCGTGCGTGTCGACGGCACCGTTGTCAGCACCCCCACCCGTACCGCCAGCCGATAGGAACCAGCACCATGCGTTCGTTCATTCCCAAGATTGCCGCGATCGCCCTGACCGGGGCCGCCCTGTCCGGCTGCGCCGCGATGGACCGGCTGGAAAATATCGGCCAGGCGCCCAAGCTGACCGCGGTGGACAATCCGGCCGGCCGCCAGATCGTGGCCGCCATCCCCGCGCCCCAGCCGATCATGCATGTCGACAATTCGCTGTGGCAGCCCGGCTCGCACTCCTTCTTCCATGATCCGCGCGCGGCCCATGTGGGCGACGTGATCACGGTGAATGTGAATGTCGCCGACGCCGCCAAGCTGTCGAACAGCTCCACGCGCAGCCGCACCAACACCGACAATGCCGACCTGACCAATTTCTTCGGCCTGGAAAGCGCCCTGCCGTCCAATGTCGATCCCACCAGCCTGCTGAAGATGGGCTCGGACATGTCCAATGCCGGCACCGGCGCGATCAACCGCTCCGAAGCCATCAACCTCACGCTGGCCGCGCTGGTCGCCCAGGTCCTGCCCAACGGCAACCTGGTGATCGACGGTCACCAGGAAGTGCGCGTGAACAACGAACTGCGCGACATGCGCGTGTCGGGCATCGTGCGCCGCGAGGACATCACCCAGAACAACACCGTCAACCTTGCCCAGATCGCCGAGGCGCGCATCTCCTACGGCGGGCGCGGCCAGGTCACCGACGTGCAGCAGCCGCGCTATGGCAGCCAGGTGCTGGATGTTTTGATGCCATGGTAAAATCGGGCCTGCCCGATTTTACCCAACAGCAAGGTAAGGCGGGGCCTTCTCTCGCAGAATCTATTTTGAACGCAATCATTGAACCCCCGAGCGTTGTGTAGCCAGGGGTGGGGAACAAAAAGGCCGGTGGCATTGCCACCGGCCTTTTATTCTTTTGAAGCTTCTCGGTCCCACTTCCCCTTCCGTGCCAAGGCGGACCCATCGCTGTGACATCTCCCCCTTTCATGCGCTTCGCGCAAAAGGGGGAGCAGGGGTAGAGCAGGCTTCGGCTAGTCGTCCCGGTAGACCTTCTCGCGCCGCTCATGGCGCTCCTGCGCTGAGCCCCGCGCGCGTGAGCGCGCAATGGAATAAGCGATCAAGGCGCGGCTTAATCGTCCCGGTAGACTTTTTCGCGCCGTTCGTGGCGCTCCTGCGCCTCGATCGACAGGGTCGCGATGGGGCGCGCATCCAGCCGCTTGAGGCTGATCGGCTCGCCGGTCTCCTCGCAGAAGCCATAGGTGCCGTCCTCGATCCGGCGCAGGGCGGAATCGATCTTGGCGATCAGCTTGCGCTGGCGGTCGCGGGTGCGCAGTTCCAGCTGGCGCTCGGCCTCGGTCGAGGCGCGGTCGGCCAGGTCGGCATGCGGCACGGTTTCCGCCTGCAGGTTCTGGATCGTCTCGCGGCTTTCCTTGAGAATCTCGTCTTTCCACTGATTGAGCTTGCGGCGGAAATATTCGCGCTGGCGCTCATTCATGAAGGGCTCATTTTCCGACGGCCGGTAATCAGCCGGGATCTGGGTACCCATGCGCACTCCCTTCGACGGGGCGGGTGGCAGACTCACGAAAAACCCGCCTTGAGGGCCGGGGTTATACCGGCGCCCCGACCCCGCAGCAATCGGGAAAGCGTCGCAAAGTTAGTGCTGCACAAGAAACGTGCAAAAACCGCCAAATACATGGATTGCAGGGCTTTTCCACCGCGGCGTCATACATGGGCAACAAAAAAGCCCAGCCGTCAGGCTGGGCCTTTTCAATGGTTGCGGGGACAGGATTTGAACCTGTGACCTTCAGGTTATGAGCCTGACGAGCTACCGGGCTGCTCCACCCCGCGTCATGCGCCCCGGTGAAGGGAGCGGGGGTATAGGCCTTTGCGCGGTTCCTGTCCACCCCTGCTCCGGGGCCCCAAAATCCAGGCTTTCCGTGCTGCTTTCAGGGCCATCGGGCCTGTGCCGGGACCCCGCCGGGAACCTGGCCTGATCAGGGGAGGGTTCAGGCCGTCTTAACCATGCCCGCGCTAGCACTGCCTCTGCGTTTCGGGGAACGTAAGCATGCGTCTGGTCTTTCTGGGGCTCGCATTTGTGGCGGGCGCCGTATCAAGCCCGGCTGTGGCCGGGGAACTTCCTGAGATTTTCGATTCCGGCAAGCTCTTGGCCACCAGCGGCGTCAGCCAGGTGGAAGGCGCCGGCGGCGGCGGCCTGGCAAGCTGGGCGCTGATCACCGGCTATGGCACCCGCAACGGGGTGGGCGCCAACATCCACTATACCGGCGTGGCGCTGCCCGATTACCGGCTGGATTCGATGGGTGCCGCGGTCGGCCTGTTTGACCGGGTCGAGCTGTCCTATGCCTGGCAGAGTTTCGACACCCAGGGCGTGGGCGCGGCGCTGGGCCTGGGCAAGGGTTTTGTCTTTCACCAGAACATCTATGGCGCAAAGCTGAAGCTGATCGGCAATGCGGTCTATGACCAGGACAGCTGGCTGCCCCAGTTGTCCATCGGCCTGCAGCACAAGGAAAACGATCGGGGCGCGATCATCGCCGCGGTCGGCGGCAAGGGTTCGGTCGGCACCGATTTCTACCTGGCCGCCAGCAAGCTGTTCCTGGCGCAGAGCCTTCTGGTCAACGCCACCGTGCGCGAGACCCGGGCCAACCAGTTGGGCATCCTGGGCTTTGGCGGCGACAAGCATGGCGATTACTCGACCCAGTTCGAAGGCTCGGCCGCCTATCTGATCAGCCGCAACTTCGCCGTCGGCGCCGAACTGCGCACCAAGCCCAGCAATCTGAAAATTGCCCATGAGGGCGACGCCTGGGATCTGTTCGCGGCCTGGTTCGTGAACAAGAACCTGTCCGTCACCCTGGCCTATGCCGACATGGGCAATATCGTGATCCGCAACAACCAGCACGGCGCCTATCTGTCCGTGCAGACCGGCCTGTGAGGACTTCAGGATGATCAAGAAAACCGCGCGGAAAGCCATTTTCGCCGCCGCATGCCTGTTCTTCGCCACGCCGGCCCTGGCGGACGATTCGCTTTACCGCGACCTGGGCGGGCTGGACGGGATCAAGAAGTTCGTCGACGTGGAGATGGCCTATCACCTGGAAAATCCACGCATCATGCACCAGTTCGACGAGACCAATATCGACCGCCTGAAAGAGCAGCTGGTGATCTTCTTCTGCCAGACCGCCGGCGGTCCCTGCAAATACACCAACCACGACATGAAGGTGGTTCACCAGGGCATGCACCTGACCAATGTCGACTTCAACGCGCTGGTCGAGGACATGCAGAAGGCGATGGACGACCAGGGCATTCCCTTTTCGGTGCAGAACCGGCTTCTGGCCCGGTTGGCGCCCTACCAGCGACAGGTGGTGACGAAATGAAAAAGCTCCCGCTTGCGATCCTGATGCTGGCGCCGATGGCCGCCTTCGCCGCCGATCCGGCCCATACCATCGTCCAGAAAGGCCGCCGCTTTCATCCGGGCGAGGTCACGATCAACCGCGGCGAAAGCCTGACCTTCACCAACGAGGACGAGTTCATCCACCAGATCTATGTCGATTCCGACAGCTTTTCCTTCGATTCCGACGAGAAAGCCCCGGGCGAACTGATTACCGAAACCTTTACCGAAAGCGGCACCTTCCAGGTGCGCTGCCACATTCATCCCAAGATGCGCCTGACGGTGAATGTGCGCTAACGGTCGCGGGCTCCCGCGTCCTTAAGGCCAATTAAACCCCTTGCGGTTCAATGTCTTGGTCATGCTGCGGGGTCTGCCCCCCGCACGGATCGGGGAATGAGACTGACAGGCACATCCATCGGCGCGAAGATCTTCGCGGCCTTCGTCGCCATGAGCCTGATCATCGGGGCCACGGGGCTGGCCGGCTATGGCGTGCTGTCCATGGCGGGCAAGATCGCCGTGACCACCTTCGACGGCCCGCTGATGGCGATTTCCTTCGCCCGTGCCGCCCATACCGATTTCACCGAAATGCAGCTTGCCGAGCAGCGCTTCGAACATGCCGGCCCGGCCGCGCGGGCCGCCATCGCCGAGGAGATCGACGAACTGGCCGACACGTTCGCTGCCGACCTGGATGTGGCGGCCGAGCGCAGCCTGGCCGCTGACGAACAGAAGATCATCGCCGATATCCGCCCCCTGTTCGCGCACTGGCGCGCCGCCCGCGCCAAGAACCAGGTCGCGGTGCTGGAGCGGCTGGACCGGCAGATCGACGGAAAGTTCGACATGCTGATCGAACTGAACACCGACCACAGCTTCATCGGCCGGCGCGTCGCCGTCACCAATATCGAACGCTACAAGTATGCCAGCATCGCTGTGACCATCCTGGCGCTGCTGATGGCGGGCGCGATCACCTTCTATCTGCGCAACCGCATCGTGCGCCCGCTGTCGGCGGCCGCGCGGGTCGCCGACCGCATCGCGGCGGGCGAGATGCAGACCCCGATCCCTGCCGGCGGCGCCGACGAGACCGGCATGCTGCTCAAGTCCATGACGGTGATGCAGGACAATATCCGCCAGATGATGGGGCGCGAAAAGGCGCTGCGCCGCTCGGCCGAGAACCGCCTGGTGGACGCGCTGGAAACCAGCCGCGAAGGCGTGATGCTGGTGGCCGCGGATGGGCGCGTGGTGATGGCCAATTCCACCTTGCGCAATTTCTTCCCCGCCATCCGCGACCGGCTGGTGCCCGGCGTGACCTTCGATGCCGCCCTGGGGCTGATCCAGGACCAGCTGGCCGCGACCCAGGCGCCCAGTCACGACATGGATTCGTCCGGTCATGCCGAACTGGAACTGGCCGACGGGCGCTGGCTGCGCATGGCGGTCAGCGCGACCAGCGAGGGCGGCTCGATCATCTTCCTGTCCGACTTCACCCCCATCAAGGAGCGCGAGGAGCATCTGCGCCAGGCCAAGCGCGAGGCCGATGCCGCCAACGCCTCCAAGACGCGCTTCCTGGCCAATATGAGCCATGAGCTGCGGACGCCGCTGAACGCCATCATCGGCTTTTCCGAGATCATCTCCGGCCAGTTCTTCGGCAATCTGGGCAATGAACGCTATCTCGACTATTCCCAGGACATTCTGCGCAGCGGCCGCCATCTGCTGGCGGTGATCAACGACGTGCTGGACCTGTCCAAGAGCGAGGCGGGCAAGATGAGCCTGGCGCTGGACGACATCGACATGCGCGATGTCGTGGATGACTGCGTGGCGATGGTGCGCGAGCAGTGCACCGAGGCGCAACTGACGCTGGAGGTGGGTGCGATGCAGGGCGATCTGGGCCTGAACGCCGATGCCGCCAAGCTGCGCCAGATATTCCTGAACCTTCTGTCCAACGCCATCAAGTTCACCGAGCCCGGCGGCACCGTTTCCATCACCGCCAGCGCCGGGCCCGACGCCATTGCGGTCACGGTTGCCGATACCGGCATCGGCATGGACCCGGAGGATGTCGACGTCGCCTTCCAGCCCTTTGCCCAGGTCGATAACCGGCTGGAGCGGCGCTACGAGGGCACCGGCCTGGGCCTGCCGCTGACCCGGGCGCTGGCCGACCTGCACGACGCGAAGATTGCCGTCGACAGTGCGCGCGGCCGCGGCACCGCCATCACCGTCACCTTCCCGCGCGCGGCGCGCGCCGAACTGCTGGAAGCGGTCTAGGCTTTTCTTCAGTCCATCCGCTCTGGCGGCAGGACCTCCAGCGGCGGCAACGCCTCTGGCGTGACCGGCGCGGCGGGCGCATAAGCCTCGGGGCGCGGCGTGGCGGTCAGGCCGGCGATATGTTCCTTGGCGGTCTGGATGGCGCGCACGAAGCCGACGGGGTCGGCAATCTGCGGCGTGGTGACGGAATCCACGCCGGTTCCCTCGATGCGGACGGTTCCGTAGTTGAAGATGCGCCCGGCCAGGCTCTGGCGCACTTTCACGCCCTCGATGTTGGGCAGCGCGATCTCGTTGGTGTCCATGGCGATCAGTCCGTGCTTTTCGACAAAGCGGTGGCTGGTGACGCCCAGCTCGGTGGTCCATTTGCGGATCATCAGTTTCAGGAACATCCAAAGGCCCACCAGCAGCAGAACCAGGCAGGCGATGGCCAGCGACTCGCCAAGTGACTGGTTGGCCGCATCCTGGCGCGCATAGATCACCGACGCCGCCAGCCCGATCAGGGGAACCGCCAGCCACGACCACGCGCCCAGGCTGTAGAGCCAGTGAAAATGGGCCCGCACGATCACGGTTTCGCCGCTGCCCAGCGATCTGTCGATGTACGACGCCATGACGGCCTCCTCTGTTCTGGCCCGGTTTAGCGCGAATTCCGGCATTCCGGCAGGGTGCCCGCAAATTGCCTTTATCGGCCACCACATTACATCCCGTTCATAATTCTCGGGGAGGTTTTCATGACACGGATGGTTTTGCGGTCCCTGCTGATGGCCGGGGCCGTGGCCGGAATTTGCGGCGCCGCGGTCGCGGTGCATGCCCAAGCGGCCAACACGATGAGCTTCTTCATCACCAGCGCCCCCAAGGGCGACGGCGCCAACTACGGCGGCCTGGCGGGCGCCGATGCCTATTGCACCTCGCTGGCAAAGGCGGCGGGTTCGGCAAAGACCCAGTGGCGCGCCTATCTCAGCGCCACTGCCGTGGCGGCGGCCAATGGTCAGCCCGCCCAGGCGCCGGTGGATGCGCGCGATCGCATCGGCGCCGGCCCCTGGTACAACGCCAAGGGCGAACTGGTGGCCAGCAATGTGGACGACCTGCATTCCAGGACCCTGACCAAGGATCTTCTGCTGACCGAAAAGGGCACCACCAACAACGGCATGGGCGACAAGCCCAACATGCACGACATTCTCACCGGCTCCGACAGTGCCGGGCGCTACCTGGCCACCGGTGGCGACACCACCTGCAAGAACTGGACGAGCAACAGCGACGGTTCCGCGATGCTGGGCCATTTCGACGGCCGCGGTCCCAACGCCAACCGCAACTACACATCCTGGAATTCGGCGCACATGTCGCGTTCCTGCAGCCAGCCCGATCTTGTCGCCACGGGCGGCGCGGGCCAGCTTTACTGCTTCGCGGCGGACTGAAGGCAGGCTCTTGAAAAGCGAAAGCCCGGCTTGTGAAAGCCGGGCTTTTCTTTGCGCGAAACGGGCTTCTACCGTTCGCGATGTTCAGGCAGCAGGACTTCGCGCACGCCCTTATGGTTGGGGCCGCTGACCACGCCTTCCTCTTCCATCCGCTCGATCAGGGTGGCGGCGCGGTTGTAGCCGATCTGAAGCCGGCGCTGGATATAGCTGGTGGAGGCCTTACGGTCGCGCGCCACCACGGCCAGCGCCTTGTCGTACAGGTCGTCGCCGGGCTGGCTGTTGCCGCCCATGATGCCGTAGGGATCGTCGCCGCCGTCTTCCGGCTCCTCGGTCACCGCGTCCAGATATTCGGGCACGCCCTGCGACTTGAGGAAGTTGACCACATCCTCGACCTCATGGTCCGAGACGAAGGGCCCGTGCACGCGGCGGATGCGCCCGCCCGCGGCCATGTAGAGCATGTCGCCCTGGCCCAGAAGCTGTTCGGCGCCCTGTTCGCCCAGGATGGTGCGGCTGTCGATCTTGCTGGTGACCTGAAAGGAGATGCGGGTGGGGAAGTTGGCCTTGATGGTGCCGGTGATCACGTCCACCGACGGGCGCTGGGTCGCGGCGATCAGGTGGATGCCGGCGGCGCGCGCCATCTGGGCCAGGCGCTGGATCGCGCCTTCGATTTCCTTGCCCGACACCATCATCAGGTCGGCCATTTCGTCGACCACAACCACGATATAGGGCATGGCCTCGAATTCGAGGGTTTCGTCTTCATAGATGGGCTTGCCGGTTTCGCGGTCGAAGCCGGTCTGCACCGTGCGCTTGAGCGTCTCGCCCTTGGTCTTGGCCTTGGCGACGCGGTCGTTGAAGGCTTCCACCCCGCGCACGCCCATCTTGGACATCTTGCGGTAGCGGTCTTCCATCTCGCGCACCGCCCATTTCAGCGCCACGACCGCTTTCTTGGGATCGGTCACCACCGGCGACAGAAGGTGCGGAATGCCGTCATAGACCGACAGTTCCAGCATCTTGGGATCGATCATGATCAGGCGGCACTGTTCGGGTGTCAGCCGGTAGAGCAGCGACAGGATCATGGTGTTCAGGCCCACCGACTTGCCCGAACCGGTGGTGCCGGCCACCAGAAGGTGGGGCATCTTGGCCAGGTCGGCCATCACCGGCTCGCCGCCGATGGTCTTGCCCAACGCCAGCGACAAAGGCGCGCGCGCCTTTTCATAGTCGGCAGAGGCGAACATGTCGCGCAGATAGACCGTCTCGCGATACTGGTTGGGCAGTTCGATGCCGATCACGTTGCGCCCCGCGATGGTGGCGATGCGCGCGGCGACCGCGCTCATCGAGCGGGCGACGTCATCGGCCAGGCTGATCACGCGGCTGGATTTGACGCCCGCTGCGGGTTCGAATTCATACAGCGTCACCACCGGGCCGGGGCGCACGGCATGGATGCGGCCCTTGATGCCGAAATCGGCCAGCACCGCTTCCAGCATGCGGGCATTTTCCTCCAGCGCGTCGTCGCTGAGGGTGTGGTTTTCCTTGGACGGCGGTGGGTCGGTCAGAAGCCCCAGCGCGGGCAACTGATATTCGCCGCTGGCCAGGTTCAGCGCCGCCTGGCGGCCCGCGCGCTTGGGCGTGGCCTTCACGGTGCCGCGCTTGATGCGGCTCTTGGCGCGTTCGGCCTGGCGTTCCTTCAGGCGGGTGGCGGCGATAGGTTCGGGGCGGAAGGAACCGGGGGCGTCGTCATCGTCCTCCTCGTCTTCCTCTTCCTCGTAATCCTCATCGTCGTCTTCATACTCATACTCTTCGTCGTCATAGTCCTCGTCATCCTCCTGCGCGCTCAGGGGACGGCGCAGCAGGCCATACAGCCACAGCCCGGCGGCCGGAACATTGCCCAGCCCGCGCGCGATGGGCGCAAAGCGCAGACCCGTCGCCAGGAAGGCCAGCGGCAGGCCGACCAGGAACAGGCCCAGCGGCATCGCCCAGGCGGCCCAGGCGGCATGCCAGGCCGTCGCGGCGTGGTTGGAAAGTCCGGTGACGGCAATGCCGATCATGCCGCCGGCGCCCGCGGGCAGGCTGGCGGGCGGCGGCAACAGGCCAAGACCGGCGGCAACCATGAAGGTGCCCAGCGGCCAGGCCACCAGCCGCCACATGGCGTATTTCAGATGGCTGCCCAAAAGCGCGCGGGTGCCCCACACGAACAGCGGCGCCAGGAAAGCCAGCGACGCCAGGCCGAAAATCTGCAACAGCAGGTCGGCGGCGACCGCGCCATAGGGGCCCATCAGGTTTTCGGCGGGGCGCAGCGTGGCGTTGTTCAGGCTGGGGTCCTGCGAGGAATAGGTGGCCAGCGCGACCAGGGCTGCCAGCGCCAGAAGGATCAGCAGCAGGCCCGCCCCGCCCAGCATCGCGGTGCGCGCCAGCCGGGCCAGCGCGCGGCGCGCATCGGCCAGCGCATCCTGCATGGCGCCGCCCTTGGCGCGGGGATGATAGACGCCTCCGACCATTCTGGAATTTGCCATCTCTAAAACCCCCATCCGTCGCAGCGCGCCTGCCGCCGCGGATCTTCGATCCGCACCCGGCAGAGCCCGTTGCGCCACCTGCCCCCGCCAATGGCTGCGCCATGCGGGGGAAGAAAGCCTCAGCATGCTGAACCGCCCGAAGGCGGTTCAGAGAATTTCCTTCACCCTTTCGAGTGCGGTAAGAATGGTTGACAAATCCCTAACGAGCGCGATCCGGACGTAAGAAAAGCCAGGGTTTCCCTGGGTTTTTTCTTTATCACTGGCAGAGGAAACGTCTCTGCCCATATAGGCGCCCGGCAGCAGCCGCACCCCCTGCTCAGCCCAGGCGCGGCGGGCGAAATCCTCGCCATTGCCCACATCCAGCCACAGGAAAAATCCGCCGCCGGGGCGGGTCATGCGCGCACCCAGAATGCGCTGGGCCGCCGCCATCTTCTCCTGATAGGCGGCGCGGTTCGCCGCCACATGGTCTTCGTCGTTCCACAGCGCAGCGGATGCCGCCAGCAGCGGACCGGGCACGGTGGGACCGGCCACATTGCGGAAGGCGCGCAGGCGGGCGATCAGCGCCGCCTCGCCCGCCACCAGGCCCGAGCGGATGCCCGGCAGGCCAGACCGCTTGGACAGGGAATGAAAGGACAGAAGCCGCGACAGGGTGCCGGACTGGCGCAGCCGCGCCGTCAGCGCCGAGACCGGCGGGGTGTCGAACCAGATGTCGGCATAACATTCGTCGGCCAGCACCAGGAAATCATGCTTGTCCGCCAGCGCGAACAGCGTGCGCCAATAGGCTTCATCGGCGACCGCGCCCTCCGGATTGGAGGGGCTGCAGATATAGACCGCAACCAGCCGGTTCAGCGTCTCTTGGGGCAGGCCGGCATAGTCGGGCAGAAAACCGTTCTCTTTGTACGCGGGCACATAGAGCGGCTCGGCGCCGCCCGCCAGCGCGGCGGCGGCGTAGCACTGGTAGAAGGGATTGGGCATCGCGACGATCGGTTTCGCGCCAGCCTTGGAATGCGGCATGAAGGGAAACAGGGCGCTGAACAGGCCCTCGCGGGTGCCGGCCAGCGGCAGCAGATTGTGTTCGGCATCGACGGCGCCGTTCAGCTCGAAGCGCCGGTTCAGCCAGCCGGCTGCCGCCTGGCGCCAGATCTCGGTGCCGGTGATGGCGGGATAGTTGCCGAAGCTGGTCAGGGCATTGTCCAGCGCCTCGCGCACAAAGGCGGGCACCGGTCCGCTGGGATCGCCCACCGCCAGCGAGATGGCGGGTTTGCCCGCTTCGATGCCGTTCAGCAGCGCGGCGAGGCGGGCGAAGGGCCCTTCGGGCAGGGCGGACATCAGCATGTCGGGCAAACGGCAACTCCGGTGACAGGTGCGCGAAATCTAGTGGCAGAGCGGTGAATGGGCCAGTAGGTCATACCTTTTCGACGGTCATGTCGGCTACCGACGATGATATGGGCGCGACCGCGCCCCGGCGGGGGTCCGCCGCCCCCGCGGAGGCCGCGCGCCCTGCGCGCTGGCCGTGAGCGAAATAGATCATGCGACTGGTCGCTGCATGGCGCACATGCCAGCATGGCGCATGGCAAACAGCCGTCCCCTGTTGGCGTTGATGGCCGCGCTGCTGCTGGGCGTGGCGCCCGTGTGTGCGCAGACTCCGGCAGAAATCTGGTCGTCCAGCCTGCCCGCCGATGTCGAACACGTCACCGTCACCGCCGATGCGCGCGGGCCCGCCATCTGGCGCCTGTCGCGGGGCAGCGGCGAAATCCGGGTCCTGGGCACCATCGGTCCGATGCCTGAAGACCTGGAATGGAACGCGGCCAGCCTTGCGCGCCTGATCGATGGCGCGCGCCAGCTCCTGCTGCCGCCCGCGCCCGATGCCGGCCTTGTGGATGCCGCCTGGTTCTATCTGTGGCATGGCGACCTGTTGCGCCAGCCTGACGGACAGACATTGCAACAGGCTCTGCCCGCGCCGCTGGCGGCGCGCTTCGCCCAGGCCGCGCGGCTGGCGGGCAAGAGTGGCAGTGATTATGCCGATGACGCCACGCTGGTCGCGGCGATGCGGCTGCAGCGCGACTTCCTGAAATCACGCGATCTGACCCGGCGCGAGCCGCGCCGCACGGTGGAACGGATGGCGCGGCGCGCCCATGTGCCGGTGCGGCGGATGGGCGAATTCGACCTGATGCCCACGGTGCGTGCGGTGCTGGCCCTGCCGCAGGCGCGCCAGCGCGCCTGCCTGGTTCAGGCGGTGGACGACACGATGCGCCAGGCGCGCGATGCGGCTGCGGCGGCCGATGCCTGGGCCGATGGCGATATCGAACAGGTCAAGGCGCATTATGCCGAGACCAAACTGCTCGAATGCGTGGCGCAGATTTCGCCCCAGGCCGCTGGGGTCAATGCCCTGAGCGTGGGGCTGATCGTCAAGGGGCTGGATGCGGCGCTTAGCGAGGGCGGCAAGAGTGCGGCGGTGATCTCGATCGGGCCCTTGCTGCGCCAGGGCGGGGTGCTGGAACAGCTTGCCGCGATGGGCGTGACAATCACCTATCCAGAATAACGCGATTGCCAATTCCAGAGACCCCTCTCCCCCTTTGGCGCGAAGCGCCTGAAAGGGGGAGGTGGCGCAGCGATGGGCTTGCCGAAAGCAAGTCGAGCTGCGCCGGAGGGGGTTCAAAAACAAAAAGGGCGCCCCTTTCGGGACGCCCTGATTGCAAGCTTTGTTGATCGCTTAGTCGTGCACGGTTTCGCCATGCAGGTTGATGTCGAGGCCTTCGACTTCAACTTCCGGCGAGACGCGCAGGCCGATCACCATGTCGATGGTATTTCAGGATGATGAAGGTCCGATGGCTTGCACACGAAGGTGATGCCGACGTCGGCGAACACTGGATGAGCATCTGGGGCGAAGTTGCCGTCGATGAGGCCAGCCATGGCTTCGTTGCCGTTGACCGCGCTGTTGGCGAAGGCGCCGGTCAGGATGGCGCCAGCGGCGCTACCCACACCGTACACGCCCCAGGCGTCCAGGCTGTCGTCATACAGCGGCCTTCTTGACCCACAAGGCGAGACATAGCAGACCGCGCCGGCGTAGGCCGATGATGAGCGCGCCACCGGATCGACAAAGCCCGAAGCCGGGGTAATCGCCGCAAGCCCGGCGACGGCGCTCGAGATCATGCCCAGGGCAGAAGGCTTCTTGGCGATGATCCATTCGGCGAACATCAGGCCAGGGCCGCGGCAGCGGTCGCGATCTGGGACAGCGGCAGCCATGCCGGCATTGCCGTCGGCAGCCAGTTCCGAACCGGCGTTGAAGCCAGACAGCTGACCCACAGCAGGCTGGCGCTGATGACCGACAGGACCAGGTTGCCAGGGGCGACATGTTTTCGGTGCCGCAGCCGATGCGCTGCCAGCATCAGGCAGGTCACCAGCGCCGCGGTACCGGCGTTCAAGTGCGCGACCGAGCCGCCAGCAGGGGTCGAAACCCATGGTGCCCAGAAGACCGCCACCCACACCATGGGCGATGGGGGATAGACGAAGATCAACCGCAGGCTCATGAACCACAGAAAGGCCGAGAACTTCAGCGGTCCGCCAGGGCGCCGGCGATCAGCGCCGGCGTGATGACGCAAGGTCATCTGGAAGAACATGAACACCGATTCGGGGATCGAGGCCGACGGGTCGCCTGCCTTCATCGGCGCCAGGAACAGGTAGCTGAAGTCACCGATGAACTGGTTGAGGTGGGATTGCTGTTGGACTGAGGCCAGGCTGTAGCCGATGACCATCCACGGGACCGTCAGCAGCGCCGTGCGAGCTCTGGGCCAGGGTGGCCAGAACGTTCTTCTTGCGCACCATGCCGCCACAGAACAGGCCCAGGCCGGAATGGTCATCATCAGCACCAGGGCCGAGGAGGTGATCATCCAGGCGGTGTTGCCGGTGTCCAGCGTTGGCGCGGCATCCTGCGCGAACGCGCTGCCGGCGGTCAGTGCGAGCGCGCCAAGACCGGCAAGCGTCGCAAGGCCCGCTTTCTTCAAAGTTTCAATTCTCATGTCATGTCCCCTTTGTGGTCGCGTGGAAGCCTGCGGCCTACAGCGCGTCGCCATCCGTTTCGCCGGTGCGGATACGAACGACCTGCTCGAGCGGCGTGACGAAAATCTTTCCGTCGCCGATCTGGCCGGTCTTCGCCTTGGAAGTGATCGCCTCGATCACCGCTTCCAGCATCTCACCCTTCACCGCCACTTCGATCTTGAGCTTGGGCAGGAAGCTCACGGCGTATTCCGCGCCGCGATAGATTTCCGTGTGCCCCTTCTGCCGCCCGTAGCCTTTCACCTCAGTCACCGTCATGCCCTGAACGCCGAGCGCCGACAGCGACTCCCGGACTTCGTCGAGCTTGAAGGGTTTGATGATCGCCGTAATAAGCTTCATCTGCCGTCCTTCCATGTTTTTGCCAGTGCCGGACAGAGGGCCCGGCCTTAACGAATTATCAAGAAGCGGGCCAACTTTGGGCGGATTGCACAAGTGTATGAAAACAAATGGAAAAGTGCCGAAAATCGGGATTCAGTGACTCAAAAACAGGCAGACATTTTTGCCTAAAGTTCAGGCAGAATCGAAAAAATGCACAAATAATGAGCGCGATTGGAGCAAAATTGTGATTCGTGTCGATGTGCTGATCGCTGGCGGCGGCATGGTGGGCCTGCCGCTGGGTATTGCCCTGGCCCGGGGCGGGCTGAAGGTCGCGGTGGCCGATCCTGCGCCGGCGGCCCGCCAGCTGGAGCCGCGCTTCGATGGCCGGGTTTCGGCCCTGGCCTATGCCAGCGTGCGCATGCTGTCGGCGCTGGGTGTGTGGGAGCATCTGCAGGCCCACGCCCAGCCCATCCGCGAGATCCTGGTGACCGACGGCGCGGTGGGCCGTGCGCCTTCGCCCTTTTCGTTGCACTTCGACGGCCAGGAGGTGGGTGCGGGCGCGCTGGGCCACATTGCCGAGAACCGCCACATCCGCCTGGCGCTGTATGAGGCCGTGGCCGCCACGCCGGGGCTGGAACTCATCGCCCCCAATGCCGTCAAAACTGTCGCGGTCGATGGCGGGCGCGCCACCGCCACCCTGGGCGACGGCCGGACCATCGCCGCCGCGCTGGCCATCGCCGCGGACGGGCGGCAAAGCCCGCTGCGCGAGGAGGCGGGCATCGGCAAGGTTGGCTGGTCCTATCCCCAGACCGGCATCGTGGCGACGGTGGAGCATGAACGGCCGCACAATGGCGTGGCCTATGAGCATTTCCTGCCATCGGGCCCGTTTGCCATTCTGCCGCTTCCGGGCAACCGCTCATCGCTGGTCTGGACCGAGGCGAAGACGAAAGCGCCGGGCCTGCTGGCGCTGGACGAGGCCGGCTTCAACGCCGAACTGGCGCGCCGCTTCGGCGATCACCTGGGCGCAGCCAGGGCTGATGGGCCGCGCTGGTCCTATCCCCTGTCCTTTCATATCGCGCGCGATTTCGTGCGCCCGCGGTTTGCGCTGGCCGGGGATGCGGCGCATGGCATTCATCCCATCGCCGGGCAGGGACTGAACCTGGGCCTGAAGGATGCCGCCGCCCTGGCCGAAGTGCTGCTGGATGCGGCGCGGCTGGGCCAGGATATTGGTGCGCTGGATGTGCTGAAGCGTTACGAGCGCTGGCGGCGCTTCGATTCCGTCGTGATGGGCGGCACCATGGATGCGATGAACCGCCTCTTCTCCAATGATATCGCGCCGGTGCGGGCGATCCGCGACATTGGCATGGGGATTGTCGATTCCATCGCTCCGGCGCGGCGCTTCTTCATGCGCCATGCCGGCGGCGATGTGGGGAAGTTGCCGCGTCTGATGAAAGGCGAGGCGGCCTAGGCCCGTGGCCGCGCGCGCAGGATCATCGCCGCGGCAAGCCCTGCGCCCACCGCGCCGGCAACCGCCGACGTCACCAGCGGCACCGTGACCGCGCCATCGGCGAAGAAAGGCAACTGCACAAGCGCCGACAGGGTGGACGCAATCGTGCCGCCCATCGCGGCGGCCAGCGCCACGCGCCGCGCGCGCCCCGCGCCCAGCCGCGCCAGAAACAGGAAGAAGGCCAGCACGCCGGCCGCCGCGCCCGCCGCCAGGCCCAAAACCGCCACCACCAGGACGCTGACCATCAGTGCACCGTCCTTTTCCAGCGTGCGCTGGCCCGTTCGCGCGCCGACAGGGGGCTGCGCGCGCCGCCGTCGCCGCGGGCCATCAGCGCCTCGGGCAATTCGGCATAGAAACGGCGCGCCACCGTGCCGACCCGGCGGGCGCGCATTTCCTCGGCCTCCTCGCGGGTTGCAAAGGCTTCGGCTTCAAACAGGTAGTGGGTGGCGCTGCCCACGCGCACTTCCTGGATATCTTCCACCTGCTCGTCCGCCACTTCCAGGGCGTGGCGAATATGGGCGTTGGCGTCAGCCTTGTCGCGCTGTTCGCGCTCGATGCGGGCGATATTCTCGGCGTCGAACTTCTGCATCCGCGGCCAGCCAAAGCGGTAAAACAGGATGCCAGCCAGGATGAAGGCGCAGGCCCAATAGACACCAGTCATGATCGACCGTCTTGGTGGCATGTCTGTTTCAGATAGTCCTCGCTCTGCATTTCGGCAAGGCGGGACACGGTGCGGCGGAAGGCGTCGCGCAATCCCGCATCGGGGCCGCCTTCGGGGTAAAGCGCCTCGGGGGCGCCTTCGGCGCTGGCGATCAGCGCCACGCCCTCGTCATACAGCGTATCGATCAGCAGGATGAAGCGGCGCGCTTCGTTGCGCATGTCCGCGGTCAGCAGCGGGACATGGTCGACCAGCACGGTGTGAAATTCGCGCGCGATCGCCAGATAGTCGCCCGCCCCCAGCGGCTGTTCGCACAGATCGGCAAAGCCGAAGCGTGCCGCGCCCCTGGCGGCCTGGGGCACCACCAGCTTGCGGCCCAGCACGGTCAGGATCACCGGCCGTCCCGCCCGCGTGCCGGTCAGATCCTGCCAGGCCTGGTTCATCGCCGCCTCGGCCGTATCCGACAGGGGGCTCAGCCATGTGGGAATGCCCGCCGTCCGTTCCATGCGATAATCGGTGGCGCCGTTCAGCTCCACCACATCCAGCCGGGCGCGGATCTCGGCGATGAAGGGCAGGAAAAGCTGGCGGTTCAGCCCGCCCTCATACAGGTGCTCGGGCGCGGTATTGCTGGTCGCCACGATGGTCACGCCCTCGGCCAACAGCGCCTCGAACAGCCGGCCCAGGATCATGGCGTCGGCCACGTCGGTGACCTGGAATTCGTCGAAGCACAACAGCCGCGCACTGTCGGCCAGGGCGCGCGCCACTGGCGCGATCGGATCGGTGACGCCGGCCTGCTGACGCATGGCATGGATGCGCGCATGGGTATCCAGCATGAAGCTGTTGAAATGGGCGCGCCGCTTGGACGCCAGCGGCACGGCGGCAAAGAACAGGTCCATCAGCATGGTCTTGCCGCGGCCCACATCGCCCCAAAGGTATAGTCCGCGCGGCGGTGGGGGCGGGCGGCGAAACAGGGAAAAGCCGGCGGGCTTTTGCGCCAGCGCCTGGGCAAGGTCGTCCAGCCTTTGCGCGGCGGCTTTCTGCAGGGCGTCGGGCTTGATCTCGCCCGCCGCCAATGTCCGTTCATAAGCCGCAAGCACCGCCGCCATTCAAAGCCCCGCCCGCATCAGGGTGCGCCGGGCCAGGTCGGCATCCAGGTCTTCCAGCATGCGCCCGTCCAGCGCCACGGCGCCGCCGCCCGGATGGGCATCGAACGCCGCCAGCACCCGCCGCGCCTGTTCGATATCCGGAGCTGAGGGCGAAAAGGCGGTCAGCGCAGGTTCGATCTGGTCGGGGTGGATGATGGTCTTGCCGTCAAAGCCGAAATCGCGCGCCTGTTCGCAGGCGGCTGCAAAACCCTCCACATCGTCGATCTGGTTGTGCACGCTGTCCAGCACCGCGATGCCGGCGGCGCGCGCCGCCAGCACGCACAGCGACATGGCCAGGGCAAGATTGGCGCGGCCAGGCTGGTGACGCCCATCCAGCGCATGCAAAAGGTCGTTGGCGCCCAGGACCAGACAGGTCGCGCCCGCCTGGGCAATGCGATCGACATCCAGCACCGCGCGCGGCGTCTCGATCATCGCCCATAGCGGGATCGCGCCCGCCACGGCGCGCGCCGCAGCAATGTCTTCGGGGCCGTTCACCTTGGGCAGCACGATGGCGTCTGCGCGCGCGGCAACCGCTGCCGCCATGTCGTCCTGGTGCCAGGGCGTGCCGGCGGCATTGACCCGGATCGCGGTCAGGCGCGGGGCAAAGGACTTTGCCGCCCCGATGGCGTTCTGGCGGGCGGCGGCTTTCTGTCCGGCGCCGACGGCGTCTTCCAGGTCCAGGATGACGGCGTCGGCGCGCAGACCGCGCGCCTTTTCCAGCGCGCGGCTGTTCGTGGCAGGAACAAAGAGAACCGCGCGAAGCGGCCTATTCGACGCCTTCGACAAGAATCCATTCGCCTTCGCTGACCGGCTGCCGGATGGCGCGCGCGGCGGTGTATTCCGGGGAATGGTAGCAGTCGTGCGCGTCCTGCAGCGAGGCGAACTCGATCAGCACGTTGCGCGCGCGGGGGGCCCCTTCCAGGGATTCGGTCTTGCCGCCGCGGGCCAGGAACTTGGCGCCATAGCGTTCGAAGGCCGGCTTTCCGGTTTCGACATACTTCTTGTAGGTCTCCGGGTCGCTCACATCCACCCGCGCGATCCAATAGGCTTTCGGCATTGTCGTTTCCCCTTTTTGCGCCGTCCGGTCAGGCGGCTCTGAGCAGTTTGCGGTTGACCAGGCTTTCGGCGATCTGCACCGCGTTCAGGGCCGCGCCCTTGCGCAGATTGTCCGACACGATCCACATCATCAGGCCGTTCTCGGTGCTGGGATCCTTGCGGATGCGGCTGACGAAGGTGGCGTCCTCGCCGGCGCATTCGACCGGGGTGACATAGCCGCCGTCCTCGCGCTTGTCGACGACCAGGATGCCGGGGGCGTTGCGCAGGATGGAGCGCGCCTTGTCGGCGGAAATGGGCTGCTCGCATTCGATCGAAACCGCCTCGCCATGACCGACGAACACCGGCACGCGCACGCAGGTCGCGGTGACCTGGATATCGGGGTCCAGGATCTTCTGCGTCTCCACCATCATCTTCCATTCTTCCTTGGTGAAGCCGCTGTCCAGGAAGACGTCGATATGGGGGATCACATTGAAGGCGATCTGCTTGGTGAATTTCTCTGGCTCCACCGGATCGGCCACGAAGATGGCGCGGGTCTGGCGGAACAGCTCGTCCATCGCCTCATGGCCGGCGCCCGAGACGGACTGATAGGTCGAGACCACCACCCGCTTGATGCCGAAAGCGTCGTGCAGCGGCTTCAACGCCACCACCAGCTGGGCGGTTGAGCAGTTGGGATTGGCGATGATCTTGCGCGGCATGTCGCCGAGCGCATCGGCATTGACCTCGGGCACCACCAGCGGCACCTGCCGGTCCATGCGCCAGGCACTGGAATTGTCGATCACGATGCAGCCCTGGGCGGCGATCCTGGGCGCCCATTCCTTGGCGATCGAACCGCCCGCGCTCATCAGGCAGATGTCGGTGTCCTTGAAGTCGTAATAATCAAGCGCCTTGACCTTCAGCACGCCCTCGCCGAACGAAACTTCCTTGCCGACCGAACGGGTGGAGGCCAGGGCCACCACCTCGGAATAGGGGAACTGCCGCTGGGTGAGGACATTGAGCATCTCGCGCCCGACATTGCCGGTCGCGCCCACCACGGCGATCTTGTAGGCCATGCAAATTCCTTTTCTTCCGGTCACAGGAGGCGGCCCTTGGCAGGGCGGCGGTTCAGGGATCGTCTTACGGGGTCCGAGCAATACAAGACAGGCGCGGCCGGCGAAAGCGCCGGAAGAACAATCCGGCCGCGATCAGGCCGAAATCCGAAGGCGGGCAATCCGAGGGTTGGGGATCAGCGCCACTGCAGGCGCAGCATGGCGCCGCGCCCGTCAACGCCCCCGTGCAGGGACGGCAGGAAGGGATCCGAGGAGGTTCCGCCGCCGGTATCGAAGGCTTCCCAGCGCCCGCCCTTGACCCCCAGGGATTGGGCAGCCTCGTCGGCATAGTTCATCGCATAGGGCGGCCGTTCCTGGTCGGCCATGGCCGAGGCGACCTGATGCTCGATGGGAAAGACCGGGGGCTGGATGGAAACGCGGTGGCGGGCTTGGGCGGGCGCCGCGATGATCGCCGGCGCCAGGATAAATGCCGCAAATATCAGGGGACTGCGCTTCATGGCTGTCCAAGGCCTCCACATAGGAAACGCAGGCGGCGGGACGAAGTTTCCCCTGTTCGGCGCGGGCCCGATAAAGTTCCATTTTTACAAAGACTTGATGGAGGCGGGGGACTTGGCGGCGATGGGCCGATCCGGCTATGCTGTGCGGATGCTGGCCCCCGCGATCGGGCGCTGCCGGCCTCTTGGAGAGGACACACATGACCGCATGCAAGCTGAGCGTGTGCCTGCTGGCTCTCAGCGTGGCTGCCACCAGCGTGGCCCAGGCGCGCGGTTGCGCCAGCGCGAGCGAGATTTCCGCCATCCAGATATCGGCCGTGCAGCAGGAGCTGACCGACGCCGCCCTGGCCTGCGGCCCGCGCGAGGTCGCGCTGTTCAACCGCTTCCAGAAGACTTTTGGGCCCGAGCTTCGCAAGTCCGACGGCGAGATGCTGCGCATGTTCAAGCGCCTGCATGGCGTGTCGAAGGGCAATGCCGAATACGACTCCTACAAGACGCGCGCCATCGCCCATGCCGAGCAGCGCCGCACCAAGCCGGGCGCGCACGACAATTTCTGCAAGAGCGCGGACATCGTCTTTGCCGCGGCGCTGGCGCCTGACAAGCCGGTGCTGGCCGACTTGGTGGCCGGTATCGAGGTCAAGGAAGCCTCGCCCGTCGATGCCTGCGAGATTCGCGTCGCGATCACGCTGGAAGGCGTGAAGGCGGGCGCCGAAGCGGTGCCGACACCGCGGCCCAGCCAGCCGGGCGATCCGGCGACGGCTGCGGGCGACCAGCCGGCGGTGCGGCTACTGCAGTAAGATCCGACAGCAGGCGAGCAACAGAAGGCCGGGCGCTGTGCCCGGCCTTTTTGTTTTTGCGCGCTCCAGATAGATGGCCGCCCCTCCGGGCGCGGATGCGCCCCAAAGATGAATGCAGCGCGGATGCGCCCCAAAAATAAGTGCCGCGCGGGGCAAAGAAAAAGGGCCGGTCTTTCGACCGGCCCTTTCTCATTCGGTTTGGGCTGCGTTAGCCGCCCAGATCGATGACCGCGCGGCGGTTCTTGGGCTCGCGCACGCCCGGGCCGGTCGGAACCAGCGGGTCGTGGAAGCTCTTGCCCTCGATCGCGATCGAGTCCTCGGTCAGGCCCTGGCGCACCATCTCGTCCTTGACGGACTGGGCACGGCGCACGGACAGCGCCTGGTTGTAGCGGTCCGAGCCGACGGTGTCGGTGTGGCCGGTGACCATGACGCGGACGGAGCCCAGCGTCTTGGCGGCGGACACGGCCTCGGTGACCGTCTGCTGCGCTTCCGCCGTGAGGTTCGACTTATCGAAGTCGAAGAACACGATGTAGGTCTTCGCCGGCGGCGGAGGCGGCGGAGGAGGCGGAGGCGGCGGAGGCGGCGGAGGCGGCGGGGGAGGCGGCGGCGGCGGCGGCGGCGGCGGGGCCGGCGGCGTCATGTACCAGCGGATGCCGACCATGCCGATATTTTCGGTGATTTCATTGACATGCACCGGGCTGAGGCCGGGCACGGCGGTACCGAAATCGCCATCCACTTCCGTGCTGCGGTAACGATATTCACCGAACAGGTCCATGTCCGGGGCGACCGCATAGGACAGGCCGACAATACCCTGCCAGGCGAAGCCGGCATTGCTGCCCACGATGCCATTGTAATAACCCGACGACTGCGCGTGCAGGTTGGAGACGCCGACGCCGACGCCACCACCCAGGGTCAGCTTCCACTTCTCGGACAGCGGCATGTCATAAAGGACATTCACCAGGTCGGAATACATTCCTTCGTAGCTGCCGCCCGTCGGAATGGCGCCCGAGTGCTCGGAGAAGCCGAATTCGTTTTCGATGCGCCAGTTGTTGGCGAAGGCATAACCGATGGAGCCGACAGCCAGCCAGCCGTCGTGATCGGAAATGGCAATACCGGCGGGGGCCGCAGGCACGGACGTGGCCGTGAAGGCGTCCTGGCTGCTGTAGGCGCCACCCAGTCCCAGGTACCAGCCTTCCGCAGCTGACGCCGGGGCGCTGAAGGCCGCAGCGGCCACAGTCGCCAAGGCGAGCATTTTGAGTTTCATCATTCTACCCTCGCTAGAAATAACGACGGGCAGCTTTCCCCCCGTCAGCCGATAAGAACTATGTGCAGCTTATAACGGCGAACCCGCCGAAAGTCTCCATGACCCATGTTGCTTTGCACTAGCAGTTACAGGGTTTTACCCTGCCCCTGTGACTGGCAGGCAACATATCGAAGGGAAATGATCCCAAATTACCTTTATCACCAGTTTGGGCGGGTGATGGCAGGTGGCCGCGAATGGTTGATAATACCATTTGATATCAATGGCTTATGAAACAAAGGGCGCCGTGCATGGAAAAGTTCCCGGAATCCCTGCGCCAGCTGCTTTCGCTGCTGGATCTGGAGAAGATAGAGGAGAATATCTTTCGCGGCGCATCAGCCGATCATCGCGTCCAGCGGGTGTTCGGCGGGCAGGTGCTGGGCCAGGCGCTGGCGGCGGCCACGCGCACGGTCGATTCGGCCAGGTTGTGCCATTCGCTGCATGCCTATTTCCTGCGCCCCGGATCGCCCCGCCAGCCGATCCTGTATGAAGTCGACCGCAGCCGTGACGGCGGCAGTTTTACCGCCCGCCGCGTGGTGGCCATCCAGAACGGGGCGCCGATCTTCACCCTGGCGGCGTCATTCCAGAGGCAGGAGGACGGATACGAGCATCAGGCCGCCATGCCCGAGGTGCCGCCGCCCGAGGCACTGGAGGACGAACAGCAGGTCCAGCTCCGCAACGACAGCCTGACGCCGGCGATGCGCGAATGGGTGGCGCGCGAGCGTCCTTTTGAAATACGCGCGGTGGTCAGTCGCGGAGTGGGCGACCGGGCGGCGCGACCCCCGCTGGATCACCTGTGGTTCAGGACGCGCGGCCCCCTGCCGGACGATCCGGGCCTGCACCGGGCGATGCTGGCCTTTGTCTCGGACATGACGCTGCTGGACACCGCGCTGCTGCCCCACGGCAAATCGATCTTCTCGGATGTGCAGGTCGCCAGCCTGGATCACGCCATGTGGTTCCACCGGCCCTTTCGCGCCGACGAATGGCTGCTCTATTCCCAGGACAGTCCCAGCGCGTCGGGCGCGCGCGGGTTCAATCGCGGCCAGATATTCACCCGCGACGGCGTGCTTGTCGCCTCGGTCGCGCAGGAAGGGCTTATCCGCCCGCGATAGTCAGGCCGCGCTGCGACAGAGGGGGCTCAAAAATCAGGGGCAGGCCGAAGGCCCGGTGATCTGGGCGACGCGCCGCGGCTTTGTATAGAAGGTGTTGGCCATGCTGATCGGACCGGTGATCACCTTGGTGGTCGGCGAGGAATAGCTGTAATTGATCTCGGCCATGACCACGCTGCCATTGGCGGTCATCAGGCCGCTGGGCAGTGAGACGGTCGAATTCTTGCTGCGGGCGGTGCCGTTCTTGGCGCAGCTCCAGTCCACCTTGCCCGATGTCAGGCTCTTGGTGGACGTGTCATAGGTGATGCTGGTGATGGTGATCTTCGCCGCGCCGGTGTCGTAGGGGTAAAGAATCGCGCTGGCCGCGTTGAAGACATTCGAAACATCGGACGTTGAAAGCGAGCTGGCCTGGGCCGAAAGATCCGCCACGGTGGAGGCGACGTTGGTGACGTCGGTGCGGCAGGAAATCGCCATCGACACTTCGACCACGCCGAAGAACATGGTGATCATCACCGGCAGCAGGAAGGCGAACTCCACCGCGGCCATGCCGCGATGGTCCCGCCGGAAGCGCCGCAATTTTCCGCCAAGGCCCATCAGCACCCCGCCACCGCATTGGTATAGGGTTCGTTGCGGAACGCCGCCGCCGCCGACAGAAGATGATAGTCGCCCGCCATGTTGACCAGGAACCAGTCCAGGCCGGGCGAGAAGACCTGCCAGGTATAGAAGGCGCGCACCAGTACCACGCTGCACGGGCTGCCGGTTGCATAGTTGTTCATGCCGGAATTGAGCGTGCCGTCGGCATTGAGCGGCGAGGCATAATTGACATTGCCATAGGCGCCGAAGGTCTCGACATCGATCTGCAGGTTGCCGTCGCAAGCCAGAAGCGGCGAGATCGCATTGCAGACGTTGGTGCGGAACTGGGCCTGGGTGGTGCCGCCGGTCTGGACCTGGCCGGTGCGCACCTGCCGGCCGACTTCCGTCACGGCGTTCTGGAGCGTGGCCTGGGCGAAGAAGATCAGCGCCGCTTCCATCGTGCCCATCAGCAGCACGAAAAAGACCGGCGCGACGAAGGCGAATTCCAGCGCCGCCGAACCCTTGTTGGCGTCGCGCCGCATGCGGCGAAGGAACTTCCGGAAACGCATTGTGAACCGCACGGGCTCGCTCGATCTTTTACCCCATGCCGGTTTTAGGCCGGTGCGGCCGTCAAGCGAAGTCAAAGCCGTTTTCTTGCTCAACAGCCGGTTAAGACGGTTGACCGGATGTTAACGCGCCGCACCCGGCGCGCCGCATTCGATTCAGCTTCGCGTAAACACAACCTAAACTCGCCGCCCGCTTTGTTAATGGCTGCGTAACCGTCTTCTTCGAAAGCAACGGCATTTTCACCCATTTTGCCCAATATGGCAGGCGCAACAATGGGCGTCCCCCGATCATGGGCGATCAGATGCGTTTCCTGCTGGCGCGGCTTGCCGCCTTCACATTCTCGCGCCGCGGCAATGTGGCGATGATGTTCGGCCTGGCGCTGGTGCCGCTGACGGTGGCGGCCGGCGTGGGCATGGATTTCGCGCGCGGCATGATGGTGCGCCAGGCGATGAGCGAAGCGCTGGACGCTGCCTCGCTGGCGGTGGGCTCCACCCCCGGCCTGGACCAGAGCGGCGCCCAGACGCTGGCGCAGAAATATTTCGACGCCAACTACAAGATCGACAGCAGCGCCTATGGCCAGCCGACGGTCACGGTCGACACATACAGCACCCAGGGCACGGTGAAGATTTCCGCCACCGACACCATGCCGACCGCCATCATGAAGCTGGTGGGGCTGAACACCATGCCGATCGCGACCTCGTCGACCGTGGTGTGGGGCCAGAGCAAATTGTGGGTGTCGCTGGTGCTGGACAATTCCGGCTCCATGGCTCAGGGCGATTCCAGCGGCAGCAAAATGGACGCGCTCAAGAGCGCTTCCGGCCAGCTTCTCACAATTCTGCAGAACGCCGCCGCCAGTCCCGGCGATGTGCAGGTTTCGGTGGTCCCCTTCGATCGCCACATCAATATCGGCAAATCGAACGTGAATGCCAGCTGGCTGGGCTGGGCCGACTGGGAAGCGCCGCCCAAATATCCCGGCACCGACGACACCTATCAGGTGTCCGTGCCCAATGGCGGCAACACCAGCACCGCGGATTTCGCGGCCTGGGGACCGGGCGACGACTGTCCCTTCGTCAATATCAGCTCCAGCTGGTGGGGCACCAGCACCTCGACCAAGTCGCCCTATGGCTTCGGGTGCCAGACCTCACCGACCAATGGCGCTTCATCGACGTCCACGATTCCCAGCAGCGGCACCTATAGCGGTTATATCTGTCCAGGCATGGATGACGGCAATCATGGCAATTCCGACCGCCGCAGCATCTACTACAATGGCTGCTGGACCTCGACCAAGGTGAATGGCCAGAAGATTGTCGTCAGCTCGGGCTACTATGCCACCTGCAACGGCTTCTCCAGCAGCAATTGCAGCTGCACGGGCAGCAACAGCAGCAAGCAGTGCAAGGCCCAGAAATGGTCGCACAGCTGGGTCACCAACAATCACTCCACCTGGGGCGGCTGCATCCGCGACCGCGAGCAGGATTACGACATCGCCAACACCACGCCCGGCACCTCGGAAAGCACCAAGTTTCCCGCGGTCAATCCGTCCAACTGCCTGGGCGCAACCGTCACCACGCTGGGCTATGACTGGTCCAGCCTGAGTACCCAGATCAACAACATGTCGCCCAACGGCTCGACCAACCAGGCCGAGGGCATGGCGCATGGCTGGCAGACGCTGACGCCGGGCAATCCCTATGGTGCACCGTCTGTGCCGTCCAACACCGCGCGCTACATCATTCTTCTGTCCGACGGGTTGAACACCCAGGACCGCTGGTGGGGCAATGGCTCCAGCGAGAACACCGTCGAGGATGGCTATATCGACGATCGGGAAAAGAAGACCTGCGATGCGGCCAAGGCCGACGGAATCGTGATCTATTCCATCTTCCTGGATGTGGGGAACAAGAACGGATACTCCGCGCCGCTGGACTATTGCGCCACCGACAGCAGCAAGTATTTCCACCTGACCAGCTCCAGCGCGGTGGTCACCACCTTCAACCAGATCGCCGCGCAGATCACCAATGTCCGCGTGAGCCAGTAGGCCGCGCGATCACACGGCAAAGCCAAAGAAAAAGGGCCGCGTGGAAATCCACGCGGCCCTTTCTGTTTGCCCCGGTCTGTTTGCCCCCAGGGGCCGGATCAGTTCGCCGAGGCGGCCGCCGCCTTGCGGGCGGCATCCTGGTGCAGGCTGATCTGGCCATTCTGTGCATCGAACGTGTCCTTGCCGTCGCCGGGCATCGGCGTGGGCTCGCAACGCGCCTGGGTGCAGCTGTAGGTGATGCGCTGGGCGCCGCGGTTCAGGACCACCGTGTCGCCATGATCGGCGCCGATCACATTGATATGGGCGCCGAACACCTGGTTGCCGCTCTGGTTGAGCGCCACGATGTTGGTGCGGCCATAGCCCTTGCCCTGCACGAAGGCGTGGCGGGCATCGACCATGGTGATGTCGGCGATGGAGGGGTTGCCCACATAGACGGTCGCCACCGGCGTGCGGAAGGTCAGGGTGTGAACCTCGTCCAGGACCAGGTCCACATCGCCCGGTCCGGCCAGCGCGGGAGACACCAGCGCGGAAGACATCAGGGCGGGAAGCATGACGGCGCTGCACAGAAGCGAAGCGGCGATGACGGTACGGCGCATGGCGGCATATCCGGATAATTGCGCCGCCATGCTAGGGCGGCGGCGTAAAGGAACGCTTAAGAGTGCCGCGCCCGCCGTCTTTGCATTCGATCTGTATCGGGGATCTGTGCATGGGACTTGCACTGCGGGTTGGCAGGCGCCCGCGGCTGCCCCGATGCGGGACCGCCGGCACTGTCGCCGGTGCGCGCCAAATATCGCGCTTTTGCGGCCAAAACCGGCCGCATGGTTAATGAAACGCGAATAATTTACCCCAACAGCGATTGAAATCGCCAATTGCGTGCCACGCCGGTACGGTTTTCTGCGGACGCGCAAATGCCGATTAAGCCTGCATTAAACGCTTTGCCCTAGTGTGCACGCGTCCGGCATCGACCAAGCCAAAACAGTCGGGGCAGGGCATCCTAGGGTGTCATTCTAATTGGAGACTAACATGAACATGATCTCGCGTTTCGTTCGCGATGAATCGGGCGCCACCGCCATCGAGTATGGTCTGATTGCCGCTCTCATCGCCGTCGTCATCATCAGCGCCATCAGCCTGGTCGGCACCAACCTGTCGACGACCTTCACGAAGGTTTCTGGCAAGCTGGGCTAAGGCTTGCCGCGATTGCGCATCGCATAAGGACGGCCGCCCCGCAAAGGCGGCCGTTCCTGTTTCAACCGAGCTGGTTCCTGTCATGATCGCAGAGTTTCTGGTCCTGATCGCATTGCCCGCCCTGCTGGCGGTTGCGGCGGGCTGGGACCTGGCCAGCTTTACAATACCCAACTTCCTGCAACTGGCGCTGCTGGCGGGCTTCGGCCTGTTCGTCGCGGCGGCCGGACTGTCTCTTCCGCTGATCGGCTGGCATCTGCTGGCGGGCCTGGTGGGCCTGGTGATCGGCTTTGGATTGTTTGCCGCCGGCTGGATCGGCGGCGGTGACGCCAAGCTGTTCGCGGCCATGGCGCTGTGGCTGGGCTTCCACGACATGATGCCCTATGCCCTTGTGGCGTCTGTGTTTGGCGGCGCTCTGACGCTTGCGCTGCTGGCGCTGCGTGACCGGCCCCTGCCGGCCTTCCTGGCGCATTACCCCTGGATCCTGCGCCTGCACGACCGCAAGTCGGGCATTCCCTATGGCGTGGCCCTGGCGGCCGGCGCCTTCATTCTTCTTCCGCAGACGGAGATTTTCCGCCTGGCCGCCGGCGCCTGATCGCCGCCACCGGGCGCAAAAGGTTTAAATCCGTCAACTCCAGCATTCCGAAGCTTGTTATTAAGCAATTTCTAAAGGGTTGCGTGGTGAATTATCGCCAAAGGAGCTGCCCTCGATGAACACCCAACGCGTGATCGTACTTGGCCTTGCCTTCGTGGCGGCAGGCGGCGCGGCCTTTCTGGTGCGCGGCATGCTGGGCGGCGGAACGCCCCAGGTTCAGGCCAACACCGCGCCCGCCATCGCGATGAGCGAGGTTCTTGTGGCCTCCGACAATCTTCAGCCCGGCCAGGCGTTGCAGCCCGAGCAGGTGCGCTGGGAAAAGTGGCCGTCCAGCGCGGTCGATTCCAGCTTCATCACACACAATGGTGTCGCCAGCGCGGAAGAAGCCGTGAAGGGCACTGTGGTGCGCAGCCCCATCCTGGCGGGCCAGCCGGTGGTCAATACCGCGATCGTTCATGCCGACTCCGCAGGCTTCATGGCCGCGACGCTGACGCCGGGCATGCGCGCGGTTTCGATCGTCACTTCGCCCGAATCCGGTGCGGCGGGTTTCATCCTGCCCAATGACCGCATCGACGTGATCCTGACCCGCAAGCTGAACGGCGATCCGCCGCGCGTCGATTCACACATGATCCTGTCGAATGTGCGCGTGCTGGCGGTCGACCAGACCTTCAAGCAGGAAAAAGACACAAAGACCGTGGTGGCCAAGACCGCCACGCTGGAAGTCACGCCCCAGCAGGCCGAGACCCTGTCGACGGCCAGCCAGTCCGGCCAGCTGTCGCTGGCGCTGCGTCCGCTGGGCGACAACACCGCCGTGGCCGTCGCCACGGGCAGCCGCCGCTCCAGCTATGACGGCGCCGGCGTTTCCGTCATCCGCTATGGCCTTGCCCAGAAGAGCAGCGCGCAAGAGGGGAGGCCCCAGTGACCTTTCGCATTCTCAGCCCCATGTCCGGCCGGGCAACCATGCGGGGACTGCTGTTCCTGGGACTGCTGTTCGCCGTGGCGCCAGCCGCCGCGCCGGCCGCCGCGCAGTCGCGCGTCGATGAATCCTCCGCCCGCCTTCTGTCGGTTTCCACGCGCGGCAACACCACCCATCAGCGCCTGACCCTGTCGCTGGACAAGGCCGCCATCGTGCAGCTCGATGCCGATGCGCGCGACGTGCTGGTGTCCAATCCCGACATGGTCGACGCCATCGTGCGCACCCCGCGCCGCATTTTCCTGCTGGCCAACAAGGTCGGCCAGACCAACGCCTTCTTCTTTGACGGCAGCGGCCACCAGATCCTGACCCTGGACATCCGGGTCGAGCGTGACGTGACCGACCTGGCGAACCTGATGAAGGCCAGCCTGCCCAATTCGTCGATCAAGGTTCAGGCGCTGAACGACAATATCGTGCTGACCGGCTCGGTCTCCAGCGCGACCGAAGCCTCCAACGCCGCCGACCTGGCGGCGCGCTTCGCCGGCGATCCCAAGAAGGTGGTCAACATGATCTCCGTCGCGGGCGGCCAGCAGGTGATGCTGAAGGTCCGCATCGCCGAGATGGACCGCAATATCGCCAAGCAGTTCGGCATCGACCTGACGGCGGCCGCAAAGATTGGCGGCGTGCCGGTGGTGACCTCCACGTCCAACCCCTACGGCCTGCTGGGCCGGGCGCTGTCCGACATGTCGGGCGGCCAGGTCGGCTCGGTGTGTCCGCAGGTGTTCAATCCCACCACCACGACCAGCATCAATTCGACCGCCACCAACGGCGGGGTGCCCACGGTCACCACCAGCAGCAGCACCTCCATCCCCTGCACCAGCCCGAACAACGCCCAGGGCGTGCTCAAGGCGCTGGAACAGGTGGGCCTGGTGCACATGCTGGCCGAACCCAACCTGACCGCGGTCAGCGGCGAGACTGCCAAGTTCCTGGCGGGCGGCGAATTTCCGGTGCCCGCCAGCCGCGACCGCGACGGCAATGTCACCGTGACCTTCAAGCAGTTCGGCGTGGGCCTGTCCTTCACGCCGGTGGTGCTGTCGCCCGGCCGCATCTCCATCCAGCTTTCCAGCGAAGTCAGCCAGTTGACCAATACCGGCTCGTACATCTTGCAGGGTTCCACCTCCGGCAACGGCCTGAGCATTCCGGCCCTTTCGGTGCGGCGTACCGAAACCACGGTCGAACTGCCGTCCGGCGGCAGCTTCGCGGTGGCCGGCCTGATGCAGCACGACACCAAGCAGGTGCTGAACGGCTTTCCCGGCGTCAAGGATCTGCCGGTGCTGGGCGCGCTGTTCCGCAGCCGCGACTTCCAGAATGATGAAACCGAACTGGTGGTGCTGGTCAGCGCCTATATGGTCGAGCCGAATGCCGAGAAGGCCTTTGCCGCGCCGACCGACGGCTTTGTGGCCCCCACCGATCCCGAGACCCTGCTGCTGGGCCGCCTGAACGCGGTCTACAAGAAAGACGCCTTGCCGGTGAAGCCCCAGGCTGCCGCGCCGGTCGGCTTTGTGGTGCGATAGGAGGAAACGATGAAACTCGAAGACTTCTTCCGTGCGAGCGCCCTGACCGCGATGCTGATCGCGGGAAGCTGCGCGGCGCCGACCGCCGATCCGACCGGCACGATGGAAGACGGCGCGGTCAACCATCCCATCCTGGTCGAACCGTCCTATCGCGATCTGAAGATCGGGTTTGCCGGCCCGGGCATGGGCATGAGCGACGAGGACGCCGTAAAGTTCGACGCCTTCCTGAACGACTATCGCGCCCACGGCAACGGCTCGCTGGGCATCAGCGTGCCGGCCGGCGCGCCCGCGCGCGATGCCATCACCTTCTTCGCCGAGCGCGCCGCCGCCACCGGCATCTCGCGCGACAAGATCCTGGTGTCCACCCGCAATGTCACCAATGGCGACTGGCGCGTGGATGTCAGCTACATCGCCTATACCGCCCATACCGACGCCTGCGGCGGCTGGTCCGAGAACCTGGCCTACACCGCCGACAACCAGACGCCCAGGAATTTCGGCTGCGCGGTGCAGCAGAACATTGCCGCCATGGTTGCCGATCCGCGCGACCTGCTGGAACCGCGCCAGATGGACGCGAGCGACACCAACCGCCGCATGACCGTCATGGGCAATTACCAGCAGGGCAAGATCACCTCGGCTGACAAGCGCAAGGCGGACCTGAACAACGAACAGTCCGCCAGCCTGTCGGCGGTCGGTTCGGGCCAGTAATGGCCACACGTTTTCACCTGGCCGGCCCGCCGGTCTGTGCATAGAGGAATGCCGAGTATGGCCAAACCGCCCCCCGTGGACAGCTTCGGCGCCGCGCCGCATGAGCGCCCGGTGCCGCGCATCTCCATTCATGCCTTCTGCGAGTTCCCCGATACCGGCGCGGCCCTGCAGCGCGCGGGCGGCGACCGGCGGCTGGCCAAGGCGCATCTGACGGTGCAGCTGGGCGGCATCGCCGCGGCGGTTGAGCATTACAACGGCCAGGTCACGCCCAATCTTCTGATCGTCGAGACGCGGCTGAACGGCCAGGAAGCGCTGGACGAGCTGGATCGGCTGGCCGAGGTCTGCGATCCGGCGACCAAGGTCATCGTGGTGGGCCGCGTCAACGACGTGGAACTGTATCGCGAGCTGATGCGCCGCGGCGCTTCCGAATACCTGGTCGCCCCGCTGGAGCCGCTGCAGCTGATCGAGGTGATTTCGGGCCTGTATCTGGACCCCCATGCCGCCCCCATCGGGCGCGTGGTGGCCTTTGTCGGCGCGCGCGGCGGCTGCGGCGCCTCGACCCTGGCGCACAATGTCGGCTGGTGCATCGCCGAGGAACTGGGCATCGACACCACCATCGTCGACCTGGACCTGCCGTTCGGCACCGCCGGCCTGGATTTCAACGACGAAGCCAGCCAGGGCGTCGCCGATGCGCTGTCCGCGCCCGAACGCCTGGACGATGTGCTGCTGGACCGCCTGCTGCTCAAGCGCGGCGAGCATCTGTCGCTGTTCACCGCCCCGGCCACGCTGGAGCGCGACTATGACGCGGTGCCCGAAGCCTATGAATCGGTGATCGACGCGGTGCGCCAGTCCACGCCCTGCGTGATCCTGGACATGCCCCATGGCTGGCAGCCCTGGATCAAGAACACGCTTTTGTCGTCCGACGATATCGTGGTCGTGGCCACGCCCGACCTGACATCCCTGCGCAACGCCAAGAACATCATCGAGCTGGTCAAGGCGGCGCGCCCCAACGACACGCCGCCGCGCCTGGTGATCAACCAGGTGGGCATGGCCAAGCGGCCCGAGATTCCCTCCAAGGATTTCGCCGAGACCATGGGCGTGGACCCCGCCGCGATCCTGTCCTTCGACCCGGCCCTGTTCGGCCAGGCCGCCAACAACGGCCAGATGGTGATGGAAGTGTCGCCCAAGTCGGCGGTTTCCGAAGCCCTGCGCCGGCTGTGCCGCAGCCTGACCGGCCGCGACGCCAGAAGCGAATCGCGCGGAGCGACCTCTCTGCTGTCCTTCCTCAAGGGAAAGAAATCGGCCTAAGCGATGTTCGGCAAGCGTACCGCGTCTGAGCCTGTTTTCGGCAAACCCCCGGCCGGGGCCCCCTCGGCCGCCGGCGTCAAGCCGGCTGGCGGCGCCGTGCCGCCGCCCCCGCCGCCCAGCCCGGCGGCGGCGCTGGCGGCGCGCCCGCCGCCGCCGTCCGCCCGCGCCCGCGCCGGTCCGCCGGTCCCGGCCCTCGCGCCCGGTGCAGCGCGCGATGGTCGACACCCGCTCCGACGACTATTACCAGATCAAGTCGACCATCTTTAACGCCCTGATCGACACCATCGACCTGGCCCAGCTTGCCCAGCTTGATCCGGGATCGGCGCGCGAGGAAATTCGCGACATCGTCAACGAGATCATCTCGATCAAGGCGGTGGTCATGTCCATCGCCGAGCAGGAACATCATGCTGCGGGACATCTGCAACGACGTTCTGGGCTATGGACCGCTGGAGCCGCTGCTGGCCCGCGACGACATCGCCGACATCATGGTCAATGGCGCCAACCGGGTCTTCATCGAAGTCGCCGGCAAGGTCCAGCTGACCAATATCCGCTTCCGCGACAATGCCCAGCTGATGAACATCTGCCAGCGCATCGTCAGCCAGGTCGGCCGCCGTGTCGACGAATCTTCGCCCATCTGCGACGCGCGCCTGCTGGACGGCAGCCGTGTCAACGTGATCGGCCCGCCGCTGGCGCTGGACGGCCAACCCCTGACCATCCGAAAGTTCGAAGGACAAGCTGACGCGGCGAGGATCTGGTCAAGTTCGGCTCGATCAGTCCCGACGCCGCGCGCGTGCTGCAGGTGATCGGCCGCTGCCGCTGCAACGTGCTGATCTCAGGCGGTACCGGTTCCGGGCAAGACCACGCTTCTGAACTGCATGACCGCCTATATCGACGCCGAGGAACGCGTCATCACCTGCGAAGACGCCGCCGAACTTCAGCTTCAGCAGCCGCATGTGGTGCGCCTGGAAACCCGCCCGCCCAATCTGGAAGGCCAGGGCCAGATCACCATGCGCGACCTGGTCAAGAACTGTCTGCGTATATGCGCCCCGAACGCATCATCGTGGGCGAAGTGCGCGGACCCGAGGCGTTCGATCTTTGCGGTGCCGCGAACACCGCCGCGGCGGCTCGATGGGCACGCTGCACGCCAACAGCGCGCGAGGCCATGAGCCGCCTGGAATCCATGATCACCATGGGCGGCTGCTGCCCTGCCGATGAAGACCATCCGCGAGATGATCGTGGGTTCCATCGACGTCATCATCCAGGCCGAGCGCATGCGTGACGGCTCCTTGCCGCATCACCAAGGTCACCGAGGTCATCGGCACCGAGGGCGAGGTGGTGACACCCAGGACCTGGTCTCCTACGAGATCGAGGGCGAGGACGAGACCGGCCGCCTGAAGGGCAAGCATGCATGGGCACCGGCATCGTGCGGCCCAATTTCTGGGATCGCGCCCGCTACTACAATCTGGAAAAAGAGCTCGCCGACGCGCTCGACAAGGATCAACCAATGACGATCCTGGCCGTCATTCTGGCCACGCTGGGCACTGGGTGGCGTGCGCTTTGCCTTTGCCGGGGCGACGAGACCCGCGCAAGCGCGTGCAGGCGGTGGCCGGTGCAAGCGCCAAGGCCTGGCGATGCGCGGGCCCACGCCCGAAAGCGCCTGCCCAGAAACGCAAGAATGTCGCCGCCCTGCTCAAGGACGTCGAAAAGAACCGCGCCGCCAAGCGCGAAAAACCCACCATGCGCCGGCGCCTGGAACAGGCAGGCTCTGCCCCAAGGTTTCGCCGCGCGCCTTCTGGATGATCTGCGGCACCCTGGCGGCCATCACCGCGGCGCTGTGCATCGTGACACGGCAAAGCCCGCTGGTGATCATCGCGCGGTGTTCGTGGTGGGCCTGGGCCTGCCGCGCTGGGTGCTGGAATTTCTGGCGGCGCGCCGCCGCAAGAAGTTCACCGGAGAATTTCGCCAACGCCATCGACGTCGTGGTGCGTTCGGTCAAGTCGGGCCTGCCCACGGGCGAGGCGCTGCGCATCGTCGCGCGCGAGGCGCCCAATCCGGTCGGCAGCGAATTCACCACCCTGGTCGAAGGCATGAAGGTCGGCGTGACCCTGGAACAGGCATGAAGCGCATGCTGGATTCCATGCCCACCCCCGAAGTGGGTTTCTTCGCCATCGTGATGACCATCCAGGCCAAGTCGGGCGGCAACCTGTCCGAGGCGCTGGGCAACCTGGCCGGCGTGCTGCGCGACAGAAAGCGCCTGCGGGGCAAGATCAAGGCGATGAGCTTCTGGAAGCCAAGGCGTCGGCCATGATCATCGGCGCGCTGCCGCTGGGTGTCGCGGCGATCGTCTACATCACCACGCCCAAATACATCGCGGCGCTGCTGTTCACCACCCGCCTGGCAACCTGATGCTGGCGGTGTGCGTGATCTGGATGTCGGTCGGCATCATGGTGATGCGCAAGATGATCAACTTCAAGCATTGAGGAGGCGGCGTTGAGCAATCACATCATGGCGCTGCTGTTCGACAAAGGACTTCCTCACCACGCTGTTCGTGGCGATCCTGGCTTTCGCCACCGTCGTGACGCTGGGCATTCCGCTGCTGGAACGCAACGGGCTGGACGACCGGCTGAAGTCGGTGTCGCGCCGCCGCGAGGAACTGCGCGCCAAGCATCATGCCGCCCTGAACGCCAAGCGCGGCGCCCTGCGCCGGAGCCCGTCAGCTTCATGAAGAACACGCTGGAACGGTTCCGGCTGTCCACGGTGCTGGAAAGCGAGAACAGCAAGGAAAAGCTGGCCTCGGCTGGCTATCGCGGCCAGGCGCCGCTGATCGCCTTCATGTTCTTCCGCTTCGTCATGCCCTTTCACCGTCTTTGCCGTCACGCTGTTCTACCTGTTCGTGATGACGCATTTCCAGATGACGGAGCTGCAGAAATTCCTCGCCGCGCTCGGCGGCGGCATCTGCGGCTTCTACCTGCCAGACATGTTCGTCTCCAACATGATCACGCGTCGCCAGCAGTCGATCATGCGCGCCTTTCCCGACGCCCTCGACCTGATGCTGATCTGCGTCGAGTCGGGCATGTCGATCGAAGCCTCTTTCAGCCGCGTGGCCTCGGAGATCGGTACCCAGTCGCCCGAACTGGCCGAGGAACTGGCCCTGACCACCGCCGAGCTCAGCTATCTGCCCGACCGCCGCCAGGCCTTCGACAATCTGGCAAAGCGCTGCGGCCATTCGGGCGTCAAGGCCGTGGCCACCGCCCTGAACCAGGCCGAGAAATACGGCACGCCCATGGGCCAGGCGCTGCGCGTGACCGCCACCGAAAACCGCGAGATGCGCATGCAGGATGCCGAGCGCAAGGCCGCCTCGCTGCCCGCCAAGCTGACCGTGCCGATGATCCTGTTCTTCCTGCCCTGCCTGTTCATCGTGATCATGGGGCCGGCTATCATCCAGATCCGCCGCATGATGTAGCTCGGCGCGGTTCTTTCGCGCCCTGCGTGCGTTGCTCGTCGCTCACGGGCGTCTTGCCCGCATCGCTCCTCGCGCCTTCTCAGGTCACGAAATCCCGCGCGCAGATCGGCGTGGCACAGGTAAAATAAAGGCGCCGGGGTTTCCGGCGCCTTGTTCATTTGTGGATGGGCGATTGCCTAATAGGCGTTGGCAGACAGACGCAGCGCCGGGATTGAATCCTTGGCGGCAGCCTTGGTGGTCTTCTGGTCCGGCTTCTTCGCCGGCGCGGCCTTGGCCAGGTCGGTCTTGTGAACCTCCGGCTTGCGCGGCTCCGGCTTGTCCGATTTGGGCTTGTCCGCCTTTGGCTGGGGCGCGGCGGGCTTGGCCTCGGCGGTCTTTGTGACAGACGTCCTGGCGGCGGTCGGATGGGCCTCGGCCACTTTGGGGGCCTGCTTGGCGGGCGCCGATGCCTTGTCCGGGGCACTGGCCACCGCTTTCGGCTTCTGGGCCACGGGCTTTTCCTGCGCGACCTTTTCCTGGTTGGGCTTGCTGCTGGAAGTCTTGCCGGCGGCGGTCTTTTCAGTGGCGGCCAGGGCGTGCGGTGCGCCGGTTGCCTTATGCGCCACCGGACCGGCCAGCGGGTCCACCGGGACTTTCTGCATCACCACGCCGCGCGGCTGGACCGGGGCGGGGCCGATGTTCGCGGCGGCCTGTATCGTCCCCTTTTCGGGTGAGGGGGCCGCGGGCGCCGTGGTGGGCAGGGTCACGAACGGCTTCTGGGGCGTCGCGCTGGACACCGCATAGGCGGTGGCGGTGTTGAGCGGTGCGGCTTTGTCTGCGGCAGGCTTTTCGGCGGCCGGCGAGGCGGCAGCGGGCGTGGCCTTTGCCACGGTGACCGGGGTGATCGGCGCGGCCTTGACGGGCGCGGCCTCTGCCTTCGCCGGGGTGGGAATGACAGGCTCCGGCCTGACCGGTTCGGCCTTGGCCTGCCCGGACCTGGCAGGCTCAGCCCTGGCCGGTTCAGCGCGGGCGATTTCGGTTTTCGCCGCTTCGCTGCGGGCCGGTTCGGCCTTGGCGACCGCATCGGCCTTTTCGGCCGGGCTTTTGACGCTGGCCGGGGTGCTCGACGAGGCGCTCGCCGGGGCCATGTCGTCGATCATCGCCAGGTTGCGCTTGATCTTGGAGTCGGCCTCGCCGCCCGCCGCGCGGGCCTGATCCGCCAGGGCGCGTGCGCCCGCCGGGTCATGGGCCAGAAGGCGGGAAAGCGCGTAATTGTTCAGCACGCTGGGTTCGCCGGGCTTCAGCTTCAGCGCCTGTTCATAGGCGGTGCGAGCCTGGCCCTGGTCACCCAGCTCGTCATAGGCCACGCCCATCGCCGAATAGACCGACCAGTCGCCGGGATTGAGCTGCTGGGCGCGGTCCAGGAAATGCACCGCATCCTGTGCGCGGCCCATCTGGGCCAGGGTCTTGCCATATTCGCCAACCACCCGGGCGTCGTCTGACGCCACCAGCATCAACTGGGACAGGTGATGGATGGCTTCCTGATAATGGCCTGCCAGGCGCAGCATCCTGGCCTGCTGGACATTGCCTTCAATGTCGGTGGCCGGTGTGCTGGCGGCCTTTTTGGCCGTCTGCGCTTCGCTGGCTGCGGCGGGTTTGGCATCGTCATCGTCGCCGCCAAACAGCCAGCCGGCATGGGCCGGACCGGCCAGGGCCGAGCAGCCCAGCAGGATGGCGACAAGGGAGGGCGCGAAGCGGCGCAAAGCGGGATTTGTCATGCGGCGACAGCCTTCGAGAACCGCATCCGATCCTGCCAGCGCCCGGTCAACAAACTCTTAAGCATAATCGGCGAATAATCCGAAACCGTTGCAGCGGACGGATTTTTCGGCTTGCCGCAGGGCGCTCGCATGGTTTGGCCCGGCCTTGGCCGTGATCCTGACGCATTAGGGGGTTAAGTCTTTTAACCATGTCCCAAAGAGTCGCCGCCCTCATCGCCCTTTTCGGTTTTGCCGTTCTGGTGGTGGGTGCGCTGGTGACCGGCGGCAATCTGGGCCTGGCCGATGCCTCGGCCGGCCGCATCTCCTTCCAGATCGCAACCGGCTCGACCGAGGGCATCTATTTTCCCGTCGGCCAGGCAATGGCCGGCCTGATCAGTCATCCGCCCGGCGTGGGCCGCTGCGAGACGGCGACGGTCTGCGGACCTTCCAACGTGATCCTGTCGGCCCGCACCAGCGGCGGCGCCGCCGAGAATCTGCGCGCCGTCAATCAGGGCCTGGTGGATAGCGGGCTGGCCCAGGGCGACGTCATCGCCGCCGCCGTGGCCGGCGACGGCGCCTTCCACAAGAACGGCAAGCTGGAACATCTGCGCGTCGTTGCCGCCCTGTTCAACGAGGAGGCGCAACTGGTCGTGGCGGCGGACTCCAAGATCAGGACGGTCCAGGACCTGCGCGGCAAGCGCGTGATGCTGGGGGCGGACAATTCGGGCGCGCTGGAGCGCGCGCGCAAGATCCTCACCGCCTTTCATGTGCCCTGGTGGCGCGTGCGTTCGGTTTCCCCCGATGACGGTGCGCCCGCCCAGCTTCTTCGCGACGGCAAGCTGGACGCCTATTTCATCGTCTCCGGCGTGCCGCTGGAATCGGTCCATGCCCTGATTCGCGATGGCAAGGCGCGGCTTTTGCCGATCGATGGCGAGGGCCGCGACCGGCTGATCAGGATGGTGCCGCAGCTGGTTCCGGCGGTGATCCCCGCCAGCGCCTATCCCGAACAGGGCGCGGTGGAGACGGTGGCGGCGCGCGCCTGGTGGGTGACGCGCGACAGCGAGTCCGACGCCCTGATCTATGGAATCTCGCGCGCACTGTTCAACCCGGCCAATCGTGGCCAGCTTGCCGCCAGCCATCCGGCGGCGCGCGACATCTCGCTGGCCTATGCCGCCGACAATCCGCCCGCGCCCATTCATCCGGGCGCGGCGCGCTTCTATCGCGAGATGGGCAAGCTGCCGCGCTGAGCGCCGGCAAAGGCGCGGCGCAGAACGGCGCGCCGCTCCACTGCACAAAGTCTGACCAGCCCAAAAAGTGCACTGCATCACACAATTGATGCGTTGCAGCCACGATTTTTCTTGTCGGCGTAAGAAATTCGGAAAATATCTTTTGCTAAAGTGTCACAGATAAACTGGATGCGTGTGATGTCGATTACGACCGATTTTGCGCCCGGTGCCGAACCCAAGCGCTCCGAATGGTCTCCGCAGTTCTGCCGGCTGCTGGTGCTTGCGGGCGTGGCTGCTTTCTGGAGCTGCGTGGCCCTGGCGGTGCAGGCGCTGACCTGACCCGGCGCAGGCCCGGTCTCGCCGTCAGGCGATGCCGGCCGCGACTTCTTCCTGGGCGGCCGTCGCCCAGCTTTGCATGGCGGGCAAGGCCATGATCCTTTCCATATAGGCGCGCACGGCCGGCGAGACTGTCACGCCATAGGTGTCGAAGCGCGACACGACCGGCGCGAACATGGCGTCGGCGATGCCAAAGCGCCCGAACAGGAACGGCCCGCCCGAAAGCGCCAGCGCCTCTTCCCAGGCCTGCTGAATGCGCTGGATCTGCTGGCCGGTTGCCTCGCGCAGCTCCGGCAGCGGCAGGTGGCGCACGAAATCCATTGGCAGCTGGTCGCGCAGGTCGGGATAGCCGGAATGCATCTCCGCCGACAGGGCGCGGGCCTGGGCGCGCAGCCGGGCGTCGGCCGGCCACAGCCCGGCTTGCGGATGCCGCTCGGCCAGGGTTTCGCAGATCGCCAGGCTGTCCCAGACGAGGGTCGTGTCGCCTTCCTCGGCAATCTTCAGGACCGGAACCTTGCCGGCCGGCGAATGCTCCAGGATCCTGTCTCGGGTAGACGGATGCTCCTTCTCGCGCAGGCGGATCACCACCGTCTCGAACGGCGCGCCGGTGGCCGACAGGGCCAGGAACGGGCGCAGCGACCAGCTTGACCAGTTGCGTGTTCCCACCACCAGCGTATAGCCCGCCATTTGCCGTCTCCCGTCTGCAACGCCGCGCCTTGCGGCGCCATCTTCCCATTCATAAAGTCCGGGGCAGCAAAGCAAAAGACCCGGATAAGGCACGCGTATCCATGATGCATCCCAGCTTTTCGCGCAGCGCGCGCGGCGCCATTGTTCTTCATGCCGTCACGGCTGCCGCTGCCGCCGGCTGGCTGAAACGCCAGAAGAATGGTGCGCTGGCCAGGGCTGCCGGATTTTCCGGCGCGGCCGGCGAACTGACGGCGCTGCCCGATGGCAGGGGCGCGATTGCCGCCTGGGTACTTGGCCTGGGCGACAATCGTGACGCCTTCGCGCTGGCCGCCGCCGCCGCCAAGCTGCCGGCCGGGCTGTATCGGCTGGGCGATGTGCCGGACTGGTGCGGCGGATTCCATGCCGCGCTGGGCTGGGCGATGGGCGGCTATGGCTTTGCCCGCTATCGCAAGACGAAGAAGACCGGCGCGCGGCTGGTGCTGCCGCCCGGCGTCGACGGCGCCGAGGTCACGCGCATTGTCGAGAATCTCTTTTTGGGCCGCGACCTGATCAACACGCCCGCCAACGACATGGGCCCGGCAGAACTGGAAGCGGCGGCGCGGGCGCTGGCCCGCCGCCATGGTGCCAAAGTCCGCACCGTGTCGGGCGCGGCGCTGGCGCGCGGCTATCCGCTGGTGACGGCAGTGGGGCAGGGTTCGGAACGGCCACCACGCCTGGTCGAGTTCATCTGGGGTCCGGCGCGCGCGCCGAAGGTCACGCTGGTGGGCAAGGGCGTGTGCTTCGATACCGGCGGCTACAATCTCAAGCCGGGCTCGGGCATGGGCACGATGAAGAAGGACATGGGCGGCGCGGCCTGTGTGCTGGCGGTGGCGGGCATGGTGATGGATGCCGGGCTGAAGCTGCGCCTCAGGGTGCTGATCCCGGCGGTGGAGAATTCGGTGTCGGGCCGTGCGATGCGGCCGGGCGACGTCTTCAACAGCCGCAAGGGCCTGACGGTCGAGATCGGCAACACCGATGCGGAAGGCCGTCTGGTGCTGGCCGATGCGCTGGCCGATGCCGATGACGAGGCGCCGGAGCTGCTGATCGATGCCGCCACGCTGACCGGCGCGGCGCGGGTGGCGACCGGCATGGAGGTGCCGCCCTTCTTCACCGATGACGAAACACTGGCCGCCGACCTGGCGCGGCTGGGCGCGGCGGTGCAGGACCCCTTGTGGCGGTTGCCCCTGTGGCGCGGCTATGAGGATACGCTCAAAAGCCGGATCGCCGACCTGAACAACAATCCCGCCTACAATCTGGCGGGGGCGGTGACCGCCGCGCTGTTCCTGAACCGCTTTGTCGAAAAGGCGAAAAGCTGGGTGCATCTGGACATTCCCGGCTGGATCGACCGGCCAAAGCCCGGCCGCCCGCTGGGCGGCGAGGTCAATGCCGCGCGCGCGCTCTATGCGCTGCTGAAAGAAAGATATGGCCGCTAGCCTCGACAGAAGAACCACCCCGGCCCGGCCTGATCTTGCTGCGGCCTCGCTGAGGGGCCGGGTCGAGGCAGCGCGCTTTGTCGAAGGCGAGGCCATGACCATCACCGCCGGGCGCGCATCACTGCATGCGGGTCCGTCGGCGGATGCCAGCCAGGACAGCGAGCTTCTGTTCGGCGAGCAGGTGACGGTCTATGACCGCGCCGAAGGCTGGGCCTGGGTTCAGGCGGCGGGCGATGGCTATGTCGGCTATCTGCGCGAATCCGTGCTGGGCGAATTGCCGTCGGCTGGGCTGAAAGTTTCGGCATTGATGGCGCCGGTCTTTGCCGCGCCCGACCTGAAGACGCCGGTGCGCGATCTGCTGCCGATGAACGCGCGGGTGCCGGTCCGGGCGCAGGCGGGCGACTATGTGGAGATCATGCCGGGCGCGTTCCTGCATCGCCGCCACACCGCGCCGCTGGACGCGCAGGAATCCGATTTCGTGGCCGTGGCAGAACGTTTTGTCGGCGTGCCCTATGTGTGGGGCGGCAAGACGTTTGCCGGGCTGGACTGTTCGGGGCTGGTGCAGACCGCGCTGGCAGCCTGTGGCGCGGCGGCGCCCCGCGACACCGACATGCAGGAAGCCGCGCTGGGCCAGCCCGTTGATCTGGACGATGCCCGGCGCGGCGACCTGGTGTTCTGGAAGGGACATGTGGGGATTGTGCTGGACGGCGGGCGGCTGCTGCACGCCAACGCCTTCCACATGCAGGTTGCGATCGAGCCGCTGTCCGAAGCCGTGGCGCGGATCGCAAAGAGCGGTTTTCCCATCACCGCTGTGAAGCGGCTTTAGCCTTTCCGTTCGGGCAAAGAAAAAGGGCGGCCATTGGCCGCCCTTTTCCGATCTGGTTTTGGCTTACTGGGCCTTGGTATCGGGCACCGGCTTGCCCGGCGGGCCGTGTTCCACCGTCTTGTCCTCGGCGGCGGCGGGCTTGGCGTCGCCTTCGGCGGGCTTGGCCGCATCGCCGGCGGGCGCCGCATCGGCCTTGGGCTCTTCCTTCGGCTTGGGCGCGGGGATCGGCGCGGGGCTGTCGGACAGGGTGTGCAGATAGGCGATCAGGTCGATGCGGTCCTTTTCGCTGCGCAGGCCCGCAAAGCTCATCTTGGTGCCGGGGATATAGGCGCCCGGCGACTTCAGGAACTTGAACAGCTCGTCATAGGTCCAGGTGCCGCCCTTGGACTGCATCGCCGAGGAGAAGCTGAAGCCACCCCGGCCAGTGCCGCGCGGCTCGTCCACCACATTGTACAGGTTGGGGCCGATCTTGTTCGGGCCGCCCTTTTCCAGCGTGTGGCATTGTTCGCAGCGCGCCGAAATCGACTTGCCGTCATCGACGCTGGCGGCCGGCAGAACCGTGCCCCAGTCGGGCATCACTTCGGCGGCCGGCGCGGTGGCGCCGCCGGCGGTGGGTTCGACCACGCCTTCGACGACATAGCCAGGCTTGGCGGGCTCTTCGGGTTCATAGACAGCCTCGGCGACCGTCTTGACGACGAAGATGAAGATCGCCGTGCCTAGAACCGCACCGATGATCTTGTTCCACTCAAAGGAATCCATCTGCCGCCATGCTCCCCATTTGCGCTGCCCGCCGCCCGACAGTGCGATACTGGCGGAAAGGGCGCGCGACACCGAAAAGCCGGGCCCTGGGGCCCGGCGAAAATACGGGGCGACATTACCCGCAGCCGCTAGCACGTCATTGCGGCGAAGCGTCGCATAAAAGTCAGGCCCCGCCGTGACTTGGCGGAAAATCAGGGGTCCAAAACGCTGCGCGGATTTGCCTCCCCGCCGCCTTGCGCCCAGGCCCTGTCCTCTGGCCTTGGCCGCCGTCCCGGCCTAGTAGAGGCGCGCCGATCCGTGAAACCCGCGCCAGGCCCGTGCCATGAACCCGATTCTGCTGATTCCCGCCCGCATGGCCTCCACCCGCCTGCCGGGCAAGCCCTTGGCCGATATCGCCGGGGTGCCGATGATCGTGCGCGTCTGGGCCCGGGCCCAGGCGGCGGGGCTGGGCCCCGTGGTGGTGGCGGCGGGCGAGCCGGCGGTGGTCGCGGCTGTGGAAAAAGCGGGGGGCCAGGCGGTGCTGACCGACCCGGACCTGCCCTCGGGCTCCGACCGCATCTGGGCCGCCCTGACCGCGCTGGACCCTGAGGCAGAGCACGATGTGGTGGTGAACCTGCAGGGCGACCTGCCGGCGCTGGACCCGGCGGAGCTGCGCCTGGTGGTGGACGTGCTGAAGGACAGCGGCGCCGACATCGCCACCCTGGCCGCGCCCATCGACAATGAGGCCGATCGCATCAATCCGGCGGTGGTCAAGGCGGTCGCTGCCTGGGACGCCGATGAAAAACGGGGCCGCGCGCTTTATTTCACCTGGCGCGACCTGGTGCGCCCTGCGGGCGAAGGCACGCTGTGGCACCATGTGGGGCTTTATGCCCATCGCCGCGCCGCGCTGGAACGGTTCGTCTGCTGCCGCCCTCGCCGCTGGAGCTGCGCGAGAAGCTGGAACAGTTGCGCGCGCTGGAAGCCGGCATGACGATCGCCATTGCCCGGGTCGATGCCCCGCCCTTGTCGGTGGATACGCCCGAAGACCTGGCGCGCGCCAGGTCGCTGTTGCAATAAAGATAAAATAGAAACGCCATGGTCGATGCCATCAACAACGCGAAACGGATCGCCTTCAGGGCGAGCCCGGCGCTTACGCGTACAACCTGGCGGCGCGCGAGGCGGTGCCCCATGCCATGGCGATCCCGCGGCCCAGCTTCGAGGACGCGATCGAGGCGGTGCGGACCGGCGAAACCGATCTTTGCATCATCCCGGTGGAAAATTCGCTGATCGGCCGCATCGCCGACATCCATCACCTGCTGCCTGACTCTGGCCTGCACATCGTGGGCGAACATTTCCTGCCCATCCATCACCAGCTTCTGGGGCTGAAGGACGCCACGCTGGACGGCGTCACCGATGTCTACAGCCAGGCCCCGGCGCTGGCCCAGTGCCGCGGCATCATGCGCACGCGCAAGCTGAAGGTGCACAACTGGTACGACACGGCCGGGTCGGCCAAGCATGTCGCCGAACTGGGCGACGTGCATGCTGCCGCCATCGCCTCAGTGCTGGCGGGCGAGATTTATGGGCTCAAAGTATTGGCCCCCGATGTGGAGGACGAGCATCACAACGCCACGCGCTTTCTGATCATGGCGCGGCAGATGGAAATGCCGCCGGTCGGCGGCAAGACCGTCACCAGCTTCGTCTTCCAGGTGAAGAACGTGCCTGCCGCGCTCTACAAGGCGATGGGCGGCTTTGCCACCAACGGCGTGAACATGACCAAGCTGGAAAGCTATCAGCTTGGCGGTTCGTTCAACGCCACGCGCTTCTATGCCGATATTCAGGGCCATCCGGACGAGCCCGCCGTGGCGCGCGCGCTGGAGGAGCTGGGCTTCTACACCACGCACCTGGATATTCTGGGCGCGTATCCCGCGCACCCTTTCCGCGAAGACATGCCTTAAATTTTGAACCCCTCCGGCCTTCGCAACTTTGCTTGACGCGGCGCGCAACGCGCCGCGCCTGCGCGTTGCTACGGCCACCTCCCCTTTTATGCGCTTCGCGCAAAAGGGGAGGTGGGCCTGCACTTTCGTCAGGGGGCTTCCACCCAATCCCTGATCAGGTGATAGGCGATGGCGATGGGGCTGGGCATGCGCACGCCGTCATCCAGTTCGCCCGCCAGCCGGGCGCGCGCTTCCGCCCGGGACATCCAGCGGGCTTCGGCGATCTCCGCGCCGTCCACGGTGAAGTCGCGCGACAGCGCGTCGACATGGCAGCCGATCATCAGCGAGGAGGGAAACGGCCAGGGCTGTGAGGCGTGATAGCGCACCGCGCCGATGCGAAGCCCTGCTTCCTCTTCCAGTTCGCGCGCCACCGCGTCCTCGACCGTCTCGCCCGGTTCGATGAAGCCGGCAAAGGCCGAATGCAGGCCATTGGCGAAACGCGCATTGCGCCCCAGCAGGCAGTGATCGTCCAAAAGCGGCAGCATGATCACCACCGGGTCGGTGCGCGGGAAGTGATCGGCGCTGCAGGCCGCGCAATGGCGGCGATAGCCGCCATCCAGGGCGCTGGTCACAGCCCCGCAATTGGCGCAGAAGCCGTGGCGGTGATGCCAGTCGATCATCGCCTTGGCCTGGCCGGCGATGGCGCAGTCGCGCGCGGACAGGATCGCGGCGGCGGGCCGCATTTCCACAAAGGCCGCGCCATCGAACACCGGTTCCTGTTCGCCCGGAAGGTCCACCGCGAACAGCGGCTGCGATCCCTCCAGCCCCAGGAAGACGGTCAGATGTACATCCCAGTCCGCGCGCCAGGGCAGGAAGGTGGCCTTGTCATCAGCCATCAGCACGCGATCCTGCCACAGCGGCAGCGCCAGGCACTGTGCGCGCTGTGCCGCCAGCCAGGCCGGATCGGCGCGTCGGGCGCTGGCCCGGTCCAGGGGGCTGCCGCCAAAGGCGAGATTGTGGGTCATGGCTGCCGTGGTAGTGCAGCGGGAACCAGGGCGGAAGCGCGAAAATCGCACCCCGGACGCGCGGGACTCGCATTTTGTGCGCCGGGCCCCTATATCCCCCTTGGAAGTCGGTGGGCGCCACTGTCGCTAACCTGGTCAGGCCGGGAACGGAGCAGCCATACCGAATTTGTGGCGGGTCGCCGGCTTCCACCGGTCATTGGGCCGGGAACGCCGAGGGCGCCGTCCAGGCTACCCGCAGGCCATACCGAATTTGCTTTTCTGGTCGCTCCGGCTCGCGCCGACGCTCCGGGGTCGCCGGCTTCCACCTCTCCGCCCAGATGGCATTTCCACAAATTTGCGCCGTTTTGCGTCCTGCGCCGGGCGGCGGCCTTGCTATAGTCCGGCCATGGCTTCCGTTCCCTATCGCGTCCTGGCGCGCAAATACCGCCCCACCGACTTTACCGGCCTGATCGGGCAGGAGGCGCTGGTGCGCACCCTGTCCAACGCCTTCGCCACCGGCCGCATCGCCCATGCCTTCATGCTGACCGGCGTGCGCGGGGTGGGCAAGACCACCACGGCGCGCATCATCGCCCGCGCCCTGAACTGCATCGGCCCGGACGGCAAGGGGACCGAGCCGACCATACATCCCTGCGGCGTGTGCGAGCCCTGCCAGTCGATCAGCGAAAGCCGCAATGTCGATGTGCAGGAGATGGACGCGGCCAGCCGCACCGGCATCGACGACATTCGCGAGATCATCGAGGGGGTGCGCTATGCCCCCGTCGCGGCGCGCTACAAGGTCTACATCATCGACGAAGTGCACATGCTGTCCAAGCAGGCCTTCAACGGCCTGCTCAAGACGCTGGAAGAGCCGCCGCCGCATGTGAAATTCGTCTTCGCCACCACCGAAATCCGCAAGGTTCCGGTGACGGTGCTTTCGCGCTGCCAGCGTTTCGACCTGCGCCGCATCGAATCGGCCGAACTGGCGCAATACCTGGCCACGCTGGCGCAAAAAGAGAGTGTGCAGATCGAGGAAGGCGCGCTGGCCCTGATCGCCCGCGCCGCCGAAGGCAGCGCCCGCGACTCGCTCTCCCTGCTGGACCAGGCCATCGCGCATGGCGAGGGCGGGACGATTACCGCCGAGACCGTGCGCGCCATGCTGGGCCTGGCCGATCGCGGCCGGGTGCTGGACATCTTCGAAAAGCTGATGGGCGGCGCGGTGGCCGAGGCGCTGGCCGACCTGAAGACTCTTTACGATGCGGGCGCCGATCCGCTGGCGGTGATCCAGGACCTGCTGGAGACCGTGCACTTCCTCACCTGCCGCGGTCGCGCCGGGCGCAGGGTTTTTGATGGCGGCTCGGCGAGGCCTTGCGCGCCGCCGCCCTGGCGGCCAGCTGGCGGTGCCGGCCCTGACCCGCGCCTGGCAGATCCTGATGAAGGGCCTGTTCGAGGTGCGCGACGCCACCCGCCCGATCCTGGCCTGCGAGATGGTGCTGATCCGCCTGGCCTATGCCGCCGAACTGCCGCCCACCGACAAGCTGGTGAAGGACCTTATGGAGCGTGGCGCCGATGCGGCGCCGCGCGGACCCGCATCCGGCGGCGGGTCGCCGTCGCGCGGGGCCCCGTCTTCTTCGGGCGCGGTCCTGTCGGCCTCGCCTGCACGCGCCGCCCAGCCCGCCGCGATGCCCGAAGGCGCGCCGACCCTGCGCACGCTGGAGGACATCGTCGCGCTGGCCGCCGCGCACAACGCACCGATCCTGAAAGTGGCGGTGGAGAACTACATCCATCTGGTGCGGCTGGAGCCGGGGCTGATCGAGTTTCGTCCCCATGCGCGTGCGCCGCGCACCTTGGCCGGCGACCTGGCCCAGAAGCTGAAGGACTGGACGGGTGTGCGCTGGGGCGTGTCAATCGCGCGCGAGGGCGGGGCGCCCACCCTGGCCGAACAGAAGCAGGCGGCCAAAACCGCGCGCTTTGAAAGCGCCGCGCAGGAACCGATGGTGCGCGCGGTACTGGACCGGTTTCCCGGCGCCGAAATCGTCTCGGTGCGCGATGTGGTGAGCGAAGACATCGCCCCGGCCATGCCCGATGGCGACGGCGAATCCGACAGCTGATGGCGACAGGCTCTGAAATCGAGCGGCTGATCCAGCTGCTGGCCCGGCTGCCGGGGCTGGGCCCGCGTTCGGCGCGGCGCGCGGCGCTGGTGCTGCTGAAAAAGCGCGACGTGCTGCTGGAGCCGCTGGCCCAGGCCATGCAGGACGCCGCCGCCGCGATCCGGCCCTGCGAAACCTGCGGCAACCTGGATACCGTCACCCCGTGCAGCATCTGCACCGACGGGCGGCGCGATCCGCACCTGCTTTGCGTGGTCGAGGATGTCGCCGACCTGTGGGCGCTGGAACGGGCGGGCGTGTTTCGCGGCCGCTATCATGTGCTGGGCGGGGCGCTGTCGGCGCTGGATGGGGTCACCCCCGAACGGCTGAACGTGGCGGCGCTGCTGGAACGGGTGAAGGCCGACATAGAAGAAGTGATCCTGGCGATGAACGCCACGGTCGAGGGCCAGACCACCGCCCACTACCTGATGGACCTGCTGGAAGGCGAGGGGCTGAAGGTCACGCGCCTGGCCCATGGCGTGCCGGTGGGCGGCGAGCTGGACTATCTGGACGAGGGCACGCTGTCGGCGGCCTTCAAGGCGCGCCGGGGGCTCTGATTGAACGGCTTCCGGTGTCGGGCTTTGGCGCGCGGCATTGCGCGCATTGCCGATGCGCGCCGCCCTGTCGTAGTCAGGATGCTCGCGCTGGCGGGACACTTGTACATTTGACACGGTCTGGAAGACATTCGCGCCATTGGCGTTGCGCCATGACGGCCCTGGCCTTTTTGTCCGGACTGACGGCGCACGCGCATGCCGACGAGATCGAGGCGACGGCGCGCTATTACACCGCCGACAGCGTCTTTCCCGCCAACCGCTTTTCGTCGGACACCACCCCCGGCGCATCGGTGCACAAGACCCAGCTTCGCCTGGCCGGCCAGCAGACGCTGTGGGACGGCATCCTGGCCGATTACGACCTGCGCTGGTCCTCGGCCTATCGGTCCGACAGGCGCAGCGGCGTGTCGGCCTCCAGCAGCGGGCTGGAGGACCAGAAGATCGGCATCCGTCATTCCTTCGGGCGCTGGGACGGGGTTTCGAATGCCGCGCGTTTTGCCGTGGTGATACCCGGCGGCGCCGACAAGCTGACGCCGTCGCTGGGCAGCGGCCAGTGGGCGGTGGAGCCGACCTGGTTCTTCGGTTTCGATCCGGGGCTGGCGGGCCTGCATGTCGGCATCGACATCGGCTCGCGGGTGTTTCTGGATGGCGGCAGCGCACAGATCCGCACCCATTTCCAGGTCAGCGCCCCGGTGAGCGAGCGGCTGCGGCTGGCGGCCGAAGTCACCTATCGCCGCAGCATGCTGTTCAGCGCCTATCGCGCGCCGCGCGACGGCGGGGAACTCAGCAACATCCTGCGCCCGGGCGTGTCGGCGCAGTATGAGCTGGCCGACGGGCTTGAGTCGGTCATGGCTTACCAGGTCTATGCCGCGGGCATGGACGGGCGTGCCTATCAGCGCTTCACCGTCGGGCTTGCCGTAACCTATTAGGCCGGTCCTACTGGATTGCCACCACCGCCACCGATTTGGCCGGCAGGTCGAACACCGCCTTGCCGCCTTCGCTTGTGCCGCTGAACGCCGCCGGATGGATGGTGTTTGGCGCATCGAAGGTGTTGTGCGTGTCCATCGCCGGGCCGGTGAGAATCCGCCCCTTGCCCGTGCCGTCCAGGTTGGTGACGACATGGGCGGGCCGGTGCGGATCGGTGTTGACCAGCGCCAGCCAGAGCTTGCCGTCCTTTCCGCGTGCCGCCGACACATCGGCCATCGGCAGGCTGTTTTTGCCAACGCTGTAGTCCGGCCCCCGCACGCTTGCGTCATAGGGCGTGGCGTCCATGAAAGGCTGGTACATGTCATAGACGTGATAGGTGGGCGTCAGCAGCATCCTGGGCCCATCGGTCAGGATCATCGCCTGCAGCACATTGACCATCTGGGCGATGGCCGCCAGCTTCACCCGGTCGGTGTGACGGTGAAAGATGTTCAGCGTCAACGCCGCGACCTCGGCATCGCGCAGCGAATTCTGCTGATAGAGAAAGCCGGGATGGGTGCCCTTTTCCTGGTCGTACCAGGTGCCCCATTCGTCGACATACAGCGCGACCTTCTTCTGCGGATCGTACCTGTCCATCATTGCGCTCAGGCGGCTCAGCATCGTCTCCATCCGCAGCGACTTCTTCAGCGTGACGGCCCAGGCGGCTTCGTCGAAGCCCAGTGCAGGCCCGCGCCAGTCGGTGCGCGTGTCGCCGGGGATGCGGTCGTTGGGGACGGTGTAATAGTGGAAGCTCATCGCCTGCAGGCGGCCGCCGCCCTGCATCATCTTTTCCGCCCAGTCGACATAGGTGGGGCGCGATCCGGTGGGACCGGCGGCAACCTTGACCATGCCCATCGATGCGGGCGCGTTGATGAAGCTGGAATAGCGCGCGTTGATCGAGGCGCCGTATTCGCCGCTCATATTGCCGCCGCAACCCCAGATCTCGTTGCCGATGCCCAGATATTTCAGGTTCCACGGCTTGTCGCGGCCATTGGCGCGCCGCTCATTGGCCAGGGTCGCATTCTCGCTGGAGGTCATGTACTCGACCCACTGCGCCGCATCATAGGGCGGCAGCGAGCCGACATTGATCGAGACATAGGGATCGGCGCCCACCAGTTCGGAATAATTCATGAACTCATGGGTGCCGAAGCTGTTGTCCTCCAGCACGCCGCCCCAATGGACATTGATGCGGGTGGGCCGCTTGCCCCGCGGGCCGATGCCGTCGCGCCAGTCATAGATGTCGGCAAAACAGCCGCCCGGCCAGCGGATGACGGGAACGTGAATCTTCTTCAGCGCCGCCAGCACATCGCTGCGATAGCCGTGGATGTTGGGAATCCTGCTGTTCTCGCCCACCCAGACGCCGCCATAGATGCCGGTGCCCAGATGCTCGGCGAACTGGCCATAGATGTGCCGGTCGATCACCGGGCCGGGTTTGGACAGGTCGACCGTGACCGAAACCTGTGCGGGGGCATCGTTCTGCGCCACCGCGGATGCCGCGGGCAGCAGCGCCAGGATCGCCGCGCCCAGGATGCGGCCGTGTATTGTCTTGTTCATTGGTTTGCCCCTTGCCCTGTCAGATCGCAAAGCGCGCGATCCAGCCCATGTCATCGCAGATATACATGTGATCGCCCACCAGCTTGGCGCCGTGGATCACCGGCGAGTCGGATGGCAGCTGCACCCGCTCATGGATGTTGCCGGTCTTCGCATCATGCCGGAAGAAGCAGTTGAGGTTGGAATCCGACGACCAGATGGTGCCGCGGTCCTTGCCCCAGCTCATGCCATGGGTGCGGTTGCCCGGCACCGGCCAGCAGGCCTTCACCTTCCAGCTCTTCTTGTTGAGGGTGAAGATCGCCCGCGCCGGCGGGCAGGCATAGATCAGATAGTCGCCGTCCAGCAGGATCGCATGCGCGCCGGTACCGCCCGATCCTTCCTCGGCGCTCAGCGGCAACTGTCCCGGCGGCAGGCCCTTGCCGGTATTGTTGCCGACATTGCCGGTCATGGCCGGGCCGATGCCGCGCGGCTTGTCGGGCCAGGCGGGCTTGAGCGGGCTGCTTCGCGCGGGCGGATCGTCCTCGCGCTCATAGATGCGGCCCGCGCCGGGGGTGACATATTTGGCGATGGTTTTGCCGTTCAGGTCGCAATGGACGATCAGCGAATTGTGGGTCGAGGTGATCCACATGGTCTGGCCGTCCTGCACCAGGCCGCTGGGGCCCACGACGTCGGCCTGAAATTCGCGCAGCGTGTTGCCGCTGCGAATGTCGATCAGGCAGATCTTGTGATCGGCGCCCTGGTCCAGCACCCACATCTGTTCGGGGTTTTGCGCCATCGCCAGGCCGTTGGGCTGGCCGTATTTGGTCTTGTAGAGAATGTCGATCCTGCCGGCATTTCGCACCGGGATTGCGGACCAGCCCGGCAGGCAGGCGGGATGCGCGGGTTGCGCCTTGCTGGCCAGCGTGCCCGCCGCCAGGGCCGGCGCGGCGGCGGCCGCCGCCAGGATGCTTCTGCGCCCCGGGCGCATTGTTCCGAGGGTCATTGTTGTTCTGTCCTCCCCATGTCCCATCGCTTTCGGTCCGGCTGCCATTGGGCGTCAGGGCCGGGCGACTGTCAAAGGATGCGCGGTGTGCGCAGCAGCGCGTTTTGTGCGGTGCGGCAGGAGCGGAGTGGCTTACCAAGTCCGCTTTATGTAGCGGGCCAGGTCGGGCGGTGTCACCGCAGCGCCATACAGGATGCCGTCCTTGTCCACCGCAATGGCCTCCACCCCGCTGGTGCCGCGCAGCGGATTCCATGGCGCCGGATTGTTGCCCGGATCGGGTATGAAGCCGGTCACCTTGCCGGTGCGCGCGTCGCCGATATGAATGCCACGCACGAAGCTGTTGCCCTGGCGGACACTGGATTCAGAATCGGCAACATAGAGATTGTCCTTGTTGTCGATATAGAGCCCGGTCGGCTTGCCGAACTGGCTCCATTCGTTGAGCAGATTGCCGTCCTGATCGAAAACCTCGATCCGGTTGTTACCACGATTTGCGACGAACAGTCGGCCCTGCGAGTCCATCGCCAGAGCATGATTGCAGTCGAGTTTCGAGGACGGGTCTCTGCCGCAGGCGCTCCACGCCTTGAGGAATTTTCCGTTTCTGTCGTACTTGACGATGCGCGAATTGGACGGCGGTGTGTCGTGGCCGTCCGCGACGAAGATGTCGCCATTGGGCGCTGTAATCACCGCCGATGGCTGGGACAGATGGGTTTCATCGCTGCCATAGACGCCCGGCGTGCCTAGCCGCATCAGTAGTTTTCCGTCCGGGCTGAACTTCAGGATGTCGGCGCCGTTCGGCGTGGGATTAACGGGCGCGCCCGGCGGCGGCTTGTGATCACGCTTCGAGGAAAAGTCGACATTGGACTGGACGTCCGCGATCCAGATATTGCCGTCCCTGTCGACATGCAGGCCATGGGGGATAGACGACTACGCCGTTGAAGGCTTTGATTAAAATTGCCATGCGCGTCGAACTTCATGATCGGTGGCACATGGGAGTCGGGGGCCGAAGTACCAATCCCGGCCGCCGCAGCGTTCCATCACCCAGATGGACTTGCCGTCCTTGTCGATGTCGTGATGGCGCCGCTGAGCCCAGCTTGCGGCCTGGCGGCAGTTTGAAGAAGGTCTCGTCGCGCGCGTAGGGCAGCGCCATGTCTGGCTTCGCTGCGCCCGGAGGTGTTGTAGTTTCCGGCCGGCACCCCTGCGCCGCCCTTCGGCTGTGGGCACTCAGCTTGGCTGCGACCGCGCTCTCCCCTGCGCCATCACTGGATACGCCGTAGTTGTGGAACAGGGCGACGGCAAAAACTGTCAGGACTGAAAAAGGTCTCCCCACTTGCGATCCTCTCCGGCACCATTTTATGGCCAACTAGTAGGCGCGCAATAATCCTCGCGGCTTGCCAGCTTCGGTGCTCGTGAGGCACGCTTGTGTCTCTCACCTGCTGAGAGAATGGCGCCCAAGGGCTTTGCAGTTTGCCGTCCGCTTCTCCCTAAAGTGCCCGCCCGCAGCATCAGGAGCCAAACCGTTGGAGACGTCGCAAAAACGGAAGGTCGCCATCATCGGGTCGGGCAATATCGGCACCGACCTGATGATCAAGATCATGCGCACCTCGCAGGTGCTGGAGATGGGCGCCCTGGCGGGCATCGATCCGGACAGCGATGGGCTGGGGCGCGCGGCGCGGCTGGGCGTGGCCACCACCCATGACGGCATTGACGGGCTGACCGCGCTGCCGGTGTGGCGCGACATTGCCATCGTCTTCGACGCCACCAGCGCGGGCGCGCACAAGCGGCACAGCGACGTGGTGACCGCCGCGGGCAAGACGATGATCGACCTGACCCCTGCCGCCATTGGCCCCTATGTCATTCCGGTGGTGAATGGCGAGGCGCATCTGGATGCGCCGAACGTCAACATGGTCACCTGCGGCGGGCAGGCCACCATTCCGATCGTGGCCGCGGTCGCCAGCGTTGCCCGCGTGCCCTATGCCGAGATCGTGGCTTCCATTGCGTCCAAGTCGGCGGGGCCGGGCACGCGCGCCAATATCGACGAGTTTACCGAAACCACGTCCCACGGCATCGAAAGCGTGGGCGGGGCCGAAAAGGGCAAGGCGATCATCGTGCTCAATCCTGCCGAGCCGCCCATGATCATGCGCGACTCGGTCTTCACCTTGTCGTCGGGCGCCGATGAAAGCCGGATCGAGGCCGCGATCCTGGAAATGGTCGCGAAGGTTCAGGCCTATGTGCCGGGCTATCGCCTGAAGCAGAAGGTGCAGTTCGAGCGCTTCGGCTCCAACAATCCGGTGCATATCCCCGGCATGGGCAGCTTCGAAGGCATCAAGACCAGCGTCTTCCTGGAGGTGGAAGGCGCGGCGCATTACCTGCCGGCCTATGCGGGCAATCTGGACATCATGACGTCGGCGGCGCTGCGGACGGGCGAGCGCATCGCCCAGCGCCAGATGCGCGAAAGGGCGGCGTAACCCATGTTCAATCCCGAAAAGGACAGCCTCTATATCCAGGACGTGACGCTGCGCGACGGCATGCACGCCATCCGCCACAAATATTCGCTGGAGCATGTCACCGCCATCGCCCGGGCGCTTGAGGATGCCGGCGTCGACGCCATCGAGGTGGCGCATGGCGACGGGCTGAACGGTTCGTCCTTCAATTACGGCTTTGGCGCCCATACCGACTGGGAATGGATCGAGGCGGTGGGCAAGGTGGTCAAAAAGGCGCGCCTGACCACGCTGCTGCTGCCGGGCATCGGCACGGTGGAAGACCTGAAGCGTGCCTTCGATCTGGGCGTGACTTCGGTGCGCATCGCCACCCACTGCACCGAGGCCGACATTGCCCGCCAGCATATCGGCTTCGCGCGCAAGCTGGGCATGGATGTTTCGGGCTTTCTGATGATGAGCCACATGAACGAACCCGATGCCCTGGCCGGGCAGGCCAAGCTGATGGAGGATTACGGCGCCCATTGCGTCTATGTCACCGACAGCGGCGGGGCGCTGGACATGGACGGGGTGCGCGCGCGGCTGGAAGCCTATGACCGGGTGCTGCGCCCCGAAACCGAACGCGGCATCCACGCCCATCACAATCTTTCGCTGGGCGTCGCCAATTCCATCGTCGCGGCCCAGGCCGGCGCGCGGCGCATCGACGCCTCGCTGGCGGGCATGGGCGCGGGCGCGGGCAATGCGCCGCTGGAAGTGTTCATCGCCGCCGCCAACCGCAAGGACTGGCATCATGGCTGCGAGCTGTTCGGGCTGATGGACGCCGCCGAGGATCTGGTGCGACCGTTGCAGGACCGCCCCGTGCGGGTGGACCGCGAGACGCTGTCGCTGGGTTATGCCGGTGTCTATTCCTCTTTCCTGCGCCACGCCGAAAAGGCTAGCGCGGATTATTCGGTCGATGTGCGCAAGATTCTGGTCGAACTGGGCCGACGCCGCATGGTGGGCGGGCAGGAGGACATGATCACCGATGTGGCGCTGGACCTTGTGGGGCGTCAATCCGGCGCCTGAAGCAGGAAAGCTTCGCGGGCGCAGAAGGGAGTTTTGCCGTGGCGACACCGATCAACCAGTCCGTGATCAAGGCATTTGCCATGCTCAAATGCTTCGACAGCCCCGATCAGTGGCTGACCAGCTCTGAACTCAGCCGCCGGGCGGGCCTGCCCGAGGCGTCGGGCTACCGGATGATCCAGACCCTGCAGGAAGTCGGCGCGGTGGTGCGCGGGCCGCGCGGCCGCTACCGCCCCGGCATGCTGCTGGTCACGCTTTCGCAGAATGTCATTGTGCCCGAGCTGCTCTATGAAGCCAGCAAGACCCTGGCCGCCGACCTGGCCGAGCGCATGAACGTCACCGTGCACCTGGGTATCCTGGAGGACGGGATGGTGACCTATGTGACGCGGGCCACCACGCCGGAATCGTTTCAGCCGCACACGCGGATGGGCTGCCAGCTTGAGGCCTATTGCACCGGGCTGGGCAAGGTGCTGCTGGCCGAGCTGCCGCAGGACCAGCTTGAGCGGGTGCTGCATGACGGCGAGCTTGTGCGCCTGACGCCCCACACCATCACCAGCCGTTTGCACCTGCGCGAAAAGCTGCGGGACGTGCGCGCCCAGGGCTTTGCGCTGGACGAGCGCGAAACCCGCGAGGATATGAGCTGCATCGCCGTGCCGATCCGCGACCTGCATGGCCGGGTGATCGCGGCGCTGTCGGCGACCGAGCACGCCCAGAAGATGACGGCAGAGCGCCATGCCGCGCTGCTGCCGGCGCTGGTCGCCTGTGCCGCTGCGATTACCCGCACCGTCTATCCGGGTGCCGGACTGGATGGCAATGAAGCGGCCGGTGAACATTGCGCCGCCGGAAGCCCCGAAAGACCCCAGGCCGCCTGAGCGCGGCGCTTGTGTATTTGCGACCGGGCAGAGCGATGCCGGGCAGAGCGATGAGGGAGAAAACAATGGAACAGACCGTGATTGATGCGCGCACGATTGCCGAAAGGCTGGATACCGCCTGGCGCAGCCGCAGCCCGATCGCCCCCATCACCGAGTCGGATGGCGTCACCGCGATTGCCGACGCCTATGCGATCCAGACCCACTGGACCGACATGCGCATCGCGCGCGGTGAAAAGGTGGTGGGCCGCAAGATCGGCCTGACCAGCGACGCCATCCGCAAGCAGTTGAACGTCAGCGAGCCCGATTACGGCACCCTGTGGAAGTCCAGCTTCTATGAAGCGTCCGGCGGAAAGGTGGAAATTCCCGCCGCCGATTTCCTGCAGCCGCGCATCGAGGGCGAGGTCGCCTTCCTGATCGGCGAGCGTCTGGCCGGGCCGGACGTGACGCCGGAAAAAGTCCGCAGGGCCGCGACGGCCTTCGGCCTGGGCGTGGAGATCGTCGACAGCCGCATTGCCGACTGGAAGATCAAGCTGGTCGATACCATCGCCGACAATGCGTCCTATGGCGGTTTCACGCTGGGCCCCTGGGACCGCAATCTGGACGGCGTGGATCTGAGCCAACTGGTGATGAAGATCACCCACAATGGCGTGGATGCCGCCGAAGGCCCGGCCTCGGCGGTGATGGGCGATCCGGCGCTGTCCGCGGCCTGGCTGGCCAACAAGCTGTCGGAGTTCGGCGTGGCGCTGGAGCCGGGCGACGTGGTGATTTCCGGCGGCATCACCAAGATGCTGCCGGTCAAGGCGGGCGACACATTCGTCTTCTCGCTGACCGGCCAGTCGGCGTTGACGGTCAGCTTCCGCTAGGGGGTGGGCGAGTTGCGCAGGGCGTCAGTCTGGCGCCCACTCGCGGCTACGCCGCTCGGTGGCGCTCAGTTTTTCCAGTCTCGCTACGCTCGCCAGGAATGCACGCCGCGCCCGCCCTCAAGGCGCTAGGTAGCGGCATGGCGCCCACTCGCGGCTATGCCGCTCGGTGGCGCTCAGTTTTTCTAGTCTCGCTACGCTCGCCAAGAAAAACTGGCGCGCCCGAAAGGATTCGAACCTCTGACCCCCAGATTCGTAGTCTGGTGCTCTATCCAGCTGAGCTACGGGCGCGTTTTGAGGGCGCGAACCTATTGAGATGGCTTTCCAAACGCAAGAACAGATATGCACCCGGGCGGCGGGGCGTGCTTTTCCCGCCAAGTCCCCGTAAAATCGTCCAATTCCCCCCAAAGCGGCATTCTGCTCCCTTGTCCCTTTCCCCCGCGCTGGTTAAGACTTGCGGGGCAAAGGGTCCGGCCGCTCCCTGCGGGCGCGGACGGGGTTGGGTGTTGGTGTCCTGAATCTTGGAGCGGCGGCCTGGATGTCCAGGGTGCTTGGGGCTCGGGGCGCCAGACAGCGGAGAGCATGATGAGGGGATATCCGGCGCAGCAGAGGCTCAAAAAGGGCCTTTTTCTGGCTATTTCGCTTTCGGGCGCGCTGGCGATGGCCGCCTGTACCGACATCGACAACATGTTCGGCGATGACGAGGCGGTGATGTCCGATTCGGTCGCCCCGCCCAGCGCGGGCGCGCCGCCGACCGCCGGTACCGCCAGCTACGCCCCGCCGCCCAGCGGCAGCTTCTCCGGTTCGGGCATGATGGCCACCATCACCCCGGTCACCATCGATCCGGGCACCGACACCGGCACCCAGGTCAACCGCACCATCCAGGCCCTGCGCAGCCAGGTCTCGGGTCTGCAGTCCAAGCTGGTCGCCAATGCCCAGCGCCTGGCCGGCCTGCGCAATTCCAGCGCCGGGGCCGCCGGTGCCTATCAGGACGCCAAGGCCCATATCACCACCCGCCTGCAGGTGGGCACCACCAAGGGCAATCCCGAACTGGTGCAGGAATGGAATACCGCCCAGGGCCAGCTTGACGCCCTGACCAGCAACATCAACGCCCTCAATGCCCTGGGCACCGATGTCGCCAACGATTCCTCGACCGCCCATTACGCGCTGAACCAGATCGGCGCGACCTTCAACGTCTCGGGCGCGGTCGACGACGACCACCGCCAGCTTTCGGTGCTGGAGGACGAGACCAGCCAGACCATCGTGCTGATCGACCGGCTGCTGAAAGAAGTGTCGGACAATGTCCAGCGCCAGACCGCCTATGTCGCCAATGAGCGGGCCAACCTGACCACCCTGGCCGCCTCGATCAAAAGCGGCGAGCTTTACAGCGGCGGGCTGGGCGTGACCGCTGGCGCCGCAACCGGCGTGCAGATGGCCGCCGCCGGATCGCCCCTGGTGGTGATCAAGTTCGACCACGCCAATGTCGACTATCAGCAGATTCTCTATGCCGCGCTGAACCAGGCGCTGCAGAACCGTCCCAGCGCCGGCTTCCAGGTGGTGGCGGTGTCGCCGACCAAGGGCACCGCGGCCGCGGTCCAGATCGCCCAGACCAGCGCCCGCCGCAATGCCGAGGATGTGATGCGTTCCATGACCGACATGGGCGTGCCGGCCACCCGGCTGAACGTGGCCTCGACCACCGATCCCAATGCCACGGCCAACGAGGTGCGCGTCTTCGTGCGCTGAGCGCCGCAAAGCTCCCGGCCGGCCCTGTGACCGGCCCGTGACGAAAGGCCCCGCCGCAAAGCGGGGCCTTTTCTGTTGCCCCGCCCGGTCCGTGCCGTACCATGATGCAGTTGCTAACACGGTGCTTGCGATGCGGCATGTCCGGCGTTTTGTGGCGCTTGCCTGCGCCTTTTTCCTTCCTGCCGGTGCCTTCGCCGACACCGCCACGATAAAGCCGGGCTTCGTCCAGCCGTTCGCCGCCCATGAGATGGTGGCCGCCGCCAACCCCCTGGCCGCCGAGGCCGGGCTGGAAATGCTCAAGGCGGGCGGCAGCGCGGTGGATGCGGCCATTGCGGTGCAGATGGTGCTGAACCTGGTCGAGCCGGAATCCTCCGGCATCGGCGGCGGCGCCTTCATGCTGGCCTTCGACCCCAAGACCAAGACCACCACCAGCTTCGACGGGCGTGAACTGGCCCCCGCCTCGGCCACGCCGGGCATGTTCCTGGGGCCTGACGGCAAGGCCCGCTCCAAGCTGCAGGTGATTCCCGGTGGCCTTTCGGTCGGCGTGCCCGGCGTCATCGCCATGCTGCAAATGGCGCACGACAAATATGGCAAGCTGCCCTGGGCGCGGCTGTTCCAGCCCGCGATCAAGCTGGCCCGGGACGGGTTTCCGGTCGGCCCCAAGCTGGCGCGCACCATCGCGCGCTGGACCCAGATGGGCGACATGCCCGACATCCACCGCACATTTTATCATGCGGACGGCACGCCGCTGAAGGAAGGCGACATCCTGAAGGAGCCCGAACTGGCGGCCAGCCTGAGCGCGGTGGCCGAAGGCGGCGCCAAGGCTTTCTATTCCGGCAAGATCGCCCAGCAGATTGTCGATGCGGTTCAGCACGCACCCAGGAACCAGGGCGGCATGACGCTGAAGGACCTGGCGGACTATCGCGCCAAGGAACGCCCGCCGGTCTGCGGGCCCTATCGCCAGTGGCGTCTGTGCTCGATGGGGCCGCCCAGCTCCGGCGGCATCGCCATTGTGCAGATTCTGGGCATGCTGCAGCACTTTCCCGAATCCGACTTGCAGCCGGGTACGCTGAGCGAGGCGCATCTGTTTACCCAGGCCAGCCGCCTGGCCTATGCCGACCGTGCCAAATATCTCGCCGATACCGATTTCGTGCAGGTGCCGGTGAAAGGCCTGCTGGACCAGGACTATATCGCCGGCCGCGCCGCGCTGATCGACCCGAAAAAGGACATGGGCAAGGCGATAGCGGGCGATCCGCCGGAAAAGCACGCCGCGCTCAGCCCCCAGGTCTCGCCCGTCCTGCATGGCACCAGCCACATGACGATCGTCGATCGCGACGGCATGGTGATCGCCATGACCACATCGGTGGAATTTGTCTTTGGCGCCGAGATCATGGCCGGCGGCTTTCTGCTCAACAACACGCTGACCGACTTCTCGCTGCAGCCGGAAATCGACGGCAAACTGGTGGCCAACGCGCCCGCGCCCGGCAAGCGGCCGCTGAGTGCCATGTCGCCCACCATCGCCTTCGACAAGGACGGCAAGTTCCTCCTGTCCGTGGGCTCGCCGGGCGGACCGGCGATCATCGAATATGTCGCCCAGTCGCTGGTGGCGATGCTGGACGGCAAGATGACCCCGCAACAGGCGATCGACCTGCCGCGCCAGCTCAACCTCAACGGCCCCACCCGGCTGGAAAAGGCGCCCGCCAATGACGCGCTGGTGCCGGGCCTCAAGGCGATGGGCCATGACGTGATGGTCCAGAACGGCGAGGGCAGCGGCCTGCACGGCATCGAAAGGGTCAAGGGCGGCTATATCGGCGGGGCCGATCCGCGCCGCGACGGGGTCGTGATTGGCGACTGAAATACCACGGTATTTCAATAACTTGACCGTTAAAGCGGCATTTCGTTGACAGCGGCGGGGCCAACGCCTAAAACCCCCGCTCTTTTCGCGCCTTTGGGCGCAAAACCGCACTTTTCGGAGCCTGGAAACCCATGAAGCGCACCTTTCAGCCGAGCAAACTCGTGCGCAAGCGCCGCCATGGTTTCCGTTCGCGCATGGCCACCGTCGGTGGCCGCAAGGTTCTGAACCGCCGCCGCGGCGCAGGCCGCAAGAAGCTCTCGGCCTGAGCGGGCGCCGGTCCGGCGCCCAGCCAATTCCCGGGCAGGGGGAGCGGGATACCCCGATCAGCGGGGCAAGCCCGCCATCCAGGGGAAGCATCACAGTGGACCGTCTGAAGACCCGCGCCGATTTCCTCAGGGCCGCGCGGGGAATCCGCCGTGTCGAGGGTGCGGTCACCCTGGAAACCTGCGCCACCCCCGAAACTGCCCGCCAGGACGGCCATCTGCGCGTGGGCTTCACCGCCAGCCGCAAGGTCGGCAATGCCGTGATCCGCAACCGCGCCAAGCGCCGCCTGCGTGCCGCCGCGTCGCAGCTTCTGCCCCTTTTGGGTCGGGTGGGGCATGACTATGTTCTGGTGGCCCGCGGCACGACCGTGGCGCGCCCTTTCGCGGCCCTGCTGGCGGATGTCACCCGGGCCCTGAACGCGGCGCATCGCAAACTGGATGCAACGGCGGGAGTGCCTCATGCTTAGCCGGGCTGTCATCGGCCTGTTGTCGGCGCCGATCCATCTGTACCGGATGGCCGTGTCGCCGCTTCTGCCGCCCAGTTGCCGCTATTCGCCCTCCTGTTCCGCTTACGCGCTGGAGGCGCTGAAACTTCACGGTCCGTTGCGGGGCCTGTGGCTCGCCGTGCGGCGCATTGCGCGCTGCCATCCCATTTCCTGGCTCGGCGGCGGCGAGGGGCTCGACCCCGTTCCGCAGCCCCATCACACCCACGGTCACCCATGAACAACAACAAAAATCTCATCCTGGCTTTCGCGCTCAGCGCCCTGGTGCTGTTCGCCTGGCAGTATTTCATTGCCCGCCCCCAGATGCAGGCCGAACAGGCCAAGCAGGCGGCGCTGAGCCAGCAGGAAAAGGCCAAGGGCGCGGCGGACGGCAACATCAAGGCGCCGGGCGCGCCGGCGGCCACGCCGGGCCTGCCCGCCGCACAGACCGGCGCGGCGAATATGACCCGCAGCGCGGCACTGAAAGCGGGCGGTGCGCGCGTTACGGTCGATACGCCGATGGTCGATGGCTCGATCCTGCTGAAAGGCGCCAAGTTCGACGACCTGCGGCTGAAGAAATATCACGCCACCGTCGATCCCAAGAGCGCGGAGATCGTGCTGCTGGCGCCCAAGGGCACCGAATATCCCTATTACGCCGAATTCGGCTGGGTCGGCGGCCAGGGCCTGCCCAAGGGGGCCACGCCGGACGACAACAGTGCGTGGACGCAGGTTGGCACGGGTCCGCTGACCCAGGACCACCCGGTGACCCTGGAGTGGAAGAACGGCCACGGCCTGACCTTCACCCGCACCATCGCGATCGACGACAAGTATCTGTTCACCGTCACCGACAAGGTCGCCAATGACGCCGGTGTGCCGGTGACGCTGTATCCGTACGGCTATGTCGCGCGCCAGAACGTGCCCGAGGCGCCGCACACCTGGATCCTGCACGAAGGCTTTGTCGGCGTGGCCGGCGGCAGCGAGATCGACGCCAAATATTCCGACTTCAAGGATGCGGGCACCCCGCCCAAGACCTTCGATTCCACCGGCGGCTGGGTCGGCATCACCGACAAATACTGGATGGCCGCGGTGATCCCGCCCCAGGGCGAGAAATTCGACGGCGCCTATCTGGGCAGCCATGACGGGGGCACCGAAGCCTACCAGGCCAATTACCGGCTGGGCGCGCGCGCCATCGCGCCGGGCGGGGCGGCCAGCGTCAAGCACCGCCTGTTCGCCGGTGCCAAGGTCGTCGATATCCTGCGCGCCTATCGCGACCAGGACGGCATCGCCCATTTCGACAAGGCGGTGGACTGGGGCTGGTTCTGGTTCTTCACCAAGCCGCTCTTCTGGCTGCTGGACATCTTCTACAAATTCATCGGCAATTTCGGCATCGCCATCCTGATGCTGACGGTGGTGGTCAAGCTGGCCTTCTTCCCGCTGGCCAACGCCCAGTTCAAGTCGATGAGCAAGATGAAGAAGGTGCAGCCGGAGATGGAGCGCCTGAAGGCTGCGCACAAGGACGACCCCCAGGTGATGCAGCAGCAGATGATGGAGCTGTACCGCCGCGAAAAGGTCAATCCGCTGTCGGGCTGCCTGCCGATCCTGATCCAGATCCCGGTGTTCTTCTCGCTCTACAAGGTGCTGTTCGTCACCATCGAGATGCGCCATGCGCCCTTCTATGGCTGGATCCACGATCTGTCGGCGCCCGATCCCACCTCGATCATCAACCTGTTCGGGCTCCTGCCGTTCGATCCGCATTCGGTGGTGCCGGCCTTCCTGTCCTTCCTGTCGATCGGCATCTGGCCGATCCTGATGGGGTGCACGCAGTGGGTGCAGACCAAGCTGAATCCCACCCCGGCCGATCCCATGCAGGCGCGCATGTTTACCCTGATGCCGGTGGTCTTCACCTTCATGTTCGCCACCTTCCCGGCGGGCCTGGTGATCTATTACACCTGGAACAATCTTCTGTCGGTGGCGCAGCAGTACTTCATCATGCGCCGCCAGGGCGTCGAGGTGAAATTCTTCGAAGGCCCCAAGAAGAAGCTGACGGCCGCCAATGACTGAGGAGGCGCAGGCTTCGGTTGACGAGATCGAAGCCGCGCGCAAGCTGTTCGCGGGCGCCTGCGATTTTGTCTGGGGCGCGACCTCGGCGGCGAACCTGCCGCCGGAGAAGCTGAACGAGGTTGCCTTTGTCGGCCGCTCCAATGCCGGCAAGTCCTCGCTGGTCAATGCGCTGACGGGCAGGAAGGCGCTGGCCCGCGTTTCCCAGACGCCCGGCGCGACCCGGCAGATCAACTTCTTCGACCTGGGCGGAAGACTGATGCTGGTCGACCTGCCCGGCTATGGCTTCGCCAAGCGCTCCAAGACCGAGGCGGCGGCCTGGCAGGAGATGATCTTCGCCTATCTGCGCGGCCGCGCCCGGCTTCGGCGCGTGGCGCTGCTGATCGACAGCCGCCGCGGGGTGATGGATGCCGACCGGATGGTGATGGACCTGCTGGACCGGGCGGCGGTGTCCTATCTGCTGGTGCTGACCAAGGCCGACGAACTGGGCGCCGCGGCGCAGGAAAAGGCCCTGGCCGATGCCCGCCAGCAGGCCGGTTCCCATGTCGCCGCGCTGCAATGGGTGGCGCTGACCTCGGCGCTGAAAGGCACCGGAATGCCACAATTGCGGACACATCTGGCGGCGCTGGCGCAATAAAATATTAGAAACGGCGGGTCTGCCGCGCTATAAGGCCCGCGCTTTTTGCCCGGGCAAGCCATGGCCGAAGATACTCCCGAAGAACGGAATTTGCGCGTCATGGCGCGCTGGCGCCAGACCGGCCGCGTGCTGGTCGAGGCGCTGCCCTATATTCTCAAATACGACCAGAAGACCATCGTGGTGAAGTATGGCGGCAACGCCATGACCGGCACCAGCGCCCACGATTTCGCCCAGGACATCGTGCTGATGAAGCAGACGGGTATCGATCCCGTCGTTGTGCATGGCGGCGGCCCCCAGATCGGGGCGATGCTCAAGAAGCTGGGCGTGGAATCCACCTTCATCGACGGGCTGCGCGTCACCGACGAAGCGGCGGTCGAGATCGTGGAGATGGTGCTGACCGGCTCGATCAACAAGCAGATCGTCAGCGGCATCAATGCGGCGGGCGGCCGGGCGGTCGGCCTGTCGGGCAAGGACGGCAACCTGGTCATCGCGCGCAAGGTGGCGATGACCCGGCTGGACCCGGCGACGGGCGAGCGCAAGGCCGTCGACCTGGGCTTTGTCGGCGAGCCGGAAACGGTCAATCCGGAAGTGCTCCATTCCATCATGAAGTCCGAGACGATCCCGGTGATCGCGCCGATCGGCGTGGGCCGCAAGGGCGAGACCTACAACATCAATGCCGACACGGTGGCGGGCGCGGTGTCCTGTGCGCTGAAGGCCGAGCGCCTGGTGCTGCTGACCGATGTCGAAGGTGTGCTGGACCACGAGAAAAAGGTGATCCCGCGCCTGACCGTGCGCGAGGCGCGCGCCCTGATCGCCAATGGCACCATTTCCGGCGGCATGATTCCCAAGATCCAGACCGCGATCGATGCGGTGGAAGGCGGCGTGCGCGCCGCCGTCATCCTGGACGGGCGCATTCCCCATGTGCTGCTGCTGGAACTGTTCACCGAACACGGCGCCGGCACGCTTATAACCGCCGAATGACGGTCATCGCCGCATGATGGCGCTGCGTGGCGGTTTGCTGGCGGTGGCGGTGCTGATGGGCGTGCTATTGGCCAGTGTGCTGCCCGCGCAGGCGGCGCTGAACCTGTGCAATCGCACCAGCTATATCCTGTACGCGGCGACTGCGGCCCTGGATGGCGGGGGCAAGACCGCGATCCGGGGATGGACGCGCATCGTGCCGGGCGAATGCGTGGCGGCGCGGTCCGGAAATCTGTCGCGCATGACCTATCTGGTGCATGCAAGATCGTCCATCGCCCATAGCGGCGCGGCGCGTGCCTGGGGCGGCAACCGCCAGCTTTGCGTGCGCGACGGCGATTTCACCCTCACCCAGCCGGCTGCGCAAAAGGGCTGCGGCACCGATGGCGCCTTCCCGCTGGGTTTTGCCGTGGTGGCGACGGAAGGCCAGCCGGACTGGACCATGACCTTCGACCAGCAGCCCGAACTGGACAGCCTGCAGGATGCCCAGCTTGCCGGTGTGCGCCGCCTGCTGAAGGACAATGGCTACAAGGTCGGCGCCATCACCGGCGAACCCGACAAGGCCACCGGCGCGGCGCTGGCGCAATTTCGCAAGACCATGAAGTTTCCCCCTGATGCCGGCAATGACCGGCTTTTCACCGCCTTGGAAACGCGCGCGCGCGAACATGTGGCGCCCGCCGGCCTGACCGCCTGCAATGATGGCAAGGCGCCCCTGCTGGTGGCGCTGGGCCAGACCGGCCATGGCCGGCAGACGGCGCGCGGCTGGTGGACAGTGGCGCCGGGCGCCTGCGCGCGCCTCCAGACCATTCCGCTGGCCGCAGACAGGATGTATCTGCTGGCCCAGACGCGCGATGGCCAGACCGTGAAGGGGGGCAGCAAGATGTTCTGCATCGCCGATGCCGCCTTCGAGATCGGCGACGCGGTGGGCCGCTGCGCCGCGCGCGGTTATGCCGAGGCGGGCTTTGCCGCAATCGACGCGCATGGCGCAGCCGGGGCGATCCTGCATCTGGGCGCGGCACCGCCTGTGCCTGCCGCACAGAAGCGCTGAGCACGGCCTGTTTCAGCTGACCGGAATGTTGAAATAGCTCAGGTGCCAGCGCATCTCCTCGCGCGGCAGCGGGAAGGCAATGCCCGAACGCGCGGGCAGCACTTCATGCGACGGCATCTTCAGCAGGAAGGTCTGGACCTTGAAGGCCACGCGCATCGACAGATGGGCGTGCCAGATCAGCGACACCACCGGCTTGGCCTGGCCCGAGGACAGGATCTTGCGGACCGTGGCCGCATCGACCTGGGCCAGCGCGGCCAGGGCCTGAACCACCATTTCGCGCTGGCCGCGCATGGCGGCCTGTTCCACGAACCAGTCGTCAAGCCGGCCTTCCGCCTTGGCGGCGGCAACGATGTCGGCGGGCGCGGTATGGTGGTCCACCTCGGTGTCCAGAATATCCTCTTCCTGGGCCAGGCGCAGGCGCAGTTCGCGGTTCAGCCGGGCACGGGTGGACTCGGACAGGTCGTTGCGGGCGGCCAGCCGCTCGATGATGGACGAGCCGACCAGACCCGCGATGCGACGGATGGCGCGGGCCGACAGGTCGGCGCGCAGCGCCAGCGGCATCTGCCAGGCGCCGATTTCACCGGCCTGGTCGATGATCCTGTCCATCGTCTCCTTGCGGATCGCCGCATCGGGATTGACCAGAAGCGCGGCGACGGCCGACACGTCCAGCGTCTGCACCAGGGCGGCGCTGACATCGCCATCGACCTTGCGGCGCCGGGCGATTGCGGCCAGCGCCTCGCTGACCTGGCCATAGGCGATGATCTCCATCAGGTCGGCGCTGGACAGAAGCGGCGAACATTCCAGGATCGGCACCGACACGACGGTGTTCAGGTCGCGCGCCAGCGTCATCACGACATCATGGGGAATGCAGTCCATGTCCTTTATGAGTTCGGCCAGGATGGCGCGCACGCGCACGGCGGCGTCGCGGGCCAGGCATTCCAGCGTCTCGATGGTCAGGGCGTAGATGTGCGAGCTTTCGCGCTGCGACAGGCCGGGCATGAGCCGCGCGATCTTGGCTGCCAGCTCGGCGCGCACATCCTCGCTGGGGTCGTCGGCCAGGATACGGTTGGTGGTCGCGGTGGTCGCGGTGTTTGCAGCCACGGCAGCGCGCGTGGCGGCGGCGGCATGGGTCGCCAGATAGTGCAGCACATCGGGACCGGCATCGGTGCGGCTGGCCAGCTCGGCGGTGCCGCGCTGGCTGCGGATATCCAGCATGTCCAGCGCATCGCGTGGATTGAGGCCCGGTTTTGCGCCGGGCCGGGCCGGTGGCGGCGTTCTGTCCAATTTTGACCCCTGTTTTCCGGTTTTGCCCCCTGTTCCGCCATTGTGCGCCCGCGGCTTTAACAGGCGATAAAAAGGCATGGTGGAGACGCGTTAACGGTGCTTGCCTCGCGGGGCTGCTTAAGGCCATGTTCCGCCCCATGACCGAGGTCGCACAGGCAGGGAACCGGCAGGGGGCGGGCGGGCTATTGCAGCCCGATGCGCGCCCCGATTTTGGCCATGTCTCGGCCTGGGTGTTCGATCTCGACAACACGCTTTATCGCGCCGACAACGGCATCTTCGCCCAGATCGAGGCCCGGATGACCGAATTCGTGATGCGGTTCCTGGACATGCCGCGCGATGCGGCCTGGACGCGCCAGAAGGATCTTTATCGCCGCTATGGCACCACCCTGAACGGGCTGATGCAGGAGCATGGCTGCGATGCCGAGGCCTATCTGGAATATGTGCACGATATCGACCTGTCGCAGCTTTCGCCCGACAGCGGGCTGGCCGCGGCGCTGACGGCGCTGCCGGGGCGGCGGTTTGTTTTCACCAACGGCTGCAGCGCCCATGCCGGGCGCATTCTCTCGCGGCTGGGGCTGGAGCGGCTGTTCGACGATGTGTGGGACATTCGCAGCCTGGATTTCCGGCCCAAGCCGGATGCGGCCGGTTATGCCGCGGTGGTGGCGGCGGGCGGTATCGATGCCAGGGCGGCGGCGATGTTCGATGACATCCCGCGTAACCTGGTGCCGGCCCGCGCGCTTGGCATGACCACCGTGTGGTTGAAAAATGACTCGCTCTGGTCCTCCGAAGGACCGCATATGGATGTCGCGTCCGGCGACATCGATCACCAGACAGACAATCTCACGCATTTCTTGCACAACATCAGGACAGCACCATGACGCAATTGAGCACGGCCATTGAAGCAGCATGGGAGGCGCGCGAGAGCCTGTCCCCCGCCAGCAGGGGCGCCGAGCGCGAGGCCGTGGAAGCGGCGCTGGAAGCGCTGGACAATGGCAGCCTGCGTGTCGCCGAAAAGATCGACGGTGCATGGAAGGTTCATGAATGGCTGAAGAAGGCGGTGCTGCTGTCCTTCCGCCTGAACGACATGAAGCTGATTTCCGGCGCGCCGGGTGAAGCGGTGTGGTGGGACAAGGTCGATTCCAAGTTTCTGGGCTGGGACGAGGCGCGCTTTCGCGCCGCCGGTTTCCGCGCCGTGCCCGGCGCGGTGGTGCGCAAAAGCGCCTTCATCGCCAAGGGCGCGGTGCTGATGCCCAGCTTCGTCAATGTCGGCGCGCGGGTGGGCGAAGGCACCATGATCGACACCTGGGCCACGGTCGGTTCCTGCGCACAGGTTGGCGCGCATTGCCATATCTCGGGCGGTGCGGGGCTGGGCGGCGTGCTGGAGCCGCTGCAGGCCGCCCCCACCATCATCGAGGATGGCTGCTTCATCGGTGCGCGCGCCGAGGTTGCCGAAGGGGTGATCGTGGGCGAGGGCTCGGTGCTGTCGATGGGTGTCTATCTGTCGGGTTCCACCAAGATCGTCGATCGCGCCACCGGTGAAATCCACATGGGCAAGGTGCCGCCCTATTCGGTGGTGGTGTCCGGCTCGATGCCGTCGGGCAACGGCCCCAATCTTTATTGCGCCGTCATCGTCAAGCGGGTGGACGAAAAGACCCGCGCCAAGACCTCCATCAACGACCTGCTGCGCGATTGACCATGGAAGCCCTCGACCTGGCCCGGGCCCTGATCCGCCGCCCGTCGGTAACACCGGCGGATGCCGGGGCGCTGGATGTTCTGGAAGCGGTGCTGAAGGAGCTGGGCTTTGCCTGTCACCGGCTGAAATTCGGCGAGGTCGACAATCTCTATGCCCGGCTGGGCAGCGATGCGCCGCATTTCTGTTTCGCCGGCCATACCGACGTGGTGCCGGTGGGCGAGGGCTGGACGAAGGACCCCTTTGCCGCGGAGGTGAAGGACGGCGTGCTTTACGGCCGCGGCGCCGCCGACATGAAGTCGGCCATCGCCGCCTTTGCCGCCGCCGTCACCCGGCTTCTGGCGCAGGGCAAGCCCGCCGGGTCGATCAGTTTCCTGATCACGGGCGATGAGGAAGGCGTGGCCACCGACGGCACGGTGAAGATGCTGGAATGGCTGAAGGGCCGCGGCGAAACCATCGATCACTGCGTGGTGGGCGAGCCCACATCGGTCGCCAAGGCGGGCGACACGCTGAAGATCGGCCGGCGCGGATCGATCAACTTCAAGGTCACGGTGACCGGCGTGCAGGGCCATGTCGGCTATCCGCACAAGGCGACCAACCCGATTCCGGTTCTGGCCGAACTGGTGACCCAGCTTGCCAGCCACAAGCTGGACAAGGGCACCGACCATTTCGACCCATCGACCCTGGCCTTCACCACGGTCGATGTCGGCAACGCCGCCACCAATGTCATTCCCGGCGAGGCCCATGCCGCTTTCAACATCCGCTTCAACGACCGCCACACGCCCGAAAGCCTGACCGGGTGGGTCAATGACCGCGCCGCGCAGATCGCGCACCGCTCCGGCTGCCAGATCGCGGTGACGGCCAAGACCAGCGGCGTCGCCTTCCTGACCCAGCCGGGCAAGTTCACCCAGCTTGTCAGCGACACGGTGGGTGGGGTGACCGGCCAGGCGCCGCTGTTCTCGACCAGTGGCGGCACGTCCGACGCGCGCTTCATCAAGGATTTCTGCCCGGTGGTGGAGCTGGGGCTGGCGGGCGCGACCATGCACAAGTCGGACGAATGCGTGCCGGTGGCCGAGATCCAGTCGCTGACCGACATCTATGCCGCGCTGCTGGCGGCCTATTTCGCGAAGCCGCCGCTTTGACGCCAGACTTGAACAGCCCCATCGGCATCTTCGATTCGGGGATGGGCGGGCTGACGGTGATGGCGGCCATCCGCCGCCGCCTGCCGGACGAGGCGCTGGTCTATCTGGGCGATACCGCGCGGCTGCCTTACGGCACCAAGAGTGCCGACACCGTCACGCGCTATGCGCTGCAGGCCGCTGGGGCGCTGCTGCGCTTCGACATCAAGCTTCTGGTGGTGGCCTGCAACACCGCCAGCGCCGCGGCGCTGCCGGCCCTGCGCGAGATGCTGGCGCCGCTGCCGGTTGTCGGCGTGATCGAACCGGGCGCGGCGGCGGCGGTTTCGGCGGTGCCTGCCGGTCCCATCGCGGTGATCGCCACCGAAGGCACGGTGCGCGGCGGGGCCTATGTGCAGGCGATCCAGGCGCTGTCGCCCGCCATGCCGGTGGTGCAGGCGCCCGCGCCGCTGTTTGTCGGCCTGGCCGAGGAAGGCCTGACCGGTGGCCCGATCGCCGAGGCGGTGGCGGCGCGTTATCTGGGGCCCCTGCTGGATACCGTGCCGCGCCCGCGCGGGCTGGTGCTGGGCTGCACGCATTTCCCGGTGCTGAAAGACACGATCGCCAAGGTCGCAGGGCCGGATGTGACGCTGATCGACAGCGCCGAAACGGCGGCAGTTCGCGTGGAAGAGGTCTTGAAGGAAAAGGGACTGCTCAATCCCGGTCCGCCGGCAGCGCCGAAATTCCTGGCCACCGATGCGCCGGGCCGCTTTGCCCATCTGGGTGAGATTTTCCTGGGCGAGCCGATCGATCCGGGCGCGGTGGCGCTGGTCGACCTTTAGTAATCGATCTTGACGAGATAGAGCCCGTCGGGCGGCGAGACCGGGCCGCAGGCGGTGCGGTCGCGCGCCTCCAGCGCGCGCTTCACGTCGCGCGGCTGCCACTTGCCTTCGCCCGCCAGTTTCAGCGTGCCGGCGAAGGAGCGGATCTGGTGATGCAGGAAGCTGCGCGCCGACGCCTCGATATGGATTTCCTCGCCCCGGCGAAACACGTCCAGCCGGTCCAGCGTCTTGACCGGCGATTGGGCCTGGCATTCGGCGGCGCGGAAGGTGGTGAAATCGTGATTGCCCACCAGGTGCTGGGCGGCGGCGTGCATCACCTCGGCATCCAGGGGAATGGCGACATGCCAGACCTTGCCGCGCTCCAGCGCGGGCGGGCTGCGGCGGTTCAGGATGCGAAACAGGTAATGGCGCGCGGCAGCGGAAAAGCGGGCATGGAAGTCTTCGTCGGTCACGGCGGCATCCAGCACGCTGATCGGGGCGGGGCGCAGGTGATAGTTCAGCGCGTCGCGCACCTTGCCCGGCTCGAATTCCTTTTCCAGGTCGAAATGCGCGACCTGGCCCAGCGCGTGCACACCTGCGTCGGTGCGGCCCGCGCCGGTGACGGTGACGCGCGCGGCCGAGAGTTTCTCGATCGCGTCTTCCAGCGCGGCCTGGACCGAGGGGCCATCGGCCTGCCGCTGCCAGCCGACAAAGGGCCCGCCGTCATATTCCAGTGTCAGGCGATAGCGCGGCATCAGGGGAGAATGGTGCCGGGCGGCAGGGCAAAGCCCTTCAGCATTTCGCACGCCTCCATCACGCCCTTGCCGGGGCGCTGCACCTTGAGAAGCTTGAGCGCGCCATCGCCGGTGCCCACCACCAGGTCATCGGTGATGACCTCGCCGGGTGCACCGCGATCCGGCACAGGCATGGCGGCCAGGATTTTCAGCCGCTCGCCTTTTGCCTCGGTCCAGGCGCCGGGCCAGGGCGACAGGCCGCGAATATGGCAGTCGATCTCGCGCGCGCTTTTTGACCAGTCGATGCGCGCCTCGTCCTTGGAAATCTTCCTTGCGTAGGTGACGCCGTCTTCGTTCTGGGGCACCGGGTTGATGCCATCGCGCTCCAGCGCGCCCAGCGCCCGCACCATCAGGTCCGCACCCAGATGGGAAAGCCGGGTAGTCAATTCACCCGCCGTCAGCCGCCCTATGGCCACGCGCTCGGCCATCAGCACCGGGCCGGTATCCAGCCCTTCTTCCATCTGCATCACCATCACGCCGGTTTCGGCATCGCCGGCGATGACGGCGCGCTGGATGGGGGCCGCCCCGCGCCAGCGCGGCAGAAGCGAGGCATGCAGGTTGAAGCAGCCCAGCCGGGGTGCGTCCAGAACGGGTTTGGGCAGCAAAAGGCCATAGGCGACGACGATGGCCGCATCGATGTCCAGCGCGGCGAAGGCGGCCTGTTCCTCCGGCGATTTCAGGGATGTGGGGGTGCGGACCTGAAGCCCGGCGCTGGCGGCGAATTTGGCGACCGGCGTGGGTTCCAGCGCCATGCCGCGGCCCTTGGGCCGGGGCGGCTGGGAATAGACGGCGGCAATGTCGTGACCCTGGGCGATCAGCTCGGCCAGCGTGGGCACCGCGAAATCGGGGGTGCCCATGAATGCAAGCCGAAGGGTCATGTCAGCCGGCCGCGGCCAGCTTCTTGGCCTTGGTCAGCTTGCGGATCGCCATGGAGCGTTTCAGGCGCGACAGATGGTCGATGAACAGCACGCCGTTCAGGTGGTCCATCTCATGCTGCAGGCAGGTGGCCAGAAGGCCGTCGGCCTCCAGAATCTGCCTGTCGCCCTGTTCGTCCAGATATTCGGCCTTGATGCGGGCGGGCCGTTCCACATCGTCCCAGATTTCGGGGACCGACAGGCAGCCTTCCTCGTAGACCGCCATCTCCTCGGAGGTCCAGGTGATCTTTGGGTTGATGAAGGCGCGCGGGTTGCGCGTGCCCTCCTTCTGGTCCAGGTCGATCACCAGCACCCGCTTGGGCACCCCGATCTGGATGGCGGCCAGTCCGATGCCTTCGGCGGCATACATGCTGTCGGCCATGTCCGCGACCAGGGCGCGGATCTCGTCATCCACCACCTCCACGTCGGTCGAGACGGCTTGGAGGCGCGGATCGGGGGCGGTTAGAATGGGGCGTGACGTCATGGGGCTGAGATAGGCTCAAGGGGCCAAAGGGTCAAGATTTCATGGAATATGCGTTGATCCTGCTGGCGGGCGCGGTGGTTTTGGGGGCGGCGATCCTGGCTTTTGCCCTGACGCGGCCCAAGGCGGAGGTCCAGGCGCCCGCGCCGCCCCCGCCGGACCCCCGGCTGGACACGCTTCTGGCCAAGCAGGGCGAGATCGGCGGGCAGTTCCAGGCCACCGTGGCGGCCCAGGAGGCCCTGACCCGCACCCTGTCCGAGCGGCTGGCGGCGCTGGAAAAGCAGATGGGCGACAGCCTGAAGGACACGGCGGAAAAGACCGGCCAGACCCTGGGCGGGCTGACCGAGCGGCTGAATGTGATCGACGCCGCCCAGAAGAACATCACCGAACTGTCCGGCCATGTCGTGTCGCTGAAGGCGATTTTCTCGGACAAGCAGGCGCGCGGCGCGATGAGCCAGGACCAGATGGAGGCCATCGTCTCCGAGCATCTGTCGCCCGACCAGTATGAGTTCCAGGCCACCCTGTCGAACAATTCGCGGCCCGACTGCGCCATCCGCATTCCCAACGTGACGGCGCGCATCATCGTCGATTCCAAGTTTCCCTTGTCTGCCTTTGAAGCGCTGCGTGTCGCCGACAGCGAGGAAACGCGCAAGGCCGCGATGGTCCAGGTGCGAAACGACATCCAGAAGCACGTCAAGGACATTGCCGAAAAGTATCTGATCCCCGGCGAGGTCCAGACCCCGGCGATCATGTTCGTGCCGTCCGAATCGATATACGCCGAACTGCACGCCAACTTTCCCGAAACCTTGCGCCGTGCGCGCCAGATGCAGGTGGTGGTGGTCAGCCCCCATGTCTTCATGCTGGTGATCAGCACCATCCAGAGCCTGATGCGCGACGCCAAGATGCGTGAGCAGGCCCATGCCATCCAGACGGAGGTCGGCGCGCTGCTGCAGGACGTCAAGCGGCTGGGCGAACGGATCGGCAAGCTGCGCGATCACTTCGAGACCACCAGCAAGGATATTGGCCAGATCGAAATTTCGATGCGCGGCATCGACCGTCATGCCGAACGCATCGCCCTGGTCGATCTGGGCGAGGCGCCGCGGTCATTGCCCAAATCCTGATCGGCATTCGGTCCGCCGGGACGTCACCAAAATTTTTTGCCGTATGGTTAATGCGCGAAAGGCCTGAAAATACGGCCTTGGTTGTGGTCCGCTGATAACCATAACTGCCGGGTGACATTGCCAATTTGTACTGTTTTGGGACAATCTTGATCCAGATTGGCACAGCCGCACCGTGCGGCGCGTCGCGTGTGATGTGGTCCGTCTTGAACGGGCGTGCCGCGACTGGCGAAGGGGAACAGGGACATGGTCACCAAGATCATCGGCACCAACGGTACGAACGGCACCAACGGCAAGAACCCCACCAAGGGTCAGAACGGCACGGACGCCATCTTCTCGAACAACGGCCAGATTGGCGCGGATTCGATGACGATCGTGGCGACCGGTGGCAACGGCGGGCGCGGCGGCAAGGGCACCGGAACGGCCAACGGCGCAGATGGCGGCGACGGCGGCGATGCGCTGATCAACATCAACGGCAACATCTTCAATGCGCCGGCCAGCACCAACCTGACCATCAAGGGCACCGCCAATGGCGGCAATGGCGGCGCCGGCGGGCTCAGTGCCAATGCTTTGCCGGGCCTGCAGGGCAATGGCGGCGACGGCATCATCAACATCAACGGCAATGTCGTGGCGCCTGGCCTGAACATGGGCACCATCCGGCTGAACGCCTTCGCCAAGGGCGGTACCGGCACTGTCTATGGCGATGCCCATGCCAGCGTGAACGGCAACATCATCCAGCCGGCCAAGGCCAGCAAGGTCTTCCTGACCGCCGATGCGACCTCGCGCGGGCCCGACGACTTTTCCTACGACGGGGACGCCAATTACGGCTTCAAGACCGCCAATGTCGACGGCAACATCGTGCAGGGCAATATCGGCTATGTGACCCTGTCGGCTGACGCCTATCCGTCCAACGGCACCGCCTCGGTCAGTGGCAACATCGTCCAGATCACCAATGCCAAGCGCAACGGCACGGTGACGCTGGAAGCCAGCGGCAATCACATCTCCATCACCCAGAACAAGTTCCACCTGGGCAAGCAGGAGCTGGACCTGTCCGTCACCCAGTACGGCCCCTATGACACCACCATCGAGAACAACGAGTTCTATGGCACCGGCAAGAACACCTTTGCCTTCTCGGATTCGGTCGTGCCGGGTCCGCATGCCGATGTGGTGGACATCAACCTGAACACCGAGACCTTCACCTTCAACGGCCAGGGCAACATTCTGTCCGGCTTCGCCAATGTCACCGCGTCCGGCCTGCAGGACTACACGATCACCGGCGACGACAACGCCAACATCCTGACCGGCGGCGACGGCAACGACCAGATCTTCGGCCTGGGCGGCAATGACGCGCTGAACGGCGGCGCCGGCAACGACACGCTGACCGGCGGTCTGGGCAATGACGCGCTGGATGGTGGCGACGGGTTCGACACCGCGGTGTTCTCGGGCCCGTCCACCTTCGGCTGGGATGGCTCGCACCTCACCGTGACCGGTCCCGACGGCACCGACACGCTGAGCAATATCGAGGCGGTGGATTTCGGCAGCGGCCCCCAGACCATTCTGCTGGTCGGCCCCGGCGGCTATCCCACCATCCAGGCGGCTATCGACGCGGCCAATCCGGGCGATACGATCTTTATCGCGCCGGGCACCTACAACGAGAATGTCCTGGTCAACAAGAGCGTGACGCTGCAGGGCCTGGGCGGTCCGGGCGCCGTGGTGGTGCAGGGCACCTTCCAGACCGACAACGGCATCATCGGCGACACCAATGTGTGGCTGCAGACCGCACCGTCCTACAATGCGGGCGCGGGCATCGGCCTGAACGTCTCGGCCGACAATGTGACTCTGAACAACCTGACGGTTCAGGGCTATCGCGACGCGGTGTCCACCTCCGGTCCCAGCGTCTCGGGCCTGACGCTGAACGACATGCAGTTGCTGCATTCGGTGAATGGCTTCAGCAAGCCGGATGGCACGGCCACCAATGGCCTGACCATCAATGGCGGCCTGATCCAGGACGACTATATCGGCGTCTATCTCTACAACGACAATCCGCTCACGGCGGGCACAAGCGACGCGACCAATACCACGATCGACGGCACCACCTTCCAGGACGTCACCCAGAAGGGCATCTATACCGAGACCGCCCAGGGCGACACCCACTTCATCAACCTGACCATGAACAATGTTGGTGAGTATGGTGGCGGCGTCGCCTTTGGCGCGCAGGGCAAGAATGGCGCGGGCATCGACGCCAACCTGAAGTTCAATACCTATACCGGCACGCTGGACATCAGCGGTTTCAACTTCACCGATGTCGGTTCGTCCACCGGTACCGATCCCAACGGCCACTTCAACGGCGCGGGTATCGTTGTCAATGGCCGTGACGATCCGGGCCACCCGACCTATGGCGCTAATCCCGCCGATGTCAGCGGCCTGAATGTTCAGATCGCTGATGGCTCCATCGACGGCACCTCGACCGGCATCCGCGCAGGCGAGGCCGGCAAGGCCGATCCAACCTTGAACGTGACCGGTCCGGCGATGACCATCTCCAACGTGGACATCACCAACTCGCTGGTGGGACCGCTGCACGACCAGATCGACAATCACACCCATTCGGTGATGACGGTTCTGGGCACCGGCGGCGACGACACCTATCACGCTGCGGACACCACCGTTTCGACCGGCCCGATCCGCTTCTACGGCTTTGGCGGTGCGGACGACCTGAGCGGCGGCGCGGGCAACGATCTGCTGTTTGGCGGCGCCGGCAATGACACGCTGGACGGCGGGGCGGGCACCGACGTGGCCTTCTACAATGGCCGCGAGGCCGAATACAGCAGCGTCAGCCTGAGCGCGGTCACCGGCGGTCCCGACGGAAACGACACGCTGACCAACATCGAACGGCTGAAGTTCCTGTCGCCGACCCATGTCAGCGACCTGGACAATAACGGCCATGGCGATCTGGTCTTCCAGAGCCTCGGAAACGGCAATCTGAACATTCGTCAACAGCCCGGCATCACCCCCTTCACCATCACCGGCGTCGGTGTGGCCTGGCATGCGGTGGGTACCGGCCAGTTCACGGCGGATACCGATCGCAACGCCGGTGTGCTGTTGCAGAACACCAACAATGGCAACCTGAAGGTGATCACCGATATCGCAGGAACGCCCACCACCACGCTGTTCAGTACCCAGCCGGGCAGCACCGACTGGAAGGCGATCACCGCCGGCGACTTCAATGGCGATGCGGCGTCCGACGTGCTGCTGCAGAACCAGACCACCGGCGACGCCGAGATATTCTTCATGGGCGGCGCGCCGGGCGTGGTCGAAAGCGTGTCGGGCCCGATCAGTGCGCCGGGCGCGAATTACAAGGCGATCAGCTCGGGCGATTTCAACGGCGACGGCTTCAGCGACATTCTGTGGCAGGACAGCGTCACCAAGGACGTCCAGGTCAGCCTGATGGACGGCGCAACCCAGACCAACACGCCGTCGCCGCTTTCGCCTGGCGTGGATTTCACCGCGGTGGGTAGCGGCGATTTCAACGGCGACGGGCTCAGCGACATCCTGTTCAGCAACGGCAGCGACAATTCGGCGACGATCTGGACCATGAACGGCGACAGCGTGAGCGGCGCGCCGATCAATGTCGCCCAGCCGGCCGCCAACTTCGTGGTGATGGGCGCCGAGGACGTCAACAATGACGGCTTCAGCGATATCCTGTGGCAGGACCCGACGACCGGCGCGGTCAAGGCGACCGAGTTCACCACCGGCGGCGCCGTGCTGATGACCGAAGACCTGGGCGCGCCCAACAGCAACTGGCGCCTGGTGGCCTCCACCGGCGGCGGCTGAGGCTGTTTCGCGTATGGAATAAAAAAGGCGGCTCGTTCGAGCCGCCTTTTTTGTCAGCGTGTGACCGAGGCTTCCAGCAGGCGCACGAATTCCTTCATCCTGGGGCTGTCGATCCAGCGCACCACCGCGACCATGTCGTGCTCATAGTCGATGAAGATCACATTGGCCCCGTCGCCGATATAGGAGACGCTGTCCTCACGCGCCGCCGGATACATGTTGTGGCCGGTGTTGAGGAACCAGTTGCAGAAGCCGTAACCCGGATTGGTCGCGGTGGGGGTGGTGGCCATCTTCACCCAAGCGTCGGACAGCACGGTCCTGCCGTTCCACTTGCCGCGGTTCAGGCCGAGCAGGCCCAGCCGCGCCTGGTCGCGCGCCGAGATGAACATGCCGCCGCCCCAATGGCCGCCGCCCGACACGACCTTGATGCGTTTGCCGTCCACCTCGGTCCAGCTGTTGTCATAGCCTTCCCAGTGCCAGGCGTCCGACATGCCGATCGGATCGGCGACATACTGCTTGAGCACCTCGGGCAGCGGTTTCTTCCACAGCCAGGTCAGCGCCAGGGCCAGCGCATTCACGCGCACATCGTTGTACTTCCAGGCATTGCCCACCGGCGGCGGGCCCTTGGCCAGCTCGCTCCACGGTTTGCCCGGCTCGGGCCGGTCCGCCCACCAGGGTTTGCCCCACAGCGTGCCGATCCAGCCGGAATCCTGGCGCAGCATGTTGTCCCAGGTGATGGGCTGGTTGTGCGCCAGCATGAAGTCGGGCGTGGGCCGCACATAGTCGATCACCCGGTCATGGACGTTCCTGATCATGCCCCTGTCGAAGGCAACGCCTGCGACAGAAGACAGAAAGGTCTTGGACACCGAAAAGGTCATGTCGACCTGCTGGGTGCGGCCCCATTCGGCCACGATATAGCCGTGCCGGATGATGATGCCGTTGGCCGGGGCGCGTTCCTTGAGCGGGCCGATGGGGCTTGAGAAGGGCTCGCCGGCATATTTGATCGGCACGGTGATGCGCAGGTCGCGCAGGTTGGCTTTGCCCTTCAGCCCTGCCGGGGCCAGCGTTTCGGCGGAAACCGCAAAATCGATCGCAGCCTTCAGCCTGGTTGCGTCCAGCCCTTCCTGGGCGGGGGTGCGGGTGGTCCATTGACCCTTGGGCGGGAAGTAATCGGCTGCCAGCGCCGATGATTCTGACAGGGGCGATACGGCCAGCGCGGCGCTCAAAAGCAGGCCCCAAACCCCCATGCGTGATGTTCGCATCGGCGTATCCCCCTTTTTGCCGCCGACAGTCGGTGCGGCTGTGGCCAATGTCAAATTCATCCGGCACGGGGTGGCGCGGCCGGATTCCTGCGCTAGTATTGAAAATGGGAGCGATAACAATTTCGGGGAGTGAAACATGCGGCGGCGTCACATCGCGGGTCTGATCCTGTCGGCCACCATCCTTGTCCCAGCCATGCGGGCCAGTGCGGCAACCGACGCCGGCCAGCCCTGGTACAATCCCGAATTGCCCATCGCCCAGCGCGTCGACGCCCTGATCGGCCGGATGACGCTGGAGGAAAAGGCCAGCCAGCTGGTCAACCAGGCCCGCGCCATCCCCCGGCTGGGCGTGCCCGCCTACAACTGGTGGAGCGAGGCGCTGCACGGCGTGGCCAACAACGGCCTGGTCACGGTGTTTCCCGAGCCGGTCGGTCTGGCCGCGACCTTCGACGATGATGCGATTCACCAGATGGGCGTGGCGATCTCGACCGAGGCGCGGGTCAAGTTCAACCAGGCGGGCGGGCCGCGCGACGCGCATGGCCTGATGCAGGGGCTGGATTTCTGGTCGCCCAACATCAACATCTTCCGCGATCCGCGCTGGGGCCGCGGCCAGGAAACCTATGGCGAGGACCCCTATCTGACCGGCCGCATGGGCAGCGCCTTTGTGCGCGGCATGCAGGGCGACGATCCCAAATATTTCCGCGCCATCGCCACCGCCAAGCATTATGCGGTGCATTCGGGGCCCGAACCGACGCGCCATGAAGTCGATGTAAAAGTCTCGAAGCACGACGAAATGGACACCTATCTGCCGGCCTTCCGCGCCCTGGTGACCGGGGCGAAGGTGGATTCGGTGATGTGCGCCTATAACCGCGTCAACGGCCAGCCGGCCTGCGCCAGCGACTTCCTGCTGACCGACCAGCTGAAGAACAAGTGGGGCTTCAAGGGCTATGTCGTGTCCGATTGCGACGCCATCGCCGACATCCAGCGCGGTCATCATTACACCAAGACCTATGCCGAGGCCGCGGCGGTGTCGATCAAGCACGGCGTGGACAGCGATTGCGCCGACTTCTTCATCCCCACAACCGACGATTCCGATTATGGCCGCTATCGCGATGCGGTGAAGCAGGGCCTGGTGCCTGAAGGTGTGCTGGACGATTCGCTGCGCCGCCTGTTCACCGCGCGCATGAAGCTCGGTCTGTTCGATCCGCCGTCGATGGTGCCCTATGCGCAGATCTCCGATTCCGAACTGATGTCGCCCGCGCACCGGGCGCTGGCGCTGAAGCTGGCGCGCGAATCCATGGTGCTGCTGAAGAATGACGGCGTGCTGCCGGTGAAGCCGGCGGTGAAAAAGATACTGGTGGTGGGGCCGCTGGCCGACCAGGTGCCGGTGCTGCTGGGCAATTACAATGGCACGCCCAAGGACCCGGTGACGGCACTGGCGGGCATCCGCAAGGCGTTTCCCAATGCCGATGTGACCTATGAGCCGGGGCTGAACTTCCTGCGCCTGCCTGTGCCGGTGCCCGCCGATGCGCTGTCGCATGACGGCGCGCCGGGCCTGAAAGGCGAATATTTCAAGGGCGCGGATTTCAAGGGCGCTCCCGCCATCACCCGCATCGACAAGACGGTGGACTTTGAACGCGGCGCCAAGCGGGTTCTGCCCGACGAAGACGCGATTTCCGTGCGCTGGACCGGCACGCTGACCCCGGCGCAAGGCGGGCGCTATGACATCGGGCTGGCGGGCGTACACGCCAAGCTGTGGATCGACGGCAAGCTGGTCGTGGATGCGGGCGAGAACCAGCGCGGGCCGCTGACAAAGGAAGTGGCGCTGGAAAAGGGCCATGCCTATGCCATCCGCATCGCGCAGAGCCCGGCGCGCGGCCCGTTCCTGCGCCTTGTGTGGACCAGGCTGATCGACGATCCCACCGATCGCGCGGTGGCCGCGGCGAAGAACGCCGACCTGGTGGTGGCGGTGGCCGGAATCACCTCGGCCCTGGAAGGCGAGGAGATGACGGTCAATGTGCCGGGCTTCAAGGGCGGCGACCGCACCAGCCTGGACATGCCTGCCCAGGAAGAAGACCTGCTCAAGGCGGTGAAGGCGACGGGCAAGCCGCTGGCGGTGGTGCTGATGAACGGATCGGCGCTGGCGGTGAACTGGGCGGCGAAGAATGCGGACGCCATCATCGATGCCTGGTATCCGGGCGAGGAAGGCGGCACCGCCATCGGCCAGACCCTGTCAGGCGCGAACAACCCGTCCGGCCACCTGCCGGTGACATTTTATACCGGGGTCGACCAGCTTCCGCCCTTTGACGATTATGCGATGAAGGGGCGGACCTATCGCTATTTCACCGGCAAGCCGCTTTATCCCTTTGGATACGGCCTCAGCTATACCCAGTTCGCCTACAGCAAGCCCAGCCTGTCGGCGGCCACGCTGAAGGCGGGCCAGGGCCTGAATGTCGATGTGACGGTGAAGAATGTCGGCAAACTGGCGGGCGATGCGGTGCCGCAGCTCTATCTGGGTTTCCCCGACATTCCCGGTACGCCGATCCGGGCGCTGCGCGGCTTTTCCCGTGTCAGCCTTGCACCCGGCGCGCAGAAGACCGTGCATTTCCACCTGAGCTCGCGCGATTTGATGAGCGTTACCATGGCGGGCGATCCGCATGTCGCGGGCGGCGCCTATCGGCTGAGCGTGGGCGAGGGCCAGCCGGATACCGGCGCGGCCGCGGCCTCGACAAGCTTCACCATAGACGGCAGCATGGCCCTGCCCGAATAGGGCGCCGACAACAAGAACAGGGGGCACGCGCCGCTCATGGGGCCGCTGACATTCGACCGTTCCGCCGCGCTGATCGCGGAAAATTCACGCACCATCGCCGGCGGGGTGAACAGCAATTTCCGCATCGGGATGCAGGGTGGCCCGCTGGTCTTCACCCATGGCGAGGGGCCGTATCTGTTCGATGCCGATGGCAACAGGCTGATCGACTATTATTGCGGCATGGGTGCGATGGTGCTGGGCCATACGCCAGCCGGGGCCATTTCCGCCGTGCAGCAGCAGGTGGCGCAGGGCATTCTCTATGCCGGTCAGTCTGAGATCGAGTTCGAGGCCGCGCGCATCCTGTGCGAGCGCATTCCCAGCGCCGAACGCATCCGTTTCGGCTCGTCCGGCTCGGAAGTCGCCCAGGCCGCCTTCCGGCTGGCGCGCGCGGCGACCGGCAAACGCATCATCCTGAAGTTTGAAGGCCATTATCATGGCTGGTTCGACAATATCCTGTGGTCCACCGCGCCGGCGCTGAATGCGGCGGGGCCTGAGGATGCGCCGGTGCTGGTGCCCGGCAGCGTGGGTCAGGACCCGGCCGATGCGGCGGGGCTGGACGTGCTGGGCTGGAACGATCTGGCGCGGCTGGAAGCGCGGCTGGCAAAGGGCGATGTGGCGGGCGTGATCATGGAGCCGGCCATGTGCAACCAGGGCGCCATCGCGCCCGCGTCCGGTTTCCTGGAAGGGGCGCTGGCGGCCTGCCGCAAACATGGCGCACTGCTGATCTTCGACGAGGTGATCACCGGATTCCGCCTGGGACGCAGCGGCGCGCAGGGCCGCTTCGGCGTGACGCCCGACCTGTCGCTGTTCGCCAAGGCGATCGCCAACGGCTTTCCGGTGTCGGCGCTGGTGGGCCGCGCCGACCTGCTGGACATGTTCGTGAACAAGGGCGTGCTGCATGGCGGCACCTTCAATGCCCAGCCGGTGACGATGGCGGCGATGGTGGCGACACAAAAGGCGCTGACGCCCGAACTCTACGAGGCGACGTCGAAGCGCGGCGTGCGGCTGCGCGATGGCATCGCGGCGATCCTGAAGGATGCCGGGCTGAAGGCCCAGGTGACGGGCTTCGAGATGATGTTCCATGTCGGCTTCGGGCTGGATGCCCCGCCGCGCAACTATCGCGGCGTGGCCGCGGCGGACAAGGCGCAGTATGTGCGCTTTGCCCATGCGCTGCTGACGCGCGGGGTGCGGGTGCTGGAGCGCGGGGCCTGGTTCGTCTCGTCCGCGCATGACGATGCGGTGATCGACGCCACGCTGGAAGCGGTGCGCGGGGCCGCGGCCGACCTTACTTAGGATATCGCCTGGGCGGCGGGTTTTCGCATCCGGCGTACCAGCAGGAAGGTGGCGGCATGGGCGCTGGACCCGGCCGCCAATGCCAGCGCGAAAGCGGGCAGCGGGTGCCAGTGCGCCAGCAGCGTGTGCAAAGTGAAGGAAAAGGTGCCGACCGAGGACAGGCCCATCGACATGCCGGCCAGCACCTCCTCAACCGCGTGGCGGCCATACTGGATGTGGTTGGAGATGGCGATGATCGATCCCATCACCGGAAACACCGTCAGCGTGCCGGACCAGAGCGGCCCCAGCGATCCGGAGAACTGGGTGATCGCCAGCGTCAGGCCCGCGCCCGCCGCCATGCGTGCGGGCAGGGTCATCCAGCTTCCGACATGGCGTGTCTGCGCGGGGGCGTGGCGCGGATAGGCCAGCACCGCGCCCAGATAGGCGATGAGCGGCAGCACCTCCAGCCAGGCGGGTCCATCCTGGGCCAGCACCATCGCATAGGCCAGCGCCAGCCAGACCAGGCTGGCGGCCAGCGCGCATGCCGTCCAGTGCCACCAGCGCGCCGTCAGGCTGTAGGTGTTGGCAAAGCCCAGCCAGGGCACGATGCCGAACCAGGCGCCCAGCGCGGCGTGCGCGCCAAAGGCGGCGCCATGGGACAAAGTGACGAAGACCAGCAATGGTCCCGCTACCACCGGGATGCCGGCCAGCCACCCGGCAAGGCGCGGGCCATGGCGGCGCTCCACAAGGCCCAGCGCCAGCAGCGCCAGGGGCACGATGGTCAGTTTCAGAAGCAGCACGGTGTCCCCCACGCCCTTTCTGCAAAGGGCGGGGCAACTGTCGTGGCGGCGCATCTTTTGTCAATGGCGCGGCAATGCTTGCAGGCGGGGGCAAAACCACCCAAAAATTGCGGGCAGGAAGGCTTTGCCGGCAGGAATAGGGGGACTGTCAGTGACGCGGATTTTTGTTGCGGGCATCTTTCACGAGACCCACAGCTTCACGCCCGATATCACCGGGCTGGACAAGTTCACCATCCATCGCGGCGAACAGATTTTGGCGCGGCGCGGCGATGCCAGCCAGCTTGACGGCTTTCTGTCGGTGGCCGAGCGCGAGGGCTGGCAGGTGGTGCCGGGCGCCATCTATACCGGCGGTGCGTCGGGCACGGTCGATCATGCGGTGTTCGAAGCGTTCTGGGCCGACACAAAGCCGGCGCTGGAACGGGCGCTGGCGGAAGGTCTGGACGGCATTCACCTGTCGCTGCACGGCGCGATGGTCACATCCGAATGCGACGATCCGGAAGGCGAGCTTCTGGCCCGCATCCGCGCCATGCCGGGCGCTGAGAGCCTGCCGATCTTCGGGGTGGGCGACCTGCATGGCACGCTGACGCCGCGCATGGGCGCATTGTGCGAGGGCATCGTCTTTTACCGCGAATGCCCGCACACCGACCAGTTCGACAGCGCGGTGCGCGCCAGCGATTTGATGGCGCGCTGCCTGAAGACGGGCGTAAAGCCCAGGCATCGCGTGCTGGTCACGCCGATCGTGTGGCCCCCCACCGGCACCGGCACACGCGACGGGCCGATGCGGGCACTGGAAGATGCCGCGCGCCGGATGGAGCAGGAAGTTCCCGGCATGCTGGCGGTGAACATAGTTGGCGGTTACGCCTTTTCCGATGTGCCCAATGCCGGCGTGTCCTTTTCGGTCATCACCGAAGGCAGCGAAGAGGACGCGCTTGGCGCCCTGCACGAGTTGGCGGGCATTGCCTGGGACATGCGCGAAGGCGGCATCCCGCAGCAACATGATCTGGATGCGGTGGTCAGGGATTTCGCGGCCAACGGCCCGCCGGGCAAGGGGCCGGTGCTGCTGGTGGAGCCCGCCGACAATATCGGCGGCGGTGCGCCGGGCGACGGCACCGACGTGATGCGCGCGCTTTTGAAATACGACATCCAGGGCGCAGGCGTGGTGATCGCCGATGAAGAGGCGGTGGCGGCGCTGCAACGCATCACCATCGGCCAGAAAATGACCCTGCCGATCGGCGGCAAGGGCAGCCCGCTCGATCCGGGGCCGGTGACGCTGGAGGTGGAACTGGTGTCGCGCAGCGACGGCGAGTTCGAGCTGGAAGACAAGAACAGCCATCTGGTCGGATCGCTCGGCAAGATCATCCGCATGGGGCCGTGCGCGGTGGTGCGCCACAGGGGGCTGACCATTCTTCTGACCAGCAAGAAGCTGCCGCCCTTCGACCTGGGCCAGTGGCGCAGCCAGGGGATCAATCCCGAAGAGCTCAGCATGATCGGCATCAAGGCGGCGGTCGGGCACCGCGTCGCCTATGGCAGGATCGCGTCGGCCGAGTTCACCGTGAACACCAGCGGGCCTTGCACATCGGACCTGACGCGGCTGCCCTACAAGCACCTGCGGCGGCCGGTCTTTCCGCTGGACCGCCTGGATGGCGACACTGTGCCGGAAGGCAGTGCCGCGTGAGGCTGGACCGCCGCGGCATGGTGGGGGGAATGGCGCTGGCGCCGTTCCTGTCCGGCCATGCGGCGGCGGGCGGGCGCAATGTGCTGAACGCGATGATGCCGGCCGAACCGGCGACGCTGTGCTATCCGCTGCTCAACACGCGGCTGGTGCAGGAAATCTGCGCCAACATCAATGAACCGCTGCTGCTGCTGGACTGGGATTTCAAGCCACGGCCCAACCTGGCCAAAAGCTTCACCGCCACGCCGGACGGGCTGGCCTACACCTTCCATTTGCAGCCGGGCGTGCGCTGGCATGACGGCGTGCCCTTCACCGCGCGCGATGTGGTGTTCAGTTGCGACAAGATGCTGCGCCAGCTGAACCCGCGCAGCCGCAACGCCTTCAACCATTGCCAGAGCATCCGCGCGCTGGACCCGCTGACGGTGGAGTTTCGCCTGCACACGCCGTTCAACGCCTTCATCCTGTCGCTGATGGCCTCCAACGCGCCGATGATGCCGGCGCACATTTACGACGGCAGCGACTATCGCACCAACCCGCACAATTTCGCGCCCATCGGCACCGGGCCGTTCAAATTCGCCCGCTGGGAGCGGGGCCAGTATATCCGGTTGACCCGCAACCGCGATTACTGGCGGGCGGGGTGGCCCAGGATCGACGACATCTATTTCCGCGTCTGTCCAACGCCTGAGCAGCGCATGGTGGCGCTGGAAACCGGCGCGGTCGATATCGCCTTTGCCGATGATATCGACTCCGTCGTGACAAAGAGGCTGCGGGCCAATCCCGATATCGTCACCACCACGCGCGGCTATGAGGCGGTGGGCGAGATCGCGGTGATGGAGATGAACCAGCGCCGCTGGCCGTTCAGCGACCGGCGCTTCCGCCAGGCCTTCATGCACGCGATCGACCGCGATTTCATCGTCAAGGCGATCAATTTCGGCGAAGGCAAGGTGGCGACCGGGCCAATCCCCTCCAACGTGCCCTATTACGATCCCAAGGTATTGACCCGCTATCCGTTCGACCCGGCGCGGGCGCGCGCCATGCTGGATGCGATGGGGCTGAAGAAGAAGCGCGGCGGGGTGCGCCATCGCTTCACGTTCCTGCTGATTCCCGATGGCGGCGGGGTGCAGACGCGCGCCGCGCAGTATGTGCGCCAGGCGGCATCGGAGGTTGGGCTGGACATAGAATTGCAATCCAGCGACTGGGCGACCTTTGGCCGCCGCACCGGCAACTGGGACTTCGACATGGACAACAACAGCTATGGCGAATATGGCGATCCGGCGATCGGCACTTCGCGCTTCTATGTTTCGTCCAACATCCTGAAGGGCGTGCCGCAGACCAATATCCAGGGCTATCGCAACGCGCAGGTGGACACCCTGTTCGCGCGCGCCGCCAGCGCCGTCGATCCCGGGGAAACCCAGGACTGTTACAGCCGGCTGCAGCAGATCCTGACCCGCGACGTGGCGATGGTCTGGCTGTATGAGCGCGATCCGCTGCTGTTCTACAACCGGCGTGTGCACGATGCGGTGACCGGCCCCAACGGCCCCACCGACGGCATGGGCCGCGCCTGGCTGACAGGGGTGGCATGAACCGGCTGTCCTATATCGCCCGGCGGCTGGTGCGCACGCTTGTCGTGACCGTGGCGGTGGTTCTGTTGAGCTTCTTCCTGATCCGGCTGGCGCCGGGCGATGCGGCGACCGTGATGGCGGGCCAGGCGGGTTTCGCCGACGAGGCCTTCATCCAGAATCTGCGCGCCGAATATGGCCTGGATCAGCCGCTGCCGGTGCAGCTGTGGAAATATGTGTCGGCGGTGGCGCATGGCGATCTTGGCACGTCCTACGAGCGACGCCAGCCGGTTCTGGACATCATTCTGGAGCGGCTGCCCAACACGCTGTTGCTGGACGGTTTTGCGCTGGTGGTGGCGCTGGCGGGCGGGATCACGCTGGGGGCATTCGCGGCGCGCCGGCCCGGATCGGCGGGCGATGCGGGGGTGACGGTACTGGCCATGCTGTTCTATGCGGTGCCGCAATTCTGGCTGGGCATGATGGCGGTGCTGGTCTTTTCGGTCTGGCTGGCGGTGCTGCCGCCCTTCGGCATCGAAACGATGGGGGCCGATTATACCGGGCTGGCGCGGATCGGCGATGTTGCCCAGCACATGATCCTGCCCGGCATGACGCTGGCGCTCTACTACATGGCCAGCTATGCGCGCCTGACCCGCGCGGCGATGATCGAGGTGGCGGATGCCGATTTCGTCAAGACCGCGCGCGCCAAGGGCATCGGCGAGCGGCAGGTGGCGCGCCGTCATATCCTGCGCAACGCGCTGATCCCGCTGATCACCTATGCGGGGCTTCAGGCCTCGATCCTGGTGGGCGGCACGGTGCTGGTGGAGAATGTGTTTTCCTGGCCGGGCGTTGGCACGCTGGCCTATCAGGCGGTGACGGCACGCGACAACCCGCTGCTGCTGGGCATTTTCATCGTCACCGCCATCCTGGTCAGCCTGTTCAACCTGATCACCGACATCGCCTATTCGATTGCCGATCCCAGGGTCCAGCTGCAATGAAAGATTTCCTGGTCCGTTTCCTGGCGCGGCCCCAGACGCTGATCGGTCTTCTGGTGTTTGCGGCGATCGTGGTGCTGGCGCTGGGCGCGCCGCTGCTGTTTCCGCGCGGGCCCTTCACCATCGTGGGCATGCCGCTGCTGGCGCCGGGCAGCCCCGGCCTGCCCGCGGGAAGCGACGTTCTGGGTCGCGACATGCTGGTGGGCCTGATCTATGGCGCGCGGGTGTCGCTGCTGGTGGGCATCGCCTCGACCTGCTGTTCGGTGGGCATCGGCGTGCTTCTGGGCGCGGTGGCCGGCTATTATGGCGGAGCGGTCGACGATGTGCTGATGCGCATCACCGAATTCTTCCAGATCATCCCCGCCTTCGTGCTGCTGATGGTGCTGGTGGCCTTCCTGCAGCCCAGCCTGTTTTCCACCGTGGTGGGCATCGCGCTGATCACCTGGCCCCAGGTCGCGCGGGTGGTGCGCGGCGAGTTCCTGGCCCTCAGGTCGCGCGAATTCGTGCAGGCGGCGAAGCTGCTGGGGGAAAGCGACCTGTACATCATCTTCCGCCAGATCCTGCCCAACGCCCTGCCGCCGATCGTGGTGGTCGGCTCGATGATGGTGGGCAGCGCGATCCTGACCGAATCGGCGCTGAGCTTCCTGGGGCTGGGCGACCCGAACCTGCGAAGCTGGGGCAGCATGATCGGGGCGTCGCGTTCGGCCATGTGGGTGGCGTGGTGGACCACGGTGCTGCCGGGCCTGGCGATCATGGTCACGGTGCTGGCGCTGAACTTCATCGGCGACGGGTTGAACGAGGCGCTGAGCCCCCGGAGGCGCAGATGACGGCGCTGGTCGCGATCGCGGGGCTGAGCGTGGCGCTGCCGCCGGGCGGCGACCGGCCCTATGCCGTGCGCGATGTGAGCCTGGAGATCGGCACCAGCGAGATCGTCTGCATCGTCGGCGAGTCGGGTTCGGGCAAGTCGGTCACCGCCCATGCGCTGATGGGGCTTTTGCCGCGCGGGCTGGATGCGGCGGGCGGCAGCATCCGCTTTGACGGGCGTGAAATTCTGGGCCAGCCGGCGCAGGACTGGCGGCGGATGCGCGGTGCCGAAATCGCCATGATCTTCCAGGACCCGATGGCGGCGCTCAATCCGGTGGTGCCGGTGGGCAGGCAGATCACCGAGCAGATACGCGCCCATCGCAGCATCGGTGAAGCCGCGGCGATGCAACAGGCCGGCGACCTGATGGTGCAGATGGGGCTTGAGGCCGCCCATTTGCATGCCTTTCCCCACCAGCTTTCCGGCGGCCAGCGCCAGCGGGTGATGATTGCCATGGCGCTGTCGCTGTCGCCGCGCCTGCTGATCGCCGATGAGCCGACCACGGCGCTGGACGTCACCACCCAGGCGCAGATCCTGGACCTGATCCGCACGGTGCAGAAAGAGCGGCAGATGAGCGTGCTGTTCATCACCCATGATTTTGGCGTGGTGTCGGACCTGGCCGACAGGGTTGCGGTGATGCGCGCCGGCGAAGTGGTGGAAAGCGGGCCGGTGCGCCAGGTGCTGGACGATCCGCGGCATCCCTATACCCGCGCGCTGATCGCGGCGGTGCCGCGCCTGTCCGGCTCGCCCGATCCCCTGCCGCCGCATGCGCCGGTGCTGGCGGTAACGGGTCTTTCAAAAGTCTATCGCCGGGGTGGCGGGTTCCTGGGCCTGGGCGCGCGCCGCGAAACCCGCGCGCTGGACAAGGTTTCGCTGACCCTTCAGCGCGGCGAGACGCTGGGCATTGTCGGCGAGTCGGGGTCGGGCAAATCCACCCTGGCGCGCTGCATCATCCGGCTGGCCGATGTCGATGACGGGGAAATCCTGTTCGACGGCGCCGATCTGGCGAAGATGAATGGGCGCGGGCTGCGCGCCTGCCGCAAGCGCATCCAGATGGTGTTCCAGGACCCGTTTTCCTCGCTCAATCCGCGCCACACGGTGAGCGAGATCGTCACAGCCGGCCCGCGCGCCCACGGCGAGGGCGCGAAAGAGGCTTTGGCGCGCGCCGCCGAGATGCTGGCGCTGGTGGGGCTGGAGGCGTCGGCGCTGCCGCGCTATCCGCATGAATTTTCCGGCGGCCAGCGCCAGCGCATCGGCCTGGCCCGCGCGCTGATGCTGAAGCCGGACGTGCTGATCGCCGACGAACCGGTCTCGGCGCTGGATGTGACGGTGCAGGCCCAGGTGCTGGAACTGCTGGATCGGGTGCGTGCCCATATGAATTTGGCGATGCTGTTCATCACCCATGACATGCGGGTGGCGGCGCGCATCTGCCACCGGGTGATGGTGATGCGCCAGGGCCGGGTGGTGGAGGAGGGGCCGGCCGCCACGCTCTTTGCCGCGCCCAAAAGCGATTATACAAGCCAGCTGCTGGCCGCCATTCCCGGCCAGTCGAGACTGGAAGCGTAACAAGACTGGAAGCGTAAGAGGAAAGAAGCATGCGGATCGCCATCGCCCAGTTCATGCAGGAGACCAACAGCTTCGTGCCCTTCACCACCACGGTGAAGACTTTCGAGGAGCAGTATCTGCACCGCGGCGAAGAACTGTTTACGGCCTTCGGCAAGGCGCGGCTGGAGATTCCGGGCGCCATCGCGGCGCTGAAAGAGGTGGGCGCCGAGATCGTGCCGCTGATCGCCACCATGGCGATGGCGTCGGGCACGGTGGAGCGCGCCAGCTTCGAAATCCTGCTGGGCGAGATACTGGAGCGCCTGCGCACGGCAGGGCCGGTGGATGGTGTTTACCTGGCGCTGCATGGGGCGATGATCCTGGAGGATGAGCCCGACGCGGAGGCCGAGATCGTGCGGCGGGTACGCGAAGTGCTCAAGCCCGGCACGCCCATCACCGTGTCGCTGGACCTGCATGGCCATATCACCGCCGCCATGCTGCAGCCGGATGTAGCCTATATCGGCTATCGGGAATTTCCCCATATCGACATGTATGAGACCGGCTACCGCGCGGCGGCGCTATTGGTGGACTGGGTGAAGGGCAAGGTCAGACCGGTGATGGCGCTGGCCAAGCGGCACATGGTGGTCAGCCCTGACAGCGCACGCACCACCGCGCCGCCGCTGGCCGACATCGTGGCGGAGGGGCGTGCGATGGAAGCCAGAAAAATGGAAGATGGCGGTGACGTTCTGCATGTCTCGCTGTTTCCGGTCCAGCCCTGGATCGACACGCCCGACCTGGGCTTTGCCGCGCTGGTGTGCGCCCAGAGCCATGAGGCGGCACAGAAGGCCGCCGACACGTTGGCCAGGATGGCCTGGGACCGGCGCACCGAATTCGAACCCACCCTGACGCCCCTGCCCGAGATCATCCGCACCGCGCTGTCCAGCGAAGGGCTGACCGTCGCCTCGGACAGCGGCGACACGCCGTCCGGCGGCGGGGCGGCCGATTCCACCGCCGTGCTGGCGGCGCTGCTGAAAGAAGGCGCCGACAGGGCCGATCGCATTTCCATCTGCACCATCTGCGATGCCGAGGCTGCGGCCGAGGCCGCGCGTGCCGGAGTGGGCAAGACCATCACCCTGAAAGTGGGGCACAGGCGTTCGGGCCTGGGCGAGCCGCTGACGGTGACGGGACGGGTCAAGACCATCGGTGACGGCCGCTATGTGCTGACCGGGCCGGGCGCCAACGGCATGGTGGGCGAGATGGGCCTGACGGTGGTGCTGGAAATCGGATCGATCCGGCTGAACCTGCGCTCCATCCCGCATTTCGAATGGGATCCGGGCATCCATACATCAGTTGGGCTGGACCCGGCTTCGGCGGCGCTGGTGTTCGTGCGTTCGCCGGCGCATTTTCGCGCTTCCTATGCGCCGATGGCCGCGCGCATCTTCATCGCCGACACGCCCGGCCCGACATCGGCGAACATGCGGCGCATTCCGTTCACGAAAGTGACGCGCCCGCTCTATCCGATCGATTTGGTCAATGACTGACGGCTGATGGTGAGGATCAGGCGCGGCGGCGGGCCGGCTGCATGCTCCGGCGGAAATCCAGCAGGATGGCGCGAAGCCCCGGCTCGCTGACGCGGGACGCGGCGGCCTGCACCGGCAGCCAGGCCAGTTCGCGCGCGCCTTTTTCGGCAAAGCGGCGGTGCTGGCCACTGACCGCCAGGGCAAAGACCGAAACCCGGCAGGGCAGGGCGCTGCCGTCCTTCTTTTCCTTCAGATAGTGATAGTCGCCCAGCGGTGTCTCATCGACCGCGCCGATGACGCCGGCTTCCTCGGCAGCCTCGCGGGCGGCGGCCTCAGCCAAGGTCATGTTTTCCATCGGCCAGCCCTTGGGCAGAATCCAGCGGCGGGTGGTCAGGCTGGTGATCAGCAGCACTTCTGGCACGGGCCGGGGGCGCCAGCACAGCGCGGCGACCTGTTGCATCGGTTCGTGCAGCACCATCTCTCGGTATAGGCCCTCGTCCGCCACCAGGGTGTCCCGCAGGTGATTCGGGGCCATAATAGGCGTGAACGCCGCCGGGGCCGAATAACTATCGGCCCCTGTCACGAAAGCGTCGGGTATTCGTCACGAAATGCCGAAGGCGCCGGCCAGGAAATAGAACACCGCCGCGATCAGGCCCGCCGCCGGCATGGTTATGATCCAGGCCACCACGATGTCCTTGGCGACGTTCCAGCGCACGGCATTGACGCGCCGCGCCGCGCCCACGCCGACAATGGCGCCGGTGATGGTGTGGGTGGTCGAGACGGGTATGCCCATATAGGTGGCCATGAACAGGGTGATGGAGCCTGCGGTTTCGGCGCATACGCCCTGGAACGGCGTCAGATGGGTGATGCGCGAGCCCATGGTGCGCACGATGCGCCAGCCGCCGGCCAGCGTGCCCAGCGCCATCGCCGCCTGGCAGGCCAGCACCACCCACAGCGGCACATGGAAGTCGCCGCCTTCGAAGCCGTGCGCGAACAGCAGCGCGGCGATGATGCCCATGGTCTTTTGCGCGTCGTTGCCGCCATGGCCCAGGCTGTAGGCGCTGGCCGACAGGAACTGGATATGGCGGAACAGCTTGTCCACCTTGATCGGTGCGGCCTTGAGGAAGGTCCAGGAGAAGAACAGCACCAGCGCCAGCGCCAGCACGAAGCCGGTAAATGGCGACAGCACGATGGCGATCACGGTCTTGCCCAGCCCGTGCCACACCACCGCGCTCCAGCCGGCCTTGCACACGCCGGCGCCCACCAGCCCGCCGATCAGCGCATGGGATGAGGAGGAGGGAATGCCCGCCATCCAGGTGATGATGTTCCAGATGATCGCGCCCATCAGCGCGCCGAAGATCACCTGGTCGGAGATGATGGCAGGCGCCACGATGCCGGTGCCGATCGTGTTGGCGACATGCAGGCCGAACACGGCAAAGGCGATGAAGTTGAAGAAGGCGGCCCAGCCCACCGCATAGCGGGGCGACAGGACGCGGGTGGAAACGATGGTGGCGATGGAATTGGCCGCGTCATGCAGCCCATTGAGGAAGTCGAAGATCAGGGCGACCGCGATCAGGATGACGATCAGGGTCATCACACCTGCTCGATAACGATGCCGCTGATGCGGTTGGCGACATCCTCGAAGCGATCCACCACCTTTTCGAGGTGCCGGAAGATCTCGCTGCCGACGATATAGCCCATGGCGTCGCCGTTCTTGTGCGCCAGGTACAGCGCCTTGATGCCGGCGTCGTTCAGCTCGTCGGCCTGTTCCTCAAGCCGGGTGATCTCCTCGGCGATGGCGTTGATGCGGCCCGAATTCTCGCGCATCGTGCCCAGCAGCTCCACCGCCTCCACCGTCAGTTCGGCGCAGCGCAGGATGATGTCGGCCATCTGGCGCATGGAAAGCTCGAAGCGGTCCACCTCGAACAGGGTGATGGCCTTGGCGGTCTTCTGCATCTGGTCGATGGAATCGTCCAGCAGGCCGATCAATTCCTTGATGTCGCCGCGGTCGAAGGGCGTGATGAAGGAACGGCGCACACCCAGCAGCACCTCGCGGGCGATGGCGTCGGCCTCGTTCTCGTGGGTGACGATGCGGGCGCAGGCTTGTTGGACCCCTTCGCCGCCCTCCAGCAGGTCGCGCAGGGCAATCGCCCCTTCCACCAGGATGCGCGCGTGGCGGTTGAAGAGGTCGAAGAACTTCTCTTCGCGCGGCATCAGGGCCTGGAAATAGCGCAGCAAGGATGCCCCCTCGTTTTGGCCCCTGGGCCGGAAATTTCGGGCCTTGCTTGCTATGGCGGGGCGGCGGCGTCAAGGGGGCGGGTTTGCGTCAAATTCCCCAGTCTTTCCAAAAAGATAAAGGCGCCGGTTGCCCGGCGCCCCGATCCTTTGCCGATGCCCTGCCGGGCATCGGTGATTTTAACGCTGTTACGGCTCGTCCGGCAGGCCGAAGACGAAGACCGCATAGCCGGTGGCCGGGCGATGCACCTCGGTCAGCATGGTCCCTGGCTTGAGCTGCGGGCTGCCGCCGCCCAGCGCGGTGGTCACGGCGATATACTGCTTGCCGTCGACCGAGAAGCTGACCGGATAGCCCTGGACGGTTGTGCCCAGGCGGGTCTTCCACAGCGTCTTGCCGTTGCGCACATCGATGGCGCGGAAGACGCGGTCGAAGTCGCCGACAAAGGCGACATTGCCCGCGGTCGAGACCACGCCCGTCAGGAAGGGCGCGCGCTGCTGGAAGGACCAGAGCGGCTTAAGGTCGGAGGTGCGATAGGCCGACAGCCGGCCCATGTTGCCATCCGATCCGGGCATCTCGAAATAGGTCTGCGAGCCGTTGCCCAGCATGAAGACGCAGGACTGGGACAGGGGAATGATCAGCGTGTCGCTGGGCTTGTGATAGCTGGTCGACTGCCAGTCATGGCCGCCTTCCGGCCCGGGGCAGCTGGACAGCCATTCGTCGACCTTCTGGCTCTGGATGTCCTTGCGGTAGGTCGGCGTGCCGGTCTTGGGGTCGATGCTGGAAAAGACGTTCTGGTACACGGTTTCGGCGTGGCCCAGATATTTGCCCGTCACCCGGTCCAGCTTCCACAGGATGCCCGGCTTGCCGATGGTCAGCAGGTATTTCTGGTCGTCGTGATCGACCAGAACCCGCTCGAACACCTCGTCCAGGTCCAGGCTCTCGCCCGGCGCGTGGTTGTGCCACCACTTCATCTTGCCGGTGTCGGGGTCCAGCGCCAGGGTGGAGTTGGCATAGTCGTTGGCGCCGTCGCCGGTGCCGCGCAGGTCGCGCCGCCACGGCTTGGCCTGGGCTGTGCCCCAATAGGTGGTGTTGAGTTCGGGATCGTAGGTGCCTGCGATCCAGGTCTCGGCGCCCATGCGCTCATCGTCCGGCTTGCCGCCCCAGCTGTCGCCACCCGGCTGGCCGGTCAGCGCCACGGTGGTGAACTTCCAGTCGCGGGCGCCGGTCTTGGCGTCATAGGCGCTGATATAGCAATGGTCGCCGCTCTTGGGGCGGCCGCAGCCTGTCATGCCCACCAGCACCTTGCCGTTGATGATGATCACGCCGCCGGTGGTGCGGGCGACATTCTCTTTCGGGTTCAGCTTGGTCTTCCACACCTCTTCGCCGGTGCGCGCATCCAGGGCATAGAGCCAGCCTTCGGGCGCGGCGACATAGAGATTGTTCTCATAGAGGCCCATCGAGCGGGTCTCCACGCTGGACGGGCCGGGGCCCATCGCGGTGGGCGCCGGACCCAGGCGGTTTTCCCACAACAGCTCGCCGGTCTTGGCGTCCAGCGCCTGGATGGTGTTGGCCACGCCCCACATGAACATGATGCCGTCATGGACGATGGGCGTGTCTTCCATCGTGCCGTTCTCCGGCATCGACCACATCCACTTCAGCTGCAGCTTGGAGACGTTCTGCGTGTCGATCTGCTTGAGCGGGCTGTAGCTCCAGCCCTGGTAGTTGCGGCGGAACATCAGCCAGTCGCTGTCCGGCGGATTGCGCAGCATCGCGTCGGTGACGGGGACATAGTTCTGGATGTCGCCCTTGACCAGCAGGCCCAGCTTGGTGGGCAGGCGGAAGCGGCCCGGATCGGGATACTTCACGGTCTGGCCGGGCTGGGCGAAGCCGGCCGAAGAGACGACATTGGGATTGCCCTGCTGGCCCGCCGGCGCGGCCTGGGCCACCTTCGGCGGATGCAGCACATCGTCGGCCAGCTTGCCGGTGGCGATGGAACCGATGGCGACATCGCTGGTGGGCGTGAAGGCGGCATTGCCGGCCTTGGCGCCATTGGCGTGCAGGATATAGGCGACGATGCTGGTGTAGGTGGCTTCGTCCAGGCTGCCGCCGCGGCCCGCCGGCATGGTCGCGTGGATCTTGCTGTACAGCGCTTCGGTGCTGCGATCCTTCCAGGCGCCGAAGAAGGCGCTGCCCGCCAGCGGCGGCGCGTCGGTCGCGCCCGACAGGTCGGCCTGGTGGCACAGCGCGCAATTGTCGTTATAGGCCATGCGCCCGGCATTGGCCTGGTCCTGGGTGAAGGGACCGGCGGCGTCCTGCGCCATCGCGGTCACCACGCCCGAAAGCTGGGTCCCGGCGATCAGCGCCAGGCCGGCGGCCGCACCCAGAAGCAGTTTCGTCTTATTCAACATCGTCATTCAATCCTTGTGTCCTGATTCCGCGCGCGTGGTTCAGCTCTTCGGTGTGTCGAGCTGGGGAATGAACCAGTGGCCTTCCTGCGGCACGTTGGGGCCCACCGTTTCATGGGCGGGGAACAGCCAGCCCCACAGCGTGCCCTTGGGTCCCCAGGGATAGCCGGGCGGCGCCTTTTCGCTGTTGATCTGGATGTAGAGCTTGCCGGTGCGAAGGTCCTTCACCTGCTGGGCGCTGAGCGAGAAGGTGCCCGAGATGGTGCCGCTGGTGGACTTGGTCACGTCCAGGTCCAGGATCGATTTGCCCGGCACGCCCGCCACCGGCGAGGTGAAGACATGCGCCTCTGTGGCGTTGGACGGCAGGCCGTGAAAGTCACCCTTGATGGTGACGGTGCGCCCGTCCAGCACCGCGGTGGCGTCGCCGCGGCCCGCGATCACCGCCTTGGTTTCATCGTCCAGCGGCATCGGGCCCAGATTGGTCTGGTAGCTGGTGGTCGCGGCGATGGCGGAGGTGGCCGTCATCAGCATGAGGGGAAGTGCGAATAGCAGTCTGTGAGACACGTGTCGGCTCCTTGCAGGCGATTTTGGGAAGGCGATTTTGGGAAAATCTTGAAAGATCAGTTGGCCTTTTCCGGCTGGTACCAGTGCAGATTGTCCGGGCGCGGGATATAGGCCAGGCGCGTGGACGGGCCATCGCCGGCGGGCGTGGCGCGGTGATAGCGGCCGGTGGGCGCGGCGACCAGGTCGCCGTCATGCACGGTGACCAGCTTCTCGCCCTCGACCAGGAAATCCTGGGTGCCTTCGACGATCAGCCAGATCTCCGGGAAGTTGGCGTGGAAGTGACCCCATTCGGTATCGGGCGGGGTGGGCGCGCCTTTCTGGGAACGCAGGATGGTCACATAGGTGTGGTCGTCGCGAATCCACACATTGCGCTTTTCACCGCCCTGCACGATGTCCTTCTCGAAATCGATATAGGGCTTGTTGATGTCGTCATAGGTGCCGCGCCCGGTATAGGCGGCCTTGACGTATTTGACGCCGGGCACGGGCGTGGGCGTTTCGCTGAGCGGATAGTCGGGCGCTTCGCCGGCGGGCTTCATCTGGAAATAGAGCACCGGCTCGCTGCCGACCGTCTCCATGCTGTATTGCAGGCGCTTGGGCACCTGCACCAGGAAGTGCTTGGTGGCGACGAAGGGCTCCTGGCCCTCGATGGTCACTTTCATCGCGCCGGACTGCACCACCCAGAAGACGCGATCGTCGGCATAGAACTGGGTCTTGGTCTTTTCGCCCGGCGCCATGCTGATCCAGTCGCCCTGGAAGTCGCGGCTGAGGAAGACCTTCTGGTCCCAGTTCTGCTGGCCCTTGTGGGCGGCCAGCACGTCGGCCAGGCGATAGACCAGCTTGTTGGGCGCCTTGTAGGGCGGAAGCTGGGCGGGCTTGGCGGCCCAGGCCACCGTTGCCTTGTTGCCCGGATTGGTGGCGCGCGCCTGTGTCTGCGCGCCGGCCTGCTGAACGGCCAGGCCCAGAGTGGCGGTGAGGGCGGCAATGGCCGCCGCCGCCATCAGGCCTTTTGCAATAGTGTGCCGGTTGTTCTTCATTCTGTTCCCCCTGATCCCCTGTGTTGGGTGCCCCGTTTTCCGGGCTGATTTTCGCGGCGCAGCCTATCAGCGGCCCGTGCCCGGAACCAGCATGGGAGCGTGCCCATCTTTCATCCCGGAGGCGGCATGAAAGCATGAAAATCACTCAATATTTCGCCAATGCGGAATAAACCGGAGTCGGGCGCGGCCTTGGGTGCGCCGCATCACGGCCCTGTTTCGGCCAGGTTGAATGCTATAGAGGACTTGAGGCGGGGTCCCAGCAGCAAAGGAAAACAACATTGCTTCATTGCCGTACTCTGCGCCGTACCCTGCATCGCCGCGCCCTTCTGGGCCGCAGCCTGGGCGCCGTCACGCTGGCGTTTGGAACATCGCTGTCCACCCGCGTGCTGGCCGCCGTCGCTGGGCAGAGCGCCGCCGAACAGTTCGTCAGCAACAATATCCAGCGCGGTTTCGACATCCTGAATGACGCCGCGCTGAGCGCGGCGGACCGGCGCGCGCGTTTTGCCGCCTTCCTGCTGGACCTGACCGATCTGCGCCGCGTGGCGGTCTTTCTTCTGGGCCGCTATGCCAGAAGCGCCCCGGCCGCCCAGGTCGATGCCTTTGTCGACGCCTTCCGCGATTACAGCCTGGCGGTCTATCAGTCCTATTTCGCGCAATATGCAGGGCAGACGCTGAAGGTGACCGGCTCGCGCGAACGCGCGCCCGGCGACGACATCGTGCAGACCCAGGTCAGCGGCGGCAGCAATGGCTCCGCCCCGCTGGAGGTGGATTTCCGCATCCGCAGCGACGGGCCCAAGCCGGTGCTGGTCGATATCGCGGTGGCGGGCATCTGGCTGGCGCTGGCCCAGCGCGAGGAATTTTCCGCCGTGCTGTCGCATAGCAATGGCGACATTGCCGCGCTGATCCAGCACCTGAAAACCGCCCAGGCCCTGTACCAGTAGTTCCCGCGACACGCGCCGCCAAACGGGCGCGACCGCGCCCCGGCAGGAGTCTGCCGCCCTCGCGGAGCCGCGATGCGCAGCATCGCTGGCGTGAGCGAAATAACATCCGAAATAATTTGTCGCTTGTATTGGCGCGCCGCTGGCTGTATCTGGCGCGTGGACTGGGAGCGCATACGAAGCAGGAGCCATTTGGTTCCCTTCGCGCGGGATTTTCGGAGCGCCCCGGTATTTGCCCAAACCGCGATGTTCCCATTGTTCCGCACGGCCGTTTGGAGGCGTGGTTGTCCGAGTCTGAATCCCTGGCGGTGTCCGAGTCCCTGGCTGCGCTGACTCTGGAGGCGCGGTCGCTGACCATGCGTCCGGTCCGCAGCACCGGTCCCACGCTGCTGCTGGGCACGCTGCTGACGATTGCGGCGATGGCGCTGCCGCGCATGCATGTGCCCGCGCCGCAGAGCGCGGCCTGGAACGCCGCGCCCGCGCAGACGGTGGCGCAACAGCCGGATGCCGATCCGGCGCCGTCGGTCTTCGACCAGGAAGCGGCGATGAGCCCGGCGCAGCTGATGCATCGCTGGGACAGGCTGATCACCGAGGCTTCGCGCAAATTCCATGTGCCGAAGGACTGGATCGTCGCGGTGATGCGCCAGGAAAGCGGCGGGCGCACCATGATGGCGCCGGGCCAGCCGATCGTGTCCAGCGCCGGGGCGCAGGGCCTGATGCAGGTGGCGCCCGAAACCTATGACGAGATGCGCCAGCAATACGGTCTGGGCGGCGACGCCTTTGACCCGCATGACAACATCTTCGCCGGGGCTGCCTATCTGCGCTGGCTGCAGGGCAAGTATGGCTATCCGGCCATGTTCGCCGCCTACAATGCGGGCCCCGGCCGGCTGGAAGATCACCTGGACCGCGGCAAGACGCTGCCGGCGGAAACGCGTGCCTATGTCGGCAACATCACCCGCGCGCTGGGCAAGCCGGCCAGCGTTGCGGCGCGGCCGCTGCTGGTGACCTTCACCCGGCCCGATGGCAGCACCATCAAGCTGGACGCCAACAAGGTCACCGCGATCCGCGCGCCCCTGCCCGGCGAATATGGCGGTGCGGTGCAGACCGTGATCAGCCTGGGCAAGCAGAAACAGGCGATCCGCGAAAATCTGGAAATCGCCGGATCGGCGATCCGCGCGGTGGGCGGGCTTTCCTGAGGGCGCGGGCCTTGCCATAGTTGCCCGGCCCTTCTTCCAGGATCCCCGCCATGACCTGTCGTGTCCGTAATCTTGCGCTGATCTCTGCCGGTCTTGTGTCGGTGAGCCTGCTGGCCTTCGCCTGCAAGCCGGCGGACAAGCCGGACGAGAAGGCGGCGAGCGCCAATCCCTTCGAACAGGCCAGCACGCTGCCCTTCCAGGCGCCCGACTTCACCAAGATCAAGGACAGCGACTTCCAGCCCGGCATCGAGGAAGGCATGCGCCGCCAGATCGCCGAGATCGACACGATCGCCAACCAGTCCGCGGCGCCCAGCTTCGACAACACCATCGCGGCGATGGAAAAGTCCGGGCGCATGCTGGACCGGGCGCTGTCGGTATTCTTTGCGCTGGTGCAGGCCAACACCAATCCCACCCTGGACAAGGTGCAGACCGAGGAAGCGCCCAGGATCGCCGCCCACCAGGACGCGATCTTCCTGAACGCCAAGCTGTTCCAGCGGGTCAAGACACTTTACGAGAAGCGCGACAGCCTGGGGCTCGATCCCGAGGCGTTGCAGGTGCTGAAGCTCTATTACGACCAGTTCGTGCATTCGGGCGCCAACCTGTCGGCGGCCGATCAGGAACGGCTGAAGGAAATCAACAAGCAGGACGCCTCGCTGGAGGCGGAGTTCCAGCAGCGGCTGGTGGCCGGCACCAAGGCCGGGGCGCTGGTGGTGGACGACAAGGCGGCGCTGGCCGGGCTGAGCGACACCGAAATCGCCAATGCCGCGCAGGCCGCCAAGGATCGCGGCATGCCGGGCAAGTATGTCATTCCGTTGCAGAACACCACCCAGCAGCCGCTGCTGACCGACCTGGCCGACCGCGACACGCGCGAGAAGCTGTTCAACAGCAGCTGGGTGCGGACCGAAAAGGGCGACAAGAACGACACCCGTTCGATCATCCAGACCCTGGCGGTGATCCGCGCCGAAAAGGCCAAGCTGCTGGGCTATCCCAACTATGCCGCCTATGTGCTGTACAACCAGATGGCCGGCACGCCCGAGGCGGTGCAGAAATTCATTGGCGCGCTGGTCGCGCCCACCCGCGCCAAGGCGGCCGAGGAAGCGCGGCTGATCCAGGAGGCGATCAAGAAGGACGGCAAGGATTTCCAGCTCGAACCCTGGGACTGGCAGCGTTATGCCGAAAAGGTCCGCAAGGAGCGTTATGACGTCGATGAAGCCCAGCTCAAGCCCTATTTCGAGCTGAACCGGGTGCTGCGCGACGGCGTATTCTATGCCGCCACCCAGCTATACGGCATCACCTTCAAGCAGCGGCACGACATTCCGGTCTACCAGCCCGACGTGATGGTGTTCGAGGTGTTCGACAAGGATGGCAGCTCGCTGGGCCTGATGTATTTCGACTATTTCAAGCGCGACAACAAATCGGGCGGCGCCTGGATGAGCAATTTCGTCGGCCAGTCCAAGCTGCTGGGCACCAAGCCGGTGATCTACAATGTCGCCAACTTCACCAAGCCGGCGCCGGGCCAGCCCGCACTGCTGACCTTCGACGATGTCACCACCATGTTCCACGAATTCGGCCACGCGCTGCATGGCCTGTTCGCGAACCAGGTCTATCCCATGGATTCGGGAACCAACGTGGCGCGCGACTTTGTCGAGTTCCCCTCGCAGTTCAACGAGCATTGGGCGCTTTATCCCGACGTGCTCAAGCATTATGCGGTCAACAACGAGACCGGCGCGCCGATCCCCCAGGCGCTGGTCGACAAGCTGCGCAAGTCGCAGACCTGGGGCCAGGGCTATGCGCTGGGTGAGCTGCTGGCCGCGTCCGAGCTGGACATGGAATGGCACATGCTCAAGCCCGGCGCGCCCAAGCCGGATGTCGACGCCTTCGAGGCCCAGGCCCTGAAGACCACCGGCACCGACTTCACCGATGTGCCGCCGCGTTACCGCTCCAGCTATTTCCTGCACATCTGGGCCAATGGCTATGCCAGCGGCTATTACGCCTATCAGTGGACGGTGATGCTGGACGACGATGCCTATGACTGGTTCGAACAGCATGGCGGCATGACGCGCGAGAACGGCCAGCGCTTCCGCGACCTGATCCTGTCCAAGGGCCATACCGAGGATTACGGCCCCATGTTCCGCGCCTTCTATGGCAAGGACCCGGACATCGGGCCGATGCTGAAGGACCGGGGCCTGGTGCCGCAATAGGGTGCCGGAATAGGCGTTATTTCTTCGCCGATTTCTTCCTGGTGTTTTTCTTCTTGGCGGTTTTCTTTTTCGGGGCGCTTTGTTTCTTAGGGACGCGGGCCCCGGCTTCGCGCGCCTCGGACAGGCCAATGGCGATGGCCTGCTTGCGGCTTTTCACCTTTTTGCCCGAGCCGCTTTTCAGCGTGCCCTTCTTGCGCTCATGCAGCGCCTTTTTGACCTTGCGCTGGGCGGTCTTGGAATATTTGCGCTTCTTCCTGGTGGCCATCGGTTCCTCCTGCCGGAAGGCTTCACGGAACGTAACCGGCCGGGGGCGGGGTGGTTCCGGTTCGTTCGACAAGGCCGCGGGCCTTGGCTAGAAGAGCGGCCATGACAAATGCGGCATTCATCGCGGGCGACTGGGGCACAAGCCGCCTCAGGCTCTATCTGTGCGCGGCGGACGGGGCGGTGCTGGACCGGCGCGAGGGCGAGGGGGCTTCGGTGCCCGACTGCGCCGGGCGCTTTGCCGCCGCCGTGGCCGATTGGGACCGCGCATACGGCAAGTTGCCCGCCGTTTTGGGCGGCATGGTGGGATCGACCATCGGCTGGAAGGAAGTCCCCTATCTGGAATGCCCGGCCCGGCCGGGGGCCGTCGCGGGCGCGTCGCTGCGCTTCCAGGCGGAGGAGCGGCCCATTGCCATCGCCCCGGGCCTGAAATGCGCCAATGCGGCGGGCGCGCCCGATGTGATGCGCGGCGAGGAAGTGCAGATCCTGGGGGCACTCAGGCTGAACCCCGAACTGGCGAGCGGGCGGCACCTGCTGTGCATGCCCGGCACCCATGTCAAATGGGTCCGGCTTGAGGACGGGGCGGTGACCGGCTTTCAGACCGCGCTGTCAGGCGAGCTGTTCGAGCTTTTGTCGCGTCATTCAGTGCTGGCGCGCGATGGCGGGGCGGTCGATCCGGCCAGCGAGGCTTTCGCGCTGGGGCTGACAACGGCGCGGGAGAATGAAAAATCCGGACTGCTGCATCTGCTGTTTTCCACCCGCAGCCGGGTGGTGACGGGCACGATGCCAAAGACCGATGCGGCGTCCTATCTGTCGGGGCTGATCGTGGGGGCGGATGTGGGCGCGGCGCTGGCGCTGTATGCGCCGGGGCAGGTGCCTTTGGTCTGCTCGCCCCTGCTGGCGGCGCTTTATGCGCGGGCGCTGGGCTTTTATGGTGTGGGCGCCAGCACCATCGATGGCGACGCCGCCGCGCTTGCCGGCCTGGTGCAGATACATGCGGAACTGAACCGATGAACCCTGAAGAGCTTCTGGCAGAACTGCCCATCGTCGCCATCCTGCGCGGGGTCTCCCCTGATCGCGTGCTGGGCGTGGCCGAGGCGCTGTATGGCGCGGGTATCCGCGCCATCGAGGTGCCGCTCAATTCGCCCGAGCCGTTCAAGAGCATCGGCCTGCTGGCCAGGGAATTCGGCGAGCGTTGCCTGACGGGGGCGGGCACGGTGCTGACGGTGGTGGATGTGGACCGGGTGGCCGATGCCGGCGGCAAGCTGCTGGTGACGCCCAACACCAATCCGGCGGTCATCGCCCATGGCGTGGAACGGGACATGACGGTGATGCCAGGCTTCTATACGCCGTCGGAAGGCTTCGCCGCCATCGCGGCGGGCGCCAAGACGCTGAAACTGTTTCCCGCCTCCACCGGCGGCATCGATCACATGAAGGCGATGCTGGCGGTGATCCCCAAATCCGTGCCGGTCTATGCGGTGGGCGGCGTGGGCGCGGCCAACATGGCGGAATGGAAAAAGGCCGGCGCAGCGGGCTTCGGCCTGGGCAGTGAACTGTTCAAGCCGGACTTCACCGACGAAGACATCGCCGCGCGCGCGGCCAGATGCGTGGCGGCATTCCGGGCGGCCTGAAAAAAAGGCCCGCACGAGGCGGGCCTTGAGATCGGTGATTACCAGTTGGTGTAACTGCCATCCGGGCGGTGATTGATCTGGATGGGCGCATAATGCTCGGTCCAGTCGCCCACCATCTGCAGCTTGGAGGTATCCAGCGTCACGCCCAGGCCGGGGCGGTCGTTGGGCCACAGCTTGCCGTCATGGAAGTCGTAGGCTTCCGGCAGGTACGGCCAGGGGCGCCGGCCCGCACCCGTCATCTCCATCAGCGCCACCACCGAAGTCGCGGTCAGGCAGTGCACCAGCGCGGTCTCGCCGATGGGGCCGGTGAAATGCGGGATCAGGCCGCAATAATGCGTCTCGGCCAGGGCGGCGATCTTCATGTATTCGGTGATGCCGCCAACGTTCGGTACGGTGCAGCGGGCGAAGTCGATCAGGTTCTGTTCGATCAGCGGGGCGATTTCCCACTTCACGCCATAGATTTCGCCCACCGCGATCGGCACGCGCAGGCGCGGGCGCAGCACCTTGTAGATTTCGGTGTTTTCGCCGCGGATCAGGTCCTCGCAGAAGAAGGGCCGCAGCGGCTCCAGCGCGGTGGCCAGGGTGATGGCGTCTTCCGGGTCCATGGTGCCGTGGAAGTCGATGGCCCAGGCGCCGTCCTTGCCCACGCCCTTGCGGATCAGCTTGCACTGCTCGATCGTCTGCTCGACGGCGCGGAAGCGGTCGAACTCCACCGATTCGGACACGCCGGTGCGGAAGGCGCGGAAGCCCGCCTCGACGCAGGCGCGCGCGGCGTCCTCGATCGTGCCGCCCTTGGGCGTGGGATAGCCGGTGGCATAGCATTCGACATGGTCGCGGCTCTTGCCGCCCAGAAGCTGCCACACCGGCACGCCCAGCGCCTTGCCCTTCAGGTCCCACAGCGCCACGTCCAGCGCGCCCAGCGAATGGGTCTTTTCGCGGCCTGCCGGATAGAAATAGGCGCGCTCCATCACCTGCCACAGATGTTCGGTGCGGAAGGGGTCCTCGCCGATCAGAAGCCCGGCGCACTGTTCCATGGTGCTGGGCTCGCCGCCTTCGCCCACGCCCATCAGCCCGCTTTCGGTCTCGATGGTGACGATGTTGGTCGACTGGTTGAAGGTCGGCTGGTGGATATTGGGACGGCCCGCCGCATCGGTCGGGGTCTTGTAGTAGCGGATGCGCTTGATCTTGTCCTTGGGCAGGCCCAGGGCAAAGGCGTCCGGCGCCGACCACAGCGCCGCGCCTCCCATCAGTCCTGCCGCGCCCGCATTGCCCAAGAATTTGCGGCGATCCATGTCGTCCCCCTATATCAAAATGATTGTCGTTGCCGTGATCAGGTCAGGTTGCAGACCCAGCCCTTGTTCGCGTCGCAATACCACAGGACGCCGTCTTTAATGTCCAGCCCGTGTACGGACGGGTCGTTCTGCCTGTCCAGCACGATTCGGCCGACGATGCCGCCGTCCGACATGCGCAGCTTGTAGATTTCCGCCTCGTCCGAGCCGACGCACCAGATGTGATCGCCGTCCAGCGCAATGCCGTGGGTGCGGATGGTGGGGGCCTGGATGGAATGGGCGACGGTGCCTTCCTCGGCATTCATCAGGAACAGCTTGCCGCTGGCGGGGACCGCCATCCAATACTTGTCCTTGCCCGCCCATTTCAGGCCATGGCCCCCCGATTCCAGCGGCAGGTCGCCGGGCTTTCGCACCCGGCGGGTATAGGCGCCATAGATGCCCCAGCCGGGGGTTTCCCATTTCTTCAAGGTCGCGCCTGTCCTGGGATCGACCTTCAGGGTGGAAGGCTTGCCCACCAGCACCTTGGTCGAGGTCAGGAACCAGGCGCCGTCGCCATAGGTGATGCCGCTGCCGTGAATGCATTCGGTCTGCACATCGGCCAGCACCGCGCCGTTGGCGGGGTCGATCGTGAAAACCTTGTTAGGGTCCTTCTGGTCCAGCACCCACAGCTTGCCGTCGGGGGAAAATTGCAGGTCGTTGGGCTCCATCACCTGGGGACGCAGGTTGAACAGCCGGTTCACCTTTCTGGCGATGACGGGGGCGTTACGGCGCGCGGCGATGGTGGCGGCGGGAATCACCGGGTCGGCGGCGAAGGCGGGCGTGGCGGGCAGGGCGCAGGCCGCGGCCAGTCCGGCGGTGACGGCGCGGCGCGAATAGCGGGCGGGTGTGATGTTCTGCATGATGCGCGTCCCCTGTTGTTGTTGTTGGCGCGCGCGCAAGTTAGCCGGATCGGGATGCAGAACAAAATGCCGCGCCTCATTGCAGGCCGGGCGCTGCCGCGTTGCAGCATTCGCGCTCTTGATTGTTTTGCTCTGGACGCTGTCATAAACTTGCCATGCACACAGGGCCTTTGGGCGCGTGCGCACAATAACAAAGGACGGCGCAAGACCGCCGATCGGGGAAAGAGGAAGGAACGCCGCATCAAAGGGTTGGCGAAATTCTTTCGGTGATGAGCCGAAGCCGCATGGCGGGCATAACCGCCGGCGCCCGAGGGGAATAAAGTACAAGTCGGGATCAACCCGTCCGCATCGGTGCCGCCTTCATCCGAAGGCGGCATTTTTTTCGTCGTTTTTTCCGCCAGTGTCGCAAAGCTGCCGCGCCATGATTCCGCAATGCGGCATACCGCAGTGCAGCGAAGCGCTTATCGCTTTTTTTTCGCCAGACCGTTCGCTAAGGTCCGGCGCGAGTTTTGCGGCATTCTTCCGGTGTTTTCCGGGGCATGCCCCTTCGGACCATCAGGACATCCCGCAAAGGGAGCGAGGGCCGGGGGAGGGAAGCGGATTCGGCAGACACGTCAGGTCGATAGGCGGGCTTGGGATTCCAGGCTTCGCGGAACCGCCGTCTTTCGCGGATGGCGGCCACAGCAATGGGAGTTCGCAGAAGATGTTTCGCTTGAAGATCGCCGCCGGTGCGCTGGCTGCTGGCGCCATGACCGCCCTGATGGCGGCCTCGCCCGCCCTGGCCGAATCCACCGTGCTGACGAATGTCACCGTGATCGACGGCACGGGGGCTGCGCCCCAGCCCGACTCGGCCATCGTGATGACCGACGGCAAGATCGCCTATGTCGGCGCCATGTCCGGCCTCAAAGCCCCCGAAGGCGCAAAGACCATCGACCTGAGCGGCAAGTATGTCATGCCCGGCATCATCGACAGCCATGTCCATGTCGGCATCATGCATGACGTGACCCAGGACATTAAGTACTACACCGGCAAGAACGTCGTCGACGACCTGACCCAGTATGCCCGCTACGGCGTGACCGCCGTGCAGATCCTGGGCACCGACAAGGACATGATCTTCGGCATCCGCAACCATGAGCGGGCGGGCCGCCCCCATTACGCGCGGCTGTTCACCGCCGGCCAGGGCATCGTCTACAAGGGCGGCTATGGCGGCGTGTACGGGCTGAACAACCCGGTCGCCACGCCGGAAGAGGCGCGCAAGGCGGTCGACGAACAGGCCGCCAAGGGCGTCAACTTCATCAAGCTCTGGATGGACGACGAGCGCGACACCATCCCGGTCAAGATGCCCTACAATGTCAGCGCCGCCGTCATCGACGAAGCGCACAAGAAGGGCCTGCGCGCCGTTGCGCATGTCTTCTACCTGAAGGACGCCAAGGAACTGGTGCGCCAGGGCATCGACGGTTTCGCCCACATGGTGCGCGACCAGCCGGTGGACAAAGAGCTGCTGGACATGATGAAGGCCAAGGGCGTGTGGATGGTCTCCTCCACCCTGTCGCGCGAAATGGCCTACAGCCTGGCGGTGATGCCCTGGCTGAACGATCCCTTCTTCACCCGTGGCGTCACGCCCGGCACGCTGGAGGCGCTCAAGAGCCCGGCACGCGAGAAGCAGATCATCCTGGGCGACACCATGTTCCCGGGCCTGCCCTACAAGAAGAAGGTCTTCTATGACATGGACCGCACCCTGTTCCAGGCCATGGAAAACTATGAAGCCATGGCCGAGGCGGGCGTGAAGATGGGCATGGGCACCGACTCCGGTCCCAATGGCCGCTTCCCCGGCTTCAACGCCCATGAGGAAATGTACCTGGAAGTCCTGGCCGGCCGCACGCCGATGCAGGCGATCATGTCGGCCACCAGCGAGAACGCCAAGTGGCTGAAGGACCCGATGATCGGCACCATCGCCGACGGCAAGTGGGCCGACCTTCTGGTGCTGGACAAGGACCCGCTGAAGGACATCCGCAACACCGAGACCATCAACAGCGTCTATATCGCCGGCAATTCCATTCCCACCGTCTGGGAAGCCTGCCGCGACCGGCCGGAAGAAAGCTGCCAGAAGCGGCCGGACAATGTTCCGGACATGCCATACTGACGGATCACGAGGTTTCGTGATCTCAACAATTGCGAACGGCGCGGGAGGCCAGACGGTGTCCCGCGCCGAACGCAAAAGGGGAGAACCGCCAAATGTCGACTACCGCTGACGCCGGCATGAAGCCGACGCGCGTACGCCACAAGATTCTGGGCCTGGTGGTGCTGGCCTATTTCGTCACCTATCTGGACCGCGTCCTGATTTCGAACGCCATGCCGGTCATCCAGCAGGAGTTCGGATTCGATATCGGCACCGCGGGCGTGATCATGTCCGCCTATGCCTGGGCCTATGCCCTGTTCCAGATTCCCGGCGGCTGGTTCGGCGACCGGATGGGCCCGCGCATCGCGCTGGCCTGTGTGGTGACCTGGTGGTCGGCCTTTACCTTCCTGGCGGGCTTTTCGGCCTCCACCACCATGCTGGCGGTCTGCCTGTTCCTGGTCGGCATGGGCGAGGCGGGCGCCTTTCCCATTTCCAACCGCGCGCTGTCGCGCTGGATGCTGCCGTCCGAGCGCGGCTTCGCCCAGGGCACAACCCATGCCGGTTCGCGCCTGGCGGGCGCCGCCACGCCGCTTTTGGTCGCCAGCCTGATCGGCGCCTATAGCTGGCATGTCCCCTTCTGGCTGTTCGGTGCGGTGGGCGTGCTGTGGGCGGTGTTCTGGTACGGCTATTACCGCGACCTGCCGCGGGAGCATCACGGCATCAACGCGGCCGAGCGCGCGCGGATCGAGGCGGCGCTGGGCACCGCGCCCAAGAAGGCGGTGTCCATTCCGTGGAAGCTGATCCTGTCCAGCCGCCAGATGTGGACCGTGGCTGCGATGTATTTCTGCTATGGCTACAGCCTGAACATGTTCCTGGCCTGGTATCCCAAATACCTGAACGCCGAGCGCGGCTATGACCTGGCGCAGATGGGTCTGTTCACCAGCCTGACCCTGGCCGCCGCCGTGGTCGGCGATATCATGGGCGGGGTTCTGTCGGACCTGATCATCCACCGGACCGGGCGCATCAAGTTCGCCCGCCAGAGCGTGGCGATGGTCGGTTTCCTGATCGCCGCCGTCTTCATTCCCTTGGGCGTGCACATGGACGGCCCCTATGCCACCGCGGCGATGTTCGGCATTGGCGTGTTCGGGCTGGAGCTGGTGGTGGGCAATGCCTGGGCGGTGACGCTGGACATCGGCGGCAGCTTTGCCGGGTCCTGCTCGGCGGTGATGAACACGCTGGGCAATGTCGGCGGGGCGATCGTGACCACCGTGACCGGCTTCATCGTCGCCGCCTATGGCTGGAGCGCGGCCTTCTATGTGGTGACCGGCTTCTGCATCGCCGGCGCCCTGCTGTTCAGCCGCATCGATGCCGGGCGCAAGCTGGCCGAGGTGGCCGCAGCCCCGGAACTGTAATCGCCTGATCCGGCCGTCCCGCCCCGATCCGGGGTCCGGGACGGCCGGAAATGGCGGTTTTCCGCGGCAAATCAGCTATTTTCTTTTGCGCGGAATGGACTATGGTCCGGCCCGCCATGGAACCATTCAAAAAGCTCGAAGGGGTCGCGGCCCCGCTGAACATGATCAATGTCGACACCGACATGATCATCCCCAAACAGTATCTGAAGACCATCCAGCGCACCGGGCTGGGCAAGGCGCTGTTCGACGAGCTGCGCCACAATGCCGACGGCAGCGAGAAGCCGGATTTCGTGCTGAACAAGCCGGCCTATCGCAAGGCGCAGATCCTGGTGGCGGGCGACAATTTCGGCTGCGGCTCCAGCCGCGAGCATGCCCCCTGGGCGCTGCTGGATTTCGGCATCCGCGCGGTGATCGCGCCCAGCTTCGCCGACATCTTCTATGGCAACTGCTTCAAGAACGGCATCCTGCCGATCAAGCTGCCCCAGTCGGATGTCGACAAGCTGATGGACGATGCCGAGCGCGGCGCCAATGCCGTGATCACCATCGACCTGGAAGCGCAGGAGATCAAAGGCCCCGACGGCGGCACGATCAAGTTCGAGGTCGACGCCTTCAAGAAGCAGTGCCTGCTGAACGGCTGGGACGATATCGGCCTGACCATGCGCACCGAGGACAAGATCGCGTCTTACGAAAAGACGCATACGGCCCAGCAGCCCTGGCTCTGATCGCCGACACACTGCCCAAAGACGGATTTTCCCAATGAACGAATACAAGCTCCTCCTGTTGCCGGGTGACGGTATCGGTCCCGAAGTGCTGGACGCGACCATGCGCGTGGTCGGCTGGTATGGCCAGAAGGGCCTGCCCTATCAGACCGAGGAGGCCCTGCTGGGCGGCGCGGCGATCGACGCGGTTGGCCGCCCCGATCCGGATGAGACCTTCGTGAAGGCGGTCGCTGCCGATGCGGTGCTGATGGGTTCGGTCGGCGGACCCAAGTGGGATGGACTGCCGTTCGAGAAGCGCGCCGAGCGCGGGCTTTTGCGCGTGCGCAAGGACATGGGCGTCTATGCCAACCTCAGGCCCGCGCTGTGCTTCGATGCGCTGAAGGATGCCTCGACCCTGAAGCCGGAAATCGTTTCGGGTCTAGACATCCTGATCGTGCGCGAGCTGATGGGCGGCGTTTATTTCGGCCTGCCCAAGGAAACCACCACCCTGGAAGACGGCCAGAAGCGCGCTGTCGATACCGGCGTCTATACCACCAGCGAGATCGAGCGGGTCTGCCGCGTCGCCTTCGAAATGGCGCGCCTGCGCGGCAACAAGGTGCACAGCGCCGAAAAATCCAACGTGATGGTCACCGGCGTGCTGTGGAAGGAAGTCGTCACCGACCTGCACAAGCGCGAATATGCCGATGTCGAGCTGCACCACATCCTGGCCGACAACGCCGCGATGCAGCTTGTGCGCAATCCCAAGCAGTTCGACGTGCTGGTGACCGACAACCTGTTCGGCGACGTGCTGTCGGACGAGGCGGCGCAGCTGACCGGCTCGATCGGCATGCTGCCGTCGGCCTCGCTGGGCGACAAGAAGGAGAATGGCCTGCCGTCGGCGCTGTACGAGCCGATCCATGGCAGCGCGCCGGACATTGCCGGCCAGGGCCTGGCCAATCCCATCGCCTCCATCCTGTCCTTCGCCATGTGCCTGCGCTATTCGTTCGGCCTGAAGGACGAGGCGACCAAGCTGGAAAAGGCGGTCGACAGCGTGCTGGCCGAAGGCTATCGCACCGGCGACATCATGCAGCCGGGCATGACCAAGGTGGGCACCACTGCCATGACCGACGCGATTCTCAAGTCCTTGGACAAGTCCAAATAAGTCCGTGCCTCGCGCCGCGCTTGGGCGCGCGCCGCTACGGCGTTCGGCCGGGTGAAAGGTCCACTGGACCTTTCACTATTCCGGCCTCACCCGGCGACATCATGCAGCCGGGCATGACCAAGGTCGGTACCACCGCCATGACGGATGCGATCCTGAAGGCGCTGAACAAGAGCGTTTAAGAGGCCGGCCTCTCAGTGGCCAGCGCATAGATATAGGCGGTGAGCGTTTCGCCCGAAACGGTCACCGCCACCGGCACGCGCCGATAGCCATCGCCCTCGAAATCGTCGATCCGCGGCCAGTGCGCGGGAAGATCGGCGGATTCAAAAAGCTGCACCGCAACGTCATCGCCCGCATCGTCCAGGATGATGGCCGGATAGCCTTCGGTCATGCCCCAGCCTTCCGGGTGCAGGCGCCCGCGCACCGTGCCCGCCCGCCATGTGCCTTTCAGCGGCGCCAGGATATGGGCGTTGGAACGGCCGGGCGCCAGCGTGCCATAGACCGCCAGCCGGGATTCAAGCTCGCTCATTCGCCCTGCTTATTCGCCTTTCAGGGCGCGGCGCGCGGCATGGAGCAAGGGCTCGGTATAGCCGGACGGCTGCTCCTTGCCCTTGAACACCAGGTTGCAGGCCGCCTGGAAGGCGATGCCGTCAAAGCCCGGCGCCATGGGCTGGTAAAGCGGATCGCCGGCATTCTGTCCATCGACCACCGCGGCCATGCGCCTGAATGTGTCCATCACCTGATCGCCGGTGGCGATGCCATGCAGCAGCCAGTTGGCCATGTGCTGGCTGGAGATGCGCAGCGTGGCGCGGTCTTCCATCAACCCAACATCGTGAATGTCGGGCACCTTGGAACAGCCCACGCCCTGGTCCACCCAGCGCACGACATAGCCCAGAATGCCCTGGGCGTTGTTGTCCAGTTCCTGCTGCACCTCATCGGGCGACCAGTTGGGGCGGTCGGCCAGCGGAATGGTCAGGATGTCGGCCAGGCTGGCGCGCGGGCGCGATTTCAGTTCGTCCTGCCGCGCCTTCACGCTGACCTGGTGATAGTGCAATGCGTGCAGCGTCGCGGCGGTGGGCGAGGGCACCCAGGCGCAGCTTGCCCCCGCCATCGGGTGGCCGATCTTGGCCTTCAGCATGTCGGCCATGCGGTCGGGCATCGCCCACATGCCCTTGCCGATCTGGGCCTTGCCCTGGAAGCCGCAGGCCAGGCCGATATCGACATTCTGGTCCTCATAGGCCGCCAGCCACTTGGCCGATTTCATGTCGCCCTTGCGCACCATCGCCCCGGCATGCATCGACGTGTGCATCTCGTCGCCCGTGCGGTCCAAAAAGCCGGTGTTGATGAAGACGATGCGGTCCTTGGCGGCGCGAATGCATTCCTTCAGGTTGACGGTGGTGCGCCGTTCCTCGTCCATCACGCCCATCTTGATGGTGTGGCGCGGCAGGCCCAGGAGGTCTTCGACGCCATTGAACAGCGCGTCGGTGAAGGCGACCTCGGCGGGGCCGTGCATCTTGGGCTTGACGATATAGATGCTGCCCTTGCGGCTGTTGCGGCCCTTGTCCTTCATCGCCACCAGGCTGGTGACCACCGCATCCATCAGGCCTTCGCCGATCTCGCTTCCGTCCGGCAGCAGGATGGCATCGGATGTCATCAGGTGGCCGACATTGCGGATGAACAGCAGGCTGCGGCCGGGCAGGGTCAGGGTGCCCGAAGCCGTGGTGTATTGCCGGTCGGGATTGGCGCGCCGCTCGATGGTCCTGCCGCCCTTCTCGAAGCTGGCCGACAGTGTGCCGGTCATCAGCCCCATCCAGTTGCGATAGGCATGGGCCTTGTCCTCGGCATCGACCACCGCGACCGAATCCTCGCAGTCCATGATGGTGGTGACGGCCGATTCCAGCACCACGTCGCTGATGCCTGCCCTGTCGGTCTTGCCGATGGGCGTGGTGCGGTCGACATGGATTTCGATGTGCAGCCCGTTCTGTTCCAGCAGGATCAGCGAAGGGGTGCCCGCATCGCCCTGCCAGCCTTTCAGCTGCGCCGGGTTTTTCAGCGCCGGAACGAGCGCGCCATCCTTGATGGCAAAGCCGTCCGGGTCAGCCCAGCTTCCCGATGCCAGCGGGGCGGCGACATCCAGCGCGGCGCGGGCGAAGGCGATGACTTTCTCGCCGCGTTTGGGGTTGTAGCTTTTGCCGGGCGCCAGATCGCCGGTCTGGTCGATGGCGTCGGTACCGTAGAGCGCGTCATACAGGCTGCCCCAGCGCGCATTGACCGCGTTCAGGGCAAAGCGCGCATTGGTCAGCGGCACCACAAGCTGGGGCCCGGCGATGGTGGCGATTTCCGGATCGACCTTTTGCGTGCCGATTTCAAAATCGGGGCCTTCGGGCACCAGATAGCCGATCTCTTTGAGGAAGGCGGTATAGGCGGGCGCATCGATGGGCTTTGCGGGATGGGCCTTGTGCCAGCCGTCGATGGCGCTCTGGATGCGGTCGCGTGTCGCCAGAAGGGTGCGGTTCTGCGGCATCAGGCCGTTGGCCAGGGCGGCAAAGCCCTTCCAGAAGGCTTGCGGGTCCACGCCGGAGCCCGGAAGCGCCTCCCTGGTGATGAAGGCATGCAGCGCGGGCGCGACTTTCAATCCCTGTTCCTCGATGCGCTGCGCCATGATCTGCCTCTTTCGATATTGTGCGGGCGAACCCTAAAGCCGCAGGCCGCAAACGAAAAGGCCGGACCTCGCGGCCCGGCCTTTCGCTGTGCGAATGGGTGCCTGCCCTAATAGGGCGGGATCATCCAGCTCCAGGCATGCTGCTGCATGAAGACCAGAAGGCCCAGAAGCACGGTCAGCAGGATGGAGTGAATGAAGGTGCGCGAGAAGATCTTGGCCTCCTGCCCGCGCAGCCCGCTGATGGCCACGCCCGTGGCGATGTTCTGGGGCGAGATCATCTTGGCGAACACGCCGCCCGACGAGTTGGTGGCCGCCATCAGAACCGGATCGAAGTTCAGCTGGCGGGCCGCCACGACCTGCAGGTTGCCGAACAGCGCGTTGCCCGACGAGTCCGAGCCCGACAGGAACACCGCCAGCCAGCCCAGGAAGGCCGAGAGCAGCGGGAACAGCACGCCGGCCGCCGCCACGCCCTGGCCCAGCGTATAGGCCATGCCCGAATAGTTCATCAGGAAGGCCAGGCCGACGATGCACACCACCGTCAGGGTCGGCAGCATGATCTGCTTGGCCGCCAGGGCCGCGGCTTTCAGCAGGCCCGCAACGCCCTGGCCCAGGGCGAAGGCGGTGATGATCGCCGTCACCAGAACCGCGGTGCCGGTGGCCAGCGGCTGGAAGCTCCAGATCGCGGCATAGGGCTTGCCGTAGAGGGTGATGAAGACCTGGTTGTGCAGGCCCGGCCATTCGACGTTCATCTGGCCCATGCCGGCGACCTTGAAGATGGTCCACAGGATCACGACCGCGCACATGATCAGCCAGGGCAGCCAGCCCTGCCACGACGGAATGGCGCCGTGGTCGGTGTGAATCTCGTCCGACGGACCCACGCCGACGGCGTATTGCGCATCGGGCGCCGGCTTCCAGACCCGCAGGAACAGCACCGTCACCAGCAGGCAGCTCAGCGCCGACAGCACGTCGGTCAGGGTGTAGTTGACGAAGTTGGAGGTGATGAACTGGACGCCGGCAAAGGTGCCGCCGGCCACCAGGATCACCGGGAAGATCGCCTTGACCGACTTGATCCCGCCATACATGGCGATGACATAGAAGGGCAGCAGGAAGGCGAAGATGGGAAGCTGGCGGCCCACCATCGCGCCCAGCGAGTCGGCGGGCAGGGCGGTGACGCCGGCCAGGGTGGTGATCGGAATGCCCAGCGAGCCGAAGGCGACCGGGGCGGTGTTGAACAGAAGGGCATAGACCACCGCGTCCGTGGCCTCGAAGCCCAGCATGATCAGAAGCGAGGCGCAGATCGCCACGGGGGCGCCGAAGCCGGTCACCCCTTCCAAGAGCGAGCCGAAGCCGTAGCCGATGACGATCAGCACGATGCGCCGGTCATTGGGCAGATGCTCCAGGACCCAGCGGCGGAAGGCGTCGAACCGGCCCGACTGGACCGCGACATTGTAGAGGGTCAGGGCCGCGAACACGATCCACATGATCGGCCACAGGGCGAAGGTCACGCCATTGGCGACAGCGGAGATGGCCAGTCCCGCGGGGAACTGCCAGACCGCCAGCGCGATCACCAGCGCCGTTGCTAGGCCGGCCAGCGAAGCCTGCCAGGCCGGGCGCTTGAGCACGCCCAGCATCAGCAGCACCACCGCAATGGGCAGCGCCGCCACGATGAAGGACATGGTCAAACTGTCCGACACCGGCGTCAGAAGCTGATGAAACATATTTCCCCTCCGTGTCCGGCCTTGGGCCGTGTTTGTCGCAATGCGCGCCGCCAGCCGCGCGGCGGCCGTGGCATCAGGATCGGATTGGCGTCAGGAAAATCTGCTGCGGGTGAAGGCGGCGCGCCGAACGCGGCGCCCCGGATGCCCACAGTGTCCCCTCCAACCCTGCTTTTGTGCGACCGTTAGAGCAAAAAAAAGCCTTTGGGCCAAGGCTATTGCGACGGTGCAGTGCACCATTCGGCTGTCACAAAACAGCAGGGCGGAACGTGTGGCGCGGGCAGCGGCGGGCTATTTGTTCCAGGTCGTGGCGACGTGATCCGGATCTTCCTGCGAATTGCGTTCGGCCAGCAGGAATTCGTAATAGCCGCAGCTCTTGGAGCCGGGATATTCGCGGCAGATGGTGGGACGCGCCGTATAGATGGTGCAGCGCCGCGCCTCGGTGTCGAAGAACTGGCAGATGCGGCCGTAATGGGGATCGTCCTTGCGGCGCATCGCATACTTGGCTTCGGGATCGGTGCGGGTGAACTTCTTGCGCGCCGCTTCAAAGCTGAGGCCGAAATGGCGCGCCAGGCGCTCCACGTCCCGCTTGTTCAACTGGATCAGGGGATAGGAACAGCAATAACCTGGACACTTCGAACAATTGTAAACGTGCACGTCGCCCCGCCGGAATCAGACTTCCCAACCCTGATAGCATGAAGGGTCGGCGCGCCCGCAACCCCGGGGGCCACAATAGTCCCGCGGCGACCCCATGACGCGGGCGCCGCCGCCGTCCAGTCTTGCTTAAGTCTCACTTTTGTCCGCATCGGCGCCATTGTATGCAGCGCTGTGTTTTGCGCGGTCCCTGGGTGGCCAATCAGCCGATCTTCTTCGATGCCTCCGGGCGCCGCGCCGCCCGTATCCGCTGGCTTGCCTGGATTGTGGGCATTGCCACAGCGGTCCTGCTGACCGGCTTTGCCGCCAGCCTGGTCCTGGCGCCGCCGCTGGCGGGCCTGCAACTGCCCGGCCGGCCCATGGCGCTGGCGGCCCATGACACCGCCCGCAACCTGGTGGGCCATGCCGAAAAGCCCGGCCTTCTGGCCCGGGCCGAACGGCTGGCGGCCCAGGCGCGCCACCGCCGGGCCGACAATGCCGCCCGCCGCCGCCATGCCCGCGACCAGTCCAGCCATGTGCTGCCCCGGATCGTGCAGCCCCAGAAGGGCCGCAGCCTGGCCATCGGCTTTTATACCAACTGGGCCGGGCGCGACGATCCAAGCTGGCCGGCGCTGCGCCGCTCGCTGAAATATCTCGACTGGGTGGTGCCCAGCTGGCTGACCCTGACGGGCCCCGATGAAGCGCTGAAGGTCACGCTGGACAGCAAGGCGCTGCGCTATATCCGCACCCACAAGCCGGGCGTGGCGATCCTGCCCATGATCCAGAACGCGCAGAACGGCCAATGGAACGGGCCGGGGCTGGCCGCGCTGCTGGCCGATCCGGCGCGCCGCGCCGGGCTGATCCGGTCGATCACCGCCTTCCTGACGCAGTACCGGCTGCAGGGCGTGATGGTGGACTTCGAGACGGTGCCGCCGGGCGCCTATGCCGACCAGGGCCTTTTCCTGAAGGAACTGTCGGCGGCCTTCGCGCCCCATGGCTGGATCATCGCCCAGGCCGCGCCCTTCGACGATGCCGCCTGGCCCTACCAGGCCTATGCCGACATCGTCGATTACACGGTGCTGATGGCCTATGACCAGAATGACCAGAGCGATCCGCCCGGCGCGATCGCCGGTCAGGACTGGTTCGAAAAGACGCTGGATACGCGCATGAAGGTGCTCGATCCCGCCTCCACCATCGTGGCGCTGGGTTCCTATGCCTATGACTGGTCGGGCGCCGGGCCCGCCGACAATACCAGCTTCGCCCAGTCGATGGTCTATGCCCGCGATTCCGGCGCGCAGATCCGTTTCGATCCCGACAGCAACAATCCGCATTTCGCCTATCGCGACAGCGACGGCAGCGATCACCAGGTCTGGTTCCTGGACGGCGTGACCGCCTTCAACCAGATCCATGCCGCCGATCCCTACCAGCCGGCGGGCTATGCGCTGTGGAAGCTGGGTGGCGAGGACCCCTCGATCCTGCCGCTGCTGGGCCGCAGCTACGGCGCGCCCGCGCCCGCCTCGCTGGCGCATATCCCGACGAATGACGATGTCGATTTCGACGGCGAAGGCGAAGTGCTGACGGTGGAGGCCGATCCCACGCTGGGCCTGCGCAAGCTGGACATCGACAAGGCCACCGGCGACATCGACGACGAACGCTATGTCGACCTGCCGACCAACTATGTGATCCGCCGGGTGGGCGCCAAACCGAAGCTGCTGGCGCTGACCTTCGATGACGGGCCCGATCCGGAATGGACGCCGCAGATTCTGGCGATCCTGAAGGCCAAGCATGTGCCGGCGACCTTCTTCATGATCGGCGCGAACATGGAGGCCAATCCCGGCCTGGTGCAGAAGGTGCTGGCGGATGGCCATGAAATCGGCAGCCACACATTCACCCATCCCAATCTGGCCGACACGCCGCCCGCCGCGGTGCGGCTGGAGCTGAACGCCACCCAGCGTCTGTTCGAGGCGCTGACCGGCCGTTCCCTGCGGATGCTGCGCCCGCCCTATCTGGCCGATGCCGAACCCAGCGACGCCGAAGAGATCGTGCCGGTCGAGATCGCCCAGACGCTGGGCTATGTCACGGTGGGCACCCATGTCGACACGCTGGACTGGCAGAAGCCGGGTGTGACGACGATGATGAAGAATGTGCTCAAGGCGGTGAACAATCCCAATCCCGACCTCAGCGGCAACATCATCCTGATGCACGACTCCGGCGGCGATCGCGCCCAGACCGTGGCCCTGCTGCCGCAGCTGATCGACCAGATGCGCGCGCGCGGCTATCGCTTCGTGCCGGTGTCCACCCTGGCGGGCTTTTCGCGCGATGCGGTGATGCCGCGCCTGCCGCTGACCGCCAGCCTTTATGCCGACCGGCTGGTGTTCCTGACCATCTCCTGGATATCGCAGATTCTCTATTGGTGCTTCCTGGGCGCGATCGTGCTGGGGGTGGGGCGGCTGCTGATGCTGGTGGGCCTGGCGCTGTGGAACAGGGCGCATCATCGCGCGCCGCCGCCCGCCATGGAAAAAGCCTGCGGCGTGACGGTGCTGATCCCCGCCTTCAACGAGGCCAAGGTCATCGTCTCCACGATCGAACGAATCCTGGCCAGCGATCATGCCGCGCTGGAGGTGCTGGTGATCGATGACGGTTCGTCCGATCACACCGCTTATATCGCGCGCAGCCATTTCTCCGCCGACCCGCGCGTGTCGGTGCTGTCGATCCCCAACAGCGGCAAGGCCGGCGCGCTGAATATCGGCCTGGAAGCGGCGCGCCACGACATCGTGGTGGCGCTGGACGCCGATACCCAGTTCGAGGCCGCCACCATCAGCCGGCTGGTGCGCTGGTTCGCCGATCCGGCGATCGGTGCGGTGGCGGGCAACGCCAAGGTGGGCAACCGGGTCAACATGATCACCCGCTGGCAGGCGCTGGAATATGTCGTGGCGCAGAACCTGGAGCGGCGGGCGCTGTCGGCGCTGGACACGCTGACGGTGGTGCCCGGCGCGGTGGGCGCCTGGCGCCGTGATGTGCTGAAGACATTGGGCGGCTTTCCCGCCGACACGCTGGCCGAGGACCAGGACCTGACCATCGCCATCCAGACCGCCGGCTATCGGGTGGTGTTCGATTCCACCGCCGTCGCCTGGACCGAGGCGCCCACCACGGTGCGCGGTCTGGCCAAGCAGCGCTTCCGCTGGGCCTATGGCACGCTGCAATGCTTGTGGAAGTATCGCCGCATCACCTTCAACCCGCGTTATGGCGAGCTGGGCATGGTGGCGTTGCCGCAGGTCTGGCTGTTCCAGATCCTGCTGACCACGCTGGCGCCCTTCGCCGACCTGCTGCTGGTGTGGCAGCTTGTCGGCCAGTGGATCGCCTGGAGCCAGCATGGCAGCGAGTTCAACAGCGGCAGCCTGGTGATCGTTGCCGTCTATTATCTGATCTTCGTGGTGGTCGACCTGCTGGCGGCGGCGGCGGGGTTCGTGATGGAAAAGGATGAGGACTGGAGCCTGCTGGGCTGGCTGGTGCTGCAGCGCTTCGGCTATCGCCAGATCATGTATTACGTGGTGGTACGCTCGCTATGGACTGCGGTGCGCGGGCCCTTCGTCGGCTGGGGCAAGCTGGAGCGCACCGGCACGGTGCAGGCGCGGGCCTGAGCTCAGCCTTTGTTTCGCGGCAGCCAGAACAGGCCGTTGTCGTCGGCGTGATCCAGCCGGTAGGCGCGCGCGATCGCGGCGCGGACCTGTGGCCCCAGATCGTCGGGGCTGCCAAGCTGCAGAACCGCGAAGCGATGGGCTTCGATTTGTTTCGCCAGGCGCGCGGGATCGCGCGCGCCGGTGCGATAGGCTTCGCCGATATTGAAGACATCGACCGCCGGTGTCGCGCCTGCCCACAGGCACAGGGATATCTGCTGGCAGACGGCGGGGCCGGAATGGGCGCGCAGGAAGGCGATGTCGCGCGCCGATTGTCCGGCCAGCGATGGACCGAAGGCAAAGGCGTTGTCTTCCACGGTCAGTCCGAACAGCAACAGCAGCGCCAGGGCCGGTGGCGGCGCGGCCCAGCCGCGCCGCTGAACCACAAGGCCCAGGCCCAGCGACAAAGCGATGGCGGCGTCGAAAAAGATGTTGGCATCCACGCCGTCGCCCGCCGAGAAGGCCAGGCCCAGCGCCAGTGCGGCGGCGAGATAGAGCAGCACCAGATTGTCGAAGCGCGTGCGCACAGGCCGGAACAGGCCCGTGACCAGCAGCAGCGGGAGCGCCGCCCAGGCGGCAAGCGCGCCCAGCGCGGCGCGCATGTTCGCCAGCGATGACAGGCGGGGGGTGGCAAGCTGCGCCAAGAGGCTGGTGCCGAACTGCCAGCGAAACAGCGCCAGGCCGGCAAGGCCCGATGCCAGCATGGCAGCGATAAATGTGAGGCCTGCGCGCCTGTCCTGCGCGAGCAGCCACAGTCCCGCCGCCAGCGGCAGGGCGATCAGATTGTGTTTGACGTAGAGGCCCAGCACCATCGTCAGCGCGGCGGCGATCACGCGCCCGCGCAGCAGCAGCAACAGCCCGGCCAGTTGCAGCGCATGGCCCAGAAGCTGCGGGTCGTCCATCGCCACATAGTCGGACGCGACCAGCAAAACGGCCGCCAGGAACAGCGCCGCGAAAAGTCGCGCGGGCCAGCCGCAGCCCATGCGCGCGGCCAGCGCCAGGACCGCGCCCAACCCCGCCAGATAAGACACAAATGACAGCAGGCGTCCGGCGATGATGGCGTCGCCGGTCAGGCGGGTGATGGCGGCGACGGCATAAAAGGACAGGGGTGGATAATTGTTCACCATCAGGGCGGGCGGCGGCGGGTAGAGCGGCCCGCCCGCCATCAGCCTCAAGGCATGCAGGGCGTTCCAGCCTTCATTGGGGTCGCGCGGAACCTGTGCTGGAATGGCCAGGCCGTTGCGCGCGGCAAGCCACAGCACCAGCGGCGCCAGCAGCAGCACGGCGCACCACAGCGCGATCCGGCTGTTCCATCCCTGGCGGCTATCCGCAAACGGGGAACCCGTCCCCATGCCCTTCATTGCCCCGCATGCGTCCGAACGGATAATAAGGGGAACGATTCGCCGGGTCACGGACAAGCATATGCGGCGCAGTTGCCTTCCCGTCCTTTTTCTTCTGCCTGCGCTTTTGTCGGGCTGCGGGCTGGTGAACGACGTGATGGGGCCTGAAACCGCTCCGCCGGGCGCTGCCGCCACCCAGGCCGACCTGCTGAAACCGGGCGACAGTGTGCGCATCGTGGTGGCGGGCGAACAGGAACTGAGCGGCATCTTCCCCGTGGCCGCCGACGGCAAGGTGCATCTGGAGCTTCTGGGCGACGTGCCCGCGGCGGGCCTGACGGCGGACATGCTGGCGGTCAATCTGCGCCAGCGCCTGTCGGCGGGTTATCTGCGCAATCCGCAGGTGGCGGTGGCGCGCGCGGCGGGCGACGAGCAGATGCTGCGGGCGGGCTTGCAGCCCCAAGGTGCGCCAGCTGCGGGACAGAATATTCCCTCTGCGCCCCAGCCGGTGCAGGCGGCGAACCTGCCCCCGCCGCCTCCGCCGCTGCAGGGCAGCCTGGGCGGCAATGCGGCGCCGGCGGGCTATACGCCCGCGCCGCCGGGTCCCGTACCGGCGCCCGTGCTGCGCCAGTCGCAGGATGTCGGCCAGACGTATTGATTCGCGTTAATGGAAGTCGCGCGACGGCGGCAGCACACGCACATTGCGCGGGTGATTTGGTCGCGGGTGATTTGGGCGCGGGTGGTGCGTCCCCGCCGGATGGCCCGCGCCGGGCTGATGCTTTGATGCGCCGATGCCGTCATCCATCAGCGCCTTCAGGTCGGCGCTGCGGTCGACCAGCTTTTCCGCCATCAGATGCACCACACCTTCGGGACTTTTCTGCACCCGGCCTTCGGCCAGCAAAAGCCGCGCGCCCATCACTTCCCTGCGGAAGGCGCGGAAGGTATCCAGCCACACCACCACATTGCACACGCCGGTCTCGTCGCTGAGGGTGATGAAGACCGCCTTGCCCTCGCCCGGCCGCTGGCGCACCAGCACGATGCCGGCGCAGCGCACCTTCGCGCCGTCGCGCAGCCCGCCCACGCCCGCGCAGCTTGTAACGCCCTGCGCATCCAGGTTCGCGCGCAGGAACTGGGTGGGATAGCCCTTCAGCGACAGGCGGATGGTCTGGTAGTCGGCCAGCACATGCTCGCTGAGCGGCATGACGGGCAGGGGGGCGATGGTTTCGTCGCCCTGTTCGGCGGCATGCGCGAACAGCGGCAGGGGATCATCGTCGGGCAGCCGGCGCACCGCCCACAGCCCTTCGCGGCGGTCCAGCCCGAAACCGCGAAAGCCATCCGCCTCGGCCAGCAGTACCAGGGCGCGGCGCGGCAGGCCGGTGCGGCGGGCAAAGTCGGCAAAAGCGCGATAGCCATAGCCGCGATTGTCCATGATGGCGCGGGCGTCCACTTCGCGAAAACCGTCCAGCTGGCGAAAGCCCAGCCGCACCGCCAGCGCGCCGTCAGGCCCGCGTTCCAGCGTGTTGTCCCAGTCGCTGAAGGCGGCGTCGGGCGCCAGCACGGCGACGCCATGCTCGCGCGCACAGCGCACGATCTCGGCGGGGGCATAAAAGCCCATGGGCTGGGAATTGAGCAGCGCCGCGCAGAAGGCTGCCGGATGATGCTTCTTGATCCAGGCCGAGACATAGACCAGCAGCGCGAAGCTGGCGGCATGGCTTTCGGGAAAGCCGTAATTGCCGAAGCCCTTGATCTGCTCGAAACAGGCGGCGGCGAATTCGGGGTCATAGCCGCGCGCGGTCATGCGCCCGACGAATTTTTCCTGGAAGGTGTGGATGGTGCCCAGGTGGCGGAAGGAGGCCATGGCGCGGCGCAACCCGTTGGCCTCGTCGGAGGTGAATTTCGCCGCCACGATGGCCAGGCGCATCGCCTGTTCCTGAAACAGCGGCACGCCCTTGGTCTTTTCCAGCACGCGGTAAAGCTCGTCCGGCGGGCCGTGATCGGGATGCGGCGCGGGGAATTGAATCAGGGACGGATCGGCGCGCCGCTTCAGATAGGGATGAACCATGCCGCCCTGGATGGGGCCGGGACGCACGATCGCCACCTCCACCACCAGGTCGTAGAAGATGCGGGGCCTCAGGCGCGGCAGCATGTTCATCTGGGCGCGGCTTTCCACCTGGAACACGCCAATGGCGTCGGCGGCGCACAGCATGTCGTAAACCGCCGCATCGTTCTGGGGGATGGTGGCCAGCGCCGGTTTGGCATCGCGGCCCGGGGCATGGGCGCCGATCAGGTCGAAGGCCTTGCGGATGCAGGTCAGCATGCCCAGCGCCAGCACATCGACCTTCATGATCTTCAGCGTGTCCAGATCGTCCTTGTCCCATTCGATGAACCAGCGGCCGTCCATCGCGGCGGGGCCGATGGGAACGGTCCAGTCCAGCTTGCCCGCCGTCAGCACGAAACCGCCGACATGCTGGGACAGATGGCGGGGAAAGCCCTGCAGTTCGTTGGCGAAATGTACGGCCTGGGCGATGGCCGGGTTGGCGGGATCGGCCTGGCCCTGGCGGACCTGATATTCCTCCATCTGTCCGCCATGGCTGCCCCAGACCGCGTCGGCCAGCTTGCCGGTGATGTCATCGGTCAGGCCGAACACCTTGCCCACCTCGCGGATGGCGCTGCGCCCGCGATAGGAGATGACGGTGGCGGTCAGGGCGGCGCGGCGCGGGCCATAGCGGCGATAGACATACTGGATCACCTCCTCGCGGCGCTCATGCTCGAAATCGACATCGATGTCGGGCGGCTCGCGCCGCTCGTCGCTCAGGAAGCGTTCGAACAGGACCTCGATCTCGGTGGGGTCGACGGATGTGACGCCCAGCGCATAGCAGACGACAGAATTGGCCGCCGAACCGCGCCCCTGGCACAGGATGTCCTGGCTGCGCGCGAAGGCGACGATGTCGCGCACGGTCAGGAAATAGTGGGCGATGGCATGGGCGCGGATAAAGCGCAGTTCCTTGATCGCGGTGGCCAGTACCTTGCGGGGAATGCGCGCGGGATAACGGGTCTTCAGTCCCAGCCAGGTCAGTTCGGTCAGATAGCCGTCGGGCGTCTTGCCGCGCGGCACCGGCTCGCGCGGGTAACGCTGGCCCAGTTCGCCCAGGTCGAAACCGATGGCGTCGGCAAAGCGCAATGTCTCGTTCACCGCGCCGGGACAGGCGCGAAACAGGCGGGCCATTTCGGCCGGGGGTTTCAGATGCCGTTCGGCATTGGGCTGAAGCCGGCGGCCCGCAGCCTCCAGCGTGACATGCTCACGGATGCAGGTGACGACATCCTGCAGGGCGCGCCGTTCGGGCGCGTGATAGAGCGCGTCGTTGACCGCGATCAGCGGCACGCGCGCGTCGCGGGCGATGGCCGCCAGGTCGCGCAGGCGGCGCCGGTCCTCGCCGGTGTAAAGCATCGATGCGGCCAGCCAGGTGTCGGGGCCCAATGTTTTGAGCGTGGCGCTTGTCACTTTGGCGTCGGCCGAGGGCATGACGATGAGTTGCAGGCCGCGCCGGTGTTGCAGCAGATCGGCAAGATCCAGCAGGCAGTCGCCCTTTTTCGCGCGCAGCTTGCCGACCGAGATCAGGCGCGACAGCCGGGCATAGGCCTTGCGGTTTTTAGGGTATGCCAGGATGTCGGGCGTGCCGTCCCGGAAGACCAGCCGCGCGCCGATCAGCAGGCGCGGGCGGGTCGCTTGCGGCAACTCCTGCCAGGCGCCATAGGCGCGCACCACCCCCGCCAGGGAATTGCGGTCGGCGATGCCGATGGCCGGATAGCCCAGGGCGGCAGCCTGGGTCACGAATTCCTGCGGATGCGAGGCTCCGCGCAGGAAGGAAAAATTGGTGGTGACGGCCAGTTCCACATAACTCATGCGAAAATGCCCTGCAGGTACCAGCGCGGCGCCAGGCCGGCCTGCCGGTACAGCCCGTCGCGATAGAGCCAGAAGCGCTGGCCCGAACGGGTTTCCACGCGGAAGTAGTCGCGTGTTGCCCCCGGATGATGCCACCACTGCATCGCAATGCGTTCGGGGCCTTCGGCGCGCGCCACTTCATGCAGGCACTGGCGCCAGCGAAAGCGTGCGGGCGGGGCGTCGGGCACCGCAGCGACGACATGGGAAATTTCTTCGGGCCGTTCCAGCAGACGCAGGGGGCGCGGCGGCGGGTCGGCGGGGGCGGGCCATGCACCGTCTTCAAAGTCATCATCCTGCGCGGGAATGGCGGCGGCCGCCGCTTCGGGAATGTGCGTGTCCTGGGGCAAAAAGCGCAGCACGCGGCTTTCACCCAAACGCGCCGACAGCCGGTCGATCAGGAACAGCACCTGGCGGCGGGCATTCGCGTCCACGTCGAAACTGACGGTGGCGGATTTTGTTTCCTCGGCCAGTACTGCTTCCAGCCGGATCAGGTCAAAGCCGAAGCCGGGGTCCAGCGGATCGGCCAGCGCGTCCAGCTTCTGGTTCAGAAGTCGCAGCATGACAGCGGGATCGCGCAGGGGCGCGGCCATGCGCACCGCGATGCGCTCGGTCTTGCCATCGGCGCGAAAGAAGGCCGCCTGCAAGATCCGCGCGCCACGGCCCTGGCGCTCCAGAAGGCCGCAAAGGCTTTGCGCCAGCGCCAGCAGGGTGGCGGCGGTCACGTCGCGGCTGACGACCGGATCGGCGAAGCGCTGCTCGGCCATCAGGTCGGGCAGGGGACGGCGCGGCGCCAGCGGGTCCTGCGCCTGGCCCAGCATCACGCGCAGGCGGCGCACGAAATCCTGTCCCAGCCGCGCGGCCAGTTCGCCGGGCTGGCGCTGCGCCACCTGGCCCACGCTTTTCAGCCCGGCATGACGCAGGGCGCGCAGGGCTTTGGCATCGCAATCCAGTGCGGCGATGGGCAGCGGTGACACGGCTTTCGCCGCGCCGCCCGGCGGGGCGATGGTGCGGTTTCGATAACGCGCCAATGCGCGGGCCGCCAGCGATGTGCCGGCAATGGCGCCCTGTATGGCAAAGCCCTGGGCCGCAATTCTGGTCAGCACGTCTTCGAGCATCGCCGCTTCACCGCCGAACAGGTGCGCCGCCCCGCTGATGTCGAGGTAAAGCCCGTCCGGCGCGTCCAGTGTCACCAGCGGTGTGAAGCGGTCGCACCAGTCGGCCATGTTCTCCAGCAGCGCGGCGTCGGCCTTTTCATCGGCGGGCACCACGCGCAGCGGCTGGACCATGGCGCGGGCATTGGCCAGGGGCTGGCCGGGATAAAGCCCCAACCTTTCGGCGCGCGCCTCCAGCGCATGCACGACCAGCGCATTGTTCGCCTTGCCGGCGATGACCAGCGGCGCCCCCGATAATGGTTCAGGCAATGTTTCAGACGGCGCGGCGGCCTTGCGCGTCAGCCTGTCGGTGGAAAGGCGCGGCAGCCACAGCGCCATGATCCGCCGCGTCGAAGCAGCCATGTTCAGACTTCCATTCCATCAAAAATTTTCCGACCCCGCCTGATCGATGCCGCACCAGCTCCACCGCAAAGCGCGGCCTGCCCCAGTCATCGTCATCGGGGTGCGAGGGCGCGGCGCGGGCGCGCCAGCGTGTGTGGGCGGCGCTGGGTGTTTCGCGCGCGCCTTCGCGCAGCAGGACCAGACCCGCGCCCGATGTTTCGGCTGCCAGCGCCAGGCGGCGGCTGGCGGTCAGGTCGAGCACCTTGGGATTGGCCTCCATCTCCAGCAGCAGCGCTCCCACATGCGGGCAGGCCAGAATGTCGCCGGCCGCCGCCAGGGCGTCGGCGGGCCGCGGCGCGCGCACCATCACCAAGCCGCGCGGATCGACCCCCAGCGCGGCCAGTCCCATCGGATCGAGCGCGCCATATTCGCGGGCGGCATAATCGCCGCGCACCCAGAACAGGGGGGCGGGGCGATCCGTGCGTGCGCTCGCCAATCTCGTTGCCAGTCTTGTTGTCAGTCTCGTTGTCAGTCTGGCCGCCAGCAGCAGGGCAAAGCCGCCCCCGCCCCAGTCTTCGGCAAAGACTTCGTGCAGGGCGCCCGCTTTCAGCCCGCCGCCCAAGACACGGTCGGCCGCGGCATGGCCCAGCGGCACCGCAGTCTGGCCTGCCGCTCCGGATGCGTGGCGCGCCAGGGAATGGCGCAATTCGGCGATTTTGGCTGAATTGTTCATGTTATGTTCTATAATGCGCCGGGCGGGGGCGGAGTCAATCGCTCCCGTTGGGGGCTCTCTGGCGCATTCCTAGATATGCAAAAATCGCATGGGCACGTATTTACCTAGTGCAAATCTGGCGTGTTGCGTCGCAACCTCTAGCGTGTTGGAATAGCGGGTAATTCGAGAACAGCGCGCAACTTTCTTGCTTGGTTTGACCGGGCGGGAGAGGCGTGCGTGATCGGCTGGGATTTTGGGGTAATTCGATGGGTCTGCCAGCGAAACAGGGTCTTTACGACCCGCGCAACGAACATGATGCCTGCGGCGTGGGCTTTGTCGCCAATATCAAGGGCGCCAGGTCGCATGAGATCATCAGTCAGGGGCTTCAGCTCCTGATCAATCTCGACCATCGCGGCGCGGTGGGCGCCGATCCCTTGGTGGGCGATGGCGCGGGCATTCTGATTCAGATTCCCGATGCGCTGCTGCGCGAATGGTCCAAGGGCGCAGGGATCACCCTGCCCGAACCGGGCCAGTATGCCGTGGCCATGTGCTTCCTGCCCCAGGACGCCAAGGCGCGCGAGATCGTGGTCAAGCAGTTCGAGCATTTCATCAAGGTCGAAGGCCAGCTTCTGCTGGGCTGGCGCGATGTGCCCACCGATCCCAGCGGTTTGGGCAAGACCGTGCTGGACGAGATGCCGCTGATCCGCCAGGCGATCATCGCCGCCGGTCCCAAGATCCGCAGCCAGGATCATTTCGAACGCAAGCTGCTGGCGATCCGCAAGCAGACGCAGAACCCGCTGGCCGGCCTGGCCGCCAAGCACAATCTGCCGGCGATCAACAACCTGTACATGCCCAGCCTGTCCACCCGCACGGTGGTCTACAAGGGGCTGCTGCTGGCGCATGATGTGGGCCGCTTCTACCGCGACCTGCAGAATCCGCTGACCGTTTCGGCGGTGGCGCTGGTGCATCAGCGCTTCTCGACCAACACCTTCCCCAGCTGGAAGCTGTCGCATCCCTATCGCTTCATCGCCCACAATGGCGAGATCAACACGGTGCGCGGCAACGTCAACTGGATGAATGCGCGCCGCCGCACCATGGAATCCGAACTGCTGGGTCCGGACCTGGACAAGATGTGGCCGCTGATTCCGCACGGCCAGTCCGACACCGCCTGCCTGGACAATGCGCTGGAACTGCTGGTGGCGGGCGGCTATCCGCTGGCCCATGCGGTGATGATGCTGATCCCCGAAGCCTGGGCCGGCAACAAGAGCATGGATGCCCAGCGCCGCGCCTTCTACGAATATCACGCAGCCCTGATGGAGCCGTGGGACGGCCCCGCGGCCATCGCCTTTACCGACGGCCGCCAGATCGGCGCCACGCTGGACCGCAATGGCCTGCGCCCCGCCCGCTATGTCATCACCGAGGACGACCTGGTGATCATGGCCTCGGAATCGGGCGTCATCCCGGTCGCGGAAGAAAAGATCCTGCGCAAGTGGCGGCTGCAGCCCGGCAAGATGCTGCTGATCGACTTCGAGGAAGGCCGCATCATCGACGATGAGGAGATCAAGCAGAAATATTCCGATGCCGAGCCTTACGAGGACTGGCTGAAGGAAGCCCAGTACAAGCTGGAAGAACTGCCCGACCTGCCCGAGGACCACCGCGCCCAGGCCGGCGATCCGGCGCTGCTGCTCGATGCCCAGCAGGCCTTCGGCTATTCGCAGGAAGACATCCAGTTCTTCCTGGAGCCGATGGCGACCAAGGGCGAGGACCCCATCGGCTCGATGGGCGCCGACACGCCCATCGCGGTGCTGTCGAAGAAACCCAAGCTGCTCTACAACTATTTCAAGCAGAACTTCGCCCAGGTGACCAACCCGCCGATCGATCCGATCCGCGAGGAGCTAGTGATGAGCCTGGTGTCGATGATCGGCCCGCGCCCCAACCTGCTGGGCCAGGAAGCGGGCGCACACAAGCGGCTGGAAGTCAGCCAGCCGGTGCTGACCAATGCCGATGTCGAGAAGATCCGTTCGATCAGCGAGCTGGTGGACGGCGCTTTCCGCACCGCCACCATCGACTGCACCTGGCCGGCCAGTGAAGGCGCGGCCGGACTGTCGGGCGCGCTGCAGCGCATCTGCCATGACGCCACCGACGCGGTTCTGGCCGACAACAACATCCTGATCCTGTCGGACCGGGCGATCTCGTCCGACCGCGTCGCGGTGCCCGCGGCGCTGGCGACGGCGGCGGTGCATCACCATCTGATCCGCCAGGGCCTGCGCATGCAGACCGGCCTGGTGGTGGAAACCGGCGAAGCGCGCGAAGTGCATCACTTCTGCGTGCTGGCCGGCTATGGCGCCGAGGCGATCAACCCGTACCTGGCCTTCGAGACGCTGGAGCAGATCCGCGTGCGCCTGAACCTGGCGATGAAGTCTTCGGAAGTGCAGAAGAACTACATCAAGGCGGTGGGCAAGGGCATGCTGAAGGTGATGTCCAAGATGGGCATCTCCACCTACCAGTCCTATTGCGGCGCGCAGATTTTCGACGCGGTGGGCCTGTCCAGCGCCTTCATCGAGAAATATTTCACCGGCACGGCCAGCACCATCGAGGGCGTCGGGCTGGAGGAAATCGCCGAGGAAAGCGTGCGCCGTCACCGCGACGCCTTTGGCGACAATCCGATCTATCGCAACATGCTGGATGTGGGCGGCGACTATGCCTTCCGCCTGCGCGGCGAGGACCATGCCTGGACCCCCGACAGCGTGTCGCGGCTTCAGCACGCGGTGCGCGGCAACAACCCGTCCGAGTACCGGGAATTCGCCGACGCCATCAACGAACAGAGCCAGCGGCTGCTGACCCTGCGCGGGCTGATGGAGTTCAAGAATGCGGAAGACGCCATTCCGCTGGATGAAGTCGAGCCGGCGTCGGAAATCGTCAAGCGTTTCTCGACCGGGGCGATGAGCTTCGGCTCGATCTCCAGAGAAGCCCACACCAACCTGGCCATTGCCATGAACCGCATCGGCGGGCGCTCCAACACCGGCGAGGGCGGCGAGGAACCGGATCGCTTCGTGCCGCTGCCCAACGGCGATTCCATGCGCTCGCGCATCAAGCAGGTCGCATCGGGCCGGTTCGGCGTGACCACCGAATATCTGGTCAATGCCGACGACATCCAGATCAAGATGGCCCAGGGCGCCAAGCCCGGCGAGGGCGGCCAGCTGCCCGGCCACAAGGTCGATGCCAATATCGCCAAGGTGCGCCATTCCACGCCGGGCGTGGGGCTGATTTCGCCGCCGCCGCACCATGACATCTATTCGATCGAGGACCTGGCGCAGCTGATCCGCGACCTGAAAAGCGTCAACGAACAGGCGCGCATCTCGGTCAAGCTGGTGTCGGAAGTGGGCGTGGGCACCGTGGCGGCAGGCGTCGCCAAGTGCCGCGCCGACCATGTCACCATTTCGGGCTTCGAGGGCGGCACCGGCGCCTCGCCGTTGACCTCGCTGACCCATGCCGGCAGCCCCTGGGAAATCGGCCTGGCCGAAACCCAGCAGACGCTGGTGCTGAACGGTTTGCGCGGGCGCATTGCCGTGCAGGTCGATGGCGGTCTTCGCACCGGCCGCGACGTGGCGATCGGCGCGCTGCTGGGCGCCGACGAGTTCGGCTTCGCCACCGCGCCCCTGATCGCCTCGGGCTGCATCATGATGCGCAAGTGTCACCTGAACACCTGCCCGGTCGGGGTTGCGACCCAGAACCCGGTGCTGCGCAAGCGCTTCACCGGCACGCCGGAGCATGTGATCAACTACTTCTTCTTCGTCGCCGAGGAACTGCGCGAGATCATGGCCGCCATGGGCTTCAGGACCGTGGACGAGATGATCGGCCGCGTCGACCGGCTGGACATGAAGAAGGCCATCGGTCACTGGAAGGCGCAGGGCGTGGACCTGGCGCGCATCCTGCACCATGTCACGCCCAAGCCGGGCGTGGCCATCTATCACTGCGAGACCCAGAATCACGGGCTGGAAACGGCGCTGGACCACGACCTGATCGCCGCCGCAAAGCCGGCCATCGAAAGCGGCCAGCCGGTGCAGCTGGAGCGGACGGTCCGCAATGTCGACCGCACGGTGGGCGCGATGCTGTCGGGCGAAGTCGCCAAGGTGCATGGCCATGCCGGCCTGCCCGAGGACACGATCAGCGTGACCTTCACCGGCACCGCCGGCCAGAGCTTCGGCGCCTTCCTGGCGCGCGGCGTGTCGCTGGAACTGATCGGCGACGGCAACGACTATGTCGGCAAGGGCCTGTCGGGCGGCCGCATCGTGGTCAAGCCGCCTGAGGGCGTGAAGCGCGATCCGGGCGAGAACATCATCGTCGGCAACACCGTCCTGTATGGCGCGATCGCCGGCGAGGCCTATTTCCTCGGCGTGGCGGGCGAGCGTTTCGCCGTGCGCAATTCGGGCGCGGTCGCCGTGGTGGAAGGCACCGGCGATCATGGCTGCGAATACATGACCGGCGGCGTGGTCGCGGTGCTGGGCAAGACGGGGCGCAATTTCGCCGCCGGCATGTCGGGCGGCATTGCCTATGTCTATGACGCCGACGGCGACTTCGCCGAACGCTGCAACAAGGCGATGGTCAAGCTGGAAGCGATCCAGCCGTCTGATGGCGCCGAGGTTGTTGGTTTGTCGCCGTCCGGCGACGGGGCGGACATGCCGCGCCAGCGTTCCGTCAGCGTGGCCGACTCCGGCATGGGCGACATGCTGCGCTTCGATGCCGAGCGGCTGAAGATCCTGGTGGAACGGCACCTGCTGCACACCGGCAGCGAAAAGGCCGCCGCGCTGCTGAAGGACTGGGACAATGCCGTGACCAGGTTCGTCAAGGTGATGCCCACCGATTATGCCAAGGCGCTGACCGACATGAAGTCGGCTTCCGCCATCGCGGCCGAGTAGGACCAGAGCAATGGGAAAAATCACGGGCTTCCTCGAGATCGAGCGCCAGGACCGCGGCTACGAAAAGCCGGAAGAGCGCGTTCACAACTACAAGGAATTCATCCGTCCGCTGCCGGAGGACCAGATCACCCAGCAGGCGGCGCGCTGCATGGATTGCGGCATTCCCTTCTGCCACCAGGGCTGTCCGGTCAACAACATGATCCCGGACTGGAACAACCTGGTCTATCGCGAGCAGTGGCGCACCGCGTCCGAGACGCTGCACTCCACCAACAATTTCCCGGAGTTCACCGGCCGCGTCTGTCCCGCCCCGTGCGAGGCAAGCTGCACGCTGAACATCATCGACACGCCGGTCACCATCAAGACCATCGAATGCCAGATCGTCGACCGCGCCTGGGAAGAAGGCTGGCTGCAGCCTCTGGTTCCGGCCCAGCGCACCGGCAAGACGGTGGCGGTGGTCGGTTCGGGCCCCGCCGGCATGGCCTGCGCCCAGCAGCTTGCGCGCGCCGGCCATTCGGTGACCCTGTTTGAAAAGGCCGACCGCATCGGCGGGCTGCTGCGCTACGGCATCCCCGACTTCAAGATGGAAAAGCACCATATCGACCGGCGCGTCCGCCAGATGGAAGCCGAGGGCGTGGTGTTCCGCACCGGCGTCGAGGTCGGCGCGGGCGTTTCGGTGGACCAGCTTCTGGCCGATTACGATGCGGTGGTGATGTCGGGCGGCGCCGAACAGCCGCGCGACCTGCCCATCGAGGGCCGCGAGATGGACGGCATCCATTTCGCCATGGATTTCCTGACCCAGCAGAACAAGCGCGTCGCCGGCGACCCCGAGGTCAAGGCCGCGCCGGACGGCACCATCAGCGCCAAGGGCAAGCATGTCGTGGTGATCGGCGGCGGCGATACCGGTTCGGACTGCGTGGGCACCTCCAACCGCCACGGCGCGGCCAGCGTGACCCAGTTCGAAATCATGCCCCAGCCGCCGGCCAAGGAAAACAAGCTCCTGGTGTGGCCGGACTGGCCGCTCAAGCTGCGCACTTCCTCCAGCCACCAGGAAGGCTGCGAGCGCGACTGGTCGGTGCAGACCAAGCGCGCCATCGGCAATTACGGCAAGATCGAAGCGCTGGAATGCGTGCGGGTGGAATGGCAGCTGGGCGACGGCGGCAAGATGAACCTTGTCGAGGTGCCGGGCAGCGAATTCACCATCAAGGCCGATCTGGTGCTGCTGGCGATGGGCTTTACCGGCCCGCGCAAGCCCGGCTTTGTCGAACAGTCCGGCGTTGAGCTGGACGGGCGAGGCAACGTCAAGGCGCCGCTGACCAACTATCAGACATCCAAGCCCAAGATCTTCGCCTGTGGCGACATGCGGCGTGGCCAGTCCCTCGTGGTCTGGGCGATCCGCGAAGGCCGTCAGTGCGCACGCGGCGTGGATGAGTTCCTGATGGGTAGCTCGGAGCTGCCGCGGTAAATTCTGACCCCCTCCGGTCTTCGCAACTTTGCTTGACGCCGCGCACCTGGTGCGCGGCGTCTTCGCGTTGCTACGACCACTTCCCCTCCAGCGTGCTCACGCGCACGCGGGGGCGGGGCAATGTGCGGTGATGAGAGACTAGCGCGTAACCACGATGCCGACGGGCGCGGCCTTGGCGGTCTGCAGGATCTTGGCGGCATTGGCCACCGGCGGCGCATGCAGCGCCTGGCGGCGGGCCACCAGCACGGTGGCGTCGGCCTGGCGCGCCAGAAGCGCCGCATCCGGCCCCAGCGATGCGGAGCCGCAATCGATCACCACGAAATCGGCGCCGCCGCGCAGGATCGAAATCAGCCGCGCCATCTGGCGCGACGAGAACATGGTGGGCGCATTGGGCGGCCGGTTGGGACAGCCCAGAAGATAGGCCTGTCCGCGCGGGTCTTTTGCCAGCGCCTGGTTCAGCGGCACCTTGCCGGTCAGCACTTCATAGAGACCGTTCTTGACGGGCGCCTTCAGGGCGCGGCCGGCCAGCCCCTGCGGGGCGCAATCGACGATGATGGTCTTCTTGCCCATCCTGGCGGCGGCGCGTGCCAGGCTGGCGGCGATGGCGGCGCGGTTCTCGCCGAAATCGGCCGAGGTCAGCGCCACCACGGCGGCGCCCCCGGTCTTGGCTTCAAGCTGGCGCACCAGCCCGGCCAGGGCATGGGCCAGCTTGCTGGTGGGATGATCGATCACGAAGTCGGCGGTTGTCAGCCGCGCGGTGTCGGCAATGTCGGCCAGGATGGGCGGGCCGCTCCACACCGCGACAGGGGCCTGGGCTTTTGGCGGGGTGCGCGGTTTGGCCGGGCGCACGATGGCGGCACGCGGCGCGCCATTGACCCTGACGGGCATCAGCGGGCCGACCTTTTCCAGCAGCAGCGCGGTCAGCAGGCCCAGCATCAGGCCCAGCGGCAGCGATGCGCCCACGATCAGCTTGCGCTTGGGTCCGCTGGGTTTGTCGGGCACCGCGGCGGCGCTGATGATCTGGCTGTCGGGCGTCTGGGCCTGGTCGGTATTCTGGCTCTGGCGCAGCCGCTGGACGAACGCCTCATACTGGGTGCGGGTGGAATCGGCATTGGACTGCAGCGCCTGAAGCTGTACCCGCGCCAGGTTCTGGGTGTTGGCGGTGCGCTCGGCCCCGCCCAGGCTGGACTGCAGCGACGACAGATGGGCCTTTGCCACCATCACATCGTTGCTGGCCGATGCGGCCAGGCGCGAGACTTCCTGGGTGATCTTCAGGTCCAGGTCGCGCTTCTGCGCCTGGATGGCCTGCATCTTGGGATGCAGCGGGCCGTATTTGCTGGCCGCCAGGCCTTCCTCGCGCAGCAGTTCGGCCTGCTGGGTGCGAAGCTGCACGATCAGCGGCGAGGACACGATCTGGCCGATATCGGCGGCATTGCCGCTGGCCATCAACTGGTCGATGCGGTCCTTGATCGCCTGCTTCTCGGCCAGGTCGGAACGGGCCTGCACGATCTGGGCGTTGATGCCTGAAAGCTGCTGGTCGACCAGCGAATTGCCGGGGCTGGAATCGGTCAGGCCATGCTCGGCCTTGTAGCGCTGGATGGCTTCTTCCTGAAGCTGAAGCTGCTGGGCCAGGTCCTGCAGCCGCTGGTTCAGCCAGTCGGTGGTGGCGGCGGTGGCCTTCACCTTCGTGCTGACCTGGGATTCGACATAGAGGTGCGACAGCGCATTGGCCAGCCGCGCCGCCTTTTCCGGATTCTTCGAGGTGACGGTGACGGTGACGGCGGTGGATAGCCCTTCGGCGGTGACGGTAACGTGCTTGAGGAAGGCGTCGATCACCCGGTCGCGCCGGTCGGCGGGACCGTCGTCGCTGTCGTCGCCGAACCAGCTCCGTGGATCGAGCAGCATGCCGATGCCCGGCCGCGCGATGGCCGCATTGAATTCGGGATCGTTGAGCAGGTTCTGCTGATCGACCACCTGGCCGGCCAGTTCGCGGCTGGTCAGGATGCGGATCTGGTTCTGCAGCGTGGCCGGATCGTTGGGAAGCTGCGACAGCACCGCCGAAAGGTCGGTGATGGTGTTGCGCCGCTGGTCCAGCATCACTTCGGCCGAACTGGACCATTTGGTGGGCAGCGACAGCGCCACGACGACGGCGAGCAGCACCACGCCCAGGGTGATCTTTGCGATCAGCGCGCGGCGGGCATGGACGATGGCAATCAGGTCGGCAAGCTGGAAGGCGGGCTGGGCCGGCGGCGGCGCATAGCTCCCGCCAGGCGCCGACGCGCCCGGTACGTAAGCGGCAAGTGGCTGGTATGCAGTCATGCGCGCAAAGGTGCCTTCCGCCGGGGCGCACCGAATCCAAAGGCCCCGCAACTGCTTAGGTGTACCGGAGGGCTGCCTGACGAATGGTTAACGCCGCCCCGGTCGGGCGGTTAAAAAAGGCAGGGATTTGCTGGATTTTGCTCGTTAAATCGCCGCCATCCGGCTTGGCCTGGCGCCGCTCAGTAAAAGGCGCGCCGTCCGGCAAAGGCCCGGGCCAGGGCCTGCCAAAGCGGCTTGGGCGCCATCGCCGCGTCATAGGGCGTCTTGCGGTAGCGGAAGCCCGCCAGTTTCAGCCGCCATTCGTCGGGCGGATCGACATAGCGGTCCGACAGGTTCCAGGTCAGCACCGCGCGGGTGGCGGGGGTGTCCAGAACCACGTCCAGGAAGCGGCGGGCCTCGTCGGCCACGGCGCGGTCGCGCGCGGCAATGTCCGATGGGCCGCCGCTGTCGTCGACATCCAGTTCGGTCACCAGCACCGCCAGGCCCCGGGCGCGGACTTCCTCCAGGAAGGCGCGCAGCTTGCGCTGGTCCACGGGGTTGGAAAAGGCCGTCAGATGGGCCTGCAGGCCCAGCGCGTCGATCGGCACGTTGCGGGCCAGAAGGCCGTCCAGCAGTTTCAGCGTATCAGCGCGGAAGCGGTCATTGCCCGGCCCGCCCTGTTCGCAGCCGAAATCGTTGTAGACCAGCCGTGTCGCGGGATTGGCCGCGCGCGCGGCGGCAAAGGCAATGTCGAGATAGCGCGGGCCAAAGGCCTTCAGCCATGGCGAGGGCCGCCAGCCGCGCTGGCTTGAATCGGGTGGCATCAGCGCCTCGTTGACGACATCGACCGAGGCGAGGCGATAGCGCGTCATCAGCGCGCGGATATGGCCGGTCATCAGGTTTTCATCGCGCCGCGCTTCCAGCGCGGGCGCCAGCCAGGGCGGATTGGCGGTGTACCAGACCAGCGGATGGCCGCGCAGCGACATGCCACTCCGCGCGGCGAATCCGAACAGCTTGTCGAGGGCGGAAAAGTCGTACTGGCCGGGCTTTGGCTCCAGCGCGCCGCGCTTCATTTCGTATTCGGGCACCACCTGCGCGGCCTGGCGCGGCAGCAGGGCGGTGAAGTCGCGGTCCTTCAGCTCATAGGAGGCGGCGGCGGTGCCGAAGACCAGGCCCTTGGCGGCGGCCAGCGCGCGCAGGCTTTGCGGGTTCTGCTGGGCCCAAGCGCCGGGCGCCACGGCCAGGCTTGCGGCGCCCGCGGCCAACAGATGGCGCCGCGAGATCATGCGCGCGCCTGTGTGCGCTCGCCGGTCTGTTTTTGCGGGGCCGGTTCGCGCAGGCCCACCTTCAGCCAGCCGATCGCGCCATCGGCCACCGCGCGGTAAAAGCCGCCCAGGAAAATCTGCAGGAAGACGATGCCGGCCAGGCCTGGGGAATAGCAGCCGCGCATGACCGCGTTCAGGTAAAGGCCCAGCGCCGCCAGCGGCCGCTCGCGCACGATCAGCTTGGCATAGGCCCAGCCGCGCCCGCCATGATAGGCGCGTGGCGGAATGACGGGATGCAACTGTTCCAGCCATTCGCCGAAGCGGCGGCTGCGCCGCCCCGCCGAGGTGCGGTTCGGATCGGCCAGGTCCATCCACACCGCGCCCGGCTCCTCGATCATCTTGAAGCGGCAGCCGGCCAGATACAGGCGCAGGGCGAAATCGGTGTCTTCCGCGGTGCGCAGGGCAAAGTCGTAGCGGATGCGTTTGGCCATTTCGCGTTCCACCACCACGGTGATGGTGGGCACGAAGCCGCGCTCGCACAGAAGATAGTCGGCCATGTGTTCGTCGGGGCGGATGGCGCGCGGCGGTTTCAGGAAGACGCGGCCGCCGCCCCGGTCCACGCGCATGCGCGCATAGCCCACAAGCGTGCCGTCGGTGCCGTCCAGCAGCGCCTTCATCCGCTCCAGGTGATGGGGCAGGAAGACATCGTCGGAATCCAGCGGGGCGATGAAGCGGCCACAGGCGGCGTCGATGGCGGTGTTGCGCGCCGCCCCGCCGCCGGCATTGTCCTGGCGGATGAAACGGATGCGCGGATCGCCATAGCTCTCAGCAACGGCGCGCGGATCGTCGGCCGAGCCGTCATCGACCACCACGATCTCGAAATCCTGGCAGGTCTGGGCCAGCACCGAATCCAGCGCGCGGCCAAGCGGGCCGGCGCGGTTGTAGACCGGGATGATCACGCTGAAGAACGGGGCCGTCATAGCCCTGCATGTTTATGCTGGCACCGGTTAACGATTTGCCCCAGAAGGCCGAAAAAGCCGCGTGAAATCAGGGAAATTCCGCGCTTTTCAGGCCCGGCCCGAGGCCGATCGTGTCGCTGATCTCGACGCCCGGCCGCCCAGGGCGGCGATCACCATCAGCAGGGCGGCCCAGCTGACGCCATCGCCCTCCAGAAAATCGCTTTCCATGAAATTGTGCAGCACCAGGAAGGTGAACAGGGCGAACAGCATCGGCTTGAAGCCATCCTCTGCGTGATCCAGCGACCAGAAGCGGGCCAGGGGGACGAACACCGCCGCCAGCAGGGTCAGCGCAAAGCCGATGCCGCCGATGGTGACCAGGATCTGCAGATAGCCGTTATGGCCGTGGCTGACCGCATCGACCCAGCTGTTGCCCGCCACATAGTCGTGCAGGGGCGACTGGCCGCCGGCATCGGCGAAGGTACCGAAGCCCGATCCCAGCAGCGGATGATCGGCGATATAGCGCAGCTCGGCGGCCCAGATGGCGCTGCGCCCGGTGAATTCACGCGGGTCTTCCAGGGCATGGGCGATGGTGTTGGCGTCCAGCAGCACGAAGGTCAGAACCAGTCCGGCCAGCAGCGCCACGGCCAGGCACAGGATCGCGCGCGACAGCCCGTCGCGCCAGCCGATGCGATAGGCAAGGCCTGCCAGCAGCGCCACCGGCAGGAATCCCATCGAGGTCTTGGAATGGGTGAAATACAGAAAGACGCAGGCCGCCGCGGCGATGGCGATGCCGATGACATTCTTCCAGCCGGTGCGGGTGAACAGGAACAGGATGGCGGTGATGGCACAGGCCGCGCCAGCGATGTTCTTGTGGCCATAGAGCCCGCGCCAGTTGCCCACCAGCGCCGGATCGACCTCGCCCGCGAAATGGCGCGCTGCCGGGATCAGCGGGATCGACAGGAAATTGACCAGCAACACCAGCGCCATCAGCCAGCGCCACCAGCGGAAGGCGGTCTGGGCGCCGACCGTTTCCACGCTGAGCAGCAGCGAGATCACGATGATGATCTCCAGCCCGGCGCGGCGGATCACGACATTGGGCTCGGGCGCCCACAGCGCGCTGGCCAGGCACCAGGCCAGCAGCAGGCCCATGGCCGGGGAAATCGCGCGCAGCGCGCCAAGGCCGTGGCGCTGCATCGCCGCCAGCACCACGCCCGCCCCCACGCCCAGATAGCAGAGCTGGCGCAGCAGGTCGCCCTTGGAGGCTTCCTGCACGCCGCCATATTGCGACACCAGCGGCGGGGGTGAAAACGCGTCCAGCCCCACGAAGATCAGCAGCAGCAGGGCGATATAGACGCCGCTCGCCAGCAGGGTGCGCGAGACATCGCGGGGAGGCAGGTAGGCTAGTGCGAAATCATTCGCCATGGACCACGGCATACTCGTTGTAGCGCGCGCCGAACATCGCAGTCAGTTTCCCCGCTGCGCGGCAGAGCTTCTGCAGCGGCACAACCCGGCGATTCGGGCTGAAGGCGAGAATGACTGCCGCCAGCGGCGACAACAAGAGCGCGGCGCCGATTTTGGCCGCTTCACGAATGATGGTTTGCGCGCCCGGCTCATGCTTGATCATGACGCGCATGTCGGAATTGCCCACCGAATAGGCCCGTTTCAGAAGCCAGGACAGGCTGGCGCGGGTTTCGGGAACCTCGCCATGGGCGATCGCTTCGTCGCACCAGGCGAAAACCCGGCCCGCGCGCATCAGGCGCACGAAGAACTCCTGGTCCTCGCCGCCCGACAGCGCGAATTCCGGGTCGAACCAGGGCGTGGCGGTCTGCTCCAGCACCGGGCGGCGTATCAGAAGATTGCCGGCGCCCTGCAGCATGCCGATCGGTCCGGTGGGGCGGCGGATGTCGGCATGGCCGTCGGCGCCGCCGGATTTGCCCAGCAGGATGGAGCCCTGCAGCACATCGGCCTTTGTCTCCTCCGCGCAGGCCAGGAAGCGGTCGATCCAGCCGGTCGAGGGCCACTCGTCATCGTCGATCATGGCGATGAAACGGGCCTGCTGCGGCAGGGCGTTGGCGATCAGCGTGTTGCGGACCTGGGCGATGCCGCGCTTTTGCGCGATCACGGCGGTCAGCGGCCAGCGATAGCCGGGCGCAAGCGCCGTCACCAGGTCGAAGCCGGCATGGTTTTGCGCGTCATTGTCGGCGACCAGCACCGCCAGGCGCGCATCGGTCTGCAATGCGGCAATGGCGTCCAGCAGCCGCTTCAGGCTCTTGGGCCGCCGGAAAGTGGGGATGCAGATGGTGACATCCAGATTTGTGTGCGCCGCTTCAGGCATGGGCCAGCACTCCGATGGCCGGAACATCGGTCTTTTCGCGCTTCCAGCGGGCGACCAGATCGGCGCAACGCACGATCACCACCAGCTCGCCCAGCACCAGCCCGCCCATCGAGACGATGGGGCCGAAGGCCAGCAGCAGCGACAGGGTGGCGATCAGCGAGACGATGCCTGAATTGATGCCCAGCCAGGCCAGGGCACGGAACTCGCCCGCGGCCTGCAACCAAACGGCCAACGGGGTGCGGATCGCACGCAGCAGCATGATGACGGCGCTGATCGCGGCCACCAGCGCGACCTCGTGCAGGCTGTAGCCCTTTTTCAGGATCAGCACCGGATAGAAGAACAGCAGGCACGCGCACAGGGCGATGTTGCCGACCCATGCCGCGCCGAGACCGTGCAGGAAGGTGCGCGCGATGCCGTTCAGCCCGGCCAGGTCGCCCCTGGCGATGGCGCGGGCCATGGCGGGCCGCTCCATGTCGGGCAGGGCGGACTGGACCAGCGAGGCGGGGCGCATCAGCAGCATGCCCAGCGCCAGCAGGGCGAAGGATTCGGCGCCGGAAATGAAGGTGACCAGATAGGCGTGAATGTTGACCGTGATCTCGGTGAAGATGACCCCGATCATCGACCAGCGCGAGACGTCCTTGAACACCGGCATATAGGCCAGGAAGCTGCCCTGCCGCAGGGCTGCGAGCTGGCCGGCGAAGAATGTGCGGCCAAACGGCACCAGCGCGGCCAGCGCGGCCAGCAGCATCACCTCGCTGCCGTTGTTGAAAGTCATGTGGTGGGTCAGCGCCAGCGCAGGCAGGGCCGTCACCAGGATCAGGCTGTAGACGATGTCCGAGGCAATGGCGGCGTTGATGCGGCCGTCGATATAGGCCACCGAACGGGCGAACCAGCGCCAGGCGAAGGCGGCGGCATAGCCGCCCAGCAGAAGCGCCTCGCGCAGCGGCGCCTCGCTGACCCAAAGGGCCAGCGCCAGGGCCACGGCGAAGACCGCGCAGACCAGCCAGTTCATGCGATAGCAGACCGGCCGCGTGGCGGCGTCGCCGCTGACCAGGCTCTGGGTGATGGGCACCACGATCAGCGCGCCGCCCAGGCTCATGCCGAAGGACACCACCACCATGACAAAGGAGAACAGGCCGAATTCATGGGCGCTCAGGTTGCGCAGGAAGACCAGCGAGGCCAGGAAATGCGCGCCGGACACCGCCAGCGGGCCGACAGTGGACATGCCGTAGCGCCGGGCTGCGCGCAGCAGGGCGGGCCGGGCGGTTTCGCGGTTGTCCTTCTCGATGTCTGCGCCGGTCATGGCGGGCCCTCTAATCGGTTACGCAACACGCTGACGTTGTACGCGTCAGGAGGTAAAAAAAGGCGATCGGGTTGGTGACGGCATAGCGCCAGAACAGGCGGCGCGGCTCGCGCGCCAGCCGGTAGAGCCATTCCAGGCCGGCCGCCTGCATCCAGGCGGGCGCACGGCTATAGGCGCCGGTCACGAAATTGAAGCAGCCGCCGCAGGTCACCAGCCAGCCGGCGCGCAGGCGCGAGCGGTTGCGGACCGAAAACTCATATTCGCGCGGCACCGACAGGCCCACCCAGATCACATCCGGCTGGATCAGGTTGATGTCGTCGCACAGCTCGTCCTCGTCCAGTTCGGAGAAATAGCCGTGATGGCGGCCCACGATCTGAAGGCCCGGATAGGTCTCGGCCAGGATGCGGGCGGCCTCGGCATTGGCTTCCTCGGTCGCGCCCAGCAGGAAGAAGCGCAGGCCCGTCTGCGCCGCGATCTTCGCCGCGTCATGGATGAAATCGGTGGTGGCGCTGCGTTCGGGGATCGGCGTGTCGGTCAGCAGGCGCGAGGCAAAGACCGCGGCCTGGCCGTCGGCATGGATGATGTCGGCCTGCTCGAAGGTGAAGCGGAAGGCCTCGTCCTGGGCGGCCAGCGCGATGGCGTGGCCGTTGGTGGCGAAGACCAGCTTGGGCTGGCGCAAGGGATTGGACCGCGCCATCAGGCAGTCCTGCACCATCATGCGCGCCATACCGTCGCGGCTGAGACAGGCGGTGCGAAGCCCGCCCAGGGTGATTTCGCCATAGCCGTCATTGGCCGCCGTGAAGCCGGTTTCGGTGGCAACCGCATAGGCGCGGGGCAGGATGGCCGCGGCGCCCATCAGACTGCATTCCTGTGGCGCAGAACTTCCAGCGGCGTGCGGGCCAGGATCGCCAGGTCCAGCGCCAGGCCGGCATGGTCGACATACCAGCCGTCCAGTTCGATGCGCGCGCGCATGTGTTCCAGCGTCGGGGTGGCGCCGCGCGCGCCGCACACCTGGGCCCAGCCGGTGATGCCGGGTTTCACCGCAAAGCGCCGGTCATAGCCGGCGATGCGCGCGCCGTAATATTCGTCATGGGCGATGGCATGGGGGCGCGGCCCCACCAGCGACATGTCGCCCGCCAGCACATTGAAGAGCTGGGGCAGTTCGTCGATCGAGGCGGCGCGCAGGAAGCGGCCGGTGCGGGTGACGCGGGCATCGCCTTCGATGGCCTGGGTGACCTCGTCGCCGTCTTCCAGCACGCTCATCGTGCGAAACTTGAAAATGCCGAAGGGCCTGCCGTTCAGGCCGGTACGGCGCTGGCAGAACAGGACGGGGCCGGGCGAATCCAGCGCCACCGCCAGGGTGGCCAGCGCCAGCACGGGGCTCAGTACGATCAGCGCCAGCACCGACAGCGCGATGTCCAGCATGCGCTTGGTGTCCTGGTAGGGACGGGCCGCGCCGGCGGCGCGCCGCTCGGGCAGGGCGGCGGCAAAGCCGTCAAAGGCGGGATAGACCGCCTGCATCGCTGTCTCGCAACCCTGGTTCTGCACAAACGCCACTCCGCGAACTCACGGGTCGCGATGCAGGGAATGGGCCAGTAAAAAGCTGGAAAAAGCGCCTCAGGATGGTACGAAACCGTCCCGTTTTACCTCCTGCGGATCAGCGGGGCGGGGCATTAACCCTCAACTGTTCCGATCCGGAACCGGCTAGCCGGCCAGGCGCGTCCGGAACTGGCGCACCCGGCGATTGCCGGCGGACAGCAGCGGCACCAGCGATGCAAGATGCGTGTCGGCGGGACCTATCCCATAACGGGGCAGCAGCCAGGGATTGGCAGCCGGTCCTTCCGTCAGGGAGGGTGCCAGCGAGCCGGAGAGCGTGGTGAAGGCATGGGTGAAGCCGGCTTCACGCACCGCGCGCCAGGCGCCGGGGCCGATATCGGGAATATTGCCAAAGGGATAGGCGAAGAACCGGCAGGGCCCGACCTCGGCCTCGATACGGGCGCGGGCGCCCGCCGCCTGGCGGGTCAGCCAGTCCGGGCGTTGCAGGGCATGCATCGGCCAGTGGCTGTCGCCATGGGCGCCGATCTCCACCCCCCGGGTTTTCAGGGCGCGCACCCCGTCCCAGTCCAGGAAATGCTCCGAGGTAAAACGGGCGACAAGCGCGGCCAACTGGTCGGGGGGGAAGCTGGCGGTCATGGCGGCCAGGGCTTCCTCGGCCTTTTCGCCGGGCAGCAGGCGCAAGGGGTCGATCCCCGCCTGCGCGGCCGCCTGGCGGCTTTCCGCGTCGGCCAGCACCACGGTTCCGGGCAGATGCGGCAATTTGTAAACACCGTTCGGAGCGTAGAAATAGAACAGCCGGGCCAGGAAAATGGGGTTGGGGCGGCCGGTCCCGATATGGGCGGTCGAAACGAACAGTGTCCAGGGAAGCCCGTCCAGCACCGGGGCCGCCGTCGACAGGGTGTTGGCATAGCCGTCATCGCTCATCAGGAAGACGGCGCGCGGGTGGTCCTGGGGGGCGGCCAGAACGGCGTCGATATCGGTCAGCGGACGCACGTCGAACTGCTGGCGCAGCACCGCCACGATGGCCTCGAAAACCGCCAGTTCGTGGTGATTGGTCTGGACCCGTCCATCCAGGGTGTCCCGCTCGACCCCATGAAAGAACAGGGCGGCAGGCTGTCCGGCATGGCGCAGCAGCGCCGGCGGTATCAGCCGGCCCATGCTGCGCGCCAATTGTCCGAACTTGCTGGCCATGGCGCTCAGCTTGCCGCGACTTGGCTTACCGCCGCTTTAACCGGCGTGCGGGCATGACCACCGCCGCACCGCTTACCGAAATATAATTCTGCCAAAGTCGCTCAAAGGTCTCGTGCGTCAGGCGATCAGGAAGCGCAGCGCCACCGCCGGAAAGGCCAGCAGCACATAGGCCCACAGGAAGGCGCTGGCGGCATTGGCGATCTGGAAGGGCCAGAACTCCAGCTCGCTCATCCCCGCAACCAGCGGCACGGTGGCGCGGAAGGGGCCCATGAAGCGGCCGATGAAGATGGCCGCGGTGCCCCAGCGGTGAAAGAAATGCAGCGCCTTGTCGATCTGGGCCGGATAGCGGCTGAAGGGCCAGATATGCAGGATCTGGCGGTGATAGTGATAGCCGATCCACCAGCTGATCCAGTCGCCCAGGATCGAGCCCAGCACCGCGCCCGACCAGGCCGGGAAAATGCCGATATCGCTGGCGCCGATGACCCCGCCCAGCGTCACCAGCAGGATCGTGCCGGGCACGATGAAGGAGATGCCGACAAAGGATTCGCTGAAGGCGACGGTGAAGGCGATGGGAAAGGACCACCAGGGATGGGCCTGGGCGGTGTTGGTGACCCAGGTCTGTGCATCGTGAAAGAGCCAGTGAAAGAAATGGGGGATCACGCGCTGCGCCTGTTTCCTGTTATTAATGGCCCGGTTCCGCCAACCGGGGTGCGCTGGCCGAGGGGGGTGGTCCGCGCTTTGTCCGCAAAGGGGCGCGGGCCCCGCGACATAGCCTTATTGCCGCGCTCGCGCCAGCGGCCAAAAGCCCCGGCAGCCGGGAGATCCGGCGCGACGGCGCGGGTGATGACCGGCCGGGACAGTTTCGACAAATATCCGCCTCAACTGACGTATATCAGGCTGCCTGTCGGATAAGGTATAGTTTCATCCTGTGTTCAGCTTCGCAGCGTTAGGCAGAGCCGCAGGCTTCCCGGATTTTTCGGCCCTTTTGTGACATTGCGCCCCAGCCATACGGATCCCCGATGAATATCGACCGCAGCGCCCATGAATTCCGTGATCCCGATGCGCCCCCGCCGGGGCCGGTCGGCCGTGCATGGCGGGGGATCAAGCGCTGGAGCGGGCGCAACCCGCGCCTGTCGCGCGTGGTGTGGTTCGTCGTCGGCCTGGCGCTGCTGGCGCTGCTGATCTGGGCGATCTATCCGCGCCCCCAGAAGAATCTGCGCTTCAACCAGGGCCCCCAGCCGGTGGGCGTGGCCGTGGCCCAGGACAGTGACATTGACGTAACGCTGAACGCGCTGGGCACGGTGACCCCGATGGCGACCGCCACGGTGCGGCCCCAGGTCGGCGGCCTGCTGATCAAGCTGAACTTCACCGAAGGCCAGATGGTCAAGGCGGGCGATGTGCTGGCCCAGATCGATCCCAGGCCCTACCAGGCGGCGCTGGACCAGGCGCGCGGCCAGCTGGCGCGCGACAGCGCCACCCTGGCCAATGCCAAGGTCGACCTGCAGCGCTATCAGGCGCTGCAGGCCCAGAACGCCATCGCCCAGCAGCAGGTGGCGACCCAGGCCGCGACGGTGCAGTCCTATCAGGGCGTTGTGGTGGCCGATCAGGCCGCGGTGGAAACCGCGCGCATCAACCTGGGATATACCAGCGTGGTCTCGCCGATCAGCGGGCGGGTGGGCATTCACCTGGTCGATATCGGCAATATCGTTTCAGCCGGCCAGGCCAACGGCATCGTGGTGGTGACCCAGCTTCAGCCCATGTCGGTGCTGTTCACGGTTCCCGAAGACAATGTGCGGCCGGTGATGGCGCGCCTGGGCGAAGGCGCCAAGCTGCAGGTCGACGCTTACGACCGCACCCAGACCAGCAAGATTGCCACGGGCACCCTGTCGACCGTGGACAATGTGGTCGATCCGTCGACCGGCTCGGTCAAGATGCGCGCCATGTTCGACAATGAAGACCACCGCCTGTTCCCGGCGCAGTTCGTCAATGTCCGGCTTCTGGTCAACACGCTGCATCACCAGACGGTGGTGCCGGTGGCGGCGATCCAGCGCGGGTCGGACGGCAGCTATGTCTTCGTGGTGACGCCGGAAAAGACGGTGCTTCAGCGCACCGTCAAGACCGGCGTGCAGGACGGCGACCGCATCCAGATCGTGGACGGCCTGAAGGCCGGCGACACGGTGGTGGTCGACGGCGCCGACCGCCTGCGCGACGGCGCCGATGTCGATGTTCCCGACCAGTCGGTCAAGATCGCCGCGCCGTCGGAAAATGCCGACGACGCGGCCCGTGCGGCGCGCCGCGCCGAGCTGGCCGAGGCGATGAACAAGTCGTGCAGCGACGACCTGAAGAAGCTGTGCCCGGATGCCGCCGCCGGCAGCCGTGAGATGCGCACCTGCCTGTTCCGCAACCGCCAGCAGTTGAGCGAGCCCTGCTCCAAGGCGCTGGCGCAGATGCGGCGCGGCGCGCGCGCCGGGGGTGCTCAGGGCGGTCCGCGTCCGTGAGCACGACCGCTTCGGCACCGGCGCCGCAGGACGGGCCGCTCCCGCCGCCATCCGCAAATCCATCCGCGCCATTCATCCAGCGTCCGGTCGCCACCACGCTGCTGATGATCGCCATCCTGCTGGTGGGCATTACCGGCTACAAGTTCCTGCCGCTTTCGGCCCTGCCCGAGGTGGATTATCCCACCATCCAGGTGCAGACCTTCCTGCCGGGCGCCAGCCCCGATGTGATGACCACATCGGTCACCGCGCCGCTGGAGCGGCAGTTCGGCCAGATGTCGGGCCTGAAGGAGATGTCGTCCATCTCCTCGGCCGGCCTCGGTCATCAATTCCCTGCAGTTCGACCGTCGCTCAACCTGGACATCGCCGAACAGGAAGTGCAGGTCAAGATCAACGTGCCGGCTCCAACCTGTTGCCGCAGCCTTCCCGCCCCACCGGATCTATGCCAAGGTCAATCCGTTGATGCGCGCTGGCAGGATCACCCTGGCGATCAGTCGGACCAATTCTGCCGATCACCCAGGTCAACGAATCGGCCGACACCCGCATCGCCCAGAAGACTTCCCAGCTCGGGCGGGCCTGCGTCGCTACCGGGCGGCCAGCGCCCGGCCGTGCGCGTGCAGGCCACATCCAGAAGTTTGCGGCGCTGGGCCTGAACATCGACGACCTGCGCACCACCATCGCCAACAATAATTCCAACGCCCCCAAGGCAGCTTTTGACGGCGCTTCCCAGTCCTACACCATCAACAATCAACGCCAACGACCAGCTGCAGAGCGCCGAGGCCTACAACATCGTCATCGCCTAAGGCGAACGGCGCGCCGTTCCTGTCGGATGTCGCCACCGTGCTGGAAGGCGCACAAAACACCGTTGGTGGTGCCAAGGAACTGCGACGCCGCGGTTCTGATCAACGTCCAGCGCCAGCCCGGCGCCAACGTCATCGAGGTGGTGGACCAGGAATCATGCGCTGCTGCTGCAGATCCAGGCGGGACTTCCCGCATCGAATGACGGAAAACCTGACCGACCGCACAGAGATTCATCCGCTCGTCGGTTGCCGACGCAGTTCGGTCTGATGCTGGCCGTGGTGCTGGTGGTGCTGGTGACTTTGGCGTCTTCCGCGCAGCGTGCCGGCGACCTCTTCATTCTTCGCCGTCGGTGCTGCTGTCGATCGTGGGCACCTTCGCGGCGATGTACCTACGGTATTATCTGCTCAATCACAACCCGTCGCCGATGGCGCTGACCATCGCCACCGGCTTCGTGGTGGACGACGCCATCGTGATGATTGAAAACATTTCCCGCCATCGGGAGATGGGCAAGCCGCCGTTCCAGGCGGCGATGGACGGGGCGGGCGAGATCGGCTTCACCATCATCTCGCTCACGGTGTCGCTGATCGCGGTGCTGATCCCGCTGCTGTTCATGCAGGAGGTGATCGGGCGGCTGTTCCGCGAGTTCGCCGTCACGCTGGCCATCACCATCCTGATCTCGGCGCTGGTCTCGCTCACGCTGGTGCCCATGTTGCGCTGCGCGTTGCGCAGCCACGAGTAAAGAGGAAAAGCGCCAGGGCAGCTTCCGCCGCCGCACTGAGTGGGGCCCATTACGACCGCATCGCCGAATGACCGGCTGCTGGTTCGGTGCTGGACCATCAAAGCATGACACTGCTGGTAGCGCGGGGCACGCTGGTGCTGACCGTTCTTCTTTATATCGCCATTCCCATATTTCTTCCCGCAGGACACCGGTTTCATCCAGGCGGTCACCGAGGCGACCGACCGTTCCTTCGACGCCATGGCCAGGCGCCAGCAGCACGCCGACCGCGCTGAAAGACCCGGATGTCGCCAGCCTGTCGTCCTTCAATGGCGTGTATCACACCAACCACGATGAACGCGGCCGGCTTCTGGATCAACCTGAAGCCTGCGACGAACGCGACGGCGTACAGGACGTGATGGATGGCTGGCCGCCGACGCCGCGCGGTGCCGCATCACCTTTCATCTCCAGCCGGTGCAGGACCTGACCATCAATTCACCGTGTCGCGCGCCCAGTACCAGTTCGTGCTGCAGGCGGCGACCAACGGCGCTGGACGATTATGTGCCCAAGCTGCTGGCCGAACTGAACAAGCAGCTGAGCGCAATGTCCGACATCCTTCCTGGACAAGGGGCTGTCGGCCTATCTGAATGTCGACCGCGACACCGCCGCCCGCTTCGGCGTTACCGCCGCGATAATCGATAATGCGCTGTGGCGACAGTTTGGCCAGCGGCTCATCTCGACCATTCACCGAATCCAACCAGCGCCGCGTGATCCTGGAAGCCGATCCGCGGCTGCAGAACTCCATCGAATCGCTGAAGGATTACCCGGCCCGCCGTCTCGGGCGGCGGCTGTAAGCCGCTGTCGGCCATCGCCCGATCGAGAACGCCAGACCCTGGCTGCAGATCGACCACCTGCCCGCCCTGGCGGCGAATTTCTCCTTCGACGTCACGCCCGCTATGCTGGGCACGGCACAACCGGACCACGATGCGGAGGAAGCGGCCGTCCGTCGCCGGGCATCACCACCCAGTTTCGAGGGTTCGCGCTCGCCTTCCAGCTGGCGCTGGCCAACGAGGTGCTGCTGATCCCTGGCCGCCATCATCACCGTGTACATCGTGCTGGGCGTGCTGTACGAGAGCTACGTGCACCCGCTCACCATCCTGTCCACGCTGCCTTCGGCCGGCATCGGCGCGCTGCTGGCGCTGATGCTCACCGGCCACGCGCTGGACGTGGTGGGCATCATCGGCCTGGTGCTGCTGATCGGCATCGTGAAGAAGAACGCGATCATGATGATCGACTTCGCCATCGAGGCCGAAAGGGGCGAAGGAAAGCCGCCACAGGAGGCCATCCACCAGGCCGCGCTGCTGCGCTTCCGCCCCATCCTGATGACCACGCTGGCCGCGCTGGCCGCCGCCGTGCCGCTGATGCTGGCGCGGCGGCATGGCCCGGTTTGCGCCATCCGCTGTATCGATCGTAAGGGGCTGATCGTCAGCCAGCGCTTGACCCCGTTCAACGCCGCCGGTGATCTATATCTATTTCTGATCATTGGGGAACGACCTGCGCGACTGGCGCGCGGTGCCGCCGCGGGCATCCTTTGCCGGAGCCGGCGGAATGAACCTTCGGCCCTCTTCATCCGCCGCAAGATCGCGACCACGCTGCTGGCGCTGGGGCTGGGCCTGGTGGGCGGAACGGCCTACTTCCCTGCTGCCGGGGTCGCGCCGCTGCTCAATATCGACATCCCACCATTGTGGTCAGCGCCAGTACGGTGGCTGGGGCCAGTCCCAAAATCCGCGTCCAGCAGCGTGGCCATACCGCTGGAGCGGCACCCGGGGCACCATCGCTGGCGTGATGGAGATGACCAGCCCAGCAATGTCGGTTCGACCAATGTGGTGCTGCAGTTCGGCGGTCACCGCGACATAGACGGGGCTGCGCGCGACGTGCAGGCCGCGATCAATGCTGCCGCGCTGACCTGCCCGCGGCGCTGCGTTCCAATCCCACCTATCGCAAGATCAATCCTGCCGACCAGCCGATCCGGTGCTGGCGATGACTCCCCAGGACCCTGACGCGCCAGATCTACGACCAGCCCAACATCCAGCAGAAGCTGCCGCAGATTTTCGGGCGGGCGACGTGTCGCTGTCGGGCGCCTGCCGCCGGCGATCCGCAATGACCTGGAACCCGCGCCCTGTTCAAATACGGCATCGGGCTGAGGATGCGCGCCGCCATTTTCCGCCGCTTCCCAAGGGCGACATCCAGCAGGGCGAACAGACCTATCATCAGGTCTATGCCAACGACCGCGCCAGCACCGGCCAATGAATACAAGTCCCTGATCATCGCCTATCGCAACGGCGCGGCCGTGCGCCTGCAGGACGTGGCCGAACCGCGATACCAGGAGAATATCCGCCATTTGGCATCGCCAACGGCTGCCCTGGCCGTGCTGGTGCTGAATACCAAGCAGCCGGGCGCCAATGTCATCGAGACGGTGGATCGCATCCGCCGAGATGCCGGCGCTTCAGGCTGCCGCCGCCCGCCATCCAGGTCAGCAGCTGCTTACACAGAAAGTCGAATCCGCAACGCCGTGCATGACGTGGAATCACCCCTGATCATCTCCACCGTCCTGGCGGGATCCCAGTGGTGTTCCTGTTCCCTGCGCAATTTCACCGCCACGCTGGTGCCGACCACCGTGCTGCCGGGCTAATGCTGCTGGGTACCGGGGTGATGTACCTGATGGGCTTCAGCCTGGCTGGGCCTCGCTGATGGCGCTGATCGTCCTGACCGGTTTGCCGTCGACAACATGACCGTGGTGCTGGAAACACCCGGCATCTGAAATGGCGAGGACTGATGACTGCCGCTATGAAGGGGCGCCTCTGGAAGCCAGCTCTTCACCGTGCTTCGGCGTCGTGATCTCGCTGGTGGCGGTGTTTTTCCATCCTGCTGAGCGGTATTGTCGGCGGGTGTTCCACTGAAGCTGCTGTCACCCTGACGCGGCCATCGGCGTGTCGCTGGTGCGGTGTCGCTGACCGCTCACGCCGATGATGTGCGCCTATCTGACATGCTGGCTCGGGCGCGGTACGATGCGCTGGGTGAAGAACGCTTTCGATCGCATCGCTGATTTCGTTGCGCCGCACCCCTGGCCTGGGCGCTGATAACCCCAAGACCACTGGCGCGGCTATGCTGTTCATCACGGTGGGGTTGAACTTACCTGATCGGCATCACGCCCAAGGGTTCTCTCCCCGACCAGGACAACGGCATGCTGTTCGGCTGCATTCGCGGCGACCAGTCCATCTCCTTCCAGCCGCTGCAGGACAAGTTCACCCAGTTCGTCGACATCATCCGCGCTGATCCGGCGGTGGCGACGTGCGGTTCGGCTGGCGGCGGGGGTGAAGGCGCGGCGGCGCCTCCACCCGGCAATGTTTTCTACCACCCAGCGGTGACTTGCGGGCTTTTCCAGCGACGACGTGGTCGAGCGGCTGCGCCCCAAGCTGGTGCAAAAGGTCGCGGGCGCGCGCATGTTCCTGTTCTCCAGCGGCGGCATCCGCGCGGCGGGCGCCAGGGCAACGGCAACTACCAGTATACGGTGCTGGGCGACGCTGACGAGCTGAATCGAATGGGTGCCCAAGATCACCCAGGCGCTGCAGAGCGTGCCCCAGCTGAAGACCCCAATTCCACCGCGCGGTGCGCCCGGAGGTCATGTTGAAGGCCGACCGCAACCGCCGCCCGCCGGGCCTGAACATGACCCAGATCAAATAACACGCTGTATGACGCTCAGCCAGCGCCAGGTCTCGAACGACTACAAGGACAAGAACCAGTATCACGTGGTGATGGAGGCGCTGGAGTCTGGCAGAACCCAAACCTGCGCGACATCTATGTCAGCACTCCGGGCGGTGCGGTGGCGGCACGGTGCGGCACGGGCCGCGGCGCCAAGGCTACGCCGGTGGCGGGCGTCAATGACGAGCACCACCAGCGCGGCCTTCCAGCAGCTGGCCCAGATGCGGTGAAGAACCAGCAGCTCAACGCCCTGGCCAACAGCGGCGGCGGCGCACTTCCACGGGTGTCGCCGTCCACCAAGGTCGAAACCATGGTGCCGCTGTCGGCTTTTCGCTCTCCTATGGCCGGGCACGCCCTGTCGGTCAATCACCAGGGACCGTTCGTGGCCACGACCTTCGTTCAACCGCCGCAGGGCGCGTCTCGATGGGCCAGGCGGCTGCCGCCATCCAGGGACACCATGGCGCAAAATCAACAAAAGTTCTCTGACCATTCACGGCGAGGAGGCGGGTACGCTGAAACTGTTCGCCAGCCCTTCAAACCTGCTCCCTTCCTGGTGCTGGCTCGTTCCTGACGATCTATATCGTGCTGGGGATGCTCTATGAGAGCTTCATCCATCCGGTGACGATCCCGTCCACCCCTGCCGTCGCAGGTGCAAGCGCGGTGCTGGGGCTGTTGATGTTCGGCGCCGGAATCTCGACCTGATCGCCTTCACGGCGTGTTCCTGCTGATCGGCATCGTCAAGAAGAACGCCATCCTGATCATCGACTTCGCGCTCGACGCCGAGCGCGCCCGCGGCCTGACGGCCACGCAAGCCGTGCGCGAGGCCTGCCTGCTGCGCTTTCGGCCCATCATCATGACCACGCTGGCCGCCATGCTGGGCGCGCTGCCGCTGGCCATCGGCTTCGGCCAGGGCTCGGAGCTGCGCGTGCCGCTGGGCGTGACCATCATCGGCGGGCTGATCGCCAGCCAGCTGCTCACCCTGCTGACCACGCCGGTGGTGTTCCTGTACATGGATCGCTTCGGCAACTGGGGCAAGCGGCTGTGGAACCGGTCCTATCACGGGATCATGGGCGACAGGCCCGAGGATCACACGGGCCAGCCCTCACCGTCGCCAGCGGAATAGCGCGATTGCGCCGTCTGCGTTCCTACAGGTTCGGCAGGTTGTCCAGGTCGGTGCCGCCATTGATCTGGGCGTTGCGATGCTGGCGGTACAGGTTGCGCGTGGTGGCGTAGAAGTCGATGGACGAGCGTTCGATCGACTCCACCTGATCCAGCGTGGCCGTGCGTTCGTCCAGAACGCCCATGCCGCCGCGCACGATCATGTAAAGCGTGGAATTGTTCCAGCTCATATAGGTGGTGGGATCGAAGGCGATGTCCACGCCGGTGCCGACCAGGTCGCGCGGCGGCTTGGGGCCGGCGAAGGGCAGAACCAGGTAGGAACCTTCCGCTGAGCCCCACTTGCCCATGGTGATGCCGAAATCATTGTCGTGATAGGGGATGCCCAGCTTGGTGGCGACATCGATCAGGCCCGCCAGGCCGACGGTGGAGTTGACCATGAAACGGCCGAAGGTGTCGGTGGCCTTGTCGCCCTCGCCCTGCAGGACGTCGTTGGTGAAGACGACCGGCGAATTCAGGTTGGTCAGCGCATTGTGCACGCCCTGGCGTGCCACGGCCGGGACCGCGCTGCGATAGAATTTCGCCAGCGGCCGCGCGACGGCGTGATCGACCTGGATGTCGAAGTCGAAGATCGCCCGGTTCGTGGGCTCAAAGGGGTCGTTTTGCGCCAGCGCCTCCGGATCGGAGGTGGTGCAGGCCCCAAGGGCCAGGACGGCGCAAAGCGCTCCAAAAACTGCGCTACGATTGCTCATGCCCCACCAAATAGCTGATCTGCAATAAAATACCGTTACCGGCGAGTCCTATTAACGCTCAATATCGTGTTTGGTGCCGCAGCGCACAAGGGGGTGGGGTTCCGAAATCGGCCGGCCGGGGCAAATGCCCACCGGTTTTGGGTGCGACCGGGGCCGGTTGGGAGCCCAATTTTGCAGTTTTGCGTCAAAATTTCCGTCCCGCCCGGCGGCCGCCGGGCGGGATCGGGGCTGTTACCATCTCAAATGTCACCGATCGTGCGGCGTCAGCCGCGCCCATAGAGCGGCATCTTGGTCGCCATGACCGTCAGGAAGGGGACATTGGCGTCCAGCGGCAGGCCAGCCATGTAAACCACCGCATCGGCGACATGGCGCACATCCATGCGCGGCTCCACCGCCAGCTTGCCGTCGGGCTGCAGCACGCCCTGGGTCATCCGCTCGGTCATTTCAGTGGCCGCGTTGCCGATGTCCACCTGCCCGGCGGTGATGTCGAAGGGCCGCCCGTCCAGGATGGTCGATTTGGTCAGGCCCGTGATGGCGTGCTTGGTCGCGGTATAGGGCGCCGAATGGGGGCGCGGGCGGTCGGCGCTGATCGAGCCGTTGTTGATGATGCGACCGCCGCGCGGCGATTGCGCCTTCATCATCCGCACCGCTTCCTGGGTGCACAGGAAGGCGCCGGTCAGGTTCACCGCCACGCAGGCCTGCCACTTTTCGAAGGGCAGATCCTCGATGGGCACGGCGGGGGTGCCCATGCCGGCATTGTTGAACAAAAGGTCCAGCCGCCCGAAGCGTTTCGCGGTCTGGGCGAAAACGTCCTTGACCTGGGCCGGATCGCCGACATCGGCGGGGACCACCAAAGCCTCGCCGGAAAGCTGGGCCGCGGTCTCTTCCAGCGCGTCCTTGCGCCGGCCCACCAGCACCACCGAGAAGCCGGCTGCCGAAAGCCCCTTGGCCACCGCCCGGCCCACGCCGCTGCCCGCGCCTGTAATCATTGCGATTTTTGTCATTGTTGCCTCATGAAATCGAAGCGCCACCATAGCGGCCCCGGCGCGCCCAAGGAAATTTTCCCGATTTGCCGCGCACCCGCCGCATTGGCTTTATCGGCCCCCCCGATTCCGTTAGAGCGAAGGGGATTTTTGACGGGCCAGGATACGAGAAAAGTCCGGCCCCACAACGTCTTGGGGAAATGCCATGTCCAACCGCCTGCTTTCGGCTCTTTGCGCCTCCACCGCCCTGGCGCTGCCCGGCCTGGTGGCCTTCAGCGCCCCGGCGTCCGCCCAGGCCAGCGCGCCCCCCAGCAGCTTTTCGGTCGGCGCCAACGGGCTGGAAACGGTGGTCGTCACCGCCCGCAAGCGGTTCGAGAACGAACAGTCGGTCCCGATTTCGATGTCGACCTTCAGCCAGGACGACCTGGACCGGCTGAACATCCGCACCATCGAGGATCTGCGCTATGTCGCCCCTTCCGTTCATATCGCCCCCACCACCTTCCGCCAGGACACGCTGAACGTCACCATTCGCGGCCAGCGCGACTTCGATTCCAGCTCGGGCCAGTCGGTGATGTCCTTCGACCCGGCCGCGGCGGTCTATATGGACGGCGTCTACCTGGCCCGCCCGGTGGGGCTGAGCGGCGGGCTGTTCGACATCGACAGCGTGGAAGTTCTGAAGGGGCCCCAGGGCACGCTGGTGGGGCGCAACACCACGGGCGGCGCGATCATGTACCGCACGCGCGAGCCGGACAGCAGCTTTGGCGGCTATGTGCACGCCACGCTGGGCGATTATGGCCGCGCCCAGGTCCAGGGCGCGATCAACATTCCGCTGACCGATCAGCTTTTCTTCCGCGCCGCCGCCCAGGTCAGCGACCAGCGCGGCTATGTCGCCAACTACTACTACGACCCGGCGAGCGGCTACCGGAACAGCCAGCCGGCCATGGGCTCCAACAAGATCGCCGCCAACCTGTCGCTGAAGTGGCAGCCGGATGAGAGCTTCGACGTGATCGTGCGCGCCAACCTGGCGGCCGAACATGACACCGGCTCGACCTATCATTCGATCAGTGCCTTCGACGGCAAGGGCCTGCGCTTCGGCCGCCCCGCGATCTGCAACATTCCGGGTGCCTGCATCGGCTTCACCGATCTTCTGGGCCACAAGATCGCGCCCTATTACAGCTCCTACAGCCCGGCGGGCGTGGGGCCGGTGTCGACAGACCCGGCCAACTACAATTCGCTGCAGCAGTCGGTGCTGCGCGAGCAGAAATACGGCTTCTGGAGCACCGAGCAGACCGTCTCCAACCGCGACATCGGCCACTACCAGACGGTGTCGGCAACGGTGAACAAGGATTTCGGCGACATCGACGTGAAGTGGCTGAGCGCCTATCGCTGGTGGGACAATCGCGGCACCTCGATCGGGCGCGGCCTGCCCTATGACACCGCCGACTATGAGTACATCACCCCCGACTACAAGTCCTACCAGTCCGAGCTGACGGTCAACGGCAACGCCTTCGACGACACGGTGAAATGGACGGCGGGCCTGTTCTTCTTCCAGGAAGACAGCCCGCATGACGGCGGCCTGTTCTACCTGTTCATCCCCAACAACGGCTTTCCCCAGCCGGGCAAGGGCATCACCCTGCAGGACGGCAGCGCCAACAGCCAGCGCAACACCTCCTATGCCGGCTATGCCCAGGCGACCTGGTCGGTGCGCCCCGACACCCGCTTGACCGCGGGCATCCGCTACACCTATGACGAGCGCTATGCCCATATGGGCACGCGCACCGACATCTTCCCGGCCACGCCCGCTTCCACCGCCAGCGTCGCCAATGGCGTCTACGATCCGGGCAGCTATACGCTGAACGGCATCAGCTATAGCGGCATCACCCATGCCTGCACCCTGACCGACCGCAGCGGCAAGCTGCTGCCGCTGAGCCAGTGCGACAAGGATATCTATGCCAGCTTCCACAAGCCGACATGGACCCTGGCGCTCGACCACGACCTGTGGGACGGCACCATGGTCTATTTCACCACCCGGTCCGGCTATCGCTCGGGCGCGATCAATTCAACCGCGATCAATCCGGCGGTCACGGTGGCCAAGCCGGAAAATGTCCAGGACTATGAAGCGGGCATCAAGTCGGACTGGTCGCTCTTTGACATGCCGATCCGCACCAACCTGTCGGCGTACTTCACCGACTATCACGACATCCAGATCCTGACCGCGCTGCCCAATGTCACCCTGGCGACGGGGCCGGGCGGGGTGCCCTGCACCCAGGCGCTGTACGACAACGGTTCGTGCATCAACACCACCAACGACAATGTCACGCTGAACGCCAAGACCGCGCATATCTATGGCGCCGAATGGGAAATCAGCCTGATCCCGCTGCCCGGCCTGACGGTGACCAGCAGCGGCAGCTATCTGGACGCGCATTATACCGATTACACCTTCACGCCGCCGGCCGGTTACCTGCTGCCCACCGGCACCACCAACCTGTCGGGCACGCCCTTTCCGCTGCCGACCTGGCAGACCAGCCAGACGGTCACCTATGCGACTGGTGTGCACGACATCGCCAGCGTGCCGGTCGATGATGTCTCCTTCACCGCGCATTACTATTGGCAGAGCCGCTACAATGCCGACCTGCGGACCTTCCATCCCAGCCAGCGCACCGGCTCATACGGTCTTCTGGACCTGCGGGCGAACATCACCGGCATTGCCGGCAGCAAGTTCGACTTCGGCGTCTACATGACCAATGTGCTGAACACGCCGGTCTGCATGCCCGAATATAATGGTGTCCTGAATTCGGCGCCCAACGCCACATTCGGGATCGCCAATACCGCGGGCGTTCTGCAATGCGTGCCGATGGCCCCGCGGATGAGCGGTATCACTTTAGGGTATAAATTCTGACCCCCTCCGGCCTTCGCAACTTTGCTTGACGCCGCGCGTATTGCGCGCGGCGTCTTCGCGTTGCTACGGCCACCTCCCCCTCCTATGCGCTGACGCGCATGAGGGGGAGGCGGGCCTGCGTTGGCTGCACCAATGCCTGTTGGGGCAAACGCGGACATTCCTCCCCCTTCGGCGCGCAGCGCCTGGAAGGGTGAGGTGTCGCAGCGATGGGTCCGCCTTGGCGGACCGCGCTGCGACAGAGGGGTTCAAGAGTTACGGTGCGAATTCGACCTTCACCAGCTTCATCACGAAGACCAGGGTCTGGTTTGGCGGAATCTGGTCGCCCGCGCCGTCCTCGCCATAGCCCAGCGAGGCGGGAATGACGATTTCCCACATGTCGCCAGTCTTCATCTTGGCCAGGGCCTCGACCCAGCCGGGGATCAGCCCGCCGGCGGGAAACTGGCGCGGCTCGTCGGGCTGGGTCTTGTCGAAGACCATGCCGTTGATCAGCGCGCCGCGGTAATAGACGGTGACGATGTCGTTGGCCTTCTGCACCGTGGGGCCATTGCCCTTTTCCAGCACCCGGTACATCAGCCCGTCGGCCACGCGCACCACGCCGGGCCGCTTGGCATAATCGGCCAGGAAGCGGGCGTTTGACTCCGGCGACAGGTCATAGGCGGCGCTGGGCGCGGCGTCCGACTTCTTGTCGCAGGCGGTCAGCGCCATCAGCGGCACCAGGGCCAGCACCATCAATTTCAGCAATCCACGCATAGACTCGTTTCCTCCGGCACAAGAGCGGTCTTATAGCGGCGCGGCGCCGCCGATGCCACAAGCGGGAAATTCGCGGCTATTTGGCCTGGGCGACCGCGACCAGATCGCCCTCTGCCAGCGAATCGGCAGGATTGTCGATGATGCGGTCGGCGCGGGTCACGCCGGTGGCGTCCACCGACTGGCCCAGGTCGCGCAGGATGTTCAGCACCTTCAGCCGCACATGGTTCTGGTCGTCGACCGTCGCCACCATCATGCCCTGGTCGCGGAACATCAGTGCGGTGGCGGGAATGCGCACGCCGTGGATGCCGGAGGGAAGCGGCAGGCTGATCTGGGCATAGCCGCCCGGCTGCAGCACGCCGTCGGGATTGGGTGTCACGAACTGCACCAGCATGGTGCCGGAGGCGGCATCGACGGCGCCGGCGCTGGCGGCCAGCTCGGCATCGAATTCGCGGCCGGGATATTGCGGCACCGTGAAGGTGACCTTCATGCCGGGGCGGATCGCCGAGGCATAGTTCTGCGGCACCCGGACATAGATGCGCAGCTTCGTCTGGTCGGAGACGGTGAACAGGGGCGTGGCGCTCATGCCGCTGGTGACCAGCGCGCCCACATCCACCGCGCGGCTGGTCACGATGCCGTCAAACGGCGCGACCAGGCGCTTGAAGCCCACCTTGGCCTGCAGGCTGTAGAGATTGGCGCGGGCCGCCGCGACGGCGGCGTTCTTGGCGTCCAGGTCGGCGTCCTTGATGTCCTTGTCCTGGCGCGACACCGCGCCCTGCGCGAACAGCGTGTTCCAGCGCTGGGCGGTGGCGGCGGACAGTTTCTGGGCGCTGACCGCGCTGGTCAGGTCGGCGCGGCCCTGCTGCACCTGACCGTCCAGGTCGGGCGTGTCCAGTTCGGCCAGAAGCTGGCCCTTTTTCACATGCGCGCCGATGTCGACATGCCAGGCTTTCACATAGCCGCTGACCTGGGCGTGGATCGGGGCGTTGGAATAGGCCTGGATGTCGCCGGGCAGGTTCAGCGCGCCGCCCTTGGCGGGGGGGGCCAGGCGAATGACCTGAACCGTGGGCACGGCCTGGTCGTCGGTCCATTCGCGGGTCTCAAGGCCCTGGTACCAGCGCAGGCCGATGCCCGCGGCGGCGACCAGGCAGGCCGCCACCAGCGCCAGGATGCCCCAGCGCTTCAGGCCGGCGGGCTTTTCATAGCGCAGCATCTGCTCGCGCACCGGTCCGGGCGAATCGTCCGGGTTCTTGTCAGGCATAGGAGGCTTCTCCGGACTCGTTTGCACGGGCGGCGGCGCGGCGCAGCCGGCGCTCATGCAGGATGCTGAAGACCACCGGCACGAACATCAGCGTGGCGCAGGTGGCAAAAATCAGGCCGCCGATCACCGCGCGGCCAAGCGGCGCATTCTGTTCGCCGCCATCGCCCAGGCCCAGCGCCATCGGCGTCATGCCGATGATCATGGCCAGCGCGGTCATCATCACCGGGCGAAAGCGCGTCACGCCCGCCTCGACCGCGGCCAGCACCGCATCGCCATGCACCGCCAGGCGTTCGCGCGCGAAGCTGATGACCAGGATCGAGTTGGCGGTGGCCACGCCCATGCACATGATCGCGCCGGTCAGGGCGGGCACCGACAGGGTGGTGCCGGTGATGAACAGGATCCAGATGATCCCGGCCAGCGCCGCGGGCAGGGCGGTGATGATGACGAAGGGATCGGTCCAGGACTGGAAGTTCACCACGATCAGCAGATAGATCAGCACCACCGCCGCCAGCAGGCCCCAGGTCAGGCCCGAGAAGGCGGTCTTCATGGTGGCGACCTGGCCGCGCAGGGTCACGGTGGCGCCGCGCGGCAGATACTGCCTGTTGGCGTCGATCACCTTCTGCACATCGTCGGCCACCGCGCCCAGGTCGCGGTCCTGGGTGGTGGCGAACAGGTCGATGGTGGGCTGGATGTCGTAATGGGTGACGACCGCCGGGCCCTGGGCGCGGCTGATGGAGACCAGGCCGCCCAGCACCTGCGGCTCCTTGGCGCCCGCGCCGGTGACGGGCAGGTTCTGCAGCGCCTCCAGCGAGTCGATTTTGTATTCCGGCATCTGCGCCGTCATCGTGTAGGAAACGCCGTTCTTGGGATTGAGCCAGAAGTTCGGCGCCGACTGGGACGTGCCCGCCAGGCTGGTGGCCAGGGCGTTGGTCACGTCGCGCTCGGTCAGGCCAAGCTGGGCCATGCGGCTGCGGTCGGCGGCGACATTCAGGCGCGGCATGTTGCGCGACTGCTGGATGCGCGCATCGGCGATGCCCGGAATGGTGCGGATCTGGCGCAGCAGGCGCTGGCCGAAGATTTCCGCCTCATCCTGGTCTCTGCCGGCAATCTGAATGTCCAGCGGCGCGGGCGCGCCGAAGTTCAGGATCTGGCTGGTGATGTCGGGCGGCGGATAGGAAAAGGTGACGGCGGGGAACAGCCGGGGCAGCTTTTCGCGCATGGTCCGCACATAGTCGGCGGTGGGCGCATGGCCCTCCTTCAGGGTGATGAAGATGTCGCTGTCCTGCAGGCCCACCGTGCCCGAATTGTTGTAGGTCATGTTGATCGGGCTCATGTTGAGGCCGACATTGTCCACGATGGTCGCCAGCTCGCCCGGCGGGATGATGCGGCGCACCTCGCGCTCGATCTGGGCGACGATCTGGGTGGTGTCCTCGACGCGCGTACCGGTGGGGGTTCGCGCATGCAGGGTGATCTGGCCGCTGTCCACGGCGGGGAAGAAGTCGCGGCCCAGGAAGGGCAGCAGCAGCAGCGAGGCGCCGATGACCGCCAGGAAGCCGATCACGAAGGGCCGGCGCATCGACATGGCCAGCGCCAGGACGTTGCGATAGCTCTCGCGCACTTCCATGAACCAGGTCTCGAAACGGCGCTGCAGCCGGCCCAGCTGGTTGGGCGCGGTGTCGTGATGGCCTTCGGCGTCCATCTTGTGGGGCCTCAGCAGATACAGCGACAGGGTCGGCACGAGCGTGCGCGACAGCACGAAGGAGGCGATCATCGCATAGACCACGCTGAGCGCCATGGGCACGAACAGGTAGCCGGCCACGCCGGTCAGCGAGAACATGGGCACGAAGGCGACGCAGATGCACAGCAGCGACACGAAGGCGGGCTGCACGATCTGGCGCGCGCCGTCCATGATGGAGTCATAGACGCTCTTGCCCTGCTCCAGGTGCCAGTTGATGTTCTCGATGGTCACGGTGGCGTCGTCGACCAGGATGCCCACCGCCAGCGCCAGCCCGCCCAGGGTCATGATGTTCAGCGTCTGGCCCGACGCCCACAACCCGATCAGCGCGCACAGCACCGCCAGCGGGATCGAGGTGGCGATGATCACGGTGGATCGCCAGCTTCCCAGGAACAGCAGGATCAACAGGCTGGTCAGGGCGGCGGCGACCGCACCCTCGCGCACCACGCCGTTCACCGCGGCCTTCACGAACAGCGACTGATCGGACAGGATGTCGATCTTCAGCGCCTCGGGAAGCTGCTGGCGCAGCGTCGGCAGAAGGTCCTTGATGCCCTGCACCACATCCAGGGTCGAGGCCGAGCCGTGCTTGAGCACGGTCGACAGCACCGCGCGGTTGCCGTTCACATGCACGATGTTCTGCTGGATCGAGTTGCCGTCGCGCACATGGGCGACGTCGTGCAGGAAGATGGTGCCGCCATTGACGGTCTTGACCGGCATCTCGTTCAGCGCCGCGATCGTGTCGGCGGCGTTGTTCAGCTTCACCACATACTGGAAGGAACCGATCTTGATGTTGCCGGCGGGCACGATCTGGGTCTGGGAGGTGAAGGCGGCCTGCACATCGGGCGCCGACAGGCCGCGCGCCTGCATGGCGGTGGGGTCAAGGTCGATCAGCACCGAGCGGTACTTGCCGCCATAGGAATAGGGAATGGCCGCACCACGCACCGTCGACAGGCGCGGGCGGGCGAAGTTCTGCGACAGGTCCAGCACCTGCTGCTCGGACAGCGAGTCGCTGGAGAAGGCCATCTGCAGCACCGGCACGGTCGAGGCGCTGTAGTTCACGATCAGCGGCGGCTGGGTGCCCGGCGGCATCATGCGCGTGGCGGTCTGGGAGATCGACGTGACCTGGGCGGTGGCCAGGCGGATGTCGGCATCGGGCTGGAAATAGATCTTGGCGATGCCGATGCCGGGCATCGACTGGCTTTCGACATGCTCGATGTCGTTGACCGTGGTGGTCAGGATGCGCTCGTAGTTGGCCATCATGCGCGAGCCCATCTCGTCGGGCGACAGGCCCGAATAGGTGAAGGCCACGCCCAGCACGGGAATGCCGATGTCGGGGAAGATGTCGGTGGGGGTGCGCACGGCCGCCAGCGGCCCGAAGATCAGGATCAGCAGCGCCATGACGATGAAGGTATAGGGCCGGTCCAGCGCGACCTTGACGATCCAGGTCATGCGCGCACCGCCACGCGTCCGGTTTCAGTCAAACTCGGCACGGATATCCCCACAGACAATCACAGGGGCGGGCCCGCCCGCACCGTCGATCCCTTATTGCGGGAAAACTATAGCGGCAATTTGCGGCGGCGCAGCACCGGGAATGTCGCAAGCTGTCGCCTTTTGGCGCCCGGCCGGCCGGGCCGCGCTCGGGGTGCTGGCAGGCGTGATATGACGGGGCCGTGACGATTCGTGCACCCCGTAGCGGCGGGCAGGCGCGGGCACTTGCAGGGGTAAGGGATGACAACATTGCGCGGGATATTGCTGGGTGCGGGCGCGGCAACGGCGCTGGCCGCCCCGGCCATGGCGGCGGGAACCGCCGAGGATGCGCGCCTGACCGCGCTGGAGCAGCAGTTGCAGGCGGTCCAGCGGCAACTGGCGGACATGCGGGCCCAGCAGGCGCCGGCACCTGCACCAGCACCCGTGGCGGCGCCGGTTCCGGCCACCCGTGAGGACTATGCCAGCCTGAAAAAGCGGCTGGATGAACAGCCGCGCGTCAGCCTGGCGAATGGGCGGCTGACCGTCGCCTCGCGCGACGGGGCCTTTTCCTTTTCGCTGCGCAGCCTGGTGCAGTTCGATGCCGGCTATTTCGCGCAGGGGCGCGGGCCGGCGGGCGTGGACCTGAACAGCGGCACCAACTTCCGGCGCGCCCAGGTGGGGTTCACCGGCAAGGCCTGGCGCGACTGGTCCTACAACTTCACCTACGATTTCGGCGGCAACGGGGTGGAGAAGAACGGTTATGTCTATACCGCCTCGCTGCAATACGACTTCAAGCCCTTTGCCGTCAGGCTGGGCGCGTTTGCGCCCTATGCCGGGATCGACGATTCCACCGGCTCGGGCGACCTGATCTTCCTGGAACGCGCCTCGGTCGCCGACATCGCGCGCGGCATTGCCGGTGCGCCGGGCCGCGAGGGCATCGAATTTTCCGCCCATGGCGATCGCTATCTGCTGTCGGTGGCCTTCACCGGCAACAAGTCGACCGAAAGCGCCTATGACGAGCAGCAGGCAGTGGTCAGCCGTGCCGCCTTTCTGGCGGTGGACGGCGACAATCTGAAATGGCTGCTGGACGTGGACATGACGCATGTCTTCCGCTTTGCCGACACCGCGCCGGGCGCGGCTTCGCTGCCCAGCGTTTCGCTGGGCAATGGTCCCGAACTGGCAGTGGACAAGTTCAAGACGGTGAACACCGGGGCGATCGGTGCCGACGGGCTGACCGAATGGGGTGTGGAAACGGCAGCCCAGTCGGGCCGCTTCTATGGCCAGGGCGGCTATTTCCATTTCTCGGTCGATCGCAGCACCGCGCTGCCCAGCCCGGATTTTTCCGGCTGGTACGGGCTGGCGGCGTTTTCGCTGACCGGCGAGCCGCGCCGCTATGACGCCGGCAAGGCAAGCTTTGCGGGCCTGAAACCGGAGCATCCGCTAGGCAAGGACGGGCTGGGCGCCTGGGAGGTGGCGGCGCGCTATTCCAGCGTCGACCTGGGATACATGCCGATTCTGACGCCGGCTGCGGGCGGCGTGCCCGGCGGCCAGCAGAATGTGTGGAGCCTGGGGCTGAACTGGTATCCCACCGCGGGGCTGCGCTTCATGCTGGATTACAGCAATCTGCAGGTGAACCATGCCGAGGCGCCGGGCAATGACATCTCGTCCAGCGGCATCGGCCTGCGTTCGCAGATCGCGTTTTAGGAGCATCGGCCAGCCGAGCGCAGCGATGGCGTCGGCCGTGCGACCAGAAAATCAGGCGGCGATGGACCTGGCGACGGCTTCGGCGACGCGAATGCCGTCGACTGCTGCCGACAGGATGCCGCCCGCAAAACCCGCACCTTCGCCCGCCGGGTAAAGCCCCTTTGTATTGAGGCTCTGAAAGCTGTCATCGCGCTGTATGCGGATGGGGCTGGAGGTGCGCGTTTCCACCCCCGTCAGCACCGCATCGGGCCGGTCGAAACCTTTTATCTGGCGGCCGAAGGCGGGCAGGGCCTCGCGGATTGCGGCAATCGCATAATCGGGCAGGCATGACGCAAGATCGGTGGGCGTGACGCCCGGACGATAGGACGGGATCACTTCGCCCATCGCGGTGGAGGCCTGGCCGGCGACGAAATCGCCCACAAGCTGTGCGGGCGCGCGGTAGTTTTCCCCGCCCGCGACAAAGGCGGCGCTTTCGAAATGCCGCTGCAGGGCGATGCCTGCCAGCGGGCCGTCGCCGTAGGGCGCATAGTCGGGCGGGGTGATGCCCACCACGATGCCGGCATTGGCGTTGCGCTCGTTGCGCGAATACTGGCTCATGCCGTTGGTGACGACGCGGTTGGGCTCCGATGTCGCCGCCACCACCGTGCCGCCAGGACACATGCAGAAGCTGTAGACGCTGCGCCCGTTGCCGGCGTGATGCACCAGCCGGTATTCGGCGGCGCCAAGCTGCTTGATGGTGCGGCCATAGCGGGCGCGGTCGATCAGGCCCTGCGGATGTTCGATGCGGAATCCGACGGAAAAGGGCTTGGCCTCGATGGCGACGCCGCGTGCGTGCAGCATCTCGAACGTGTCGCGCGCCGAATGGCCCAGCGCCAGCACGACATGATCGGTTTCGATTTCCTCGCCCGATTCCAGCACCGCGCCACGCACCGCGCCATCCTCGATCTTCAGGTCGGTAAGCTTGCTCTCGAAGCGGTATTCGCCGCCCAGCGCCTCGATCGTCGCACGCAGCGACTCCACCATGGTGACCAGGCGGAAGGTGCCGATATGGGGATGGGCCTCGGTCAAAATCTCCTCGGGCGCACCGGCCTGCACGAATTCGGTCAGGACCTTGCGGCCCAGATGGCGCGGATCCTTGATCTGGCTGTAGAGCTTGCCGTCGGAAAAGGTGCCCGCGCCGCCTTCGCCGAACTGGACGTTGGATTGCGGGTTCAGCACCGAACGCCGCCACAGGCCCCATGTGTCCTTGGTGCGCTGGCGCACCACCTTGCCGCGCTCCAGGATGATGGGACGAAAGCCCGACTGGGCCAGGATCAGGGCGGCGAACAGCCCGCAGGGGCCCGCGCCCACCACCAGCGGGCGGCGAAAGGCGCGCGCGGGAGCCTGGGCGACAAAGCGGTATGCCATGTCGGGGCTGGGGGCGGTGCCGCGCGGCTTGCGGGCCAGGACAGCAGCTTCGTCCGCCAGCGTGACATCGACCGTGTAGATATAGGCGATCGCCGAACGGTTGCGCGCGTCATGGCCGCGCTTGAAGACGGCAAAATCATTCAGCGCGGCGGCGGGGATTTTCAGCCGCGCCAGGACGGCGGCCTTCAGCGCGTCGGGCGGATGGTCCAGTGGCAGCTTGATGTCGGTCAGGCGCAGCATGGGCGGGACATATAGGGCCAACCGCGCCGTTAGAAGAGCTTTGGTGTGCGACCTGCGTGCCAGGCTGGATCAGCCGTCCCGCCGCGGCACGCACAACCGGGCCAGATTACGAAGTTGTACCAATAAAATCATGTACTTACCGGGATTTCGGGCGGCATGGCGCTTGCGGATGATGGGCTGAGCCCAATGGTGGGCTTTCAATCTTGTTCGGCTAGCCGGGGGGCCGGACCGAACAGGAGATCACCCATGTTTCGTTCCATCGCTCTTTCCCTCGCTCTGACCGCCGCCGCCATTGCGCCGGCTGCCGCCCATGGTTTTGGTCAGGGCTTCAACCGTGCGCCCGCTCCGCTTCTGGGCGCGCTGGTCAGCGTGGGCCCGCACGGCAGCATCGCCAATGTCGGCGCCGCCGTGGGCAGCACCAACCACTACGGCTCCAGCCTGGCCGACGTGAACGTGAACGCGCTGAACGGCGCGGTGCGCGCCGATGTCGATGTCGGCCAGTCTTCGCGTCACAGCTCGACCCTGCTGGGCGTCAGCGCCACGGTGCTGGACGGCGGCGTGGGCCATCGTGGCGGCTGGTAAGCCGCCACGGACAAAAAGCGCGCCGTCCTTGCCCCGG
>JACKLF010000003.1 GCA_024236055.1 Alphaproteobacteria bacterium | reverse complement strand
ACCTTCTTATCGCGGCGGCAACCATGCCGGCGCGATGATGGGCCATGGTCCTGCCACCCGCCCCGCAAGCCTTTGACGCGCACCACATCGCGGCGGTGCTGGGCGATGTTCTGTTGTCGCCGGGTTCGACCTTTTCGCTGATGTCGCTGGCGGTGGCGGGCGCGATCGCAGCCGGATTCCTGATGCGACGGCGCCTGCGTGCAGGGCGCGGCATGCCGCGCATGGCCGCGATGGGCCGCGCGCTGTTTCGCCGGGGCCTGTGGCTGGCGCCGTCCAGCCGGGCCGATGGCTGGCTTTTCCTGCTCAACATCTTCGCCACAGGCGCGCTGATCGGCTGGGGCATCTGGTCGGCCAGCGCCATCGCCAATGGCCTGGGCCATGCGCTGGATGGTGCGTTCGGCCCCGCCGACGCCAGCGCGCTGCCCTCCTGGGCCGCCAGCGGTCTCGTCACGCTGGTGCTGTTCATGGCCTATGACTTTTCCTATTGGGGCGATCACTGGCTGAAGCACAAGGTGCCGCTGTTGTGGGAATTCCACCGCGTGCACCACACCGCCGAAGTACTGACGCCGCTGACCGCCTTTCGCATGCACCCCATCGACAGCCTGGTCTTCACCAATATCGTGGCGCTGGGTGTCGGCGCGGCGGCGGGCGTAATGCACCATCTGCTGGGCCCGGCCCAGCCGGTGCTGCTGTCGGGGACCAATGTCCTGCTGGTGCTGTTCGTCTGCACCACCATCCATCTGCAGCACAGCCATCTGCCGATTCATTTCGAGGGCTGGCTGGGCAGGATCATTTTCTCGCCGGCGCACCACCAGGTTCACCATTCCACCTGCCCGGCGCATTTCGGCAGCAATCTGGGCAGTTGCCTTGCGGTGTGGGACCGCATGTTCGGCACGCTGATTGACCCAATAAGCGAACAAGCGCGTGAAAAGCTGACCTTCGGCGCGGATGTCGAACAGGACCGCTACGGCCCGCACACCATCGCGGGCCTGCTGATCCAGCCGTTCGTGAATGCGGGACGCTTGCTGATCCCGCAGCAGGCACAAGCCCGCCTCCCCTTCGGCGCGAAGCGCCTGGAGGGGGAGGTGCCCGCAGCAGCGCGAAGCAGTGCGGCGGCTGAGGCCGGCGCACGCTGAGCAAAGCTGCGCAGGGCGGAGGGGGTCAGAAAATTACTGCCTGCCCTGATAGTTGGGCGCCTCACGCGTCACCGTCACGTCATGGACATGGCTTTCGCGCAGGCCCGCGCCGGTGATGCGCACGAACTCCGCCTTGGTATGGAATTCGTCGATGGTGCGGCAGCCGGTATAGCCCATCGCGGCGCGCAGGCCGCCGATGATCTGGTGCACGACGCCGGCCACGGGACCCTTGTAGGGCACCTGGCCTTCCACGCCTTCGGGCACCAGCTTCAAGGCGTCGCTGACCTCGGCCTGGAAATAGCGATCGGCGCTGCCGCGCGCCATCGCGCCCACGCTGCCCATGCCGCGATAGCCCTTGTAGGAACGGCCCTGATAGAGGAACACCTCGCCCGGCGCTTCCTCGGTGCCCGCCAGCAGCGAGCCGACCATCGCCACGCTGGCGCCGGCCGCCAGCGCCTTGGCCAGGTCACCGGAATATTTGATGCCGCCGTCGCCGATCACCGGCACGCCTGCGTCATGGGCGACCGACACCGCATCCATGATCGCGGTCAGCTGGGGCACGCCCACGCCCGCCACCACACGGGTGGTGCAGATCGAGCCGGGGCCGATGCCCACTTTCAGCGCGTCGGCGCCCGCATCGATCAGCGCGCGCGCCGCGTCGGCGGTGGCGATGTTGCCGCCCGCGACCTGGATATAATTGCTCTGCTTCTTGATGCGGCTGATCGCGTCCAGCACGCCGCGCGAATGGCCATGGGCGGTATCGACCACGATCACGTCGCATTCGGCCTCCATCAGCGACATGGCGCGGGCATAGCCGTCCTCGCCCACGCCGGTGGCGGCAGCCACGCGCAGGCGACCGCGCTCGTCCTTGCAGGCGTTGGGGAATTTCTGCGCCTTCTCGATGTCCTTCACGGTGACCAGGCCGACGCAGCGATAGGCATCGTCGACCACCAGGATCTTCTCGATGCGATGCTGGTGCAGCAGGCGGCGCGCCTCGTCCGGCTTCACGCCTTCCTTCACCGTGACCAGCTTGGTGGTCATCAGCTCGCGCACCTGCTGGCGCGGATCGGCGGCAAAGCGCACGTCGCGGTTGGTCAGGATGCCGACCAGCTTGCCCGAACCCTTGGCGTCGACGCTTTCCACCACCGGCACGCCACTGATGCGGTGGCGCGCCATCAGTTCCTTGGCGTCGGCCAGCGTGGCGTCAGGCAGGATGGTGACCGGATTGACCACCATGCCGCTTTCATAGCGCTTGACCCGGCGCACATGCTCGGCCTGTTCCTCGACGCCCAGGTTCTTGTGGATCACGCCCATGCCGCCGGCCTGGGCCATGGCGATGGCCAGCGGCGCCTCGGTCACGGTGTCCATGGCGGCGGACAGAAGCGGGATGCCCAGTTCCACCGTCTTGGTCAGGCGGCTGCGGGTATCGACCTGGGCAGGCAGGACTTCGGAGGCGCCAGGCACCAGCAGCACATCGTCGAAGGTCAGGGCTTCGCGGATGGCTTTGTCTGGTCTGGTCATGGAAGAAGACGCTCCCGTTGGAGCGCCGAGCCTGTATCAGCGACGCCGATTCAAAGCAAGGGGGCGGGAACCCGCATCCACGGCTCCGGGCCCGGCCCTGTCCTAAATCCCTGTAACCAATGGGATTGCGGCGTTTTGCCGGCGGCACGGCCAACCCCGGCCGGAACCGAATGGGACCACGGCACGTTCTTGGCCTGACGGCCGTCAAATCTTCCCGGATTTCCATTTCCCCAAGGAGTATGAGGAATGAAGACATTTCGTATGACCGTCGGTGCGGCGATTGCCGTGGCCGGCATCGCGCTGGCCGGTAGCGCCAATGCCGCCCCCCATGGCGTGCGCGTGGGCGAACTGACCTGCAACGTGTCCAGCGGCTGGGGCTTTGTGTTCGGCTCCTCCAAGGACCTGCACTGCACCTATCGCGGCAATGGCAAGCACTATGAGCGCTATACCGGCGCGATCTCCAAGTTCGGCGTCGATATCGGTTACACCGAAGGCGGCGTGCTGGTGTGGGGCGTGTTCGCGCCCACCTCCGACATGCGCAAGGGCGCGCTGGAAGGCGACTATGTCGGCGCCAGCGCCCAGGCCAATGTCGGCGTCGGCGCCGGCGCCAATGCGCTGGTTGGCGGCTTCGACAAGTCGATCACCCTGCAGCCGCTCAGCCTGGAAGGCTCCAAGGGCCTGAACGTGGCGGCTGGCATCGGTTCGATCAGCCTGAAGGCCGTGCCGAACTCGTAAGTCACATCTTCAATGCGGAAGGCCCCGGCGACATTGTCGCCGGGGCCTTTTGCATGTCCACTTGCAGCTTGAAGGTTACGGCTTGAAGCCAAGCGCCACGACATACAGCTCCACCGACTCGGCGCGGCTGGCCGGCGGCTTGACGTGGCGCACCTCGCGGAAATGGCGCTTCATGCGCGCCAGCAGATCGCCGGTCGCCCCGCCCTGGAACACCTTGCCGACGAACGCGCCCCCGGGTTTGAGGACGTCCAGCGCCACATCCAGCGCGATCTCCACCAGCGCGATGGTGCGGATATGGTCGGTGGCGCGGTGGCCCGTGGTGGGCGCGGCCATGTCGGTCAGCACCAGGTCGGCGGGCCCGCCCAACGCATCCTTCAACTGTCCGGGCACATCCGGGTCGGTCAAATCAGCCTGGAGTACCGTCACGCCGGGCAGCGATTCCATCTCCAGCACATCGGCGGCCACCACGGTGGCGCCGCGCTGGGCGGCGACCTGGCTCCAGCCGCCGGGCGCGGCCCCAAGGTCCAGCACCCGCGCGCCCTTTTTCAGGAAGCGGTACTTGCTGTCCAGCTCGACCAGCTTGAAGGCGGCGCGGCTGCGATAGCCCTTCTGCCGGGCGGCGGCGACATACGGGTCGTTGAGCTGGCGTTGCAGCCATTGGCGCGACGAAGCCGTGCGCCCCCGCGACTTCTTCACCTTGACCGGGGTTCGCCCGCGGCCCGATCCATCCGGTCCGGTCATTTTCCTGAGACCTTCACAACTGTTTCGCCAGCTGGCGCAGCATGCCTTCGCGCAAGCCCCGGTCGGCCACCCGCAGCATCGGCGCCGGCCACAGCGCGCAGATCGCCGCGAAGATGGCGCAGCCGGGCAGCATCAGGTCGGCGCGTTCTTTTCCGATGGGCCCGATCTTGACCAGCTCGGGCACGTCCAGGCCCACCAGCCGGTCCACCACCCGCAGCATGGCGCGGGTTTCGTGCCAGCTCGCATCGACCCGCGCACGGCTGTAACGGCTCAGGTTCAACGCGATGGCGGCCAGGGTGGTCACGGTGCCCGACGTGCCCAGAAGATGGTTCTTGCGCACATCCAGCCCCTCCATTTGCCGGGCGATGGGGGCGAACTGCTTTTTCAGGTCGGCGCGCATGCGGGCAAAGCCCTTGTGGCTGCGTGCTTCGGGGCCATAGGCCTCGGCCAGGCTGACCACACCCAGCGGCACCGAGGCGGACAGGCGGTTCTGGGGGCCATCCGGCGTCTTTTCCAGCCAGATGATTTCCGTCGAGCCGCCGCCGATATCGAAGACCAGCGCGCCCTTGTAGCGCCGTCCGATCAGGGGCGCGCAGCCCAGCGCCGCCAGCTCGGCTTCCTCCTCGGCGGGGATGACCTCGAGCGTCAGGCCGGCCTCGTCGCGCGCGCGGGCCACCAGCACATCGGCATTGGCGGCCAGCCGCGCCGCCTGGGTGGCGATGCAGCGCACATGGCGGACCTTGAGACGGGCGATTCGTTCCGCGGAGATTTTGAGGGCGGCGATCGTACGGTCCATGGCGGCCTGGGACAGCAGGCCGGTCTGGCCCACCCCCTCGCCCAGCCGGACAATCCGTGAAAAGGAATCGACCACCTTGAAGCCGCCCCGGGCCGAGGGCGTGGCGATCAAAAGGCGGCAATTGTTGGTCCCCAGGTCCAGAACGGCCAGCAAGGGGCGCTCCGGCGCCGCTGTGGCCGCCGGTGGCTCCCACTCCTGCTGTCCCGGTTCCGCCCGTTTCACGCCATGCGCCTCCGCCAACAGGACTACACCGGCCGGGCCGTTTGTCCAAAGCCTGACAGCGGACCCGCCGCGGCTTTGTGCCCGCGCCCGGCCGGGCCAGCGGAAGTCCTTGGCCGGGCAGGAAAAAGCCTTTGTCGGGGATGGGGCCTCAGCAGCCTTGCGCCGGGGCGGCGGCTGGTCTAAAGGGGCGGTCCCACGGCGGCCGGCCACGGCTTTGGCTCAAGGCTTCGGCCCCGGTGTTGGGGGATCGTCTAATGGTAGGACTGCAGACTCTGACTCTGCCTGTCTAGGTTCGAATCCTAGTCCCCCAGCCAATCTGCAATCGTGAAATTGCATCCGGCTCTCACCTGCGATTCTTCGCCGGGATCATCTGGGTGATCCGCCCGCGGGCGGTATCGCCGGCCCAGATATTGTCGTGGGAATCCATGACGAAATAGGACGCCTCCAGAAACTGGCCGACCCCACGCCCATTGCCGTTTCCGACGGCGCCCAGAACCTGGCCGGTCTGCTTGTTCACCTTCAGGAACTGGCCGTCCCAGCCCGAGGCGACCCACAGATTGCCCTGGCGGTCGAACTCCAGCGCGCAGGTCAGGTTGCGCATCTGCATGGTGCGCAGGAATTTTCCGTCGCCGGTGTAGACGACGACGCGATACTCCTCGCGGTCGCCGATATAGACGTCGCCGGCCTTCGGATCGACGGCGAAGCCATGCGCCATGGTGAACTTGCCCTGTCCGACGGCATTGCCATACCACTGGTTGATATACTTGCCGTTCCTGTCGAGGTGCAGGATGCGCGCGGCGCCGTCATTGTTGGTGGGGTCCGTGGAATTGGTGTCGTTGGGGCTCTCATGACCATGCCCCTCGGCAATATAGACATCGCCCTTCGCATTGAAGGCGACCATCAGGGGCTGCCACAGATAACGCTGCCCCCGCGCCTCGTCCCAGTCGCCGCGATGGCCTCGCACGCCGATGGTCAGAAGAAGCTTTCCATCGGGGCTGAGCTTCTTCACCGTCGAGCCGGAAGCATCGGTGATCCACAGATTGTCCTGGGCATCGACGGCAATGCCATGCGCCTTGGCGTGATGGGTGATCACGTCGTCGCCGACCGTAAAGAGCAGCTTGTGGCTGGGGTCCCACTTGAACAATTGCGGCCGGCCGGCGGGATTGCGCTGAAAGCCCCACAGATTGTCTTTTGAATCGACGGCGACCGCCACCAGCCCATAGCGTTCGCCTTCCGGCAGCGTGATCGGATAGGCGAAGCTGTAGCCCATGGTCTGTTTCCATTCCACGGCCTTCAGGCCCAGCCGGTTGCCGCCGCGGTCCAGCGTGGGGTCGCACACCGGCGAGCCGTAGCAATAGGGCGTGCCCAGGCTGCTCTCCAGGCTGGACGTCTCGGCGGCATAGGTCGAAACCTTGCACTGCGTCGAAAGCTTCTGCGAATTCTGCAGCAGGCAATAGCGTGCGCTGGAGCCGTTCTGGAGCGGACAATATCTGGCGATATCGTCCGCACAGCCGGAAAGCCCCGCATCGGGCTTTGGCCGTGCCCGGGTTTCGATCATTCCCTGCATGTCCTGCAGGAACCAGGCGGGCGAGCCATTGGCCGCCGGGCCCGAGGATGCCGCGTCATTGGTCTGCGACAGGGCGATGGTAGCGGTGAACAAAAGCCCCAATGTGCCAGCGATGCCAAGGATATGGCGCGTCTTCATGTCAGCCCCCCAACTGTTCTTGCGCAGAATTTTGTGCGCTGCGGTCGCAGCCCTTTCGCAGGGGAGACAAAACGCTAATCCCGTTTGATGGCTGGCGCAAACACGCCGGGCTAAAGCGTGCCGATCATGGCGGGCGCCAGCGCCACCATCGCAAGCATGACGGGCACCGCATAGAAATAATGCCGGCGGTTGAGCAGCGCCACGACGGTGAAGAACAGGATCGCCGCTGCCAGGATGCCACCCCAGATGCGCGTCTGCTCCACCCACAGGAACAGCGCGGTCAGCGCCTGCAAGGTGCCCGCCACATAGTGAAAGCCGCGGGCATAGCCCCAGCGCCGGTAAAGGCCGGCCAGCGCCGGCAGGGCCAGCAGATGCGCCGCCGCCAGCAGCGCAAACAGGAGCGACAGCGCCTGGGCGGCGTGATGGGCGACAGAAAGGCTCATGCTCCGCCCTCCCCTTCGGTGACGTGGTGATGCACCGCCTGTGTGCCGGTCAGTTTCTTTTCCAGCGCGCGCAGCAGCACATAGAAGACCGGCGTTAGGAACAGGCCGAAGAAGGTCACACCCAGCATGCCGAAGAACACGGCGATGCCCATGGCATGACGCATCTCCGCGCCCGCGCCCGCCGACAGGACCAGCGGCACCACGCCCATGATGAAAGCGAAGCTGGTCATCAGGATCGGCCGCAGCCGCAGGCGCGCGGCATGAATGGCCGCGTTCAGCGTGCTCTCGCCGCCCAGTTCCAGGTCGCGTGCGAACTCCACGATCAGGATGGCGTTCTTGCAGGCCAGACCGATTAGCACGAACAGGCCGATCTGGGTGAAGATGTTGTTGTCGCCGCCGGTCAGCCACACACCCGCGATGGCGGACAGAAGGCACATCGGCACGATCAGGATGATCGCCAGCGGCAGGAACAGGCTTTCATACTGGGCGGACAGGACCAGGAAGACCAGCAGCACGCACAGCGGAAAGACCAGCAGCGCGGTGTTGCCTGCCAGAATCTGCTGGAAGGTCAGGTCGGTCCATTCATAGGTCATGCCCTTGGGCAGCGTTTCGTCCAGGATTTTGGTCATCGCCGCCTGGGCCTGGCCGCTGGAATAGCCGGGCGCGGGCCCGCCATTCAGGTCGGCGGCGCGAAAGCCGTTGTAGCGCAGCGCCGTGTCGGGACCGTTGGTTTCCGACACCTGCACCAGCGAACCCAGCGGGACCATGTCGCCGCCGCTGCTGCGCACTTTCAACTGCGCGATATCGGCGGGCTTGTCGCGGAAGGGCGTGTCGGCCTGGGCGATCACCTGATAGGTGCGGCCGAAGCGGTTGAAGTCGTTGACATAGATCGAGCCCAGATAGGTCTGCATGGTGTCGAACACGTCCGACACATTGACGCCAAGCTGCATGGCGCGGCTGCGGTCCAGATGGACGAAAAGCTGCGGCATGGTGGTGTTGAAGTTGGAGAAGACGCCAGCCAGCGACGGCTCCTGCATCGCCTTGGCCTGAACCTGGGCGATCACCCCGGCCAATGCGGCATTGCCCTGGTCGGTGCGATCCTCGATCTCCAGCTTGAAGCCGCCGATGGTGCCCAGCCCCTGCACCGGCGGCGGCGGGAAGATGGCGATATAGGCGTCCTTGATGCCGGCATACTTCGCCTGCAGCGTCTGGGAGATGGCAAAGCCCGACAGGTCCGCCGAGCGGCGCTGGTCAAATGGCTTGAGACTGACAAAGACGATGCCCGCCGAGGGGCTGTTGATGAAGCCGTTGATCGACAGGCCGGGGAAAGCGATGGCGCCGTCCACGCCCGGCTGCTTGAGCGCGATGTCGCTCATCTGCCGGATGACGCTTTCGGTGCGGTCCAGCGTGGCGCCCTGGGGAAGCTGGGCGAAGCTGACCAGATACTGCTTGTCCTGCAGCGGCACAAAGCCCTTCGGCACTAGCTGGAAGCCGGCCACCGTGGCCGCCAGCAGCAGGCCATAGACCAGCATCGCCGCCGACTTGTGGCCCAGAATGCCGCGCACACCCTTGCCGTAATTCTCCGAACTTCTGTGGAAGAAGCGGTTGAAGATGGCGAAGAAGCGGCCCAGCAGCCGGTCCATCACCCGGGTCAGCCGGTCCTTGGGCGCGCCATGGCCCTTGAGCAGCAGCGCGGCCAGCGCGGGCGACAGGGTCAGGGAGTTGAAGGCCGAGATGATGGTGGAAAAGGCGATGGTCAGCGCGAACTGGCGATAGAATTCGCCGGTCAGCCCGCTGATGAAGGCGATGGGCACGAACACCGCGCACAGGGTCAGCGCGATGGCGATGATGGGGCCGGTGACCTCGCGCATCGCCTTCAGCGCGGCATCGCGCGGCGACAGGCCATCCTCGACATTGCGCTCGACATTCTCGACCACGACGATGGCGTCGTCGACCACGATGCCGATGGCAAGCACCAAACCGAACAGGGACAGCGCGTTGATCGAAAAGCCGAACAGATACATGGCGGCAAAGGTGCCGACGATGGATGTGGGAACCGCCAGCAGCGGAATGATGGAGGCGCGCCAGGTCTGCAGGAACAGGATCACCACCAGCACGACCAGAAGCACCGCTTCCAGCAGGGTGTGCACCACCGCCTCGATCGAGCCGCGCACGAACACGGTGGGGTCATAGACGATGCGGTAATCCAGTCCCGGCGGGAAATTCTTCTTCAGCTCGGCCATGTTGGCGCGCACCTGGTCGGAAATCGCGATGGCGTTGGAGCCCGGCGCCTGGAACACCGGGATCGCCACAGCCTGCCGGTTGTTGAGCAGCGAACGCAGGCCGTATTGGGAAGCGTCGATCTCGACCCGCGCGACATCGGACAGCCGGGTGATGACCCCGCCGTCATTCTTGATGACGATCTGGCGGAATTCCTCCGGGTCGCTCAGCCGGCCCTCTACATTGATGGGAAGCTGCAATTCGCCCTTGTCGCCATAGGGCGGGCCGTTGATCACGCCGGCGGCGACCTGGACATTCTGCTGACGGATGGCGGCCACGACGTCATTGGCGGTCAGGCCGCGCGCGGCGATCTTTTCCGGGTTCAGCCACACGCGCATGGCATAGTCGCCGCTGCCGAACAGCCGCACCTGGCCCACGCCCTCGATCTTGGCCAACTGGTCCTTGACGTTCAGCACCGCATAGTTGCGCAGGTACAGCATGTCATAGCGGTCATCGGGCGAGATCAGATGCACCACCATGGTCAGGTCGGGTGAGGATTTGACCGTGGTCACGCCTAGGGCGCGGGTGACTTCGGGCAGGCGCGGCAGCGCCTGGTTGACGCGGTTCTGCACCAACTGGGTCGCCAGGTCGGGGTCCGAGCCCAGCTTGAAGGTGACGGTCAGCGTCAGCGTGCCGTCGCTGGCGGCCTGGGAGGACATGTAAAGCATGTTCTCCACGCCGTTGATCTGCTCCTCCAGCGGCGTGGCCACGGTGGCGGCGATGGTATCGGGGTTGGCGCCGGGAAACTGCGCCGTGACCACCACGGATGGCGGCACGACCTCGGGATATTCCGAGATCGGCAGTTGGGTCATCGCGATCAGGCCCGCCAGGAAGATGACGATCGAGATCACGCCGGCGAATATCGGCCGGTCGATGAAGAAGCGGGAAAGATTCACGGCTTGCCCCTCGGCAATGCGTTGGCGCGGCGGCGCCCTATTGCGCCGCCACCTTGCTGGATATGTCGGTCGCGGCCACGGCCACGCCCGGCTGGATATGCTGGATGCCGTCGACGATCACACGGTCGCCGCGCGACAGGCCCGATGTGACGACGCGCCTGCCATCGACGCTGGCGCCCAGCGTGACTTCGCGGAACGCCGCCTTGCCGCCGTCATCGACGAAGACGAAGCGCTTGTTCTGGTCGGTGCCGATGGCCCTTTCGGGCACCAGCAGCACGGCATTGTCGGCGGCGCTGGCCATGCGGACGGACACGAACATGCCGGGCACCAGCGAACCGTCCGCATTGTCGAAGCGGGCACGGGCGCGGATCGTGCCCGATCCGGTGTCGATATGGTTGTCGAAGCTTTCGATGACACCCTTGTAGGTGCGGCTGTCATCGCCGGGCACCGTCAGTTCCACGGGAATTTTCCGGGCCTGGTCGCCAGTGGCGGCATGAACGCCCCGTATATAAGTCTGCTCGTCCACGTCGAAGTCGGCATAGATGCCGTCGTTCGACACAATGGAGGTCAGCAGCGGTGCGTTGGTCTGGCTCTGCACCAGGTTGCCCACGGTGATTTCGGCCCGGCTGACCCGGCCCGAAATCGGTGCCTTCACATAGGCATGGTCGACATCCAGCCGCGCCTGGGTCAGCGTCGCCTGGGCCGCGCCGATGGCCGCGTCGGCCACCGCGCTGGCATTGGCCGCCTGGTCATAGGACTGAAGTGCGATGGCGCCGGCCTTTTTCAGGCTGTCGGCGCGCGAAAGGTTGGCCTTGGCCAGCGCGGCATTGGTGCGGGCCGATTCCAGATCGGCCGCCGCCTTGGCCACCGCCGCCTGGAAGGGGCGCGGGTCGATCACGAACAGCACATCGCCCGCCTTGACCGTCTGGCCGTTCCTGAAGCGGATTTCGGTGATGCGCCCCGACACCTGGGGGCGGATTTCGGCATAGTCGACGGCATCCAGCCGACCGGAAAAATCCGACCAGATCTGGGCCTTCTGCGGTTCCACCGTCAGGGTGTTCACGGGAACCGCCTGAACCGCCGCCGCGACCGGGGTCGCATCGGCGCTGGTCATGTGATGGACCGCGAACCAGCCCCCGCCCAGCACCACAAGGGCGGCGGCGCCCAGCAGGGCGGACCGCCGATTTTGGGATTTTCCCATGATATTCAGTGAATTACGCCTGTTCTGGCGCAGGGCCGTGGCGGTGGCGGCGATATCGAGCATCGAAAATCCCCTTGAATTCTGTAACGTCCGGCACAAATATGGCCGGTGACGCTGCGTTGCAAGAGAATTTTGTAACGATCAGCAAAAAATTATTGGGAGTGCCCGAAATGGCGGCTGGAAGGCCCCGCAGCTTCTGCACGGAAAAGGCGCTGGACAGCGCCATGCAGGTTTTCTGGCGCAAGGGCTATGAGGGCGCTTCGATGGTCGACCTGACCACGGCGATGGGCATCAACTCGCCCAGCCTTTATTCGGCCTTCGGCAGCAAGGAAGGCCTGTTCCGCCAGGTGCTGGACCGCTATGACGCGCGCCGCCAGGCTTTCATGGAAAATGTTCTGACCGCGCCGACCGCGCGCGACGCCGCTTACCGCTACCTGCACGGCGTGGCCGATTTCGTGGCCGATACGGGGGGCAAGAATCCGCCCGGCTGCCTGTTGATGCAGTGCGGCTCATCCTGCGGGGACGAGGATATTCCCGACATGGTCGCGCGCCACCGCGCGGAAAAGGAAGCGGCGCTGTCCCAGCGCTTTGCCCGCGCGCTGGAGGAAGGCGACCTGCCCGCCGGCAGCAATCCTGCCAGCCTTGCGCGTTATGTCATGACCGTGTCCAACGGCATCGCGGTACAGGCATCCGCCGGCGACAGCCCCGAGGAGCTGCATGCCGTCGCCGACATCGCGATGGCGTCCTTCCCCGCCGCAAGGGTGGCCGAAAAGACCTGAGCCGCCGCGCCCTCAGCGCTCCCTGGTCATGCGGTCGTGGAAAGCCTTGTACTGTTCTTCATACTCGGCCTTCGACATCTTCACCTTTTCGGGATGTTCGCCGATCCACTTGCGGAAGCCCGCGAACTTGTTCTCGTCCCAGCCGCCTTCGACCGAACCGCCATTCCTGTTGGCCAGGTTCAGCTCGAAATTGTAGTCGTCGGTAAGCTTGGTGAACTCGGCGGAGCTGATGGCGCCTTCGGCCAGCGCCGCCGGAATGATCAGCACGCCATCACGCTTGGCCAGCACGACATCGCCCGGCAGCACCGTGGCCCGACCGATGCGGATCGGCACATTGATGCCGGTCATGTCCATGTCCTTGATCGCGCTGGGATCGACGCTGCGATAGAAGCCGTTGAATCCGGCGATGTTGCGGTTCTCCTCCTGGTCGCGGATGGCGGCGTCAAAGACAAAGCCGTTGTGCGACTTGCCATAGATGCCATTGCCCAGGTTCGAGCCGATCAGCGTGCCTTCCACGCTCTTGCCATAGCCGTCGGCGATATAGACGTCGCCTTCCTGCAGTTCGGCGATGGGCCAGCTGTTGTGACCGCTGACCCGGCCTTCCTTCTTGCCCTCGGCGGTGATCGCCGCGTTCATGTCGGGCCGCTCGGGCATGTACTGCACGGTCAGGGCGCGCCCGGCGAAGGGCCGATCGTCATGCAGCATCATCCAGCCACCTTCATACTGGTTACGATAGCCGCGCTGGCGCAGATAGCCCCAGATGTCCTCGATCGTGCAATCCACCGCGCGCTTGAGAAGATCGTCGGCCACCTTGGGCCGGCCATCGGGGAAGCGTTCGCCCTTCCAGTCGGAGGTGTAGAACAATATCTGTTCGCGCGTCTGCTTGACCTGTGCGATGGCGGGCGCGGATGCCGCAACCGCCGCCGACGCCAGCAGCGCCGCCAGAAGAATTTTCTTCATTATATTTCCTCCCCATGCCGTCAGGCCGGCATCTTACCCAAAATTGCGGCTCGCAATAGAAAAAGAAGACCCGCCCGGTCCATGCCGGGCGGGTCAGGTGCTCTAGGGGGCTAGAGCTTGGCGCGTATGCCGACCGACACCGTGCGGCCGATCGGGCTGGCGTTGAAGGCGTTGAAGCCGAACGCACCGCCCGAACTGCCCGCCGTGCCGTTGGCAGTCGTGTTGATGAAGGGGGGATTCTCGTCCAGCACATTGTTGGCGTGGACATAGACCTGGTCGCCGCCCAGCATCCCTTCCTCGAAGGTGTAGCTGACATTCAGGTCCAGCGTGGTCCAGGGACTGACATGGTCGCCGGACGTCGGCGTGCCCAGCGCGTTGGGCGCCAGCGGGGTGACCGAGGTCGAATTCCAGTTCCGGTAGGACGGGAAGTAGTTGACGAAGGCGTCAACCGCGAACGGCCCCTTGGTCCAGCCCACATTCAGGCGGGTGTTGTACTCCAGCGAGGCAAAGGTGCCGTTGAAGCCGGACGTGCCCTTGATGCTGAAATAATTGTTCCCGTCATAGCCCTCGTCGAACTTGGTGAAGAGGGTCAGATAGTCCCCGACATGGAAGTTGCCCAGATCGCCGGCGTCGAAGTCATAGCTGACGTCGAAGTCGATGCCCTGGATCTGCAGGTACAGGAAGTTGGTTTCATCGTGCGCCCACAGGTAATAGGTGCCGCCCGACGGCAGGGTGCCGGTGGTGGCGCCATTGGCGACATTGGTGAAGGCGTCGATCTGGGCCTGGGTGCACCCGGCGCCGTTGTTGCAGACATTGAAGAAATGGAACTGCGACGGAACGTTGGTGACCTGCTGGATGTGCGCCGCGTTCACCGCACCCTTGAAGGTGTTGTGGAACATGGTCACGCTGGCATGGAAGCCCTGCAGCCAGTCCGGGTCATAGTCGAAGCCCACCGACCAGGCGAAGCCGGTCTGCGGCTTGACGTTGACGAAGCCGCCACCCAGCTGCCGTTCCAGGCCGCGGCTGCCGCCGGCCCCGTTGGAGCCGTCCTGATTGCCCACCGTGACATAGGGGCAGCCGGTAGAGGCCGATATGGTCGAGGCCGAACCGTTGATGGTGCAGACCGCGCCCGGAATGTTCTGGATGCCGGGGAAATTGGCTGCCGGTATGTTGTTGAGCTGGCCGCCCTGCGACGCCCCGCCGCCATACATGTAACCCAGCGCGGGATCGCCGATCGACAGCAGCGGCGGCGCCACGAAGGCCGTGGAATAGTTGCCGCGCAGCTTCAGGTCGCTGGTCACGCCCCAGTCGACGGCAAACTTGGGATTGGAGGTGTCACCCACATCGCTGAAGCTGTCCATGCGGCCCGACACGTCGAAGGCCAGGTGATTGACCAGCGGCACGCCCATTTCGGGCGAGATCACCGGCACCTGGATTTCGGCAAAGCCCGACGTGACCAGGCGCTTGTAGTGATAGCGCTGCAGAGAGGCGCCGATCGAGCTGGAGCCGATATTGGTGTTGCCGACATTGTCCTTCAGGATGTGCTGCAGATACAGCTCACCACCCAGCGCGACATGCACCGTGCCGGCAGGCAGGTCGAACAGCGCGCCGTTGACCGCGCCGCGCACCTGGTTGGTGCTGTTGACGATGGTCTGGGTGCTGTTCAGCGAGCTGAGCGAGCGAATTACCGTGCCCGAGGTCAGGTTGGAGCCGGGGCCGTTCCACACGTCCAGCGCATTGGCCGTGGTCAGCGGCGTGTTGAGCGAAATGACATTGTGCCCGGCAATGTCGGTCTGGTTCGGATTGCCGCCCGACAGCGCCGTGCCGTTCAGCGCCAGATAGGCGCAGCTTGAGCAGAAGCCGTTGTTCAGCCCGTTGTTGAAGGTGTTCTGGCCCAGCACCCAGTCGACGTCGAGATGCCAGTCGTCGCTGATGTTGTAGGTGGCGTTGACCCGGTTGTAGATCACATTTTCCGAGGTCAGGTTCTGGGGCAGCGGTGACAGCAGGTTCACCCAGGAGACCTGTTCGGCGGTGGTGCCCGGCGCGCCGGCCGGCGCCTGGAAGAAAGGATTGCCCTGTCCGGGACGGTTCGCAGGCTCCGAGCCTGCCTTGTAGGCGGTCGAGGCGCTGATCGTGCCGGGGCCAGTGCGCGCGACCGTGTGCAGGTCGTTATAGACCATCGTCTCGGTGATGTTCAGCGCGCCGCCGAAGAAATCCTGGCTGACCTTGGCCAGCGCGTTGGTACGCTGGACCTGGGGCAGGATATCGCCATAGATCGAATTGTTGCAGGGGCGCGAGGCCTGGTTGTTGGCAAAGCCCGTGGTCGCGCCAGGGCCGGCATACCAGTAATTGCTGCCACTGCTGGCAGTCGGAGATGTCGGATGGATCGAGGCCACCGGACACGACACCGAGTTCTGGTTGGAGCCGCCGATGGAACGGTAATCGCCCATGCTGGCGAAATCGCGGTCAGCCAGCTTGATGTTGCTGCCGAAGGTGTAGCTGGCGGCCAGCATCACATTGCCATTGTCCCAGCTTGTGCCCCACAGAAGGTCGGCATTGGCGGTGCTGTAGCCGTTGCCAAAACCGGTCTGGGCATCGATCTGCAGGCCGTCAAAGCCCTTGCGGGTGATGAAGTTGACCACGCCGGACACCGCATCGGAACCGTAGACCGACGAAGCGCCGTCGGCCAGCACTTCCACCCGCTGCAACGCCACCACCGGGATGATGTTGGGGTCGGCTTCCGCCCATTGCGAACCGCCGCCGGGAATGCGCATGCCGTCGACCACCACCAGGGTGGAGTTGGAGGCGCTGGCCGCAAGGTTGTGGATGTTCGGCGAGTAGAAGGAATAGGTATTTTCGCCCTGCCCTGCGGTGCCCGCATTGGACAGCTGGGGAAGCGAACTGAGAACATCCGACACGCTGACCGGCGCCAAGGTCTGGATGGTGGTCGAATCCACCGTCGCGACATGCGAGCCCACCACGGCCGCACCGCGGATGCTGGTGCCGGTCACGGTCACCGCCTCCACCGATTGCGCCGCCGGCTGGGCAGCCGCGGGTTGTGACAGAAGCGAAACTGCCGCCGCCATTGCCAGGCTGGATACGCCCGCCGAAAGAGTGCGCGTCAGGTTACTCATGCTACCTCCCCAAAAGGTTTGCCGGGCAGGCGTGCGAAAGGGTTCAGGCAACTGCCTGTTTTTTCTTTCGCCCGTCTTTGGAATGCGGCCCGAAGGCCAGCCTTCCCCCCAGATTATTTTTTCCGTGACCTGCTGACGCAGGCCATCGGTCCACAAATCCTCAACACCGGCTTTTCTGGCTGTCAACGAAGAATAAGTTCCACGAATTCTTTCGCAGAACGGGAAAGCAGGCCGTTTTACAAATTGAGAGACTTTCGAAACAAGAAGAGAGGAAAGCCTCGCCCTGTTTTGAGTGGCCTATTCAGGGGGTGATTATTACAAACATGAAACCAACTGCGTCTCACTCCGTGATACGCGCGCAATTGCACAATGCCTCCCCACCCGTCTGTGCAAACGCGGGAACACGATGACGTGTCTGGGTTATGCCGCGATTTTCCGCCTTGCCCGGCACCGTCGTCCGACGCACTCGCAAAAGCCATCGCGGCAGCTTTCGCAATCGGCACACCGCATGTGGCAGCGGCCGCTTCGTATCAGCATGTGAACGGATGCGGGAACCTGGGACGGAAGTTTGCCAAAACTGTCACGGCCCACTTTCCCTTATTAATATGATAAATGTTGCCCATCGGTAACATGGTAGCGCGCGCATTGCCGCGCGCGGCCACCGGTCCATCAACATTTCACGAAACTGCGACCTGAGTCGGCGGCGCTATTGGATGCGGCGAACCTTGAACAGGCCCGGTTCACCCTGGACCTGCAGGTTGAAACTACCCAGAAAGCCATGGCTCACCCGGACAAGATAGCGGGGCGCCGGCTTGTTCCAGTGGGCATAGGTGGTATCGCCATCCACCTGCTTCCACACCTGGCCATTGTCCAGGGTCACGGTGAACCAGCCCAGCTTGTCAAAGGCATAGGACGCCATGGGAGAGGCAATACGGTCCGCACCATTCAGCGGCGCCGCCGGCTTGGCCGCCATGCCGAACTGCGGGGGCGCAGCGGCTGCAAGTGGCTGAACTGGCGGAGAAAGTTGTGCGCCGCCGGAAAGGCCAAGATGCGTCCGCACGGGCTGCGCGGCGGCATAATAACAGTCCAGCCACTGACGATCCTGCAGGCCTGAACAGCGCACCGCGCCCGCCATCACCTGGTCGCGCAAAGCCTGTTCCCCGGCGGGCGGCGTTCCAGCCGGCGGGCGTGCGACCAGTTGCGACTGCGCGGCCGGCACGGGCCTGAGCCCCAGGGCCGCGCGCACCGGCTGGGCCGCACCATAGTAACAATCGAGCCAGGTGCGGGTGTCGCCGATGGCGCCGCAGCGAAACGCGCCTGACATCGCATCGTCGCGCGGACGCGCGGCTGACGGAACAGCCGTCAAGGCAAGCGCGCCGGGAACCAGAAGGGCGAGGCTCATGATGGATGCGAGTCTTGTCATGGCGGCATTATGCACGGCGCCCAAAGGCCCGCAACGCGCCGTTGCGTGTCACGATGCGGTGTACAAGCCGGCGCGCCCAGCGTTAGTCTTCGCCGCGTGTAGCAGCACCGTAACAACACAAACAATGTCCATCAGGACAGACACCGGGGAGCTCTCATGAAAACCATCCTGACGTCCGGCTGCGCCATGGCCGCAATCCTTGTGGGCACGCTTGGCGTGCGCGCCGAACTGGCGGTGTCGGCGAATGACGGCAAACAGCTTCGCAAGGGCGATGCCATTGCCTATGTCGAACCCGACAGTATCAGTGTGCTGGACATCACCGCCCATGGTGTCAGGCGCCTTGGCAGCGTGGCGGCCCCCGCCTGCATGATCGGGTCGCCCACCGCGGTGGCGCTGTCGCATGATAGCCGCTTCGCCATCGTGACGGCCTGCCAGAAGCTGGACGGCACGGAGCTGGTGGCCAACGACACCGCATCGGTGGTCGACCTGCGAACACCGGCCAATCCGCGCATCGTCCAGACCGTTCACACCGGCAACCGGCCCGGCGGCGTTTCCATCAGCCCCGATGGCCGCCTGGCCCTGATCGCCAACAGCGCCGACAATTCCATTTCGGTCTTCACCATTGCCGGCATGCACCTGACACCGGCCGGCACGGTTGCCCTGCCCGAAAAATCAGGCCCGTCGGATGTGGTTTTCACCCCGGACGGCAAGACCGCCATCGCGGTGGGGCGCGGCGATTCCCATCTGATGATCCTGTCGGTGAACGGAACCCAGGTACGCTACACCGGGCGCGCCTTCCAGCCGGGCATCAATCCCTATGGCGCGGTGGTGACCCATGACGGCAAATACGTCATCAACACCGACCTGGGCGGCGCGCTGCCCGCCCCGGGTGAAAAGCCCGCGCCGGGCGCACGCCGGCAGGGCACGATCTCGATGAGCGATATCGCCACCGGCAAGCTGGTCGACAGCGAGATGGTCGGCCCCACGCCCGAACATGTCGCCATGTCCGGCGACGGCAAATATATCGCGGTGGTCGTGGCCAATGGCACTGCGCCTGTCCGCTCGGATCCCAAATGGGACAAGGTGAAAGGGCTTCTGGAGATATATAAAGTGGGCGACGGCACACTGACCCCGGCCGGCCGCGCCGATACCGGCCACTGGTGCCAGGGCACCACCTTCAGCCGCGATGACAGCACACTGCTGCTGCAATGCGCGGGTGAGCGCGAGATCGAGGTCTATCACTATGACGGCACAAGGCTGACGCGCGTGGAAGGCGCCGACATCCCGATGGGCGCGCGGCCCGGATCGATCGCGACCGCCTATAGCCGCTAGCGGCGTCTGCCTGCGCGCGGGCCTATGCCCTGCGCGGACCGGGGATGCGCTTGCGCGTGCCTTTCTCCTGGGCCGGCACGCTCTGGTCGGCGCCGGGGATTGCCGGCAGCGGCAGATTCTCGGCGGCATAGCGCGCCATGTGCAGCATCGCGCCGGTATCGGGAATGGCGGGCGGGCGGCTGCGCGGCTGGTCCAGCCGCAACGCCGCCGTCAGATCGCCGAAGGTCTGCCGCCGCCAGGCGGTGATGTTGGGCTCGCGCACGCCGGTGAAGCGTTCCAGGAATTGCAGCACGGACGTGTGGTCGAAGGGCTGGCTGCACACCCAGCCTCCGGCACTCCAGGGCGACACGATGATGCAAGGCACGCGGAAGCCCCCGCCGATGGGAAGTCCGCCGATGAATTCCCCCGCGGTGCCTTCGGGCGGCACCGGCGGCGGCACATGGTCGAACAGGCCGTCATTCTCGTCATAGTTGATGATGAAGAGGGTCTTGGCCCAGACATCGGGATTGGCCGCGACGGCATTGAGCTTGCTGGCGATGAATTCGGCGCCTGCCGCCGGCATGTAAACCGGATGCTCCGAGGCCTCGGCGCTGGGGCACAGCCAGGACACAGCCGGCAGCCGGTCGTGCATGGCGTCATATTCGAACAACCCTTCTTCGGCGTCGGGCAGGCCCTTGACGCGCAGGGGTGAACCGGCGGCCGCGTCGCGGAACCGGGCGAATTCGCGCAGCAGGTTGTGCGGGTGGCTCTTGTCGCCATGCTGATAGACGCGCCAGCTTATGCCGGCTTCCTCCAGCCGCTCGGGATAGGTCTTCCAGCGAAAGCCTTCCGCAGGCGCCCTGTTCTGGATTACCGGCCCGCCGCCGGTTGATTCCGGGTCGATCATGCCCGTCATCCAGTAAAGCCGGTTGGGCCATGTCGGGCCCATCACCGAGCAGTGATAGGCGTCGCAGATGGTGAAGGCCTCGGCCAGCGCATAGTGGAAAGGAATATCCTCGCGCTTGAAATAGCTCATCGTATAGGGGCCCTTGGCGCCGTCCGCGTCGCGGTGGGCCGGCAGCCACTGGTCCATTCTGCCGCCGTTCCAGGCGCGGTGCTGGACCGCCCAGGCATGACTGGTCGATGGCAGCTTCTGCGCGCTGGTCGAAAAACTGTCGGCATGGAAGGGCAGCAGGTAGCCGTTGGGATTTTCCGCATCCGGCTGATGGAAAACATTGCGTCCGCCGGCTAGCTTCAGCGCCGCCGGATCGTCAAAGCCGCGCACCCCCGACAGCATGCCGAAATAGTGATCGAAGGAGCGGTTTTCCTGCATCAGCAGCACGACATGCTTGATGTCGCCCAGCGATCCGCTGCGCCCTGACCCCTGCGCCAGGACCTTTTGCAGGTTGGGCGGCATCAGCGCAGAAGCCGCCACCAGCGAGGCCATCTGCGCGCCGCCGCGCAGCAGCCGCCGGCGGGTGAAAGCCTGATTGGTCATGGCGCACTCCTTTCACGAAAGCACCACACGCCTTCGTCTTGCGGGGCCCCTTCGTTTTGCAAGGCCAAGGTGCCGCGCAATTGTGACAGATATCCGCGCGGGATGACCGGCGGGCCGCTAATCGTTCCAGATCGGGCGGGTGTCGCCAAGGAAATGGATCGGCGGCTCCATCTTTTCCGGCTGTGTCCGCTTCGGATCGAACACTTTTTTCGCAGCAGCGAATCGCATGGCAAGGCCATCCACGACATCGGGATAGCGCGACGCCACATTGTAGCTTTCCGACTGGTCGGCCTGAAGATCGTACAATTCCTTGTAGCCATAACGGTCGGGCGACGGCGTGTTGGGCGAATAGGATCTGTTCTCCAGGAATTTCCAGCGGGCGGTGCGAATGCCGACCAGATCCTCGCCCATGAACAGGAATATCTCCTTGCGCCGCGACGGCGCACCGGAGGCCAGCATCGGCAGCATGTCGACGCCGTCGATCCCGGCCTGGGGCAGCGGCGCCCCCGCCAGGCCGCACAAAGTGGGAAAGATGTCGATGCCGCTGGCAAGCCCGCCCGTGCGCGCGCCCGCACGCACCACGCCCGGCAACCAGGCGATGAAGGGCACGCGATAGCCGCCGTCATAGCCGGGCTGGCTTTTGCGCGCACGGAAAGGCCCGGTAGAGCCCCAGTACCAGGGCCCATTGTCGGAGGTGAAGATGATCATCGTGTCCCGGTCGATGTTCAGCGCTTCGAGTTTCTTCAAAAGACGGCCCACGAAAGAGTCGACCTGCACGATCGTGTCGCCATAGTCGCCGACCTCGCTCTTGCCCTTGAACGCGGCCGGCACCCAGGACGGCAGGTGCGGCGCGCTAAGGCACATGTTCACGAAGAAGGGACGGTCCGCATTCTCCTCGATGAATTTCTCGCCATGGGAATAGAACTCTTCCTGCAGGGTCATCGGATCGGGCTTGATCTGGGTGACGCCCGGCTGACCCGCTCGCGATTCAAACACCGACAGCGGCCACATGTCGTGGCTGTAGGGGATGCCGTAATAATAGTCGTAGCCGTAATTCTTGGTCGGCGGCCAGAATTCGCCCGTGCTGCCCAGATGCCATTTGCCGATCATCGCCGAGACATAGCCGGCGGGCTTGAGCGCCTTGGGAATGGTGGGATTGGAAAGCGGCAGGCCCGTGGTGCTTGTGGGGCCCAGCATCAGCGCCTGGCCCGCATTGATGGGATAGCGGCCGGTCAGCAGCCCGGCACGCGACGGCGTGCACAGATTGGCGGGCGCATAATAATCGGTCAGCACCGTGCCTTCGCGCGCCAGCCGGTCCAGGTTGGGTGTGGGAATGACGGTGTTGCCGTCGGGCCCGATGTCGCCATAGCCCAGATCGTCGCAATAGATGACGACGAAGTTTTTCTTGCGCGCGGGCGCGGCGATTGCGGGCCCGCAAGCCATCAGGGATGTCGCCGCGGCGTATTCCAGAAGCCTGCGACGGTTCATTTTCTGCCGGTTCATGGTGCCCCTCCTTGCCATGCGAGCGCTTGCCGGCTCGCTATCGCAGGCCCCCCAAGGCCTGAATGGACTTTACACAAGTTGCGGCTATGATGAACAGGGAACTCGCACCATGCCCGCCAGCCGCGAACGATCGAAGGCCGTGAAACGCGGCGCCCTGGACGGCATGCTGCGCATCACCGGCGGCGCATTCCTGATGGGCAGCGCCGAATTCTATCCCGAGGAAGCGCCCGTCCGGCAGGCCATCGTCGATGACTACTGGATCGACACCCATCCGGTGACCAACCACCGTTTCGCCGAATTCGTGGCGGCCACCCGTTACCGCACACTTGCCGAGATCGCGCCCGATCCGCGGGATTATCCGGGCATGTTGCCCGAGATGGCCCAGGCGGGATCGGCGGTTTTCGTGCCGACCAGCGGACCGGTCGACCTGAACCTTCCCGGCCAATGGTGGCACTTTGTCTTCGGCGCGGACTGGCGGCACCCCGAGGGACCGGACAGTTCGATCGCGCACAGGATGGATCATCCCGTCGTCCATATCGCCTATGCGGATGCGAAAGCCTATGCCCGCTGGGCGGGCAAGGATCTGCCGACAGAGGCGGAATGGGAATTCGCCGCGCGCGGCGGGCTGGCCCAGACCGTCTATGCATGGGGCGACGAGCCGATGCCCGGTGGCCGCCGGATGGCGAATTACTGGCAGGGCGACTTTCCCTGGCGCAGGGACATGGACGACGGCTTTGCGCGCACTTCACCCGTGGGCGCCTTCCCGGCCAACGGCTATGGCCTGTACGACATGATCGGCAATGTCTGGGAATGGACCAGCGACTGGTTTTCGCCGCTTGGCGCGGAGCCGAAGAATGGCTGTTGCGGCCCGCCGCGCGCGCGCCAGGCGCTCAAGTCCGAAAGTTTCGATCCCCTATCGCCCCAGCGCAAGATCGCGCGCCGCGTCTGCAAGGGCGGATCGCATCTGTGCGCCGACAGCTATTGCCGCCGCTATCGTCCGGCGGCGCGCCATCCGCAGGCGATCGACAGCCCCACATCCCACACCGGATTTCGCTGCGTGGCGCGCATCTGACACACCAACACGATTGGCCTCAGGATTTCAGGCCTCAGGATTTGAGGTCCGCCCGCGCCGCCAGGGCGCATTCCTCGCCCACCTTGAAATAGCGCGCCACCGCATCGGCGCCCATCTCGTAGGGATGCGGCTCGCCCGCCTGGCGCAGTTTCACCAGCCGCGAGCGGTCCCAGGCATGGTCATAGACCGAATGGTTGGACATCAGGATGGTGGCGCCGGCCTTCGCGGCGGCCGCGGCCAGCTTCCGCTCGGTGGCGATGTAAGTGTCGTAATGGGCGACATCGTGGGGGAAATTGAACCCGGTGCCGCCATTGTAGATCACCGTCAGCGTGCGCCCGTGATCCTTCACCGGAAAGATCATCGACAGCGTGCCCGGCGTGTGGCCGGGCGAGGTCAGCACATGCACCGTGGTGTCGCCCAGGGTGATGTCACGGTCCACATCGACCGAGATGTCGCGCCGGGGCTGGCCGCCGGGAATGGCGGTCTGCCTGGCCATGGAATCCCAGTCCGCCGCGCCCATCACCACCTTGGCGCCATAGCGCTGCTGGAACAGGTGCGCGCCTTCATCGTGGTCGCCATGGGCATGGGTGACGATGACATACTTCACGTCCGCCGGATTGAGGCCCAGTTTCTTCAGGCCCTCCACCATCTCCGGCTCGACTGCATAGTTGTAGAGCGTGTCGATGATGATGATGCCGCCGCTGGTCTTGAGCGCCCAGGCCGAATGAATCTTCGTGCCGATCCAGTAGAGATTGTCGAACATCTGCGCCGGCGGGGCATACCAGGTGGAACGGTCGGGGATGGGCCGGCCCTTGTGGCCGCCATCGCCCACCACCGTGGCCGGATCGGGCGACACGCAGATCGAAGCCAGCAGCCCGGGAAACAGCGTGCCGGAGGCCGTCTTGGCGGCGCGGCGGTGCATTTCGGCGTCATTCGCCGGCTGGGCCTGGGCGGCCACGAACCCAAACGCGGCAATTGCGGCGGCCGTCAGCAGTCGGGTTTTCATGCGGCGCTTCCCTTCCCGTTTTTGCGCATCCGGTCGGCGATCGCGACACCGGCGAAGACGAAGATCAGCACCAGCGGGATCAGCGCCACCGCGCGGAAAGCCGCCGATGCAGCTTCGGTCAGGATGTGGTGCAGCAGCGGCCCCTGGGCACTGGCCAGCACCGCCGGATCGCCGCCAGCCGCCGCCAGCCGCGCCTGGTCATAGATCGCGCCCAGATAGGGCAGCACCAGATAGGTGCACAGCGCACCGGCCGATCCCATCAGCCCGAACACCACCGTGCCGCTGCGCGGATAGCGTTCGGCCACCGTGGCCAGCATGGTGGGCCAGAAATAGCAGACGCCAAAGCCCCAGGCCGTCGCCGCCAGGAGCGCTGTGACGGGACTGTCCGCCGATCCCAGCGCAAACAGGCCGATGGTCGCCAGCATCGCCGAGAACATCAACAGGCCGACATTGCCCAGCCGCGCCACCAGCGGCCCGGCGAAATGGCGCATCACGAACATCAGCCCGCTGACATAGGCCAGCAGCAGGATGCCGCGCATGCCCACGATCTGGCTGAGCGCCACATCCACCCACTGGCCGGGGGCGAACTCGGTGGAAGCGGTGAACATCATCAGCACAACCCAGAAGAAGATGGTGGGGTTCTGGATGGTGGCCGCGATCATCTCGCGCGGGGAGACCGGCGCGTCGGTCGAGGCACTGACCGGCGGAAAGCTGCCGCGCGCCGCCATCACCGCGAAGGCCACCGCAAACAGCGCGACCGGCGCGATGGTCCAGCGCCAGGCCATCCCCGACCCGTCGACCGCCAGACCGATCAGCGAGCCCACCACCAGACCGGCCGGATACCAGGCATGCAGGGTGGACAGATGCGCCACCCGTTCCTTTGGATAAAGCGCGCTGGCTAGGGGATTGATCGTCGTCTCCACCAGGCCCCAGCCGATGCCCTGGATCACCATGCCCGCCAGCAGCGCGGCATAGACATGGCCGAAGCCACCCGCGCCCGCGACCATGGCGAAGCCCACGATCAGAAAGCCCGCCGCCGCCAGAAAGGCGCGGCGAAAGCCGATCGCCGCCAGCACCGGGCTGACCAGAAACAGCGTCAGCGCAAAACTGGCAAAGGCCGCGCCCAGCACCGTGCCCAGCATCTCGCCGGCATGGACCGGATCGATGGGATCGAGAAATTCGGCCTGCATGTGCACGGCGGTGACGGCGCGCATGGAAACCGCCGCCCCCGCGGTGAACAGCGCCAGCAGCGCCACGACGAAATTGCGCCCGCGCGCGCCAGCACCAATCTCACTGACGGTCATGTCCCCTCCCAATTGCCTGCCCTGTTGGGGACCCGCTTTCAGGTCCCCTGCGGTTCGTTACCGAAGCTTAAGGCCGCGGCCGCCCCTGTTGTGATCGGCGGACTTTACCACAGCCGCATGGTAACGATACCGTCAACATCAACCGTCCATGCAGTGCAGCAAAAATCACTGCGGGTGATGAACGGGATCGGGGGACCAACAAACATGAAGACCACCGCTTTCGCCCTGGCGCTGCTGCTGGCGCCATCCCTGCTGGCGGCATCGGCCGGCGCGCAGGAACTGCCCAACGTCAACCTGGTGCTGGAACCGTTCCACAAAAACAGCATCTACAATGTGGGCGAACGCGCGGGCTGGACGGTGCATGCCCTTCTGGGCGCCGGCTACACCAAATACCGCTACGAACTGCGCGAGAACAATCTGAAGGTGCTGAAGGAAGGCGTTCTGGACGTGTCGTCCGGCACCGGCACCATCGAGACCGTTCTGGATCATCCGGGCATGCTCTATGCCCAGCTCAGCTTCATCGGCGCGCCCGAGCCCAAGTCGCCGCCCACCCGCCAGGAGCTGGACAAGATGATCGTCGGCGCGGCGGTGGCGCCGCAGCAGATCCGCAGCCCCGTTGCCAAGCCGGCGGATTTCGACGTCTTCTGGGGTCGCAAGCTGGCCGAACTGCGCCGCCTGCCCTTCAACGCCAAGCTCGTTCCCACGCCCAGCGACGAGCCGGGCGTGGAGCTGTTCACCGTCACCCTGGACAGCCTGAACAGTCATGTTCACGGCTACCTGGCCGTGCCCAGGGGCGGCGGCAAACATCCGGCGCTGATCTTCTATCAATATGCCGGGGTCTATCCCCTGCAGAAAAGCCTGGTCACCGATCGGGCGAAGGAAGGCTGGCTGGCCCTTGACGTGGATTCCCACGACATGGCGCCCGACGAAGCGACCGCGCCGCGCGACTATGCCCAGCTGGGCAATACCGACCGCGAGACCTCCTATTTCCTGAACATGTATCTGCGCGACACCAGGGCACTGGACTATATCCAGAGCCGCGCGGACTGGGACGGCAAGACCACGGTGATCGAAGGCATGTCGATGGGCGGCCAGCAGAGTTTCGCCACCGCCGGGCTCAATCCGGGCCGCATCACCGCCATGATCGTCAATGTGCCCGCCGGCGCGGACATGAGCGGCGACCTGCATGGCAGCCGCCGCGGCTATCCCGGCTGGCCCATCGACGACCCCAAAGTGGTGGAGACGGCGCGCTATTTCGACCCGGTCAATTTCGCCCCGTCGATCACCGCCGAAAGCCTGGTGGCGCTGGGCTTCATCGACACCACCTCGCCGCCCTTTGGCGTCTTTTCCGCCTTCAACGAGATCAAGGGTCCAAAGGAGGCGGTGCCGATGCCCCGCTCCGACCACAACAACATCACCCCGCAGGAGGAAGGCGCCTTCTTCATCCGCTACAAGCAGGTGCTGGACCAGCTGCGGACAAGCGGCCATTTCACCCCCAACACCGGCTGGGCGGCGGCGCAGTAGCGCCGATTTTCCAGCCGGTTCAGGCAGTTGCGGCGGGCTACCGCGGCCCGCGCGGGGCCGCTATAAGGTGCGCCGCAGCAGACGGGGACAGCCATGGCGTTCGAGGATGAACTGAAGCGCACACGCATCGTGCCGGTGATGGTGATCCGCGATGCCGCCCATGCCGTGCCGCTGGCGCGCGCGCTGGTCGATGGCGGTCTGAACATCCTGGAAATCACGCTGCGCACGCCCGACGCGCTGGACTGCATCCGCGCCATCGCCGCCGAAGTGAAAGACGCCATTGTCGGCGCCGGCACGGTGATCAATGGCGACCTGCTGAACCAGGCCGTCGATGCCGGTTCGCGCTTCATCGTCAGCCCCGGCCTGACCGAGGATGTCGCCAGGGCCGCCGCCGCGCGCACCGTGCCGCTGCTGGCGGGCGTGGCCAATGCATCCGACATCATGCGCGGCCTGGCGCTGGGACTTTCCACCTTCAAGTTTTTCCCCGCCGAGACCAGCGGCGGCGCGCCCGCCATCAAGGCGCTGGGCGGGCCCTTTCCGCAGGTGCGTTTCTGTCCCACCGGCGGGGTGTCGCCGAAGAACCTGGGCGATTACCTGGGCCTGCCCAATGTGATCTGCGCCGGCGGTTCCTGGATGGTGCCGTCCGACCTGTCGGCGCCCGGCGCCTTTGACCGGGTCACCGAAATGGCGCGCGAGGCCCATGCCCTGGCCCAGGGACTGGTGCGGGCATGACCACCGCGATTTCCATCGGCGAATGCATGGTCGAACTGCGTCCCGTGGCCGACGGGCACCTGAGGCGCGGCTTTGCGGGCGACGCCTACAACACCGCCGTCTATCTGAAGCGCAGCGCCCCCGATATCGACGTCGCCTTCCTGACCGCCACCGGCGACGACGTGCTCAGCGACTCCATGATCGAGACCTGGCGTGCCGAAGGCATCAGCGACCGGCTGACCTTTCGCATTCCCGGTGCGCGTCCGGCGCTGTACCTGATCGAGACCAACGAAAAGGGCGACCGCAAATTCCACTATTGGCGCAGCGAAACACCGGCCAAGCAGTGGCTGCGCCAGCTTCTGGCCGCGGGCGGCGCAGACCTGCTGGACCCGGCCGACCTGGTCTATGTCTCGGGCATTTCGCTGGCGATCCTGAACCATGCCGACCGCCAGGCGGCGATCGAGCTTCTGGGCTCGCTGAAGACCAGGGTCGCCTTCGATCCCAACATCCGCCCCGCGCTGTGGAAGTCGATGGACGAGGCCCGCCATGCCTTCGAGGCCATGACCAGGCTGGCCGCCATCGTCCTGCCCAGCCGCCAGGATTACGAGCTGATGTATGACATCAGCGACCCCAACGCGCAGATCGAATTCACCGCCGGGCTGACCGAGGGCGAGATCGCGCTGACCTGCGACGAGGAAGGCTGCCTGCTCAGGGTGGATGACAGCATTCAGGCCATGCCCACCCAGGCGGTCGCGGTGGTCGATACATCCGGCGCGGGCGACAGTTTCAATGGCGCCTATCTGGCGGCGCGGCTGGGCGGGGCATCGCCGCAGGATGCGGCGCGCGCGGGCCTGGCCATGGCGGCCAAGGTCGTGGCCCAGCCGGGTGCCGTTATCGCGCGCTGATCGCGGCTTATTTGAGCGTGTAGCGCACCACCCGCTTCTGTTCGACCTGGGCGCTGTAGACGTGCCCCTTGCCGTCCGACCAGATGCCCTCGCCGCCGCTGGTGGTGCCGCCGTCGGGGTTCAGGTCGTCGTCGGGGATAAACGTCGTGACCACGCCATCCCTGACACTGCCGATGCGGATACCGCGCCGCCAGCCGGGATGATGGCCATAGCCGGATGCTTCGCGGGATTCGGAATCGGTCGCATACAGAATGTCGTTCGCATCGATGAAGATGCCGCTGTTGCGCCCGAACTGGTGCATCTGGCCCAGGAACTTGCCGTCCTGGGTGAATATCTGGATGCGGTTGTTGGCGCGGTCGGCGACATAAAGCCGGCCCTGGCTGTCCAGCGCCATGCTGTGCGGCACCTCGAACTGGCCGGGGCCCCTGCCGTGACCGCCCCACTCCATCAGGTATTTCCCGTTCGCGTCATATTTGACGATGCGGGCGTTGCCCTGCCCCTCGGTATGGCCGTCGCCGACAAAGATGCTGCCGTCGGGCGCCACCAGCACCGAGCTGGGTTCATGCAGCGTGTCATGGCCGCTGCCCGAAACGCCCGGCTTGCCCAGGGTGCGGATCAGCGTTCCGTCGGGCGAGAATTCGCGCACCACATCGCCCAGCCTGTGCGCCGGATCGACATGGCCGTCGGTGATCCACAGATTGTCCTGGGCATCGATGGTGAAGCCGTGCGGGAACAGCAGCAGACCGGCGCCAAAGGCCTTGATGAAATTGCCGTTGGCGTCGAACTCCATGATCGGGTCCAGGCTGCTGCCGGAACAGTCGTTGGCGGCACAGCGGTCGACGATCCAGATATGGCCTTTTGAATCGCCGCGCACCGCGCTGGACGAGCCCATCTTGCGGCCCGGCGGCAGCTTGAAGAAATCCATGTCGGCCACATAGTTCATGCTGGGCGTGTTGTAGGGCGCGCCCGGCCGGTCGGGCGGAACCCCGGCCGCCGTCTGGGCGGCCACAGACATGACGCCCAGGGGCGTCAGAGCCAGCGCAAGGACGGCGCAACGCGCAAATCGCAGGATCATGGTCAGACCTCCCTCGGCTCCTCTCTGCCGGAGGACGCCCGAAGCCATGATGGCCGAGATTGGCATGCCTGGCGACCAGACGGCGAATTATGTTCTTTTAAACTTGAAAATACATTTTTTGAGCTGCGCGCTGCGAGTTTTTAAGAACCATTCGCAGGAATGTCCGATTTACAGTGCCTTGCGTCCGAATGCGCTTGCACTGGCAGGGGGGCATGTTCTAATCGCGCCAATCCACGGAAGCCGTTGATCGGTTTCTGTTTTTTCCTGGAAGGAAATACAATGCGTATCAATCCGAAGAAGTGCGTCGCCTGTGGCAACTGCACTTACGTCTGCCCCATGGGCGCCATCTATATCGATCCGCTGCTGCAGCGCGCGACCATCAACCGCGACGAGTGCGTGGAATGCTATGCCTGCTACAACGGCCTTTCCAAGGAAGTGCTGCCGCCGGCGACCGTGCGCTTCGTGCGCCGGACCCTGGCGAACTTCCGCGTCCGCTTCGAGCCCGAGCCCGATGTGTGCCCCACCACCGCGTTCGAGCCCGACAAGCTGGAATGGCCGCGCGTGGTGCGCCGCGCCTTCTCCGATCCGCGCGTGCCCCATGAATCGACCGGCGTATCCGGCCGCGGCACCGAGGAAGTGAAGACCAATGACGTGACCGACCGCGTCGGCATCGGCGAAGTCGGCTTCACCATCGAACTGGGCCGCCCCGGCATCGGCGCGCGCTTCCGCGACTTCCAGGAAATGAGCCGCGCCCTGGCCGCCGTCGGCGTGTCCTTCGAGAAGAACAACCCGATCACCACGCTGATGACCAATGTGGAGACCGGCGACATCCGCGAGGACATCCTGAACGAAAAGGTGATGAGCGCCATCATCGAGATCAAGGTGCCTGTGGAACGCTGCGAGGAAATCATCCGCATCGTCTGGGACGTCGAAAAGCGCATCCCCACCCAGGTGGTGATGGGCGTCGGCGTGCGCTGCGACGAGGATGGCGAGGAAAAGATCGTCCTGCCGATCCTGGAAAAGCTGGGCTACGACCCGCAGCGCGCCAAGACCAATATCGGCCTGGGCCGCAAGGTAATCCGTGATTTGACCAACGCCGCGCCCGTCGAGGCGTTCAAGGAACTGGAAAACGCATGACCAACACACTGCATCGTTACGGCAAGGCCGAGACCTTCGTCGACGACTACATCGTCTTTTCGCTGCCCGCCAAGAGCAAGATGGCGGGCCAGACCGGTGACGCGCTGGCGGCGCAGAAGCGCTTCATGACCATCGCGTCCCAGTATCACCCGGTCAGCCTGGGTGACGCGCTGCATGGCGGCGCGCTGCGCCCGACCAAGAGCAACAGCATTTTCGGCCACTGGGGCAAGCGCAACAAGCCGAACCTGCGCAAGGTTCTGGCGGGCATGAGCAAGGCCGGCACCATGGCCGCGGTTTTCGACAAGCGTGAAAATGCCGAAGCCTTCGTCAAGCGCATCAAGGAAGAAGAGCTGGGCATCTCGGTCAACATCTCCTCCTCGATCGAGAACGCCAAGAACGCCTGCAAGGTGGCGGGCATCCCGCGCCACTCCATCGCCTATTCTCTGGGCTTCGAGCATGTTGGCGACAACACGCCCGGCAAGCAGGCGATCATGCTGTCGACCATGTGCGGTCACGGCATGGTGTCGATCAACCTGGCTCAGAAGATGATGAGCTTCGTGCGCGAGAACCGCCGTTCGCCGCGCGAGGCGGCGGAGGCGATGTCCCGCTTCTGCTCCTGCGGCATCTTCAATACCACCCGCGCCAAGCGCATCCTGGAAGATGTGCGGATCGGCGTGAAATAGGCCGCATCGACCCTATAAAAAACAAACGCGCCCGGCGAAAGCCGGGCGCGTTTTGCTTTTGGGGACACCGCCCGGAAGGTGAGCTCAGGGAACAGGCGCGGCCTTTGCCTGGGCCACCATGGTGGCGGCATCATCGGCCAGCATGTATCGCTGGGCCACCAGGATATCGGCCGCCGCTTTCACCTTTGCCACATAGGCGGCGTGGCTGGGATAGCGCTCCTGCAGGGCCGGGCGCGGATCGTGGGCGGCCAGCCGTTCGACCCTGGTGACGGCAAAGGGAATGAACCCGCCGGACGTGCCGCAATAGCGCCCCTTCTGAAAGCCTGCGGCGGTCGCGTTCCATCCCGTATAGGTGCCCAGCGGCGCGGCCAGCAGGGGCGAGCGGATGCCGTCCAACTCATTGCCGTCGGCGTCGGCGCGCGGCACAAGCTGGGCAATGGTGCGCAGGATGCGCGGCGGCGCGATGGTTGGCGCGCCCGTCAGGTCGGCATAGTTGAAGCCCTTGCCGAAATCATACTGATAGAGCGGGCTGTATTGCGGCCCCGGCATGCCCGGAATTTTCGGGAACGCCGCCGCATAGGCTGCAGGCGTCACCAGCTGGCCCGCCGCCAGAGTGGGATAGCGGCTGGGCGGCGGCGCCACATCCCGGGTCACCCAGTCGATCAGCGCCCGGAACAGGGCGCGATTGATCCAGGCCGTCGGATTGGGATTGGAGGCCAGCACACAGGCGGCCAGCGGCGGCGTGGCGCGGGAAAATCCGCCCTTGCCGCCATTGTGCGGCACGCCGGCATTGTAATAGCGGCGCACCTCGGGCGGCAGCGGAATGTCGGCCCGCGCATCGCCGCCGACAAAATCCGGCGAGGCACGCAGGTTCCAGAACTCCGACGATCCCAGTATCTCCACCACCTTTGGACAGGCATGATCGGCATGGCAGCGGTCCAGCAGGCTGGCGCGCGGCAATCCGCGCAGCCTGTCCTGATAGGGGGACCACCAGTTGATGCCGTCGCTGCCCGCCTCATACAGGCTTGCAAGCCCGCCCGGCGTCGCGAAACGGTAGTTCATCGAATTCTGCCGCATCGCCACCAGGGGATTGATGCCGTCAAAGACGCGGCTGCCATCCTCGGCGCTGTTGAAGCCCAGATGCACAAAGCCGCGCAGAAAATTTCCCGACTGGGAGACACCACGCGCCACGGCCCAACGCACCTGCCCCGCCAGCGGGTTCGCCGCGCCGGTGTCATGGCGCAGAAAAGCCACCAGATCGCGCACCGCGGCATAGCCGACACCCAGCAGCGGCGGATTGGCGGCGGTGAAGGACAGGGTATAGGCCAGCTTGGGGTCAAAGCCGCCCTTGACGCACAGCTTGTGCAGGTCCGGCTTGCCCGGAAAGGGCGCGGCGGTACAATCGGCAAAAGCCCAATCGCTGCGCGGCAGCTCCCGCTGCGCCAGCGGATCATTGTCGGAATGGCCGACATAAAGACGCGCGCCATCGGCGATCGCCGGCTCGAAATTGCGCCCACCGATACCGCCCAGCGCTCCGCCCCTGACCGGCAGGGTGGTTGTGCCCGCCGGCATGTCGATGAACCGCACCGACACCGGGCCGCGCACGGGAGCAGACGGCACGACGATGGTCTGCAGGCCGGTACCGGAAACATCGCCCTGCCAGCCGCTGATGAGGTCGATGTGGCCGCCCTCCAGCGCATGGGCCGAACCCTTGCCCCGGTTGGGCACATCATAGACCAGCACACCCGAGGCCCTGGTCATGTCCGCCGGCCGGGCAATCGCAAAGCTGGCCGAATAACCCACCCTGCCATCGGCGCCACGGGGCGCCAGCGCGATGTCATTGATGATGGCGTTGCGGGGCGCGGCAGGATCGAGCGCCCCGCGATAATGCCCTTGAATCAGAACATACCCGCCGTCGATCGGCGTGGTTTTTTCCACCGTAAGGCTGGTGACCGCCGCCTGGGCCGGCATTGCCAGAAGAAAAAGCAGGGCCAGCGGCCAGTTTCGGATTGTCATGCTTCCCACCCCTTTTGGGAGGAAGCTTAGCCGCTTCGGACAGGGCCGTCAGCGCCGCCGGTCCAGTCCGGCAAACTCCGCGTCCGTCAGGGTGATGGCGCTGGCGGCGACATTCTCTTCCAGATGCGCCAGTTTCGACGTGCCGGGGATGGGCAAAATCACCGGTGACCGCTTCAACAGCCAGGCCAGCGCGATCTGGCCGGTGGTACAGCCCTTGGCGCGCGCCAGCCGGTCCAGCGCGCCGCCGGCCGCCGCCAGGCTGCCGTCGCCCAGCGGATAATAGGGAATGAAGCCGATGCCGTTGGCGGTGCAGTAATCCACCACGTCTTCGCTGTCGCGTTCGGCCAGGTTGTAGCTGTTCTGCACCGTGGCGACGGGAAAGACCTTCTGCGCCGCCTTTATCTCAGCCACCGAAACCTCCGACAGGCCGGCATGGGCGATGACCCCCTCGTCCAGAAGCTGACGTACCGCGGCGAACTGTTCATCCATCGGCACCCGCCCGTCGATGCGGTGCAGCTGCCACAGGCCGATCTGCTCCACGCCCAGCTTTTCGCGGCTCTTGTGGGCGGATTCGATCAGATGTTCGGGCCGGCAATTGACCCGCCACATGTAAGGCCCGCTGCGGGTAAAGCCGGCCTTGGTGGCGATCAGCAGCCCGTCATGGGGATGCAGTGCCTCGCGGATCAGCTTTTCGGACACGTCCGGGCCATAGGAATCCGCGGTGTCGATGAAATTCACACCCAGCTCCGGCAGGCGCCGCAATACCTTCAGCGCCTGGGCCCTGTCGCGCGGCGGACCCCAGACGCCGGTACCGGTGATCTGCATGGCGCCGAAGCCCATGCGATGCACCGCGATCCTGCTACCGATCGCGAAGGTGCCGGAAGGGACGGCGGAAACGGTCATCCTTGCTCTCCTCGAAATTGAGGTCGTCGGGCACGCCGGCAGGCTGCGGCGACTGATAGGTGCGGGGTGTATGGCCGCTGATTTCCGTTCCCGCCTCATGCGAGAAGCGGCGATTCCAGATCGTCGCGGTCAGCGATATCAGGGCCACGGTCCAGAACGCCGCGGTGAAATCGCCAAAGGCGGGATGGACGTGCCCGCCCAGGAACATGGCGCCTTCCAGGGCCGCCGCGCCCGCGCAAATGCCCATCGACAGCATCAGCTGCTGGAAGGTGGTGTAAAAGCTGGTGGCCGTTCCCATGCGTTCGGGTGGAATCTCGTCATAGGCGATGGTGTTGTAACCGGTGAACTGGATCGACATGAAAAAACCGCTGAGCAGCATCAGCCCGAACATCAGCAAGGGCGGCCATCCGGGCCGGAACAGGCCGCAGATCGCATAACCGGCGCTGGCGAAGAAGCCATTGACCATCAGCGTGTCGCGAAAGCCGAAGCGGCGCAGAATGGTTGGCGCCACCGGCTTGGCGGCAATCGACCCCAGTGCCGTGGCAAAGGTCATCAGGCCTGACTGGGCGGCGGAAAAGCCGAATCCCAGCTGCATCATCAGCGGCAGCAGATAGGGATGCGCCCCCTGGGTGATGCGGGTAATGGCGCCGGCGATGACCGACGTGCCATAGGTCGGTATCTTCATCAGCGAAATGTCGAGGATCGGATCGGTGGCGCTGCGCGCATAGGCGACATAACCGACCCCCGCCAGCGCCCCGATGCCCAGCAGCACCAGCGCCATGGTCACGGTCTCGCGGTGGCTGGCCAGTTCGAACCCGAACAGCAGCAACCCCAGCGACAGGGCCGACAGCACCATGCCGGGAATGTCGAAACCGCGCGGACCGTCCTCCTTGGTGTCGGCGATGTAGCGGCTCACCAGGTAGACGCCCAGGATGCCGATCGGCACGTTGATATAGAAGATCCAGCGCCAGTTCAGATAGGTGACGATGAAGCCGCCCAGTGGCGGCCCCAGTATCGGGCCGACGACCGCGGGAATCAGCACCCAGGATGTCGCCTGGATCAGGTCGCGCTTTGCGACGCTTCGCATCAGCACCAGGCGGCCCACCGGCAGCATCAGCGCGCCGCCGATCCCCTGGAAAAACCGCGCCGCCACCAGAAGGGGCACGTTGGGCGCCTGGCCGCACAGGATCGAGCCCAGGGTGAAAACGACGATGGCGCCCCGGAACACCGTGCGCGCGCCGAACCGGTCCGCCACCCGGCCCGATACCGGAATGAAAATGGCCAGGCTGATCAGGTAGGAGGTCAGCGCGATCGACAGGCTGGGCGCCGCGACGCCCAGCTCGTGCGCCATGCTGGGCAAGGCCGTGGCCAGCACTGTGCCGTCCAGCTGCTCCATGAACATGGCGGCGCCGACGATCAGGGCTATGGTCCGGAAATGCGGTTGGGCGTCGCCGGTCTGGGACATTTGCTTTCTGGTTCTTGCGTGTTCCCTTTAGGCCGCGCCAGCCCGCGGCGCAAGCTGCGCTCCGGCCGCCCCGAACGGCAGGGGCAAAATGAAACGGGCCCCGGCAGCGCCGGGGCCCGTCATTCAGGCGTTCACTTGGCCGTCAGTAGCCATAGTAGCCGCCGCGATAGGCCGGCGGCGGGGGCGGCGGGGGACCATAGTCATAATAGCGGTCATCGCGCTGCGACGATGCTATTGCCGCCAGGGCGAAAAGGCCCAGGCCGATGCCCAGCGCCGCGGATGCGCCGTCATTGTGATAACGGCGGTCACCATGCCAGCCATGGCTGTAGCTGTAATGGCTGCGGGTGTCGCCATGGCGGCCGCTGTTCCAGGACCGCGCCGAGGCAGCAGAGACGCCCAGCAGCGAAAGGGCCAGTGTGGCGCTAATCAGGCGTTCCATCATGATCGTGCTCCTTTTCTCAGGCGCCGAACCTTCGGCGCGCAAGCGGTGCCATCAGCACCGTTGAAGCCATCATGACAGAGCCGCCATGAACCCAGCCTGAACGGGGAATTTCGGTTCCCGTCAGGTTCCACCGGCTGTTTTCAGCGGTTTCGTCCCATCCGGTCGCCAGGGCAAAGAAAAAGGGGCCCCCGTTTCCGGGGGCCCCGATTTCAGAGCAGAGCGCTTCGCTTAGTTATTGAAGCGGACGCCGATCTGGTAGAAGCGGCCAATCACGTCATACAGCGTGTTGTTCACTTCGTTGCCACCGGTGTTCGGCGGCGCGGTGTTCAGGGCGTTGTTCACCTTGAAGTAGAACTGCGTCGAGTCGCTGTAGTTGTAGGTCGTGCCGATGTCCATGTAGAGCACCGACGGGACATACTGGTAGTTGATCGTATGGACCTCGTTGGTGTCCGTCGGGCAGCCGGTGGAGCAGACGATCCACTTGTTGCCCGGGCTGGTGATGCCCTTGGACAGCCACTTGCCGCGCATCACGCCATCGGCGAACCAGCGTTCCGTCACCGTCAGGCCGATCTTGTCACCCTGCCAGCTCTGCTGGCCGGTGACCTTCCAGGTCAGGACGTTGCCGGTGGTCTGGCTGTAGGTGGCGCTGTTGAAGCCGCCGCCCAGCACGCCGGCGCTTTCGGTGGCGTACTGGCCAGCCTGCAGCGGGTCGGAGATGAACTTCATCGTGTGGTTGGCCAACAGGCGGACGGTGAAGTCGCCCGGCACGTCCCAGTCGATCAGGTCGAACTGATAGCTGGCTTCGATGTCGAAGCCGTCCGTCAGCAGGCCCGCCGAGTTGAACGGAAGCGCGGTGATCGACAGCACCGCATTTGCCGAGCCTGCCGTGCCCGGATTGGCCGCGGTCTGCGGCTGGCCGTTGGCGGTCTGGATGAACCGCTGCGAGCAGTAGGCGGTGATGCCCTGGTAGCAGAGGTCTTCCACCGTCTGCACGCCCGAGCCCGAGATGATGCCCTTGACCATGATGCGGTAGTAGTCGAACGACGCCTGGAAGCCAGGCAGCCAGTCGGGCTGATACACCAGGCCGATCTGCGTGGTGGTGCCCTTTTCAGGCGACAGCAGCGGGTTGCCGGCGTTGGTCTGGCCCATGACCTGGTTCGAGGTACAGTTCGGGTCGGCAAAGCGGTTACAGAAACCGCCATTGAGGGTCTGGCGCGGCAGGTACAGGTCGGCCAGGTTGGGCGCACGCACGTCGCGCGACTGCAGGGTACGCAGGCGCACGCCGGGGATGGGCGTATCCCAGGTCAGACCCACCTTCCAGGCCACGATGTCGCCGGCGGTCGAGTACCGCTCGAAGCGGCCCGCGACGTCCAGGTCCATCTTGCCCCAGTCGGCATTGTCCAGCAGCGGAATGCCGAACTCGGCATAGATTTCGCTGACGTGGTAGTTGCCGCCGCCGGAGGTGTAGTTGCCGGCGTTCCAGTTGCCCGGATTGACGTGACCCGAGGCGCCGCCAGAGGCCTGGCAGTCGATCGACGGATCGGTACACGGATAGATCGCCGTGGCCGGGGTGCTGGCGGTGATGCCGCCGGCATACGGATCGGCCGTCTGGGCGAAGGCTTCCTCGCGATAGTCGATACCGAAGGCCACCGAGATGTCGCCGGCCCAGTTCTTGATCGGGCTGGTGTTGAAGTTCAGGCCAAAGGCTTCCTGGCGCATGAACTGGCGCATTTCCGGGCCGCCCTTCTTGGCGCCGTTCGCCTGGTTGTCGATATAGGCGATCGCGCCGGGGTTCGGCATCGAGGTGGTGAAGGGGTTGAACGGCACGCAACCATTCGCCCGGGCGGTGGGGCTGCGGCAGACGATGTCGCCGTTGGCCAGCTGGATCGAGTCCATCGCCAGGTTGAAGCGGTTCTTCAGCGGCATGTTCCAGATGTGGATGGCCGCGTCGTTCTCACCATGCTGGAAGTAGGTGTCCCAGGTGAAGTCGGTGTCGAACAGGTTGAAGGCGCCATTGCCGCCAACCACATACCGGCGCATGTCGCGCTGGATGTGCAGAACCTGGTCCAGGTTCATGTTGCCGTTCAGGGTCGTGATGGAGAAGCCCTGCACCGGCGCGCCAGTTGCGGTCGGATTGGTGGCGCTGGGCGCGGTGATGCCGTTGAAGTTGGCATTGGCATAGGCCGCGTTACAGGCGTTGATGTTCTCCTGGTAGGTCAGGCCGATGCCGAACATGCCGGTCTGGGGCAGGAAGGCGTTATCGCACTTGATGCCGATATTGCCCTTGTTGGAGTTGCCCTGGGCCGGGATGTTCGAGGTCCGCACGTTCGAGACGTTGATCGTGGCGAAGATCTCGGTGTTGTCGGTCAGGTCGTAGGACAGACGGGCATAGACGTTGCCACGGGTGATCGGATCGATCAGCGAGTGGGTGAACTGACGCGCGGTCTGGTCGCCCGGATCGGCCGCGGTGCCGAAGCAGGTCGAACCGATCGCACCGCTGACCGAGCCGCCCCGGTTGAACTTGCCGTCCATGTTCGGCGTACAACCGCCGGCATAGTCGAACTGCGCGGCCTGGCCGTTGGCGCCGAAGATCGTGCCCTGCTTGGGGCCGCTGGTCACCATGCCATAGGGGTAGTTGTTCACGTTCTGCGCCAGGTTGGCGCAGAAATAGCGCGGACCGGTATAGCCGGCGGGCGTGCCCGAAAGGCCCGAACCGGTGCTAGACAGCGAGTAGCTGGCGGTGCCGTACTGCGAGAAGAACTCGCGTCCGCCCGGATAGATGCGGGTATTAAACTGATTGTAGGCAACCGGCAGGCGCGGCTCGACGCCGTCGGCATGCTGGAATTCGCCGGCGATTTCGAAGTGGCCGCGGCCGCCCAGGAAGGACGTACCGGCAGCCGCCTGGATCACGGCGGTGCCCTTGTCGGAGTAGGTCGACATGCCGGCCGAGGCGTTGAACTTGAAGCCTTCGAAGCGCTTGTCGGTGACGAAGTTCACGACACCGGCGACGGCGTCAGAACCCCAGGAGGCGGAGGCGCCGCCCGTCACAACGTCGACGCGCTGGATCAGGAGCTGCGGCATCTGCGAGACGTCGACCGCGCCGTTCGGGTTGGCGGGCACGATGCGCTGGCCGTCGATCAGGGTCAGGGTGCGGATAATGCCCAGACCGCGCAGGTTCAGCGACGACAGGCCCTGCAGGCCGGTGGTGGTCGAACCGGTGTTGTAGGTGACGCCCGAGGAGCCTTCCAGGGCCGGCAGCTGGGTCACAGCTTCGAAGATGTTCGGCTGGGCCTGCTTTTCCAGGTCCGCTGCGCTCATCACCGTCGTCGGGGTCGGCGCATTGAAGCCGGCCTGCTGCAGACGGGTCGAAGACACAACGACCTGCTCGACACCAGTTCCCTGGGCCATTGCAGCGCCGGCGCTCAGCGCCAGCATGGCCACGCCGCCAGCAAGGCGCGCGCGAGTCGTCGTCAATCCGTAGATCATAAGGAAGTCCCCCTGGGCATGTGTTTCCGCCGACCTTTGGAGTCGGACTATGTATACTTTCGTTTACAGGCTTCCCCCGGACTGCGCGAGGGAAAACTGCATGCCTCAATGGCGCCGGATGCGCGGAAACAGGCGAACGTCACATAAATACAACGCCGCCATGCTGCGCTTGCGAAATTGCGGCGTGCGCAGGCGGGTTCATAAAACGCATATAGTGCAGCGTTTATCGGCATTAGATGCATCAACATCCACCCGCATTAAGCAGGTGCAGCATAGCAGTGCTATTATATAAGTAAGCCATGCCGGCGCGTCGCCCGCGACCGCTACCGTCTCCTGGACACCCGCGAGAGCCCGGAATCGCTTGCCGAACGCCCCGCTTGGCAAAGCCGGACAGCCGGGCAATAGTTCGCCCAAGCATCCTGACGGGAATAACAATGAAACAGACAAGTATCGTCACCGCTGCGGTCCTGATCGCGGGGGGCATGGGCCTCTTGACCCTTGGGGCAACGGCCCAGGACCAGACTTCAGACCCCGCGGCCGCCGACCCGGCGCCAGCCGTCTACACCGCCGAACAGGCCAGCGCCGGCGCCGCGGTCTATGCCCAGGCCTGTGCGGTCTGTCATGGCGCGGCCCTGGAAGGCGTGGCGGCACCCGGCCTGAAAGGCGAATACTTCAAGCAGATGGCGGCCGCCCAGCAGCTTACCGCCGACTCCCTTCTGAGCGTGACCGTGCAGACCATGCCGCAGACCGATCCCGGTTCGCTGACGGCAGAGCAATACAATCAGGTCGTCGCCTATGTCCTGCAGCAGAACGGCTATCCGGCCGGCGATGTGCCGCTGGCGCCCGGCGCGCCAAACCTGACGGCGCTTATGCTCAAATAGCGCCGGACGAAAAGGCCCTGACAAAAAAGTGCGGGCCGCAAGCAACAAGAGCGCAAGGGGGGCGCCACGGGGATGAAAACAGCAGGATTGATGACGGCGCTGGCGCTTTGCGCGGCGCTGTGCGGCAGCGCCAGCGGACAGGGCGCGGGAAAAGAACCTGTCGGAAGCGCCGGCGAAGCGGCGGGCGCGACGAACGCGGCAACCGCCGGCGGATCGGCCAAGACATCCGGGCTCAACCCCGTCGCGCTGGGCCAGGTTGTCGCCAATCCCGGCTCTTTCCAGATGCAGCCGGTGACGCAGAAGGTCGACATCACCGACGCCATGATGCTGGGCGCCGACGGTTCGGACGACTGGCTGCTGCATGGGCGCACATACGACAATCAGCGCTATTCGCCCTTCACGCAGATCAACAAGGCGAACGTGGCGCAGCTGCGTCCCACCGCGATCATCCAGACCGGCATCACCAAGACGATGGAAGCCACCCCGATCGAGGTGGACGGCGTGCTCTATATCGAAATGGGCGACAACAATGTGCAGGCCTATGACGCGATAACCGGCAAGCAGCTCTGGGCCTATTCGCCCAAGCTGGGCTATTCCAACCTGTGCTGCGGACAGCAGGCGCGCGGCGTGGCTGTGGCCTATGGCAAGGTGTTCGTTGCCCAGCTTGACGGGCATGTCGTGGCGCTGGATGCGCGGACCGGCAAGCAATTGTGGAAGACCGACCACGCCAACGCCCTGCCCGCGCCGGCCTATTTCTATTCCTTCACCATGGCGCCCCTGGTCTATGACGGTCTGGTGCTGGTGGGCAATGCGGGCGCCGAATGGCCGACGCGCGGCTTTCTGGAGGCGCTGGACGTCAATACCGGCAAGCTGGTGTGGCGCTTTTCGACCACCGCCGCGCCCGATCAGCCCGGCGGCGACACTTGGGGAGATGGGACGAGGGGCAGCGACAGCTGGAAGTATGGCGGCGGCTCGGTGTGGAACACGCCCGCCATCGACGTGAAGAACGGGTTGATCCTGTTCGCCGTGGGCAATCCCAATCCCGACCTGGACGGCACCAGCCGCCCCGGCGACAACGCCTATACCGACTCCATCGTCGCCATCGACGCAAGGAACGGAAAGCTGAAATGGTGGTACCAGCAGGTCGCGCACGATGTGTGGGACTATGACGCCGCCGCCCCCGTCGTGCTGTTCGACACGGTGGACGAAACCGGCAAGACCGTGCCCGCAGCCGCCCAGGCCGGCAAGGTCGGCAACCTGTTCATCGTCAACCGCCTGACCGGCAAGCTGATCCGCAAGTCGCCGCCGCTGGTCGATATCGGCGAGAACTTCATGAAGCCGGTAACGAAGGAGACGATGACGCTCTATCCCGCCAACAAGGGCGGCGTGGTATGGCAGCCGGGCGCCTGGTCACCGCAGACGCGCTATTTCTACACCATGGCGGTGAACGAGGCGCACGACTTCTTCCTCAACAAGGCGCTGCCGGATGTCTACAAGCCCGGCACGCCGATCGTGGGCCAGTATACCGGCGGCAACATGCCGACCAACCTGGATGTCTTCCCGCCCAGCGGCACCTTCAGCGCCGTCGACACCGATACCGGCAAGATCGCCTGGCAATACAAGTCGTCGCGCCCCATGTATGGCGGCGCGCTGGCCACCGCGGGCGGCATCGTCTTTGCCGGCGAAATGACCGGCGACTTCATCGCCTTCGACGCCAAAAGCGGCGAGAAGCTGTGGACCTTCCCCATGGGCGCGGGCGTGTGCACGCCGCCCATCACCTATCGCATCAAGGGCGTGCAATATATCGCCGTGGGCGCCACCGGCTGTCATGGCGGCGAGATACTGATGCACCGCGACGGGCGGCCGGTGTTCGGCGACGTCTTCGCCATCTTCGCCCTGCCAGAGAAAAAGTGACGGAGAAAAAATTATGCGGCGCGCGCTTGTTCTCTCGATGCTTCTGGGCACGGCCGCACCCGCCGCGGCCCAAACACCAGCCCCCTTCAGCAGCGCGCAGGCCGATGCCGGACGCGATGCCTATCTGACAAGCTGCGCGCCCTGTCACGGCAAGACGCTTGACGGCGGCGGCGAAGCGCCAGGCCTGACCGGCACCACCTTCATCGGAAGCTGGGGCAATCGCGACACCGACAGCCTGTTCAATGTGATCAAGGCGTCGATGCCGCTGGGCAAGGCCGGTTCGCTGGATGACGGCACCTATGCCGCCATCATCGCCTTCCTGTTGCGCGCCAATGGCGCGGCGCCCGGCAGCGCGGCACTGACACCCACGACCAAGGTCCGCATCGCCAGCGTCGCCGATGGCAAGATGCCGACCGGCATGGCCGATGCGCTGAGCGCCGCCAAGCCCAAACCCGCAGCCGCGCCAAAGGCGCGTCCGGAAAAGCTTGGCCTGCTGGTCAAGGGCACAGTGGCGCATTACACGCCGGTGAGCGATGCCATGCTGGCCAGCCCGCCCGACAGCGACTGGCTGATGCACCTGCGGACCTATTCGGGCTGGAGCTACAGCCCCTTGACCCAGATCGACGCGGACAATGTCGAAAACCTCCAGCTCAAATGGGTCTGGGCGATGACCACCGGCGGGCGCCAGCAGATGAACCCGCTGGTGCATGACGGGGTGATGTTCGTTTCCAACAACCAGGACAACAAGGTCCAGGCGCTGGACGCCAAGACCGGCACGCTGATCTGGGAAAACCGCCTGGGGCCGGTGCAGGACAATATCAACAACGCCAACCGCACCATGGCGCTGTGGCAGAACCTGGTGATCTATCCGGCGACCGACGCCATGCTCTATGCGCTGGATGCGCGCGACGGCCATGTGGTTTGGAAACGCCAGATCAGCAATGTCGACAACAACAAGATCGGCGGCATTATGGTGGTGCATGGCAAGATCCTGCTGGGCCTGACCCGCTGCGACGGGCGGCCCAACAAGGAATACTGCTATGTCGGCGCCTTCGATGCGGCCACCGGCAAGCCGGAATGGAAATTCCACACTGTCGCCCTGACCGGACAGCCGGGCGGCGACAGCTGGGGCGGCGTGCCCGACGCCATGCGCGCGGGCGGCGATGTGTGGATCAGCGGCACCTACGACCCGGCGCTGAACACCACCTTCTGGGGCACCGGCCAGGCCAAGCCGCACCTGCGCACCGCGCGCGGCACCGGCGATGGCGCCACCGACTATACCAACTCCACCATCGCGCTGGACCCCGATACCGGCAAGATGAAGTGGTGGACCAACCATGCGCCGGGCGAAAGCCTGGACCTGGACGAGGTCTATGAGCGCACCGTCATCGACGAGAACGGCCGCAAGATCCTGGTCACCGTCGGCAAGACCGGCATCATGTGGAAGCTGGACGCCACCACCGGCAAATATCTCGATCATGCCGAGACCGTGTTCCAGAACGTCTATACCAAGATCGACCCCAGGACCGGCGTGCCGACCTATCGCCAGGACATCATTGACCAGAAGCCGGGCGACCAGATCGCGTCATGCCCCAGCGCGGAAGGCGGGCATGACTGGCCCTCCACTGCCTATGACCCGAAGAACGACCTGATCCTGGTACCGCTCAGCCAGAGCTGTTTCCTGTTCAGCGGCGCCAGCCAGTTCGTCTATGAGATGCCGGGCACCGACGGCAACATGGGGCGGCTGTCGGCCTATCGCGCCGCCGATTTCAAACCCGCCTGGTCGTTCCAGCAGCGCAGCCCCTTCCTGACCGGCGTGCTGTCGACGGCGGGCGGCGTCTCCTTCATCGGCGACTATGACCGCATGTTCCGCGCCGTCGACACCAAAACCGGCAAGACGCTGTGGGAATCGCGGCTGGGCACGACGGTGCAGGGCTATCCCGTCGCCTTCAGCGTGGATGGCGAAGAATTCATCGCCGTGACCACCGGCACCCAGGGCGGCAGCCCGGAAAAAAAGCCCCAGACCATGCTGCGCGGCGAAGTGAACCGCCCCGAAAACGGCCAGGCGGTGTATGTTTTCGCCCTGCCGCACAAACGACATTAGGGATCATCATGGACGCCGCCACCAAATCCGCACTGCAAGGCATTTCCACCGCCACCCTCACCACGGTTCTTCTGAAAAAGGGCCTGCGCAATGTGTGGATCAGGGGCGCGTTTCCCAAACAGCCGGGTCAGGCGCGCGTGGTGGGCCCGGCCTTCACCCTGCGCTTCGTGCCCGCGCGCGAGGATCTGGCGACCCCGGCCTCCTGGGGCTCGCCCATCTCCACCCGCGCCGCGATCGAGGCGATGGCGGAAGGTGACATCGCCGTGGCCGGCGCGCTGGGCGTGACCGATGCCGGCATCTTCGGCGACATCCTTTGCGCGCGCATGGCCTATCGCAAGGTGGGCGCGCTGATCACCGATGGCGTGATGCGCGACATGGAAGGCGTGCTGGCCACCGGCCTGCCGCTGTGGTGCGCGGGCGCCGCAGCACCGGCCTCGGTCGCGGGCCTGACCTTCGTGGCCTGGAACGAGCCGGTGGGCTGTGGCGGGGTCGCCATCTTCCCCGGCGACATCATCAGCGCCGATGGCGACGGCGCGGTGGTAATCCCCCAGGCGATGCTGGCCGAAGTGACCGAACAGGCGATCGAACAGGAACGCCATGAAGGCTGGGTGATCGAAGAGGTCAAAAAGGGCGTCGCCCTGCCCGGCCTGTATCCGGCCAACGAAGAAACAAAGGCCCGCTACCAGGCCTGGCGCAAAACGCAGACCGACTAGTTTTCTTCCAGCCCGCGCAGCCGGCGCCACGACCGTTCGATATGGCCCTTCATGGCGCCTTCGGCGGCATCCCCGTCATGGGCCAGGATCGCATCCAGCACCCGGGCATGTTCGGCCACCGCCTCGGCGGCCAGCTTGCTGCCGAAGCTGGAGCGGAAGATCTGCACATGAATGTGCAGGCGCGCCAGCGAATCCGCGATCAGCCCGTTGCCGGCCCCCAGCGCGATCTGGCGGTGAAACTCGGTGTCGCTGTCGGCGAAGTCCTCATGACTGGCGGCGGGCCGGTGGCGCGCATCCATCCGCTCGGCGATTTCGCTGAGGCGCGCCGCATCACCCGCGCCCATCGCCTCGGCCGCCTTGCGCGCGGCATGGGGCTCCACCAGCAGGCGGAACTCGAACAGCTCGTCCAGCTGGGCCCGGGTCAGGCGCGGGGCGGTGCAATAGCCGGCGAACTGCTTGCGGCTGACCAGGCCATTGGCCTCCAGCATCGACAGCGCCTCGCGGATCGGGGTCTGGGAGACGCCCAGCTCCCGCGCCAGGCTGTCCATGGAAATCCGCGAATCCGGCGGCAGTTTCAGGGACATGATGTCGGCCCGGATGCGCCGATAGACGCTGTCCGCCAGCCCGGAGGGGCGCTCGATCTGTCCGTTGGCCGACATGGCTTTATTTCCGCTTTCGTCCGTGGATTCCGGTTGACCCGGCTGACCATAGCCCATACGGTCCCGCGATCCTATAGGATATAGTGTCACATGCTGGTTCCCGCCGAGAAACTTCGCGCCCTGGCCGAGGGCATCCTGACCGACAATGGGGTGCCGCCGGACCATGCGAAGATTCAGGCGGGCCTGTTCATCGACGCGGAGATGCGCGGTATCCCCAGCCACGGCCTTTTGCGCCTGCGCCGGGTGATCGAGCGCATCCATGCCGGCCTGTCGGCGCCCGGCAAGACCGGCGCCCAGGTCTGGTCGTCGCGCAATTTTCTCAGCGTCGATGGGATGCGCGGACTGGGGCCCGTTGTAGTGCAGGCGGCGCTGGACGCCATCGTGCCCAAGGCGCGCGAGGACGGCATCGCCATTGCCGCCATCAACAACTGCAACCACCTGGGCGCGCTGGCCTATTACGCCGAACAGGTCGCCAGCCAGGGCCTGACCGTTATCGCCCTGACCATCAGCGAGGCGCTGGTCCATCCCTGGGGTGGGCGCAAGGCGATGATCGGCACCAACCCCATCGCCATCGGCGTGCCCGCCGATCCGCACCCCATGGTGCTGGACATGGCCACCGGCCTGGTTTCGATGGGCAAGATTCACGACCATGCCAATCGCGGCGCACCGATCCCCGAAGGCTGGGCGCTGGATGAGAATGGCGATCCCACCACCGATGCGGTGGCAGCCAAGAAAGGCGCCATCGCGCCCTTTGGCGGGCCCAAGGGCTATGCGCTTGGCATCGCCTTCGAGGTGCTGGTCGCCAGTCTCGCGCTGTCGGGCATCGGCACCCATGTGAAGGGCACGCTGGATTCGGTGGAAGTGTCGAACAAGGGCGACCTGTTCATCGTCATCGCCCCCCAGCATGCCGCCGCCGCCAAGGCCATCGTCACCGCCTATCTGGACGACATCCGAAACGCCGCTCCGGCCGATCCCGCCCGCCCCGTGATGGCGCCCGGCGACCGCGCGCGCGCGACCCGCGAAACATCCCTGCAAAAGGGTGTCTATATCGACGACGGCCTGTGGGAGGACCTGCAGAAACTGTCGGCCGAGGCCAAAGAAGGAAAATAGAGAATGACTGGTATTTTTGGCGCGCTGCGCCTGCCTGCGTCGGTGGTGTTCGGCTCCGGCCAGCGCGCCGCGATCGGGATGATGACCGCCCAGATCGGCAAGCGCGCCCTGATCTGCACCGATGCGCGCATGGGCCAGGACGCCCAGTTCAAGGCGATTGTCGCCGACATTCAGGCCAATGGCGTCGAGGTGAAGGTCTATGACCGCACCGAGGCCGACCTGCCCATCGGCGGCATCACCGGCTGCGTGGAGGACTGCGCCGGCTTCGATCCCGACGTCGTGCTGGGCATCGGCGGCGGCAGTTGCATGGACATGGCCAAGTGCGTCGCCGTGCTGCTGAAACATGGCGGCTCGCTGCGCGACTATTATGGCGAGAACCAGATTCCCGGCCCCGTCGCGCCGGTGATCGCGGTGCCCACGACGTCGGGTACCGGATCGGAAGTCACCCCGGTGGCGGTCATCGCCGATACCGAACGCGGCACCAAGGTGGGCATTTCCAGCCCCTATCTGATCCCGCGCGTGGCGGTTTGCGACCCCGAACTGACCCTGACCTGCCCGCCGGGCCTGACGGCGGTGTCGGGCGCCGACGCACTGACCCATGCCATCGAAAGCTTCACCGCGGCGCGCCGCCAGGTCACACCCGACCTGACGGTCAAGAACGTCTTCGTGGGCAAGAACGCCCTGTCGGACACTTTCGGCCTTCTGGCGCTGAAGAACATCTTCGAGGCCCTGCCCACCGCGGTGAAGGACGGCGCCAACCTGGAAGCGCGCGAGAAGATGATGCTGGCCTCGCTGTCGGCGGGCTGCGCCTTCGGCACCGCGGGCACCGCGGCGGCCCATGCCATCCAGTATCCGGTCGGCAATGAAACCCACACCCCGCACGGCATGGGCGTGGCGCTGCTGATGCCCTATGTGATGGAATACAACCGTCCCTCCAGCGTCGCCGCCTTCGCCGAGATCGCCCGCGCCATCGGGCTTACCGGAACCGACGAGGAGCTGTCGCACAAGCTGATCGACGCGGTGGCCGCCCTGCTGGCCGAGATCAAGATCCCGGTCACGCTGAAGGAACTGGGCCTGCCCGAAGACAAGCAGGACTGGACCGCCGAAAGCGCCATCGGTGCGGCCCGCCTGGTCAACAACAACCCCCGCAAGCTGGATGTGGATGCGATGAAGGCGATCACCCGCGCCGCCTTCAGCGGCGACCGCGCCTCGCTTTCTTCCTGATGCCTGAAAAGACCCGATACCTGAAAAGAGAAGCCCCATGACCAACACCCTGACCATTCCCGCGCCCAAGACCGGCCCCGCGCCCTTCCCCATCCCCACCGACCTGTGGATCGGCGGCAAGTGGGTGAATTCGGGCACCGGCAAGCGCGTCGATGTCTTCGATCCCTCGACCGGCGAAAAGATCACCGACGTTGCCGATTGCGACGCCAATGACGCGATGGCGGCGGTGAATGCAGCCGATGCCGCCGCCGCCGGCTGGGCCGCCACCACGCCCCGCCAGCGCGCCGAGATCCTGCGCAAATGCTATGAAAAGATGGTCGAGAATATCGAATGGCTCGCCTATCTGATCAGCCTGGAAAACGGCAAGGCGCTGCCGGACTCGCGCAGCGAGGTTCTCTATGCCGCCGAATTCTTCCGCTGGTACGCCGAAGAGTGCTGCCATGTGCTGGGTGAAATGGCGATGGCCCCGGCCAGCGGCGCGCGCATCATGGTCCAGTATCAGCCCATGGGCATCGCGCTTCTGATCACGCCCTGGAACTATCCGGCGGCGATGGCCACCCGCAAGATCGCTCCGGCGCTGGCCGCCGGCTGCACCGTGATCTGCAAGCCCGCCACAGAAACCCCGCTGACCGCTTTCGCCGTCGCGCAGATCCTGCATGACTGCGGCGTGCCGGCGGGCGTGGTCAATGTGCTGACCACGTCCAAGGCCAGCGTGCTGTCCAAGACCATCCTGCACGATCCGCGCGTGCGCAAGGTGTCGTTCACCGGCTCGACCCCGGTGGGCACGGCGCTGCTGAAGGAAGCCGCCGACCAGGTGATTTCCTCGTCCATGGAGCTGGGCGGCAACGCGCCCTTCGTGGTGTGCAAGGATGCCGACCTGGAAGCGGCGCTGGACGGCGCAATGCTGGCCAAGATGCGCAATTCGGGCGAGGCCTGCACCGCCGCCAACCGCTTCTATGTCCACAAGGACCTGTACAAGGGCTTCACCGACGGCATCGTCAAGCGCATGTCCGAGATCAAGCTGGGCGAAGCCACCGATCCGGAATCGACGCTTGGCCCGATGGTCAACGAGAAGGCCGTGATCAAGATCGGCGAGCTGGTGGACGACGCTATCGCCAAGGGCGCCAAGCTGCTGCTGGGCGGCCAGCGCCTGAACCGGCCCGGCTTCTACTATCCGCCGACGGTTCTGGCCGACGTGCCGGACAATGCCGACATGATCAAGGAAGAGATTTTCGGACCCGTCGTGTCGCTGCAGTCCTTTGACGACGAGGCCGAAGCGATCCGAAAGGCCAATGACACCGAATACGGCCTGGCTGCCTATCTCTATACCCAGGACCTGAAGCGCGGCCTGCAGCTTTCCGAGAAACTGGAAGCGGGCATGATCGGCCTCAATCGCGGCATCATGTCGGACCCGGCGGCACCCTTTGGCGGCGTCAAGGCGTCGGGCCTGGGCCGCGAAGGCAGCCATCACGGCCTGATCGAGTTCTGCGAGGCCAAATACATCTCTGTGATCTGGTAAGCGGGTTCAGGACGAACAGCTTACTTCCAGATCGCACATGGAAGACGGCGGCGGCGCGGCGAAAGCCTCGCCGCCGTCATTTTTGGTGAAGGGTGCCCGGACCAGATTGAAAATCTGATCCAGGGTTGCGATGTCGTTTTTGTCTTCCACCGCGCGAATGGCGGTTTCGGCCACCCAGTTGCGCAGCACATAGCGCGGATTGACGCGCGCAAGGCCGGACAGGTCTTCGTCTTTGGTGCGCGCCTGCCACCGCGCCAGCCATGCACTGGCATCCTCAGCCATTTCGCCGAACAGATTCAGCCATGCGCCTTCATCGGTCAGGTGCAGGAAACCAAGGCTGTAATCCGCCCGCGCCCTGGCCATCAGCGCCAGCAGATCGCCGACCAGCTTGTCGTCGCCTTCCTCATCGCGCGCCAGGCCCAGCCTGGCCCGCATCCGCGCGCGATAGGCAGCGCCGAAATGCCGTTCGAAATCGTTCAGCGCGTCCAGCAGCGCCTCGGTGCCGACCAGTTCGCTCAGCGTCAGTGCCAGCGCGCGCAGGTTCCAAAGCGCCACCGCCGGCTGGTTGGCAAAGGCATAGCGGCCCTGTTCGTCGCTGTGGTTGCAGATGAACCAGGGATCATAGGCATCCATGAAGCCATAGGGGCCGTAGTCGATGGTCAGGCCGAGGATCGACATATTGTCGGTGTTCATCACCCCATGGGCAAAGCCCACCGCCTGCCAGGCGGCGACCAGATGGGCGGTGCGCCGCACCACTTCGCCGAACCAGGCGGCATAATCGCCGGCCAGATCGGGAAAATACTCGCCGATCACATGATCGGCCAGAACCCGCACCTTCTCCTTCTGGCCGTGATGGAAGACATGCTCGAAATGGCCGAAGCGCACATGGCTGGGCGCCAGCCGGGCCAGCACCGCGCCCGGTTCCAGCGTCTCGCGCACCACCTGTTCGCCCGTCGCCACGATCGACAGCGCACGGCTGGTGGGAATGTCCAGCGCCGCCAGCGCCGCGCTGGCGAGATATTCGCGGATGGTGGAACGCATCACCGCGCGCCCGTCGCCAAAGCGCGAATAGGGCGTCTTGCCCGCGCCCTTGAGCTGAATGTCCCACAGTTCGCCGCGCGCGTTGCGCGCCTGCCCCACCAGCAGCGCCCGGCCATCGCCCAACTGCCCGGCCCAGACGCCGAACTGGTGGCCGGAATAGGCCATCGCCAGCGGCTTGAATCCGGTCAGCGGCAGATGCCCGCCCATGGCCTGTGCAAAGCGCGGGTCGGAAAAGACCGCCGGGTCCAGGTCGATCAGCCGCGCCGCGTCCGCATTGGCATGGATCAGGCGCGGGCTTCCGATCGCTTCCGCCGGCAGATGGGTGAAGAAGCCTTCGCCCAGCCGGGCATAATGATTTTCCAGTGTCAGGCCGAAATCGGACATGCAGCCAGTCTTGCGCCCATCACCCGGCGCGTTTCAAGGCCTGGATGCAGTTTTCCAGTTCGCCCAGAAAGCGCGAGCGGTCCTGCTTGGTGAAACCGGCATGGTGGCTCTGGCCGCCCGGCGTGAGTTCCCGCAGGTGCCGGCTCAACTCGCGCATGCCCAGCGCCATGCCGATACCATCCTGGGTGAAGGGTTTGCCATTGGGGCCCAGCACGCGCGCGTGCCGGTCCAGGCAGCGCGCCGCCAGGGGGATGTCGGCGGTGATGCAGATGTCCCCGGCGGCGATATGCTCGGCGATCCAGTCATCGGCGGCGTCAGCGCCGGCCGCCACCGTGACATGGCGCAAGAGCGGATTGGCCGAAGGGCGAAGTCCGCCATTGGAGACGATGGTGACGGCCAGGCCATGCCGGGCCGCCACCTTCTCGACTTCCGCTTTCACCGGACAGGCATCGCCGTCCACGAAGATCTGCATGGCTGGAAAGCCTTAGGCGGCGTCCCGCTTGCGGTTCCAGTGGGCGCGGCTGCCGTTGCGCTTCTTGGGCCCGGCACCGCCCGGCTTCTGACCACCATGGTTTTGGCCGCCGTGATTTTGGCCACCGTGATTGTGGCCGCCCTTGTGTCCCGGCTTGCCATGCCCGGGCTTGCCATGGCGATGGCCGTGGGGCGGACGCGGCGCGTCCTGCATCTGGCGCAGTTCCTCCGGCGTCGGCTCGGGCAAATCGTGCGCCACCACCTCGATCTTGTTGCGGGTCAGCTTTTCAATGTCGCGCAGATAGGCGCGCTCGGACGGATCGCAGAAGCTGATCGCCACGCCCTCACCGCCGGCGCGCGCGGTGCGGCCGATGCGGTGAACATAGCTTTCCGGCTCATTGGGCAGCTCGAAATTGACGACATGGGAAATCTCGTCGATGTCGATGCCGCGCGCGGCAATGTCGGTGGCCACCAGAACCCGCGCCTTGCCGTTGCGGAACATGTCCAGCGCCCGCTGACGGGCATTCTGCGACTTGTTGCCGTGAATGGCCTCGGCGACGATATCCTGCTTGCACAGAAACTGGGCGACGCGGTTGGCGCCATGCTTGGTGCGGGTGAACACGATCACCCGGTTCATCGCCAGGTCCTGCAGCAAATGCGACAGAAGCTGGCGCTTCTGCGGCATGGCCACATGATAGAGCTTCTGGGTGATGCGATCGGCGGTGCGGCCCTGGGGTGCAACCTCGATGCGCTCCGGATTGTTCATCATCTCGCGCGCCAGGGTGGCGATGTCATTCGGCATGGTGGCCGAGAACAGCATCGACTGGCGCTGGCCCGGCAGCATCGCCACCAGCTTGCGCACGTCGCGGATGAAGCCCATGTCCAGCATGCGGTCGGCCTCGTCGACCACGAAGGCCTGCACCGCGTCCAGCCGCACATGCTTCTGCTGCACCAGGTCCAGCAGGCGGCCGGGCGTGGCCACCAGAATGTCCACCCCCCGCGCCATGGTGCGGATCTGGCTGTTCTGGTTGACCCCGCCCAAAATCACCGCCATCCGCAGGTTCAGGTGGCGGCCATAGGTCCGCAGGGACTGCTCGATCTGCACCGCCAGCTCGCGGGTGGGGGCCAAAATCAGGCCCCTGGCCTGTTTGGGGCCGGGGGGAACGTGGCCCACCGACAATTTTTGCAGCATGGGGATGGCGAAGGCCGCCGTCTTGCCGGTGCCGGTCTGGGCAATGCCCAGAAGATCGCGGCCGGCCAGCAGCACGGGGATCGCCTTGCCCTGGATGGGGGTGGGATGGGTGTAATTCTCGTCGCCAAGCGCACGCAGAATGGGCTCGGCAAGGCCGAGCGCCGCAAAGGTCATGTCTGTCATAAAAGTCCTTAAAACCGCGGAAAACGCGCGTTCTCGCGCGTGGAAACACGGGCTTGTTGCCGCCTTCCACGCACGCTGGAGCCACGGAATTTTTATCGAAGTCCGGCGGTGTAAGCGGGCCCTTTTCTGGGCCGGGGCGCCATGTGCGGCCGCGTCGGATGGCGGGTGTATCGGCGTGTTCGCGCCAAAAGTCAAGTCACGATTGTGCAGCGCAACATGAAAGACCCCGTAATTCAGGGTGTTAACCCCGTTGCGGGCTGGCGGATTCTGTTGTCATCATAGATGCGGCACCATCACGCAGCCGGGCGTGGGGGTTGCCGATCCTTTTCAGCCGGCAATTGGGGCGCATCGTCGGTTTCACATGGCATACGGCAATGAGGGTTCCCGGCCTATTTCGCAGGCTTCCGCGAAAGGCCGGGTCAAGTGGTTCAATTCCACCAAAGGTTACGGCTTCATCACACTGGACGGGGGCGGCGACGCCTTCTGTCACGCATCGGCACTGCAGGCCAGCGGCCACGCCGATGTGCCGCCAGGCACCACCATCGTGTGCGACCTGGCCGATTCACAGCGCGGCCTTCAGGTCGTGGCCGTGCACAGCGTCGACACCAGCACCGCCGAGGCGCCGGCCCCCCGTGGCCCGCGCCGCGACTTTGGCGGTGGCGGCTTTGGCGGCGGCGGCTATGGCGGGGGCGGCTATGGCGGTGGCGGCTACCGCGACAGCGCCCCGTCCGGCCCGATGGTCGAAGGCAAGGTCAAGTTCTTCAACGACCAGAAGGGCTTCGGTTTCGTGATGCCGGACAGCGGTTCGGGCGACATCTATCTGCATGCCAGCGCGCTGCGCCGTTCGGGCATCCAGGCGGTGGAGCCGGATCAGCGCATCCGCTATTCCACCCGCCAGGGCAACAAGGGCGTGGAAGTCGACCGCGTCGAGATCATCAGCTGATGGCAGGCTGGGTGGTTGACGGAACGATCGCAAGCATCGCGCTGGTCTCCATCCTGCTCGCACAATGGCTGGCGCATCGGCGCGGACGCGCGGCGATGCCCTGGATGATGGCCGCTGCGGTTCTGGGGCCCCTGCCCCTGATCCCGCTGGCCATGATGCACCGGCGGATATTCCACCACTTCTGACGGACAGGCCGGTTTTATGCCGGGGTGGCGCGGGCAACGCCCGGCGCCACGTCGGGATCGTTCTCGACTTCCTTAAGCTTCTCGCGGGCGGCGGCGGCCTCGCGCTGCTTGTTCCACATGGACGCATAATGGCCGCCCAGCGCCAGCAGCTCGGAATGGCGGCCGCGCTCGATGATCTGGCCGCGGTCCAGCACCAGTATCTCGTCGGCATCGACCACGGTGGACAGGCGGTGGGCGATCACCAGCGAGGTGCGCCCTTCCGACACCTTGTTCAGCGCGCTCTGAATCTCGCGCTCCGTGCCGGTGTCCAGCGCGCTGGTCGCCTCGTCCAGCAGCAGGATCGGCGGGTTCTTCAGGATGGTGCGGGCGATGGCGACACGCTGCTTCTCGCCGCCTGACAGTTTCAGACCCCGCTCGCCCACCATCGAGTCATAGCCCTGGGGCAGCAGATCGATGAACTTGTCGATCTGGGCCAGACGCGCGGCTTCCTGGATGTCCGCATCGCTGGCGCCAATCCGGCCATAGGCGATGTTGTATTTCACCGTGTCGTTGAACAGCACCGTGTCCTGGGGAACGATGCCGATCACCGCGCGCAGCGAATGCTGGGTGATGTCGCGGATGTCCTGGCCGTCGATGGTCACCGCCCCGCCCTGGATGTCATAGAAGCGGTACAGGATGCGGCTGATGGTGGACTTTCCCGCCCCCGACGGCCCCACGATCGCCACCGTCTTGCCGGCCGGCACGGTGAAGCTGATGCCCTTCAGCACCACCCGTTCGGGGTCATAGCCGAACACGACATTGTCGAATTTGATCTCGCCGCCGGTGACGTTCAGCGGCGGGGCATCGGGCTTGTCCTGCACTTCCTGGGGCTGGCCCAGAAGGCGGAACATCGCCTCCATGTCCACCAGCCCCTGGGTGATCTCGCGATAGACCGTGCCCAGCAGGTTCAGCGGCTGATAGAGCTGAATGACGATCAGGTTGGCGGCCACGAACTGGCCCAGCTTGACCTCGCCCGACTTGACCATCATCGCCGCCAGCACCAGCACCAGGCCCTGGCCCAGCGCCATGATCGCCGCCTGCCCGCTGTTCAGCATAGACAGCGAAACCTGGGACTGGATCGAGGCGCGCGAATAGCGCTCCATCGAGACGTCATAGCGCCGCGTCTCGTGGTTCTCGTTGTTGAAATATTTGACCGTCTCGAAGTTCAGCAGGCTGTCGACCGCCTTGGTGTTGGCGTCGGTATCGGACTGGTTCATGTCGCGGCGAAAGGCGATGCGCCACTTGGTCACCAGGAAGGTGAACCAGGCATAGGCCGCCACCATGGCGATCGCAGTCAGCGCCACCCAGATGTTGAAGAAGTAGTAGAGCATGGCGCTGTAGATCAGCACCTGGAACACGATGGGAAAGATGCTGAACAGCGCGAAGGACAGGATGTTGTCGATGCCGCGCGTGCCCCGCTCGATGATGCGCGACAACCCGCCGGTCTTGCGTTCCAGGTGGAAACGCAGCGACAGGGTGTGGACATGGGCGAAGGTCTCGACCGCCACCTCGCGCATGGCGTGATACTGGACCTTGGCGAAGACCCCGTCGCGCAGCTGGGCGAAACTCTGCATCAGCACGCGCGACATGGCATAGGCCGCCACCAGCGCGATCACCACCATCAGCGAGGCGCGCTCCGGCGTGGTGCCGAATTCGTCGACCGCCGCGCCCAGGAACTGCTGGGAGACGGTGGTGGCGCCGATCGCCAGGATCAGGAAAACGATGGACAGAACGACCCGGATTTTCAGGTCGGTGCGGCCCCTGGGCCACAGATAGGGCATCAGCCGCCAAAGCGGCCGGAAACTGGGACCATCCTCAACCGGTTGGGCCATAATCGGTTAGTGCCCCGCCATCCTAATGTCCCACGGGCCCGACGCCCATGTCGGCCCCCCCGAATGTCACAAAACCGGCGATCAGGGCGATCAGCGCCACGGCCCCCAGAATAATCAACCAGCGTGGCACGAACTTCTCCGTTGGAAAGGAACCTGAACCCGTCTAGGAAGATCATGATTTAGAAAGATGCGGGCCTCCGCGCAACCCTGCACACAACCCCACATACATCATGGACAAGACCAGCCAGACCCAGACCGCCAGCCCGGACCAGCCCGCCGGAAGCGGGCCCGCAATTTGTGTCTTTTCGGGTTCCTCGCACGGCGACAATCCCGCCTTCGCGGCGGCGGCGCGCACCGTTGGCGCCGGCATCGCCGCCATGGGCGGATCGCTGGTGTTCGGCGGCGGCGGGCTGGGCCTGATGGGGGAAACCGCGCGCGCGGTCCTGGCCGGCGGCGGCGAGGTTCAGGGCATCATGCCTGCCTTCCTCCAGGCGCTGGAACCGGACGTCTCGCCCCAGGAAAAGCTGATCGTCACGCCCCACATGCAGGAGCGCAAGACGCTGATGCTGCAGATGTCGGACGCCTTCATAGTGCTGCCGGGTGGCCTTGGCACCTATGACGAGTTCTTCGAGGTCGCCACCGAAGCCCAGCTTGGCGTGCACAGCAAGCCCATCATCGTGGTCAATGTCGAAGGCTATTTCGACGCCCTGGACACGATGATGCGTGCGATGGTCAGCCGCGGCTTCGCCAAGCCCATGATCCTGGACCTGTATCACCTGGCCGATGGACCGGACGCGGCGCTGATGGCGCTGCAGGAGGGCCTGGGCGGCAGCGTCAAATGAACGAAGGCCCGCAGGACACCATTGCTTTTGATGATTTCCTGAAGGTCGATATCCGGGTCGGCACGGTCATCGCCGCCGAACCGTTTCCGGAAGCGCGCAAGCCCGCCATCAAGCTGACCATCGATTTCGGGCCCGATATCGGCACCCGCAAATCCAGCGCCCAGATCACCCGTCACTACACGCCCGAGCAACTGGTCGGAACCCAGGTGGTCGCGGTGGTCAATTTCCCGCCGCGCCAGATCGGGCCCTTCATGTCCCAGGTTCTGACGCTGGGCGTGCCGGACGCGGATGGCGAGGTCGTGCTGCTGCGCCCCACCGTGCCCGCGCCCAATGGCGGACGGATGTATTAGCCCCGCCGGAAAAAGAACGCCCCCCGCGCGCCGAAGGCGCTGGCGGGGGAAGACATCGCAACGATGGACCGGCGAAGCCGGGCGCGTTGCGACAGAGGGGGTCAAATAGAAGCGCCGTCGCGCAGCAGCTTGTAGGTGATCGAATCCGTCAGCGCCTCGAAGCTGGCATCGACGATATTTTCCGACACCCCCACCGTGGACCAGCGATTGCCCTTGCCGTCGGCGCTTTCCACCATGACGCGGGTGATGGCCTCGGTGCCGCTGGTCAGGATGCGGACCTTGAAATCCACCAGCCGCAGGTCCTGCAGATAGGACGAGTATTTGCCCAGGTCCTTGCGCAGGGCCGCATCCAGCGCGTTCACCGGGCCGTTGCCGGTCCCGACATTGTGGATCTTCTTGCCCGCCACCTTCAGGCGCACCACGCCCTCGGATTCGGAAACGAATTCACCATCCTCGCGCCAGCGTTCCACGCTGACGCGAAAGGAATCCACGGTGAAATAGTCCGGCACCTGGCCCAGCGCCCGGCGCGCCAACAGTTCAAACGACGCCTCGGCTCCGTCATAGGCATAGCCGGAAAATTCGCGCTGCTTGATCTGTTCCAGCAGGCGGGTGACGCGGGGATCCTTGGGCTCCAGGTCGATGCCCACCTCGGCCAGGCGCGCCAGCACGTTGGAGCGGCCCGACTGGTCCGACACCGGAATGACGCGCTTGTTGCCCACGCTTTCCGGTTTGACGTGCTCATAGGTCGCCGGGTCCTTCATCACCGCGGAAGAGTGCAGGCCGCCCTTGTGCGCGAAGGCGGACGGGCCGACATAGGGCGCATGACGCGCCGGCGCGCGGTTCAGGATTTCGTCCAGCAGGCGCGAGACATGGGTGATGCGCGCCAGTTGCGCCGGCGTGACACCGGTTTCGAACTGGCTGGCATAGGGCTCCTTCAGCAGCAGGTTGGGCAGCAGGGTGCACAGATTGGCGTTGCCGCAGCGCTCCCCCAGCCCGTTCAGCGTACCCTGAAGCTGGCGCGCCCCGGCGCGGATCGCCGCCAGCGTCACCGCCACCGCCTGGCCGGTATCGTTGTGGGCATGAATGCCCAGCGGCGCATCGGGCAGTTTCGCCTTCACCTCGCTGACGATGCGATAGACATCCTCCGGCATGGTGCCGCCATTGGTGTCGCACAGCACCAGCCATTTGGCGCCGGCATCGGCGGCCGCCTTCACGCAGTCCAGCGCATAACCGGGATTGGACTTGTAGCCGTCGAAGAAATGTTCGGCGTCCAGCATCGCCTCGCGGCCTTTGGCGACCGCAGCCTCGATGGAGCGGGCGATATTGTCGATATTCTCCTCGCGCGGAATTTCCAGCGCGACATCGACCTGGAAGTCCCAGCTTTTGCCGACCAGGCAAATGGCGGGCGCACCACTGTCCAGCACCTGGGCCAAAGCGGGGTCATTGGCGGCGCTGCGGCCCGACCGCTTGGTCATGCCAAAGGCGGTGAAGCGCGCCTGGGTCAATGCGGGCGGGGCGGCAAAAAAGGCCGTGTCGGTCGGGTTGGCGCCCGGCCAGCCGCCTTCGATGTAATCGATGCCAAGCTTGTCCAGCGCCAGGGCAATCTGGCGCTTGTCTTCCACCGAGAAATCGACGCCGGTGGTCTGGGCGCCGTCGCGCAAAGTGGTGTCGAAGACGTAGAGGCGTTCTTTCCGGGGGATGGCCTTGCTCATTTCTTCACCTCCCAGGTGGTGCCCTGGGGCGTGTCCTTGAACACGATGCCCTTCGCCAGCCATTCGTCGCGGATGCGGTCGCTTTCGGCAAAATCCTTGGCCTTGCGCGCGGCGTTGCGCGCAGCAATCGCGTCGGCAATGGCCACGGTATCCACCTCGGCCTTGGCGGCGATCTTCATCTGGACATTGGAAAAGCCAAGAAAGCCCAGACCGCCGGCCAGCGCATCCGGCGAAGCCTGATGCAGCGCGGCAATGGCGGCGGGCGTGTTCAGATCGTCACGCAGGGCGTCGAAGAAGGCAGCGTCAGGCGACGGGTTGGCCAGCGGTTCGGTCACCGCATACCAGCGTTCCAGCATCTTCCAGCTTTCGCGCAATCCCGCGAAGGTAAAGTCGATCGGCTGGCGGTAATGGGTGCGCAGCATGTTGAATCGCAGCACCTCTCCCGGCCAGTCGGCCAGTAGCTCGCGGATGGTGAAGAAGTTGCCCAGCGACTTGGACATCTTCTCGCCTTCCACCTGCAGGAAGCCGTTGTGCAGCCAGGTCTTCACGTAAGGCTTGTGATGGGCGCATTCGCTCTGGGCGATTTCGTTTTCATGATGCGGAAACTGCAGGTCGATGCCGCCGCCATGAATATCGAAGGTATCGCCCAGATATTTGCCCGCCATGGCCGAACATTCGATGTGCCAGCCGGGGCGGCCACGGCCCCACGGGCTGTCCCAGCCCGGCGTGCCGGCATCCGACGGCTTCCACAGCACGAAATCCATCGCGCCTTTTTTGTAGGGCGCCACTTCGACCCGCGCCCCGGCCATCATCTCGTCCAGGCTGCGGCGCGACAGCTTTCCGTAATCGTCATCGCTCTGCACATCGAACAGCACATGGGCCCCTTCTCCATTTGAAGAAGGCGCCGCATAGGCATGGCCATTGGCCACCAGCTTTTCGATCAGGCCGATCATCTCGCCGATATGCTGGGTGGCGCGCGGGCTGACGCTGGGCGGCAGGCAGCCCAGCGCGGTCACGTCCTCGATATACTGCCGCTCGGTCGTGGCGGTCAGGTCGCTGCGCGCCTGTTCGACGGCCACGCCGGTCTGGGCGGCAATCTCGGCGGCGCGGGCGTTGATCTTGTCGTCCACGTCGGTGATGTTGCGGACGTAAGTGACATGGCCCTCGCCAAATTCATGGCGCAGCAGCCGGAACAGCACATCGAACACGATGGCCGGGCGCGCATTGCCGATATGGGCGAAGTCGTAAACGGTAGGCCCGCAGACATACATCCGCACATTGGCGGGATCGAGGGGGACGAAGTCCTCCCTGGTCTTGGTCAGCGAATTGGTCAGGCGGATCGGCATGGCATGCACATAGCTTGATTTGCCCCGAAAGGGCCAGGAAAGCGCGGATTTTTGGGCGAGACGAAGGGTTTTTGCAGCGTCAGCTGCAAATCGAAATCCGGGTCATGCAGGGCCGATTGGCCATCACGCGGGTTTTCCTTCCAACCGGGCCAAGGTACGGGCCCGGCCGATCAGGGGCAACAGCTTTTTCAGCTCCGGCCCCTGTTCCTGCCCGGTCAGCGCCAGGCGCAGGGGATGGTAAAGACCGCGCCCCTTGGCCCCGGTCTGGGCCGAAACCGCCTTGGTCCAGCCGTTCCAGGTGGCCTCGTCCCAGGGCTCCGGCGGCAGAAGTCCGGCGGCGGCAGCGGCCAGCGCCGCATCCTCGATCACCGGCGCGATGGGTCCCGTGACCAGCAGCGCCAGAGCCTTCGCATCTGCGAGCGTGTTCAGGTTGGCATGGATCGCGTCCCACAACGCCGGACTGGCCGTGATGCCCATTGCCGCCAGGCGCGGCGCAACGGCCTCATAAGGCATCTGGTGCAGCAGCTTTGCGTTCAGCGCCATCAGTTCGGCGCTGTCGAAATGGGCGGGCGCACGGCCAATCCTGGCGAAGTCGAAATCACCGGCCAGGTCGTCCAGCGACAGGCGCGGCTCCACCGGATCGGATGTGCCGATTTTCGCCAGATAGGAGGCGATGGCCAGCGGCTCCAGCCCCGAGTCGCGCAAGGATGCCAGCGAGAGCGAGCCCAGCCGCTTGGACAGCGCCTCGCCCCCCGCACCCACCATCAGCGGGTGATGGGCAAAGCGCGGCGGCTGCGCGCCCAGGGCGCGGAAAATCTCGATCTGGGCGGCGGTGTTGGTGACGTGATCCTCGCCGCGAATGACATGGGTGATGCCCAGTTCGATATCGTCCAGCACCGAGGGAAACGTGTAGAGAAAGGTGCCATCGGCGCGCATCAGCACGGGATCGGACTGGGTGGCGGTGTCGATCTCCACCGGTCCGCGGATCATGTCGGTCCAGTCCACGGTGCTGCGCGACAGCCTGAACCGCCAGTGCGGCGTGCGCCCTTCGGCCTCCCATTTGGCTTTCTTCTCAGGGTCGAGCGAGGCGCGGTCATAGATGGGCGGCAGGCGGCGCGCGGCGGCCTGCTTGCGCTTGCGGTCCAGTTCGGCCTCGGTCTCATAGGCGGGATAGACATGGCCCGCCGCTTTCAGCGTTTCGAAGGCGGACTGATAGGCGGCGATGCGCGCCGACTGGTGGGCGATCTGGTCGTGGGCCAGGCCCAACCAGCCAAGATCGCGGATGATCGCCTCTTCATATTCCTTTCTGGAGCGCGCGGCATCGGTGTCGTCGATCCGCAGCACGAACTGCCCGCCCATCTTCTTCGCAAACAGCGCATTGACGATGGCGGTGCGGGCGTTGCCGACATGCAGAAGCCCGGTGGGCGACGGGGCGAAGCGCACCTTCACCATCACAGCGCATCCCGGAAAGCATTGGTGATGGGATAGCGGCGGTCGCGGCCGAAATTGCGGCTGGAAATCTTCACGCCCGGCGGGGCCTGGCGGCGCTTGTATTCGCTGACATAAAGCAGGTGTTCGATGCGCTTGATGGTGGCCGGATCGAACCCGCGCGCCACCGTTTCCTCGAAGGAACATTCCTTTTCCACCAGGCATTCCAGAATGCCGTCCAGAATGTCATAGGGCGGCAGCGAATCCTGGTCGGTCTGGTCGGCGCGCAGTTCGGCGGTGGGCGGCTTGTCGATGATGCGCTCGGGGATCACCCGCCCCTGCGGGCCCAGTGCGTTCAGCGGCGCGGTCTGATTACGCCAGCGCGCCAGGGCGAAGACATCGGTCTTGTAGATGTCCTTCAGCACATTGTAGCCGCCGCACATGTCGCCATAGAGGGTGGCATAGCCCACGCTCATCTCGCTCTTGTTGCCGGTGGTCAGCACCATCGGCCCGAACTTGTTGGAGATCGCCATCAGGATCAGCCCGCGCAGGCGCGACTGGATATTCTCTTCCGTCGTGTCGGCCTGGCGCCCGGCAAAAACCGGCGACAGGGTTTCGCCCATCGCCGCCACGGCGCGCTCGATCTCGATGGTCTCGTAAGGCGTGCCCAGCAGCCGCGCGCACTGGTCGGCATCCTCCAGGCTGTCGCGGCTGGTATAGCGCGACGGCAGCATCACACAGCGCACTCTGGTCCCGCCCAGCGCATCCACCGCCACCGCCGCCGACAGTGCGCTGTCGATGCCGCCGGAAAGCCCCAGCACCACGCCGGGAAAGCGGTTCTTGTTCACGTAATCGCGCAGGCCCAGCATCATGGCGTTGTAGATCTGGCCCAGGCGCGAATCCGGCATGAAGCGGTCGCCCGCCGCGCAAATCCATTTGCCGTCGGGCTCCCGCGACCAATCGGTAACCAGCAGCTTTTCGTCCCACACCGGCAGCGACAGCGCCACCGCCCCGTCGCCGTTCAGCACGAAGGACGCGCCGTCGAACACCAGCTCGTCCTGGCCGCCCAACTGGTTCAGATAGACCAGCGGCAGGCCCGTTTCCTTCACCCGCGCACGCGCAAGCTCAAGGCGCACATCCTCCTTGCCCGCCTCGAACGGCGAACCGTTGGGCACCAACAGGATTTCAGCGCCCGCATCTGCCAGCGCCGCGGTCACGGCGGGGGTCCAGATGTCCTCGCAGACCGGCACGCCCAGCGTGACGCCCCGCACCGTGATGGGCTTTGGCAGGGGCCCGGGCTGGAAGACGCGCTTTTCATCGAACACGCCGTAATTGGGCAGGTCGTGCTTGAGCCGGACTTCGGCGATGCGCCCGCCATCCAGCAGCAGCACGGCATTGTAGAGCCTGCCGTCCACCATCCAGGGCGCGCCGACCAGGATTGCCGGTCCGCTGGCGGTGTCGGCCGCCAGGGTTTCGATCGCGGTCCGGGCGTCCTCCTGCAGCGCCGGCTTGAGCACCAGGTCCTCGGGCGGATAGCCGACGATATAGAGTTCGGAAAACAGGATCACATCGGCATCGCCGGCCTTGGCACGGGCGGCGCGGGCGCGGGCCAGATTGCCGGTGATGTCGCCCATCACCGGGTTCAACTGCGCCAATGCGATGCGGAAACGGTCTGTCATGCCCGTTGTTTAGAGCATTTTCGCGCCAAAGCGGTAGCGCGGCACGGACATGACGGGTGTGAAGACCTTAGCCGGCCGCGGCGATACGCGGGCCCGCCACCGGCACCGGCAGCGAAACGCCGGCCACTTCCTCGATCAGAAGGGCGGTTTCCAGCGCACGGGTCGCCTGTTCGGGCGTCACCAGCGCATCGGCGCCGTCACGCACGGCGGCCACGAAGCCGGCCACGGATTCACCCAGGGGATCGCCCATTTCCAGCACGCCCAGCGGGCGCGGGGTGGTGTTGACGATCAGGCGGGTCAGAAAATCGATTTCCACCACGCCGTCGGCATAGACGGCGCGCATGCCACGGCGGCGCTCGGTGGCGACGCGGCTGGTTTCCAGCCGGGCGACGGTGCCGTTGGTGAACGTCACGGCAGCGGAGATTTCATCGGCATGGGGGCCATATTCGATAAAGCCCTGGGCCGAAACATCGGCCACGGCGCCGGGCACCAGCGTATGCACCAGGTCCAGGTCGTGGATCATCAGATCCAGTACGGCGGACACGTCGCCGCCGCGGCCCGTCCAGGGGCCCTGGCGCCAGCAGGTGATTTCCAGCGGCGTCTCGGCCAGGTCCAGAAGGCCAGTGCGGGCGAAAACGAAACGCTCCTGATGGCCGACGGTCAGCACCTTGCCGGTTTCGCGCGACAGCGCCACCAGCTCATGGGCCTCTTCCAGGGTGGTGGCGATGGGCTTTTCCACCAGCACATGGGCGCCGGCATTCAGGAAGGCGCGCACGATCTCGGCATGGGTGACAGCCGGCGAGCAGACGCTGACCAGGTCCACCTTGCCCAAGAGGTCGCGCCAGTCGGCAACCACTTCAACCCCGTGCTGGGCCGCGATGGCGGCGCGCACTTCGGGGTTGGGATCGGCGACGGCAAACAGTTCGACGTCCTGGCTGGCCTCACCGATCGCGCGATACTTGTTGGCGTGGTGGCGGCCAAAGGCGCCAGCACCGATGACAGCGGCTTTCAGCGGTCCGGCTTCGGGGACACGGCGGCGTAGAAACAAGGCAGAACCCCAGCGAATAAGGTCAATGGACAGGCGCATAAGGACGTGCGCCGGGCCCCAGTACCAGCAAACTAATGTTCCGGTTTGTTACTGTTGAAGCCTATCCAACTGATTTTACTGGATTAATCCTGTCGCAGACGGTTGTGAGCGCGTGGCCGCAGCCGCAGCAAAACCGCGGAAAGCCTCACTTTTCCGGGGCGCTGGCCAACAGCGACGCCAGCGCCGCCACGATCAGATAGGACAGCATCAGGGGGGCCAGCCCGATCAGCAGCGCCCCGGTAATATCGGCAAAGGCGCTGCAGGCCAGCCAGGGATAGACCGAGCCGACGCACAGGAACTGGATGCCCACCACCGCCACCAGGCCGAACAGGAAGGCGCGCAGGGTCGGACCCAGAAGCTGGGGCTTCTCGCCCGCCTCCAGCCGGATCAACCCGGCCGCCAGCCGCAGCCGCGAGGAGGCCGAGGCCAGATAGATGATGGCCAGAAGCCAGGTGAAGGCGGCGGCATAGATGCGCCCCCCATCCAGCGTGCAGGCCTCCAGCGCGTCGACCAGCGCCCGCTGGCCCGGCAGCAGGAAATAGATCGCGTTTTCCAGCGCCCCCGCCCCGCCGCGATTGATCACTTCGGGCGCCACCAGCACCTGGTTGAGCCAGGACAGGATGACAAAGACCACGAACACGCCCTCGTTGAAGCCGGGCAGCAGGTGATGCGGCTTCAGCCGCGCCAGGAGGGGTGTGGTCGAATGCCCCGCCGAGGCCCCGAAGCCGCCGACGAACAAAAGCCCCATGGCGATGAAAAGGCTGGCACAGATGGCAACAGCGCCCAGCGAATTGCCCAGCGGCATGCCGGACATGAAAGACAGATGCAGGGCATGGGCCGCCGCGAACAGGCAGAAGATGATCCAGCCTTTCGCCAACAACCTCGCTATGCCCATTAGGAAATCGCCCAGCGCGTGATCACTTGCTCGCTGCGCTCGCGGCGGACCCGCGCCGGGCTCCGGTCTGGTCGCGCAACGAACATAACATCACTCCAAAACTAGGCAGAGGCAGCGAGGCCCGCGTCCTTCATGCGCTCGTCGCGGATGCCCTGGGCGATCAGGAAGGCCAGTTCCAGCGCCTGGCTGGCGTTCAGCCTGGGATCGCAGGCGGTCTGGTAACGATCCACCAGGTCCACTTCCTTCAGCCCCTGGGCGCCGCCCAGGCATTCGGTGACATTCTCGCCTGTCATCTCGAAATGCACGCCGCCGGCATGGGTGCCCTCGGCGCGGTGAATGGCGAAGAACTGTTTCACTTCTTCCAGGATGCGGTCGACCGGCCGGGTCTTGTAGCCCGACTGCAGCTTGATCGTGTTGCCGTGCATGGGATCGGACGACCAGACGACCGACGCGCCCTCGCGCTTGACCGCACGGATCAGCGGCGGAAGCTTGTCGGCAATCTTGTCCGAGCCGAAACGCGCGATCAGGGTCAGCCGCCCCGGAATATTCGCGGAGTTCAGCGTCGCGATCAGGCGCAGCAGGTCGTCAGGCTCCAGGCTGGGGCCGCATTTCAGGCCGATGGGATTCTTGACCCCACGCATGAATTCGACATGCGCGCCGTCCAGCTGGCGGGTGCGGTCGCCGATCCACAGCATGTGTGCGCTGGTGTCGTACCAGTCGCCGCTGGTGGAATCGACGCGCGTCATCGCCTGCTCGAACGGCAGGTGCAGCGCTTCGTGGCTGGTATAGAAATCCGTGCCGCGCAGCTGGGGCACCGAATCCGAGGTGACGCCGCAGGCAGCCATGAATTCGAGCGTTTCGCTGATGCGCTGTGCGAGACCTTCATATTTTTCGCTGGCCGGCGAGTCCGCTATGAAGCCCAGCATCCAACGATGGACATTGTGCAGGTCGGCATAGCCGCCCTGGGCGAAGGCGCGCAGCAGGTTCAGCGTCGCCGCCGACTGGGCCACGCCCATCAGCAGGCGCTGCGGATCGGGAATGCGCGCCTCCGGCGTGAACTCGATCGCGTTGATATTGTCGCCGCGATAGGACGGCAGGGTGACATCGCCCTGGGTCTCGAAATCGTCGGAGCGCGGCTTGGAGAACTGGCCGGCGATGCGACCCACCTTCACCACCGGCACGCCGGCGGCGAATGTCAGCACCACCGCCATCTGCAGCAGCACGCGGAAGGTGTCGCGGATCTTGTCGGGATGGAATTCGGCGAAGCTCTCGGCGCAGTCGCCGCCCTGCAGCAGGAAGGCCTTGCCGGCCGCCACCTGGCCCAGCGCGTCCTGAAGGTTGCGCGCCTCGCCGGCGAAGACCAGCGGGGGATGGGTGCGAAGCTGCGACAGGACGCGGTCCAGCGCGGCCTGGTCGGGATATTCCGGCATCTGGCGGGCAGGCTTTTGCTGCCAGCTCTGCGGGGTCCAGCTATTTTGGGCCACGCTTTTCTCCTTCAAAAACAGGGCCGTGGATATAGGCGATGGCGCCCCACATTACCAGACCGGCCACCGGTCAACATGAACAGCTGGAAAAGCCTGTACAACCAATAACTTGCTGGCCCCTCCGGGACCGGCTAGGCATTCGTCCATGATCCGCTATGCCAAACGCGTCAGGCTGCTGGCGGCCGGGCTTTCCACCCTGGCCGGTTTTGTCGATGCCATCGGCTTCATCAGCCTGGGCGGCTTTTTCGTGTCCTTCATGAGCGGCAACACCACCCGGCTGGGTGTGGGCCTGGCGCGCAACCCCCACGCGGCCTATCTGGCGGCGGGGCTGGTCGCCATGTTCGTGACCGGGGTGATGATCGGCACGCTGGCGCGCCGCTTCACCCCGGGCCCCAAGGGCAGCACGGTGCTGCTGCTGACGGCGGCGCTTCTGGCGCTGGCCGCCGCACTGGGCGGCATGGGCATGACCATGGCCTCGGCCGCCGCAATGGTCACGGCGATGGGCACGGAGAATGTGGTCTTCGAGCGCGACGGCGAGGTGCAGTTCGGCGTCACCTACATGACCGGCACGCTGGTCAAGCTGGGCCAGCACCTGACCGGCGCGATGCTGGGGTCGGGATCCTGGCCTGGCTGTCTATCTGCTGCTGTGCTGGGTTTGGGGCGGCATGCGCCGCTTTCCGTTTTCGGCGCTGTGGCTGGCGTCGGGCGCGGCGGCGCTGCTGGCCTTCGCCGCGATGCCACTGCTGCCCTGAGCCAGGCATGGCATTCGGTATTTTACTGCTGTTTCAGTGGCGGCTGCGCCTTTTTGTCCGGCACAAACACCTGAATGTCCTTGCCGTTCTTGCTGACGCTGGCGAAAGGGTGGCCCAACAGCGCCGCCTTGGCCATTTCCCCCCATGATGCGGCAGCCCCATCAGCAGGTCACCGCCATCGACAATACAGCCGGTGGCGGCTTCGTTCATCAGCGCAGGCTGACCTTTGATGTTGGCGATCCGGGCGGCAAGGTCGCCAAGCGAGGAGGCTGCCGTGGCGGTGAATTCCCGTTCAATGCCAGTGATGCGCAAACTGCTCCCGGCCCCGCTCTCACGCCAGAAGACGAAATGGTCTTCAGTCTTCTTCTCGTCATCTCTTGCGAGAAGCTATCAACGCAGAAGCCGTTCGACGTGGCGGCGGCACCGACTTGCCGTCTTGCCATCGATGATCTGCCATCATGAACCACCAATCAGGCAAGGCTTGTCAAATCATCCTGATCAGTAATGCAACGCCGACAAGACCCGTTTTGCCGCGCACAACAAGCTCGAGGGCTGAAAGATCTCTCACCGCATTGCCGCAGCATCGAGTCTCGGCAAATGGAGATGATCTCAAATCCAGCATCAAAGGCGCCATCATCGCTGATCATCCATTGTGAGCGTAGCTGGCATGACGCAATCAGATCCCGGCGGTCAGGCGCTGGTTCCGCACCCCCGACCGGGCGTGCTCGCTTGCCTTCGGGCAACATTGATTTCATCGTGGGTGGTCTATCTGGTCAGATAGAGGGTAATCTCGGCACCATCCATCCGGTAGTCGCAGCCGACGTCCCATCCATACTTGTCAAAGAGAATAACCTGGAAACGTTTGAAGTCGCCACTGCTCACGGGACACGCCATGGTCGAAATTCTGTGGATCGCCGTGCCATCCAGATCGCTGTCCCAGACGGATTTTGGCGGCGCCGTGTCAACACTTTCCGGCACCTGCGCCATGGCCGGCGAGACAAAAAGAAGCGCGGCAAACAGGATTTTTCTCATGGCGATCTGCTGTAGCTTTTGGTCCGCATCGTCACAAGCTCCTCGGCTGCGGTGGGATGCAGCGCAATGGTGCGGTCGAAATCCTTCTTGGTCGCGCCCATGCGCAGCGTCACCGCCACGATCTGGATGATCTCGGATGCGTGGTCGCCGAAGATATGACAGCCCAGCACTTTGTCGGTCTTCGCATCCACCACCAGCTTCATCAGCGTGCGAACCGGCCGTCCGCCCAGCGTGTGCAGCAGCGGGCGGAAGCTGGACTTGAAAACGTCGATGCTGTGACCCTTCAGCAGCGCCATTTCCTCGGACAGGCCGACGGTGGCGATTTCCGGCGTGGTGAAGACGGCGCTGGCGACATGGACATGGTCGGGCCGGGTGGGATTATCCTTGAAGGCGGTTTCCACGAAGCACATGGCCTCATGGATGGCGACGGGGGTCAGCTGCACCCGGTCGGTCACGTCGCCCACCGCATGGATGTGCGGGTTGGTGGTGCGCGAATATTCATCCACCCGCACCTCGCCGCGCTTGCCAAGCTCCACCCCCGCCTTTTCGACATGCAGCGCCATGGTGTTGGGCTGTCGGCCGATCGCCAGCATGATCTGGTCGCATTCGATCACTGCGCCCTTGTTGGTTTCGGCATGCAGGGAAACGCCGCGTTTCTCGACCTTGGTGAATTCGCAGCCCAGCAGAACCTCGATCCCGCGGCTTTGCATGGACTCCAGCAGCGCGTCGCGCAGGCAGTTGTCAAATCCGCGCAAGGGCTTTTCCCCGCGATAGACCAGCGACACGTCGCTGCCCAGGCCGTGGAAGATGTGGGCGAATTCCAGCGCGATGTAACCGCCGCCGGCAATCAGCACGCGCCTGGGCAACCGTTCCAGGTGGAATGCCTCGTCCGAGGTGATGCACAGATCGCCGCCAGGGATGACATGGCTTGTTCCCATTTCGCGCGTCGGCCGGTTGCCGGTGGCAATCAGGATCTTTTCGGCGGTGACCTTGCGCCCCTCGTTGAGCAGCAGCAGCGTGTGTTCGTCATCGAACACGGCGCGGTCCTGGAAAATCGTCACCCCCGCCTTTTCCACGTTGGCAGTGTAAAGCCATTCCAGGCGGGCGATCTCGCGGTCCTTGTTGGCGATCAGGGTCGGCCAGTCGAAGGTGCAATCGCCGAAATCCCAGCCATAGCCCTTGGAATCCAGGATGTTTTCGCGGAACTGGCTGGCATAGACGAAAAGCTTCTTGGGAATGCAGCCGCGGATCACGCAGGTGCCGCCCATGCGCCATTCCTCGGCCAGGGCGACGCGGGCCCCCGCCTGGGCCGCCATGCGCGCGGCCCGCACCCCGCCGCTGCCGCCGCCGATGACAAAAAGATCGTAATCAAACCGGGCCATTTGGGTGCGTCCCCTGGGTGCGCTATACGCTTAGCCGAGGGTGCGCCGGGTCACAATGTCGAAGCGGATCGGACAGCTATGCGTGTTGCTGGCAGCGCTGCTGCTGGCGGGCTGCACCTTTTCCGACTCCCTGCGGGTCAACGAGATCCGCTCGGTCTGGGGACCGGCGGGCCACGCCCTGCCGCCGGTACCGGTCTTCTATGCCACCGACCGCGAACCGGCCGCCGATGGCGGCTTCACCCTCAATTGGGGCGGCACGCCCCATTGCGGCCAGGCCGATGTGGCGGTGACCAATGCGCTGAGCCCGCCCACGCCCGATCCCAAACTGGCGGCCATCGCCTGCGACGGCGAACCGGCGATGCACGCTTTCGCGGCCCGCATCGCAGCGGCGGCAAAAGCGCGGACCTGCGACCGGGTGCTGCTGATCGTGCATGGCTACAATGTCAGCTTCCGTTCGGCGCTGCTGCATGGGGCGCAGAATGCCCGCGACACCCAATGGCGCTGCGTCACGCTTCTGCTGAACTGGTCCAGCGAGGCGAAATTCAACCGCTATGCCGCCGATATCGAGCGCAGCGGCTATGCCATTCCGCTGCTGGCGTCGCTGCTGAAGGAACTGAAGGCCGAAGGGCTGCAGACCGAAATCATCTCGCACAGCATGGGCACCCGCATCGCCCTGATCGCAGTGGGCTCGCTTTGCCCGGACCGCGAGGTGCAGGTGGGCCAGTTCATCCTGGCCGCCGCCGATATCAGCGTGGGCGCCGACAATGACGATTTCACCAAGCTGCTGGACCGCGCCATGCCGTGCACCCGGCGTTTCACCGTCTATGCCTCGCGCAACGACCTGGCACTGATCCTGTCGGAGAATGTGCATGGCGGCATTCCCCGCGCCGGGCGCGTGCCCGAGCACGACCTGAAATATGAAGGCCCCAAGGTCGATGTGATCGACGCGACAGCCGCGCCGGGCGACGATGCCGGCCACGCCTATTTCATTTTCTCCCATGAAATGGCCAAGGACATCATGTGGGTTCTGTCGGGCGCCAGCATGGCCGAGCGCGCCGCCCCGGATGGGCCCGATACCCTGACCTGCATCGACCGAAAAGGCAGCCTGTGTTCGGCGGGCGGCGGGCGCTATCGCCTGCGGGTGGCGCAAGCCCGAAGGCCCGGCCTGGTCACCGATATCCTGCGCAACCTGCTGCCCATCACACCGCTGCAATAGCGGCGACTTTCATCAGTTGAGAGATGGCCCCGCGCACGCGCGGCTCACGGCCTCGACAGCGCCCTGCCCGGCCGCGATACTGGCTCCAAACGCGAAAGACAGGCCTTGAAAAACGGGCCCTGGGAGGGTTGCAGTGCAGCATAATTTCACGGGCCGGTGGGCCAATCCGGTTGCCTTCTGCATCATGGCCATCCTGCTGTTGTGCGCGGGCCCGGCCCTGGCGCAACAGGGCGTTCCGGCCAATGGCGGCATGGGATCGGTGATGCCGGGCGATTACAACAAATCGCTGCGCTCGGATGCCGACAAGGCCCTGCCCAATCCTTACGCGCGCGACGACACCTTCTTCAAGCTGCCGCCCGGCCGGGTTCTGGGCGCGGCCAGCGCCATCGACATCGACAAAGATGGCAAGTCGATCTGGGTCGCCGACCGCTGCGGCCGCTACAAGGCGGGCCAGGATGTGTGCATCGGCTCGGACTACAATCCGGTGATGAAGTTCGACGCCACCGGCAAGATGGTCAAATCCTTCGGCAAGGGCGTGATCGTCTATCCGCACGGCATCTATGTCGACCATGACGGCAATGTCTGGATCGCCGACGTGCAATCCAACCTCAAGCGGCCCGCCACAAAGATCAGCGGCCCGCCGCTGGTCGATCCGCCGGGCTCCAAGCCCAACGGCAACCAGATCGTGAAATTCTCGCCCGACGGCAAGGTGCTGATGCGGCTGGGCACGCCGGGCGAATATGGCGATGACGAACACCACTTCGCCCAGCCTTCGGACATGGTGGTCGCGCCCAATGGCGACATCTTCGTCGCCGACGGCCATGACAGCGCCCCGTCCAACAACCGCATCGTCAAGTTCGACAAGAACGGCAAGTTCCTGATGGCCTGGGGCACGCAAGGGTCCGGGCCGCTGCAGTTCGACTGCCCGCACGGCCTGGCGATGGATTCGCAAGGCCGGCTGTTCGTGGCCGACCGCACCAATGCGCGCATCCAGATCTACAGCCAGGACGGCAAGCTGCTGGACAGCTGGAAGCAGTTCGGCATGCCCAGCGGCATCTTCATCGACAAGAACGATGTGCTTTACAGCGCCGACAGCGAATCCAGCGTGCGCGAAGGCAACGCCTATGTGCGCGGCATCCATGTCGGCAGCGCGCGCACCGGTAAGGTGACGGCCTTCATTCCCGATCCGCTGGGCAACCCGGCGCCGTGGAATCCCCTGCGCCTGACCAGCGGGGCCGAGGGCGTGGCCGCCGACGATGCCGGCAACATCTATGCCGCGCAGGTCACGCCGGTGGGGCTGGTGCGCTATACCGACAAGTACAAGGCCAATTGATCAGGCGCGGTCGATGACTTCGATATCGCCGGGCCCGGCGATCAGCAGCGTGGTGGCCAGGCCGACGAACAGGCCATGCTCGACCACGCCGGTCACACCGTCCAGCGCGGCGGCCAGCTTGGGCGCGCTGGCGATGGAGCCCAGGGCGCAGTCATAGATGACATTGCCGCTGTCGGTCCTGAAGGTTTCGCCGTCGCGCTCCCGCAGGGTGATGGCGACGCGGCTGTAGCCCAGCGCGTCCAGCGTGGCGGCCAGCCGCTGGACGGTGGATTTGTGGCCGAAGGCCACCACCTCCACCGGCAGGGCGAACTTGCCCAGCCGGGCCACCAGCTTGCTTTCGTCGGCGATGACGACCATGCGCCTGGACGCGGCGGCCACCAGCTTTTCGCGCAGCAGCATGCCGCCGCCGCCCTTGATCAGGTTCAGGTCGCGGTCGGATTCGTCGGCCCCGTCCACGGTCAGGTCCAGCGGCGCCAGATCGTCCAGCGCGGTCAGGGTGATGCCCAGCTTGCGGGCCAGGGCGGCAGTGCGCTCGGAGGTGGGCACGCAGGTCAGTTTCAGCCCCTCGCGCACCTTCAGCGCCAGAAGCTCGACAAAGATTTCGGCGGTGGAGCCGGAACCCAACCCCAGCTTCATGCCGTCGGTGACATATTCGAGCGCCTTCGCGGCGACGGCTTTTTTCAGGGCGTTCTGGTCGGTCATGGGTGAAGGTTATAACCCACTGTCATTCCCGCGAAAGCGGGAATCCACGCCCAAAATGCCGCGCCGGCGTAACGGCTTTGCTATTCCACCGTCACGGACTTGGCGAGATTGCGCGGCTGGTCGACATCCGTGCCCTTGGCGATGGCGGCGTAATAGGCCAGCAGCTGCACCGGGATCGCGTACAGGATCGGGGTGACGAAGGCGTTGGTCTTGGGCACTTCCAGGCTGGCCCAGACATCGCCCGCCTTTGCGATCCCGTCGCTGTCCGAAATCAGCAGCACCTTGCCGCCGCGCGCCATCACCTCCTGCATGTTGGAGATGGTCTTTTCAAAATGCACGTCGTGCGGGGCGATGACGATGATCGGAACCGCCTCGTCGATCAGTGCGATGGGACCGTGCTTCATCTCGCCGGCGGCATAGCCCTCGGCATGGATATAGCTGATCTCCTTCAGCTTCAGCGCCCCTTCCATCGCCAGCGGAAAAGACGCGCCGCGGCCCATGTAAAGCACGTCGCGGGCCTTGGCGATTTCCTCGCCCAATGCGCGGGCCTGGCCCTCGCCCCGCAGCATGGCGGCGATGTGGCGCGGCGCTTCCAGCAGGGAGGTACACAGCCGCTGTTCGTCGATATCGCTCAGCTCGCCGCGCGCCACGCCCGCCGCGATGGCGAAGCTGGCCAGCGCCGCAAGCTGGCAGGTGAAGGCCTTGGTAGAGGCGACCCCGATTTCCGGCCCCGCATAGGTGGGCAGCACGATGTCGGCCTCGCGCGCGATGGAGCTTTCGGGGACATTGACGATGGCAATGATGGTCTGGCCCTGTTCGCGCGCCTCGCGCAGGGCGGCCAGCGTGTCGGCGGTTTCTCCCGACTGGGAAATGAACAGCGCCGCGCCATCCTTGGGATAGACCGGATTGCGGTAGCGCAGTTCGGACGCCACATCGATTTCCACCGCCAGGCGGCCCAGCTTTTCGAACCAGTATTTGCCCACCTGCCCGGCGTAATAGGAGGTGCCGCAGGCGCAGATGGTCAGGCGCGAGGCCTTGGCCAGCGTCTCGCGCAGGCCCACGCCCAGATGGCGCACGGTGGGCCCGGCCGGGTCCAGATAGTGCGCCAGCGTGTGGCCGACGACCTCGGGCTGCTCGTGGATTTCCTTGGCCATGAAATGGCTGTGGCCGGCCTTGTCGACCAGCGCGACCGCGGCGGCGGTGACCTTGATCTCGCGGTTGGCGGGGCGGCCCGCCGCATCGAAGATCGCGGCCTCGGGGCCCCGGATCACCACGACATCGCCATCCTCCAGATAGGAGACGCGATTGGTGAAGGGCGCCAGCGCGAAGGCGTCGGAGCCCAGATAGGCTTCGGTGTCGCCATAGCCCACCGCCAGCGGCGCGCCCTTGCGCGCGCCGACCAGCAACCCGTCATGGCCGGTGAAGATCATGGCGATGGAATAGGCGCCGGTCAGCCGCGCAACCGCCTTTTTCGCCGCCGCGTCGGGGGCCAGGCCCTGGGCCATGTAGTCGGTGACGAGGTGGGCCGCCACCTCGCTGTCGGTTTCCGATTCAAACACATGGCCCTTGGCCGCCAGCTCGTCGCGCAGCTCGCGGAAATTCTCGATGATGCCGTTGTGGACGATGGCGACCTGGGCCGTGGCATGGGGATGGGCGTTGGTCTCGTTCGGCTTGCCGTGGGTGGCCCAGCGGGTATGGCCGATGCCGGTATGGCCATGCAGCGGCCTGTCCTGAAGCACCGCGCCCAGCTTGTTCAGTTTTCCGGGCGCGCGGCGGCGGTCGATCTTTCCCGCTTCCAGCGTGGCGATGCCGGCGCTGTCATAGCCGCGATATTCCAGCCGCTTCAGCGCCTCCAGGATCACGGGGGCCACGTCGCGCGTGCCCGCGATGCCGACAATGCCGCACATCTATTTCTTCTCCTGCTGCTTGCGGGTGCGGAAGGCCTTTGCCCAGCCGGGTTTTTCGCTTTGCTGCCCGCGTGCAATGGCCAGCGCGTCGGCCGGCACATCCTTTGTGATCACCGAACCGGCGGCGGTGATCGCGCCCGCGCCCACCGTCACCGGGGCGACCAGCGCGGTGTCCGAGCCGATGAAGGCCCCCGCGCCGATCTCGGTCTTCGCCTTGGTGAAGCCGTCATAGTTGCAGGTGATGGTGCCCGCGCCGATGTTGGCCTTCGCGCCCACATGGGCGTCGCCCAGATAGGTCAGGTGGTTGGCCTTGGCCCCCGCCTCGATCGTGGTGTTCTTCACTTCCACGAAATTGCCGATATGGGCGTCCTGGCCGATCTTCGCGCCGGGGCGCAGGCGCGCGAAGGGGCCGATAATGGCGCCCGATGCAATGTCACAGCCTTCCAGGTGCGAATGGCTGCGGATGCGCGCGCCGCCCCGGATGGTCACGCCCGCCGCGATCACCACGAAGGGCTCGATGGTCACGTCCGGTTCGATCACCGTGTCGTGGCTGAGGTAAACCGTCTCCGGCGCGGTCAGCCCCACACCCGCCGCCATGAAGCCCGCCCGCAGCCGGTCCTGCATGATGCGTTCGGCGGCGGCCAGTTCACCGCGGCTGTTGACGCCAAGCGCCTCTTCCTCGGCCACCTCGATCAGCGCAGGCGCCGCGCCGTCGGCCTTTGCCAGGGCGGGCACGTCGGTCAGGTAATATTCGCACTGGGCATTGTCGCTGGTCAGGCGCGCCGCCCAGCCGAAAAGCTTTTGCGCATCGGCCGCCAGGATGCCGGCATTGCAGAGATCGATCGCGCGTTCTTCGGCGCTGGCATCCTTGTATTCGACGATGCGGTCGAAGCGGCCTTGGGCATCCAGCACGATGCGGCCATAGGCGCCGCCGCCCTTGGGCCGGAAGGTCACCAGCCCCAGCCCCGATGCCGCCGCACCATCAAAGGCGCGGGCAAAAGTCTGGGCGGTGGTCAGCGGGCTGTCGCCAAAGGCCACCACCACATCGCCGTCAAATCCCTCCAGCGCGGGGGCGGCGGCGCGGGCGGCATGGCCGGTGCCAAGCTGTCTGTCCTGCACCGCCACGGCGCAGCCCGCCCCTTCGGCATAGGCGCGCACGGCATCGCCGCCGGGGGCTGCCACCACCACGATGCGCGCCACGCCCGCCGCCCGCACGGCGGCAATGACATGGCCCAGGAGGGCCATGCCCGCCACCGGGTGCAGCACCTTGGGCAGGGCCGATTTCATGCGGGTGCCCTGGCCGGCAGCCAGAATAATGGCGGCCCTAGGGCGGGAAGAGGTGGCGCTGGTCATGGCGCTCCGGGTACGGCGTTGACAGCAAAAGGTGAAATGACGAATTCCAACGGTATATTGCCGCGATTCTTGACAAAATCCCCCTAACAGGACGCCCACGCTTGAACACCCCTGCCCTGATCTTCGACCTGGACGGCACCCTTGCCGATACCGCCCCCGACCTTCTGGGGGCCACAAACGCCGTTCTGGCCTCCCAGGGCCTGCCGCGGATGGACCTGGACCATCTGCGCCACATGGTGGGGTTCGGGGCCAAATCGCTAATCGGCCAGGCGATGGAAGCGGCGGGCCGCCCGGTCGCGGAGGCCGAAATTCCGCCCCTGATCGAGATTTTCCTGGCCCATTACCGCGATCATGTCTGCGAGGGCAGCCGCCTGTTTGCGGGCGTCGGCGATACCCTGGCCGCCCTGAAGGCCGATGGCGCGCGCCTGGCCGTGCTGACCAACAAGCCGCAGGAGCTGACCGATCTTTTGCTGCCCCGCCTGGGGATCGATGCGTTGTTCGGGGCCGTCTATGGCGCGGGCCGCAAGCCCTATACCAAGCCGGACCCGCGCATCTTCCACGATGTGGTGGGCGATGTCGGGGGCGGCGCGGCGGTGATGATCGGCGACTCGATCACCGACCTGAAAACCGCCCGCGCCGCACAGGCCCCCTGCATCCTGTTTTCGCACGGCTACACGCCCGAACCCGCCGCCAGCCTGGGCGCCGACCGGGTGCTGGATGACTTTGCCCAGCTTCCCGGCGCGCTGGCGGAGCTTGGCTTGCTTTAGCCCCGCCGCCCTGCAAATAAGAACCAATCCAGAAAACCTGCCTGATATTTGGGCGCTGCTGCTGCGGCATCACATTCCGCTGACATTTGCGGCCGGATAGGCATTACTCCCGCCGCGCTTCGCCACCGGCGAAGCGCAATGGGAGGCCGGGCGTGCCACAGTCCTTGCATCAATCTGCGTTTCGCCAACTGGCAACACCGAAATTCCTTGCCACCACGCTGGTGGCCGGCATCGGCTTCTTCGTGCTGGGTTATGGCGCGATCCTGCTGATGCCCAAGGCGAACTCGGCCGCCATCATCTGGCCGGCCACCGCCTTCGCCACCTGCGTGATCGTGCGCAACACCAAGGGCTGGCTGCAGCGTGCCACCGTGCTGGCCGCGATCCTGGTCGCCGACCTTTTCAACAACGGCCTGAATGGCGACACCGCCGCCATCACCATCGCCTTCACGCTGATCAATATCGCCGAGCTGGCGCTTGCGGTCGCAATCGCCGGTCGAACCGCCAAGTCGCTGCGCCCGCCGTCCATCCGCCAGGACATTCTGCTGGCGCTGAGCGCGGCCCTGCTGCCGCCCTTGTTCGGCGGCAGCGGCGCGATGGTCGCCACCTGGGCCGTCGGCCAGCCGCACGCCGCCGTTGCCGGCCTGCACTGGTTCATCGCCGACGCGCTGGGCTTTCTGATGATTTTCCCCATCGGCATGCGGATCACCTGGCGCCAGATCGCCAAGCTGGAACTGTCAACGCGCTGGCCGCTGGCCCTGGGCGTGCTGCTGGTGCTGAGCAGCCTGTCCTTCGTCGTGTTCCGCTATGACGACTATTCGCTGAAATTCCTGGTGATGGCGGTGGCACTGGTCATGACACGCTGGTTCCGCCTTCTGGGTGCGGGCATCGGGCTGATCGTGATTGCCACGGCGGCGCTTAGCGCACCGATGCCACAGATACCCAGCGATGCGGTCACCGAGGTGCAGTTCCTGCAACTGTTTCTGGCCGCCTGCAGCATGCTGAGCGTGCGCGCGGCCATGCTGCTGAACGAGCGCGACCTGCATGTGGCGCTGATTGAGCGCCACCGACGCCGTGCGGTGCGTGCATCGCGTTTCAAGAGCCAGCTTCTGGCCCATGTCAGCCATGAGGTGCGCAATCCGCTGTCCGCGATCATCGGCTTTTCGGGGATGCTGGAACAGGGCACCCTGCACCCGTCACGGGCGCCCGAATTTGCCGCCATCATTGCGCACAATGGCGAGCTGTTGCAGCGGCTGCATGACGATCTTCTGGACATGTCGCGCGCCGAATCCGGGGTGCTGTCGATCCAGCGCGAAAAGGTGCATGTGGGCAGGACGCTCGAGGTTTGCGTCAACGCCATCCGGCTGGATGAAAGCCTGGGCGGAAAGCCGGTGCAGGTCGAAAGCGTGGATGCATCGCTGGCGGTGCAGGCCGACCCGGTACGCCTGGCCCAGATACTCAACAACCTGATTGCCAATGCCTACAAGTATGGCGACAACGCCTCGCCCATACGGGTGCGGGCCCAGGCGCTGGATGACGGCTATGGCCGGATCGAGGTGATCAATGCCGGCCCCGGCATCCCCGCGGAAGAGCGCGATGCCATTTTCCAGCCCTTTCGCCGCGCCGCCCAGGTGGGCCGCAATGTTCCGGGCGCCGGTCTGGGCCTGTCGATCGCCAAGATGCTGGCGGAGGCGCAAGGCGGGCGCATCGATTTTTCCAGCGAGCCGGGCCGCCAGACCCGCTTCTGGATAGACCTGCCGCTGGCGGCCTGACTTTTCCTGATATTGCTGCCGCAAGGGACGCGGCCGGCCGGCGACCGCTGATTTTCCGCAGATTTTGTACCCGATCCGCCCTGTCTGCTTGACAGAAAGCGGGCGGCTCCTTAAGCGGACGGTCCCCACGGGACAGTGCCGATTGGCACCCCGCTGGCGGGCGCGTAGCTCAGCGGGAGAGCACTCCCTTCACACGGGAGGGGTCACAGGTTCAATCCCTGTCGCGCCCACCATTTCTCAAGACGGCAATAACCGGTTCCGACCGGCATTGATCCTGGTCCATTTGCGCCGCGTACGCGGCGCAGGGCGCTTCAGCTTCTTTGCTTGCGCGCCAATGCGCGCAGGGCGCGCCCACCATCGATTCTCACCGCGAAGAGAGGCCAGGTCCGCCCGCGGCGCCTGAGCGTCAGCGTAAGGCGCGCAATAAGGCGGACGGGGCAGTCGAAAGACCAAATCAACAAAATTTTCCGCGTCAACAGCGTCGCGGATGTTAAGAGCAATGTCCACCGCAAGTCCGGCTATTGCCATGCCAAGAATTCCCAACGCTCCAGGCCAGTTCCAACTTCAGCTTTCGGGCTGGAAGGCAATTGCCTTTGGCCTGGTGTTTCTGGCGATCGTTATCGCGGTTCTCGTCCTTCTGACGATCGGCTTCTTCGTCATAGCCCTTCCGATAATGCTCTTGGCGCCTGTCTTCTTCTACTTCATGCCCAGGCCGAAACGGTTCACGCAAGCCGATCCGACCGAGACGCCGGCGAACGGCGGTGAAATCATAGACGTCGACTATCAGGTCCTGGATGAAACGCCCGTTGAAACAGATCAGCCCAGGATCGACCGGGAAAGGCCATAAAGATGGAGCGGCCTGCAAAAACTGAATTGCAGAATATCACGAGCCTGACTCTTGGACACTATAACGAGCGGGCCGCCGACTTCTGGCAAGGGACACGTGACCATGACGTCAGCCAGAACATCAATGCCCTGCTTGAACACATGGAAGGTGCAGCGCCTTTCACGATCCTGGACTTCGGCTGCGGGCCAGGACGCGATCTCAAGGCTTTTGCCGATCGCGGACATGTTGCAATCGGTCTGGACGGCACCCCGCGTTTTGTCGAAATGGCGCGCGCACAGGGCCTGGAAGTATGGGAGCAGAACTTCCTGAACCTAAATCTTCCGGATGACCGGTTTGATGGGGTATTTGCCAACGCCTCATTGTTTCACGTGCCGAGCCGGGAACTGCCCAGGGTCTTGCGGGAGCTGGGGGCAACACTGAAATCCGGCGGTGTACTGTTCAGCTCCAACCCTCGCGGCAACAATATCGAGGGATGGAACAATGGGCGTTACGGCGCCTATCACGATCTGGAAGGTTGGCGCAGATTCATGACCGGGGCAGGGTTCACCGAAATCACCCATTACTATCGCCCATCGGGACTTTCGCGCGCGCAGCAGAATTGGCTGGCCAGCGTGTGGCGCAGAAACTAAAGCGCCGACGCCCGGGCCGTCATCCGCGGCCGGCGCGGGCTAATGGGCGGGCATGGGCTCCAACGCCCCGGCCTTGTCGTGCACACCGAACTTGTCCACCAGCCCCGCGCTGGGCGCGTTCAGGCCCGTGACTTCCACAGGTGTGCCAAAGCGGCGGAATTTCAGCACGGCATCGTCCAGCGTGCCGACCGAGGAAATGTCCCAGAAGTGGGCTTGCGACACGTCGATCCGTACCAGTTCGACCCTTTCGCGATAGTCGAAGGCCTCGGCGAAGCGCCGGGTCGAGGCGAAGAATATCTCGCCCGACACGCGATAGGTCCGCACCGTGCCATCGGGCGACAGGCTGGCGGTCACGTCGAACAGGCGCTTGACCTTGCTGGCGAAGAACAGGCCACTCAGAACCACGCCGGCCACCACGCCCTTGCCCAGGTCGTGCGTAGTCACGACGACCGCCACGGTCGCCAGCATGACGACCGACGACTGCCAGGGATGGTGGCCCAGGTTGCGGATGGACTTCCAGTTGAAGGTGCCGATCGACACCATGATCATCACCGCCACCAGCGCCGGCATGGGCACGCGCGCAACCAGCGGCCCCAGCACCACGATCAGGAACAGCAGGAAGGCGCCCGCCACGAAGCAGGACAGGCGCGTCGAACCGCCGGATTTGATGTTGACCACCGACTGGCCGATCATCGCGCAGCCGCCCATGCCGCCCAGAAAGCCGGTCACGAAATTGGCGACGCCCTGGCCGACGCATTCACGCCGCCGGTTGGTGGGCGTGTCCAGCCGGTCCTCGACGATCTGCGCCGTCAGAAGCGATTCCAGCAGGCCCGCCAGCGCCATGGTCAGCGAATAGGGGAAGATGATCCTGAGCGTCTCCAGGGTCAGCGGCACCTTGGGGATCGCGAAGAAGGGCAGCGCCGAGGGAAGCTGGCCCATGTCGCCCACCGTGTTCACCTTCAGCCCGCCATAAATCGACACCGCGGTCAGCAGGATGATGGCGACCAGTGGCGAAGGCACCACGCGCGTCAGGCGCGGGAACAGGTAGATGATGGCCAGGCCCGCCGCCACCATCGCATAGGTGACCCAGCCGACATGGATGAGTTGGGGCAACTGGGCCATGAAGATCAGGATCGCCAGCGCATTGACGAAGCCGGTAATCACCGAGCGGGAAACATATTGCATCAACAGGTTCAGCCGCAGCAGCCCGGCCAGGGCCTGCAGCACGCCCATCAGCACCGTGGCGGCGAACAGGTATTCAATGCCGTGCGCACGGATCAGCGGCAGCACCAGCACCGCGATCGCCGCCGTCGCCGCCGAGATCATGCCGGGCCGCCCGCCCACCAGCGCGGTGATGACGGCAATGGAAAAGGAGGCGTAAAGCCCGACCTTGGGATCAACCCCAGCGATGATGGAAAAGCCGATGGCCTCGGGGATGAGCGCCAGGGCGACGACAAGGCCCGACAGGATATTGGCGCGCGCATCCGCGAGCCATTCGCCGCGCAGGGCGTGGAAAGACGACATGAAAACTGAAACCTGACATGGGACAAGGCTGGGTCTTCGCCGCGGCGAAACGCCTTGCCAGAGTTATCCCGGGGATGGGCGCCGGGCCAAGCCACCCGGCGGGCCGGGTCCGATCATGCGCAGTGGTTACCCAAAAGCGGCCCATGCTGCAACTGCTAACACATGACAAATGCATGAATCAGCTATGCATTTGAGCCCTCTCAGGCTCCTGCGGCCCCGCATTCCGCGCACCCTGCCCCCGCAGCGCCGCCGTGCCGCCGGGATCCAGCGCGCGGCGCAGATCGCTGCCGCCGGGCTCCTGGAACAGCGCCAGGCCGAATTCCGGCAGGATCGCCATCAGGTGATCGAAGATGTCGGACTGGATGCCCTCATAGGCGACCCAGTCCGTCGTGTTGGTGAAGCAGTAGATCTCCAGCGGCAGGCCGCGCGGGCTGGGATCGAGCTGGCGCACCATCAGGGTCATGTCCTGGCGAATCTGGCGATGGTCTTTCAGGTATGCGGCGACATAGGCCCGGAAGGTGCCGATATTGGTGACGCGCCGTGCATTGACCGGATCGCGCCCGTCCGCATCCAGCCGCGCATTCCAGTCGCGGATTTCAGACTGCTTGCCGCCCAGGTAATCGTCGATCAGGGCAAAGCGGCGCAACCGGTCCTGCTCCCCCGCACCCAGGAACGCGACCGTGTCCTGGTCGATCAGCAGCGACCGCTTGATGCGCCGGCCGCCCGATTCCGACATGCCGCGCCAGTTCTTGAAACTGTCGGAAATCAGCCGGTGGGTCGGGATCGTCGTGATGGTCTTGTCCCAGTTCTGCACCTTCACCGTGTGCAGGGCGATATCGATGACATCGCCATCCGCATTCAGTTGCGGCATCTCGATCCAGTCGCCGACCCGCAGCATGTCATTGGATGTCAGCTGCACCGAGGCCACCAGCGACAGAAGCGTGTCCTTGAACACCAGCATCAGCACCGCGGCCATCGCGCCCAGCCCTGACAGCAGCAGCAGCGGCGACTGTTCCATCAGCGCGGCGACGATCAGGATCGCCACGCCGGCGAACAGCACGATCTTCAGGACCTGGACATAGCCCTTGATCGGCCGGCTGGCCGCATCGGGCCGGCGCAGATAGAGCTCGTTCGCCAGGTTCAGGCCCTCGCTGATCGCCAGGCCGATGGTCAACACGATGAAGGCGCTGACCACGTTGCGCGTCACCGTCACGGCGGCATCGGCGATATGGGGCACCGCCGCGATGCCGCGTGACACGATCACCGCCGGCACGATATTGGCCAGCCGCGAAACGATGGCGCCCGGCGTCGGGCTGCCATGCGGCAAGACGCGGATCGCCAGGCGCAGAAAGATTTTCTTGACGATGAAGTTCGCCAGCATCGCCATTGCGGCCAGGATGGCGATGCCGATCAGCGTTTCCAGCCAGGCTGGCAGGTCCGTGGCCTGCAGGCCCTGGGTCAGGGGTGCGATCACCTTGTGCGGCAGAATGGCGGGCGGGACGAGATTTTCCATGACGTGCAGCAGCTTCGCCGCATTGTCGCGGCGTTTCCTTCCGATGGTTATGTTTGGGCGGCGCATACTCCGTCACCGCCCGCGGGCGAGTCAAACCTTGCAGTACACAGCCATACGCACGGCCGATCCACGATTTGATGACAGCGATCGCGGCACGGCGGCCCGCAATGCCTTCTTATGGTTGCAATCGCATGCGAAATCCCGGAAGTAGCCGCATCGACAGCCTGCCAGCCGACGGAAAGCTTCATGTTCCAGAGTTCCACGCACACGAGGATCCCGCTTGGCCTCGCGCTGGCCGGTCTCGCACTGGCCGGCCTAGCGCCCCTTCCCGCCAGCGCCGATCCCATTCCGCCGCAGGTGGAAAAGATGATTCGCGCCGCGGCCAAGGACAAGACCGAGCTGGACGTCACAGCCAGGATCGCCAAGCGTTCCAATCCCAAATCGGCAAAGGAAATCGACGCCCTTGTGAAGCGCCTGAAGGCCTATGCCGACGCCCATCGCCGCTATGCCCTGCTGCGACAGGGCTTCTTCCAGGGCTGGAAGGGCCAGGGCGAAGTGGGGGCCTCGGATTCGACCGGCAACACCCGCAGCACCAGCCTGGCGGTGGGGCTGAACTATGCGCGCAACGGTCTTTACTGGGACCATACCTTTGCGGCGACCGCCGACTATCAGCGCGACAATGGCGTGGAGAGCAAGAGCCGCTACTTCGCCAGCTATTCGGGCCATTACAACATCACGCCCCGGCTTTATTCGCTGGGCCTGCTGAGCTGGGAGGACGACCGCTTCGCCGGCTTCAACCGCCGCTTCAGCGAGGCGCTCGGCTTCGGTGTCGCGGTCATCAAGTCGCCGAAGATGTCGCTGGCGCTGGAAGCGGGCCCGGCGCTGCGCCAGACCAGCTTCATAAGCGGCAAGTACGAAAGCAAGTTCGCCGGCCGTACCTCGATCAACTATCGCTGGGAGATCCTGCCCAAGCTGGTCTTCACCGAGGTGGCGTCCTTCTATAGCGAGAGCAAGGACAGCACCACGACATCCGACACCGGCCTGACGGCAGGGCTGATCGGATCGCTGTCGGTGCGCCTGTCCTATCACCTGCAATATGAAAGCACGCCGCCGGCGGGCCTGGACAGGACCGACACCACCACCCGGCTGACGCTGGTCTACGATTTCTGACGACCAAAAAGAAAACGCCGCGCGGTGCGTGCCCGCGCGGCGTTGCCTCATGCGATGGCGTGAGCCTTACTTGGGCGTCAGGCGGTACAGGCCGCCCGGATTGGCATCCTCGATCACCCACATGGCCCCATCGGGCGCCACTTCCATGTCGCGGATGCGGTGGCCCATGTCGAACCTCTCGGCAGGCTTGGCCCCGCCATGGCCGTCAAAGGTGATGCGGCTGAGCGACTTGGTGGCCATGCCCGAGATGAAAGCCGACCCCTTGAACTGCGGGAACATGCTGCCGTTGTAGAAGGTCAGCGCGCCCGGCGCGATCACCGGCGTCCAGTAGATCACCGGCTTGGTCAGGTCGGGCCGCGTGTCGGGGCTGGGGATCGGCACGCCGTTATAGTTGGTCGAATAGGAGACCAGCGGCCAGCCGTAATTCTTGCCCTTCTGGATCAGGTTCAGCTCGTCGCCGCCCTTGGGGCCGTGCTCCATCTCCCACAACTCGCCATTGGGGGCGAAGGCCAGGCCGTAAGGCGTGCGATGGCCGGTGGTCCAGGTCTCCGACAGGGTCTGGTTGCGGCCCGGATAGATATAGGTGCGCACCACCGGCGCGGTCTTGCCGACCTCGGTGTCCTTGGGCGGATCGGTCATGGGATAGCTGCCGCCGCCGATCTGGCCGTACATGGGATTGTCCGAAGCGGGCTTGCCGTCCAGCGTCAGGTGCAGGATCTTGCCCTGCGGATCGTCGGAATTCTGCGCCGGATAGAAACGCTGGCGATCGCCGGACGACAGGAACAGCGACTTGCCGTCGGGCGCGAAGGCGACCTGGGCGCCGAACTGGCCACCCTTGCCGCCGGCCGCATCGTGCCAGATCACTTTCAGATTCTGCAGGGCTGCCTTGCCGCCCGACAGCGACAGCACCGCCTTGGCCAGCGCCAGGCTGGAGCCGCCTTCATTGGGCTCCGAATAGGTCAGATAGACGCTGTGGTCGCTGGAATAATGCGGCGACACGAAAATGCCCAGCATGCCGCCCTGGCCGCCGTAAAGCACTTCGGGTGCGCCCTCGACCGGGGTCTTTTCGCCCTTCTGCGTCACCAGCCAGATGGGGCCGACCTTTTCGGTGACCAGCATGCGGCCGTCGGGCAGGAAGGCGATGCGCCAGGGCAGATTGAAGCTCGCCACCTGGGTCATGTTGAAGGGCATCGGCGTCGCAGCCTGATTGCCGTCATTGATCTGCGCCGCGGCGGGCACAGCGGCCAGCGCGAGTACGAGCGCCGCCTTGGACAAGGTTTTCATCCGAATGGTCCTTCCCTGAATTGCCGGATTTGCCACAATGAAATTGGGTGACAGCAAGTTAACATCGCAGCGGAAAAGCGCCAACCCCGCCCCGGCCTGCCCCCGGCGGGCTTGCCATACCCCTTCGCAGGCGCATGATGGCCGCAAAAGAGCCGGCAGGGGGGCCAAGTGACATCACCGGAACAATCCGCCGTGCGCCATGTGATGTGGCGCATCGTGCCGCTGCTCTTCGCAGCCTATTTCGTCGCCTATATCGACCGGGTCAATGTGGGCTTCGCCGCCCTGACCATGAATGCCGATCTGGGCCTGAACGCCGAACAGTATGGCCTGGCGGGCGGATTGTTCTTTGTCGGCTATGTCGCCTTTTCGGTGCCCAGCAACCTGATCCTGGCGCGGCTGGGCGCGCGATTGTGGATTCCGCTGATCACCACCCTGTGGGGCATCGCCTCGCTGCTGAACGCCTTCGTCACCGGCGCGCACAGTTTCTATCTGGTGCGCTTTATCCTGGGACTGGGCGAGTCGGGGCTTTATCCCGGACTGCTCTATATCCTGACCATGTGGGCACCCGAACGCTACCGGGTGCGCATGCTGATGCTGATGATCCTGTCCACGCCCTTCTCCATCATGGTGGGCTCGCTGATCTCCCAGCCCATCCTGCAGATGGACGGCATCGCCGGCCTTGCGGGCTGGCAGTGGCTGTTCGTTTTGCAGGCCCTGCCGACCATCGCGCTGGGTCTGGCCTTCCGCTTCGCCCTGCCTGCAGGGCCCGCCGACGCACCCTGGCTGCCGGCTGCGGAAAAGCAATGGCTGGTCACACAGCTTGATGCCGAGCGCGCGCACCGCGAGGGCGTGCAGCGTTTCAGCGTGATGGAGGCGCTGACCAACCGCACGGTCTGGCTGATCGCACTGGCGGGCGTGGGCATCAATGCCGCCGCCTATGGATTGATCCTGTTCCTGCCCCAGATGATCCACCAGCTTGGCGTGTCGGCGGCGATGACGCCGCTGGTCAATGCCATTCCCTTTGCCGTCGCCTCGGTGGCGATGGTGTTCTGGAGCATCCATTCGGACGCCAGGCGCGAGCGCAACTGGCACGCGGCGATCCCGGCGGCGATTTCCGGGCTCGGGCTGATCGCCTGCGTGGCGCTGGACAATCCCATCGCCGTGATGGTGGCGCTGACCCTGGGGATCAGCGGCGTCTTTTGCTACGTCGCGGTGTTCTGGGCGGTGCCCTCGGCGATGCTGACCGGCGCGGCGGCCGCGGCGGGGCTGGCGATGATCAACGCCGTCGCCAACCTGGGCAGCTTTTTCGGTCCCACCATGGTGGGCTGGGTGCGTGACGTGACCGGCAACTATTCGCTGGCCATCATGATCCTGGGCCTGGGCCCGCTGGCCGCCAGTGTGATTGCCGCCAGCCTGCGCGGTGCCCGCCGGTTCGAAGGCGGCTAGTCCAGTCCGGGCGCCATGCGATGCCAGCTGGTGGCCTGTTCCAGCGCCCAGCCGATGCGAAGGCTGAGCGCCTCGTCGCCGCCGCGGCAAACGATCTGCAGGGATGTGGGCAATCCTTCCTGCGTCATGCCGTTGGGCAGCGACAGCGCACACATGTCCAGATAATTCACCCAGCGGGTCGAGATGGCGGGGGTCTTTGTCTGGTCCACCGTGTCCAGCGGGATGGCCGCCGTCAGGGTCGAAGGCGTCAGCACCGCATCGAACCCGGCCATGCGCGCGGCGAATTCGGCCTTGGCCTTTTTGCGATCCTCCAGAACGTCCAGATAGTCCTTCGCGGACAGCGCTGCGCCTGCGCGGATGCGTGCACGCACCGCCTGGTCCAGCGGCAGGTCGTCCCGGTCGATATGGCCCGCGTGATAGACATAGCTTTCAGCCGAGATGATCTTGCCCACTAGGTCGCCCGCCTCGCTCAGGCTGCGGCCCGGCGGCAGCACGGCGATCTCGGCGCCCAGCGCGATCAGCTTCGCCAGCGAGGCGTCATAGGCGGCCAGCACCTGGGCATCGACCCCGGCGCGCTCGGTATCTGGCAACGAAGCCAGCCGAAGCCCCTTGATGCCGCGGCGCATGTCGGCCAGCGGCGCCGACGGCGCCAGCGTATAGGTCAGCGGATCGTTCGGATCACCGCCCTGCAGAAGCGCCAGCAGGATCGCGCAATCCTCGACACAGCGCCCGATCGGGCCGGGCGTGTCCAGTGTGGGCGACAGCGGGACCACGCCATGGGTGCTGATGCGCCCGATGGTGGTCTTCAGCCCTGTCAGCCCGCACCAGGATGAGGGAATGCGCACCGATCCGCCCGTATCGGTGCCGATGGCAATAGGCACCATGCGCGCGGCCACCGCTACCGCCGAACCGGCGGACGATCCGCCCGGCGTGCGCGCCACGGCCATGTCCCAGGGATTGTGCGGCGTGCCCATATGCTCGTTGGTGCCCCAGGCGCCATAGGCGAATTCCACCGTATGCGTCTTGCCCAGCACGATCATGCCCGCGCCGATCATGCGCTGGGCCAGGGTGGCGGTGAACATGGAACGCCGGTCGCGCCAGATCGCGCTGCCAGCGGTGGTAATGCGGCCTTCAAACTCCACCAGGTCCTTCAGCGCCACCGGAATACCGTGCAGCGGCCCCAGCCCATGCCCGGACTGAATCGCCTTGTGCGCGGCCTCGGCGGCCAGGCGCGCTTCGGCGTCATAAACCTCGACAAAGGCGTGCACGCGCGGTTCCAGCGCCGCGATGCGTGCCAGAAAGGCCTCGGTCACGTCGACCGGCGTGAAGCGCCGCGCGGCAAGGCCCGCCGACAAGGCGTGCAGGGAAAGTTCGTGAATGTCGCCGTCGCTCATGATCCCGCCCGATTGCTTTTCTTGTAAGGAGGCGACTGTTGCCCATCGCCGGGACACGCGCAACCGCCTGCCCCTCTCAGCCAAGCGCCGCGAGGCAGGCGGCGATCTGATCGTCCAGACGTCCATCGCCCGGCAGGATTACATCGGCGAAAGCGCGGCTGGGCAGCACATGACGGACTTCCGCCGCCGCCACCCGCGCCAGGTCGTGGCGCAGCCGCTGTTCGGAGCGGCGATAGCCATCGCGGTCGCGCAGCGTGCGCCGCGCCGTCTGGTCGGATTGCGGAATATCGATGAAGATTTTCAGGTCAAGCTGGCTGCGAATGGCAGGCGCGGCCAGCACATACAGCCCTTCCACCAGCAGCACGGCCTGCGGGGTCGCGGTCTGGCGTCCCGTCACGGTGCTGGTGGCGCGGTGATAGACCGGAATCTCGGCCTGCTGTCCCGCGCGCAGGGCGGCAAGCGCCGCCGCCATGGCATCGATGTCGATGGCGTCCGGACTGTCGAAATCGGCGCTGCCATCGGCAATCGCCGCCGCCGGCTGCTGGCGGTAGAAACTGTCCATCGCCAGAACCTGTGCATCGCCGAAATGCGCCGCAAGCGCTTCGGCCAGGCGCGTCTTGCCCGCACAGGTGCCGCCGGCAATTCCGATTGTCAGCGACATCCCGCTGCCATTCCCTTCGTCGCAATGCCACGGTTGTGATCGCCTGGCACGCGCCCTAACGTGCGCGCAACGCGAAAATATACGGGGCGGAGATGGATTTGGAAGCGCGGGTTCTGCGCAAGATCGGCTGGCGCATCCTGCCCTTCGTGATGCTGCTCTATTTCGTGTCGTTCCTGGACCGGGTGAATGTCGGCTTCGCCGCCCTGACCATGAACGGCGATGTGAGCCTGTCGTCATCGGTCTATGGCCTGGGCGCGGGCATCTTCTTCCTGGGCTATTTCCTGTTCGAGGTGCCGTCCAACCTGATCCTGCACAAGGTGGGCGCGCGGGTCTGGATCGCGCGGGTGATGATCAGCTGGGGGCTGATCTCGGCGGCGATGGCCTGGGTTCAGGGTCCGGCCAGCTTCGTGGGCTTGCGCTTTCTTCTGGGCGTGGCCGAGGCGGGCTTTTTCCCGGGCATCATTCTTTATCTGTCGAGCTGGTTTCCCGCCCGCCAGCGCGCCGCCGCCACGGCGGTTTTCATGGCCGCCGCGCCGCTGTCCACGGCGCTGGGCTCGCCGGTGTCGGGGGCGCTTCTGGGGCTGCACGGGCTTTGGGGCCTGGCGGGCTGGCAATGGCTGTTCCTGCTGGAGGCGCTGCCCGCCATCATTCTGGGCTTCGTCGTTCTGGGATACCTGACCGACCGGCCCGCCGATGCCCGCTGGCTGACGGACGACGAACGCACCTGGCTGGTTGCGACGATGGCGCGCGAGGCGCCGCCCGCACCGCACAGCCTTTGGCAGGGCCTGCGCCAGGGCTTGTCCGACCGGCGGGTGCTGGCGTTGGCGCTGGTCTATTTCGGCACCTCGGCCGGGCTCTACACGCTGGGCCTGTGGTCGCCGCAGATCATCGCGCAGTTCGGCCTGTCGCCAATCGCCATCGGCGCGCGGTGAACGCCCTGCCTGGCATCGTCGCGGTAGCCGCCATGATCCTGTGGTCGCGCTATTTGACGCCACACCGGCGAGCGGACCTGGCACGTCGTCGGGGCTCGCCTGCTGGGCGGCGGGCCTGGCTCTGCAGAGCTCGCCGCCAGCCTTTGGGGTGGTGCTGGCGCCAGTGCTGGTCAATATGGGGCGTCAGCAGCGCCTGCCGCCGCTTTGCAAATATGCCCACCCGCTTTCGTCGGGATCGGCTGCGGCCACCGGAATCGCGGCCATCAACGCCATCGGCAATCTGGCGGCTTTCGGGCCCGCCATGATCGGCTGGATCCACGGCGCGATCGGGCAGTTTCTGGGCGGGCCAGATTTCGTGGCAGGGCTTTTGGCCGTCTCGGCGCTGTTGGTTCCGGCGCTGGCGCGCGCGGGCCTTTGCGAAGGATCCGTCGGGCTTTAGCGCAATCTGAAAGCGATTTTCGGACAAATTGCGCGACAATTCAAACGATAGAGTGAGGGCGATTCGAGGAAGCGCGATCATGCTCTAGTCACCTAAGAAACACCGAGCCATGCCCATGCGCGAATATTCCATTGCCGCCATTCCCGCTGACGATGCATCGGCCTGGAGGTGATCGCTGCCGGCACCCAGGTGCTGGAGGCGCTGGCAAGCGGCTGGGCGATGTGACTTTTTCATATAAAGTCATTCGACTGGGGATCGGACTATTACCGCACGGCGTGATGATGCCGGCCGACGGGCTGATCAGCCTGCCGTTTGACGCGATCTATTTCTGGCGCCGGGCGATCCGGAAATTCCGACCACGTTACCCCAGGGCCTGCAGCCTGCCGATCTGCCAGGGCTTCGACCAGTACGCCAAATGTGCGGCCCACCCGCATCCTGCCCGGTATCGCATCGCCGCTGGCTCGCCGCCCGGCGCGACCTGACTGGGTGATCGTGCGCGAAATTTCCGAGGGCGAATATGTTGGCAATGGCGGGCGACGACAAGGGCCTGCCTGAGGAAGTGGCCACCGAGGTCGCCATCTTCACCCGCACCGGCGTGACCTGGATCATGCGCTTTGCTTCAAACTGGCCCAGGCGCGGCCCAGAAAGCATCTGACCGTGGTGACAAGTCCAACGCCCAGCGGTTCGGGCTGGTGCTGTGGACGAAATCGCCGCTCGAGGTGGCGAAGGATTTCCTGACGTGACCTGGGACAAGATGCTGGTGGACGCCATGACCGTGCGCATGACGCTGAAGCCGCAAAGCCTGGACACGATCGTGGGCACCAACCTGCATGCCGACATCCTGTCGGACCTGGCCGGCGCGCTGGCCGGCAGCCTGGGCGTGGCGCCCACCGCCAACATCAATCCCGAGCGCGATTTCCCCTCCATGTTCGAGCCCATTCACGGTTCGGCCTTCGACATCACCGGCAAGGGCATCGCCAATCCGGTCGCCACCTTCTGGACCGGCGCGCAGATGCTGGAGCATCTTGGCGAGATGGAAGGCGCCGCCCGGCTGATGCGCGCGCTGGAACAGGTGTGCGCGGCGGGCGTGCTGACGCCGGATGTGGGTGGCACGGCGACGACGCGCGACGTCACCGCCGCGATGATCGACGCGATTCACAGCTCGAACGTCTGAATGCGCGCGCGACTTGCGCGCGATTAAGATGCCGCTTCCGTTCTGACGATGGGAAACGCGGCCTGAAGGTCTGCGCCGATGCGGGCATTCCGCTTAGCAGTTGAGCAAAATGCGGCTGCAATTTTTATGCTGCAATGCAATATGAACAAATTACAGGCCAGACGCTGCACATATTTGTTCGGCTTGCACAGCGCCTGTGCAGATTTATGAAATGTTACAACATAAAGGAATTTAAGGTCTACTACGAGGAATTAGTAGACACTATATTCCACTTAATACGATAAATAAGCCTGTAAATTTCATAACAGCCTCATTTTGATACTTTGATGTCACACAGGCTGTGGCCGGTTTTCCGCGCACGAAGATTCCATTTTACGCCTCGGGATAAGTGGTTCAGCGTGGCCGCAATTATTTTGCACCGCACACAAGAGAAGATATTCAGCAGCCGCCAGGCGCGGGGACAGCAAGGCGCACAAGGCAGGCCAGACAGGGATCAGGGACAGCACCGGAAGGGACCATCCGACAAACAACTCTCGGGGTTCCGGACAATGACAAGGCAATTCAAGACGCTTAAATCCTGCTTTTGCGCAGGCACTTCCTTCCTGATTTTGGCGACAGCCGCCAGCGCGGCGCTGGCGCAGGAAAATACCGAATCCGTCATCGTGACGGGCACCCGCGTAAGCGGCATGACCGCCGCCGACAGCGCCGCCCCCGTTACCGTTCTGGGCGCCGACACGCTGACCCATGTGGGCCAGGCCAACCTGATCTCCGCCCTGGCGCAACAGGTACCCTCCTTCAACGCCGAAGCCTTTGGCGGCGACCTTGCCGAATACACGCTGTCGGCCCGCCTGCGCGGCGTCAGCCCCAACCACACGCTGGTCCTGGTCAACGGCAAGCGCCGTCACATCACCGGCGACCTGCACGTTCTTTCCAGTGCCTATCAGGGTTCGGATACCGCCGACCTTTCGCTGATCCCCGTCGCCTCCATCGACCATGTCGAAGTGCTGCAGGACGGCGCCGCCGCCCAGTACGGCACCGACGCGATCGCGGGCGTGGTCAACATCATCCTGAAAAGCGACTCCGCCGCCGGCGTCGCGTCGGGCACCATCGGCCAGTACTACAAGGGCGATGGCGAAAGCTATGACCTGTCGCTGAACAAGGGCTTCGAGCTGGGCTCGGCCGGTTACATCAACCTGACCTATGAAAAGCGCTATCACGGCTTCAGCCAGCGCGGCTTCGGCGATGACCGCATCGTCTCCGCCAATGGCACGCCGGTCGCGGGACTGAGCTTCGACGCGACCAAGGTCGACGGCTATCCCAACGTCAACAAGATCATCGGCGACGCCGAATTCACCCTGTCCAACTACAGCTACAATGCCGGCTACGACCTGGGCGACCTGCAATTCTACAGCTTCGGCAGCTACAGCACCCGCAGCGCCAAGGGTTATGAAAACGTCCGCCTGGCAACCAGCGTGGCAGTGGCCAAATCGCCCTACTACCCCAACGGCTTCTCGCCTTTCGAAGGCATCGACGAGACCGACTATTCGATGGCGGTGGGCGTGAAAGGCACGCTGGCCGGCTGGCGCTGGGACCTGAGCACCGTCTATGGCCAGGACTATGACGCCATCTATACCCTGCACTCGGCCAACAACTCGATGTATCGCGACACGCTGGCGGCGTTCGGCAAGGGCTTCACCCAGACCAACTTCTATGACGGCGCCTTCGTCGCCGGCCAGCTGACCAACAACCTGGATATCGTGCGCGACTTCGATGTCGGCATGGCCTCGCCGCTGACCATCGCCTTCGGCGGTGAAATGCGCGAGGACACCTACAAGATCAAGCCGGGCGACCCGGCCTCGACCTACAAGGAAGGCGGCCAGTCCTATCCGGGCTACCTGCCGACCGACGCGGGCAGCCACAGCCGCAAGAACTATGCGGGCTATTTCGACGTCGCCCTGTCGCCGATCGAGGCGCTGCAGGTCGATGTCGCCGGTCGCTTCGAGCATTACACCGACTTCGGCGATGCCGAGATCGGCAAGGTCACGATGCGCTACGATTTCAGCCCCAAGCTGGCGGTTCGCGGCACCATCAGCTCGGGCTTCCGCGCCCCGACCCTGGCGGAAGAATACTACTCCGCCACCAACGTGTCGCCGACCTCCGCCTTCGTGCAGTTGCCGCCGAACGCCCCGGCAACCCGTCTGCTGGGCGTGGGCCCGCTGGCGCCGGAATCGTCGATCAACTACAGCGCCGGCATCGTGGCCCATCCCTTCGATGCGCTGTCGGTCACGCTGGATGCCTACAGCATCTCGATCGGCAACCGCATCATCGGCACCGGCTCGCTCTATGGCGTCGGCGGTGCGATCAACTCGCCGGCCGTGGTCGCGGCCATCGCCGCGAACGGCAACGTGCTGGACCCGACCGTCACCTTCCAGGGCGCCAGCATGTTCGTGAACGGCGCGGCCACCAAGACCCAGGGCGTCGACCTGACCGCCAACTACTACACCGACTATGACGCATGGGGCACGGTGGACTGGACGCTGGCGGCCAACTTCAACGAAACCACCCTGTCCTGGGTGCGCGCCACGCCGGCCCCGCTGGTGCCTCAGCCGCTGTTCAGCCCGTCGGCCCTGTCCAACCTGACCACCGCCTCGCCCAAGGAGAAAGTCACCTTCGGCGCGCTGTGGAACATCGAGGACTGGACCATCAACCTGCAGGAATCGATCTACGGCCCCACCAAGGCCCAGACCAGCCCCAATGGCGGCACCTACTATCTTGAGAAGGTGTCGACCGCCGGCATCACCGACCTGGACGTCACCTATCACCTGACGGACTATGTGTCGGCGACGCTGGGCGCCAACAACCTCTTCGACAAGAATCCGGAGACGGTTCCGCTGACGCCCGCCGGCAAGCTGGCCAATGGCAGCCATGTGTGGAATGCGCCCTTGACCATCTCGCCCTATGGCATCAACGGCGGCTACTACTATGGCCGCGTGACCTTCAAGTTCTAAGGGCAAGTTCCAAGGGGGCTCCCACCGCCGTCCGGTACAGACCGGGCGGCGGCCGGGACAAGACCAAGCGGACAAAACAAAAAGGGCGGGCCAAGCGGCCCGCCCTTTTCTTTTTGCCGGATGGCGCAGCGCCTATTCGGCCTTCTTGACCGCCACGAACTCGATTTCCAGCAACGCGCCCGGCGCGACCAGGGCGTTGACCCGCATCGCGGCACGGGCGGGCTTGTTGGGCTGTTCGGCAGTACCGAATTCGGTGCCCCACACCTTGTTCATGGCCATGAAGTCGGCCGACGGGTCCAGAAAGACATGGGCGGCAACGACATCGCCAAAGCCCACGCCCATCTTGGTCATGACGGCCTTCAGATTGTCGAGCACCGAGCGGGTCTGCTGGGTGATGTCGCCATAATCCGCCGGCTTGCCGTCGGCGGCCGGGGTGATCGGCGTGGGCAGCGCGCCGGAGATGTAATAGGTGGTATAGCCCGGCGGCACCGTCACGCCCTGGGCGATCGGCACCATGGAATTGGGGCCATAGATGCGCTCGACATCGGCAGCCGAGGCGCTGGTGGCGGCCATGCCCAGCGACAGGCTGGTCAGGGCGGCGGCGAGCAGTGTCTTGGACAGTTTCATGGTGAGTCTCCTTGTAGTGTCAGGCTGGATGGTTGGTGGGCTGATCCGGAAAGAAATGAAACTGCGTCAGCGCGCGGGCTGCGCGGCGAGCGCGGCAATGCTAGCGTCGCGGCATGACACAGACGCAGATGGGGCACCGCCTGGCGGTGCCGGCCGATATCGACGCCCTGCGCGCGCTGATGGAGCGGGCGATCCGCAGCCTGCTGCCCCAGTTCCTGACCCCGCAGGAGGTGGAAGCCTCCTTCGCGGTGATGGGGGTGGATAGCCAGCTGATCGAGGACGGCACCTATTTTGTCATCGAGGACGGCGGCGTTCTGGCGGGTTGCGGCGGCTGGAGCCGGCGCGCCACCCTGTTCGGCGGCAACCACACCGCCGGGCGCAGCGCCCGGTTGCTCGATCCGGCCAGCGAGCCGGCCCGCATCCGCGCCATGTACACCGACCCGGCCTTTGTGCGCCGGGGCATCGGCCGGCAGGTGCTGGCGCTGTGCGAGGCCGCCGCCCGCGCCGAAGGCTTCACCCGGGCCGAACTGGGCGCCACCATGGGCGGACGCCCGCTCTATGAGGCGGCGGGCTACCAGCCGATCGAGATGCTGGCGGTGCCCACCCCATCGGGCGTCACCGTGCCGATCCTGCGGATGGGCAAGACGCTTTAGCGCCCGGGCGACCATGCTCAGCGCATCGCCTTGACGTCGTCGACGCTGACCTTGTCACTGTAGTGATTGCCGAAATGGGTGCGCACATAGTTCACCACGTCGGCGATCTGCTTGTCGTCCAGCTGCATGGAAAAGCCCGGCATCGCCTTCTGGCCCTTCAGGATGAGCAGCACCGGATAGGCGCCGGTTTCCAGGTTCTCGTCCTTGGCCAGCGCCGGATAGGCGCCCGCGCCCACCGCGCCCACCGCGCCGGGCATGTGACAGCCCTGGCAGACGCCCTCATAGACCGCCTGGCCGCCCTCGAAGGGGAAATGGGCCATGAAGCCGGAAATGGCGGCGGCGCCGCGGGCCGCAGGCTTGGGCGCGGGGCCCGCGCTGTCGGCCAGGGCTGGCGCAGCGGCCAGGGTCGTCAACAGGGCGGCGATTGCAAAGCGTTTCATGCCCATTTTCCTCGATACAGGTTTCCTCGACATAAGCGTTCTCGGCATCAGCTCATGACCTTCTTGTGCAGGCGGGTGATGGCATCGACGGCGCTGGTGACCGCGCCTTCCTGCCAGGCGGGAATGCGCGAGGCATGTTCGCCCGCCAGCACGATGCGCCCGTCGATGGCGCACAGATCGTCATAATGGGCGGCGCGGCTTTCCTCGGTCCAGAAACCGGCGCAGCCCAGTGTCCAGGGCACGCGGTGCCAAGCCACGGCCACGCCGCACTCGAACTCGTCCTTGTATTGCGGATGGATCTTGGAGCCGTATTCCAGCGCGTCCTTGATGCGTTCCTCCGGCGGCTTGGCGGCGGCGATGAAGGCCGGAGTGCCGAAATTGTAGGCCCCCAGAAGCACGCCCTTGCCCTTGGAGAAATAGTCCCACATCGGATAGCCGATCATGGTGTTCGGCTGGTCGGTATAGGACTGGCCGCCATAGATCTGGTCGTCCTCTTCCCAGAAGCGGCGCTTCATCTGCAGGCCGACCTTGGTCGCCGCCATATAGGGCAACTGGTTGATCGCCGCCTTCATCGGTGCGCCGACATTCATCGGAATCTGGGACAGGACCGAGGCGGGAATGGTGCACACGCACCAGTCGGCAGTGGCGGTCTTGCGCGTGCCACCCTTCTCGCTGTCGATATAGGTGGCGGTGACGCCCTTTTCGTCCTGGTGGATGTCGACCACCTTGCAACTGTACTGGATCAGCGGCTCCAGCGCCTTGCCGAAGGCCTTGCCGATCATGCCCATGCCGCCCTTGGGCTGGAAGATCGCGCTTTGCATGTCATAGGCCAGGCCCGCGCCGATCGCGGTCCACAGGCCCGACTGCAAAAGTTCGGGCAGCGCGATGGCCTTGCCGGCGATCGGCATGCTGTTCAGCCCGCCGCCCGGATCCTTGACGTAGCCGCGCCGCTCGCCCGCTTCCAGGCCGGTGGCATATTTGTAATCGCCGTCCAGCGCGCCCCAGTTCTTGAGCGCCGCCAGCAGGATTTCCTGGTCCTGCTTGCTGACGGCCTGGTCCAGCGCGCCCTGCTTTGTCGACTTGGACAGAAGCTCGGAGACATGGCCGTAAAAGTCGGCCTGGACCTCGCGATAGCGCACCGGCTTGCCGCCGAAGGCGGTGGTGGAATGGACATAGGCGTTGTAGTTGACCTGGGTGAAGGGCTCGAGCGCCACGTTCAGCCGGTTCACATAATGCAGGATGCCCTGATGGTGATAGGGCAGACGCCAGGGGCCGGGATTGATGTACTGGCCCGGATCGAAGCCGACCTTCTGGGTAAAGCCGCCCAGCTCGGTATAGGTGTCGCCGCCATACAGCGACCAGTTCCGGCCGCCCGCGCGGCCGTTATATTCCAGCACCTGCACCTTATAGCCAGCGTCGCGCAGCTCCATCGCCGCGACCATGCCGGCAATGCCCGCGCCCAGCACCAGCACCGAGGTGCCAGGCGGCGGCGCGCCCAGCTTGGGCGGACCGGTAAAGGTGGATTCGCCGGCAAAGCCCAGCTCGGTCATGGCGTGGTACATGGCGGCACTGCCGGCCACCACACCGATCATGCTGAGCAGAGAGCGCCGGGATGGCGCGTCGTTGCGGTCGGTCATTTCAACTCCCCAGAATCAGGTGTGCAGGCGTGCGCCCGCATCAATCACGAATTGCCTGTCCAGGGTCCCCGTCCGCGCCTTTGTGGCGGCGCTTTTTGCTGGCGATTCAAGTCGCCCGCGCACCGATTAAACCGGCGTGCCCCGGTCAAGGCAACGGGCTTGCCCCAAAATTAATCTGCCCAAAAACAATTCAATCTGCCGCGATCAGGGCGATTCCAGAAATGTTAGAGAAGCCCTGCCGCAGACGGCACGATCATGCTTTGATTGCAGCCTGGTTCCTGATCTTCCGTAGACGGAGTATCCATGCCCACCCGCTTTCCCGCCACCCTTGTCAGCCTGGCGCTGATGCTTCCCGCCCTGGCCGCCGCACAGCCGCTGTCACCCGCCGCCAGCCAATGGTGGGCTGATGTCTCCGCCATCGCCAGCGACGCCAACCAGGGCCGGCTGACGGGCTCGCCCGGCTATATGCGCGCCGCCGACTACGTCATCGCGCGCTTCAGGAAGGACGGGCTGGAGCCGGCGGGCACCGACGGTTATCTGCAAAGCGTGTCGCTGGAACAGCAGACGGTGGACCAGGACAAGAGCCGGGCAGAGCTGGTGGGAGCGGCAGGCGCCACGCCGCTGAAGGTCGGCGACGACATGCTGATCACCACCTATGGCGGGCCGCGGCCCGTTGCGATCACCGCGCCCCTGGTCTTCATCGGCTATGGCCTGCACCTGCCCAAACAGGGCCATGACGATTTCGCCGGACTGGACCTGAAGGGCAAGATCGCCGTGGTGCTGAGTGGCGGCCCCGCCGACATTTCCGGGCCGATCAAGTCCAACGCCCGCTCCGAACGCAACCGGGAGCTGGCGGCGGCCGGCGCACTGGGTGTCATTGCCCTGACCACGCCCAAACAGGTGGAAATCGTCTGGGCCCGGCAGAAGCTGATCGCGAAGGGCCCCGGCATGTATCTGGCCGATCCGGCGATGCGCGATGTCGATACCGAATTCTTCACCGCCACCTTCGACCCGGAAAAATCGCAGCTGCTGTTTGCCGGCAGCGGCCATGACTTCACCCCGATCGCCGCGCTGGCCGATGCCTCCAAACCCCTGCCGCGCTTCGATCTTGCGCTGAAGCTGAAGGCGGATGTGTCCGTCCGGCGCAGCCAGCTCGCCTCGCCCAACATCATCGCCAAACTGCCCGGCAGCGATCCGAAGCTGGCCGGGGAATATGTCGTCGTCTCCGCCCATCTGGATCATCTGGGCGTGGGCGCGCCGATCAAGGGCGACGCCATCTACAATGGCGCGATGGACGATGCATCGGGCGTGGCCTCGGTGCTGGACATCGCCCATCGCCTGACCACGGGCCCCAGGCCGCGCCGCTCCATCCTGTTCGCCGCCTTCACCGCCGAGGAAAAGGGCCTTCTGGGGTCGCGCTATTTCGCGTCCCATCCCACCGTGCCCAGGGACGCGATCGTGGCCGACATGAATTTCGACATGCCCCTGCCGCTTTGGCCGCTGAAGATGGTCTACGTGCCGGGCGAGACCGAAAGCAGCCTGGGGGCGGACCTGCGCGCGGCGGCGGGGCCGATGGGCATCGATGTGGTGCCCGACCCGATGCCGGACCGCAACGTCTTCGTGCGCGCCGACCAGTACAGCTTCGTGCGCCAGGGCATCCCGTCCCTGTTCTTCAAGTTCGGCTTCAAGAAAGGCTCGCCGGAATTCGACATCGAGCATGACTGGCGCGCCAACCGCTACCACTCCCCGTCCGACGACCTTGAGCAGCCCAACATCCACAAGGAGGATGCGGCGAAGCTGGATGCGCTGGTGACCGCGGTGACGCTGCGGGTCGCCAATGCCGATGGCCGCCCGCACTGGCTGGCCGGCAGCATTTTCAACAAATAGGCCATGCGGACACGCTCCCCGGTGGCCGCGGGCGCGCCGGCACGCTAGGCTCACCCCCGGAACGGAATTCGCCGGCAACAGGCGGACCGAACGGGAGGGGTATATGCGCAAGCATCTGGCCGCCACGCTGGCGGGCCTTGTGGCCATCGCCTGCATGGCGCTGATATTGCCGGCATCGGCGGCGCCGGAAAAAATCATCATCGACACCGATATCGGCGACGATATCGACGACGCCTTTGTCGTCGCGCTGGCGCTGCAAAGCCCGGAGGTCGAACTCTTGGGCATCACCACCGGCTTCGGCGACACAAAGGCGCGTGCCGCGATCCTCGACCGCATGCTGGGCGAGACGGGCCATGCGGACATCCCCGTTGCCATCGGCACACCTTCGAACGCCAATCCCGGCGGCTTTACCCAGCGCGCCTATGGCCGGGGCGGCCACTTCGCCCGCGCCAGTCATCCCGCGGCGGTCGATTTCCTGCTGGCGCAGATTCGCAAATACCCCGGCCAGATCACCCTGGTGGCGGTGGGGCCCGCGCCCAATATCGGCGAACTGATCGCCCGCGATCCCGATGCTTTCCGCAAGCTGAAGCGGGTGGTGACGATGGGCGGGGCGATCGCGCCCTATGACGATGGCTGGGGCGGCACCGGCACGCCGCATCCCGAATGGAATGTGAAAAACGACATCCCCGCCCAGCAGAAGCTTTATGCGGCGGGCGTTCCGGTGGTGACCATGCCGCTGGATTCCACGGCGCATCTGAAAATGGACGAGGTGCGGCGCAGCCGCCTGTTCGCACGCGGCACGCCGCTGAGCGACGCTCTGGCGCTGCTTTACCTGCAATGGTCGCATGGCACCCGCCAGGCGACGCCGACCCTGTTCGATCCCATGACCCTGGCCTGGCTGCTCAAGCCCTCGCTATGCCCCACCACCCCCATGCACATCGTGGTGGACAAGGACGGCATGACAAGGCAAACGGCAGGTCCGGCCAACGCCCAGGTCTGCCTGAAATCGGATCGGGCGGCCTTCATGGACTTTGTGATGCAACGGCTCGACCGATAGACAGAGAATTTCAACAATGGATCTTCAGGCGCTTTACGATCAGGCCGTCGCGGCCCGCAAGAACGGCAACCTGGCCGAGGCCGAACGCCGTTATCGCGAAATCCTGGCGGTGTCGCAGCCGCCCGAGCTGCTGGTCAATTACGCCAATGTCCTGTCGGCGCTGAACCGCAAGGGCGAGGCGCTGAAGGCCTATGACGCGGCCCTGGCCCAGCGCGCCGGCTTTTTCGAGGGCGAGTTCAACCGCGCAAACCTGCTGATGGAACTTGGCCGGCTGGACGAGGCACTGGCCGGGTTCGAGCGCGCGGTCGCAGCCCGCGCCGACGTGCCCGCCGCCTGGAACAACCGCGGCGCGGTGCTGCGCCAGCTGCACCGGCTGGACGCGGCACTGGCCAGCCACGACAAGGCGCTGGCTTTGGCGCCCGGCCATGTCAACGCGCAGATCAATCGCGGCCTGGTGCTGAAAGAGCTGGGCCGCACGAAAGAGGCCGAAGACGCCGCCCAAGCCGCGCTGACGCTGCAGCCCGACGCGACCGAGGCGCTGAACCTGAAAGCCACGCTGGCGCTGGAAGCCGGCCGCGCCGATGCGGCCATTGCCGATTTCCAGCGCCTGCTGGCGGCCATGCCCCAGCATCCCACCGCGCTGAACGGGCTGGCGCGCGCCGCCGCCCTGGCCTGCGACTGGAAGACGGTGGCCGAGATCACGCCGCGCCTGCTGGATGCGGCCCGCTATGGCGCTGCGCTGGTGCAGCCGATGGTGCTGATGGGATATAGCGACGATCCCGCCCTGCTGCGCCGCGCCGCCGAGAACACCCTTGCGCGAACCGTTCCGCCTCATGCCACGCTGGCGCCCGCGCCCCGCCACGATCACGACCGCATCCGTATCGCCTATGTCTCGGCGGATTTTCACAATCATCCCACCGCGGCGCTGGCCGCCGAACTGTTCGAAGCCCATGACCGCGAACAGTTCACGGTGATCGGCATTTCCTGTGGCCCCGATGACGGCTCGCCCATGCGTGCACGGCTGGTCCGGGCCTTCGACGAATTCCAGGATGTGCGCGGCCAATCCGACCGCGAGGCGGCTGAAATGATGCGGGCGCTGGAAATCGACATCGCCGTCGATTTCGGCGGCCACACCATGAACAACCGTCCGGGCATCCTGAGCTGGAAGCCCGCGCCGGTGCAGGCGTCCTGGCTGGTCTATCCCGGCACCACCGGCGCGCCCTTCATCGACGCGATCCTGGCCGACCGCATCGTGCTGCCGCACGACCAGCAGCCCTTCTTCGCCGAGCGCATCGTGCACCTGCCCGACTGCTACCAGGTCAACGACTCCACCCGCGCGATCGGCCCGGCGCCGTCACGCGCCGAGGCGGGCCTGCCCGCGGACGGCTTTGTCTTCTGCTGCTTCAACGGCCACTGGAAAATCATCCAGCCGGTGTTCGACATCTGGATGCGCCTGCTGGATCAGACACCGGGCAGCGTGCTGTGGCTGATGGACGGACCGGGCGCGGACAATCTGCGCGCCGCCGCCAAGGCACGCGGCATCGATCCGGCGCGGCTGGTCTTTGCGCCCCACAAGCCGGCGGAAGACCATCTGGCGCGCCATGCGCTGGCGGATATGTTCCTGGACACGCTGCCCTACAACGCCCACACCACCGCCAGCGACGCGCTGTGGGCGGGGCTGCCGGTGCTGACCTGCAAGGGCGCGATCTTCCCCGGCCGGGTGGGCGCCAGCCTGCTGAGCGCGGCGGGCTTGCCCGAACTGGTCACGGATTCGCCTGAAGCCTATGAGGCCAAGGCGCTGGAACTGGCGAAAGACGGCGCGCTGCTGAAAGCCCATCGCACCAAACTGGCGGAAAACCTTCGCAGCGCGCCGCTGTTCGATACCGCCCGCTTCCGCAAGGGCCTGGAGGCGACGCTCAAGGGCCTGGTGGACGCGGCAAAGCGTGGTTCAACCGGTCCGTGATCGCAGCAATCGATCAGTGATGGCGTCCGCCGCCGTGATGATCGCCACCGTGCCGGCCGCCGCCGCGGTGATGCTCGCCACCGCGATGATGGTCCCCACCGCGATAATGGCCACCGTCACGATGACCGCGATAGCTTGAGCGGTAATGGCGGTTGTGCCAGCCGCCGCCGCGATAGGCGCTGCGATAGTGCGGATGACGCCAGCCATGCCAGCCCATCGGGCCGCCCCAGCCATAACCGCGCCGCCAGTGATAGCCGCACCAGTAATAGCCGGGACCATGCCAGCCATCGTCGTACCAGCAGTAACGCCGGTCGTTCCACATGTAGAACTGGGTGGGTTCATAGTAATCCGGCCCGCCGAACGACAGGCCCAGATCGATGGACGCGGCCTGGGCGCCGGTTGCACCGGCCAGGCTCGCGGTTCCCAGAAAGATTGTGGCGACAGCGCCAAGAATTGATTTTCGCATCACGCACCTTTTTGGAAATTTTGCGGCGGACATGCCGCACCCTCCTGATCAGGTAACCGATCAGCCCCGCGATCCGTTCCGGCGGTGCGGATTCCACAAAAGTGTATGCGAATGATTTGCGAATGATTTCGGCTTGCTATTTCGCCTTCGGGCGTTTGGCGGGGTCGAAGCCGTAAAACGTCTCCGGATTTTCCACCAGGATGCGATGGCGCAGCTTTTCGTCAGGCGCCCATTTGGCCAGAAGATTGATCAGCACCACATCGTCGGGCATCGGCACGCGGCCCGACGTGGCATCGGGATGCGGCCAGTCGGTGCCCCACACGCAGCGCTCGGGCGCGTGTTTGATATAGCCCATCGCCGCCGCGCTGGCGTCGGCATAATTGGGCGCGGTGCCCTTGCCATAAAGATAGGCGCCCGACACCTTGACCCAGCCATGGCCGCTGTCCAGCAGGCGGCGCACCACGACATATTGCGGCCCGCTGGTGTCCACCGCGCGGCCCAGATGGTCGATGATCACCGGCACCGGCAGCGACAGCAGCAGCTTTTCCATCTGCACCAGCTGTTCGGGCGGCATGTTGCACTGGATGTGCCAGCCCATGCCGGCGATGCGCCTGGCCAGCGGCATCACTTCCTCCGCCCCGACCGGATTGCCCAGCCCGAACTGCACCCGCACCCCGCGCACGCCCGCCGCGTGCAGGTCTTTCAGCTCGCCATCGCTGACCTTGGAGTTGACCACGCAGACAGCGCGCGCCGCATCGCCAAGCTGGTGCAGCGCATCGACCACACAGCGATTGTCGACGCCATAGGTCGAAGGCTGCACGATGATGTTGCGGCTGGTCCCGATCCGGGTCTGCAGCTTGCGATAGTCGGCCACGGTGGCGAAGGGCGGCTTCAACCGCGCATCCGGCATATAGGGGAAGCGCGGATCGTAGAGGTGATGGTGGCAGTCGCAGGCCCCATCCGGCACCTTGAAGGAGACGCGCGGATCGGCGGCCGCCGCCGGCGTCGCCGCCAGTGCAAGGCCCGAAGCAAGAACGGCACGGCGGTTGTGCTGACGCATCATTTCTTCCCCGTATAGGTGACTTTCCAGATCGTGTTGCCGGTATCGTCGGCGACCAGAAGGCTGCCGTCGGGCATCTGGGCCAGGCCGGCGGGCCGGCCCCAGACGCGGAAGGGATCGGTCTTGCCGTCCCAGAATCCGGTCAGGAAATTCTCATAGCCGCCATCGGGCCGCCCATTGACGAAATGAATCCGCACCACCTTGTAGCCGGTGGGATCGGCGCGGTTCCACGAACCGTGCAGCGAAACAAAGGCATCGCCCTTGTATTGGGCGGGAAAATTGGCGCCGGTGTAGAACAGCGTGCCGGTCGGCGCGCTGTGGGCGGGGAACAGCACATCGGGCGTGATGGCCTTGGCCACAAGGTCCGGCCGCTTGTCGCCCAGGTCGGGATCGGGATTCTTGCCGGTATAGCTGTAGGGATAGCCGTAAAAGCCGCCCGGCTTCACCAGCGTGAAATAGTCCGGCGCCAGCCCGTCGCCCAGCCCGTCGCGCTCATTGGCGGCGGCGTAGAGGTTGTTCGTGCCCGGCTGAACCGCCACGCCCACCGCGTTGCGGATGCCGCTGGCATAGCTTTCCAGCTTGCCGTCCACCACACGGAAGATTTCCGCGCCCGGCCGGAATTCCGAGACATTGTCGCGGCTGCCCATTTCCAGGAACAGCGTGCCGTCGGGCGCGAAGGTGAAATTGCGCGTGCCGTGCATGGCGGTCAGGCGCAGGTCAGGCGTCTTTGTCACCCGCTCGAGCTTGCCGGCGGCATTGGCGCCCGCGACATAGGGCGTGCGCCAGATCGCGTTCTGGTCGCTGACATAGACATGGCCGTCATGGACGGCGATGCCCGAGGGATTGCGAAAGCCCTGGGCATAGGTGAAGCGCTGGTCGGATACGCCATCGCCGTTTGTGTCGCGCAGCAACGTGACCTTGTTGCCCAGCCGCTCGGTCAGAAAGACATCGCCATTGGGCGCGACCGCCATGAAACGCGCGCTGGTCAGGCCCTCGGCCCACAGCGTGACCGAAAAGCCGGCGGGCGCGACAGGCGCCATCGCCGGCGTGCGCTTGACGACCTCGGCCCTCTTCGCGGCAGCCGGGGTGGCATGGGGCTTGGGCAGATCGGCGGGGTTCAGATGAAATTTCTGTCCCGGCATGTCGGCGGCAAAAGCGCCTGTGCCAAGCAGCGCAAGCATGATGGCCGCAGACATTGCTCCTGGCGCGTTTACCGCCATGGCCCCGTTCCCTTCCCTGTTCGCCCCCGCTCTGTTGGCCGCGATCGGCGGCGGGTGGCGCATGCGTTCTTGACGGTCCGGTCGAGCGCCGGTCCTGCCACCATGATGACCGCGGCAACCGGCAAAAACAATGGGCCAAAAGGCATGGTGCGGCGGCGAAGGACCGGCTAAAAGCGGGGCCCATGAGCGATACGAGCGATACGGCAACACGCGACGGCGAAAGCGGCACCGAATCCGGCGTGCCGGACACGCAGAAAAAGTCCCGCGCCTGGTTCGAAGCCCTGCAGGGCCGCATCATGGCCGCCTTCGAGGCGCTCGAAGATGCCGCCCCCGCGGAGCTTTATCCCGGCCAGGCCGGGCGCTTCGAACGCACGCCCTGGAAGCGGGGCGATGGCGCCAAGGATGAAGGCGGCGGCACCATGGGGATGATGCGCGGCCGGCTGTTCGAGAAAGTCGGGGTGCATACCTCGACCGTTTACGGCGAATTCTCCTCCGACTTCGCACGGCAGATTCCCGGCGCGGCGGAAGACCCCCGCTTCTGGGCCAGCGGCATCAGCCTGATCGCCCATATGCGCAATCCGCGCATCCCCGCGGTGCACATGAACACGCGCATGATCGTGACCACCAAAAGCTGGTTCGGCGGCGGCGCCGACCTGAACCCCACGCTGGATGCGGCACGACGGGACGATCATCCCGACACGGTGGATTTCCATGCCCGGCTGCAAAAGGCGTGTGACGATTTCGATCCCGCCTGGTACGGCAAATACAAAAAGTGGGCGGACGAATATTTCTGGCTGGCCCACCGGGGCGAACCGCGCGGGGTGGGCGGCATCTTCTACGACCATCACGACAGCGGCGACTGGGAACGCGACTTCGCCTTCACCCGCGCAGTGGGCGAGGCCTTCCTGGACATCCAGCCGAAGATCATCGCCCGGCGCATGGGCGAAGGCTGGAGCGATGCGGAACGGCACGAACAGGCCAAGTGGCGCGGCCGCTATGTGGAGTTCAACCTGCTTTATGACCGGGGCACCACCTTTGGCCTGAAGACCGGCGGCAATGTGGAAAGCATCCTGTCCTCGATGCCGCCGATCGCGGAGTGGACATGATCCGGCTCGGTTCGCGCGGTTCGCCCCTGGCGCTGGCACAGACCCACATGGTCGGTGCCATGATTGCCGAACATAGCGGCAAGCCGTCGGAAGCCTTTTCCGTCTCCACCTTCATGACCAGCGGCGACCGCATCCAGGACCGGCTGCTGCAGGAAGCCGGCGGCAAGGGCCTGTTCACCAAGGAACTGGACGAGGCGCTGCTGAACGGCGAGATCGACGCGGCGGTCCATTCCATGAAGGACCTGCCCACCACCCTGCCCGACGGCATCGTGCTGGCCTGCGTGCCGGCGCGCGAGGCGCCCTTCGACGCCTTCATCAGCCCGCATGGCAAAAGCGTGATGGACCTGAAGCCCGGTGCGACGGTGGGCACCGCCTCGCTGCGCCGCCAGGCCCAGACACTGCATCTGCGCCCCGACCTGAAAGTGGCGATGCTGCGCGGACGGGTCGAAACCCGGCTGGAGAAGATCGAAAGCGGCGCCTTCGACGCCACCTATCTGGCGCTGGCGGGGCTGACCCGGCTGGGGCTGGAAGCCCACGCCGCAGGCATCGTCGATGCCGAGGAAATGCCGCCCGCCCCCGGCCAGGGCGCGCTGGCGGTGACGGTGCGCGCGGACGATCCGGAAATTCTCGCGCAGCTCCAACCTCTGGATGCCGCCGAATTCGCCATCGCCACCACGGCCGAACGGGCCTTTCTGGAAGCCCTGGACGGATCGTGCCGCACGCCGATCGCGGCGCTGGCGGTGGTGGAGGGTGAAAACCTGTCCTTCCGGGGCGAAGTCCTGACGCCGGACGGCCGGCACCGCTGGCGGCGCAGCGCCGCCATCACGCTGGGCGCCGATCCGGCGGCGGACGCAAGGGCGCTGGGCCTGAAGCTGGGCGCGGAAATCCGCGAAGAAGCCGGATCGCTCTATCAGGCGCATTTCGGCGAAAAGGGCTGGTGAATCTCGCTGCTTTGCAGCACCGATTCACCCTTTCGTCCCAAAGCGATTTGCCCCAGCATCCCGCCGTGCCAAACAGGCACAAGCGGGAGGGGACAAGATGCTGAACAAGCGCGAAATCATCCTGGGCGCGGCAACGGCGGCCGCCGCGGGCGGCATTGCCCTGGCGCAAAATCCCAAGCCGCCGGGCAATGGCCAGGTGGCGCCCCGCAAGATCCCGCATGGCGTCATGAAGACGACCAGGATGTTCCGCTCGCCGCCCGGCCTGGCAAACGGCATGGCGGTGGCGCCCGAAGGTCTGTGGCTGGCGCAACAGAAATTGTCGGGTGAAACCGCGCGCCGCTATCATGTGCCCGAACCGTCCGACCTGCGCGAAGCCGCCTGGCTGGTGGACTGGAACGGCAAGCTGCTCAAGACCGTGCAGACCAATTCGCGCAACACATCGGGCATGGCCTATGGCAATGGCTGCGTGTGGATGATGGCCAACGAGGCACCCGAAGGCGTGTTCCAGGTCGACATGAACGGCCGCCAGGTCAGCCATCGCCAGATTCCCCTTTTTCTGCCCGGCCAGGATGGCGGCGGCAGCCACGGCGCCCAGTGGCGGAACGGCAAACTGTGGATCGTGGCCAACCGGCTGAAGCTGATGCTGCGGGTCGATCCGGTGAGCTGGCAGCCGGAAATCGCGATCCCGATCCACACCACGCCGGACAAACCGCGCTGGCACGACATGACCTTCGATGGCGACGGCAATATCTGGCTGGTGACCGGCAACGACTCGCGCAGCTACAAGGAAGGCACGCCCGGCCTGACCAAATATGACGGCAAGACCGGACAGGTGCTGGCCACCTATGATTTCGCGCCTGGATCGTCGGACCCGCATGGGCTGGAATTCCACAACGGTGCGCTGATTTCCTGCGACGCCGGCATCCATCCCGGCTGGCCCAATGGCGACAGCCCCACCGCCGGCTGGGTGTTCAGGATCGAGCCGGCCTAGTCGGCCCTGAAGCCGTGCTTCAGTGAGATGTAGGACTCGTCCAGATCGGAGATGCTGGCGCAGCCCAGCAGCTTGAGCGTGCGGATGATGTCGGCGCGGAAAATCTCCACTGCGCGGTCGATCCCTGCCTGCCCCGCCGCCGCCATGCCATAGGCATAACCGCGCCCCAGAAGGCAGGCATCGGCGCCCATGGCGATGGCCTTGATCACGTGCGAGCCGCGGCGGATGCCGCCGTCGAACAGGATGGTGGTCTTGCCCTTCACAGCCTCGACCACGCCCGGCAGCACGCGGATCGACGCCGGACAGGTGTCGAGCTGGCGCCCGGCATGGGTGGACACGACAATGCCCTCGGCGCCGTGATCGACCGCACGCCTGGCGTCATCCACGGTGATCACGCCCTTGATGACGATGGGCCCGCCCCAGGCTTCGCGAATCCATTTCAGGTCGGTCCAGGACACCTGCGCCGATTCCAGCGCCTGGGCGACGTCGATTGCCTCCAGCGGCCCCTTGCCGGGCACCACGATGTTGGGAAATGGCCGGGTCATGCCGTCCATCATGAAACCGGCCAGCCAGCGCGGATGCGCCAGGATGTTGGGAATGTAAGGCAGCTTGGCAAAGGGGTTCTTGCCCATCAGCTCCTTCATGCCGTTGCGCACATCGCGCTCGCGGTTGCCGGCAACCGGCGTGTCGATGGTGACGAACAGTGCCTTGTAGCCGGCAGCCCTGGCGCGGGCGATGGCGCCCTCGGCGGCGCCGCGACCGCCCGCCAGGTACAGCTGATAGAAAGTGGGACCGGGGGACTGGGCTTTCACATCCTCGATCCGGTGGCCGGACATGGTCGACAGGATATAGGCCGTGCCCGCCTTGCCCGCCGCCGCGCTGGCCGCCAGTTCGCCCATCGGATGCATCAGCCGCGAATAGCCGATCGGCGCCAGCAGGAACGGCAGGTCCAGCTTCTGGCCCAGCACCGTGACCGACAGGTCGCAGGCGGGCGTGGCCACGGCGAAGCGCGGCTTGAAATAGACTTCGCGGAACGCCGCCTCGCTGTCCTTGAGCGTGACTTCATCGTCGGCGGCGCCGTCCAGGTAGCCGAACACCGCGTCGGGCAGCCGGGCGCGCGCCAGACGGCGAAGATCGGAGATGGTGACCACGCGCGGGGCGGCAAGCGACATGACAAAGGTTCCAAAGCGATGGCGGGGCCGCTTTATGCCCGCAATCGCGGAACTTCGCCAGCCCGCCACGCCGAACACGGGCCGCCGGGGTTCACAATGTGCAACAGGCGGGCCCAGAATGGGCCCGCCTGTCGGAAATCGTGCACCTGAACGCCTGTCAGTTGCTCTTGGTCACCTGGCCTTCGGCCATGCCGGCACGGCTGCCGGGGCCCGGATTGACCGCATGTTCGCCGCTGCCATCGATGGGCATGACTTTTTCCTCATGCCCGGCCATGCGGGCATTGGTGTTGCCGTCCTCGCGCTGCTTGCCCATCTGGTCGCGCAGGTCATGTTTCTTCTGTTCCATGGTCGATCTCCCACAGGGTTTCTGCGGGTGATAACGGTCAATTCGCGCTTTTGTTGCCCGCCGCCGCGACATTGCCGGGCTCGACATGCTGGAACATCCAGTCGGCGGCGTCCTGCTGCGGCAGCGCGCGATCAAGGTCGCGCAGCAGCATGTGATAGCCGTTGGCATAGCGATGCACATCGGCGCGCGCGCCAAGGGCGGCGATCACCGCTTTGGTCGGCGCGGCCGGTATGATCTGGTCCTTCGCGCCGTACAGGAACAGGATCGGTGGCGGATTTTTCAGGCGCGCGGGCGCGGTGCGCGCCTCGTCCATCAGGTTGACCAGACCGAACAGCGTGTCGGCGCGGGTCTTTTTCTGGAACAGCGGATCGCGCCCCAGCGCGCGCAACATCTCGATATTGTCGGACGGCACGATGGTGACGACATGGCTGGCGGCGCTGTTGGACAGCACCAGCCCCGGCCATAAATGCGCCGCCATGAACAGCGCCACGCGGTAGCTGATGGGCATGTCGCCGCGCGACCAGACCGCCGGGGCCACCAGGATCGCGCCATCCACATCGGGCGGATCGCTGTCGGCCAGCGCCGTCAACGCCACCGCCCCGCCCATGCTTTCGCCCAGCAGGAAAACCGGTACGCCGGGAAAGCGCGCCCTGGCCGCGGCCACGAAATCGTTCACATCACGGCGCATGATGTCCGCGCCTGCCCACAGGCCCGGATTGGGGCCTGCGCCAAAGCCGCGCTGGTCATAGACCAGGGTGGTGATGCCCTGCTTCGCCCAGAAGGCGCCCGGCATGGCGAAGGCGTTGGAATAGTCGCTCATCCCGTGCAGCGCCAGGACCAGCGCGCGCGGATGGCCCTTCCATTGTCCCTCGGCGTCCCATTCGCGCATCGGCAGGCGTGTGCCGTCCTGCGTCACGAACAGCCCCCCTTCCAGCGACGGGGGATCGATCTGGTTGCCCATTGGCGCGCGCAGCGGCGCGCAGGCGGCCGCCAGCAGCAAACAGACAAGAAAACCCGGCAGACCCCGCATCTAGCCGCCGGCATGACCGGGCGCATCACCGTTGCGCGGCGGCGGCGGCAGGTTTCGCGGCACCAGCGCGGTGGCCACCACCAGGTGTTCGACCCGGGCATCGGTCGCGCCGAAGGGCAGGACGGCATTCTCATGATAATTGAAACGCGCGCCCTTCATGTCGCGCCCCACCCAGCCGCGATAGCCCAGCGGCTCGCCGCTGGAGCGCACCATGTCGTAAAGCATGCGCAAGCCGATGCCGAACCTGGGATTGGTGGCGACAATGGAACTGAGACGGCGGCCGGAAAAATCCTCATCAAATCCCTTTATCAGTTCGGCCCCCACGCTGGCATATTCGTAATCGGTGCCCTGATCCAGGATGCGCACAACGAAAACATGCGGGTTGCCGATGAAGCCATCGGGCGAAGCGGGAAAGGCGCGGGTTCCACTGTCCTGCCGCCACGCCCGGACCGCGGCGGCCACCGGCGGCGCCTCAAGCTGGTCCAGGGTGACGATTTCACCGGAAGATTCTTCCGGCAGCCAGAAGTCCATTTGGGTTCCTAAAGCGGCAACAGGCCGATCATGGCACCTGTCAGGCCGCTGGCAAGGGTTCCCGAGACCAGCGCCCGCATGGCCAGGGGCACGATTTCGGCACGCCGCTCGGGGATGATGGCGCTCATGCCGCCGATCAGGATGCCCACGCTGGCCAGATTGCCGAAGCCGCACATGGCATAAACCATGATCTGGGTGGCGCGCGGATCCAGGCTGCCCGGCGGCAGTTCCCCCATGCGGACATAGGCAATCAGCTCGGTCAGCACCACCTTGATCCCCGCCAGGCTGCCCGCCGTGGCGGCCTCATGCCAGGGCACGCCGTACAGCCAGACCAGCGGCGCGAACAGCCAGCCCAGGATGCGCTCGATCGTCAGGGGCGCGCCGAACACCGGCGGCAACGTGCCCAGAATGATGTTCACCAGCGCGGTCAGCGCCGTCATCACGATCAGCATGGCGATGATCTGCAGATAGATTTTCAGCCCGTCTTCCGTTCCGCGCGACATGGCGTCCATGGTGGAGTGGTACTTGACGGTGGCGTCCTGGCCGGAGACATCGGTGTCGGCATCACCCGGCACCATGATCCGCGCGATCAGGATGCCACCGGGCAGCGACATCATCGAGGCCACCAGCAGGTGACCCAGCGCGCCGGGCAGAACATCCTTCAGCAGCGTGGCGTAGAGCACAAAGACCGTGCCGGCGATCACCGACAGGCCCACCGTCATCAGGATGAAAAGTTCGGTGCGGCTGAGGCGCGCCAGATAGGGGCGGATGACAAGCTGGCCTTCGACATTGCCCAGGAACACCGTGGCCGCCGCCGACAGGCCCACCGCGCCGCCCAGCCCCATCGAACGGCGCAGCACCGCGGCCATCGCCCCGACAATGGCCGGCAGCACGCGCCAGTACCACAGGATCGCCGACAGGGCCGAGATCACGATGATCAGCGGCAGCACGCCAAAGGCCAGGTTGATCATGTTGCCGGGCTGGGTGACGGCAAAGGGCGCAGGCCCCCCGCCCAGGAAGCCGTAAATGAAGCTGGTGCCCGACTTGGTGGCATCCGACAGGGCGACCACCGCGCCGTTCAGGCCGAACAGCGCCTCGCGCATCAGCGGGACTTTCAGCAGCAGCACGGCGATGATCGCCTGCGCCACCAGCGTCCCGGCCACCATGCGCCAGGAAAAGGCGCTTCGGTTCTCGGACAGGGCCCAGGCGATGGCAATGATGGCGCAGATGCCCAGCGCCGACTGAAGATGCGGCAACACGCCCCAAACCCCACGGAATGCGTGACGAGGCTACACGATTTTTGCGCGCGCGCCCAAACGGCCTTCACGCCGCAGGCAGCCCCCGCAGACCCATGACAGGCGCCCGCGCCATCGCTAGGGTGGGGAATGGGAGCCCAGATGACGTCACAAAAAAGCCGCGGCACATCGCGCGGAACCATCAAGGCGCTGGCCGGCGCGCGCGCGCTGCCGCCGCTGGTGATCGTTCTTTATCACTTCAGTGAAGGCCATCATTACACCGGCCAGTTGTGGCTGGACCGCTTCCTGACCCGCGGCTATCTGTGGGTGGAGTTCTTCTTCGTCCTGTCCGGCTTCATCCTGACCTATGCCTATGCACCGCGCGTGCGCGAAGTGCTGTCCTGGCGCGGCTATGGCGCCTTCCTGCGCGCGCGGCTGATCCGGCTTTATCCCCTGCACCTGTTCATGCTGCTGCTGATCCTGGCGATGGTGGTGATCCTGCGCTGGCTGGCGGCGGCGGGCGGCTATCACTCCATCTTCGATCTGCCCTATCACCAGGATGTCAGCGCAAAGGGCTTTTTCCTCAGCCTGTTTCTGATGCAGGGCTGGCACACGATGGACCGGCTGACCTGGAACGGCCTGAGCTGGTTCGTCAGCGCCGAGTTCGCCCTGTGCCTGATGTTTCCCGTCATCCTGTGGTTCGCGGCGCGCGGCGGCGCCTGGCGCGCGCTGGTGCTGATCGCGGCGGGGCTGGCGGGCATCCTTGTCCTTTTGCTGACGCTGGGCCACGGGCTGGACATGACCTATGACTGGGGCGTGCCGCGGGGCCTCAGCGAATTTCTGGTCGGATCGGGCCTGGCAGTTCTGTTTGCAAGCGTCGCCCACCAGCGCATCCCCGTCTGGGTGCATTCGGCGGCGCAAGCCCTGCTGCTGGCGCTGCTGGTCTACAGCTTCGCCTTCACCGGCTGGTCGCACAGTTTCAACGACATCTACACAGTTCTGCCCCTGATGGCGCTGGTCTTCGCCCTGGCCTTCGACAAGGGCATCGTGGCCGAGGCCCTCAAATGGGGACCGCTGCAGAAGATCGGCGACTGGTCCTATGCCATCTACCTGGGACAGACCGCCTGGCTGCTGCTGGTGCGCTTTGGCGATCAGCGGATCTTCCCGCCCGACAGCACCCCCGTGCTGGGCACAACCTGGGGCAATCTGATGTGGGGCCTGGAACCGGTTCTGCTGATGGCGATTTGCCTGTTGTGGGGCGGCGTGCTGGCCGAATGGGTGGAAAAACCGGCAGCGCATGTCCTGCGTCACCGGCTTGGCCGCCGCCTTGACCCCAAATCGGTCCCGACGCCATCCTGAGAACCCCAAAAACCGGAAGGAAATCCCCATGGCCATTCGTTTTGACGGCAAGGTAGCAAGGAGCGCCGGCGAGAGCCGGAGCGACCAGTCAAAAGAATGGGGGCTGTAATGCCGATCCGATTTGACGGAAAAGTTGCCATCGTCACCGGGGCCGGCGGCGGGCTGGGCCGCGCCCATGCCCTGCACCTGGCCGGGCTGGGGGCCAAGGTGGTGGTCAACGACCTGGGCGGGGCGCTGGACGGCAGCGGCGGCAGCTCCCAGGCCGCCGACACGGTGGTGGCCGAAATCAAGGCGGCAGGCGGCGAAGCCATCGCCAACGGCGCCAGCGTCAGCGACGATGCCGGCGTCGCCCATCTGGTCAAGCAGACCATGGATGCCTTCGGCCGCATCGACGTGCTGATCGCCAATGCCGGCATCCTGCGCGACAAGAGCTTCGGCAAGATGGAGATCAAGGATTTCGAGGCGGTGGTGAACGTGCACCTGATGGGCACGGTCAAGCCTGCCAAGGCGGTGTGGGACATCATGAAGATGCAGTCCTATGGCCGCATCGTCGTCACCACATCCTCGACCGGGCTTTACGGCAATTTTGGCCAGACCAATTACGGCGCCGCCAAGATGAGCCTGGTCGGCTTCATGAATTCGCTGAAGCTGGAAGGCGCCAAGGACAATATCAAGGTCAACGCCATCTGCCCGGTCGCCGCCACCCGCATGACCGAGCACCTGATGCCGCCCAATGTGCTGGAGATGCTCAAGCCCGAATATGTCTCGCCCGCCATGGCCTACCTGGCGTCGGAGGAAGCACCCACCGGCATGATCCTGACCGCCGCGGCCGGCGCCTTTGCCGCCGCCCAGATGGTCGAGACCGATGGAATCAATCTGGGCCACGGCGCCACCGCCGACGACATCGCCGCCCATTTCAGCCAGATCACCGACTGGTCCAGCGCCAAGCATTACGGCCAGGGCGGTGAGCAGAACATGAAGTTCTTCGCCCGCGTCCAGGACAAGCCTTTGTTGGAATAACCCCTCCGTCGGCAGCTCGGTCTGCCTGCGGCAGACCCATCGCTGCCGACACCTCCCCTTTTATGCGCTGCGCGCAAAGGGGAGGATGCGCTGAAACAGCCAGTCACAATATTTTTGTATTCGCCTTAAATCTCTCTTGCGGCGCAGCAAAGCTTGCGGCACCATTTGCACATGGATGACCTCGCGCTAAGCATTCGCTATGCGCGGCCTTCTGATGCCGCAGACCTCGCGCGCATCTATATTGAATCCTGGCAAGACACCTATGCGGGGCTGATTCCCCATTCCCAGCTTGGCGCCATGTCGCTGAAGGGCCATACCGCGCGCTGGCAATCGACCATGCGCGGGCCCGGCGCGGTGCTGGTGGCCGAGGATGCCGACCATGGCCCCATCGGCCTGGCCAGCCTGGGCGCGGCGCGCGACAGCACGCTGGGCTATGAGGGTGAGATCTATACCCTCTATGTCGATCCGGCCTTTCTGGGCCGCGGCACCGGGCGGGCACTGATGGCCGGCGCCTTCGAAACCTTCCGCGATCGCAAGCTGCGCTCCTGCATCGTCTGGGCCCATGCCCAGAACAATGCCTGCTTCTTCTATGAGCGCATGGGCGGCAAGCGCGTCGCCACCCGCACCGTGGCGGTGATGGGCATTCCGGCGCCCGAAACCGGCTTCGGCTGGAAGCAGCTTGCCACCCGCCGCCAGACCCGCAGCATCCAGTCCTGACCTGACATTCGCCCTAATGGTGGGCCTGCACCGTGCCGCAGTCGCAGACAATGTCGGGCGGCAGGTCGAGCGGCAGGCGCGCGCGGCGGTGAAAGCCATGGCTCAGCGACAACAGCACGCGCCGTCCCGACACGTCTTCCCAGATCGCCGTGCCGGTCTTCAGGCACTTGCGGCACAACAGCCGCTTTTCGACAAGCTCGCCTTGGCCCATGGCCACAGCGTGCCGGAAATTCGCAAAGCAAGGGTTTGAGACGGCGCGGCGATTTGCTTCAAGGATTATGAAAAGCATCCGGGATTCCGGAACCTCATATATTCCTGAAATCAGAGGTCCTTGAAACTAGAGGTCCCGGGGCCGCACGAAATCGGCCAGCTTGCCATCCCCTTCGCGCACATCGCGCCAGCGGCCGACATCGAAGTCCAGCACCGCCAGGGCGGCGGTGGGAAACTTCTCCTCCAGCGCCGCATAGCGGGAGCGTTCCTTGCGCTTGAGCGGCTCGCGCGCCAGCAGCGCCGCGCACTCCTCCATGCCTGGATTGTGGCCCACCAGCATCAGGCTGGAGACGGCGACGGGCGCGCCGCGCACCGCGGCGACCAGCCGGGCAGCCGGGGCCAGGTAGAGATTGTCGCGATACTCGATCGGCGCCTCCACCTCCTGCAGCAGCAGCTCGGCGGTCTGGGTGGTGCGGGCGGCGGCCGAACACAGGATCAGGCCGATATCGTAATCGTTCTTGCGGATATAGCGGGCCATGGCCGACCCGTCCTGCATGCCCGACAGCATCAGGGTGCGGTCGAAATCCTCGGTGCCCCCGTCGGGGGGGACCGCTTTGGCGTGGCGGAACAGAAAAAGCCGCTTCATCTCAGAGGCTCCCCGCCGCGTGGCCACAGTTTTTCTGGTCGCTCCGGCTCACGCCGACGCTCCGGGCACAACGAAGCAGGAAAAGGCGCTTCATCGGCACTCCAACCCTGCGAATCCCGCATAAACCTTATGTTCTTGACCGGGGGGCGGCAACCGCGCAACAACCCTGCGGCAGCGCGGGACAGGACCCGGGACACGATCATGGCGACGAACAAGAAACCCGGCAATTGGCGCAGGCGCACCCAGGCGGTGCGCGGCGGGCAGGTCCGCACCGGCTTCCAGGAGACCTGCGAACCGCTGATCTTCACCGCCGGCTATGCCTATGAGACCGCCGACGAGGCCGAGGCCCGCTTCAAGGGCGAAAGCCCCGGCTATCAGTATTCGCGGCTGGCCAATCCCACCGTCACCATGTTCGAGGAACGGCTGGCCCAGCTGGAAGGCGCCCCCCTGGCGCGCGCCACCGCCACCGGCATGGCGGCGGTGACTGCGGTGTTCCTGGCGGGTCTGAAGACCGGCGACCATGTGGTGGCGGCCAATGCGCTGTTCGGCTCCTGCCGCTATGTGATCGAGACGGTGCTGCCGCGCTTCGGCATCGCGTGCACCTTTGTCGAAGGCAGCGACCTGGACGCCTGGAAGGCGGCGATGCGCCCGGCCACGAAACTGCTGTTCATCGAGACGCCGTCCAATCCCACCCTGTCCATCGTCGACATCGCGGCGGTGGCGAAGATCGCCGAAGACGGCGGCGCGCGGCTGATCGTGGACAATGCCTTTGCCAGCCCGGCCCTGCAGCGGCCGATGGAGCATGGCGCGCATATCGTGGTCCATTCCTCCACCAAGTTCATCGACGGCCAGGGCCGCGCGCTGGGCGGGGCGATCCTGTGCCACCCCGATTTCCTCGAGGAAAACCTCCAGCAGTTCCTGCGCAATACCGGCCCGGCGATCAGCCCCTTCAATGCCTGGCTGCATCTGAAGAGCCTGGAGACGCTGGAGCTGCGCATGAAGCAGCATTGCGATAATGCCGCGCGGGTCGCCGAATTCCTGGCCGGCCACAAGAAGGTGACACGCGTGCTCTATCCCTTCCGCGCCGACCACCCCCAGCACAATCTGGCCCGCGCCCAGATGGACGGCGGCGGCGGCGTGGTCAGCTTCGAGATCGAGGGCGGCAAGAGCGCGGTGTTCAAATGCGCCAATGCGCTGGAGCTGATCGACATCTCCAACAATCTGGGCGACTCCAAGAGCCTGTTCACCCATCCCGAAACCACCACCCACCAGAAGATGACGCCGGAGGCCCGCGCCGCGGGCGGCGTCACCAGCGGGCTGGTGCGCCTGTCGGTGGGCCTGGAAGACCCCGAAGACCTTTGCGAAGACCTGGAGCAGGCGCTGAAGGTCGCCTGAAGGCCCATGGGCGAACACCATATCCATCTGGACTGGTCACTGGACGGCGCGCCCTTCACCTATGACGCCTATCCGCGCAACCACCGCGTCACCTTCAAGGACGGCGTGACCGTGACGCTGTCGGCGGCGTCGGCCTTTCGCGGCGATGCCGCCCAGCCCGATCCCGAGGACCTGCTGGTGGCGTCCCTGTCCTCCTGTCACATGCTCAGTTTCCTGGCCATCGCCGCCAAGAAGCGCGTCACGGTCCGGGCTTACCGGGACCATGCGGTGGGCTTTCTGGAAAATGACGGCGGCAGGCCGGGCCGCTTCTGGGTTTCCCGCGTGATCCTTCGTCCCGAGGTCAGTTTCGAGGGCGCACCCGACGCCGAAACCGTCAGCCATATCCACCATTTGGCGCATGACGCCTGCTTCATCGCCAATTCGGTCAGGACCGATGTGCGGGTCGAGCCGGTTCCCCAGGCTTATTAAAGTTAAGCGCCCCGCGACCAAAACGCCCTTGCCTGCCGCAGGGCCCCCAACCGATAATCCCATCATGTACGAGCAGGAAACCAAGCGCATCCGGGTGGCGGTCAAGCCGACTTACCTGGACGACCAGTCGGACCCGGACGACGACCGCTACGTCTGGGCCTATACGGTCACGATCGAAAATCGCGGGCCCGAACCGGTCCAGCTTCTGTCGCGCTATTGGAACATCGTGGACGCGACCGGCCGCAGCGAGGAAGTGCGCGGGCCCGGCGTGGTCGGCGCCCAGCCCGTGATCGCGCCGGGCGAGAAATTCCAGTACACCAGCGGCTGCCCGCTGGAGACGGCGTCGGGCACCATGCAGGGCCGCTACCAGATGATGAGCGCGTCGGGCGAAAGCTTCGAGGCGGAAATCCCCGTCTTCCTGCTGGAAAGCCCCTACGAGCAGCGGCAGATCCACTAACCCCGCCAAAGCCCTGGCCCTCAAAAAGCCCATGGCACCGGCAAGGTTGCAACCGTCACCGGGGCGGGCGAAACTTTTTCCATGACAAGACCGACACGCGACGAGGCCGAAAAGGCCGTCCATACGCTTTTGCGCTGGGCCGGCGACAATCCCGAACGCGAGGGATTGCGCGACACCCCTGCCCGCGTCGCCCGCGCCTTCGAGGACTGGTTCAGCGGCTATGGCCAGGACCCCGAGGAATACCTGACCCGCACCTTCGAGGAGATCGAAGGCTATGACGACATGGTCATCCTGAAGGACATCCGCTTCGAGAGCCATTGCGAACACCACCTGGCCCCGATCATCGGGCGCGCCCATGTCGGCTATCTGCCCACCCACCGGGTGGTTGGCATCTCCAAGCTGGCGCGGGTGGTGGAAGCCTATGCCCGCCGCCTGCAGGTGCAGGAAAAGATGAACGCCCAGATCGCCAACTGCATCCAGAAGGTGCTGGAGCCCAAGGGCGTCGCCGTGGTGATCGAGGCGGCGCACCAGTGCATGACCACGCGCGGGGTGCACAAGACCGGCGTGACCATGGTGACCAGCACCATGCTGGGGGACTTCCGCAGGAATTCCGACACGCGGCGCGAGTTCCTGGACATCATCGGCAACCCGGCGAGCCGCGCAGACCGATGAGCAATGGTGGGGCGCTCGATCTGGTCAAGGCGCTGATCGCCTTCGACACCACCAGCCGCGATTCCAACCTCGCGCTGATCGACTATGCCGAGGACCTTCTGAAGAAGGCGGGCGCGCGCTGCCGCCGCACCTTCGATCCCACCGGCAAGAAAGCCAACCTGTTCGCCACCATCGGGCCAGATGGCGATGGCGGCTATGTATTGTCAGGCCATACCGACGTCGTGCCGGTGGACGGGCAGGACTGGTCGTCCGATCCCTTCAAGCCGGAAGTCCGCGATGGGCTGCTGTATGGCCGCGGCGCCTGTGACATGAAGGGCTTTGTCGGCACCGCGCTGGCATTGGCGCCGGTCATGGCCCAGGCAAAGCTGAACAAGCCAATCCACTTCGCCCTGTCCTATGACGAGGAGGTGGGCTGTGCCGGTGTCGGCGGCCTGCTGGCAGACCTGAAAGCACAGGGCATCAGGCCGGCGCTGGCGATCATCGGCGAGCCGACGCTGATGCACCTGGTGGGCGCGCACAAGGGCGGCGCCAAGCTGGTCACCCGCTGCTGTGGGCGCGAGGGCCATTCCAGCCAGCCCGACAGGGGCGCCAACGCGGTGATGATGGCCGGCGAATTCATGGCGCTGCTGGAAAGCGTGCAGGAGGAGCTGCGCGCCGACCGCGACCTTCGCTTCGATCCGCCCTGGACCACCGTGCAGGCGACCGTGGTGCATGGTGGCACCGCCGTGAACATCCTGGCGAAAGAGGCCGAGATCACCTGGGAATACCGCTTCCTGCCCGACCGCGACCCGGCCAGGATCGTGGAGCGGGTGAAGGCGCGCGCCGAAGCCGAGGTGCTGCCCAAATACCGTGCCCGCGCCGCCGAGGCGCGCTTCGACACCGCGCTGCATGCCCATTATCCGGGGCTGGTGATGGACGAAGAATCCCCGGCCATCGCGCTGGCGCGCGAACTGACCGGCGCCAACCAGACCGAAGCGGTGGCCTATGGCACCGAGGCCGGGCACTTCCAGAACAGCGGCATCCCGGCGGTGATCTGCGGTCCCGGCTCCATCGAACAGGCGCACCGGCCCGACGAATTCTGCGCGCTCAGCGAACTGGAAGCGTGCGAGGCGTTCCTGCGCAAGGTGATTGCGAAAGCCAGCGCCTGATCTCAGGCCAGCGCTGCGGGCCCGATCTCATGGACCGTGCCGCAGAATTCGCACTTGGCACGGATGACGCCGTCATCGTCGGCCAGCCCGGCGCGGTCTTCCGCCGAATAGCTTTTCAGCACGCCCGCAATGCGATCGGCGTCGCAATCGCAGCGGAAGGCCACCGGCTCGGCCGGCTGCACCCGCACCTCGTCCTCATGGAACAGCCGCCACAACAGCGTCTCGGGCGCCAGGCTGGTATCGACCAGCTCCAGATCCTCCACCGTGCCCAGCAACAGCGACAGCCGCTCCCAGTCGTCTGACAGCTCGCCGTCCTCGGCCTCGCGCGTCGCCTCGTTCGGCGTCATCTGCAGCATCATGCCGCCGGCACGCCAGTGCGGCATCGGATCGCCCGGCAGGTAAAGCGGCGCGGCCGCCAGCCGGATCGCGGTGGGCAACTGTTCGGACTGGGTGAAGTAAGCCTCCGCCGATGCGGCCAGCCCCTCCTCCGCCAGTTCGGTGATGCCCTGATAGGTGTTGGCGCCGCGCCGGGGCTCGATGGTGATGGCCAGCGCGCCCGTGCCCGCCAGGCGAGCGAAGCTCTTGTCTTCCAGCCCCGCGAAGCGGTCCATGTCCAGCCGCGCAAAGCCGCGCACGCCGCGGCCCCTGTCGGCCTCGGCCCCGTAATAGTCGGCGGTGATCAGGTCCAGCGGCCCGTCGCCCTTGGTCTGGATGGTCAGCCGCCCGTCCAGCTTGAGCGCCGAGCCCAGAATGGCGCTCAGCGCCACCATCTCGCCGGTCACCCGCGCGGCTTCCTCCGGCAGCAGATGGGCGGACAGCGCGCGGCTGCTGGCGCTGTCCAGCCGCACCAGGCGGCCGCGCACCCCCAGCTTGGGCAGGTCGAACGGCAGGACGAAATCGCCATAGGGCGACGGATCGGGGCGTTTGTCAGGCATGACCATCCTATATGGCGGTCAGGAACGCATTTTCAACTCACGAGGCATTTCAGCCCAGCGACCAGGCCAGGATCGCCTTCTGGGCGTGCAGACGATTTTCGGCCTCGTCGAACACCACCGACTGCGGGCCGTCGATCACCTCGTCGGTCACCTCGTCGCCGCGATGAGCGGGCAGGCAGTGCATGAAGATGGCGTCCTTCTTGGCCAGCTTCATCAGCCCCGCATTGACCTGATAGGGCTTGAGCAGGTTCTGCCGCTTGGTGGCATTGTCGTCGCCCATCGACACCCAGGTATCGGTCACCACACAGTCCGCACCCTCCACGGCGGCGCGCGCATCGGTGGTGAAATGCACCAGCCCGCTGTCCCCGGCCCATTCGCGCACTTCGGCGTCCAGGGTCAGTTCCTTGGGGCTGGCGACGTTCAGGGTAAAGCCGAAGCGCACCGCGGCATGCACCCAGGACGCCAGCACATTGTTGCCGTCGCCGGTCCAGCAGACCTTGGCACCCTTGATGTCGCCCTTGTGCTCCTCATAGGTCATCACATCGGCCATCACCTGGCAGGGATGGGACCATTTGGTCAGCCCGTTGATGACGGGGATGGTGGCGTTGGCGGCCAGGTCCTCGACCATTTCATGATCCAAAAGACGGATCATCACCGCATCGACATAGCGCGAGATCACCCGCGCGGTGTCGGCAATGGTTTCCTCGCGCGCAAGCTGCATCTCGCCGCCGGTCAGCATCAGGGTGGTGCCGCCAAGCTGGCGGGCGCCCACGTCAAAGCTGATGCGGGTGCGGGTGGACTGCTTGTCGAAGATCATCGCCAGCACCTTGCCGGCCAGCGGCGCATCGGCGTCCGCCACCCCGCGCGGCAGGCCCAGCCGGGCCAGCTTGCGCTTCTTGGCGTCGTCGATCATCGCCCGCAGAGTCTGGCTGGTGTGATCGCACAGGTCGAGAAAATGTCTGGGCATGTTGGTCATCGGTTCACTTCCAAGCGGCGCGTTCACTGGGCCGCCGCCTTCAGTTCGGGTTTGCTTTCCAGCGCGGCGGCGGCGCGGTCCAGCCCCGCCATGGCCTCGCGCACTTCGTCCTCGCTGATGGTCAGGGCCGGCAGCAGGCGCACCACATTGTCGCCCGCCGGCAGCACGATCACGCCCGCCGCGCGCGCGGCGGTGATGAAGTCGGTGTTGGGCACCTTCATGGTCAGGCCCAGCATCAGCCCCTGGCCGCGCACGCCCGAGAAGATGCCCGGATGGGCATCGACCAGCGCGCCAAGCTGCTGGTTCAGGAAGCCGGCAACCTTGTTGACGTGGTCCAGGAAGCCCGGCTCCAGCAGCATGTCCACCGCCTCGTTGCCCACCGCCATGGCCAGCGGGTTGCCGCCATAGGTGGTGCCGTGGGTGCCCACCGTCATGCCGTTGGCCGCGTCCGCCGTGGCCAGCACCGCACCCAGCGGAAAACCGCCGCCGATGGCCTTGGCCACCGTCATGATGTCGGGCGTGATGCCCAGCCATTCATGGGCGAACAGCTTGCCGGTGCGGCCCATGCCGGTCTGGATCTCGTCCAGCACCAGCAGCGTGCCGGTCTCGTCGCACAGCTTGCGCAGCGCGCGCAGCAGTTCGGGCGCGATCACCCTGACGCCGCTTTCGCCCTGCAGCAGCTCGATCAGGATCGCGGCGGTCGCCGGACCGACCAGCGCCTTGACCGCCGCCAGGTCGGCGGCCACGTCACCCGTCAGGGCGAGCTGGTCGAAGCCTTCCATGCGCGGGCCAAAGCCCTCCAGATACTTTTCATTGCCGCCGGCATTGATGGCGGCATAGGTGCGGCCGTGAAAGGCGCCATCGAAGGTGACGATGCGGAAACGATCCGGCTGGCCGTTCACGAAATGGTGGCGGCGCGCCATCTTGACCGCCAGCTCGATCGCCTCGGTGCCCGAATTCACGAAGAACACGGTGTCGGCGAAGGTCGCGGCGACCAGCTTCTTCGACAGGCTTTCCTGGCCGGGCACCCGGTAGAGGTTGGAGGTGTGCCACAGCTTGCCCGCCTGCTCCGTCAGCGCCTTGAGCAGGCGCGGATTGGCATTGCCAAAGGCGTTGACCGCGATGCCGGCCCCCAGGTCCAGGTATCGCTTCCCATCCTCGGCGAAAAGGTAGGAACCTTCGCCGCGGACGAAGGCGATATCCGTCCGGTTATAGGTGGGAAGCAGGGGGGGGAACACGGCAGGTCTCCTTCTGGTGCTGAAATAAAATTACAGGGTCGCGCGGGAAAGAGCGGTTTATCTGCTTTTCGTGTGACTTTTGCTACCCCCTAAGTCCCGCAAGGCCCGCAGGACGGCTGCGAATTATGCGGGCAAGCGCGTCACGAATCATGTGGACAAGGACTTGTGGTGCCCCCGCAACGCTTGTGCAGGGTAAACAGCGCGCTACGATATCTTGTGACCGGGGGGTCTGAAGAGCGTGCGGGTGCCGCCCGCCTCCCGAAGGAGCGATAGCATGACACAGGTGAACTGGTCCGAAGACCGGGTCGAGCAGCTCAAGACATTGTGGACCGAGGGCCTGTCCGCCAGCCAGATCGCCCGGGCCCTGGGCGGGGTGACCCGCAATGCGGTCATCGGCAAGGTGCACCGGCTGGGCCTGGCGGGCCGGGCCAGCCCGTCGCGGTCCGAGCGCCCGCGCGTGGCGATGCCCCATAAGCCGCCGGCAGTGCGCGCCCATACGCCCGCCGCCCCGGTGGTCGAGGAAGATCCGCTGCTGCTGGACGATGGCAATTTCGCCACCGTGCTGACCATTTCGGACCGCATGTGCCGCTGGCCGATCGGCGATCCCGCCGGCAGCGAGTTCCACTTCTGCGGCCGCAGCCCCAAGTCGGGCTCGCCCTATTGCGAGGCCCATGCCCGCAAGGCCTATCAGCCGCAGCAGACCCGTTCGCACAAGGACAAGGGGCGCATGGCTGGGTGAACCACCGGTGCGCGCAGCGCACGCGCAGGTCCGGTGGATCTGCGCGCGGTGGTGAACGCGCCGAGCCAAAGCGAGGCGCCGGGGAGCTGTTCGCAGTCCTGCATCAGGCCCGGCGAGCGGCCGGGGGGCCGTCCGCAACCTTGCACCAAGACCAATCGAGGCGCCGAGGGCCGTCTGTCGTCCTGTGCCCTCGCGCGATTCAGGGTGAGGGCATCATGTCGATCTACAATTTCACCGCCGCCCTTTCGAACGGCGAGACGGTCGGCATGGAGACCTGGCGCGGCCGGGTGCTGCTGATCGTCAACACCGCCAGCCAGTGCGGCTTCACCCCGCAATATGCCGGGCTGGAAGCGCTGTACCGCGCCCACAAGGACGCTGGACTGACCGTTCTGGGCTTTCCCTGCAACCAGTTCGGCAACCAGGAGCCGGGCACCGATGCCCAGATCGGCGCCTTCTGCGAGAAGAATTACGGGGTCACCTTTCCCATCTTCGCGCGAATCGACGTCAAGGGACCTGAGGCCCATCCCCTGTTCCGTTACCTGACCCATGCGAGGCCGGGCATCCTGGGCACCGAGGCGATCAAGTGGAACTTCACCAAGTTCCTGGTCGACCGCAACGGCGCGCCGGTGGCGCGCTATGCCCCGCGCACCAGCCCGCAGGCGCTGGAAGCGCCCATTGCCAGGCTGCTGTGAAACCTACTGGGCGGCGGTGCTGTTGACGATCGACTCGTCCAGCGAATAGCCGGCTGAACGCACGGTGCGGATCGGATCGGCGACGCCCTCGATGTTCAGCGCCTTGCGAAGCCGCCCGACATGCACGTCCACGGTGCGCGCCTCGACATAGACGTCGCTGCCCCAGACCGCATCCAGAAGCTGTTCGCGGCTGAACACCCGGCCCGGATGCTGGATCAGGTGATCGAGCAGGCGGTATTCGGTGGGGCCCAGATGCACTTCCACGCCCGCGCGGCGCACCCGGTGGGCGGCGCGGTCCATCTCGATGTCGCCGACATGGACCACATCCTCGGCCAGGCTGGGGCGGATGCGCCGCAGCACCGCGCGCAGGCGCGCCAGAAGCTCGGTCATCGAGAAGGGCTTGGTCAGGTAATCGTCGGCGCCGGTGTCCAGGCCGCGGATGCGGTCGGATTCCTCGCCGCGCGCCGTCAGCATGATGATCGGCACATTGCGGGTTTCCTGGCGGCCGCGCAGGCGGCGGCAAACCTCGATGCCCGAAAGCTGGGGCAGCATCCAGTCCAGCAGCACCAGATCGGGCTTTTCCTCGGCGGCGACCAAAAGGGCTTCCTCGCCATCGCGCGCTTCCAGGACACGATAGCCTTCGCGCTCCAGATTGTAGCGCAGCAGGGTCACCAGGGCGCTTTCATCCTCGGCGACAAGAACAGTCGGCTTGCTCATGCCTGGCTCTCATAGGCGGTTTCGCTGGTGATGTCGGCCTTGGGGCGCTCGCTGGCCAGGTGGCCGGCATTGACCATGTGATAGACGACTTCGGCGATGTTGGTGCAGTGGTCGCCGCAACGTTCGATGTTCTTGGCGACGAACAGAAGATGGGTGCAAAGCCCGATGGTGCGCGGATCTTCCATCATGTAGGTCAGAAGTTCGCGGAACAGGCTGTTGTAGATCTCGTCGATCTCGCCGTCGCGGTTCCACACCGCCTCGGCTTCCTCGGCATTGCGGTCGGAGAAGGAGTCCAGGACTTCCTTCAGCTGGGCCTGGGCCTGGCGGCCCATCCGCGCCAGCGACTGGGTCAGGCGGATCGGCGGTTCGCGGTTCAGCACCATCGCGCGCTTGGCGATGTTCTTGGCCAGGTCGCCGATGCGTTCCAGTTCGGCGGCGATCTTGATCGCGGCCAGCGTGTCGCGCAGGTCACGCGCCATCGGCTGGCGCAGCGCCAGAAGCTTCAGCGCCTTGTCCTCGATCGCCTGCTGGATCTCGTCGATGCGCACGTCGCCGCCGACGGCGCGTTCGGCCGCCTCGCTGTCGCGCCGGGCGATCGCCTCGATGGCGGCGGCCAGCTGGGTCTCCGCCAGCCCGCCCATCTGGGAGACCAGTGTCGACAGGGCTTCGAGCTGTTCGTCGAAAGACTTGACCGTATGTTCGCTCATCTGAGATCGCTCTTGAGGGGCTTTCGCCACTGATACCGGGCCTTGCTAGGCGCTTCGCACCACTCCTATGCGACACATTTATAACATTTCCGTGACGGCGGCCGGAGCGGCGCTTTCCGGGGCCTCCGCGCCACCCTGGCCGGGGGGGCTAACATCCCGCGCCTGCACCAAAAATACCGTGAACGTGCTGCCCTCGCCCTTGGTGCTCTCGATCGCCAGCCGGCCCTGGTGGCGGCTGACGATGTGCTTGACGATGGCCAGGCCCAGCCCGGTTCCGCCCCGCTCGCGGCTGCGCTTGACGTCGACCCGGTAGAATCGTTCGGTCAGGCGGGGAATGGCGCTGGCGTCGATCCCCTCGCCCTCGTCGCGCACGGCGGCGAAGACCTGGTGGTCCTGCACGCCCAGCGTCACGGTGACGGTGCCGGCATCGCGTCCGTACTTGATCGCATTGTGGATCAGGTTCTGGAACAGCTGCACCAGCTCGTCGCGCTCGCCCATCACGTCGGGCAGGTCCGGCGGGCTTTCCACCACCACACGCACATCGTCGTCGGCGGCCAGCGGACTGAGCACCTGCACCGCCTGGCGCACCACACCTTCCAGCGCGATGCGCCCTTCGGGGCGGACATGCTCGTTCATCTCGATGCGGGTCAGCGACAGGAGGTCATGGATCAGCCGGCGCATGCGCGCGGTCTCGCGCGCCATGATATCCAGGAATTCCTCGCGCGCGGCGGCGTCGTCGCGGGCATGGCCGCGCAACGTGTCGATGAAGCCCGACACCGCCGCCAGCGGCGTGCGCAGCTCATGGCTGGCATTGGCGACAAAGTCGGCGCGCATCTGCTCGCTGCGGCGCACGACCGTCACATCGTGCAGCAAGAGCGCGGTGATCGGCGGTGAAGCGGAAACGCGCGCGACATGCACCTGGAAGTGCCGCTCGACCGGGACCGGCAGGGTCATTGGAACATTGGATGTGGTTCCCGCGCTCATGGCGTCGTTGACCGCCGCCAGCACGTCGGGATGACGCAGCACCTGGCTGACCCGCTTGCGCTCCAGGCCCGGGCCCAGAACCTCGCGCATGGCCTGGTTGACGAACAGCACCCGCTCGGCCCCATCCAGCAGCATCACCGCCGTGGGCAAGCGATCCATCACCAGGCGCGTCAGCGGCGGCAGGATATCGAGCGGATTTTCCGGATGCTGCTCGGGCGGCCGGTTGATCGGTTCCTGGAAGCTGACGAAGCGGCCGATCAGAAGCGCCGCCAGCACAAGCGCGACGATGGCCCAGAAACCGGGCGTGCCCAGCATGAGGACCACGGCGCCACCGCCGGCCAGGCCGGCCAGCAAAGCCCCGATCTTGCCGCGCGATGAAGAGAGCGATTCCAGCATCTGGCCATATTAGCGCTGTTTGCGACCATTCAGTAACTGACAAGAACGGTGATCTGGTCTGCATAGCTGCCGGAGGGCACATACTGGCCCGCGGGCAACCGTCCCCAGGCGGTAAAATCGATATTCCCCAATGTCAGAATGGAATTGTAGCTCTGGCTCACCGATCCGGCGGTGCCGTCGCCCCAGACCGTCGCATAGCCCGCGCTGGTGTAGATGTTGTAGCCCAGATGGGTGCCGGCCTTGTCCATGTAGCGCTGAGACGGATCGGCGCTGTTGGACGAAATCAGCGAGACAGTGAAGCTGGGCAGAAGATCGACGCCCAGCGCGCCGCAGCGCACCGTGATGCCGGCGCTGGCATAGGAAGGCGATGCCGGCGTGTAGCTGCCGAAGCTGAGGCCCGTGGCGCTGACCACCACGGAACTGGCCAGCGCGCCGCCGCAGAAGAGCAGCGCATGGGCCGGGCCGGTCAGGCATAGCACCAGGCTGACGGTCAGTGCGGTAACGTTAATAGGGACCATGCGCCATCCTCAGGCAAAGCTGCGGCGGGGCATCGCCCATGCTGGCGGGCCGCAGCCAGACGCGGCAGCGCGACGTCCCCAGGTCGATCACCGCACCGCGCGGGTGTTCCAGGTCGGCGACGAACAACTGGCCATCGCGCCCCAGCGTCAGTGGCATGGTCTGTCCATCCAGCATCACCCGCGCACCGGGCGGCGTCGCCATGGCGATGCCGCGGGTCACCGTCACCAGCAGGGGATGGCGCGATACCGGTTTCAGATCCACCACCACACCGCTGGCCCGGCGCGGCACCACGATGCTTTCGGTTTTTTCCACCAGCGTGTCGAAATCATAATCGCGCGCCTCCACCGCGATGCGGTTGGGGGCAAAGGCGTTCAGCCCGGTCAGCAGCGCCTCGCCGTCGTCATCGCTGACCGCCACGGGCCGGTTCTCGCGATAGATGCGGATGTTCTTCTGTCCGGCTTCCACCAGCGCCACAGCCCCGCCCGGATCGTGGGTGGCGAACAGGCTGCCGCGCAGCAGCACCAGGCTGCCGCGGGCATTGGCGCGCAGCGCCGCAGTACCGCGGTCCAGCGAAACCCCGCCATCCAGCGCAACATGATCGCCGACCCAGTCCGTCTCGGCGCGCAAGCGCATGCCGTCCTGCCAGCCTGCCGCCAGCCGATAGCCCAGCCCGCCATCGGGATCGGCCGGATTGTCATAGCGTGCAAGGCCATTGGCGGCATCGCCATCCCAGCCGGTGGTGACGCCCGCAAGCCCGCCGTCCAGCGGAATGTTGAAGGCAAGCTGCAGCGCATCGGCATGGCTGGACAGGTCGTGAAAACCGGTCAGCGCCAGGAACATGCCGTCCGGCAGCGGCAGCGACCAGGTTGCCGACAACAACTGACGCGCAGGCGCCATGGCGCCCGTGAGGTCGGGCTGCTTGATCGCCAGCCAGGACAGGCCCAGCGTGCCGCCCGCATCCAGGTCGGCGGTGATGCCCGCCTGATAACGCAGGCGCGGCGGCAGAAAACCGCCCTTGCCGCCCATCTGTGCGGCCAGGTCGCGAAACCCCCGGCTGGCCAGGCGCATGTCGCCGAAAACACTGAAGGGCCCTTCCAGCGCATGCAGCGACAGCGCTGCCTGCCAGCCGGCGGTGTCGCCACCGCTTGCCGCCAGACCCGCCGACACCGCGCCAAAGCCGAAACTCCATTCGCCGTCGCCGCCGAACTGCATCAGGCCGGGCGCGGCCTGGGCCTCAGCGCCCAGCGTCAGCGCGCCGGTGATCCCGCCGCGCCATCCCGCCGACAGAAGCGGCGTGTCATAGCCCAGACTGGCGCGGCCGTAATCGGCGCGCAGGAAACCGGCATCCAGGCTCCAGCTGTCCAGGCCCGGCGCCAGCAGTCCCGCATCGGTATAGAGCGCGATGGTCTGGCTGGTCTGACGGCCCAGAAGATCGCGGGTGACGATGGTGGCGCTGCCCCCGCCGGTCAGCACCGGCAGGTTGCGCAGCTCGAACGGTCCCGGATCGACCTGCTGTTCGTACAGTTTCGCCGCGCCGCTATAGACGTCAATGGTGGCGGGCACTTCGCTGCGGCCGAAAAAGGCAGGCAGCGGCTGGGTCACAAGGCCGGGGCGCAGCGAGAAATCGCGCCCCCAATGCACGCCGCCAAAGCGCACCGCGCGCCCGAAGGCCGATGCCCCGCTGATGGAATCGCCCAGCACCAGTTCGGTCATGTCGCCGGGCTTTTCAAAGACAAGTGCACTATCCAGCCGGGCGGCATGCCATCCGGTGGCGCCCGCGGTGGCAAAACCGCTGGCGGTAATGCGCGCATCGGGGGTGAAGACATCCAGCGCGAAATCGCCGCCGCCCGACAGGCCCGCGCCGAAGTGCGACAGGTCGGCCGCGGTGGTGGAAAGATCGTAGCGGAAGATCGCCCCGGTATCGGATCGCGCGACAGGCACATCGCCATTCCCTGCCGCCAGGTCATAGAGCTGGCGCGGCAGCAGGGCCGGATCGGCGGTCAGCAGCAGGCGCTGCTCCGCACCATCCTGCTGCGCTTTCACACCCGCGATCGCGGCCAGGTCATAGCGCCCCTCGGCATCGGGTTTGGCGGGCACCGACAGCGCCAGTTTGCGGAAGTCCGCAGCCGAGACGAACAGGTGCTCGCCCTGCGCCTGAACCGCCATGACCCCGGCCGCGCGGCCGTTGACGGAAACATCCAACAATGTTGGCAACAGTGTTGGCAACAGCACCGGATCGGCCCGCGCCGGCAGCGCCACCACCAGCGTCATGGCGCACAACAGCGTGGAAAGACGTGACTCACCCCGGGGCATCGGCGCTATCGGCCTGCATCACCGTGCCCGACAGGTCGCGGCCACTGCGGCCATCCTGTGCCGATATCCGTGCGCCCGGCATCGCGGGCCCCAGATTGCGCGCCGCGCCCGGCAGCAGATAGGAAAGCCCGCCGCGAAAATCTCCGTTCACGCGCAAGGCTTCCAGCTTGACGGTCTGGGCCCCGTCATTGACGGCGATCAGCGCACCATCGCGTTCCAGCCAGCGCAGCCTTGGCAGGACCTTTGGATCGTGATCGACAAAGACCGGCACCGAGAACTGCAGCAGCACATGCACGCCGTCGCTTTCACCGGCGGCATCGGGCAGCTGGCTGACCAGCAGGCGGAAGGCGTGTTCGCGCCCCTCATCCACGCGCGCCATGACCCGCACACTCTGGCGGCCGCCCGGCGCGATACGCGCCATGGGCGGGCTGGTCAGCAGTTGCGTGCTGGGGACAAGCCGGTCGCGGCCATCGCCCTGATGCCAGTCCATCGCCTCGATCTGCACGGTGACGGGGCGCGCGCCGTGATTGGTGACATAGAACAGCCCCGCCACGCCCGGTTTCAGGTCCAGCGTTGTGGGCGCGACGTCCAGTGTCGTGACCGGTGAAGCCGCCACGGGTGCAGCCGAAGCCATTTGCTGGGCCGATGCCGGGCCCGCTCCCAGCAGGCCCGCGATCAGAAATGCCGGCAGGCGCGCGTGCATCCGTCCCTCAATAATTGACCGTCACGGTGACCAGGTCGGCATAGCTGCCGGCGGTGACGAACTGGGACGCCGGAATGCGGCCATAGACGGTGACCGACTGGGCCGAACCGCTGCCGGTGCCCGGCACGGTCGAGGTGCCGCCCGTGCCGTCGCCCCAGATCGTGGAATAGGCGGCGCTGGTGTAGAGGCCATAGCCCAGCGTGTGGGAGGCGCCATCGCTCATCGTGCGGCTGGTGACGTCGGCGGCGGCGCCGCCATCCAGCGCGATGGTATAGGGCAGGCTTGCGGTGCAGGTGACCTGGACGGTGCTGGTGGCCGTGGCCGCTGTGCCGGAACCGGCGCTGTAGTTGCCGAAGGCCAGGTCGCCAGCGCTGACGGCGCAATTGTCCAGCACCGTGGCGGTGACGTTGAACTGGGCGGAAACCGAACCCGATGCCCGGCAGGGCTGCGCCAGGAACAGCAGCGCCAATGCCCCGGCGGCCAGGGCCTTGCCGGCCAGAACCTTGCCAGGCAGGGCCAGTGTGCATGGTTTCATGTCATGCTCCGATGCAACCAATGCGTGTATATTGGTTCGGAACAACCTTACCAGTGGTTAACGGCAGCCGGTCCCGCAGGCCTGAATGGCGGAATTCGCCGAAAAAATGGCGGTTTCCCTGACATTTCAGGGTGGCAGCCCATTGTTTCCGCACAGAAAAAGTAGAGATGTGCGGAACCGTACCGCTATCTCGACACTTTTCTCACTGGAAGGAGCCCTTGGCAGTCATGGCCGACGTCATCGCATTCCCGGAGCGCAAACAGGCCCGGCACACCGTGCTGGTGGTGGATGACGAGTATCTGATGCGCGGCGTGCTGAGCGAGGTGCTGGAAGATGCGGGCTTTGCCGTCATCGCCGCCGCCTCGGCCGAGGAAGCCATGACGCATCTGGAAGGCCCCAGCCGTATCGACCTGGTGTTCAGCGACATCAAGATGCCCGGCGCCGATGGCTTCACCCTGGCCAAATGGGTGCATCACAACAAGCCCGACCTGCCCGTGATCCTGGCCAGCGGCTATGCCGGCAAGACCAACATCGCCGCCGAACTGTGCGAAGCCGAATTCCTGCGCAAGCCCTGCGACTTCGACCTGATTGTCAGCAAGGTGCGCGACGCCATTGCCCGGCGCAAGGCGCGCACGGGCTGACCAGTTCAGTCCAAAATCTGAATTCAATCCGGAATCTGCGTGCGCTGCTGCTTGACGCGGCCGCGATGCTTCTTGGCGTCCAGCCGCTTGGCGCGGCTGGACCTTGGCACCTTGGTCTTGTGCCGCGCCTTGGGCGGCGTGGCGGCGCGGCGGATGATGGCGGCCAGCCGCGCGCGGGCATCGGCGCGGTTCAGTTCCTGTTCGCGGAAGCGCCGCGCGGTGATCACCAGAACGCCCTCGCGCGTCAGCTTTTCGCGCGCGGCCAGCGCGGCGCGCACCGTTTCGGGCAGGCTGGGCGAATTGGCCACGTCGAAGCGCAACTGCACCGCGCTGGCGACCTTGTTGACATTCTGGCCGCCTGGCCCTGCGCTGCGGATGAAGCTTTCTTGCAGCTCGCTTTCGGGAATGGTGATGCGGCCCGTAACAACCAGGCCGGTCACGACCCGGCCGCTCATGACACGAATGCCCTGGCCAGCTCGCGCCGCACCAGCTTGCCGCCGGCATTGCGCGGCAAAGCGTCGGGCGAGATCAGGATTCGCACCGGCACCTTGTAGGCGGCCAGATACTGGCCCACGAATTCCTGCAGCACCGCCTCGCTGACGGGGCCGCGGGCCTGCACCATTGCGGCGGGTACCTCGCCCAACTGGGGATGGGGCAGGCCCACCAGCGCCGCCTCGGCAACCGCCGGATGGCGCGACAGGACATTCTCCACCTCGATGCAATAGATGTTCGCCCCGCCGCGGATCACCATGTCGGTGGCGCGATCGACGATGGTGCAGAAGCCTTCCGCGTCGATGCTCGCCAGATCGCCCGTCTTCACCCAGCCATCCTGAAATGCCGCCGCCGTCGCCTCGGGCCGGTTCCAATAACCCTTCGCCACATTGGGCCCGAAGGCCCACAGCGCGCCCACCTCGCCCGGCTCGGCTTCACGATCCTCCACCATCACCTTCAGCCGGCCCACCGGCAGCACCGGCCCGCAGCTATCGGGCCGGTTGTGATAATCGCGCCCCGAATGGGTGGTGCAGGTGGCAGAGGTCTCTGTCATGCCCCAGCCATGCCCGGTCACGGCATTGGGAAAAGCGGCGACGATGCGCGCGGGCAGGTCCGGCGGCGGCGGCGCACCGCCATAGGTCGCCAGCGTCAGCGACGACAGGTCGAAATCGCCCAGGCGCGGATGTTCCAGCAGCGTCAGCATGATCGCGGGCACCCCGCCGGTCATGGTGACCCTTTCGCGTTCGATCAGGCCCAGCGCCGCCTCGGCGTCGAAGCGGTGCATCAGCACCAGCTTGCCGCCGGCCGCCATGGTCGGCAGCATCACCGAAAGGCTGCCGATGACATGAAAGAAGGGCACCGCCAGCAGGGCGATGCGCGGGGGCATGGCGGCCGGGTCCGGCACCGGATTGCCATTGCGGATGGCGTTGCGCGCCACGGAAAAAGGCGCGGCGAAAATGTTGGTGGTGGCCGACCGGTGTGTGCCCAAGGCGCCCTTGGGCGCGCCCGTCGTGCCAGACGTGTAGAAGATGGTCGCATCATCCTCGGGCGACAGCGGCACATCTGGCATCGTGCCATCGGGCAGCCCCGGCCAGCTTGCGGGCGCGCCGATCACATCTTCCAGCACCGTCACGCCCGGCGGCGGATTGGCGGCGCGGGTGACGAAAATCCGGCCCACACAGGGCGGCAGATCGGCAAGCCGCGACAGCCGTTCGGCATCGGCAAAGACAAACCGCGCGCCCGAATCCAGGATGCCATAGGCCAGTTCGGTGCCCGTCCACCAGGCATTCAGCGGCACCATGATCGCGCCGGCCAGAAGCCCGGCCATGAACACCACCGGCCATTCGGGCAGGTTGCGCATCACCAGCGCCACCCGGTCGCCTTTTTGCAGGCCGCAGGCCCGCAAGTGCGCCGCCAGCGCCAGCACCGCGCGGGCAAAGCCGTCATGGGTCACGCGTTCATCGCCCAGCACCAGGAATTCGCGGGGGCCGAAGGCGCGCGCGGCGGCAAAGACCTCGGCCGCGGTGGCCGGCGCATGCTTCCACACCCGCAGCATCTGGCCGCGCACCAGCACTTCTTCGATCTCGAACGGCGCGCCTGGCCCGGTCAGGCGGGCATGCGCCGCGCCCAGGCTGATTGCCGGCCATGGACTGTTGGTCATGTCGCTTTGGCTCCGGGTCGATTATAACCCGTGCGAGGCATGCCATGACGAACGCAAATTTGCACGGTTTCTCTGCGTCCCGGCTGGCGCGGATCGTGCCGGCCCTGGCGGAGAAATATGTCGCCACCGGCGCGATCCCCGGCGCGCTGCTGATGGTGTGGCGGGGCGGCGCGCTTGTGCATCTGGACATGGCCGGACATATCGACCTGGCGCGCGGCCAATCCGTGCGCGAGGATGCGATTTACCGCATCTATTCCATGACCAAGCCCATCACATCCGTGGCGCTTCTGATGCTGCTGGAGGAAGGCAAGATCGCGCTGGACGATCCGGTCGGCCGCTTCATTCCCGGCTTTGCCGGCCTTGGCGTGCATGCGGGCGGCGGCGAACCTTTTTCGACGACCGCGCGCCCCATGCTGGTGATCGACCTTTTGCGCCACACCAGCGGGCTGACCTATGGCTTTCACAACCGCACGCCGGTCGATGCCGCCTATCGCCAGCTGAACATCGGCGCGGCCGACACCGATGGCGGGCTGGCCGCGATGATGGCCCAGCTTGAGACGCTGCCGCTGGAATTCTCGCCCGGCGAACTATGGAATTATTCCGTCGCCACGGACGTGGCCGGCTACCTGGTCGAGTTGCTGTCCGGCATGACGCTGGGCGATTTTTTCCGCAGCCGCATTTTCCTGCCGCTGAACATGCACGACACCGGCTTCTTCGTGTCCGCCGAAAAGCTGGACCGTTTCGCCACCTGCTATCAGGCCCAGGGCGGCAGGCTGGTGGTGCAGGACGATGCCCGCGCCTCGACGTTTGCCGTACCGCCCCGGCTGGAATCGGGCGGCGGCGGCCTGGTGGGCACGGCGGGCGACTATATGCGCTTCTGCCGCATGCTGCTGAACGGGGGATGCCTTGATTCCGCGCAATTGCTGTCGCCCAAAACCGTGGCACTGATGACCATGAACCATTTGCCCGGGGGCCGACAGATGACCCAGATGATGCCCGCCACCGGCCTGTTTGACGAAACCGGCTATAGCGGCGTGGGCTTTGGACTGGGCGTTTCGGTGACGGTGGACCTGCCGGCCACCCGCCTGCCCGGCAGCGTGGGCGAGTTCGCCTGGGGCGGGGCGGCGTCGACAGCCTTTTTTGTCGACCCGAAAGAGGATATGGCGGTGGTGTTCATGACCCAGGTTCTGGGCGCACCCGAACGCGTGCGCCTCAGGCGCGACCTTCGCACCCTGGTCTATGGCGCCATGACCGAGAGTTTCGCGTGATCGAGGAACTGCCCATCACAGACTGGACCGGCCCGTTCGATGCGGCGCTGAAACAGCGTGCCGTGACGGCGCTGGAATCGGGCGCGGTTCTGTCCTTCCCGGCCCTGCCCTTCCTTGTGCGGGAAGATGAGCGGGCGTTTCTCGACGCCCGCGTCTCGGATGGCAAATCCAAAAATATCAGCCTGGACCCGGCGACGGGAAAGCTGCAGGCCACCTCGCTGACCGGCGACAAGGCCCAGAGGCTGGGCGCGATGATCGAGCGCTTCGGCGCGGGCGCCGCCGGGCTGATGTCGGCGCTGCTGCCCTATCGCAATGTCGAGCGCGCGCGCACCAGCTTCCGCCCGGTGCAGGTCAAGGGCCGCAGCTATTCGAAGATCAGCGACGACCGACTGCTGCATGTCGATGCCTTCCCCACCCGGCCGATGCATGGCCGGCGCATCCTGCGCTTCTTCGCCAATGTCGCCCCGGCCGGATCGCCCGATGGGGGGCTTCGCCGCTGGCAGGTTGGCGAACCCTTCGAGGATTTCGCGCGCGCATTCCTGCCGCGCCTGCGCCCGCACCTGCCCGGCCAGTCCTGGCTGTACGGCAAGCTGGGCGTCACGCGCGGCCAGCGCAGCCGCTATGACGAGATGATGCTGTCGCTGCACGATGCCGGAAAGCTGGACGACGCCTTCCAGAAGAACAGCCCGCAACAGGCGGTCAGCTTCGCGCCCGGCACATGCTGGATGGTGTTCACCGACCAGGTGCTGCATGCGGCGCTAGGCGGGGAATTCGCGCTGGAACAGACCTTCCATTTCGACATCGACCAGATGGCCGATCCGGCGCGCGCGCCGCTGAAGGTCCTGGAACGGCTCAGCGGGCGCGAACTGGTCTAGCTGACGCGGCGCATCACGGACGGCGCACGGCGATAGACGCCACCGGCGCCCGCCACGGCTTCAAGCCCCGCCGGCATCATCTCGCCCGTTTCGCTTTCGCCCAGCATCAGCACGCCATCGGGCGCCAGCGTGTCGGCCATGCGCGCCAGCACGTCGGCGCGGGCGGCGGCGTCGAAATACATCAGCACATTGCGGCACAGGATCAGGTCCACCGCATCCAGCCAGCCATAGGAATCCAGCAGGTTGAAGCGGCGGAACTGCACCAGCGGACGCAGGTGATCGCACACCAGCCACTGGCCTCCATCGTTGCGCAGGTGGCGTGTCTTGCCGCCACCGCCCAGCCCGCGCTGGACCTCGAAGGCGCCATAGCGTCCTTCAGTGGCGCGGGCGATGGCCGCGGCGGAAAAATCGGTGGCAATCAGGTCGATGCGCCAGCCCTGGCGCACCAGATCCATCTCGTCCAGCAGCATGGCCAGCGACCAGGCTTCCTGGCCCGTGGCGCAGGCCGCCGACCAGATGCGCAGGCGCTTTTGACCCGCGCGGGCCGCAACCAGGCGCGGCAGCAGGCTGTCCTGCAGCCAGGCGAACTGGGCCGGATCGCGAAAGAAGCAGGTGTCGTTCACGGTCATCATCTCGGTGACCGCTTCGGCCAGATGGTCATTGCCCTGGCGCAATTCGGCCACCATGGCGCGCATGTCGGAAAAACCGAAACGGCGCATCACCGGCGCCAGCCGGCGGCGCATCATGTCGGACCGGTCGCGCGACACCGCCATGCCGCTGCGGCGGCGCAACAGCCGGGCGAGGGTTTCGAAATCGTCCGGCGCCATCGGCAGGCTCAGGCGGCGATGACGCCGACCTGGGCCAGCTTGTCGCAAATGGCCTCGCGGTCGAAGGGCTTGAGGATGCACTCATTGGCGCCGGCCGCGCGCGCCTGGGCGATTTCGCCGGCGTCATTCTCGGTGGCGCAGAACAGGATGAAGGGCTGGTGGCCGCCCTGCTGGCCGCGCAGGCTCTTGACGAATTCCATGCCCTTCATGCTGGGCAGGTTCCAGTCCAGGACGATCAGGTCGGGCATCTTCTCGCGGCAGGCGCGCAAGGCGGCAATGCCGTCCTCGGCCTCGTCGACCGAATAGCGCAGCTCCTCGATGATGCGGCGCGCGACGGTGCGGATCACGCGGCTGTCTTCAATCACCAGACAATGTTTCATGGGCCAGGTTTCCCGACATGCCCCCACGGATCGGCGGGGCCGGCTAAAGGAAAAATCTAGCCCTGGCAGCGTAAATGACCGGTTACTTGCTCGAAAAACACGGGCAAAACCGGTGCCTAACCGGCGGTGATCTCGACCGCCCCTTCCAGGGGGGTCAGGGTCAGGCCGGCATTGACGATCCGCGCCAGCTTGTGGATCAGGAAAGGCTGGACATGGCGGGCATCGACGCTCAGCGCCTCGCCCCGGACAGACTTGTCGACATCCTCGGTGATGCGGGCGTTCAGGCCCTCTGCGCGGATGCGGAACCCCGGCGGCGGGGGATTGATGCCGTCTCCGCCCTCCTGGCCGGTGACGCTCACGGTCACAGTGCCGCCGCGCGGCAGGCAGTCGGCCCCCAGCAGTGTGGCGTTCATCAGCAGCTTGGCCCAGTCCTTGGCCCAGTAGAGACGCGGAACATCCCAGTTCAGGGAAACCTTGCCGCCCTCCAGCAGCCCGGAAACCAGCCGCCCGATCTCGCCCAGGTCCAGTTCGGCGCCCGCCGATCCGGCCGCGCCAAAGGCAATCCGCATGAACTGGATGCGGGCCAGCGCCTGGTCGGCGCTCATGGTCACCAGCTTGATGGCGTCGGCCCGCATGGCCGGATCGCGTTCATCCTCAAGCACTTCCATGCCGTTGACCACCGCGCCCAAAGGCCCGACAAGGTCGTGGCACACGCGGCTGACCATCAATGCAGCAAATTCGATGTCGTTCATGGCTAGCTCAATGCGGCCCAATTGGTTAGCAAATGGTTAATTCGTCCGTCCCTCTTAAGGAATCCTTAACATGGTCACAATGGCGGTCCCCAGCGCGCGGCTGAAAGCCCTGGCGGCGATCGCGGTGCAGGCGGGCGCCGTGGTGATGCGCCATTACGCGGCAGGCGTGGATGCCCGCCACAAGGACGACCGCTCGCCCGTCACCGATGCCGACGAGGAAGCCGAGGCGCTGATCCTGGCCGAACTGGCGGCGGGCTTTGCCGGCATTCCCGTGATCGCCGAGGAAGAGGCCGCTGCGGGCCGCCTCGCCGCCATCGACCGGCATTTCTTCCTGGTCGATCCGCTGGACGGGACGCGCGAGTTTCTGAACCGCAATGGCGAGTTCACCGTGAACATCGCCGAGGTGCTGGACGGCGCGCCCATCGCAGGCGTGGTCTATGCCCCCGCCATCGGCCGGCTGTTCGCGGGCGATGCGGGCGGGGCGTTTGAAATGACCGCCGATCTTGCGCAGGCGCGCGCCATCGCCGCGCGCCCCGTGCCGCAAAAGGGCCTGACCGCGGTGGGCAGCCGCTCGCACAGCGACGAAAAGACTGTCCAATTTCTGAAACAGTATGACATCGCCGAATTTCGCAGCGCCGGCTCGTCGCTGAAATTCTGCCTGGTGGCGGCGGGCGAGGCCGATCTTTATCCGCGCGCGGGCCGCACCATGGAATGGGATACCGCGGCGGGCCATGCGGTGCTGGCGGCGGCCGGCGGCAGCGTCAGCAACTGGGATGGCACGCCCTTCACCTATGGCAAGACGGGCTTCGAAAATCCCGGCTTTATCGCTCGCGGAAAATGAACCCAACACGGGATTCCCCTTTGCGGCGAAGCCGCTGAAAGGGGGAGATGTCGCAGCGATGTGCCGGTAGAGCCGGCCGAGCTGCGACAGAGGCGGTTCAAAAATTACTGATCGAAATTCTTTCGGCTGGAATAGAAGACCAGCGCCATCAGTCCCGCGCCGACCAGAAACGTGATTACGATGCCCAGGCCAAGGAATATCCAGCCCAGCACGCTCATCTGGACCCCGTCCATCGCCTGCCAGGCATGGACGGCATAGGCGATGGCGCCGGCCAGCAGGCCGAAAAGGATCACCAACGTGACGATACCGGCGGGCGAAAGGCGGTTATCCTGCATGACGGCCTCCATATTGCCCCAAGCGTGAACGTCCGGGGCTGTAAAATTGCCCCAATCTGAGTGAAACTTCGCGACCGCGGGGCACATGATTCGGTTTGGGAGCGATTATGGACCGGAAGCAATTCATCAGTGGCCTGGCGGCATTCGGCGCAACATCTCTGACCGAGATGGGCCTGGCGGGTGCGGCCCAGGCCGACAGCCATTTCACCGAAGACGCCAAGTACACCGCCAATGAGATTACCCAGGCGGGCGCGGACTTTTTCGGCATCACCACCGAGGCGATGGCCAAGGCGGTCCAGCATGTCTTCGCCGATCTGGGCGAGCCGGACGGCTATATCAAGGGCGATGAAGGCTCGGGCGCCTTTGTCTTCGGCCTGCGCTATGGCTCCGGCTGGCTGATCCGCAAGAAGGCCCAGCCCAAGCAGGTCTATTGGCGCGGCCCCTCGGTCGGCTTCGATGTCGGCGGCAACGCCTCCAAATGCTTCACCCTGGTCTACAATCTGCGCGAGGAACGGCGGCTGTATCAGCGCTTCCCCGGCGTGGAAGGCAGCTTCTATTTCGTGGCGGGCCTGGGGGTGAACTATCAGCGCAGCGGCGGCGTCACCCTGGCGCCCATGCGCACCGGCGTGGGCCTGCGCGCCGGCGTCAACGCCCAGTATCAGGTCTATACCGACAAGCGCGACTGGTTCCCGCTCTGAGAGGTTCGCCTTTGGCCCGGCCAAAGCCCCTGCGTATCCCCGTTGTCGCCGCCGGCGCGGTGGCGCTGGGTGCGCTGGCGATCGGGGCGCTGGCCGTGGGCGCGCTATTCATAGGTCAAATGGCGGTCGGGCGTCTGGCGATGGGACGCCTGGCGGTTGGCCGCGCGCGCATCAGGCGCCTGGAGATCGACGAACTGGTGGTGCGCCACCTGGAAACACCGGACCCGGACTGACCCGGCCCCGACTGACGCCACTAGGAGGCCGTGGCTTCCTCGCCCTTGGTTTCGATCTGGCCGGCGGGCGCCGGCAGATAGAGCAGCAGCGAAGCGGCGACATAGATCGACGAGAAGGTGCCCACCACGATGCCGAACAGGATCGCGGCGGAGAAGTCGAACAGCGCCGGGCCGCCGAAGATCAGCAGCGGGATCAGCGACACCGCCGTCGCCACGCTGGTCAGGATGGTTCGCGTCAGCATCTGGTTGGTCGACAGGTTGATCAGATCGCCCAGGCCCATGCGCTTGAACTTGCGCCGGTTCTCGCGAATCCGGTCGAACACCACCACCGTGTCGTTGATCGAATAGCCCGCCAGGGTCAGAAGCGCGGCCACCGCATTGAGGTCGAAGTTCAGGCCCAGAATTGAATAGAGTCCCGCCGTGACCAGCACGTCATGGCCGGTGGCGACCGCGGCCCCGATGCCGTATTGCCACTCGAACCGCACCGACACATAGATGGCGATCATCGCGATGGCGAGCAGCGTGGCATAGACGCCATCATGCAGCAGTTCGTTCGACACCCTGGGGCCGATGACCTGAGTGTTGCGGAATTCGAAATTGGAGCCCAGCTTCTGCTTGATGGCGCCGGTCACGCGCTGGTCGGCGGCGTTCTGGTCGGCGTCGCCCGCCGAAACGCGCGGCTGGATGCGGATCATCGCGCAGCTGTTGACCGGGGTGTCGCAGGCCCCGCCGCCGAAATACTGGATCTGGGCATCGCCGAAATTCAGGCCGTCCACGTCGCCGCGCAGCTTGCCGATGTCGATGGTCTGGGCCGACTTGACCTCCAGCAGCACGCCGCCGGTGAAATCGATGCCCAGGTTGAAGCCGTGCCAGGCGATCGAGACGATGGCCGCGATCAGCAGCAGCCCGTCCAGGGCGAAGGCGACATAGCGAAAGCCGACGAAATTGATGTTGGTCGCTTCGGGAAGGAATCGCAGCAGCGGCATCGGAAGACCATTGGAAATGCGGGCGGAACCTATAGGCCCCGGCCGGATGGGGCAAGCATTGCTCCAATTGGGGCAAAAGCGGGGAAATTCAAGGGGCTGCGGGTTACGCAGACGCAATATGGATGCGCGCGGCGGCCCCGCCTATAGTCGGTTCCACAAAACATATCGGGGGAGATTTCCAATGTTGCGCACCCATATCCTGGCCGCCGCCGCGTGCAGCGCCCTTCTGGCCGCCTTGCCGGCCCTGGCCCAGGGCGAGGCCACGATCGATCCGGCGCGCGCGGTGGGGCTGACCCCCGACAAGATCGAATGGGAAAAGGGCGAGGCTTCGGACAAGGCCTGGCCCATCGGCAATCCCAGCCAGCCGGGCCCCTGCCTGGAGCTGATCAAATGGCATCCGGGCCATTTCAGCCACCCGCACTATCACCAGCATGCCCGCTTCGGCGTGGTGCTGGACGGCACCTGGTGGGTTTCCACGTCCAACACCTACGATCCCGAACACAACACCGTGCCCTTCCCCAAGGGATCGGTGATCACCGACCTGGTGGGCGGCGTGCATTATGATGGCGCCAAGCCGGAAACGGGCGATGCCACCATCGCCATCTTCATGGATTGCCCGCTGACCAGCGTGCCGGCGGAGAAAAAGTAACTAACCGGCGCGGTTCTCGGGCAGGAAGACGGTGATGGCCGAGGATATGGCCAGCGCGCCCGCCATCAGCAGGAACGACATGCCGGCGTTGCCGGTCGCGTCGTTCAGCAGGCCCACCGCATAGGAGCCCGCGAAGGAGCCCAGCGCGCCCATCGAGTTGATGAGCGCGATGGCGCCCCCTGCCACATTGGACGGCAGGCTGTCGGCGATATAGGCGAAGAAGGGGCCATAGGGCGCATACATGGCGCCCGCCGCGATCACCAGCAGCACGAAGCCGGCCCAGAAATGATCCGGCCCCATCAGGTATGAACCGTAAAAGGCCAGCGCGCCGATCAGCAGCGGCGGCCAGATCGCGATCTTGCGCCGGCCGATGCGGTCGGACCAGGCCGACACGCCATATTCGGCGAAGATGCAGACCAGATAGGGCACCGCCGAAAGCCAGCCGATCTCGATCATGCTGGTCTGGCCCATGCGCAGGATCGAGGGCAGCCAGATCACGAAACCATAGACGCCCACGCTCCACAGGAAATACTGGGCCGACAGCCATAGCACGCGCGGCGAACGGAAGGCCGCGGCGTAATTCTTGACCGGGGCGATGGTGCCCTGCTCGCGCGTCAGCGCCGCTTCCAGGGCGGTGCGCTCGCCCTGCTCCAGCCAGCGCGCATCGCGCGGATGATCCGAAACAAGCCGCCACCAGACAAAGGCCCAGATGATCGGCGGCAGCCCCTCGATGATGAACATCATGCGCCAGCCCAGCCCCGAGGCCAGATAGCCGGACAGCACGCTCATCCACAAGAGCGTGGCCGGATTGCCGATCACCAGAAGCGCATTGGCGCGCGCCCGTTCCGATCGCGTGTACCAGCGCGCCTGCAGGATCAGCAGGGCGGGCAGCACCGCGCTTTCCACCACGCCCAGAAGGAAGCGCGCGACATAGAGAAGATGGATGTTGCTGATCACGCCCATGGCGCTGGCCAGCACACCCCAGCCGATCAGGCCCGCAAAGATCAGCTTCTTGACGCTGTGGCGCTGGGCATAGATCGCGCCGGGAATCTGGAACAGGAAGTAGCCCAGGAAGAACAGCGCCCCAAGCAGCGAGGACTGGTCGCCGGTGATGTTCAGGTCCCGGGCCATCCCGGCGGCGGCGCCGAAACTGAAGTTGGCGCGGTCCAGATAGGCCAGGCTGTAGGTGACGAAGATCACCGGCAGCAGCGTGGTCCAGCGGCGACTCACCTTGCCTTGTTCCATTTCCGATTCCCCCGTCCCGATCCCGTTGGCCGCGCGCGGCGGCCCATTTTGTTATGTCAGAGCCATGCAAAAGGCCAGTCTGTGCCGATCCGGCACGAGTCGCGCTCATCGGCGCGGCATTTGACTCGAATTTTATCCAAATTTGAACTGCTAGGTGTGCGTAACTCAGCATCTAGATGATTTGCGTTTGCGTGCCACAAGGACGCCTTCCTATCGTCGGTTCAGTTTTGATTAACGAAACCGTCGGGATGGCAGGCATGGAAATCGATCCGGTGGTGGTTCTGGCAGATGAACTTCGGGCGACCGAGGCGGCGCTGCGATCCGCGATGAAGCAATATGAGACAGATAACGCGCGCGCACATGGCGATGCCGTCGACAACCTTCTGGGCTCGGTGAAGACGCTGCGCCGCGACATCTTCAAGACCATTCCGACCAGCGTGCTGGGCGCCGCCGAACTGGTGCGCATGGTGGCCCAGTACCTGCCCTTCACCTTCGCGACCTACACCAAGCATTTCCATGAGGTCGCCGACCGGCTGAGCCAGGGCCAGCGCCGCCATGACGACCTGGTGTGGCTGCGCTCGATCCGCGCGGCGCTGGCTGGCGGCATCTGCGGCGAGGTGGGGGTGAAATTCGCGCCCCTGCTGGAACTGGCCCTGGTGGGCGCGGCGCGGCCGGTGATCGTCTATCGCGCAGCGGTACCGCTGCAGGACCACCCCCACAATCCGGGCTTCTGGAAAAAACGGCTGAACTGACCCGCGGACGATGCCGGGCGGGCGGCGTTTGCACGCCCGCGCGCACTGGACTAGCGTTCCGGCACAAGCTCAGAAAAACCGGGGAAACAGCCATGTCCAGATTCGCCGCCACGCTTGCCATGTCCCTGCTGCTGTCGGGCGCAAGCCTGGGCGCGGCCCATGCCGACGCCCTCTCCATGGTGCTGGATCACCACGTCGCCAACATGAAAAGCGGAAGCCTGGACGGGGTAATGGCCGATTATGCGCCCGACGCGGTGGTGGTGACGCCCGCCGGCATGATCAGCCCCAGCGGCGTGTTCACCGGCAAGGATGTGCGCAAGCTGTTCGCGGTGCTGACCGACAAGGATCATGTTCCGGGCAACAAGACCATGCAGACGCGCTATGAAAACGTCTCGCCCGACACCACCATCATGCACTGGGTGCAGTTCAAGGGCAGCAAGCAGGAAGTCTCCGGCTATGACGTCTTCGTCGTGCGCGGCGGCAAGGTCGTGTTCCAGACCGTGATCGTGAACCCGGCCAAATAGATCCGGTTCAGACCGGCAATTCCAGCGTGAAACCGGCCCTGGTCCAGGCCTCCACTCCGCCCAGCAGCGGACGGATGCGCTTGAACCCCGCGCGCTTGAGATGGCGCGCCGCCACCGCCGCCGACGCCTCGTTGGGGCAGGCGCAATAGATCACGATCTCGAGGCCGCGATCGTGATGCTTGAGCGCGTCGACATCCTCTGGATGGGCGCCGATCGCGCCGGGAATGACGCCGCCCTCGGCGCGGGCGGCCGCCGAGCGCACATCCACGATCAGCGGACGGGCATTTTCATCGGCGATCAGCGCCGCCAGTTCATCGACCGTGATGCGGTCCATGCGAAGCTGGCGGATGAAGGCCCGCCGCTCCCACCAGCGCAAGGCAAGCCAGCCGGCCAGCGTGGCCGCCACAAGCGCCAGGCCATATTCGCCCAGCGCCGCCAGGGTATCGAGCACGCTGGCCACCGCATCGTGGAACAGCCAGCCCAGCAGGATCGGCGTGCTCAGATAGATGGTGGCCCCTGCGGCTTCCAGCGGCAGAAAGACGTGAAGCGGCAGGCGGGTGATGCCCGACAGCGCCACGGTGATGTTGCCCAGGCCTGGCGCGAATTTCGCGAACAGCAGCGCCACCGGCCCCACGCGGGCGAACACCGTCTCGGTCTGGCGCACGCAGGAATCGGGCGACAGCGACAGCTTGCACAGCAGCGCCAGCACCCCGCGGCCATGGGCGCGCGCCGTCCAGTACCAGAGATTGTCAGCCAGGATCGAGCCGGCCACCGCCGCGCCGATCACGGCGGGCAGCGTGACGTCGCCGGTGAAGGCCAGCGCCCCGGCCACCGCCAGCAGCGGCCAGGAGGGCAGCGGCAGGCCGCCCTCGTCCAGCAGCACGGTCAGGAACACGGCCAGAAGGCCATATTGCGCGATCAGTCCGGCTATATTGTCCATGGCCCGCTTGCCCCAGTCGTTCCACAGCATGTGGGGTGTGCGGGCATCTTCGCAAGCGGGCTCCGGACGCATGACGGGTATGCGGGGCGGCGCACCGCTCCTTAACGGAACCTACGGATCCCCAAAGGAACAGCCAGAAAAATCAGCGTGATGCCGAATTCACCCGACATTGAAGGCACAGCATCATTTCAACGACAGGCGGAGACGCTAGTGCCAGTCTCCTCCGAAGCGGATTGTGTGCATCAGATGTGCAAATCCGGCACCCAGATCAAAATGATAACGAACGTCGCAATTATGAGCGCCGCATAACAGCTCACCGCCGCTATATTTCCATAAGCGGTTATCGTTGAATCACCAAGGCTGCGATAGCGCCGGAACAATATGAAATCTTGATAGTTTCGGGCCACTCCGGACGGCTTCGTGTTGAAGAAGCCAGGCTGTCCCAATTCGACGTACACGGCCGGGAAGTGTTTTTTCAGCCTGCGGTTCATGCGCCATAGCGCAAGGTTCATGATTATGGCCAAGAGGCCCGCAAATCCCATGAGGGGATTTTTCAGTTCGTGTGTCCAAACCCACATCGGATGTCGTCTAATCGAAGGGATAGTTTGGCGCTGGCGCCCACGCGCCTCGCTGCGCGAGGTTCGGTGGCGCTCAGTTTTCGTAAGCGCGCCTCGCGCGCTAACGAAAACTGGCGCTCCCAAGGGGAATCGAACCCCTGTTTCAGCCTTGAGAGGGCCGCGTCCTGACCGCTAGACGATGGGAGCTTGCCGAGCAGTCCGGGCTTATAGCGGCAGGGGCCCGGAACCTGCAAGCGCGGCGCGGGCCCGGCCCGCCAGGCGAACGGGACCGGAACGGGACCCGGCCTTGCGTGTTAGCAAGGGGAATAGGTCAGCAATTCCAGTGATGTGAGATGCCCCGCTACTTTTTCCATGTCCGCGAAGGTTCCGAATTGACCCGCGACACCGAAGGCCAGGAACTGGCCAACACCGAAGCCGCCCGCGCCGAGGCCATCAGCACCGGCCGCGAGATGCTGGGTGAAAAGCTGCTGCATGGCGGGCGGCTGAACAACCGCCAGATCGAGATTGCCGATGAAACCGGCCATGTCGTCGACACGGTTAGCGCCCGGGACGTCCTGATGCACCATGGCGAACTGCGCAGCTATTCCGACGACGTCACCCAATCCGCGCCGGTGGCCAATATCAAGAACGCCCCGCCGCGATAGAGGAAGGCGGCCAGTTCCCTGTCCGCCGCGATCAGCCAGACAAAGTCTTCGGCGCCCGCGCCCTGAAGGTCGGCAGCGGACGGCCGCGCCTGCCCGCCCGGATGGGAGTGGTAGCAGCCGATAATGGCGCGCCCGGCCAGACGCGCCGCGCGGATGGCCGCAAAATGCGCCGCCGGGTCTATCGAAAAGCGATCCGCGTCTGCCGCCAGGTTGCCCGCCGGATGCAGCGCCTGCACATGCCAGACATCGCCGTCGCGCCACCCTTCCAACAGGCCGCAACATTCGCGCGGCGCACTGGCGGCGGCCTGGGCACGAATGGAGTCAGCCAGGCCGGGCGCCAGCACAAGCTGCTCCGTGTCAGTCGGCGGGGCCAAGGCTCGCCTTGATGCGGGCCACCAGGTGGCCGTTCTCGGTATTGATGATGTCGATTTCCTCATGCCCGCTGTCGCGCACCCTGAGGATCAGCCGCCCCGGCTGGCTGTCCATGCTCACGATGGTTGCGCCGGCCGGAAGCTGGAAGCTGGCCGTCCCCACCGGCCGGCCGGTCATGGCAGGCGCGGGCTTTTTGCCGGACAGCTTGTAGAGGCCGCCCACCACCAGCGCGATCACCGCCAGCACGATCAGCACCGACAGGATGATCACCGCCCATTTGGCGGCCTTGTAGACGCCGGTTTCCTTTTCGGGGACCGCCCCAGTATAGGATGGCGCCATGCCAGCGGACGAAGACGTTTCGGACATCGATAACTCCCAGGACGGCCCCGACCATACGGTTCGGGCGGGTGCCGATCATGCCGGCTGGCGGCTGGACCGGTTTCTCAGCCGGTCCCTGCCCGAATTCAGCCGCTCGCGGCTTCAGCAGTTGCTGGAACAGGGCGCGGTTTGTCTGGGCGGGCGGACGATAAAAGACGCCAATCACCGGGTCAAACCGGAGGATGTCTATACCGTGGCGGTGCCCCCCGCCGCCCCGGCGCTGCCCCAGGGCCAGGACATTCCCCTCGCCATCGTCCACGAGGACAAGGACCTGATCGTGATCGACAAGCCGGCGGGGCTGGTGGTGCATCCGGCGGCGGGCAATCCCGACGGCACGCTGGTCAACGCCCTGATCGGCCATTGCGGGCCGGGCATGCTGTCGATCGGCGGCGAGGAACGGCCCGGCATCGTCCACCGGCTGGACAAGGACACATCGGGCTTGCTGGTTGCCGCCAAGACCGAGCGGGCCATGGCCTCGCTGGCCAAGCAGTTCGCCAATCACACGATCGAGCGCGCCTATCACGCCGTCGTCTGGGGCGCCCCGCGCCAGGCGTCGGGCCTGATCGAGAGCCAGATCGGCCGCAACCCCTTCGACCGCAAGCGCATGAGCGTGCTGCGCAGCGGAGGCAAAACCGCGCGCACCCGCTACCAGGTGCTGGAAAAATTCGGCCCCCCGGAGCGGCCCTTCGCGTCCCTGGTCGAATGCCGGCTGGAGACCGGGCGCACCCACCAGATCCGGGTGCACCTGACCCATCTGGGTCATCCGCTGGTGGGCGATCCGCAATATGGCCGCGCCCGCGCCGCGCCGCGTGCCAAAACCCCCGCCGAGGAAGCCGCGTTTACAGCGGCCACGGAATTTTCCCGCCAGGCGCTGCACGCCTATGTGCTGGGCTTTCAGCATCCCAGCCTGCACAAGACCTTGCGATTTGAATCGCCCTGGCCCGCGGATTTTGCCGCCCTGGTGGCGGCTTTGCGGGGACTAAGCGGCTGAAAACGCAGCACCTCCAAAATCGTTCCGCAATGCGGACGGCCCAATCTTGAAAAGATCATAAGCTGGCTTATCTCTTGAGCTGTCCGGGGGTCTGGGCGTTACCGTGAGGTACCGCATTTCTGGTTTGGACCTGGACGAGCAAGGGGGTCGTAATGAGCAGCCGTGGATTGCCCACCCTGTCCGGGGAAGCGGGTCTGTCGCGCTATCTGACGGAGATCCGGAAGTTTCCGCTTCTGACCCCCGAAGACGAATACATGTACGCCAAGGCCTGGCAGGAACATGAGGACCCCGAAGCCGCGCGCAAGCTGGTCACCAGCCATCTGCGCCTGGTGGCCAAGATCGCCATGGGCTATCGCGGCTATGGCCTTCCCGTTTCCGAGATCGTGTCCGAAGGCAATGTCGGGCTGATGCAGGCGGTCAAGCGCTTCGATCCCGACAAGGGCTTCCGCCTGGCGACCTATGCCATGTGGTGGATCCGCGCCTCGATCCAGGAATATGTCCTGCGCAGCTGGTCGATGGTGAAGATGGGCACCACGGCGGCGCAGAAGAAGCTGTTCTTCAACCTGCGCAAGGCCAAGTCCAACATCGGCGCGATCGAGGAAGGCGACCTGACGCCCGAACACACCGAAAAGCTGGCCGACCAGCTTGGCGTGAGCGAAACCGAAGTCACCGAGATGAACCGGCGGCTGTCGGGGCAGGATGCCTCGCTGAACGCGCCGCTGCGCTCGGACTCCGAAAGCGAATGGCAGGACTGGCTGGCGGACGACACCGCCGACCAGGAAACCCGCCTGGCCGAGCGCGAGGAGATGGGCGACCGGCATGAACTGCTGGTCGCGGCGCTGGATACGCTGAACGAGCGCGAGCGCGACATCATCCAGGCCCGGCGGCTGCAGGAATCACCCTCCACGCTGGAGGAGCTGTCGCAGAAATACGGCGTCTCCCGCGAGCGCGTGCGCCAGATCGAGGTGCGCGCCTTCGAAAAGCTGCAGGAGTCGATGAAGGCGGCGATGAACAAGCGGCCCGCCGCGCTTTCTGCTCCGGCATGATGGCCGCCCCGGCCTGAAAACGCCCTTTTCTCAAGTCTTCCCTGCCCCGCGCGCCCAAAAACGCGCGGGGGTGGCATGCGCCAATGGCTGTCCTCGCCGCCCGCAAAGGCGCTAGGCTTGGGCAAAATGGGAGGGGCTTCATGACACTGAAAATCTGGCAGGTGGATGCCTTTGCCAGCCGTCCGCTTGAGGGCAATCCCGCCGCCATCGTGCCGCTGGAAAGCTGGCTGGACGCGGGCGTGATGCAGGCCATCGCCGCCGAGAACAATGTCGCCGAAACGGCCTTCTTCGTGAAAACGGGTGACGGCGCCTACGACCTGCGCTGGTTCGCGCCGAACCGCGAGGTCGATCTGTGCGGCCATGCCACCCTGGCCAGCGCCTGGACCCTGTTCAACCAGATCGACCCGTCGCTGACCGACGTGCGCTTCATGACCCGGTCCGGCGAACTGAAAGTGGCGCGCGGCGAAGAAGACCGGCTGGTCATGTCGCTGCCCTCCGCACCATCGGAAGCCTTCGACCCGCCGCTGGGCTTCATGCGCGCGCTGGGCGCCAGTCTGAAGGCCGATGCACCGGCAGAACTGCACATCAGCGCGCGCGGCGGCGCGGGTGCGCGCGCCCTGATCGCGGTGTGGCCCACGCCCGACGCGGTCCGGGCCTTGGCCCCCGCACCGGACCTGAAGGATATCCTGATGCTGGTTGAGGCCGGATCGTTGCTGGCGACATCGCCGGGTGGCGGCGAGCCTTATGACATGGTGTCCCGATTCTTCGCGCCCTATTACGGCGTGCCCGAAGACCCGGTGACCGGATCGGCGCATTGCGCGCTGACGCCCTTCTGGGCGAAACGGCTGGGCAAGAAGACGCTGCTGGCGCGCCAGGCCTCGGCGCGGGGCGGCGACCTGGTCTGCACCGATGCAGGGGACCGCACCGTCATCGAAGGACGCTGCGCGCTGTACCTGACCGGCGAAATCACCATCTGACCAAGGCTTTAATTCCGGCGTCTTCACGAAAAGTTCCTGTTCGTCACGCCGAATTCATCATCGCCGCTGTTGACGCGGGCCCGGCTGCGCGCCTATACGGGCGGCGGGCCACGCCTCCCCAACGAGGTGCTATCATTCTGGAAGGAATGAACCGCGATGACTGAATCTGTTCGTCCGGCTGTGCGTCCCGCACGGCCTTTTTTTTCCTCCGGTCCCTGCGCCAAGCGCCCCGGATGGTCTGTTGAAAACCTCCAAAACGCCCTTTTGGGCCGCTCCCACCGCTCCAAGCCGGGCAAGGCGCGGCTGAAGGAAGCCATCGACAAGACGCGCGCCATCCTGGGCGTGCCGGACGATTACCGAATCGGTATCGTGCCGGCCTCCGACACCGGCGCGGTCGAGATGGCGATGTGGTCCCTGCTGGGCCCGCTGGAAATCGACATCTATGCCTGGGAAAGCTTCGGCGAGGACTGGGTGACCGACACGGTCAAGCAGCTCAAGCTGAAAGCCGAGGTGCACAAGGCTCCCTACGGCCAGCTTCCCGAGATGAAGGCCGCGAAAAACCGCGACACCGTGTTCCTGTGGAACGGCACCACGTCGGGCGTGAAAGTGCCCAATGGCGACTGGATTCCGGCCGACCGCGACGGGCTGACCATCTGCGACGCCACCAGCGCGGTGTTCGCCATGGACCTGCCCTGGGACAAGCTGGATGTCGTGACCTACTCCTGGCAGAAGGTGCTGGGCGGCGAAGCCGCGCACGGCATGCTGATCCTGTCGCCCAACGCGGTGGCGCGTCTTGAAGCGCATACGCCGCACTGGCCACTGCCCAAGATCTTCCGCATGACCAAGGGCGGCAAGCTGATCGAAGGCATCTTCCAGGGTGAGACGATCAACACCCCCTCGATGCTGGCGCTGGAAGACTATCTGGATGCGCTGAACTGGGCGCAAAGCGTCGGCGGGCTGAAGGGCCTGATCGACCGTTCCAACGCCAACCTCAAGGCGCTGGAGGATTGGGTCGCCACCTCCGACTGGTGCGGCTTCCTGGCCGAGGACAAGGCCGTGCGCTCCAACACCAGCGTGTGCCTGAAGGTCACCGATCCCTGGTTCGAAGCCCTGGACGACGCGGCCAAGGCCGACGCCGCCAAGAAGATCGCTTCGGTGCTCGACAAGGAAGGCGTGGCGCTGGATATCGCCGGCTATCGCGCCGCTCCGCCGGGCCTGCGCATCTGGTGCGGCGCCACCGTCGACACCGCCGATGTCGCGGCGCTGACGCCGTGGCTGGACTGGGCCTGGTCCCAGGTCAAGAGCGCTTAAGCATCCCGCCTATTCTCCCGCGCGCCCCAAAAGCGCGCGGGACTTTCCCCTCCCCCACCATTTTCATGGAGACGTTCCATGCCCAAAGTCCTTATCGCAGACAAACTGTCGCCCGCCGCCGTCGCCATCTTCCAGGAGCGCGGCCTTGAGGTCGACAACAAGCCCGGCATGACCAAGGAAGAGCTGATCGCCTGCGTCGATCAGTATGACGGCATCGCCATCCGCTCGGCCACCAAGGTCACCGCCGATGTGCTGAAGGCCGCCAAGAAGCTGAAGGTCGTGGGCCGCGCCGGCATCGGCGTCGACAATGTCGATATTCCCGCCGCCACCGCCGCGGGCGTGATCGTGATGAACACGCCCTTCGGCAATTCCATCACCACCGCCGAGCATGCCATTTCGCTGATGCTGGCGCTGGCGCGCGAAATTCCCGCCGCCAACACCTCCACCCAGGCCGGCAAGTGGGAAAAGAACCGCTTCATGGGCGTGGAAATCACCGGCAAGGTGCTGGGCCTGATCGGGGCCGGCAATATCGGCTCCATCGTCGCCAACCGGGCCCAGGGCCTGAAGATGCGCGTCATCGCCTTCGACCCCTATCTGTCGCCGGAACGCGCGGTGGAGCTGGGCGTGGAAAAGGTCGAGCTGAACGACCTTCTGGCCCGCGCCGACTTCATCACCCTGCATGTGCCCAAGACCGCCGAGACCAAGAACATCCTGTCGGCCGACGCCATCGCCAAGACCAAGAAGGGCGTGCGGATCGTCAACTGCGCGCGCGGCGGGCTGATCGACGAAGCCGCCCTGCGCGCGGCGATCGACAACGGCCATGTCGCCGGCGCCGCCCTGGACGTGTTCGAAACCGAACCGGCCAAGGAAAATGTCCTGTTCGGCTCCGACAAGGTGATCTGCACCCCGCATCTGGGCGCGTCCACCAACGAGGCGCAGGAGAATGTCGCCCTGCAGGTCGCCGAACAGATCAGCGACTACCTGCTGACCGGCGCGGTCACCAACGCGCTGAACATGCCCTCAATCTCGGCGGCCGAGGCCGCGCAGGTGAAGCCCTGGATCGACCTGGCCGAAAAGCTGGGCGGGTTCGCCGGCCAGCTCACCGGCACCAGCCTGACCGCGGTGGAGATCCTGTATGAGGGCACGCCCTCGGCGCTCAACACCCGCGCTTTGACCCAGGCGGCGCTGTCGGGCCTGCTGCGTCCCATGCTCAGCGAGGTCAACATGGTCAACGCGCCGGTCGTGGCCAAGGATCGCGGCATCAAGATCAGCGAGACCCGCCGCGATGCCGAAGGCATCTATGAGGGCTTCATCAAGCTGGTCGTCACCATGACCGACGCCAGTGGCGCCGAATCCACCCGCCGCGTCGCCGGCACGGTGGCCAACGGCCGTCCGCGCCTGATCCAGATCAAGGACATCCCCATGGAGTCCGAGTTCGCGCCGCACATGTTCTACATCGTCAACGAGGACAAGCCGGGCTTCATCGGCAAGCTGGGCACCATGCTGGGCGATGCCGGGGTCAATATCGCCAACTTCAACCTGGGCCGCAGCGAGCCGGGCCAGGATGCGATCTGCCTGGTGGAAGTCGACGGGCCGGTGCCCGACGCGGTGATCGCCGCCGTCGCCAAGCTGCCGGTGGTCAAGCACGCCAAGACTTTGGTTTTCTAACCCCCTCTGTCGCAGCTCGGTCTGCCTGAAGGCAGACCCATCGCTGCGACATCTCCCCCTTTTGGGGCGCTGCGCGCCAAAGGGGGAGGCGGGCCTCAGAACCTGAAAGATAAAAAAAGGCGCCTCATATGGGGCGCCTTTTTCATTCAGGCCGGGGCGTTGGGCACCGGCAGGCACTCCATCACCTCGACGCTGTCGCCGGGGAAGATGGAGAAGTGAGGATGTCCTTCGAACAGCCTGGCCGCAGCTTCATGGCTTTCGGCTTTCACGATGATGAACCCCGCCATCCGGTTGCGGATATCGGAAATGCCGTCGGCGCCGATGCGCTTGGTCTTGCCCAGGGGCCCGCCCGCTACCACCACGCTGTCGGCATTGTCGGCCATCCATTTGTGCCAGGCGGCCATGCCCCGCGCGATCGTGGCATTGTCTGGTCGCTCGCTGACCGGCGTTTCCCGGCCCATATAGACACCCAGAAAATTCTTCATTGTCGATGCTCCTGCCGGGGACCGGATGGCCGAAAAAAACCTAGCCGCGCGCCTTTGCAATCGCCTCATGGTGGCGGATGACCTCGGTCACGATGAAGTTCAGGAATTTCTCGGCGAAGTCGGGGTCCAGCCGCGCATCCTCGGCCAGGCGGCGCAGCCGGGCGATCTGGGCGGCCTCGCGCGCCGGATCGGCGGGGGGCAGCGCATGGGTGGCCTTGAACTCGCCAACCGCCTGGGTGCAGCGGAACCGCTCGGCCAGCATGTGGATCAGGGCGGCGTCGATATTGTCGATGCTGTTTCGCAGTCGCAAAAGTTCTGGATGGTCCATCGGCCTGCCCAAGCTGCTCCTGGCCCTGTTTAGGCGATCCCCCCGCCGGGGCCAAGCGTACGGTTCGGGGAAGTTTATTCGCAAACAGGCTTAACATCGCGCCGTTTCCCCCTTCCCCAAACAGGGATTTGGGTGGTTAGCTATGTCCCGAAATGGGTGGGGCCCCGCGACGACCGGCAAAAGCCGGCTGGCGGGGTATGGGGCAATGAAGACTTCTCGGCTTGGCAAGACCGGTCGGTTCGGCAAGACCAGGATCGTCCTGGCACTGGCATTGGGACTGTTCACGGCGGGCTGCGCGACAGACCCCGAAACGGTGAACGATCCGCTTGAACCGATGAACCGGTTCTTCTTCGACATGAACCAGAAGCTGGACCGGCACGCGGCCCTGCCCGCGGCCAGCTTCTACACCAGCGCGGTTCCCCGCGGGGTGCGCGGCACGGTCCACAATGTGCTCAACAATCTGGGCGGGCCGGTCACGGCGGTGAACGACGTGCTGCAGCTGGAATTCGAGAATGCCGGCATCGCGGCAGGCCGCTTCATCGTCAACACCACCGTCGGCCTGGCCGGCATCTTCGATGTCGCGACCGACTGGGGCATGCCCGCCAGCCATCGCGATTTCGGCGAGACGCTGGGCGTCTATGGCGTGCCGCCCGGCCCCTATCTGGTGCTGCCCTTCCGCGGCCCCACCGCCGTGCGCGACCTGGCCGGCAGCTATGTCGACGGCTACTTCACCCCCCTGCGCTATGCCCGCTATTCGGGACGCAATTATGTGGGGCTGGTGCGCTCCTCGTTGGGCTCGATCGACAACCGCTCCGCCAATATCGTGACCTATCGCGACATCGAGCGGGCCAGCGTGGATTACTATGCCACCATGCGGGCCTATTACCTGCAGCGCCGGGCCCGCCAGGTCGAGGACAAGTCGGTCCAGACCGCGGAATTGCCCGACTTCTAGCCAGCCTTTAATCGGGCGCCGGAACATGCTCTAAACCGCTGCGTTCCCGTAACCACGGACGCGCATGACGGCACTTATCCAACGCATCGTCGCTTTCTGTTGCCGGTTTTACCTGCCGGTCATCCTGGCATCGCTGCTGCTTGCGGCGGCGGCTGGCGTCTATACCCAGCACAATTTCGCCATGAACAGCGACAGCGCCTCGCTGATCGATGCCAAGGTGGGCTGGCGCATGCGCGAGGCGCGCTTCGACGCCGCCTTCCCGCAGCAGACCAACCTGACGGCCGTGGTGGTCGACGGGCAAACGCCCGAACTGGCCGAATCCGCCGCTGCCCGGCTGAGCGCTGCGCTGGCCCAGGACCATGCCCATTTCCTGTCAGTGCGCCGGCCCGATGGCGGCGACTTCTTCAACCAGAACGGTCTGCTGTTCCTGCCCTTGGCCGAGGTGCGCCAGACCACCCAGGAGTTGATCCGCGCCCAGCCCTTTTTGGGCTCGCTGGCCGCCGATCCCTCCATTCGCGGGATCATGAACAGCCTGTCCACCGCCCTTCTGGGGCTTGAGACCGGCGACGCCAAACTGTCGGACCTGGACGGGCCGATGGCGCGCTTCGCCGACAGTTTCGAGGCTGCCGCGAAAGGCCAGACCCGCTATCTGTCCTGGCGTTCGCTGATCACCAACGCCCCGCCCCGGCCCGAGGAGCTGCGCCGCTTCATCTCCGTCAAGCCGAAGCTGGATTTCGATGCACTGGAACCGGGCGCGGCCGCCAGCGCCGTCATCCGCGCCGATGCCACCCAGCTGGGCCTGGGCGTGAACGGCCAGACCGAGAATGGCGTGCGCGTGCGCCTGACCGGCCCGGTACCCCTGTCGGACGAGGAATTCGCCACCCTGACCGACCGCGTCTGGCTGATGGTCGGCGCGATGATGGCCGGCGTGTTGCTGACCCTGTGGCTGGCGGTGAAGTCCATCCGCATCATCGCCGCCATCCTGGCCACCCTGCTGGTGGGTCTGGTCCTGACTATGGGGCTGGGACTGATGGCGGTGGGCGTGTTCAACATCATCTCCATCGCCTTCATTGCGCTGTTCGTCGGCCTGGGGGTGGATTTCGGCATCCAGTTCGCCGTGCGCTACCGCGCCGAGCGTTATCGCGAGCAGGACCTGGCGCTGGCGCTCAGCAATACCGGGCGCGGCGTGGGCCTGCCGCTGGCGCTGGCGGCGGCGGCAACCGCGGCGGGCTTCTTCTCGTTCCTGCCCACCACCTATACCGGCGTGGCCGAACTGGGGATGGTGGCGGGCATCGGCATGGTCGTGGCCTTCCTTCTGGCGATCACCATGCTGCCGGCGCTGCTGATGCTGCTGAACCCGCCCGGCGAATATGAGGATGTCGGCTTTTCCGCGCTGGCGCCGCTGGACGATTTCATGCACCGCCACCGGCGCCGCGCCATCATCGTCGCGGCCGTGGCGGGCGTGATTTCACTGGGGCTGATGGCCTTCGTGCGCTTCGATTCCAATCCGCTGGACCTGCGCAGCCCCAAGGTGGAGTCGGTTTCCACCCTGTTCGACCTGATGAAGAATCCCCAGACCTCGCCCAACACGATCGATGTTCCGGCAATTTCGCTGGCCGCCGCGGATGCGCTGGCCCAGCGCATTTCCCAGGCGCCGCTGGTCTCGCAGGTCATCACCCTGTCCAGCTTCGTGCCCGACGACCAGACCGAAAAGCTGGCGCTGATCGCGGATGCCAACAACCTGCTGGACGCCACGGTCAATCCCTTCGATATCGCCCCCGACCCCAGCCCGGCAGAAGACATGGCCGCGATGACGGCCACCGCCGCCAAGCTGCGCGCCGCCGCCGGAAACGCCCAGGACGAACCGGCCCGCAATGCGCGCCGCCTGGCCGATGCGCTGGACGCGGTGGTCAAGGCGGGCCCCGACGCGCTGGCGCGGGCGCGCGCCGCGCTGGTGCCGGGCCTGAAAACCATGCTGACCCAGGTTTCGGATTCGCTGAAGGCCCAGCCCATCACCATCCAGACCATGCCCAAGGAGCTGCGCGAGGACTGGGTGGCGCCCGACGGCACCGCCCGCATCCAGGTCTTCCCCAAGGACACCAGCAACGATCCGGCCGCACTGGCCGCCTTCTCCAATCAGGTCCTGTCGGTGGCGCCCCAGGCGACGGGCGCCCCCATCTCGATCCGCGAATCCGGCAAGACCATCGTGGGCGCCTTCACCGAGGCAGGCGTGCTGTCCTTCATCGCCATCATCATCCTGCTGGCGGCGGTGCTGCGCAGCGTGCACGAGGTCATGGTGACGCTGGCGCCACTGGTGCTGGCGGGGCTTCTGACCCTGGCGACCTGCGTGGTGATCGGACTGAAGCTGAACTTCGCCAATGTCATTGCCCTGCCGCTGCTTCTGGGCATCGGGGTGGCCTTCAACATCTATTTCGTGGTTGCCTGGCGGCACGGCCAGCAATGTTTCCTGGCCTCCAGCCTGACGCGCGCGGTGATCTTCAGCGCCACCACCACGGCATCGGGCTTCGGCACGCTGTGGCTGAGCGTGCATCCGGGCACCGCCAGCATGGGCGAACTCCTGATGATCTCGCTGATGTGGACGCTTGTGACGACGCTGCTGCTGTCGCCGGCGCTGCTGGGCCCGCCACCCGAGCATCAGCGGCTGCATGATCCGGAAGTGTGAGCCGGACAAGCGAAACCTCCAGTGGAGGTTTCGCCCGACGAACGCCAAGCGGCGCAGCCGCGCGGCAGTCTCTCAACGCACACAGGCCCACCTCCCCTTTGGCGCAAAGCGCCTGAAAGGGGGAGGTGGCCGTAGCAACGCGCAGACCCGGTGTGCCGGGCACACCGGGTCAAGTAAAGTTGCGAAGGCCGGAGGGGGTTAACTCAATTCCCGATCCGCCAGCGCGTTGATCTGCTTGGCCAGGCCCTGCGGGCCGCCCGACTTCAGCGTGCCGGCAAAGTCCGAACGCTTCTGGGCCATCTGGCTGATATTGCCGGCCAGATAGACGTCGGTGATCTTCCAGGTTCCGTCCACCTGGTGCATGCGATAGTTGAAGGCAATCGGATCGCCCGAGGCGGGCACCAGCTTGCTCTTGACGAAATGGTCGTTGCCGCGCGCGATCGACTGGGGCTCGACCGGGAATTTCTCGCCGCCATAAGAGTCGAAGTTCTTGGCATAATTGGCCACGGTCATGCGGGTGAAGGCATCGACCAGCGCCTGCTTGTCGGCGTCGGACATGGAAGCGAAGCTGGGGCCCACCGCCATCGCGGTCATCGCCTTCAGGTCGAAGGCCTTTTCCACCGCGGGCCTCAGCTTGTCATAGCGGGCCTTGGGCGTGCCGCCCATCTTCATCGCCGCCACCAGCGTGTCGTAAAAGCCCTGGACCTGCGTCACCGCCGGGTCGCTCGCCTGGGCAAAGGCGGGCTGCAGCGCGCTCAGGCCCGCCGGCGCGCCCGCCAGCAGCAGGACAAGCGACAGGTTGCGGCAAAAGGACGGGCGGACAGGCATCATCAATCTTTCTCCCAGCTGGTTCCCCTGTAAAGCACAGGTAACGCACAAGCGGGCCTTTAAGAGGCGCAAAAAACGGCAAAAATCCGCATTTTTGAAGGCGAACGCCTCAGGCGTCCCGGTCCAGCAGGAAGAAGGGCAGGCTGGACAGTTCGGGCGAGCGCACGGCATGGGGGCCCAGCGCCTCGACCGCGCTGTTGGCCCGGCGTTCGGCCTCGGCCCGGGCGCCGTCGACACCCAAAAGGGTCACCAGCGTCTGCTTGCCCATGTCGGCATCCTTGCCCACCGCCTTGCCGGTCTTTTCGGCGGTCGAAGTCACGTCCAGCAGGTCGTCGGTGATCTGGAACACCACGCCCATTTCCTCGGCATAGGATTTGAGGCGGTCACGTTCACCCGCCGAGGCGCTGGCCAGGATCGGCCCGGCCTCGCAGGAAAATTCGAAAAGCTGGCCGGTCTTCTTGCGCTGAAGCTCGATCACGTCGTCCACGCCGAAGCTGGCATCTGCCAGCATGTCGATGATCTGGCCGCCGATCATGCCGCTGTGGCCCGACGCCTCGGCCAGGCGGGCGATCAGGGCGCAGCGCACCGCCGCGTCGGGATGGGTGCGCGAATCGGCCAGGATCTCGAAGGCGAAGGTCAGCAGGGCATCGCCCGCCAGCACCGCCGTCATTTCGTCAAAGGCGATATGGGTGGTGGGCCGGCCCCGGCGCAGGTCGTCATCGTCCATGCAGGGCAGATCGTCATGGACCAGCGAATAGGTGTGCAGGCATTCGATGGCCGCGGCGACACGCAGCGCCCGTTCGTCCGGCACCCCGAACAGGCGGGCCGAATGCAGCACCAGGAAGGGGCGCAGGCGCTTGCCACCGCCCATCACCGCATAGCGCATCGCTTCCTGGACCCGGGCCTGGCGGCCCTCGGGAACCGGCAGCAGCGACTCAAGCGCCGAATCGACCAGCCTGGCAGCGGCGGCAATGGCCGCCGGAAGCTGGCTGGGATCGGCATCCCGCCCGGCCGGCCGCGCTGTTCCCCCCGGCGAAGTGTTTGACATGAAGGTGCCCCATTCTGGCTGCTCCCCCGGCCCCTGGCCCCGGGGATGCCCGTTTTCCGGGGGGTGTCATGGCCTTTTTTGGCCCCCAAAGGCAACGGATTTGTCGCCGCTGGCCCCCGCGGCCGGCCGCCATGCCCGCAGCGGCGGTTATCCATGCCCCAGAAGGGGTTGAACCCCTTTCCCCGATACGGGACAATGCCTATGTTGCAGTGCAGCCACCGCTTGGGGCCGGGCGCGGATTCTGGTATGTCCCCGCCCAAAATCAGCCCCCATGGATCAGGGACCCACATGCGAGTCATCCTAGCCCAGCCACGCGGCTTCTGCGCCGGGGTCGTCCGCGCCATCGACATTGTCGAAAAGGCGCTCGACAAGTTTGGCGAGCCCGTCTACGTGCGCCACGAGATCGTGCACAACAAGCACGTCGTGAACACCCTCAAGAACAAGGGCGCCCGCTTCGTCGAGGAACTGGACGAGGTGCCCGAGGGCGCCGTGACCGTCTTTTCCGCGCACGGCGTGGCCCAGTCGGTGTTCAAGACCGCCCAGGACCGCAACCTGCCGATCCTGGATGCGACCTGCCCGCTGGTGTCCAAGGTGCACAACCAGGGCAAGCGCTATGTCGCCCACGGCCGCACCCTGATCCTGATCGGCCATGCCGGCCATCCCGAAGTGGAAGGCACGATGGGCCAGGTCGGCGCGCCGGTGCATCTGGTGCAGGACGAGGAAGACGTGGCGGCGCTGGAAATTCCGCTGGATACGCCGGTCGCCTATATCACCCAGACCACCCTGTCGATCGACGACACCAAGGGCATCATCGTGGCGCTGAAAAAGCGCTTCAAGGACATCGTGGGCCCCGAAACCTCCGACATCTGCTACGCCACCCAGAACCGCCAGACCGCGGTGCGCGAACTGGCCAAGATCGCCGACGTGATCCTGGTGGTGGGCGCGGCCAACAGCTCCAACTCCAACCGGCTGCGCGAGATCGGCCTTGAGGAGGGCGTGCCGTCCTACCTGATCAATGACGGCAGCGAACTGAAGCCCGAATGGGTTCAGGGCAAGGCGATTGTCGGCCTGACCGCCGGCGCATCGGCCCCAGAAGAGCTTGTGAACCACGTGATCGAGGCGCTGGGCGCCATCGAAACCGTGGCCGTGGAAACCATGGACGGCAAGAAGGAACATATCGAGTTCCGCCTGCCGGCCGAGTTGAGGGCTTAACGACATGGGTCTGCCAATCCGCCAGGCCGCCAAGATCGGCGCCTATGTGATGAAGAAGCATCTGTCCGGCGGCAAGTATCCGCTGGTGCTGATGCTGGAGCCGCTGTTCCGCTGCAACCTGGCCTGCGCCGGCTGCGGCAAGATCGACTATCCCGACGAGATCCTGAACCAGCGCCTGTCCTATCAGCAGTGCATGGACGCGATCGACGAATGCGGCGCGCCCGCCGTCTCCATCGCCGGCGGCGAGCCTTTGCTGCACCGGGACATGCCCAGGATCGTCGAGGGCTATATCGAACGCGACAAGTTCGTGATCCTGTGCACCAACGCGCTGCTGCTGGCCAAGAAGATCGACCAGTACAAGCCGCACCCCAATTTCACCTGGTCGATCCACCTGGACGGCGACAAGGGCATGCACGACAAGTCGGTGTGCCTGGACGGGACCTATGAAAAGGCCGTGGCCGCGATCAAAATGGCCAAGGAGCGGGGCTTCCGCGTGCAGATCAACTGCACCCTGTTCGACGGCGCCGACCCGGAACGCACCGCCGCCTTCTTCGACGAGATGATGGCGATGGGCCTGGACGGCATCACCGTGTCGCCCGGCTATGCCTATGAGCGCGCGCCCGATCAGCAGCACTTCCTGAACCGCGAGCGGACCAAGACCATGTTCCGCGAGATCCTGAAGCGCGGCAATGGCGGCAAGAACTGGGAGTTCACCAACTCCTCGCTGTTCATGGATTTCCTGGCCGGCAACCAGACCTATGAATGCACCCCCTGGTCGATGCCGCTGCTGACCGTGTTCGGCTGGCAGAAGCCCTGCTACCTGCTTGGCGAAGGCTATGTGAAGACCTTCAAGGAGCTGATGGAAGGCACCGAGTGGGAAAAGTATGGCGTCGGCAAGTATGAAAAGTGCGCCAACTGCATGGTCCATTGCGGCTTCGAAGGCACCGCCGCCACCGATGCGATCAAGCATCCGCTGAAGATGCTGCCGATCCTGATACGCGGGGTGAAGACCGAAGGTCCCTTCGCGCCCGAGATCGACCTCAGCAACCAGCGGCCCGCCGACTATGTCTTCTCGGCCCATGTCGAGAAGAAGATGTCAGAAATCAAATCCGGCAAGTCCGACACCACAGAAGTCGCGGCAGCGGAGTAGTTCCTTAAAGGCCTTGGAAGAGCCCCTGCCCGTGCGGATCAGCGCGGGCAGTTGCTGGGGCTTTTTCACCAGCGACCACAGCACCCGGGCGATGGAAATGCCGCCGTCCGGCTGCATCGCCACAAGGGCCGCGGGCGGCAGGGTGTGGCGCGCATCATCCGAGATCACGCGCAGGGCGGCGAAGGGCAGGCCGCGCGCGGCGGCAAAACGGGCGGCGATGTGCGATTCCATGTCCACCGCCAGCGCGCCGGTCCGGGTGTGCAGCCTCGCCTTTGCCTCCACGTCGCCCAGCACCACATCGCTGGCGGCAATCACCCCTTGATGGGCGTGTGCCTGATAATGAGAAGAAAGGCGCGCCATGAGGCGCACGCGCCAGGCCTCGTCACAGTCCCAGACCTGGCTGCCCTGGCCCAGCGGGCCGTCAAAGCTGACGGCCTCGCCCACCACCACATCGCCGACCTTCAGCAGCGGCGACAGCCCGCCGCCCAGCCCGATGGAGATCACGCCCTTGATGTCGCCATGCAGGGCATCCAGCTTTTTGGCCAGCCCGGCGCCATCGCCGCCGCCCGCTACCGCCACGACATCGGTGGTGCCGACAATCTCGGCTTCCTTGGTCAGTCCGGTGACGGCGAGAATGGTCACAATCCGCTAGCCCTTGCCGAATGTGCCAGCGATTACACTCTTGACGATCCGCCCAACCAAATAGAACAAGCTTCCAGCAGCAATCAACGCAGCGAAAGCAAGCGCTACTTCCAAGAGGCTTGGGCCACCAGCGGCTTGCAGACGAACAACAGTCCAATAGCCCAAAATTGCTGCGCCAACGGACAGTACCAGCAATAGCTGAAGAACCGTCTTTCTCCATATCTTTTCAAGACGGTCTTTCTGGATCACAGCCCGTACTCCACCCGGCGCGAATTGCCCGTCTTCAGGTTGCGATAGCGCGCCAGCGCCCAGAGCGGGAAGAACTTCGGATAGCCATGATAGTTCAGGTAGAACACGCGCGGGAAACCGCCGCCGGTGTAATGCGCCTGGCTCCACAGCCCGTCTTCTTCCTGCGTTGCCTTCAGCCAGGCGACGCCCCGCGCCACGGCGGGATGATCCACCTGTCCCGCCGCCATCAGGCCCATAAGCGCCCAGGCGGTCTGTGATGCGGTCGAGGGCGCGGGCTCATAACCCTTGTAGTCCAGCTTGTAGCTGTCGCAATCCTCGCCCCAGCCACCATCCGGATTCTGGATTGCGATCAGCCAGTCGGCGCCCCGCTTCATGGTGGGATCGTCCGCCGTCAGCCCTGCCCCGTTCAGACCGGCCAGCGCCGACCAGGTGCCATAGATGTAATTGACGCCCCAGCGGCCCCACCAGCTTCCATCCGCCGCTTGCGTCTTGCGCAAATAGGCGATGCCGTCCGCCAGACGCTGCCCGCCATCGCCCAACTGCGCCAGCATGCCGACACAGCGGCCCGAGACATCCTCGGTCGGCGGGTCCAGCAGCGCGCCATGATCGGCGAAGGGAATGTTGTTGAGGTAGTAATAGGAGTTGTCGGCATCGAAGGCGCCCCAGCCGCCGTCGCGACTCTGCAAGCCTTCCACCCATTCACGCCCCCGCGCGATGGTCACGTCCTCATGCGCCACGCCCGCCCGGTCCATCGCCATCACCACCACCGCGGTGTCGTCCAGGTCGGGATAATGGTCGTTGCGATACTGGAAGGCCCAGCCGCCGGGGCGGACACCGGGCTTTTCCTCCGCCCAGTCGCCTTTCACATCCAGCACCTGAAGCGGGCGCAGCCAGTCCAGCCCGCGATCCACCGCGGCGCGCGCCGCCTCGTCCTTGGTTTCCAGCAGGGCATGGGCGACCAGCGCGGTATCCCACACCGGCGAGACGCAGGGCTGGCAATAGGCTTCGTCGTCCTTGACCACCAGCAGCAGTTCGACGGATTTGCGCGCGATGGCGCGGTCGGGATGATCGGGGGAATAGCCCAGCACGTCATACATCATCACGCTGTTGGCCATGGCCGGATAGATCGCGCCCAGACCGTCTTCGCCGTTCAGGCGCTCGGTGGTCCAGGCGCGGCATTTTTCGATGGCCCTGTCGCGCGTGCCCTTCGGCCAGGGCACGACTTTCAGCACCTTGTCCAGCGCGGTGAAAAAGGCGGACCAGCCTGCGCTCTGGTGCGGGGCGCGCGGGGATGCGGCGGGCACACCGGGCACGAACAGTTCGGGCACATGGATGCCGCGCGGGTTCTTCGCCAGCGGCTGCTTCGCACATAAAACCAAAAGCGGCACGATCACCGTGCGCGCCCAATAGCTCATCTTGGACAGGTGCACCGGAAACCAGCGTGGCAGCAGGATCAGCTCCGGCGGTACCGTCGGCACATCATTCCAGGAACATTCGCCGTAAAGCGCCAGCAGGATGCGGGTGAAGACATTGGCCTTGATGGCGCCGCCGCGCTTCTTGATCTCCTCGCGCGCCCGCACCATGTGCGGAGCGTCGATATCGTCGCCGATCATCTTCAGCGCGAAATAGGCTTTAACGGTGGCCGAGATGTCCAGCGCGCCGTCGTGATAGAGCGGCCAGCCGCCATGCCCGCCTTGGATGCGGCGCAGATAGACGCCGATCTTGCGCTCCAGCTCCAGGTTCGGCGTCTCGCCCAGCCAGTGCACCAGCAGCACATATTCCGCCGGAATGGTGGCGTCGGCCTCCAGCTCATAGACCCAGTGCCCGTCCGGCTTCTGCTGGGACAGGATGGCGCTGGTGGCGCCGCGGATCGCCTCTTCGACGTCCAGATAATCTGCGGGGCTGTGCTGGTTCATCATCGGACCTTCGGGGAACTATAGGCCCAGATGCCGTGCGGCCAAAGTTGCCGCCGTCTCGCCTGAGCGCAAGGCGCCTTCGATCGTGGCGGGCAGGCCGGTGGCCGTCCAGTCGCCGGCCAGGAACAGGTTGCGCCAGCGCGTGGCGGCGCCGGGCCGGCGCGCATCCTGGGCCGGGGTCGCGGCAAACGTGGCGCGCTTTTCCTTCACGATCTGCCACGGCGGCAGCGGCGCATCCATGTCCAACGCCTTGGCCACATCGGCCCACAGCAGGGCCGCCAGGTCCTCGCGCGACTTGTCGACAATCGCGTCCGCGCCGCTGACCGTGACCGAAACGCGGTCGGGAAAGGCGAAAATCCATTCCGCCGTTCCGCCGATCACCCCCAGCATGGCGGGCGCGCCGTTTTTGGGCAGCCATTGCGGCGGCGGGGCGATGCGGAAATGGCCGTTGACGATGGCGCGAAAATCATTGGGCACGGTCAGGTCGGGCAACAGCGCCTCGGCCGACCAGGGCGGCACCGCCAGGATCACCGCATCGTCCGGGGCAATCGGCTCGGTGCCGTCCGGCAGGTCCAGCGCCGCGGCGTGGCTGCCGTTGAAGGTGATGGCGCGCAGCCGCGCACCCAGCTTCACCGTGCCGCCATGCGCCGCCAGAAAGCGCAGCGCCGGATCGACAAAGGCCGCCGCCAGGGTGGGATGGGCGATGCGCGGGCGATAGTGCCGGCCGCCTTTTGCCAGCGTTTCACGCACCACCGCGCCGGCCAGCGCGGCGGAGGAGTCTTCCGGCTCGGTGTTCAGCGCCGCCAGAAGAAAGGGCCGCATCAGCCGGTCCCACAAGGGGCCGGTCACCGGCACGCAATCGGCAATGCGCTTGTCCTTGCCCGCCCACAGCAGCGGCAGATAGGCGGCATAATCCCGCGCGGACGTGCCCGGCACGCGGCGGCGCGCGCGCGTGACCCAAAAGGGCAGCGGCCCCTCGTCTGGCGTCAGGCGCCAGTGGGCGCTGCTCGCCAGATCGGTGAAATCGAACTGCGCCCGGTCCGGACCGGCCAGCGCATCGCCCGCACCGCAAAGCCCCAGATAGTCATGCACCGCGCGGTTGCCCGACAGCACCAGGTGGTTGCCATTGTCGATCAGCATGTCCAGCGCGGCATCGTGATAGGAGCGGCAGCGCCCGCCCGCCTGACCTGCCGCTTCGGCCAGCACGACCTGCCGTCCCGCCCGCGCAAGCCGCACCGCCGCGCAAAGACCGGAAAGTCCCGCGCCGATGACAAAGACGCGCCCGCTCATGTCAGGCGGCCCCTCATCCAAACAGGCTCTGTTTCAGCACCAGCATCAGCAGGCGCGATTTGGGCAGCGATACCCGCTGGCGCGGCGCGGCAAAGCCCGCCGCCTCGCTGGCGCTGAGAATCTCCGAATAGACCGCGCCCATCAGGCGCGGCGTCTTCAGCCGGCCCTTGGGCTTTTGCGCCATGATCGCCTGGGCCTTGTCGTAATGATCGTGCGCCATCGCCGCCACCCTGCGGCACACCCCGTCGATGCAGGGGCTGGCGACGATCGCCTTGGGGTCCAGGGCAGCGATGCCCTCTTCTTCCAGATATTCGCGCGGCAGATAGAGGCGGCCCAGCGACGCGTCCTCGTCGATGTCGCGCAGGATATTGGTCAGCTGCAGCGCCCGGCCCAGGTGATGCGCCAGCGCAAAGCCCGGCTCCTCGTCCATGCCGAAGACCTTGATCGACAGCCGCCCCACCGCGCTGGCAACGCGGTCGCAATAGACATCCAGCGTCGCCAGATCGGGCGCCACGATGTCCTCGGCCACGTCCATGTCCATGCCGTCCAGCACCGCCAGGAAATCGTCCTGCCGCAGGCCATACTGCGTCACCGCCGGCGCCAGGAACGCCGCCTGGCCGGGCGCCTCGCCGGCATAGAGCGCGGCCAGGTCAGCACGCCAGCCTTCCAGCTTCTCATGGCGCTCGGCGCGCGTACCCACACCGTCATCGGCGATGTCGTCCACCTTGCGGCAGAAGGCATAGATGGCGAACATCGCCTCGCGCTCGGCCGGCGGCATCAGCCGCATGGCAGTGTAGAAAGAGCTGCCGGACGCCTTCTTGCGCACCGCCTTGAACTGGCTGGGATCGAGGGAGTCGGGCATCAGCGCCTCTGCATCAACGTTTCTTAAGGCGCATCCGCACAAAGCCCGGCAGGCGGCCGGCGAACAGGCGCACAATGTCCGACTTGCGATGATGCACGGGCTGGGAAAGCGGATCGCGGGTCATCAGAAGGCGGGTGAGATCCTCGGCGAGGGTTTGAATGAGATCGACCTCCAGCGCAAGTCTCAAATCGGCGATGGCGCCGGAGAAGCCGCGCGACTTGCCCAAAAGCCCCTCGGTGCACCGGGCCAGGCCCGAAATCACGCCCAAAAGTGCCGGGTCCGCCCGGTCCGCGCCCAGCGCCTCCACACCGGTGCCAGCAGCGGCCAGGGCCTGTTCGGGGATATAGACGCGATTGAGGGCGCGATAATCCTTGCCGCAATCCTGCAGGTGATTGATCACCTGAAGCGCCGCGCACAGGGCGTCATTGACCGGCCACAGCGCCGGGGTCTCGCCATGCACGTCCAGCACGAAGCGGCCCACCGGCATGGCGCTGTAGCGGCAATAGTCCATCAGGTCGTCCCAGTCGGCGTATCGCAACTGGGTGACATCGCGGCGGAAGGCCTCCAGCAGGTCCAGTGCGTGAATGGAGGACAGGCCGCGTTCGGCCAGCACGGTGCGCAGGGTCACGCCCACCGTCACGGCATCGCCTTGACCTTCCAGGCTGGCGCGCATCTGTTCCAGCAGGTCCAGCTTTTCATCGGCCGGCGCGGTGGGATGGTCGGCGACATCGTCGGCCATGCGCACGAAATTGTAGAAGGCCATCACCGCGGGGCGGTGGCGCGGCGCGATCAGGAAGGAGGCGACGGGAAAATTCTCGTCCTTGTGCCCCTTGCCGGACTGAAGTTCGGCAATGCTGGTCATGGCGTGTCCGTGCGGTTTTCGATGTCCGTTGCCTTCCCTTCGCTGACCTTAATTTCACTGGCCTGCGCCCGGCCCTTCCACATCCCGCCCCGGCCCGACCAGTGCTGGATGGCCGATTGCAGGGTGAAGACGGCATAAAAGACACCGATCAGCGGCAGGGCGAAACCCCAAAGCCATGACAGGCGGTAAAAGCGCAGGATGGGCACGAACATCACCGCCATGATGATCCAGGCCAGCCAGCCGGCAAGCTGGGAGATGCCCCAGGCGAACAGCGCGGTGGCCACCGGCGCCAGATAGAGCATCACCAGCCCCAACAGCGTGCCCGCCAGCAGCAGCGGCGAATAGGAAAGCTGGGCATAGGCGCTGCGCGTCACCATCTGCGCGATGTCGGTTGTGTGCGGATAGGGCCGGAGCGAAACCGAACGATCGGTCAGCCCCAGCCAGATCGGGCCCTGGGCCTTCATCAGCCGTCCCAGCGCGCAATCGTCGATGATCTGGTCCTTGATGGCGGTGATGCCGCCTGCGGCCTCCAGGGCATCGCGGCGCGCCAGCATGCAGCCCCCGGCCGCGGCGGCGACCTTGCGGCCCGGATCGTTGACCGCGCCGAACGGGAAAAGCATGTCGAAGAAAAAGACGAAGGCAGGGATCAGGAAATGCTCCGCCGGGCTCTTGCAGTTCAGCCGCGCCATCAGCGAAACCAGAACGCGCGGCCTGCCCGCCGCTTCCTCCTCAGCCCGGGCCACAAGCGAACGCAGCGTGTCGGGCGCATGGGCGATGTCGGCATCGGTGAACCAGACAAATTCGGGCGCCCGTGCCTTGGCCAGATCGCTGCCCTGGCGCATGGCCCACAGCTTGCCGGTCCAGCCCCCTGGCCGTTCGGCGCCGGTCACGACCGACAGCCGGCTGCTTCCCAGCCCGCGCGCCAGTTCGCCGGTGCCGTCGTCCGACTGGTCATCGACCAGGATCACATGGAAGTCGCCGGGATAGTCCTGGGCGACCAGGCTGGCGATGCTGTGCTGGATCACATCCGCCTCGTTGCGGGCCGGCACCACCGCCACCACGGACGGCCATTCCTGGGGCGGCGTCACCGGCTGGGTATCGCGCTCGCGCAGGCGCCAGAAGCCATCGCGCAGCAGCAGCAGATAGACCCAGGCCGCAAGCGGCAGGAAGCCGAAAACAAGCCCCGCGATCATGCCAGGTATCCGTTCGCGCCGAACCAGGCCAGCGCATCTTCCAGCCCGGCGCGATAGGGCCGCGCCGTATATCCCAGCTCGCGCTGCGCCTTGGCCGAACTGAAGAACATGCGATAGCGCGACATGCGCAGCGCATCGGCGGTCAGCATCGGCTCCCTGCCGGTAAAGCGCGCCACCGCCTCGGCGCCCCAGGCCAGGGGAAACAGCGGCCCGCGCGGCAGGCGGATGGTCGGCGCCTTGCGCCCGGCCAGCGCGGCAATGTCGGCCAGCATGACCTGCAGCATCACATCGTCACCGCCCAGGATGTAGTTCTCGCCGATCCGGCCCTTGTCCAGCGCCAGCAGATGGCCCTGCGCCACGTCATCGACATGCACCAGATTGAGCCCGGTATCGACAAAGGCGGGCATGCGCCCGGTGGCCGCTTCCACGATGATGCGGCCCGTGGGCGTGGGCTTGATGTCACGCGGACCGATGGGAGTGGAGGGCGCGACCAGCACGGCGGGCAGATTTTCCTGTGCCACCAGCCGTTCGACCTCGCGCTCGGCCAGCAGCTTGGAACGCTTGTAGGCGCCGATCACCGTTTCGGGCGTGTGGCGGGCGGTCTCATCCACCGGGCCGGCGCCCGGCTTCAGCGCCGCGACCGAAGAGGTATAGACCACGCGCTCCACACCCGCTTTCAGCGCCGCACCCATGGTGGCGCGCGCGCCTTCCAGGTTGTTGCGCTCGATCTCCTGCGGGTCTTTCGCCCAAAGCCGGTAGTCGGCCGCGACGTGGAACAGGTAGCGCGCGCCCTGCATGGCGGCGGTCATGGATGCGATGTCGCGCATGTCGCCGGTGACCGGCTCGCAATCCATCCCGGCGATGTTGCGCCGGTCGGAAGTGGGGCGCATCAGCACGCGGACGTGAAAGCCGCGCGCCGCAAGCGCGCGCGCCACCGCCGAGCCGACAAAACCACTGGTGCCGGTGACCAGAACCGTGTCAGTCATCGGAAGCCTCCGGCTCCCCGCGGAACGCGGAGCGCCCCTCGACACTCTGCCAGTAGATCAGCGCGGGAACGCCCAGCGTGATCTCTCGCGCGCGCTTGAGCAGCGAGACCGCCAGGCCCATTTCCGCCGGCAGGCCGAACAGCGGCGCCAGCATGGCATAGCCGGCTTCCTGCACGCCGATGGCGGCGGGCACGAAGGCGGCAAGCGAACGGATGGTCGACAGCAGCGCTTCCAGCGCGATGGCGTTCAAAAGACCGATCTTGCCGCCCACCAGCCAGAAGGACAGGAAGGTGCCCCCGCCCGCGCCGATCCATCCCAGCAGATGAAAGCCCGCCGATGCCGCCAGCCGCGACTTGGAGTCGTACATGTCGGTGATGGCGGTGTGAAAGGAATGGCCGTGCGCGGCCTGGGGAAAGAAACGCGCCGCGATCCGTTCGGCAAAACCGGCCCCGCGCCGCTGCAGCACGATCAGCAGGAAAATGCCCGGCACCGCCAGCAGCAGCACCGCCGTCATGGCCAGCGTCAGCGTGCCGGTGCTGTCCAGATTGCGGAACTGGGTGATGCCCAGCCCCAGCCCGAAGGCCAGGAAAGCCACCTGGGCCATCGCCTCGGTGGTGGCGTCGGCGGCGACGGAGGCGGCGGCATAGGCTCCGCTCATGCCGCGCAGCGAAATCAGGCGCGCCGCAGCCACCATGCCGCCGACCGGCGAGAAGGGCGAAACCTCGGCAATCGAGTCGCGCACCAGCCGGCCCATGTAGAAATCGCCGATATGATGGCGATGATCGGCGGGCAGCAGCACCGCCCAGGCAAAGGCCAATGCGATAAAGACCAGAAGCGCATAGAGGCACAGGATCGCCAGGCCGCCGAAACCGGCGCGGGCAATCGCCGCCAGCACCGGCTGAAAACCGATCGACCAGACCAGATAAACGGCTGCGACAAGGCCCGCCAGCAAAGCGATGGCGACGCCGATCTTCTGACGGCGCATCAGGCGGGCAAGGGCTTGGCGCGGAAGCTCCACAGGCGCATGGCCGACAGGGCGGTTTGCGCCAGTTGCGGCAGGAAGCTGGGCCGCAGCAGTTCGGCATCGAACGTATCCATGCGCCGGCGATTTTCCTGGTAGCAGTCCTCCAGGAAGCGGCGGAAGGTGAAATCGTCCAGGAACACGCTGGCCTGGGTGGCCGAGAATTCCTTGCCGTCGTTCATTTCCTTGCCGCGCCGCGCGGTGCCCACCAGACGGCCCAGCGCGCGCATGTAGTAGCGGAAGTCGGTCAGCGGCATCAGCAGCCGCGACACCGGGCCCTTGCGCGCCTGGGTATAGGCCATCCAGTTGACGAAGAAGACGATGTGGCGCGTTTCCTCGTACATCAGGGTCTCGAAGATGGCGAACATCTCCTTGGGCAGGAATTCATTGGCCATGGCGATCTTGAACACGCCAAAGCCCAGGAAGCTGTCCATGCATTCGCCGAAGCCGAAATCCTTGAAGCGCGTCTCGACATTGTCGGACACGTCCTCGACCGGGCGTTCGGCGGCGTCGATGCCGTATTTCTCGATCATCACCCGGATCAGCTTGGCGTGGCGGGCTTCTTCCTTGCCCTGCAGCGCCACCGCCTCTTTCAGCACCGGATCGGTAATGGTTTCGGTGAAGGCTGCGACGATCGCGCCGGCCCGGCGCTCGGTATAGAAGACCTCCTCCCAGAAGGGCACGGACTTCAGCCGCGCCAGGGCGTCTTCGTCCAGCTCCGGCCAGGGCAGCGTGTCGGGATCGAACTCGGTATAGGTCCGCATGAAATGGCTGCAGAAGGCGTCGCGATGTTCCGGCGATCCGATTTTCATGATGTCTGGCTCTGATTTCCGGTTTTGCCGCCCGTGCGCGGGCCGATGAACTTCAGCGCCAGCCCGGCCATGAACGGCACGAAGCGCGGGCGCTTGAGACGGGGATCGTAGATCGAAAGACGGCGGTTGTTTTCGGCCAGGCAGATGGCGATCAGCTGGCCGACATCGATATCGGCGCCAAGCTGCTGGGCGCCGTTGACGGTGAAATTGTTGTCCTGCTGGCCGTGGCCGACATCCTTGGCGATGCCGATGCGTTCCCAGATCAGGAACAGCCACACCGCCAGCACCTTCAGTTCGAACCAGGGCCGGCGCCACCAGGGCATGTTGCGCCGGTGCCAGGCGATCCAGTTGACGAAGAACAAGATATGGCGGCCTTCCTCATGGATCACCGGCTCAAACGTGTCGATCAGTTCGGGCGGAAAGAAGCCGGTGTCCTTGGCCGCCTTGAACAGGCCGAAGGCAAAGAAGCTGTCGATGCACTCGCTGTAGCCGGTGACCAGGAAGGCCCATTCGGGATCCTTCGGCCGCGGGAACGGCGGCTCGGGCGCCAGCGTGATGCCATAGGCCTCGACCAGGTTGGCCAGCACATGGCGATGGCGCTTTTCCTCATAGCCGTCCAGCACCACGGCCTTCTTCAGCAGCGGGTCGGTGATGGACTCGGCATAGGTGGCGACATTCATCCCCGCCTTGTTCTCGGTCTGCACCGCGATGTCCCAGATCGGCAGCGAGGTGATGCGCTGGCGCGCATCCGCATCCAGTTCGGGCCAGTCCAGCACGCGCGGGCGATAGGGATTGTGCGTGTCCAGCAGCGTCTTGCAGAACAGCCGCTTGTGCTCGTCGGAACCGAAACGGATCGGCCCGTCACCCGGCCAGTTGCCGGTGTCCAAGGTCAGTTCGGGCGGGATGACAAAGGCCGTGCTGCTCACGGGCGGCTCCTTGGGATTGATCGCGAACGGCAGCCTGCCCCGGCCACCCGACTAACTCTTTGATTTTGCTCAATTGCCACTGGCGTGGCGCGGCGCGGACTGTACCGGAAAGTCACAAAAGCCGCCAAGGCGAATATTGTGCGCCGCAATCAGTGCGGGCATGCGCGGATCGGTCAGCGCGGCCAGCTCCTCGCCGTATCGGTAACCCCTGGCGCAGCCGGGATAATCGCCGGTCGCCGGGTGCATATAGATCTCCGTCAACCCCTCCGGCAGGTGGGCCAGAAGCCCCGCCAGCCGATCCGGCGTCATTGCCCCGGACCAGGCCAGGCCGAACACCTGGTCGGGGGCGGCCAGGCCCGCCCGGCCGAAGCGCCGCGCCAGGCGCCGGGCAAAAGGCGTTGTCAGCGCCACCACGGCGGAGGCCGGATGCGGCTCGATCCGGGCCAGCACGCCCTGCGGCTCCAGCGGCACACGCGCGCCCTTCACGCCATACCGGGCGGCCATTTTCACGATCAGCCCGCCGATGGTGGGATGCAGGTGGAAATGCTTGTGGGCGTTGACATGGTCCAGGGCCAGGCCGGTATCGGCAAAGGCGGCGAACTGGGCAGCAATCTCGGCGGCAAGCTGGCGGCGCACATGGGGCAGGAAGAACATCGCCGCCCCTGCCCGCGCCATGTCGGTGCGAAAATAGCCGTCCTTGTCCACCAGGTCGGGCACCCGGGCGGGCGGCAATGTGGGCCGACCCTCCACCAGCACCAGGTGCAGCCCCACGCGCAGCGACGGCGTCAGCTTTGCCCGCGCCACCGCATCGGCGGCGGCCGGTGCCGAGACCATCAGGCTGGCGGCGGTCAGGATGCCATGCGCGTGTGCGTCCAGCACCGCGTCATTGACCTGCACTGCCGCTCCGAAATCGTCAGCAGTAACAACCAGGTTCTTCAACGTGTCAGGCGGCCTGGCGGTCGCGCAGGAACTGGAAGAACTCCACGCCCTCGCGCAGACGGCGCTTCATCATGCCTTCCTCGGTCACCATTTCCTTGACGATGGCGCCGATCTTGCGCGGCCGGAAATAGAACTCGCGATAGAAGGTCTCCAGCGAGTCGAAGATTTCCTTATGGCTCAGATGCGGATAATGCAGCGGCGCGATCTGGATGCCGTGCTCGTCGATCAGCTCGGCATTGGCCGCATCCAGCCAGCCATTCTGCAGCGCCTGATTGTAGAGGAAGGTGCCCGGATAGGGCGCAGCCAGCGAGATCTGCACCGTGTGCGGGTTGATGCGCTTGGCGAATTCGCGCGTCTCGCGCATCGTTTCCAGCGTCTCGCCCGGCAGGCCCAGGATGAAGGTGCCGTGGACCTTGATGCCCAGGCTGTGACAGTCGCGGGTGAAGCGCTCGGCCACCTCGACGCGCATGCCCTTCTTGATGTTGTGCAGGATCTGCTGGTTGCCCGATTCATAGCCCACCAGCAGCAGGCGCAAGCCACCATCCTTCAGCTTCTTCAGCGATTCATAGGGCACGTTCGCCTTGGCGTTGCACGACCAGGTCACGCCCAGCTTGCCCAGTTCCTTGGCGATCGCCTCGGCGCGCGGCAGGTTGTCGGTGAAGGTATCGTCGTCAAAGAAGAACTCCCGCGTCTGGGGGAAGGCCTTCATCGCCCATTTGATCTCCTCGACCACATGCTCGACGCTGCGGGTGCGGTAATTGTGCCCGCCCACGGTCTGCGGCCACAGGCAGAAGGTGCAGCGCGATTTGCAGCCGCGGCCGGTATAGATCGAAATATAGGGATGCTTCATGTAGCCGATGAAGTAGTTCTCCATCACCAGGTCGCGCTTATAGATGGGCGTGACCCAGGGAAGGCTGTCCATGTTCTCGATGATGGGACGGTCGGGATTGTTGACGATCACGCCCTGCTTGTTGCGGAACGAGATGCCCTTGATGTCGGCCCAGTTCTGGTCGTCGGCGACGTCCTTGATGGTGAAGTCGAACTCGTTGCGGGCGACAAAGTCGATCGCCGGAGCCTCGCGCAGGCTGCCTTCGGCATTCACCGCCACCTTGGCGCCGATCAGGCCGGCCTTCAGGTTCGGGTTCGCGGCCTTCAGCGCCTCGATCACCTTCACGTCCGACTTGAAGGACGGCACCGAGGTATGGGCCACCACCAGGTCGAAGTCCTTGGCCTGGGCCACCACCTCGTTCAGCTGGATATTGTGCGGGGGCGCGTCGATCAGCTTGGAATTTTCCACCAGCGCGGCGGGCTGGGCCAGCCAGGTCGGATACCAGAAGGACTTGATCTCGCGCTTGGCCTGGTAGCGCGAGCCGGCGCCGCCGTCGAAGCCGTCATAGGACGGGGCCTGCAGGAAAAGGGTCTTCATCGTCATACCGTTCAAGTCCTCGATCAGTCGGGCCGTGGATCGGGCCGGATTAGGATTGCGTCATCGCGCCGGCGGCGCCCACTTCGAAGCGGCTGCCCCGCCAGTGAACGGTTTCACCGAACAGCGACATCGCAAAAATACCAAAGGTCATAAGGTCCCGCAGCGGAAGCATCCAGGCGGAACCCGATTTGGCCCCGAAAATAGCATCGATGCGATATTTCAGGAACAGCCGCGCCGCAAGGGTAAGCCCCAGCAATCCCAGGGTTATCGGCGCAAAATCGAGCAAAATCGCGGCCATCAGCGCAAAGGCGAAGCCATGGGTGACAAAACTGCCCAGGTGCCCGGCCGGGTTGATGGTGCGGATGGTGCGCGTCCAGCGCAATTCGTGGCGGACCAGTTCGCCCAGCGAATCCTCCGCGGCGGCATGGGCGACACCCAGCGCCGGGATCGCCAGCCCCAGCCCCTGTTCGCGCACCGCCCGGCCGATCTCGTAATCGTCGGCCAGAAGATCGGCGAAGGCGGCAAAGCCGCCCGCCCGGTCCAGCGCGGCACGGGTCAGCGCGATGGTGGACCCGAAACAGGGCGCCGCCAGCCCCAGGCTGGTTCCCACCAGCGCATTGGGCAGAAAGTCATAGGAGGTGCCCATCGCCGCCAGCGATGACCACAGCCGGTTCACGCCGGGCGCCGGCGCGCCGGTATAAAAGCAGGTGACGACCCCAACACCGGGACGCGACAGCGCCTCCACCACCAGCGCAAGCCAGTTCTGCGGCACGGCGATGTCGCTGTCCGCCAGCACCAGCGTGTCGTGCCGGACCGCCGGCATCATGTTGATGAGGTTGGAAACCTTGCCGTTGCTGCCATAAAGCGCCGGATCGGCCACCACCGACACGTCATGGCCGGGATAGCGGGCGATCAGTGCGCGCACCACGCCCAGGGCCGGATCGTCCTTGTCATGGGCGCCGAACACGATCTGCACCGGGCCCGGATAGTCCTGGCGGAAAAAGGTCTCCAGGTTGGCGGCCAGGCCAGGCTCGTCGCCATGCAGCGGCTTGAGGATGGTCACGGGCACGGCCTGGGCGGGGGCCAGCATGGCGCCCGTCTGCCGGAAGCGGCCCGCCAGGATGGCAGCCAGCAGGGCATAGCCCGCGCCCGCCAGCGCCACGGCGGCCAGCGCCCAGCCGAAAGTCTCCATGACTGCCTGATACATGGTCATCATCCGCGCCCCAGATACTTATTAATCCAAGGATTCAAAGGGGGTAAGTGGCCCAGAGTGACAAATTGCGACAGGATGGAAATCTTGCCGCTCTGGGCAAGACTTTGAATTTTCTTGGGATTTCGGGCAGTTTGCGCCGGCGCAAGGCCGGATGGACCATGGCTGGCCCATGCTGGGCCGGTCCAGATCTGGAAAGCACGATGAGCACCACCTTCATTCCCGTGCAGCAGACGCTGCAACAGGCCGTCCAATGCCTGCAACAGGGCAACCTGGCGGGCGCCGAACAGGCGCTGGCGCCGCAGATGACGCGCGGGCTCGATTCGGACCCGGCCATCCTGCACATGATGGGCGCGGTGCGCCTGCACCAGGGCCGCTTCGCCGAAGCCGAACAGCTTCTGGCGCGCGCCCGCGCCCGCGAGCCCAGAAGCCCGGTCTTCGCCTATGGCCATGGCGGGGCGCTGATGCAGACCGGCCAGAGCGACGCGGCGATCGAGGCCTATCGCGCCGCGGTCAAACTGAAGCCGGATTTTGCCGCCGCCTGGCGCGACATGGCGGCCTTGCAGGAACGGCTGGGCCGGCTGGAAGACGCCGCCAATACCTGCCGCCGCTGGCTGCAGGCCATGCCCGGCACGCCAGATGCGGTGCTGGGGCTGAGCGGCCTTCTGGTCCAGACCGAAAATCCGGCGGATGCCGAAAGCCTGCTGCGCCGGACCCTGCCCGGCGTCACCAACGCCAAATATGCCGCCGCCCTGCACAACAACCTGGCCACCGCGCTGCGCGGCCAGAACCGCAACGAAGAAGCGCTGGCCGAATTCGACCGCGCCGCCGCCCTCAACCCGTCCATTCCCTATCTGGATGCCCAGCGCGCCGATGCCCTGCAGCAGCTCAAGCGGCATGACGAGGCGCTGGCGCTGTACGAGAAGATGCTGGCGGCGAATCCGGGCGACCCGTATCTGCACCAGTTCTACAACGACCTTCTCTATCGGCTGGGGCGGCGCGACCAGTATCTGAAATCCTATGATCGCGCGCCCGCAAGCCGGGACCTGCTGATGGGCAAGGCGTTCTACCTCAGCCATGAGGAAAAGGGCGAGGAAGCCCATGCGCTGTACCGGCAGGTGCTGGCCGCCAACCCGGACGATGCCGACGCGCTGGCCGGCGATGCCCGTGCCCTGTCCACCACCGAACGGCTGAAAGACGCCAGCACCGCCTTCGACCGTGCCCTGCCCCGCAATGCCGGCAAGGCCGACCTGTTCGCCGACGCCGCCCGCGTGGCGCTGCGCCTGAACGATCCGGAAAAAGCCGTGGCGCTTTGCGAACAGGGGCTGGCCGTCAACCGCCACGACCAGAACTGCCTGTCCATCCTGGGGCTGGGCTGGCGCATGATGGAGGATGAACGCGACGAGCAGCTTAGCGGCTATGACCGCTTCGTGCGCGCCTTCGACCTGGAGCCGCCGGAGGGCTTTTCGCGGATCGAGGACTTCAACGCCGAGCTGAACGAATATCTCAACAAGGTGCATCAGGGCACCGGCGAATATATCGACCAGTCGCTGCGCCAGGGCAGCCAGACCGCGGGCCAGCTTTTCGGCGCCGGCCACCCCCTTGTGGAGAAAATCCGCGCACGCATCAGCGAGGCGGTGGGCCGCTATATCGAGGAACTGGCGCTGGACGAAGCCCATCCCTACCTGTCACGGCGCGCGCGCGATTTCCGTTTTCATGGTTCCTGGTCGGCGCGGCTGCGCGATTGCGGCTTTCACGTCAACCACATCCATCCCGCCGGCTGGATCAGCTCGGCCTATTACGTTCATGTCCCCGAGGCGGTGAAGGATGCTGAAGGCCGGCAAGGCTGGATCAAGTTCGGCGAGCCGGTGTTCGATGTGGCGCTGAAGGAGCCGGTACGCCGCGCGGTGCAGCCGGCAGCCGGGCGGCTGGTGCTGTTTCCGTCCTTCATGTGGCACGGCACCGTGCCGTTCCGCGGGCCGCAGCGCACGACGATCGCGTTCGATGTGGTGCCCAAGCCCTAGGCTTCAGGACGCGCGGCGACGTGTATGGATCGCGCGCGAGGCGGCATGGCGCGCCTTGGCGGCGGCGGCGGCGCCCAGCCAGTTCGCGAACAGGCGCACCGAGGCGCTGCGCCATTGCTGCACCGGCAGGGCGGTCGACAGGATTTCGGTGAAAACGTCCAGGCCCGCGCCGGCGCGCAGCGCGCCCTGCAGCCGGTCCTCGGTGACGCGGTCGAAATAGTTTTCCGGCAATTGCGGCGGAGCTCCGGTCTCGCCGCGCAGGAAGCGGCCCATGTCGCGCAGATATTCGCGGCCCAGCGTGACGGAATCATATTCGGGATGGCCCTGCAGGAAGACCATGCGGCTTTCGCCCGGCAGTTCGCGGGTGAACATGTCCGCCCCGCCATCGGCCAGGCGGGTCAGCACATGATAGCCGTGGGTCACCAGCGCATGTTCGGGCGTTTCGTTGCGGCGTGAATGGGGCACGGGGAAGCGGCCCGGCACATTGAGGAACAGCGGGTCGTCCTCGGTGCGGATGGCGGTGAAGATGCCCGACTGCTTGCGCGCCAGCGGCCGGCGCATGATCCCGTCCAGGTGCAGCACCGCGGCATGGGCGGCCAGGCAGGAAAACAGCGTGGTGATGGTGCCGGTGCGCGCCCAGTCGATCAGCCGCGTCAGTTCCTGCCAATAGGGCTCGTTGCGCAGGTCGGCGGCCTGCGGCTCGGCCCCGGTGATGATCAGCGCATCGACCGGCGCATGGGGCAGCATGCCCGCATCGTCGTAAAAGCCTTCCATGCGCGCGCGCGCCTGGGGGCTGCGCGAAATGGTCGACATGGAAAACAGGCGCAGGCGCACGTCCAGCGGGCCCGCCGCTTCCTTCAAAAGGCGGGCGAACTGGATCTCGGTCGCACGCAGGGCCGGATCGGGCATGTTGTTGATCAGCCCCACATGCAGCGTGCCGCGAAAGGCGCTGCCGGTTCCCATCACGAATTGCTCTGTCTTCATGGGCACACCACCTTCAGGCGCGGGGCAAAGGCCGCCGCCAGCGCCTGGTCCAGATCGGCCAGGATGTCGTCGATATGCTCGATCCCCACCGAGATGCGGATGGTTTCGGGCGTCACCCCGGCCTTGCGCTGCTCGGCCTCAGGCATCTGGCGATGGGTGGTGGAAGCCGGATGGCAGGCCAGCGACTTGGCATCGCCGATATTGACCAGCCGCTTGATCAGCCCCAGCGCGTCATAGAAATCCTTGCCGCCCTCATAGCCGCCCTTGACGCCGAAGGTCAGCAGGGACGGCACCTGGCCGCCCAGATATTTGCGCGCCAGGCCGTGATAGGGACTGTCGGTGAAACCGGCATAATTGACCCATTGCACGCGCGGATCGGCGCGCAGGAATTCGGCTACCTTGCGGGCATTCTCGACATGGCGTTCCACGCGCAGCGCCACGGTCTCGATCCCCTGCAGCAGCAGGAAGGCGCTCATCGGCGCCAGCACCGCGCCGGTGGCGCGCTGATAGACGCTGCGGCAGCGGGCCAGGAAAGCGGTCGCGCCAAAGCGTTCGGCATAGACCAGCCCGTGATAGGAGGCGTCGGGCGTGGTGAACTGGGGGAAGCGCGCGGCATGGGCCATCCAGTCGAAGCGGCCGGCATCGACCACCACGCCGCCCATGGCATTGCCATGGCCGCCCAGGAACTTGGTCAGCGAATGGACGATGATGTCGGCGCCATGCTCGGCCGGGCGCAGCAGCACCGGCGTGGCCACGGTATTGTCCACGATCAGCGGCAGGCCGTGGGCGTGCGCCATGTCGGCGATCGCGCCCAAATCGCAGATGTTGCCGGCGGGATTGCCCACGCTTTCGCAGAAGACGGCGGCGGTGTTTTCGTCGATCGCGGCGGCCAGCGCCTCGGCGCTGTCGTCCGCGGCGAAGCGGCCTTCCACGCCCTGCGCGGGCAAAAGGTGGTGCAGCAGCGTATGGGTGGTGCCGTAAAGCTGGGGCACCGAAACGATATTGCTTCCGGGCCGCGCGACATTGGCGAAGGCATAATAAAGCGCGGCCTGGCCCGAGGCCGTGGCCAGCGCGCCCGCCGCCCCTTCCAGCGCCGCCATGCGCTGTTCCAGCACCTGTACGGTGGGATTGGCGATGCGGCTGTAGCGGAAGCCCTCTTCCTCGAGGTTGAACAGGGCGGCGCCATGATCGGCGCTGTCGAACTGATAGGCCGCCGTCTGATAGATCGGCACCGCGATCGCCTTGGTGGCGGGGTCGGCATCGAAGCCGGCGTGCAGGGCTTTGGTCTCGGCGCGCATGACAGCCTTGGCGTGTTCTGAAACGAGTATTCTGTAGGGGCAATTCTAGACGCGGCTGATTAACAAAGCGTCGGCGCGATGTGACAGGGAAAGGATATGCGCGTTAACGCGGTTTGCACGCTGACCAGCCTAAGGTTCCCCCGCGCGGTGTTTCGCGCGTTTCAATTCGGGACATTTACGCGATCATGACGGCCCTCGCCGCCACAAAAGACACCACCAAGGCCGGGTCTTCCTCCAGGGCCTGGCTGCGGGCGCTTGAGATGACCGCGCGCATCGAGGATGCGCCCGCGCGCATCCTGCCGACCGTGATCGCCGAGCTGGGCGCGCGCTTCGCCGACGCCCCCGCGCTGATCGGCGAAGCCAAAAGCCTCAGCCATGCCGGGCTGGCCGCGCGCATGAACCGCTATTCGCGCTGGGCGCTGGAAGAAGGCATCCAGAAAGGCGATGCCGTCGCCCTGATGATGGCGAACCAGCCCGATTACCTGGCCGCCTGGCTGGGCCTGACCCGGATCGGCGCGGTCGTCGCGCTGCTGAATACAAACCTGCGTGGGGAAGGCCTGGCCCATGCCATCGCCGCGGCCCGCCCCCGGCACCTGATCGCGGCCTGGGACCTGTCACAGGCGGTTGGCGAGGCGCTGGGCGCGCTGGAGAAGGCGCCCTGCTGCTGGTGGCATGGCGAGGCCTTTGATGTCCTGCTGGATACCTATGACGGCGCCGAACTGGCGGATGACGAGAAGCGCGCCGTCACCCTCGATGATCCGGCACTGCTGATCTACACGTCGGGCACCACCGGCCTGCCCAAGGCGGCGCGGGTCAGCCACCGAAGGGTGATGAACTGGACCCACTGGTTCGCGGGCATGACCGGGGCCGGCGCGCACGACCGGCTCTACAACTGCCTGCCCATGTATCACAGCGTGGGCGGTGTCGTGGCATGCGGGGCGGCGCTGCTGAACGGCGGCGCGGTGATCATCCGCGAGAAATTCTCGGCCCGCGGCTTCTGGCGCGACGTGGCCGAAAGCGGCGCGACCATGTTCCAGTATATCGGCGAATTGTGCCGCTATCTTCTGGCGCAGGGCGGCGGGGCCCCGCCGCACCGGCTGCGCCTGGCGGTGGGCAACGGCCTTGCCGCCGATGTCTGGCAGGATTTCCAGGCGCGCTTCGCGGTGCCCCAGGTGCTGGAATTCTATGCCGCCACCGAGGGCAACTTCTCGCTCTACAATGCCGAAGGCAAAGCCGGCGCCATAGGCCGCATCCCGCCCTTCCTGGCGCACCGCTTCGCCACCGCCATCGTGCAGTTCGACGACGAGACCCAGAGCCCGGCGCGCGGGCCCGACGGGCTGTGCATCGCCGTGGCGCGCGGCGAGGCGGGCGAGGCCATCGGCAAGATCGCCGGCGGCAATGCCCGCTTCGAGGGCTATACCGACGCGGCCGCCAGCGAGAAGAAGATCCTGCGCGATGTCTTCAAGCCGGGCGACGCCTGGGTGCGCAGCGGCGACCTGATGCGCCAGGACGCCCAGGGCTTTTTCTATTTCGTCGACCGCATCGGCGACACCTTCCGCTGGAAGGGCGAGAATGTCGCCACCACCGAGGTCGCCGCCGTGGCCGCATCGGCGCCGGGCGTGCGCGCGGCCTGCGTCTATGGCGTGGCCGTGCCCGGCCAGAGCGGCAAATGCGGCATGGCGGCGCTGGAAGTCGAACAGGATTTCGATCCCGCCGCGTTCCGCGCCCATTGCGCGGCGCGCCTGCCCGCCTATGCGCGGCCGCTGTTCCTGCGCCTGGTGGAGGGCCTGTCCTTCACCGAAACCTTCAAGCAGAAGAAACATGCGCTGGCGAAAGAAGGCTACGATCCCGCCGCCATCGCCGACCGGCTGATGGCCGATACCGGCCAGGGTTTTGTGCCGCTGGACGGCGCGCTTTACGCGCGGATCAAGACCGGCCTGATCCGCCTCTGACCGCGCCGCTCGGGCGGCGGCAGTTGCACCGCATAGCGGATTTCCGCACCGATGATCCGCATGGCCTCACCGGCATAGGGGATCATGCGCGGCATGCAGTAGAAATAATGGATCATGCCCGGATGGGTGCGCCCATGCACCGGCACACCGAAACCACCCAGCCGCTGGGCATAGGCCTCGCCCTCGTCGCCAAAAGGATCGAACTGGCCGGTATGGATGAAGGCCGGCGGCAGGTCGGCAAATTCCTCGGCGCAGAGCGGCGACAGGCGCGGATCGGAAAAATCGGTGCCCGCAGGCACATAGAGCTCCAGGTCGCGGTTCAGCGTTTCGCCGTCCAGGAAATAGCCTTCAGACAAATCGCGGCGCGAGGCCGCCTCGCCATGCACGTCCAGGATCGGGCAAAGCAGAAGCTGGAAGGCGATGGCCGGGGCTGCCCGGCCCTGTCGGCGGGAATCGCGTGCGATCCGGCACAGCGCCGCCGCCAGCGTGCCGCCGGCGGAATCGCCCGCCACGCCCAGGCGCGACGGATCGATGCCGAAATCGCGCGCATGGCCCGCGACATGGGAAAGCGCGCTGCAGGCATCGGCCAGGCCAAAGGGAAAGGGATGTTCAGGCGCCAGCCGGTAATCGACCGCGATCACCCGGCAGCCGGTTTCGTTGGCCAGCCGCCGGCACAACCCGTCATGGGTGTCCAGGCTGCCCGCCACCCAGCCGCCGCCGTGGAAGAACAGCATGCCCGGCAATACACGCGCCGGGGCTTCGAGCGGGGAATAGACGCGCAGGGTGATATGGCCGTCGCTGACCGCCAAAAGATGATCGCGCACCCCGCCGATGGGCATGGTGTCGGGCGGATCGACCAGCTCGGCCAGGCTGGTCAGGGCCTGGCGGCGTTCCTGCGCATCCTGGTAGCGGCCGCGGCTCTGCCCGGCGGCGGCCAGCATCTCCAGGAAACGTTTGGCGTGGCGGTCCAGCGGCATGGCGGCTTTCGATTGTTCGGATGCTGCGGGCGGCCCGCTTATGCCGCCTTGGCGGTGACGGAGACGAGATTTGCGATGGCGGCGACGGTGTCGAAATTTTCCGGCGTCATGGCGCTTTGGGGCACCTCGATGTCGAACTCCCCCTCGATGGCCAGCATCAGGTTGACCATGTCGAGCGAGGTCAGCCCGGCATCGCGCAGATTGTCGCCCGCCGCGGGAATGGTGTTCACACCGCGCTTGACCAGCATGCGAACGGCGATGGCGGTGATGCGTTCAATCGATGACATGAGGGGCTCCGGCAACCAGACCCAACTCTAGAATGCCAGGCGTAAAGCATTGGTTGCCCTGAAAGACACAAGAGCGCTCAGCCGCACGCATTTACCCTTCGCTTACCATGATGGGCGCTTACGATGAGGAACCGGTTCACCCTTGTTTCAGATTTGGGCGATAGGCTCTGGTTCCGATTGCGATCCAGGGCTTGAAGGCCAAAGCCCAAAAGCCAAAAGCAAGAGTGCCTCATGCTGAACGCCGCCGAAACCATCGCCCAAATCGCCACGCCCGCGGAAATTCCCGCACCGGAAAGTTTCGCCGCCCGTGCCGGGCGCGCTGCGGCGGTCGCGGCCGAGTTCGCCGAAGCGGTGGACCGCGATGCGCGCTTTCCCCAGGAAGCCATCGACGCGCTGAAGCAGGAATGCCTTTTGGGCATGATGGTGCCCGCCGCGCTGGGCGGCGAGCAGGCGACCACCGGCGATGTGGTCGATGTCTGTTATGCACTGGGCCGGGCCTGTTCCTCGACCGGCATGATCTTCGCCATGCACCAGGTCAAGGCAGCCTGCGTGGTCGATCACGGCATGGACAGCAGCTGGCACCGCGACTTCATGGCCCGCATGGTGCGCGACCAGCTTCTGCTGGCCTCCTCGACCACCGAAGGCAAGGGTGGCGGCAATGTGCGCGCCTCCGAAGCGCCCGTCGAACATGCCGACGGCCGCATCGTGCTGGTGCGCGACGCCAGCGTGATCTCCTATGGCGCGCAGGCCGATGCGGTGGTGACCACCGCCCGCCGCAATGCGCAGGCCGACGCCAGCGACCAGGTCCTGCTGGTGCTGGAGAAAAAGAACTATGTGCTGGAAAAGACCGGCGGCTGGGACACGCTGGGCATGCGCGGCACCTGCAGCGCCGGCTTCAGCCTGAAAGCGGTGGCGGGTCCCGCCCAGATCATGCCCGTCACCTATGGCGTCATCCACAGCCAGTCGATGGTGCCCAGCGCCCATCTGATGTGGTCCGCCACCTGGGCCGGCATCGCCGCGGGCGCGGTGGAACGGGCCCGCAAGTTCATGCGCAAGGCCCAGCGCGGCGGCGCGCTGCCGCCCGGCGTGCCGCACTTCGTCGAGGCCCAGGCCAATCTTCGCGCCCTGCGCGCGCTGATCGCCGCCATGCTGACCCGCTATGAAGCCAGCGCCGGCGACGAAAAGGCGCTTGGCGCGATCGATTTCCAGACCGCGATCAACCTGCTCAAGGTGGACGCCTCGGAACTGGCGGTGAAGACGGTGATGAACGCCATGCGCGCCACCGGCCTTTCCGGCTATCGCAACGACGGCGATGTCAGCATCGGGCGCAGCCTGCGCGATGTCCTGTCTTCGCCCATCATGATCAACAACGACCGCATCCTGTCCAGCCTGACCACATCGACCATTCTGAGCGGCGTGCCGGACACCGTGCGGGACTGATTATCGGAGGGTCTGCGCCCGTGAACATCATCACGCCTGTCCATGCCTGCTGCGCGCATCATTTCGAGCCCGATCACCTGGACGCGACCGTTTCCAGCCTGTTCACGGCCTCGGGCGTCGATGGCGTCTATGGCCGCAGCGGCGCCTATGAAAGCGCGGTGGAGGCGCTGGCCGCCCTGATCAGCCGCCACCGGCCGGACGGCGCCGAAGTCTATCGCTTTCCCCCCGTGATGCCCCGCGCCAGCCTGGAAAAGCAGGGCTATCTGCAAAGCTTTCCCAACCTGATCGGCGCCGTCTCCACCCTGACCGGGAGCGAGCGCGAAATTTCCCGCTCCGCCGCCAAGCATGAAGCGGGCGGCGACTGGACCGAAGACCTGAAGCCGTCGGACCTGGTGCTGGCCCCGGCCGCCTGTTACCCGATCTATCCCATCGCCGCGGCGCGCGGCATCGTGCCCGCCGACGGCTATGTCTTCGATGTCGCCGCCGACTGTTTCCGCCATGAGCCGTCGCGCCAGGTCGATCGCTTCCAGAGCTTCCGCATGCGCGAATATGTGCGCATCGGCACCCCGGCACAGATCCAGGCCTTCCGCGATCCCTGGGTGGAACGCGCCAAGGGCATCGCCGACGCCATAGGCCTGTCCTACAGCGTCGATGTCGCCAACGATCCCTTCTTTGGCCGGGTCGGTGCGATGATGGCCAACCAGCAGCGCGAAGATGCGCTGAAGTTCGAACTGCTGGTGCCGGTGCGCTCTGCCGAAAGCCCCACCGCCTGCATGAGCTTCAATTACCACAAGGAACATTTCGGCGAGGTCTGGGGCCTGCACAACGACGCGGGCGAGCTTATGCATACCGGCTGTGTCGCCTTCGGCATGGACCGGCTGGCCGTGGCGCTGTTCGTCACCCATGGTGCGAAGATTTCGGACTGGCCGGCCAGCGTGCGCGCGGCGCTGAATCTCTAGGCTGTGTTCCCCGCGTCGACCGTCATCACCGTTCCGGTGACATTTTTTGCGGCGTCCGACATCAGGTAAGACACCGCACCCGCGACATCGTCCACATCCACCAGGCGCTTCAGCGCGCTGCGCGCGGCGATCTTGGCCCGGTCGGCGTCCTTCATGCTGGCGGTCATCTCGGTATCCATGAAGCCCGGCGCCACCGCATTGACGGTCACGCCCAGCCTTCCCACCTCGCGCGCCAGGCTGCGGGTGAAACCCAGCATCGAGGCCTTGGTCGCGCCATAGACCGACAGGCCCGAATAGCCGGTGAAGCCGATGATGGAGCTGATATTGACGATGCGGCCACTGCCCGCCGTCATCATCGAACGCACCGCATATTTGGTCAGCACGATGGGCGAGATGGTGTTCAGTCTTACCAGCCGCTCAATATCCGAATTGTGCATGTTGGACAGCAGGCCATCGGTGCCCAGCGCGGCATTGTTGACCAGGCCGTAAAGCGGGCCATGCTCGGCCTTCAGTTCGCGCACCAGGTCGGGGATCAGATCGACCTGCGCCAGATCAAACGGCAGGAAATTCATCACCCCCGACGGCGCCGCCACGATGGCAGCCTCCAGTTCGGGACTTTCCTTGCGGCCCAGGGCAAAGACACGAAAGCCATCTGCCGCCAGCTTTTTGCCGATCGCCAGGCCCACCCCGCGCGTGCCGCCACTGACCAGAACGTTACGCATTGCGGCTCAACTTTCCCGCCGCCGTCAGCGCCAGCGACGGCACGAAGCGCAGCATGGCCGGCACCTTGAAGGCCGGCAGGTTTTCGCGGCAGGCCGCCAGTATGGCCTCCTTGAAGGTGGCATTGTCGTTGGCGGCTTCGGTCAACACCACCTCGGCGACCACGATGGCGCCGGTGATGGGGCTCTTGCGGCCCGACACGCGGCTGGCGCGCACGCCCGGCTGGCGGTTGATCACCGCCTCGACCTCTTCGGGGTTTATCTTCAGCCCGCCGACATTGATGATCCCCCCGGCGCGGCCCATGAAATGGAAGCGGCCGCCACGTTGTTCAATGACATCGCCTGTATCGACCCAGCCGTCATTGCGCAGGTCAGGCCCGCCGCCGACATAGGCGCTGGCGGTGCGCGCCGAACGCAGATGCAGGCGGCCGTCTTCCACCTTCATTTCGACGGCACCAGGGCGGCCGATAAAGCTTGCGGGAAAGCCCTCCAGCCCGTCGGTGACCTCAAAGCCCACCCCCGCCTCGGTCGAGGCATAGGCATGGCCGATTGCAGCATCGGGGAAGCGCGCCTTCAGGCTGTCCAGAATGGCCTGATCGGCGATCTCGCCCGACAGGCGGACATAGTGCGGCGCGATGGCGGCATTGGCCGGGCTCATCAGCGCGCGGCGCCAGTGCGACGGTGTGCCGGTCAGATGGGTCACGCCACACCGGCCCAGCCGCGCAAGAAAGCCGGCGACATCCTCATCGGCATCCGACAGCACCAGCGATGCATGGCCCAACAGGGCCCGCAGCAGAATCTGCAAACCGCCATAGCGGCGGATGTCATAAAAAGTACCCCATGTGATATCGGCTGCGGCGGCAGGCTGGATCGCGCCGGTCAGGCCGGCCAGGGTATGGGCCACCATCTTGGGCTCTCCGGTGGTGCCGGAGGTAAAGAGCACCCATTCGGTAACGACCTGCGGTCCCTCCGCAAGCGCGACGGCCGACAGGTCGAGCGGCACGAACCGCGCGCCCTCAATCGCCAGACTTTCATCCTCGCCCATGACCGCTTCAACGTCGGCGCGCGCGATCACGGAGGCCAGATGCCCGGCCTTCACATCCGGCGGGGCGATAACGATGCGGCGGGCGACCCCGTCCAGCGCGATCAGACCCAGCGCAGCGGCAAGCTGGCTGTGGGTGCGCAGCAGAACCGACGCACCGGCCAGACCCGGCAGTGCGCGGCCACGCGACGAAAGACATACCTGGCCGCCACGCGCATACAGCATCGCCTCGCTGCCGGCGATCGCTGCCTTCAGCGATTCAGGCCGCAGCGTTTCAGGCCGCGCCATTTCAGGCAGCCCGGATTCAGGCAGCCTGGGATCCGGCGGCATCTTCGTAGAACCTGATGAAGTCACCCAGCGTCACCGGGAAATAGACGTCCTCGGCGGCGGTGAAGGGGTCCACGCCCAGCCTGTCTTCAAGCTGCGCCACGATGATGGCGAAGCACAGCGAATCCAGGCCCGATTCCAGCAGAACCGTGTCGTCGTTCAGCTCGGCAATTTCCTTGCCCTGCTCGCGCGCCACCTGGCGGAACTGGTCAACAACCATCGCTGCGACGCTCATTGGGGCCCCTTTCGCTGGATAAGGGCCCAGCCTAGAGGGGGCCTTTTAACATTCCGCTAATGGCGAATGGCCCATAAAGGCTTTTGGGAAGGGTGTTGCCATGACGTTGGAACCGCAGGCCGGCGGGCGCGTGCGCTGCCGCCAGATCGCCGAGACCGACCTGGACGGGCTGGCCGATCTGCTGGCGCGCGGCTTTCCCGCCACCGACCGCGATTACTGGACCCGGGGGTTTGCCCGCTGGCGCAGCATGGCACCGGTCGAGGGCGTGCCCCGTTTCGGCTATCTGCTGGACAATGGCCTGGCGCCGGTCGGGGTCCTGCTGCTGATCTCCTCGCAGCGCGGCGACGCCATCCTCACCAACCTGTCGAGCTGGTATGTCGAACCGGCTTTCCGCGCCCATTCCGTACCGCTGGTGCAGATGGCGACCAAGCTCAAGCATGTCACCTATCTGAATGCCTCGCCCGCGCCCCATACCTGGCCCACGCTTCAGGCCCAGGGTTTCACCCCCTACAATCATGGCCGCAGCGCCGTCTTCGCCCTGCCCGGCCGCGGCCGTGTCAGCCGTGACATTCCCGGTGACCTGCCCGAAGCGAAATTGCTGGCCGATCACCGCGCCTGGGGCCTGACCTGTGTGACGGTTCAAAAGGACGGCATCGTCGCGCCCTTCGTGTTTCGTCCGCGCCGTCTGGACCGGCCCGCACCGCTGGCGATGCTGGACCTGATGTTCTGCCGCGGCATGGATGATTTCTCGCGCTGCGCGCCGGCGCTGGCCCGCCATTTCCTGCCCAAAGGCTTTGCCGGTTTCCTGGTGGATGGCCGGCCGCGCGGCCGCCTGCACCATTATGTCGAGGGCAAGGAGCCCCGCTGGTTCAAGGGCCCGCACCGCCCCACGCTGGGCGATCTTGCCTATACCGAAAAAGTGGTGTTCGGATGACCCTGCATACGGGGGTGTCCGCCATGAGCCGCACAGCAGCGCAAGTCCTTGTCGACCAGCTTCGCATCCAGGGCGTCGACCATGTGTTCTGCGTGCCCGGCGAATCCTATCTGCCGGTGCTGGATGCGCTCTATGACAGCGGCATCGAAGTCACCGTGTGCCGCAACGAGGGCGGCGCTTCGATGATGGCGGAAGCCTATGGCAAGGCCACCGGCCGGCCCGGCATCTGTTTCGTCACCCGCGGGCCCGGCGCGACCAACGGTTCGGGCGGGATCCACATCGCCCAGCAGGATTCCACCCCCATGATCCTGTTCGTGGGCCAGGTGGAGACCCACAACCGGGGCCGCGATGCGTTTCAGGAGATGGACTATCGCGCCTTCTTCGGCGGCATGGCCAAGTGGGTGGCCGAGGTGAACGAGCCTGACCGCATGGCCGAGCATGTCACCCGCGCCTTCGCCACCGCCATGGCCGGGCGGCCCGGCCCGGTGGTGCTGTCGCTGCCCCATGATGTTCTGCCGATGGCGGCGGCCTGCGCCGACGGCGTGCGGGTCGATCCGGTCGAACCGGCGCCCGCGCCCGAACAGATGGCGGCGCTGCAGGCGCTGCTGGACAAGGCCGAAAGACCCATGCTGATCCTGGGCGGATCGCGCTGGGACGAAGACGCGCTGGCCGCCATGGCGCGCTTTGCCGAACGCTTCGGCATTCCCGTCGCCACCAGCTTCCGGCGCGCCCATCATTTCGATCCGCTGCATCCCAACTATGCCGGCGACCTGGGCCTGGGGGCCAACCCCAAGCTGGTCGCGCGGGTGAAAGCCTCGGACCTGGTGATCGTGGCGGGCGCGCGGCTCAGCGAATTCACCGCCCAGGCCTATACGCTGTTCGACATTCCGGTGCCGCAGATGACCTTCGTGCACGCCTATCCGGGCGCCGAGGATCTGGGCCGGGTGTACCGCCCGCATCTTCCCATCCCGGCCTCCCCGCGCGCCTTCGCCGCCGCGCTGGACGGGCTGACGCCGAAGCGCAGCCATGATGTCGCCGCCGACCATCAGCTTTATCTGGACTGGTCGGAAAAGGGCACCGACCAGCCCGGCCCGGTCAATATCAGCCAGATCATGATCTGGCTGCGCGGCCATCTGCCGGACGATGCCATCATCACCAATGGCGCAGGCAATTACGCAAGCTGGATTCACCGCTTCTATCGTTTCCGCAAATTCGGCACCCAGCTGGGCACCATCTGCGGCTTCATGGGCTATGGCATGCCCGCCGCCGTGGCGATGAAGCGGCTGTATCCCCAGCGCACGGTTGTGGCGATCAACGGCGACGGCGATTTTCTGATGAACGGCCAGGAACTGGCGACCGCGATGCAGTATGGCGTTCCGATCATCGCCGTGGTGCTGGACAATTCCATGTTCGGCACCATCCGCATGCACCAGGAGCGCGAATATCCTGGCCGCGTCAGCGCCACTACCCTGGTCAATCCCGATTTCGCCGCCATGGCGCGCAGCTTCGGCGGCTTTGGCGCCAATGTGGACAAGACCGAGGATTTCGCCCCGGCCTTTGAAGCCGCCCAGGCTTCGGGCCTGCCGTCGGTGATCCATGTGAAGTTCGACGGTGACGGCATTTCGCCCACCGCGACCCTGTCGGGCATCCGCCAGAAGGCGCTAGGCGGATAGGGCCACGTCCAGCGCCTCGCGCATGGGCGCAAAGCCGATGCCCGCCGCCTTCACCCGGCCGATCGCCCAGTCCAGCTTTTGCGGCGTGATGCCATAGGGCGTGGGTGCATCGCTGACGTCGTGGGTGTGGAATACCAGCCAGCCGCCTTTGTCCTTCACCGCGGCGATGGCCGCATCGACCACCTGTTCAGAGAAACAGCGTTCCTCCAGCGAGATGGTGGAAAGCTGCGCCAGGTCGGCACGGCCCTGATTGACCCCCGGATGGACGCCGCGCAGGCTGGCGAAACGCGGGGCATAGAAACGCTTGGTGCGCGGCGACACCGCGCCAAAGGGAAAGGCATAGCTGACGGCCTGCCCCACAAAGGGGCGCAGGAAATCGGCGTTGCGGCGCGCATCCTCGGCCAGCGCGACGCTGGCCAGATCGGGCGTGGGCTGGTGGCTGTAGCCGTGGCAGCCGATCTCGTGCCCCGCGGCCAGCAGGGCGCTCAGGTCGGCGGCGTCGTAATAGGTGATGGCGTCCATGGTCCGGCCGCAAAAGCCGCCCGCGGTATAATATGTGCCGCGCACGTCGTGACGGGCCAGCACCGGACCGCCCGCCGTCCAGGCGCTCTTGGGAAAATCGTCGAAGGTGATGCTGGCAACCGCTCGCGCGCGCGTCAGCCGTGCCGGGCGCACCGGCAGCTTGCGGGCCATCAGGCTGGACAGGCGGCGGGCAATCTTCATCCGCACGTTTTACCGCCCAAAGCCTTAAGAGGCGGGTAACACAGGCCGATTCCGTTGCATCTCGCCGTCCGGCGGCCCGCCCGCAAAAAAATCATCACAGGTACCTTGCATGGCACGGTATCGTGCTATATACCATTCCTCGCAAGCGTAGATGAGTTCCCATGTCCGAATCCCTGCAAATCCAACTCAAGAAGGGCGTGCTGGAAATGTGCGTCCTGGCGCTGCTCTCGGGCGGCGACAACTATGCCTATGACATCGCCAGCCGCATGGCCGATGCGGTGGGCATGGGCGAAGGCACGGTCTATCCCCTGATGCGCCGGATGCAGAATGAAGGCCTGGTCAGCACCTACCTGGTGGAGTCCGACAGCGGCCCGCCGCGCAAATATTACAAGATCACCAAATCCGGCCGCACCGCGCTGGAGAAACAGCGCAACGAATGGACGGTCTTTGAATCCGCCGTCCGCAAGATACTGGGAGATGCCGTATGAACCGCGCGACCTTCATGATGCAGCTGCGCCGCGGCCTGGCCGGCCTGCCGCAGAACGAGATCGAGGACATCTGCGCCGATTACGAGGTCCATTTCACCGATGGCGCCGCCCATGGCCGCAGCGAGGATGACGTGGCCGCGGCGCTGGGCGATCCGTCGCGCCTGGCGCGCGAACTGCGTGCCGAGGTGGGCTTCAAGCGCTGGGAACAGGACCGCAATGCCGGCAACTTCCTGGGCGTGGTGCTGGCGCTGCTGGGGCTGGCGACCATCGACATCGTCTTCCTGTTTCCGATCCTGTGCGCGCTGGCCGGCATCTTCTTCGGCTTCGCCGTCGGCTTCCTGGCGCTGATCGTGGGCGGGCTGTTCCTGATGTTCAACCTGCTGCCGATCTTCGACCACGCCCTTTCCAACATGATGATGCAGGCGGTGCTGAGCATCGGCCTTCTGGGCGCGGGCATCGGCGGCGGCGCGCTGCTGATCATGATCCTGGACTGGAGCGCGCGCATGCTGGTGCGCTATGCGCGGCTGCACTACCGGCTTCTGACCTCGGCCAGCGAATCCGTCTGAAAAGCGACCTGAGAAATCCCTCCAAGGAAATTGCGTCATGCAGAAACTTGCCATCATTGCTTCCGTCGGCCTTGGCGTCGCCGCCTTCTGCGTGGTGGGCGTGGCCGTGATGGGCGCGAGCGGCCTTGGGGGCGAACTGTCCGACGCCTGGCATGACCGTGAATCCTGCGGGATCAGCGGCGCCACGGCGCAGAGCCGCAGCCTGGCCTGGGACGGAGACGATGCGGTGACCATCAAGGTGCCCTCGATCGTCCATTATCGCCGCGATGCGGGCCCGCGCCTGGAAGTGACAGGCGACCCGATGCTGTTGTCGCATCTCGAAGTGAAGAACGGCCGGATCGCGCTGGATTGCAACCTGCACAACTGGGAAGGCAAGCGGCTGGACATCACCCTGCCGGGCCGCGAGATCAACGACTATACCATTGCCGGCCTCACCGACCTGGACCTGCAGAAGGTCGACCAGGACCGGCTGGACATCACCGTGGCCGGCAAGGGCAAGATCACGGGCGACGGCAAGGTCGGCGATCTGAAGATCGAGATACTGGGCCGCACCGATGCCTATCTGCGCGACCTGATCGCCAGCCGCGTGCGCCTGCGCATCATGGGGCGCGGCGATGTCGAGACCTCGCCCATCGACGATGCCGACATCACCATCATGGGGCGCGGCGATGTCTCGCTCTATACCGAGCCCAAGCATCTGGACACCTCGATCATGGGCAAGGGCGACATCAAGCACCTGGCGCGCCAGGACTGATCAAAGAACCATTTACGGGAGATATTCCATGGCCAGGACACTTGCAGTCGTCGCCTTCACCGGCCTAGCCGTCGCCGTCGTCAGCCTGGGCGCCGCCGGCGCCATCGGCAAGCACGAATTCGATGATGGCGGTTTCGATTTCTCCATCTTCGACGGCAGGCCGGCCTGCGGCACCGCCGACGGCGCCGGCGGCGTGCGTGAAATCGACTGGGGCGGCGCCGATTATGTCGATCTGTCGGTGCCCGCCACCGTCCACTTCCATGCCGGCGACGGCGACCGGCTGATCGTGCGCGGCGAGCCGCAGACGATTGCCCATCTGCGCGTGCGCAACGGCCATATCGAGATGAACTGTCGCATCCGTCATGGCCGGCGCGGCGACATCGACATCACGCTGCCCGGACAGACCTTCCGCAAGTTCGCCATTTCCGGCAGCGGCAAGATGGACCTGCAGGGGCTGGACCAGGATGCGGTGAAGGTTGCGATCTCCGGATCGGGCAAAATACAGGCGGGCGGCCATGTCGACCGGCTGGATGTGCATATCGCCGGATCGGGCGATGCCGACCTGGGCAATCTGGATGCCGAAGAGGTCAAGGTGCATATCGCCGGCAGCGGCAATGCCGACATTGCGCCGCGCGAAAAGGCTGATATTCATATCTCCGGTTCGGGCAACGTGAACCTGCATTCCTATCCCAAGGACATGGATACGCACATCGCGGGCTCGGGACATATCCGCAATGTCGGAGGCGATATCTGAACAGCCAGGTACTGAAGATCGGCGACGTGACCATTGGCGGGCGGGTTCTGACCGCGCCGATGACCGGCGTGTCCGACCTGCCCTTCCGCCAGAGCGCAAGCCGCTGCGGCGCGCCCTATGTCGCGACCGAGATGGTGGCCTGTGACAGCTTCGCGCGCGGCCGCCCCGATGTCGTGCGCCGCGCCGCGATCGGCGCGGGCCTGGGCAAGGTTCCGATGGTGGTGCAACTGGTGGGCCGCACGCCCGAATGGATGGCGAAGGGCGCCAAGCTGGCCGAACAGGCTGGGGCCGACATCATCGACATCAACATGGGCTGCCCCGCCAAGGAGGTCACCGGCGTGCTGTCCGGCTCGGCGCTGATGCGCGAGCCCGAACTGGCCGCGCAGCTGATCGATGCAGCGGTGAGTGCCACCAGCCGTCCGGTGACGCTGAAGATGCGCCTGGGGTGGGACGACCAGAGCCGCAACGCGCCCGACATCGCCGCCCGCGCCCAGGACCTGGGCGTGCGCGCCATCACCATCCATGGCCGCACCCGCAAGCAGTTCTATACCGGCCGCGCCGACTGGCGCGCGGTGGCCGCCGTCAAGCAGGCCGTGTCGGTGCCGGTGATCGTGAACGGCGACATCATCGATGCTGACAGTGCCCGCGCGGCGCTGGACCAATCCGGTGCCGATGCGGTGATGATCGGGCGCGGCGCCTATGGCCGGCCCTGGATCGCGGCGGCGCTGGACCGTGCGCTGGCATCGGGCGGCCCGCTGGCCGAACCGGCGCCGGGCGAACGGCTGGCCATTGCGCTTGAACATTTCAGAGATTCCCTGCGCTTCTATGGCGATGCCTGGGGACTGAAAATATTCCGCAAGCACCTGGGCTGGTACGTGGAAAAGGCTTTGTGTCCTGCCGACCCCGCCCAGCGGCGCGCCCTGAAGTCGCAAATGTGTCAAATGGACGATCCAAACGCGATAGAAAGCGCCCTGGCCGCACTTTGGTCCCAATCGGCCCTTCCAATTGGCGCGCCGCGCATTATTTAAGCGGGCGAGAGCCGGTCCGATGATCGGCCAATAATATTTTTCAGTATCTGTCAGGGATGGGCCGGGTGGGCCGTCCTTGGTCTAAAGCCGGGGCATGTGCCGCCGGCCTGCTGTCGCGGGGGATTTTCATGTTTCGTCGGTCATTCGTCATCCTGGCCTGCGGGCTTGCGCTAGCCGGTTGCGGCAAGCAGGACCAGCAGCCGCAGATGCCCCCGCCCGCGGTCGGCTTCGTGGTCATGCACGAGGAGCCGGTGACCCTGATCACCGAGCTGCCGGGCCGCACCAGCCCCTATGCGGTGTCCGAGATCCGCCCCCAGGTGTCGGGGATCATCAAGAAGCGCCTGTTCGTGGAAGGCTCGACCGTCAAGGCGGGCCAGCCGCTCTACCAGATCGACCCGGCGCCCTATCAGGCGGTCTATGACAATGCCAAGGCCGCGCTGGCCAGCGCCAAGGCCCGCGCCGACCGCTATCAGGCACTGGTGGCGCAGAACGCCATCGCCGCCCAGACCTATGACGATGCCCAGGCCGCCTATCTGCAGGCCAAGGCCAATGCCGAGGCCGCGCGCATCAACCTGAACTATACCCGCATCACCGCGCCCATTTCGGGCCGCATCGGCGCATCGACCGTGACCGAGGGCGCGCTGGTCACCGCCCAGCAGGCGACGGCGCTGACCACCGTCTCGACGCTCGATCCCATCTATGTCGATGTCGACCAGTCCAGCACCGAGCTTCTGGCGCTGCGCCGCGCGGTCGCGGCGGGCAATCTGGACCGCCAGGGGCCGCTGACCGCCAAGGTGACGCTGCATCTGGATGACGGCTCGACCTATGGCCAGGAAGGCAAGCTGCAGTTCACCGACGTGACCGTGGATCCGTCCACCGGTTCGGTGCGCCTGCGCGCCCTGTTCCCCAATCCCGACGGGCTGCTGCTGCCGGGCCTGTATGTGCGCGCCACCATCAATGAAGGCGTGGACCCGCATGGCCTGCTGGTGCCGCAGCAGGCGGTCAGCCGCAACGAAAAGGGCCAGCCCACCGTGCTGGTGATCGACGACAAGAACACCGCGCGCCTGCGCGTGCTTTCGACCGGCCGCGCCATCGGCGGCAAGTGGCAGGTGCTGGACGGGCTGAAGGCCGGCGACAAGGTGATCGTGGACGGGCTGCAGGCCGTGCGCCCCGACATGCCGGTGACGCCCCAGCCGGCGGGCCAGACGCCAGGTCAGGCGCCGGGCCAGCCGAGCGGAGCGAAGAACTAGCCCATGCTGTCACGTTTCTTCATCGACCGGCCGGTCTTCGCCTGGGTCATCGCCATCGTCATCATGCTGGCGGGCGGCATCGCGGCCTTCTCGCTGCCTATCGAGCAGTATCCCACCATCGCCCCGCCCTCGGTGGTGGTGAATGCGATGTATCCGGGCGCCGACGCCCAGACGCTGCAGAACTCCGTCACCCAGGTGATCGAGCAGCAGCTGACCGGCCTGGACAATCTGCTCTATTTCTCCTCGGCCTCGAATGCCGACGGCACCGCGATGATCACCGCCACCTTCGCGGCGGGCACCAATCCCGACATCGCCCAGGTGCAGGTGCAGAACAAGGTGCAGGCGGCGGTGCCGCTGCTGCCCCAGCAGGTGCAGCAGCTGGGCGTGACCGTGGTGAAGAACCAGCCCAACTTCATCATCGTCATCGGCGTCTATGACGATACCGGCCGCTACAACAATGTCGACATTTCGGACTTCATCAACAGCAAGATGAACGATCCGCTCAGCCGCGTGCCGGGCGTGGGCTCAACGCGCGTTTTCGGCGCCTCCTATGCCATGCGCATCTGGCTGAACCCCTACAAGCTGCACGATTTCGGCCTGATGCCGTCGGACGTGCGCGCCGCGATCCAGGCCCAGAACGTCCAGGTCTCGGCCGGCCAGATCGGCCAGCAGCCGTCCACACCCGAAGCCCAGCTCAACGCCTCGGTCACCGCCCAGTCGCGCCTGCAGACGCCCGAACAGTTCCGCAACATCATCCTGAAGACCTCGGCCTCGGGCGCGGTGGTGCATCTGTCCGACGTCGCCCGCGTGGAGCTTGGCGCCGACACCTATGGCATCACCTCCATGTTCAACGAGCAGCCGGCCGCCGGTGTCGCCATCATGCTGGCGCCGGGCGCCAACGCGCTCAAGACGGTGGACGCGGTCAAGGCCAGGGCGGAAGAACTTCGCAAGTCCCTGCCGCCGGGCATGAAGATGGTCTATCCGGTGGACAACACCACCTTCATCCGCCTGTCGATCCATGACGTGATCGTGACCCTGCTGGAGGCGATCGCTCTGGTGGTGCTGGTGATGTTCATCTTCCTGCAGAACTGGCGCGCCACCCTGATCCCGGCGGTGGCGGTTCCGGTGGTCCTGCTGGGCACCTTCGGCGTGCTGGCCATTGCCGGCTATTCCATCAACACCCTGACCCTGTTTGCGCTGGTGCTGGTGATCGGCCTTCTGGTCGACGACGCCATCGTCGTGGTGGAAAATGTCGAACGCATCATGCACGAGATGAAGCTGCCGCCGCGCGAGGCGACGCTGGAAAGCATGCAGGAAATCACCGGCGCGCTGATCGGCATCGGCCTGGTGCTGACCGCGGTGTTCCTGCCCATGGCCTTCTTCGGCGGCTCGACCGGGGTGATCTACCGCCAGTTCTCGATCACCATCGTCTCGGCCATGTCGCTGTCGATCCTGGTGGCGCTGATCCTGACGCCGTCGCTGTGCGCCACGCTGATGAAGCCGGTATCCCACGAACCGAAGAAGGAAGGCGTCTTCTTCCGCTGGTTCAACCGCAATTTCGACCGCTTCCGCAACTGGTATCACGACGGCGCGGCCTGGTTCCTGCGCCGGACCTGGAGCGTGATGGGCGCCTATCTGGTCATCGTGGCGATCCTGGTGGCGCTGTTCTGGTACCTGCCCACCGGCTTCCTGCCCGACGAGGACCAGGGCGTGATCATCACCCAGATCACCCTGCCGCCCGGCGCCGAGCAGGGCCGCACGCTGGATGTGGCACGCCAGGTGTCGCGCTATTACGCCAACACGGAAAAGGACAATACCGAGTTCACCTTCATCGTCGCGGGCTTCAGCTTTTCGGGCGCGGGCCAGAATATGGGCCTGGCCTTCACGCACCTGAAGGACTGGAACGAACGCAGTGGCGCCAGGAACAGCGCCCAGGCCGTGGCGCAGCGCGCCTTCGGCGCCTTCATGGGCATCCGCGACGCACAGATATTCCCGCTGGTTCCCCCCAGCGTGCAGGAGCTGGGCCAGTCCGCCGGTTTCGACCTGTTCCTGGAGGACAAGGCCAATTCGGGCCACGCCCAGTTCATGCAGTACCGCAACATGGTGCTGGGCATGGCGGCCCAGGACCCCAAGCTGATGGCGGTGCGCCCCAATGCGCCTGAAGACGCGCCCCAGCTGCATATCGACATCGACCAGGCCAAGGCCAATGCCCAGGGCGTGGCGCTCAGCGACGTCAACGCCACGCTCAGCGCCGCCTGGGGCAGCAGCTATGTCAACGACTTCATCGACCGCGGCCGCGTCAAGCATGTCTACATGCAGGGCGACGCGCCCTTCCGCATGACGCCGGACGATCTGAACCGCTGGTATGTGCGCAGCGGTTCGGGCGAGATGGCGCCCTTCTCCTCCTTCGCCACCGCGCGCTGGACCACGGGCCCCACCACCCTGACCCGCTACAACGGCCTGCCCGCGATCGAGCTGATGGGCATGGGCGCGCCGGGCATCAGCTCGGGCACCGCGCTGCAGGAGATGCACAACATCATCGGCAAGCTGCCCAGCAGCGTCGGCTATGAGCTGACCGGCCTGTCCTATCAGGAACAGGCCAGCGGCGCGCAGGCGCCCGCGCTCTATGCCCTGTCGATCCTGGTGATCTATCTGTGCCTGGCGGCGCTGTATGAAAGCTGGGCGATCCCGCTGTCGGTGATGCTGGTCATTCCGCTGGGCGTGGTCGGCGCGCTGGCCGCCGCCTCGATGCGCGGGCTGTTCAACGACATCTATTTCCAGGTCGGCCTTCTGACCACCATCGGCCTGTCGGCCAAGAACGCCATCCTGATCGTGGAGTTCGCGGTGGATGCCGAGCGCAAGGGCGCCACCGCCTTCGATGCGGCGATGGAAGCGGCGCGCCTGCGCCTGCGGCCGATCCTGATGACCTCGATCGCCTTCATCGCCGGCGTCACGCCGCTGGCGCTGGCCCATGGCGCGGGCGCCGGCAGCCAGAATGACATCGGCACCGGCGTGATCGGCGGCATGATCACCGCCACCGTTCTGGCGATCTTCTTCGTGCCGGTGTTCTTCCAGCTGGTGAACACCAGGATTCAGCATCACAAATAGCCCTTCGCAGTTGCCCACCATCGCACCCAGACCCTAGTCTCCCCCAAAAGGGGAGGCTGGGATGGCGCGCTGGAAAAACACGGCTGCATTTGCGGCGCTGACATGCCTGATGGCGGCATCCGCCGAGGCCGCGCCGGTGCTGAGCCGCGATCATTACATTCCGGTCAAGTCCCAGGTTCCCGCCACAGCTGGCCAGACCGTGAAACTGTATGTGCGCGAGCGGGCGACCGCGCCGGTGATGGCGCATGGCGCGGGCGACAAGGTGGTGCTGTTCGTGCACGGCGCGGGCACTCCGGCGGAAGTCGCCTTCGACGTGCCCTATCAGGACTATAGCTGGATGGCCTATCTGGCCAACGCCGGATACGACGTCTTTTCCGTCGACATGGAAGGCTATGGCCGCTCGCAGCGTCCGCCGCAGATGGACGACAAGTGCAACCTGGCGCCAAAGCAGCAAAAGGAGTTCGGCGTCCAATGCCCGCCCGCCTATCCCGGCAACCTGACCAACATGGGATCGGACTGGCACGATATCAGCGCGGCGGTCGATTTCATCAAGACGCTGCGCCATGTCGACAAGATCAATCTGGTGGGATGGTCGCAAGGCGGCCCGCGCGCCGGCGGCTGGGCCGCCCAGAATCCGCAGCAGGTGGCGCGGCTTGTGCTGCTGGCGCCCGCCTACAACCGCAACACACGGGCCACCCAACCGCCGCTGCCGGTGCCCGGCACCGTGTTCAACACCCAAAGCCTTGGCGATTTCACCACTGGGTGGAACCGCCAGGCGCCCTGCCCTGGCCAGTACGATCCCAAGGCCGCCGCCTCGGTCTGGTCTGAGATGCTGAAATCCGATCCGGTGGGGGCCAAATGGTCGCCGCCGGTGCGCCGCGCGCCGCTGTCCAGCACCTATGGCTGGACCACCGCGCGGGTGAAGGCCATGACCACGCCGACGCTGATGGTGTCGGGCATCCATGACGGCCAGGTCAATCCGCAGCGCGTGCGCGACTTCTATGAAGACATTGGCAGCGCGGCCAAGGTGTTCGTCGACCTGGCCTGCTCCAGCCACAACGCCATGTGGGAGAAAAACCACCTGCTGCTGTTCCAGACTTCGCTGGAATGGCTGGACAAGGGCACGGTGAACGGCACGTCACACGCCATGATCAAGCTGGGATACGACAAATGATGCGCGCCGCGATTTTTGCTTCGGTTTTCACGCTCGCTGCGAGCCCGGCCCTGGCCGCGCCGCTGCTGCACCCCATGTTTGCCGACCATGCCGTTTTGCAGCGGGGCATGCCGATCAGCGTCTATGGCGACGCCGCGCCCGGCAGCACCGTCACCGCCGGGATCGCCGGAAAAGAGACAACCGCGAAGGCCGATGCCGATGGCCATTGGCGCGCCACCCTGCCGGCGATGGATGCGGGCGGCCCCTATACGCTGGTGGCCGCGTCCGGCGGCGAAAGCCAGACGGTGCATGACGTGCTGGTCGGCGATGTCTTCCTGTGCACCGGCCAGTCCAACATGCAGCTTTCGGTGGCGCGTGCCCAGAACGCCGCCGCCGAGATCGCCGCAGCCACCGACGACAAGGTGCGCGAACTGGAAATCCAGCGCGTGGCCGTGCCCACACCGCAATCGGCCTTCCCCCAGCCCGTGGCCTGGCAGGTGGAATCGCCCAAGACGGCGGGCGCTTTCTCTGCAAGCTGCACTTTCATGGCACACGAACTGCGCCGCCACCTGCATGTGCCGGTGGGCATGGTGGTCGCCGCCTGGGGCGGCACGCGCGTGCGCGGCTGGGTGGGCGAACAGGCCCTGCGCAAGCTGGGCGACTTCAACGATGCGCTGGACATGCTGGATGTCTACAAGCGCGACCCCGCCGCCGCCGAGGCGCAATGGAACACCGCCTGGGAAAAATGGTGGCTGAGCGGATCGCAGGACAAGCCCTGGACCAGTGACATGTCCGGCTGGCAGCGCGCACCCGAAGGCCTGGGCCCCTGGTATGACTGGCCCGGCCTGTCGCTGCCCGATGGCAGCGCCGAACCGGGTGTCGGCTTTGTCGGTCAGATGTGGCTGGGCACGCACATCAACCTGACCGCCGCGCAGGCCGCCAGGGGCGCGACGCTGGACCTGGGCAGCGCGGTCGAGGAGGAAAAAAGCTGGGTCAACGGCACCGGCGTGGGCGGCAGCTCGATCGCGCCGTCCGCCACCCATCGCCTGCCCGCCGGGCTTCTGCATGCCGGCGACAACACCATCATGACCAACATCTTCTGCAGCTGGAAGAATTGCGGACTTATCGGGCCGAAGGACAGCCGCGCCATCCGCTTCGATGACGGCACCAATATGGTGCTGGACGGGCCCTGGTATTACCGGCCGGTGCAGGACCGCATCGCGGTGCAACTGCCCTGGGGCCCGATGCATGGCATCACCCAGCAGTATAACGGCATGATCGCACCCATCGGCCCCTACAGCTTCAAGGGCGCGGTCTGGTACCAGGGCGAATCCAACATCTATTTCGCATCCACCTACCAGAAGACGCTGGAAGCGATGATGGCCAACTGGCGCCAGCAGTTCGGCGCAAAGCTGCCCTTCCTGATCGTGCAGATCCCCGACTATGGTCCCTTCCCCACCCGGCCCACCGCGTCCTACTGGTCGGATGTGCGCGAGGCCCAGCGCCGCGCCGCCGAGGGCGACGCCAACGCCGCGCTTGTGGTCACCATCGACATCGGCGATCCCAAGGTGCTGCACCCCACCAACAAGCAGGAGGTGGGCCGCCGCCTGTCGATCGCCGCGCGCCACCTGTTCTATGGCGAGAAAATCGCGCCGTCGGGCCCGCGCGCGACCGGCGCGCACCGCCAGGGCGTGAACGTGGTGGTCGACTTTGCCGATGTCGATACCGGGCTTCTGTCCTATAGCGGGGCGCCGACGGCCTTCGAACTGTGCGGCAAGACCCAGGCAAGCTGCCGCTTTGCCCGCGCCGCTGTGCATGGCGATGTGGTGCTGCTGCATGATGCGCGGGACGCCACGCAGGTGCGCTATTGCTGGGGCGACAGCCCGATCTGCACCCTGACGGACGCCGCGTCCCTGCCCGCCGGGCCGTTCGAACTGCCCATCAAGTGACAAGCGGGCCATGGGGCGCTAAAAGCCGCCCCATGTCCGCCGGCCACCACATTTTCAGCATCGCCCCGATGATGGACTGGACGAGAAATCCTTTGCTTTCAGGTGTTTGTTAGAAGTCGTGTGCAGGGTTTGCACACACGTTTGTTCGTCTTTTCTTTCATATCCGTTCTCATCCGACGTTGCGATGGAATGCGAAAATTTGGATCATTCATCACATCGGAATGGCGGCGACAACAACAGCCACGTGACGAAACCGCCGCGCAATGAGTGTTCGCCGGGCATCACAAACGTCGAACCTTCGACCTACCATCATCAGCGGTGTGCTATAAAGAGGAAAACGCGGAAATCCTGATGTCTTGCCTCAATCGCACTTAATCTGGCTCATAGCAGTTTCAGGGACTTAAATCGGATTGCGCGCCGTTTGCGTGCCGCGACACCATTATTGATCTGCGATAGCTCTCCAATCAGCTCCCCACCTGATTAATCACACCCGTTCCAGTGGTCCTACCGCCAGGCATTGCACGATCATGCAAGTCCTGGCGGGTTTCGAATAATCGAGCGCAGAATATCGTAGAAATGGTGCCCAGGGGTGGCACAGCGATAACCGCCGATCCGGGCCTGCGCTACAACTTGATATTCCACCACCAATCTTTGTGATCACAGGAGACAGCGTAGGCCCGCCACCGTCGCCACATTCTCCTCCAACCCCCTTTTCAGTGCCGGCGGAGCCGATCAGACCGTTACACTCTCGCCTTAGCTGGACGTCCGAACGCCTAAATATAAAACCGATAGGATGGCTTCGGCGCCAAATTATCGGATAGCTCACACATCAACTCGCCTACCCGCCGAGCGAATAGAAGAGTAACGGGAACCGGTAATACCGTCACGAATTCCAGTTCATCTGTGGTAAGAGATATCTCCTTCGATCTCTCTTTGATGTCACTATCGTTCGCACTCCCAAGCTCGATTGGCGCCGGAATATGCATTCCAGGGTACTCGTTCCACCAAGGAACAAAACCACCGGTGAACAAATATGAATCTTTGTCGAGCGTGCATAAAGTACCCCGCCAAGGCTCCTGAAATCCCTTCCTGACCATGCGGAACGCAGTGGGGCGCATCCAGACGAAATCAATCAACGCAACCTTGTCTTTGATCGCCGCACTGAACCCCTCGATTTCCTCGGGCTGATAGGTCGTGGTCTTATGGATAACGATGCGGTCTGGCGAAATGCCGGCTCGGTTCCGAAACTGCTGAATAACATCATCAAGCAAGCTCTTCGCCTGGCTGGCGTTGAGATACGGTTGCCGGTCACGCCGCTGTTCGTGATCGACACTTGTGCCCTTCAATGCAAATGGCTCAACGTCCCGCGCATATGCTTGAGCGACGCTCGCATAGACAAGGTGGCCACTGCGTTTTTTCATGTGATGAAACGAAATTCCCACAAAACAAACATTGTGTGGAAGGTCCGTTGGCCGCCACGGAATGCCACGGGCTTTATAATAGATGGAAGTAGAAATATGCCATGCACGAGTCGCAAAGCTTTGCCCCTTATCGTCCGCGCGATCTATAGTCTCTCGCCGCAAAAATTGCAGAGGCACCGCCTCTTCATGCGTCATTGCCCGCGCCTTGAGCGCGCGATAAAAAGTCCGAAACAGCAAATCGTCGGCCATGGTATAAAGAGCCTCCGCCGCTTTGAGCTCGTCCGGAGATGGCTGAAACAGCGACAACTGATCGCTCTCTTCTTCGGCCCTCAACACTTCGAGAGCACGTCTCTCCGCCAACGAAAGACCGGGATTCGCAACACGCAAGTCCCCGAGCTCCGGCTGAATGCAAACCACTATACAATCAGGACCATCATCTCCGAACAAACTGGTAATCTTGCCATCAAAGAGATCAACCAATTCGTCAAACGCTCTGCCGACCATCGCGTCCCTAAATAATGCATTATAGACCGACGATTCCAGCGGGCGAATGAACTGGTCATCAATCACCAGCTCGCAATTAAAAGCGCCCTCTAAACCGGGCCAATTGCGGAAGCGGTTCGAGTTGCCCTCATAGGCAGGACTAAAGTCGCGCAAACGACCGAGCCAAGCCCGCGCGGCTTTAACGTCTTCAGGCAGACCAACCAAACCAACACGAATTTTTCGCGTGCCACGATTATCGACTGGACCATTTGCCGCGAGCCCGCGCCTCGGGTCCACGTCTCGAGCACCGTTCGAAAATTCGACCTCGGGCTCAGGCAGTACGTCGATTTTCAGCGGAAAAGTCACCAAGCAATCCTCCTTCCTGAACGTCGACGGTCACAAACATACCCTCGAGCAGAAGATCACCTACATCATGCTGACCGATATTGATCGTCTGGGCGCCTTGCGACAAGAAACGCGCCCAGAAAGTCAGATCGCTTTCGACATTCGCGTTACGGTCCAATTTAATGCGGCGCGTCGCCTTACTTGTACGCACATACCCCGGCAGAGGTGTGACGCCGTTTCGGCCCGTAAACATATAAAAGGGTTTGATTCTCACACCCCAGATATTTGCGATCCGAACTACCTCGTATCCAAAGCCCTCGCATTCGAACCAGACATTTCGCTCCTCGCCACGCTTCTTTACGACTTCTCGCCGAATGCCAGTACGACTTGGGGTGTCGTAAACGATGGGTCGATTGCCCCCCTTAAGAGGGGTGAAATATGCCCGTTTCGCTGGAGGACCCTTCTTCTTCGTCTCGATGATTAACCCGCGGCTCTCAAAACCGCCGAGATGGCGCTCGAAATGTTTGCGCAGTACCCAGGAAAATTTTCGGCGGAGAACAATATCTGCCTCAACCTCTGCCAAGGGAATGGTCTGCGCCCGCCCTTTGGCAACTGATGCAAAGATCGTGTTGGCGAGCGCCTCGGGCAAAAGCGTCCACAAATCACCGGTCTTTGGTTCGAAGACAAACGTTCCTGCGTCGGCCAGCGGAACGCTCTTATTGAGCGCATCCCAACCCCCATCGATCTCAATGCGAACAAGATATGGGGGCGTCGACGCAAATGGCAGAAGATTGAGCACATATGTCCCGACCGGACGCATGTCCCTAGCGATAGTACTCGATCCGGCGGAGGCCTCGGGCTGATAAAGCGTTGCAGCGAAGTTTTCCTGACCCGAAGGGTATGCAAAAGAAGCTTTCCCTCCCAGCTGCTCTGTGAGTACGCGCGCGTCCGTCAGACCGGTCCCGGCCCTCTCCATCGCGTTCATTCCAAAAAACACATCACATAGGGCGCGATTGCGAAGATCGCTAAATTCTTGGACCGGCTCGAATGTGCCTTCTGCATCAAGACATAGCCTTGCGCTGGCCTCAGCCAATTGGGCGCCAGGATTAATGAAGCGTACGAAGCGGCCGGGAACAGCATCGATTGCGGACGGCTTATGCGCTTCGTAGTCTCTGTGAACAATCATGTTCACCAAGAGCTCAACCAGCCCTCGCTCCGCGTATGCTGAACGCGTCTCGTGTTGACGACGGCCTTTCACTTTGATGACGGGGTTAATCTTCTCTTCGTCGATCCATTCCAGGATTGATCGGTACTGCGAAATCAAATTTCCGCCGAATACCCTGCGCTTTTTCCCATCGATGGTGCCGGAAATTATGCTGTGAGGAAAATCCCGCCCGATATCGCGTCCAAACAATAACACGCAAGCGACACTAGGCCTCTCGCCCTGGTCCGTATCCACCAGGAGTCCTAGCTTGCGCATCAGCGGTCGCAGCTGTTGAGAGTCGAGCGAGCCGAGTTCCAGTTTGAGACTATATTGGCGCAAGGTGGCGAGTGCCAGATCTGCGTCGATGTCGCCCCAACTCGCGTCCATTACAGGTTGATCGTCAAATTGCTTTACCTCTGAAGTCGCGGCCGATGCAAACCGTTGTATGCCGGACAGTTCCAGGTTTAGGTCATCCAGTAGCTCATCAAATCCGTCGATATCGAGGAGCTGGAAATTGCTTCCGACGCGCTCCGCGAGCGCTTTAACGTCTGGATGGACAGGATCGCCGGCGCGCGCGCACCAATATATCCCTTGGCGGAATCGAAGACCTCCTGATGTTCCAAGAAGCGACTCCATGATTGAAGCTTCCGCGCCACGATAGCCAATCACGATGAGAGGTGTGGACTCTAGAAGGGGCGAGAGGAGTTGAACGAGCCCCGGATCTAACGTGCGCGTTTCGCTGATGAGATTGCGGTCGGTATATTGCTCGGCCTTCCCATGAAGCCAGACAATTTGAGCGCGAGAAAACAGATTGAATTCATTGAAGTCATTCGGGGATCGATTCACCTCTCCCACATGGCGGATATGCGGCTGCTTATCGTTAAGAGCTTTCGATAGCCCGATGTCGAAGTTTGTGGTTAGGATCGTTCCGGCCAAACCGCGGAAGACCAATTCCGCCAAACTGCGGTATCCCAGGCCGATCTCGCCACGTAGCGCGACAAGATCCAACAGAGCACGACGCCGATAACCCTCAGGCTTCAATTGGTGCTCAATAACGAGCGGAAAATTTTCAGCCAGTTGTTGATCGCCACGAATAAACCATTCCTGGTCACGCAGCCATGTCATCCATTCCGACGTCTTGATCTGCTCAGGAAGCGTCTTACCGCCCAAGACCTGGTCGGCATAAACCTGTTTCGCCAGGCGCCGAACGCTTTCGGCAGCCAATGGAATTCCGGAAGAGAAGGAACAACCAGCGCCCAACAAAAAGGTTGGCCGCGCGTCATTGGCGGGCCTCAGTAAAGAGGAAATAAGCGCGACACTGTCTCGGTGCAGCATCCCCGACGCTAGGCAGATTCCCCTGAACAAAACAAGCACAAATTCCGGAAAGCTCGCACTGGACGTGTGAATAACCCGGCAATCGCCCGATTTACCTGGGAAATTCTACGCTCTCGCTTTCCCCAGAGCGCAGCAACTCGCGAAGGCGATTACCCAACCCTCCAATTCAACCGGAGATCCCAGTACCGCTTGGAGAGGGCCGGTTATCATAGGGTTCTGGCCCCACGGCAGCAAAACGCGTACATCCGTTCGATAGCCAACACACAATTTTCCGGCTGCGAACCCGACCCCCAACTCGAATGCTGCCCCCTCGTCCACGGCCCGGCCATCCAGGTTGATAATTACCGCATCGCAACGCTGGATTGCTTCGACGTCTTTCTTAAAGACGTAACTATAGGCATCGGCCACGCTCATTCCTCGCTCGATCAAGCTAGGAATGAGATACCCGTCCCGTTGGGGCAAGAAGGTTTCGCAATAACGTTCCAAAATTGACGACATCGCTTCATTGGCGCTCTTTTCAGCGTCCGAAAACAGTGGCGCGGCAATGTAAATAAGGGGTCGAGTCATTTCGGCGCGCTTCCGAGGAAGTCGTTTAACCTCGATTTGAAGTTGAACGGAACATGCGTCCCAAAATAAATAATACGAATGACGTCTTGCACACAGGTGGCAATGGAGCAACAATCGCCCCGCGCTGTGCTTTTGTCCGCAATAGCTGGCTCATAAATTTCACACATGACGTCTTGCTGGTATTTCAGCGCATCGAGCGCTTTTCCCGACAACAGGTCCGCGTCCGATGAAGGACGGCCTCTCTGAATTTGCCGCTCCAGTAAGGTCTCCGGCTTGGTCTGAATGAAAATCACCTGCCCAGGGCAAAGGTTAGCGAAATCAGCGCTAATGAATCGCTTGAGCACCTTTTCATATCGATTTTTTGCGGTCACTTCCGGCGCATCGCCATCTTTGTCCGGGAAAGCGATGAAATCCAACGGAGCCCGATCAACGGCGACCAAGCCTACCTTTGTGTCGTTGATCTCCTCATTCTTTTTCCAAATCGCGTCGTCAAGATTGGTATCAATCTCCTTCTTTTCACCAGGCGTAGCGTCCACCGAGAGCTTATTCATGGCCGCCGGCATCCGGTCCGGCCATTCCTCAACGGTCGCGATACTGCGAAGGTGGCTTAGAATTGTCGACTTCCCAGAGGATACGGCGCCGCAAATATAGTAGACGAACCGCGGCTCGAGTGAACACGAGGTAATATCGGCCTTAAGGTCGGCCGCAGGTTTATGTATTAACCGAAGCAGAGCGCTTATCTCTTCCGCATTGAGAAAGAACGTATACAAGTTATAGGTGGTAAAATTTGCTTCCCGGATGGCATCGCGCTGCTCTACTGACAGGTCATCTTCGCCGCCCTCGACGAAATGAACAAAATAACTGATGTGACCGGGGCGCCTGCTCGCGTGAAGCCTGAGAGCGTTCTTCAAGGTGCCGTCTGCAAGGGAGTGGCCGATCAGTAGCCAAGTCTTATTCGACAAGTGGCCCAACAGAAAGTTGGCTTCTGCGTTGTTGGTATTGGCCAGATGGTCAGCGAAGTTGGCCTCCGTCAGAACAATACTGTCGCTGCCCTTAACTCCCTCAGTAGGAGTATACCCATTCGGGTGGTAAATATTGAGCATTTCCGGTCGCAGAAACGGGTCCGGCTTCCAAAAGGAATTTGACCTACGGTTTGCTGCTTTTGAACTTGGCGTGGCAGCCACCGCCATCTCAAGCGCATTGTCAAAATTGTGCGTTATGACCAACTCCAGATCAATCGCAATACGCGCCAGCTCGCGCAAATAGGCGTGCCCCTCAATCGCGGCTTGGAATGCGGCTAGATCAACCTTTCCATCCGCCTTGATATATTCGCGATATAGGTGCTTTGACACCATTCGTCGCCATCCGGTATTTATTGCGGCGTCGCGCACCTCACGGTCCGCAATGACAAATTCCGCAATCCGCTTTTTGCGATAAAACTGGAACAGTTGCTCACCGCGGTAGCTTTGCGGCCCATCTTTACCGCTGGGCTTATATGCCAAGTTTGCTTCCATAGCCTCCAGCAAGGCATACCAGTCGGGTATTTTGAGACCACGGCTGACGCCCGCGCCTAGAATAAATCCGAGCTGCCCGTCTCGTTTGACGGCGAAATTCAGGTGACAAATCGCTTTAAGATGACGCCGGAGAAGGCTCTCTTCTGTCGATAAGAGTGTCATGGTTCGGAAAATAACCTGAGCTGGCGCACGTCATCGCGGACAGAGGCGAGCCAGTCGGACGGAGCGACGGGTTTGTTACCGGTACGCTCGCCCAGTGTCAGGCGAACGTAATACTCCAACATGTTTGCAAACTGCTGATGATAGGTTTGTGAGGTGTGATTGACGTTCCACAACCCACTCTTCCGAATCTCCGCCTTGTCCGAATATCGCCCGAGCCATTGGTGGCTCGGTGGATCCAACGGATGAAACGCGTTCGACAACAGGGCAATGAGATTTTGCTCGAGATAAGCTCTGTCATTATCTTTCGCTGAATCGCCAGGAACACCGAGCAACACAACGCTTAGATTACCGATATACTCGGACACGTGTCCCTCGAGTGCGCCTTCCATTTTTAGCCACTTCTGATTTTGGGGCAGTTCAGAAGTTCCCCAGCTCTTCACCGGTTCGACCAACCCTTTCTCAATCAGGGCGCGCCCAACGTGAAGCCGAAACACAGAACTGCGATGGTTGCCACCACCTTTAGCGGTTCCATAATGAGTGCGCATCCGGTCACGCAAACTGGCTTTCGAGCCACTTGCTACGCCGTGAGTGCCCACCCGCACCACCCTTAGTTGGCGAATATCGCGTAGCCGAGGTTCGTGTGTATCGAAGAAAAGATATAGCCCTGCCATCGGCATTTCTTGGCGAACGGCCTCACGAAATGGAATTAGGCCGCGTGCGTCAATGATGCGCTGAAGAATGCTGTATACGTTTTCAAGATCTACCTCAGTGCCATTTGGATCGGTAAATTTTTTGAGCTCTGCGTGTTTCTCGGGCCGAGACATCTTTGCGATCGGCGAGCTCTCTGCGTGAATTTTGGCCATCTCCAGCACCCGATTGTATTCTGAAGCACAAAAAGAAGTGAATTCTGCCCCTTCGTTCGGCCCGATCTTGGATTTTCCATCTGCAATGCTGGCAACCAACGCTTGGCGTTCCACGTGAGATAGTTCGCTAATCTGTCTATCGTACGGCTCGGCTAAATCTCCTGGCTTCAGCAGGCCGTATTTGGCCGAAAGCACGAACCATTTATCAAAATGCGTTTCTGCGTAGCGTCTCGATAGGAGAAATGACTCGGAAATATACAGATTTTCGGCCCAGGTTGCGGCTGGGCGCTTTTCCTCGCAACATGAAAGAATACATACCGAGCGCACCACCCGAATCCCAAATATCCGGGGTTAGAGTAGGACCACGGCCGGATTTTATCCATTTAAAGGCTGGGCGCGTCGGCCTAAACACGTGGATAAGCCCGAGGCCCAGGATCTAAGTCTGGCGAGCCCCTGCGGGGACGGCTCTAGGCGCCGCAGGCGCCCCAAGCCCCGCCCGCCCTGCCGGGCGCGCGGATCTTGGCCCACAGGGGGTCACGATCCTCTCGCAAGGAAGAGGCTTGGAGGCCCGCCAAGGCGGGCCGCTTTGTTTTTAGGGCCTCCCCGCGGAACGGCGATGGGCGGCGCTCCCGTGTAGGCGACTGGTCCAGCCCGACGAAACCATCCGCCGGCGGTTTCCCCAGCCTTCCTTCGCTGCGCTCCGTGCAGGCCGGGTGATTCCCCTCCCCCGGCTCTTGGTCTTCCGCTGCGCTTCAGCCCTCCGGCCCGTCACACGCGGGCCTGCGGGTTCTGAGCTGGCCCAGCCGCACTCGGTCGCAAGTCGCCGCCCACCCCCATTCCGGGGCAGGCCGCGCGATTTTTTGAGCGAGGCACCAGCACATGAGCCAGAGCAACACAGAGCAGCGCCCAGCAACCAAACCGGGGCTCTATCAGGAGATCACTGACAAGATCATTCGCCAGATCGAGGCGGGCACCATCCCTTGGGTGCAGCCTTGGGCCGAAGATCAGACCTTATCCATTCCCCGCAATGCCACCACCAACCGCGCCTATAGCGGCGTCAATATCCTGCTGTTGTGGGATGCGCTGTTTGAACGCGGATTTTCCGTCAATCGCTGGTTGACCTTCAAGCAAGCGCTCCAGTTCGGCGGCAATGTCAGGAAGGGCGAACGCGGCACGACGGTCGTTTATGCCGACACCTTCACCCCCAAGAAAGACGGCAGCGCGGCAGGCACCACGGCCACGCAAAGCGGCGACGAGGATAGCGGGCGGCGCATTCCGTTTCTGAAACGCTTTACGGTTTTCAACGTCGCCCAATGCGACGGCCTGCCCTTCGATTACACCATTCAGCCCAAGCCGGTTTCGCAAGCATTGCCGATCCCCGCCGCCGAGGCGTTGATCGCCGCCACGGGCGCGCAGTTCCAGCGTGACGATATCAAAGCCTACTACCACACCGGCAGCGACAGCATTCACACCCCGCCGCAGGAGAGCTTTTTCGAGCCCATCAATTTCTATCGCACGGCCCTGCACGAACTGACCCATTGGAGCGGAGCCAAACATCGGCTGAACCGGGATTTCACCGGACGCTTTGGCAGCACCGCCTATGCCCGCGAAGAATTGGTCGCGGAAATGGGCAGCGCTTTCCTTTGCGCCTCTCTCGGCATCGTGCCGACCGTCCGGCACGCCGACTATATCGGCAACTGGCTGGAAGTCTTGAAGAACGACAGTCGCGCCATCGTCAGTGCAGCCTCTCATGCCTCCAAGGCGTCCGATTTCCTGCTGGCCTTCATCGACGCAAGCGAAGCGGAGAAGGCCGCATGACCCACTTCACCGTGCAATGCGCCTATGCGGCTTACTATTCTACCACCGTCACCGTCGAAGCCGACACCCTGGCCGACGCTTTGGAGAAGGCGGTCAGCACCGCCAACGAAAGCTCCGCTTGGTCTTCATCCGATTATTGCGGCAACACCTATGTCGAGGCCGCGGCGGAAGGCGAAGACGTGGACTTGTGGAATGACGAGCGGGTTCGCCCGCTCTCCATTCCCTCCCGCTTCACCGAAGACGGTGAAGGTCCGCACATTTTCGTCACCGTCGAGGGCGGCAACATTCAGCACGTCGATATTCAGGACGGCACCGCACTGGTCGAAGTCCATGACTACGACACCGAAGGCACCAACGAACCGGGCGACATAGAGCGCGACCCAGACGGCGCACCGTACTTGCGCGGCATCTGGACCAACCGCATCCCCGATCCCGACAGCAACAGTGCACCTGACACCGCCGGTTGACCCGCATTCGCCCCGGCGACGCGGACAACCGGGGCGGACCAACCCGTCCGCATCACTTGAAGGAGAACATCATCATGGATACGCAGACCCATATCGACACGACCATCCACGCCATACCGGCGCAGGACAGCCGCACCATACATCCCATACCGCTCAAGGATTTGCATGTCTCCCCGCTCAACATGCGCGCGGAAAAAAAGGAACCTAACCTCAAGCGCATGGCAGTCATCGCCGCCAATATCCTGCACACCGTTCGGGAGAAGGGCATCCTCACGCCTTTGATCGTGCGCCCCAACAATACCGGCTTTGAAATTGTCGCCGGGCGGCGGCGCTACTACGCCGCCCGCGTCATCGAGGGCGAGACGGGCAATTTCCCCAATATAAGGTGTGACGTGCGCGAAGGCATCAGCGACGCCGAGGCGCTGGACATATCCCTCACCGAAAACCTCGCTCGCGAGGATGCCGACGAACTGACCTATTACGAAGCCTTTCTGTCCCTCACTTTGAAAGGCCGCAGCGTGGGCGAAATCGCCCGCAGCTACGGCAAGAAGGAGCGGGAAGTAGAACAGTATCTTGCCATCGCCAATCTGCTGCCCGCCATCCGCGAACTCTATCGCAATGACCATCTGGACACGGGCGACATGCGCCTTCTTACCATGGCGACGAAGACACAGCAGCGCGAATGGCTGAAACTGTTTCAGGACGACAAGTCGCCCTACGGCAATGACCTGAAAGGCTGGCTGTTTGGCGGTGCCGCCATCCGCACCAAGTTCGCCCTGTTCGACGTTGCCCCCTTCGCCAAGAAGGTCACTGGCGATCTGTTCAGCGACGACAGCTTCTTCACCGATGCCAATACCTTTTGGGAAGCCCAGGATGCGGCGATTGCCGAGCGCCGCGACCAGTACCTTGCCGCCAAATGGGCCGAAGTCGTGGTCCTAGAACGCGGGGCACAATGGCCGCAATGGGATTTCGTGAAGGCGACCAAAAAAGACGGTGGCCGGGTTTACATTGAACCCACGCGGACCGGCGAAGTTCGCTTCCATGAGGGCTATGTCACCGCCCGCGAATTGCGGGAGGCGGAAAAGAAGGAAATCCGCGCCAAGGCGAAAGCCAAAACCGAGAAGAACGGCAAAGACGCCCCTGCCCGTCCCGCCATCACCCAAGCGATGCAGTCCTATCTCGACCTGCACCGCCACGGGGTGGTGCGGCTGGCCGTCATCGGCTTCGGGTCGATGCGCTGCGTTTGATGATCGCTCACGCCATTGCCGCCAGTGGCAATTGGCGGGTCAGCCCCGATCATGCCGGTGTCCGGGCCGATGCGATTGGCGAAAGCCTCGCCAAGAGCGCAGCCCATGCCGTCTTTGCCGACGAAGCCAAGGCGGTCAAGGCGCTGCTCGCCCCGGCTCTCAAGGGGACGCCCAACGGTTCGGGCGTTTCCGGTCGCGGATGCGGCGATGACGACACCACCGTCAAGGTCTTCCGCCACCTTCTCACCTTGAAGGACAAAGAGGTCGCCCGCATCGCGGCCTTGGTGATGGCCGAAACGCTGGCGTCCGGCAGCGCCGTCACCGATGCCTTTGGTAAACATGCGAGCGTGGAAGCACGCAGGCACTGGGCACCCGATCCGGCTTTCTTTGACTTGCTGCGGGACCGCGCCTCGACCAGCGCCATGCTTGCCGAGGTCGCGGGCAAGAAGGAAGCCGACCGGCTGGTGTCCGCCAAGCTCAAGGACATTAAGGCCGCGCTCACTGCTGCTGCCGCCAAGTCGAAAAACTGGTGCCCCGGCTGGATGCGTTTCCCGGCCAAGGGCCTTTGACCGTCATCGCCGCGCCCGCGAAGGCGGGCGCGGCGATATCTTTCCAAACCCGGACGAACCACCATGACCGACCAGACATTCCATATCCGCCGTCTCAACGACATGACCCGCACCCAACCCGAAATCGTCAACGCGACCTGGGTGACGACACGGGGCGTCCTGTATCTGCTGAGTGGCGATACCGACCGCGACAATGCGGTCCTTCCCGCGCCCGCGCGGGTCGCGGCGTTGCGCGCCGCCATCGCCACCTTCTCCAATTGGACCGAGGGCATCGACCCTTATGGCGAGCACGATTTTGGAGCCTTTGACCTCTTCGATCAGCGGCTCTTTTTCAAGATCGATTACTATCATCCTGACCATGACACACGCGCGCCCGTGCCGAGCAGCATCGAACTGTGTCGCCGCGTTCTTACCGTCATGTTGGCCGAGGAATATTAAGTGCGCGCCCCGCACCGAACGCGCAGCGCGCCCGCTCAAGCTGCGGCTCCGTTCGTGGCGTCCGGGCAAAGCCACAGCTTATTGGGTCAGGCCCGAAAATTCTTCTCCAGAAATGGGCAAAGTTTTTCCGCCTCGTTTTGGAGCAATTTTATTGCGCAAATGCCAATAGTCACGGCGCGGCAGGCGGAGTAATATCCTCATGCGCCGTGGAGGATAGAGGAGGCGCGACCCGCAACCGATTCACGGAGCAATTCTCCATGCTCATTCTAGGTCTCATCCTCTCTGTCTTTGCTATTGGCTTTTTCTGCTGGCTGTTGTTCACACTGGCAGTCTATGCCCTGCCGTTTTTCGTCGCCGTCACGGCGGGCTTCGCCGCCTACCACCATGACGCAGGCCTTTTAGGCGCGTTCCTTGTGGCCGTGCTGGCCGGCGCGGCCACGCTGGCCCTTGGCCAGCTCGCCTTCGCGCTGGTTCCTTCGACGCCTATCCCCGCGTGAAGTCGCGCTCGTCTTCGCGGCACCGCCACCGTCACGCGGGCTGTAAGGGCGACCGCCGACCTCGTGCATCTGGGCGTTACGTCGGCCGCTTGGTGCAGCGCACTCGCGGTGATCGGCGCGATCCCTCACGCAGGCGGCACCGCTTTTCCGCGCATGTCGTCGTTTTCCGCCCGGCGCATGTGATTCAGCCACCACGAACGCGCCTCGCTGCGAGGACATGGCGCTCACTAGCCTCGCCAACTCTTGACCGGGGCAGTTTGCGAGCAGCGCCGTCCCCATCTATCCGCGCGCACGTACGGTGCGCATTGATCATTGGCGAGCCACGGCAATCGATGCTGACAGATCTGCGGGAGGACCGGTGCGGCGACGGCGGCGCGGTGACGCCTTGCGGATTCAAGCCAGCGCACATGCGAGGAGGCTTTCTTATTCTTCGCTCCAAGCCGTCCCGCTCTTGAACACGCCCCAAGATGCAAGCCTTGGTTCTCCCGACATTGCGGTTTCAACGCGTGCAAACCACAGGCCTCTGATTGGCTGGATCTAAGAAGCCCGGTGGGCAGCCAAAGGCCTCGAACGCCTGAGCCGCAACGCCATCGAGTTTCGCTTTTTCTTCCCTGGGCTTTCCACCCCGTGGGTGAAGGACCCGCGGGGACCCCGGTTCGCCATTCCTCGCGGATACCCAAGAAAGTCGCCTCCGGCATCCTCGCTGGCACTCCAGCCCGCAAGCGGGTGCGGCGTCGTTAAATCCCCAGCCGGTCGATCGCCATCGAGGCCGCGATGGTCGGGCTCAGAAACCAGCACTGAGAGAACAGCATAGCTCATCAGCACGTTCGAGGAAATCAGCAACAGCTTTGAGAGCCGAAGTCTTCATGCCACCCCTCACCACCAAGGGCGTCCGCGTCGTTAAGCTGGACAATCCCAGCGCCAACAAGAAGGCGCCGACACATCGCATCTATGTCGGCCGTTCGGAGATTGGCTCCGGCTGGCCCAAGACCTCCGACGATGATCGCGATTACCTCTCGCTTACCTTCGACTTCCCGGGCTTGGTCGCTCCGGTCTACGCCATCCTCATCAAGGATTTGGAAGGCGACGGCTACAGCGCCTACTGGTCCCGCAGCAAGAAGCCCGTCTTCGAGTGACGCGAGATCGCCCTGCCCGGTTCGCCGGGCGGGGCTTTTCGTTTGGACTAGCGAGCGACGCGGCGGCGTTTTCGCGGTGCCTTGGTTCCGGTCAATGAAGCGGCGAAAGCTCGCGCTGCGGCTTCATCAAGCAGGTCCGCCGCACGGCATCCGAACGCCTGTGCCACCTGCCAAATAATAAGAATCGTAACGTTCTGCTGGCCGCGTTCCATCGAACCCGCATGGGCGCGTCCGACGCCGATGATTTCGGCTGCCGCTTCCTGGCTAAGGCCCGCCGCCAGGCGCACGCGCCGCATGTTCAGGCCGAAGACCTTGCGTATATCCATCCCATGGATGGACCCATTTCGCCTATTTTATTGCCACGCATTATAATGGGCGATAACTTTCAAAAAGCCATATTTTGGTCGAAAAAGTGGGGATTACTGTAACGGTTGAGTAAGCGTCTCTGTCGTGTTGCGTCCGCAGGATAGCCGCAATACCGCAGCCCGGAGCGTAACATGGCGAACTCCCCGTTTGATCCGCCGGTTGCCGATACCGCACCCGAGGCGGCCATCATCACCAAGTACGATCAGCAGCATTTTATCACCTATCTGAGGCTGCTCGATGCCGAAGCTGCCAGCGCGGCCTGGGAGGAAGTGGCCAGGATCGTGCTCCATCTTGACCCAGACCGGGACAGTGAGCGCGCCCATCTGTCCTGGCAATCCCATCTCTCGCGCGCGCACTGGCTCACCCAGAATGGCTACCGCCAACTCTGGCGCGGCGCTATTTCGGATTGACGCGCAGGAGTCGCCGCGAAGGTAACGATCATTACATCGTGTGCCGCTCCCAGCGCACTACTTTTGCGCGCATTCTACCGCCCAACCATTGTGTAATCAGACCAATGGAGACGCCCAATGAGCCGGCCCAACTGGCGAGATGCGGGCACATATGGAGGGACGCTCTCTCTTGATGCGCCCGGATATGCGTGGGAGTTCCTAAAACGGAATCCCTTGTTCGTTCGAGAGTTGCGATTGCTGCGCCGGATCGCACGCCACCGCAAACTCACCCGTGTCGAACAGGAGCTATTTGCGCTCCGTTGGGGGGTACGATTTTGCTGGGCTCAGCGAAACAACCGACATTACGCGCGTGCGGTGGACGCTTGCCGCACTGCCAACGACGACGATCCTGACGACCTGCGCTGTGGATTTCGCTGACGCGCGATTTGCCGCCAATTATGCCCTCCTCGCCACCTGGGCGCGGGCGCCGGGCGAACAGGTCCTGGAACGGCGGGGCGCGCTCTACCGAGTCTTGATCGACGCGCTGGACCAGGGTGCGCCGGCCGTGGTGTTGCCGCTCGACAAGCTCTTTGAAATCCGCGCGCGGTCCGCCGTTCGGCTGTGGCGCGCCTTGAGCGGCGTTCCCCCTGGCGCCAATCCGGCTGCGCTGTCGCAGCAGCGCCAAGTGCGCCTGCTAGACGCCCTGCGGGCGCTTGACGGTCGCCAGGACGGCGCCAGCTATCGCGAAATCGCCGATGCGTTGTTCGGGCGAAGACCCGTCAGCAGCAGCGGCTGGAAGACGCATAGCTTGCGCGACCGTATCATCCGCACCGTGCGTCTCGGCGAGACGCTCATGCAGGGCGACTATCGTCGCCTGTTGCTCCATCCGTACCGCCGCCGTGTTGCCCTGCCCCCCATCAGGGGTGGCGATCTCGCCCACCCCTGAGATCACAAACCCTCATCGCGACCTTCCTCCGCCACCGTGATCCATACCCGCCGCACCCACGAGGCGGCGCGCAACAAGATCACGGAGTCTTCTCATGCCCGCCAACGATCCCTTCGCCCGCTATCTGCGCACACCGGAAGCGGCGCGTTTTCTCGGCCTATCCCCCCGAACCCTCGAAAAGCATCGTACCTACGGCACCGGCCCTACATATCGAAAACTCGGCGGCCGCATCGTCTACGCGCCCGACGACCTTAAACTTTGGGCCGACCGTGGCGTAAGGCATTCCACCAGCGACCCCGGTTCCGACACGGTCCTCCCCGCCAAACGGCGCGGGAACGGATTCCCGCCGAACGCACCATCCCCTGGCTCGCGTCCCGCCAACAACAACCCATCAAGCAAGCGCTAGCGCGCAGCCCCTTGCCACAAAGGAACCTCATCGTGCGTGACCTCAGATTGATATCCAGCCTGCCCCCCGAGCCGCAATCAACCGACGTCGAGCTGACCTGGATCGCAGGCAGGATCGAACATCGCGTCGTCTTCGGACGCCCGGTACGCGAGCGTACATTAGACGACCAGCATCGCATCCTATCGTTCGCACCTGGCGGCATCTTCGCCGTGGTCCGCTGGGCCCGCAACGATTACGGGACGGTCTTTTCCCGCATCGAGGTTCTGCGCGCCGTCCGGCCGGGCGAAGCCCATACCCGCATTCCCTTTGTGCGACCCGGCGCGGATATTCTGCTGCACGTCTCCGGTTGGGCCGACGTCGAACGCGTGCTTCGCATTATCGAATCCGTATGCGCGGCCAGGATCGATCCTGCTGATGCGGCGCCCGATTACTGGATTCATGTCAGCAATCGCTTCGCTGGTGGCCAGCGCCCCCGGCCCTACACGCGGGCCCGGCATTTGGCCTGGCTGCTGCGTCGGAGGCTGTCGCTGTGACCCGCTTCGGCTATGTGATGACGACCTATCTGATAACTCTTTGCATGGGCATCTTCTCGCTGTTCCACCACACCCCGCGCCTGATGTGGAACGCAAGCGCAAGTACGCCCATCGGCCTCTACAGTCTGCATCCCGCTGACCGACTGCGGGTCGGCGACCTCATCGCCGACCGGCCGCCGTCCAACCTCTCACGCTTCATGGCGGTGCGCCGCTATCTGCCGCTGGACGTGCCGCTTCTCAAATATGTCGGCGCACTCCCAGGACAGACCGTCTGCCGACAGGGGCTGCTTGTCTCGGTCGATGGACGACACGTCGCGACGGCGCTCATCCGCGATCATTCCCGCCGTTCCCTGCCGGTCTGGCAGGGCTGTCGCCTGCTGAAGCCCCGCGAAATCTTCCTTCTCAATCCCGCTGTCCCGGACTCGTTCGACGGACGCTATTTCGGGGTCCTGCCGCTCGCCACCGTCATCGCGCGCGCCGAACCGCTGTGGACGGAGCGTATGGAATGAGGCCTTTCGCCAGCCTCCGCTACGCTATGGCCACCGCGCTGCTGGCGCTTGGCGTCGGTGCGGCGCACGCCGCTCCGACTGCCTCCGCGCCGGCGGTATCTGGCGACACGAGGATCGAATCCGCGATTGCCGAAGCCTCAAGGCGCTTCGCCATCCCGCCAGGTTGGATTCGCGCCGTGATGCAGGTGGAGAGCGGCGGCAATCCGCATGCGATGTCGCCCAAGGGCGCCATCGGCCTCATGCAGATCATGCCCGCGACCTGGGCTCAGTTGCAGCAGCGCTATCATTTGGGTAGCGATCCTTACGACCCGCGTGACAATATCCTGGGCGGCACCGCGCTGTTGCGCGAACTGTATGACCGCTTCGGCGCTGGCGGCTTCCTTGCTGCCTACAATGCCGGGCCGTCACGCTACCGGGCCTTCTTGACACAAGGTCTGCCGCTGAAGGTTGAGACCCAACTCTACCTCGCCAAGCTCGCACGGCTGCTGCCCGATGGACAGATCGGCCGAGCGTTTTCGGCACTGTCCATAGCGCAAGACTGGCGCAGCGCATCCCTATTTGCTGCAAGCTGGCCTGCATCCGAGGGGCCTCTTTTGGCCGCTGCGCGGCCAGGCAATCCTTCCGCCGCCGTACCGGCGGCCGCATCAAACAACCTTCTCGGCGCGACGCCAACGCGTCTCACACCGAACGCCGCAGGCCTGTTCGCTGCGCTCACGGCCGCGGTGACGCCATGAAGAAGACCGCCGTGCATTATCGTGGTCTGGCGTATGTTTGGGGGGAAGCAGGGCTTTTCGAAGGGACTAATGGGCTAAGGCTAGATAAAAGCGCCGCCGTCGGTTCGGCGCATGTGGTTGTTTTTCTTCATCTTTTATGCCAGCCCGCCTATACCCTGTGCCGTCGCCACACCCAAGGAAGCCAGCAATATCAAGGCTTAGAGCGCCGTCGCGCGAATGCGGGTTTTCGGCCATGAGCAAACGCGACGATGAATTGACGCCGCGTCCGGGGCGCATCCGCGACAAATCCTTTGTCGGTCAGGTGATGCGCGCCGCCAAGAAAGCCGGCCATAGCGGCAAACGGTTCGGCGGCGGCGGCCGGCGCGACACAGGCTCAAGTTTTGGGCGGGGCCGACGGGCGGCGACGGCACGCTCTCTGCGATCGAATGCGCGGCGCGTGGTGATGAAGGCGCGTGTGGTTCGCCACCAGGGCACGCGATTCCGCTCCGCCTCACTCGCCAATCACATTTCCTATCTGCGGCGCGAGGCGTCACCAGGACGGCAACGCCATATGTCGACGCGACCTCAGAGACGGCCGACAGAAAGTTTTCGCCGGCGCTGCGCCGGGCGGCATCATTTCAGTTCATTGTCTCGCCGAGGATGCTAAGGAACGCAGAGCGATCTGCGCGCCTTCACCGCAATTGATGAAGAACGCGCCGGGCGTCTGGCACAAAGCTCGACTGGATCGCGGTCGACCGCACTGGAACGCGATCAATATTATAGCCATGTATTTGGTCAGGGCCACGGAACGGCAGGATCCTCATCCATCTGGCCAGTTGTCGGCCAGGCTTCCGGACGCCCAGGCCTCTGAAGCGCACCTGAACTGGGCCTACGCAGCGCGATATTCGAAACGCTCTCTGGGGCGGAAGTGGGCTGAACGCTGGAACAACCCTTGACCGGGCTCTGCAGGTGGCGGCCGATGAAGCGCCGGCGTGGTATTTCGCCCGAAGCCTCGGGCGAACACCAGTGCACCCTATTGCTGGTGGGACGCGCAGGAAGTGGGTGGAGCGACTGGACCTGGCCGAGCAGATTGCGCCGGGACAATGGATTCTTAAGCCGGGCGCCGAAACTCTGCGATCTTTCAATCGCGGCGACGTCAAGATCGCTGCACGGGCGCTGAGCGGGCGCGGGCGCAAACCAGACGTGTCGGAGTTCGCGCTTCATACCGGAACGCCCGCCGATCCGATCCTGGGGCGGCTTGCCGAACGCGGTCTGCATGACGAGTTGAAAGGCTCAGCTTATGTCGTCATCGAAGGCTTGGACGGACGAACCCACCATATTCGCTTCGCCAACCTGGACCTGACCGGCGACGCAGCCCCCGGCGCTATTGTCGAGACCCGCGCCTATGAAGACGCTAAAGGCCGCAGGCAACTGTCGCTGGCGGTGCGCTCAGACCTCGCCATCGAGAGACAGCAAACTGCACGCGGCGCAACCTGGCTGGATCGCCGACTTCTCGACGTCGAAGCCGTGTCGAGCAGTGCCGGGTTCGGTGGGGACGTGACGGCCGCGATGGAGCGCCGGGCCGAACACTTAATTGCAGAGGGCCTCGCGCAACGCCAAGGCCGGCGCGTGACATTCGCGCGCAACCTCCTGGCGACCCTGCGTAAACGGGAGCTGGACGAAGCCATTGCCCAGATCAGTGCGGAATCCGGTCTTGAATTTCGTCCTTCCGCAGAAGGCGAGCATATATCCGGCACCTATCGCCAGCGCGTCACGCTGGCGTCCGGACGCTTTGCCATGATCGACGATGGATTGGGATTCCAGCTGGTGCCGTGGCGACCAGCGCTGGATCAACATATCGGCGCCGAGGTGAAGGGACGGATGCGCGAGAACGGGATCGAGTGGAAATTCGAGCGCAAGCGCGATCTTGGCCTTTGACTAGAGACGGCGCGCCCCGGCTGCGCAGGTCGAATAAAGGCATGTCAGTCCACGCCAGACCTCAACTTCGGCATCGTGCTTCGCGAGCGCTTGGGCACGGCGGATCGCGGCAAAATCACTGGCGTAGTGTCCGGCCATGATCACGGGTTGGTGACCCTTTTTCACGATGCGAATTTCGTAATTCTCCATACATGGCTCCCTGCGCCTTCGCTATTCAAGACCGGGCTGCGTTGCCGCGTCCAATGAAATTTGGCGACAGACTTATGGCGATGTTTCGCGGTCGCGGCATGTATCATAAAGTGATACGAATTTACTTTGCGGCGGTGGTCACATGAATCGATAAGCAACAGATATCTGCAATCCCTACAGCGCTTACTACAATCCCAATTATTGCAGCTGCGGCCCCACCTATGTGGGCGGCCCAGTAATCGGTTTCTGATTCGGCGGCTGGCATGGCGGCGGCTTCCACCGTGGTAACTTCCATGGGGGTGGTTTCCACGGCGGCCACCGCTCATCGCCAGTCCTGGCCGCGAAAGGCTCCGGACATCGTCGGGGGATTTTTTCCAATTTCCCTCAGCCCGCGCGCATAACTGCGCCCATTAAAGAGATTTGCATCGCAAGCAATCTCAACTTACCCCATGCCTCGCAAAACCACACCACGCCTCTCTTGCGATTCCAATTGCACGCCATAGCTTCTAAGTTCGCGACGAGGGCCTTGCTCCTGTTGCAATCGACAATTCTCGGTACTCTTTAAGCGTCTCCGTCAAACGCCCAAACGGGCTGGGGAGATTCGCGATGTATAAATTTCCACTTGCGGCGCGCTTCGAAATCGATTCAACAAGATTACTTTGGATCGCGCGCGTAGTCATCGCGATCGCTTTTCTTCAATCCGGACTGCAGTGGCCAGCCCTGGCAGCTGATTCCACTCAGCCCTACGGCATCTGCGGCGGATCAAACTGCATGGTGCTTGTCCCGCTAATTTACCACGGTATCATCACCACAAATGCAGGGACCGGGCCGAACAACGGCGTTGCCGATGCAACCGGCGACGGCTCGATTGTCATTGGCGGGAATGCTTTTTCCAGCGGCAACAGTTCCATCATTCTCGGCAATGACTCGAACGACAATGGCGAGAGCTATGTGCTATCCATCGGCAACGCAGCGGCTAGTGTCACGAGGCGGATCACCAATGCCGCACCCGGCATCAACACCAACGATGTCGCCACAGTCGGCCAGCTTCAGAATATCGGCTCGAGCTTCCTGTCGCAAGCGAACGGCTACACCAATAATGCCGTAAGCGGCATCCTTTCCCAGACCAACGGCTATACCGATAGTGCGGTCAGCGGGATTCTCTCCCAAGCCAAATCTTACACCGACTCAACCACCTCCGGCATTCTCGGATCGGCGCAGAACTACGCTAGCGGCCTCTTCTCGTCCGCCAATAGCTATACCGATCAAACGAGTGCCAACACGCTGTCGGCGGCCAGGAGTTATGCCGACACGTCCAGCGCCTCCACTCTCTCTTCGGCAAAAACATACGCCGACAGTATTGACGCAAACACGCTCGCCTCGGCTAAATCCTATACCGACAGTTTCGGTCACTGACTGCTGGCAGCGAACACCTTTTCCACCGGGATCGGCTCATCCACACTTGTATCGGCCGAGACATACGCTGACCAGGTGGACGCGAACAGCCTCTCGAGCGCGAAATCTTATGCCGACAATGTGGGCTTGACGGCCAGCAACTATGCCGATCAGGTCGGGGCCAACACGCTTACGGCTGCAAAGTCCTATGCCGACAATTCTGGCGCCGCGAATCTGATTTCAGCGAACCACTATGCGGATTCTGTCGGCGCAAACACACTGGCCAACGCCAACACCTATGCCGACGCCTCCAGCGCCTCCGCACTGATCTCAGCAAAATCCTATGCGGATGGCGTCGGCACTTCGACGCTCAATTCCGCCAACCTTTTTGCGACCACTTATGCCGACAGTGTTGGCGCCTCGACGCTCCTCTTAGCGAACAAATATGCCGATAGCTCCAATACCGCGACTCTCGCGTCCGCCAGCAGTTATGCCGATACCGTTGGTGCCAACATCCTCAGCGCCGGCAAGAGCTATACCGATGCGTCCACCGCTTCGGCTTTGTCGGCGGCCCGGACCTATGCCGACAGCGTGGGCGCTTCGAGCCTGTCATCGGCAAACACTTATGCCGACAGTGTTAGCGCAGCCGTCCTCGCCTCGGCCAATGCCTACACCGACAGCACCAGCACTGCGACTCTTGCGTCCGCGCAGACTTATTCCGACACCGTGGGGGCGAACGCCCTAACCTCCGCCAACGCCTACACAGATACCGCGACCGCCGCGAGCCTGACCTCAGCCAAGACCTATGCCGACAATGTGGGCGCAGCAACGCTCACAGCGGGGCAGAACTTCGCCACCGACTATGCCAACAGCGTCGGAGCTTCCACGCTTACCGCCGCCAATACCTATTCCGACAGTGTTGGCGCGAGCACCCTCTCGGCTGCCAACGGCTATACCGACACAGCAACTACCGCGACCCTGGCCTCGGCCAAGACTTATGCAGACGGCGTGGGCGCCGCAACACTCACCTCGGCCGAGAGCTTTGCGACCGGCTATGCCGACAGCGTCGGGGCCGCCACCCTTACATCCGCCAACAGGTATGCCGACACGATTGGAGCCAATACGCTGGCCTCCGCCAACAGCTATACCGACGCCTCTGCAGGCGCAACGCTGACAGCGGCGCAAACTTATGCCGATAATCTTGGCAGCAACACGCTCAGCGCCGCGAACACCTATACTGACACAACGACCGCCGCGACACTGACATCCGCCAAGAGCTATGCGGACGGCGTGGCCGTATCCACCCTGACTTCTGCCAATAGCTATGCCGATGCTTCCAGCGCAGTCGCACTGAGCGCCGCCCAGGTGTATGCCGATGGTGTCGGAACATCGACTCTCAGCGCGGCGAATACCTATATCGACACCGCAACCGCGGCGACATTGACCTCGGCCAAGAGTTATACGGACGGGGTGGGCGCCACCACCCTTGTCTCAGCCAATAACTATACCGACGCTTCCAGCACGGCGATGCTGGCGTCGGCCGACAATTATACTGACGTGTCCAGAGCCGCGACCCTCAAGTCCGCCAATGCGCACACCGATGCAATAGGCGTTATCGTCATCAACGCCGCCAATTCCTACACCGACACCCGCACACAGTTCTTCGCGGCCAACTCCTCTCTTCCGCCCGCCCAGGCCAGTGGACTCGAAACCCTCACCCTGGGCGGCGGCTCCGTCGCTTCCGGCAACAATGCCGTGGTGTTGGGCTCCAACGCGCAAGCCACGGCCGATAATGCTTTGGCCGGCGGCTTTGGCGCCACGGTGCTGGCAACCGGCGGCGTTGCTCTGGGCCAGAACGCCAGCGTGGCGGTGGCCAATTCGGCGGCCATCGGCGCCAGCTCAACCGCTCAGCGCGGGGCCCAGACCGTCTATATCGATCCGTTCTCCGGCCAGACCGCCAGTTCGTCTGGCGAAGTCTCGCTGGGCAGCGTCGGTGCGGAGCGGCAGATCACCAATGTCGCGGCAGGCTCCGCCGCCACCGACGCGGCCAATGTCGGCCAGGTCGTCGCCGCTGAAATGGTCGCCATCGGCGCCTCGGAGAACTACACCAACGTTACTGCCAATTCTCTGGTCTCCTGGTTCAACAGCTATGGCTAAAACACTTCGTCCAACAACGGGCTCGGCTCGGTGGCGCTTGGCACCGGCGCGGGCGCTACCGGGCAGAATTCTGCGGCGATGGGACCGGGCAGCTCTGCTAGCGCGGACAATTCTGTGGCGCTCGGCGCCGGCTCGCAAGCCAATCGGGGTGCACAATCCAAATACAAGGATCCCATCAGCGGTAAGACCGCGAATTCGGTGGGCGAGGTTTCGGTCGGCAGTCCGGGCGCGGAGCGACAGATTACCAATGTCGCGCCGGGCACAGCATCCACCGATGCAGCGAACGTGGCCCAAGTACAAGCCGCGATAGGCCAAGCCGGCGCCTATACCGACACCATGTTCAGTAAGGCGGCGCGCCAGACCTGGAGCGTAGCGGCAGTCTCTCAGGCCCTTGCCAACATGCCCCAGGCCCCCGCGCCCGGGCAGTCCATGATCGGCTGGGGCCTGGGAATTTCCCATGGCGAGATGGGCATGGCTGTTGGCGGGTCCTACTACATGCCTGACGACAGCGTCATCATGAAGGCTTCGGCCAGCTATGGCGGCCAGGCCGGCGTTAGCGCCGGTATGGGGATGGGTTTCGTACTCAATTGAATCGACCTGCGTGTTGCCAGTAAGCATCACCCGTCTGGCGGCCGCTCGTGCACAACTAACCAGATGCGGCCCGTCCGATTTGCTCGCCAAGGTAGCCGATATTACGACCATGAGCACTTTTGCATTGCGCCATTGACCCGCACGCTATTGATCTTCTGCCACTATGAATGCGACCAAGATTCTCTGGGGCCAAGTCATCGCCGTCACCGCAACGGTACTCTTTTTCATTTGGTCCGCGACCGAATGGACGGCCTGGAGGCTGGCCTTTCAGCCCCAACTTGGGTCACCCTGGTTCAAGCTGTTCGGCTGGTCTTTCTACCAACCCCAATCCTTCTTCTGGTGGTGGTTCGGCTATGATGCCTATGCTCACGACATCTTCGTGGAAGGTGGCTATATCGCCGCCGCTGGTGGGATCGCCGCTCTGGCGATTGCCGTCATCTTGGCAGTTTGGCGCGCACGCGAAAACAAGCGCATTACCACTTACGGTTCAGCGCGTTGGGCCGAAGCCCCAGAGATACGCCAGGCAGGATTGCTTGCGAACGATGGGGTGATGCTCGGCCGTTGGCAAGGCGCCTATCTGCGCCACAATGGACCAGAGCATGTCTTATGCTTTGCGCCCACGCGTAGCGGCAAAGGGGTCGGGCTGGTGGTCCCCACGCTCCTCACCTGGCCCGGCTCGGCCATCGTTCATGACATCAAAGGCGAGAATTGGACACTCACCGCCGGATGGAGATTGCGGTTCGGGCGGGTGCTACTGTTCGATCCGACCAATGAGCTCAGCCACGCCTACAACCCTCTGCTGGAGGTGCGCCGCGGCGCCTGGGAAGTGCGCGACGTGCAGAACATTGCCGATGTGCTCGTCGACCCCGAAGGCGCGCTGGAGCGGCGCAATCATTGGGAGAAGACCAGTCATTCTCTCTTGGTAGGCGCGATTCTGCACGTCCTTTACGCCGAAAGGGACAAAACCCTGGCAGGCGTCGCCAACCTCCTCTCTGATCCGCAGCGTCCCATCGAAGCCACCCTCAAGGCGATGATGATGACGTCACACCTGGGAGAAGCAGGCGTCCATCCCGTCGTCGCCAGCGCGGCGCGCGAACTGCTCAACAAGAGCGACAATGAACGTTCCGGCGTCCTTTCGACCGCTATGTCCTTCCTGGGCCTTTATCGCGATCCTGTGGTCGCCAAGGTAACAAGCCGGTGCGCCTGGCGCATCCGCGACTTGATAGAGGCCGACCATCCGGCCACCCTCTATCTGGTAGTGCCACCATCCGACATTAGCCGCACCAAACCCCTGATCCGCTTGATCCTCAATCAGATCGGCCGGCGGCTCACCGAAGAATTGGACTCTAAGCCTCGCAACCACCGTCTCTTGCTGATGTTGGACGAGTTTCCGGCGCTCGGGCGGCTGGATTTCTTCGAAAGCGCACTCGCCTTCATGGCTGGCTATGGCATCAAGTCATTCCTCATCGCTCAGTCCCTCAACCAGATCGAAAAGGCCTACGGCCAGAACAATTCGATCCTCGACAATTGCCATGTACGGGTTAGCTTCGCCACAAATGATGAGCGCACCGCCAAACGTGTGTCCGACGCACTTGGCACGGCCACCGAACTGCGCGCCATGAAAAATTACGCCGGCAACCGCCTCAGTCCCTGGCTTGGGCACTTGATGGTGTCGCGCCAAGAAACCTCCCGGCCATTGCTCACGCCTGGCGAGGTGATGCAACTCCCTCCTGCCGACGAACTGGTACTGGTTTCCGGCAGCCCACCCATCCGCGCGCGCAAGGCCCGTTATTACGAGGACCGGCAGCTTCGGGAACGCATTCTTCCTCCGCCCAAGCTTGTGCCTGGATCAAGAGAGGCCATGGGCGCCACACTGTCCCAACCGTCACGTCAGACCGCGAACGACTGGACCGATACCGTCGTATCACCCCAAGACAAACCATCGCAGGAACAGACGTCCCAAGCTGATGGAGACGCCGCCAATGGCGGGCTGCGGCGCGAACCGGAACTTCCTGCCCATGAAGAGATTGCGCCCTTACCCAGCAAGGCGTCACGGGAGTTCGAGCCGCGCGGGGAAAACCCCCATGAAACCCCGCGTCGCCGCACTATCCAGCGACGCTTCATCGAAACCGCACGCCAAGCTTCACTCGACCTTGGCGATGACATGGGTGTGTGATGCGGCTCAAACATACATTCCGTTTGCCGCCAGATATTTCGTCTCAGCTTGATGACTATGCGGCGCGCAAGCGCGTGCCCAAAGCGCTCGTGGTGGAGACCGCGTTGGCCTCACTATTCTCGCCTGATGGTGCCGATCGGCTGGAAGCCGCGCTCGGCCGACGCCTCGACCGGCTTAACCGTCAGATGGAGCGATTGGAACGGCACACCGCGATCACCAATGAAATGCTCGCGCTGTTTATCCGCTTTTGGCTGACCCACACACCGCCCCTGCCCGACACGGCCTTGCCGGCCGCACAGGCCAAGGGAAGCGAGCGGTTCGACGGTTTCGTAGAGGCGCTGGGGCGACGGATGGCCCGCGTCAACACGTTCGCCGATGATCTAACGCGCGAGGTCGAGGCCGCCAAACGCGCCCAACCCGGAATCGATTCCGACGGCCAGTGACTCTGCTCTAGACTGCGCCAACACCAGCGCATTCGCGCCCATGCCGGCGACAAAACGGCCCACTCGATGCCTTCCGCTGTCAATCGAGCTAATAGCAAGCGTTCCCTCAAAACGTCAGCCCCGGTCACTCCGCCGATAGCCTGTCTCTGTGCGCCACAGCACGACGCGAGCATGAGCCTTGTTGCATTGGGCCGTATCCAGCTCTTTCTACTCGACCCCGATGACGCCGCCAGTGTCGGCAATTTTCATGGGGTCCGATGTGAGTGTTGCTCCTTTTCGTTCCGATGCCTTCGCCCGCGGCGCCCGCATGCTGCGCACCGCGCTCGGTCCTGCCATCGGCGCCTATCTCGAAGATCCCAGCATCGTCGAGGTCATGCTCAATCCTGACGGCCGACTTTGGATTGACCGTCTGTCGGGTGGGTTGGAAGACACGGGATTCCGTGTCACGCCCGCCGATGCCGAGCGTATCGTCCGCCTGGTCGCCCACCATGTCGGCGCCGAAGTGCATTCCGGCGCACCACGCGTCTCCGCAGAACTGCCCCAAAGCGGCGAGCGATTTGAAGGACTAGTCCCTCCAGTCGTGGTGGCACCTTGTTTCGCCATCCGCCGCCCCGCAGTCGCCGTATTCACGCTCGAGGACTATGTGAGGGCGGGCATCATGACGGTCCAGCAGGCCAAATTGCTCCGCATCGCCGTTTGCGAGCGCAAAAACATCTTGGTCGCCGGCGGCACCTCCACGGGCAAGACCACCCTGGTCAATGCCCTCCTTGCTGAGATCGCCAAGACCGGCGACCGCATCGTGCTCATCGAGGATACTCGCGAGCTGCAATGCGCCGCGCCCAACCTGGTGGCGCTGCGTACCAAAGACGGTGCCGCATCACTATCTGATTTGGTGCGCTCATCCCTGCGCCTTCGTCCCGACCGCATCCCCATCGGCGAGGTGCGGGGCGCAGAGGCGCTCGATCTCCTCAAGGCCTGGGGCACCGGCCATCCGGGTGGCGTTGGCACCCTCCACGCCGGAACCGCGATCGGCACGCTGCGCCGCTTGGAACAGCTCATCCAGGAAGCGGTCGTCACCGTTCCCCGCGCCCTCATCGCCGAGACTATAAACATCATTGCGGTGCTGTCGGGCCGCGGAGCCGCACGCCGTCTCGCAGAACTCGCCCGCGTCGAGGGCCTCGATGCCAGCGGCAGCTACATCCTCACCCCAGCAGGAGATTTATGATGCGACTTCAAACCTTGAGGGCGCACGCCCTCTCGCTCAACGACTGGATCAATATCGCGGTGGCGACTACCGTCTGCGTGATCCTGACGGCGCCGGCCTACGGCGCAGGCACCAACATGCCCTGGGAACAGCCTCTCAATCAGATTCTGGACTCGATCCAAGGTCCTGTTGCCAAGGTGATGTCGGTGATCGTCATTATTTTGACAGGCCTCGCACTCGCCTTCGGCGAGACGAGTGGCGGTTTCCGCCGCCTCATCCAGATCGTGTTTGGCCTTTCCATCGCCTTCGCGGCGTCGAGTTTCTTCCTCACATTTTTCCAGTTTGGCGGCGGAGCACTGGTCTAATGCAGGAAGACCAATCCGTCTCCGGTTTCTACGCGCCCGTCCGACGCTCGCTGACCGAGCCAATCCTCCTGGCAGGCACGCCACGTTCGGTGGCCATTCTCAACGGCACGCTGGCCGCCGCTATCGGCCTGGGGCTGCGGCTCTGGCTGGTCGGCACGATCTTCTGGTTCGTCTGCCAAATCGCCGCCGTTTGGGCGACCAAGCGCGATGCTGCCTTCGTGGACGTGGTGCGCCGTCATCTGCGCTATCCGGCCCATCTGGTGGCGTCATGATGAACCTCGCCGAATATCGCCGTAAATCCCAACTTCTTACGGACTATCTACCGTGGGCGGCTCTGGTCGCTGAAGGCGTCGTTCTCAACAAGGACGGCTCATTCCAGCGCACGGCGCGGTTTCGCGGGCCTGACCTGGACAGTGCGACGCCGGGGGAGTTGGTGGCAATCACCTCGCGCCTCAACAACGCGCTGCGCCGCCTCGGCTCCGGCTGGGCCCTCTTCATTGAGGCCCAGCGCGAGCCCGCCAACCGTTATCCGACGAGCGATTTCCCCGACGCCGTATCCCGCATCGTCGATGCCGAGCGCAAAGCACAGTTCGAGGAGGAAGGCACACATTTCGAGAGCAGGTATTTTCTGACGCTGCTGTGGCTGCCGCCCCCCGACGATGCGGCGCGGGCCGAGAGCTGGCTTTATGAGGGCCGGCCGCAGCTGAACGCCAATTGGGAGGCTGTACTCAAAAGCTTCAAGGATCGCACCGGCCGGGTGCTGGCCCTGGTCGAAGGCTTCATGCCGGAAGCCGAATGGCTGGATGACGGCGAAACGCTCACCTATCTGCATTCCTGCATATCGACCAAGCGTCAGATCGTGCGCGTTCCCGAGATCCCGATGTATCTCGACGGCATCCTGGCCGACCAGGATCTTGCGGGCGGCCTGGAGCCAAGACTTGGCTCCGCCCACTTGCGCACCCTCACCATCATGGGCTTTCCGACCCAGACCTGGCCCGGCCTGCTGGACGATTTGAACAGGCTGGCCTTCCCGTACCGATGGGTGACCCGAGCGATCTGCCTCGACAAGACGGACGCGACCAAAGTGCTGAATCGCATCCGCCGCCAATGGTTCGCCAAACGCAAATCGATGATGTCGATCGTCAAGGAGGTGATGACCAACGAAACATCGGCCCTCCTGGACTCGGACGCGGGCAACAAGGCTCAGGATGCCGACCTCGCCCTGCAGGAGCTTGGCTCCGATTTTGTCGGCCAGGTCTATATCACCGCCACCGTGACCGTTTGGGACAACGACCCGCGTATTGCCGACGAGCGGCTGCGCCAGGTCGAAAAAGCCATCCAGGGCCGCGATTTCACATGCATCCGTGAGACCGTCAACGCGGTCGAGGCGTGGCTGGGCAGCCTGCCCGGCCATGTCTATGCCAACGTCCGTCAGCCGCCGATCTCGACCCTCAATCTCGCCCACATGATGCCGTTCTCCGCCGTCTGGGCCGGACCGGAGAGGGACGCGCATTTCGATGCGCCGCCGCTGTTCTTTGCGCGCACCGAAGGCTCGACGCCCTTCCGCTTTTCCCTGCATGTCGGCGACGTTGGCCACACCCTCATCATCGGGCCGACCGGCGCCGGCAAAAGCGTCCTGCTCGCGCTGATGGCGCTCCAGTTCCGTCGCTATCAAAAGCCTCAGATTTTCGTGTTCGATTTTGGCGGCTCCGTTCGTGCCGCTGCCCTCGCCATGGGCGGCGACTGGCACGACCTGGGCGGCGCGCTCGCCGAGAAGGTCGCCGAACCCGTTGCGCTCCAACCCCTAGTACACATCGACGAAGCCGGCGAGCGCGCCTGGGCCGCTGAATGGATCGCAGCGCTTCTCGCCCGCGAAGGCCTCATCATCACCCCCGAACTGAAGGAGCACCTATGGTCAGCCCTCACTTCGCTCGCCTCAGCACCCAGCCAGGAGCGAACGCTCACCGGACTGTCGGTGCTTTTACAGTCAGGCGGCCTCAAGCAAGCGCTCCAACCCTATACGGTCGCCGGACCCTGGGGCCGGCTGCTCGACGCCGAAGCAGAACGCTTGGGCGAGTCGGATATGCAAGCCTTCGAAGCCGAGGGACTGTATGGGACAAGCGCCGCCCCTGCAGTCTTATCCTATTTGTTTCACCGGATCGGCGGGCGTCTCGACGGAAGGCCCACCCTCATCATCATCGACGAAGGCTGGCTGGCCCTTGATGACCCCGGCTTCGCGAAACAGTTGCGGGAGTGGTTGAAGACGCTGCGGAAAAAGAACGCCAGCGTCGTCTTCGCCGCTCAGGGCCTTGCCGATATTTCGGAAAGCCCCATTGCACCCGTCATCATCGAGAGCTGCCACACCCGCATCTTTCTGCCCAACGAGCGTGCCCTCGAACCCCAGATCGCATCCGTCTATCGCCGCTTCGGACTCAACGACCGGCAAATCGAGATGCTGGGGCGTGCCACGCCTAAGCGCGACTATTACTGCCAGTCGCGCCGGGGCAACCGTCTCTTCGAGCTTGGCCTATCGGAAGTGGCGCTGGCGTTCACCGCCGCTTCCTCCAAATCCGACCAAGCCGCCATTGCCGCCATCTTCGCCAGTGAGGGGCGCGAGAAGTTCCCCCAGGCATGGCTTCGCCACAAGGGCCTGGATTGGGCAGCCGACATGATCGCCAACTCACCAAAGGACAGTCTTCCATGAACCGCACCCTTCGCGCCAGCGTCGCCGGCCTTGCTTTGATTGCGCTGTTCGCCGCTCCGGCTCAAGCGCAGTTCGGATTTGGCGGCATCGTTTTCGACCCGACCAACTATTCGCAGAACGTGCTCACCGCCGCGCGCGAACTGCAGCAGGTCAACAACCAACTGCAAAGCCTGGAGAACCAGGCCACGTCGCTGGTCAATCAGGCGCGCAACCTCGCAAGCCTGCCTTACTCGTCCCTGTCATCGCTCGACCAATCTATCCTCCAGACCGAACAGCTTCTCACCCAGGCGCAGCACATCGCCTACAACGTCTCGGCCATCGATCAGGCATTCACGCAGACTTATCCCACGTCCTATCCCGCCTCGACTTCATCGCAGCAATTGATGGCCGACGCCCAAACCCGCTGGCAGAACTCGCTGGCCGGATTTCAGGACGCCATGCACGTCCAGGCGGGCGCGGTACAGAATCTCGACAGCACCCACACCCAGATCGACGCGCTCATTAATTCCAGCCAGTCGGCGACTGGCGCGCTGCAGGCGACCCAGTCCGGCAACCAGCTCGTCGCGCTACAGACCAAGCAGCTTGCGGACCTGACCGCCGTGATGGCGGCGAATGCGCGGGCCCAGAGCCTCGAAGGCGCCCGCAATGTCGAAAGCGAGGAGCAGGCCCAGGCCCAGACCAACAATTTCCTTAATTACGGCGCCGGTTATCAGCCGGGCTCCGCCCAAATGTTCCACTGAATTGCGCGTCACGCTTCGCGATAGGGAAACACCGTGAACGGCACCGGCGTCATCGACAATTTCCTGGGAACGTTCACCCAATATATCGACTCGGGCTTCGGGCTGGTTCAAGGGGATGTTCACTGGCTGGCCGGTGTCCTCATCGCCATTGACATCACTTTGGCGGGCCTTTTCTGGGCGATGGCCCCGGACGAGGACGTGATCGCCCGTCTCATCCGCAAGACATTATATATAGGGCTGTTCGCTTTTATCATCGGAAACTTCAACTCCCTCGCCCAGGTTGTTTTCAATTCGTTCGCAGGTCTGGGCCTTAAAGCGGGCGGCGGAACCCTGACGCAGGCTCAGTTACTCCAGCCGGGCAACTTGGCCCAGATTGGCATCAACGCCGGCAAGCCGATCCTCACGGCCATCTCCGGCATGATGGGCTTCACCAGCTTCTTTTCCAACTTCGTCCAGATTGCCGTCCTGTTCGTTGCCTGGCTCATCGTAATCTTGAGCTTCTTCGTGATGGCAATTCAGCTTTTTGTGACGCTGATCGAGTTCAAGCTCACGACGTTAGCCGGCTTCGTCCTGGTGCCCTTCGGCCTGTTCGGCCGCACCGCCTTCCTCGCCGAGAAGGTCTTGGGCAACGTGGTGTCGTCCGGAATCAAGGTTCTGGTGCTGGCCGTGATCATCGGCATTGGCTCAACCATTTTCGGCCAATTCACCAGTGGCTTTAACAACCCGCCCACCATCAGCGACGCCCTTACGCTGATCCTGGCCAGCCTCTCGCTGTTTGGTCTTTCGATTTTCGGCCCAGGCATCGCCAACGGTCTCATCGCCGGTGGACCCCAGCTGGGCGCTGGTGCGGCTATTGGAACCGGTCTTGCGGCAGCTGGTCTTGGCGCGGCTGGCACGGCAGCTACGATCGCCGGAGGCCGCACTCTCGGCGGCGCCGTAGCCGGAACGGCCCACGCAGCCGCTGGAGCAGCGGGGGGCGCTAACGCCGCCTACCAAGCCGGAGGTCTGGCTGGAATGGCAAAGGCCGGGGCCTCGGCTGCAGCCAGCCCGCTTCGCCGGGCCACATCTGGCCTCGCCCAGAGCTATTCCGCTGGTGCCCAAGCAGCCACGCAAAGACCTCCGCCAGGCGGAGGAACGTCCAGGCCCTCCGGTGGTGGGCAAATACCGTCCTGGGCGCGGCAGATGCATCGCAGCCAGACCATCGGCCAAGGCGTGACGACCGCCGGAAGCGCCTTGCGCTCCGGCGATCAGGGCGGCAGCGGCCATTCGATTGACCTGAGCGAAGGAGACTAAAGATGTTCCGGCGACCTATCGTCCGATATGGCGACACCCCACCCGCCGAGAGCCGCTATATGGCGGCGCGGCAAGTCTGGGATGGCCGCATCGGCTCCGCCGTTGTCCAGGCGAAGAACTGGCGTCTCGCCTTCTTCGCCACACTCGTGCTGTGCGGTGGCATGGCAGGCGGCTGGTTCTGGCAATCGGCCCGCGGCACCGTCGTCCCTTGGGTCGTCCAGGTCGACAAGCTCGGCAACGTGCAGGCGGTTGGACCGGCCATAGCCGACTTCCAGCCGACCGACCCGATAATCGCACGCGATCTCGCCAACTTCATCAAGGACGTCCGCAGCATCTCGACCGACAGCTCGGTCGTGCGACAGGACTGGCTCGACGCCTACAAATACCTCACCGACAAAGGAAAGCTCGCGCTTAACGATTACGCCCAGCACAACGATCCCTTTTCCAAAATCGGCAAAGAACAAGTCGCGGTCGAAGTGACGAGCGTGATCCGCGCATCTGACAGCAGTTTTCGTGTCGAGTGGATCGAGCGCCATTACGTTGATGGCGCGCTCGCGACGACCGAGCGTTGGAGCGCGATCCTCACGATCATCGTCCAGCCCCCGCATGACAAAACCAACCTCAATCTCAATCCCCTCGGCATCTATATCGACGCCATCAATTGGTCCAAGGAGCTAGGCTGATGCGCAAACACGCCCTCGCAGTACTTCTTCTCTCGTCCGGAGTTCTTTCTGGCTGCGCCACATGGAAGCCGCCTACGGTTTCTTACGACAACACGCCCAAGCAGGCGGTCGTCGCACCGGAGCCGCCCAAGCCGGTCCAAATCGTCGAAATCCCCAAACCGCTTCCCCTGCCCGACCAGCTCAAGCCATTGCCGGTCGAGACCGTGCCTTTGCCCGAGCCACGCGATCCTCGCATTCGTGTCGAGAATGCCAACAATGCCGCCCGCGTTGAGCCGATCCGCGCGGACTATATCAATGCCGTCCAGGTCTATCCCTTCTCGGACGGCGCGCTGTATCAGATCTATGCTGCGCCGGGCGAGGTCACAGACATCGCCCTCGAAGCCGGCGAACAGCTTGTCGGCACCGGACCCGTCGCGGCTGGAGACACCGTTCGTTGGGTGATCGGCGACACCGAAAGCGGCAGCGGCACATCCAAACGCATCCACATCCTACTCAAGCCCACACAGCCGGACCTCACCACGAACCTGGTCATCAACACCGACCGTCGCACCTACCATCTGGAACTGCGCTCGATGGACAAGACCTATATGGCCTCCGTATCGTTTGCCTATCCGCAGGACCAGCTCATCGCCCTGCGCGCGAAAAACAGCGCGGCCGAGGAAGCCGCGCCGCTCGCATCGGGCATCGATGTCAACGCGCTCGTCTTCCGTTACAGCATCGAGGGCGACAACCCACCTTGGCGTCCCTTGCGGGCCTTCGATGACGGCAGGCAGGTCTTCATCGAGTTTCCATCCGGCATCGCCCAGGGTGAGATGCCGCCGCTCTGGGTTGTCGGCGCGCAGGGCGAAGGCCAACTCGTCAATTACCGCGTGCGCGGCGCCTATATGATCGTGGATCGGCTATTTGCCGCCGCCGAACTGCGCCTGGGCGGCGGTCCGCAAGCGATTGTCCGCATCGTGCGCACCGATGGAAAGAAGTAGACATGACCGAGGAACCGCACGCCCCAGACGAGAGACCGCAGCAGCAAGAGCCGGAGGCCGAACCGCACACGCCACGGCCGGAGGAAGTACGTTCACACCCTCACGAGATGCGGTTGCACTCCGAACGCCCCCGCGTGACCCGCCTTTCGCGCCGTGTCCTGGTGAGTGTCGGCGCCGTCGCTTGCGGCGGCATCTTCATTGCGCTCGCTTTCGCGCTATGGCCGCATCGCCAAATGGTGGCACCCCAAGCGGTGAGCACGGGGGCCAATATCCTCCCCGAAGGGGTGGCGAGCCTGCCGAAGGGCTATATGGCACCCCAGGCGCCCAAGCTTGGGCCGCCGCTGCCAGGCGATCTCGGCAAACCTATGCTGAATGCCGGCGTGATGGCTACCAGTATGCCGCCTCCCGCTACGCCCGAACAACAGCGCATGGCTCAGGAACAGGATGCTGCCCGCACCAGCCACCTTTTTGCAACTACCAGCATTTCCCAGGCAGTTACTTCGACTGTCACGGCGCCGCCCCCATCCGCCGCCCCGGTCGCCACGCCGTCAGAGGGCTCGGCCGACCAGGATCACAAACTGGCCTTCTTGAACGGAACGGCAGACTACCAGACTGCAAGCCTCGACCGAATCCAGGCCGCGCCTAGTCGCTACCTGCTTCAGGCCGGTGCCGTGATTCCCGCCGCGCTTATTACCGGACTGCGTTCCGATCTTCCCGGCCAGATCACGGCGCAAGTGACCGAAGATGTCTATGACAGCATCACAGGCAAAATCTTGCTCATCCCGCAAGGGGCACGGTTGGTCGGCCAGTATGATGCGCAGATCACATTCGGCCAATCACGGGCCCTGTTGGTCTGGAATCGTCTCATTCTGCCGAACGGCCGCACCATCGTGCTGGAACGCCAGCCCGGCACCGACACCGAAGGCTATGCGGGCCTGGAGGACCAGGTGGACGGACATTGGGGCTCGCTGTTCAAGGCCGCGACGCTTTCCACTCTTCTCAGTGTTGGCGCAGAGGCCGGAACCAGCAATAGTGAGAACAATCTCGCCCAGGCCATTCGCCAGGGCGCCTCGCAAAGCTTCACCCAGGTCGGCCAACAGGTCGTAAGACGTTCCTTGAACGTCCAGCCAACCATCACCATCCGTCCGGGCTTTCCGGTTCGGGTTTTGGTGACACGCGACCTTGTCCTTGAACCATACCACGCATAGAGGAAGATCAGATGGCCAAGCTCAAACTCGGCCCCGTCGAAACGGACAAGCCGGTACGTGTCAGCATCAAGCTGGCGGCGCCGATATATCGTAACCTGCTCGCCTACGCAGAGGCCCTCGCAACAGCGACCAAGCAGGAGCCGCTTAAACCGGACAAGCTCATTCCGGCAATGGTCGAGCATTTCATGGCGACGGACCGCGGCTTTGCGAAGTTTCGTAAGCAGGCGCCTGTGCAGGGCTCACAGAAGGTGCCTTGAGGCCGACATTTCGCGCATGAATGATACGAAGCGGCCGACTGTGGCTTCCTCATTCTCCGGCACCCATGCGAGATGAACCTCAAGCTCAGCGTTATCCTCAAGGATATGACGGAATACGACGCCCGGTATCCGCACATGGGCCTGGGACTGCGTCACGAGGGTTATCCCATACCCGGCTCCTACAAGGCCGAGCACGGACTGTTTGCTTGCCGAGTGCATGGCGAACCGAATCCCGCTACCCATCAATGACGCATAATATTCTCGTGCGGTCTGACTTTCCTCCCAAGCCTGAACAAGAAACGTGTCTTCGCGGATCATCTCCCATGTGAGGGTTTTTCGGCAGGCAAGCCTGTGCCCCTTAGGCACGGCCGCAAGTAACCGCTCTCGATAGATCGGGACTGCGACCGCTCGCGGCCATAGCGTTTGCTTCGTCATAAATGCGAGATCCAGTCGACGTTCCTCGATCGACGTCAAGATCTCTCGCTCGTTCATTTCATAAACACGCAATTCGACTCCGGGATTTTGATCCCGCCACGCTTTCAACAGGCCCTGAATCGGCTCGCCGACCGATGGTAGTCGAACACCAAGTCGAATCTTTCCAACACTCCCAAGACCAGCACTCTCTCCCATCACTTTGAGCGCGCTCAAATCCGCAAGAATTCGACGGACATGAATCATTGTCGCTTCGCCTCCCGCAGTTAGGCGAATACCATCGTGCCCGCGTTCAAATAGCGTGAGCCCCAACTCATCCTCGATTCGGTGGAGTCTTCGGCTGAGAGAAGCAGTCTCGATTCCCAGGGTGTGAGCCGCACGACTGAGTGTGCCGACCTCTGCGGACACCAACAGATATCGCAGTGCTTCAAAATCAATCGTGCTCATGGGCATTTCGGCCCTATTTTTCTAACGTTTAACACTCGGCCGAGGAGATTGCACAATGGTAGGAGATACTGCCACCACGCATAAAATCGCGTCGAAGCCGGTCGGACGGCTTATTCCGGACCCAATTGCGAACATTTGCAATTGGGTTTTAGCGCAATGAGAAAAATGCCGCAGGGAGGATAGGTTTTAGTTTCGATCCCCTATCGTATTTGAGGGAGGTCAGGGCCGTTCGGTGAAAGTCCACATGCCGCGCTTCTTGGAAGCCTCGTGATGGCCGCATTACGCCTTAGTGGACAGAGGTACCGGCGCGCTGGCCTTACCAACGCTGAGGATAGCGTTGAAGAACAGGCCGGGCCGCCCCCAAAGCGAGTTGACGAAGATCGCTGTCACACTGGCAACCATCGCCACCATCGCCCAGACGGGATAGATAAGGCCTGTGGCTGCAAGCGGCACGCCGATGCCGTTAAATATAAAAGCCAGCGAGACGTTCTGCAGCATTTTGCGATAGCTATAACGGCTTATCCGGCGCGCCTCGACCACCGCGAAAAGCCGGCTGTTGAGGATGATAATGTCAGCGGCATCAATCGCAATGTCGGTGCCCGAACCCATCGCGATTCCGATATCGGCCTGCATCAACGCCGGCGCGTCATTGATGCCGTCACCAACCATGGCCGTACGGCCCTCTTTCTGAAGTTCACGAATGAGATCGGCCTTTTCGCCAGGCAATACTCCAGCGTGAACAGCGTCTATGCCCAACTCGCGGGCAACACGTTCGCCTGCTTGCCGGTTGTCGCCGGTAATAAGTACGGTACGCACCCCAGATGTTCGCAATGCCGTGATGGCCTGGGCCGCATCCATGCGCACCGCATCACCAAACGCGATCATGCCGAGCAATTGGCCGTCGCGTGCGACCGCGATGACAGTGCGGCCAATCTCCTCAAGCTTACCCGTCCGCTCATCCTGGTCGCGCATATCAACGCCATTTTCGGTTAGAAACCGCGGGCTTCCAACGATGACATCGATACCAGCGATGCGCGCGGCAACGCCTCTTCCCGGTATGGCCTCAAATCGCTCGACATCTGGCGGTGTGAGCCCGGCGTCAAAAGCCGCTTCAACAATCGCTTCGCCAAGCGGATGTTCCGATGCGGATTCAGCCGCCGATGCAAGCGACAGCAGCTCATTCTTGCTGCCAGAGACACTCACAATCTCCTGAATGCGCGGTTTGCCTTCGGTGAGCGTTCCGGTCTTGTCGAAGGCGATCTGGTTTACCAGCCTGTAGCCCTGAAACGCCTCGCCGGTACGCATCAAAATGCCTTTTTCCGCCGCCTCGCCTGCACCGCGTACAATTGACAGCGGCGCGGAGATGCCAACCGCGCAAGGATAGCCCATGACAAGAACGCTAAGACCCGCAAAGATGGCGCGTTGCAAATCCGCAGCATAACCAAACACCTGTGGCAGGAATGCCCAACCCAGAAATGCCGCCAGCGCGACGATCAGCACGGTTGGCGTGTAGACACGCAAAAGCCGGTCTACCAGATGCAACAGGCCGGGCTTCAACGCACGGGCATCTTCGACTTCACGAACAACACGCTGCAGAAAGCTTTGTGCGCCAATAGCTGTGGTTCGTATCAGCAGCGTCCCATGGCCGTTAATTGTGCCGCCAATGACCGCGTCTTGCGGCTGACGTTCAACCGGCATTGGCTCTCCGGTAACCAGCGACTGATCGACGACCGAACGGCCTTCTGTTACGACACCATCGACCGGCAACCGTTCGCCGGGACGAATGCGCACGAGATCGCCTTCCAGAACTTCGCCGACAGGAACTTCCGTCTCTCTGCCATCGCGCAAAACGCGCGCCGTCTCGGGCTGAAGATCGAGCAGACGTTTGACAGCCTGCGACGAACGCGTCTTGACGATGAGCGATAGCCATTCGGAAAAAATGTGATAGGTCACAACCATCACGGCGACCGCGAAGAAGGGCGCGGTCGGATAGCCGGGAACGTCTCGCACCAGACCAATCACACCACCAGCAAGGCCTGCGAACGCACCTGTCTCGAGCAGAACATGCTGGTTCAGGATACCGCGCCGCAACGCCTGCACCGCCATAACAAGAATGTGACGGGCAACGCCAAAGACCAGAACTAGTGCAAGAGCGCCAACCAGCCAGGGCGTAATGCCAGCGAGCGTACCCTGCCCTTTGAGTATCAGAAAAGCCAGTGTCAGCGCGCCAAGACCAGCCGCACCGGCAATCGCCTGCCATAGACCGCGTTCTCTCAAGACAAGAAATACGAAAGCAACGAGACTGACGGTCGCAATGGCAGGCAGGATGAGGGACCACAGACCGGCAGGCGCTGAGATAAGCGCAATCGCCAGCAGGCTGAACGTGGTTGCCACCAGAAATCTTCGCCCTTCCCGGACAAGCTCACGCTCTTCCTCTTCGAACGGGCGAAGCTTGTTGGGATCGTGAATCGTGTAACCGATGTCGTGCAAAATTTGCAGCAGTGCCTGCGGTTTGGCGATCTGCGGATCATATTCGACCAGCGCCTGTTCGTGCGTCAGGCTGACGGAAACCTTATCGACGCCAGCTTGCCTGGCCAGAGCCTTTTCAATGGTGCCCGTACACAGCGAACAATGCAGGCCGCCAATGCGCGCGCGGATACGCGCTCTGCCCGGACGTTCGGACGGCTCTTCGCCCATAAGGCAAATTTGTCATTGGCTGTGGTTACATTAGCAATATGCACCCTATTCATATTACCGGCGGCACAGTGATTTTTGCGAACAGCCCGAACCAGACCGACCACATGCCCAGCGCCACCAGCACCAGACCGGCAACAACCGGATAACGGCCGGAAAGCGCGGCAAGACGATCCAGAACGCCGCGCATCGCCGGAATCAGCACAATGGCAACAAGCGGAAGAGAGAGAAAAAGACCGAACACAGCCAGCGCCACGAAGCCGTTGAAGATTGTTGCCGTGCCGCCTGCGGCGGCGCCCGCCAGCAGCGCAATCAATAATGGGGCCGCACAGGCCGGAATGTTGAAACCGAACAGAACACCCAGGCCGAACGAGCCACGCATGCCGCCAAGATGTTTTAGACCGGGGCCAAGTGTAATCATCAACTTTCCGGCATACCCGCTCACAAGCAGAATACCGAGTGCAACATAAAAAATGCCAAGAACAAGCCATGCACTACGTTGCAGATCGAGGAACAATGTGCCGATCAAAGCAGCAAGCGCGCCAAGTACGCCCACAAACACGGCCCGTGTGATTGCAAAGAGTGATGTTTCCAGAATTTTTGCGGCTGCGCTCTTGTTTTCAAGATATTTGACAAAAACAAGACTTGAACCAATCGAGCATGGTTCTACGAATCCGAGTAGGCCAAGCCCAGCCGGGATCGCAACAAGCCCGATAAAGCCAGATTGAATCACGGCTTGACCTGCGCCGTAAAACCACCCTTCTTAATTGCGGCAGCAAGATCGGTTTCCGATGCCGCCTGTGGGTCGTGTAACACCCTGGCATTGCGATCTTTGAATGAAACATTCGCTTTGCGTACGCCGGGTACGCGCCCCAAAAGTGCTTCGACGGTGCCCGCACAACCGTCGCAATGCATACCGTCAATATTCAGTATTGTGGTCTTTATTTCCTGGTTTCCTTGTCGTGGTGCGGTCAATACTGGTGCCATGGTTTTAGCACCGCGCTCCATCGCCTCGATGATCGTGCATGCTTTGACACCTCCGGCAGACGGACAGCTTTCAATCAATTCATCGAGTGCGGCGCGCATATGAAACAATCTGTTGAGTTTTTCCTGAACCTCATCACGCTTCCCAATCGCCCGGCTGCGAACATCACCACAATCAGCGCTTGGATCGGCCCGCAACGAAAGAAGCTCGGCAATCTCGGTAAGCGAGAAGCCAATTTCTTGCGCCTGGCGTACAAACCGGATGCGCGCGATTGTGTCATCGTCGTATTCACGAGCCCCTCCACCGAGTGGTTTTCGCGGTTGCGCGATCAACCCTCGTCTTTCATAAAAGCGGATAGTTTCAACAGTGACATGGGCCGTTTTGGCCGCCCGGCTAATCGTGTTGGAAATCATCTCTTCTCCACAGTAGAAGCCTGCACTCCGTACCATAGTACGGAGTCAAGCTGCGTTGGAGTGGCTAACACGTAACTTCTCGTTTCCGAGCAAAACCACGAACCCCGCGCAGATCTGCTGCTGCCTATGGGCGCAACTCCCTGTCAACGAGACACACGGGGGAGAAGGTCAAACACAAAGGCTGACTGTAGGACCGCACGGACTCGCAGGGCATCTTTCATGATGCCGATAGGCAGCAAGGGGGATATCCAATGATTAAGTAAGAACATGATATTTAGCGCAAACCCAAAGTGCTACGCCACACAGCGTGACACCAGACAGCTTCAGAAGGCGGTAAAATCCGCGTCTCATGTCCGAATCCTAGCCGTTCGACCCGACTTCATCTGCTACCTAGATACGGCAATGCCAGCGATAGTATGCGCAATCCCGGAAGTCTCAAAGCATGGAGCCGATGTCGGAGGCGCCAGTGGGATAGGCGAACATCGTCGATTTGATCTGCTCGGCCGTCAGCCCGTGGCGAATTGCTAGTGCAAAAACATTGATCACCTCTTCGGCGTGCGGGCCGACGACATGCGCTCCGAGGATACGGCCGCTGCACTCCTCGACTAGAACCTTGAACCCGTAGACCGTCTCCGCCTGCTGGCGGGCGGTGAACCAACCGTCGGCGCGCTTGCCCTTCATCCGGAAGTTCAGCCCCTTCTCTCGTGCCTGAGCCTCGGTCAGCCCCACTGCCGCAATCGGTGGGATTGTGAATGCGACGCTTGGCACGCCGCGGTAATCCGGTGTGTGTTTGTTTCCCTCAAGAAGGTTGGCCGCGACCGCCTTCGCGTCATGACTCGATACCGGCGTCAACGGCGGGCCCATTCCGGCGGCATCGCCAGCCGCATAGACGGCAGGGTTCGACACGCTCTGCAAGTACTTGTTCAGCACGAGCCGACCCTTTTCGTGACTTACCTCACCTGCGTCCAGGTTCATGCCGTCCAAAGCAGGCGCACGGCCAGCGGCGTGAACGACGAGGTCGGCCTCGACTATCATTTCGCCGTCATGCCCGTTTGCATGGACGCGGTAGCCTGAGCTGGATTTCTCGATTGCCGTCACCGCCGCTTCGGTGCGGACGTCAATCCCCAGTTCGCCGAACTTGTCCATCAGCCAGCCGACGAGGTCCGGATCGAACTGTTTGAGCATGCGCTCGCCGTGCTGAAGGATCGTGACCTTCGCACCGGCCCGGGCAGCGATGTGCGAGAACTCGGAAGCGATATAGCCGCCGCCGACGAGGACGATGCGCCGCGGTAGGGTCTCCAACTCGAGGAACCTCTCATTGGTGGCAAGGTGCTCTTCGCCGGGAATGCCGAGCGCAATTGCCTCCGCGCCAGCGGCAATCAGGATGTGGTCGGCCTCCACCTCGTTTCCCTGAATGTCCAGCGTATTCGGACCGGTGAAACAGGCTCGACCGTGGAAGCTGTCGATGCCGTTTTCGGCAAAGGCCTTTTCGCGCTTTTCGGGAACCGGATCGGTGAAACCGCGCTTGAACGCCAGGAGACCGGGCCATTCGAGACGCGTGTCTCCCTCGACGCCATGATCCTTCATGCGCCAGGCGTGATCTGCTGCCTCGGCACCACCGATCATCATCTTCTTGGGGTCGCAGCCGCGCAACGCGCAGGTGCCACCGAAGGGCCGGAAGTCCACAACGGCGACGCTCCAGCCCGCAGCACGGACCCGCATCGCGGCCACCATCGCCGCGGTTCCCGTACCGATGATTGCCAGTTGATATCGCTTCGCCATTGGATTTCCTTTGCAGTTTCAGATCGCCGATGTGCGCGGGCTGAGAATTCTCAGCCTGCGCAGCAGGAGAGTTTCGCGACGTCCATGTCGAACGTTTGCGCCGCGAACTTCAGTCCCTCCACCGTTGTGAGGTATGGGAAAATCGTTTCGCCGAGCGACTGAGCTGTCATTCCGGCCTTCAATGCCATCGCCAGCGTCTGAATGCTGTCAGCACCCTCGGGGGCGAGGATCTGTCCTCCGAGCAGCCGGTCGGTCCGTTTGTCTGCTACCAACTTGATGAGCCCGCGCGTGTCACGCGCGGCGAGCGCCCGCGGCACCTGGTCGAGCGCCACAATTGATGTTTTGACGTCGTATCCGGCCGCTTGCGCGCGCGCCTGCGTCAACCCGGCGCCCGCCACTTGCGGATCGGTGAAGACCACCCACGGCATGGCGCCGTTATCATAGACGAGGCTGTCGTCATTCAGTGCGTTCTTCGCGGCGAGCTTTGCGCCATAGGCCGCCATGTAGACGAACTGGTCGCGACCGGTGACGTCGCCTGCAGCATAGACGCCCGCGCGGGTGGTCCGCATCCGGTCATCGATGATCACGGCGCCGCCCGCATCGGTCCTGATCCCCGCCTCCGCGAGGCACATGCCCTCGGTATTCGGCGTTCGGCCGGTGGTTGCGACAACCTGGTCGGCCATAATGACCTCTTCGCGCCCGCCAGCGATAATCGTCAGTGCCACGCCAGCATCATGCCCTACAATGCCAATATAGTTCAGGGAGGTGCGTATCGCGATGTTCTCGCCGCGCAAGTAGTTCGTGAGCGCTTCGGACACCTCCGGCTCCGCCTCAGACAGAAGGCGCGACTGGGTCACCAGAGTGACCTCCGTGCCCATTCGCGCGAACATCTGTGCCAGTTCGCAGCCAATATAGCCCCCGCCGATTACGAGAAGCGAGCGCGGACGCTCGTTCAGTTTCAGCGCGGTGGTGCTGGTCAGGATCGGAACGTCCGCGATGCCGATGATGTCAGGTATAGCGGGCACGGCACCCGTCGCGATAATGACCTTGCCCGCATGTAGCGGTTGACCATCGACCAGAAGAGTTTCGCCTTCGAACCTGGCCCGGCCCTCCAGATAGTCGACACCCTCGTAATCGGACAACAGATCGACATATTTCTTTTGTCTGAGCGTCGAAACCAGACCATCTTTCCCCGCAACGAGAGCGGACCAGTTGGTGACACTGGCCTCACCGGCGAGGCCCGGAAATCGGGCGGCGGCCCTCGCGCCATGAACCGCCTCGGCGGCACGGATCATGGTCTTGGAGGGAACGCAGCCGATGTTGACGCAGGTGCCTCCGATGAGCCCGTGGCCGATCAGCACAACCCGGACACCGAGGTTCGCCGCCGTGATGGCTGCCGAGAATCCGGCGGAACCCGCCCCGATCACGGCAAGATCGTAGTCGCTCTGGCGGGGGATGGCGCAATACGCGTCCATGTCAGGATCCTTTATTCTGTGAGGCGGGTTCCCGCGCGCAGCACGTGGCCGCTCTTTGTCGACGCCAGAGGCTCCATGCAGTCAGCCCGAGGAACAGAGCAAGAGCTGGCAGAAGCACATAATCCAGCCAGCCAAGCCATGCCGACAGCCCAACAGCACCAAGCCCGATCACGAGGATCGGCGTGAAGCAGCACAGCGCAACGATGACGGAGCCGATAATGCCGGTCTTCATGAGTGTCGCATCCTTTATGGCTTAGCTGCCTGCCTTGGCAGGATAGCCCGCCTGTTCCGATGCATGCGCGATCGCGGCCATGTTGGTCAGGTTTGGGTTGAAGACGACATGCGCGGTGCGGGCGGGGAAATCGATGTTGACCGAGCGTACGCCTTTGACACCACTCATTGCCGCCTTGACGGTCACCGGACACAGCGCACAGGTCATATTCTCGACGTAGAAGTTTGCCTTCGCCAGCGCGGGTGAAGCTTGTGTGGTCGATTGGGCGAAAGCTAGGGATGCGAGCGCCGGGATCCCCAGCATCAGCGCGCCGAGAGTCAGAACTGTGAAACGGTTCATGCGAGTTCTCCTTGGTGTTTAGTAAAAGAGCGGGGCCCACCAGTTGACGGTGATCGACAAAAGAACGAGCACCAAGGCTCCCCAGAGTGCGCCCTTGGTAATCCGTGAAGACTGTGGGCGCGCGCAGTAGGTGCCAGCCACGCAAACAGGCTTCTTGCGAAAATAGACATGCCAGAAGCCGAGCCCGATAAAGACCATGGCAATGCCCGAAGTCAGCGGCTTGTAGGGTTCCAGCGCCGTCAGATTGCCGATCCAGGCACCAGAGATGCCCATTGCCACTAGCCCCAGCGGGACGATGCAGCAGGCTGAGGCGAGGATGGTGCCAAGAACGCCACCGACTGCCAACCAACCTTTGCTGCGATCCGGTGTGACTGTCTCCAGCGGCGCGGGCTCCTCTTTCGTCATGCTCACCCGATCATCCTTTTGAATTCATGTCAGATATTGTATACGGTCTGTAGCAGCTACAGACTCAAGAGGTTTTTGTGATGAAGGATCACGTTTCTGAAAAGGGTGTGCAGCGAGCAGAGCTGGCGCGGCGAACCGGCTGCAACCTCGAAACAATTCGCTACTACGAGAAGATCGGCATGCTGCCTACCCCACCCCGCACCGCGGCTGGCTACAGAATTTATGACGAAGGCCACGTTTCAAGGCTTGGCTTCATAATGCGTGCCCGCGAACTCGGCTTCTCTATCGCGGAAATCCGTGGCCTTGTCGGCCTCGTCGAGGATGGCAATCAGACCTGCGCCGAGATCAAGAAACGGACTGAGAGGCATCTGGCCGACGTGCGCGCCAAGATAGCCGACCTGAAGCGAATCGAGCGGGTGCTCGCGGACACAGCTGCTCAGTGTTCAGGCGCTAAGGTGCCGGAATGTGCAGTGCTGGAGGCATTGTCATCATGACCCAAGCCTGGGGCTAAGCAGACAGCAATCAGCATAGCCCACGGCAATTCTTCGACCCGATCACAAGGGCTAATGACTACCTGATGCCTGTGGACCTTAACGCCGCAAACAGAAGCAAGGAAATCCGAATATGGATGTCGATGGTGTTTGTGTGCACAGAAGGAATTGGCGCGCAGATGGTTGCTGGAGTACATAGCCATCCTGACGATCACGCAAAGAGTCCAGTATTGCTCTTCAACGAAGAGCGATTAGGCATGTGATCCCGGCGAGAATACAATATGCGGCATAGGGGTTGAGGGCGTCAGCTTCGTGACGCTTGAAGTAGCGCATCAGAAACGCGGTGCTGAGATAAGCGGTCCCACCAGCCACGAGGGCCGCCGCAGTGATCAGCCATAGCGGCATGGTGACGGCGTCATGATGGAGCAATTTTGGAAGTTCCAGCAGCGCGGCGCCTGCGATGATTGGGGTCGCCAGCAGAAACGAAAAGCGTGCGGCGTCTGAGTGATTAAGGCCGCGCAGCAGGCCGCCGACGATGGTGACGCCGGAGCGCGAGATGCCGGGAATAAGTGCGGTAGCCTGAGCAAAGCCGATAAGAAGCGCGTCCGCGAGGGTCGCGGTCTTTATAGTGCGCGTGGGGCGACGTTTGCGTCGTAGCCGCTCGGCGATGAAAAGGATGACGCCGTTCACGACGAGAAACGCTGCAACTATCATTGGTGTGGCGAAGACGGCGCGCAAGACATGCTCGAAGATCGTGCCGACGGCGGCGGCCGGTATTGAGCCCACCACCAGCAGCAGAAATAGCTTGCGGTCGGCGGCAACCGTCTCGCCATGGCCCGCAATGGCCGCGGCAAAGCCGAGCCAGTCGCGCCAAAAGTACAAGAGCAAGGCGAGCGCCGTCCCGAGATGCAGCGCGACCAAAAATGGCAAAAAAACGGGATCGGCCTCGTTGATCTGCCAATGGAGGATCGCAGGCGCCAGCACGGCATGACCGAGGCTGCTAACGGGGAAGAGTTCGGTGACGCCCTGGAGGAGCGCAAGAAGTAGGGCTTGAAGGAAGGTCATGGCTTTCTGTTTGTTTGGGCTGGAGCGATCCTGATGTGCAATCAGGTTCCCATAACCGATACAGAGATTCGCAAGCTCTGCAGCGGCATCGTTAAATTTCAACAGCAGGAAATCAACCAGACGAAGCGCATACTCTAGCGCCTAAACTAAGGTAGTTACGCCTGCGGTAACACAAATAATGCTCTCTTTCCGAATGACTAATTGCTGCCCCCTGCATGGGCTTGATCGATCTCCTGGAGAACAGGAACGAGGTCAACGCCTCAGCGGGGAATTTTCACTCTCCAGTGTCGGAATTGGCGCTGCCAAAAGAGTTCCCAAGGCGACTGTGTCACTCCAAAGCGCTGCCTTACGGTCGAGAAGCTCACTTTCTCGTGTCTGCAGCGAGATTTGCAATAAAAGGTAGGTCGCAGGGTCAAGGTCACCGTTTGTATGGGCTTGCGCACTGACCTTCGCCGCATTTCGAAAAGCCGGCAACTTTTGCTCCAGTAACGCAATCTGCTTCCGCAACAATTGGGTTTGCTGCCAAATGCGCCAAGCGTCGGCCGTTGTCGAGTCAAGACGTGCCTGATATTCCGCTCGCAACTGCGCGCGCGTTGCATCTTGAATCCGGATTGCAGCCTGGGCGTTTCCAAAGATCGGGAGATTGACCGCTACAGAGAGTCCAATGGTATGAACATTTTCGGCATCCGCAGCCCTGTCAAATCCGAACGTGATAGCGGGAAATTGCTTGAGTATAGATTGGCGCACCGCCTCTTCCTGGCTGCGATAACCAGCCTGAAGCGCTAGAAGATCGGGGCGCGTTTTCACGACGTTTTTGAGGCCGTCCATGACGTTATCGCGTGTGACCTCCGGCGGGTCGGGCAAGTCTGCGATAACTAAATGAGTCGCGGGATCCAAATTGAGCAATTGCTTGAGGTTTATGTCGCTCGCCAAAGCCTCTCCCGCAGCTGTTGCATGTTGGCTTTCAATGTCCAGCGCCGCTGCAAGATCGGTTCCGGCTGCTTCCACAGTGCTATTCCCGGCGGCCAACGCCCGATCAGAGCGCTCGACCTCGTTCCATAGCACACCTCCCGAGTTTTCCAGGAGCTTCACCTTGCGTTCGCTAAAAGACTTTTGAATGGCAAGAAAGCTAGCCTTTTCCGCTGTTTGCCATTCATGCCATAGTTCGTTTAGCTTGGCTTGGTCCGCAGCCGCCCGGGCAGCTGCCTCGCGCGAGGGCTGTATAATTAAGGCCTGCAAATCTTCGGACAAACCGAGCAAATAGCCCTCGGAATGCCCTGATTGCGTTGGATGCTCCAAGTTCGCATTCAGTTGTGGATCTGGCAGCAACCCCGCTGCGAATGCTTGCGCCGATGCAATATTTGCCTTGGCCCGCGAAGCGACCAAGGCGGGGTTCTCCCGCACCGCTAGCGTTGCCACTTCGACAAGGCTTAGCGGCTTGGTTGGCGCTCCCACCCGCGCACTTGCAAAGTCAGGCGCTTCGGGCAGCGGTACTGCCTCATAGGATTGGCAGCCCCCAAGCAATAGCAGCGGGAGTGCCACCCGCAAGGCTTGGGCCCTGAAGAGAGTTTGTAAAGCGGTCACTTGACGTACTTTCTCCTGAAACAAATGCCGGGCTGCCTAGAAGACTTGCTCCTAGTAAACATCTTTTTTCTTCCTGTTCGTGCCGGAAACCACACTCATCAGGCTCGTCATGTTCTGTCCGTGCCCGATGAGCCACAGAATTCGAGCCAGGACAAATACTGACCATCCGGAATGGCTGTGAAGCGAAATTGCCCCCCCATTGCTACATTCCACCCTGCGAACCAGTGCGCGATCCGCGGCACTTAAGAAATCTTCAAGTTGCCGTCTCGACACATAGCCACTTGCCGCGCTGCCGAGCGATGTCACCATTCGGGCTGAAGAGGCCTGCGCCGCCGGCACCAGATATATGTCTTCGCTGTCGTAATTTTTCACATATCCAGACACGCTATAAATCAGGTGAGCGTGGCCTGTAATCGTATTTATTCCCCGTTGCAGATCAGGCGCATCGTTTGCCGTGGAATATGTGGCGCAACCAGCAAGGGGCACGAGGCACAAAAGCAGTAAGCTGCAGCCAAGGCGCCTCATGCTGGCCTCGCCACCGCGTGATGTTTTTGGCGATGAAGCCGGGCGTGACTCCAGCGCCGCGCCATAACGGGAAGAAAGATAAGATTGAGGAGAGTGGATGTTAAAAGACCGCCCAGTACTGCGACGGCCATCGGCCCCTCAATTTCATGACCGGGCTTAGCGAGGCCCCATGCAAGTGGCAAAAGTCCAAGCGCCGTCACTGCGGCGGTCATCAAAATCGGTATAAGACGCTCCTGTGCCCCTCGCAGGATCGTGGCCATGTTCCATTCACAGCCTTCCTCAATGACCAGCTCTTCGTAATGGCCAAGAAGCAGGATGGCATTGCGCGCGCTGACGCCGAACACGGTCACCAAACCAACCATCGCGCCTAGCGACAGGCCAATGCCGGTCATAGCGATGGCTAGAATTCCGCCGATGAGGCTGAATGGAAGGTTTGCCAACACCAGCCACGCATGTATCTGCCAGCGAAAGCACATGAACAGTACTAAAACGATCAGAGCCAACGCCATCGTCGAATAAAGAATAAGTTCGGTGCGCGCCTTCTGTTCGGCGGCGGCGGCCCCTGCGAACTCCAGGTACACGCCGTCGGGAAGTTTAACGCGCTGCTGGATTTCCGCTTTTGCCTGCTCCACCGTCCCTTGCAGAGAACGGCCTGTGACGTTGAAGGTCACGGACACAAAGCGTTGTCCGCCGTCATGGCGAATACTGTAGCGGCCATCGTTCGGCGCGATATTGGCCACTTGGGACAGGGGCACGGCTCCTAATGGACCGCTGATCATCAGATTTGATAAACCCTCCGGCCGCCGGCGAGATTGCTCTGGCAGCAGCAACGTCACGTCAACTGACCGCGTTCCGGCGTAAGTCTGGCCCACCTTAAGGCCCGAATAGTCCGCTTCAATCGCGTCGAGCACATTTTGGGTATTTAGGCCTGACGCGGTTAGCGCATCGGGCGACAGCCGGATACCCAGTTCCGGCGTACCGCTTTGCCGGTTGAACTGCAGGTCGCTCACACCGGGCACGTGAGATATTGCGTGTGTAATATCGATAGCGGTATGGTCGAGAGCATCTAAGTCATTGCCAAAAACCTTCACGGCGATCTGCGCCGCCTCGCCTGTCAGACTGTCGTTGATGCGATCACCCAAAAATGTGACGACCTCCGATTGCAGGCCTGGATAATGTGAAAGAATGTCCCTCAACTGTTCTTCCGCCACGTCCTGACGGATAGTGGCGTCTGGCTTCAATTCGACGTGGAATTCGGTAGTCTGTGTTCCGTAGGTATCTTCGCTCAGTTCCGCGCGGCCCACATGCTGCTCAATCGACTGCACATAGGGAAGCGCAATCACCTCCTTCTGTATCCGTTTGCCAAGGCGCAACATTTCATTGATGGAGGTTCCCGGCACCGCGCTGGAAACGTCCATCACGAAATGGCCTTCCTTGAAGTCGGGCATGAACGTGCCACCAAGAAACGGGAGAGCCCCAACTGTGACGACAAACAGCAGCATGAGCGCGCCCACTATCCAAACAAGGTGCGTATCAATCGCCTGGATTGCACCCGCCTGACGCGCCTTCAGCCAAGTCAGCCACCGGGGCTCCGCGTGGGTGCCCTTCTCAGTGAGAAAGATGGCGCAGAGCGCTGGCGTGGTGGTCAGCGCGACAAGTAGAGAGGCGAGGACGGCCAAGATAAAGGCAAAGGCCAGGGGGCCGACGAACCGGCCTTGGACACCGCTAGCGAACAGTTCGGGCAGAAAGACGGCGATCACAACGACGGTAGCGTAAATAATGGGGCCGCGTACTTCCACGGACGCATCCAGGATGACCTCAATGCGGTCCCGTGGAGAGGCGTCGGCAGAGTTTTCACGCAGGCGACGCAGAATATTTTCGATGCCGATAATGGCATCGTCCACCAAAACACCCAGCGATACGGCAAAGCCGCCTAGTGTCATGGTATTCAGGGAGTACCTCTGCCAATCCAGCACGGCGACAGCGGCAATCAGTGACAGGGGTATGGCGAGGAATGTGATGAGGGCGGAACGCCAGTCGCGTAAGAAAAGATACAACACGATAAGGATGAGCACTCCGGCAATGACGAGTGCCTCTTCCAGATTACCCAGGGCACGCTCGATGAAATTCGCGGGCCGTTGTAGGGCTGGATAGATTTGGATGCCTTCAGCTTTCAAGGCCGGCACCATATTTGACAGCGCTGTCTCAACGGCCCGTGTCGTGGAAAGGGTATTGGCGCCGCGCTGACTGGAAAGCCATAATACCACGCCCGGCTTGGTCATGATCTGGGCGTCGCCAAAGCGCGGTGCAGCGGCTTCTTGGATCGTCGCCACGTCGCGCAAGGCGATGGGCGTGCCGGATCTTACAGCCAGAACAGTGGCGCCCACCGCATACGGGTCCGGTGCGGGCGACGGCGTCTGCATTAATATGCGCTGGCTGCTGGAATCGATAAATCCGGCTCCGCGCAGCAGGAGTGAGGCCCGCGCGGCATCGGCCAGTTGGTCGATGGAGAAGCCATAACTCGTCAACTTCTGCAAATCCGGCTGAATCTGGATTTGGCGGACACTTCCGCCATAGACGCTGATGTTTGCGACGCCAGGGACCGCCAACAGCCGTGGCGTCAAAAGCCAATCGGCGCGGTCCCGCAAGGTGAAAGCGTCCACTTTGTCGGAGGTGAGCCCAATCATCAGCAAATTCTTGGTACTGGAGACCAACGGAGACAGCTTGGGCGGTTCCACGCCGCTTGGCAGCTTGCCGCCAAGCTCGGACAACCGCTCCGAAATACCTTGCCGGGCGTTGTAAAGGTTTGCGCTATCCTCAAACTGGAGTTTCACAACCGAAAGACCCGGAATAGACTCCGACCGCATTGTCAGCAGCCCCGGCGCGCCGTTGAGAGTGTTTTCAATCGGCTTGGTGACGAGTTGCTCGACCTGCTCGGGCGCAAACCCAGGCGCTTCGGTCTGCACCGTTACGGCCGGTGGCACGAATTCCGGAAATACGTCGAGGGGCACCTGAAGCGCGCCCCATCCACCAAGCACCAGCGCCAGCAGCGTCAAGGCCGCTATGGCGCCTCTGCGCCGCAAACACAGCGCTACCAGCCACCGCATGAATCAATCCTTGTCGCCCGAGGAAGGGTTAAGTTCGTGCGCGAGAAGGAGGGCTCCGCCCTGCACGACAACAGCCTGCCCAGCCTTGATCCCGTCCGTCACAAAGTACCCGTCATTTATGGGTCTGCTGATGTCCAGCGGATGGCGCACATAACCCCCCGGCTTAGATTGCGTGTAACACCATGCCTTGTCGCCGCTAAGTAGCACGGCATTGGCGGGAATTAATTCGCCGGAAATGGGCTGACCGACAGGCATCGAAACTAGCACCCGTTCGCCTTCCGCCAGGTCTGTGTTCGCGACTAGCGCAAAAAAGCCCCAACCGGGAAGGTTAGGGTCTGCCGGGGCCTGCCACACTTTGGAGGAAGTCCAAGCACCCCCGCCCGGACCATTTTGCACACGTTCAACTGTGAGCTTCTCTGGCACATTCTGAGATGGCACACTGGAGGGAAAGGATACCCGAATTAGTACCATGTGCCCGCTGGCGAGCTGCGATAAAATCGCATCACTATCGGCCTTGGAGCGCCAAGGTGCGTTGCGACCAAAGCTGACCACCTGTTTGCGCTCGGCCAACAAGACTGCGGCCGCGTCGGTGGTGGCTTGCCGCTCCGCAATCGCGAGGGCGTCGCGGGTGATCAATTGCTCTGCTGCCAAGACCCGGGCGTGAGCAAACGCGGCCTGACTTTGCAGTGCGGCGGCTTGCGCTATTGTTACATCCGATACCGATTGCGCCAACACGTCAAAACTGACAACACTTCCATACCCGCGAACATTGGGAGTGTATTGTGCAGTCTTTACTGGTGCTGTTTCGATTCCGAGATGCTCAACATCCTCTCTGGAAAGCGTGAGCTGGGCTTGCGACGTTGATGCCTTATCGTCGTCGGCCTTTTTCTCCGCCTGCTTGTCGCATCCGACTAAAAACGGAAACAAAACCGCAAACGCAAGTACGACTCTTATCGCTCTCACTGCAGCCCCTCAGCGTTTGTGAACTTATTGACAGATTTTAGAAACTATCATATGAAGACATATTCATATGTAGATAACAATGACCAAAGCCCGTCTGTCAATATCGAACGATCAGGCCATCGAATTGGCTGAACTTTTCCGACTAATGGGGGACGCTAGTCGGCTTAGGATCGTGGTCGCGTGTCTCGCCAAGCCCCGCTGTGTCTCCCATATCGCGGCAGAAACACGACTTTCGCCAACTCTGGTGAGCCATCATCTACGGCTCCTGCGCGGCACGCGGATGCTGCGATCTGAGCGAAAAGGCAAACAAGTATTTTACGTGGTCACAGATGAGCGTGTGCAGTGCATTATAATCGACATGATCGACCATCTAGCCGAGTTGGAGCGTCAGGAGGCATAGCCTCTGGCGCCGCCGCCTAGTCAACCTAGGGCGTTGGGGTAGCTTCGGGATTGTTGTGACTTAATCATCGGAGATTTTTTCAGCCACGCACCCTGGTCTTAGCACGCGTGCTGAATGCAGCGATGTTTATGCTCTACTTCCGGTTGGATGGAAGATGGTGCTCGGATCATCCTGGTACCATTAAACACCAAACTCGGTGTGTTCAAAACCGGCAGCAGATCAGTTTTGACTGCGTGATAGACTGGGACCGATATCCAAAGCGAATAATGGCCGCCTTTTCGAACATCGTCACAATCAGAACCTATTTCGCAAACGCAAGTCTCTCAAGGCTACTGTTGCAACAGTGCGCTTGTGGTGATCTTCGGTCGTACAATTGGTGTGATCTGCCAACACTTCGATAATGCGGCAGTCAGCAATTTTTTGACGCCGACATTGCCGGATCATACGCTCCAATTCGGCTTTGAGTACTGCTAGACTTTCGATGCGGGCATTTACGTCCTGCAGATGATGGCGGGCAATCCGGTCGGCCTGTTCGCAAGAACGATTAGGATCATCGCTCAAATCCAGAAGCGTGCGAATAGCGTCCAGCGAAAACCCCAGTTCCCGGCTATGACGGATGAAGGCCAGACGATCGGCATGGGCGCGCGAATAGCTGCGCTGGTTCCCGGCCGTGCGGGCGGGCTCTGGCAGAATCCCGATCTGTTCGTAATAACGGATCGTCTGGACTTTGGTACCCGTTTGCTTCCCAAGCTCGCCGATTGAACGCGCGCGGTCGCGATCCGGGAGGCGTTCACTGTTTTTCATGTTGAAGCTCCAGTAACTATAGAATTTAACCTTATCTAGTGGCCATACCCGGATAATGCAAATGCTCAGTCTTTTTTGGACTGCGTTCTGGACCACGACGCTTTCTGGCGGACTTCTGATTCTGTTACTTTTCTGGTCGATGGCGGTGCCATCGTGGCGCATCTGGCCACCTCCAATCGGAAAAGCAAGCTGGCAATTTTGGCTCGTTTGGACCTTCGTCATCCTGCTCGTGACTGGCGACATGATCGTTGCGGTTCTTGACAGCGGCAGTCTCGGCCTCAGTGCGCTTTATCGCGTCATCGGCATCGTGATGATCATTCTGGGAAATTGTCTTGCGTGGTGGGGCGTGGCTCTACTTGGCGGCTGGACAACGACCGGGCTTGCCGGGCCGATAGTAACAACAGGGCCTTATCGTTTCTCGCGCAATCCACAATATCTCGGCGATGCGCTCATCGTGATTGGTGTTATTCTGGCATCAGATTCAGCACTGAGCATTTGTCCTTCGCTTCTTGCGGCGTTGTGTGCATTCGCAGCGCCCTTTGCCGAGGAACCATGGTTATGCAACCGGCTGGGCCCGGAATATGAAGCCTATCTGCGAAAGGTGCCGCGCTTTTTAGGACCCTTTTGACGAATTCAGACAGACGCCCTTGAAGCTACAGTCACTTTAGCTCCTATATTTTCGTGCTTCGACCTGAAAGGAAGGCGTCTCAATGACCGGCATACAAGCCGATATCAAAGATCACATCCACGATCACGGGTGCTGTCATGAGCACGCTTGTGGCGTCAGTGGCGCTAGCAACGCGCAATCGTTGACACAATCCAGCGAACCCATGGGCGGCGCCAACGCGGCACGCAGCGTCTTTAAGGTACAAGGACTGGACTGCGCTGAGGAAGTCGCCGTCTTGAAGCGCGAAATCGGTCCAATCGTAGGCGGCGAAAACCATTTGGTGTTCGATGTATTGAACGGGCGAATGTCTGTGCTCAAGGGCGCGGACGCCGTCAACACCGAGGACATTCGAAAGGCCGTCGCGCGAACAGGTATGAATGCCGAAGAATGGCGTGCAGACCGCAGCGTCGGTACAACCGTTGACAGACATCGCTGGTTGCAGGCGTTGTTTACCGCAGTAAGCGGTAGCTTTCTGGCGCTGGGGCTGATTCTGCATGTCTGGTTGGCGGGCGGTCTCATGGCGGCTTTGGGCCTTTTTGACGGGCATAGCGGCCATGGCATGCCGTGGCTCGAGATCGCAGCATATGGACTAGCCATTGCGTTCGGCATTCGCTTCGTTCTGCCGAAAGCATGGTTCTCTGTCAGGCGTTTGCGGCCTGATATGAATCTACTGATGATCATTGCGATTGCGGGCGCTATCGGAATTGGAGAACTGTTTGAAGGTGCAACTGTCGCCTTTTTGTTCGCGCTGTCGCTGGCGTTGGAAGGTTGGAGCGTGGGCCGAGCACGACGCGCAATCTCCGCCCTGCTTGATTTGGCTCCGCCCGTAGCCCGCGTTCTGGGTGATGATGAAAACGAGCGCGAAATACCGGTTGACGAAATCCCGAAAGGAAGCCGGTTCGTCATTTATCCAGGCCAGCGCATACCGCTAGACGGGCGCGTGCTTAAAGGCATGAGCGGCGTCAATCAGGCACCGATTACCGGCGAAAGCATCCCGGTCGAGAAAGATATGGGCTCAGAACTTTTCGCCGGAACGATCAATGGCGACGGCGCGTTAGAAGCGGTCAGCACGAAGCGCGCGGCAGATACGACCCTAGCACGCATCATCCGGATGATCGAGGACGCACACAGCCGACGCGCCGATGTCGAACAATGGGTCGAGAAATTCGCGGCCATCTACACGCCTGTCGTTATCCTGCTCGCTGTTGGGGTGGCTGTGTTACCGCCGCTGGTATTCGGCGCGGCCTGGACGGATTGGTTCTATCGCGCGCTCGTCCTGCTCGTCATCGCCTGCCCTTGTGCGCTGGTGATCTCGACACCGGTCAGCATTGTCGCCGCGCTCGCCGCCGCTGCGCGCAGTGGTGTTCTGATCAAGGGCGGTGTTTTCATGGAGGTGCCCGCGAAGCTGAAGGCATTAGCCATGGACAAAACCGGCACGATCACGCGTGGCGAACCGGAAGTGACTGACATCGTCCCTTTGAATGGACACAGCAAAAGTGAGATTCTAATTCGCGCTGCCACGCTGGAAGCACGCAGCACCCATCCGCTTGCCCGCGCAATTCTGACGTATGCTGCTAAACACGATATCGCTGCGCCGCCAGCCGAAAACATACAAATGGTAGGAGGAAAAGGTGTAACCGGTACCTTCGAGAGTGAGCCAGTCTGGCTGGGATCCCATCGATTCCTGGTCGAGCGCGGGCAGGACAATATCGCCGTGTCACAGACGGCCGGGCGTTTGGAGCGCGAAGGAAAAACTGTCGTCGTGATTGGCGATGAACGGCATGTCTGTGGCCTGATCGCCATCGCCGACACGCTTCGTCCCGGTGCCCGCGGTACAATTAGAAAGCTGCACGAGGCGGGCCTTTCCCACATCATCATGCTGACTGGCGACAACACCGCAACCGCCAATGCGATTGCGCAGGAGGTGGGGATTGATGAAGTGCGCGCGGAGTTGTTGCCGCAGGACAAGGTTTCCGAAATCGGCCGCCTAATCGAGCGCTATGGCACGGTGGCGATGTTGGGCGATGGTGTCAACGATGCGCCCGCCATGGCGCGCGCCAGCCTAGGCATCGCCATGGGCGCGGCCGGTAGCGACGCAGCCATTGAAACCGCCGACATTGCGTTAATGAGTGACGATCTAGAAAAACTGCCATGGCTGCTCCACCACTCCAAGCGGACAATGTGGGTGATCCGACAGAACATCGCCTTCGCGCTGGGCGTTAAGGCTGCGTTCGTCTTTTTGACCTTTGTGGGCTTTGCCACGCTATGGGGTGCGATCGCCGCCGATGTCGGCGCCTCACTTCTGGTGGTCGCCAACGGATTGAGATTGTTGAAATCTCAGGTATCTAACGCGTCGCAAATGTGAATAGCTCATCTTCTCGCCGTGGCCTGACTTGGTATTCGTCAGGGCAGGAGTCGGCAAGCCGGTCGTCACGATCGGCATGATTATGCGCCCGGTCTATTGGCAACCGATGCGCATATAACGCTGATATTGCCCAGCCTCGATCAGGGGTATTACGACGCACATCTCGAGTTCGACGTCCACGCCGACAAGAACAATTCACAATGTGTCAATTCGTGGACCTGGGTGACCCTGTCTGACCGTGAAATATCAGCTTCAGAATCTGGGCAAAGCCTAGTCGACATTAGGCACCATGGTGGCGATGGCAGCCAATGATGGGCCACATTACGGGACCAACTTCAAATTCGACGTGCCTGGTAAATACCCGCTCCATCCTCGCGTTCTGTCGCCATCCTATACGGCCATTCTACGGCACACCGACAAGGAGACGGGCGTGAAACCTTGATGGTCTCCTATTGGGGAGAAGTGGGAATTTGGCAAGTAGGCATCGACCCAAAGACCCGCTATCGCCCCCCGCTCTCGCGCACGGGGCTGCATTACGGCACTACAGTGGCATTCGGCTCAATCGCCTACCAGCGCGCTCTCGTTGACGCAGCAATGCGAGCCTCCCGCAGCTTAACTTCTTCCGCGAGCAAATCATACCGGCAAATGCACTTCGTTGGAACACTGATCGTCTGTCTCAATCTGTATAGTAACGTGTTCAATATTGTACCTGGCCCTCATAATCTCACGCGCGCGTTGCAAAACGACAGGGCTTTGAGCCGACATTGCCACCCTAATATGAACGCTCATCGCGTTCATGCCAGAGGTAATCGTCCAAACGTGGAGATCGTGTATCGCCCCCACATCTTCGATAGAGGAAAGCGATTTCGCGACCTCGGCTAGGTCGATATCCTTTGGAACACCTTCCAAAAGAATATGAACAGTTTCGTTTAACAGACGCCAGGTTCGGGGAATTATAAACAGTCCGATAGCGGCAGCGATAATCGGATCAGCAACGGTCCAACCTGTGAACTTGATTACCAAGGCCGCGACTATGACCCCGATAGAGCCTAACATGTCACTTAGCACTTCGAAGTATGCGCCCCGCACGTTAAGGCTCTCCGACGAGCCGCTTGAAAGGATGCGCATACTGATAAGATTAACGATCAAGCCGATGACAGCAACGATCATCATAGGTGTGCTAGCTATTTCAGGAGGAGACACAAACCGCGTGTATGCCTCATAAAGGATGTAGCCGGTTATCAAGAGCAAGAACGTTGAGTTGGCAAGAGCGGACAAGATTTCTGCTCGCATATAGCCGTAGGTTTTTTGCGCCGTCGCCGGTTTGGCAGCAAAGTGTATCGCCAATAGCGCCAAACCCAGCCCTGCGGCGTCTGTTAGCATATGCGCCGCATCGGCCAACAACGCCAAACTGCCAGTCAGGATGCCGCCAATGACTTCGGCAGACATATAAGTAAGCGTTAGACCGAGCGCGATTCCCAGCCGATAGGAATAACGCCCGGACGTTGTTCCTCCTGGCCCCGATGACGCCTGCGCATGATCATGTCCCACGCATGACTTCCTCTTCCTTCAGCATATTGGTTTGTCTGCGCCCATGACTGATCTGATATAGCGCGGGCAGCACGAAAAGAGATAACAAGGTCGCAGATATGATACCGCCAATGACCACCGTCGCCAGGGGCCGTTGTACTTCGGCGCCCGTACCGACATTAAGCGCCATAGGTAAGAATCCCAGAGAAGCAACCAGACCTATCATCAGAATAGGACGTAGCCGTGTCATAGCCCCTTCTCGGATCGCGTCTCCCAATGGATGTCCATCCCGTACGAGGTCCCGAATATACGAAACCATGATAACGCCCGTTAAGACCGAGACGCCACAAAGAGTGATGAATCCTACCCCGGCCGTAATAGAAAGCGGAATGCCGCGCAGCAGCAACGCCAAGATGCCCCCAGTTAGGGCAAGGGGAACGCCGGAGAATACAATCAAGGCATCCTTCACCGAACTAAAAGTCAGTACGAGGAGCCCAAAAATAAGCAAAAGGGAGAAAGGGACCAGCAGACTTAGGCGCTGCGTAGCGGAGGCAAGCTGCTCGAAGGTGCCGCCGTATTCAACATAATATCCAGGCGGAAGCTTTAGTTCCTGGGCGACGATCTTTTGGGCATCACCGATAAAACCCGCCAGATCGCGTCCCCGAACGTTGGCCATCACAACGATATAGCGTTTGCCGTTTTCGCGAGATATCTGGTTCGGCCCTTCGGCTGTCTTGAGGCTGGCGACTTCAGTCAAAGGAATATAATCGCCGCCCTTACGTAACAGAGGCAGCCGGTTGAGGGCTTCGGGGTCTGTCCGCAAACCTTCCGGCAATCTCACCTCTAGGGGATATCGGGCATCACCCTCATAAATGAGACCCGCCTCTTTACCACCGAGCGCGGCTGAGACAGCGTCCTGCACATTCGAGACTTCAAGACCATAGCGGGCCAATTGAATCCGGTTCGGTTCCACCGTTAGTATGGGTAGCCCGGACGCCTGCTCCATCTTCACATCCTGCGCACCAGGAATTTTGGTGAGCATACGCTGCGCCTGGTCTGCTAAGCGAACCAATTCTGCAAGATCATCCCCAAATATCTTGAGCGCCACATCGCTGCGTACGCCGGAAATCAACTCGTTGAAGCGCAGCTGGATCGGTTGGGTGAAGCTGACGACGGTACCGGGGATGGTGCTGGCCGCCTTCTCGAGCTCGGCGATCAACGTTTCTTTGCTCTTGCCAGGATCGGGCCAGGCATCGTGCGGCTTCAGCATGACATAAACGTCAGCCTTGCCGGGCGGCATCACGTCGGTGGCGACTTCCGCCGTCCCATTACGGGCAAAAACGGTTTTCACTTCGGGAACGGCCATGAGAGCCCGGTTAAGCTGTAGCTGCATAGCGACTGCCTGCTCGATACCCGTGCTGACGGGCCGGTTGGTCTCGATGGCGATATCGCCTTCATCCAAATTCGGTATGAACTCCGCACCCATTCGCGAGGCCAGAAAGCCGCAGACAAGGACAAATGCGAGCGCCCCCGCCACGACCAATCTTTGGAATTTCAAAACCCTGTCCAGGAGGGGGCCATAGATACGTTTGGCGCCGCGGACCAGCCAATTGTCACCCTCGTTGATTTTACCCGTCAGGAAAATCGCACAGGCGGCCGGAACGAACGTGATCGAAAACACTAGAGCCCCGATCAATGCAACTACAACGGCAAAGGCCATCGGTTGGAACATTTTCCCTTCCACGCCGTTCAGTGCGAAGATTGGAAAATTGACCAAAACGATGACGACTACACTGACTAGGCTGGGACGGAAGACTTCACGGGTCGCGTTGAACACGGTTTCAAACCGTTCACTGCGTTCCAGAAGCTCCCCTTTGTGATGCTGGGCTTGCGCAAGTCGCGAAATACAATTTTCCACGACGATCAGGGTTCCATCGACAATCAGGCCGAAGTCCAGGGCGCCAAGGCTCATCAGGTTACCGCTGACGCCGCCCTGCACCATCCCGGTAAAGGTGGCCAGCAAGGCAAGAGGGATGACGGCTGCGGTAATCAATGCCGCACGCAAGTTGCCCAAAAACAAAAAGAGGACGGCGATGACGAGGATGGCGCCTTCAATCAGGTTCTTTTGGACGGTTCCGATTGTCTTGTTGACAAGCACTGTGCGGTCATACACTGGCTTGGCACTAATACCTGGCGGCAACCGTTTGTTGATTTCTTTTAGCTTTTCTCCGACAGCTTGGCTTACCGTGCGGCTGTTTTCACCGATCAGCATCATCGCCGTACCAATGACGGTTTCATGTCCGTCCTGAGTTGCCGCGCCGGTTCTCAACTCCTTACCGATACTGACCGTTGCAACATCGTTCACTGTGATGGGCACATTATCATGGGTGGAGACCACAGCGCGGCGAATGGCATCTTCGTCAGCCAACTGACCCGGCACCCGCACCAGAAACTGCTCGCCGTTGCGCTCGATATAGCCAGCCCCGACATTGAGATTGTTGGCTTGAAGCGCGTTGATAAGATCGGACAGTGATATGCCGAATGACAGAAGCCGTGCCGGATCCGGGGCGACCTGATATTGCTTGGCGTATCCACCAATGGAATTGACTTCGGATATACCAGGCACTTGGCGCAACTGCGGACGAATGATCCAGTCCTGGATAGCCCTTAAATCTGTCGACGTATAAGGCGTGCCATCTGGTTTTGAGGCACCGTCTACTGCATTGATGGTGTAAAGATAGATTTCACCCAAGCCTGTCGAGACTGGGCCCAATTGCGGCTCCACATTGGCGGGCAATTGACTACGGACCTCCTGCAGCCGCTCATTGACGAGCTGCCGCACGAAATAAATGTCAGATCCCTCTTTGAACACGATCGTGACCTGGGAAAGGCCATAGGCGGACACCGACCGTGAGCGTTCCAAGCCTGGAAGCCCCGCCATCGCTGTTTCCACCAAAAAGGTTACGCGTTGTTCGACTTCCAACGGCGAAAACCCGGGTGCCTGGGTGTTGATCTGGACTTGGACGTTGGTGATGTCGGGGACAGCGTCAATCGGCAATTTATTATACTGGTAGGTGCCGAAGGCGACAAATCCTAGAACTGCGAGCATAACCATCCAGCGATTGCGGATGGCAATATCAATGATGCGATTGATCACTCTTGCCCCTCCGGCTTGCCAATTCGAATAATCGAATCGACATCCATAACGCTGATGAGACCGTCACCAGCTTGCCCGGTATGAGCGGCGCTTCTGATCGTTTCAACAATTGTCGTGGAGGACTGTGCCTCGCATAGGATAAGTAACACGCTGCACCGGTTATATAGCAGACCCTCTTTGTTATCGTAGGCAAAGACGCCGCCTACTCCCTTGCCATGGCCTTGCCCGTGAGCATGTAGAACGGTGAAGCCCGGAAACCGGGGGAGCGCATGCAACGCCGTGACAACTTTGCTGAGTTTATGCAGCTGGATGATGGCTTCAATGCGCTTCATATCACTCTTCCTCCGCTTCGCCTTTAAGCAAATCAGCTTTGACCAGATAACTATTGGTAGTGGCGTAACGCTCGCCCGCATGCAGTCCATCAGTGATCTCGACAGCCGTCTGAGATCGACGTCCCACGCCTACCAACCTCGGCTCGAAGCCTCGGGCAGTTTGCACAAAGACTGCTGGCTTTCCGTCCATGGTTTGAAGCGCTGCGGACAATACCGCCACGGGCGCCTGAAATTCGCTGATTGCAACATCGCCGGAAACGAACTGTCCGGGCACCCACTCCTTGCCAGAATTGTCGACCGTCGCGCGGGCTACAACACTTTGGTTACCGGAATCGCCGGATGGCGCAACATAATCTAGACGGACCTGCGCAAGAAAATGACCGTCCGCTGCAGTTACGCGCACCGGCATGCCTGCTCGGACATGACCCAAATCGCGCGCAAAGACTGCGAACTCGACCCAGGCCGATGACAGGTCTGTTACCCGCATCAATATCGTTACGCCATCTACCGTGTCACCAACATTGGCCTTTCGGTCCAACACAGTGCCGTTTATGGGAGACGTAATCGCATAGGTTTGGAGACTGGAGCTGGATTCGACAGTCAAAAGCGTTTCGCCGCGAGCCACTGTATCTCCGATGCTTTTTCTGACGCTGCGTACCGTTCCGGGATAGCGGGCTCGAACGTTCTGTTCCTTCTCGCCATTGGACCTGACCGTACCGAAGAGCGCGATAGTTTCGCGTATATCTGCCGGCCCCGCGATTGCGATCTGGATTCCAGCGGCCTTAGCGGCCTGAGGTGTGATGGCGACCACCTGTGGTCCTGCCGCGCGCTTTTCAACGGGCGCCGCTTTTTTTTCTTTCGAACAAGCCGCAAGACCCGCCACGGTTATCAGGCAGCCCATCGCGAAAAGACGCACTATCTGGCGGTTCATTGGTTCAGTCCCATATTTAGGTTGGTCGAGTCAGCCGGAGGTGCCAGCCTCTCAGTTTGCGCCCGTGCATCATGAAGAGTAGCGATCGCCCTGATATAGCTGGCTCTTTGTTCAAAGAAGGTCCGCTGCGCATCCAGAACTTCCAGGTACTCGAAGGCGCCTCGGCGATATCCCTCTAGGGCCAACCGGAAGGCGCGTTCAGCCTTGGGAAGCGAGTCATTCTTAATGGTGTTCGATTCCAGCCATGCCGTCTGCCAGTTCGTCCATACCGTCACTAAGTTCTGCGACCTTTCCTGCTCCGCTTGGCGGCGTTCCTGTCCGATTTTGCGGAGTTCGGCCTGGGCTCTGGCGATCTCGCCCTGATTTTGGTTGAGGATAGGGATGGGAATGGAAAGACCGGCTAGGAAGGCCACGCTATTGGTACCGGAAACCTGCCTTATTCCGCCGCTTGCTGTGATGTCTGGAATCGCGTTCGCTTGCGCCAACCGCAGTTCGGCCTCACGCATTTCGCGAAGATGCTCGTAACGCACAAAGTCGGGTGCATCTCGAAGCCGCGCTTCGTATACTTCGATGGGCAATGGAGCGTCGAGGTGGGCGGCAACCGGATCTACCAGCGTTTCGTCGACCGTCTTGGCACCCCAGTATCTCCCCAGCCGTTGCAACGCTGCAAGGCTGGCTTGTTCTGCACTTTTCCGTGCGACCATGCTGGTGGAATATGCGACTTCCGCCTTGCTTCTTTGGAAAATTGGATCGCGCGCCGCATTGACGCGACGGATCACATCATCAAGCACCTGCCTGGCGGCAAGCTCTGTGTCTTTGGTAATATTCACGCCATCTTGGGCTGCCAACGCGTCTGCGTAAGCAATGGAAACGTCACGCGCGAGATCGAGTCGCGCTGTGGTGGCATCCACCTCAGCCGCTTTACGGTTGGCGAGCGCAACATCTTTGCGGGCTTGGCGTTTGCCGCCCAACTCTATCAGTTGGGATACCCCGGCCGTCATTTCGGTAGCCTTGAATCCGCTAAGCGGTCCCGACCCACCAAAGTTTTCCATTTGGATCGTGGCTTGCGGATTGGGGTAGAGGCTAGCTTGCAGCTCGCTGCCAGTGGCAGCCGCGATCTCAGATGCCGCCGCTTCCAGCTTGGGAGAGAACGCCGCCGCGCGTTCGATCGCTTGAGAGAGCGAGAGAATATGCGGGGTTGGTGGCGCTGTGGCGACACTTTGCGCAAAGGCCCCCTGAGGAAGAAACTGTCCCGCACCAAACAAGAAGCATATGCCAGCGATTTGAGCCGGAAGATTCGAGAACAATCGCAAATTGTAAAGAGGCCGGGCGCGGCCGAGTGGAAACGTCATCAACAGACTCCAGCAAAAATTAAATCGCGCGAACGCCAAAAATGGCCTGCATCGGGCCATCGGATTCTTTCGCGCAGAATTTATTGCTGGATGATGATGGTCTCGCGTTGGCCAATATAGGCCGAACGCATCGCAGAAGGTTCGGCTGATATATCCGATCCCCGCGAATAGGCTATGTCGTAGTTATGTGTGGTGGCGAGAAACGCGGTGCTATAGGTCGCGATGGGGATGAAGGCTGCTTTGTCGGACAGCCTTGGTGCAGCGTAACAGGTGGACGCTAGAGGACTATCAACACAGTCCGCACAATGCACAATAACATCGGCAGATTTGGTATGTGCCGTGAGTGCTGCGGTTACGTCGTCGCAATGCGTGCCTGCGGAATATTCAAGTACAGCTTTTCCATTCGTCTCTACGCACAGAATAGCCATACTTGCAGACGCTGATACAGTCAGACTGACCGACCAGACAATAAGCATAAGAAGGGCGACAAGTTTCTTCATCATTCGCTTTAAATATACTGAAATCGACACTTTTGGATTCGAAGACGGTCAACATACAACCTAAAGTCGCTAGAGGGTCAAGCGGCTTTTTAGCTTGGAAAACGGTCCCGAAACACCTTCACCTCGACAACACATTCAAAGACGGGCTAGGAAAAGACTATTCACAAAGCCGGGGGGGGACCGTGCAATTCACGGTTTTTGCTTGGTGATCAAGTATTTGACCAATGCCGCAATTCCGAGAACGGCGAGGATGAGGATCAGAATCCATCCGATCCCCATACCCCACATCATGGGACCGTGCATCATGCCGTTGGCCATCATGTCGGGAGTCTGCTGCATGTCCGGCAGTCCCTTGGTCTTGCTACAGTTATCTAAAAGCAAAAATATAGAAATAGTTCCGAGTGAATAGTCCGAGCTTTCTCGACACCCTCGGTTCGCATTTCCTGCTGCCGTTTGAACTCGACGGGTAACAGCATCCCGATTCTCATATGCTTGCACTCCTGATTGTGGAATCATCTCGATGTAATTGAACACACCCTGCCGTACGTCAGCATGATCGCTTTTCGTGATGCGGCGTAGACATCACAAACATCCGGGATGCGTTTCGCGTACCATTCACTGGTGACAACCGGCAAGCAGACGAAGGACGTGCTTGGAGCAAAATTACATTGCAATGCTACGACGTAGCCGGTTAAACACGAAACCACCTGTGAGTGCGGCCACTGCTATAAATTGGGCCAAGATAGACTGAATTGTTGGGAAGAAGCCCACGATAGAAATGCGCGGCAATTCCATAATGGGCGAGATGCCGATCAGCCCTGCCTCCTGAAGTGCACCAACGCCTTTTCCAGCAAGAACCACCGTTAAAATAACCATCAGCCATGAGCTATATTTGAAGAAGGTCGTTATCGGCAATTTGCGGCTGTAGTGCAGCATTACCCAGGCGATGGTGCCAAGCACCAGCACTGCCGTTCCCGCACCGGCCAGCATCGCCACTCCGCTTCCCTGTGCCCAAAGTGCGGCATAGAACAGGATCGTCTCGAACACTTCGCGATAGACCACAACGAACGCAAGTGCGAACAGGAACCATCCGGATTTGCGATCAAGCGCCTTCGAAAATTTTGCGCCGATATAGCGTTGCCACTCGCCAGCCTGTGATTTTCCGTGCATCCAGATGCCAACCGACAACAATACGATTGCAGCCAGGATAGATCCAAAGCCTTCGGTCAGTTCGCGGCTGGCACCGCTGATAGCGATCGCGTAGGTCGCAACCACCCATGTCACAGCACCCGCAATCAAGGCACCAACCCAACCCCAATGGACATAAATCAGGGCATCACGCCGTTCGGCCTTATCGAGAAATGCGAACATCGCGATAACGATCAAAAGCGCTTCAAGACCTTCACGCAGCAAAACGGTGAACGCGCCAACATATGTCGTGACGCCGCTGCCCGCATCAGACGTCAGCACACGATCAGCATCATCGAAAAGCGCGTCGAGCACGGCCGCCTTGGTCACAACTTCATTGACAGGGACGCCCTTGCTGATTGCTGCACGAAATTCGCCCATGTTGCGTTCGATATGCGCCATCAATGTGGAGTCACGGGCGCCGAGTACCGGCTCGATCGGCTCGAAGCCATCGAGATAGGTGGCAAGCGCTAGCTTTTTTGCCAACCTATGATCGCCCGCACGATAGGCACTCACACTATCTGCCAGCTTGGATCGGACAATAGCTAGCGCACTGGACGATTGTGTGTTTTTCGATAAGACTTCTGGATGGCGGCGCAAATAGGCGATCACCGCATCTGCCCTGACTTGTCCAATGATGCTTGCGAGGGTCGCCGGGGTAATTGCGACAAGAGCTTTAAGATCGGGAATCTGCTTGCGAACATCTGGATCGGACTTCCAGATTTTTTCACCCTGATGGGCCAGCGCTTCGGGAAAGGCAAAACCACCCGCCTTGAACGCAAGGCTCCAGCGATCGGTCGCCGGCAATGCCGAGAAACTCGGCATCGCAGTACCTTCGATGCCGTTGCTAATAACTTGCTGCAATGCGAACAAGCTGCGCTGGCGCGCACGTTCACGATCAGTGAAGGCGACTGGTGGTGTGGCCAGTTGGCCAGCGTCAGGTCCTTGACCGTTGCCCGACATGCCGTGACAGCTTGCACAATTCTGCGCAAACAAGGTGGTCCCCCTTGACACATTGGGGGCGTTTTTTGGTGCCAGCGGGACGGGATAAGCCTTGAGCAGATCGGCAGCGATATGATGGGCAAGCACCACCACATCTTTATGTGAGCCCTTTGCTGCGATAAGCGCACGCAATCGGGTTGTATCACCAATCAATTGGCGCCGTTCTGGCTTGGGCGGCAAGCTGGCCAACTGGGCAGCTGCTGTACCCGCAAACTCGTTCATCTCGGCAAATTCGCTCTGACTGATAACCGCACCATTGTCGACCGCGCCGCCATAATCGACGGCGATATAATCGAGTAGCTGCCATGTGGTCTGAACGTCGGCAGTTTCAGCCGATGCAGGAAAAGCATTTAGTAGAGCGGCAATGAGTGCAACAGCTATCGTAAGCAGCCGTGCCTGCCTGCTGCGAGATTGGCCGCGGGCTTCAAGCCAAAATGCGAGGCTAAAGACAGGGGGGCTATGTAATGGGTTCGTCATTTCTGCACTTAAACGCGTATGGCTCGTCAACGTCAAGAAATATGCGATAGATTATCATTCGCATGTAGGCGCTATAAACATGTTCAAGTTCAATGGTATAATTCGAGCACAGCTAGCAGGCAGGAGCTCAAACACCTCATTTCCCTGGATCTATAGTGAACTTTTCTAGAAGGCCGCTTTGATCACTCAGTTCCTGCCGAAGCTCTCGACCGATTGCATCCGTTCAATATCCGACTGACATAAATTGACAGAGCTTGCGATGAACGGGAAAAATCATACCCCCCTCAGAACCATGTTGAGCATCTTTAACAATGACGACTGTTAGTCTGCACCAATGATTTCAGTCATGATCTTGTGGCTGTACGTCCTTTGACTATGGCATAGATCGCCGGGATCACCACCAGCGTGAGAATGGTGGATGACAGCATGCCACCAACCAGCGGTACGGCGATCCGTTTCATCACCTCCGAGCCGGTCCCCACACTCCAGAGAATAGGCAACAGGCCCGCCATGATGGCGACAACCGTCATCATTTTGGGGCGTACCCGTTCGACGGCTCCTTCGATAATCGCGTTATAAAGCTCGCGCGCAGTGAACGTCCGGCCGTCCTTTTTGCATTGGGCAATGGCCTCGGCCAACGCATTGTCCAGATAGATCAGCATGACGACGCCGGTCTCAGCAGCAACACCCGCCAAAGCGATGAAGCCAACAGCGACCGCGACACTCATGTTGAAGCCCATGAAGTACATCAACCAGAATCCGCCGGTCAGCGCGAAGGGGACTGACAGCATGACGATAAAGGTCTCTGTCAGCCGTCGAAAGTTCATGTAGAGCAGCAGAAATATCACCAGAAGCGTCACCGGGATGACCATTTTGAGGCGCTCGGTTGCGCGCTGCAGATACTCAAATTGCCCGCTCCATTCGATATGGTAGCCGGGCGGCATTGCCACCTGATCGGCGACGGCCTTTCGGGCTTCATTGACATAGCCACCCAGATCGCGCCCCTGCATATCGACATAGACATAGCTGACGAGCTGGGCATTTTCCGTGCGAACGGAAGGCGGGCCCGGGACGATGCGGACAGATGCCACCTGCCCCAGCGGAATCGCCGTGCCGTCAGGCCCGTTTACCAGAACATCGCGGGCGATGGCACCGGGATCGTCGCGAAAATCGCGCGGATAGCGCACAATGACGCCATAGCGCTCGCGCCCCTCAACGGTTTCGGTAACATTCTCGCCGCCCAACGCGGTGCGAACAACTTTCTGGACATCGTCGATTGCGAGACCGTAACGGGCAAGCGCGATGCGATCCGGCTCGATGTCGAGATAATATCCCCCCAAAACCCGCTCCGCAAAAGCACTGGTCGTTCCAGGTACCTTGCGCACCACAGCCTCGATTTTTCTGGAAAGACGATCGATCTGGTTTAGGTCTGGACCATAGACCTTGACCCCAACGGGGGTTCGAATGCCGGTTGACAGCATGTCGATGCGGGCCTTGATCGGCATGGTCCAGGCATTGCTGACGCCGGGGAACAGCAGGGCCTGATTCATATCGGCGATCAGCTTGTCAATCGTCATGCCTTCGGGCCAGGTTTCCTGAGGCTTGAGATTGATGATCGTCTCGAACATCTCTATGGGAGCGGGATCGGTGGCCGTTTCTGCGCGTCCAGCTTTGCCGAATACCGATTCCACTTCTGAAAAGTTTTTGATGATCCTGTCCTGCAGCTGGATCAGCTCTCCAGCCTTGGTAATCGACATGCTGGGCAGGCTGACCGGCATGTAAAGCAGCGTGCCTTCATTCAACGTGGGCATGAATTCGCTACCAATCCGCGTGACGGGATAGACAGAAATTGCAAGCACAAGAAGGGCGCCGACGATGGTCAGTTTAGGGTGTCGCAATACTTTATCGATGACCGGCCGATACACCCATATCAGTGCGCGATTTATCGGGTTCTTTCGTTCGGGCAAAATCCTGCCCCGCACGAACAGGATCATCAGAACCGGAACAAGTGTCACTGACAGCAGAGCTGCCGCCGCAAGCGCGAATGTATGCGTATAAACGAGAGGTTTGAAAAGCCGACCCTCTTGCCCCTCCAGCGTAAAGACAGGAAGGAATGAGACGGTGATAACCAGAAGGCTGAAGAACAGGGCGGGACCCACCTCCCGCGCCGCCTTGATGAGAATTTCAACGCGGTGCTCTTCGGGACCGGCCCGTTCCAGTCGCTTGTGGGCGTTTTCGATCATCACGATCGCTGCGTCCACCATTGCACCGGCCGATATTGCAATCCCTCCCAGGCTCATGATGTTCGCCGTTATGCCCATGGCGTGCATGACGATGAATGCCATCAAAACCCCAACCGGCAGCATGATAATGGCGACAAGGGCACTGCGGACATGAAGCAGGAAGACCATGCAGACCAACGCAATGATAATAGCTTCCTCTATCAGGGTGCGATTAAGGGTCTCAATGGCGCGATATATGAGGTCCGAGCGGTCGTAGACAGTCTGAATCGAAACGCCTTTCGGCAGGCTGTCGGCAATCTCGGCTATCTTCTGTTTAACGCTTTTGATGACGTTGAGGGCATTCTCGCCGTCCCGTTGCAGGACGATCCCGGCGGCAACCTCGCCCTGACCGTTGAGCTCAGCCAAACCACGGCGGCTCGCCGGTCCCAATTCCACGCGGGCGATGTCTTTAACGAGAACGGGCGTACCGCCAGCGCTTTTGAGAACAATGTTCTCTAGGTCTGCGGCGTCTTTTAGATAGCCACGACCGCGCACCATATATTCGCGTTCGCTCATCTCGATCGTGCTGCCACCCACATCGGCGTTACTGGCGCGAATGGCGTTTGTGACCGTGGACAGAGGTATAGCGAAGCTTCGCAGCTTGTTGGGGTCGACCACCACCTGATACTGTTTTACAAAGCCGCCAACGCTGGCGACTTCTGCCACGCCGTCAGCTTCGGTAAGCTGAAATCGGATGAACCAGTCTTGGATGCTGCGCAATTCGGCAAGCGTACGCTGGGCCCCGACCACGGCATACTCAAACACCCAACCCACGCCGGTTGCGTCTGGTCCCAGAGAGGGCGTCACGCCCACGGGCAGACTCTTCTGGGCGAAGTTCAGATATTCCAGAACACGGCTTCGAGCCCAGTAAATGTCGGTGCCGTCCTCGAACACGACATAGACGAACGAGACACCGAAAAATGAAAAGCCGCGCACGACCTTGGATTTCGGCACCGCAAGAAGCGCTGTGGTGAGTGGATAGGTGACCTGGTCCTCGACGACTTGTGGCGCCTGACCGGTATACTCAGTGTAGACGATAACCTGTGGGTCGGAGAGGTCAGGAATGGCATCTAGCGGCGTGTTGATGACCGCCCAGCCCCCTACTGCTATCAGAGTGGCGGTCAGCAGCAGGACAGCCAGCTTGTTGCGGGCCGAAAGCTCGATGAGGCGTGCGATCATGGGGTCATTCCGGTGTCGTTCTTCGCCTTGCCATCGTTGAAAGTCTGCAACGCGGCCCGCAGATTACTTTCTGCATTGATCAGAAAATTGGCGCCGATCACCACATCTTCGCCCGGCTTGAGACCAGAGCGAATCTGCGCCACGCCATCACCGCGCGCACCGATCTGAACCGGGCGCGGTTCAAAGCGGCCCTTGCCCTTGGCCACCAGCACCACCTGAGACGCACCGCTATCAATGATTGCAGAATCCGGCACGGTCAGGACCGGATTGCCCACAGCGTCTGCGGTATCAATTGCGACCGACGCATACATGGATTCCCGCAATAGCCCATCCTTGTTGGAAAGAACGATCCGAACCCGTCCCGTGCGGGTTTCAGCCATCAAAGTGGGATAGATAAAGTCGACCTTGCCGGTGAAGCTGCGTTCCGGGAACGCCACAAACGACACGTGCGCCGCCTGCCCCCGCCGGACAGCGCCGATGTCCTGCTCTGAAACATTCGCGATGACCCAGATTTTGGACAGGTCGGCAATTTTGAACAGCGGTTGGCCAGTGTTGAATCGCATGCCTTCCAGCGCCTGCTTATCCAGAATGATACCGGAACGCGGCGCGACAAGCGTGATTTCGCGGACAGCACGCCCGGTACGGCGGATTTCCGCAATCGCAGATTCTGGCATACCGTATTGCCGCAGGATGGTTTCGGCCTGTTTAATGGTAGCAACATCCTTGTCTTGCAGCGCGAGCACGAAGTTTATCTGGCGTGAGACAACATCCGGTCCGCGCTGCATCATGGTATCAGGCGTATCGATCCATACCCGCGCCAACGGCTGACCTGCGCGCACTTGCGTGCCCGTGGTGGAGACAAGTAATTTTTCGACAACCACATCGAACTTCGTCGTGACAACCGCGATATTGCTTTCGACGACCTGAACTGTTCCTGGTGCTTGGACTGATCTGCCGATGGCTTTGTGCATCCGGGCCGGTTCGGTTCGGACGCCCAGCATCTGCATGCGTGCCGCGCTTACACTCACCACGCCCGCCTCATCCTGGTTTGCGTAAACCGGGATATAGTCCATCCCCATGGAGTCTTTCTTGGGCGTGGGCGATGTATCGGGCAGGCCCATCGGATTGCGATAATAAAGGATCTTTTTATCGCCAGTTTCTGGCCTGTCCTGTGCTGATGCCGGGCCTTGTGCATAAACTGGCGTGTAATCACGCCCATCGGCCGTTTTCCTTGGCGCATCAGAATAATCAGGTTTTCCATCAGGGTCCTGATAGTAAAGCGGCGTTTTGCTCGCGGGTTCTGTCACGCCCTGTGGTTTGGAAGATGCAGCGCGGTGTGGCTGTTCCGTTACCTGCGAACGGAACAGATATCCTGCACCTGCGCCAGCAGCGACAAGCGCAACTGCGATCAGGACCAACAGGATAGTTTGCGTACGAGTGATCTGCATGAGATGTCTCTTTCTGGACGCACGCGGTTTGTCATGCCGGCGCTCCGAATGCCGTATGACATTGGTGTCAGGGCACAAGGGTAACGGTAAGGCTTCCGTTTACGGTCTGAACGACGCCTTGAACCTTGGCAGAGAAGTGAAGGGCCCAACTATCCGGCTTGTTCCAAATCGGACCGTTATCAATCTCGAAACGGTACGTGCCGGGCGGATTTTCACCGAGAGCCTTGATTGGTGCCGTCATGCTAGCCATTCCCATGGGCCCCATGTCGGCACGCGGCTGAATGATGACCGCTCCAGAAACCGGTTTGCCATTCCGCATCAGGCGGATCGGCACAATGCTCTTGCCATTGTTCGACTTGATCGGTCCTGCAAGCTCATATCGATAACCGGCCGTCACTGCCGCCGCTGGCTTGTTTGCTGGCATGTCCATGCCCGCAGCATATAAAGCTGTGGGCAAACAGCCCCATGCCAGCGTCGTGATTGCGGCACAAGCGATGTGTTTCTTGATCTTATAGGCGTACATGGATCTCTCCCGCCCGCACGGAAGCGCGGGGCTGAATAAATGAATTGGAATGAAGTGTGATATGGGCGCGCGCAGAAAGCGCAGGGCCCGGCGCAGCGACTATGCTCGCCTAGCGCGCGCGAACGTCTTTAAGCGCGCAGAATGGGAGGTCGAAATGCGGGAGGGGTCGCTATGGCGTCTAGGTGAGCGGCCTGCAATGCCGGACACGCCATACCATTCTGCCGCAGGTTTATGGCGACGAAGCCTTGCGGTGCGCCGACATTGACGGCACATGCCGTACAAACGGCACAAGAATTATTGCGGGTTTTTCCAGGCGCCTGCTTTCCGGGATCGCCCTTGTGCATCATGTCCGCACAGGGCATCGGCATATCCGCCATCACAGTCATGCCAGACGGCGCATTGTCCACCGCGATAGGCATCGTCCATGACGGCCCAACACCGCTGAGAAACACGCCCAGCGTGAGAAGAAATGCGATCATTTGCCGTGTTAAAAAACGAGCATGCATGGAACTATTCTACAGACAGGTGCGGGGCCAATCAAGGATGAAGGAGCCAATCTGGAGGGGTGAGCGGAACACAAAGGTTAGTCCCCATCCTGTTTCCACATGTAACAGCGATTCCTTCATGTAGCCTTGCGCTCAATCAATTTTGATAAGACGCAGGCGCAGGGCATTGGCGATCACGCTGACCGAAGACAGGGCCATGGCGGCGGCCGCGATCACTGGCGACAGCAGGATGCCGAAGACGGGATAAAGAATACCTGCCGCAATCGGCACACCTGCCGAATTATAGATGAATGCAAAGAACAGGTTCTGCCGGATATTCGACATGGTGGCGCGCGAAAGATGGCGCGCCCGCACAATGCCCGTCAGGTCGCCATGCAGCAGCGTGACCCCCGCGCTTTCGATGGCCACGTCAGTGCCCGAGCCCATGGCAATGCCGACATCCGCAGCGGCCAGCGCCGGGGCATCGTTGACGCCGTCGCCGGCCATGGCAACGATATGGCCCTCGCGCTTCAGCCGTTCGACCACGGCGCTTTTCTGATCGGGCAGAACTTCGGCTTCCACTTCGGCGATGTCCAGACGCTTGGCGATGGCCTGGGCCGTGGCGCGATTGTCGCCTGTCAGCATGACAATGCGGATGCCGTCCGCCGTCAGGGCCTTCAATGCCGCAGCCGTGGTCTGCTTGATGGGATCGGCGATGGCGAACAGGCCAGCGGCTGCACCATCGATGGCTGCAAAAATGGCGGTGGCGCCGTCTTGCCGCAGCTTTTCGGCTTCGTCTTGAAGAGCTGTGACGTCGATTCCCAGCTGGGACATCAGCGTCTGATTGCCCAGCGCGACGCTGCGGCCGTCAACGGTTCCAGTTGCACCTTTGCCGGATGGCGAGTCAAAATCGCTTGTCGAAGGTAGAGCGATATCGCGGTCCTTTGCCGCCGCCACGATCGCGGCTGCAAGGGGATGCTCACTGGCCTGTTCTACCCCGGCCGCCAGTCTCAGAAGCTCTGTCTCTGATATTTCGCCAAACGGCGCGATGGCAACGACCGAAGGCTTGCCCTGGGTCAGCGTGCCGGTTTTGTCGACGACCAGCGTGTCCACACGTTCCAGCCGTTCCAGCGCATCGGCATTCTTGACCAGAATGCCAAGCTGCGCGCCGCGGCCCACCCCCACCATGATCGACATGGGCGTGGCCAGCCCCAGCGCACAGGGACAGGCAATGATCAGAACGGCCACCGCCGCGATCAGCGCATGGGCCATCCTTGGGGCCGGGCCAAACAGCATCCAGGCCGCGAAAGCCGCCAGCGCGACCGCAATGACAAGCGGCACGAACCACGAGGCAACGCGGTCAGCCAGCCGCTGAATGGGCGCGCGGCTGCGCTGTGCCTGCGCGATCATTTGCACGATACGTGCGAGCAGCGTGTCTTTGCCGACTTTTTCAGCCTCGATCACCAGTGCGCCCGACGTGTTGATGGTGCCGCTGATCACCGCGTCGCCAGCCGCCTTTGTGACCGGCATGGATTCCCCGGTTACCATTGATTCATCGATGGAGGAGCGCCCCTCGACGGCCTTGCCATCCACCGGGATTTTCTCGCCGGGGCGCACCCGCAGGCGGTCGCCAATCTCGATCTCGGTCAGCGGGACTTCTTCTTCGCTGCCATCAGAACGAATGCGCCGTGCGGTCTTGGGAGCCAGGTCCAGCAGGGCGCGGATGGCACCGGATGTCTTATCGCGGGCGCGCAATTCCAGTACCTGCCCCAACAGCACCAGCACGGTGATCACGGCGGCCGCTTCGAAATAGACCGGCACATTGCCGTCCGCAGATTGCATGGTGGGTGGGAATATCTGTGGTGCCAGGGTTGCCACCAGACTGTAAAGCCATGCCACGCCAGTGCCCAGCGCGATCAGCGTGAACATGTTCAGGTTGCGGGTAATCAGCGATCGCCATCCGCGCACAAAGAAGGGCGCGCCTGCCCACACAACCACTGGCGTTGCCAAGGCCAACTGAATCCACTGGCTGTATGCCGGATCGACGATATGCCCCATGGAGAACAAGTGGCCGCCCATTTCCAGAATGAATACGGGAAGGGCCAGCAACAACCCAACCCAGAATCTGCGCGTCATGTCCGCAAGTTCGGGATTGGCCTGTGGCGCGCTGGTGATTTCAAGCGGTTCCAGCGCCATTCCGCAGATGGGACAACTGCCCGGACCGATCTGGCGAATTTCGGGATGCATCGGGCAGGTGTAGGTCGTCCCTTCGGCGGCTGGCGGCGCGGCAGGGAGTGCGCCGTTCAAATATCTGTCCGGGTCGGCAGAAAATTTCGCCAGGCATCCCGCAGAGCAGAAATAGTAGCGCTTGCCGTCATGCCTATGCTGATGCGATGTCGCCGCCGGATCTACCGCCATGCCGCAAACCGGGTCCCGGACTGTCTGGGAGGACTTCGCCGCGTCGCCGCAGCAATGGCCATGAGAGTGATCACTGTCCGGCATTATGTGCCTCTTGCGTTATATACCCTATGGGGGTATATAGGCTCCATGCGCAACGACATCAAGACCTCCGCCCTCAAACGGTTGAACAGAATTGAAGGCCAGATCCGCGGGATCAGCAAAATGCTGGAGGAAGACCGCTACTGCATCGATGTGGTAACGCAGATTACTGCCGCCCGGGCTGCCTTGCGCCGGGTCGAAGAAGAAGTGCTGCGCGATCATGTTGCAACCTGTGTCGAACATGCCGTGGCGTCGGGTAACAAATCAGAACAACGCAAAAAAATCAGCGAATTGATGGAAGTGCTTAGCCGGACGGGCAAATGATCTGCGCGAAAACGCCCGCAGGTTCCAGCATAGACGATCACTGATATCTGCCTCCCACTAGTGCCGGTCGTAAGGCGGCAGGTCTTGCGCATCAGCCGCAGGTGGGTGCTTCTCCAGATCGGCGATCAACTGCTCCATCTCCCCGATCTCGCGCACCTGCGCCTGAATGATCCCGTCCGCAAGTTTGCGAACACGCGGATCTTTGATGTGCGACCTTTCGCTTGTCATGATTGCGATAGAGTGGTGTGGGATCATGGCCTTCATGTAGGACACATCACCGACAGTCTCTTGGCTGCGCACCAACCAAAGAGACAGCGCGAAAATCACGATGCTGGCACCAATGACCGCTAGGTTGATGCGGGTGTCCCTGTACATGCCCCACATGAAGCCGAGCATGATGACAGCCATCGTGGCCCCCATCACAAGCGCCATCCAGGCGCGCGTCTGGCTGAACCAGATATGGTCCACTGCATAGGTGTTCAGATACATCAGCCCGAACATGACCAATGTGGAAACCACGATCATTGCTGCGAATCTTGCGTAGGACATTCAATCCTCACCCGGTTGAAGCTGTGTATTTCCATGGAGGCTGTAACGATGTTCTAACGGTCCAGTTAAGCTTGAGTTCCTTTTTGAAGGCATTCCTCTGTTGCGTCCTCGTTCAGAACAGGCAGCGAGTTTAAAAAAACGAATGGATGCCAAACACGATGCTTGTTGCCTCGGGGGATTTTCCCATGGCGCGCGCATAGTTTGCGGTCTGGCCGACCTGACGATCCCATGAGACACCTATGTAAGGCGCAATTTCGCGCGTGATTTCATAGCGCAGCCGCAGACCAAGTTCGGCGTTGGACAGGCCGGACCCGGTGCGCGTATCCCGTGTGTCTTGGGCGGCGAAATTGAGTTCTGCCCTGGGCTGCAACACGAGGCGGTTGGTAATCATGAGATCGTAGGTGCCTTCAAGCCGACCCAGAAATTCCCCCTTGTTCGACAGGAAGATCGCCCCTTCGACATCAAACCAATAGGGCAGAAGCGATTCAAACCCCACTGTCGCATATGTGCGATTCTGCGGGTTGAAATCCTGACGGATGCCGGCTTGCACATCGGTGTAAGCGCCGATGGCACGTGAGAAAAGTGCCTGAAGTTCGGCGGATTCGACACCTTCACCATTTGTCGCCTCTCCCTCGCTCTTGAGAACGAAGCGATCAATGTCTCCGCCGTACCAGGCCTGACCTTCCCAGCGATAACCATCTGCGCCGTTCCTGATTTGATACTCGGCCAGATTCAGCATCACCTTTGAAAAACTTGCACCGCCGTTGTCGTGCCGCAAACGATCGCGCGCTTTCGCCATTTCCGCGGACGGGAAATATTGATCCGCAGCATGATCCCGTGGCGGCGGTGGCGGCGGGTCATGCGGGATTGCGGTTTCACCCGTCGCTGGCATGACGTGCCCGGACGCGCCATGCCTGTCATGCCCCGGAGCCTCTGGCATCTTCATACCAGCCTCTGGCGATTGGGCTGTCGGCATATCCATTCCCGGCATGGCCGAATGATCCATCGGCTGTGCTGTTGCCGAGAGCGCCAAGGGAATGAGCCCAAGAAAAATGGCATATCTCATGTGGCCGCTCCTTCAACGGGGCGGACACTGAAGACTTGAAACATGCCAGCGTGCATGTGGTAAAGCATATGGCAATGGAAGGCCCAATCGCCCGGTTCGGCGGTGAAATCCCATGCGACCTTGCCGCCGGGTAATACAATGACGGTATGTTTGCGCGGACCAAACCCGTTGGGTGCATGCGTAAGTTCGAAAAAGTGGCCATGCAGGTGAATGGGGTGCGCCATCATCGTGTCATTGATGAGCGTCACCCGAACGCGCTCATCTTTTTCAAAGCTGTAGGGCTGCGTGGTTTCACTGAACTTCAATCCATCAAAACCCCACATGAACCGTTCCATGTTGCCGGTCAGGTGAATGTCGAGCGCCCGCGTGGGCGTGCGGACATCCGGATTGACGGTCAACGCCACCAGATCCCTGTAAACCAGAACCCTGTGCCCTACGCTTTCCAGGCCCTGTCCCGGCTCGCGGGTGCGGTCCATGGGCATGGGCGCGATTGTTTGCACGCCGGGCCCCATCACGACCTGGGGGGCATTCTTGGGATCGCGCATGGACATTCCCGCCATGTCACCCATCACGTCCGAACCGCGGGGTGTCGGCGGGGCCATGCCGGGGGGCGGCTTCATGCCCGCCATTCCGGGCATGGCGTGCCCCATCGCCGCGTGATCCATCCCGGCCATGTCATGGCCCATTGCGGCATGATCCATCCCGGTCATACTGCTCATATCCATGCCCATGTCCTTCATGGTTGAGAGCGGGCGATGGCGCAGCGGCGGCACAGCGGCAACCATCCCCGGTCTGGGCGCCAGTGTTGCGCGCCCCATGCCGGACCTGTCGACGGCTTCCGACACAAGGGTATAAGCCCTGTCTTCGGTTGGCTGAACGATGACGTCATAGGTTTCGGCATTGCCAATCTGAAACTCGTCCACTTCTACGGGGCGAACATTCTGTCCGTCAGCGGCGACCACCGTCATTTTCAATCCGGGAATGCGCACGTCGAAAATCATCTGTGCCGCCGTATTGATAAAACGCAGGCGCACACGCTCACCGGGCTGGAACAGGCCGGTCCAATTGTCGTCGGGGCCGTGACCGTTTACCAGAAACGTAAAGACCGCACCCGTGACATCGGAAATATCCGTCGGATCCATGCGCATTCTGCTCCACTGAAGGCGCTCGGCAAATGTCTGGTCTTTTCCTGCAAGCAGGCTGACAAGGGTTTGCTTCTGATAGTTGAAAAGCCCGCTTTGCTGCTTCATGCGCTTGGCGATCATATGCGGTTTCATGAAACTGAAATCGGAAAGCACGATGACGTGCTCCCGGTCATACGCCACCGGATCACTTTGCGCCGGATCGATCACGATCGGCCCATAATGCCCTTCGGCTTCCTGAAGGCCGGAATGGCTATGGTACCAGTAGGTGCCAGACTGTTTGACAGGAAACTCATAAACAAAGGTTTCTCCCCGCTTGATGCCGGGAAAGGTAACGCCGGGAACGCCGTCCATCTGGAAGGGCACAAGAAGCCCGTGCCAGTGGATCGACGTGTCTTCTTCAAGATCATTCGTCACCGAAAGACGAACATTCTGCCCTTCTCGAAAGCGCAGCAACGGCCCGGGAACCATGCCGTTTATGGCAACCGCGTGCCCCGCGCGGCCGTCCACATCAAGGCTGATGCGGCCAATGCGAAGGTCTATGTTCGGCCCGGTCAACGTCGGCAGGGTGGGCTTCACCCCCGGTGAGACGCTTTGCGCCCAGCCCGGCAGAATAGAACTGATAGCCAGCCCCCCGCCCGCAAGCGTTGCTGTACGCAATATCTGTCGACGATCAAAACTTGTCATAAAACACCTCGGCCACGACCTGCGCCCCGAATTTGGAAAAACTGCCGGTCCGTGAATTGCAAAATTTCATAGGCTGCCGCCGCGTGAAGATTGGTCAATGGTGATGATCCTGATGGGTGGGCGCGCTTTCCTGCGAGGCGCCGCCCGCTTCGGGCATGTCCGTGTGGTGCATGTCTTTCATCATCTCGTCATGGTCTGCCGGGGCGCTTGCCACCAGCGCCTGATATTGTTGCGCAGAAAGCGATGGCAGTTGCCTGACGAATGCCACCATATCCCAGATCAGCTCGTCGCTATGGGTGCGGCCCCAGGCGGGCATCGCGGTCATTTTGACGCCATGCTTGATGATCCAGAATTCCTCGGCGGCGGTATGGTCCGATGCCAGACTCAATTCCGGGGCCTGGGGGTATAGCCCCTGACTGATTTCCTCTGCCCTTTTCCATTCCTGCCAGATGGCAGCCGCTGCACATCTCGGCATACAGCCCGGCGCCCTTGGAAATGTTTTCTCATTCAGGGTTGACGGCACAGCAATATCCCGCGCCCTGAACGGCAATCGAGCGATCACGCAAATTGCCGATCGTCCAATAAACCAGTTCAGGCGCGGCGCGTCAGCCCTGATATTATAAACGCCCGCATAGATATGCCCGCCGCCAATCCACCGATTACCAATCCGGCCAGTCCAACAAATGTCAGGCTAGGCAAGTGCTTCCGTAGTCCGTGCATTTTCGCGAATCAAGGTGCCCTGTTGATAGACATAGATGAGAATGACCGTCTCTAACCATACTGAGCGGCATTCTGTCGCCCAATCCCTGTGATGGGCGGCGCGACAAAGCCACCAGAGAACCTGCAGCCCTGATTGCGAAACTTTTGCGGCAATGTTGTGAAAATCAAAATAACCGATCAAATGGAGTTGCCGGAGGGATTGGGCGCGGCATGCGTATTATAATTGACCGACAAGGAAGGCTGACATGATTGATAGAGAGATTTTGCGTCTGGTGGAGCGTGACGCCCAGCTTGATCTGTCGGAGCTGGAACGTGACATCTGGGTGCTGGAACGCAGCAAACACGCAACCCGGCGCCTGGTGTCCTGGCAGGCCGTGGTAATGGTTGTAGCAATTGCAGGAAGCGCCACAGTTGGGTCATCGCTGGGTCTGCACAGCCCGCGCCCCCAGGTATTAGGGGCCCTTTCCGGCGTGGAAAGTCTTGCACCATCATCGCTTCTGCTTGGTGCCCATCTATGAAAATGCAATCGCGAAATTTCATCGTCATGTTGATACTTACGGCGCTTACCGCCAGCGCTGCGGGATGGGCCGGCGCGCGATATGGGCTGGCGCATTCAGAGCAATCGCAAAATATAGACGCGGTGCTGCATCGCGATTTGCATTTGACGCCGGAACAGGATCGCCAGTTAGAGGTGCTAGAGAAGAACTTTGCCAAAGAGCGGGCGGCACTCGAACATGATATGCGCGAGTCAAATATCGCGCTCGCCCGGGCAATCACGCAGCAACCTACCTATGATCACGACGCTCGTCACGCCATAGAACGATTTCATGTGGCAATGCGCGCCCTGCAGGAAAAAACAGTTCAGCATGTCTTGGCCATGCGGTCGCTGTTAACGCCATCCCAGAAGAAGGCTTTCGACAAGTCCATAAATCATGCGCTTGGCGCCGAGGGGCCGTGAAATTTAGCCGCGATGATAGCGACGCGCATCTGGCGGCGTGTGCCAAAGCTGGTGAACGGGAGGCTTTCGATCTTCTTGTTCAGAAGTACAAGCATGTCATTCATCAGTTTGTTCGCCGTTATGTTGGTCAGGCTGACGATGCCTATGACGTTCTGCAAGAATGTTTTATCGCGGCCTGGCGCGGGATTTCCCGTTACGATCCGGAGCGGCCGTTTCTTCCCTGGCTTCGCGTCATCGCGCTAAACAAATGCCGCGATTTTGGTCGGCGGCAAAGCGTGCGACGGATCGTTCTGGAGACGTTTTTTCGTCAATCCGTGCGCCGGGATCAAGTGGGTATCGATCTGGAGACCGAGACGGAGGACGCACAGACTGCGCAGATGCTTTCACTTGATAAGGCGATCGCGACGCTTCCCGCCTTTTACAAGGAGCCGCTTCTTCTATCGGTCGTCAGCGGACTGTCCCACCAAGACATTGCTGAGATGCTGAAAACAACATCTAAGGCTGTTGAGATGCGATTATACCGTGCGCGCAAAAAACTTCTGGACACGGTGGAAAATGATAAAACATATAGCCCACTGTTTCAACGCGCACATGGCAAGAATGCGGAATAGCTCGGTGGTCGCGTCCCTTGCGACCAAAGGTGTCGTTAGTAAAACTTCCATTTACTCGATTGTCCCGCAGTCTCGATCTATCCGAAAATCGATGTGGCAGAGGAGGCCCTCGCCGGTTACCTGCCAATGGCCCGCCTATCTACGATAACTGATACTTACACCGCACTTACGTGAGCCGATAGGAAATCGTGCGCAAGCAAAAGAGCAGCCGGATCCGCTTCTTTAAGTGAATGTATTGCCCCATTAAAACTGGAGCGGGCGAACGGGCTTGAATCTGTCGACCCTAACCTTGGCAAAGTCATTCATATTTTATGCAATTTTCCCCTCAAAAAACTTATGCAGGCTGGAAGCTTTCAAGTGTGTGTAACGCTTCAGCATTTTCCAGTCTTTATGTCCCGTAACGAGTGCGACCTGCTGAATGGCCAAACCGGCTTCGAACAAACGGCTTGTGCCCTCGTGCCGCAAATCGTGAAAATGTAAGTTCTCGATCTCGAGCGCTTGGCAAGCCCGTGTGAAATTCGCTCCAGCAGACTTATGATTATAAGGGAAGATTCGGTCATCGCCGTCTTTGCGCTGAAGCGACTGCTCTTCAATTAAAGCCAACGCATCATAGCCCGAAACTGCAAGAAGCGGTATTTCCTGGTCATTGCCCTTTTTCTGACGCGGGTCTTTGCGGTCTCGGATTGTTAGCATCTTGGTAGGCTTGTCAAAGTCAGACCAGGTTACGCGAAAAATCTCTTCCTGACGCATAGCCGTCGCGATCGCGAACTTCATGACGCGAGCCATAGGAATTTCCGGGCAGTTCGACCTCAACTCAAATCTCATCAAGAGGCGATCGATCTCGTCCTCGGTTGGGCGCCGATCTCGTTCGTTGCTCTTGCCGACCAGGCCCAAACGTTTAAGGGCAATTCGTGCCATGTCGACCGGCTCGACCGACAACTCTATTCCGTGAACAGCGATGGCATGCGAGAATGCTAGCCGTATGGCTCCAATATCCATACTGAGCGTAACAGGTCCAGCACCTTGTTTGGATCGGGCGCGTCCAAACTTGATCAGCTTTTCGCGATCAAGTTCTGATACTTTGAAAGCCCCGAGCTCTCGATGGAGCATTTCGAGAGTAGCGCTTTTGGAGCGTCCTGGCGGCTTTCCCACGTCCTTCATGTCGTCAATGTGCATGTCGATCAGATCACCAAACGTCTTGGTGCCCCGGGCACGGTTTCCAACAGGTGCGCGACCACGATCAATCTGGCTTTCGGCTTCTGTCGCCCACTCCCGAGCGTGGTCGTGCCGAACAAATGTCTCGGCGACGTACCGGCCTTTGCGCCTCACTTGGACGCGCCAAGAACCCGAGCTAAGTCTCGTGAATGTGGCCATATGCGTGGTACTCTGCGTGTGCAAATCCTGTGCACTCAGACGTCGAAACGTAGCGAGTTCAGTCGAATTTTAGGATACAAAAGAGTGCACACGTCGACGCCTAAGTCTTTGGAATATATCTGAATAATGCAGCAAAAACAACAACCTATATTCGCCGTTGCCCCGATGATGGACTGGACCGACAGTCCCTGCCGGGTGCTGCATCGCTGCCTGACGCAGCGCGCCCTGCTCTATACCGAGATGGTGACGGCCGAGGCGGTGCTGCATGGCGACCGCGCGCGGCTGCTGGGCTTCGATGCCTCCGAGCATCCCGTGGCGCTTCAGCTTGGCGGCAGCGAACCGGCGCGTCTGGCGGCGGCGGCGCGCATCGCCCAGGACTTCGGCTATGACGAGATCAACCTGAATGTCGGCTGCCCGTCCGACAGGGTCCAGTCGGGGCGTTTCGGCGCCTGCCTGATGCGCGAGCCGCAACTGGTGGCCGATTGCGTGGCAGCGCTGCGCGCCGCCGTTTCCATACCCGTGACCGTCAAATGCCGCATCGGGGTGGACGACCAGGACCCCGAACAGTCCCTGCGCGCGCTGATCGACACCAGCGCGGCGGCGGGCGCGACCGTATTCGCCGTGCATGCGCGCAAGGCCTGGCTGGATGGCCTTTCGCCAAAGGAAAACCGCGACGTGCCGCCGCTGGACTATGACCTGGTCTATCGCGTCAAGCGCGAGCGGCCTGACCTGACCATCCTGATCAATGGCGGCATTGCCGATCTGGACCAGGCGTCGGCACATCTGGCCCATGTCGATGGCGTGATGCTGGGCCGCGCCGCCTATCAGAACCCGGCGCTGCTGGCAGACGTCGATGCACGCTTCTTCGGCGCCGCTCCGGCCCAACTGGACGCGGCGGTGGACCGCTATCGCGACCATGTCGCCCGGCGCCTGGGCGAAGGTGCGCGGCTGCATCCCCTGATCAAGCCCATGCTGGGCCTGTTCAACGGGCGTCCCGGCGCGCGGCTGTTCCGCCGCCACCTGAGTGAACATTCGGTGCGCGACGGCGCCACCATCGCGGTACTGGACCAGGCGCTGGACTTCGTGCGGGCGCGCCGCGCGGCTTAAGCGCTTTTGAAAAATCCGTGCTGGCGGCCCCATGCCAGCAACAGGTCCGGCCATACCGCACAGGGCTTTCCCACCGCCCGCGCCAGGCCGAAGCCGTGGCCGCCCACCTCGAACATGTGGATCGCCGACGGCACATGCGCCTTCTGCAGCGCCAGGTAATAGGCCATGCCATTGGGCAGCGGCGGCACCGTGGTGTCGTCGGACGCAAGACAGACAAAGCTGGGCGGCGCATCGGTGGGCACATGCCGCTCGCAGGAATATTTGTCGATCATGTCCGCGGTGGGATTGTCGCCCAGAAGATGGTCGCGCGATCCGGCATGACAGCCCTCGCCCATGGTGACGACGGGATACATGGGCACCGAAAAGCTGGGCCGCGCATCGATCTGGTCGGCGGCGTCGATGGGCGCATAGACGGTGGCGCCAAAGCGCGTGGCGATGGAACAGGCCAGGTGCCCGCCCGCCGAAAAGCCCATGAAGCCGATGCGTGAAGGATCGACGCCGTAATGGGCGGCATTGGCCCGCACCAGCCGCATGGCACGCTGGGCATCCTGCAGCGGCACATCCTGGCGGTCGGCCCAGCCTTCGCCCGGCAGCCGGTAGCGCAGCACGAAACAGGTCACGCCCGCCTTGCCCAGGCGGCGCGCGGTGTCCATGCCCTCGAAATCCAGCATCTCGCGCACATAGCCGCCGCCCGGCGCAATGATCAGCGCCGACCCGTCGGGCCGCGCGGGCCTAAAGACGCTCATCATCGGTGCGCCGATCCGGTCGATGGCGCGATCCACCGGGGTGATATAGGGCGGCTCGTGGTTGACCACGCGGATCGGCGGCAGGTTCACGCCCTGGCCGCCGGGCGGCGTGCCCGGCCACAGGGTGATGGTTTCCTTGGGATCGGTGGCGACCACGCCATCGCCTTCCACCGGCGTGTCGGCGCGCGCGGGCAGCGCGGCGGCAGCGAGGCCCAGTGTTGCGAGGCCCTGTGTTGCAAGCCCCATGATTTCGCGGCGATCCATTCCAGCCCTCCCATTTCTTATTGAAAACAGGATCGCACTCTTTTCTCCGGCCCGACAAGGCGTATTGTCGGGCCATGCGACATGTCCTGACCCTTGCGGCGCTGCTGGCGCTGACCATCCCCACCCAGGCGCAGCAAGCCTATGGCCCCATGCTGGAAGGCTTTGCCTATCCTTTTGCGGTGCATCACTTCGCCTTCACCTCGCAAGGTGAAAAATTGGACATGGCCTATATGGACGTGGCGCCGCAAAAGCCCAACGGCCGCACCGTGGTTCTGCTGCACGGCAAGAATTTCTGCGCCGCCACCTGGAAAGGCACCATCGCGGCGCTGACGGGGGCCGGCTATCGCGTCATCGCCCCCGACCAGATCGGTTTCTGCAAATCCACCAAGCCGGCGCATTACCAGTTCACCTTCGAGCAGCTTGCCGGCAACACCCATGCGCTGCTGGAATCGCTGGGCATCAAACGCGCCACCATCATGGGCCATTCCATGGGCGGCATGCTGGCGGCGCGCTATGCCCTGACGTTTCCCGAAAGCACCGAACAGCTTGTGATGGTCGATCCGCTGGGGCTGGAGGACTGGCGCGCCAAGGGCGTGCCCTGGCACAGCGTCGACGAACAGTATCAGGCCCAGCTCAAGACCAGCGCCGAGAGCATCCGCAATTACGAGCGTGCCACCTATTATGCCGGCACCTGGAAGCCGGACTATGAGAAATGGGTGCAGATGCTGGCGGGCATGTACCGGGGGCCCGGCAAGGCCATCGTGGCGTGGAACAGCGCCCTGACCTACGACATGATCTATACCCAGCCGGTGATCCACGAATTCGGCAAGTTCGCCATGCCGGTGCTGCTGATCGTGGGCGATCACGACAACACCGCGCCGGGCAAGCAGTATGCCCCGCCGGAACTGCGCAAGATGCTGGGCAACTATCCGGTGCTGGCGAAACAGGCGATCAAGGCGATCCCCAACGGCACGCTGGTGGAGTTCGCGGACCTGGGCCACTCACCCCAGGTCCAGGACCCGGCGCGTTTTCACGCCGCGCTGCTGAAGGGCCTGTCCGCGCTCAAGCCGTAAAGCCGTGGCTGCCCGCCCAGGCCAGGAAAAGCGACGGCCACTGCGCGCAGGGCAACCCCTTCGCCCAGTGCAGCGAAAAGCCATGACCGCCCTTTTCGAACACATGCAGCGCCGAGGGGATTTTTGCCTTCTGCATCGCGCCGAACAAGGCGATGCCGTTGGGGAAGGGCGGCACGATGTCGTCATCCGCCGCCAGGCAGATGAAGCTGGGCACGGTGATGGCCGGGACATGGCGTTCGACCGAATTGGCATCCACCGCCGCGGGTGACGGGTGTTCGCCCAAAAGCTTGTCGCGTGAGCCCTGATGGGCGCCCTCGCCCATGGTGACGACCGGATACATCAGCCCGGCCACGAACGGGCGCGCGGGCAAGGCATCGGAAATGTCGACCGGATCATAGACGCCCTTGGCATGGCGCGTGGCCAGCGATGCGGCCAGGTGCCCGCCCGCCGAAAAGCCGATGGCGCCCAGCGTCGCCGGATTGATGTGATACTGGCGCGCCCGCTCGCGGATGATCCGCATGGCGCGCTGGGCGTCCTGCAGCGGCACGTCGGCGCGGTTTTCCCACCCCTCGCCCGGCAGCCGGTAGCGCAGGATGAAACAGGTGATGCCCTGGCTTGTGAAATGCTCGGCAATCTCGCGCCCGCCGCGATCGCCGCCTTCCACCGCATAGCCGCCGCCGGGAATGACCAGCAGCGCCAGCCCATTGGGCTTGGCGGGGCGGCAGACGAAATAGCCCGGCGTCTGGATCTGGCTGATGGTGCGCACATGAAAGCCGTCGGGCTGTACCCGCGTATCCACCTTCAGCGTCAGGTGCACCCTGTCGCCGCCCGGCGGGGTGCCCGGCCACAGCGGCACGAATTCGGTGAAATCGCCGGGCAGATAGCCGGGCTCGCTTTTGGCAATCTGCGCGCGCGCGTTGCGGGCCAGCGCCGCCGCGCCCGCCATGCCCAGTCCGATCGCCATGCGCCGGTCCATCTTCATCCTCCACGATTTTGTTGCCGCGATGCTGGCGCGGGCGCCGCCTCAAGGCAAGCGCGCTTCCCATTTGGCCACCGATGCGGCGGCCAGCCCGTTTGCGATCGCGTTCATCGCCGTGCGCCCCATGTCGACGAAATGATCGACGCCCAGGATCAGCACCAGCCCGGCCTCCGGGATCTGGAAATAGGGCATCACCGCCGCCACGATCAGAAGGCCCGCGCGCGGCACCCCGGCAATGCCCTTGGACAGGATGAACAGCAGGAACAGCATTTCGGCCAGCGCGCCCGGCGGCAGGACGATGTCATAGGCCTGGGCGACGAACAGGCTGGCAAAGACGCAATAGCACATCGATCCGACCAGGTTGAACGAATAGCCCAGCGGCAGCACCAGCGCGGCGATGCGGTTCGGCACGCCGAAATCCTCCAGCCGCGCCAGAAGGCTGGGATAGACCGCCTCGGAGCTGGCGGTGGTGAAAGCGATCAGCGCCGGCTGGCGAATGGCGATCATCAGCCGCGCCAGGGGCCCGCGCCCCAGGATCGCCCAGCCCGCCAGCAACAGCAGCAATGCCATCACCGCCAGCGCCAGATAGAATCCGCCGACATAGCCGGCATAGCGCGCGATCAGGCCGACGCCCTGTTTTGCCAGCGCGCCGCCGACCGCCGCGAACACCGCCACCGGGGCCAGCCACATCACATAGCCGGTCATCTTCAGCATCAGTTGCGCCAGGCTGTCGGCCAGCGCCAGCAGATGATCGCCGCCCGGCCCCATGCGGCTGAGCGCGACCCCCGCCACCAGTGAAAAGACCACGATCTGCAAGATCTCGTTCCTGGCCATCGCGTCCAGAATGGAGACCGGCACCAGATGCTCGATGAACCCGGCCAGGGTCAGGGCCTGTTTGGCGCCGGAGGCCGCCGTGACCGCTGCGGTCAGGTGCATGCCCGCGCCCGGCGTCAGCAGCATGGCCGCAACCAGCGCCACCAGAACCGCCGCCAGTGAGGCCAGAACGAACCAGGCCATCGCCGCCAGCGCGATGCGCCCGATGGTGGCGGCGTCGCGGATGCGCCCCACCCCGCCGACCAGCGTGGCCAGCACCAACGGCGCGATAATCATGCGGATGGCGCGCAGGAAGATCGTGGTCAGCAGGTTCAGATTGGCGACAACGGCGTCGATCGTCGCCCGGTCATGGATAAAGACATTGCAGGCCAGGCCGAAGGCGATGCCAAGCGCCATCGCCGCCAGAACCCAGATGGTCATGCCCTTTGCCAAGATGCCGCCCCCGCGATATCAGACCCCGTCGCGCCATGCAGACCGGCCAGTGTCACCGCCGGTTGACGCGGCTATACTGTGAACAACAATAACCGGGATGTGAAATGGTTGATGCCTTCGCCGCGCTGGATTTGCCCGATCTGCTGCCCGGATGGGTGTGGCTGGTTGGCGCAGGGCCGGGCGACTCCGGCCTGATCACGGCGCTGGGGCTGAAGGCCATCATCCAGGCCGAAGTCGTCCTGCACGATGCGCTGGTCGACGAAAAACTGCTGGCGCTGGCGCCCGGCGAGAAAATCTATGCCGGCAAGCGCGCGGGCGTGCGCTCCTGCAAGCAGGACGAAATCTCCGACATGCTGGTGATGCTGGCCAAACAGGGCAAGCGGGTGCTGCGGCTGAAAGGCGGCGACCCCTTTGTCTTTGGCCGCGGCGGCGAGGAAGCCCAGGCGCTGGCCCGCGCGGGCGTTCCCTTCCGCATCGTGCCGGGCATCACCGCCGGCATCGGCGGGCTGGCCTATGCCGGCATTCCCGTCACCCACCGCGACACCAACCATGCCGTCACCTTCATCACCGGCCATGGCAGCGACGGCAAGTTGACCCGGATGGACTGGGATGCGGTGGCGCGCGGCGCCTCCACCCTGGTGTTCTACATGGCGCGCAAGTTCGCCGGCGAGATCGCCCAGGACCTGATCGCGGCGGGGCTGGCCGCCGATACGCCCGCCGCCATCGTCGCCAATGCCGCGCGCCCCGACCAGGATGTGCGCATCACCACCCTTTCGGGGCTGGGCGCGGCGGCGGCGGACGCGCCCGCCCTGGCCATCCTGGTGATCGGGGAAAATGTCGCCCTGGCCAGCGAGCTGGCCTGGCTGGCGCGCACGTAAGCCTTTCGAATTCCGGGCCTATTCCCGCGCAATCGTCACCGGCTTCTTAACCGCGACTTAACAGCGGCGGCCATAGGATTTGCGCCGCGAAATACGGAATTCCTGATCCCATGGCAAAAGCGCAGTTCCACAAGAACCAGCGAGTTTATGTGAAGCCGGTCGGCACCTGGGCGCTGGTCGAGCATGTCGTGCCCCACTGGGCCAAGGGCATCAACGAGCCCATCCGCATCCACTACGATGTCGGGCTGGGCCGCGAATTCGCCGCCGAGGAATTGCTGAGCGAGGAGCCGCTGGGCGACCGCGCGGCCGCGCCCGCCAACAGCTGGCGTGTGGTGCGCGCCCGCAACAAGTGGCAGCCGGCCGAGGATTGCGCGCGCCATCCGGTGCCGGGCACCTATCCGGTGGTGGTGACGGGCGATGCCGAATGGGGCGGCTGGCGCGTGCCGGGCGCCGAATACGATCTTGATCCCCTGAAGGTCGAGGAACAGGCCCGCCTGATTTCCTTCGCGCCGCAACTGGCTGCCTTTGCCGGCGCGCTGGTGGACTGGGCCCGCAAGTCGGGCGAGGATATGCCCAATTCCCTGGCCGAGCTGGCCCACCGCGCGCAGGACATCCTGTCCGAGGTCAAGCGGCCCGGCTGACCGCCGCGCTTACGGAGACTAATGATGGCCGTGCTCGACCTGCCCGACGGGATCGAGCGCCTGCCGCGAACCGTCACGCCCTTTGCCGGACGCCTTCTGTGCGCCGCTTTGGTGCTGGCGGGTTTTTCGCTGCTGACCGCGCTGTGGTTTGCTCCGCTTCTGCCGCATCTTTCGACCGCCCTTCTGGGGCCGCCGGAAGACAATATGCAGGACCTGTGGAACAGCTGGCATGCCGCGACCGCCACCGGCTGGCATGACTTCATCCACACACGCCAGATCCGCTTTCCCGAAGGCACGCCGCTTTACTATCACTCCTTCGCCTATCCGCAGGTGCTGGCCGTCGCGCTGCTGACAAAGCTGTTCGGCACCGGCTTTGCGACGCTCGTCGCGCTGCACAACCTGACGCTGCTGGCTGCCTTTCCGCTGGCGGGGGCGGGCGCCTTCTATCTGGCGCGCCACCTGATGGCGGATGTGCCGGGGCGCGACGCGGCCGCCGCGATGGCCGGTTTCATCTTTGCCTTCAATCCCTGGCACGTCGCCCAGGCGATGCACCACACCCATGTCACCACCATCCAGTTTCTGCCCTTCTTCGTACTCTGCTATCTGGTGGCGCTGGAGCGGCGCAGTTTCGCCCTGCTGGCGCTGGCGGCGGTGCTGGACGCGCTCAGCGCGCTGTCGAGCTGGTACTATTTTTTCTATCTCTTCTACTTCATGGCCTTTCACCTGTTGTGGCTGCGCATCCGCAAGGGAAGCTGGCCCTGGGGCTGGAATTTCGCCGCGCCGACACTGGTCTGTCTTGGCGCGGGCCTTCTGCTGCTGCCCTGGGCGATCCCGATGGCGCGATCAGGGATGGATACCCATCTCTACTATGTCGGCAGCAACATGTTCGTGGCCGACCTGGCCGCCTATTTCGCCTTTCCGCCCACCCATCTCCTGGCCAGCTGGGGCGCGAATGTTTATGCCGCGCTGACCGGCAATGCCTGGGAAGACGTGGTCTATCTGGGCCTGGTGGCCGTCGCGGTTTTCATCGCGGCGCTTTGGGCAACCCGCAAGGCGCCCGATGCCGACCGCAAGCTGCTGCGTTATGGCCTGGGCGGCATGATCTTCTTTGCCGCCATCGCCAGCGGCGACTGCCTGCATGTGAACGGCCATGTCCTGACCTGGCTGCACATGCCCAATGCGGCGCTGGGCAAGCTGCCCTTCTTCGCCAATGTACGCACGCCCGCCCGCGCCATCGTGATGGTCTATCTGTTCCTGGGGCTTGGCGTGGGCCAGGCGCTGCTGCTGGCCTGGCGCGGCAACCGCAACTGGCGGATCGGGACCATCGCCGCCGCCGCACTGATGCTGGTGGATTTCTTTCCCGCGCCATCGGCCCTGGCGCTGACCGATGCCACCTGCCCGCCCGGTCTTTCGGTGATCGCCGCCGATCCCGAAAAGGGCTTCGGCGTTCTGGACCTGCCCGGCGGCTATGAGAATGGCAACGCCTATATGATGCTGTCGGCCTGTCATGGCCGCGCCATCGTGGCGGGCGAAACCTCGCGCCAGATCGGCACGACCCTGCGCGACCGGATGGACATGCAGGACATGGCCGTACAGCGCCGCCAGTTGGTCGCCGCCCATGTCAAATATATCGTGCTGCACGCGCCCCGGCCGGGCCAGTTCCAGTGGCAGGCGCCCGACAGCGAACAGGAAGACGGCAACCGCGACGCCTATCTGCGGACCTATCCCCGCATATGGCACAGCCCGGAACTGACGATTCTCAAAGTTTATTGATTTTACCGGCAGCTTTTGGGGGTGCAGGGCCGGGTGCGGGCGGGCTATAAAACGGCTCCCCGATTTGCGAGCTCCCCCATGCGTACAGAAGAACCGCGCGCCATCCGTCTTGCCGATTACCAGGCGCCGGAATTTCGCATCCTGACCGTCCATCTGGATTTCGTGCTGGACCCCGAGGCCACGCGCGTTACCGCCCGCCTGGACATCGAGCGCAGGCACGGCAGCGGCCCGCTGGTCCTCAATGGCGAGGAACAGAAACTTCTGTCCGTGGCGCTGGACGGCAAGGCGCTGGCGCAGGGCGATTACCTGGCCGACGACAAGGCCCTGACCATCGCCGCCGTACCGGACCGCTTCACGCTTGAGGTGGTCAGCGAGATTTCCCCCATCGCCAATACCGCGCTGGAAGGGCTGTTCGTCTCCAACGGCATGTTCTGCACCCAGTGCGAGCCCGAGGGGTTCCGCCGCATCACCTATTTCCTGGACCGGCCCGACAACCTGTCGGTCTTCACCGTGCGGATCGAGGCGGACGAGGAGCAGTATCCCGTGCTGCTGTCCAACGGCAACCGCATCGATGGCGGCGATCTGGGCAATGGCCGTCATTTCGCCGTCTGGCACGACCCCTTCCCCAAGCCGTCCTACCTGTTCGCGCTGGTGGCGGGCGATCTGGGCCATATCAAGGACAGCTTCGTCACCATGACGGGCCGGCGGATTGAACTGGTGATCTATGTCGAGCATGGAAACGAGCCGCGCGCCCATTACGCGATGGATTCGCTGAAGCGGGCGATGAAATGGGACGAAGAGGCTTATGGCCGCGAATACGACCTGGACATCTTCATGATCGTGGCGGTCAGCGCCTTCAACATGGGCGCAATGGAGAACAAGGGCCTCAACATCTTCAACGACAAGGTGCTGCTGGCCAGCCCCGAAACCGCCACCGACGACGATTATGCCCGCATCGAAAGCGTGGTGGCGCACGAGTATTTTCACAACTGGACCGGCGACCGCGTGACCTGCCGCGACTGGTTTCAGCTTTCCCTGAAAGAGGGCCTAACCGTCTTCCGCGACCAGAGCTTTTCGGGCGACATGCGCAGCCACGGCGTGCAGCGCATCGCCGATGTGCGGGCCCTGCGCGCGCGCCAGTTCCCGGAAGACGCCGGCCCGCTGGCCCATCCGGTGCAGCCCGACAGCTATATCGAGATCAACAACTTCTACACCTCGACCATCTACGAAAAGGGCAGCGAGGTCATCGGCATGCTCGGCACGCTGGTCGGGCCGCAGGGCTATCGCAAGGCGACCGACCTGTATTTCGAACGCCATGACGGCGAAGCCACCACCATCGAGAACTGGGTCAAATGTTTCGAGGATGCCTGCGGGCGCGATCTTGGCCAGTTCCGCCTGTGGTATCACCAGGCGGGCACGCCCCAGATCACCGCCCAGGGCAGCCATGACGCGGCGGCGCGCACCTATACGCTGGAGCTGACGCAGAGCCTTGCGCCCACGCCGGGCCAGCCAGAGAAAAAGCCGCTGCATGTGCCGGTGCGCATCGCGCTGGTGGGCGAACAGGGCGCGCTGCCCCTGACGCTGGACGGCGAGAATGACACCGGCCCCACCAGCCGGGTGCTGGAACTGACGCAGCCCCGGCAAAGCTTCGTCTTCACCGATATCGGCAAGGCGCCGCTTCTGTCGCTGGGCCAGGGCTTTTCGGCCCCCGCCATATTCCGCACATCGCTGTCCTGCGCCGATCGCGCCCGCCTGATGGGCAAGGACGAGGACGCCTTCAACCGCTGGGAGTCGGGACAGATCCTGGCCACCCAGATCATGCTGGAGGGCGAAAGGCCCGGCGATTACCTGGCGGCGCTGGGCGATGTGCTGGCGGATGCGGAAAACGATCCGGCCTTTGCCGCCCAGATGCTGATGCCGCCGACCGAAAGCGAGCTGGCGGCGCGGGCCACGCCCCCCGCCGATCCGGATGCCATCCATGCCGCGCGCACCGGCCTGATCCGCGCCATTGCGGCGGCGCATGGCGCGCGGCTGGCGACGCTGTACGAGCATATGCGCCCCGATGGCGACTACAGTCCCGACGCCGCCAGCGCCGGCATGCGCGCGCTGCGCAACACCTGCCTGCGTTACCTGACGGCCGCCGATGACGAGGCTGCCGCCGGCCTGGCCGAGGCGCATTATCGCAGCGCCAGCAACATGACCGACATGATCGCCGGGCTGGGCGCGCTGACGCGCATGGAATCGCCGCTGGCCGACAAGGCCTTCACCCATTTCCACGACCGCTTCCGTTCCGACCCGCTGGTGCTGGACAAGTGGATGGCGCTGCAGGCCGGATCGCCCCTGCCCGAAACGGTGGAGTCGGTGAAGGCGCTGATGAAACATTCGGCCTTCGACATCCGCAATCCCAACCGCGTGCGCGCCCTGATCGGCGCCTTCAGCGTCAACCATCTGCGCTTTCACGGCGCCGATGGCGGCGGCTACCGGCTGGTGGGATCGGTGATCCGCGAGCTTGACCCGATCAACCCGCAGGTGGCGGCGCGGCTGGCCGGGGCCTTTGAAAGCTGGCGGCGCTATGACGGCGCACGCCAGGCGCTGATGCGCCAGGAGCTGGAAGCGATCCGCGCGCTGGATGGCATTTCGCCCAACCTGCTGGAAGTCGCCGGCAAGATGCTGGGGTGAGACGCGGTTGGCCGAAGGGCAATGAAATGGTCCGGTGGACCATTTCAAGCGTCGAACGAGCGGTTGGCCACAGGCCGCATGCCGAAGCGGCCGAACGCCGCGCAGCATTTCGCCTGATCCCGCATAGACGCCTGACTCCCTGATTCTCATAATCGTTCAAACGAATCACCGGGGTGGGCAATGGCCCGGGCAGCGGCACACAACATGGTGCTGGCGGATATTGGCGGCGCGATGCGTAGGGTCTGGCGCCGGATGATGCGCGATGCGCGCCTGACGGTACCTGTTTGCATAATCCTGATCTGCGGCAGTTTTGCCGCTGCCGCGCTGATCCAGATGCGGCTGGAGCGGAGCCATGCCCTGGCCCAGGCATCGGCCTTTGAACAGGATCACGCCAACGGGCTGGCGCACGCGGCAGCCTCGGCGCTGGACCGTTACGCCCGGCTGGGCCGGCTTTATGCCGACACGCTTTATCCGGCGCTGGCGCGCGCCGAACCGGCCATCGCCAATATCGCCCTGTTCGATGCCAGGGGGCAGACCATCGCCACCCTGAAGCCGGGCGCGGTGACCGCCCCGCCCGCCTTCAAAGGCGAACGGCACCTGTTTGCCTGGGGCCTGGCGCTCAAGGACGGACCACGGCGCATCGCGGTGCTGTTCGACACCGCGGCGCTGGCGCCCGGCGCGCAGCTTGTGCCGCCGGAAGATGTGGACACCGGCGCCATTGCCGCCCCGCTGCCCGGCTGGCCGCTGTCGGTCGTAACCCGCATCGATGAAGCGGGCGCGCTGGCGAGCTGGTATGGCGTGCTGCCGCTTTATCTGTTCGTGATCCTGGGACCGGCGCTGGCCGGCGGCTGGCTGGCCGCGTTGTTCGTGGGCGCCTTCGAGCGCCATGACCGGGCCGCCCGCAGCCTGAGGGCGCTGCGCGCCGCCCGGCCGGTGGAAGCGCGGCTGCTGGTGCGCCTGGCCCAGGCCGAGCGCGGCGCCGCCGAGGCCCTGCGCGCCAAGTCCGAATTCATGGCCCATATGAGCCACGAACTGCGCACCCCCCTGAATGCGGTGATCGGCTTTTCAGACATTATCGCCGGCGGCCTGTTCGGACCGCCCGGTCATCCCAAATATGGCGAATATGCCCGCGACATCGCCTTTGCCGGGCGCGCCCTGCATGGGCGCATCGACTCAATCCTGGAGTTCGCCAATATCGAGGCGGGCCGCTATCCCCTGACGGGGGAGGCGGTCGATCTGCCCGCGCTGGTCCAGACCGTGGTGGAAGAACAGCAGGGCCGCGCCTTTTCGCGGCGCATCGCGCTGAGCCTGGATTTCGCCGAGCCGGGCCAGGTGCGCGCAGACCCGGCCGCCCTGCGCCGCATCCTGGTGGCGCTGCTGGACAATGCCCTGGCCTACACCGCCGAAGGCGGCTGGGTGCGGCTGGAGATCCGTTTCGAGGCCGCCGCGGGGGTGCTGCGGCTGGCCGACAGCGGCACTGGCTTTTCGCCGGGCGAACAGGCGCGGGCGGGACGGCCCTTCCAGCGCTTCGACAGGCCCGGGGCCACGACCGGGGCGGGGCTGGGCCTGGCCATCGCCATGGAGCTGGCGCGGCGCATGGGCGGGACGATGCAGCTGTCCGGCGCGCCCCGCCAGGGCGCCCAGATGGCCCTCAGGTTGCCCATGCCATGAGCAGTTTTGCCTTTGGATTCAGACCCGTTCACGCTTTTTTAACCACAGTTAACGACATTTGGCCGTTGAACCCAGGGGGATGGCCATGAGGAGGCAGCGCACCGGCATGGGCGGCATCACAGCCGCCGCGCTTCTGGCCCTGTCCGTCCCGGCCCTGGTGCAGATCGCCCCGGCCCAGGCGCAGTCTGCCGCGCCCTATTTCCAGGTCACCGGCCAGGACGCGGGCAGCGTCGAAATCCGCTTCCACGGCATTCCGCTGCGCTCCGTCCATGCCGACGACAACCAGAACGCCCTGTCACTCGATTTCCAGACCCCGGTGGACGGCGCGGTGTTCGACCGCCTGCCCGGCGCGGTGCCGCAATGGGTCTCCATGGCCTATGCCAATTACGACAATGGCGTGGTGCGTTCGCCCCGCCCGGTCACCTTCCTGACCCGCGCCGAACCCGACGGTTTCTCCCTGCGGATCGTGGCGCGCGGCGACGGGCCGCCCCAGCAGATGGCCCAGAATGCGCCGCCGCCCGCGATGCGCGGCCAGTACGATGCCCCGCCCTATGGCGGCCAGCCCATGCCCTATGGCGCGCCGCCGCAGCAGCCCCTGCCCTATGGCCGGATGCCGGCCAATGTGGGCTTCCACAGCTATGGCGCCTATGGCGCGCTGCGCCAGTATGCGGGCGGCCAGCTTGCGGTGCGCCGGGGCGATCCGGTCTGGGAACTGGCCTATGGCCGCGCGGCGATGCAGACCGATTCCGGGATCAGCGCCCATAGCGACTTCAACTGGTATCACAGCCGCGACCTGATGGTGTCGACGGACCTGAGCGCCAAATACACGCTGCTGCCCGGCGTGGCCTTTGTCGGCACGCTCAATTACACCTCGGTCAACGGCAACAATGTGCGTTCGCCCACCGGCACGATCGCCTCGCCCGTCTATACCGACCTGATCACCGGCCATGGCGGCTTCGCCTTCGAGCTCGGACGCGACACCGAGCTGAAACTGGAAGCCTCGGAAGGCAACAACATCACCGGTGGCAAGCTGAGCTTCTATTCGGGCGATGCCACCAGCTTCTTCGCCATCACCGGCGACTATCACACCCCCTATATGGACACGCCCACCGCGGTGTGGAACCGGGCCGACCGCGACCAGGCCACCGTGGCCGGGGCGATGCAGCTGGGCTGGGGCCTGTGGGCCAGCGGCGCCGGCCATTTCACCAACTACGGCGTGCATGGCGATTCCCAGGTCGCCCAGACCGCCGGCTGGGACGCCAACCTGCACTGGACCACCGACATGCCCTGGGGCCTGCAGGCCGGCCTGTCCTATGACGGCTTTGCCGAATACCGGCTGGAATATGACAGCCTGACCGGCGCTGCGCCCACGCCCTATGTGCCGCTTGGCATCCGCAATATCGAAAACCACGCCGTGACGGTGTCGCTGTCCAGCCTGCCCTGGCAGGGCTTCTGGTTCAGCGCCTATGGCGGCTGGGTCTATGACCGCTATTCCAGCGACGGCCTGCTGGCGGGGATGGACCTGCACTATACCCCGGTCGAGAATGTCGATCTGGCCCTGGGCGTGCGCCATTCGGCGGTGTCCTATACCCAGGGCGAGACCGGACGGCAGACCACCGCCGGGCTGAACCTGACGCTGGGCTTCGGGGCTGCGCCCCAGCCAAGCTGGATGCTGAATACCCTGTGAAAATTTTCGCCTGACGTCTAACCTTGCCGCGGGACATTTCTTGCGGCTGGGGGTTGGGCATGAAAACGGGCTGGATTGCGGGCACCGCGCTGGCGGTGCTGGTGGCGGCGGGTGCGGGCTGGTGGCTGACCGGCGGACCGGGCGGCCAGGGCGGCGGCAAGGACGGCAGCGGCCCCGTCACCCTGTTCCAGTGGCAGGACTATATGGAGCCGCCCTTCCTGGCCGATTACGAGGCCAAGTATCACGAGAAGCCGGGCATCACGATCTTCTCGGACGAGGACGAGGCCTTCGCCAAGATGCGCGCCGGCTTCAAGCCCGACGTGATGGGCCCCTGCTATTACGAGTTCGGCCGCTGGCGCGATGCGGGCCTGCTGCAGCCCATCGACACGACCAAGCTGAAGAACTGGAACAAGATCTCGCCCACCCTGCGCAACATGCCGGGCATCTCGGCGGGTCCGGGCAAGGTGTGGTTCGTGCCGCACTATTGGGGCAACACCTCGCTGACCATCCGCACCGATCTGGCGCCCGAATATGCCAAGTCGCAGAGCTGGGAGATCCTGTTCGATCCCAAATACAAGGGCCGCGTCTCGGTGCTGGACGGGGTGGACGACACCGTGCCCTTCATCGCCAAGATGATCGGCATCGACGCCTATCACATGACGCCGGAAGAATGGGAAAAGGTGCAGGCCAAGCTGCGCGAGCTGGTGCCGCACCTGCGCTTTGTCTCCAGCGACGACACCGCGCTGGCCCAGGGCCTGGCGAGCGGCGAGCTGGTGGCGGCGATGAGCTGGCGCACCACCTTTGCCGCCCTGCACCGCGAGAAGAAGCCGGTGGACTATCTGAATCCGCCGGGCGGCATGTTCACCTATGTCTGCGGGCTGGTGATGCACAAGGACCCGTCGGACGAGGCCAAGGCGCTGGCGCTGATCGATTCGTCGCTGTCCGACCAGGCGGCCGTTTATACGGTCGAGCATATCGGTGACGAGCCTGCCAACACCCAGGCGATGAAGGACGTGCCCGACAGCGTCTATGAGGAGCTGGAAATCCCCAAGGACCTGGAGACCTTCCTGAAGAGCGGCACCTTCCAGCAGCCGCTCCCCGACAAGGAAAAGATCATCAACGCCTGGACCGAGATCAAGGCTGGCATTCAGTAGCACAGGCCCGCCTCCCCTTCGCGTACGAAGTACGCCGGAAGGGGTGGTGGTTTCAGCGGGCGAGCGGAAGCTGAAACCGGAGGGGAAATAAGAAAAAGGCGGATGCCATTGGCACCCGCCTTTTCAGGTCTGTCGCAAGCCGCGCGTTTTATCGCGCGGGATGTCCGCATGTCCTGGCGCACGCGGTTCCGCGAAGGGCGAAACCCAACGGGCGTCAGACGACGCCGCGCTTGTGCTCGCCAACCACGATGCGGCCCGGTTCGAAGGCCTTCTTGAAGACGTCCAGCGCCTTGCGCGGCTCGGCATCGCCGCACATGAAGACGTCGAACGCCGCATAGCCCATTTCCGGCCAGGTGTGGACGCTGATGTGGCTTTCGGCCAGCACCGCCACGCCGGAGATGCCGCCGCCATCCTCGAACTTGTGAAGATGGATGTGCAGCAGGGTCGCGCCGGCGGCCGTGACGGCGTCGATCAGCGCGGTTTCGATGCGCTCACGCTCGTCCAGGCCCTTGGCTTCCCAAAGGTCGATAATCAGATGGCTGCCGGCATAACGCAGCCCATTGCGCGTGATGAAGTGATCCTTGCTGTCGTCGTTGGACGCAGGAACAACAACCGGAACCGGCCGCGTGGTCGCGCGGTTGCGGGGAGCTTTTTCTTTCTGCGGGATTTTATTCGCCGCCACCAGATTGAGTCGAGCCATTTCAAGCACCTACCCGTCTTAGAGTTGACACCTGCGCCTTGGCCTTTGGGACTTCCGGACGCGCCTTAAAGAAGAAAGCGACGGAGGGGGTCAGCCCTACGCCGCTTTTTCCCGCTTTTTTTCTCGCGGGGTCGAGATGGGACATAAGACCTACCTCCCCCCCATGCAAGAAAAAATTTGCCCCCGGGGGGATTTTTTTGGCCCGTGGCGCCTCCACGCGACGGCAGGCGGCTTTCCGGCACGGCTGCCATGGCGGCGCGGCGACCGCCAAAGCGCTGCGAGACAGGCATTAGATGCGCGCCGGGCGCGGTAGACACCGGCTGCACGCCGCCCTATACGGCTTCAGCAGCAGCGCACCGCGCGCCTGTCACAATTGCTCCCGTCTTGTCACAACCTTTAAGGAAACGTTATGGCCCGCCCTCAGCCGCAACCGTCTGCCAAGCTCTCCGCCGGCCGCGCCGGCAAGGCCAGGGCCGTCACCGAGCGCCTCCACCAGGGCTATGCCCAGTCGATGGAAGTCACCAAGGTGCTGGCCGAGGAGAAGAGCCAGTTCCAGAACATCCGCATCTTCGACACGGTGGCGAACGGCCGGGTGATGACCCTGGACGACATCGTGCAGATCACCGACCGGGACGAAAGCGCCTATGCCGACATGCTCACCCACCTGCCCATGCTGGAGCATGGCAAGGTCGAGCGTGTGATGATCGTGGGCGGCGGCGACCTGTCGATCGCCGACGAGGCGCTCAAGCACAAGAATGTGAAGGAGGTCGTGCTGGTCGATATCGACGGGCGGGTGATCGATCTGTGCAAGAAGCTGTTCGGCAGCGTCAACGCCAAGGCCTTCCGCGACCGGCGCATGAAGATCGAGGTCGCCGACGCCTTCGAATATCTGGGCCGGCCCGAATCGAAGAACCGCTTCGACCTGATCATCGCCGACCGTCCTGATCCGGTCGGCCCCGGCAAGGCGCTGTTCGGCGAGACCTTCTACGACCGGGTGAAGGGCGCGCTGAAGCGCGGCGGCTATGCCACCTTCCAGACCGGCGTGCCCTTCTACCAGCCCTGGGAGATCACCGAGGCGCTTGAGGAGCTGAAGCGCTTCTTCCCGCGCAGCGGCCTCTACCTGACCGTGGTGCCCACCTATATCGGCGGCTTCATGGCGCTGAGCTGGGCCAGCAAGGGCGGCAAGGCGCTGGGCACGCCCGCCGGCATCAGGAAGGCCGCCGCCGCCTACAAGCGCAAGAAGCTGAAATGCGACTATTACAATCCGCAGATTCACGCCGCGGCCTTCGCCCTGCCCAACTGGATCGCAAAGCTGGTGCCGTAAAAGCCTGGCCAGCCCTTAAAGCACAAAAGCCGCCACGGTCATCCGTGGCGGCTTTTTTGTTCGAACCGGGCTCCCGTCTCCCCTTTGCGTGCGCAGCACGCCCAAAGGGGAGATGCCGGCAGCGATGTGTCTGCGGAATGCAGACCGAGCTGCCGGCAGAGGGGTTCAATCAAAGATGATAATCGAACCCGATGCCGACGACGCGCGGGTCGCTGACAAAGCCGGTCAGGTCGTCGAAATCGATGCCGCCCTGCACATTGGCCTTGTCGGTGATGTTCTGGGCATAGGCATAGATGTCGTATTTGCCGTTCGGGAAGGTGTAGCCGATCTTGATGTCGCCCTCATAGTTGCCGTTGGTGTGGAATTCCTTGGACGTATAGAGGAAGAAGTTGGTGTAACCCTGCCACCACCAGTTGGTGTAGAAGAACAGCGAGTCCCCGCCGGCCAGCGGATAGGTGTATTTCGCGCTGGCGCTGAGCAGCCAGTCGGGCGCCTGGGGGAAGGGATTGCCGTTCAGGATGGCGTTGCCCTTGGCATCCAGCGGATCGGTCACGGTGCACTGGGCGCACACGCCGGTGGTCAGGCTGGAGTCGTGAATGGCGGTGTGGGTATAGCTGCCGCCCAGGGTCAGCAGCAGATTGTCGGTTGCCAGCCATTGCGCGTCGAATTCCACGCCCCCCGCCTGGCCGCCGCGCGCATTCAGCAGCACGATGGAGTTGCCCACCGTCGCGCCGCCCACCGCCGAGAATTGCGGATTGTGGATGTAATAGGTGAAGCCGTCGAAATTGACCCGCAGCCGGTGGTCCAGCAGTTCGGTCTTGATGCCCATCTCATAGGAGGTGACGGTCTCGGACCGGGCGATGGAGTAATTGCCCGGCGGCGTGTTGAAGGCGATGTTGCGGCCCTGGATCGAGGGCGCGCGGAAGCCGGTGGCCACGCGGCTGTAGACATTCACGTCGTCGTTGATGGCATAGGCCAGGCTGACGTCCCAGCTCACATTGCTGCCACGCGCCTTGACCGGCACCACGATCGTGTCCAGCGGGCCGTCGGCGGTCATGCCCTTCACGTCGCTGGTCCAGCGGATGCCCGCCGTGGCGGTGAAGGCGTCGGTGATGGCGTAGCGCGCCTGGCCGAACACCGCATAGGACACGTTGGACTGGCGCACATGGGTGGGCGGAATGAAATAGGGGAAGGTCGTGTCCTGGTAGTCGGTCGAGAAATAGAAGCCGCCGACCTGCCAGAACAGCGGGTTTGATGCGCCGTAGTCGCTGGCCAGGTGCAGTTCCTGGGTGAACTGGTGCAGATAGTCCAGCCCGTCCTGGGATTCCGATGGAAAGAAGATGATGCCCGGCCCGGTCAGGTTGCCGCCGTCGATGTCGCCGCGGCTGTAGCCATGGGTGGTCTCATAGCCGGTGATCGAGGTCAGCGTCATGCCCGGCAGGCGGTAGGTCATGGTCAGGCCCGAGCCAAGACCGTCATACTTCTGCGGATTGTTGGCGCCCGCGTCGAAGAACACCTTGTCGGCGATATAGTTGCCGTTCAGCTTGTTGCTGCCCCTGGTGAAGATATTGGCGCGGAAGATGGCGGCGGTGCCGTCCAGCGAGCGGCCATGCACATTCAGCAGGGCGCTGAAATCGTCGTTGGGCTGCCACAGAAGCTGGGCGCGGCCGGCGCGTTCGTCATAGCCGCCCAGCGCGTTGTTCTGGCCGGTATAGGCGTTGTCGATATAGTCGGCGCGGTGCTGCCACAGGCCCGACACGCGGAAGGACAGCGTGTCGCTCAGCCCGTCGCCAAAGGCGGCCTCGACATTGGTGGTGCCGTATTCGCCGGTCGAGGCGCTGAGATAGCCGTCCTGCTCCTGGGTGGGGCGTGCACTGGTGAACTTGATCACGCCGGCGGTGGTGTTGCGGCCGAACAGCGTGCCCTGGGGCCCGCGATCGACTTCGACATTGGCCAGGTCGTAGAGCGGCGAGCTTTTCAGCACCACATTCTCCATCACCACATCGTCCATGATGATTGAGACGGGCTGGGAGGCGGCCAGGTCGAAATCGGCATTGCCCAGCCCGCGGATATAGAAGCGCGGCGCGGCGCGGCCGTTGGAGGATTCGGCGTAAAGGCTGGGCACATGGGCGGCGATCGCCTTGATGTCCTGGCCCGACTGGAAGATCACATCCAGGTCGTCGCCCTGCAGCGTCGAGATGGAGATCGGCACATCCTGCTGGTTTTCGGCGTGACGCTCGGCGGTGACCATCACCGTCTCGATCTGGTCCTCGGCCAGGGCGGGCGCGGCCAGCGGCACAAGCGCGGCGCAGCCCAGCAGCAGGCGGGTGATGGTCTTCAGCTTCGCGGATTTCATGGTCAGGGGTTCCCCATTATGGACAAAGGCGCAGGGCGATATGCCCTGCGCGCCTTCCTGTCCGGGTCCCTGAACGGGCGCGTCGATGCGCGCCGCTATATGGCCGGAACCTTCCCGAATGACGCTTTTGTGTCAACGGGATTTGGTGCAGGGCAGCATTCGGGCTACCGCGTTTGCGGGGGTTGTGGCCAAAAGGCTACGTTGGGTCCCGGCGGGCTTTTCTTTGCCCCCGCCAACAACCATCTTTCACCCGGAAAATACGCCAGATAGCAGGAAGTTTCGCATGACGTTGATTGGTCCGGGCGGCCGCCCCGTTACCTCCGCCCCTGCCCCCGCCCCCAGTGACAGCCCCCACATCAAGGAATCGGGGCTGGAAACCTTTGCCGCCGACGTGCTGGACGCCAGCCGCGCCGTGCCGGTGATCGTGGATTTCTGGGCGCCCTGGTGCGGGCCCTGCAAGACGCTGGGGCCGATGCTGGAAGCGGCGGTCAATGCCGCGAACGGCGCGGTGAAGATGGTCAAGGTCAATATCGACGACAATCCGGAGATCGCCCAGCAGTTGCGAATCCAGTCGATCCCCACCGTCTATGCCTTCAAGAACGGCCAGCCGGTCGACGGCTTCATGGGCGCGCTGCCCGAAAGCCAGATCAAGGCCTTCGTCGCCAACCTGGCCGACGGCGGCGAAGGCGCCGCACACGACCATGGCGGACCCGAACACACCGCCGAAGTGCTGGCGGTGGCCGACCAGGCGCTGGCCTCGGGCGACATCGCCATGGCGGCCCAGGCCTATGGCCATGTCCTGCAGGACGAAGCCGGTCATCCCGCCGCGGTGGCGGGGCTGGCGCGCGCCTATCTGGCGGGCGGCGATGTCGAGCGGGCGCGCAGCACCCTGCAGCTTGTCCGCCCCGATGGCGCCCAGGACCCGGCCATCAAGGCGGTGGAAGCCGAACTGAAGCTGCGCGAGGGCCCGGCGCCCGAATCGGGCGAGATCGCCGCCCTGCGCGCCAAACTGGAAGCCGATCCCAAGGATCACCAGGCGCGCTTCGACCTGGCCAATGCGCTTGACGCCGCCGGCGACCGCGACGGCGCGCTTGCCGAACTGCTGGAACTGGTGCGCCGCGACCGCAAATGGAACGAGGAAGCCGCGCGCAGGCAGCTGGTCACCCTGTTCGAGGCGATGGGCCCCACCGATCCGCGCACCCAGGAAGGCCGGCGCAAGCTGTCTTCCATCCTGTTCTCTTAAGCCCGCACCCATGGGAGGGACGGCGCGCATGGCGCATGCCTATCACAGCCATGACGATCTTCCCGGCACGCTGCCGCTGTTTCCGCTGTCGGGGGTGATGCTGCTGCCGCGCGGCGCGCTGCCGCTCAATGTGTTCGAGCCGCGCTATCTGGAGATGGTCGACCACGCGCTGGCCGGCAACCGGCTGATCGGCATGATCCAGCCTTCCGAAAGCGAGGAGACGGTGCTGCGCCCCAAACTGATGGGCGTGGGCTGTGCCGGGCGCATCGTTTCCTTCCAGGAGACCGACGACAATCGCTACCTCATCACCCTGGCGGGGGTGTGCCGTTTCCGCCTGACCGGCGAGACCGACAGCGGCGCGGCCTGGCGCGCGGGCGCCTGCGATTTTGCGCCCTTCGCCGGCGACCTGGCCGAGAGCGCGCACGACGATTTCCCGCGCGACCGGCTTTTGAGCGCGCTGAAAGCCTATCTGTCCAGCCGCGACATGAAAGCCGACTGGAACAGCGTGATGACCGCGCCGTCCGAGGCGCTGGTCAATGCCCTGTCGATGATGTGCCCCTTCGATCCGGCCGAAAAACAGGCCCTGCTGGAAGCGCCCAGCCTGGCCGAGCGGGTTTCGACCCTGGTCGCGCTGCTGGAAATGTCGGGCGGCGACGGCGGCCCGGTCACCTTCAACTAGGCAAGGCAATGGACACCGATCCCAAACTCCTGGAAGTGCTGGTCTGCCCGCTGACGCGCACCACCCTGCATTACGACCGCGAGCGCCAGGAGCTGGTCAGCCAGGCCGCCGGCCTGGCCTTCCCCATTCGCGGCGGCGTGCCGATCATGCTGCCGGGCGAGGCGCGCAGCCTCGGCGAAGACGAACGCACATGAGCGAGACGCGCATGAGCGATACCAGACCCTGGCCCAGCGAACTGCGCCTGTCGCCAACGCGCGACGCGCTGACCGTCAGCTTCGAGGGCGGCGAGAGCTTCGTCCTGGCGGCGGAATATCTGCGCGTGGAATCGCCCAGCGCCGAGGTGCGCGGCCATGGCGGCGAGGCCAAGAAGATCGTCACCGGCAAGCAGGACGTGAAGATCGCCGCGCTGGAGCCGGTGGGCAATTACGCGGTGCGGATCGGCTTTGACGACGGCCATGACAGCGGGTTGTACAGCTGGGACTATCTGCACAAGCTGGGCTCTGAAAAGGACCGCATCTGGGCCGAATATCTGAAGGCCAAAGCGGCGGCAGGCTGATTTCAGCCCGGCTCGCCGGACACGGCGTCCAGCCCGCCCAGCATCAGCCGGACGGCGAAATCGGCGGCGGCGGCGGCATCGTCCGGCCCCTGAAGCCCCCCGGCCAGCTCAAAGCCCAGCCCCACCATCGCAGCGGTCAGCCGCCCCGCATCCAGTGGCGGCAGCGCCCCGCGCGCCATGGCGTCCTCGATGTCCGCGCGCAGCTCGGCGATCCCGGCCAGCACTTCGGGCGTGTCCATGCGAAAGCGCAGCGCCCCATCCGGCCTTGGGGAAAAGCGCGGGCCCTCGGCCAGCGCCGCCTCCAGAAACCCGCCAAAGGATGCGGCCATGAATTCCTCGGGCGTATCGGCGGCACGGCGCGCCACGCGCAGCCGCGGGCGCACCGCCAGCGCCACCTCGTCGCGCAGCGCCTGGTACACTTCCTCTTTGGACTTGAAGTAGTTGTAGAAGGTGCCCGAGGCCAGCGGCGTCGCCCGGATGACGTCGCGCACCGTGACGGCGGCAAAGCCCATTTCCGAAAACACCCGCCGGGCCGCTTCCAGGATCAGTTCGCGGTTCTGCGACTTGGTGCGGGCACGGCGGCCGGTATCGGCAGGGGACCGGGGACTGTCATCCATGCCGGAAGCTTAGCGGATGATGACGGTTCGTCAATTTTGACCGGAATTGCCCGTGCCCACCGCCGCCATGACCGAGGCATGGCCGTCGCGCGCCAGAAGCGCCGCCAGGTCCCGCTTGATCGCCGTGACCAGACCCGGCCCCTTCAGCGCCAGGGCGCTGTAGAGCTGCACCAGCGAGGCCCCGGCGCGGATCTTGGCATAGGCGTCCGCGCCGCTGGCGACACCGCCCACCCCGACCAGCGTCACCGCGCCGCCCAGCCGCCGGAACATGGCCGCCAGGATGCGGGTCGACGGTTCGAACAGCGGCGCACCCGACAACCCGCCGGCCTCGCCCGCATGAGCCGAGCGCAGCGGCGGGCGCGCGATGGTGGTGTTGGAGACGATCAGCCCTTCGATTTGGCTGGCCCTGACCACATCGGCGATGTCGTCCAGCGCCTGTTCGTCCAGGTCGGGAGCGATCTTCAGCAGCAGCGGGCGCATCACCGTGCGGGCACGCAGGTCCAGCAGGCTGTCCAGCAGCCGGGTCAGCGCCGCGCGGTCCTGAAGCCCGCGCAGGCCTGGCGTGTTGGGCGATGAGACATTGACCGTCACATAGTCGGCCAGCGGCGCCAGCCTTTCGTAACAGGCGGCATAGTCGGCAATGCGGTCGGCACTGTCCTTGTTGGCGCCGATATTGATGCCGACGATCCCCTTGCCGCTGCGGGCGGACAGGTTGGCGGCTGCCGCCGCCATGCCGCCATTGTTGAAGCCCATGCGGTTGATGACGGCCTCGTCCTCGCGCAACCGGAACAGGCGCGGGCGCGGATTGCCCGCCTGCGGGCGCGGCGTGACGGTGCCGCATTCGACAAAACCAAAACCGAACTTCGCCATCGCGTCCGGCACCTCGGCGTCCTTGTCGAAGCCTGCCGCCAGGCCCAACGGATTGGGGAAATCCAGCCCGAAGGCCCGCACCGCCAGGCCGGGATCGTCCGGCCCGGGGGCGCCGATCAGCGGCCCCGCCGATTTCAGCAGGCGGATGGTCGCCCGGTGGGCGGCCTCTGCCTCCATCCGGCGCAGCAGCCCGGTCGCCAGATCGGCCCCAAAATCGAAGATCGGCACTGTCTCACCCGCTTTCGTCCTGCGTGCAGGACCGCCCGATTGCCCTCTGGACGAGCAATCGTGACGCTTCTATCATAGGAATAATAGCCGTAAAGTCCGGTTTGATTCCTAAACGTTAATATCCATGCTCACGCACCCCCAAATCTGGCGCGCCATCGACGCCCTAGCAGCCCGGCACGGCATGTCCCCGTCCGGTCTGGCCAAGATTGCGGGCCTCGACCCCACCACCTTTAACAAGTCCAAGCGCGGCACCGCGAGCGGAAAGCTGCGCTGGCCCTCGACCGAGAGCCTGGCCAAGGTTCTGTCGGCCACCGGCGCCTCGCTGGAAGATTTCGTCGCCCTGGTCACCGAAACCTCGGGCCGGGCCGGGCGCATCCGCATGGTGCCGCTGATCGGCCTGGCCCAGGCCGGGACCCAGGGCTATTTCGACGATGCCGGCTTTCCCGCCGGGTCGGGCTGGGAGGACATCGCCTTCCCCGACATCGCCGACGAGCATTGCTATGCACTGGAGATCACCGGCGAATCCATGCTGCCGGTCTATCGCGACGGCGACCGCATCGTGGTGTCGCCGTCCGGCTCGCTTCGGCGCGGCGACCGGGTGGTGGTCAAGACCCATGGCGGCGAGGTCATGGCCAAGCAGTTGGGCCGCATGACCGCCCAACGCATCGAGCTGAAATCCTTCAACCCCCAGTTCGAGGATCGCAGCTTCGCTTTGTCCGAGATCGCCTTCGTGCACCGGATCATCTGGGCCAGCCAGTAGCCCCCTAATCGGGATAGCCCTGGTACTTGCGCAGCAGCGCGGCCAGCGCCGCCTCATGCCCCGGCGCCAGAAGCGCCATCAGCCGGGCGGCGCGCCCCTGCATGGCTTTTTCATAAGCGGTGGCGGGATTGCCCGCGATGGTGGCCTGAAACTCGCGCCCGATGCGGTCGCGGTATTTGTCCACGTCGAACCCGGCCAGCGACAGGCCGATCTGGTAGCGCACCGAGACATTGCCCGGCGCCAGGCGCACGGCCTGGTCGAACAGCGCGATCGCCTTGTCCTCGGTGGCGCCATAGAGCAGGCGCGCCGCCAGCGCGCCGCCGCCCGCCACGATCGCCATGTTCCAGCCGCCCAGCGCCGACACCGCATAGGCATTGGCGGGATCGGCGGCGATGGCCTTGTCCAACGCCCGGCGCGCCTGGCCCGGCGCATCGTCCAGGCGCGCGCGGATGATGCCGTTGATGCGCGCCTCATAGCCCAGCGACACCGCCAGCCAAAGCTGGCCCCAGGAATAGCCGGGATCGGCGGCGATGGCGCGGCGCGAGAAATCCTCGGCGCGCTTCAGGCAGGCCAGACAGGGCGCATCGCGCAGCATCGCCTGTCCCAGAAGCGCGCGCGCCGCCACCGCGAAGCCCGCGGCATTGCCCGCGGCCTCGCCCGCTTTGACCGCCGCGTCATAGTCACCGCGGGCATAAAGCGCATAGGGCGTGTCCTGTGCCGACGCCGGCAAACCGGCCAGCAACACAAACGCCAGGGCCGCCGCGATGACTTTCAAGAAGCCTCACCGGCCAGGCGCGCGCGGATCATGGCGGCGGTTTCGGCGCAGCCGAACAGCGCCGTGAAAGAGCCGAAACGCGGCCCCTGGACCTGGCCGAACAGCACCTCATACAGCGCCCCGAACCAGGCGCGCAGCGGCTCGAAGCCGTGGGTCTTGCCCACCTCATAGACCACGTTCTGGATTTCGGCGCCGTCGCGCACATCGCCCATCGCGTCCAGACGGCCCGCCAGATCTTCCAGCGCCGCGCGTTCCTTGTCGTCAGGCGCGCGATAGGTCTTGGCCGGCTTCACGAAGTCCTCGTAATAGCGCAGCGCATAGCCGACCAGCTTTTCCAGGCCCGGATTGGCCTGCGGGCTGGCGCCCGGCGCATAGCGGCGGATGAAGCCCCACAGCACATCGCGGTTGTGGGCGTTGGACGCCGACACAAGATTGAGCAGCAGCGCGAAGCTGACCGGATAGCGCTCATCGGGCGGGCAGCCGCCATGAATGTGCCAGACCGGATTTTCCAGCCGCTGTTCCTCGCTGGTCTGGTTGGAATGATAGGCATCCAGAAAGGCGATATACTCGTCCACCGCCTTGGGGATCACATCGAAGAACAGGCGCTTTGCGGTGCGCGGCTTCTGGAACATGAACAGCGACAGGCTTTCCTGGGTGCCATAGGTCAGCCATTCCTCGACCGACAGGCCGTTGCCCTTGGACTTGGAAATCTTCTGGCCGTCCTCGTCCAGGAAGAGTTCGTAGTTGAAGCCCTCGGGCGGGGTGCCGCCCATCGCCTTGACGATCTTGGAGGACAGTTCGACCGAACTGATCAGGTCCTTGCCCGCCATTTCGTAATCGACGCCCAGCGCCAGCCAGCGCATCGCCCAGTCGGCCTTCCACTGGCACTTCACATGGCCGCCGGTGACGGGCAGCTCGGTCTTGATGCCTTCATCCTCGAACACGATGGTCCCGGCCGCCGGATTGATTTCCAGCAGCGGCACCTGTAGCACCTTGCCCGAGCGCGGCGAGATCGGCAGGAAGGGCGAATAGGTCGCGCGCCGTTCCTCGCCCAGCGTGGGCAGCACGATCTTCATCACCGCATCGTAGTGGTTCAGCAGCGTCAGCAGCGCTTCGTCGAACCGGCCCGACTTGTAATAGTCGGTCGAGCTGGCGAATTCATAGCGGAAGCCCGCCCCGTCCAGGAACGACTTCAGCCGCGCATTGTTGTGCGCGCCGAAACTGTCATGGGTGCCGAAGGGGTCGGGCACCTGGGTCAGGGGCCGGTCCAGATAGCCGCGCAGCATCTCCTGATTGGGCACATTGTCGGGCACCTTGCGAAGCCCGTCCATGTCGTCGGAAAAGGCGATCAGGCGGGTGGGCACATCGCTCATCGCCTCGAAGGCGCGGCGCACCCAGCTCGTGCGCGCCACCTCGCCAAAGGTGCCGATATGCGGCAGGCCCGAGGGGCCATAGCCGGTCTCCAGCAGCACTTCGCTGGCCGGTTTTCCGGCGCTTTTGCGCCGTTCCAGGCGGGCAATCAGCTTGCGGGCTTCCTCGAAGGGCCAGGCTTTGGCGGCAAGCGCCTGTTCGGCCATGTTTTTCACGTGGGGATTCACTCTTCGTTAATCGGAACTTTAAGCGATTTGAAAGGGCGCGAAAGCTAATCTTCCGCAAGGGATTGCGCAATGACCGTGGACAGACCGCCCGACCGACGGAGCGCGGACGCGATATTCGCGGGCCGCATCAATGTCCTGTACGCGCTGGGCCGGCACTATCTGTCGCTTCCCTTTGCCGTTCTGTGCGTGCCCGCCACGGTGATCGCCGGCAGCATGCCCTCGGTGGCGACCCTGATGCCGCTGATGCTGCAGATCGCCGTGGTGATCGCGGCCGAACAGCTGACCACCGCCTATCGCAACCGCGCCCCCGGCAGCGATCCACGCTATTGGGCGCGCCGCTATACTTTCGTGTCGGCCATCGCCGGCGCGACCTGGGGCGTGGCCGCCCTGTTCTGGTTCGTCTGGGATTCCTTCCCCGCCCAGGCCTATCTGTGCCTGGCCTTTCTGGGCATGACCGCCACCGAATTCATCGCCCGCTCGGCCCACCGTCCCGCCTATGTCGCGCATACCGCCTTCGCGCTGGGCCCGTTGATCGTGCTGCTGCTGGTGCAGGGCGGGCTCTATGCCACCCTCAGCGCGGTGCTGATCGCGCTGTTCGCCGCGGTGCTGGCCAGCTATTGCAACGGCATGGCGCGGCTGCTGGATGAAAGCATCCACCTGCGCAACGAGAATGGCGAACTGATCGTTCGCCTCAAGCGCGAAAAGGTCGAGGCCGTTGCCGCGCGCGATGCCGCCGAGAACAGCGCCCTGGCCAAGTCGGCCTTCATCGCCAATATCAGCCATGAACTGCGCACCCCGCTGAACGCGCTTCTGGGCATGGCCCAGCTTCTGGAACGCGCCGATCTGCCCAAGCAGCAGGCCGACCATGTCAAGGTGATGCTGCAGGCCGGGCGCGGCCTTCAGACCCTGATCGACGATGTCATCGCCCTGACGCGCGACGATGACGGCCAGCTGGAGGACGAGGACTGCGATCCGGTGCAGGCCGCGCGCGCGGTCGCCCGCGTGCTGCAGCCGCGCGCCTGGGAAAAGCGCCTGCATCTGACCCTGTCCGCCGCCTCGGGCCTGCCGCGCGTGGCGGCCGACCCGCGCAAGGTGCGCCAGGTTCTGCTCAAGCTGGCGGACAATGCGCTCAAATTCACCGAGCGCGGACTGGTCGACATCCGCCTCGATCTGGAAAGCGACCGCAGCGCGGTGCGTTTCACCGTCACCGATACCGGTCACGGCGTGGCCGACGAAGTCGCCCACCTGCTGTTCAGCCCATTCTCGCCCGGCGATTCCTCCTATGCGCGCCGCGAACAGGGCGCCGGCCTTGGTCTTGCCGTCGCCAAGCGGGTGATCGAAGCCGCCGGCGGCGAGATCGGCTTTACCAGCAAGCCGGGCGAAGGTGCGCAATTCTGGTTCACCCTGCCGGTTTCGGGCCTGGCCGCCGCGCCGGGCAATGAATCGGTCTCCCAGCACACCCCGCCCACCGGCCTGACGCTGCTGCTGTATCTGCGCAGCGGCGATGTCGGCGCCGCCCTCGCCCATATGCTGGAGCCGTTCGGCAACCGCATCGTGCTGGCCGACACCATCGCCGGAGCGATCGGACGCGCCGGCAAGGAACATTTCGACGCCATCATCACCGGCGCGGGCGATGCCGACATGCTGGCCGCGGCGCCCGGCGTGAAGGCGCCGCTGCTGGCGGTGCTGCTGCGCGGCGACCGCGCGCCCGCCGCCACCGACAAGGTTCTGCGCTGGCCGGTCGAGGCCGACCAGCTCTATTACGCGCTGGAGGACATCTGCGGGCCCAAGCCGGAAAGCCCGCCGAACGAGACGCAGGCCGATCTGCCCGCCGCGATCGATGCGCTGGCTTTCAGCACACTGGAAAAATCGGTCGGCGTGAAGGCGCTGGTCGAGATCCTGCAATGCTACATCGTCACTGCCGAGCAGCTGACCGGCGCGCTCTCCGAGGCCTGCGAGGAGGAGAAATGGGACGATGCCGCGCGCCTGGCGCAGGACATTGTCGGCGCTGCGGGCGGGCTGGGCCTGTCGGCCATCACCCAGGCAGCGCGCCAGTTCGCCACCAGCGCGCGCGAGGCCGGTGACCGCCACACCCTGCGCAACGCCGCCCAGCTTGTGGTGGCCGAACATGCCAGGGCCAGGCAGGCTCTGGTCCATCTGTATCCCGACGTGGCCTGAAGCGGCCCGCGGGCAAGATAATCCTGTCAGTTTCGCGCCCGCCGCCGCATATTCGCGGGCCCCATGGCCGACTCTCTCGACAATCTGATTGCGCTTGTTCCCGCGCCGCCCGGAGCGGCGATTTATCGCCGCGACCATAAAAAAGGCAGCGCCGAACGCATCGGCCTGCATGACGCCCGCCCGCTGTTCGAGGAAGGCGATGTGCTGGTCGCCCATGGCAGCTTCGTCGCCGGACGGCTGGGCCTGCGCGCCGCGCCCATGCTGTTCGATGTGCTGGAGCTTTATGCCTTCATGCGGCCCGGCCGTCCCTTTGTGCCCAGCGCCCTGGGACTGGCGCGCGCGCTGGGTCTGGAGGTGCCACACACCCCCGAACAGGCCGCCGCCAGCCTGTTCGCCATCGCTGAGGCCCTGATCGGTGAATTCGCCGGCTGGCCCCAGGACGCGCGCCAGGCGCAGGCCCCGCTGATCGGCACGCTGGAGCGCGCGGGCTGGCGCTGGGCGCCACTGCTCAAACCCCATAGCGGCGCGGTCCCGCATGGCTCGCCCATCGCGGGGCTGGAAGCCTGGCGCGGGCTGGCGGTGTGGGAAGACGCCGCCCAGCCCGGCAAGCCCGGCTCGCAGGCGGTCGAACCGGGCGAGGCGCGCGCGCGCCTGGCGCAGCTGGTCGACGAGCTGCGCCCCGAACAGGCGGCCTATGCCGACGCCGCCACCTATGCATTTGGGCCGCGCGAAATGGCGGGCGCCCCGCGCGTGGCGCTTCTGGAAGCGGGCACCGGCACGGGCAAGACGCTGGGCTATCTGGCGCCCGCCAGCCTGTGGGCGGAAAAGAACGGTCCGGGCCTGTGGATCAGCACCTATACCCGCAACCTGCAGCGCCAGATCGTGCAGGAGATCGCCCATCTGTGGCCCGATCCGGTCGAGCGCGCGGAAAAGGCCGTGGTCCGCAAGGGCCGCGAAAACTATCTGTGCCTTCTGAACTTCGAGGAAGCCGCAAAACGCACGGCGCTGGCGCCGGGCCAGCGCAGCGTGGCGCTGGCGCTGATCGCGCGCTGGATCGGGGCGGGTACCGATGGCGATCTGTCGGGTGCGGGCTTTCCCGCCTTTCTCGCCGCCTTCATGCCGCTGTCCGCCGTCACCGACCGGCGCGGTGAATGCATCTATGCCGCCTGCCCGCATTACCGGATCTGCTTCATCGAACATGCGGTGCGCCGTGCCACCCATGCCGCCATCGTGGTGGCCAATCACGCGCTGGTCATCGCCCAGGCCTCTCAGGATGCGGGCGCGCGTGACTGGATCGGCGAGGACGAGACCACCGACGCGCCCGACGAAAAGCGCCTGCGCTATGTCTTTGATGAAGGTCATCACCTGTTCGATGCCGCCGATAGCGGTTTTTCCGCCCGCCTGTCGGGCCGCGAGATGGCCGAGCTGCGCCGCTGGATCCGCGGGCCGGAGGCGCGCGCGCGCAGCCGCATGCGCGGGCTGGAAGACCGGCTGAAAGACCTGATCGCCGACCATGAAGCCGCGCAGGGCGCGCTGGAGGATGCGGTGATGGCGGCCAGCGTGCTGGCGGGCGAAGGCTGGCAGCAGCGGATCGGCAATGGCCCGCGCGGGCCCGGCGAAGTGTTCCTGTCCGCGGCCTATGCCCATGTGCGCGCGCGCAGCGACGATGGCGGCGGCTTCTATTCGCTGGAGGCCGAGGCCCTGCCGATGGGCGAAGACATGATGCAGGCGGTGACGGGACTGGCGCGGGGGCTGCGCCGCCTGGCCGATCCCCTGACGCGGCTGGCAAAGCATCTGCGCCAGGCGATGAACGACAAGACCGCCACGCTGGAGCCCTATACCAAGGCGCGGCTGGATGCGGCGGCGCGCGGGCTGGACCGGCGTGCGCGCGGCATTCTTCCAGCCTGGATTTCCATGCTGGAGACTCTCGAAAATGGCGAGCTGCCGGAGGAATTCGTCGACTGGCTGGAAATCGCGCGCGAGGATGGCCGCGATGCCGATGTCGGGCTGGCGCGCCACTGGGTCGATCCCACCGTGCCGCTGTCGGCCCAGGTGCTGGAACCGGCGCATGGCGCGCTGATCACATCGGCGACGCTGCGCGATGTCGGCGGCGCGGCGACGGACGATGAAAATGGCCACTGGGCCAGCGCCGAGGTGCGCACCGGCGCAGGCCATCTGCCCCAGCCCGCACGCCGCGCCAGTTTCGGTTCGCCCTTCCGCTATGACGAACAGGCGCGCATTTTCGTGGTCAAGGATGTGCCGCGCCGCGATCCCGACGCCATGGCGGCGGCCTATCGCGAACTGTTCCTGGCGGCGGGCGGCGGCGCGCTGGGCCTGTTCACCGCCGTGCGGACCCTGCGCGACAGCGCGGCACGCATCGCCGCCCCGCTGGCCGATGCGGGGCTGACGCTTTACGCCCAGCATGTCGACCGGCTGGACACCGGCGCGCTGGTCGACCTGTTCCGGGCCGAGGAGAATGCCTGCCTGCTGGGAACCGATGCCTTGCGCGACGGCGTGGACGTGCCGGGACGTTCGCTGCGCCTGGTGGTGTTCGACAAGGTGCCCTGGCCCAAGCCCACCATCCTGCACAAGGCGCGGCGCGCCCGCTTCGGCAAGGGCTATGACGACCTGATCACCCGTTTTCGCCTGAAACAGGCCTTCGGGCGGCTGATCCGGGGCCGGGCGGACCGGGGCTGTTTCGTGATCCTGGAAGGGGCCACGCCCAGCCGGCTTCTGACCGCCTTTCCCGAGGGCGCCCCGGTCAAGCGCTGCGGCCTGGCCGAGGCAATTGGGGATATCCGCGCCTTTGTGGGGCCCGCACCCCAGATAGAACCGTGACCGGCCCCGGCCAGCCGCTTATAAGCGGACAGATGACTGCCCAGATCCTGCCCGCCGACACCGCCCCGGAAAGCAGCTATGGCCGCCATTCCACCGGCATCCTGCCCAGCCATGTGCTGGCGCGGCTGCTGGACGCCGGCCGCGAGGTCACCGCCAGCGAGGCTTTCGCCCCCGGCCAGATCCAGCCCGCCAGCATCGACCTGCGCCTGGGCCCGGTGGCCTATCGGGTGCGCGCCAGCTTCCTGCCGGGCCAGAACGCCACGGTGGCCGACAAGATGGCCCATGTCTTCATGCACGAGATCGACCTGAGCGAAGGCGCGGTGCTGGAGGCGGGCTGCGTCTATATCGTGCCGCTGCTGGAACGGGCCGCATTTTCCGCCCGCATTTCGGGCACCGCCAATCCCAAAAGCTCCACCGGGCGCATTGACGTCTTCACCCGCCTGATCACCGACCAGGCGGCGGCCTTCGACCGGGTCGCGGCGGGCTATAGCGGGCCGCTCTATGCCGAAATCTGCCCCCAGACCTTTCCGGTGCTGGTGCGCAAGGGCAGCCGGCTGAACCAGCTTCGCCTGCGCCACGGTTCGCCCCAGTTCAGCGACAGCGCGCTGCGCCGCCTGCATGAACAGGCCCCGCTGGTCGCCATCGATGATGGCGCCGGCAATTCGGGTATCGGCGCGCCCAACATCGAGGACGGCCTGGCCCTGTCCATCGACCTGAAAGGCGATGCCGACGAGGGCAAGCGCATCGGCTTTCGCGCCAAGAAGCATACCGGCCTGATCGATGTGGACCGGGTGGGGCTGCTGGACCCACATGATTTCTGGGAGCCGATCCAGGCCAATGCGCGCGGCGACATGGTGCTGGACCCGGACGAGTTCTACATCCTGGTCAGCCGCGAGCGGGTGGCCATTCCCCCCGACCATGCCGCCGAGATGGTGCCCTTCAACCCGCTGGTGGGCGAGTTCCGCGTCCATTACGCGGGCTTCTTCGATCCCGGCTTCGGCTATGCCCCCGGCCAGCCCCCGGCCGCCCGCGGGGTGCTGGAGGTGCGCTCGCGCGAGGTGCCCTTCATCCTGGAACATGGCCAGATCATCGGCCGCCTGGTGTTCGAGCGGCTGACCGACCCGCCGCCGGAAGGCTATGGCGCCGGGCTGGGGTCCAATTACCAGGGCCAGGGCCTGAAACTCTCCAAGCACTTCCGCTGATGCTGCGCCGCGGCGGGAACCCTTCGTAACAATTGTTGCGGAAAGTCCACATTCCTGCCGCAAATCACGGTTCAGGCGGGCAAAAGCGTTGCGTCCCGGTGCCAGACCGGCACAGTAGCGGGGCTGCAGATGGACGGTTTGGGGAAACCCTGCAGTGGTTGGGTTCGGAAATGGGGTCCGAATTCGATGGTCCAGTTTGAAGGGGGCAGTGTGAGGCGGCTACGGCGCGAAAGCAGCCGGCCGCCTCATTTTTTTTGCGAATGCCGCCATTTGCCGCCCGCCTTCCACCAGTCGGCCAGGGCGAAGGGCGCATAATAGACCAGCACGAAAATCAGGCCCGTCAGGACCAGCTCGGGGATGTACCAGGGCCAGGGCGACATGACCGTCAGCAGGTTCTCGCCCGCCGGCTTGGCCCGCAGGAAGCCGTAATTGACCCCCAGAAGCCAGTCGGCCAGCCCGGCGACGCCGACATAGGCCAGGCTGGCGGCGATCACCCGGGGCAATGAGCGCCAGGTGGGCCGCAGGCCCGAACCCAGAGTCAGATACAGCAGCGAGGCCACCACCCCGCCATGCTGGATGAAGAAGAAGACGAACTGCGGGTCGGGCCAGTCGTAATAGATGGTGGGGGTCAGAACCCCCTGCAGGGTCCCCCCTAAGCCCCAGAAATAGCCGAGCTCGTAGGCGAACTGGTTGCGGGTCAGCAGCGCCACGATCAGGGCGATCTCGGCCCAGTCGCACAGGTTCAGCGGCAATTCATTTCCCAGCCACAGCGCGCCGTGGCTCCAGCTGGTCCAGAACCAGCCGATCCAGCCGGCAAGCTGGAACAGGGCCAGGGACAGGCGCGCCCACAGATCGGCGCGGCGGCCCAGATGCTCATGCCGGGCGGCCAGGGCCAGGGCGGCGGGCACCAGCAGGATCAGCGCGATCGCCGCCAGATGCGACGGCCCCAGCGGCACGAAACGTGTCGGCATGTGCGCCCCCTCCCCGGCAACGGCCCCGGCGGCGGGAGACTAGGGCAATCGGGGAATGGGGCCTAGTGCGGGCCGCGCGCGCAGCGCGCCGGCGTGCGCGATAAAAAACTATCCCCGGTCGCGGCCGGCCATGCGCCAGCGGGTGACGATGGCATCCAGGTCGGCGCGGTCCATGTTGGGATTCTTCCACGCGGTGGAGAATCCGGCATGGACGGTGCGCGGCACGGTGGTGCGCGCCAGGTCATCGAAGCGCACACGCATCGGCATGGATACGCCCTGGCCCAGCACCAGCGCCTCGCGGTCGCCCAGCAGGGGCAGAAACTCGATCAACCCGGCCATGGTTTCGTAGGTACCGCCGCGAATGACTTCCTGGTCGCGTTCGCTCGACAGGCGCAGGGCCACCGCGGTGCCGCATTGCGACAGGATGGTGGTGTCCAGCTCGCTTGGGCGCTGGGTGATCAGCGCCAGCGACAGGCCGTATTTGCGCCCTTCCTTGGCGATGCGTGACAGCGCCTGGCGGGTGGGCACGAATTTGGAGGAATCGGCGGGCGCATAACGGTGCGCCTCCTCGCATACCAGCAGCATGGGAAGCCCGCCCTTGGACCAGACCGCCAGGTCGAAGGCCAGGCGCGAAATCACCGACACTACCACGTCCAGGATTTCCGGCGGCACGGTCGACAGGTCGATCACCGTGATCGGGCGGCCGTCGGACGGCACGCGGAACAGGCGCGCCAGCACATCGCCCATCGTGTCCTGCACCGACAGCGAACCGAACATGAAGTTGTAGCGCTGGTCGCTGACGAGGTTTTCGATATGGCTCTTGAGGCGCTGGTAGGGCAGCGTGCCCTGGGTGCGCTGCAGCTTGCCCAGCTGGTCGTCGATATAGGCCAGCACGTCCGACATGCGGAAAGGCGTGGGCGTGTCGACACCGATATTGATCGCATGGCCATCCTGCGGGCGGCGCGCCAGCGCGCCGGCCCGGCTGGTGGCGGAATCGCTGTAGCGCCGCTTGGCATGCACCACCGCGTCGGACAGGATTTCGACCTCGGCCTCGGAATGCTGGTCGCGGCTGGTCAGGGCCGCGGTCATCTCGGCGAAATCCAGCATCCAGAACGGCAGGTTGAAATCGTCCATCGCAATCGATTCCGCCAGATCGCCGAAGGCGGCGGAATATTCATTGTGCACGTCCATGATCACCACATGGGCATGGGCGTGATCGTCCAGCAGCCGCTGCAGGATCACCGTCAGCGCCGAGGACTTGCCCGAACCGGTCGAACCCACCACCAGGAAATGCTTGGCCAGAAGGTCGTCGATCATCAGGCGCGCGGGCACCGAGGGGTCCTGGAACAGGCTGCCGATGCGGATGGAGGACACGGTCGGCGGCGCATAGACGCGCGTCAGGTCATGCTTGTCTGCCAGCAGCACCGGATCGCCCAGCGTCGGCACGCTGGAAACGCCGCGGCGGAAGGCCAGGCGGCGGGTGGATGGATCGGTCGCCACCTCGCCCGACAGGCTGAGTTCGATCAGGCCCAGCGGCTGGGGTTCGCCCTCGGCGGCGGGCATCGGCGCGCTGACGGCCGTCACAGCACCCATAACCGAGGCATGCGGCGTGATCACCTTGATGAGAGAACCGATCTGAACGCGGCTTTCCTCGCCCGACACCGCGTCCTGGCGCTCCATCACGGCAACGGCGGTGGCACCGTCGACCGACACGATATGGGCCAGGCGGATCGGGGCGGCGGCGGGCAGGCCGCGGCGTTCGCGGAAGGGCGGTGCGGAAGTCCTGGGCCGTTCGATATGCAACGTCATGCGGCTTGTCCTTTTTGCGCCGGGGCGCTGCGATCCGTTCCGGCGGCGCCCGCCATGGCGGGCAGCGTCACCACGGCGGTGGTGCCGGCGCCCGGCCGGCTGTCGATGAAGAGCGAGCCGCCATGCAGCCGGGCCAGGCCCATCGCGATCGGCAGGCCAAGGCCGGCGCCTTCCTGGTTGCGGACCAGATGGCTCTGGATCTGGGAGAAGGGCTTGAGCGCGGTGACGATCTGTTCGTGGGTCATGCCAGAGCCGGTATCGGCCACCGCGATGGTGATGCTGCCTTCGGCGGCGGCGCGCGCCAGGATCAGGATGCGCCCGCCCTCGCCGGTGAACTTGCCGGCATTGGACAGAAGGTTCACCAGCAGCTGGCGCAGGCGAACGCCGTCGCCATCGACCAGCGGCAGGCCGGCATCGGCATTGATGGTGACGGACTGCTTCTTGGCGGTGAACGCGTCGCGGGTCTGCGACAGCGCGGCCTCGATCACATCGGAAATGTTCAGCGGCGCCTTGTCCAGGATCAGCGCCCCGGCTTCCAGCTTGGACATGTCCATCACGTCCGACACCACCGCCAGAAGCCGGCGCCCGGCATTGGCGATATGGCTGGCATACTCGCCGGCCTGGTCCTGGGCGGCGCCCGGCTTGGCGATCAGGTCTGAGAATCCGATGATGGCATTGAGCGGCGTGCGCAGTTCATGGCTCATCGTCGACAGAAAGGCCGACTTGGCGCGGCTGTTCAGTTCGGCCTCGGCGCGGGCGGCGCGAATGGCGCGCTCGGTATACTTGCGCAGCATCATCTCGCCGAGCGAGTCGGAGTAGCGGGACAAAAGCCCCGACTTCTTGCAGTTGCGCGAATATTGGGCCAATCCGGCCACGGCAGGCATCCCCGGCAGAGCGCGCCACTGTACGGGCGGAGCCGTTCCAGGAGCGTTAACGCTCGGGCAATCGCCCCAGGAAAAGACGCTACCGAAAGTTGTATGTCTTCGGAAGCTCTACTTCTTCAGGCCGAACGCATAGACGTGTCCGGCATGATCCACGGCAAAGACCCGGCCCAGGGCCACCACCGGCTGGGTGAAGTGCACCGCATTGCCGTCCATCGCCTTGCCGCTGGACCAGAGCTGCTGGCCGGTCTGGGCGTCGAAGGCGAACAGGGTCATTACCGCGTGGGGGGTGATGATGCGGTCCTCGGCGCTCTTTTCCTGCGTCCAGCCCGGCGGGCGCACATGGCTCTGGGGCGGGCCCGGCACCTGGACGGTGCTTTCCGCGGTCTGCAGGGCATAGACCACGCCGTTCGCCACCACCGGCGGCGAGGCCATGTTCAGGTCGCGCGAAATCCATTGCGGGTCCAGCCCCGGCTCGTTGTCGGCGCCCGTCAGCCTGAAGGCCATGATCGATCCGTTGGTGACCGCGCCATGGGGATGGGCGAATGCCGGGCCCATCTTGGCCGGCGGTCCCCACATGGGCACATAGAGCCAGCGCGCGCCGTCCGCGTCCTGCCAGGTCGCCATCGAACCCCAGACGCCCTGGGACTGGAAATCCTGGATGTCGTTGCCCAGGCGCGGCGACTGATAAAGCGCGGTGGAATGATCGGCGCCGCCCAGCCTGTCGGCATCGAGCAGATAGATCACGCCTTCCTTGGAAGCGGTGGCGACGACGTTGCGCTTGCCATAGGCGAACAGGATCGGCCCGCCCGATCCGAAATCCAGATCCTTGGAATAGATGTAGCGCCAGTGCGCGGGCAGAAAACTGTCATTCAGGCCCCAGGCATGGGGCTGCACCGCCAGCACCATGTCGCCATAGATGCCGCTGCCCGGATCGTTGGGACCGTCGGCGGTGGAGACATAGGCCCCCTGCGGACCCCAGGCGACGCCGGTCGCGCCCCAGGGACCGGCAGGCCGGCCCTTGCCGGTATAGAAGCGCGACAGGGCGGGATGGTCGGGATCGGAGACATCCATTGCCGCCACGGTGCCGTTCTCGATCGGCTGTTCGGCGCTGCCGCCACAGCCGCGCCCGGTCGTGGTGTAGACCACGTCATCGACCAGGTTGAGGCTCCAGTTGCGGCTGAAGGGCTGGATCATCCGCGTGGGCCGCATGCGCGCGCTGCCGTCGGCCAGCGCCGCGGCGCGCAGCTTGCCGTCCGAGGTGGTGAAATAGACAACGCCCTTTTGCTTGTCGATCACCGGGGTCGCCTGTTCGCTGTTCGAGCAGGCAATGGTCACCGGGCGCAGCGGCTTTTCCGGATTGTCGAAATGCACGCGCCACACCGTCTGGCCGCTGGCGGCATCCAGCGCCACAAGCGTGTCGTCCATGGTGATGGTGAGCAGAAGGTCTTTTTGTCCCTTCGGCGTCGCCACACCCGCCACCACCAACGGCGCGGTCAGCGTCGACAGCACCAGCGCGGGCGTATTGTCGGTCACCTTCTGCGACCACAGCAGCGTCATCCCGCCGACGGTGTTTTTCGACAGGCTGGTTTCGCCGCGATTCCACGAGCCGCGCTGCTGGTCATAGCCATAGGTCAGCCAGTCGGGGATGGTCGGCCCGGGCGCCATCAGTTTCGCACCCGCGGGCGCTCCAGCCTGCTGTCCCACCGCAGCGCCTGCCGCTGCCAGCGCTGCCAATGCAACGGATGCAAAAACGGCCCTGCCAAAGCTGGTCATGCCCGCCCCTTTTCCGCGCGCTCGCAAGCGGCGCGCTGTCGTTTCCCCGCAACCAGCCTTGCCCGCCATACCGACCCTGTCAACCGGACGCGCGCCCCAGGCAAAAGGGGCGGCGCATCGGCATGCACCGCCCCTTTTTTCAGCAACAACCGCTGGGTCAGGCGCGCGGATAGTCCCGCCACAGCCATTCCAGCGCGGACGGCAGGGTCTCCATCACCACCCGCCGGTCGACATGGCGCGCGTCACGGGCCCAGACATACTTGTAGTCATAGCCCTTCTTCTTCAGCGCCGCCGCCATGCGGTTGTTGGCCAGCGGCCAGTTGTGCCAGGTGTTTTCCGGATCGTCGAAATGCAGATCCTTTTCGCCCACTTCCATCCAGATGCGGATCGGCTTTTTCGGAGAATTGGGGATCAGCGTGGCGTGATATTCCCAGCCACCGCGCGGCGTCTTCGGGTCCTGGGGCGAGGCCTGGTTCACGAAGGTGCCCGAATAGGAAAGAATCTTGCGATAGCGTTCGGGGTGGTACCAGGCCATCGTCCAGGCGCAGATCGCGCCCGATGAGCCGCCCATCGCGCCGCGACCTTCGGGATCGTCGGTAAAGCTGACGCCGTATTTCTTGGACACGGCGGGCAGCAGTTCCTGCTCCACCCAGTTGGAATAGCGGTCCGACAGCGTGTCGTATTCCAGGCCGCGCTCAGAGCCCTGGGCATCGCTGCCGCCGGAATCGGGCGCGATGATGATCATGGCCGGCACGCTGCCCGCCGCGATCAGATTGTCCAGCGTGGGCGCCAGGCGGTGAATGTAGGAATGACCGTCCTGCACCACCATGAAGGGCGCCTTGGTGCCCTTCTTGTACTGGCGCGGAACATAGACCCAGACATGGCGCATATAGGGGCCGGGCTTGGACAGCTTGTCGGCCGGCCAGGCCATGCGGTTGTTGTAGGCGTCGCGCTTGTCGGCCAGTTCGCCCTCGATGCGCACGATGCCCGGATAGATCTTGCTCTCGTCCGAATACATGATGAATTCGAACACATCGCCCTGGGGCACATTCGGGTTGGGCACCGTCTCGGGCGCATCGCGATAGGCCGGACCGATGATGCTGTTCTCGGCCGTCACCTGGGGCGGCGGCGTGGGAAATTTGGGCAGGTCCGGCTTGGGCTGCGGCGCCTGCGCCAGCGCGGCGCCAAGCGGCGGTGCGGCCCCCATCGCGGTGCCCGCCAGAAGCGACAGGATGAAAGTCTTTCTGTTGATCATGGTGTCCCCCGTTCCCTGTTGTTCGGCCCGCCGCGGCGAAGCCGTAAGATTTATCTGGGATAATCCCGCCACAGCCATTCCATTGCGGCCGGCAGCGTCTGCATCACCACCCGGTTGTCGACATGACCGGCATCGGCGGCCCAGACATACCGGTAGTCATAGCCCTTTTTCTTCAGCACCGCCGCCATGCGGTTGTTGGCCAGCGGCCAGTTGTGCCAGGTCGATTCGGGCGCATCGAAGCGGTTGTCGTGTTCGCCCACCTCCATCCAGATGCGGATCGGCTTTTTGGGCGCCTGCGCGATCAGGTGGTCGTGATATTCCCAGCCGCCGCGCGGCGTCTTGGGATCGGGCGGCCAGGCCTGGTTCACGAAGGTGCCCGAATAGGACAGGACCTTGTGATACCGCTCCGGGTGGAACCAGGCCATGGTGAAGGCCGCCATGCCGCCCGAGCTGCCGCCCACCGTGCCGCGCCCGTCGGGGTCGGTGGTGAAGGTGACATCATATTTCTTCGACACCGCCGGCAGCAGTTCCTGTTCGACCCAGTTGGAATAGCGGTCCGACACGGTGTCGTATTCCAGCCCGCGTTCGGAGCCCTGGGCATCGCTGCCGCCCGAATCCGCCATGATCAGCACCATCGCCGGAAGCCGGCCGGTGGCGATCATGTTGTCCATCATGGTGACCATGCGCTTCACATAGCCATGGCCGTCCTGGACCACCATGAAGGGCGCGGGCGTGCCTTTCTTGTACTGTTTGGGGATATAGACCCAGACATGGCGCTCATAGGGGCCGGGCGCGGAAATCCCGCCCGGCGGCACGACATAGTTGCCGTACTTGTCGCGGGTCATCCTGGCAATGCGCACGATGCCCGGATAAATCCTGCTCTCGTCCGAATACATGATGAACTCGAACACGTCGCCCTGGGGCACATTCGGATTCAACACGGTTTCGGGCGCGTTGGCGTAATCGGGCCCGATGATGCTGTTCTCGGCGGTGACGCGCGGCGGCGGCGTGGGGTTTTTGTCCGTCGCCGCGTCCTGCGCCAGCGCGGGACCGGCAAGTCCATACAGGACGGACACACTCATTACGGCCACACCGGCCAGAAAATTCTTCATGCCCCGCTCCCCTTTTAGGCCACTGTTCCTGTGTCGTCCGTTGTTTCTTATACGGCGGGCTGCGCCCTTGCCGCCTGCTCCGCCTGGTCGATCAGGCTGCTGACAGGTTCGTTGATGTCCAGGATCACGCCATCCTCGTCCGCCGCGGGCCGTTCCAGCGTGTCGAGCTGGCTTTCCAGCAGCGCGGGCGGCATGAAGTGGCCCTTGCGCCCGGCCATGCGCTCGGCGATCAGCGCGCGCGGGCCGTTCAGCAGGATGAAGCGCACCGGCCCCTGCACCATCGAACGGATGCAGTCGCGGTAACTGTGCTTGAGCGCCGAACAGGACACCACCACGCCGCGCCCGGCGCGGCGCTCGGCCTCCATCGTGGCGCCGATGGCGCGCAGCCAAGGCCAGCGGTCCTCGTCGGTCAGGGGCGTGCCGCCGGCCATCTTTTCCACATTGGCGTGGGGATGCAGCGCGTCTCCCTCGACAAAGGACACGCCCAGCCGCCCGGCCAGGCCGCCGGCGATGGTGGACTTGCCGGACCCGGCAACGCCCATCACCACGATCAGCGGCAGAAAGTCGGACCCGCTCATCGCGTCAGTCCGGCAGCGCGAAGCTGTAGAGCATGTTGCCCGCGCCGATGGCGACATACTGCTTGCCGTCCACGGCATAGCCCATCGGCGAGGACGTCATGCGCCCGCCGGTACGGAAATTCCACAGCGGCTTGCCCGTCTTGCTGTCCAGCGCCATGAACTGGCCCTCGGAGGTCGCCACGAAGACGACCCCGCCGCGCGTGGCCATCACGCCTGCCGACAGGCTGGGCACCTGGACCGGCGTGGTCCACAGGATGTCGCCATTGCGCGTGTCGATCGCCTTGATCGCCGGCTTGGCGGGCGGACCGGGCGGCGGCGCCACACTGCCGCGCGCGGTATAGAGCTTGCCGCGCTCGAACACGGCCGGACCGCTGTTGGCCCAGCCCTGCGCCTCGTTGGTCTGCAGAAACAGCGTATAGCTGTCCTTGTCATAGGACGGCGCCTGGAAATTGGTGCCGCCCGTGGCGGGCCAGACGATCTTGCCTTCCGGCGTGGCGTCGGTGTCGTGATTGACGATGGGCCGGCCGTTCTTGTCCCAGCCCTTGACCCAGGTGGTCTTCACGAAGGGCTTGGCCCACTGGAACTGGCCGGTCACGCGGTCCAGCGCATAGAAGACGCCGTTGCGGTCGGTGTGCAGCAAAAGCTTCTTCAGCTTGCCGTCCACCATCTGGTCGGCCAGCACCATGTCCTCCTCCGAATCCCAGTCGTGGGAATCGTTGGGGGTGAACTGGTAGTACCATTTCAGCTTGCCGGTGTCGGGATCGAGCGCCACCACACTGTCGGTGTAGAGGTTGTCGCCCTTGCGGCCATACTGGTTGAAGGACGGCGCGGGATTGCCGATGCCCCAGTAAAGCGTGTTCAGCTCGGGATCGAAGCTGCCGGTCAGCCAGGTGCCGCCGCCGCCCAGCTTCCAGGTGTCGCCGGGCCAGGTGCCGGCATTCGGCTCGCCCGGCGCGGGCGTCGTATAGAAGCGCCACAGCCTTTTGCCGGTGGCCGGATCATAGGCATCCAGAAAGCCGCGCAGGCCCATCTCGCCGCCCGACGATCCCATGATGATCTTGTCCTTCACCGCCAGCGGCGCACCGGTCAGGGTGAAGCCTTCCATCGTGTCGGCGATGCGCACTTCCCACAGCTCGCGCCCGGTATGGGCGTCCAGCGCGATCAGGTTGTCGTCCAGCGTGCCGAAGAAGACGCGCCCGTCCAGCACCGCAACGCCGCGGTTGGACGGATTGATCTGATAGGGATTGACGATGTCCTGCTTGCGGTGGAAGTGCCACAGCTGCAGGCCCGTCTTGGCGTCAAAGGCATAGACGTCGCCGGGCGGGCCGGAGACATACATCACCCCGTCCACGACCACCGGAATCGATTCCAGCGTCGACTGGCCGGGCAGCGAGGCCGCCCACTTGGCCTGGAGTTTGCCGACATTGGCCTTGTCGATCTGGGTCAGTTCGCTGAAGTGATGGCCGTGATAGTCGCCCCAATAGGTGGGATAGTTCTGCGGCTCGGCCGCCGCGTCGCGGATGCGCGCATAGGTCAGCACCGGCGCGGGCGTGATCTTCGCCGCCTCGGCCAGGTCGCGCTTCTTCTGACCAGCCAGATAGGCGACCACGTCATCCACCTGGGCATCGGTCAGCTTGTTGTCCGCCGGCACCGCGCTGCGGCTGTCGATGGACTGCACATCCTTCTTGTTCAGGGTGACGAACTTGCCGCTGACATTCAGGGCGATGGCGAAACTGTCCTGGGCGGTGACAAAGCCGTCATGGCTGGTGCCGTCCTTCATCGTCACCTTGGCGAACTCCGGCGATGGACCGAAGCGGCGGCGCAGCTTGTGCACCACGCCGTTGCGGATCAGCTCGGCCGACTTGGTGCCGGCGTCCGAAAGGTCGCTGGCATAGGGCGCACCGCGTCCGTTCATCTCGTGACAGGCGGTGCAGCCGCCGGCGCCGAAGAACAGCGCCTGGCCCCGGGCGGGATCGCCCTTCAGCACCTCGCCGCCGCCCTCGCCGCCCGACAGGCTCTTGATGTAGGTGACGACCTTCCACACATCGTCGGAGGCCAGGCGCGCGAAGCTGGGCATCTGGGTGCCCGCCACGCCCGAGCGGATGGTCTGGAAGATGTCATAGTCGCCTGCGCCATGGGCAAACGAACCGGTGTTCAGCGCGGGGCCCCGCCCGCCGGTCGCGCCAACACCGTGACAGGCCGTGCAGGTGGAATTGAAAATCTTCTGGCCGGCCGCCACCGCAGCCGGGTCATGGGCAAAGGGATTGGTCGGCGTGTCGGCGGGCTGGGCCTGGCTGGTGCCAGCGACAAGGCTGACGCCGCCGATCAGGCTGACAGCAAGAAGACCGGCCACGGCATATCGTGTCGAAAATTTCATGTGATGCTTCGGGGATGCCGGACCGGCAAAACCCCAACCCCTTTGCTAAGCGTTGCTTCCAGGCCCCGACGGACCCATGGTCCATCTTTGTGGTTCTATGACGCCAATACTATAGTTTGGTGCGGCAAAACACAGCCAATAATGACTGGCAATAATGACGGCAATTGCGGCCGGCGTGTCATGGCTGGGACCGCGGCGATCCGGGGACGGAACAAAGGGAGAAAATCATGAACAGGCTTGGCGCGGCAGCGGCTGCGATATTTTTGTGCGGCTGCGTGGGCGCCGTGCCCGCCCTTGCGGGGACCGTGGACCAGAAGGTTTTCGGCGCCGCCAGGGACGGCACACCGGTCCATATTTTCACCATGACCAACAACAAGGGCATGCGCGCCCAGGTTCTGGATTACGGCGGCATTATCTGTGATGTCGAAGCGCCGGGCCGCGACGGCAAGATGGCCAATGTGGTGCTGTGCCAGAAGGACATGGCGAACATCCTGGCCACCGGCCCGATGAGCGCGCTGACCGGCCGCTATGCCAACCGGCTGTTCCACGGCTTCACGCTGGACGGCAAGCATTACCCCCTGGCCGAAAACCCCGCCGGCGTGACGTTGCATGGCGGCCGGCCCGGCTATTCCAGCCGGGTGCTGCAGACCGTGAAGACATTTCAGACCGCCACCACCGCCGGCGTGACGCTGCGGCTGGTCAGTCCCGACGGCGACCAGGGCTTTCCCGGCACCCTGACCGTCGACGTCACCTATACGCTGACGGACGACAGCGATTTTCGCATCGATTACAAGGCCACCACCGACAAGCCGACCGTGGTCAACCTGACCAACCACACCTATTACAACCTGGCGGGCAACGGTTCCGGTTCGGTCGAGCCGCAGCTGCTGACCCTGATGGCCGACAGCTATACGCCCACCGACAAGCTGCAGATTCCCACCGGCGCGATCGCACCGGTCGCCGGCACCGCGCTGGACTTCCGCACGCCAAAGCCGATCGGGCGCGACCTGCGCTCCAGCGAGGAGCAGATGCTGATCGGCCAGGGCTATGACCAGAATTTCGTGCTGAAGAAATCCAGGCCCGGCGCGCTGGACCTGGCGGCGCGCATCACCGATCCGGCCAGCGGCCGCACGCTGGAGCTCTACACCACCCAGCCGGGGGTGCAGATCTATTCCTCCAACCATCTGAACGGCACCGGCATCACGCCCAGCGGCAGAACCCTGCGCGCCACCGACGGCATGGCACTGGAAACCCAGCACTTCCCCGACAGCCCCAACCATCCGGACTTCCCGTCCACGGTGCTGCGCCCGGGCGAGACCTTCACCTCGACCACCATGATGCACTTCACCGTGCAGTAGAGGGCGCTCAGCCGATCAAAGAAAAACGCCCCGGCGCGACGCACCGGGGCGTTTTCGTTTTCAACCCTATCGCGGCTCAGGCCAGCGCCTTGCGGGCCCAGTCGAAGCACTTGATGTTGTTGCTCTGCTCGGCAGCGAACTGGGCATCGGCATCCAGGTTGCTGATGGTGGGCAGCGGCTTCTTGCTGGCATTGGCATCGACCATGCGCAAGGTGCGCTCCAGGTACAGGCCGCTGCGTTCCGGCCAGGTGACCCAGTATTTGTCGGTCAGCACCGGCACCTTCAACGGATCGCGGGTGATCAGCTCGTGCATCGGGTTGATTTTGGGATTGGCCTTTTTCAGCACCGCATACAGGGCCGGAATGTCCAGGAAACCGTCCTCGAACAGCACTTCCGACAGCAGGAAGCCGTCATCGTAGCGCGCCACGCCCATGTTCTTGACATGGGTGGCCTTCACATAGGGCGCCAGCTTGTGGATCACGTCCACCGGATCGTCGCACATCGAGATATTGTTGCCGAAGTCGACCAGGGCGCCGAAATATTCGCTGGAATATTTCTTCAGCACCTCGACTTCCTCGTCGACGACGCGGTCCTTGTGGTTCTCCATCGCAAGCGGGATGCCCACCTTGTCGGCGATCGGCACACAGGCCGCCAGCACGCCGTCGGCATTGGCCTTCCAGTCCTTGTAGGCCTGCAGGCTGTCGAAGGTCTCATAGCGGCGGCCGACAAAGGAAACCGTGCGCACGCAGGACGCGCCCAGCGCCTTGAACATGCGCAAGGTCCGCTCGAAATCGGCGGTGTCGTCGCCCGCCTTCTCGATCATGCGGGCATCGCCCTCGAAGAACAGGTTGTTCTTCTCCAGCACGCCGCGCAGCTTCTTGACGTCGGTGTCGGGCGCCAGCGCCATCTGCAGGCCGCCCGCGCCCAGCGAACGCACATAGTCCACCGTGGCATAGGGATCGGCCGGGCCGCGCCGGCGCTGCCCGCCATTCTGCTTGCGGAAATAATGGCCCAGCGCCGTCTGGGCGACGCCCAGGGGCGAACGCGGGCGCATGTCCGCAGCCATTGCCGGCATTGCCGAGCAGGCGGCCAGTGCCGCCCCGCCCATCAAGATATCGCGCCGCGTACCCATGGGGTCGTCTCCTTGTGTTGTTCTTTCCGAAAAGACCGCCGCTTCAGGAGGCGGTCCAGCCGCCGTCGATCAGGATGTCGGTGCCGGTGATGAAGCCGGCCAGGTCCGAACAGAGATAGCAGGCAAGTCCGCCGATCTCTTCCACCTTGCCCCAGCGGCCCACCGGCAGCTTCTGCAGGAACATCTTGTTGGCTTCCGGATTGTTGATCACCGGCAGGTTCATCTCGGTATGAAAGGGGCCGGGCGAGATGCAGTTGGCGGTGATGCCTTCCGACGCCAGCTCCAGCGCCAGCGCCTTGGTCAGGCCCAGAAGGCCCGCCTTGCCGCTGGAATAGGCGGTGCGGCCCGGCAGCGAGATATGCGCCATGATCGAGGACAGGTTGATGATGCGGCCATAGCCGGTGCCCTTCATGCCCGGAATGAAGGCATGGCAGGCCAGGAAGGTGGTGACCAGGCTGGAATCGACCACCGTGGTCCATTCCTTCAGCGTGAACTCGGTCAGGTCCTTGCGGTTGTTGACGCCGGCCGAGTTGATCAGGATCTGCGGGTTGGGGAATTTCGCATTCACATCCTTGGCCAGGCGCGCGACATCGCTCTCGCTGGTCATGTCGGCGGTGAAGCTTTCGACATTGCCGCCCTTGGCCTTGATGGCGCCGGCCACCTTGTCCAGCTTGGCCTGGCTGCGGCCCACGATCGCCACCGCGGCGCCGGCATCCGACAGGGTGTTGGCCATGGCTTCGCCCAGGCCGCCCGAGCCGCCCACGATCACTGCTGTCTTGCCACTCAGATCAATCTTCACGCGTAAGTCCTTTGCTAGTTCGAGGTCAGGGTGCCCCGTCTCAGATCTCCGGGGCCGCTTCCAGCGGAAGCTGGTCGGGGCTGTGCTTCTTGGGATCCAGGAACACCCAGCACAGCGCCGACACGATCGCCGCGCCCGCCATCGTGTACATCACGATGGTCCAGTTGTTGTCGGTCTCGCCAAGGATGTAGCCGAACACCACCGGCGCGACGAAGCCGGCGAAGTTGCCCAACATGTTCATGGTCGAGGCCACGGTGGCGGTGTACTGCTTGCCGATCTCCACGCAGGTATTCCACGAGATCGGCATGGTCAGGTCGCTGCAGAAGCTGGCCATCCCCATCAGCACCATGGCGCCGGTCACGCTGGACACCTGGGGAATGATGAAGATCAGGATTGCGGTGCCCGTGAAGCCGGCAAAGGCTACCCACTTGCGCGGAATCCACATCGGCAGGAAGCCCGAAACGATGGAGCCCACGCCGCCCAGCGCCAGCGGCACCATGGCAAAGCCCGCCGCGGTCGCCGGATCGAGCGCGCGCGCCTGCTGCAGCCAGGTGGGCAGCCAGGTGACATAGAAATACCAGGTGTAAGAGAAGGCGAAATACTGCAGGCCCAGAAGCGCGATGTCCCGCTGCAGCAGCAGCTTGTACCAGGGCACGCCATGCTCATGCAGCACCAGCGCGCGCGAGCCTTCCAGCAATTCCAGTTCGGCCTTGTTCACCGACTTGTGCTCGGCCGGATCGTTGCGGAACCAGGGCAGGAACACCGCGACCCAGGCCACGCCCAGCATCGCCAGCGCGACAAATCCCCAGCGCCAGCCGAAATGATAGATCACGAAATAGGCCACCGGCGGGGCCAGCGCGCCGCCCCAGCGGCCGAAAGCCCACATCACCGCCTGGGCGCGCACGCGCTCGGACACCGGCAGCCAGGCCGACAGCATGCGCGTCAGGTTGGGAAAGCAGCCAGCCTCGCCCGCGCCGAACAGGAAGCGCACGATCCACATCGAGGTCAGGTTCCAGGCCGCACCGGTCAGCGCGGTGAAGGCCGACCAGATCAGCACAAGCTGGCTCAAGATCCAGCGCACACCCAGCTTGTCGCCCAGAAGGCCCATGGGAATTTCGAACAGCGCATAGGACAGGCCGAACGCACCCAGCACCATGCCGGTCTGTTCCTTGGTCAGGTGCAGATCGTCCGCGATCGGCACGATCGCCTGGCTGATGGCAACACGCTGGATGTACATGATCATCGCCAGCGCCAAAGCGAATGCGACGACGCCATAACGAGCGTTCGTGGGTTTCATGATCCTCCCGCCCCTCTAATGCTGTTTTCCTGGCCCGTTTTATCTAGGGGCATGGGTAGCCTGAAGCGCCCCCACCCGTACAGGCGGAGCCCTTCACATCGGCTTGTGACTTGTATACTAAATTCAGGCACCAGCAAGTCAATGCACCGGACCCTTCACAGCCGCCCGATTGCATGACGAACTGATAACAATCACGGGCTCTGCGTCCGCAGCAGCCATGCCTACTGGAGTATCCACAATTGAGCCCGACAGGAATTCAGCCGCCGGTGATCGATTTCGGCGGCGCGGTGGCGCTGGTAACCGGTTCCGGCCGCGGTCTTGGCCGCATGATCGTCGAGACGCTGCTGGCCGGCGGCGCCAATGTTGCGCTGCACGACATCGATGAAGCCGCCCCCGCCGCATTCGGCGAAAGCGAAAGCCTGACCGCGCTGGCCGGCGAACTGTCGGCGCGCGGCCCCGGCAAGGTTGTCGCGGTCACCGGCGACATCAGCAAGCCCGACCAGGTCGATGCCCTGGTCACCCGCGTGGAAAGCACGCTGGGGCCGGTCGACATCCTGGTCAACTGCGCCGGCGGCGACATCGCGGCCAAGGGCGGCAAGCCTAACCCCAATGACGCGCTGAACATCAGCCTGGAAGACGCCCATGCGGTGATGGACCGCAACTTCTTCGGCACCATGCTGATGTGCCGCCGCGTGGTGCCCGGCATGGCCGAGCGCAAGAAGGGCGCGGTGATCAATTTCGGCTCGCTGAACGGCCATCTGGGCGTGTCGCCCGAAGTCGTTTACGGCTGCACCAAGGCGGCGATCCTTCACTATACCCGCTGCCTGGCGCTGGAAATGCGGCCCCACGGCGTGCGTGTGAACGCCGTCAGCCCCGGCCCCACCACCACGGCCCGCTTCCTGGCCACGCGCCAGACCGATGCCAGCATGATCGACAATGTCTCGCTGGAGCGCTACGCCAAGCCCGCCGAGATCGCCAATGCCGTGGCCTTCCTCGCCTCCAGCCAGTCGGGCTTTGTGTCCGGCCAGGTGCTGCGCGTCGATGGCGGCGTGACCCTGTTCCCCGGCTGACCCAAATTTCTCGTCAGGAAGACAAACCCATGTCACAGAAGAAATCCGACAAAACGCTCCGCTCCCGCGCCTGGTTCGACAATCCGGGCAACCCCGACATGACCGCGCTCTATCTGGAGCGTTACCTGAATTACGGCCTGACCCGCGAGGAGCTTCAGTCCGGCAAGCCGATCATCGGCATCGCCCAGACCGGCAGCGATCTTTCACCTTGCAACCGCCACCATATCGAGCTGGCCAAGCGCATCCGCGAAGGCATCCGCGAGGCCGGCGGCATCGTGATGGAATTCCCCGTCCATCCCATCCAGGAAACCGGCAAGCGCCCCGGCGCGGCGCTGGACCGCAACCTGGCCTATATGGGCCTGGTCGACCTGCTCTACGGCTATCCCATCGACGGCGTGGTGCTGACCATCGGCTGCGACAAGACCACGCCCGCCTGCCTGATGGCGGCGGCGACGCTGGACATTCCGGCCATCGCCTTTTCCGTCGGCCCCATGCTGAACGGCTGGCACCGGGGCGAGCGCACCGGATCGGGCACCATCGTGTGGAAGGCGCGCGAGATGATGGCGCGCGGCGAGCTGGACTATCCCGGCTTTGTCGACCTGGTCGCCTCCAGCGCGCCGTCCGTGGGCTACTGCAACACCATGGGCACGGCCAGCACCATGAACAGCCTGGCCGAGGCACTGGGCATGCAGCTTCCCGGTTCCGCCTCGATCCCCGCGCCCTATCGCGAACGCGGCCAGATGGCCTATGCCACCGGCCTGCGCATCGTGGAAATGGTGCACGAGGACCTGCGCCCGTCGAAGATCATGACCAAGGATGCGTTCCACAATGCCATCGTGGTCAATTCGGCCATCGGCGGGTCGACCAACGCCCCCATCCATATCAGCGCCATCGCCCGCCACATGGGCGTGGATGTGCCGCTGCAGGAATGGCAGACCGTGGGCCACAAGGTGCCGCTGCTGGTGAACCTGCAGCCGGCCGGCGAATATCTGAGCGAGGATTTCCACCATGCCGGCGGCGTGCCCGCGGTGGTGAACATCCTGATGGAACAGGGCCTGATCAAGGAAGGCGCCCTGACCGCCAACGGCAAGACCATGGGCGAGAACTGCAAGGGCCGCGAGGTGCTGCTGCCCCATGTGATCTGGCCCTTCGACAAGCCGATGAAAAAGGATGCCGGCTTCATCGTGATGAGCGGCAACCTGTTCGACAGCGCCATCATGAAGACCAGCGTGATCAGCCCCGAATTCCGCGCGCGCTATTTGTCCAATCCCGACGACCCCGAAGCCTTTGAAGGCAAGGCGATCGTGTTCGACGGGCCCGAAGATTATCACCACCGCATCGACGATCCGGCGCTGGGCGCCGATGAAAAATCGATCCTGGTGATCCGCGGCTGCGGCCCGGTGGGCTATCCGGGCGCCGCCGAGGTGGTGAACATGCGCCCGCCGGCCACGCTGCTCAAAGCGGGCATAAACGCCCTGCCCTGCATCGGCGATGGCCGCCAGTCGGGCACCTCCGGTTCGCCCTCGATCCTGAATGCCTCGCCGGAAGCCGCCGTGGGCGGCGCGCTGGCGCTGCTCAAGACCGGCGACCGGCTGCGCATCGACCTGAAAAAAGGGACCTGCAACATGCTGATCAGCGACGCGGAACTGGCCGAACGGCGCAAGGCGCTGGAGGCGGCGGGCGGCTACAAGTATCCGGCCAGCCAGACGCCGTGGCAGGAAATCCAGCGCGAGCACGTCGGCCAGATGGGTACCGGCATGGTGCTGGAGGATGCGGTCAAGTACCAGAAGATCGATGAAACCTTCGGCATCCCGCGCGACAATCACTAAATCCTTTTGAGAAAAGGAAACGGCGCCGGATCACTCCGGCGCCGTTTTTGTTTGCAGCACTCTCAGTGCCCCCTCCCCTGCGCGCGCGTGAGCGCACAGGAGAAAGCTGAAACCGGATAAGATTAAATTTTCGTCCTGTAGACCGTCTGCTTCTGGCTGCCCAGCTTGTCGATGCCAAGCTCCATCACATCGCCTTCCTTCAGGAAGACCGGCGGCTTCATGCCCAGGCCGACGCCCGGCGGCGTGCCGGTGGAGATGACGTCGCCCGGCTGCAGGCTCATGAACTGGCTGACATAGGACACCAGGGTGGGCACATCGAAGATCAGCGAGGCGGTGTTGCCGGTCTGCATGCGCTTGCCGTTCAGGTCCAGCCACAGGCCCAGATTGTTCAGGTCGCCAACCTCGTCCAGCGTGACCAGATAGGGGCCGAAGGGACCGAAGGTGTCGCAGCCCTTGCCCTTGTTCCACTGGCCCAGGCGTTCCAGCTGAAATTCGCGCTCGCTGAGGTCGTTCACCACGCAGGCGCCCGCGACATAGTCCAGCGCCTTGTCCTTGGAGACGTACTTGGCTTCCTTGCCGATCACGATGCCCAGCTCGACTTCCCAGTCGCCCTTCTTGGAGGTGGGCGGCAGATAGACATCGTCATTGGGGCCGATGATGGCGCTGGTGGCCTTGAAGAAGGTGATCGGCTCGCTGGGTTCGGGCATGCCCGATTCGGCGGCGTGATCCGAATAGTTCAGGCCGATGCAGATGAACTTTCCGACATTGGCGACCGGCTCGGCCAGGCGCACGCCGTCGGCAACGACCGGCAGGCTCTCGATATTCACGGCCCTGATCGCCGACAGGTCGGCCAGCACCGCGCCGTTGATGTCCTTCACCACGCCCGACAGGTCGCGGATCTTGCCATCGGCATCCAGCAGGCCGGGTTTTTCCTGACCCTTGGGGCCATAGCGCAGCAGCTTCATGTGTTTTTCCTTCCAAGATACAGAGCAAAGCCCGGCGAGAATCCGGGGCCGGGGGCCGCGGCCGGGCTGGCAGAATATGGGGCGCGCACCAGCGGCGCCGCGCGGGTTTTAGCGCGGCTGGACGCTGGCGGAAACCGGAAAATGCCGCAGCGGATTACTGCGGCGTGACCGTGCCGGTGGCGTCGTTGGTCTGGGCCGAAGCACCCGGAGCGGGTGCCGCCCCATCGGCCGGGGCCGCGGGCGCGGCCGCCGGCGTAGCGGGGAAAACGGTCGCCAGATAGTTGGTGACGGTCTCGAATTCCTCGTTGGTGGCGTTGGCGCCGTTGTTCGCCATCTGATCCACCAGGGCCTTCCAGCCATCCTTGTCCATGCGTTGGTTGGCCACGATTTCCGGCGAATGGCACTGCGAACAGACCCGCACCGCCACGTCACGACCCGGGCCGGGCGGCAGGCTGGGATAGTCACCCTGGGCCCACGCAGCCGACGCCGGAACAGAAAGGATCAAACCGACCAGAAAAATCTTGCGCACGTGCAACTCTCTCTATTTCTGCCCCGCCTCAGACGGTTCCAATACACTACTTTTTGGGCAAAGCGAAGGCGATGACCTCGTCGTTCGTCACCACGGAACCGGTCTGGGAACCGCCGGTGTTCATCACTGTGACGAATTGACGGCCATCCGAGCCCAGATAGGTCACCGGTGTGGCGGTCACCGAGGCTTTCAGCCTGGTTTCCCAGACTTTCTTGCCGTTCGCCGTCTCGAAGGCGCGGAAGCGGAAATCGTCGGTCGCACCCACGAAGGTCAGGCCGCTGGCGGTCAGGATGGTGCCGCCCAGGCCCGGCCGGCCGGTATCCTGATACTGGGCCGGCAGGTTCTCGGTCACGCCCAGCGTCTTGCGCCAGGCGATCTCGCCGGTATCGACATTCACCGCCACCAGCTGGCCCCAGGGCGTGGGCCCGCAAGGCAGCTTCTTGTCCGGATCCCAGAAGCGCAGCACGCCGTAATTGTTGGCGAAGGTGCCATCCGGCTTCTTGATGATGCGGTTGGGCTGGAACAGGTTGTTCACATTGGCCACGAACAGGCGGTTCTTGGGATCGAAGCTGCCGCCGTAATAGTTCACCCCGCCCTGGGTGCCGGGCGGCGAAACGGTGATCTGGTTGTAGCCCGGCGGCAGGAACGGCCCGCCCAGCACCATGTGGTTGTCGTCGACCAGCTTCTCGCAGAAGGCCTGATGCTCCGGATCGCCCTTGTAGAGATTGTCGCGCGAGACGTGGTTCTGCGACAGCGGCTCCGGCTTGACCGGGAAGGGCTGGGTCGGCGAGGTGATTTCGCCGGGCACATTGCTCTTGGGCACCGGGCGTTCCTCGACGCCGAAGATCGGCTCGCCGGTGACGCGGTTCAGGATGAAGGCCAGCGCATTCTTGTTGACCGTCAGAACGGCGGGAATGGTCTTGCCGTCCTTGTGCACATCCATCAGCACCGGCGGGTCCTGGGTGTCGATGTCCCAGATGTCGTGATGCACGACCTGAAAATGCCACAGATACTTGCCGGTATTGGCATCCACCGCCACCAGCGAGGTGCCATAGAGATTGTCGCCGGCCCGGTCGACGCCGACGCGGTCATTGTTGGGCGCGCCCAGCGGCATGTAGAGGATGCCGCGGTCGGCATCGACGGTCATGTAGCCCCAGACATTGACGCCCGAGCGGCCTTCGGCGCTGCCCGGCGCCCAGGTGTCATAGCCCGGTTCGCCCTTGCGCGGCACGGTGTGGAAGGTCCAGACCAGCTTGCCGGTGGCCGCATCCCAGGCGCGTGTGTCGCCGCGCGCCCCCTTGTTGGGGGCCGCATCCGGATTGCCGGCGCCGGTGATGATGAGGTTCTTGTAGATGATCGGCGGCGACGGCAGGTTGTAGAAGGCCTTGCCGTCCGCGGGCATCACGTCCGGCGTCTTCATGTTGAGGATGCCGTTTTCGCCGAAGCCGGAATTGAGCTGGCCGGTCCGGGCATTGAGCGAATAGAGCCGGCCCAGGCGCGAGCCGAACACGATTGAGGCCGGGGCGCCCTCGCCGCCGGGCCAATAGGCAACGCCGCGCCGCGTGGCGTCGTCATTGTCGGGAAGATCATAGGTCCAGATGCGACGGCCGGTGGTGGCGTCCACCGCCAGGATCTGGGCATAGGGCGAGGCAATATACATCATGCTGCCGACCACGATCGGAATCGCCTCGGCCAGACGCGGACGGCCCTTGTAGCCTTCAGGCGTCAGGTGAATGCTCCAGGCTGGGGTGAGCTGGTCGACATTGTCCGCGGTGATCTGGGTCAGCGGGGAATAGCGCTGGCCGCCCAGGTCGTGACCGGAGGTCTGCCAGTCGGTGGACGCCTTCAGCGGATCGGCCGCCTGCGCGCCGCCTGCCAACAGGGCCAGTGCCGCCATGCAGCTCGCCGCCTTCAAAACCGATTTCATCATCACTCCACTCCCCACGATATTCACGGATATTCAACGCGAAGGCGGCCATCGCCCGGCGATGGCCGCCCCCGCCCTGTTGTTTCGATTTACTGCCCCGGCGGCAAATGCTGGCGCGGCGGCGGCGGCACATAGTCCGTCAGCTCGGTATAGGGCTTCTTGCCGGCCCAGGCGATGCCGCGCATCAGCACCGTGCGGATCGCCGGATCCTCCAGGCTGTCGACCATGTGGCCCTGCATCCAGACAAAGGCGCGGGCCGGCGCGGTGCCGCCCTTGGCGGTGTGCTCATAGGTCCACATCTGCGGCACCACCTTGCCCACGCCGCCGCCACGTTCGGCGCTGGGCGTATCGGGCATCTTGACGGTCAGGATGGGATGCACGCCTTCGGGCGCGAAGGTCATGTTGTAGAAGGCCTCGTCATAGACCTCCATCGGCATGCCCTTGATGATGGGATTGTCCTTGTCGACCACGTTGTAGTCCAGCGTCGCGGTCCAGGTGTAGTTGGTCTGGCCGTGCTTCTTGCCGGCACCCACAAGCGAGGCGAAATCCGCCGGGTCGGGGCCGCACAGCGAATCGTGCAGGGTGACCAGGCCACCGCCACGCTTGACGTAGTTCTGCAGGTCCGCGCGCTGCTCGGGCGTCATGTAGCCGGCATCGCCCTTGTAGATGACCACGACATCAGCCTTGGCCAGCTTGTCGGCGCTGGGGAAGGACAGGCCGCCATCGACGACCGCGCCATGCTGGGTCAGCAGCTTGGACCAGGTGTCCAGCCAGTGCGGATAGTCATGCGCGCCCGGGCCGTGGCTCTTGAGGCCGGCAAACAGGTAGATGTGCATGCCGTTGACGTTCTGGCCCTGGGACTTGGGCGCGGGCCACTGGGCATACTGCGAATAATCGGCGGCGGTTTCAGCCGTGGCGGTGGAGGCGGCAAGCGCGATGACGGCAGCGCCCGCCAACGGCAAAACACTCTTCAAAGAAAACATGGGTCAGCGTTCCTCTTCCTGAATCTGTCGTGACAGGTGGAGGTTCGATACGCCCCATCTCTGTAGACAATATACGCTACAGCTTACTGGCCATGGACCGCTTTTTCCAGCGGACATCTTGCCCCGATGGCGCGCTTGTCGCGGTCTGAACGCCTCTTTCTTTCCGCAAATGCGAAATCCGGCGACACTTTGAGCGGATTTAAATTTTTTCAGGTTGCCGGCTTGGCCGCATGCGACGCCGACAGGGTCGAATAGCGTTCCGGCTCGGTGAAGGACATGCGCAGATGCGTCAACAGCGCTTCCTGCGGATCGGCATCGGACTGGCCGGCCACCAGTTCCAGCAATGCGCGATGATGCGAAAGCCGCCAGCGGCGAATCTCCTGGCTGACATGCTCCAGCGTCTTGTGCGCGAACATCGGCACCATCAGCGTGTTGAGCGCGCGCTCCAGATAGGGATTGCCGGTGGCGCGCCAGATCACGCGGTGAAACTCCAGGTCCAGCGCGGCAGCATCCAGCAGCGTGCCGTTCCAGGCTTCCATCTGCTCCATCAGGCTTTCCAGCCGGGCCAGCACTTCGGGCGTCATGCGGCTGCGCGCCAGCTTGATCGCCTCGGCCTCCAGGATGATGCGCAGCGAGGAAATCTGGCGCACTTCCTCGGCGCCCAGGCTCATCACGAACATGCCGCGCCGTTCGCGATTGACCACCAGCCCCTGTTCCTGAAGCTGGGACAGCGCCTCGCGCACCGGAATGCGGCTGATGTTCAGCTCGCGCGCGATCTGGCTTTCGTTCAGCCGGTCGCCCGGCTTGTATTTGCCCGCCAGGATGTCGGCCCTGAGCATCTTGACCACATGGGCGCGCAGGGTCGGCGGGGCAGAGCCCGCAGCGCGCGCCGCATCAGGCGAATCCGGTGCTATCGGCGTGTCCAATGGTCCCCCTCCACGGGCGCCACCCGCATTTACCCGATCATGGCAGCGCATAGGCGATGACGTAATCGCCCTGTTTGTTGTGTAGCGCCGAATGTCCGCCCGCGGCAACGACAACATACTGTTTGCCATTGCTGTCCAGCCTGTAGGTCATGGGCATGGACTGGCCCGCCGCCGGCAGGCTGACCCGCCACAATTCCTTGCCGGTTTCGGTGGAAAAGGCCCGGAAATAGCGGTCGGTGGTGGCAGCGATGAAGGTCAGGCCCGAGGCGGTGGTGATCGATCCGCCCTGGTTGGGAACGCCCAGATGGAACCACAGCGGCCAGGGCGCCTCGTCGCGCGTGGTGCCCAGCGGCACTTCCCAGATCTTCTTGCCGGTGGTGATGTCGATGCCCGCCAGCTTGCCCCAGGGCGGCGCGTTACAGGGTGCGCCGAACATGCTCATCATGTTGTCATAGACCTGGCGATAGGGCGTGCCGATCAGCGGCGAATAGCCATCCGGGCCGGCATGCGGCGCCAGGTGATGGGCGCCCAGCACATTGTTGGAATTGACCACCAGGATATTGCGCTTGGGATCGAAGGACAGCCCGCCCCAGTCCATGCCGCCCACGCTGACCGGATAATCGACGCTGGACTCGCCATAGAAGGGCGTGAAAATGCCGTCATTCTTGAGCTTGTTGAAACGGCGCTGGCAATCCCATTTGTCGATCAGCGCGAAACCGAACATGTCCTTGTCGGTCATCTTGGTGATGGTGATCTGGTGTTCGGGCAGCGTGGGGATCGGCTGGGTCGGCGACAGGCCCTTTTGCAGGCCCGCGGTGGAGACGGGCATCTCCTTCACCGGGAAGATCGGCTGGCCGGTCAGGCGGTTGAGCACGAAGATGTAGCCCATCTTGGTGGCCTGGGCGAGCGCGGGGATCGTCTGGCCATCGGGCGCCTTGTAATCGAACAGCAGTGGCTGGGCCGGGGTGTCGTAATCCCAGATATCCTTGTGCACGAACTGGTAGTGCCACACGACCTCGCCGCTATCGACGTTCAGCGCCACGACCGAGGAGCCGTAATAGTCCCAGTCTCCCTTGCCCAGCACCGCATCGATCTGCGGCGTGCCGGTGGGCAGATAGATCAGCCGGTTCTTCAGGTCGACCGACATCGGCGCCCACACATTGGGCGCGCTGCGCGGATAGGGCTGCTGCGCGGAGGGGCCCGCCGCATCGGCGCTGTCGTCGCCAGCCTTCGCTGCGTCGGCCGTCTTGGCGTCCTGCACATCATTGACCGGCTGGACGCCGGAAATCGTGGGATTGGCGCGCACGCTGGGCGGCGCGGCGGTGAAGGCCCAGACCATCTTGCCGGTGCGCGCATCCAGCGCGCGCACCACGCCGCCGGGCATGTCGACATTGTGGAAGTCGATGATCTTGGAGCCGGTGATCACCTTGTCCCCGACCACCGTGGGGGCGGAAGAAACGCCATACAGGCCGGGCTTTTCGACATAGCCCAGGTCCGCCTGCAGGTTGACCACGCCCTGGTCGCCGAAATCGGGGCACGGCTTGCCGCTGTTGGCGTCCAGCGCCCACATCTTTCCGTCGATGGTGCCGGCGAAGATGCGCTGGGCACAGAAGGCGTTGGCGGGCTGGGTGCTGTCCTTCCAGTAGGACACGCCGCGGCAGACGATGACGGTGGCGCCATTGGTGTCGGGCTTCAGGTCACGCATCCATTTCTGCTGACCGCTTGCCGGATCGAGCGCGATGATGCGGTTGCGCGGCGAGCACAGATAAAGCGTGTCGTTCGCCAGGATGGGCGTGGCCTCGAAGGCCAGGTTCTTGACCTCGCCCTTGGCCGACAGATCGCCGGTGCGATAGGTCCAGGCGACCTTGAGGTCCTTCACATTGTCCGGCGCGATCTGGGTGTTGGCGCTGTAGCGCTGGCCCTCGCTGCTGTGGCCCCAGACCGGCCAGCCATCCACCGGCCCGCCCTTGTGGCTGTAGCTCTTGTTCTGGTCGCATGCGGCAAGACCAATGGCGGCCACGGTGGCCAGAACGACGAGAGCAGCGAGACGGCGCACGCTGGAAGCGCTGAGAGACATGCGTTTTTCCTGGATGGTTTGGCGTGATTTCTTGCGGTTTTCCGGGCCCAATTTGGCAGGGACAGCATGGTCCATGCCTGTATTTTGTATACAGCATATTGGCCCCCACCCGCCGCCGCGTCTACTGCTTTATGCGGAGCGCGGCGTATAGTCCGCGCCAACAGATGCAGAAAAGCGTCTGATAAATCGGGACGGGGGAAACATGACAGACAGGACAGGTTTGCTTTCACGCCGCGCCATGATCGGCGCCATCGCCGCCACGACGCTGAGCGCGCCCGCCATCGCACAGGCCAGGCCGCGCGCCCTGGCGCTGATCGGCGACCGCTATCACAATCCCGACTATATCCGCGTCAGCCTGGACAAGCTGTTCGGCGCGCTGGACATGCCGATCGACTACACGATGGACTACACCGCGCTTTCGGCACAGCTGCTGAGGCCCTATCAGCTGTTTCTGGTTCTGCGCGACGGCATGATCTGGCCCGGCGGTTATCTGGGCCCCGACGCCTATACCGACTATGAAGCCAAGCTTGAGAATGCCGACGATTTCCCCGCACCCAAGCCCGTCTTCTGGATGAAGCAGGAACAGGGCCAGGCGGTGAAGGACTTTGTCAGCAATGGCGGCGGCTTTTATCCGCTGCACAATTCCAGCCACATATCCCTGACCTGCAAGCCTTATCGCGACGTGATGGGCGGGGCCTATGTCGGCCATCCGCCGCAGCGGCCCTTCCAGGTTCACGCCACGGCGAATGCCCACCCGATCACCGCGGGGCTGGGCCCCTTCATGGTCAATGACGAGCAGCATTACGTCGATTACGACAAGGACCCGCGCAACGTGATCCTGGAGTCCGAGAATATCGACGGACTGACCTATGAGACGGGCGGCCGCAAGCTGGGCACCAAATCACCTGCCGGCTGGGCCTATGACTATGGCAAGGGCCGGGTGGTGTTCACCGCGGTGGGCCACACCATCCATGCGATGTGGAATCCCACCTATCTGGAAATCCAGCGCCGTGCCGTGCGCTGGCTGCTGAAAGAGATTTAAGGCTTGGGCGACGCCCCGAACGGCATTTTCTCGTAATAGCCGAGCGGATATTTCGGCTTGTAGCCGTCCGGGAAAGGCCGTTTGGAGAACTGTTCGAAATAGGCCAGGCAGGCATCGCGCCACCAGATCGCCTCGCGGTGCTGGACCGCCAGGAAATCGCGCACCTGGGCATAGCGTTCGGGATCGACATCGTCCGCCAGCTTCGCCCATGTCGCCTGCATCGCGGCGACATCGTCCACGCCCTTCTGATAGCGCGCGACCAGTTCCTGCCACAGGGTGCGGCCCGACTTCATCCTGTGGTCCCAGGAAACATGGTGAAACCACAGCAGCAGGTCTTCGGGCGTGGTGGAGACCTTTGCGTATTCTTCTTTCAACGGCGAATGATACTGCGCGACATAGCCGCTGGCGACGCGGTCAAAGCCGATGCCCTTCGCGTCGGCGCGGTGATAGTAAGGCGCCTTCCAGTCCTCGCGCGGGCCGATCGTGTCCCACGGCCCCGGCCCCATGTGATGGCCATGCGCCATGATCAGCGCCAGGCCCAGCGGGGTCATGTAATCGACCACCGCCTGGCGGCTTTTCATCATCATGTCCACAACCGGCGTCACAAAGGCCGGATCGTTGTTGAAGGTCTGGCGCACCCATTCGTCCGCCACCGCGCGGGCGGAAATCTCGGGGTCCCAGGCCATGCGGCCAAAGACATACCAGTTGGCCTGGTTGAAGATGGAGCCGCACCAGTCCGCGTCATTGCCGATATTGGCCACGCCCGCGATGCCGGAAATGGGGTGATGGTCCAGGCTGCCGTCAATCACCCTGGCCACCGTCGATCCGGGGCCATGTTCATAGGTGTCCGATTCCAGCGCCTCCTCGTACAGCGTGCCCAGATAGGCCAGGTGCGTCTGCTGGCCCAGATATTCCTTGGTGATCTGGAATTCCATCATCAGCGAAGTATGCGGCATGGCCCCGAACAGCGGCGAGAAAGGTTCGCGCGGCTGGAAATCCAGCGGGCCGTTCTTGACCTGCAGCACGACATTGTCGCGGAACTTGCCGTCCAGCGGCACGAACTCGTTATAGGCGGTGGTGGCGCGGTCGATTCTGGGATCGTTGGCATATACGAAGGCGCGCCACATCACCACGCCGTGATGGGGCTTCAGCACATCGGCGATCATGTTGGCGCCGTCGGCATGGGTGCGGTGATAATCCTGCGGGCCAGGCTGGCCCTCCGAATTGGCCTTCACCAGGAAGCCGCCGAAATCGGGAATGGCGCGATAGATTTCATCGGCCTTGGCCTGCCACCAGGCCTTGACCGCCGGATCGAGCGGGTCGGCGCTCTTGAGGCCGCCAAGCTCCATCGGCGCGCTCCAGCGCACCGACAGGTAAAGCCGTATGCCGAAGGGGCGCAGCGCATCGGCCAGCGCGGCTTCCTTCTCGATATATTCGGCGCCCAGGAAAGCGGCATCGGCATTGACGTTGTTGACCACCGTGCCGTTGATGCCGATCGAGGCATTGGCACGGGCATAGTCGATGATGCGGCGCGAGACATGTTCGGGCAGCGCCGGCCAGTCCCAGATCGAGGCGCCGGCATAGCCGCGCTCCACCGTGCCGTTCAGATTGTCCCAGTGATTGAGCACCCGCAGCTTCGTCTTGGGCGTCGAGGCGATGTCCAGGCCCGCCAGCGGTTTGGCCATCTGGATCTGCCGCAGAAGGGCGAAGGCGCCATACAGCACGCCGATATCGCTGTTGGCGGCGATGACCATGGCGCGATGGCCGCTGATGGTCACGCCGCGGATCAGATAGCCCTCATCGCCCAGCGCCGTAAGCGGCAGGTTCAGCGCGGCAATCACGGCGGAGGACTTTGGCGTGCCGATGACCAGCACATCATCGGCCGTAACCGCCGAGCTTTGTGCCGGGGCGCGCCCCAGCAGGCCGGTCAGCCCGCGGCGCAATTCCCAGGCCGCGGCATCCAGCGTGGGCGAGCGATAGCCGGTGACCAGCGCCGTCACATGATTGGCGGCGCCATAGCTTTCCTCCACCGGCTGGTAGCGCAGCCACAGGTCGTAACCGCTTTCGGCCCGCGCCGGCGTGGACAGCAGCGGCGCGGTCATGACCACAAGAGCCAGCGCGGCCAGCATCGCGGCATATCTTCCCATTGCGGACCCTCTCCAAGCGCGGCTTTTGCGGTTTTTGTAACGGGCCGCGATGGCCCCGGCTAAGCCTTTTGCCTTGCGTTGCCCGAAGTTAGCGTTACCATCCGCCCGCTGTCCACCCGGCGCAAGCACATCGCCGGGACCTTGGGGTAGAACAAAAACACGCCCGCCAGGACGGGCGAAGGGAAGGTGGGGATGCGCCGTTTTCTCGGCATACGCTGGCTGACGATCGGCCTGATCATGCTGGGCGCGATGGTCAATTTCCTGTCGCGCCAGACCCTGTCGGTGGCCGCGCCCACCGTGATCGCCAACCTGCATATCACCACCGAGCAGTATGGCTGGATCACCGCCGCCTTCCAGGGAACGATCATGCTGCAGCCGGTTGTCGGCTACATCATCGACGTGCTGGGGGTGAAAACCGGCTTTGCCCTGTTCGCCTTCGCCTGGTCGGCGATCTGCATGGCGCATGGCTTCGCCACCAACTGGCAGATCCTGGCGGGGCTGCGCGGCCTTCTGGGTTTTGCCGAGGGCGCCTTTTCGCCAGGCGGGCTGAAGGTGGTGGCCGAATGGTTTCCCGCCAAGGAACGCGGGCTTGCCGGCGGGCTTTACAATATCGGGCCGTCCATCGGCTCGATGCTGGCGCCGCCTTTGGTTGCCTGGGCAATCCTGAGCTACAGCTGGCAGGAAGCCTTCGTCATTGTCGGCATCATCTCGATGGCCTGGGTGGCGCTGTGGGTGTTCTTCTATCACCCAGTGGAAAAGCATCCCGCCCTGTCGGCCGAGGAACGTCATCACATCATTGCAGGTCAGGAATCCTTCCTGCAGGACGAGGCGCGCAAGCCCCCGGTCCTGTCCATCCTGAAGCGGCGCAATTTCTGGGGCATCGCCCTGCCCCGCTTCCTGACCGATCCCACCTGGGGGATGCTGAGTTTCTGGGTGCCGCTGTACCTGACCACGGTTCGCGGCTTCGACCTGAAGCAGATCGCGCTCTATGCCTGGCTGCCCTTCCTGGCCGCCGATCTGGGCTGCCTGTTCGGCCCGGCCGTGGTGCTGTTCCTGGAAAAGCGCGGGCTGGACCTGATCAATGCGCGGCGCGGCGCCTTCACCCTGGGCGCCTTCATGATGATCGGCGTGGCCTTTACCGGCGTGGTGCGCGACCCGCTGGTGGCCGTGGCGCTGATCAGCCTGGCCGGGTTCGCCCACCAGACCCTGTCGGTCACCATGATCACCATGGCCACCGACCTGTTTCCCAGGAACGAGGTCGGCACGGTCGCCGGCATGGCGGGCACCTGCGCCAATCTGGGCATCCTGATTTCCTCCCTGCTGATCGGCGGGCTGGTGGACACGATCGGCTATACGCCTTTCTTTGCCGCCCTGGCGGCGCTTGACCTGATGGCTGCCGTCGTGGCCTGGACCGTGATACGCAAGCCTGCCAGCTGAGCCGACCATGACCGATATCCGCAATCCCATCCTGCCGGGGTTCAATCCCGATCCGTCGATCCTGCGGGTGGGCGACGACTACTACATCGCCACCTCGACCTTCGAATGGTTTCCGGGGGTGCAAATCCATCATTCGCGCGACCTGGTGCATTGGCGGCTGCTGACGCGGCCGCTTCGGCGCGCCAGCCAGCTCGACATGCGGGGCGATCCCGATTCCTGCGGCATCTGGGCGCCGTGCCTGAGCCATGACGGCAAGCTGTTTCACCTGATCTATACCGACGTGAAGCGCTATGGCCGCACCTCGGTCGGCGGGGCGGCGGGCGCAAGCCTGCGCGACTTCCACAACTATCTGGTCACCGCCGAAACGATCGACGGCGATTGGTCCGATCCGATCTATCTGAACAGCAGCGGCTTCGATCCCTCGCTGTTTCATGACGATGATGGCCGCAAATACCTGCTCAACATGCTGTGGGACCACCGCCCCGGCAACAATCGCTTCGCCGGCATCGTGGCGCAGGAATATTCGCCGTCCGAACGCAGACTGATCGGCGAACGCACCAACATCTTCACCGGCACGCCGCTGGGCCTGACCGAAGGCCCACACCTCTACAGGCGCGGCGGCTTCTATTACCTGCTGACGGCGGAAGGCGGCACCGGCTGGAACCATGCCGTGACCCTGGCGCGGTCGAAAAACCTGTTGGGGCCTTATGAGCTGCATCCGCAGGGACAGGTCCTGACCGCGCTGGGCAAGCCCGATGCGCCCCTGCAGCGCGCGGGGCACGCAGACCTGGTGGAGACACAAGGCGGCGAAACCTACATGGTCTATCTGTGCGGGCGGCCGCTGAAAAACCGGGGCCGCTGCGTGCTGGGCCGCGAGACCGCGATCCAGAAGATGGTGTGGCGCGACGATGGCTGGCTTTACACCGAAGCGGGCGACGCCAAACCGGCGCTGACCACACCTGCGCCGGACCTTGCCGCCCATCCCTTCACGCCGGCGCCCACCGATTTCAGCGGGCCCGACCTGCCGATCGATTTCCAGTGGCTGAGGACGCCCGATGCGGGCGACATTTTCAGCCTGACCGCGCGGCCGGGGTTCTTGCGCATTTATGGCCGCGAAAGCATCGGCAGCCTGTTCCGCCAGGGGCTGGTGGCGCGCCGGCTTCAGGCTCATTACGCCTCCATCGAAACCGAGATGGACTTCGCGCCCGCGCACTATCAGCAGGCGGCGGGACTGGTCTGCTATTACAACAGCAGCAAATTCCACTACCTCCATGTCACCCATGACGAAACGCATGGCCGTCACATCCGCGTGATGTCGGCATTGCCCGACTCGGTGATGGCCGATGCCTTCACCGCGCCGATTGCGATCCCGGACGGCCCCATCGGTCTGCGCGCCGAGATCGACGAAGAACGCCTGCTGTTCGCTTACCGGATTGGAAGCGGGCCGTGGCAGCGCCTGCCCGAAATTTTCGACGCCTCCATCCTGTCGGACGAGGCCCAGGCGCCCGGCACGCCCAACTTCACCGGCGCCTTCGTCGGCATGGCCTGCCAGGACATGGCGGGCACGGCCAACCCCGCCGACTTTCGTTTCTTCACCTATCGGGAACGCGAATTCCGCGCCGATCCGTTCAACGCCGGTCCGTTCAGCGGTTAAACCCGGCGGGCGTCACCGTCACCGCCCGCTGCGGCAGGCCCGGCACCTCCGCGAGAAAGGCGAACAGCCCGCCCGCCAGCGGCTGGCCTTCGCGCGCCGCCCTGTCCAGCCCCTTGGCCGCGGTGGTGGCATAAACAGTGCGAAGATCGTCGCCGCCAAAGGCGATCTTGGTGATGTTGGCGACCGGGAAGCGGATTTCCTCCGCCAGTGTTCCGTCCGGCACATAGCGGCGCACCGCCCAGCCGCCGAACAGGCCGGTCCAGACCGATCCCGCGCTGTCCACTGTCAGGCCGTCGGGCCAGCCCGCACCATCCTCGATGGCCGCGAACAGCCGCTTGTTCGACAGTGACCCGTCCGACGCCAGGTCATAGGCGAAGATCGTCCGGCCCAGCGTGTCGGTGTGATAGAGCGTGCGCCCGTCCGGGCTGAAGGCCGGACCGTTGGTGATGACGATGCCGCTTTCCATCGCCTGAGGCCCCGCCTGCGTCAGCCGGTAGAGCGCGCCGCTGGCGGCGCCTTCGCCGTCATCCATCGAGCCGAACCACAGGCGCCCCTTTGCATCCACCGCGCCGTCATTCAGCCGGTTGCCCGGCTGGTCCGGCTCCACCGCGCAGACAGGATCGAACGCGCCACTTGCAGGATCGAAATCCAGAAGACCGCTTTGCGCCCCGGCGATGAAATGACCGTTTTCCAGCGGCGCCAGAAAGCCCGCCTGCGCGGGCGCATCCCAGCTTTTCAGCGCGCCCGATTGCGGCACAAAGCGGTGAACCTTCAGGCCCTTGATGTCGGTGAACCACAGCGCGCCCTGCCACCACAGCGGCCCCTCGCCCAGCTCAGCCGCCAGTGGCAGCACGCATTCGGGGACACTCAGAACCATCCCGCGTCGATCCGGTAGGGATGACCGGTGCAGGCGGCCGCGTCATCCGATGCCAGAAACAGCACAAGCGATGCGACATGGGCAGGCAGGATGCGGGTCTTCAGGCACTGGGAATTGACGATCTCGGCCTCGCCTTCGGGCGTGTACCATTTTTCCTGGCGCGGGGTTTTGACATTGCCCGGCACCACGCAGTTGACGCGGATATTGTCCGCCCCCAGCTCGCGCGCCAGCGCCTTGGTCATGCCTTCGATGCCCGCCTTGGCGGTCTCGTAAAGCAGCAGGCCCTGAAGGCCCAGATGCCAGGAGATCGATCCGAAATTGATGATCGCCCCACCGCCCCTTGCCTTCATGCCCGGCGCCGCGGCGCGCGCGGCGAACAGCATGTGGCGCAGATTGACCGCCATGCGATCATCCCAGTAATCGGGGGTGACATCGGCCAGTGTGTGGCGGTCGTCATTGCCGGCATTGTTGACCAGGATGTCGATGGGGCCGGTGCGGGCAAAGAAATCCGCCAGCGCCGTCAGGTCCGTCAGGTCCAGCCTTTCAAAATGCACGCGCGCGCCCGCCGCGTTCAGCCGCATCGCCAGGGCCGCGCCTTCGGTTTCCAGAAGATCGACAAAGATCGTCTCCGCGCCCTGGGCGGCAAAGCCTTCGACCAGGCCCGCGCCAATGCCCGAGCCGCCGCCGGTCACGACGACACGCTTGTTCTTCAGGCTGGGATAAATGGCTGAGGCCACGCTGATTTTCCGTCCCCACAAACAAATGATGTTTGCGCTAACAATATCAGGGCGGCGGCGCTGTCAAGCCTTGCGGGAACCTTTTGGCGCACCCGTGGATTCGCGCGTGACCAGGGCATAGTCCAACTGGCGGTGGACGGGCGGCGCGGCCTTGCCGGCGCGGCCCGCCCGGATCTGTTCCAAAAGAAGCTGGGCGGCCTCGCGCGCCATGTCGGCGATGGGCTGGCGCACGGTGGTCAGCGCCGGCCACACCGCGCTGGCCAGCGGGGTATCGTCGAAACCGGCGATCGACAGGTCGCCAGGCACATCCAGCCCCTTGCGATGGGCCACCGCCATGACGGCTGCGGCCATGTCGTCATTGCTGGCGAAGATGGCCGTTGGACGGGACTTGCCGCCCAGCAGCTTTTCCGCCGCTTCCAGCCCGGAGCGATAGGTGAAATAGCCCTGGGCGGTCTGGCGCGTGTCGACCGACAGGCCCGCCTCGGTCATCGCCTCGACGAAGCCGCGAAACCGCTGGCCGCTGGCGGTCTGGTTGGGATGGCCGTTGATAAAGGCGATGTCGCGGTGCCCCAGGCCCAACAGATGCCGCGTCATGGCGCGCGCGGCCTCGAAATCGTTGATGGAAACGGCGCTGAAGGCCGGATCGGGCCGCCCCGACGCCACCAGCACCGCCGGGATGCCGGCCTTGGCCGCGGCGCCAAGCGCCTCGCTTCTGTCGCACAGGGGTGGCGGCAGCACCACGCCATGCACGCCGCCCGCCGCCAGCCGCGCGATGGCGTCATATTCGCCCTCGTCGCACTGTTCGACCACAAGCTGGCAGCCGCTCAGACTGGACTGGGCCAGGCTGCCCAGCAGGAATTCGCTCAGATAGGCGGCGCTGGGATTGGCATAGAGCAGCCCGATATGCACCGTCTCGGCGCCCGCCAGGTTGCGGGCCGCCATGTTGGGGGCATAGCGCAGGGCCTTGATCGCGGCCGTAACCTTGGCGCGTGTGGCCTCGCGGACATTGCCTTCGGCATTGACCACCCGCGAAACCGTCATGGGCGAGACGCCGGCATGGCGCGCCACATCGTGGATGGTGACGCCGCTGCCGCCGCGCCGGCTCTGTTTGCGGGCCATTGCTTTCATCTCCCTGACACAGTCCTAGCAAAACCCGGCCAAAAACACACCGCGCCAGGGCACGCATGGTTGACGCGCCGGGGGCCCCGCGCACTATCAGGGCGCGGCAAGGGAGAAACAGCCATGAACCGGACGGCCTATGGCGTCACCAGGGACGGCACGACCGTGCACGCCTATGCCCTTTCCGCTGCCGGTGGACTGACGGCGCGGATTCTGGACATGGGCGGCACTATCACAGCGATCGAGGTGCCATTGAAAGGCGGCGGCCGCCGCAATGTCGTGCTGGGGCTGGCCGATCTCTCAACCTATGAGAGCAAGGCCTGGTTCAACTGCCTGATCGGCCGCTATGCCAACCGGCTGAAGAACGGATTCAGCCTGGATGGCCGGCATTATCCGCTGGCGGCGGACGAAAACGGCGTCACCCTGCATGGCGGACGGCCCCTGTCCTGGGGGGTGCGGATGTGGACGGTCACCGGGGCCAGTGACAGTCACCTGGCGCTGCGGCTGGTCAGCCCGGACGGTGACCAGGGTTTTCCCGGCACCCTGACGGTGGACGTCACCTATACCGTCACCGACGCCAACGAACTGCGGCTGGACTATCGCGCCACCGCCGACGCGCCCACGGTGGTGAACCTGACCAACCACATCTATTTCAACCTGGCAGGCGGGGGATCGGCGGAAAACCAGACAGTGCAGATCGCCGCGGACGCCATCACCGAAACCGACGCCTTCCAGGTGCCCACGGGCCGGATCATGCCGGTGGACGGCACCGCCTTCGATTTCCGCGCGCCCACGGCTTTGGGCGCGCGCATCCGTGCCGACGAACCGCAGCTGCGCCTGGCGCGCGGCTATGACCACAATTATGTGCTGAACAAATCCGCACCCGGCGCGCTGGACAAGGCGGTGGTCTTTTGCGATCCGGCGCCCGGCGGGGTGACGCTGACGCTTTCCACCACCGAGCCGGGCATACAGGTCTATTCCACCAACAATGTGAATGGCAGCCTGATGAGCGCGGCGGGACAAATGATCCGCATGGGCGACGCGCTGGCGCTGGAAACCCAGCATTTTCCCGACAGTCCCAACCAGCCGGATTTTCCCGCCACCGTGCTGCGGCCCGGCGCGGTCTTCACCTCCACCACCGTGTTCGGCTTCACCGCCTAGGAGCCGCTGGGATTGGGGCTGCGCCAGGCGCGTTCGAAAGGCAGGCGCCAGGCATGGGGCGCCACCAGCTGGTGGATCGACTTGGGGCCCCATGAGCCGGCCTCGTACAGCCGCACCGGCGGGGGATTTTCGATCAGCGGACGGGAGACTTCCCAAAGCCGCTCGATGCCCATCGCGGTGGTGAACAGCGTGTGGTCGCCGCGCATCGCATCCAGGATCAGCCGCTCATAGGCTTCCAGCACCTCGCCGATCATGCCGGTGTCATGCATGGCGAATTGCAGCGACAGCTTGTCCAGCCGGATGCCCGGCCCCGGCCGCTTGCCATAGAAGGACAGCGAAATCTTGGAGGCATCGGCCAGGTCGAAGGTCAGGTGATCGGGCCCCTGCGCGCCCACGCCCGAACCATGCGGGAACATGCTCTTGGGCGGTTCGCGGAAGGCGATGGAGATGATGCGCTGGCCTTCGGCCATGCGCTTGCCGGTGCGCAGGAAGAAGGGCACGCCGGCCCAGCGCCAGTTGTCGATCATGCATTTGAGGGCGATGAAGGTCTCGGTATCCGATTCCGGATCGACCCCTTCCTCGCGGCGATAGCCGGTATATTGCCCGCGCACCACATGCGCCGGATCGATCGGCAGCATGGAACGGAAGACCTTGTTCTTTTCCTCGCTGATCGGCGCGGGCTCCAGCGAGGTGGGCGCCTCCATCGCCATGAAGCCAAGGATCTGGAACAGATGGGTGACCACCATGTCGCGATAGGCGCCGGTCTGCTCGTAGAAAGCCGCGCGCTTGCCCAGGCCCAGCGTCTCGGGCACGTCGATCTGGACATGGTCGATGAAATTGCGATTCCAGATCGGCTCGAAAAGGCCGTTGGCGAAGCGGAAAGCCAGGATGTTCTGCGCCGGTTCCTTGCCCAGAAAGTGATCGATGCGGAAAATCTGGTCCTCATCGAAGAACTCATGCAACCGCGCATTCAGCGACACCGCGCTGTCCAGGTCGGTGCCGAAAGGCTTTTCCATGATGATGCGCGAACGCGCGACCAGGTCGGCATCCGACAGCATCTTCACCGCCGGCAGGGCGGCATTGGGCGGCACAGACAGGTAATGCAGCCGTTCGGTATTGGGGCCAAGTTCGGCTTCGGCGCGTTCGACCGCCGCGCGCAGCGCGCCCGGCCCCGCCGTCAGCGGCACATAATCCAGCGCGGCGGCAAAATCGGTCCAGGCGCTTTCGTCCAGCTTGCGGGTGGAAAACTGTTCCAGCGCCTGGCGGGCCTGGGCTCGGAAATCCTCGGGCGAGATGTCATCCAGCGACACGCCGATGATGCGATAGCCGGGAATGAAGCCGGCGCTGGTCAGGTGAAACAGGCCGGGCAGCAGCTTGCGCTTGGACAGGTCCCCGGTTGCACCGACAAGAACCACAACCTGCGGGAATTTGGGTCCCACACCCGGTACGATCTTCGCCACGGCCTTGGTCCCCGCTGCCAGATGGTTAAGGCAGGTTAGGGTAACCGGTCAGGCCCTGACAATGTGTTATCTTGCACTGCAATATCCGCTCCAGCTGGGCCTGAATGGGGAAAAGCGGCCAGGGTGCATTGCCGTGCCTGCCGGTCCACCCGCACCACCAGCCCATGGACGCCCGGCGGGCGCAGCTCGAAACCCGCCGTGTCGGCGGCTTCCCAGCTTGCCGGCGTCATGGGCCGGCCATCCAGCCCGCGCCAGTCGGCATGGTCCAGGAAATCGGGGTCCGACAGCGCCGGATGGGCGGCGCGAAAATCGGCCAGCCCCGCCACATAGTCCTCCAGCGCCCGGTCGCGCCCGGCCCAGTCCAGCCAGGTGATGGCATTGTCCTGGGCATAGGCATTGTTGTTGCCGCGCTGGGTGCGGCCGAACTCGTCGCCCGCCGTCAGCATGATCGCGCCGCGCGTGGCGAACAGGGTCGCCAGCAGCGCGCGGGCGTCGGCGGCGCGGCGCGCCAGAACCTTTTCATCGGCGCTGGGCCCTTCGGCACCATTGTTCCAGGAGAAGTTCTCGCCATGGCCGTCACGGTTGTTTTCGCCATTGGCCTCGTTGTGACGGTCTTCATAGGCCAGCATGTCGGCCAGGGTGAAGCCGTCATGGGCGGCAAGGAAGCTGACGCCCCGGCTGCGCGGACCCACGAAAATGTCGTCCGATCCGGTCATGCGCGTGGCCAGCGCGCCCGCCATGTGCGGATCGCCCCGCCAGAAGCGGCGCACATCGTCGCGATAGCGGTCGTTCCATTCCAGCCAGGTCATGGGAAAATGGCCAAGCTGATAGCCGCTCGGCCCGATGTCCCAGGGCTCGGCGATCAAGATGCGGTCCTTCAGCACCGGATCGCCCGCGATCGCGGCAAAGATCGGTGCGTGCGGATCGAAGCCGGGGCCGCGCGCCATCACCGGCGCAAGGTCGAAGCGGAAACCGTCGATCCCCGCCTGGGTCACGAAATGGCGCAGCGTATCCAGCGTCAGTTCGCGCGCGATGGGTTGTGAAAAATCCAGCGTATTGCCGGTGCCGGTATCGTTGATCAGCGTGCCGTCATCTTCGCGGGCATAATAGCGGCCATCCAGCCCGCGCATCGAAAGGGTTGGGCCCAGCGCATCGCTCTCGCCGGTATGGTTGAATACCATGTCCAGGATCACGCCGATGCCTTCGGCATGCAGCGCCGCCACGGTGTCGCGCAGTTCGCCAATGCCGCCGGGACACAGGCCCGGATCGGGCGCCATCAGCGTCACCGGATTGTAGCCCCAGGCATTGGTCAGCCCCAGCGGCGGCAGGTGCCGCTCGTCGATCCAGGCGGTGATGGGCATCAGCTCGATCGCCGCCACGCGCAGTTTCTTCAGGTGCGCGATGATCGCCGGATGGGCCAGCGACGCCACGGTGCCGCGTTGGCCCTGGGGCACATCGGGGTGATCGTGGGTGAAGGCCCGGACGTTCAGTTCATAGATCAGACCGCAAGGCGAAAAGCGCGGCGGGGCATGGGGCACAGGTGGCGACAGGGCCGTGACCAGCGCCTTGGGCACCAGCGCGGCAGTATCTTCGCCCCGCACGCACAGCCGTGGATCGAACTGATAGCGGCGATCCAGCGCGAGCGCATAGGGGTCGGTCAGCAGCTTGGCGTCATCGAAGCAATGGCCCGCTTTGGGCGCCCAGGACCCGGTGGCCCGATAGCCATAGGCCTGGCCCGGCCTGATGCCGGGCACCGATATGACATGCCACTCGCCAGTGCCGGTCATGCGCAGCCGCTCCTCGCGGCCGCCATCGAACAAGCACAGGGTCACGGCATCGGCGTCACGGGCGCGCACGACAAAGGTTGCGCCCTGCGGCGACAGATGAACGCCCGGGGGCGGGCTCACGTCACCACATCGGGCCGGGTGCGGCCGGTGTGGCGGGCGATCCCGGCAATGGGCTCCAGCGCGGCGGCGATCGGCGCCAGCATGTCCTGCGTGTCCTCGTCCAGCCTGCCGCCGGCCGGTTCATAGCATTCCAGATAGACGCGCAGGGTCGCCCCCGTGGTGCCGGTGCCCGACAGGCGCATCACCACCCGCGATCCGCCTTCGAACAGGATGCGCACGCCCTGATGGCTGCTGACCGAACCATCGACCGGGTCGGCATAGGAAAAATCATCCGCCGCGGCGACCGTCAGCGTGCCGAAGCGCTTGCCCGGCAGCCCCGCCAGGCTGGCACGCAGATCGGACACCAGCGCATCGGCCTTTTCGCTGGCGATGCCTTCATAGTCGAAACGCGAATAATAGTTGCGCCCGAATTTGGCCCAATGCTCGCGCGCCAGCGCATCGACCGAAAGTTTGCGCGCCGCCAGGATGTTGAGCCACAGCAGCACCGCCCAGACGCCATCCTTTTCGCGCACATGGTTGGAGCCGGTGCCCGAACTTTCCTCGCCGCACAGCGTGGCCAGCCCCGCATCCAGTAGGTTGCCGAAGAACTTCCAGCCCGTCGGCGTCTCGTAGCATTTGATGCCCAGCGCATCGGCCACCCGGTCGGCGGCCGCGCTGGTGGGCATGGAACGGGCGATACCCGCAACCCCATCGGCATAGCCGGGCGCCAGATGGGCATTGGCCGCCAGCATGGCCAGCGAATCCGAGGGGGTGACATAGCGCCCGCGCCCGATGATCAGGTTGCGGTCGCCATCGCCGTCCGAGGCGGCGCCGAAATCGGGCGCATCCGGACCCATCATCAGATCGTACAGATCCCTGGCGGTGACGATATTGGGATCGGGATGCAGGCCGCCGAAATCCTCCAGCGGCGTGCCGTTGCGGACCGTGCCTTTGGCGAAGCCCAGCCGCTTTTCCAGAATCTCGTGGGCGTAAGGGCCCGTCACCGCGTTCATCGCGTCGAACGCCATGGTGAAACCGGATGCGGCCAACCCCGCGATGGCGGGAAAATCGAACAGCGCCTCCATCAGCGCGGCATAGTCGGCAACGGAGTCGACCACTTCCACCGCCATGCCGCCCACCCGCAGGGTGCCGGTCCTGTCCAGGTCGATGTCGGGCGTGTCCACGCCCAGCCAGCGATCGATGGACTGGGTGCGCTGATAAATCGCCTCGGTGACTTTTTCCGGGGCCGGCCCGCCATTGGCGATGTTGTACTTGATGCCGAAATCCTCGTCGGGACCGCCGGGATTGTGACTGGCCGACAGGACCAGCCCGCCCAGCGCGCCATATTTGCGGATCAGGTTGCTGGCGGCGGGCGTTGACAGGATGCCGCCCTGACCCACCAGCACCTTGCCGAAACCGTTGGCCGCGGCCATGCGGATCGCCTGCTGGATCACCGGCCGGTTGTGGAAGCGGCCATCGCCGCCGATCACCAGGGTGGCGCCCTCCTTGCCGTCGACCACGTCGAAAACCGACTGGATGAAATTCTCGGCATAGTTCGGCTGCTGGAAAACCTTGACCTTCTTGCGCAGGCCCGACGTGCCCGGCTTCTGTCCGTCAAAGGGTGTGGTCGATGTGGTGATGATCACGCGCTTGTCCCTGATGAGGTCGGCATAAAGACTGGCATATTGCGCGCCGCTGCGGGCCCAGGAGAAATCCTGTTTCATGCCCTGGCGCTGCATGTTGCCCCAGGCCCTGGCATCGGCGAACAGCCTGATCGCCCGGCGCACCGCCCGGCCCAGACTCTCGCCCGTCACCCCGTCGAACAGGATGCCGGTGGCCGCGCCCGCCGCCAATGCGGCGTCATTGGCGTCGATGATCGTGTCGGCCAGCCCGCCGGTGCGCGCCGCCACCGGCACGCAACCATAGGCCAGGCCGTAAAGCTGGGTCAGACCGCAGGGCTCGAAGCGCGAGGGGATCAGGATGGCGTCGCAGCCTGCCTGCAGCAGATGGGAAAGCTTCTCGTCATAGCCGATGGCCACGCCGATGCGCCCGCGGTGGCGCGCGGCCGCGGCGCGGAAAAGCTGCTCGAGCCCGGCATCGCCGCTGCCCAGAAGGGCCAGCCGCCCGCCCGCCGCGACCAGCGCGTCAAGCTGGCCGGCCAGCACGTCCATGCCCTTCTGCCAGGTCAGGCGGCTGATGACGGTGAACAGCGGCCCTTCGCCCGGCTCGATGCCGAAGCCCCGCTCGACCGCGCGCTTGTTGGCGGTGCGCCGCGCCAGCTTGCGGACATTGTATTGCGCCACCAGTTCGGGGTCGCTGTCCGGGTCCCAGATGCCGGTGTCGATGCCGTTGACGATGCCATGCACCACGCTGCTGCGCGCCTGGATCAGCCCTTCAAGGCCCATGCCGAATTCGGCGGCGTGGATTTCCTCGGCATAGCTGGGGCTGACGGTGGTGATGGCGTCGGCGCTGGCCAGCCCCGCCTTCAGGAATCCGACGCCGCCGTAATATTCGATCCCGTCGATGCCATAGGCATTGCCGGGAAGGCCCAGCGCATCGAACACGGTGCGGTCGAAGCGGCCCTGAAAGGCGATGTTGTGAATGGTCATCACGCTGGCCGCGACGGGGCCGGGCCCCGGCGCATAGCGCAGATAGGCGGGCGCCAGCGCCGCCTGCCAGTCATGGGCGTGCAGCACGTCAAAGACGCGGCCGGGCACCACCCCGCTGGCCAGGTCCGCCCCCGCCCGCGCCAGGGCCGCAAAGCGCCGCCAGTTGTCGGGCCAGTCGCGCCCGTCCGGCCCGGTATAGGGATTGCCGGCGCGCTCGAACAATGCGGGCGCGTCCAGCACCAGAAGGGCATGGCCGTCCAGATCGGTTTCCAAAATGCGGGCGGGCACGCCCAGCAGCGCGTCATAACTGTGCACCAGCCGGGCATCCGCCAGCCGCGGACGCATCGCCGGATAGCCCGGCACAAGCGTGGTAACCGTCGCGCCATGAGGCGCCAGCGCGCCCGGCAGTGCGGCCACGACATCGCCAAGCCCACCGGTCTTGACCAGCGGATAGATTTCCGAGGCGACCGAAAGGATATGGATCATGCCAGCTTGTCGATCATTTCCTGGGTGATCAGGCACACGCCGTTTTCGGTCCGCCGGAAGCGGCTGGCATCCAGCGTGGGATCCTCGCCCACCACCAGGCCGGGCGGGATCACCACGCCGCGGTCCAGTACGACCTTGGACAGGCGTGCGCCGCGCCCGATATGGCATTGCGGCAGCACCACCGCCTCGTTCAGGGACGAGTAGGAATGCACCCGCACACCGGTCGACAGCAGCGAGCGATGCACCGCGCCGCCGGAAATGATGCAGTCCCCGGCGATCAGCGAGGAAACGGCCGAGCCGCGCCGCTCGCCCACGTCATGGACGAACTTGGCCGGCGGCACGATCTCGGCATAGGTCCACAGCGGCCAGCTTCGGTCATAGAGATCCAGCTGGGGCAGCACGTCGGTCAGGTCGATATTGGCTTCCCAATAGGCGTCCACGGTGCCGACATCGCGCCAATAGGCGTATTTCTCGCTGCTGGAGCGGATGCACGAATGGGTGAAGCGGTGGGCGATCGCCTTACCATGGGTCACCAGATAGGGGATGATGTCACGGCCGAAATCGCGGGCCGACCCGGCCGTGCCGGCATCGCGACGAAGCTGGTCGAACAGAAAGCTGGTCTTGAAGACATAGACACCCATCGAGGCCAGCGCCAGGTCGGGATTGCCCGGCATGGCGGGCGGGTCGGCCGGCTTTTCCACGAAGTCGGTGATGCGGCCATCCTCGTCCGCGGCCATCACGCCAAAACCGGTGGCTTCCAGGCGCGGCACGTCCAGGCAGGCGACGGTGACATCGGCGGCCTTGTTCACATGCTCCTGCAGCATGAGCTCATAGTCCATCTTGTAGATGTGGTCGCCCGCCAGGATGACCATGTATTCGGGACCGTGGCTCTCGATGATGTCGATGTTCTGGTAAACGGCGTCGGCGGTACCTTCATACCACTGGGTCTCGGACACGCGCTGGCTGGCGGGCAGCACGTCGAAACTTTCGTTGCGCTCGGGCCGCAGGAAGTTCCAGGCGCTGTGCAGGTGATGGATCAGCGAATGGGCCTTGTACTGGGTGGCGACCCCGATGCGGCGAATGCCCGAATTGATCGCGTTGGACAGGGCAAAGTCGATGATGCGGGCCTTGCCGCCGAAATAGACCGCCGGCTTGGCGCGCCGCGCGGTCAGTTCCTTCAGGCGGCTGCCGCGCCCCCCGGCCAGCACATAGGCCATCGCGTCGCGTGCGAGCGGTTGTCCGCGCCGGTCCACCATCGCCACCTTTCCCGGGCCCCATCGCCCGTTATCCTTCATGCTCCAGCATCAGGGTCGCCAGCGGCGGAAGCGTCAGGCTGACGGCGCCGTCGCGCGCCTGGACCGACCCCAGATTGCCTTTGCCGCTGCCGCCATAGACGGCGGCATCGCTGTTGATGATTTCACGCCAACGGCCCCCTTCGGGCAAGGGGACCCGGTAATTTTCCCGCATCACCGGGGTCATATTCGCGATCACCGCCACGGGACGGGCGCCGGGCGCGCGCCGGACCCAGGCGAAGACCGAATTGGCCTTGTCGTCGACGATCGCCCAGGCGAACCCCTCGGCCTCGCAGTCGCGGGCATGCAGGGCCGGGGTCTGGCGATAGACCCGGTTCAGGTCGCGCACCAACTGGCGCACCCCATTATGGGCGGGGGCGCCCAGCAACTCCCAGTCCAGGGCGCGGGACTCGTTCCATTCGCGGCGCTGGGCGAATTCCTGTCCCATGAACAGCAGCTTCTTGCCCGGATATCCCCACATCAACGCGTAATAGGCGCGAAGGTTGGCGAATTTCTGCCAGTCGTCGCCTGACATTTTGGACAGAAGCGAACCCTTGCCGTGCACCACCTCGTCGTGGCTCAGCGGCAGGACGAAATTCTCGCTGAAGGCATAAAGCAGGCCGAATGTGATGTCTTCGTGATGGTGGGCGCGGTGGACCGGCTCACGTGCCATGTATTGCAGCGTGTCGTGCATGAAACCCATGTTCCACTTGAAGCCGAAGCCCAGCCCGCCTTCATGGACAGGGCGCGAGACGCCCGGCCAGGAGGTGGACTCCTCGGCCACCGTGAAAAAGCCCGGATGGGCGCCATAAACCGCCCTGTTCATGGCCTTCAGGAAATCGACCGCTTCCCAGTTTTCGCGCCCGCCTTCCTTGTTGGGCACCCACTCACCGGCGGCCCGCGAATAGTCGCGGTAAAGCATGGAGGCGACCGCATCCACCCGCAGCCCGTCGACATGATAACGGTCGGCCCAGAACAGGGCATTGTTGGTCAGGAAGGCTGCCACCTCGCGGCGGCCGAAATTGTAGATGGCGGTGTTCCAGTCGGGATGAAAGCCCAGGCGCGGGTCTTCATGTTCGTACAGGGCCGTACCATCGAAGCGCGCCAGCCCGTGGCTGTCGGTGGGAAAATGCGCCGGCACCCAGTCGATCAGCACGCCGATGCCCGCCCGGTGCGCCCCGTCGACGAAACGGGCGAAGCCGTCGACATCGCCGAAGCGGGCGCTGGGAGCATAAAGCCCGGTGGTCTGATAGCCCCAGCTGGGATCGTAGGGGTGCTCGCTGACCGGCAGGAATTCGATGTGGGTGAACCCCATCTCCGCCACATAGGGGATCAGCTTTTCGGCCAGCGCATCCCAATGCAGGTACCAGCCGGCGCCGTCGCGCTGCCACGACCCAGCGTGCACCTCATAGATGCTGATGGGCTCGCGGCGCGGATCGGCGGCGGCCCAATGGGCGCGGTGACCGGCATCACCCCATACATGGGCGGGCGGCGGCGCGGTCAGCGAGGCGGTCTTGGGCCGAAGCTCGCTGGCAAAGGCAAACGGGTCCGCCTTCAGCGGCAAAAGGGCGCCATCGGCGCCAACAATCTCGAACTTGTAGGCACGCCAGTCGCCGATATCGGGAATGAAGATCTCCCACACCCCCACATCGGTGCGCCGGCGCATGACATGGCGGGTGCCGTTCCAGTCGTTGAAATCGCCCACCACCGAAACGCGCCGGGCGTTGGGCGCCCAGACCGCGAAATGCACGCCCTGCGCGCCCTGGTGGGTGATGGGATGGGCGCCCATCTTGTCATAAAGGCGCATATGGGTGCCCTCGCCCATCAGCAGGTCGTCCGTCGGTCCCAGCACCGGCCCGAAGCTGTAGGGATCGGTCACCCACCACTCAGCGCCAAAACCCTGGGCGCGGTATTTCACCGGCTGGGGCGGCCCCTTGATGACACCCTCGAACAGGCCGCGCCGGTCGCAAAGCGCCAGAAGCCCCAGAAAGCGGCCGGACAGGTCATGGGCCTCGGCCCGCTCGGCGCCGGGGATCAGCACCCGCGCGAAGGTGCCGTCCGGCCCGGCATGGGTGCCCAGCAGGGAAAAGGGGTCGTCGTGACGACCCTGCAGCAGCGCCTCGACGGCCTGCCGCGGCGGCTTCATGTCAGACCCCAAATGTCCTTCGCATATTCGCCAATGGTGCGATCCGAGGAGAACCAGCCGACATGCGCGACATTGCGGATGACGGCGGCACGCCAGGCGGCGCTGTCGTTCCAGCGCGCATCGACCTGGCGCTGGGCCGCGGTATAGGCATCGAAGTCGGCCGCGACCATGAACCAGTCATGATCGTAGATGCCGCCGATCAGCCCGGCATAGCGGTTCGGATCGTCGGGCGAAAACACGCCGGAGGCGATTGCCGCCAGCGCCTGGGACAGTTCGCGCGAGCCTTCGATAACGGCGCGCGGATCGTAGCCGTCGGCCCGATGCTGGGCCACCTGGTCGGCGGTCAGGCCGAAGATGACGATATTGTCCCGCCCGACATGCTCCATGATCTCGATATTGGCGCCGTCCAGCGTGCCGATGGTCAAGGCGCCGTTCAGCGCGAATTTCATGTTTCCGGTACCCGACGCCTCCATCCCGGCGGTGGAAATCTGCTCCGACAAATCGGCGGCGGGCATGATCTTCTCGGCCAGCGAGACATTGTAGTTGGGCACGAAAGCGACCTTCAGCAGCCCGGCCACGGATGGATCGGAATTGACCCGGCGGGCGACGTCATTGGCCAGCTTTATGATCATCTTGGCGTTGTGATAGCTGGGCGCGGCCTTGCCGGCGAACAGCTTGACGCGCGGCGTCCAGTTGCGGTCGGGATGGCTGCGGATCTGGTCGTACAGCGCCACCGTCTCGATGATGTTCAGAAGCTGGCGCTTGTATTCGTGGATGCGCTTGACCTGAACGTCGAACAGCGCGTCGGGATCGACGGCCAGGCCGAGCAGCTCTTTCAGATGCGCCGACAGCGCCACCTTGTTGGCGCGCTTGACCGCGGCGAACTGCTCCTGGAAGGCCGCATCATCCGCGAACCTGTCCAGGTCGCTCAGCTTCTGGGCGTCGTCCAGGAAACCGTCGTCGCCGATCGCCTCGCGGATCAGGCCGGTCAGGCCGGGATTGCACTCCTTCAGCCAGCGGCGCGGCGTGATGCCGTTGGTCTTGTTGTTGATGCGGTCGGGATAAAGCTTGTGCAGGTCGGCGAACACCGTCTGCTTCATCAGCTGGGTATGCAGGGCCGCCACGCCATTGACACTGTGCGAACCGGCAAAGGCCAGATTGGCCATGCGCACACGCCGCTCGCCACCCTCGTCGATCGCCGAAATGGCGGCAATGGCATCGTCGTCCATGCCCGCCTTGCGGGCGGTGCGCAGCAATTCGCCGTTGATGGCATAGACCAGCTGCATGTGGCGCGGCAGCATCCGTTCGAACAGCGGCAGCGGCCAGCTTTCCAGCGCCTCGGGCAGCAGCGTGTGGTTGGTGTAGCCGAAGGTGGCGCGGGTGATGTCCCAGCTTTCGGAGAAGCTGAGCTGGTGATGGTCGATCAGAAGCCGCATCAACTCGGCCACGGCGACCGCAGGATGGGTGTCGTTCAGCTGGATCGCGGCCTTTTGCGACAGGGTGCGGATGTCGCCGAAATACTGCATGTGACGGCGCAGGATGTCCTGGATCGAGGCGCTGGAGAAAAAATACTCCTGGCGCAGGCGCAGTTCCTGTCCGGCGGGCGTGGAATCGGCCGGATACAGCACCCGCACCAGGCTTTCGGCCCGCGCCTCGCCCGCCAGCGCGCCGATATGATCGCCGGCATTGAAGGCGTCCAGCCGGATCGGGTCCAGCGCCATCGCATTCCAGAGCCGCAGCGTGTTGACCCGCGCGCCCCGCCAGCCCACCACCGGCGTGTCGATGGCCTCGGCCCGCACCGCCTCGGCCGGTTGCCAGTGGCTGGCGCCGGTATCGCTGCCGATCACCTCGCCGCCGAAGCCGACCAGATAGGATGTCTCGCGGCGTTCGAATTCCCAGGGATTGCCGTGCGCCAACCAGGTTTCGGGATATTCCAGCTGCCAGCCATCCTTGATGCGCTGGCGGAACATGCCGTTGATATAGCGGATGCCATAGCCGGTGGCCGGCAGGTTGAGGGAGGCCAGGCTCTCCATGAAGCAGGCGGCCAGACGCCCCAGGCCGCCATTGCCCAGCGCCGCGTCCGGCTCAAGCTCTTCTATTTCCTCAAGATTGACGCCATAGGCCGCCAGCGCCTCGCGCGCTTCCTCGGACATGCCCAGGTTGGACAGCGCATCGCGCAGCAGCCGCCCAATGAGAAATTCCAGACTCAGATAATAGACCCGCTTGGCGCCTGCCGCGTGCATCTGACGGGTCGAAGCCATCCACTGGTCGATCACCTGGTCGCGCACCGTCAGGATGGTGGCGGCCAGCCAGTCGTGCGGCTTGGCGGCGCGTTCGTCTTTTCCCAGCCGGTGCAGCAGGTTGTCGATCAGCCTTTCGGCAAAGGGCCGGAGTGGCGGGGGTGCTGCGGGAGCTGTCATGACGCGCCTGTCAGAAGTTCACTTGGGAAGCATTCGGGAACGGTTTGCAAACGGCCGGTCTGTTTGGCAAGCTTATGCCAAGGATGCCGGACTGGCCATGAGGCTTTTTGCACCCGGCGAACCGAACGGGCACGGGACAGGCGCGCGCGTATATGGCATCACAGCCCCATGAGACGCCCTGGTGGCGCGGCGCCGTCATTTATCAGATCTATCCGCGCAGCTTTGCCGACAGCAATGACGATGGCATAGGCGATCTGGCCGGCATTACCGCCCACCTTGAGCATGTCGCGTCGCTGGGCGTGGATGCGATCTGGCTGTCGCCCTTCTTCGCCTCGCCCATGACCGATTTCGGTTATGACGTTTCGGATTACCGCGCCGTCGATCCCATGTTCGGCACGCTGGAAGATTTCGACGCGCTTCTGGCGCGCGCCCATGAACTGGGCCTGAAAGTCATCATCGACCAGGTCTATGCCCACACCTCCGACCAGCATGCCTGGTTCCGTGAAAGCCGCGCGATGCGCGAAGGCGATAAATCGGACTGGTATGTGTGGGCCGATCCCAAGCCGGACGGCACGCCGCCCAACAACTGGCTGTCGGTCTTTTACGGTCCCTGCTGGTCCTGGGACGGACGGCGCGGCCAGTATTACCTGCACAACTTCCTGCCCAGCCAGCCCAACCTGAATGTGCACAATCCGGACGTGCAGCAGGCGCTGTTCGATACGGCGCGCTTCTGGCTGGATCGCGGCGTCGATGGCTTCCGGCTGGACGCCATCAATTTCGCCATGCACGACCCCATGCTGACCGACAACCCCCCGGTGACCGCGAAGACCGCCGTGCTGCGCCGGCCTTTCGACTATCAGCACCACATTCACAACCAGTCCCAGCCGGAGCTGATGGACTTTGTCGAGAAGCTGGCGCGGGTGGTGCGCGACTATCCGGGCGAGCGCTTCACCGTCGCGGAAGTCGGCGGCGAGCAGGCGCTGACGGAGATGAAGACCCTGACCGCCGGCAACGACCTGCTGCACACCTCGTACGGGTTCGATTTTCTGTATGCGGAAAAGCTCACGCCGAAGCTGATCCTCTCCACACTTGAGAAGTGGAGCCATGAGGAAGGCGAAGGCTGGCCCAGCTGGGCCTTTTCCAATCACGATGCGCCGCGCGCCGTCAGCCGCTGGGGCGACGGGGCCCACCAGGACGGCTGGGCGCGGTTGCTTCTTGCGCTGCTGATGAGCCTGCGCGGCAATGTCTTTCTGTATCAGGGCGAAGAACTGGGCCTGAACCAGGCGCAGATTCCATTCGAGAGGCTGCGCGACCCTGAAGCCATCGCCAACTGGCCGCTGACGCTGGGGCGCGATGGCGCGCGCACGCCCATGCCCTGGGCTGCGGGCCAGCCGCATGGTGGATTCAGCCAGGCTGAACCCTGGCTGCCGGTGCCGGGCGATCACATCACACACGCCGTTTCGGTGCAGAATGCAGACCCGGATTCGATCCTGGCGCTGGCGCGGCGGCTGGTGCGGCTGCGGCGGGACACGCCCGCCCTCCGGTGCGGCGATTTCGTGCCTCTGTCGCTGAAGCCGCCCCTTCTGGGCTTTGAACGCCTGTTCGGAGATCAACGCGTGCGCTGCCTGTTCAATCTGGGCCTGCAGCCAGCAGCCATAAAATCGGGTGGTGACAAGGTCCTGTGTGCCCACAACGCCGATACACTAGGCACTTTGGGACCGCTGGGGTTCAGCCTTCAGCTTTGCAGCGGCAAACCGCAATCAGCTTAGGGATAGAGAAACCTGCCCAAGGGGGCCAAAATCCCCCGACACCGTGTCGCCCGGCGCGATCGCCAGCGGCTTGATGCAGGTGCCGGTGGTCACCACCTGCCCCTGTTTCAGCGTCACGCCATGCCGCGACAGCTCGTTGGCCAGCCAGGTCAGTGCGATTCGGGGGTCACCCAGAACATTGGCGCCCACCCCATTGCCGACATGCCGGCCGTTCAGGAAGGCCGGCACCGCATGGGCCGCAAGGTCGATGCTGCGCCAGCGATCGGGTGCAGGCTTGCCCAGCACAAAACGATGGGCACAGGCATTGTCCGCGATCAGTTGCGCCATGCCCGCGGTCTCAAAATGGCGAAAGCGCGAATCAGGGATCTCGATCCCCGGATGCAGGCTTTCCACCCGGTCCAGGACGTCCTCCTGTTCGTAGGCGCGCGCGCGCGGCGGAAGGTCTGCCCCCATGTGAAAGACAAATTCCAGCTCCGCCACCTTCATCAGGTTGTTGCCCATCGGACAAACACCGCCATCGGGAATCACCCGCTCGGCCAGGATGCGGCCAGCCAGCGGGCCATCCACCCCGATATGCTGCTGGCCGGCCAGGCTGGTGGCCGCGATCTTCCAGCCGAACAAGGGCTGGCCGGAATAGGTCTCGACCAGAGCCTGGACCCGATAGGCCTCGGCCCTGTCAGCCGGCACAAGTTCGGGTGGCAGGGCATCGATCAGCGTGCCGTCCCGCCAGTTCTGGGTCAGCAAGGCCTGGGCCTGGCGCATCTGGTCCGGTGTCATGCCGCCTGGATTAGCAGAGTTCCCCGCGCCGCGGCAGACAAAAAAACCCCGCGAGGCTAAGGCCCGCGGGGCTGAGGAAACACGCATGCCCTGGGGGGGTATGCGTGAATTCGAAATTCCGAAGAAAGAGGCGGCGCCGCAAGGGCCCTGTTGCCAGGACCATCGCGGCGCCGTGTATCCCCTTAGTTATTGAAGCGGACGCCGATCTGGTAGAAGCGGCCGATCACGTCATACAGCGTGTTGTTCACTTCGTCGCCACCGGTGTTCGGCGGGCTGGTGTTCAGGGCGTTGTTCACCTTGAAGTAGAACTGCGTCGAGTCGCTGTAGTTGTAGGTCGTGCCGATGTCCATGTAGAGCACCGACGGGACATACTGGTAGTTGGTCGTATGGACCTCGTTGGTGTCCGTCGGGCAGCCGGTGGAGCAGACGATCCACTTGTTGCCCGGGCTCACGATGCCCTTGGACAGCCACTTGCCGCGCATCACGCCATCGGCGAACCAGCGTTCCGTCACCGTCAGGCCGATCGTGTCACCCTGCCAGCTCTGCTGGCCGGTGACCTTCCAGGTCAGGACGTTGCCGGTGGTCTGGCTGTAGGTGGCGCTGTTGAAGCCGCCGCCCAGCACGCCGGCGCTTTCGGTGGCGTACTGGCCAGCCTGCAGCGGGTCGGAGATGAACTTCATCGTGTGGTTGGCCAACAGACGCAGGGTGAAGTCGCCCGGCACGTCCCAGTCGATCAGGTCGAACTGATAGCTGGCTTCGATGTCGAAGCCGTCCGTCAGCAGGCCCGCCGAGTTGAACGGAACCGAGGTGATCGACAGCACCGCATTTGCCGAGCCTGCCGTGCCCGGATTGGCCGCGGTCTGCGGCTGGCCGTTGGCGGTCTGGATGAACCGCTGCGAGCAGTAGGCCGTGATGCCCTGGTAGCAGAGGTCTTCGACCTGCTGCACGCCCGAACCGGCGATGATGCCCTTGACCATGATGCGGTAGTAGTCGAACGACGCCTGGAAGCCAGGCAGCCAGTCGGGCTGATACACCAGGCCGATCTGCGTCGTGGTACCCTTTTCAGGCGACAGCAGCGGGTTGCCGGCGTTGGTCTGGCCCATGACCTGGGTCGAGGTACAGTTCGGGTCGGCGAACTTGTTGCAGAAGCCGCCATTGAGGGTCTGGCGCGGCAGGTACAGGTCGGCCAGGTTGGGCGCACGCACGTCGCGCGACTGCAGGGTACGCAGGCGCACGCCGGGGATGGGCGTATCCCAGGTCAGACCCACCTTCCAGGCCACGATGTCGCCGGCGGTCGAGTACCGCTCGAAGCGGCCCGCGACGTCCAGGTCCATCTTGCCCCAGTCGGCATTGTCCAGCAGCGGAATGCCGAACTCGGCATAGATTTCGCTGACGTGGTAGTTGCCGCCGCCGGAGGTGTAGTTGCCGGCGTTCCAGTTGCCCGGATTGACGTGACCCGAGGCGCCGCCAGAGGCCTGGCAGTCGATCGACGGATCGGTACACGGATAGATCGCCGTGGCCGGGGTGCTGGCGGTGATGCCGCCGGCATACGGATCGGCCGTCTGGGCGAAGGCTTCCTCGCGATAGTCGATACCGAAGGCCACCGAGATGTCGCCGGCCCAGTTCTTGATCGGGCTGGTGTTGAAGTTCAGGCCAAAGGCTTCCTGGCGCATGAACTGGCGCATTTCCGGGCCGCCCTTCTTGGCGCCGTTCGCCTGGTTGTCGATATAGGCGATCGCGCCGGGGTTCGGCATCGAGGTGGTGAAGGGGTTGAACGGCACGCAACCATTCGCCCGGGCGGTGGGGCTGCGGCAGACGATGTCGCCGTTGGCCAGCTGGATCGAGTCCATCGCCAGGTTGAAGCGGTTCTTCAGCGGCATGTTCCAGATGTGGATGGCCGCGTCGTTCTCACCATGCTGGAAGTAGGTGTCCCAGGTGAAGTCGGTGTCGAACAGGTTGAAGGCGCCATTGCCGCCAACCACATACCGGCGCATGTCGCGCTGGATGTGCAGAACCTGGTCCAGGTTCATGTTGCCGTTCAGGGTGGTGATGGAGAAGCCCTGCACCGGGCCGCCGGCGCCGCCGGTCGGGTTGGTGGCGCTGGGCGCGGTGATGGCGTTGTAGTTGGCGTTGGCGTAGGCCGCGTTACAGGCGTTGATGTTCTCCTGGTAGGTCAGGCCGATGCCGAACAGGCCGGTCTGGGGCAGGAAGGCGTTATCGCACTTGATGCCGATATTGCCCTTGTTGGAGTTGCCCTGGGCCGGGATGTTCGAGGTCCGCACGTTCGAAACGTTGATCGTGGCGAAGATCTCGGTGTTGTCGGTCAGGTCGTAGGACAGACGGGCATAGACATTGCCACGGGTGATCGGGTCGATCAGCGAGTGGGTGAACTGACGCGCGGTCTGGTCGCCCGGATCGGCCGCGGTGCCGAAGCAGGTCGAACCGATCGCACCGCTGACCGAGCCACCACGGTTGAACCTGCCGTCATAGTTCGGGGTACAGCCGCCGGCATAATCGAACTGCGCGGCCTGGCCGTTGGCGCCGAAGATGGTGCCCTGCTTGGGACCGGAGTTCACCATGCCATAGGGGTAGTTGTTAACGTTCTGCTCGAGGTTCGCGTAGACATAGCGCGGACCGGTATAGCCGGCGGGCGTGCCCGAAAGGCCCGAACCGGTGCTAGACAGCGAGTAGCTGGCGGTGCCGTACTGCGAGAAGAACTCGCGTCCGCCCGGATAGATGCGGGTATTAAACTGATTGTAGGCAACCGGCAGGCGCGGCTCGACGCCGTCGGCATGCTGGAATTCGCCGGCGATTTCGAAGTGGCCGCGGCCGCCCAGGAAGGACGTACCGGCAGCCGCCTGGATCACGGCGGTGCCCTTGTCGGAGTAGGTCGACATGCCGGCCGAGGCGTTGAACTTGAAGCCTTCGAAGCGCTTGTCGGTGACGAAGTTCACGACACCGGCGACGGCGTCAGAACCCCAGGAGGCGGAGGCGCCGCCCGTCACAACGTCGACGCGCTGGATCAGGAGCTGCGGCATCTGCGAGACGTCGACCGCGCCGTTCGGGTTGGCGGGCACGACGCGCTGGCCGTCGATCAGGGTCAGGGTGCGGATAATGCCCAGACCGCGCAGGTTCAGCGACGACAGGCCCTGCAGGCCGGTGGTGGTCGAACCGGTGTTGTAGGTGACGCCCGAAGAGCCTTCCAGGGCCGGCAGCTGGGTCACAGCTTCGAAGATGTTCGGCTGGGCCTGCTTTTCCAGGTCCGCCGTGCTCATCACCGTCGTCGGGGTCGGCGCATTGAAGCCGGCCTGCTGCAGACGGGTCGAAGACACAACGACCTGCTCGACACCAGTTCCCTGGGCCATTGCAGCGCCGGCGCTCAGCGCCAGCATGGCCACGCCGCCAGCAAGGCGCGCGCGAGTCGTCGTCAATCCGTAATTCATTTAGGAACTCCCCCCTAAAGGATGTTGTACTGGTTTGGTCCAGCTTGGCGGGGAAACTCGCATCCCAAGACCACCCGAACCTATATAGACTTTGGTATGTAGTGGTCCGTGTTGCTCCGCAGTGATGCCCATTGGACACACCAAAATTCGTCACCCCATATACTTTCGGGTGTAAATGCGTTGGCAAATCCGGTCGAAGCGGGCACAATTGACTTTCGTTGAAGCCTCTTTTGCTTGATGGAGCCGAGCAAAAATGAACCTGGCGCTGATCGTTGACGATCACCCCCTCTATCGGCAGGCCCTGCGCCAGGTCGTTCGCAGTGAATTTCCGCAGATGCGAATCGCTGAAGCCGAGACCCTGGCCGATGCCAGCCAGGTGCTGAAAGACAATGACGATGTCGCGCTGATCACCCTGGACATGCGCCTGCCCGACAGCGAAGGCTTCACCGGGCTGATGCAGATGCGCAGCGATTACGCGCACATTCCCACGGTGATCGTGTCGACCAATACCGGCGACGCCACGGTTCAGCAGGCCATGGCCTTCGGCGCGGCCGGCTATATTCCCAAATGTTCCAGCCGCGAAGACATCGCCGCCGCTCTGCACGCGGTGATGCGGGGCGAGCCCTGGACGCCGCCGTCCGAGGACCCGGCGAACGAGAACGAAAATGCCCGGCTGATCGCTTCACTTTCACCGGCGCAGTTGCGCATCCTGATGGGCCTGTGCCAGGGCCTGCGCAACAAGCAGATCGCGTTCCAGATGGGCGTCACCGAGAACACCGTAAAGGCCTATGTCACCGCGATGTACAAGCGGCTGGGTGTAAGCAGCCGCACCGAAGCGCTGATCCTGGCGCGGCAGATGTTCACCGAAGACCAGGTGGTCTAGCGCGCGGCCGGCGCGGCCCGCACGGCCCGCGACAGGAAGGCACGGAGCACCGTCGGCGCAGCCGGCTTGCGGATCACCTCGATGCCAAGCGCGGCAGCCCGTTCCATCGCCGCATCGCTGGGAGCCGCCGCCAGCAGGGCGTGCATGGGCGCGCTGTCGAACAGAACCTCGATCAGATCCAGCCCATTGCCATCTTCGGCCAGCTCGTAATCGCTGATGATCGCATCCCAGGGCCCGCTGAGCGCACAGGCCTCACCCATGGTGGTGGCGGTAATAACCTCGGCGCCCCATTGGGTGAAGATCGCCGCCAGGCCGGCGCGCACGCTGGGATCATTGTCGACGCACAGGATGCGAAAGCCCTGGGGCAGGCTTCCATAGGTGCCGGCGGCCCGCACCGGCGCCACCGCGCGCGCCGGGGCCAGCGCCACCGAAAATATGCTGCCCACCCCCGGCTGGGAACGAACCGCCAGGCGATGGCCCAAAAGATTGCAGATGCGTTCGGCGATCGACAGGCCAAGCCCGGCGCCGGTGCGTCCCTGGGTGTCGGTATCCAGGCGGGAAAACTCCTGAAAGACGCGGTCCAGATCCTCGCTGGCGATACCCGGTCCGCTGTCCCACACCTCGATGCGCAGGCCCATGGGATCGCTGCGGCAGCCGATCAGAACGCCGCCTTTTGTCGTGTAGCGAATCGCATTGACCAGCATGTTCTGCAGCACAGAGCGCAGCAGATCGCGGTCCGACAGGGCAAACCGCGCCGTGGGCACCACCCGCAATGTCAGTCCCTTGGCCTGTGCCATGGGCGTCAACTGGCGCTCCAGGTCCGACAGCATCGCCCCGACATCGACCGGGCTGCCGGTCGGGCTTTTGCCGCGCACCTCATAGCGGGACAGGTTGAGCAGCGCGCGCATCATGCGGTCGGCGGTGGCGATGGCGGCTTCGGCATTGACCAGAAGACCGTGCGCCGGCTTGTCCAGCGCCGATTCGGCGGCCGTGGCGACGAACAGGCGCGCAGCCTGCAGCGGCTGCAGCAGATCGTGGCTGGCGGCCGCAAGAAAGCGGGCCTGGGACAGCGCGGCGCGTTCGGCATAGTCCCGCGCCGCGGCCAGTTCGTCGATGGCCTGGGACAGTTCGCGCCGGCTTGACGCCAGGCGCTCCTCCATCTGCTCGTTGGCCTGGGTCAGCGCGCGCGTGGCGGTGTGCTGCTCGGTGATGTCGCTATAGGTCATCACATAGCGGCCGTTGGACATCGGCGTGGCGACGACCTTGACCACCGTTCCATCGGCGAATTCGCGTTCGACCACATAGGATTGGGCGCGGCGGATGGGCTCAAGACGCCTTTCCACAAGGGCCGCCAGATCGGCCTCGTTGATGTCGGGCGGCGCCAGGAAACGGATCAGATCCGCGACCGGCAGGCCAACGCGCAGGAAGTTCGGCGGAAAGCGGAACAGTTCGGCAAAGCGCGAATTCCAGGCCACCAGCCGCAGATCCGCATCGATCACATTCACCCCGTGATCGACGTTTTCCATCGCCGAATAGAGGAGTTCGCGGCTGAACCGCACGGCGCGCGCGGCGCCGTCCAGAACGTGCAGAACGTCCTTTTTCGCTCCTGTTCCGCGGGGCAAAGACGCACTCCGCCGCGGTGAACCCCCCATGACCGCCCCCCGGTTGGGTGATTGATGCCTGTTTCGACGCTAGCACCGCGATTCCAGCGGGTAAACGCATAATGGCCATGTGGGTCCGCACCATGGCGCGCCGACAGCGCATGTCCGGAACATGAAGCGAATGTGAGCGCGCACATGCCGCCGCTGTGCGGCATGCGCGGCGCATGCGCGCCGCTCTTAACCAACAAACAGGAAAGCACTTCGCTGCGGCGCGGCACCTGCCTAAACTTACGGCATGCGCGTCGGATGCCCCCCGGCCCGTCAGACAGGGTTCCGCCATCGCGGACCCGTCAGACAGACTGAGGAGTATTGCGGTGAAGACTTGCGCCCTTCCCCCTTCAAGACTGGCCTCTTTGAAGCAGGCCCCCAGGACGCTGATCCTTGCGGCGGCGTTCCAGCTTGCATTCGCCACCGCGGCCGTGGCCGCGGATGAAACCCAGATCATCGACCTGTCCGGCGCCGACCAGCCGACAGATGCGGTGGTGCTGAACGACAGCGACCTGGGCGGCGATTTCGGGTTTGGCGGCGGCGTGGGCTCCGGCCCCGACCTGTCGGGCAACGGCAATATCGTGCAGATCATCCAGCCGACCGCCAGCACCGCCGGCACAACCAGCAATGGTCAGATCAGCTACCGCTACATGTCGGCGGCGCCGGCAAACAGCGGCCGCTAGAAGGCGTCAGATCCGCTCCAGCCGCTCGGTGGCGTCGCCGAACGCATCCTGCTTGATGCCGTACCGGTCCATCAGCGACAGGTAGAGGCTGCACATCTTGCGCTTGTCCTCGCTCTCCTTGAGGTAGTCGAGGGTGCGCCCGGTCTGAAGCGTGCCGCCCAGACCGCCCGCCAGCACCAGCGGCAGGCGGAAATTGTCGTGCTTGCGGCCGATCCACATGTTCGACAGGAACATCAGGCAGGAATGGTCCAGCACCGTGCCATCGCCTTCCTTCATGGAATCCAGCCTGGAGGCCAGATAGGCGAACTGCTCGACATGGAAGCGTGAAATCTTCTCATAGTCGTCATTGTTGTTGGCGTGCGAGGCGGCGTGGTGGCCGGCCTTCACCCCCAGGAAGGGATAATACATCGCCGACAGGTCGCGGCTGATGATCAGCGAGGCCACCTTGGTCTTGTTGGTCTGGAAGGCGATGGCGATGATATCGCACATCAGCTTGGCGTGATCGCGCAGATCCTCGGGCAGGCCGCTGGCCGGCCGGTCCATCGTCGCCACCGGGCGGCTTCCGGCCTTGTCCTGGGCGTCGTTCATGCCCTTGCGCATCACTTCGACGCGCTTTTCCACCTCGCGCACGCTGGTGAGATACTCGTCCATCTTGGCCCGGTCCGAGGCGCTGATCTTGGTCGACAGCGTCTTGGCGCGGTCCTTCACCCGGTCCAGCACCGACAGGTTCAGCAGGCTGCCGCGATTGTCGAACAGGCTGTCCCAGGCCAGCGCCGGATAGACTTCCACCGGCACCGGGGAATCGGGCGTCTGCCAGGACAAATGCGAGCTGTAGGCCAGCGAGAAATTGGTCTCGTGATAGCCGGTCATGGGCTGTTCGCAGGCCAGCACCAGCGAGGTCTGGGGCGAATCCTGGCCGACATGCGAGGCGATCACCTGATCGACGCTGACGCCCGAATGGATGATGGCGCCCTTGGTGATCGGCATGCCCGACAGCAGGCTGCCGGTCTGGCCCGGATGAATGCCCTCATTGGTCAGGGTCTTCACATACAGGCCGTCGATCACGTTGATCTTCTGCTTGAGCGGATCCAGCGGCATCAGGGTCTTGGACAGCTTCATGTCCGCGCCCTGGCCGGTGGCGCTCCAATGGTCCTCGTTGATGCCGCAGCCCAGGAACATCACCGCGAAGCGCTTGGGGAAGTCGCCCGCGGTGGGCGTGTCGGCCATCGCGCTGACCGATTCCAGCCAGGGCAGCGCCATGGTGCAGCCGGCGCCGCGCAGCACGGCGCGGCGGGAGAAGGCGCGGGAGATGAAGGGAGACGAGGTCATGGCTATTCCGCCTTTCTATAGCTGGCCTTGATCATGGGCGACGGCTTTTCGGGTTTGGGCGCCGGTTCCGGCTGGGGGGCGTTCTGCGCCACCCCGGCCTCTGCCGCGCGCCGTTCAAGGAATTGCGGGCTCTGCACGATGGTCTCGACCAGCGCGCTGAAGTGATAGCCGTTGGCGGCCAGGTTGGCCTTCATCTTTTCCACCAGCGCGTCGTCGGACATTTCCAGCGAGCGGTTCAGCGCGAAGGCCAGAAGCTTGCGGCTGAGATTGTCGACGAAATTGTCCTGGCGCGCGTCGCGGATGAAGCTTTTCAGGCCCGCCACGCCGATCGCGTTGACGCCGCCGGGGAATTCCGCCGAGGCGTCGATCGGCCGGCCGGCCAGGTCCTTGGCGCGCTTCTCGCCCACCGGGCCGTAACCCTCGAACACCAGGCCGAAGGAGTCGAAGCGCTCATGGCAGGAGGCGCAGAAGGGGTTCTTGTGATGCTCGGCCAGCATTTCGCGGATCGGCGCATCGGTCTTGGATTCGTCGCTGGGCAGTTCGGGCACCACCGGCGGCGGCGGCGGCACGCGGATGCCCAGCACCTTCTGCACCACCCAGTTGCCGCGCTTGACCGGGCTGGTGCGCAGGCCGGGCGAATTGGCGGTCATGAACACGGCCATCGGCAGGATGCCGCCGCGGCCATACTGGGTGGCGTGATCGACCTTGACCCAGTGATCGGTACCGCCCGACACGGCGGGCATGCCGTAATGCTGCGCCAGCGGCGGATTGACGAAGGTGTAATCGCCATAGACCAGGTCCAGCACCGAGCCGTCACGGGCGATGACGTCATCCATGTAGCGGATCGGCTCCTGGAACATCGCCTCGCGCAGATCGTCATTGAAGGTCGGGAAGCGCTGGCGGTCGACCGAATTGTTGGTCTCGAACTGGCGGAAGACCAGCCAGTTGCCGGTGAACTCGGTGGCCAGCCCGTTCATCCGCTTGTCTTTCAGCATGCGGCGGGTTTCGGCCAGGATCACCTTGGGCTCGGACAGGTCGCCCTTGGCGGCGTGGTCCAGCAGTTCCTTGTCGGGCATGGACGACCACAGGAAATAGCTCAGCCGGCTGGCAAGCTGATAGGGGCCCAGCGGCACCGCCGCATAGGCCTTGCCGGGCTTCGGCTTGGCCTTGGCGTCGGCAACCGACTGAAGGTCGAAGCGATAGAGGAAGTCCGGCGACATCAGCACCGAGACCACGCAATCGCGCATGGCGTCGTCATGGCTCAGCTGGCTCTTGCCGCGCAGCGTCTGATAATAGGCCAGCAGGTTCTTCTTTTCGTCCGCCGTCATCGGCCGGCGATAGGCGCGCTCGGCAAAGGCCAGCAGCGACTGGAGCTGTCTGGGCTCGGCCGCCTTGCGCTCGGCCTCGACATGGCGCAGCACGCGATCGATGCGGGCGAAATTGTAGCGGATCGCCTCGGGCGCATCCTTGCTGGCATTGGGGTCGGCGGCAGCGCGTGCCAGATACTTGTCGCGCAGCCCCATGATCACCGCGGTGTCGGTGATCTTGTTGTGCTCGGGCCGGGGCGAACCGGATTCATCGCCATTGCCGTCCACTTCGCCGGACTGGTTGAAATAGTACTGGGTCCAGGTGGTGGCGGTCTGGCCAGCGACGAAATCGAACTCGTCCCACAGCTTGTCGAGCTTCGCCTGGTCCTGCTTGTCCAGGACCAGCTGCATCAGCGCCGTGTCGTCGCGGTAATAGCCGCCGCTGTTGTGATAACCGGCGCTGAGCAACCGGCCCTGGTCGACCGAATTGTCGGGCCAGTAGCGGCCACGCTCGCGCACATAGAAGGTGTCGGGGAAGACATCGGCAAGACGGGCGAAGGCGGCCTGGTACTGCGCCTTCTGGCCGGCCGGATAGACCAGGTCCTTGTCGGTGGCGCGCGCATTGGCCATCAGGATCGCCCAACGCGGCGAGGCATCGGCATGCAGCGGCGGGAACTTGGGCACCGTCTGCATCGCCGGCTGCGGTTCGTTGTCGGCGCGCAGCGCCGCCGGATCGCTCTGGCGGTGGGAGGCGGCATATTCCTTCAGGCGCCAGTTGTGCAGCGGCTGCGACTGGCCGGGCAGGCCTTCCACATGCGGGGCGGCGAACTGCACAGCGGTATGGGCGCGCACCTTGAGCACCCATTCGCGCATCTGCATGCAGTCGGCGTGAAGCTGGGCCATTTCCCAGTCCGCCGGATGGGCCGCGGTCGGCGCCGGCAGCGCGTTCCACTTGGCCTGCAGCGTGCCGATCGGCCCGGTCGTGTCCTTGTCATGCAGGATGGCCCAGACCCTGGGCAGATACTTGGCGCTGACCTTTTCCTGGGCGGCGATGTCGGCCAGCGTTGCCTTGGGCTGGCCCAGCTTCGCGCGATAGCGGTAATGCCAGGCGGCCTGGAAATAATCGGCGAAATCGGTCGGCTGGCTTTCATAGAAGCCGATGATGTTCTGGATCGCCCACTTCTCGCGGTCGGTTTCAACCAGCATGGCATGGGGGGCAAAGTCGATGCCGTCGGGCTTGAGCACCAGCGTGTCGGCCACCTGGCGGGCGGCCTGCAGATACTTGTTCAGCAGCGCCGGCGACATGGTCAGCGACTCGCCGGAATTGTCGAAGCCGGCCTGGTTGGCCGGATCGACCGGGAACTGGCGCGCGACCCGCAGATCCTGACCGGTCAGGTCGCGGATGGTGTAGTCATATTCGGCATTGGACAGCCGGCGCGCCAGGACCAGGCCCGGATCGCCGCCATGCGCCTTGATCGCTTCGGCCTGCACGCCATGGACAAAGGCGATGATCTTGTCGATCTCGGCCTGGGGCGGCTGCGGCATCGCCTTGGGCGGCATTTCATGGGCGCTCAGCCGGTGGGCCAGAAGCTGCCAGCGGGGGAAGTCGGCCTGCACCTGTTCCAGCGAGGTATAGCCCTTCAGGTCGAACTGTGCGGTGGGGCGCGGGCCGCCGTGACAGCCGGCACAGTACTTGCCGACAAAGGGCTGGACCGTGTCGTGGAACTGCTGGTCAAGGCCGGCGGTGTCGAGACTGGTGGTCTGGGGCGCGGGCGCCGCGGCCGTCAGGGAATCGGCGGCAAAGGCAAAGGTCGCCGTACAGGCCAACAGGGTGAAAAGCACAGGTTTCATGGCAACTCTTTGTTCTTGCTCGCGGTTCTGGTTCGCGCGTGTGGTTTTCCGGCACCGCCTGGCTGCGGCTGTTTCCCCGCGCGGCGGACAGTATCCAGCCGCGTCTGCCACAAACTAGTCTGAATTGGACCAAGGCGCAAAACGCTTGTGCTGCAACTTCTTTTCGCAAGTGCGAAACGACATTGGCCGAATATTTGGCGGGCCGGAGGCCAAGAAAAAACCCCCGCGCCTTGCGGCGCGGGGGCTGTTTCAGACGTCCGTCGCGCTTAGTCGCCGGTGGCGTCGAAGTTGTGCAGGATCGGCGGACGCGGATTGATCGGGATACGCGTCGACCAGGGGGCGCTGGGATCGTTGCCGGCCCGGTGCCAGCGGCCCTGGGCGGCGGTGATGATGTCGCCCGCCTCGGTCTTGAAGTAGGGCACGCCCTCGATCTTGATGCCGATCGCGCCTTCCATCACGAACCAGAATTCGGTCCAGCCGATGTGGAAGTGACCCTTGTTGGTGTCGGGCGGCACTTCCTTCTGCGCGGGGCCGCGCAGAATGTTCGAGGTGAAGTGATCGTCCCACACGAACTTGCCGCTGTAGCGCTTGTCGGTGCCGTTCAGCTCCTTCATGTAGTCGACATAGATCGGGTTGGAGTCCTTCTCCTTGGCCGGACCGGGCGATTCCTTGACCTTCACATAGGTCATGCCCTTGACCGGATCGGGCGTCACGCTTTCCGGATAGATCGGCTCGGAACCGTTCTGGCGCACTTCAAAGCGCAGCGCCGGTGTGGTGCCGACATTTTCCAGCGTGTACATGTGGCGGAAGGGCACGTTGACCATGAAGCCCTTGGTGGCGGTGAAGGGCTCATAGCCGTCGATCGACACCTTGATGGAGCCTTCCCAGACGATGAAGATGATGCGGTCATCGGGCCACATCTTCTGCTTGGTCTTCACGCCCGCGCCCATCGAGATGTAATCGGCGACCTGGTCCTTGTTGCGGATGATCGGCTGCACCCAGTCGGACTGGCCCTTGTGCGCGGCCAGGATTTCCTTCAGGCGCCACACCGGCTTGTTGGGCGCAACATAGGGCGTCATGGTCGTGGGCTTGGGCGCCCAGTTGATGCCTTCCATGCCGCGACCGGTGGTCTGCATGTCTTCCTTGCCCAGGAACTGGGCAGACGCCGCGCACGGCAGCGTCAGCGCCACCGCCGCGGCGGTGAGCAGATTGGTGACCTTCATTTGGAGATTTCCTTTTTCTTGGGGCCGGCCCCCAGGGCTGTCCGGCTGGTTACATCTAGGAGAAGATTTCTTCACCTGACAAGCGCCAGCGCGCCGCAGCTTTCTTCGCTGCGGCGCAATACGAAACTTCGTTACAAATTCATGCCAAGGCACACGCTATCGGCGTGCAACAAAAAGGGGCACGCAGAATTTGCGGGCCCCTTTTGCCGGGCGGCGAGCGCATACGCGGGCCCCCGCGCCTTCGAAAGCCTTAAGCCATCACGATCAGGACCACACGGCGGTTCTGGGCGCGGCCGGCGCGGGTGCTGTTGGAAGTTGCCGGGTCCTTCTCGCCATAGGAGATGGTCGCCATGCGGTTCAGCGCCACGCCATGCTGGTTCAGGAAAAGGCGCACCGCTTCGGCCCGCTTCTCACCCAGCGCTTCATTGAACGACGCCGAACCGGTGGAATCGGTGTGCCCCTGGATTTCCAGATAGACGTTGCGGTTGTCGGCCTTCAGCTTGTCGACAAACGCCAGCAGGCTCTGCTGGGCGTCCTGCGACAGCCTGGAGCCGTCAAAGGGGAATTTGACGGAATCATCCGACAGCACCATCGAGTAGAGGAACTTGCCCTCGGCCAGCTTGCCCGCGGCTTCCGCCCGGTTCAGCGCCTCCTGCGTGGCCTGGTCCAGTCGCGCCAGATGATCTTCATGCCGGTTGAGACGGTCCTGGTTCGCCTGGGCCTTGGCATCGACCACGGCGACCTTTTCATTCACATAATCCTTGCTCGCGCATCCACCCAGACCAAGGGCGCCGGCGACGATAACGGCGGTTGCAACGATGGACGGTTTGAAATTCCGCATCACGACTTTCTCCTCTTCCCCCGACGGCCGCATGCAGCGTGAGCAGACAGTGTGGCGCAAATGGGGATTTTTGACGGCTGCTATGAGTTGGGTACGCGCGCATTTGACACGATCGAACACGCCATCAGTCAAAATGCGCGAAGACAAAAATGGATGCGGCGGACGGGCGCGCGAGCGCGTCGATGCCATGTCTGCTTTTTGTCACGGCGCCGCGATTGATCGGGAAATGGATGGCCTGCCGTGTCCTCCCGACGAAAAGCAGCAAGGCGCCATCCTGCGGGGCTATGCTTGAAATCCGGGCCCGAACGATTCAGGCTATAATTGTGCGCTGGCCGTTCGCTTCGGGGGGACGCCATTGTTGAGAAATTCGACGATTTCACTTTGCCTGATATGTGCCTTGACCATCCCCGCCCTTGCCGCGGGCCGCGGATATTTTGGCGCATCGTTCGGCACACTGCCCGCCGGGGAAAAGGTCCGGTCCGGCGTGGTCCTCAAAAAGGTATTCAGGGGCATGGCCGCACAGCAGGCCGGCCTTGAACCAGGCGAGATTGTCACGCAGATCAACGGTGTTCCCGTCAGCGATCCCCAGGCCGCGGTCGCCCTGCTGGCCGAGAATTCCGCAGGTCAAAGAGTGCGCCTGACGGTGATCGACAAAAGCGGCGACCAGCCCCGCCGATCCCACGTCTTCGTGACTCTGGGGACCAGGCCCAGCGACGAATTCGCAAAAATCATGCGGGCCAAGCCCGTGCCGCCGCCGTGTGTCCACGCACCTTCGTCGGGGCCCTCGCAGCAGCGGTGCAGCGGCGCGCAGGCGCGCTGAGGCCACTTCACAAAGGGCCCGGCACGAGTTCGCGATAGGCGCGCCAGCTGGCCAGACCGAGCCACGGGAACATGAGTACCAGCAAAAGAAATCCCGACATCGCCGAAATCAGAATGAATGCTGCAATAATTGCAGCCCAAATGGTCAGGCAGACCGGATTGCGCGCCACCGCGTCGAAGCTCGCCGCGGTTGAACTGAAGACGTTTGCCCGCGGATCAAGAAGCATCGGCGCGGACACGACAACAAAGGTGAAGGTGAAATAGGCCATGACGCCACCGATCAGCGAGCCGATGGCGAGCATGGCCAGTCCGTCGCGGGTTCCCACCGCGAATGCGACCAACTCGGGCACGGATTTGTAAAGCTGATAGGTCGATGCCCCGTAAACGATCTGCGCGAATCCGGTCCAGATGAAATAGATCATCAGCAGCGCAAGCCCCAGATAGGCCACATCCTGGCGAAAGGCGGCGCGCACGAAAATCATTTGCCTCAGGGTTGGCTTACACCCCTTTTCCAGCAGACGCCCGCCCTCATAGCATCCCATGGCGAGCATGGGGGCGACAAAGACATACCCGGCCGTGAGAACAATAACCCAGAAGTCGAGGTTGGTGGCATAAAGGGCCCATGACAGCAGAACGCTGACGATCGCAATGCCGGCGCCGTAGGTGAGAAAGGCAAGCGGCGCGCGCCACAGGTCGCGCCATGCCGCGCAAAGCCAGCGAAACGGGGCGTCCATGCCGATGCGCACAATTGGTGGCGTTCCTGCCTGCTCCATTTCGTTCTCCGTTGTTATTGTTTTGGGAAAGCTGGGGACGCGGGAAAGAACCACGAGAGTGGCTGTCAGGCCTTGCTGGGGGTGATACTACCCGCAGGCAACCTGGCTTCATTGATCTGTCTCAATTGGCAAAGCCGATCCAACGACGGATCAGACCGGCGGCTGGACCTGGAAAGTCCTGACGACGGTGGGCTTCTACGCCGCTCTGACAAGAAACGCCTCGTGTTCTCGGTCCCAATGAGCTTGTCTTCCTTAGTCTTAGCAATTCTGGCGGACTTCCACGCCTGGCCTTGATGGAAGCGGTTCTGCTTTGTCGGGGCGGACCTCAGCATTCTGGTGAGATAGGGGCTGGAGGATCCAGTTCCAGATCAGGACGGGTCTCATGGCGCCAGCAATATTGCAAACGCATTTCGCAGCAGTGCGCCCGTCTGGGCAGTGCAGGGGTATAAGGGCGCGCAGCCAGGAACTCGGCTGCACAACTGGCTGGACCAGGTCACACCACGAAGGAAGTTCTAGGACTTCGAGGTCGCGAATGACCGAAAAGTTTGAGCTCATATCGCATCCATTTGAAGGGGAAAGGGCGCGTATCGAACTGGTTTGCAGCTAACACGATGACCACGCTTGGGAAGCGTCAGCTTCCCAAGCTGCCGCTCTGAGGTTCGATTCGCTTCACCCGCTCCATTTTACTCCATCAATCACATCGTGCAAGCGGCTCGTCTGGCCCAGCCGCACGCGGGCTCATAAGCCTGCCTCCGGGCACACTTGGTGAGACAGATCAATGAGGAAGCCAGGTTGCCCTGCGGGTGATATCACCCCCAGCAAGGCCTGACAGCCACTCGTGGTTCTTTCCCGCGTCCCCAGCTTTCCCCAAAACAATAACAACGGAGACAGGCTGAGCGAGCGGAACCACCTCCCTCAGGGCAGGGCAAGGCATTTCTAATACATATTTTACTGGGATCATGCGTGAAGGTGTGAAGCCCTCGCGTACGTGTCCTGCATCCCTATCGGACAGCGGATAGCCTTCAACTTACGCCTTACCCCGGTCGTCATGATACGAGCACTGAAGTCGCCTAAAGGGTCCTGCCAAGTACGTTCAGGACCAGATTGCATCAGAATTGCGCCGCGCCTTCCCCAAAGGCACGCAGCATTCATGATGGTCCCTAGGACCACAGGGGACGGTTGGGGCAGGCCCGAGGAGCTCGGCTTACACATTCATGGGGTCATTGAGCATCGACCTGGAGACCCCAGAAATGCCCGGATGAAGGAGGCCCTCAGGCGGGCCGCTGGGAAGACGGATGCCTCTCGGAGGCGCGGCTGCCTCACCCTCTGAAGTCTGCCGCATGAACCCCGTAAACTGGACGGCCTATATCTACAAAACCGGCTGTCGACCTCAGAAGCAATTCAGACGGCCAAACTGCTCTTGAAGAGGCCCACGGCCAGGGCTCTCGAGCCTACCGTAGCCGCATCTGTAAAACTCCGATCCGCCGCTCGGCGCTGGTACACCGCCCGGAGACTGGACCAGGATTTAACGTGGGTCGCCCGCAAAAAGAATCGCCCGCCTCAATCAATGACGGTTAGCCGCCGAGCAATCTCATGATTGGCGTGCGAGGCAAAATGTCCCCAACAAAACCTAACCATAGCCAAATGCCGAAACTAACTGCACTCACCAGGAAAGGCAGGGGTTCGGTCGCGAACTAACGGTACCTGAAGGTTTCCTAAAGCTAATTCGGCTGGAAAGAACGCTGGCGCTCAGAGCAACGGTTTCATCCCTTAGCACCAAGCCACACGGCTCCGAAAATGCGATGGAACGGGCAATATGTAAGGGCTTGAAGGTCCATCGGCGCCCGCTAATGGCGCAGGGTTACCTGCGCAGCCAGTGATATTATTCCGGTGCCCATGAGACGCCCAGCCCTCACAGCCTCGCGCGCCAAGAACGCATGAGCGACTTGATCGGGTTCGAGGGCGCCGTCCTTCTTGAAGCCAGCGATGGCAGATCGATAAAGTTGAACTCCAACATCGAGAAACCCCCGCCGGAAAGCTATAAGCCCACGGTTAGCGGTAGCGATATGGTCCATGCCGGGCTCATCGGTCTCGATCTCGCCAAGCAGAGCCTCAGCTTCATCCAAGAATCCGCTACAGGCCAGCGCATATGCCTTGTTGTGCAGAACGCTTGGGGTGTTCGCGTACTTTAGTGCCTCTTCTGCGAGTTCAAGCGTGCGCGGATAGTCTTCAAGAAGACACGCAGCCGCAACTGCAGTCCCATGTGCCCTCTGAGAGAAAGGTTCCTCTTCGAGCCAAAAAATTGCCGCCTCAAGCGCCTTGGCAAACAGACCAGTCCTAAGGCATCACGGCCCCTGGCCTCGTGCGCATCGGCAGAATTCCTTAACGTCGAGGAGACAAGAAACCTCTCATGAAACGTCGTATTGATCCATTCCGCTTGAGCGAGAGTGTTGCCAGTGGGGTCGGCCAATCCCTGTTGGATGAAGCGCCGTCCGCGCTTGTGCTTCCCGTCGATTATGACGGTGGTACCCAATGCAGCTGCCAACTCACTAACTTGATGCGGAAGCCAATTACCAGAATCAAGTATCGCTTGCCCCACCTTGAAGAAGGTCGGCGACTTTTCCCTGTGCGTCGCAACAGCGATTTCGGCGGCTGCCAGCCAAGGATCGTGCGGCGTGGCATCAGATCGTTTCAGCAGGCGATGCGCGGCCTCCTCATCCTGCAGGTGAAGCTCCATACGTACCGCCGAACGGAGCGTGTGACGCTCCGTCGGCGCGAGTTGCTTGGCAACTGCCATTGAATCTCTCGCCCTATCTTTTTGCCCGAGAACAACTTGGAGACGCGAGAGTTCAACCCAAGCGAGCGCGTCCTGCGGGTGCGCGCGCGTCCGGTTTCGCCAAGACACGAAGCCGTCAAACGTCCTGCATTATAAGGACGAGACATTTCGGATCACCGATTTCGGGCGTTCATCGCAGAAAGGACGTTCGGTGTATCACGACGATTTCTCCTTCCCGGGAGACTGGTCTTATGCACCGCCGGAGTTGCACTACAGCATGCGGCACGAGGACTTCATTGTTCGCCGGGTTGGTACTGACTTGTACATGTTGGGAAACTTGGCCGCGTTCATGTTTCGAAGTTAAATTTGACCGCTGAATTGTTTTCGCGGCTGCCCAATGAATTTCATCCCGGCAACTGGGGCGGCACGTACGAACACGTTCTGCCTTACCTGCAGAAGGCTTTCGGCGAGGCCGTAGATGCCCTGGCGGAAACGATCGACGCCGACGTGAGGGTGTCGCTGGTTGCCCTGATTAAGGAGTTGTGTAACCCGGACCTGAGTAAGCGTGGTCATCCCAGGGGTGTTGGCACGGGTCAGCAATACAACCTTGTGCGATACACCTCTCAGTTGACAAGTCTCAGCATGCGTTACGATCTCGCGAGCAAAATCAAAGAAGCAGACTGCCAGTTTCGCCTCCGTCTCGCAAGTCGTCGCGAAGTGTCATCGCGACATACCGGCCTGGCAGTTTGCTGCGGCACCTGATCCGCTCAGCAAGTTCGTTCACCGAGAGGCTATCGTTGGAATTACCACCGCAAACGGCGTGCGCAGAAGGAGCACGCTGAGATCGGAATTCGGCTCGCCGAGGCGGCGCCAATGCGGCGCACAAGTCCAGTATCCAAAATCCATCTCATTGAACTCACTTCTGGGTATATACTCACAAATGGATTAATACAAGTCCCGCCCGCCTTTGGCCCGGATGAGCAGCCTGAATGGCCGACAAAGTGTCGCGCAAGAAATAAATTCTCAGGACTAATCAATTGAATTAAGAAGTCAAAAATTCGCCAAAGTTCATCGCCGAATTTTTTGTTTATGTCAAATGAACCGCGTCGTGGCGCTTCAGCCAGTCAATCCAGCAGCATCCGGCTCACAGAATTTCCGTGGCTGGCGTCAGTCAAAGCAAGATCGAACGAATGCTGAAGGAATTGCAGCGGCGGCGGGCCTCGTGCCAACCGCAGTCAAATGCCTCCCGACGGCACGGTCGTCGCAATAACTGATGATGCCAGGTCCGGCGAACAGGCTGGACAAGGAACCTGGAGCAGTGGAGCGCAATCATGCCGCCAATTAAGATGAAGCATGGCCCTTACCGAGTGACGAGCAAGGGTAAGGAATATTGGTATGCTTGGCGAGTAACCCTCAGCTCCATAAGTGCGCCTGGCACACCTGCGTTTCAGGGAACTTGCTGATGCCGTAGCCGCACGTCAGGCCCCGAGACACCTCAAGGTGTCCGGTCTTATCACTTATACGTGCCAGCAGCTACTTCCTGGAGGACTTGGCGCCGCTTCAACCCGCGACCTATGGACCCACGTGGCTGGATAAGATCGCAGATCACTTTGGTTCGCTTTGAGCATCCAATCAGTTCGACCGACCAGCGATCAAGCCGGAAATCAGGCAGTGGCACCATTCCATGCACGTGCCACGCCCGTGCTGCGATACCGGGCTTCAGGTACTGTCGCGTGTCCTGAGAATTCCGGGATGTCTGAGAGCTGGGATCGAACCAGTGTGAGGGTATGGCGCACCTCCACAAGAATCGAGCGCCGTACGGACGTCATCTGGAGCGACGAAGACCTTGCCACCTTCTTGCCCATGCCTCCCGGAAATGGCCTGGGCGGCCGCCTGGCAGCTCTGACGAAGACGCTTCGGCGTGGCGACCTCGTAAAGCTTGCCTGGACCCGTCCAGAATTCGCCATCGAACTGCAGACCGGCAAAGTGAGGGGCGCCGGACCGTAACCCATCAATGACAAAGGGACCTTGCGGACCTGCTTTGCCGAATATCCCGAAGCGCGCGACAGCCGTCCTGACCAGTTCCGACAGGCGTCCCTGGACCGGTGACGGGCTTGGTTCGTCCTGGTGGAAGCTGATCCAGGGTCCGGACTGAAGGACAGGGCCTTCCTTCCATGATTTCCGTGGAACGCTGCCGCCACAAGGCACATCGGGCACAACTGCCGTTGCGCGGATAGCGAAATCCTGGGCTGGTCGGAGGGACCGGGTGGAAAAAGATCATCAACCGGTACGTGAAGCGTGATGAGATTTTGAAAGACCGTATCCGCAGGATCAGAGCAGGACCAACGAGAACAGGAAGTCTCCCAGGTCACGGTCGACGCCAAAGAAACTAGAACGTCAAGACGAAATCTGCCAAAACCCACTGCAAAACCGTTGCAGGGATTTCGGCTAAGCATTGGGCAGGTGAAGGGAATCGAACCTCATGTACAGCTTAGGAAGCTGCCGTTCTACCATTGAACTACACCCGCACCTGTCGGTGCTTACACATTCGGAGCAGGACTGCTCCCCGCCCCTCGCCCAAGCTCGGGGCGTTCGGCGCGCAAATCGGTCCACTGGACCGATTTGTCAACAAACGGACCGCGCCTCACCCATTGAACTACACCCGCACCTGTCGGTGCTTACACATTCGGAGCAGGACTGCTCCCCGCCCCTCGCCCAAGCTCGGGGCGTTCGGCGCGCAAATCGGTCCACTGGACCGATTTGTCCGGCAAGGCCGGACCGCGCCTCACCCATTGAACTACACCCGCACCTGTCGAAGTTGCTTACACATTCAGACACAGGACTGCTCCCCGCCCCTCATAAGCTCGGGGCGTTCGGCGCCCTAAATCGGTCCCGCTGGACCGATTTTGTCAACAAACCAGACCGCGCCTCACCATTGAACTACACCCGCACCTGTCGGTGCTTACACATTCGGAGCAGGACTGCTCCCCGCCCCTCGCCCAAGCTCGGGGCGTTCGGCGCGCAAATCGGTCCACTGGACCGATTTGTCCGGCAAGGCCGGACCGCGCCTCACCCAGTGAACTACACCCGCACCTGTCGGGTGCTTACACATTCGGAGCAGGACTGCTCCCCGCCCCTCACTTAAGCTCCAGGGCGTTCGGCACTTTCGTCGGTCCACTGGACCGATTTACATCGCTGAAACCGGACCGCGCCTCACCGATGAACTACACCCGCACCCGTTGGTGCATTGGGCGGGCTTCCTAGCACGGCGTGCGCGCCGGGCGGAAGAGCCTTAAACCGGGTCCAGCCCCAGGATGCGCCGGTTGTGGTTGCGGTCCGACGCCCCGCCGGCAAAGTCGTCAAAGGCGTGGGTCGCCCGGCGGATCATGTGGGCGGCGATGAAGGGCGCGCCTTCCTGGGCGCCCTGCTCGGGGTCCTTCAGGGCGCATTCCCATTCCAGCACCGCCCAGCCGGCATAATTGTACTGGGTGAACTTGGAGAAGATGCCGGTGAAATCCACCTGCCCGTCGCCCAGCGACCGGAAGCGGCCGGGCCGGTCGACCCAGTCGGCATAGCCGCCATAGACGCCCGCCTTGCCGGTGGGATTGAACTCGGCATCCTTCACATGAAACGCCTTGATGCGGTCGTGATAGAAATCGATGAACTGCAGATAGTCGAGCTGCTGCAGCACGAAGTGGCTGGGATCGTAAAGGATGTTGGCGCGCGGGTGCCCTTTCACCTTGTCCAGGAAGCGCTCGAAGGTCAGCCCGTCATGCAGGTCCTCGCCGGGATGGATCTCGAAACAGGCATCCACGCCATGTTCGTCAAACACATCCAGGATCGGCGTCCAGCGCCGCGCCAGTTCGGTGAAGCCTTCCTCCACCAGGCCCTTGGGCCGCTGCGGCCAGGGATAGACCGTGTGCCACAGCAAAGCGCCCGAAAAGGTGGCGTGCGCGGTGCAGCCCATGCGCTGGCTGGCCTTCGCCGCCATCTTCACCTGGTCGACCGCCCAGGCCTGGCGCGCTTCGGGATTGCCGCGCATCTGCGGCGGGGCAAAGCCATCGAACAGTTCGTCATAGGCGGGATGACAGGCGACCAGCTGGCCCTGAAGGTGGGTGGAAAGCTCGGTGACTTCCAGCCCCGCCTCGGCGCAGATGCCCTTGATCTCGTCGGCATAGGTCTGGCTGTCGGCGGCCTTTTCCAGGTCGATCAGCCGCGAATCCCAGGTGGGAATCTGCACGCCCTTGTAGCCGTGGCCGGCCGCCCATCGGCAGATGGCAGACAGGCTGTTGAAGGGCTCGGTATCGCCCGCAAACTGGGCCAGGAAAATGCCGGGGCCTTTCATCGCAACCTCACTCTATAGCGTGTCCAGATCGACCCACACCGCGCCCGCATCGCTGGACTGTTTGGCGGCATGGATGAATTTCATGCAGGCGATGGCGTCGTCCATGGTGGCATAGCCGGGCGCGCCATCAGCGGCTTTGCCGGTCAGCAGTTCGGCGCCGAAGGCCTGATAGATGTTGGCAAAGGCTTCCAGATAGCCTTCGGGATGGCCACCGGGTGTGCGCTGAATTGCGCGGATGTCCGCCGCCAGATAGGCGCGGTTGGACCCGGCATGCCAGAGTTCTTCGGGCCGGTCGCGGCGGCCCACCCGAAGCGTGTTGGGCTGTTCCTGACGCCAGTGCAGGCCCAGCTCGTCGCAATAGACGCTGATCTGCAGATCGTTGGCGTCGCCGACACAGACCTGGCTGCAGGCCAGCATGCCCTTGGCGCCGCCTTCCAGCCGCAGCAGCGCCGAGGCATCGTCGTCCAGCGTGCGGCCGGGCAGCGCGCCCAGTTCGGCACACAGGCTTTTGACACGCCGGCCGGTGATGAACTCCACCAGGTTGAAGGCATGGGTGCCGATGTCGCCAGTCGCCCCGCCCTCGCCCGAGCGTTTGGGATCGGTGCGCCAGGCGGCCTGCTTGTTGCCTTCCAGATCGGCGGCGCGCGACAGCCAGTCCTGGGTGTATTTCACCATCACGCGGCGCACCGCACCGGCGCCGGCCACCAGGTCGCGCGCCTGCTTGACCAGCGGATAGCCGGTATAGGTGTGGGTGATGGCGATGCGCCGGCCTGTGCGCCTGGCAGCATCGGCGATGGCGCGCGCCGCTTCGAGGCTTTCGGCCACCGGCTTGTCGCAGATCACGTCGAAACCCGCTTCCATCGCCGCAATGGCGACGGGCGCATGCAGGAAATTGGGCGTGACGATTGCGACCGCCTGGATGCGCGTATCGGCGGGCAGCGCCGCCTCCCTGGCCAGCATTTCCTCCCAGCTGTCATAGCCGCGCGCCACCCCGATCGCGGCGGCGGAGCGGCGCGCCTTGTCCGGGCTGGCGCTGAACGCCCCCGCCGTCAGCTCCCAGTTGCCGGCAATCGCGGCGGCAGTGCGATGCACCGCGCCGATAAAGGCGCCCTCGCCCCCGCCGACCATGCCATAGCGCAGCTTCATTTCAGCTTCCTGATCCACAGATTGCGGTAATGCACTTCATTGTTGTGGGCCTGCAGCATCAGCGGGCCATCGCCATGGGCGACATATTCTGGAATGCCGCGATACTCGGTCGGGCCCTGCAGATAGACGTTATTCTGCACCAGAATGCCGTTGAGGAATATGGTCATGCGGGCCGGTTCGGCCAGGGTGCCGTCCTGATAGAAGCGCGGCGCCATGAAGACGATGTCATAGGCCTGCCATTGCGGCGCGGGCTTCAGCGCATTCACCAGCGGCGCATACTGCTTGTAGATCGATCCCGCCTCGCCGTTCACATAGGTCTTGTTTTCCAGCGTATCGAGCACCTGCACCTCGTACAGGCCGTCCAGGAAGATGCCGGAATTGCCGCGATCCTGGCCCTTGCGGTCCGGCGGCAGAACCGGCACCCGCCATTCGACATGCAGCTGCACATCGCCGAATTTCTCTTTGGTCTGGATGGACCCGGCCTTGGGCGCGACCACGAACGCATCGTCGCCCACGGTCCAGTCCGCAGGCCCGCCCTTGACGCTCTCCCAGTTGGACAGGTCATGGCCGTTGAACAGGACGGTCGCATCCGACGGCGGCTGGCCGGGGCCGGCGCCCGGCGTCACCGTGGGCGGCACCGGCGACCAGACCTCGGTCAGTTCCGGCTCCACATTGGGATTGTTGGTCTGGGCCCAGGATGCGGCGGACGCCGCCAAAAGGCCGGACACAAGCACAAGGCAGACGCGCGCTTTCACCCAACTTCTCCCCAACGGGCTCTCCCCAACTGGCCATTCTTATTGAACGCGTCCGACTATATAACAGGCCGGCGCAGGGACAATGCGCAAGGACGATAACGGGGGCGAGCATGGCGCAGAAACTTCTGGTCTATCAGTCGCTTTGGGCGATGGAACGGCGCCGGCCCGATGGCGCCGAATGGGACCTGGATGAAAAGCTGACCATGATCCGCGACGCCGGGTTCGACGGCTGCGGCGTGCGCTTCATCGACCCCGACTATGCCCGCCAGGTGACGGATTTCTTGCGCGCGCACGACATGACCTGGCAGGCGCAATGCTATCCGCGCAGCATCGAGGATCTGAAACCCGTTCTGGCGCTGGTGCGCGAACTGGGCGCCGATCACCTGAACCTGCAGGCCGATGTGCGTCCCTATACGCTGGAAGAATGCGTCCCCTATATCGAGAGCTGGCGGCGCATGGCGGCTGATGCGGGCGTGGAACTGCATCTCGAAACGCACCGCGACCGCATGACGACAGACCTGTTCTTCACCCTGCACCTGCTGGACCGCTTCCCAGACCTGCGCTTTACCGCCGACCTGTCGCATTATGTGGTGGGGCGCGAATTCGCCTGGCCCATCGACGATGTGAACCACGGGTTGATCCACCGCATCCTGGACAATAGCTGGGGCATGCATGGCCGCGTCGCCAGCCGCGAGCAGATCCAGGTGCAGTTGAACTTTCCCCAGCACCAGGACTGGGTGACGCTGTTCATGGACTGGTGGGAATATGGCATCCGCTCGTGGAAGAAGCGGGCCGGGCCCGACGAGACGCTGACTTTCCTGTGCGAGCTGGGCCCGTCGCCCTACGCCATCACCGGCGCGGACGGCTATGAGCTTTCCGACCGCTGGCAGGAAGCGCTGCAGATGAAGGACATGATCCGCGGGTTATGGCGACGGCTTGAGCAGGAGGGCTGAGGCCGGGTCTTCCGCCTCCTCGGCATCTTCCACATCATCCGCGCTGATGTCGCTCCGGTAGGTTTCGGGGCCGCACCAGACAGAGAAGGCGGTGATGAGCGACAGGAAAATGGCATAAAAGGCCACGCCCCAGGGCGCGCCGTTCATCAGCGACACCAGCACCGCGGCAATAAAGGGCGCGGGCCCCCCCGCGATGATCGAGCCCAGCTCGCGCGCGAAGGCAAAGCCGGAATAGCGCAGGCGCGGCCCGAACAGTTCGGCGAAATAAACCGCCTGGGGCCCGAACATGGCGCCCGATCCGATACCCATCTCGATGATGAAGGCCAGATAGATCAGCCCCGGCTCGCGCGTGCCCACCAGCAGGAAGAAGGGAAAGGCCACCGCCGCCGAGAACAGCGCGCCGAAGATATAGACCGGGCGCCGCCCGATGCGGTCCGACAACCAGGCGAAGAACACCAGCCCGCAGACCAGCGCGACATTGCCCAGGATTACGCCGGTGATGGCGACGTCGCGCGGCATGCCCAGATTGTTGATGACATAGCTGAGGCCGAAAACGGGATAGAGATAGCCCAGCGCATTTTCGGCCAGGCGCGCGCCCACCACCACGAAGAAATTGCGCGGGCTTCGCCGCACCGCCTCAAAGGCCGGCAGCTTGAGCGGCTTTTTCTTCTTGCGCGCCGCGGTGAAGACCGGCGTTTCGCTGACCCGGCTGCGGATATAGACGCCCAGCCCCAGCAGCAGCACCGACACCAGGAAAGGAATGCGCCAGCCCCAGGTCAGCAGATTGTCGCCGCTATAGGTGGTGACCAGCCAGAACACGCTGGCCGCCAGCGCGTTGCCGGCGGTGGTGCCCATCGGCGCGAAGGCGCCATAAAGCCCGCGCTTGCCGGGCGGGGCGAATTCCACGCTCATCACCACCGCGCCGCCATATTCGGCGCCCGCGCCGAAACCCTGAAGCAGGCGCAGGCCCAGCAGCATCAGGGGCGCCCAGATGCCCGCCTGCTCATAGGTCGGCAAAAGGCCGATGGCGAAGGTCGATCCGCCCACCAGCAGCAGGGTCGCCACCAGCATGGGCTTGCGCCCCCAGCGATCGCCGAAATGACCGAAGAACAGTCCGCCAAAGGGACGCGCCAGAAAGCCGACCGCGAAGGTGGCGAAGGAGGCCAGCACGCCGATCGTGGTGTCATAGGCGGGAAAGAAAAGCGGCCCGAAGACCAGCGCCGAGGCCGCGCCATAGATGAAGAAGTCGTACCATTCCAGCGCCGAGCCCACCGCCGCGGCCATCATCACCTGGCGCAGGGCACTGGACTGCGGAACTGACGGCGATGCCGTGTCCGGCGCTGGCGGCATCCGGCTTTCCTTCCCCCTGTTGCGGCGCTTGTGCGCCGTCCTTATCCGACCGGTTCGGCTTTGCGGGCGAAGTAGCGGTTCGCCAGCGTGGTCTGGTTTTCGTAGATCGAGCCCTGATGCGGCGCGGGCGGCAGCGGCATGCGCACAGGCGCGGGCACGATGCGCGGCTGGTTGATGGGCTTGCCCGACACCAGGTTGCGGTTGAAGCGCGCCCAGTCCTTGATCCCCATCAGGGGGAAGGCGTCGGCGGCGGCAAATTCATAGAGCAGCAGGCGGCGCGGCTGGTCGGAGACATTCTGCGCCGACCCGTGCACGGCGCGCACATGGTGGAAGCTCATGGACCCCGCCTTGCCCATCAGCGGCACGGCGCTGGCGAAGTCCACGTCCGCGCGCGTCGGGTCCATCGCGCCGCAGAAATAGCCGTCGGGCGAATGGTGATCGAAGGTCGGACCCTTGTGGCTGCCCGGCACCACCATCAGCGGGCCGTTCTCGATGAAGGCATCGTCCAGCAGCACGCCCACCGCCAGCATGTCGTCGTTGGTGTGGGGATAGAATCCCCAATCCTGATGCCATTCCACGGGCGAGCCGTGATGCGGCTCCTTCAGGTTGATCTTGGAGGTCTGGAGCCGCACGCCCGACGGGCCCAGCAGCTTCTCCAGGATTTCCACCATCGGGCGATAGTTGGCCATCTCCCAGAAGACCGGCGTGTGGGTATCGGGCTGCTTGATGCGACGTACCCGGGGGTTTTCGGGCGTGTGCCCCGGCTCCAGGTCATAGACATCGGTGTGGGCGCTGACAGAGGCGGCATTGGCGACCAGCTCGTCCAGCGCGGCGCGGGCGCGGGCCAGAAGGTCGGCGTCCAGCACGTCCGGCACGACCAGATAGCCATGCTCGCGATAGAAGGCGACATCCTGCTCGGTGATCATGGTGCGCTTCCTGTTTTGACCGATGCTAAGGCGGGGTCCGCGCCAGCGTCAATCAGGTGGGCCAGCGTCAATCAGGTGGGAAAGGCACTTTCAGGGCCGAAACGTGAAAAGCAGGCTCTGCTGCTGGCCGTTGCCCTGAATGGAGAAGGGATTGGCCCCCGCCTCGGCCTGGGCACGGGCGGCCGGGACCGCCGCGATCAGCGTCACGTCGATCACCAGCGGCTGGTTCGGGGGAACCGCCCCGGCCCCCTTCTGTCCAAAGGCCAGCCTTGCCGGCACCACAAGCTGCCAGCGGTCGCCTTCCTGCATCATCCGCAGCGCCTCGCCCAGCCCGGCAATCGCCGCGCCGACCGAGACGGTGGCGGGCAGGCCGGGCGTGGTGCCGTCCACCAGCGTGCCGTCGATCAGCCGGGCGGTGTACTGGATGCGGGCGAAGTCATTGGGCGCGGGATGGCGGCCAACCCCGCGCCGGCGCACATCATATTGCAGCCCGTCGGCGGCCACCGTCACGCCGGGCTTCTGGGCGTTGGCGGCCAGATAGGCGGCGATCGCGTCAGGCGTGGGCGCATCGGCCAGCGCCGGGGCCGTCAGCGCCACCAGCGCCAGAAAAAAAGAAGCGGGCATTTTCATGCCCGCTTCCTAACCCGCAAATCGGGGCGCAATGATGACAAAATCTAAATGGTGACGTTGCCTTTTTTGGCCGCCTCGACCAGATGCGCCGCGGCACGGAAGGCGAGCGCCGAAATGGTCATGGTGGGATGGTTGCGCCCGCCGGTGACCAGCGACGAGCCGTCCACGATGAACAGGTTGGGCACGTCGTGGGCGCGGTGATACTTGTTCACCACGCTGGACTTGGCGTCATTGCCCATGCGGCAGGTGCCGCGGGCATGGGCGCCGCCGGTGGAATCGCGCGCCGTATCGGCCCATACGGTATGGGCACCCGCCGCCTTCAGAATCTCCACCGACTTTTCGATGAAGAAGTCCACACCCTTCATGTCGTTCTCGTGGCTCTGGGTGGTGATGCGCATGGCGGGCAGGCCCCAGGCATCCTTCACATCGGGGTCCAGGTCGACGGTGTTGGTCTCCAGCGGCATCTGGGAAATGAAGTTGGCGACATAGAGCTTGCGGTTGGCCTGTTCGATCAGCGCCTGCTTGTAGCCCTTGCCCCAGCTTGGCGCGCCGTGCACGCCGCCCAGGCCATAGGCGATGGGCATGGTGAAGCCGCGCGCGGTCATGCGCCCGCCGCCATACCAGCCGCGCCCCTTCACGTCGTTGGGCACATAGTCCAGGATCGCCGCACCGGTGACGCAGCCCTTGTACTCGTTCAGCGGATCGGTGAAGAGGCCCGATGCGCCGCCGCCATTGCCGGTCATCAGATACTTGCCGACGATGCCGCTGGAATTGGCCAGCCCATGCGGGAAGCGCGCCGACTTGGACAACAGCAGAAGCCGCGGGGTCTCGGTGCCGTTGGCGCTCAGCACCACCACCTTGGCCTTCTGGAAGACCTCCTGGTTGTTGTTCTTCTTGTCGAAATAGACCACGCCAGTCGCCTTGCCGCTGGCGTCGGTGGAAATCTCGCGCACATAGGAATGGGCGCGGATCTCGCAATTGCCGGTATCCACCGCATAGGGCAGCAGCGCCACCGCCGAGGAGGAGCGCGCCTTGGTCTGACAGCCGAAGCCCGAGCACATGCCACAATTGATGCAGGCGGCGCGCCCGTTCCACGGCTTGGTGATGATGGCCGCCACATTGGGCACCACCGACAGGTTCAGCTTTTCAGCGGCGCGCTGGAACAGGAAGCCGGAGCTTTTCAGCGGCAGCGGCTCCATCGGATAGCCCTTGGACATGGGCGCCAGGTTGGGGTTTTGCACATTGGGGCCGGAAATGCCGATTTCCCATTCGGCCTGGGTATAAAAGGGCTCCAGCTCGTCATAGCTGATCGGCCAGTCGGCGATGCCGGTGCCCGCCATGGTGCCGAAGGTGCTGGCTTCGTTGAACTCCCAGGGCAGATGCCGCCAGCTGGACGCGCCATAGGTGACGGTGCCGCCGCCCACCACGCAGCCATAGGAATGATGACCCGCCACGGCCTTTTCCGCCGCGGTGCGGCGGAAGGTGTTGGGCTGCTTGGCATGATCGCTCATCAGCATGTCTTCCTCGGACGGGAAGCGGTTGATGAGCTCGTCCTTGTTATAGTCCTGCTCGTGGCCATAGGCGCCCCAGGGGCCCTGTTCCATCACCACGACCGAGAATCCGGCCTGGGCAAGCTGCTTGGCCATCACCGCGCCGCCGGCGCCGGACCCGATGACCACGAAATCGACTTCTTCGCTGGGCTTGAATTTTTTCATCTCACTCTCCCTCACGCCTTGTCATAGGCGCCGAACGGGGCGCGGAAGTTCAGGCTGTCGTCGAATTCGATCTGCTGCCAGCCGATCTTGCGGAAATTGCCGCCATGCTGGGGCGACGAGAACATGCCCATCACCGTATGGTCGCGGACCGTCCGGAAGAAGGCCGTCTTCTCGATGCTGGTCAGAACCTTGATCTGTTCGCCGGACGGCAGCGCCGCAAAGGACTTGCCGCCGCAGGCCTGGGCCAGTTCGCCAAAGCCCTTGGCGTAGACCGCCTGCTTGTCGGCGGCGAAGGTCACCAGCGCCAGGTCGATGAAATAGATCACCTGGGCCTCGGCCGCGCCGGGCGTGTCGGTGGTGGGATAGATCTGCGCCGCCATGGCGTCGATCTCGCGCGCCTGCTCGGGCGTGAAATAGGTGAAGCCGCCCATCTTCTGCGCCATCTCGGCGGCGGCGACCTCAGCCGGCCAGTTGGCGGCCAGCCAGGCGGCGCTGCTGGCGCTGAAGGATTTCAGAAGAAAACTGCGTCTGCTGTCGCTTGGTGCCGTGCTGCCTGCCATGACCGCTTCTCCTGTCTCGAAGACTTCAGTGTTTCGGATATTTCGTAAGGCCACGCGGCGCGACATTGACCGCGCCATACATGTTGCCGTCGGGCGCGATCACCACGCCCTCGCCCGCCTTGTCGTCGGGCACAAAGGCGTCCGGAAGCGCCCTGGAAATTGAGCCGATCCACACGCCCTTCTGCCAGCCGCCCGGATGCGTTGTTTCGGTCGAATCCGCATCGATGGCGTAAAGCCGGTCGCCATGAATGTAGAATCCGCTGGGGCGGCCGAACTGTTTCCAGTCGGCAATGAACTTGCCGTCCTGGGTGAAGATCTGGATGCGGGCATTGGCCCGGTCGGCCACGAACAGCCGGCCCCTGGCATCGAAGGCCAGCGCATGGGGATTGCTGAATTCGCCGGGCCCGGTGCCGGGCTTGCCCCACTGCATCAGGAACTTGCCGTCCGGCGAGAACTTCATGATGCGCGCGACCTGGCCGGCCGGAATGAAGGGGTTGATCGGCGCATGGCCGTCGGCAACGAAAATGTCGCCGTTCGGCGCGGTGATCACATCGGTGGGCGACCAGAAATGAGTCTCATCATCGCCGCGCTGGCCCGCGGTGCCCAGCCGCAGCAGAACCTTGCCGTCGGGTGACAGCTTGATGACCTGAAGGCCCTTGGTGCCGTCTTTCGACACCGCGCCGTCCGTCACCCAGACATTGCCTTTGGCATCGACATGCAGGCCATGGGGAAAGACGAACAGCCCCGCGCCGATGCTGCGGATGGGCTTGCCGGTCTTCATGTCCATCAGGGCGATGGGCGCCTTGTCCGAGCCGTCGCAGCTGTTGGCGCCGCAGCGGTCGATGGCCCAGATCTCGCCATGGGGTCCGCGCTCGATCCCGGCGCTGGAGCCCCAGCTGCCGCCATCGGCGGGCTTGCCCCATTGATGCTCGGGCGGGCCATAGGGGACGGACAGGTTGTTGCCGCCCTGGGCAAAGGCGGCACCAGCTGCCAAAGCCAATGCCAAACCGGTCAAGACGCCGATTTTCACGATCCAAGCCCTCCCCGGCCCCACCCAGTAAGTCCGGGCTGTTTTGAAGGACGCTACCGCTGGCGGCGGTAACCGTCAAAGCCTTAAACCGCCCACAAAAGACATGGATTTCGTTGCAACGCAGCATCAACACAGCGGCGCAAAAGCGGTTATGGTCGCGCCCTCGCGCAATTCCTCTCGAAAGACATGTTCCCATGAAGATTCTGGTGACCGGCGCGGCCGGCATGATCGGACGCAAGCTGGTGGAGCGGCTGGTCCGCGACGGATCGCTGAACGGCCAGCCGATCGAAAGCATGACCCTGGTGGATGTGGTGGACAGCCCGGTTCCCGCCGGCGCGCCGCCATCCAAACCGATTGTCTGCGACTTTGCCGAAAAGGGCGTGGCCGCCACGCTGGTCGCCGAACGCCCCGATGTGATCTTCCACCTGGCGGCGATCGTGTCGGGCGACGCGGAAGCCAATTTCGAGAAAGGCTACCGGGTCAATTTCAACGGCAGCTGGGCGCTGCTGGAGGCGGTGCGGCTTGAGGGCCAGAAAGAGGCCTACAAGCCGCGCTTCGTCTTCGCTTCCACCCTGGCGGTGTTCGGGCCGCCCTTCCCCGACTCTATCCCCGATGAATTCGCGCCAACGCCATCCACCAGCTATGGCACCCAGAAGGCGATGATCGAGCTGATGCTGGCCGATTACAGCCGCAAGGGTTTTGTCGACGGCGTGGGCGTGCGCCTGCCCACCATCTGCATCCGGCCGGGCAAGCCCAACAAGGCGGCGTCCGGTTTCTTCTCCGGCATCCTGCGCGAGCCGCTGAACGGCCAGGACGCACCGCTGCCGGTGGGCGATGAGGTCCGCCACTGGTTCGCCAGTCCCCGCGCCGCGGTCGGCTTCTTCATCACCGCCGCGTCCATCGACACCGCGCCGCTGGGCGTTCGCCGTTCCATGACCATGCCGGGCGTCTCGGCCACCGTGGGCGAGGAGATCGAGGCCCTGCGCGCGGCGGCGGGCGAAGAGGCGGTGGCGCATATCAAGCGGGTGGACGATCCTTTCGTGGCCCAGATCGTCAAGGGCTGGGCGGGGCGCTATGACGCGAAGATGGCGCGCGACGCCGGCTTCACCGCCGAAAAGGATTTCAGCGAGATCATCAAGGTTTATCAGCAGGACGAAATGGGAGCCCCGGCATGAAGCGGTTTTTGGGATTTGCGATCGGCGCGGGGCTCATGGCTTTGTTTTCGGTGGCCGCGCTATCTGGTGCCACCGCAGCGCCGGTCATGCCCGCCGCCACCGACTGGGGCGCCTATGGCAAGGATGCGGGCGGGGCGCGCTTTTCGCCGCTGACCCAGATCACCCCGGAAAATGTCGGCAAGCTGCAGCTTGCCTGGCGCTATCACATGAACCCGGCGCCGGACAAAAAAGGCCCCACGCCCTTTTCCACCACCACGCCGATCATGGTGGACGGGCTGCTCTATCTGGGCACGCCCTATGGCAAGGTGGTGGCGCTGGACGCGACCAGCGGCAAAACGGTGTGGACCTATGACATGCCCAAGGGCGACCAGCCGCCCTATCGCGGTCTGGCCTATTGGCCCGGCGACAATGCCCACGGCCCGCGCATCATCTTCGGCTCGCTGAAGGGCAAGCTGATCGCGCTGGAGGCCAAGACCGGCAAGCCGGCGGCGGGCTTCGGCACCAATGGCGTGGTGGAAACGCGCACGCCCGACATCCTGAACGGCATTCCCACCGCCTATTACGGCTATTCCTCGCCGCCCGACATCTACAAGAACATCGCCATCATCGGCAGCCGGGTGCAGGAAGCGCCCGCGCTGGGCGCATCCGGCGATGTGCGTGCCTGGGACGTGGTGACCGGCAAGATGGTCTGGCGCTTCCGCACCATTCCCCAGCCGGGCGAGAAGTTCCACGAAACCTGGGAAGACGATGGCTGGAAGCAGCGGTCCGGCGTGAACATCTGGAACCAGCTGACCATCGACACCCAGCGCGGCATTGCCTATCTGCCGATCGGCGCGCCGACCTTCGACCGCTATGGCGGCGACCACAAGGGCGCCAACCTGTTCAGCGACAGCCTTGTCGCCGTCGACGCCAACACCGGAAAGTATCTGTGGCACTTCCAGGCCGTGCATCACGACATCTGGGATTATGACCTGGACGCGCCGCCGATCCTGATGACCGTGCGCCGTGACGGAAAGGACATTCCCGCCATCGCGGTGATGAACAAGGATGCCTTCCTCTACATCCTGAACCGCGTGACGGGCGAGCCGCTCTACCAGGTCACCGAGACCCCGGTGCCGCCCTCGCCGGTGCCCTCGGAAAAGGCCTGGCCCACCCAGCCCATCCCGGCCAAGCCGGCGCAACTGGCGCGCGGCAGCTTTTCCATGGACGAGCTGGCCAACATCACGCCCGCGCACACCGCCGCCTGCAAGGCGCTGATCGCCAAGACCGGCGCGACCGGCTCCAAGCTGTTCGAGCCGATCCCCCAGGACCATCCCATCATCCGCTTCCCCGGCGGCGAGGGCGGGCCGGAATGGGCGGGCGGCGCCTTCGATCCCAAGCTGGGCTATTTCATCATCAACACCAACAATCTCGGTTACATCGAGCAGCTGGTGGAACGCGATGGCGAGTGGAACAAGACCACCGAGGTCTTCATGGACAAGGACACCAATCCCTGCCAGCAGCCGCCATGGGGCCTGCTGAGCGCCGTGAACGTCGATACCGGCGACATCGCCTGGCAGGTGCCGCTGGGCGTCACCGACAGCTTCCCCGAAGGCAAGCAGAATACCGGCCGGCCCAGCAATGGCGGACCGATCCTGACCGCCAGCGGGCTGACCTTCATCGGCGGCACCAACGACCAGCGCTTCCGCGCCTTCGACAGCAGGACCGGCAAGGAACTGTGGACCTATCACCTGGACTACAGCGCACACGCCACGCCCATCACCTATCAGGGCAGCGACGGGCGGCAGTATGTGGCGGTGGTGGCGACCGGCGGGTCCTATCTGCGCAGCCCGATGGGCGGCGACAGCCTGATGGTGTTCGCGCTTCCCAAATAGCGGATACACCCAAACGATTGCGGCCGCTCCCGGCGACGGGGGCGGCCGTTTTCTTTTGCCGGTTTGGGAAGGATCAGCCGGAGAAGGCGGCGCCCACGGCCCAGATCACGCCATAGACAACGGCGAACAGGACGGCGACGAACACCGCCACATTGACCACCGACACCCAGAACGGAAACGCCCCGCCGCCATTGGCCAGCTTGGTTTCTTCCCGGCCCTGAACATCCGCGCTCATGAAAATCTCCCTTTTCCGGGCGGTTTTTACCCCCGGCGGGCCTTTTGTCAATAAAATCCAATTCGCTCGCGGCGAGCGCGCCTTGCGCGCTGCCGGTGTGCGGGCCGGCCTAGACCGCGATCGGCGCCTTGATCGAGGGATGGGCCTGGTAGTTCTCCAGGGTGAAATCCTCGTAGCGGAAGGCGAAAATATCGTCGACCGCCGGGTTCAACCGCATGGTTGGCAGGGGGAAGGGCGCGCGCGAAAGCTGTTCGTCCGCCTGCTCCAGATGGTTCAGGTACAGATGGGCATCGCCGAAGGAATGGACGAAATCGCCCGACGTCAGCCCGGTGACCTGCGCCACCATCATGGTCAGAAGGGCATAGGAAGCGATGTTGAAGGGAACCCCCAGGAACACATCGGCGCTGCGCTGGAAAAGCTGGCAGGACAGCCGCCCGTCCGCGACATAGAACTGGAACAGGCAGTGGCAGGGCGGCAGCGCCATCTTGGGAATATCGGACGGGTTCCAGGCGGTCACGATCAGGCGGCGCGAATCCGGATTCTTTTTGATGTCGCCGATCAGGTTCGCGATCTGGTCGATGGTGCCGCCCGTCTGGTTTGGCCAGGACCGCCATTGATGGCCATAGACAGGCCCCAGCTCGCCGGATGCGTCGGCCCATTCGTTCCAGATGGTGACGCCGCGTTCCTGCAGCCAGCGCACATTGGTTTCGCCGCGCAGGAACCAGAGCAGCTCATGGATGATGGACTTCAGATGCAGCTTCTTGGTGGTGACCAGCGGGAAACCGTCGGCCAGGTTGAAGCGCATCTGATGGCCGAAGATCGAGCGGGTGCCCGTGCCGGTGCGGTCGTGCTTTTCCACGCCCGTATCGCGGACCAGCCGCAGGAGATCGAGATATTGCTGCATGACGGGGGACAATAAGGGATTCGGGGTCAGCCTTCACGTCCGATAAAATCCCTAGAACGGCAGGGGTTTCAGGTCCGGCTCCATCCAGGCGCGGCGGGCGTCCACGCCCATCAGCCGCTCGCGCGACCAGTATTCCAGCAGCCAGTTGGGATTGCCCAGCTCGGACTTCATCAGCGCGCCCACGATTTGCCACAGGGGCAGATCCGGCGGATTGGCGTCCAGGAACGGCCGCGCGGCACGCAAGGAGGCCTGGGTGATGGTTTCGTGATAACCGGATGTGTCGCTGTTGACCCCGCCCTTGGCCTCGTTGAAGGCGCGGATCAGGCCTGGCATGTCGCGGGCCAGGTCCATGTCCGGGCGGTGGCGCATCAGCCACAGGGTGGCGGCGAAATGGGCGGCATGGGTCCAGTCCTCGCGCGGCAGGCTCCGGTCCAGGAACCCCTGTCCGACGTGGGCGACATCTTCATCACTGGCATACATGGGCGCAATTTCCGCCGGATTCGGGACGTTCCGGCCGGCCTTCAATTCTTAACCGGGGACGCCTATATTTAGCGTGTTCGGCTTGTCCGGACTATGGCGATAAACGGCTGTGCAATAAGCGGACCGGACCCGGGGGCGGTACCCGGCGCCTCCACCAAAAGCCCATCGATGCCCGATTGCGGGCGGTGGGTTTCTGTGGGGGCGAAACAGGATCGACGGACGTGTAAAGACTGACCTTTCGCCCGGTATGGTATCCGCCGTCATCGGGCTGATCGTACAAGTGCCAACGATAATGAAATGGTACTCGCTGCCTAATTAACTAGGTAAGCGCGGTTTCGGTGGGTGTACCGGGCAACAGAGACACCCACCACTTTCGCAGGGCATCCCCCCTGCTTTTTTCGAAAATTCGTAATATTCCTGCGGCGCGCGGCTGTGCCGCCACCGGATGCAATTGACTTGGGCGGCCCGGCGCATAGTCTTTGGGGGATCATGGCAAAGGATTTCATCGGCTATCAGGCACTGACCGACGCGGCGCTGCGAGGCGTCGTGCGCGAGGCGCTGCGCCGGATCGAGAAGTCCGGCCTGATCGGCGCCCATCATTTCTACCTGACCTTCAAGACGCATGCCGATGGCGTCGACATTCCCGATTTCCTGCGCGAGCAGTATCCGGACGAGATGACCATCATCATCCAACACCAGTACTGGGCGCTGAAGGTCAAGGACGATGCCTTCGAGGTCACGCTGACCTTCAAGAAGCTGCCTGCACCGCTGCACATTCCGTTCAGCGCGCTGACCGCCTTCTTCGATCCGGGCGTGCAGTTCGGTCTTCAGTTCCGCACCGAGAGCGAGAAGCAGGCCGCCGGTCCCGGACCGGTGGTGGTGCCGTCGGGCCAGGCCGAGGAAGACGCCGGCGAAGAGGGTGAGGAAGCCATCGCCAGGCCGCCGGAAAAGAGCGCCCCGGGCGAGGTCGTGAGCCTCGACTCTTTCCGCAAGAAATAGTACCCGGACGCTGCCATTTTTCAGGGGCAGCCCGCCATGACCACCCGCACCGAAACCGACACATTCGGCCCCATCGCCGTCGATTCCAGCCGCTATTGGGGCGCGCAGGCCCAGCGCAGCCTGGGCAATTTCAAGATCGGCTGGGAAAAGCAGCCCCTGCCGGTGGTCCGCGCCCTGGGCATCGTCAAGCGCGCCGCCGCCGAGACCAACATGGCGCTGGGCCGCCTGGACAAGACGGTCGGCGAGGCGGTCGTCGCCGCCGCCCAGGAGGTGATCGACGGCAAGCTGAACGATCACTTCCCGCTGTCGGTGTGGCAGACCGGATCGGGCACCCAGTCCAACATGAACGCCAATGAGGTGATCTCCAACCGCGCCATCGAGATGCTGGGCGGCGAGATGGGCTCCAAGAAGCCGGTCCATCCCAACGACCACGTCAATATGAGCCAGTCGTCCAACGACACCTATCCCACCGCCATGCATGTCGCCGCGGCCGAGGAAGTGGTCAAGACGCTGATCCCGGCGCTGAAGCATCTGCACGCCGCGCTGGAGGAAAAGGTCAAGGCCTGGGGCGCGATCATCAAGATCGGCCGCACCCACACCCAGGACGCCACGCCCCTGACGCTGGGCCAGGAATTCTCCGGCTATGCCGCGCAGGTGGCCAATGGCATCGAGCGCATCGAACAGACCCTGCCCCGGCTGATGCAGCTGGCCCAGGGCGGCACCGCGGTGGGCACCGGGCTGAACGCGCCGGTCGGTTTCGACAAGATGGTGGCCGAGCGTATCGCCGCCATCACGGGTCTTTCCTTCACCACCGCCCCCAACAAGTTCGAGGCGCTGGCCGCCCATGATGCGATGGTGTTCAGCCACGGCGCCATCAACACGGTGGCCGCCAGCCTGTTCAAGATCGCCAACGACATCCGCCTGCTGGGTTCGGGCCCGCGTTCGGGCCTGGGCGAACTGGCGCTGCCGGAAAACGAGCCGGGCAGCTCCATCATGCCGGGCAAGGTCAACCCGACCCAGTGCGAGGCCATGACCCAGGTCTGCGTGCAGATCTTCGGCAACAATGCCGCGCTGACCTTCGCCGGCAGCCAGGGCCATTTCGAGCTGAACGTCTACAATCCCGTCATGGCCTACAACTTCCTGCAGTCGGTGCGGCTGATGGCCGATGCGGCGGTGTCCTTCACCGACAATTGCGTGGTGGGGATCGCGCCGCGCCTGGACAATATCAAGGCGGGGCTGGACCGCTCGCTGATGCTGGTGACGGCGCTGGCGCCCAGGATCGGCTATGACAATGCCGCCAAGATCGCCAAGACCGCGCACAAGAACGGCACCACCCTGAAGGAAGAAGCGGTGGGCGGCGGCTATGTCACGGCGGAGGAATTCGACGCCGTGGTGCGGCCGGAAGACATGATCGCGCCGAAGTGACCCGACCGGGCCGGTTGCTGTTGCTGCTGACCGGCCTGGCTGCGGCCGGCGCCGCGCATGCGCAAAACGCGCCTGACGTTCCGGTCGCTGGAAACCCCGTCGATGCGCTGGAACAAAAGCTGGCATCGGGCCAGACGGTCCTGACCTATGCCGATGACGGGCATGGCTGGCTGCAAAGCCTGCTGGCGGCGCTGGATGTTTCGCCCGCATCCCAGGTCCTGCCCTTCACCCGCTCCAGCCTGCAGTTCGACCACATCAATCCTGAGGCCCCGCGCGCGGTCTATTTCAACGACGATATCTCGGTGGCCGCGGTGCATGACGGCGGGCTGATCGAAATCCTGGCCAACGACCCCAGGGACGGGCTGGCCTTTTACACGCTGGATTCGAAAAACACGGTGCGTCCGAAACTGGAGCAGCAGGGCGCGACTTGTGTCGCCTGTCACGGCATGGTCAACGCCCAGGCGCCCGGCTGGATCGTCGCCAATGTCACCGCCACCGCCGACGGCACGCCAGTACTGGCCGATCCGGTGCATCCGTTCGATTTCACCGACCAGACCACGCCCTTCGCGCGGCGCTGGGGCGGCTGGTATGTCACCGGCACGTCCGAAGGCATGACCCATCGCGGCAATGTCACCGTGCCAGATCCCTATCACCCCTTCGACCTGCCGCCCGGCCACACGCTGGCCAGCCTGTCGGGGCGCTTCGACCTCACCCAGACGCTGAAACCCACCAGCGACATCGTCGCCCTGATGGTGCTGGAGCATCAGACCGGCTTCACCAACCGCGCCTTCGCGCTGGATGTCGATTATTCGGACAAGGCGCTGGATGCGCTGGCCGCGTACATGACCTTTGCCGATGAAGTTGCCCTGCCCGGTCCGGTCAGCGGCAATTCCGGCTTCACGGCGGATTTTGCCAAGCGCGGCCCGCGCGACGGTGAGGGCCGCTCGCTGCGCGATTTCGACCTGAAGACGCGCCTGTTCCGTTACCCCCTCAGCTACATGATCTACAGCAGCGCCTTCGACGCGCTGAAACCCGACATCAAACAGAAGCTCTATCGCAAGCTCTATGACCGGCTGCGCGCCAGCGCGGACGGCCGCACCGCTATCGCTATTGCCGCGGCCACCCGGCCCGGCCTGCCGGATTTCTGGAAATGAGCCGTATTGTCCCGGCCCCCGGCCACATCATCCGGCGCAAGGGCGGCAAGGTTTCATACTGGCAGCGCGAATATCAGCAGAGCGCCTCGGACAAGCATGGCGTCAGCCTGGCCGACTATATCCACGCCTTCTATTTCTTCCTGATGCAGGCCCAGGCGAAAAACGTGCTGATGATCGGCTGCGGCGGGGGCAACCTGGCCACCATGCTGTGGCGCAGCGGCGTGGAGGTGACGGTGGTGGACAATGCGGCCGTCTCCTTCGTCATCGCGCGCAAATATTTCGCCATGCCGCCGGAAATTCCCACCCACACCGCCGACGGCATCCAGTGGCTGAAACGCAGCCGCCGCCGCTTCGACGCCGTCGTGCTGGATGCCTTCGGCCCGCACGGCATGCCGGAGGTCTTCATGACCGACAGCTTCTTCCGGCTGGCCAAATCCCGCGTGAAGCCGCGCGGCGGCCTGTTCCTGATGAACGTCATCGTGGATGACGACGACGACGACACGCCGGACAATCTGGTTCGGATGCTGCGCAAGCAATGGCGCGGCGTGCGCCTGCTGGACACGGATGGCTGGGTCGATCGCAATGCGGTGATCGCGGCGGGCGCGGTGAAAAACCTCAGACGGCCGTCCATCCTGATGGAGCCGGACGTCGGCGCGCGCAAGCTGGCGCGTCAGATGGATATTCTGGATTTCCGCAAGATCCGCCGCGCCTGATCCAGCCCTAGTCCAGCGAAGCCACCATCTGGTTGGCGCCCTCATAGCGGGTATGGCAGGCGACCATCCGGCTCATCGTGTCAGCCAGGGTGATGCGCCCGTCATGCATCGCCTGGCGGATCGAGGCAGCGCGCACCTTCTGGGCGGTGCGATAGACGCCGGCATCCGCATCGGGATGCGAACGCAGCCAGGAGGCATGGGCGGCATAGGCCACCTTGCTCAGCGCGGCGCTGGGCTGGCCGTGGGCGCGGGCATTGTCGGCCAGGGCGGTCATGGTCGCCTCGCACATGGTGTCCATCCGCGAAGAAGGCGCGGCCTGGGCGGCGGTGCCCAGCAGCGGCAGAAGAACCAGCGGCATTGCCATCATGAAGCGCATTTGATCGATACAGCCGGTGGGTTAGGCTGTCTCCCTCAATTGTCTCCAAAAGGAAACCGGCGGCGGGCCCGCCCTGTTCCCCATGCTGGCCAAAAAATCCTTCACTTTGTCGGGTCACCGCACATCCGTCGCGCTGGAACCGGAATTCTGGGCGGTATTGCAGCAATCTGCCCGCGCACGCGGCATTGCCCTGGCCGCGCTTGTGGACGAAATCGACACAGGGCGGGGCGCCCGCCCCCTGGCCAGTGCGCTGCGGCTGCATGCTCTTGCCGCAAATGGGGCGATGCCGTCATAGTTCGGCCGCCATGCTGACACTGATCCACAAACCGCAGACCCGCTCGGGCAGCATCGTCTGGCTGCTGGAGGAGCTGGGCGTTCCCTATGAAACGCGTGCCGTGACGCTGAAGGCCGCCGACGGTTCGGGCGCGCGCGATCCGAGCAATCCGCACCCGCACGGCAAGGTGCCCGCGCTGATCGATGACGGGCAGGTGATTTTCGAAAGCGGCGCGATCGCGCTGTATCTGACCGACAAGTTTCCCGCCGCCAGGATGGGCCCGCTGCCGGGCGAACCCAAGCGCGGCGAATATCTGTCCTGGCTGTTCTATCGCCCCGGCGTCATGGAGCCCGCCTTCCTGGAACGGCGCTTCGCCATCCCCCATGTCTATGGCGCGATGGGATGGGGCACGCCCGGGGAAGTGGAACAGGTGATCAACGACCATCTGGCGAAGAACCGCTGGTTCCTGGGCGAGGATTTTTCGGCCGCCGACATTCTGGTGGGCGGTGGGGTCTTCTACATGACCAAGTTCGGCATGATGACCGAGACGGACGTGGTGAAGGACTATTGCGCCCGCCTGGCGGCCCGCCCGGCCTTTGCGAAGATGATGGCGTGAGGGGAAACGCCTGATGGCCGAGATCGTGAACCTGCGCCAGGCCCGCAAGAACAGGGCCCGCGCCGAAAAGGAAAAAACCGCTGCGGCAAACCGCGTCCTGCATGGCACGCCCAAGGCGGCGCGCAAGCTGGAACAGGCACGGCGGCAGCAGGCCGACAGCCGGACCGAAGGCCACAGGCTGGACGACGATCTGGACGATAAATAGGTGGGATTTCGGCCTCCCGCGTTCTAATATCGTTCTCATGTTCCCAGATTCCCGAGCCTTCCAATGAGCGGTTATGGAGACCGCTGGTCCGACCCGCTGGATGCGGCCTTTTCCGAGGCGCCGCAGACCATGCCGGTTTCGCGTGAGCCGCCCTATCTGGCCGGCCTGAACCCCGAGCAGCGCGCCGCGGTCGAAGCCACCGACGGCCCGGTGCTGGTGCTGGCGGGCGCGGGCACCGGCAAGACCCGCGTGCTGACCACGCGGCTGGCGCACATTCTGGCGACGCGGCGGGCCTGGCCCGGCCAGATCCTGTGCGTGACCTTCACCAACAAGGCCGCGCGCGAGATGAAAGAGCGCATCGGCGCGCTGATCGGCGGCGTGGTCGAAGGCATGCAGTGGCTGGGCACCTTCCACTCCATCGCCGCGCGCATGCTGCGCCGTCATGCCGAACTGGCGGGGCTGAAATCCAACTTCACCATCCTGGACACCGACGACCAGCTGCGCCTGATGAAGCAGCTGATCTCTGCCGAAGGCATCGACGAAAAGCGCTGGCCCGCCCGCACCCTGGCGTCGATGATCGATGGCTGGAAGAACCGCGGCATGCGCCCGGAAGATGTCAGCGAGGGCGAAGCCGGCGGCTATGCCTTCGGCAAGGGCAAGTCGCTCTATCGCCAATATCAGGACCGGCTGAAGGCGCTGAACGCGGCGGACTTCGGCGACCTGCTGCTGGAAACTCTGCACATCCTGAAGACCAACCCGGACATTCTGGAGGATTACCGCGACCGCTTCCGCTACATGCTGGTGGACGAGTATCAGGACACCAATGTCGTCCAGTATCTGTGGCTGAAACTGCTGGCCAACAGGCAAGCGAATATCTGCGTGGTGGGCGATGACGACCAGTCGATCTATGGCTGGCGCGGCGCGGAAGTGGAAAACATCCTGCGTTTCGAACGCGACTTCCCCGGCGCGCGCGTCATCCGGCTGGAACGCAACTATCGCAGCACATCGGCCATTCTGGGCGCCGCCTCGGGCCTGATCGCCGCCAACCAGGGCCGGCTGGGCAAGACGCTGTGGACCGAAGGCGATCCGGGCGAGAAAATCCGCGTGCAGGGCGTGTGGGATGCGGAGGAGGAAGCGCGCGGCGTCGCTTCGGAAGCCGAGAACCTCCACCGCCAGGACCAGCCCTGGTCGCAGATGGCGGTGCTGGTGCGCGCGTCCTTCCAGATGCGCGAATTCGAAGACCGTTTCATTTCCCTGGGCCTGCCCTATCGCGTCATCGGCGGCCCGCGCTTTTACGAGCGCCAGGAAATTCGCGACGCCATGGCCTATATGCGGCTGATCGCCCAGGGCGATGACGACCTGGCGTTCGAGCGCATCGTCAACAAGCCCAAGCGCGGCATCGGCGATGCCAGCGTGGCGACGCTGCACAATTTCGCCCGCGCACGCACCCTGCCGCTGCTGGCGGCGGCGCGCGAGATCGTGGAGACGGATGAGCTGCCGCCCAAGGCGCGCAAGGCGCTGGCCGAACTGGCCGCCAACTTCGCGCGCTGGAGCGAAACGGCGCGCATCCTGCCCCATACCGAACTGGCCGAGATGGTGCTGGACGAAAGCGGCTATACCGACATGCTGAAAGCCGACAAGTCGGCGGAAGCGCCGGGCCGGCTGGACAATCTGAAGGAATTCGTCCGCTCCATGGAAGGCTTTGAAAGCCTGGCCGCGTTCCTGGAGCATGTGTCGCTGGTGATGGAAATCGCCCAGGATGAATCGGGCGACCGCATCAACCTGATGACGCTGCATGCCGCCAAGGGACTGGAGTTCGACACGGTGTTCCTGCCCGGCTGGGAGGAAGGGTTGTTTCCTTCCCAGCGCACCATGGACGAGAGCGGGCTGGCGGGGCTGGAGGAGGAACGCCGCCTGGCCTATGTCGGCCTGACGCGGGCGAAGAAGCGCGCGATGGTGTCTTTTGCCGCCAACCGCCGCGTGCATGGGTCGTGGCAAAGCGCGCTGCCGTCGCGCTTCATCAAGGAAATTCCCGAAAGCCATATCGAGATGGTGATGGATGAGGGGTTCTACGGCGGCTATGCCGGTTTCCGCGACAATGCCGGGGCGCAGGAATTCGGCAGCACCTATGACTCGCCAGGCTGGAAGCGGGCGCAGGCGAACCGCGCCGCCCAGGGCCAAGTGCGCACCCGCCCGCCCACCATCGAGGCCCAGGCCTGGAGCGTCCAGACGTCAGACCCCACCGCCTCGCAGTATGCGCGCGGCGACCGCATCTTCCACCAGAAGTTCGGCTATGGCCGGGTGCGATACGTGGAGGGCAACAAGCTGACGGTGGAATTCGACAAGGCGGGCGAGAAGCGGGTGATTGACCAGTTCGTGCAGCGGGCTTAACAACCGCGACCATGACCAATCCGCCCCTCTGGAAAGCCTCCGTCGCGCTGTCGAAAGCCGACGCTGCCGACACAGCCTCGGTCCTGGAGCTGGAAGGCAGCGCCCAGGCCGTGCTGATCGCCGAGGAGCCCTTCACCGACAATGCGGTGGTCGAGGCGCTTTACACCGAACCGCCCGATGCCGCCTTCCTGTCGCGCCTGGCCGGGCGCGCCATCACGGTGGAGCCCCTGCCCGATCAGGACTGGATCAAGCTTTCGCAGGAGGGCCTGCCCCCCGTGCGCGCCGGGCGCTTCTTCGTCTATGGCGCCCATGATGCGGGCACCGTGCCCCATGGCGTGATCCCCATGCGGATCGAGGCGGGCATGGCCTTCGGCACCGGCCATCACGAAACCACCGCTTTGTGCCTGGGCGTGCTGTCGGACCTGGCCAAGCAGCGCCGCTTCACCAATGTGCTGGACTTAGGGACCGGCACCGGGCTTTTGGCGATCGGCGCGGTCAAGCTGTGGCGGCGGCCGGTGCTGGCATCCGACATCGATCCGGTGGCGGTGCAGATCACCTATGAGAATGCCCGCGCCAATGGCGTGGGCCCCTATGTGCGCGGGGTGACGGCCGACGGGCTGGACAATCCGCTGCTGGCGTCCCACGCCCCCTATGACCTGATCGTGGCCAATATCCTGGCCGGGCCGCTGACCCGGCTGGCGCCGTCCATCTGCCGCGCGCTGGCGCCGGGCGGCATGCTGATCCTGTCGGGACTGCTCAGGAACCAGGAAAATCTGGTCACCAGCTTCTATCGCCCCTTGCGGTTCCTGGAACGGCGCCGGATGGGCCCGTGGAGCGCCCTGGTGCTGGCAAAGCCCTGATCCAGGGTCTAGGTTTGCCGGGCACCCTTCCCCCGGAAAAGCCCCATGGATCAGCCCTTTCAGAGTTATGACGACCAGTCCGATGCCGCCACCTGCGCGCCGCGCCTTGCCGCCCTGCGCGCCGAACTGAAAGCACGCGGGCTGGACGGGTTCGTGGTGCCCCACAGCGACGAGCATATGGGCGAGTACCTGCCGCCGCGCGCCGAACGGCTGGCCTGGCTGACCGCCTTTACCGGGTCGGCGGGGGCCGGGGTGGTGCTGATGGACAAGGCCGCCGTCTTCGTCGATGGCCGCTATACGTTGCAGGTGCGCGCCCAGACCGACACGTCGCTGTTCGAGCCGCGCGACCTGGTGGCCGAGGGCCCGCAGGGCTGGATTCCGGGCAATCTGCCGAGTGGTTGCAGGCTGGGCTACGATCCCTGGCTGCACACCCAGCATGGCGTGATGCATCTGAAAGCCGCCGCCGAAAAGGCCGGCGGCACGCTGGTGCCGTGCGAAACCAATCCCATCGACGCGGTATGGACCGACCAGCCCGGCCCGCCGGTGACGCCCGCCATGCCCCATGCGCTGAATCTTGCGGGCGTGAAAAGCCAGGCCAAGCGGCTGGAACTGGCCGACACGCTGAAAAAGGCGGGCGCCGATGCCGCCGTCATCACCCTGGCCGATTCCGTCTGCTGGCTGTTGAACATGCGCGGCCATGACGTGCCGCACACGCCCTTCACCCTGGCCTTCGCCATGCTGCACGATGACGGCAGCGCCGACCTGTTCCTGGACCCGGCCAAGCGCACGCCCGAACTGATCGCCCATCTGGGCAATTCGGTGCAGTTGCACAGCCCCGATCAGTTCCCCGCCGCGCTGGACGCGATGAAGGGCAAGACCGTGCTGGCCGACCCGGCCACCGCGGCGGCGGCGATCTTCGACCGGCTGAAGGCGGCGGGCGCGCGCATCCGCCCCGCGCCCGATCCGTGCCAGTTGCCCAAGGCGTGCAAGAACCCGCTGGAAATCGAGGGCATGCGCAAGGCCCATATCCGCGACGGGGTGGCGATGGCGCGCTTTTTGTGCTGGTTCGAGGCCAATGCCGCCGCCGGCGATCTGACCGAGATCGAGGCGGCGCAGACGCTGGAGGATTTCCGCCGCGCCACAGGCTGCCTGTCGGATGTGTCCTTCGACACGATTTCCGGCGCGGGCAGCAACGGCGCCATCGTGCATTACCGCGTCACCCGCAGCACCAACCGGGTGATCGGGCGAAACGAGATGTATCTGGTGGATTCGGGCGCGCAATATCCCGACGGCACCACCGACATCACCCGCACGCTGATGGTGGGCCAGGCGACGGACGAAATGCGCGACCGCTTCACCCGGGTGCTGAAAGGCCATATCGCGCTGGCCACCGCGCATTTCCCCGAAGGCACCATCGGCATGCAGCTGGACAGTTTCGCCCGCCGCCCGCTGTGGGAAGCGGGGCTGGATTACGACCATGGCACCGGCCATGGCGTGGGCTCCTACCTGTCGGTGCATGAAGGGCCGCAGAACATCTCCAAGAAGCCGGTGATGCAACCCTTGAAGCCCGGCATGGTCTGTTCCAACGAGCCCGGCTTCTACAAGGCCGGGGCCTTCGGCATTCGCATCGAAAACCTGGTGGTGGTGACGCAGCCGCAAACGCCGCCGGGCGGCGAGCGGCCGATGATGGGCTTCGAGACCATCACCCTGGCGCCCATCGACCGCAATCTGATCGAGCCGAAGCTTCTGACCGAAAGCGAGCGCGCCTGGCTGAACGCCTATCACGCGCGGGTCCATGCGACGCTCGCCCATCTGCTGGATGACGCGCAAACCCGCGCCTGGCTGGAAAAGGCCACCCAGCCGGTCTGACCCGAAATCTACCCGGCTTGATCCGGATCAAGGCGGGCGGATGCCGGGCATGCTGGTATCCATACGCGGCATGTGAGACCAGACCCCTGCCGCACCCCCCGCCGGGGATGGTCCGGCAGGCCCCCGCCTGCCGGACTACCCGCGTTTCAGCCGCCAATCAGTTTCAGCCAGCCGTCTTCGTCCAGCACCTGGACATTGTGCTTCTGCGCGTCCTTCAGCTTGGAGCCCGCGCCCGGCCCGGCCACCACGATATCGGTCTTGGCCGAAACCGATCCCGACACTTTGGCGCCCAGGCTTTCGGCCCGCGCCTTGGCTTCCTGGCGGGTCATCTTTTCCAGCGTGCCGGTGAACACCACCGTCTTGCCCGAGACGGGCGAGGATTTGGCCGGCGCGGCCATGTCGGTCACGGTCAGCCATTTCAGAAGACGGTCCAGCGCCTTCACATTGTGCGGCTCGTCGAAGAAATCGAAGATTGCCTCGGCCACCACCCCGCCGATGCCCTCGATGCTTTCCAGATCTTCCTTCACCGTTTCGGACTTCATGCCGGACAGGAAGGCATCCAGGCTGCGATAGTGCCGCGCCAGCAGCCGGGCGGTGGTTTCGCCGACATGGCGAATGCCCAGCGCGTTGATCAGCCGGTCCAGGCCGATGGTGCGGCGCGCTTCGATGGCGGTCATCAGGTTCTCGACCTGCTTGCCCTCGCCTTCGTCCTTCTTCTTGGCCTTGGTCTTGGTCTTGACCGGCTCCTTGCCTTCCGCCGCGCGGCGCTCCTCCGACAGGCGGGCGCGATGTTCGGCCAGAACCTCGGCGACCTTCCTGGGCTTTTCGGTCAGGGCGAAAATGTCGGCGGGCTCTTTCAGCAGGCCCTGTTCGTGGAACAGTTCGATCAGCGTGCCGCCCAGACCCTCGATGTCGAAGGCGTCGCGCGCGACAAAGTATTTCAGCCGTTCCACCGTCTGGGCATCACAGATCAGACCGCCGGTACAGCGCCGGTCGACATCTTCCTTGCCGGTCTTCTCGTCCACCTCGCGCACCGCATGGCTGCCGCAGATGGGACAGGTATGGGGGAATTTGTAGGGCTTGCTGGCCTTGGGCCGCTTTTCCGGGATCACGCGCAAAATCTGCGGGATCACATCGCCCGCGCGCTGGATCACCACCGTGTCGCCAACCCGCGCGTCCAGCCGGGCGATCTCGTCCTCATTGTGCAGCGTGGCGTTGGACACCACCACCCCGCCCACCGTGACCGGCTTCAGCCGCGCCACCGGCGCCAGCTTGCCGGTGCGGCCGACCTGAATCTCGATGGCCTCGATCACCGTTTCGGCCTGCTCGGCGGGAAATTTGTGGGCAATGGCCCAACGGGGCGAGCGGGAAACAAACCCCAGCCGCTCCTGCAGCGCCAGGCTGTCCACCTTGTAGACCACCCCGTCGATGTCATAGCCCAGCTTCGCGCGGCGCGCTTCGATGCCGCGGTAGAATTTCAGCACCGCATCCAGCGTCTCGCAGCGGCGCACCAGCGGATTGACGATGAAGCCATAGCTTTCGAATTTTTTCAGCATGCCGTGCTGGCTGTCGGACGGCATCTCGCTGATCTCACCCCAGGCATAGGCGAAGAAGTTCAGCGCGCGGGAAGCGGTAATTCTGGGATCAAGCTGGCGCACCGACCCGGCGGCGGAATTGCGCGGATTGGCGTAAACCGGCTTGCCGTCCTTTTCCTGGCGCCTGTTCAGCGCCGCAAAGGCCTTGTGGGTCATATAGACCTCGCCGCGCACTTCCAGCACCCTGGGCGGGTTGCCCGACAGGCGCAGCGGAATGTCGGCAATCGTGCGCAGGTTGGCGGTGATGTCCTCGCCTTCGGTGCCGTCGCCGCGCGTGGCGCCCTGCACCAGCACGCCGTCCTCATAGCGCAACGAAGCCGACAGCCCGTCGATCTTGGGCTCGGCCATCACCGCAACGTCTTCTTCCGCGCCAAGGCCCAGGAAACGGCGCACCCGGCCCAGAAACTCGGCCACATCCTCGTCGCTGAAGGCATTGTCCAGCGACAGCATGGGAATGGCGTGCCGGACCTTGGCGAATTTCTCGGACGGCTGCGCCCCCACCCGGTGCGAAGGCGAATCCGCGCGCACCAGGTCGGGGAAGCGCGCCTCAATCTCGGCATTGCGCCGGCGCAGCGCGTCATAGTCAGCGTCTGAGACGACCGGCGCGTCCTGCAGGTAATAATGCCGGTCGTGTTCGGCGATTTCGCGCGCCAGGCGTTCCAGTTCCTTCGCCGCCTCGCTGGCGGTCAGCTTGTCGACGGATTTGCCGCTCATGCCCGTTTGCGCTGCTTTTTGGCGGGCACGCCGGCAGCCTCATCCATCAGGCGGCGGGCGGCGGCGCGGGCCTCGTCGGTGACGGCGGCGCCCGACAGCATGCGGGCGATTTCCTCCAGCCGCTCCTCGTCGCTCAGCATCTCGATCTTCGTCTTGTCTTTCACCCTGCTGATGCGGAAGTGGCGCGCGGCGCGCGCGGCGACCTGGGGACTGTGGGTGACCAGCAGCACCTGGGTGGACCCAGCCAGCCGTTGCAGGCGCAGGCCCACCGCATCGGCCACCGCCCCGCCCACGCCGCGATCGACCTCGTCGAACACCATCGCGGCGGGCGCGCTGTTCTCGGCCAGCGCCACCTTCAGCGCCAGCGAGAAGCGCGCCAGCTCGCCGCCCGAAGCGATGCGCGCCAGACCGCCAAAGGCCGCGCCGGCAACCGTGGCAACCTCGAAGGCGACCTTTTCCATGCCACTGGCCGAGGCCCTGTCTTCCTCCAGCGGTTCCAGCGCAACACGAAAGCGCGCATGACCCAGCTTCAGCGGCTCCAGTTCGGCGGCCACCGCGGCCTCCAGCTTCTTCGCCGCCGCGGCCCGGCCCTTGCTCAGCTTCGCCGCCGCGGCCAGATAGGCGGCGCGCGCCGCATCCACGCGGGCTTGCGCTTTCTTGATCTGGTCGCCCCCGCCCGCGAGCATGTCCTGGCGTGCGGCATAGTCGTCGCGCAGGGCGGGCAGTTCGTCGGGGATTACGCCATATTTGCGCGCCAGCGCGCGCAGGGCGAACAGCCGCTCCTCGGTCTTTTCCAGAACCCCGGTGTCGGTATCCAGCCGCGCGGCCAGCGAATCCAGTTCGCGCCGCGCCTCTTCGGCAAAGCCATAGGCCTGCTCCAGCGCACTTTCGGCGGGCGCGGCGACCTTGCGCGCCTCGGCCCCCATGCGGCTGATCTTTTTCAGCGCCTGGGCCAGGGCGCTTTCGGCGCCGCGATCGCCCGACACCAGTTCCAGGGCGGCGGCAATATCCTCGGCGATGCGCGCGGCATTCATCATCAGCGCCCGCTCACCGGCCAGATGTTCTTCCTCGCCCGGCCTGGGATCGAAATCGGTCAGTTCGGTTGCCGCTGCGCGCACGAAGTCGGCTTCGGCGCGGGCGCGTTCGGCGTTGGCGACCAGCGCATCCAGTTCGGCGCGCGCCGCGCTCATCTCGCCATGGCGCGCCGCCACATCGGCGGCCGCATCGCCCAGCCCGCCGAACCCGTCCAGCAGCAGCCGGTGGGTCGCCGCATCGAACAGGCCACGATCGTCCTGCTGGCCATGCACTTCCAGCAATGTGCCGCCCAGTTCGCGCAGCAGCGCCACGCTGACCGCCTGGTCGTTGACAAAGGCGCGGCTGCGCCCGTCGGTGTTCAGGCTGCGGCGCAGGACGATGTCGCCGTCGCCCGCCAGATCCTGCGCCGCCAGCAGGGCGGCGGCGGGATGAGACGGGGGAACATCGAAGATGGCGGTGGCCGAACCCTGATCGGCGCCGGGGCGCACCCCGGCACGGCCCTTGGGCCCGCTGGCCCCGCCCGCCGCCAGGCCCAGCGAATCGAGCAGGATCGACTTGCCCGCCCCGGTTTCGCCGGTCAGGACATTCAGGCCGGGCGCGAATTCCAGCGCGGCCTGTTCGATCAGGACGATGTCACGGATGGAGAGGGCCGCGAGCAAGGGTTTCCGACTCAAAGAACTTTGCGGAAAGCCTGACTGATCCAGGAGCCCTTGTCTTCAACCGGCTTCAGATCCCGGCCCTTGAGGATGTTGTAGGCGTCCTGGTACCAGGCCGAGCCGGGATAGTTGGCGCCCAGAACGGCGGCGGCGGTCTGGGCCTCGCGGTTCAGGCCCAGGCTGAAATAGGCCTCGGTCAGCCGCTCCAGCGCCTCGGCGATCTGGGGGGTGGTCGCATACTGTTCGACCACGGTGCGGAAGCGGTTGATCGCCCCGATATAGTCGCCGCGCTTGAGGTAATAGCGGCCGACCGCCATTTCCTTGCCCGCCAGGTGGTCCATGGTCAGGTCGATCTTCAGCGTGGCGTCGCGGGCATATTCGGTGTTGGGGAAACGCTGCACCACGTCCTGCAGCGCCACCAGCGCGCCTTCGGTATTGGACTGGTCGCGGTTGACGTCGACGATCTGCTCATACAGCGACACCGCCTTCAGATAGAAGGCATAGGCGACTTCGGCGCTGCCGGGATGCAGCTGGATATAGCTGTCGGCGGTGGTAATCGCCTCGGGATACTTGTTGGCCTGATAGGAGCAGAAGGCGCTCATCAGCATGGCGCGGCGGGCCCAGACCGAATAGGGATGCTGGCGGTCGACCTCGTTGAACTGGGCGGCGGCCAATTCCCAGTTGCCGCCATTGATCGCCCGCCAGGCATCGGCATAGATCTGCTCGACCGGGCGCTCGCGATAGGCCTGGGCGGCCTTGTTGTAGTTGTTGGAGGCGTCGTTCTTCTCGAACAGGCCGCAGCCGGACAGGGTAGCGCTCAGGACGGCCAGCGCGGCACCGGCCAGGGCCAGGCGCAGGACAGGCTTTGGACAGGCAGACTTCAGCATCAATCGGGTCCCTGAACGCACGGATTGCCGCCGCGCGATTTCGTCAAGCTGCAACAGCAGCTTAGCCCGGATTTCCGGGGCGGCTCGCGCCACGGCGCTGTTATAACCCGCCCGCGCGCCGGCCGCAAAGTGTCCTATTGTTCAGTGCCTTGTGTCCGGTGCCATGCCCGGCCAGCCCGGCGTCAGCCCAGCTCCACCCGGCGGTAATTGGCCGGATCGGCGAACAGGGCCCGCAGCAGGGCATTGTTGATGCCGTGGCCAGACCGGCTGCCCTCGAAGCGGGCGATCAGGGGCGCGCCCGCCAGCGCCATGTCGCCCACCGCGTCCAGGATCTTGTGGCGGACGAATTCGTCGGCGAAACGCATCTTTTCGCGGTTCACCACGCCGGTGTCGTCCAGCGCCAGGGTGTTTTCCAGGCTGGCGCCGCGCGCCAGGTTCATCTTGTTCAGGGCCTCCAGTTCGGACAGGAAACCGAAGGTCCGCGCCGGGGCGATCTGGTCGCGGAACCCCTGGGCGCTGAAGGCGAAATCGAAGCTCTGCGCGCCGATCACCGGCGTGGGAAAGCTGATCTCAAGGTGATAGCTGAGGCTTTGCGCGGGCAGCAGGGCGGCGCGCGCCATGCTGCCGTCCTTCTGGGGATGTTCCACCATCACCGGCCTTTGCACCGCGATGGCGGTGCGCGGCTGGTCGTTTGGCTGATCCAGGGGCTGGCGGCCCGCCTGGTCCAGCAGCGCCAGATAGGACAGCGAATCGCCGTCCAGGATGGGCGGTTCGGGGCCGTCCAGCGTGACCAGAAGATCGTCGATTTCGGCGCCGGCTATGGCGGCCATCAGATGCTCGACCACGCCGACGCTGGCGCCGTCCTCCTCCAGCACGGTGCCCAGCCGGGTTTCGCCCACCCGGTCATAAAGCGCGGGGATCGCCTTGCCCAGGTCGGCGCGGCGAAAGACGATGCCCTGACCGGCGGGCGCGGGCGCCAGCAGCATGGTGACCGGAACGCCCGCATGCAGGGCGGTGCCGGTGGCCGAAAGGGCGCGCGCGATGGTGTGACGGGGCAAGGCGATAATCCAAAAAAGCCAAATCCAAAGCCGGGCTGTTGAAGAACAAAAGCCCGGCCCTGTCCACCCCGCAGCCGCGGGCAGCAAAACCAACCAGAACGGGGCACCCGCGCCTTGGCCCTGCCCGCCCCCGATCTGCTAGGATGATGACCGGATTTCCGGGGGAAACGGCCATCAGCGACCAGTCCATGCCATCGGCGCCAGACCTGCGGGCCGTGCTAAAACGCGCCTGGGCCATTTTCCTGCGCTGGCGGCGCAAGCCCATTCGCGCCACCGACCATGACGCGGTGATCGCCAGCGTCTGCGCGGAAGGCGATATCAGCGCCCGCTACAATGTGATGGTGATGCTGTCCTGCGGCATCGCCATTCTGGGGCTTCTGCTGTCCTCACCCGCCGTCATCATCGGGGCGATGCTGATTTCGCCCCTGATGGGCCCGATCATGCAGTTCGGCTTTTCACTGGCCATACTGGACTGGCCGATGGCGCGGCGCGGGATCAAGGCGCTGGCGCTGGGCACCCTGGGAGCCGTGGCGCTGTCGGCGCTGATCGTGTGGCTGTCGCCGCTCAATGCGGTGACGCCCGAAATCCTGGCGCGCACCCGGCCCAACTTCTTCGATCTTCTGGTGGCGATCCTGTCGGCGGTGGCCGGCGCCTATGCGGTGATCAAGCAGAAGGGCGCAACCATTGTCGGCGTGGCCATCGCCACCGCCCTGATGCCGCCGCTGGCGGTGGTGGGCTATGGCCTGGCCACGGCCAACTGGGCGATCTTCGGCGGCGCGCTGGGGCTCTACCTGACCAACATGCTGGCGATCAGCCTGACAAGCTGCCTGGTGGCCAAGTTCTTCGGCTTCGGGCTTGGCGAGGATGCAAAGGTCGGACGCTGGCAGACACTGGCGATCCTGGGCGTGTTCGCGGTTCTGTCGGTGCCGCTGGGCCTGTCGCTGCGCCAGCTTGCCAGCGAGGCGCTGCTGACATCCGAGGCCCGCAGCGCGCTGGAGGAGATTTTCCCCACGCCGCAGAACCATATCTATGGCGTCAATGTGAACTTTCCCCGCAGCGGCGGCATCGAGGTGGAGGCGCTGGTGCTGACCCAGCAGACCCGCCCCGGCCTGGAGGCCCAGGTCCAGAAACAGCTGACGCAAAAATTGAACGAGCCGGTCAGCCTGTCACTGTCCCAGGCGCCGGTGAATGCGCGTGAATCCGTCGACCGCCAGGCGGTCGAAGAGATGATGAGCCAGTCCAACGCCAGCCTGGCCCGCCAGATCCAGGCGCGCATGAAGCCGGACATGGCCCAGCTGACCGCGGGCGAGATGGGGGTGACGCGCCTGCATGTCTCACAGGACAGCGATGCGCAGAGCGTGATGGTGCGGCTGGATGCCCCCAGCGCCGGCCAACTGATCCAGCTTCATGCCGCCCAGCAGCGGCTGGCCGAGAAATATCCCGGCTGGCGCTTTATCATCCGGCCACAAATGGATGCGCTGCCGCCGGTGATCTTCGCCCCGGCCAGCGACACGCTGGACGCGGACGCCACCGCCCTGGTCCAGGCCCTGGCCTGGACGCTGACCAGCAACACTGTGCAGACCGTGGAGGTGACTGGCTATTCGGACAGCAGCGGCAGCCGCGCCGCCAACCGCCGCATCGCCGCGGCGCGCGCCCGCGCGGTGGGCGATGTGCTGGAGGCCGCCGGTCTGACGGTGCACCTGGCCACTGACTTTCCCGCGACCGATCAGCGCCAGATCGAGCGCCAGCGTGGCCTGTCCTGGTTCCGCAAGGTGCGCGTGGCCCCGGCGCAGGCGACAGATCAGGCCGGCCCGTAACCTGACAGCCAAAGAAAAAGGGCGGCACCAGGGCCGCCCTTTTTTATTTGTGTTGCGATCGGTTCAGTTCGCCTGGCGGCGCAGGAAGGCCGGAATTTCGAACTGCTCATCGCGCTTGTGATCGGGGAACAGGTCGTCCGACGGACCCTGCTGGCCGGACTGCTGGGCCGGCTGCTCCGGCGCGGGCCGGGACATGGTCTGGGCCGTCGCGCGCGGCTGCGGCATCGGGGTGGGCGGCGGCGCTTCGGCCACCGGTTCGTTGCGCAGATCCGGCTCGGCCTTGCGGCGGCCGAAGAAGCCCCAGCCACGCTTGGGCTCCTGCTTGGCCTGGCGGGCGGGCGACAGCGGCTGCTCGTCCAGTGCGCGGCGCGTTTCGGTCGCCGGATACTTCGCCGAAGCGGCAACCGGCTGCTGGGGCGGCGCGACCGGAACCTCGGGCGCGGGCGCGGCGACTTGCGGCGCCTCTTCCTCGCTGCCCAGGATATAGGCCTCGCTGGGGCTCACGCCCATGTCGCGCGCCAGCTGGTCGATCTGCTCGGCCACCGGATTGGCCCGGGTTTCGGCAGCAGGCGCCATCGGCGCGGGCTGGTTGCTGAGCTGGTACGGCCGGGGCGCTTCCTTGACCACGCCGGTCTTGAAGCGGTTGTGGGTGACGATCTTTTCCGGCGCGGGCATGCGCATCTGCTCGGCGTCGATGCCGGTGGCGACAACCGAGACACGGATGCGCCCTTCCATGTCGTCCAGGATGGTGTTGCCGAAGATGATATTGGCGTCGGGATCGACCTCGGCGCGGATGCGGTTGGCGGCCTGTTCGACCTCGAACAGCATCAGGTCCGGCCCGCCGGTGATGTTGATCAGCACGCCCTTGGCGCCCTTCATCGTCACATCATCCAGAAGGGGATTCGAAATTGCCATGTCGGCGGCCTTCTGGGCGCGGTCTTCGCCCTCGGCCTCGCCGGTGCCCATCATCGCCTTGCCCATCTCGGAGATGACGGACTTGATGTCGGCGAAGTCCAGGTTGATCAGGCCCGGCATCACGATCAGGTCGGTGACGCCGCGCACGCCGGCATGCAGCACCTCGTCGGCCATGGCGAAGGCCTGGGCGAAGGTGGTGCGGTCGTTGGCGACGCGGAACAGGTTCTGGTTGGGAATGACGATCAGGGTATGGACATACTGCTGCAGCTCTTCGATGCCGCGTTCGGCAGCGCGCATGCGCTTGTCGCCCTCGAAGGCGAAGGGCTTGGTGACCACGCCCACGGTCAGGATGCCGGCCTCGCGCACCGCCTTGGCGATGACGGGGGCCGCCCCGGTGCCGGTGCCGCCGCCCATGCCGGCGGTGATGAACACCATGTGGCTGCCCGAAAGCTGTTCCATGATCTCGGCCATGGATTCCTCGGCGCCGGCCTTGCCGACATCGGGCTGGGCGCCCGCGCCCAGGCCTTCGGTGGTGGCGGCGCCAAGCTGGATGCGCCGCTCGGCCCGCGACTGGGCCAGGGACTGGGCATCGGTGTTGGCCACCACGAAGTCCACGCCTTCCAGGCGCGCCTCGATCATGTTGTTGACGGCATTGCCGCCGGCGCCGCCCACACCCAGCACGGTGATGCGGGGCCGCAGTTCATGCGTCTCGGAGGCTTTCAGGTTGATCGCCATGTTACATTCTCCTCAGCGAACTGTTTTCGATCACCTTGGCAAGCACCGCCAGAATTTCCCAACTGATTCGCTTGTCATTCTTTTGAATCACTTCAACCACCGTCCGGTCAATTGGCTGAGCCAGCCTTGGCCCTTATTTGCGGCGGTTTCGACCGCCAATTCGGGGTTCAGGATCTCCGGCGGCAGCAGCGCGCCCGCCATCAGAAGACCGATGGCGGTGGCATAGTCCGGTCCCGCCGACGACGCGGCCAGCCCGGCAAAGGCCTGGGGCCGCCCGATGCGGACCTGCTTGCCCAGAATGCGCGCCGCCAGCTCCCGCGTGCCCGCCAGCTGGCAGGCCCCGCCGGTCAGCACCAGGCGGCGGCCCGCCGCCACATCGAAGCCCGATGCGCGCAGGCGGGTCTGGACCTCGCCGAAAATCTCCTCCAGCCGGGCCTGGATGATGCGGGTCAGCATGGAACGGGGCAGGCGCAACATGGCGTCCTCGCCCTCCTCGCCCATCTGGGCCAGCGAGACGACATCGGTGCCGCCCTCCATCTCGCCCAGGGCCGCGCCGTAAAGCGTCTTGGTCCGCTCGGCCGCCGACAAAGGCGCGGCCAGAGTGCGGGCGATATCGTTGGTCACCGCCAGGCCGCCCAGCGGCACGACATCGGCATGGACCAGATGACCTTCCTGGAACACGGCGATGGAGGTGGTGCCGCCGCCCATGTCGATCACCGTGGCGCCGATCTGCTTTTCATCGTCGCTGAGGGTCGCCATGGCCGAGGCATAGGCCCCGAACAGCGAGCCCACGACATTCAGGTGGCAGCGTTCCACCGCCAGCTTCAGGTTGGCCAGGGGCGAGGGCTTGACCGCCACGGCATGCATGGCCACGCCGATGCGCTGGCAGAACATGCCCGACGGGTTCTGCACCCCGCGCGCCTCGTCCACCATATAGGCAGTGGGGGCGGACTGGATGATTTCATGGCCGTCCAGGCGGCAGCGGCTGCGCCCCTCGGCCAGAAGCGCGCGCAGATGGCTGTCGCTGACCAGCGCGCCGTCCAGCGTCATCACCGCGCGGCTGTTGACGCTGACCGGCTGGCCGCAATTGACCCCGATCAGCACATTGTGGATGCGCGCATCGGCCATGTTCTCGGCGGCGGCAACACAGTCGCGGATGGCGCTTTCGGCGTCCTCCAGGCTGGTGACGGTGCCCGCGCGCAAGCCGCCGGATTCGCGCAAGGCGCTGCCCAGCACCTTCAGGGTGCCGGATTCGGCCTGGCCGATCACACAGACGATCTTGGAGGTGCCCACGTCCAGCGCGGCCACCAGGCCGGTGCGATAGGCCGGAATCTCATTGTTCACGCGCAGGCGCAACGTCTGGTTCATGTCTCCTTGCCTCGCGCCTGCTGTTTTTTCTCGCCGCTCTTGAGCACGAAGAAATAGTGGGTGGGCGAGCGCAGGTCGATCTCGCTCACATCGCGTTCCAGAATGGCGTCCTCGATGATCAGCCGTTCCAGCGCGTCCAGCTGCTTGTTCCAGCCGGTTTCCGGCAGCTTGACCAGAACGCCATCGTCCAGAATCAGGTTCCAGCGCCGCCCCGACTGGTAGACATAGGCGGCGGTGCGCGCGGCGACCGCCCGGTGCGCCTGAACCGCGTCCACCAGCTCGGCGGCATGGGCCGGCGCGCCCTTGCCCAGCAGCTTGGGCAGGCGGCGGAATTTTTCCACGCCCTGGGTGGTGATCACCCCGCCATCGCGGTCGACCACGGCGATCTGGCGCTGGCCGCCGGCATCGGGCGGGGTCTGCCACAGGGCAAAGGGACGCTTCTCGGTCAGGGTGACGAAGATCGCATCGGGATAGCGGCGATGCACCTCGGCGGTGGCGATCCAGTCAAGCTGGGCCAGGCGGGCGCGCGCGCCGGTCAGGTCGGCGGTGAAGATGGACTGGCCCGGCTTCATGCCCAGTACCGCCAGCACCTGGCGATAGGGAGTGCGGGCATTGCCGGTGATGTGAATCTCGGCAATGCCGAAACCGGCATCGGCGATGACGGTGTTGATGGCGCCGTTCACGGCGCGAAAGCCCCGGCCCACCGCGCCCGAAGCAAACAGGGCGGCGACAAGGGCGAACACCACGACCGCGCTGGTCATCAGCATCATCGGGCCGGTGAAAACCGCCTTCACCCTGCGCCCGGCGCGGGCGAACAGATCGTCGCGGAACTCGGTGCGGCGGCCAAAGGCGCGGCTCGCCGCGGGCTTTTCACGGCTGGCCCGCGCCGTGCCGCGGGCGGCGTTGGTGCGCGGATTGCCGCGCGATTTGCGCTGCACCTTCACCGATCGCATGAGGCGTCCTCCACCATCCAGCGGCAGAGCTGCGCATAGCTCATGCCGACATGGGCGGCCTGTTCGGGCACCAGCGAGGTGGGCGTCATGCCCGGCTGGGTGTTGGTCTCCAACAGGATCAGGCGCGGCACCGCGCCTGTATCGTCATAGCGGAAATCGGTGCGGCTGACGCCGCGGCAGCCCAGCGCTTCGTGGGCGGTGACCGCCATCTCCATACAGTCGTGGGCGATCTTTTCGGGCACATTGGCGGGAATGACATGGGCCGAGCCGCCGGGCGCGTACTTGGCCTCATAGTCATAGAAATCCAGCGCGGTGGTGATCTCGGTCACGCCCAGCGGCCGGGCGGGGCCAAATTGATTGGCGCCGATCACCGACACGGTCAGCTCGCGGCCGGGCACGAACTCCTCCACCATCATCTCGCTGGAAAGGTTCCAGGTGTCGCTGCCCAGTTCGGCGGGCGGGCGGTTGTCGCCTTTGCGGATGATGAAGATGCCGACACTGGAACCCTCATTGACCGGCTTGACGACATAGGGCGGTTCCATCAGGTGGCCCTGGGCGGCTTTATGGCGATCGCAGACGATCGACTTCACCACCGGCAGCCCGGCGGCGCGATAGACATCCTTGGTCCGTTCCTTGTGCATGGCGAGGGCCGAAGCAAGCACACCCGAATGGGTATACGGCAGTTGCAGCCATTCGAGAATCCCCTGCACGGTGCCATCTTCGCCAAACCGGCCATGCAGGGCGTTGAACACCGCGTCGGGGGCGGCTTGGCGCAGCTGGGCGATCAGGTCGTCGCCCGGATCAATGCCCACGGGCTCGAAACCTTCCTCGGCCAGCGCCTTGAGCACGCCGCGGCCCGACGACAGGCTGACGTCACGCTCCGCACTGCGGCCGCCCATCAGCACGGCAATCCGGCGGAAGTCCGTCATGACGGTACCCCCACCCGCTTGATCTCCCACTCCAGTTCCACGCCGGACATGTCCTTCACCCGGCGGCGGACTTCCTCGCCCAGCGCTTCCAGGTCGGCGGCGGTCGCAGCCCCGGTGTTGATCAGGAAATTGGTATGCTTCTCGCTGACCTGGGCGCCGCCCATGGTCAGACCCCGGCAGCCGGCTTCGTCGACAAGCTGCCAGGCCTTGTGGCCGGGCGGATTCTTGAAGGTCGACCCGCCGGTCTTGGCGCGGATGGGCTGGGCGGCCTCGCGGTTGGCGGACAGTTCCTCCATCCGCGCGCGGATCGCTACGGGGTCATCGGGCGTGCCCTGGAGCACGGCCTCGACAAAGATCAGGTCGCCGGGCACGGCGGATTTGCGATAGGCAAAGCCCATGTCGGCAGCCGACAGCGTGATTTTGTGGCCCGCGCCGTCGATGGCGGTGGCCTCGACGAACACATCCTTGATCTCGCGGCCATAGCAGCCGGCATTCATTTTCAGCGCCCCGCCGATGGTGCCCGGCACCCCGCGCAGGAACTCCAGCCCCGCGACCCCGGCATCGGCGGCGGCGCGCGCAACCGTGGCATCCAGCGCGGCCGCGCCCGCGCGCACGCGCAGGCCCTGGGCCTCGATTTTCCCGAAGGCGGACGACAGGCGCACCACCACGCCGCGGATACCGCCGTCGCGCACCAGAAGATTGGAGCCCACGCCGATCACCGACACAGCCATGTCCTGCGGCCTGGCCGCCAGAAAGGTCGCCAGATCCTCGGCATCGGCAGGGCGGAACAGCACCTCCGCCGGGCCGCCCACCCGGAACCAGACCAGATCGCGGATCGGGGCGTCATAAGTATAAGTGCCACGCACCGGCGGCAGGGCCAGGCAGACGCTGCTCATCCCAGCGCCTCCAGCTTCTTTTGCAGATTGGCGATCCAGTGGGTGATCGAACCCGCGCCCAGGCCCACCACCGCCGCGCCGGGCTTCAGGAAGGGCTTTACCGTGGCAGCCAGATCGTCTTCGCCATCGATGGTCAGGACATGGCGATGGCCATGGGCGCGCAGCGCCTCCGCATAGGTGTCGCGGCTGATGCCTTCGATGGGCGCCTCGCCCGCCGCATAGACCGGCGCAATCACCGCCACATCGGCATCGTTCAGGCATTTGGCGAACTGTTCGAAGGTGTCGCGCAACCGGCTGTAGCGATGGGGCTGGACCACCGCCACGATGGGCCCGTCATAGGCCTGGCGCGCCGCCTTGATGGCGGCGGAAATCTTGAAGGGATTGTGGGCGTAATCGTCGATGATCGCGGCGCCGTTGAAGGTGCCCACCTTGGTGAAGCGCCGGCCCACACCCTTGAAGCCGGCCAGCCCCCTGGCGATCACATCGTCGGGCACACCCAGCTCGCGCGCCACCACGATGGCGGCGGTGGCGTTCTGGACATTGTGCTCGCCCGGCATGGGCAGCGACAGGCCGGTCAGGTGGCTCTGGGTGCCGTCGCGGCGGTCGGTGAAGACCATGTCGAAATGGCTGGCGCCCTGGCTGAAGGAAACATTGACCGCCCGCGCATCGGCCTGGGAGTTGAAGCCATAGGTGATCATGCGCCGGTCGGTGATGCGGCCCACCATGGCCTGCACTTCGGGATGATCGGTGCAAAGGACCGCGAAGCCGTAGAAGGGCACATTCTCCACGAAGCGCTGGAAGGCGTCGCGCATGTTGGCGAAGGTGCCGTAATAATCCAGATGGTCCGGGTCTTCATTCGTCACCACGGCCACGGTGGCGGGCAGGCGCAGGAAGGTGCCGTCGCTCTCGTCGGCCTCCACCACCACCCATTCGCCCGCGCCCAGCCGCGCATTGGTGCCATAGGCGTTGATGATGCCGCCATTGACCACGGTGGGGTCCAGCCCGCCCGCATCCAGCAGGGCGGCCACCAGCGTGGTGGTTGTGGTCTTGCCGTTGGTGCCGGCGATGGCGATGCACGAACGCAGCCGCATGATCTCGGCCAGCATCTCGGCGCGGCGCACCAGCGGCAGGGCCAGGCGGCGGGCCTCGTCGAACTCGACATTGCCGGGCTTGACCGCGGACGAATAGACCACGGCATGGGCGCCCTTCAGGTTGGCGGCGCTGTGACCGACATGCACGACAATGCCCATGCCGTGCAGCCGCTTCACATTGGCGCTTTCGGCAGCGTCCGAACCCTGAACCTTGTAACCCAGATTGTGCATGATCTCGGCGATGCCGCTCATGCCGATGCCGCCGATGCCGATGAAGTGAATGGCGCCGATGTCCAGCGGCACGCGGGTGGTAATGGGTGTCGCCATCACGCCGCCTCCATGATCTTTTCCACCGCATCGGCCAGGTTGGCGGCGGCATGGGGCACGGCAAGCTGATGGGCAAGCGCGGCACGCCGCGCCAGGCCCAGCGGATCGGCGAAGGCGCCCAACAGCATCTGGGCGAGAAGGTCGGGGGTGAAGTCGCGCTGGGCCACGCGCCAGCCCGCGCCCGCCCTGGCCAGAATGTCGGCATTGGGGGTCTGGTTGTCGTCCAGCGCGCCGGGCAGCGGCACCAGTATGGCGGGGCGGCCGATCGCCATCAGCTCGGCCACCGTGCCGGCGCCGGAGCGCGCGATGACCAGGTGGGTTTCGGCCATGCGCCGGGGCATGTCGTCGAAAAAGCTTTTCAGGTCGGCGCGGATCTCGGCATTGGCATAGATCTGGCGCACCCGCTCGATGTCCTCGGGACGGCACTGCTGCACCACCGACAGGCGCAGCTTGATGTCATGGGGCAGGCGTGAAAGCGCGGCGGGCACCACATCGCTCATGGCGCGCGCGCCCTGGCTGCCGCCGAACACCAGCAGGCGCAGGGGCCCGCCCGCTTCGGGCACATTGTAAGGCCGGTTCCACAATTCCTCGACCTCGGGGCGCAGCGGATTGCCGGTCAGCACGACCTTGGACGGATCGGCGGGCGCAAAGCGGGCGATGGGAAAGGCGGCGGCGACCAGCCGGACCCTGTTCATCACCAGCCGGTTGGCGCGGCCCACAACCGCATTCTGTTCGATGATCGCGGTGGGGCGTCCGGCCAGCCAGGCGGCCAGCATCACCGGCACCGACGGATAACCGCCAAACCCCACCACCGCAGCAGGCTTCAGACGCATCAGCTTGACCAGCGCCATGCCGATGCCCGCGGCAATCTTGAACGGCGCGGCCAGCGAATTGAAGGGCGAGGACGGCACGGTTTCGATCGCCGCGCCCGGAAAGGCGGTGGCATAGTTGGCGAAACGGCTGTCGGTCATCACCACGATCTGCCGCCCGCGCCGCGCCAGCTCGCCCGCAAGCGCCTGGGCCGGGAACAGATGCCCGCCCGTGCCGCCCGCCGACAGAACAACAACCTTGTTGTCCGTATTTGGGCTCATACCCGCGCCCCCTGAACCTGGGGGGTGAAGCGCGGGGCGTCGCGGCCGATCTTGGGGCGCTGGCGCGTCACCGCCAAAGCAAAGCCCATCGTCAGCGCCACCGCGAACAGCGAGGAGCCGCCGTAGGAAATGAACGGCAGGGTCATGCCCTTGGCCGGTAAAAGCGACACCGCCACGCCCATATTGATGAAGGCCTGCACGGCGGTGACGATGGCCAGCCCCGCCCCGGCAAGCTGGCAGAAGGGCTCGCGCTGGCCCGCCGAACGCAGCAGCAGCCGCACGGTCAGGGCGCAGAACAGCAGCGCGATCAGCGCGCACAGGACAAAGCCGAACTCCTCGCCCGCCACCGCGAAAATGAAGTCGGAATGCACGTCGGGAATGCGGTACTTGATGGTGCCCGCGCCCGGCCCCACGCCGGTCAGCCCGCCATGGGCAAAGGCCTTCAGCGCCAGGCCCGCCTGATAGCCGGTCCCGTCCTCGCCCAGGAACTGGTCCACGCGGTGATGGACATGGGGAAAGACCTCATAGGCGATGACGCCCAGCACGCTGGTGACACCCGCCATGATGCCCACCCACATCAGCGGCAGGCCCCAGAAGAACAGCATCGCGCCCCACAGGCACAGAAGCAGGCCGGTCTGGCCGACATCGGGCTGGCGTATCAGGATCAAAAGCGCCGGGACCAGCAGCAGGAAGGTCACCACCGGCTTGGGGATCGCCAGCGGCTCGCGGTCGGCCAGCACGGCGGCGGCCAGGATGGCGAAGCTGGGCTTGAGGAATTCGGACGGCTGCAGGGCAAAGGGCCCCAGGTCCAGTTCGCGGCGCGCGCCCAGAATGTCCGCACCGACGAACAGCACCAGGAACGAGCCGATCAGCGCCCCGGCAAAGACGATGGCCGCGGCGATCTTGATCTGGCGCAGGGTCAGAAGCGAGCTCCCGCCCAGGATGGTCATGGCCGCGGTGGTATAGAGAAGCTGGCGCGCGGCAAAGTGAAAATCGGCCGAGCCGTAGCGGCCGGTGACGGCGGGGCTGGCGGCGACCGCCAGGGTCAGACCGATGCCCATCAGCATCAGCATCAGCAGAAGCGCCACGCGATCGACGGTGAACCACCAGTCGACGAAGCTGCCCTTGTCGGCGCGGTTGATCATTGCGCCGCCTCCGTCTTGCCCGACAGGCCCGCCACCAGCGCGCGGAAGACATCGCCGCGATGCTCGAAATCCTTGAACTGGTCATAGGAGGCGCAGGCCGGCGACAGCAGCACCACCGGCGCGGGCGCCGGGCTGTTGGCGGCATCGGTTGCCGCGCGCGCCAGCGCCACGTCCAGCGTGGCCGACACTTCATAGGGGACCTTGCCGTCCAGTGTGCGGCCGAAGCCGCCCGCCGCCTCGCCGATCAGATAGGCGCGGCGGACATGCGGGAAGAAGGCGGACAGGCTTTCGATCCCACCTTCCTTGGGCTTGCCGCCCGCGATCCAGAAAATGTCCGGCCAGACCGCCAGCGCCCGCGCCGTGGCGTCGGCATTGGTGGCCTTGGAATCGTTGATGAAGCGCACCTTGCCGCGCGCGCCCACATCTTCCATGCGGTGCGCCAGGCCGGGGAAGGAGGCGATGGCGGCGGCGATGGCCGCGCGATCCTCGACCAGCGGCATCACCGCGCCAAAGGCCAGGGCGGCATTCTGCCAGTTGTGCGCGCCGGGCAGGCGCGGCGCAGCGGCCATCTCCATGACCTTTGCGGCACGGCCGTTGCGCGCGTCATAAAGCGCGCCATCGACCACGAAAACGCCCCGGCCCAGAACCTTGCCCACCGCGACGGGAACGGCGGCGGCCCCGCCGGCCCCCGACAGGCGGGTGAAAATCGCGGCGCTGTGATCGTCATCGACGCCGATCACCACCTGTCCCTGGGGGGCGGTCTGGCGCATCAGCCGTTCCTTGATGGCGGCGTAATTCTCCATCGTGCCGTGGCGGTCCAGGTGATCGGGCGACAGGTTGGACAGCACGCCGATATCGGGCACCAGCCCGGGCGCCAGGTCGATCTGGAAACTGGACATTTCCAGCACATAGACGGTCTTGGGACCGGGCTGTTCCAGCTCCAGCACCGACTTGCCGATATTGCCGCCCACCTGCACGTCGAAGCCGCAGGTCTTCAGGACATGGCCGATCAGCGCGGTGGTGGTGGACTTGCCGTTGGTGCCGGTGATGGCGATGACGGGCGCCAGGCCCTTGCCCGCCGGGTCGGGACGAATCTCGCGGGCGAACAGTTCAACATCGCCAATGACGGGCACGCCCGCCTGCTTGGCATGAACCACCACCTCGTGCGGCTTGGGATGGGTCAGCGGCACGCCGGGCGACAGCACCAGGGCGGCGATCTGCTGCCAGTCCCATTCGCGCCAGGGCGTGGGTTCGGCGCCCGCCTGGCCGCCCAGATCGCGCGCCGCGGAAGAGTCGTCCCAGGCAATCACCCGCGCACCCCCGGCCGCCAGCGACGCGACCGCGCCCAGCCCGGTGCGGGCCAGTCCGAAGACCGCGACGGTTTTGCCTTTGAAGGAGCGGGCGGGGATCATCGCGTCACCGCAGCTTCAGCGTGGCAAGGCCCAGGAGCGCCAGCACCACCGCCACGATCCAGAAACGGATCACGATGGTGGGCTCGGTCCAGCCAAGCTGCTCGTAATGATGATGGATCGGCGCCATGCGGAAAACCCGCTTGCCGGTCAGCTTGAACGACACGACCTGCACGATCACCGACACGGTTTCCAGCACGAACAGGCCGCCCACGATCGCCAGCACGATCTCGTGCTTGGCCACCACCGCGACCGCGCCCAGCGCGCCGCCCAGCGGCAGGGAGCCCGTATCGCCCATGAAGATGGCGGCGGGCGGGGCGTTGTACCAGAGAAAGCCAAGACCCGCGCCGATCAGCGCCGCCAGGAACACCGCCAGCTCGCCGGACCCGGCGACATAGGGCAGTTGCAGATAAGTGGCGAAACGCTCATTGCCGACCAGATAGACGATCAGGGTGAAGGTCGCCGCCGCGATCAGCACCGGCATGATCGCCAACCCGTCCAGCCCGTCGGTGAAGTTCACCGCATTGGCCGCGCCCGCGATGGTGCAGCCGCCGATCAGGATGAAGAACAGGCCGAAGGGCAGCAGCGCCGACTTGATGAAGGGCACCGCCAGCATGCCCTGGAGATTGGGCGCCTCGATCCGCATCACCAGCCAGGTCGCCAGCATGGCGACGGCGAACTCGATGGCCAGGCGCGACTTGCCCGAAAGCCCGTCAGACGTGCGCTTGGTCACTTTATAATAGTCATCCATGAAGCCCAGCAGGCCGAAGGCCGCGGTGACCAGCAGCACGATCCAGACATAGCGGTTGGACAGGCTGGCCCAAAGAAGCGTCGAACCCAGCCAGGGGATCAGGATCAGAAGACCGCCCATGGTGGGCGTGCCGGCCTTTTCCAGCAGGTGACGGGCGGGACCGTCGGCGCGGATCGGCTGGCCCTTGCCCTGCTTCATCTTCAGCCAGCGGATCAGCATGGGATTGATCCAGAAGGCGATCACCAGCGCGGTCACCACCGCCGCCATGGCGCGGAAGCTCAGATATCCGAACAGGCGGAAGAAGGCGAGCTGGTCGGTATGGGTGAGCAGCGACAGGTAATATAGCATTCAGCGTCCCCCGCCTTTACGGGCCGACAGGGCGGCGATGACGGCGGACAGTTTCACGCCGTTGGAGCCCTTGACCAGCACGGTATCGCCGGGTTCGAGGGCTTTTTCCAGCACCGGCAGGATTTCCTGCACGTTTTCGGCAAATCCGCCGCGCAGCGCGGGCGGAACCTGTTTCCACAGCGCCAGCATTTCGGGGCCCACGGCAAACACCAGGTCGACCTTGTTGGCGGTGATCGGCGCGATCAGCCCGGCATGATGGGCCGCCCCGCCCTCGCCCATCTCCAGCATCGAACCCAGAATGGCAATCTTGCGGCCCTTTTTGCCCTGGGATGCCGGAACATCCCCCAGCAGCGCCAGGGCGGCGGCCATCGAGGCGGGATTGGCGTTGTAGCTCTCGTCGATCACATGGATGCCGCCGGCATCGAAGCGGGCGCCGCGTCCCTTCAGGGCGGTAAAATCTTTCAGCGCCGCCGCCGCGTTCAGCACATCGCCGTCCACCAGTGCGACGGCCGCCAGCGCACCCACAACATTGGCGGCGATATGGCCGCCCGGCGCGCCCACCAGGCAGTCGACCGAAACGCCCAGAATGTCGGCCTTCAGCCGCATGCCCGCCGCATCGGGCGTGAAGGACAGAAGCCTGGCCTGTCCGGTCTGCCCAAAGGTGATGATGGTACCGACCTGCGCCTGGCGGGCGCGGGCGATCAGGCGGGCGGCATGGTCATTGTCGGCGGGGATCAGTGCCGCGCCGCCGGGCACAAGCCCTTCGAAGATTTCCGACTTGGCATCGGCAATGGCCTCGGCGCTGCCGAAGAATTCCAGATGCGCCGGGGCGATGGTGGTGACCAGCGCCACATGCGGCCGCACGAAGCTGACCAGGTTCCGAAGCTCGCCGAAATGGTTCATGCCCACTTCGAACACGCCATATTCGGCGTCGCGCGGCAGGCTGGCCAGCGACAAGGGCACGCCCCAGTGATTGTTGTAGGAGGCGGCACTGGCATGGGTGCGGCCCAGCGCGTTGCAGGCCAGCCGCAGGATTTCCTTGGTGGTGGTCTTTCCGGCACTGCCGGTTACGGCCAGGATTTTGGCGTTGGAGCGCGCGCGGGCGGCACGCGCCAGGTCTTCCAGCGCGCGCTGGGTATGCGCCACCGTCAGCAGCGGTCCGGTTGCACCATCGGGGCGGTGGGTGACCAGCGCAGCGGCGGCTTGTGCGTCGAAGGCGGCCTGCACAAAGGCATGGCCATCGCGATTGTCGCCTTGCAGCGCCACGAACAGGTCGCCCGGCTTCAGCGTGCGCGTGTCGATCGACAGGCCGTCCACGGTGAAGGGCGCACTCGCCGTGCCCAGCGTGGCGGCTTCGGCTTCCTGGTGGGTCCAAAGGCTCATGCGCTGCGCCCTCCCAGCTCGGTGGCGGCGGCAATCGCCTGCTCGCGGTCGCTGAAGGGATGGGTCACGCCCTTGATATACTGGCCCGTCTCATGGCCCTTGCCGGCGATCACCAGCACATCGCCTTTTGCCAGCGCGCCCATCGCGGCGCGAATGGCCTGGGCACGGTCGCCGATCTCGCGCGCACCGGGTGCGGCGGCCAGGATTTCGGAACGGATGGCGGCTGGGTCCTCGCTGCGTGGATTGTCGTCGGTGACGATCACGTCATCGGCCAGGCGCGCGGCGATGGCGCCCATCAGGGGACGCTTGCCGCGGTCGCGGTCGCCGCCGCAGCCGAACACCACATGCAGCCGCGCCGCGGTGTGCGGGCGCAGCGCCTGAAGCACTTTTTCCAGACTGTCGGGGGTGTGGGCATAATCGACATAGACGGGCGCGCCCGACACGGCAAAGGCCACCTTTTCCATGCGGCCCGGCGCGCCTTTCAGCCCTTCCAGCGCGGCAAAGACTTTTGCGGGCGCGGCGCCGAGGCCGATCGCCAGTCCCGCCGCGACCAGCGCGTTGGCGGCCTGAAAGTCCCCGGCCAGCGGCAGGGTAACAATATAAGTGTGCCCGGCATGGACGATGGTGAGTTTCTGGCTGTCGCCCAGGCTTTCGCGTGCGGCAAGCCGGATGTCGCCGCCCGTCTCGCCCACCGTCATCAGCGTCAGGCCGCGCGCCCTGGCAGCGGCGATGAAGGCCTCGGCATGGGCGGCATCGGCATTGACCACCGCCACCGCGCCATCCTTCGCCACTTGCGCGAACAGGCGCAGCTTGGCCTTCAGGTAGTCGTCGAAGGTGGGGTGATAATCCATGTGATCGCGGGTGATGTTGGTGAAACCCACCGCGGCGATCCTGACCCCGTCCAGCCGGTGCTGGTCCAGGCCATGGCTGGACGCCTCGATCGCCAGGTGATCGACACCCTCATCGGCCAGTTTCGCCAGCAGGGCGTGAATTTCCACCGGGTCCGGCGTGGTGTGCTGCAGCGGCATCGCGCCCTTGGGCCCCATCACGCCCACCGTGCCCAGGCTGGCGGCCGGATGGCCCAGCATGGTCCAGATCTCGCGCAGGAAGGCGACGATGGAGGATTTGCCCTTGGTGCCGGTGACGGCGGCGACGGTTTCGGGCTGGGCGCCGTAAAATTCCGCCGCCATATGGGCCAGGCGCGCGCGCGGATTGTCATCGGCGATGAAACGCACGCCGGAGCTTGCGACGGCATCGGCCAGCGCGGGCACGCCCAGCACCGCCACCGCCCCGCGCGCCACCGCATCGGCGATGAAGCGCGCGCCATCGGTCTTGCTGCCCGACAGCGCCGCGAACAGATAGCCGGGCGCCACCTTGCGGCTGTCGCTTGTCAGGCCGGTAAAGTCCATCTCACCCAAACTGGCGTTTCCCGCCTTGTTGTCCGCCCTTATCGAATCCGAATGTGGCGTCATCACGGAGACTCTGAGGCCGATACAGGCTGAGCCCCGTCTTGCTGCTGTGTCGTGTCGCGGGCCAGGCGCGTGGGCTCGCTCTGCTTGGGCACGCCCAGCAGCGGCGCGATGCGTTCGATCACCCGGCCGGCGGCAGGCGCGGCGGTCCAGCCCGCCAGGGCAAAGCCGGCGGTGGCCTTGGTGCCATGCGGCTGGTCCATCAGCACATAAACGATGTAGCGCGGCTGGTGGGCGGGAAAGACCGCGAAGAAGGAGGTGCGCAGCGCGCGCGGCAGATAGCGGCCATTGGGACCGGGCACCTGGGCCGAGCCGGTCTTGCCGCCCACGTCATAGCCCTCGATATCGGCCTTCTTGCCCGAACCGCTGGTGACGACATAGCGCAGCAGGTCGCGCATCTTCACGCTGGTCTCGTGACTGATAACCTGTTCCCCGCGCCGGTCCTTGCCGTTCTGGCGCAGGAAGGTGGGCGTGATGCGCCGCCCGCCATTGACCACTTCGGCGGCGGCGGTCACGAAGCTGAGCGGGCTGACCGAGATGCCCTGGCCGAAACCGATGGTGGCGGTTTCGATCTGGCCCCAGTTCTTGATCGCCGGATAGAGCGGCCGCGCGCTTTCCGGCAGATCGGTTTCGACGGGCTTCAACAGCCCCATATGGTCCAGGAATGCGCGCTGCACCTGCGCGCCCGAGCGCAGCACGATCTGCGAGGTGCCGATGTTCGACGACTGGGCCAGCACATCGCGCGCCGCCAGCGTGGCGGGCATGCGCTCGGCCTCATGGATGGTATAGCGGCCAACCTTGTAATCGCGGTTGATCGGGAAGACCTCGTTCAGGTTGAGCGTGTGGTCGTCCAGCGCCATGGTGAAGGAGAAGATCTTGAACACCGAACCCAGCTCGTAGACGTCCTGGGCCATGATGTTGCGGCGCGAGTCGCCGGGCGCCAGCCCGCGCTGGTTGGGATCGAAATCGGGCAGCGACACCATGCCCAGGATCTCGCCGGTCTTCACATCCATCACGATGCCGCCGGCCGCCTTGGCGGTGAAGGTCTGGCGCGCCTGTTCCAGTTCATGCGCCAGGATGTACTGCACGCGCATGTCGATCGAGGTTGCGACCTGGCCGCGTTCATGGCCCCTGGCGGCGGCGGCGTGAATTTCCGGCTGCAGGCCCAGCTCCAGACCGGAGATGCCGTTATTGTCCAGGTCGGTGACGCCGGTGACCTGGGCGGCGGTGCGCCCATCGGGATAATAGCGCTTGGCGCTGGGCTCGAACTCCAGGCCCGGCAGGCCAAGCTGCATCACCTTGGCTTCGTCATCGGGCGTGATCTGCCGCGCCACCAGCACATAGGCGTGCTTGGCCGTGCGGAACGCCTTTTCCAGGCGCCTGGCGCTGGCGCCGGTGGCGGCGGCCAGTCCTTCAGCCGCGCCGGCGGGATCGGCAAAGAATTTGGGCCGGGCGTAAAGGTCTTTTACCGGCAGGTCGCGGGCCAGAAGTTCGCCGTTGCGGTCGGTCAGGTCGGCGCGCGCCACGATGGGGGCGTGGGCACGGCCGGCGTCCCAGCCTTTCAGCAGCGAGACATGGACCAGGCGGATTCCCACAAGCGCGAAAGCGATGACACAGATGCCCGCTCCAATGACAATTCGACGCTGATAGAGAGTGGGAGCCTCGCGCATTGCCTCACATGCCAGACGCCGGGGTCGTGATGGTCGAAACCGCGGCGGTGGCGCCCGGCGGATTGGCGGGCAGCACGGCGTTGGCGTTGCGCAGCGGCGTGTTGTTCAGCGCGGCGGCATCGCCGCGGCGCGGCAGCATGTCGAAGGACGAAAGCTGGGCGGAGGCATTGTCGCTCATGCCCAGATGCGCTTCGGCCAGTTGCTGGATGCGGCCGGGCGCGGCCACATGCTGCCATTCGGTTTCCAGAACCGCGATGTCCGAATGCTGGCGGGTGATCTCGTGGTTGACCCTGGCCAGTTCCAGGCGCGCATCACGGGTGCGCTCGGAGACATGATAGAGGGCCAGGATCGTCAGGCCCATCAGCGCCACGCAGAAGAAGTTGATCACGCGAACCATGTTGACCTCCTAGGCCGCAAGCTTCACGCCCGCGCGCAACCGGGCGGAGCGGGCGCGCGGGTTCGCCGCGATTTCCGCTTCCGTCGGGGTGCAGGCAGGCATCAGTTCGAAAAGGGCGTGCGCCGCGGGCGCTTCGGGCGCATGGCGCGAGGCGCGCGGCGCCGTCGTGCTGCGCTGGGCCAGGAAGCGCTTGACGATGCGGTCTTCCAGGCTGTGGAAGGAAACGACCACCAGGCGGCCATGCGCCTTCAGGATTCCCAGCGCCGCTTCCAGCCCGCGCTCCAGCTCGCCCAGTTCGTCATTCACATGAATGCGCAGGGCCTGGAAAGTGCGGGTGGCCGGATGAATGGCAAAGCGCAGCGCCGCGGGGCCCTGCGCGTCCGAAACGATCTTGGCAAGCTGGGCGGTGCCGGTAATGGGCCGCGCGGCGATGATCGCGCGGGCGATGCGGCGGGCGTTCTTTTCCTCGCCATAGCGGGCGATGATGCGGGTCAGTTCGCGTTCCTCGGCGCCGTTGACGACATCGGCGGCGCTGGGGCCAGAGCGGCTCATGCGCATGTCCAGCGGCCCGTCCTCGCGGAAGGAGAAGCCGCGCGCCGGTTCGTCGAACTGGAAGGAGGAGACGCCCAGGTCCAGGACGATGCCATCGCTTTCTTCTGCAAAATCACCCATGCGCGAAAATTCGCCCTGCACCAGCGAAAGCCGTCCGCCAAAGGCGTCCACCAGCTTCTGCCCGCGCGCGATGGCGTCGGGATCGCGGTCGATGCCCAGCACGCGGCAGTCGGCGGCTTCCAGGATGGCGCGGCTGTAGCCGCCGCCGCCGAAGGTGCCATCGACATAGCGCTCGCCGTCCCTGGGCGACAGCGCCGCCAGAACCTCGGCCAGCATCACCGGCACATGACCGGAATTGGTTTGCCCGCTCATGCGTTTTCACTCCGCATGCGCTCATACTTGGCCTTCACGCGCGCAACCGCGGCGGCCTCGATCTCGGCGTAACGGTCGGCATCCCAGATCTGGAATTTCTGCAGCTTGCCGGTGAAGACCACGCGGTCCTTCAGCCCGGCATGGGCGATCATCGCATCGGGCAGGCTGACGCGGCCGGTGGCGTCGACCTTCAGAAGCTGGGTGCGCGCGATCAGCGCGGTGGCGTCATCGTCGAAGCCCGGCGAGAAGAAGGGATCGTGATCGGCATAACGCTGCGTGGTCTGGTCCAGCAGCACCTGGCCAAAGGCATCCAGAACCGGATCGATGAAGCTGGGGCAGACATAGACTCCGGCCGTGCCCTGGGCCGTGAGGATTTCACGGTAGGCCGACGGGATGCACACCCGCCCCTTGCCGTCGAGCGCGCCCGGCACCGCCGAAATGAACGGCTGGACCAACCCGGTCATCGCCTTACGAAACCCCCTAGTCCCGATTGCCTGGTTGGCCGGATGGTCGGCCCTGATCAGGCGGTCTGATAACGACCTATGGGACGGTATGGGATATCATGGGATGAATTGGCCCGTCAAATAAAATGCCAGCGTTTTGAGGGACTTGGCTTGTGTCTTTGCAAGGGTACAGGCCCCAGCCCTTGAATCGGCGGAACGATTAACGAACGTGTTAAGAATGTGGTGACGTCCGTAAACAAGCCCTTAACGGATCGCTGCCGGGCCGGCGGCAGTTACAACCCAAGGTGGCAGCATTGCCAGTCTGTCACAGGGTCCCGGTAGGTACAACCGGTGGGTGATTCGCCGCGTCGGCAGTGGGCTGGATGCAGCAATGCGTGCCGCGGGGCTTGCGGGCGGGGTGGTCCCGGAACGAGAGTGCCGCCGCCGCGCGGGCACAGCTACAGCGAAAGAGACGAAGGACATTGTCATGAAGATCGGATTCATCGGACTGGGCCGCATGGGCGGCCATGTGGCGGAAAACCTGATGAAGGCGGGCCACAGTGTCACGGTCTGGAATCGCAGCAAGGCCCCGGTCGAGGCGCTGGTCGCCAAGGGCGCCATCGCCGCCGCCGCCCCCGAAGAGGCGATGCAGGGCGAAGCGGTGTTTTCGATGCTGGCCAACGACCTGGTGATGCAGGACGTCGGCCTGGCCGGGCCCCTGCTGGAAAAGGCCGCCAAGAACCTGATCCATGTGAACATGGCGACCATCTCGGTCGATTTCGCCAAGCAGCTTCAGCAGGTCCACAAGGACAAGGGGCTTTATTACGTCTCCGCGCCGGTGTTCGGCCGGCCCGACATGGCCGAAAGCGCCCAGCTTGTGCTGGTGGCGGGCGGCCATGGCGACGCGCTCAAGCCCATGCAGCCGGTGTTCGATGTGATCGGCAGCCGCACCGTGGTGGTCAGCGACGAGGCCTGGCGGGCCAATCTTTTCAAGATCTGCGGCAACTTCATGATCGCCAGCGAGCTGGAAGCGATCGGCGAGGCCTTTGCCCTGCTGCGCAAGGGCGGGGTCGATCCGGCCCAGTTCCATGACGTGATGAGCGGGCGGCTGTTCACCGGCGCGGTGTTCAAGAATTACGGCCAGATGGTGCTGAACCACCAGTATGAGCCGGCGGGCTTCCTGCTGACGCTGGGGCTGAAGGACGTGAACCTGGCGCGCACCGCCGCCAAGGGGCTGATGGTCGACATGCCCACCGCGGATCTTCTGAAGGCCCATTACGAACAGGCGATCCAGTGGGGCTGGCAGGACCGCGACTGGTCGGCCATCGGCGAAGTCCCGGCGAAGAAGGCGGGACTGTAAAGCGCCGCACCTCTCTCAGCAGACATGGACCAACCTCCCCCTTTTGCGCAAAGCGCATAAAAAGGGGGAGATGTCGCAACGATGGGTCTGCCGAAGGCAGATCGAGTTGCGACAGAGGGGGTTCAAAATACCCCTCCCCTTCGTCGGCGAAGCCGGCTGGAAGGGGAGGTGGTTTCAGCGATCGAGCGGAGCGAAGCGAGCGAGAGGAAGCTGAAACCGGAGGGGTTCAAAAAAAATAGAATCAGATGGCCTGTAAGCCGGGTTCTGTCCTTCATTGCTGAAGGGGTGACCATTCCTCTGGGACATGTGTCGCCACATGCCTCGCGCGACCGACCCGGACGGCAGCGCGGAAAACGCCATGCGCCGTCCCTATTTGGTCTTGCTCCCGGTGGGGCTTGCCTTGCCGGTCCTGTTGCCAGTCCCGCGGTGCGCTCTTACCGCACCATTTCAACCTTGCCGGTCCTTTAGGGACTTAGGCGGTGTCATTTCTGTGGCGCTATCCCTGGGGTCGCCCCCGCCGGACGTTATCCGGCACCGTCTTTCCGTGGAGCCCGGACTTTCCTCGAACAGGTTGCCCTGCCCGCGGTCACCCGGCCATCTGACCCGCGGGTTATAGCGCGGGACGGCTGAACTTTTCCAGAAGACCGTGCAGCAGCCGCGCGCATTCATCGTCCCATGTCCCGGTCAGGCGGGCGGGGCGGAAATGGCGCTGAAAGGCCACGATCGCCTTGTCCTGGGGCGCATCGGGGTCATAGCCGAAGCGAGCCAGCGCGTCGGCGCCCAAGGTGCTGTCCTGCGCGTTGGAGACACCTGGAAAAAGCCCGATGCCCGCTTTCGCCAATCGTGCCCACGGAAACAGCTCGCCCGGATCCTCCTTGCGCGCCGGGGCCACGTCGGAATGGCCCAGCACCCGCCAGGACGGAATGGGATGGCGTATCAGGATGGAATGGCACAGCGTGGTCAGCGCGCCGATCTGTTCTTCCGGGAACGGCCGATAGCCGAATTCATGGCCGGGATTGACCAGCTCGATCCCGATGGAGCGGCTGTTGATGTCGCTTTGCCCCGCCCAGTGCGACACGCCGGCATGCCAGGCGCGGCGTTCCTCGGCCACATGGGCATAGACCGTGCCGTCCTCATCAATGGTGTAATGGGCCGACACCTTTGCCGCCGGATCGCACAGCCGTTCCAGCGCCGCCGCGCCGGTGGGCATGCCGGTGTAATGCAGCACCAGCATGTCGATCGGCGCGCCCTTGCGGTCGTCATGGTTGGGCGATGGGCGGTCGACGCGTCTCATTTGCCCATCCCCCGCTCCTCCCGGATCTTGGTCCAGGCATTGTTGATCGCCGCCAGCTTGTCATTGGCCAGCTTTTCGAACTCCGGCGGCACGCCGCGCGCGATCATGCTGTCGGGATGGTTCTCGCGCACCAGCCGGCGATAGGTCTGGCGAATCTCCTCGTCGCTGGCGACATAGGCCACGCCCAGGATCACATAGGGATCGGTCAGTTCGGGCGCGAAATGGGCGGCGCGAATGCGGCGAAATTCCCCCGGCGCGAAGCCGAAGATTTCCGCCACCCGTTCCAGGAAGGCCGACTCGCCCGGATGCAGCACCCCGTCCGCCTTGGCGATTTCGAACAGCCCGTCCAGCACGTCTTCCAGCACCGCCGGATTGTCCACGAACAGCTTGGCGATCTGGCTGGCATAATGCTCGTAGCCGGCGACATCCTGGCGCGCCAGGTTGAAGATGCGCGCGACATTGGCTTCCTCTTCCGGCGGCACGCGGAAGACGCGGGCAAAGGCCTCCAGCTCGGCGTCGCTGACCGAGCCGTCGGCCTTGGCCATCTTGCCCGCCAGCGCGATCACCGCGATGGTGAAGGTCAGGCCCGGATCGGCCTCGCGATCGATCAGGAAATGGCCGGCCACCGCGCCGACGAGCGCGCCCACGGGGCCACCCAAGGCCAGCCCCGTCACCGCTCCACCCACTTTACCCCAGACCGACATCAGACATTCCTATCCGCAGCGGGCCTGAACAGCCATCCGTCAGGCCGCGCTGGTTTCGCGGGGATTATAGTTCAGCAGCGGCGCCAGCCAACGTTCGGCTTCCGCGATGGTCCAGCCCTTGCGGCGGGCATAGTCTTCCACCTGGTCGCGCTCGATCTTGCCGACCCCGAAATAGCGGCTTTCGGGATGGGCATAATAAAAGCCCGACACCGACGAGCCCGGCCACATGGCATAGCTTTCGGTCAGCTTCACCCCGATCTGCCTTTCCGCATCCAGCAGGGCGAACAGCGTGCCCTTTTCGCTGTGCTCGGGCTGGGCCGGATAGCCAGGCGCGGGCCGGATGCCGGTATAGGCTTCCTTGATGAGTTCGTCATTGCTGAGATTCTCGTCCGCGGCATAGGCCCAGAACTCCTTGCGCACGCGCTCATGCATGCGCTCGGCGAAGGCTTCGGCCAGGCGGTCCGACAGGGCTGACAGCAGGATGGCGGAATAGTCGTCCTTGGCGTCCTTGAACGCCTGAAGGTGCCTTTCCTCGCCGATGCCGGCGGTCACCGCGAAGCCGCCGATATAGTCCTTGCCATCCGGCGCGATGAAGTCGGCCAGCGCCAGGTTGGGGCGGCCGTTCTCGCGCGCCATCTGCTGGCGCAGGGTGTGCAGGGTGGCGATGGGCGTCGCGCGGTCTTCGCCGCCATAGACCAGAATGTCATCGTCCGTGCTGCTGGCGGGCCAGAAGCCGATCACCGCCCGCGCGGTCAGCCACTTCTCGTCGATGATTTTTTTCAGCATCGCCTGGGCGTCGCGATACAGGTCCGACGCCACCTTGCCCACCTTTTCGTCGGTGAGGATAGCGGGGAACGGCCCGGCCAATTCCCATGTCTGGAAGAAGGGGCCCCAGTCGATATAGCGGGCCAGTTCGGCCAGGTCGTAATTGTCGAACACCCTGGTGCCCAGGAACTTGGGCGCGGGCGCGGCCTTGGTGAAATCCGGCGTGGCGCGGTTGGCGCGCGCCTGTTCCAGCGTCAGGCGCCTTGCGTTACTGCGCTGGCCGGCATGCGCCGCCGCCATCTTCTCATATTCGGCGCGGATGCCGGCGGCATAGGTGGCCCCGCCATCCTTCGACAACAGGCTGGAGGCGACGCCCACCGCGCGGCTGGCGTCGGTGACATAGACGGTCTGGCCCTTGGCATAGGCCGGGTTGATCTTGACCGCGGTGTGCACCTTGGAGGTGGTCGCCCCGCCGATCAGCAGCGGAATGGAAAAGCCCTGGCGCTCCATCTCGCTGGCCACCGTCACCATCTCGTCCAGCGACGGGGTGATCAGGCCCGACAGGCCGATGATGTCGGCCTTGTGCTCTTTCGCGGCGTCCAGAATCTTCTGGGTCGGCGTCATCACCCCCAGGTCGATCACCTCATAGCCGTTGCACTGAAGCACCACGCCGACGATGTTCTTGCCGATGTCGTGCACATCGCCCTTCACCGTCGCCATGATGATGCGCCCGGCGCTTTCGGCCGCCGCGGATTTGTCGTCTTCCATGAAGGGCAGCAGATAGGCCACCGCCTTCTTCATCACGCGGGCGGACTTGACCACCTGGGGCAGGAACATCTTGCCCGACCCGAACAGGTCGCCCACCACATTCATGCCCGCCATCAGCGGGCCTTCGATCACGTCCAGCGGGCGGGTGGCGGCGGCGCGCGCCTCCTCGGTATCTTCCACGATGAAGGTGTCGATGCCGTGCACCATGGCATGGGTGATGCGCTCGTTGACCGGATGGCTGCGCCAGGCGGCATCTTCCACCTTGGCCTCGGCGCCGCCGCCCTTGAACTGCTGCGCTAGTTCCAGAAGCTTTTCGGTGGCCTCGGGGCTGCGGTTGAACAGCACGTCCTCGATCCCCTCGCGCAGCGGCGTGGGAATGTCCTGATAGACGGTCAACTGCCCGGCATTGACGATGCCCATGTCCATGCCCGCCTTGATGGCGTGGAACAGGAACACCGAATGCATCGCCTCGCGCACCGCATCATTGCCGCGGAAGGAGAAGGAGAAGTTGGAAACGCCGCCGCTGATATGGGCATGCGGACAGGCGGCGCGGATCTCTGCCGTGGCCTCGATAAAGGCCTTGCCGTATTCGTTGTGCTCCTCGATGCCGGTGGCGACCGCGAAGATGTTGGGGTCGAAGATGATGTCCTCGGGCGGAAAACCAACCTGGTTCACCAGGATGTCATAGGCGCGCTTGCAGATTTCCAGCTTGCGCGCGCGTGTGTCGGCCTGGCCGGTCTCGTCAAAGGCCATCACCACCACGGCGGCGCCGAAGCGGCGCACCTCACGGGCATGGGCGATAAAAGCCTCCTCGCCTTCCTTCAGCGAAATGGAGTTGACCACCGCCTTGCCCTGACAGCATTTCAGCCCTGCCTGGATCACGCTCCATTTGGAGCTGTCGATCATCAGCGGCACTTTTGAAATGTCCGGTTCCGACGCAATCAGGTTGACGAAGCGGGTCATCGCCGCCTCGCTGTCGATCAGCCCCTCGTCCATGTTGATGTCGATGATCTGCGCACCGTTCTCCACCTGGCTGCGCGCGACATCCAGCGCCGCCTCGTAATCATTGGCGGCGATCAGCTTGCGGAACTTGGCGCTGCCGGTGATGTTGGTGCGCTCGCCCACATTGATGAAGTTCAGGTCGGGCGTCAGGGTAAAGGGCTCCAGCCCCGACAGGCGCATGTATTTCGGCTTGTCCGGAATGGCGCGGGGCGTGACCCCGGCGATGGCCTTGCCGAAGGCGGCGATGTGCTCGGGCTTTGTGCCGCAGCAGCCGCCGACAATGTTGACCAGACCGGAACGGGCAAACTCCCCGATCATTTCGGCCATCATCTCCGGCGTCTCGTCATAGCCGCCGAATTCGTTGGGCAGGCCGGCATTGGGATGGGCCGACACAAGCGTGTCGCAGGCGCCCGCCAGTTCGGCGATATAGGGCCGCAGTTCCTTGGCGCCCAGCGCGCAGTTCAGCCCGATGGCAAAAGGATCGGCATGGCGCAGGCTGTGCCAGAAGGCGGTCGGCGTCTGGCCGGTCAGGGTGCGGCCCGACAGGTCGGTGATGGTGCCGGAAATCCAGACCGGAAGCCGCGTGCCGGTTTCCTCGAACACTTCCTCGATGGCGAAGACCGCGGCCTTGGCGTTCAGCGTGTCGAACACCGTCTCGATCATCAGCACGTCGGCGCCGCCAACGATCAGCCCGCGCGCCGCATCGCGATAGGTGGCACGCAGGGCATCGAAAGTGATGTTGCGGAAAGCCGGATCGTTGACGTCCGGCGAAATGGAAGCGGTGCGGTTGGCCGGGCCCAGCACGCCGGCCACCAGGCGCGGCCGCTCGGGCGTTGAATATTCCTCGCACAGCGCACGCGCCAGCCGCGCGCCCGCCTCGTTCAACTCGCCCACCAGATGGCCCAGGCCGTAATCCTCCTGGCTGGTGAAGTTGGAGTTGAAGGTGTTGGTCTCGATGAAGTCGACGCCCGCTTCCAGATACATCCGGCCGATGTCCTGGATGATCTGGGGCCGGGTCAGGGTCAGAAGATCGTTGTTGCCCTTCAGCTCCGACGGGTGATTGCCAAAACGCTCACCGCGAAAATCATCCTCGCCCAGCTTGAAGCCCTGGATCATCACGCCCCAGGAGCCGTCCAGCAGCAGAAGGCGCTTTTTGGCCTCCTCTTTCATCCAGGCGATGCGGGCTTGGCGGTTGTTGGTCATGTCTCAGTCCTTGGAAACGGTGTCATGGGGCGGACGCACGCCCAGCAGGCGGCAGGCCGCATAGGTCAGGTTGGCCTGGTTCAGGGTATAGAAGTGGAACTGGCCGAAGCCCTGGGCGCGCAGCTCCTGCACCTGGTCGGCCAGCACCGCAGCGGCGACGATGCGCCGGCTTTCCACATCCTCGTCCAGCCCTTCATAGGCGCGCGCCAGCCAATCGGGGATCGACGCGCCGCAACGCGCCGACATCCGCTCGACGCCGCGGAAGTTGGTGGTGGGCATGATGCCGGGCACGACCGGAATGGTGATGCCGGCGCGTGCGGCATCGTCGCGGAAACGCGCGGTCAATTCGTTGTCGAAACAGAACTGGCCCAGCGCGCGGCTGGCGCCCGCATCCATCTTGGCCTTCAGCAGGTCGATGTCATGGCCGTGGCTGGGCGAATCGGGATGACGCTCGGGATAGAAGCTGACCGACACTTCAAAGGGGGCGATTTTGCGGATACCCGCGATCAGTTCGGGGGTCGAGCGATAGCCTTCGGGATGGGGCTGATAGGCGCCGGTCATGTCGGGCATGTCGCCGCGCAGCGCCACGATGTGGCGGATGCCCGCATCCCAATAGGCGCGCACGATATCATCGATCTCGCCGCGCGAGGCCGCCACGCAGGTCAGATGCGCCGCCGGCTTCAGGCTGGTTTCCTCGACCATGCGCTTGACGGTGGCGTGGGTGCGCTCGCGCGTCGAACCGCCCGCGCCATAGGTGACCGAGACGAAGGCAGGCGCCAGCGGCTCCAGCCTGCGGATCGCCTGCCACAGCGAGGCTTCGGCCTCTTGCGAGCGCGGCGGCGAAAATTCAAACGACACCAGCGGCGCGCCGCCGGTGATTGCGGATTGCAGGCTCATCCCCCGTCCTTCTTTTTATCGGCCAGCCACAGCTTGACCGTCAGTTTTTCCCCCGCATCGGCGTGCGGGGCGATTGTCTCGACACCGGCGGCGGTCAGGCCGGCTGCGGACAGCCAGCCCCCCACTTCCCGGTCCGAAAAGCCCAGGCGGCGATGGGCGAACTCATCGCGCAGGAATTCGACGGTGTGAGAGGCGAAGTCGGCGATCAGCAGCCGCCCGCCTTTTTTCATCACCCGCGCGGCCTCGGCCACGGCGGCGCCCGGATCGTCCATATAGTGCAGAACCTGATGGAACAGCACCACGTCGAAGCCCTCATCGCCCGCGCCATTGGCGAAGGGCAGGCGATAGGCATCGCCCAGCCGCACCTGGGCATCGTTGATGCCGGCGCGCAGCAGCCGGTCGCGCGCGATCGCCAGCATTTCAGAACTGACATCGATACCCACCGCGCGGGCGGCGTGCGGGGCCAGCAATTCCAGCATCCGCCCGGTGCCGGTGCCCGCATCCAGCAGATCGTGGATCGGCCGGCCGGTCAGGCGGCGCAGGATGGCGTCCTCGACCTCCTGTTCGGGCGCGTGCAGGGCGCGGATGCGTTCCCACTCGGCGGCGTTGGCCTTGAAATAGGCCGAAGCCGCCTCGGCGCGCGCGGCACGCACATGCGACAGGCGGGCCCGGTCGGCCTCCTGCAGGGCCGGATCGGCCAGATCGGCGATGGCACGGCCCAGATCGGCCCCCACCCCCCGATCGGCGGCGCGGCAGAACACCCAGCTGCCTTCCTTGAAGCGTTCGACCAGCCCCGCCTCGCTGAGCAGCTTGAGATGGCGCGAAACGCGCGGCTGGCTCTGGCCGACGATCTCGATCAGCTCGCTGACCGTCAGCTCGGCCTGGCGCAACAGCAGCAACAGGCGCAACCGCGTGGGGTCGCCTGCAGCCCGCAGCATGGAAACCAGCCTGTCCATAGCCTTCCTACATATAAACATATCTTTATATGCTCAGCGCAGGCGCGACCGCAAGGGGCTGGACTTGGGGCCTTGAAACCCGGCAAAAGCGGCCCAATTGCAGGGAACAGCCAAGGGGTTAGGCCCCCGCGGGCGGGCAAGGGGCAAAGGCAGTGTCGCGGTTGTCAGATATAAGTGGGCTGGTTCGCGCCCTGGGTGCTGCGGGCCTGATGGCCCTGTTGCTCAGCGCCTGCACCACCGCTTCGCCCCAGGCGCTGGCGCAGAACGACCCGCTGGAGCCCACCAACCGCGCGATTTTCCAGGCCAACCGCTGGTGGGACCGTTGCTGCCTGGTGCCGACCCTGACGCGCTATCGCGACTGGATTCCCGAGCCGGGACGGCGCGGAATCCACAATTTCCTGGGCAATCTGGGCGGACCGATCACCTTTGTGAACGACATCGCCCAGGGCGAGGTCAGCCGCGGCGGGGTGACCGCCGAGCGTTTTGTGATCAATTCCACCCTGGGGCTTGGGGGGCTGTTCGACCCGGCCAGCCGGATGGGCCTTGCCGCGCATGGCGAGGATGTCGGCCAGACCCTGGCGGTCTGGGGGGTGGGCGAAGGCCCCTATCTGATGATCCCCCTGCTGGGGCCATCCAATCCGCGCGACACGGTGGGCATTGCCGCCAACGTGCTGCTGGACCCGACCAACCTGATCCCGATCAAGCAGCATCTGTGGTGGGCGGGTTTTCGCCAGTATATGGTGCTGCTGGATCTGCGCAGCGAGACACTGGACACGCTTCAGGACGTGGAGCGCAACTCCGTCGACTACTACGCCAGCATGCGCAGCCTCTACCGCCAGATCCGGGCGGAACAGGTTCGCAATGGCGCGGCCCCGCCGGTGGGAGACTTGCCGGATTTGTGACGTTTGATCTTGTTGAAGTTTACGCCGGCTCCCGGTGGGGGGTCTTGAAGTTGCCACACCAACCCGCTTTCCTGCGCGGGTTCCACGATGAACGGGTTCCCATGTCTGATGCCTCCCTGCCCCTTATGCGCCGCGGTCTGCTCAAGCGCGCCGCCCTGGCACTGAGCCTGCTGGCCGCAGCCCCCCTGGCCGCCGGCCCGGCCCTGGCCGCGCCCGATCCGGCCGCCACCTTCGTGAACGACAATATCCAGAAGGGCCTGGCGATCCTGAACGACAAGTCGCTCAGCCAGGCCAAGAAGCGCGAGGAGTTCGAGCACTTCCTGCTCAGCCTGGTGGATGTGCGCCGCATCGCGGTCTTCACCCTGGGCCAGTACCGGCGCAGCGCCTCGCCCGCCGATGTCGACGCCTTCGTGGCGGCGTTCCAGAATTACGCCGTGGCCGCCTACCAGTCCTATTTCAGCAAATATTCCAACCAGACGCTGAAGGTCACCGGTTCGACCCAGCGCGCGCCCACCGACTATATCGTCACCACCCAGATGATCGATCCCAAGGACAGCAGCGGGCGCCCGCCGCTGGAAGTGGACTTCCGCGTGCGCACCGATACCGGCAAGCCGGTCCTGGTCGATGTGGCTGTGGCCGGTGTGTGGCTGTCGCTGGAACAGCGCGACCAGTTCACCGCCTTCCTGGGCCAGAACAACGGCAACATCAGCGCCCTGATCACCCACTTGAGCGACCTGGCGCAGAATCTGGGTAAATAAAATCATCTGAGCGAGAGAGTTCGCAGCCTGAGCAGGAGCGCGCGAACGATGTGGGCGAAAGAGCCCATGAGTGAGCGCGCGACGAACTCAGGATGCGAAACATCCGCTCAGATCAGGCGCGGGCAAAGCGCTTGTATTTGATCTTGTGGGGCTGGTCCGCCTCCATGCCCAGGCGGCGTTTGCGGTCGGCCTCATAGTCCTGATAGTTGCCCTCGAACCATTCGACATGGCTGTCGCCCTCGAAGGCCAGGATGTGGGTGGCGATGCGGTCCAGGAACCAGCGGTCATGGCTGATGATCATGGCGCAGCCGGCGAAATCCTCCAGCGCCGATTCCAGCGCACGCAGCGTGTCGACGTCCAGGTCGTTGGTCGGTTCGTCGAGCAGCAGCAGGTTGGCGCCCGACTTCAGCATCTTGGCCAGGTGCACGCGGTTGCGCTCACCGCCCGAAAGCTGGCCCACCTTCTTCTGCTGGTCGCCGCCCTTGAAGGCGAAGGCGCCGGTATAGGCGCGTGAATTGATCTTGGTCTTGCCGAACTCGATGATGTCGGTGCCGCCGGAAATTTCCTCCCACACGGTCTTCTTCGGGTCCAGCGCGTCGCGGCTCTGGTCGACATAGCCCATCTGCACCGTGGGACCGACCTTCAGCGTGCCCGCATCGGGCTTCTCCTGGCCGGTCAGCATCTTGAACAGCGTGGTCTTGCCCGCGCCGTTGGGGCCGATCACGCCCACGATGCCGCCGGGCGGAAGGGTGAAATTGACATTCTCGTAGAGCAGACGATCGCCAAAGCCCTTGGCCAGCCCCTCGGCCTCGACCACCACGCTGCCCAGGCGTTCGGCCACGGGGATCATGATGGTGGCGGTGCCCTGGCGCTGCTCCTGGCTTCTGGCCACCAGGTCCTCATAGGCGCTGATGCGCGCCTTGGACTTGGCCTGGCGCGCCTTGGGGCTCTGCGAAATCCATTCGCGTTCGCGCGCGATGGTGCGCTGCTGGGCGGCTTCCTCGTTGGATTCCTGCTTCAGGCGCTTTTCCTGCACGTCCAGGAAGGAGGTGTAGTTGCCTTCATGCGGAATGCCGCGGCCGCGATCCAGCTCCAGAATCCAGCCGGTGACATTGTCCAGGAAGTAGCGGTCATGGGTAACCAGGATCACGCAGCCCTTGTATTCGCGCAGCGTCTTTTCCAGCCAGGCGACGGATTCGGCGTCCAGATGGTTGGTCGGTTCGTCCAGCAGCAGGATGTCGGGCGCATCCAGCAGCAGCTTGCACAGCGCCACGCGGCGCCGCTCGCCGCCCGACAGGGTCGTGACGTCTGCATCCGGGTCCGGGCAGCGCAGCGCGTCCATCGCCTGGTCAACCTGGCTGTCCAGGTCCCATAGCCCTTGCGCCTCGATCTCGTCCTGCAGGCGCGCCATCTCGTCGGCGGTTTCGTCGGTATAGTTGGCGGCGATCTCGTTGAAACGATCGACCAGCGCCTTCTTGGCGGCAACGCCTTCCATCACATTGTCGCGGACATTCTTGTCGGGATCGAGCTGGGGCTCCTGCGACAGGTAGCCGGTGCGCACCCCTTCGGCGGCCCAGGCCTCGCCGGTGAATTCGGAATCCATCCCCGCCATGATCTTCATCAGGGTGGACTTGCCCGCGCCGTTGATGCCGACGATGCCGATCTTGGCGCCCGGATAGAAGGACAGCCAGATATCCTTCAGCACCTGCTTGCCGCCGGGATAGGTCTTGGACAGACCCTTCATCACATAAACAAATTGCGGCCCGGCCATGCGCGAGTTCCTTGTGTGCTGGAAAGTGTGTGCTGGGATTTCTGGGTGCGGAAAGACAGGGGTTTTAGCGAAGCGGGCGGCGGATCGCAACGCACCCGCCGGCCAAACGGCGCGGCTAGAACTTGATCTTGGCGCGCGACAGCACCGACACCGAATTGGCGCCGGTCTTGCCCTGGATGTTCATCTGATAGGCGGCGTTGGTCTGCAGCGCCACCGCGCCATCCAGGAAGTTGGTGACATAGCCAAGCTGGAAGTCGGTTTCCGGACGGCCCGCCAGCGTGCGGCCCACCACCAGCGGCGGCAGGCTGCCGCTGCCGGCGCCGCCCAGCAGGCTGGCGAAGCTGCCCGCCATCGACGGCGCGGGCTGGCTGAGCGACAGGCCCAGCGAGTCGTCGCCGCCGAACAGGCCATGCTTGGTGATGGCGAAGGCATAGGACTGTTCGCGCGTGTCGGTGACCGCGCCGCCGCGCAGATCAAGCTGGCTCAGCCCCTGGCTGAAGGAGGCGGTCGTCACCCAGCCCGAACCCAGGCCCAGCCGCGCCGTCACGGAAATCGCGCGGGTCGATGCCTTGGGTGCGATACTCGCGGCCTGCGCGACGCCCAGCGGCACACCCGAACGGCTGGCGGCGATGGCGTTCACATCGATGCCGGTGGCGCCGGAGATGTCCCAGGACAGGCCCGCCAGCAGCGACTGGGTCTGGCTGGGATCGTAGAGCAGGCCCAGCATCGGCGTGGTCGCCGAAACCGGATCAAAGGCGAACTGGTCAAGCCGCTCGCTGTTCAGCGACGAGCCCAGCCGCACGCGCAGCGCGGTGATCGGCACGAAGGTCACGCCCAGATAGCGGCCGCCATCGGCCACGCCCAGGAAGGGCGAATTGACCGGCGACAGGAAAGGCGAAGGGCTGCCGTCGCCGCTGAAGCGGCGGGCGATGTCCATGCCGCGGGCAGCATCCAGCGCCAGGTGCGGCGACAGCACGGTGCTGCTGGCGAAATTGGGCTGCGACAATGACAGGGGCGTGCCATAGGCGGCGCTGTTCAGCTGCGCGGCGCTACCGCTGAACGCGGCGGTCACTTCAGGCTGCAGCGCAAATCCGGCCACGCCGGTGGCCGACAGTTCATAGGCCGAGATCGCCTTGGATTCGCCGAAGGAGCGCAAGGAGGGCGAAAGTGACGGCGAGAGCGAATCGGCACGCGCCCCGCCCGCGAATGCAGCGACGAGGCCCGCAGCGAAGATCGCAGCGCGCATCCCAATCGTCATCGTCCAACCCCCTGCAAAAGGGGCCCCTCTGAAGTAGCCAAGAAAATAGCAGACCGGGGGTTCCGATCCAATAAAATCACGGAAATTTATGAGGCTTTCCGGCCACAATCGCCGCCCGATCGGGCCGGAAATTGGGGCGATTTCGTGCCAGGCTGAAACAATTGGACCAGATATCCATGCCCTTTGCTAACATTGGTAACATCGAGCTCTATTACGAACGGCATGGCGCGGGCCCGCCGCTGCTGTTCATCGGCGGCACCGGCGGCGACCTGCGCCGCCCCGAAACCCGGTTTTTCGGGCCCCTGGAGGGCAATTTCACCGTCCTGACCCATGACCAGCGGGGCATGGGGCAAAGCGGCAAACCCGATATCCCCTACACGATGGCGGATTATGCCGACGATGCCGCCGCCCTGATGGACCATGCCGGCTGGGACCAGGCCCTGGTGGTGGGCGTGTCCTTTGGTGGCATGGTCGCCCAGGAGCTGGTGCTGCGCCATCCGGCGCGGGTCCGCCGGCTGGTCCTGTGCTGCACGGCGTCCGGGGGCGCGGGCGGCGCCTCATTCGCCTATCACGAACTGCCGCCCATGAGCCGGGACGCGCGCGCCGCCTTGCAGGTCTCGCTGTCCGACATCCGCCGCACCGACGCCTGGAAGGCGGCCAACCCCGCGCAATATCGCATGCTGCACGGTTACGCCGCCGCCGATCCCTTTGCCGATGAGGAAGGCCATGCCGCGGGCGCGGCACGCCAGCTTGCCGCCCGCGCCGGCCATGACACATGGGATCGTCTGCCGCAGATCGCCTGTCCGGTGCTGGTGGCGGGCGGCCGCCATGACGGCATCGCCCGGCCCGAGGTCGTGCGCGCGCTGGCGGCACGCATCCCGGGCGCCCGGCTCGCCTTTTTCGACGGCGGCCACCTGTTCTTTCTCGACGATCCGGCGGCCTGGCCGGCGATCATCGAATTTCTGGAAGGCTGACGCGGGACGATCAGGCGGCGACCGGGCGGGCGATTTCGTCCAGCGCCTTTTTCAGTTCGTCCGGCATATAGGGCTTTTGCAGCACCGGCCGGCCGCGATGCCGTTCGGGAATGCCGCGCGCGCCATAGCCGGTGGCGAAGACGAAGGGCGTTCCGGCTTCCGCCAGCCGGTCGGCGAAATCAAACACCGGCTCGCCGTTCAAATGCACATCCAGCACCGCCAGGTCATAACCGGCCGGATGGGCGATGGCGTCGCCCAGCCGCGATACCACGCCCGCCACGCGGTATCCGAAATCGGCCAGCATGTCCTCCAGGAAGAGCGCGACGACGATCTCGTCCTCCACGATCAGCACGCTCGCCCCTGCTGCATTTTCCGTCATGGCTGTTTCATCTCCCACGTGCAGACCACGCCTGCCGGATCGAACCGGATCTGCACATTGCCCGAAATTTCCCGCGCCAGGCCATGCTCGATCAGCCGAAGGCCAAATCCGCGCCGCGCAGGCTGGCTGACGGGTGGGCCGCCTTCCTCGCGCCAGCAGAAGCTGAGCCCTTCAGGCACCGAACGCCAGGTGACATGCACCTGCCCATCGTCATTAGACAGCGCGCCGAACCGGGCCGCGTTGCTGGCCAGTTCGTGGAACACCATGCCCAGCGCCAGCGCCCGCTTGGGGTCCAGATGCAGGGGCGGGCCTTCCACCACAAAGCGCGCGCGGCCGTCCTGGCGCCAGGGGCGCAGCGCGCGGCGCACCACCCCTTCCAGCGACGCGCCTTCCCAATTGTCCATGGTCAGAAGATCGTGCTGGCTGGACAGGGCGAACAGCCGCGCCAGAAAGCCGTCGCGCACATCCGCATCCACGCCCTTCAGCGTCTGCACCGCCATGGCCTGCACCGTGGCCAGCGTGTTCTTGACCCGGTGGTTCAGCTCGTCCAGCAGCTGGTTCTGATGACGTTCGATGCGGCGGCGATGCTCGATCTCCAGCGCCAGCACATCGGCCGACTTGGCGCGTTCATGCTCGGCCTCGAAAGCCTCGACATTGACGATGGCGCTGGCGATCTGGCGCGCCACCAGCACGGCAAAATTGTCGAATGCCTCGTCTTCCTGCCGCTTGTAGGGGTTGGCGCCCAGGATCAGCACGCCGCGCGGCGCGCTGTCGGCATTGGCCGCCAGCGGCAGCATCACCGCCTCGCCCGGCGATTCCTGCCAGGGGCCCTTGGGCAGGCTGGCGAAACGACCCTCCAGGTTCGCCACGGTGCGCCGCTTGGCGGTGCGCGCCACAGCGCCCACCGGCCAGGGCAGCGCCGCGTCCAGCGCGATGACGGCAGGAGCGGCGGCATGGCCGGGCTCGATCCCGCAGGAGGCCGCAAGACTGGCATGGATGCCGTCTTCCTCCAGCCGGTAGAGCAGCGCAAAGGGCAGGTCGCGCGGATTGGCGGTCAGCGCGCGGGCCGCCAGGGTATAGGCTTCGGCAACACTGTCGGCCTCCCAGGTGCGCGATGCGATCTCGCGCAGCAGCGCCAGGCGGCGCGCGCCGATCACACGGTCGGTGTCGTCGGTATTGGCGCAGATGATGCCGCCGATGCCGCCATGCTCGTCGGGCACCGGCGAGAAGGAGAAGGTGTAATAGGTCTCCTCGTCATAGCCGTTGCGGTGCATCACCAGCAGTTCGGCTTCCGAATAGGTCGCCTCGCCCTGCATCGTGGCGTTGATGCGCTCCTCGACCTGGTGCCAGATCTCGGACCAGACTTGGCGCGCCGGCTGGCCCAGCGCGTGGGGATGCTTGCCGCCGATGATCGGCAGATAGGCGTCATTGTAGAAATTGATTTTCTCGTCGCCCCACCACAGCCACATCGGCTGGCGGGACGACAGAATGATCCGCATGCAGGTCTTCAGCGGCGCGGGCCAGCTTTCAGGCGCGCCCAGCGATGTGCCGGTCCAGTCGAAGTCCCGGATGGCCTGGCCCATCTGGCCGCCGCCCTGCAGGAATTGCAGCGCGCCGCCGCCCATCTTGCCCTGGCCTGTATCAGCGTTATTCACATGCACATTCATGGATTTACCGGTAGCCCCAGCTTGCTCCTTCCACCCGGACACTTTGAAACGCCGAAATCCCGCATGGGTTCCATTGTGTACAAACTGCGTACAGAATTGGCGCCACAATCTGCATCCGGCGCGGAAACTTGAAGACCCGTCCGGCGGTTCCTATCTGAACACCAATCGAAGGGGTGCGGCCGTTGCGCGTCGCCAGCAAAGCCATCCAGCCATCCGCGCCCGGCAGCCTTGCCGAACGTTATCGCAGCGTGCGTGCGCACAGCCTGGCGCTGGCCGCGCCGCTGTCGCCCGAGGACTGCCAGATCCAGTCCATGCCCGACGCCAGCCCGGTCAAATGGCACCTGGCCCATACAAGCTGGTTCTTCGAAACCGTGATCCTGGCGCAGCGGCCCGGCTATCGCCCCTTCGATGCGCGCTTCGCCTATCTGTTCAATTCCTATTACGAGGCGCTGGGCCCGCGTCATCCGCGCCCGCGCCGCGGGCTGATCACCCGCCCGACGCTGGACGAGGTGCTGACCTGGCGCGCCCATGTCGATGCGGCGATGGAAGCGGTGCTGGACGATGCGGCCTTCGCAGACGCCATCCTCTTGGGCCTCAATCATGAGCAGCAGCATCAGGAGCTGATCCTGACCGACATCCAGCACGCCTTCTTCGCCAATCCGCTGCTGCCCGCCTACCGGACCGGCGCGCCGCCGCCCGCCGCTGCCGCACCGCTGCAATGGCACAGCCATCCGGGCGGCATTGTGCGAATCGGCCATGACGGCGATGGCTTCGCCTTTGACAACGAGACGCCGCGCCATGACGCGCTGCTGCGGCCCTTGCGCATCGCATCGCGCCCGGTGAGCAATGGCGAATATAGCGCCTTCATCGCCGATGGCGGCTATCGGCGGCCCGAATTCTGGCTGTCAGACGGTTGGGCGCTGGTGCAGGCCGAAGGGTGGGAGGCGCCGCTCTACTGGCTCACAGGCGACGGCGCGGGCGATACGACCCAGGCTTTCACCCTGTGGGGCCCCCAGCCGCTGGATGAAAACGCACCGGTCCGGCATGTCAGCTTCTTCGAGGCGGCAGCCTATGCCGCCTGGGCGAAAAGACGCCTGCCTACCGAGTTTGAATGGGAGGCGCTGAGCGGCGCATTCGATCACGGCCAGGTGTGGGAATGGACGCGCTCGTCCTATGACCCCTATCCGGGCTTTCAGCCCTTTGAAGGCATCGCCGCCGAATACAATGGCAAGTTCATGGTGGGACAGATGGTGCTGCGCGGCGGATCGTGCGCAACGCCGGATGGCCATATGCGGCCGACCTATCGCAATTTCTTCCCGCCGCATGCCAGGTGGCAATTCAGCGGTATCAGATTGGCGGAGGATATCTGATGGACACGAACCTGGCCCGCGCCGCCGCACCAGAGCCGGAAGAGGATTTCGCCGCAAGCCTGATCGCGGGCCTGTCGCGCCAGCCCAAGCAACTGGCCTGCAAATTCTTCTATGACGCCGAAGGCTCGCACCTGTTCGACGCCATCTGCGCCATGCCGGAATATTACCAGACCCGCACCGAGCTGGCGCTGCTGGTGCGCCATGCCGGGGAAATCGCCCGGCTGATCGGTCCCGATATCGAGATCGTGGAATTCGGCGCCGGTGCGCTGACCAAGATCCGCATCCTGCTGGACGCGCTGGAACGGCCCGCCGCCTATAGCCCGCTGGACATTTCGGGCGACTATCTGGGCCAGGTGGTGCGCGCGCTGGCGGGCGACTATCCGGCGCTGACGCTGCGGCCCATCGTGGCCGACTTCACCCAGCCCCTGGCCATTCCCGCCCTGGCGGGCGCGCCGCGCCGCGCCGGATTTTTTCCCGGCAGCACCATCGGCAATTTCCGCCCCGATGCCGCCGCCGCGCTGCTGCGGCGCATGCGTGCGACGCTGAACGGCGGCGGCCTGCTGATCGGGGTCGACCTGGTGAAGGACCCGCGCCGCCTGCATGCCGCCTACAATGACAGCGCCGGCATCACCGAGGCCTTCAACAAGAATTTGCTGGTGCGGGCAAACCGCGACCTGGGCGCCGATTTCGAACCGGACGGTTTTGCCCATTACGCGCCCTACAACAGCGCCGCCCATCGCATCGAAATGTATCTGGTCAGCCTGAAGCGCCAGAGCGTGCATGTGGCGGGGCGCCGCTTCGACTTCGCGCCGGGCGAGCCGGTGCATACCGAGGACAGCCACAAATACACGATCGAGGCGTTCCGCGAACTGGCCGCCCATGCCGGCTTTCGCCCCCGCGCGGTGTGGACCGACCCGGAGCGGCTGTTCTCGCTGCACTGGCTGGAAAGCTAGACTCTCAAGACGCTGCGACGATCAAAACCGGCAGATCGCCCTTCTGCAACACGGCATTGGCGGTATTGCCGAAATAAAGCTCGTCGCCGGGCCGCGCGCTGGCGCCCATCACCACCAGGGCATAGTTGCGTTTGGCTTCGCGCAGGATCGCGGTGGCCGGCTCGGACCTGGGCGCGATGCGGGTGGTCAGCGCCACCTCGTAACGCTGGGCCAGTTCGGCCATGTCCCGGAGCACGCCTTCCTCGCGCACGCGGGTATGCGCGCGCCCGCCGCTCTGGGAGGCGAACAGGCACAGCACCCGCGCGCCGGTGCCGCGCGCCAGCGCGAATGCCACCTCGGCGGCGCGGCGCGACGGACCCGAGCCGTTGACCGGCACCAGGATGCGGCTGCGCGATGTGAGCAGGCGCGGTTTGGGAAGCGGATTGGAAAGCACCGCCAGCGGGCCTTCGAACCCGGCCGCGATCTGGGTCAGCTTGGGCGCGAAGCCGCCATCCTCTGACACCGCGCCGTCCAGGCCCACGAACAGAAGGTCATAGCCCTTGCGCGCCTCGTCGCGCACCACATCGGCGGGCGCATCCACCGGCACAAGCTGGGTCAGGTGCACATGATCGGGATCGGGCTCGGCGGCATCGGCGATCACCTTGGCCGCGCCGCGGCGCGCGCCCGCAATGACTTCCCGCGCCAGGGGATCGTCGCGCAATTCGGCGCCGCTGGTCTTGTGCGCGGCTGCGCCGCCCGTTTCCTTGTGTTCGCCGTCCTTTTCCGCGCCGCTTTCCGGCTCCTGCCCGCTATCGGCATCGCGCAAATCCGCCGCCAGCCGCAGCATGGTCACCGGCATGCCATGCGGCCCCGCCACCAGCCCCGCCAGCCTTGCGGCCATGCGGCCGGTGGCGCTGTCATCGACAGCCAGCAGCAGCCGCTCCATCGCCGGCACGAAGCCGCGCGCATCCACCGCCTCGCGCTCGATGCGCGTCTCCTCTTCCTTGGTCATGGGAATGCGCAGCAGGGCGGCGCGCAGCATCGGCGGCATCGCCATCGTGGTGACCAGCGCCATGGTCACGATCATGGTGTACATGTCGCCGGTCAGCGCGCCCATCGACAGGCCGATGGAGGCGACGATCACCTCGGTGGAGCCGCGCGCATTCATGGCGCAGCCCAGCGCGATGCCCTCGCGCCAGGTCAGCCGCCCCAGCACCGCCCCGGCAAAGGCGCCGGAGAATTTGCCGATGCTGGCGATGGCGATCAGCCCGGCGGTCAGAAGCGCGATCTGGGTGCTGGTCAGGATGGTCAGGTCCGCCGACAGGCCAGACAGGCCGAAAAACACCGGCATGAAGAAGGCCGCGATCATGCCGCGCAGTTGCTGCTCGATATGGCTGGTCAGGATGGGCGATTCCCCGATCAGCACCCCTGCCATGAAGGCGCCCAGCACATCGCGCACGCCCAGAAGATGGGTCGCCAGCGCGAACAGGCCCATGATCGCCAGGATCATGGTGATGACGGGAAATTCGCTGCGGAAACTGTCATTGGCCCAGCGGATCGCGGCAAAGACCAGCCAGCGGCCGATGGTCATGCAGAAGACCATGAACAGGATCACCCCGGCCAGGGTTTTGCCCACATCCCACCAGGCGATGCCGCCGCCGTCCGAAGGCCCGCTGGCAAGCCCGAAGGTGATGGCGATGATCACCCAGCCCACCGTGTCTTCCATGATCGCGGTGGCAACGATGATCTGGCCCAGGTTGCGGCGCATGAAGTTCATCTCGCGCACCACCGTGGCGACGATCTTGATCGAGGAGATGGACAGCGCCGTGCCCAGGAACAGCGAGGGCACCAGCCGGCTGCCGGTGCCGAACAGCGATGCAGGCCCGAACTGGCCCACCAGGAAACCGCAGGCGAAGGGAAAGGCGATGCCGCACAGCGCGATAGCGATGGCCGCAAAGCCGGATTTTCGCACCAGCCGCAGGTCCGTCTCCATCCCCGTCAGCAACAGCAGCAGCAGGATGCCGACCTGGGCAATGCCGTCGATCATGCCCTTCTGGGCGGCATCGCCGGGAAACAGGAAATGCTGGCCTTCGGGCCAGACCCAGCCCAGCAGCGAGGGCCCCAGCAGGATGCCCGCCAGAAGCTGGCCCATCAGGGCGGGCTGGCCGATGCGCTGCATCGCCTCGCCCAGCAGGCGGCCGCTGATCATCAGCGCCACAAGCTGGGCGACCAGCAGCGCCTCGGCCCGGCCACTGCCGCTGGCGCCGTTTCCGGCCACCGCATCGGCGGCGGCCTGGGCGTGACCGGCCCCCGCCAGCAGGGCGGCCAGCCCAAGCCCGGCGATCCAGAGGGCGGGCCGCCCGATCGACGGCCAGGGACGGGACAGGATCATCAGGTTTTTTCCGAAAAGGGCGCCACCCGCCCATCTTCTCCATAACGCGCCACAAGCCATTTGCGTTCGGCCGGGTTCGGCGCCTAAAACCCGCACCGACCATAGCGCATAGTGGAGAACGGGCCATGACACAGACGCAGTCGACCTTGAGGCTGGTGCAGTTCAAAACCCGGGATGGATCGCGCGCGCTGGCCGCGCTGGGCAACGACACCAACGGCCAGTTGGTCCAGGGCGTTTCCAGCACCTACGAGCTGGCGCAGAAGGCGATCGCCGCCAATGCCAGCCTGGCCGCCACGGTGGAAAGGCTGGGCCTGGGCGAAACGGTCGACATTCGCGCCGCCCTGGCCGAAGGCCGCGTGCTGGCGCCGCTGGACCATCCCGGCGATCCGGCCCATCTGATCGTCACCGGCACCGGCCTGACGCATCTGGGATCGGCGGAAGGGCGCAACGCCATGCACAAGAAGCTGGCGAGCGGCGACGAACTGACCGACTCCATGAAGATGTTCAAGATGGGCCTGGAAGGCGGCAAGCCGAAAGCCGGCGAAGAGGGCGTACAGCCCGAATGGTTCTACAAGTGCGACGGCGACAGCGTGATCGCGCCCGAAGCACCCTTCCCCTCGCCCGCCTTCGCCCAGGATGGCGGCGAGGAACCGGAGATCGCCGGTCTCTATATCATCGGCCCCGATGGCCAGCCGCGCCGCCTGGGTTTCGCGCTGGGCAACGAATTCTCGGACCACGTCACCGAGAAATTCAACTATCTGTGGCTGGCCCATTCCAAGCTGCGCCCCTGTTCTTTCGGGCCCGAATTGCTGACCGGCGATCTGCCCGCCAAGGTGACGGGCCGTTCGCGCATCCGCCGCGGCAATGAACTGGTCTTCGACGCGCCCTTCCTGTCGGGCGAGGACAATATGAGCCACACCATCGCCAACCTTGAGGCACACCACTTCAAGTATGCGGGCTTCCGCCGGCCCGGTGACGTGCATGTGCATTTCTTCGGCACCGCGACCCTGTCCTTCAGCGCCGGGGTGGCGACCCAGCCGGGTGACGTGTTCGAACTGGAAGCCGATGCCTTCCTGTTTCCGCTGCGCAATCCCCTGGGCGGCGCGCCCGCCGCGGACGTGACGGTGAGCGCCCTTTAAGGCCGGCGCTTGCCAGCACCGGCCCCACGCGCCAAACTGGTGAAAACAACCGCCGGGGAGACGTTCATGAAAGCCATTCTTGCCGCATCGGTCGCGGTCATCGCCATCGCCGCCGCGGGCCCCGCGCTGGCGCAGGGCAGTGCGCTGGCCGTCGCCCAGGGCGCCAACACCAAGACCTATGACATTCCCCACGGCTCCAAGGACCAGACGGTCATCATCACCACCCGCACACTGAAGGACGGGCAGACCGCCACGCCGCACATTCATCACGGCGTGGAAATGAGCGAAGTTCTCAGCGGCGACATGGAAATCTACATCAAGGGCCAGCCGATGAAGGTGGTGCATGCGGGCGAAAGCTTCATCATCCCGCGCGAAGTGCCCCATGACGGCCGCCCCGTGCCGGGCAGCAAGCCGGTCGACCTGGCGGTGACGCTGGTGATCGACAAGGGCAGCGTGCCGCGCACCCCGGTCAAGGATGTGCTGATCCCGCCGGGCAAGTAATCCCGCGCCGCATTACCCCCTGCATGTTGCAGCGCGCAAGCGGCAAGGGCTTGCCTTGCGCGCCCGTTCATGCGCCACTCCGCCCACAAAAAAACAGGGGGAAATATGCGGCGGGCTTGGATTGTCGGGGCGGTGGTTGTTGTGGGTCTGGGCGCGGTGATCGCTACCATCACCATGGCGCCGAAGCAGGATACCGATACCGAGGCGGGACTGCCCTATTGGGCCTATCCGGTCGCCACCCACAAATGGCCCAAGCCCGATCCGAACGAAACCGCGACCATACCCGGCTCGGACAAGACGCTGACCATCCGCGAGGTCAATAACGGCTTCGGCCCGCCCGACTGGTTCCCGGACGATCACCCGCCCATGCCCGACATCGTCGCCCATGGCCGCAAACCCGACGTGATGGCCTGCGGCTATTGCCATCTGCCCAACGGCCATGGCCGTCCCGAGAACGCGGCGCTGGCGGGACTGCCCGCCGCCTATATCGTCGAGCAGGTGCGCGAGATGCGCGAGGGCGCGCGCCATTCCTCGACCGCCAAGATGGGCTCGATCAACGCGATGATGCGCATCGCCAAGGCGTCGAACGACGAAGAGATCCGTGCAGCCGCCGAATATTTCTCGGGTCTGAAGATGACCAAGTGGATCCGGGTGGTCGAAACCGACATGGCGCCCAAGACCGACATCAACACCCACAACATGCTGCAGATGGTGCCCGGCGACCAGGAGCCGATCGGCGACCGCATCCTGGAAGTGCCCGAGGACATCGAGCGCACCGAGCTGCGCGATTCCCATCTGGGCTTCATCGCCTATGTGCCCAAGGGGTCGATCGAAAAGGGCCGCATGCTGGTGAAATCGGGCGCCGGGGCCTATCCGTGCGCCGCCTGTCACGGCCCCACCTATCACGGCAATGGCGAGGTGCCGCCCCTGGCGGGCCGCTCGCCCAGCTACATTGTGCGACAATTGACGGACTTCAAGCGCGGCACCCGCAACGGCGCCAACGCCGCCATGATGCGTCCGGAGGTTGCGAAGATGAGCGAGGACGACATGCTCAACATCGCCGCCTATCTGTCTTCACTGGACCCCTGAACCATGCCGTGCGCGCATCAACCGATAGCGGAATTGTCTTGGTCACGGTGCGCGCCCAGCTTCTATCCTTGAGGCAAAATCGGCCACCTGCCGGGCACCGGCATGACCGGCCATACATGGAGGATACGTCATGAAACGCCGCACATTCCTGCTTGCCGGCGCCGCCACGATGGCCGCGCAGATGATGCCGCTGAAGGCCGCCGAGACCCTGTCGATCACCGCGCCGATGGACGCGCCCGAATGGGCGCTGCTCGAGCGCGAACTGATCAGCGCCCACACCGCGGCCTGCGTGAAGTTCTTCAAGCGCTATTTCAACCAGGCCACCGGCTATCTGGAGATGACGCCGCGCTGGGGCGGCGACGACGGTCCCGACGACGCCATCGAGAATGTCAACGACTGGCCGCACCTCTATGCGCTAGGCGGCGACGAGGTGATCAAGGACATGTACACCCTGGCCTATGAGGGCCATGTCCAGCAGTATACCGAGGCCAAGACCGTCGATGTGCCCTTCGCCCGCCTTGGCATGTACTACAAGGAATTTCCGGTCCAGATGGACTGGCAGCACAATGGCGAGGGCCTGACGGTCTTCAACCTGATGCCGCTGGGCGCGCCCTACAGCCACCGCTATATCGAGCGGGTGCGGCGCTTCGCCGGCTTCTACATGGACGAAGATCCCGGCGCGCCGAACTACGATCCCAAGCTGAAGCTGATCAAGAGCCTGATGAACGGCAGCCGCGGCCCGATGCTGCGCCCGGCCACGGGGCTGGACTGGGCCGGCGATCCCATCGACGTGAAGGACCGCTTCCCCAGCCTGGGCCATGGGGAAGGCAGCTATGAAGGCATGGTCGAGCACTTCAAGGACTATAACGACGTGGTGGGCGACCATCCGCTGAACCTGGCCGCGACCCAGCTTGCCACCAATGCCTACATGCTGACCCATCAGCCCAAGTACAAAAACTGGGTGCTGGGCTATTGCGATGCCTGGGCCCAGCGCGCCAAGGACAATGGCGGCATCATCCCCTCCAAGGTGGGCCTGGACGGCAAGGTCGGCGGCCCCGAAAACAAATGGTATGCCGGCGTCTATGGCTGGGGCTTCTCGCCCATCGTGCCGATGACCGGCGAACGGCAGGACCGCAACCGCGTGCCGTGGTGCATCGGCGGCTTCTTCAACGCCTATCTGCTGTCGAAGGGCGAAGACAAGTATCTGGATGTGTGGCGCAAGACCTGTGACAAGTTCGACGCCGCCGCCAAGACCGTCGACGGCAAGCTGTCGACCCCCACCATGTATGGCGATCAGGGCTTCTACAGCTTCAAGCCGGGCAAGTATAACAAGAACTTCCTGGAAATTTACGCCCTGTCGATGAAGCCGTCGGACCGCGCCCGCTGCGAGGAGACCGACTGGTATCACTTCCTGGAAGGCAAGAAGCCCGACTATCCGGTGGCGGCGCTGCACGACGCCATGACCCATATGCGCAAGCATATGGAAGAGGTCGATGCCGACAACACCTCGCCCGACATGCGCCTGGCCGACAGCGCGCTGGAGTTCAATCCTGCCTCGATCAAGGCGCTGACCCAGCTGATCGAGGGCGGCCTGTACCTCCAGCATGGCAGCTGGGCGCGCTCGTCCATGAGCCAGGGCGGCACGCTGCTGTTCGCGCGCCTGCGCCATTTCGATCCCGAACGCCGCCGCGCCGGCCTGCCGGAGGATGTGGCGGTGCTGGTCGACAGCTGGTCCGATGACGGCCTGACCGCGACCTTCGTCAATGTCAGCCCGTCGCAGGCGCGCAGCCTGATCGTGCAGGGCGGCGCCTATGGCGAACACCAGATCGTCTCGGTGTCGGACGGCAAGAAGACCGTGGCGGTCAACGCGCGGTCCTTCCCCGTGCGCCTGGCGCCGGGCGCCGGCGCCCGGCTGACCATCAAGATGAAGCGCTTCAGCAACGATCCCACCCTGGCCTTCCCCTGGGAAGGCACGGTGGCGGACCTGGGCAATCCCCCGGCCTCCACCAGCGCGGGCGATCACATCGACTAAACGGCCTTATGGCAGCCCGTAATGGGCGGCCAGATAGGTCTTGATGCGCGCGGCGGTGGCATCGTCCATCGCCGCGCCGCGTGCGCGCATATCCTCCACGGTCCGGGCCCATGTCGGGCCTTCGCGCCGCTGGGAAATCGCCGTGCCGATGGCGTGGCAGGATGAACAGACCCGCGCCACATCGTCCTTGCCCACGCCCGTTGCCAGGTCTGCCACCGAAGCCAGCGACACCGGAACAGGCGTAGCCCGGCTTGACGCCTCGCGGCCCGTGGGCACCGGCGCCGGTTGCAGGTCGACGATCGTTTCGCCCGGCCGCGGCAGGGCAAAGGCGATCAGCGCGGTCTGTGCATCGGGGCGCGGCGCGCCGCTGGACGCGACCACCACATATTGCCGCCCGCTCTTGCCGACAAAGCTCATGGGATTGGCCTCGGCGGGCGAGGACAGGCGCGCGACCCACACTTCCTTGCCGTTGGCGGCATCATAGGCGCGCAGCACCGGCTGGTCCGCCGCGGCCCCCAGATAGCCAAGCCCCGTTGCGCCGATGAACACCAGCCCGCCGCCGGTCGCCAGCGAACCGCCCAGGTTGGGCGAACCCTTGTCCTTGCCCAGCGGGCCATAGGCTTCGGCGCTGCCCAGCGGGCGGCGCCATTTGATGTCGCCGCTATGGCCGTCGATCGCCACCATCTCCGCATAGGGCGGCTGGATGCAGGGCAACCCCTTGGGATCGAGCAGCTTGGTATAGGCCTTGTCCACCTTGTAGCCGCCCGCCGCCAGCCGGTCGCCCGGATCGGCCGGCACGATATAGCTGTAGGCGGGCAGGTTGTTGGTGTTGACGAAGATGGTGCCGCTGCGCGGATCGACCGACGCCCCGCCCCAGGCCCCGCCAAGACCGCCGGTATTGCCGGGCAGGAACAGGTTGGGGCCGCCCAGGCGCGGCGGGGTATAGGGCGCGCTGTCCTTCAGCCCCAGCCGGTCCCACTGGGCCGCGCAAAAGTCGTGCGCCTCTTTTGTGATGGTGGTGATGTCGGCGCGGGTCATGCCCATCTTCACCAGCGGCGGCGGCTTGATGGGGAAAGGCTGGGTGGGCGATGTCTGCTCGCCCGGAATGGTGCTTTGGGGCACCGGCCTTTCCTCCACCCCGAACACCGGCTTTCCGGTCCGCCGGTCCAGGATGAACATCAGCCCCTGCTTGGTCACCGCCACCAGCGCCGGGATTTTCTTGCCCTTCACCGTCAGGTCGACCAGCGCGGGCGGGGCGGCGTTGTCATAGTCGAACAGGTCGTGATGCACCGTCTGGAAATGCCAGCGATAGGCGCCGGTCTTCGCGTCCAGCGCGATGATGGAGTTGGCATAGAGATTGTCGCCGGGCCGGTCGACGCCGATGAAACTGTCGGCGGGATTGCCGGTGGGCACATAGACAAGGCCCAAAGCGGGATCGACCGACATCATGCCCCAGGCGCTGGGGCCCGACCGGTTCTTCCAGCCCTCGCCCCAGCTGCCGAAATTGCGCTCGCCGGGCTTCGGCACGGTGTGAAAGCGCCAAACCAGCTTTCCCGTCACCACGTCATAGGCGCGCGGATCGCCCGGCGGGCCATGGGCGCCGAACTCCTGGGTCGAGGGGCCCGTGATCAGCAGGTTCTTGTAGACCGTCGGCGGCGAGGACAGGCCATAGCGGTCCCTGGGCGCGGCAAAGCCGTCGCGGATATTGATATAGCCTTTGTCGCCGCCAAAACCCGGTACGGGCTTTCCGCTTGCCGCATCCAGCGCATAGATGCGGTCCTGCACCGCCATGATCACGCGCGGGGCGTGACCGGCATCGCCGCGCCAGAAGGCCACCGCGCGCATGCGCCCGCGCAGGCCCGTGGCATGGCGCCAGATCTCGCGCCCGGTTTCGGGGTCCAGCGCATAGGCGGTGCCCTGCATGTCCTGGATGTACATCACGCCATCGACCACCAGCGGCGTGATCTCCCAGCCGCCTTTCTGGTCGATGACGAATTTCCAAACCGGCTTCAGCCCGGCGACATTGGCCGGGGTGATCTGACCGGCCGGGGCGAAATGGTCGAAGGACAGGCCGTTGCCCCAGCTTGTCCATTCGCGCGCATCATCCGCCCATGCAGCGGAAGCTCCCACCAGCAGGGCGCAAAGGCCAAACGCCAGCCTCATGCGACATGCGACTCCGACTGGATCAGCCCGCGGATATAGCCGAAGGCGAAGGCGAAATTCTCCTCATGTCCGCGCGGATCGTTCTTGATGCTGGCGGCATGGTCGGGCATCAGCAGCCGGTCATAGCCGACCTTGCGATAAACCTTCAGCGCCTTGACGAAATCGACATCGCCCTCGTCCGGGAAGGTCTCGACGAAGTCGTCGCGATGGCCGCGAATGTTGCGGAAATGGACGTTGAAGATCTTGTTCCGGCTGCCGAACCATTCGATCACGTCGTAAATTTCCTTGCCCGGATCGGCCAGCATCTCCGACATGGTGCCCTGGCAGAAATTCAGCCCGTGATAGGGATTGTCGCGGATCTGCACGAAGCGCTTGACGCCGTCGACCGTGCCCAGCACCCGCTGGATGCCGCGATAGCCCGCCGGCGGCACGCCCGGATCGTGCGGATGCAGCGCGATGCGCACCTTGTATTCGCTGGCCACCGGCACCACCCGGTCCAGGAAATAGGTGATGCGTTCCCAGAACAGGTCGGCATCGACCGTGCCCGCCTTTGTCAGCGGCAAATCCTTTGGCGCGTCGGCCAGCCGCCAGCCGGACTGCAGCGCATCGCCCCGCCCCGGATAGGTGTAGCTGGTGCGGATCGCGCCCAGATAGTTCAGGGCATACTTGATCGTGGGCACGCCCGCCGCCGCGCAGGCGCGGATATATTCGTGGAAGGCGTCGATATCGCGGTCGCGCTGGTCGCCCTCGCCCAGGTTGATCGCGGGATGATCCTGGTTGTCGACATTCTGGGTGGGCAGGAACGCCTCGGCGATCTCCATCGTCATCTGGTGCTTTTCGGCCAGATCGCGCATGCGCTTGAGTTCGTCGGCGGTGGGATAGATGCGGAAGGGATCGACGATGATCGGCGCGGTGCCCAGCCCGTCGACGCCGAAGCGCCGCAGGTACAGCGCCATCTTCTCGTCCAGGATGCCCATCACCTCATGGCCCAGCTTGGCCTTGAGCGGCGGCAGGGGCGCGGCCTGTGCCGGTGCCGGCATGGCGGCACTCGCGGCGGCGGCGCCCACCGTGGCGCCCACGGTTGCCGATGTCATGAAATGGCGGCGGTCAAATCCGGTCATGGCAATCCCCCTGATATGGTCTTGTTGTGTGGTTCCTATTTCTTCGGGCCGGGCAGCGGCAGATAGGCCGCCTTGGCTTCCTGGAACGAGCTCAGCCACAGCGTGTCGCCCATCACCAGCGCCGTGGCGATGCCGCCAAAGGCCGGGTTGGGTTCGCCATAGGCCAGGATCTTCCATCGCATGGCCTTGGGATCGAGCTGGGCGGCAACCCAGCCGCGGTGACAGTTCAGGTCCAGATGCGCGGCCAGAATCTGCGCCCGCGTGCCTCCGCAGGCCGGCTCGTCGAACATCATGCCCGCCGCGATCAGCCGCCCGCCATTCCAGTGGATATTGTCCAGATTGTACCAGGGCGTCTTGATCTGCCGCGCCGGTTTGCGCGTGTCGGCCAGATCGTAGATCACCACCGTCTGGGTGCCCGACACGGCGACATAGACTTCGCGTTCGTCGGGCGACAGTTCGATGCCGTTGTTGCCCGCAAGCTCGGTGCCCGGCAGCAGCGCCAGCCCGCTTCCGCCCGGCGTCCAGCGATAGACGCCGCCGGTGATCTTGCCGTTGATGAAATCGGCGCTGGTCGCCCCGCCATGCATCTGCACATTGGCCAGGATGGCGCCGTCCTTCAGCGCGGTGACCGAATTGGTGCGAAAGTCCCTGGGCAAAGGCACACAGCCGTTCCAGGCGATGGCGGGCCTTGCCCCCCGCGCATCCAGCGAAAAGACCTGGATGCTTTCATAGGGAAGATGGGTCACCGCATAGACGCGGTACATCCCGGCCGCATTTGCCGGGCGCAGCGCCAGGCCATGGGTGTTGAACTGGTTGATGTCGGGCGGGCCCTTGCAGTCCGGGAAGGTCTTGGCGTCGAAACGGACCTGGCCGGCCGCGCCGGTATAAAGACGCTGGGCGGTTTTTGCCTGGGCATCGATCAGGCTGATCGACCCGCCCTTGCCCATGCCGCTGGCCAGCAGCCATTTGCTGTCGCCGATCTGGAGCAGATCTTCCGGCTCGTTCAGCCCGCAGACGAAATTGAGCCCCATCGACGGGGCACAGGATGCCGGGCCCTGCGCGTCCGCGCGATCCATTGCAGCCACGGCCAGCATCGCAAAGCCCGCCGCCAGCAGCGTGCGTGTACCCCTCATCGGCCCCCTCCCCATGTCTTTTGCCGAAAGCCTAACGCAGGTCATGGGCGCGCGCCACGGCAGCCGCGCATTTGGCAACCGCTCTTCGCAACTGCCAAAAAATTTGTTTGGCGAAAGGCAAAGCCGCGCCTAGCCTGTTTTCGGGTGCTTCGCAGCAATGAGGTGCGCGTTGGTCAGCAGGGAATTTCTGTTACGCCTTGGCGGTTATGGCCTGACGACAGCCGAGATTCATTATCACCTTCCCGACCATCCCAGCCTGTTGCAGCAATTCATCTGGCAGGAATACGACCTGGCCCCGGCCTTTCCGGCCCTCAAGAACTTTCTGGACTTCTGGCAGCGCGAACTGGAAGGGGCGCTGCATTCGGTGCGGGTGGCCCACAACCATCTTGTCAGCCCGTCGGAATGGAAAGCCGAGAACGGCATTTTCCGCCTGAACTGAAATCCAGAACTGCCGCGACTGCGAAATTGCAGCCGCCGCGCGTTTGCGCCACTGTCCCGCCCCATGACGGGGGCCCAGACAGAACAGGAGCAAATCCTGCCGGACGTTCCGGTGATCGATGCCCATCAGCATTTCTGGGACCTGGATCGCAACTATCTGCCCTGGCTGCGGGACGAGCCGCCCATCGCCTTTCGCTATGGCGACTATGGGGCGCTGAAACGCAACTACATGCCCGCCGATTACCGGCACGATGCCGCCGGACTGGATCTGCAGGGCAGCGTCTTTGTCGAAACCGAATGGGACCGGGCCGACAGCCTGGGCGAAACCGGATGGGTGCATGATGTGGCCGCGCAATCCGGCCTGCCCAGCGTCATGGTCTGCCATGTCGCGCTGGACCGGGACGATGCCGCCGACATGCTGGCGCGTCAGGCGGCCTTTGCGCTGGTGCGCGGCGTGCGCCACAAGCCGCGTGCCGCCCACAGCCCCCGCCGCATCGATCCGGGCGCACCCGGATCGATGGGCGATCCGGCCTGGCGGCGCGGCTATGCCCTTCTGGCGCGCCATGGCCTCAGCTTCGACCTGCAAACCCCCTGGTGGCATCTGGGCGAAGCGCTGGCGCTGAACCGCGACTTCCCCGAAACGAAAATCATCCTCAACCATACCGGCCTGCCGCGCGACCGCAGCGAAAGCGAGTTGGAAGGCTGGCGCGCCGCGATGAAGGCCTTTGCCGCCGCGCCCAATGCCGCGGTGAAAATTTCCGGCCTGGGCGAAGCGGGCCGGCCCTGGCAGGCCGCCCGCAACCAGGGCGTGATCGCAGACACCATTGCCCTGTTCGGCGAGGACCGCTGCCTGTTCGCCAGCAATTTTCCCGTCGACGGGCTTTGCGGCAGCCTGTCCACCATCTATGCCGGATTTCACCGCGCCACCGCACATCTGCCTGACACCAGCCGCCGCAAACTGTTCGCGGACAATGCGCGGCGCATCTATCGCATCGGAGAAGAACAATGACGCAGCGGATCGGATTTGTCGGGCTGGGCCTGATGGGCGCGCCGATGGTGCGCCGTCTGATGGCCCGCGGCTGGCCAGTCACGGTGTGGAACCTGGAGCCGGAGCGTTATGCCGAGGTGCCCGGCGCCACCATTGCCACATCCCCCGCCGCAGTGCGCGCCGCCAGCGACATCGTGATCTTCTGCGTGCTGGACGCCAGGGCGGTGGAGGAATGCTGTTTTTCCGCACACGGCCTGGTGCAATCGACAACGGGCGCGGACCTTCTGATCGACATGTCGACCATCAATCCCGATGCCACACGGACGCTGGCCGCGCGGCTTGGGCACGAAGCGGGCATGGACTGGGTGGACGCCCCCATCTCGGGCGGGCCGGGCCCGGCGGGCGAAGGCCAGTTGACGGTGATGATGGGCGGCGGCGATGGGCCTTGCGCGCGTGCCATGCCGGTGCTGCAGGACCTGGCGGGAAACCTGACCCATGTCGGGCCGCTGGGCGCGGGCCAGACCGCGAAAATTCTCAATCAGGCGATCGTGGGCGCCGGTTATGTGCTGATGGCCGAGGCGCTGGCGCTGGCCGAGGCCGCGGGGCTGGACGCGGCGCGCCTGCCCGCGGCGCTGGCCGGCGGCCTGGCCGACAGCAAGGTGCTTCAGCGCATCTATCCGCAGCAGCAGGCGCGCGACTATGAGCCGCCGCGCGGCTATGCCCGCCAGCTCGACAAGGATCTGAAGAATGTCGTCGGCTTCCTGAAAGGGCTGGGGCTCGAACTGCCGGTGGTGGAGACGGTGGCCGCGCGCTATCACCAGTTCGCCGCCGATGCGCCCATGCAGGACAGCGCCGCGGTGGCGCGGCTGTACGAAAAGCCGCGCGGATGAGCGCGCCGGATACATCGGCCGCGGCGCTGGAACGGCGCACCATGGCCAAGGTCATGTGGCGCCTGCCCGCGCTGATGGCGCTGATGTTCCTGGTCAACAATATCGACCGGGTGAATGTCAGCTTCGCCGCCCTGACCATGAACCGCGACCTGGGGCTTTCGCCGCTGGCCTATGCCTGGGGCGCGGGCATTTTCTTCTGGGCCTATTTCGCCTTCGAAGTGCCGTCGAATGTGATCCTGGCGCGCATGGGCGCGCGGCGCTGGATCGCCCGCATCATGATCAGCTGGGGGCTGGTGTCGGGCGCGATGGCGCTGGTCACCGGCCAGACCAGCTTTCTGATCCTGCGCTTTTTGCTGGGCGCGGCGGAGGCCGGGTTCATTCCCGGCCTTCTTTATTACATCACCCGCTGGTTTCCCCAGCGCTACCGGGCGCGCGCCACCGCGATCTTCTTTCTGTCCGCGCCGGTGGGCAATGCGGTCGCGGGCCTGCTGGCGGTACCGCTGCTGAGCCTGGACGGATGGCTGGGCCTTGCCGGATGGCAATGGATGTTCGTGGCCGAAGCCATACCCGCGCTGGCCTTGGGCGCATGGGTTCTTTTTCGTCTGCCCGAACGGCCGCGCGACGCAAAGTGGCTGACAAGGGAGGAATGCGCCTGGCTGGAAGGCGCGGCGGACCAGCAGGTCGCGAAACATCCGCCGGCGCTGGAACAGGTGAAGGCGGTCTTCAACCGCCGCGTCGGACTTTTGTCGCTGGCCTATTTCGGGCGCAACTGCGCCATGTATGGCGTCAGCCTGTTCCTGCCGCTGATGTTGCAGGCGGCGGGGCTTTCGAATGCCCAGGTCAGCTATGTCGCCACCATTCCTTTCCTGATCGCGGGGCTCGGCGCGGTGGCCTGGGCCGCCAGTTCCGACCGTTTCAGCGAACGGCACGGCCATACCATCGGTGCGATGGTGCTGGCGGCCTGCGGCCTGGCGCTGGCCGCCGCTTTGGGCCCATCCTGGGGCGCGCTGATCGCGGTCAGCCTGGCGGCGGTCGGTCTTTACGGCCAGGCCGTGACCTTCTGGTCGCTGCCGCCAATGATGCTGAATGCCGGGACGATCGCGGCGGGCCTGGCGGCAATCAATGCGGTGGGCAATCTGGGCGGCTTCATCGGACCCTATGTGGTGGGCAAGGCGGCAACGGACACCGGCAACTACGGCATGGCGCTGTATCTTCTGGCCGGCGCGGCGGCGGCATCCGCGCTTGTCAGTCTTGTCATCTGGCGCCTGAAATGGGACAGGCCGGCGCAAGGCGTGATTTGAGGCTGGATCGCACGGACATCCTGCAATAGCCTCTGCCCCACAAGAACAAAGCCAAGAACAACAAGAAGAACGGGAGCGCCATGCCCACAGCCCATCAGGCCGCACAGGATTTTGCGCCCGACGCCATCGTGGTGGGATCGGGCGCCGGCGGTGGCATGGCCGCCTGGGTGCTGGCAAAGGCCGGAATCAAGACCCTGGTGCTGGAAGCGGGGCGCGACTACGACCCCCAAAAAGAAAATTCCATGCTGAACTGGAATTACCAGGCCCCCCTGCGCGCCGGTTCCACGCCCGACAAGCATTTCGGATTCTATGACGCCACCGCAGACGGCGGCTGGGAGATCGACGGCGAGCCCTATACCAACGCGCCGGGTTCGACCTTCAAATGGTGGCGCTCGCGCATGCTGGGCGGGCGCACCAATCACTGGGGCCGCCATGTGCCGCGCTTCGGGCCATACGACTTCAAGTCCCACAGCCGCGACGGGCTGGGCATGGACTGGCCGATCTCCTATGACGAGATCGCGCCCTGGTACGACCGCACCGAAAGGCTGGTCGGCGTGTCGGGCGCCAACAGCGGGCTGGAGAACCATCCCGACTCTTCACCCGGCGTGCTGCATCCGGCAACGCCGCCGCGCATCAACGAGCTGGCGATCAAGGCGGGCGCCAATGCGCTGGGCATCCCCTGCGTGCCCTCGCGCTATGCGGTGGCGACGCGCGACATGCCCGATCCTGCCGTGCCGCGCCAGGCCTGCTTCTATGCCAGCCCCTGCGGGCGCGGCTGCGCCATCGGTGCGGCATTCCAGACCACGACCTCGCTGCTGCCCATGGCGATGGCCACCGGCAAGGCGCGCATCCTGACCGATGCGATGGTCAGCCGCGTCATCACCGGCCCGGACAGCAAGGCCACGGGCGTGGAATATTTCGACCGCCATACCGGCGCCACGCATTTCATCAAGGCGCGCGCGGTGGTGCTGGCAGCCAGCGCCTGCGAGACAGCGCGCCTTCTGCTCAATTCGAAGACGGCGGTCTGGCCAGTATGCCAGCCAGCCAGGTGCGGCAGAACCTGGTCGCACCACCGGCACCAATGTCGGCGGGCATATTCCGGCGCTGGAAAACCGCCCGCGCTACAACGAGGACGGCAAGGATGTCGCCCACCTCTATATCCTGGTGGCTCTACAAGGAACAGGCGGCGGGCAAGCTGGATTTCCCGCGCGGCTATCACTACGAGATCGGCGGCCGTTTCCGCGCGCCCGGTGCGGGCAGTCCCGCCGCGGGCCTGGAGGACGGGTACGGCGCTTCGCTGAAAGAGGATGCGCGCCGCTATTACGGTGCCCAGATCTCGCTGACCGTGCGCGGCGAGATGATCCCCAACGCCGACAGCTATTGCGAGCTGGACCCGGCGGTGAAGGATCGCTTCGGCCTGCCGGTGCTGCGCTTTCACTGGAAGTTCTCGGACCACGAATACCGCCAGATCGCGCATGGCATCAAAACCGCCCGCGCCATCATCGAAAAGCTGGGCGGCAAGGTTCTGACGCCGGAACTGCCGCCGCAAAAGGCCATCGCGGTCGGCGGCTGGATCATTCACGAGGTCGGCACCACCCGCATGGGCGACAAGCCGGACAATTCGGTCACCGACAGCTATGGCCGCGCCTGGGATGTCGACAATCTGGTGATCGCCGATGGCGGGGTCTTCACCTCCAACGCGCACAAGAACCCCACCCTGACCATCATGGCGCTGGCCTGGCGCAGCGCCGACCAGCTGGCCGAGCGCATGCGAAAGGGCGAGATATGAGCATTTCCCGGCGTGCAACCTTGGCCTGGGTGGCGGGCGCCGTCGCGGTCGGCGCGCTGGCCAGCCCCTGGCTGCTGGATCATGCAAACACGCCTGCCGACCCCCATGCGCCGCCCAACTGGCCGAAGCTGGACCTGCCGCCGGTCACCGCCAGGGGTTATGGCAGCGACCCCAACCTGGTCGAGCCCAGCGTGCCCTGGCCGCTGACCATGACGCCGGCCCAGCGCGCACAGGCAAAATTCCTCGCCGGCATCATCCTGCCCGCCGACGATCATTCGCCATCCGCCGCCGACCTGCCGATCGACGCCTTCATCGACGAATGGATCAGCGCGCCCTATCCCCAGCAGCAGGAAGACCGTACCCTGATCCTGGAAGGGCTGGCGTGGCTGGACATTGAGTCAAAAGCCCGCTTCGGCGGCGACTTCGCGCACGCCACGCCGGCCCAGCGCGCCGCGCTGTTCGACGACATTGCCTGGCAGGGCCGGATCAAGCCGGGGCTGGAAAAGCCGGCGCATTTCTTCGACCGGCTGCGTTCGCTGGTGATGGGCGGATATTATTCCCTGCCCGAAGGCATGAAGGACATCGGCTATCTGGGCAATGCGCCCGCCACCCAGTGGCCGGGCCCGCCGGACGAAGCGATCGCGCAGTTGAACGCCGCGCTGTCCGGCCTGGGGCTGCCGCCGCAAAAGACCTGAGTATCAAGGCAGACGGCGCACCCAGATATTGCGGAAGGATACGCGGCTGTCGGGATTGCCGTGATCCTGGATCGCCAGCGGCAGTTCGGCGGGATGCGGCGTGTAATGGCCCACCGCATTGTGCACCGTCGCCCCGATCAGGTGGAAATCATCCTGCACCAGCACGCCGTTCAGCATGGCGGTGATGCGCGCGGGCGCCGCCACCGTGTCGCCGTCGAATTTGGGCGCATGAAAGACGATGTCATAGCATTGCCAGACGCCCGGTGCGCGACCCGCATTCACCAGCGGCGGGTTCTGGCTATAGACCGCCCCCACCATGCCGTCGGGATAGGTTTCGTTGTCTGTGCCGTCCAGGATCTGGATTTCATACAGGCCCATCGGGAACACACCGCTGTTGCCGTGATATTGCGGGTTGAGCGGCGGATTGGGCTGGGCCGGTTCGCGGAACTCCAGGTGAATCTGGATGTCGCCATAGGACGCCCTGGTCTTCAGGAAATTGTAGACGCGCCCGCCCGCGGTCAGTGTGCCGTCCTTGACCGTCCATTCGCCGACATGATCGCCGCTCCATTTGGAAATGTCGTGGCCGTCGAACAGCACATCGGCATCGCCGGGCGGGGCCGCGGCGCAGGCCGTGCCGGTGTTCACCGCCTTGGGCTGGGGCCGGCGAATGTCATCGGCCCGCCATTGCGAGTTCGGCATCTTCGGTCCCGCCAAGGTCAGTTTCGCCAGCTTGGGATCGGCCAGCCATTTGGCCCAGGCCGGATGGGCGGCGATGATCGCCTTCAGTTCTGCCGGGTCGACCTGATCCTGGGCCACTGCCGCGCCCGCCGTCACGGCAAGCGCCGCCGCCAAAACCCATGCCCGCATCGCATCCCCCATTGTTCTTTGCCGACAGCTTCTTTGCTGTCAGCCTAGCCCGTTCCCGGCGCGCCGCAAGGCCCCGTTGCAAAGCTGGGGCCAGACCTCCACGCTGCGCCGCATGACCGAGAATTTTGTTCCGGTGGGCGCACCCGTCCACCGCCGGGTGATGAGCCGGATCGAGACCGCGCTGGCGGCGCGGCGCAATGTGCTGGAAGTGATTCCGATACCGGCCTACCGCCAGCCCATCGTGTCGGGCGAGATGCTGTCGCGCTGGCACATGCTGGCCGATCCGGCGGGTTATCGCCGGGTGATGAGCGAGAACCTGGCCAATTACCCCAAGTCCGAGATCATGCGCCGCATGCTGCGCCCGGCCATCGGCGACAGCCTGTTCAATGCCGATGGCGCCGACTGGCGCTGGCAGCGCCGCGCGGTGGCCCCCGTCTTCACACATCGCAATGTCGTGGCGCTGGCCCCGGCCATGACCGCCACCGCCGAACGCGCGGCGGCGCGGCTGGAGGCCAGCGGCGGGCGCGCCGAGATGGTGCATGAAATGCTGACCGCCACCTTCGATGTGATCTGCGATGTGGCGCTGTCGGGACGCGAACATTTCGATGCCCGGGCCTTCGGCGCGGCGATCACCCGCTATTTCCAGACCGCCGGCCGCGCCTCGCTGCTGGATTTTCTGGGCGTGCCCGACTGGTTTCCCCGGCCCGGCGAAATCCTGGCGGGCGGATCGGTCAAAACCATGCACGACATGGTGGCCGCCGCGATCCAGGCGCGCCGCCAGATGGGGCGCGCTGGCGCCGACGACCTGCTGGATTACATGCTGGCGGCCGAGGACCCTGAAACCGGCCAGCGCATGAGCGCCGAGGACCTGGTCTTCAACATGCAGTTCTTCATCGTGGCGGGGCACGAGACCACGGCGCTGGCCCTGGCCTGGGCGCTGTACCTTCTGGCCAACAGTCCCGCCGAACAGGCAGCGGTACGGGCACAGGCCCGCGCGCAGCTTGGGTCACGCGCCGCCACTGCCGCCGACCTGGAGGCGATGCCGCTTGTCACACAGGTGCTGGAGGAAACCATGCGGCTGTATCCGCCTGTGGGCCTGCTCGCGCGCGCGGTGCTGGAGGAAGATGAACTGTGCGGGCGCGTGATGAAGCCGGGCGACATTCTGTTCCTGCCCATCTGGGCGCTGCACCGCCATGAAATGTGGTGGGAACAACCCGAACTGTTCCGTCCCGCGCGCTTCGGCGCGGACGTCCGGCGCGACAAGTACCAGTATCTGCCCTTCGGCGCGGGCCCGCGTGTCTGTGTCGGCGCCAACTTCGCGATGATGCAGGCGGGGATCATCCTGTCGACGCTGCTGGCGCGGTTTTCGTTTGCGCCTGCCGGGCCGGGACCAAGGCCCATCATGTCGATGACCGTGCGCCCCGACCCGGGCGTGACGCTGGCGGTGAAGGTCGTTGGATGAGGGGCGGTCGCTGAGTATTTTCCTAGGCGTCCGGAAAATGCAGAATTAATGCTTGGCCGCCATGACCACCACAGTTGCCCATGATCCGGAATGAAATGGTTCCGTCTACGCATTTGGCCGCATATTGAGCCTGTCTGCATTGGGTGATGAAACGACTTTCATCCTGAAATTTGTCTCTTGCGTTCGCGTTCATGTGAGACCAATAACCTGAACATCGGCGCTGTGCCGCAGTTGCCCGGATTTTTTCGGCACGCGTAAAATCTGAACTTTCGCCATCACAGCCATGGACGGCGACCAGCGCCGCCATCAGAGCGACTGTTCCGCCTAGCCACTTTCGTTTCATCCTGCCCCCCTTGGAAGACGATGATATGCGGCCGCTACGAGCTGGCAACAGCCAAATTTTTTGGCCGCGGGTGCTTAAATCGTCGGGCGACCTTCGTATAGGCGAGGGTTCAGAAGCAACCAGATTACCGAGCCAAAACTGCCCAATATTGCCAAGGGAATCCAAACGAGGAGTGAGCGTTTCTGCCTATTCGCTATATTTGCGTCTCTGCAGCACCCAAAAAGGATCTCGTCCAGAATACAGAGCCAATATCATTGGGATGAAACTGCGCTCAACCCGATCCGGTCCAACAGATCTATTCAGAGGCGCTGGCCAACGACAGGCACCGCGTTCAGCCTATAGGACGCAACTCGTCCTGGCCCAAATAGACCTTACTGTCAGGAGAAACATACAGAGATATGCAGGGCTCGGCATCAAAGACAATCTCTGCAAAATCTGGTTCAGAGTTGAAAAACGCCCCCACAACTCGGACTTCGCTGTCAATCGGCACCACATAACTATTGCCCAATGGCTCAAGTATTAGCGACAGCTTAGAGCCGCTGTCGTTTCGAATAGCAATGTTCATCGGGCGCCCCATCTATTCCAGTTTTCCAAAATTTTTGCATCAAATGCTCTCGGGCGGAAGCTATACCCCTGACCCGATACACAGATACTCGCCCGATACCAAGCTTCCGGGCGATGGCCGTATACCCCTTAACTGAACCCCTATTCGCTACGGCACAAGATGGCGACAGAACTGGCAGCACGCAAAGTGTCCGGAGAGACCATCAGCAGACAGCTTGGTCACAGATCACCGGGCATGCGCACCGCGGAGCGGTACATCAAGAACGACCCGCGCCATCTGATCGACGCCAAAGACGCTATCGAAGACTATCTGTCGGCGCTGAATCGCCTAACCGACAGAGACGTGCTGAAGACAGATACTTTCAAGATACTTGCAAGTGACCTCGCGCCGGACAATGCAGCGCGGTGGGCCGACGACGCAAATCCCTTGCCGAACATGTGCTTTTGAATGGTCGGCGGTATAGGGCCCCGCGCCGCGCAGCGGCGCAAAACAAATGAAACGATCCCGGCCGCCCACCATTCTCACGACAGAACCAGGGCTGGAGCCATTTTCCAGAGATTGACAATGCAACGAGGCATTCTCACACCGTCGTGAGAATGGTGGGCGGTATAGGGATCGAACCTATGGCCCCTACCATGTCAAGGTAGTGCTCTCCCGCTGAGCTAACCGCCCACGCCATCCGGCCGGGGCCATAAGCGCCCGCCGGGGCGGCTTCTATAACGTCGGGGCCCTGTGGGGGCAAGCCCGGCGCCAAATCCCTGCAAAAGCCCGGAATCCGGGCCGCCAGCAGCCCATCAGGCCGCGGTCAGCATCCTCTCCACCTCGGCCACGATCTCGCGCAGGTGGAAGGGCTTGGACAGTACCTTGGCCTGCTTGGGCGCACCGGATGAGGGGTGCAGCGCCACGGCGGCGAAACCGGTGATGAACATGATCTTCAGGGCGGCATTCAGTTCGGCGGCGCGCTTGGCCAGCTCGATCCCGTCCATGCCGGGCATCACGATGTCGGTCAGCAGCAGGTCGAAGGCCACGCCCTGGGCCGCTTCCCAGGCCTCGGCGCCATCGCCGAAATCGGTGACGTCATGGCCGGCCTTGACCAGCGCCGCGGCAAGGAACTTGCGCAGGGATTCATCGTCTTCCGCCAGAAGGATATGCGCCATTGCCTGCCCGTCCGCCCGATTCGATCAGAACCTATATCGCCCAAAGGGTAAACCAGGGTTAAGGCAGCGCCCAAGCCCGGGAGCCGCCTGTGATCCGGGTGGATCGCCGCAGGGGGCGGTTTTGCTTGCCAGCCAGGGACATGAATGTTTCCCTGTGACCGGGCAACAGGCTTAACCGGGGCCCCGCGAGGACCATGGCGGACTTCCAGGATTCCGCAGACCCGATCGACGGCGACCCCTTCGCGGCGCCGGTCCGGCTGGCGCGGCCGGCCCGCCACAGCGTGCCCTTCATATTCGCCTCGCCCCATTCGGGCCGCTGCTATCCGGCCAGCCTTCTGGCCAAAAGCCGGCTGGACCCGCTGACCCTGCGCCGCTCCGAGGATGCCTATGTCGACGAACTGTTCGGCGGGGTGACGGCGCTGGGCGCGCCCCTGCTGGCGGCGCAGTTCCCCCGCGCCTATCTGGACGCCAACCGCGGCAGCACCGAGCTGGACCGGGCCATGTTCGACAGCCCGCTGCCGGTGCCGGTGGACCGGCCGGGCCCGCGCGTGGTCGCCGGTCTGGGCGTCATACCGCGCATCGTGCGCGACGGGGCGGAAATCTATCGCGGCAAGCTGGCCGGTGCAGAGGCGCAGACCCGCCTGACCGGGCTCTACACGCCCTATCACCAGGCGCTTGCGGCGCTGATCGCCGAAACACGCGCGCGCTTCGGCATCGCCATCGTGATCGACTGCCATTCCATGCCTTCGGCGCTGGCGGTGCCCGATGTTGTGCTGGGCGACCGCTATGGCGCATCGGCGGGGGCGGGGCTGACCGCGCGCGCCGAGGCCGCCTTTGCCGGCGCCGGGTTCAGCGTGGCGCGCAACACCCCTTATGCGGGCGGCCACACCACGGTGCGCTATGGCCGGGTCGACGAGGGCTGTCATGTGCTGCAGATCGAAATCAACCGCGCGCTCTATCTGGATGAAGAGCATGTCACCAAGCGGCCGGGCTTCATGATCCTGCGCGCGCGGCTGGAGCGGGTGATGGCCGAACTGGTCGCCCTGCCGCTGTCTTCCATCGGCCCGTCCCTGCCCGAAGCGGCGGAATGATCCTCTCAAATTAAGCGCGGTTTTTGCGCCAATGATTTTGGCCATCCGGGCAGGAGCGCCGAGCGATATGGACTGGACGTCCATGAGCGATGGCGCAACGAACCCGGTGGGCAAAATCATGGCGCAAAAAAATGGCCGCTCGCGAGAGCGGCCAAGTTCAGGGAGGAAACGCCCAGGAAGGGCGGCGGCATCACGATCACGGATCGCAATACCGCGCTGCAACAATATGCCGGAACCCGATTCTGTCCGCAAGTACAGAATGGCTCTAGACTGCGGCATTCGCCCGCAGAAACCCTGGAAAAATTTTGCCTCTCTGCCTGAAAATCCGGCAAACGCCGGGTTCCTCGGCAATTGTGCGCCGCAATAATTGGCATAATTCCAAATCGGCCCCGGCTGTGTCCGATTCATCACCCCGTCGCCTGCGCGCAACAAAAGAGTCGCGCGAAGCAGCTATCAGGCGGCCAAGCATCTGGCGGGGATATGGGAATCATGACCGACATTGCCTGGTTCGAGTCCGCACTTCCGCTGCGCCGGCCGGCCCGCGCGCCCGCTGGCAGCCGGGCCCAGTCCCGGCCCCGCAAGGTCCGCAGCCACCGCACCATTTTCATTTCCGATACGCATCTGGGCACGCGCCACGCCAAGGCCGAAGCCCTTGCCGATTTCCTGGCCCATAACGAATGCGAGACCCTGTTCCTGGTGGGGGACATTGTCGATGGCTGGCAGCTGAAGCGCTGGTACTGGAGCGAGGCGCAGGACCGCGTCGTCGCCGAAGTCCTGCGCAAGGTCGATGACGGCGTGCGGGTGATCTTCGTGCCCGGCAATCACGATGAATTCGCCCGCGATTACTGCGGCAGGCTGTTCGGCGGCATCGAGCTGGTGAACGAGGCCATTCATGAAACCGCCGATGGCAAGCGTTTCTGGGTGCTGCACGGCGACCGCTTCGACACGGTGGTGCTGAGCGCCAAATGGCTCGCCTATCTGGGCGACTGGGCCTATGCGACGGCGCTGCGCGCCAATGACTGGCTGGCTTCCATCCGCAGGGCGCTGGGACTTCCCTACTGGTCGCTGTCGGCCTGGGCCAAGCACACGGTCAAGAACGCCGCCCAGTTCATCACCCGCTTCGAGGAAATCGTGGCGCGCGAGGCCGCCGCCCGCGGCGTCGACGGGGTGGTTTGCGGCCACATTCACCATGCCGAGATCCGCCGCATCGGCGGCGTGCTTTACCTCAACGACGGAGACTGGGTTGAAAGCTGCACCGCCCTTGTCGAAGATGCCACCGGCAAAATGGAGATTCTTCGCTGGGCCGCTCACCCTCAGAGAGACGCCATGGGCACGCCTGCCGCCGCTGCCGGCGCCGGGGCCGAGGCCGCGCTTATTCCCGCGTAGGAAGAAGCGTTTGACGCCGGGGCCCATTCCCGGCGTGGCGGCCCATCTGAAAATACTGATCGTGACCGACGCCTGGTCGCCCCAGGTCAACGGCGTGGTGCGCACGCTGGAGACGTTGGCCGCCGACCTGGCGGCGCTGGGCCATACCGTGAAAGTGATCACGCCCCAGGGCCGGCTTTCCATGCCGCTGCCCACCTATCCCGAAATCCGCCTGGCGCTGTTCCAGAAGCGCAGCCTGAAGCACGAGATCGCCGCCTTCGCGCCCGATGCGGTGCATATAGCCACCGAGGGCGCACTGGGACTGACGGCGCGGCGTGTCTGCCTGGAACACGGCATCGCCTTTTCCACCGCCTTTCACACCCGCTTCGCCGAATATGTCCATGCCCGCTTCCGCTTCGTGCCCGAAGCGCTGGTGTGGCGCTGGCTGCGCTGGTTTCACCGCCCGGCCACGGCCATCATGGTGGCCACGAACAGCCTGCGTGCCGACCTGCAGGCGCACGGCTTCCGCAACATCCGGATCTGGTCGCGCGGCGTGGATGTGGAGCGTTTCCATCCCATCGACGGCGCGCGTCCAGACACGGCCGATCCGGTCTGGCTTTATGTCGGGCGGGTGGCGGTGGAGAAGAACATCGAAGCCTTCCTGCGGCTGGACCTTCCAGGCACCAAGCTGGTGGTGGGCGATGGGCCCGCCCGGGCCGAACTGTCCCGGCAATATCCTGCTGTGCACTTTGCCGGCGCCCTGCGCGGCGAGGCTTTGGCGCGCGCCTATGCCGGGGCCGATGTCTTCGTCTTCCCCAGCCGCACCGACACGTTCGGCCTGGTGATGCTGGAGGCGCTGGCCTCGGGCCTGGCGGTGGCAGCCTATCCGGTCGAAGGCCCGATTGACGTGGTGGGCGGACCCGAGGCGGCGGCGGTCGCAGCGCTGGACAACGATCTGGGCAAGGCCTGCATGGCGGCGCTGGCGCTCAAGCGCGCCAATCCTGAGGCGCCGCGCGCCTTCGCGCTGACCCGCTCCTGGCGGGCCTGCACCCTGCAGTTCCTGCGCAACATCATCGTCGAACCAGACCAGGACTGATGCTTTCCAGACCCGCCATGGCCGCCCCGCGCCGCCGGTAAGCCCTTTTTCCATAAGGGCTTATCGAAGCGTTGCGGGTGCGCTAGAACCCTTGGGCACGTCAGGATTTCCGCTTCGCCCATGACCGCACCCAATGCCCGCCTTTCGGCCCGCGAGGCCGTGTTCCTGGGCCTGACCCTGCTATTCTGGGCGGCATTCGTGATCCTGCTGGGCAAGGACACGTCCTGGGACTTCCGCAACTATCACTGGTACGGCCCCTATGCCCTGTTGAACCATCGCATGGGCATCGACGTGGCGGTGGCCCATCAGGGCACCTACTACAATCCCTATCTGGACGTACCCTTCTATCTTCTGGCCCGTCACACCCATGCCTGGATCGCGCTGGGCGTGCTGGGCGCGGTGCAGGGCGCCACGATCATACCGCTCTATCTTATGGGGCGCACGCTGCTGCGCCTGCCCCTGAACGGCACCGATACAAAGGTCGCTGCGGGCGCGCTGGCGCTGCTGGGCCAGGTGGGCGCGCTGACCCTGACCGAATTCGGCACCACCTATTACGATAACGTCATGGCGCTGTTCGTGCTGAGCGGACTTTGCATCCTGGTGACGAACCGCCAGGTGCTGCGCGACGGGCCGCCGCTGCGTGCCGCGCTTGTGTCCGCGGCCGCCGGCCTGATCACCGGCATGGCGATGGGCCTGAAACTGCCGGAGATGCCGTTCTGCATCGGCTTTGCCGCCGCGCTGCTGGCGGTGGGCGGCAATGCGCGGCAGCTCGCCGTGCGCCTTGCCGCCGGCGGGCTGGGCGGGATCATCGGCTTCGCCATCCTTGCCGGTCCCTGGATGCTGGACATGTGGCACCTGACCGGCAACCCGCTGTTTCCCTATTTCAACGATTACTGGAAATCGCCGCTGGCGCTGGACGTTTCCTATCGCGACCTGCGTTTCGTGCCGACGCATTTGTGGCGGCAACTGTTCTTCCCCTTCCTGTTCTCGCTGGACTGGCATGTGGCAGGCGACCTGGGCTTCCAGGACATCCGCGTGGCGCTGACCTACCTGCTGCTGCCCATCGCCGCGATCGTCTGGCTGCTGCGCCGGCAAAGCGCCGATCCGCTGCTGGAGGAACGCGGCACCGCGATCCTGTTCGTGTTTGCCGCCGTCTCCTATGCCGCCTGGCTGCATTTCTTCGCGATCTATCGCTATGCCATCCTGTTCGAGATGTTGGCGCCGCTGCTGCTGATCGGCGCGGTCGGCCTGTTGCCGCTGTCCGGGCGCACGCGCGCCATGATGCTGGGCGCGCTGTGCGCGCTGTGCCTGATCACCGCGCGCAGCGATTTCCTGGAGCGCGCGCCGGTCGAGGATCCCTATGTCAAGACGGCCCTGCCGCCGGTCGCCGATCCGGCCCATACCATGGTGCTGATGACGGGCGATGCGCCGATGGGCTTCATCGCCGCCACCCTGCCCCCGCAAATCCCGGTCCTGCGGATCGACGGCTGGATGGTGCAGCCGCGCGACGGCACGCTGATCACCCGCCGCATGAAACAGCGCGTGGCGCGCCATCTCAAAAGCGGCCAGCCGCTCTACCTGATCGCGGACGCCACCGACATGAGCCGGGCCCATGACGCGCTGGCCGATTATGGCCTTGCCATCCGCTGGCCCGAATGTCAGCTATTCGACACCAACCTTGTGGGCACCTATCAATGGTGCCCGCTGGCGCGGCGATCCTGAGGGCCGGGGCCGAGGGTTGGGTGAGAGAGGGGCAATGAAGGTCGCGGTCCTGATTCCCTGCTACAATGAAGAAGCGGCCATCGCCACCGTGGTGCGCGGCTTTCGCGCCGCCCTGCCCGCCGCCGCGATCTATGTCTATGACAACAATTCGCGCGACGCGACCGTGGCGCGGGCGACCGAAGCCGGCGCGGTGGTGCGCCGGGAAGGCCGACAGGGCAAGGGCAATGTGGTGCGCCGCATGTTCGCCGACATCGAGGCCGACATCTATGTCCTGGTCGATGGCGACGATACGTATGACGCTGAAGCCGCGCCGCAGATGATCCGGCAGATGCTGGCCGAAGGCGCCGATCTTCTGACCGCGCGGCGTGTGCATTCCCATGCCGAGGCCTACCGGCCCGGCCATGTCTTCGGCAACCGCATGCTGACCGGGCTGACTTCGGCGCTGTTCCGCGTGCGGCTCAGCGACATGCTGAGCGGCTATCGCGTCTTTTCGCGCCGCTTCGTCAAGAGCTTTCCCTTCACCGCCGAAGGCTTCGCCATCGAGACCGAGCTGACGGTCCATGCCGTGCGCCTGCTGATGCCGATGACCGAGATGGACACGCGCTACAAGGAACGGCCCGTCGGATCGGTTTCCAAGCTGAACACCTGGGGCGACGGTTTCCGCATCCTGGCCACCATCGCCTATCTGGTGCGCGAGGAACGCCCGCTGGTCTTCTTCACCACCATCTTCGCCTTCCTGGCAACCGCCTCGATCGTGGCAGGCACGCCGGTCGTGACCGAATATCTGAACACCGGCCTGGTGCCACGCCTGCCGACCGCGGTCCTGGCGGTGGGCCTGATGGTGCTGGCCTTCCTGTCCATGGCCTGCGGGCTGATCCTGGACACGGTCACGCGCGGCCGCTGGGAGGCCAAGCGCATGGCCTATCTGGCCATACCCGGCCCCAAGGCGCTGGAAGAGCGGCTGGAGCCGTGAGCCTGCCGGGACGGCTTCTGAACTGGCTGGCGCGGCGCGCGCTGGTGCGTTTCGCCATTATCGGCGCGCTGGGCATGCCGGTCGACTGGGGCATCCTGCAACTGATGGTGCATTGGGGCACCGGTCCCTATTGGGGCCGCGTGGTGTCCTGGCTGGGCGCGGCCACCTTCACCTGGATCGGCAACCGCTATTTCACCTTCCGGGCGTCGCGGGCGCGCGGGGCCAGCGCGACGGCGGGCGAATGGCTGCGCTTCCTGGCGGCCAATGCGATCGGCGGGCTGGTCAATGTGGGGCTCTATTCGGTCCTGGTGCGCTATGCCCCGCCGCCCTTCAGCGACCTGACCGTGGCGCTGGTCTGCGGCGTGGCGCTGGGGCTGGTGTTCAACTTCACTTTGTCGCGGCTGGTGGTGTTCCGCGCGCGCCCTTCCGGTGGCTCCGCGCGGCCCGACGAGCCCTTTCAGGGCCCGATCTGACGGCGCCCGCGCTTGGCGGGGCCCGCACCGCCGCGCTAGCCTTGGCGCATGGCAAGGGTATCGGGATTCGGCGCGGCGCTTGGTCGGGCGGCTCTGCTGGCGCTGTCAGGCATGGTCATCTGCGGCGCGGCCCAGACACGGGCCCAGGCGCAGGAGGCTGTCCGGGTCCGCATCACCGCCGACCGCTGGACCCAGCATGACGAGCGCGGCTATGGCGCGTTCATCGCCGCCATCGGCGAAAGCGGCTGCCGCACCGTGGATGCCTGCCTGAAGGGCCCTGCCAATCCGTTTCGCGCATCCGACCCGCCAGGCGTGCGCTTTCGCGCCGACTGCGCCGACCTGCCCTATTTCCTGCGCTTCTATTACGCCTGGAAGCGCGGCCTGCCCTTTTCCTATGTCAGCGAAGTGTCGCCGCGCGGGCGCAGCCGCGACATCCGCTACAGCGCCGGCAACCGGGTGGCCGAACGCCGCGACGTGCTGAGCGGCGACAATGCGCTGGCGATCCTGAACCGGCTGCGCGACCAGATCTCGTCGGCGACCTATCGCATCCATCCCGAGCTCGAGACGCCGCAGAACGACCTTTATTCGCCGGTCATCGCGCCAAAGGCCATCCGGCCGGGCACGATCATCTATGACCCAAACGGTCACCTGGCCGTGGTGTGGAAGATCGAGACGGACGGACGCCTTCGCTATATCGACGCCCATCCCGACAATTCGCTGACCCGCGGCTTCTATGACCAGCGCTTTGTGCGTTCGCGCCCGGGCATGGGCGCGGGCTTCAAGAACTGGCGTCCCCTGCGGCTGGTGGGCGCCGCGCGCCGGGCCGACGGCGTGCTGACCGGCGGTCATGTCGTGCTGTCCGCCAATGCGGATATCCCCGATTTCGGCCTGGCCCAGTTCTATGGCACCGGGCCAAGGCCGGCCGACAGCGACTGGAAGAGCGGGGGCTTCACCCTGAACGGCGCCGCGATGGACTGGTACGACTATGCGCGCGCGCGCATGGCGGGCGGATCGCTGCATTTCGACCCCCTGGCCGAAGTGCGCGACATGGTCGTGTCCAACTGCGCCGACCTGGGATACCGGGCCGACGCCGTCAACCTGGCGCTGGCGGCGGGGCTGCAGAACCGGGCGGAACCGCCCCGCCTGCCCCCCAACATCTATGGCACCGAGGGGGATTGGGAGACCTATTCCACGCCTTCGCGCGACGCCCGGCTGAAAACCGCCTTCAAGGAGGTGCGCGACGCGGTGGAGCGCTTCATGGCGCTGTGGCTGGCCCGGGACAGCCGGCTGAACTATCGCGGCGCCAACCTGGCCGGGGACATGCTGGCGGTTTACGACCGGGCGGCATCGGCCTGCAGCGTCGGCTATGTGCGCAGCGACGGGGCGCCGGTGCGCTTGAGCTATGAGGAAGCCCGGCGGCGGCTGTTCGCCATGTCCTTCGATCCCTATCAGTGCGTGGAGCGGCGCTGGGGGGCGGCTGGCGCCGAGCTGGCCAGTTGCCCCGACGGAGCGCTGAAACGGCGCTGGTATGCGGCCCAGCAGGGCCTGCGCAACCAGATCGATCGCACCTATGAGGCACGGATGGATTTCACCCTGGGCGAACTGGAGGCCGGGGGGCCGGGCACCGGGCCGGCGCAGCCGCCCGAGACGGACGCCCGCGGCTGGCTGCTGGCCGTGATCAACGGCGCGGGCGTTCGGTCCGGCGCGCGCTGAGCCCCGCAGCTGACGCCCAAACGAAAGGGGCGCCCAAAATGAAAAAGGCGCCGGCCCTGGGCCGGCGCCTTTCGCATTGGATGGCGGATTGGGTCAGCGCGCCTTCAGTTCCCACAGATGGGCGATCATCGCGTCCGAGGCGGGCGACTTGACCGCATTGAACGCCTTGACGGCCTGGGCCTTCTGGCCGGCGGCCAGATAGGCCTGGCCCAGACGGATCTGGGCATTGGCCTGGTCGCGCAGCGGCTTCTTCATCGCGTCCTGGATCACGCCGATGGCGTCCTTGGCCTTGCCTTCGCCGATCATGTTCTCGGCGATCTTGACCATGGCATCGCCCTGGGGCTGGCCCTTGGCGTCGGCCAGGGCCTTGGCTTCGCCCGCCGCAGCGGCCGCCGCCTGGCTCTTGGCCAGGGCCTGCAGCTTCTTGGAGCGGTCATCGGTCAGCACCTTGGCGGCGAAGCCCTTGTCCAGCACGGTCACCGCCTCGGCCGGGAAGCCCAGCTGCAGGGCGAGCTGCGCCAGCAGCGTGTACTCGTCCTTGGTGGAGATGTTGCCGGTCATGAAGCGCAGGCGGTTCACATCCAGCGTGTTGTGGTCGGACAGGCCCTTGGCGCGCTCGGACAGCTTGAGCAGGTTCTTCCAGTATTCCGCCTTGCCGGTGTGCGAGACCAGGGTCTCCAGCGCGCTGCGCTGGGTATCGTCGTCGCCCGCCTCATAGGCGCAGCGCATCAGCAGTTCCAGCGTGCTGTCGCCGGGGCTGCGGAAGTTGGACTTGATGTAGCGCATGCAGCCCGAATAGTCGTGGCTCAGATAGTAGGACTGGGCCACGATCTGCATCGACTGGGCGTCCAGCGCGCCGACCTTGCGCAGCGCATCGGCGTCCGCGATCACGGCCTTGTAGTTGCGCGCATTGTAGTCGTTGGCGAACTTGGCCTTGGCGCCTTCCTTGGTGCTGGTGTCGCCGGACTTGATGGCGATGTAGGAACGCAGCTGGTTGATGATCGCCGCATCGTCGGGGGTGGACTTGACCTTGTCGGCCTGGTCCAGCTTGGCGGCGGCGCCCTTGTAGTTCCCGGCCTGGGCCAGGGTCTGGGCTTCCTTCAGGAGCGGCCCGACCTTTGCGCTGACAGTTGCCGCTTGGGCAGGGGCAGCGCTGACCAGGGAAACCGCACCGACGGCGGCGGTTCCCATCAGAATCGCCGTCAAAGCGGCACGCAGTTTACTGGCAGTCATAACAAGACCTCATTTCGCGTCATCTAAAATGGGGAAAGCGTGCGGGGTCGCCGCACGCTTTCTGAACCCGCGGCTATGTCCCTCACAGCCTAATTATACTGGTCAATTCCCGTGAAGCCAATATGGGTGACGCCCAGACGCTGGGCATCCGCCAGCACCTTCGCGACCGCATCATACTTGGCCAGCCGGTTGGGGCTGACGTGGATTTCCGGCTGCGGCTCGGTTTTGGCCGCATTCAGGAAGTAGGCATCCATCGTCGCGCGGTCCACGGGCACCGAGTTCCAGGTGATGGTGCCGTCGAAGTCCACGCCCAGTTCCACGGTTTCGGGAATGACCGTCGGCGGCGTGGAATTCGGCGCCGGCATGTCAAGCTTCACCGCATGGGTCTGGATGGGAAGCGTAATGATGAGAAGTGTCAGCAGAACGAGCATCACGTCGATCAACGGCGTGGTGTTCATTTCCACCATTACTTCGCCATCGGCGGTATTTGAAGCCATTGCCATGGTGAATTACCTCAGTAGCTATCGGCTTCCAGGGCGTGGGGTTCGGTAATGAAGCCCACCTTCTGGATGCCGGCCTGCTGACAGGCCAGGATGACACGGCCGATCGCCTCGAAACGCACATTCTTGTCGCCGCGAATGTGCACTTCCGGCAGCGGGCGGTGCGCGGCGACGGCGTCTTTCAACGCCGTCACGAAGTTCTCGCGCATCGTCTGCCGGTCGATCGGCTGGTTGTTGTAGTAAACGTTCTCGTCCTTATCGACTGCGATCACAATATTCTCAGGCTTGGTCTGCGTGACGATATTGCGATAGGTCGGCAATTCGACGGGCACCGTCTTCACGATCACCGGGATGGTGACGAGGAAGATGATGAGCATGACCAGCATCACGTCCACCAGGGGGGTGGTGTTGATGGCCACGTTCAGATCGGCCTCGTCATCCTCAACGGCGTGTTGGACGTCAACTGCCATGACATGAACTCCGCTTGAAGGGTGCTATCCGAAAGAGCCGATTACTTGCTCTTGCTGATCAGATAGGCCTGCAGGTCACCCGCAAACGCGCGCAGCTTTTCGGTGATGACCTTGTTGCGGCGAACCAGGTAGTTGTACAGCAGCACCGCGGGAACCGCGACGCCCAGACCCAGGGCGGTCATGATCAGCGCTTCACCAACCGGGCCGGCGACCTTGTCGATCGAGGCCTGGCCGGCAACACCGATGCCGATCAGCGCGTTCAGAATGCCCATGACGGTGCCGAGCAGACCGACGAACGGCGAAACCGAACCGACCGAACCCAGGAAGGCGATGCCGCCCTGCAGGCGGGCATTGGCGTCTTCCAGCTGGCGGGTCAGGGTCATGCCGATCCAGTCGTTCAGGCCGACCAGGCTGGTGCCGCCCGAGGAGGCCTGCAGACCGGCTTCGGCGATGCCGCGGAACACCGAGGCCTTCGGCAGCTTCTCAACGCCTTCCGACAGGGTGGCCGAGGTCCAGAACTTCTTCTCGACCTGGCTGGCCTGGCCGAGGATGCGCTGCTGGTCGATCCACTTGGTGAAGAAGATGTACCAGGTGCCGGCCGACATGATGCCCAGCACGATCAGGATGCCCTTGGAGATCCAGGTGCCTTCCTTCCAGATGTTCGACAGACCGTAGGGGGTCGATTCATCGGCGGCGGCAACCTGCTCGGCGGCCGCGTTCTTGGAGGCGTCCGAAGGGGCGGCATCGGCGGCCGGCGCCATCGCGTCGGGAGCCGGGGCCATCGCGTCGGGAGCCGCCGGGGCGGCCTGGTCAGCGGCGGGGGCCGCATCCTGGGCCATCGCAACCTGCACGGTCGCGGTGGACATGAAGACGACGGCAGCAGCGATCGCCAGTTTCTTGAAGATCATTTTCGTAACTCCGTGTGAAACAGATTCGTTGATTGACGGGATGGTTTTACCGGGCGTCCTTGAGGTCGAACTTCATGGCGACTCGGGTTTTGACGGAAACGGGCTTGCCCTCGAACGTCGGGGGCTGCCAGCGCCAACGGGCCTTGACCCAGTCGCAGCCGGCATTGTCGAGGCGCTCAGAACCGCTCGATTCGACGACGCTGCACTGGTCCACATGACCTTCCGTGGTGATGTTCACTTCCATCAGCACGGTGCCCTGTTCACCCAGACGCACCGAGATCGGCGGATAGGGCGGCAGGGTGTGCGTGCGCATGACGGGGCGCAGCGGGTCGTTTGTGATCGTGGGGCGCGGCGGCGCCGGCGGCGGCGGCGGCGGCTTGGGCGCGGTGGTCACCGGCGGCGGCGGCGCGCTGGCGACGGTAAAGTCGGGGATGATGGCCACGGGCGGCGGCGGCTTGACCATGTCCGGCGGCGGCGGCGGCGGGGCCTTGGGAATTTCTTTCTGGGTGTCGACGGTGGCCTTGATTTCCTGAAGCTGCTTGATCAGGGCGCCCTGGTTCAGGGCGATGATGAGGCCGGTGATCGCAAGGAAGTGGATGCCGACGACGATGGCAATGCTGGTTGCACGGCTGGCGGCACTTTTCTTGCCGGTACTTAGATGATTTGGACGTTCCATGTTCTCACTCACATAGACAAGAAAAAACCCGGCACACGACGGCGCCTGGGCCGGACAGTACGAGTGCTAGACCGAAATTGTTTCAGCCCGGCACCATAGCCTGACGCCACGCCGGTCGCTCTTAAAGCAACCGCCCTCAAACTTGGCAAGAGGGGATTAGGCTTCTTATGTGCGACATGACCATCAAACCACCCTGAGCGCGTGACGCAATGCTTTTCTGTGCGACGGCCGGCGCGATTGTGCATCTGCACAATTCGCATATGCAGCATAGATGGATTGGGCGCGTAAGTGCCCGTCAAATCGGGACTAATTCTGTCGTAACGGTTACGGTGACGAATACCGCACGCCACGCGCGATGGCCCGGAGTGTGTTGCAGTGCGTAAGTTCCCATGCGGCAATATCGCTTTGTCGCAAGATACTGGAATCGGGACACTTGACCGCTACCATTCATGACGGCCTGCATTCGGGCCTTACAACACAGGGAAAAGTTCGATGCGCTATCTGCACACCATGGTGCGAGTCTCCGACCTGGATGCTTCGCTGGACTTCTATTGCAACAAGCTGGGGCTGAAGGAAGTGCGGCGCATGGAGAACGAAAAAGGCCGATTCACGCTGGTTTTTTTGGCAACGCCGGACGTGGCTGCACAACTTTCCGGCAACCCCGACGCGATTCAGACGCCGCTGGTTGAATTGACCTACAACTGGGACAAGGAAGAATATTCGGGCGGGCGAAATTTTGGGCACCTTGCCTATCGCGTCGACGACATCTACGCGCTGTGTGAAAAGCTGATGGCCGCGGGCGTCACCATCAACCGGCCGCCGCGCGACGGTCACATGGCTTTCATCCGTTCGCCCGACGGCATCTCGATCGAACTGCTGCAGGACGGCAGCCTGCCGCCCAGGGAGCCCTGGGCCTCCATGCCCAACACCGGAAGCTGGTAGCCCCCGCGCATGGATTTCGGCTCCGACAATGCCTATGGGGTGCTGCCCCAGGTGATGGACGCGCTGGCGCACGCCAACCGGGGCGCGGTGCGCGCCTATGGCGGCGATCCCCTCACCCAGGGCCTGACGCAAAGCTTCAGCACCCTGTTCGGGCGCGCCGTGGCGGTGCATCCGGTCTTTACCGGCACCGCCGCCAATGCGCTGGCGCTGGCCACCGTGACCCCGCCCCACGGCGCCGTCATCTGCCATGCCCGCAGCCACATCATGGAATCCGAATGCGGGGCCCCGGAATTCTATGCCCACGGCGCCAAGCTGATCGGCCTGGAAGGCCCCGAAGAGGGGCCCCTGGCGGGCAAGCTGACCGCCGCCGCGATCGGCGCCGCCATCGACGCCCTGCCCCGCGGCTTCGTGCACAGCGTCCAGCCCTTTGCCGTGTCGCTGTCCCAGCCGACCGAGCTGGGCACCGTCTACAGCCTTCAGGAACTGTCCCAGATCGCCCAGGCGGCCCATGCACGCGGGCTGAAGCTGCACCTGGACGGGGCGCGCTTCGCCAACGCGCTGGCCCACCTTCAGGCGTCCGCCGCGGCGGCCACCTGGCAGGCGGGCGTGGACATCCTGTCCTTCGGCGCGTCCAAGGGCGGCACGATGGGGGCCGAGGCGGTGGTCTATTTCGATCCTGCCCTGGCGGGCGATTTCGAATACCGCCGCAAGAAGGGCGGCCATCTGGCCTCCAAGATGCGCTTTGTCTCGGCCCAGCTGGAGGCCTATGTCGAAGACGGGCTGTGGCTTCAGGCAGCGGGCCGCGCCAACGGCCTGGCCCTGCTGATGGCCGAGGGCCTGTCGCGGGTGAACAGCATCACGCTGCCGGTGCCGGTCCAGACCAACATGGTCTTTGCCCGCATGCCCGCCGACCTGGCGGCGCGGCTGCGTGGCGCGGGGGCCTATTTCTATGACTGGCGCAAGGAGACGGACGGCGGCGTGCTGGCCCGGCTGGCGACCAGCTTCGCCACCCCCGAAGAGGACGTGGCGCGCTTCGTCGCCCTGGCCGCCGGAAAGGCCTAGAGAGGCCTAGATACGCGCCAGCAGCGTCAGGATGCCCACCTGGGTGGTCGAACCGTGGTTGCCGCGCACCCAGTCGTAATTGACGCCAAGCTGCCAGGTGTCGGTCGAGGCGCCCAGCCCCAGCCCCAGGATGGTGTTGCCCTGGTCCGGATCGGGACCCACGAAGCGCAGCGTGTTGGTCACGGTGGACAGGCCGCCGGTCGACAGGAAGCCGGCCTTCAGCTTCACCGGCGCGCCGATCAGGTCATAGCGGTAGCCGACGCGCGCCTCGGGCGTCAGCGAGACGCCCCAGATGTCCACCGGCAGGCGGATATCGGCGCCCAGCGCCGTACGCAGCGAGTTGGCGTAATAGGGCGCGACCTGCAGGTCCATGCCGTTGCCGCCGCCATTCTCGGTATAGCCTTCCTCGCGCAGCACCATGCCGTCCAGGCTGATGTGCGGATCCACGTCGAAGCCCAGATAGTGCAGCTTCACGCCGCCATTGGCGCCCAGCGCGGCCATCTCGCCGCCCCGCTTGCTCTGCGCGGTGCGGGTGATCGAGCCCACCGACAGGGTGCGCGCGCCGACGAAGTCGCCATAGGCCAGGGTGCCCTGGGTATCCAGGAAGACGTGACGGCCGCTCCACTGGGTGTAGCCCGACAGCATGTACCACTGGGACTGGGTCTTGCTGTTGCGCGGCAGGGATTCGACGATGTCACCCGAATAGTAGGTGAAGGCGCCGCCATACCAGCCGTTGCGCGGCGAGCCGCCGTCCATGCCCAGCACAAAGCCGAAGCCGTGATCCTTGTAGGCCGTCAGGTCGCCCGACCCGCTGACCTGGCCCTTGTTGCTGATCTGGCCGGTGAATTCCTCGCCCCACAGCGTCATCTCGCCGGGGACATGCGAATAGCTGCGCAGCAGACGCTGGCGCGCCGCCACCGGGCCGGTGGCCTGGTCGGTCAGCATGACCGCCACCTGGCGGGCGCCGCCCGAAACGTCGGGGCCGAACTGGGAAAAGACCTGCTGGGCGGCCTGCTGCGACTTGGGAACGTTGATGCCGCTGGAGGGCACGCCGCCGGTGTTGAAGATCGTCAGGTTGGTGGCGACCGCCGCGCCCAGCTCATTGTCGTTGGTCAGCGCCTGGGCGGCATAGGGGAAGACCTTCAGCGCATCGCCCGACAGGTTCAGGCCCGCGGTGCCGTCGGCATTCTTGGCGCCGGTGGAGCGCGGCAGCAGCGTCAGCTGCAACGTGTCGCGGCCGCCGGACGTGCCCAGTGACAGCGGACTGCCGCCGCTATAGCCGGTTTCGCGCGGGTCCTCGAACAGGAAGGGAATGTTCTGCGACAGGGTGGCGTTCTGCGACGCCAGATTGGTGTCGGTCAGCCCGCCCGACGCCGCGCTGATCAGGGTGACGACCTGCGGGCTGGGGCTGGCGGTGCTGGCGGCGGTGGTGCCCGAGGCGACGAAGCTGCCGAACTGCAGCGCCAGGCTGGCATTCGACACATTGGCGGTGTTGGCCAGGATCACCGGCGTCGAACTCGACGTGTTCTGGGTGATGGTCAGTCCCAGCGTGCCGCCGTTCATCACCAGGTTGTTCACCTTCATCGAGCCGGTGGTGGCGGTGTTGGCGACGAACAGATAGCCGTTATTGTCGACCGTCACGTCCAGCGCATTGTTGTTGGCCAGGATGACGCTGTTGACATAGCCGAAGCCGCCGACATGCAGCGTATGGCCGGTGCCCGAGCCGAAATCGATGATATTGGCGGTGGTGACGGGGGGCGCGCCGCCCGCCTGGGTCTGGGAGGTCAGCGCGACCACCGACCAGTCGTTGGGCGAATTGGTCGTGCCGGTGACGCTGTTGATGGTGCCGCTGACATCGACATTGCCGACATTGAGCGTGTCGTTGTTGCCGGCGCTGCCGAAGAACACGTCGCCCAGAATCACGCCGCTGTTGTTGATGGCGATGTGCGAGGCGGTCGAGGCCTGCAGGTCGATGGCGCGCTGGACGTTGGAAACGACCGCGCCCGCTGCGGGGGTCAGGGCGGTATTGTTGGCCTGGATGACGCCCGAATTGATGATGCTGGTCAGGGTGCTGGAACGGTCGACAATGGCTTCCGACACCAGCGAGAAGGGTGCGCCGGCCTGGGCGATATCCTTGGTGGGCGAGACGGTGGAGGTGGTCACGCCGGCCAGGATCGAGGCGTCGTGGCCCAGCTTGACCGTGTTCACCGTGGCGCCGCTCTCGATGAACAGGCCATAGGCGGTGCCCTGGCCGACGCCGGAGACTTCGCCCTTGATGGTGGCGGGGGTGAAGGTGGTGCTGTTGACCTGTTCGGCCTTTACCTCGACCAGCGGGACAATGGCGTAGCCGCCGATGTCCAGCGCCGTGGCGGTGACATACTGGCTGAGGCCGGTCGGCACATTGGTGGAAATCTGCGCCTGGTTGGTGGAGGACAGCGCCGCGATGGTGCCGGTGTTGAGCAGGCCGCCGGTCAGGGTGGTGCTGTTGGTGGTCGAATTGCCCCGGATCGCCATGGCCATGGAGCTGACCTGCGGATCCATCGGCGCGGCCTGGATGGTGCCGCGGTTCAGGAAGGCCATGCCATAGTCGACGGAATCGGTCGCGGAGGTGATCGCACCGATCACGATCGGACCGCGTATCGTGGTCTGGGTGGCGTTGACGCCCTGATAGGGGTCGATCAGCACCGTGGGTGCCGACAGGACGCCGTTGGCGATCAGGGTCGCCGCGGTGGTGGCGGTGGAGGTCGCCGGCCCGTTATTGACCACGCCGCCATCGATGCTGTTGGCGATGATCAGCGCCGAGCCGCTTTCCAGGTTCACCGCATTAGTCTTGCGCAACAGCGTGCCGGACAGGGACACGGTGCCCGAATTGATCAGCGCACCATCCGAGGCGGTGGGGCAGGTAAAGCCGCTGGGCGCGCCGGTGTCCGAGGCGCAGCTATGGATGCCGCCGGCGGTGTAGATGCCCTTGATGCCGTTGCCGACGCCGTTGATCGTGGCCAGGTTGACCAGATCGCCGTTCAGCGTGCCGTCCAGGTCGATGACCATGCCGCCGCCTGTGGTCGACTTGTCGGACGGCAACTGGCTGATGGAGCCGCCCAGCAGGATGTTGCTGGTCACCGTGGTGTCCTGGGACAGGTAGATGGCGCTGGAACCATCGCCCTTCAGCGTCAGGTTCGAGGCCTGGGTGCTGGCCACTGTGCCATTCGTCACGGTCTGCACGGCGGGCGACAGGCTGATCGGCGCATAGAAGGTGTGGCCGCCGCCGATCAGCACGCCGATCTTGCTGGTGCCGGTGCCCTGCAGGCTCATGATGCCGTTGGTCGAAAAGCCCGTGCTGGTCGGATAAAGATCGCCGACAGTGGTATCGATCGCCACGCCCGTGGCGCCGGCAATCCCGTCATTGGACAGCGTGCCGCTGCTGATCACGAAATTGCTGGTGTTCAGGGTGATCAGCGGCGAGGCGATCTTGGTGCTGATGCTGCCACCCGATTCGATCGTGATATTTCCGGCCGAGTTTGTGGACAGCGCCGTGCTGGTCGAGGTGGAGATGTTCGTATCCGCCTGGGCGGGGGTAAGCATCACCGGCAGCAGGGCGGCCGCCGACAGGGCAGCCGCAGCGGCGGAAAGCATCAAACGGTGCTTGGTCAACTGAGCCTCTTTAAAATGTCGCCGGGCGGGCGGCTCCCGAACCGGACAGAATCCTTCGCAGTCAGGGTCCGTGGCGTTAGGGGCGGGCCCCTCTCGCGCGGGTGTCGCTATACCGTTTTCCCTTCGCCGGCACACTATCCTTGCCCCACCCGGGGGCAGGGGCGCGGTCCCGGCCCGTCTTTGTACCCGGCTATGGCCCCGGTTCAACAGCATTTTTTCGCGCGGCCGGTAAATGACGGACACGCAATTGTCCCGTCTTAATCAGGCGTTAGCGCACCGCAGCGCAGGATCGGGCGTGAAAAAGGCGTAAGGCAGCGGGATTCCCCATGACTCAGGCCCGGCATACCGGCTTTGCCAAGCTCAGCCAGAACGATGTCAGCGCGGCCGCGGCGCGCCACGAAATGCTCTATTCGGGCCGGATGGGCGGCGCGCGGGCGGTTTTCGCCTTTTGCGACCTGTCCGGGCTGGACCTGTCGGGCCGCAACCTGGCCGATGCCGATTTCACCGGGGCCATCCTGGAAGAGACCAACCTGGCCGGGGCCAAGCTGGATTCGGCCAGCTTTTTCGGTTCCGACCTGCGCCGCTCGAACCTGGCGGGCGCCTCCATGCGCCGGGCCGACATGCGCGGCGCCTCCCTGCGCGGGGCCAACCTGATCGGGGCCGACCTGTTCGAGGCCGACCTGCGCGAAGGCACCATCGCCGAAAAGGACAAATACGGGAACCTGCGGGTGCTCCAGCACGATCTGGGCCCCTCCGAAATGCCGGCCGCAATGATGAACAGCGCCAATCTGGAGCGCGCCAAGATGACCGGCGCGGTGGCGGTGCAGGCCGATTTCACCGACGCGGTGATGAAGGGCGTGCGCCTGACCCGCGCCAATCTGCGCCAGGCGCGCCTGACCGGCGCCAACCTGGAAAATGCCGACCTGTCGGGCTGCAACCTGACGGGGGCCGACCTGGCGGGCTGCATCCTGATCGGCGCCTCGATGGATTTCGCCACCACCCATGGCGCGGACCTGACCAAGACGCTGAAGGAAGCCGAAAAGCCCGACCTGGAAGCACTGGCCCAGGTCGAGGCGCTGCTGGATTCCCATTCGCGCTGGGCCGAAACCGAGGGCCGCGACGGCGCGCCCGCCGACCTGACGGACAAGGACCTGCGCCATGTGAAGAGCCTGTCCCACCGCATGCTGACCGCGCTGATCGCGCCGGGCGCGCAGATGTATGGCGTGGTGCTGGAAGGCGCCTCGCTGCAGGGTTCCAACCTGGCGGGCGCGGACCTGCGTTCGGCCAAGCTGGGGGGCGCGGATCTGCGCGGGGTCAACCTGTCGGGCGCCCTGCTCAACCATGCCGACCTGCGCGACACCAAGCTGGGCCCGCTGATGATCAACGGTGCGCGGCTGCTGCCGGCGCGGCTGGACAATGCCCAGGTGCGCTATGCCGACCTGCGCGGCGCGGACATGCGCCGGGCGCGCCTGTCGGGCTGCGATCTGTCCTATGCGAACATGGGCGATGTCGACATGCGCGACACCGAAACCGAAGGCGCGGAGTTCTCCGGCGCCAAGCTGCCCATGCGGTTCGCCGATAATCTGGCGGCTGTATCCTAACCCGTTTTTTCTGAACCCCCTCTGTCGCAACTCGGTCTGCCAAAGGCAGACCCATCGTTGCGACATCTCCCCTTTTATGGGCTTCGCCCAAAAGGGGGAGCATGGCCTGTGTGTGTTGCATCCGGAGCCGGCGCGCGCGAAGCGCGCCCGGCGTGAGCGAAATAGTTATGCTGCGAGGGCCTGGCTGCGCGCGCGCATGAACTGGCCCAGCCGGGTCAGCGAGGCGCGCGCCTCGCCCTTGGCGGAATCGGCCTGGAACAGATGGCCCATGCCGTCATAGATCTCGACACTCACGCCCACCCCGGCCTCGGCGGCGCGGTCGCCCAGCTTGGACGCATCGTCACGCAATATTTCCTGCGATCCGGCATGCACCATCACGGCGGGAAACTCCTTGAGCGCGGCATAGGCCGGCGAGGCATAGGCATCGCAGGGATTGGATTTGCGCAGGTAGTTGCGTGCCGCCAGGAACAGCGTCTCCCAGTCCAGCACCGTGTCCGCCCTGCGGTTGGCCAGCATCGAAGGGCCCGACAGCGACAGGTCGGCCCAGGGCGACATCGCCGCCACCGCGCCGGGCATTTCCAGCCCGCCATTGCGGATCGCCAGTGCCACGGCAAAGGCCAGGCCGCCGCCCGCCTCGTCGCCCGCCAGCACGATGGAGCGCCCGGCCATGCCCTTGGCCAGCAGCGCGCGATAGGCGTCGATGCCGTCGCGCACCGCCGCGGGGAAGGGACATTCGGGCGCCAGCCGGTAGCGCAGGGAAAAGGCCGCAAGACCGCTGGCCGTCACCAGCTTGCCCGCCAGGGCGCGATGGGTCTGGGGGCTGCCGGCGACAAAGCCGCCGCCATGGAAATACAGGATCACCCGGTCCGGATCGCTGTCCTCGCCGCGCGCCCATTCGCCCGACAGCGGACCAAGCTGGCCGGGCGTGAAGCTGACGCCTTCGGGCGCCGCATCCTTGCCGAACAGGCGCTCGAACTGGGCATTGTAGCGGGCCCGCACATCGTCAATTCCGGCGGGCGTCTTTGCGGAGGTGAGGCCGGTGGGCCAGAACGCCATTTTCTTCTTTCCGGTGCGAAGCACTGTCGCCCAGAACTTTAGCAAAAATGCCACATAAAGAAAAAGCAGGGCGCCCGCGAAGACGCCCTGCAAGTTTCACACGGAAGGGGATGGGGTCAGGCGGCCTTGGCGCCTTCGATGGTCTTGAGGCCGGAACCGGCGCTTTCGCCGGCATTGATGGCGATGCGGCGCGGCTTTTTCTCCTCCGGAACGACGCGCTCCAGATCGACATGCAGCAGGCCGTTCTCGAGCGAGGCGCCCTTGACCTCGACATGCTCGGCAAGCTGGAAATTGCGCTCGAAGGCGCGCCCGGCGATGCCCTGGTGCAGATAGGCGCCGGCCTTTTCGGCGCCCTCGCGCCGGCCGGTTACGGTGAGCACGCGGTCCTTCACATCGACCGACAGGTCCTGTTCGCCGAACCCGGCGACGGCGACGGTGACGCGGTAATTATTCTCGTCGCTGCGTTCGATATTGTAGGGCGGATAACCCTGGTCGGACGCGGTTTCCAGCATGTCGATCAGACGATCGAAGCCGACGGTGGAACGGAAAAAAGGCGAATAGTCGAAACGCATGAGACAACCTCCTTGAAGCGTTGCAGCGGCCCCGCCGGACGCTCCGCGCGGGGACTGTTCCGGCCCCGTTTTGGCGGCCGGCATATTCGAGATAGGAAGGCAAAAGGGGCCTTCAAGGCCCGCGGAAGAAAATTGGCGCAGGATTTCGCGCCCCTTGGCCAGGACGCCCAAATCAGTCTTTAAAGCCTTGCGAAGCCTTGGAATTCCCCATGATCCCCGCCGCCGCCTGTTTCGAACCCCTGCCCCTTCAGGCCGTGGGCGCCCAGCTTCGGGGGGCGCGCTTCGCCCCTGACCCGGCCGTGCCTGCGCGCGGCGTCTGCATGCTGCTGAACGGCCAGACCGAGTTCATCGAGAAATATTTCGAGGTGATCGACGAACTGCGCGCGCGCGGCTTTGCCGTGGTGACGATGGACTGGCGCGGCCAGGGCGGCTCGGTGCGCTATCTGCCCGATCATCGCAAGGGCTTCGTTGCCAGCTTCGCCGATTACGACGAAGACCTGAGCACGCTCTATCACTGGCTGGCCGCGCCCCTGCTGAAAATGAACGAAAAGCCCGTGGCGCTGGCCCATTCGATGGGCGGCCACATCCTGCTGCGCCATCTGGTTCGCCATCCCGACAGCTTTGCCGCCGCGGTGCTGTGCGCGCCGATGATCCGCGTGTCCTGGCGCGGCCAGTTTGAATGGCTGGTGCGGATGGTCACCGCCATCCAGATGCGGCTGGGACGCGGCGCGGGCTGGGTGTGGGGGATGGAGGGGCGCGATCCCATCGCGATGACCTTCGAACGCCAGATGGTGACATCCGATCCGGCGCGCTTCGCGCGCACGCACAAGCTGATTGCGGACGATCCCGACCTGCGCGTGGCCGGGGCAAGCTGGGCCTGGCTTTCGGCGGCGCTCAAATCCATGGACTGGCTGACCGCGCCGGGCCGCGCCGAAGCCATCTCCACGCCCTTGCTGGTGGTGGGGGCGGGCAATGACCGCATTTGCCTGACCCCGGCCACCCGCGCCTTTGCCGCGCGCCTGCCCCGCGGCGAATATCTGGAGATCGCCGGATCGGGGCACGAAATCCTGATGGAGCGCGATATCTATCGCGCGCAGCTTTGGGCGGCGTTCGACACTTTCATCGGCAAAACCCTCATCGCCGGAACACGGGACGCCAAAAGCACTTCGGGCGCGCCGTAAAACGGCGCGCCCGAAATGTCCGATGCTGGTGCCGTCACTGCGTGGATGGCGGCGGGGTATAGGGAAGCTGCGCCGCGGTCACGCGCGGCGGCGGCGCCGAGCTGGAAATCGAATAGAGATAAAGCCCACCAGCGCCCAGCATCAGCGCGCCGATCAGCCCGCCGACGATCTTGCCGGTGCGGTTGGGCACACGCGTTTGCGACGGGATGGTGTGAAAACTGCCCAGCGTGTTGCCGTTGGCCGGTGCAAAGCGGGCCGGCGGCTGCATTGTCGTTTGCATGCATTCCTCCTTTGCCGTGTTTCTGCGAAAGAAAACGCGGGCGCGGTGCCGCCGGTTTCGCACGCGGGCAACTAAGGCAGAATGTGGCGCCGAATTAACGAAATGGCCGGTTTCACGCACCCAGAAGCGCAACCGCCTGGGCATGGATGCGCGCGTCGCCGCAAGCCAGCAGGGGCTCGCCGTCCTGCCAGGGCTCGCCCTTCCAGTTGGTGATGATCCCGCCCGCGCCCTCGACCAGCGGAATGATCGCGGCGACATCCCAGCGGCGGAACGCCCCTTCCACCACGATGTCGATGAAGCCCATCGCCAGCATGGCGAAGATGTAGCAGTCGCCGTGATAGCGGGTCATGCGCGCCTTCGCCTTGACCCGCTGGAAGGCGGCCTGCTGATCGGCGGTCATGTAGGCGGACGGATCGGTGGCGCACAGAATGGCCTGGCCGATGTCGTCACAGGCGCGCACCTTCAGCGGCGTGCGCACATCGTCCTGGATCAGATGGCTGCGCCCGTTCACGCCGATGAAGCGTTCGCCCAGCACCGGCTGGTCCAGGATGCCCAGCACCGGCACGCCGTCCTTCTCCAGCGCGATCAGCGAGCCCCATTCGTGACGCCCGGTGATGAAGCAGCGCGTGCCGTCGACCGGATCGAGCACCCAGCGCCAGCCGCTGCTGCCGGACTTTTCGCCGTATTCCTCGCCCAGGATGGCGTCCTCCGGGCGTTCGCGCTCGATGATGGCGCGAATGGCCCGCTCGCCGCCGCGATCGGCCTCGGTGACGGGATCGAAGGCGTGGCGGCCTTCCTTGTGGATCACCTCGATGCGCTGGCGGAAGAACGGACGGATCACCGCGCCCGAGGCGTCGGCCAGGCGGCCGGCAAAGGCGATGGTCTTTTCATCTACCAGCATGGGTCACCTACCAGCATGGGCTGCTCCTAACCGCCGATCCACAGCATCACGAAAAAGCCGAACACGAAAGAGACCGGGACATACCAGCCTTCGCGCACCCAGCGCACCACCGAGCGGCCTTCCGGGAACAGGCTGGTCAGCGCCACGCCCGCCGAGGAACCGAACCAGATGGCCGATCCGCCCACCCCCGCCGAATAGGCCAAGAGCGCCCAGTCATAACCGCCCTGTTTCAGCGCCAGCGCGGTCAGCGGGATATTGTCGAAGACCGAGGCGACCGCGCCGATCAGGAAGGTGCTTTGCCAGCTGGGCGGCGGCAGCGAATCCACCGGCATCAGCGAGGCGGCGGCAACCAGCGCCACCAGGAAAACCGCGCCCTTTGCCGCCGACGGCAGCACCGACCAGTCGGGTGCGCGCAACGGCGCGGTGACAAGAATGGCCGCCCAGAGCCCAAGGCCCAGCGCGGGCACCAGATGCTCGACCTGGGGCGCGAAGCCGCTGACAAGCACATTGGTGGCCAGCAGCGCCAGCAGCATCACCGCCACAGTGCCCAGCCGCATCCAGCGGATCGGCAGGGGTGCGCCCTCATGCGGCTGGATCGGCGCATGGCGGTGCTGCTGCAGCGCGCCGGCAATGCCGAACACCGCGAAAGCCGCACCCGCGCCGATAAAGGCGGGCGCCACGGTCAGGGGCGATACGCCCGCGATCCAGATCATCGTCGTGGTGGTGTCGCCGATCACGCTGCCCGCCCCGCCCGCATTGGCCGCGGTGACGATCGCCGCCATGTAGCCGATCGAAACCTTGTCGCGATAGGCATGGCGCGCGACCACGCCGCCCACCACCGCGCCCGCGATATTGTCCAGGAAGATCGACAGGACGAAAATCATCGCCAGCAGGACGAGCCCGCCGGTCCAGCCGCGCGGCAGGTAGCCGGGCAGCGCTTCGGGCATGTTGGACAGTTCGAACTGGTTGGCCAGGATCGCAAAGCCCAGCAGCAGCAGGAACAGGTTGGCCAGCAGCACCCATTCATGCGCCATGTGCAGGCCCAGGCCTTCCAGGCCCGCGCCCTCGGAAAAGTCGCTCAGCACCAGCTTGGCGACAATGATCGCCGCCAGACCTGTCAGCGATATCCAAAGCGCGGATTTGTGCGCCACCGCCACGCCGATCAGGATCAGGCCGAAGAGATAAAATTCCAACGGTATGCCGAACACGTTCCACACTCCAATCACGCCACAATGCCGTGGCAGGCGCGCCACGGGTGGGAAAAGCCGTCATCCCACCTATAGTGGAGGTTATACTGCACGGCACCGCACACAGGAACATGAACATGACCGATCGACCCGCAAGCGCCCTGGTGACCGGCGCATCCACCGGCATCGGCTGGGGTACGGTGAAGGTGCTGATGGCGCATGGCTGGCGCGTCTTCGGCTCGGTGCGCGACGCAGGCGCCGGCGAAAGGCTGAAAGCCGAATTCGGCGCGGGCTTCACGCCGCTTGTGTTCGACACCACCGACCGGGTGGCGGTGTTCAAGGCCTCCGAACAGGTGCGCGCGATCCTGGCGCGGGACGGCGAGACCCTGGCCGGCCTGGTCAACAATGCCGGCATCGCGGTTCCCGGCCTGCTTCTGCTGATGCGGCCGGACGAGGTTCAGCACCAGATCGACGTGAATGTGATGGGCACGCTGAACGTCACCCAGGCCTTCGCGCCGCTGCTGGGCGCCGATCCCGCCTTCACGGGGCAACCGGGGCGCATCGTGATGATGTCGTCGGTGGGCGGCACCAGCGCCACGCCTTTCCTGGGCGCCTACAACACCTCCAAGTTCGCGCTGGAGGGGATGAGCGAGGCGCTGCGCCGCGAATTGATGCGCTATGGCGTGGATGTTCTGGTGATCGCGCCGGGGCCGGTGAAGACGCCGATCTGGGACAAGACCGGCGTGCTGGACGAGCCGCGCTACAGCGAAGGGCCGTTCGCGGAACCGGTGGAGAGGATGAAGGCCTTTGTCCGCGACAGCGCGCGGAACGGCCTGGAACCCGAAGCGATCGGCGCGGCGGTGTTTGCCGCCCTGACCGATCCCAGCCCGCCGGTGCGCCGGGTGATCACACCCACGCCGGTCTATCACTTCCTGCGCCGGTACCTGCCCAAGCGCCTGGCCGACCGGATCATCGCCAGGCGGCTGGGCATCGCACGTCAATAGCGCGAGAGATTTTGCAGCCAGAGCAGAAGCGAGGAGCGATGTGGGCGCGACGCCCATGAGCGACGAGCGACGCACTCTGGATGCAAAAGATCCGCGCTATTCGGCCGCCTGCTTGGCACGCTTGCGCAGATGCGGCACCAGCTCGCGCTTGCGCAGGCGGATATTCTGCGGCGTCACCTCGACCAGCTCGTCGTCCTGGATATAGGCCATGGCCTGTTCCAGGGTCATCGGCACGATGGGGGTCAGGCGCACCGCCTCGTCCTTTGACGTGGTGCGGATGTTGGTGAGCTGCTTGGCCTTGGTCGGGTTCACGTCCAGGTCGTTGTCCTTGGCGTGCTGGCCGATGATCATGCCCAGATAGACCTTGGTGCCCGGCGTCACGAACAGCTTGCCGCGCTCTTCCAGGTACCACAGGCCATAGGCCACCGCCTCGCCGTCCTCGGTCGAGATCAGCACGCCGTTGACGCGCCCGCCGATGGGGCCCTTGTGCGGGGCATAGTCCAGGAACATGCGGTTCATCACGCCGGTGCCGCGCGTGTCGGTGAGGAATTCACCGTGATAGCCGATCAGGCCGCGCGCGGGCGCGTGAAAGACGATACGGGTCTTGCCGGCGCCGGTGGGGCGCATGTCGGTCATCTCGCCCTTGCGCAGGGAAATCTTCTCGATGACGGTGCCGGTATAGTCGTCGTCGACGTCGACGGTGACTTCCTCGATCGGCTCCAGGCGCTGGCCGTCCTCGGTCTTCATCACCACGCGCGGGCGGGAGATGGAAAGCTCGAAACCCTCGCGGCGCATGGATTCGATCAGAACGCCAAGCTGAAGCTCGCCGCGGCCGGAAACCTCGAAGGCGCCCTCGCCGGTTTCGGCCACCTTCAGCGCGACATTGCCTTCGGCCTCGCGCAGCAGGCGCTCGCGGATCACGCGGCTCTGCACCTTGTCGCCCTCGCGGCCGGCCAGCGGGCTGTCATTGACCGCAAGCGTCATCGACAGGGTGGGCGGATCGATGGGATGGGCGGGGATCGCCTCTTCCACAGACGGATCGCACAGCGTGTCGGCGACGGTGGCGGTGGTCAGGCCGGCAATGGCGACGATGTCGCCCGCTTCGGCGCGGTCCACCGGCACGCGGGCCAGGCCGCGGAAGGCCAGCAGCTTGGTGATGCGCGCCTTCTCGATCACCTCGCCGGTGCGCGACAGCACCTTGATGTTGCGGCCCGTGGTGATGACGCCCGATTCAATGCGGCCCGTCAGGATGCGGCCCAGGAAGTTGTCGGCCTCAAGCGTGGTGACCAGCATCTTGAAGGGCTGGTCCTCGCTGGCCAGCGCCTGCGGCTTGGGCGCGGGCACGTCCTCGACGATGCGCTTGAACAGGGGCGTCAGGTCCTTGCGCTCGTCCTCCAGGCTGTCCACCGCCCAGCCGTTGCGGCCCGAGGCGTAGAGGACATGGAAATCGAGCTGGTCGTCATTGGCCTCCAGCGACAGGAACAGGTCGAAGATGCTTTCCAGCGTCTCTTCCGGCTGGGCGTCGTGGCGATCGATCTTGTTGATGACCACGATGGGCTTCAGGCCCAGCTTCAGCGCCTTGGACAGCACGAACTTGGTCTGGGGCATCACGCTTTCGGCGGCGTCCACCAGCAGCACCACGCCATCGACCATCGACAGGATGCGCTCCACCTCGCCGCCGAAGTCGGCATGGCCGGGCGTGTCGACGGTGTTGATGCGAACCCCGTTCCATTCGACCGAGGTGCACTTGGCCAGAATGGTGATGCCGCGCTCGCGCTCCTGGTCGTTGGAGTCCATGGCGCGCTCGGCCATCTGCTGGTTCTCGCGCACCGAGCCGGATTGCTTGAGAAGCTGGTCGACCAGCGTGGTCTTGCCATGGTCGACATGGGCGATAATGGCGATGTTGCGAATGTCCATGGAACAGCCCGTGTCGGAGTGAGATGCGGCGCGAAAGTTGGCGGCTTATAGACAGGGCATTGCTGCGGGGCAACAAAGAGCGCGGCCACGGCTGTCACAATCTCGTCAAAATGTCGTATATTTTCCTTTCTTTTCAGTGCTTTATACCAATTCCCCCTTTTTAAATCCGGGACAATTGTGAGACGTTTCTGGCGTATAAAAGGCCTGCATCAAGACCGCCCCCGCGGTCCGGGTCGTGCGCCAGGGGCGCAAAGATCCGGCTTGGCGCAACAGAACCGGCACCCCGTCTCCTGTGAACATCGTGGACCCAGGGACATGCCGGATTGAGCCTGGGGGGCCGTCCGGCCTCGCAAAAGTCATAGTAAGTATTTGATACATCAGGAAAAAAGTATCATGAACATGCAGATGGACCCGTTCCCTGAACAGCAGGCCAGTGCCGCGCACAAGGCCCGGCGCCCGGGCACGGCGCTCTGGGTCGGCGTTGCCAGCCTGATTCTGGTCCTTGGCGGGTTCTGGTACTGGAATCACGAAGGCGCGGCCACGGGCCCGCGCCGCGCCCAGGCGCCGTCGGTTCGGGTCGCCAAGGTCACCCAGGCCACCATGCCGGTGATCGAACGCACCATCGGCACGGTGGTGGCCAACTCCACCGTCCTGATCAACACCCGCGTGCAGGGCCAGCTGGTCAAGGCCTTCTTCAAGGAAGGCCAGATGGTCAAGCAGGGCGACCTGCTGTTCCAGATCGACCCGCGCCCCTATCAGGCAAGCTATGACAACGCCAAGGCCTCGCTGGCCAGCGCCAAGGCCAAGGCCGAACGCTACAAGCGCCTTCTGAGCCAGAATGCGATTGCGCCCCAGGATGCCGACGATGCCGAGGCGTCCTATCTGGAAGCCAAGGCGACGGCGGAAGCGGCGCTGCTGAACCTGCAATTCACCAAAATCTACGCGCCGGTGAACGGCAAGACCGGCCCGATCCTGATCCAGCCGGGCAACATGGTGGCCGCCTCCACCGCCTCGACCAACGCCACGCCGCTGGTGCAGATCAACGAGATCCAGCCGGTGAAAGTGTCCTTCTCGCTGCCCCAGTCCGACCTGCCGCGCATCCAGGCGCGCCAGCATGGCCAGGGCCTGGTGGCGACCATCCATCTGGAGGGCGGTGACGGCAAGACGCTCAGCGCGCCGGTCGACTTCATCGGCAATGCCGTTGTCGGCTCCACCGGCACGATCGAACTGCGCGCCACCTTCCCCAACACCGACATGTCGCTGGTCCCGGGCCAGCTTGTCGATGTGGTGGTGGAGCTGAACTCCATCGCCGACGCCACCATCGTGCCGCATGACGCGGTCAATGAGGGGCCGGACGGTTCCTATGTCTATGCCGTGCAGGACGGCCGCGCGATGCTCAAGCCGGTCAAGGTGCTGTTCGACAACAGCACCACCGCGGCGGTCTCGGGCAAGCTGGCGGTCGGCGAGCAGGTGGTGACGGACGGCCAGCTGCGCATCGTGCCGGGCGCGGCGGTTGAAGTGGAAGGTGCGCGCGGCAACAAGGCCGGCGCGGATGCAAGGTCTCCCAAGCGCAGGACGTCATGAACATCTCACGCCGCTTTATCGACTACCCGGTCATGACCACGCTGGTCATGGCCGCGCTCGTGATCTTTGGCGCGGTCGGCTATGCCTCGCTGCCGGTCAGCGAACTGCCCAACGTCGACTTCCCCACCATCCAGGTCTTCGCCAGCCTGCCCGGCGCCGACCCGGAAACGATGGGTTCGGCCGTCGCCGCGCCGCTGGAAAACGCCTTCTCCACCGTGCCGGGCATCGACTCCATGACCTCGTCGAGCTCGCAGGGTTCGACCCGCATCACCATCCAGTTCAAGCTGGACCGAAGCATCGACGGCGCCGCACAGGACGTCCAGGCCGCCATATCCAGCGCCACGCGGCAGTTGCCGCGATCGATGCCCAGCCCGCCGACCTTCCGCAAGGTCAATCCGGCGGACATCCCGATCCTGTTCCTGGCGCTCAGCTCCACCACCCTGCCGCTGACCGAGGTCGACCGCTATGCCGACTCGCTTCTGGCGCGCCAGCTTTCGACGCTTGACGGCGTTGCCCAGGTCAATGTCTTCGGCGCGGCCAAGTATGCGGTGCGCATCCAGGCCGACCCCAACAAGCTGGCCGCGCGCGGCATCGGCATCGACACGCTGGCCAACGCGATCCAGAACACCAACGTCAACCAGGCCACCGGCGCGCTGAACGGCGCCACCGACGCCCATATCATCCACACCGAAGGCCAGCTCAACGACGCCGCTGCCTTCCGCAAGCAGATCATCGCCTATTCCAAGGGCGCACCCGTGCGCCTGGGCGACGTCGCCGACGTGGTCGACGCCACCGACGATCCGCGCCAGGGCAACTGGTGGCACGGCCAGCGCGCCATCACCGTGGCGATCATGCGCCAGCCCGGCTCCAACACCATCGCGGTGGTCAACGAGGTCAAGAACGTCCTGCCCCAGTTCCAGGCGATCCTGCCCGCCGGCATCGACCTGACCATCCGCCACGACCGCTCCGACACGATCCGCGCCTCGGTCGCCGACGTGCAGATGACGCTGATGATCGCCGCCGCGCTCGTGGTGGGCGTGATCTTCGTCTTCCTGCGAAAGGTTTCGGCGACCATCATTCCGTCGCTGGCGCTGCCCATCGCGGTGATCGGCACCTTCGCCGGCATGTCGCTGATGGGCTACAACCTCGACAACCTGTCGCTGATGGCGCTGACCCTGTCGGTCGGCTTCGTGGTCGACGACGCCATCGTGATGCTCGAGAATATCGTGCGCCACGTGGAAAACGGCGAAAAGCCCTATACGGCGGCGATCAACGGTTCGCGCGAAATCGGCTTCACCATCCTGTCGATGACCGTGTCCCTGGCGGCGGTGTTCATCCCGATCGTCTTCATGGGCGGGGTGGTCGGCCGGCTGCTGCACGAATTCGCCGTCACCATCATCATCGCCATCCTGTTCTCGGGCGTGATCTCGGTCACCCTGACGCCGATGCTGTGCGCGCGCATGCTTAAGTCCGAGGCGGGCCAGAAGCACAACGCCTTCTATCGCTGGAGCGAAAACACCTTCAACAGCATGCAGGATGCCTATAACCGCAGCCTGAACTGGAGCCTGGGCCACAAGCGCGTGATCCTGGGCCTGTTCGTGGCCTCGCTGGTGGCCAGCGCCGGGCTGTTCGTCGTGATGCCCCAGGACTTCCTGCCCAGCGACGATACCGGCATGCTGCGCGCCTCGGTCCAGGCGGCCAACGGCACCTCCTATGAGCGCATGGTCGCCTATGCCCGCCAGGTCGGCGACATCATCGATTCCGACCCCGACGTGGAAGGCGGCATGGTGCGCGTCGGCTCCGACGGGGCGGGCGCCAATGGCGCCGACATCTCCATCATGCTCAAGCCGTATGAGGAGCGCCGCTACAATGCCGACCAGATCGCGCGCCACCTGCGCGCCCGGCTGAACAACCTGACCGGCATCAACGTCTTCATCCAGAACCCGCCCTCGATCCGCATCGGCGGCCGCGGTTCGCGCTCCAGCTACCAGTACACGCTGCAGGGCCTGGACATCCATCAGCTGCAGGACGTGTCCACCGAACTGGTCAACAAGCTGCGGACCGTGCCGGGCTTTGTCGGCGTCAACAGCGACTATGACCGTGCCGCGCCCTCGGTCGAGGTCAAGATCGACCGCGACCGCGCCGCCGCGCTGGGCGTGACCCCGGCCCAGATCGAGAACGCGATGGGCTATGCCTTTGGCGGTCAGCGCGTGTCGCAGATCTATGCTGCGTCTGACCAGTACCAGGTGATGCTGGAGCTGCTGCCCGAATACCAGAAGAACCCCAGCTCGCTGCGGACCCTCTACATCACCTCAAGCAACGGCAACCTGGTCCCGCTGAGCGCGGTCACCCACCAGGAAGTCAGCACCATGCCGCTGTCGGTCAACCACAGCGGCCAGGTGCCGTCGGTGACCATCTCCTTCGACCTGGCGGCCGGCTATTCGCTGAGCGACGCGGTGACCGGCATCGAAAAGGCCAGCCGCGAAGTCGATGTGCCCGCCACCATCCAGGGCAGCTTCCAGGGCACCGCCGGCGCCTTCCAGACCGCCACCGCCAACATGCCCGAACTGCTGCTGATCGCGATCATCGTGGTCTATATCGTGCTGGGCATCCTGTATGAGAGCTTCATCCACCCGCTGACCATCCTGTCGGGCCTGCCCAGCGCCGCGGTCGGCGCGCTGCTGACCCTGTTCATCGCCGGGCTGCCGCTGACCCTCTACGCCTTTGTCGGCATGATCATGCTGATCGGCATCGTGAAGAAGAACGCGATCATGATGATCGACTTCGCGCTGCACCGGCAGCGCAGCGACACCAGCGTCAGCCCCGAACAGGCGATCCGCGAGGCCGCGATCATCCGCTTCCGTCCGATCATGATGACCACCATGGCCGCCATGATGGGCACCCTGCCGATCGCCTTCGGCAGCGGCGTAGGGGCGGAATCGCGCCGCCCGCTGGGCCTGTGCGTGGCGGGCGGCCTGCTCTTGTCGCAGCTGCTGACGCTCTACATCACGCCGGTGATCTATACCTACCTGGACCGGCTGGCCAAACGCACCCAGCCGCGCGGCGGCGAATCGGAAGGCTATCCCGCCCCGGCCGAATAGGTCAGCGCCCCGCCGTATCGATCTGGATCTGCGAAGCGATCTGGTCCCGCTGGAAGCTGGGCGCGCGCGCCGGCCGCATCCGGCTGTAAAGCCCGCGCAGGAAGGCCAGGTCGTTGGCGCTGAGTTCGTCGGCCACCTGGCTGCAGCCGGGCACCGTCAGGTTGATGATGCTGGCCAGCGGCTGGCAGGCGTCGGGGGCGGCAACATGCGACAGCGCCAGCAGGACCACCGCGTCAGCGATCGACCCGATGGAATAGTCGACCAGCTTCGTGGGATCGGCCGCCACGATCACATGGTAAAAATCGCTGCGGGTGCCATCGCCCAGCTTCTCGCCGGTGACCGCGACCGCGTTGGCGTCGGGATAGTAGCAGATCATGGGCGGGCAGGAGATTTCGATGCCCGGCCCGCTGTGATGGGCCAGGTCGATGGTGGGGTGGCCGTGCAGGTCGCGGGTCTGGGTGGTGTACCAGGCCTGGATCGGCCGGGTGACTTTCGCCAGTTCGTCCATCTGGTGGGTGGTATAGGCAAAGCCCAGAAGCTGGGGCCGCTCCTTGCGCACCGTGTTCATCAAACCCTGCGGATCGGTGGTGAAGACGATCTCGATATTGGGCGTGCAGCCGGGCCGGCCCACCGGCGCACCGACCTCCTTGGCCACAGCCTTCAGGCGATCGCTGACGAATCTGGTGGCTTCGGACCGCAGACCCACCGTGATGGGACAAACGCCATCCTCCCAGCGGGTGATCTTGCCGCTCAGATGCGCAGGCGCGGCCAGGTTCTTGACGAACGTGTCGATCACCTGGCGGTCGCGCGTGCCGTTGACGGTGACGCTCTCAACATCTTTGGCCGCGTCCCTGGCAGCATCCTGCGCCCGGGCCGAACCCGCCAGCAGCGTTAACGCCAGCAGCAGACCTGTCATGTGTGTGGGGATGCGAGGTCTCAAAGGCCGGTCCCTCTGGTTCAAACCAGCCTAATGCCGGCCCGCGCCCGCTCGCCAGTCTTAATAGTGCGCCTTAACAATGCGCCTTATTCCAGCGAAAGCCGCTCATTCCAACGGCAGGCCCTGGCCGCGCGGGCGCAGGCGGTCGAACAACCCGCACAGAAACAGCCCGGCGATAAAGCCGCCCAGATGCGCCTGCCAGGCGATCTGGCCGGTCTCGCCGCCAAATCCCAGCCCGGTCACGCCGACCAGCAGGTTGATGGCGGCCCATACGCCCGTGAACACCAGGATCTGGCGCGAGAAGATCGGCGCCAGCGGCGCCTCGCCGGGAACCGCCCAGGGCGCGATCTGGGGCAGCATCCGCACCGCTGCCGCCATCAGCCCCGAAATCGCGCCCGACGCACCGATCACCGGCACCGGACTGCCCCAGTTGAAGGCCAGGTGCGTGGCCGCTCCGGCCACCCCGCACACAACAAAGAATATAAGGAACAGCGAGGCGCCGAAGCGGCGCGCCACCGTGGGCCCGAAGGCCAGCAGCCACAGGCAGTTCACCGCCAGGTGGGTGAAGTCATTATGCAGCGCCATATAGGAGACGAAGGGCACCGCCTGGTCCCAGAATGAACCAGCCTGGGCCATGTGGCTGTCCAGAAAGGCACGGCTGTAGCGCGCGGGCACGAAGGCGAACTGTTCGATCAAGGCCAGTGAACGCGCGGGCGGCCCCATGACCCGGGCGGCATGGGCGGCCGCCAGCCCCCCGATCAGCCACAGGACGACGGACGGCGCGCGAAAGATGGGCTGGCGCGGCGGCGCCGACTGCAGGAAGGCCATGCCCGTACATAAGGGCGAATTGGCGCGCCGCCAACCTGTGCCGCGCTGAAACAGATCGCGCCCGCCCCGGCACCGATCCGTGCCCGCAAAGGACGCCCCGAACGGCCCTGTCGCGGCAATGCCGGGCCACCCACGCGGCGCCCCGGCTGCAATGACCGCTCCGGCGTTAACTTTCAAAATCTCGGGCTTTGCGCGCCTTTTGCGCCCCCGGCGTGCCGTGCCGGGACAGCCAATTCCTAACGGCGATTAAGAACTGGCATGGCCATTGCTCCTGTCCTGGCAACAGATTTGGAAAGCCACAGCACATGACCCATTCCTGGAAGATTCTCGCCACAGTCCTGGCCGCATCCGCCTTCGCGACACCCGCGCTGGCCGGGGCCTGGGACAATTCGGCCATGTACAACGGCTATGGCGCGACAACCCAGAACCAGACCTCCAACTACTCCATGCGGGACCAGTACGGGAACCTGACCATGGTCAACGGCCAGGTCACGCCCTCGATCTACAGCCAGTCCAGCGGTTCGCAATATGCGAACTCCTATGCCGGCGGAGTTGGCACGGGCGGTGCAGGGACGGTGGGACAGGCCTATGCGATCGGCAACCAGCTGAACGTGACGGTCGTCGGAACGCACAACACAACGATCATCGACTCGACGCAGATCAACAAAGGCAACCAGACGGCCACCACGGCCCTGAACGCGAACTAAGTAGGAAGAAGGGAAGCCCCTCCCATGACCCGCCGCGCACGCAAACATCTCCTGAAGCCGCTGGTCTTTCTGCTGGCCGCCGTTGCCCTGGAAGGCTGCATCAGCCCCACCCCCGACTCGATCGGCCGCTACACCGCCCCCATCGGCGGCGCGCCGGTGATCAGCAACGAGACACCCTATTCGGCCGCCCTGCGCTGCATGGCCGGCTTCGTCCGCCAGCGCCCGGTGCGCATCGCGGTGGGCCAGATCGCCGACTATACCGGCAAGACCGAAGCCGACGGTTCGGGCCGCAAGGTCACCGCGGGCGCCGCGCTGATGGCGATGAGCGCCCTTTCCAAGGCCGGCGTGCACATGGTCGAACGCTTCGACACGTCCGTCGCCGAGATGGAGCTGAAATACGCCAACAACAAGCTGATCGGCGACGACCAGCATCCCCATCCCGAGCCCGGCGACTATCGCAAGATCCTGGCCGGCTCGATCCCCGGCTCCGACTATTACATCGTCGGCGGCATCACCGAACTGAACTTCAACATCCGCTCCGAGAATGCCGGCGGCAATGGCGGCGGCACCGCCACCAATGCCACCACCGGCACGGTCAGCGGCAGCCTCTATGTGATGAATGTCGGCCTGGACATGCGCCTGGTGAACACCAACACGCTGGAAGTGGCCGACGTGATCAGCTACCAGAAGCAGATCATCGGCCGCCAGATCTCGGCGGGCGTGTTCGACTTCCTGGGCACCAACTTCTTCGACATCAGCGCCGGCGAAAGCGCGCTGGAGCCGATCCAGCTTGCGGTGCGCTCGGTCATCGAACGCGCAGTGCTGGAAATGATCACCCGCATCTATCGCGCGCCGGGCGCCTCCTGCTCGATCCCGCTGAACAATGCGGCCGATCCGCTGCGTGAAGGCTATTACGGTCCCTATCAGGGTCCGGCCTATGCCCCGGCGCCGGCGCCCTATCAGCCCCAGCCCTATTATCCGCAGCAGCAGGTCTACTACGCCCCGCCGCCTGCCTATTACGGCCGCGGCAGCGCCTATGCCGGCTACTCGGGCAATGACCCCGTCGGCAACATGCGCCTTCGCGGTGGAATGGAATAACCCCCTGGTTTGACACCCAACGGGACCAGCACAGCAGACACAAACGCAACCCAATTCTTCATCAGGAGCCCCTCCCATGAAATCCCGCATCAAGACTTTCAGTCTTAAGACCCTCCTGGCCGCCACGGCCATCGCAGCCCTGCCCTTCTCGCCCGCCTTCGCCGGGGGCCAGTACGGCACCTGGAATGACGGTTCGTCCTGGTCGGGCGGCGCAGGCCAGACCAACAGCCAGTCCGGCTCGGGCAGCCAGATCATCAACGGCCAGGTCAACCTGAACACCAACTGGTCGAACCTGAACGGCAGCTTCGACACCGTGGGCGGCGATCTTGTCGGCCAGGGCGCCGCGGCCGGCAACATGATCGACATCACCACGATGAACAACACGCGGGTCCAGAACAACCAGATCGTCGGGCCGCAGTCCAACATCGGCTCCAACATCAACATGGACGCCAACAATGTGTGGGGCGGCGTGGGCATCTCCAACCAGGTGCTGTGCAACGGCGCCTCGGTCTCGACCGACCCGACACTGACGGCCGTGCGCTCCAACCAGGAATGTCACGCCACCGATCCCTATTCGAGCATCAAGACCAACATCACCAACATCGCCGGCGATGCGGTGATCCAGGGCTCGTCGCTGGGCAACAGCTTCGAGGCGGACTCCAACGCCCCGAACTTCCCGATCATGTCCAAGCAGCTGAACAATTCGGGCGTGGTCTCCAACGTGCAGGCCAACATGTTCAATGTCGGCGGCAGCGTGGGCCTGTCCTCCAGCGCGATCGGCAACACCTCGCAGATCATCCACTACAACACGAACTGATCGTTCGTCCGGGTTGCGCCGGAGCTCTTAGGGGCAAATTAAGAGTTCCGGACGGGAAGAGGGAGCCACACGGCTCCCTCTTCTTTTTTCTTTGAACCCCTCCGGCGGCAGCTTGGTCGGCCCAACCGACCCTGCGCTGCCGCCACCTCCCCTTCTGGCGCGCTACGGCGCGCAAAGGGGAGGCGGGAGCGGGACTGAAATGCCCATTTTGCGTTTTTTCCGGCGGCGGGGTATTTCGGCAGGCGATGACGACCTTGCCCATCGACCTGGATGCGTTCGACGCCGCCCCCACGGCCCGCGAGCCCTTCGCCTATGCCATGGTGCCCCATTTCGTGCGCCCCGAGGCGATGGCGGCCATCAACGCCGACTATCCCCTGGTCATCCATCCCGGCAGCTTTCCCCTGCCCACCCTGAAATACGGCCCGGCCTTCCGCGCCCTGATCGACGCCATTGAGGGGCCCGAATTCACCGCCGCGGTCGAGAAGAAGCTCGGCGTCAGCCTGAAGGGGCGGCCCACCATGGTCACGGCGCGCGGCGTGTCGGCGGCGCGCGACGGGCAGATCCACACGGACTCCCGCACCAAGGTCATCACCGTGCTGATCTACATGAACAATGCCTGGGAGGCGCAGGGCGGGCGCCTGCGCCTGTTGCGCGGACCCGACAATCTGGAAGACATGATCGCCGAGGTGCCGCCCGACGAAGGCACGCTGCTGATCTTCAAGAACGAGCCCAATGCCTGGCATGGCTTCCATCCCTTCGAGGGACCGCGCCGGGTCATTCAACTGAACTGGGTGACCGACATGGGCGTGGTGCGGCGCGAGCAATTCCGCCACAAGGTCAGCGCGTTTTTCAAGCGGTTGCGCGGCAAGGCGCCGCCGGAGCGGATGTAGTCAGCCGGAATAGGCATGCCAGGCCCCGCGCATGTCGCGGATGCGCCAGCCGGTATCCACCTTCTCCACATGATCGGCGGTCAGCGGCACCTTGCCGAAACCGCCGGGGATATCGAGCATGTAGGTCGGCATGGCCAGCCCCGAAAGCTGTGCACGCAGGCTTGCCACCAGCGCCATGCCGTCATCGATCGACAGCCGGAAGTGCGAGGTACCCGGCGCCAGGTCGGGGTGATGCAGGTAATAGGGCTTGATGCCGTTCTCGACAAAGCCGCGCATCAGCGCCGCCAGCGTCTCCACATCGTCATTCACGCCTTTCAGCAGCACCGACTGGCTGACCAGCGGCAGCCCGCCTTCCACCAGCCGGGCGATGGCGCGGCGCGCCTCGGGTGCGAATTCGCGCGGATGGTTGACATGGACCGCGATCCAGGTCGCCACGCCCGCCGATTGCAGGGAGGCCACCATCTCGTCGGTCACCCGCGCCGGATCGGTCACCGGCACGCGGGTATGCCAGCGCAGGATTTTCACATGGGATATGGCAGCCAGCCGGTCGGTCACTTCGGCGACGCGGCGCGGCGACAGGATGAAGGGATCACCGCCGGTCAGGATCACTTCCCAGATTTCCGGATGGGCCGCGATATAGGCGATGGCACGGTCGAAATCGGCCGGCGACAGGGCATTTTCCTTGCCGGGTCCGATCATCTCGCGGCGAAAACAGAAGCGGCAATAGACCGGACAGGCCGCCACCGCCTTGAACAGTACCCGGTCGGCATGGCGGTGCACGATGCCGGGCACCGGCGAATGGGCCTGGTCGCCGATGGGGTCGGCGCGCTCGGATTCAAGCTGCGTCAGTTCCGCCAGGCTGGGCAGATACTGGCGCGCGATGGGATCGTCCGGATTGGCCGGATCGACCAGCGCCAGAAGATGCGGCGATACCGCCACCGCATAGCGGCGGGCAACCTCTTCCAGGCTCATGTCTCGGCTTCGGGGTTCGGCAACAGCACGGTCAGCAATCCGATCAGGGGCAGGAAGGCGCAGACCTTATAGACGAAGGTGATCGAGGTCGCATCCGCCAGCATGCCCAACCCCGCCGCCGACAAGCCCGCAATGCCGAAGGCGAAGCCATAGAACAGGCCCGAAATCATGCCCAGCCGGTGGGGCAGAAGCTCCTGGGCGAAGACCACGATGGCCGGAAAGGCCGAGGCCATCACCGCGCCCACGACCATCGACAGCACGCCGGTCCAGAACAGGTTGGCGTAAGGCAGGATCAGCGTGAAGGGCAGCATGCCCAGGATGGAGAACCAGATCACATATTTGCGCCCGAAGCGGTCGCCCAGCGGCCCGCCGGCAAAGGTGCCCGCCGCCACCGCCGCCAGGAAGGCGAACAGGTGCAGCTGCGCCACCGCCACCGACACATGGAAGGTATGGATCAGGTAGAAGGTGAAGTAGCTGGTGATGGAAACCAGATAGACGTATTTCGAGAAGACCAGCAGCATCAGCACGCTGAGCGCAAAGGTGGTGCGCCCGCGCGACAGGGCCCCATGCGGCGCATGGTGCCGCGCCGACTTCATGCGGGTCAGGCCGTGATGCTTGTACCAGCCGCCGACCTTCCACAGGATCACGATCGCCAGCGCGGCGGCCAGCATATAGACCGCAACCCCCGACTGGCCCCACCAGGCCACCACCAGCGCGGCGGTCAACGGCCCCAGCGCGGTGCCCGAATTGCCGCCGACCTGGAACAGCGACTGGGCCAGGCCGTGCCGCCCGCCCGAGGCCATGCGCGCCACCCGCGCGGATTCGGGATGGAACACCGACGAACCCAGCCCGATCAGCATCGCCGCCAGCAGCACCATGGGATAGGTGTGGGCGAAGGCCAGCAGCACGATGCCCACCAGGGTGGAAACCATGCCGCCCGCCAGCGAATAGGGCGCGGGCCGCTTGTCGGCCAGGTAGCCGACCCAGGGCTGGAACAGCGAGGCGGTGAACTGGAAGGCCAGCGTCACCAGCCCGACCTGGGTGAAGCTGAGATGGAACTCGCTCTTGAGGGTGGGATAGATCGCCGGCAGCACCGCCTGCATCATGTCGTTCAGCAGATGGCTGAAGCTGATCGCGAACAGCACCGCGAAACTGGTGGTCTGGGCGATTTTCGCGGGCGAAAGGCCGGAATCGGGGGCGGTGGTATCGGTCATGGCGGCTGCCCTTTGACGGAAGGCGATATGTGCGCCTGCGAAGGGACTTTTTCCAACCGCAATTCCTGCATTTCCGCCATGCGGAAATTCCGGCGGTTGCCGCGGAGGCCCGCCAGCGGGCATCCTGACGGCAAACAGGGGGGACAAAGTCATGAAGGGCTATTGGGCGGCCATTGCGGTTGTTGCGGCGCTGGGGATCGGTGCGCTGGCCGGCAGCCAGTTGTTCCAGCCGTCCGTGCCGGCGGGCCGCCTGCCGATCATGGAGACCGACCGCGTTGCCGAGCCCGGCCATGTCCTGGCCGACACCTATCCCGACACCGGCGGGCGCGCGCCGGTGGCCCATGGCGGCAAGGTGCTACCGCCGGGCAGCCCCGGCAGCGGCGTGCTGGCCAACTGTTCGGGCGACATCGACCGGTTGTGTGTGGGCCGCTCGGGCCTCTATGCCGCGCGCACCTGCCTGACCGAGAACAGGGCGAAGATTTCGACCCAGTGCCGCGCCGACCTGGCCGCCCTGCCCGCCTCCAGCGTGCCGCCCTGCCGCAATTCGCCGGTCTGCGACAATCTTCTGGGGCCCACGCGCGAGGACCTGAAGCGCGTGGTGTGGGACCAGGTGCCGGGCACGCGCTATGTCTATCCGCTGGACCTGCCGCCGGGCGGCGGCGGCGCCACCGGCGTGGCCATCGATTCAAAAGGCAATCTGTGGGTCCTGCAGCGCACCCAGCCGGGCAAGCCGCAACTGTTCGAATATGACAGCGGCTTCAACCTGATCCGCACGGTCGGCGAGGATGTCACCGGGCGCATGGAAAAAGCGCATGGCATCAAGATCGATGCCGACGACAATGTGTGGATCTGTGACGCCAACAAGGCGGTGGTGCTGAAGATCAGTCCCGAAGGCAAGCTGCTGCTGACGCTGGGCATCGCGGGCAAGCGCGGCGACTGGGACGAGGCGGCGGGCCAGCGCCTGTTGTGGCAGCCGCTGGACGTGGCCTTTGGCCGGAATGGCGACATCTATATCGCCGAGGGCCACGGCAATGAGAGCCCCAACGACACCGGCCTGGCGCCCGGCAACACCATCGGCGCGGCGCGCATCATCCACCTGGACAAGGACGCACGCTTCATCAACCAGTGGTATGGCAACACGATCGGGCCGGGCAAGTTCAGCATGGCGCACGGCATCGCGGTCGACCCGGAAAACGGCAATGTCTGGATCGGCGACCGCGAGCAGTACCGGCTGGTGGTCTATACCGGCGACGGCAAGTTCGTGAAAACCATCCAGATGCAGAACCTGATGTGCGCGGTGGCCTTCGATCCGGGCGGCAATCTGTGGGTGTCGACAGGCCGTGACGGCCAGCTTCTGAAACTGGACCGCGAAGGCCATGTGCTGGCCGCGGTGGGACGCGGATCGGGCATCGGCACCGGCCAGTTCATCGAGGCGACCTACATGGCCTGGGACAAGGCCGGCGATCTTTATTCCGGCGACACCAGCGTGGGCCGCGTCACGGAAATGATTATTCCGAACTAGCCTCTGCCACCACCTTTTCAGCAAGCACAGGCCAGTCTCCCCCTTCGGCGCAACGCGCCTGGAAGGGGGAGGTGGTTTCAGCGATCGAGCGGAGCGAAGCGAGCGAGAGGAAGCTGAAACCGGAGGGGGTTCAAAATCAAAAAGTAGCTACCCACAAGACCATGTCGATGTTCGGCGCGCCGGTTGCCAGCATCACCAGCCGGTCGAAGCCCAGCGCGACACCGCTGGCTGGCGGCATCTGCGCCAATGCCGCCAGCAGATCCTCGTCCAGCGGATAGCGCAGGCCATAGCGTTCCTGCTTCTTGGCCATTTCGGCCTCGAAGCGGGCGCGCTGCTGCACCGGATCGGTCAGTTCGCCAAAGCCGTTGGCCAGTTCCACGCCGCAGACATAAAGCTCGAAGCGTTCGGCCAGGCGCGGATCGCGCGGCGATACGCGCGCCAGTGCCGCCTCGCACAGCGGATAGTCATAAAGAACCACCGGCCGCTCCAACCCCAGCCGGGGCTCGATGCGCGCCGTCAGCACCTTGCTGAAGATGTCGGACCAGTCGTCATCGTCGCCGACATCGATGCCGGCACGCCGCGCGCGCACCGCCAGCGCATCGCGCATTCCCTGACCGGCATCGTCCAGCGTCTCCATCAGGTCGATCCCGGCGAACCAGGTAAATGCCTCGGCAACACTGATGCGGTCGGCGGGCGCGCGTGGATCGCAGGTCCGCTCGCGCCAGGTCATCTGCGCGGTTCCGGCGGTGTCGGCGGCCAGGCGCAGCAAAGTCAGCGCATCACCGATCACCGCCTCATAATCCTCGCCCGCCCGATACCATTCCAGCATGGTGAATTCGGGGGCATGCAGGCGGCCGCGCTCGCGGTTGCGGAAAACCCGGGCGAAGTCGAAGATCCGCGTCTCGCCCGCCGCCAGCAGCTTCTTGGCGGCGAATTCCGGCGATGTGTGCAGGTAAAGCGGCTTTCCCGTCCCGTCCGGGTCCGCCAGCCGGGTCTCGAAGGCATGCAGATGGGCCTCGTTTCCGGGCGACGGCACCAGGATGGCGCATTCCACCTCGGTAAAGCCCTGGGCCTCGAAATGGGCCCGGATGGCGGCCTTCATGCGCCCCCGGGTGACCAGCAGGGGGCGGCGGTCGGCATGGGTCTGCTTGTCCCACCAGGGCATTTTTGACCTCTCAAACCACCCCTGCTATAGCCCCCGCCAACTTCCCATACGTGATGAGGTCGACGTGGTTTCGGTTATCGCCAGCTCTGTGCGCAAAGGCAATGTCCTGGAAAAGGACGGCAAGCTCTATCTCGTGCTGACGGCCGAGAACATCCATCCGGGCAAGGGCACGCCGGTGACCCATCTGGAAATGCGCCGCATCTCCGACGGGGTGAAGACGGTCGAGCGCCTGCGCACCACCGACAGCGTGGAAAAGGCCTTTGTCGAGCACAAGACCTTCAACTACCTGTACCAGGACGGCGAACAGTGGGTGTTCATGCAGCCGGAGACCTTCGACCAGCTTCCGGTGGGCACCGATGTGGTGGGCGATGCCGCCCCCTATCTGACCGAGAACATGGAAGTGCAGCTGCAGCTGTTCGAGGGCAACGCCATCGCCATCGAAATTCCCCAGCGCGCCACCTTCGAAGTGGTTGAGACCGAGCCGGTGATGAAGGGCCAGACCGCGTCGGGCTCGTTCAAGCCGGCAGTCCTGTCCAATGGCGTGCGCACCATGGTGCCCACCCACATCACCACCGGCACCCGGATCGTGGTGATGACCGCGGACGGCGCCTATGTCGAGCGTGCGAAAGACTGATCCATAGGCCCGGTTTGCGCGTATGCTTCCCGATACGGGAGGATGCCCATGCGCAAATTGTCCCTGCTTGCCGCCCTTTTCGTCCTGACGGCGACGCCGGCCCTGGCCGACCTGAAAGTCGGCGCCAACGCCCCCGACTTCACCCTGCCCGCGACCCTGGGCGGCAAGGAGTTCACCTTCCACCTGGCCGACGCCCTGAAAAAGGGGCCGGTGGTGGTCTATTTCTATCCCGCCGCCTTCACCCATGGCTGCACCATCGAGGCGCATGACTTCGCCGAAGCGATGCCCGATTTTCGCGCCGCCGGGGCCAGCGTGATCGGCGTCAGCCATGACGACATCGCCACGCTGAACAAATTCTCGGTCAGCGAATGCCAGAGCAAGTTTCCGGTCGCCGCCGACCGGGACAAGAAGGTGATGGGCGCCTATGACGCGACCATGCTGTTCGGCGCGGTGGCCAGCCGCACCTCCTATGTCATCGCGCCGTCGGGAAAGATCGTCTTCGCCTATAGCGACATGGCGCCGGAAGACCACATCACCGGCACGCTGAAGGCCGTGCGCAAGCTCAAGTCCGGAAGTTGATCTCGACCAGCACGCCTTCGGGGTCGGCCACGAACAGCTGCTTCAGCCGCCCGCCCGGCACGATGCGCTCGCGGAACGTCAGGCCCGCCTCGGCCAGCTTGGCCCGCATGGCGTCGAAATCGCTCCCCTGAAAGGCGACATGGTCGAAAGCACCCGTGCCGGCATCGGCGTCCGGCGGCGGGGGCAGCGCGCCTTCCCGGCTCCAGCCCGCCCCGCCGGTGTCGGCGGCCTCCACCAGATGGATCACCGGAATGCCGCCCAGGTAAAGCCAATGGCCCCGGAAGGAAAAATCGGGCCGCTCACCGTCGGTCAGCCCCATCATCTGACAATAGAAGTCGCGGGTCCGGGCCAGCCGGGCGCAGCGGATGGTGACATGCTCCAGGGCCTGAACCGTCAATTTTGCCTCCCAATTCCCGATCCCGGCGTAACCGGCGGCGACGCGGCCGCGAATGGTCTTTTACCACCCCCGCTTCGGGCAGTTCATGCTAGGGTTCGGGGGCCCCGGAAGCGAGGAACAATTCCATGAAAAAGCAGATTGCCATCGGCCTTTTGGCCGCCCTTTGTGCGTCCCCCGCCTATGCCGCCCTCAAGCCCGGCGACACGGCGCCCGACTTCACCCTGCCCGGCAGCCTGGGCGGCAAGGACTTCACCTTCACCCTCAAGGACGCCCTGAAGAAGGGGCCCGTGGTGGTCTACTTCTATCCGTCCGCCTATACCGGCGGCTGCGACCTGGAAGCCCACACCTTCGCCGAGGAAGCGGCCAAGTTCGACGCCGCCGGCGCGACCATTCTGGGCGTCTCGGCCGACAACATGCAGCGGCTGCACCAGTTCTCGGCCGACCCGAATTTCTGCGCGGGCAAGTTCCCCATCGCCTCGGATGAAAGCACCAAGGTCGCCAAGTCCTACGACCTTGCAGTGGGCGCGGCCCGCGAGGGCGCCAAGGACGTGCGCGGCCAGGAAATCGGCCACGCCTTCATCGAGCGCGTGACCTATGTGATCGGCAAGAACGGCAAGATCCTGGCGACGCTGTCGTCCAAGGCCGACGGCCTGTCGCCCGACCAGCATGTCGCCAAGTCGCTGGAAATCGTCACAGCGTCGAAATAGGTCGCAGCAAGCCCCCTCCCCTTTTGCGCGAAGCACACAAAAGGGGGAGATGTCGCAACGATGTGTCGGCGGAGCCGACCGAGTTGCGACAGAGGGGGTTGGGAATTCCAGAGGCCCGCCTCCCCCCTTCGGTGCAAAGCACCTGGAAGGGGGAGGTGGTTTC
>JACKLF010000002.1 GCA_024236055.1 Alphaproteobacteria bacterium | reverse complement strand
GAAGCCGAAGGGATTGAGGGCATGGATCATCACCAGCCGCGCGCCCGGCGGCGGGGCGATGCCGGTTCGCATCAGGCCGGTCTGCACGCCCGAGCCGAAATAGCCTTCCACCCCATGGGTGCCCGACACCAGCACCAGCGCCTTTTTGGCGTCGCGCGGCCCCATGGCGGCGACATCCAGGAACAGGGGCGCACCGTCCGGCCCCTTGGCCTTGGGATTGACGCGGGCGATCACGTCGACGCCGCGCGCCTCGCAGGCGGCGATGAAGGCGCGCCGGGCGCTGCGATAGTCGGACGGGAAAAATTCTTCGGGAGTGGTCGGCATCATGCGGTTCTTATCGTAAAAGCGGGGCTGCGATACAGGAAAGCGGCATGAGCATAGAGGGCGCGTTTGGCGAACTGGCGGCGCTTCGGGCGCGGCCCATCGGCGATCTGGCGGCCGCGCGCGCCGCGCGCCGGGGGTTTCGCACCCGCATCCCCATCCGCCGCGACAATGTCCTTCATGCCGAACAGGTGGTGGAGGCGCGCGATGTGGGCCTGGCGGGCGAGAATTTCTATGCCAGCGATCGCAATCCCCCCTACTGGCAGCGGGCCGAAGGCGCGACCGACCGGCTGTGGCTGCGCGCCGGGGTGGCCGAACGGCTGGGTCGTGTGAATGCGCGGGCGGCCACGGCGGGGCTGGAACTGTTCCTGTTCGACGCCTGGCGGCCGCGCAGCGTGCAGGCCTATTTCCACGATGTGTGGATGCCAAACGAGATCCAGCGCCGCAATCCGGCACTGACCGGCGCGGCGCTGACCGAGGAAGTGGAACGCTACTGGTCCGCGCCCACCGATAATCCGGAGTCGCCCGCCCCGCATGAGACGGGCGCGGCGGTGGATTTGTCGCTTCGCTGGAAGGGCGGCGATCTGCTCTGGATGGGCTCGCTGTTCGACGATGTCACCCAGCTTGCCAACCGCGACCGCTTCGAAAATCTGGACCCCGGCCATTTCTCTTTCTCCGATCTGGAGGCGCAGGCCAATCGCCGGTTGCTGCACTGGCTGATGGTCGAGGAAGGCTTTGCCGGCCATCCCGATGAATGGTGGCACTTCAGCTGGGGCGACCAGATGTGGGCGGCGCTGAGCGGCGAGGCACAGGCGCATTACGGCCTGGCGGTCATTCCGGAATGACTATTCGAGCACCGGCCTGAACGCCCCGTCCCAGTCGGGGCCCGGCGGATGCTTCTCGTACCAGGCGATGCGCGACAGATGCAGGTCGTAGAGCTTGTCGCTGGCGCCCGACAGGCGGCGGCACTGGGCAATCAATGCCCGCGCGCGCGCCCATTGCTGTTTGCGGATGGCTGCGAAGATATGATCGTGGAACACGGTCAGCGCCTGGAACTTGGGCGAGGCGCGCATCACCGGATTGCCCGCCACGGCGTAAAGGGTGACGGGCGCGCCGGTCACGCCGGCGGCGATGGTATCGACCTCCAGCCAGGCAAAGCCGCGATCGGCGGCCTCGCGCGTCTGGGCCGCGGCGATCACCGAGGGGCCATACTGGTGCGAATGGGCCTGTATGCGCTGGGCCATCACCACCGCATCGCCATTGACCGAATAGCCCATGCGGCCATAGCCGCCGAAGCCCCCGGCAATCACCTGGCCGGTCGCCAGGCCGACGCCGATCTCGATCGGCGGCGGGATGATGCCGCTTTTGTCCGCTTCCAGCGCGATCTGTTCGGTGACGCGCGAAGACATGATCGACATGCCGGCTGCCGCCTCGCAGGCATGCTGGGCGTGCTGGTCATCGTCCAGCGGCGCATTCCAGAAGGCGGCAAAGCCGTCGGCGGTCAGCCGGTCGACGGTGCCGCCATGCGCCAGCGCCTGGTCGATCAGCGGCGACAGCACCTTTTGCATGATCTGGGTGAAGGCGGCGGCGTCCTCGCGGTAGCGCGAGGCCAGTTCGGCCAGCCCGCGCACGCCGCAGACCAGATAGGTGACGGTGCGCGTTTCCCCGTCCACGGTCAGCAGCGCGGGACGGCGGGCGATCTTCTCGATGGTGGCGCGCGGCAGGGAATCTGCGAAAGCCAGGCGCAGCGTGGCGCGGATCATGCGCTGTTCGTTCAGCCACACCAGTGCGCCCAGCATCAGCGCCACCACCAGCGTGATGGCGGGCGTCAGCGCGTCGATCAGCAGGCCGGCGCGGGCAAAGGCAAGCCAGGCGCCATAGAACAGCGCCGGCAGGACCAGCAGGATCATGCCGGCGGCCCAGCCGATGTTGCGCCCGATCAGCACCACCAGGCCCCAGCCGATCAGGGCCAGGCCCAGCGCCTCGGCCAGGTGAATCCAGGCGGGGCGCGCGGGCACGGCCCCCGCCATCAGGGTGTTGATCGCATTGGCGGTGGCCCCGGCCAGCGTGTCGGGGCCCAGCGGGGTCATGACGGTGTCGCCCGGCGGGCCGATCACCGCCACGGCACCCGAAAGGCCGTGACCGGCAATATCGGCGATGGCGATATGGGGCACCGGCCCCCAGCGCAGCCACAGTGCGCCATCGGGATCGGTGGGCAGGGCGCGGCCTTGCGTGTCCAGCGCGCCGATGCCCACGCCGCGCAGATAGGTCAGTGGATCGCGCCCGTCGGTGCTGACGGTGATGGCGGGGCTTTTTTCCAGCACGCGTAGCGTTTCGACGGCCAGGGACGGCAGCAGCCGGCCTTCGACATGGAAGGCGGTGGGCACCTTGCGCACCACCCCATCGCCACCGGCGATCAGGTTGGAGGCGCCGATGCCCGAAGCCCCTGCCTCCAGCACATCGGGCGCGCCCGATGCGGTGGCGAAGCTGGGCACCCTGGCGAAGGGATTTTGCGCGCCGCGATAGACGAACTTTGCCCGCGCGGCGGGGGCGCGGCCGGGCCGGCCCAGTTCGGCGGGCACCAGAAGGTCCATTCCGTTTGCCGCCGCCACCAGCGCCGCGCCGGGTTCGGGCAGTTTCGACAGGGCGGCGCGGGCTGCGTCGCTGTTCGCATCCTTGTCGGTCGGCAGTTTCAGGATCAGCCGTTGCGGGGAGGGTTCGGGCACCGGGGCGGTGGTCAGCACAAGGGCGCGCGCACCCGTTTCGCGCAGCTCGCCGGCCACCCTGGCCATGGCGTCCTCGTCCAGGGCGGGCAGGTCCAGCGCCACGACATGGCGCGCCGCCAGCGGCAGGTGGCGCTGCCAGGCGTCGAACAGCCGGCCCGCCAGCGACGCCTCCCAGCCGAAGGGATTGAAGGCGAGCAGCAGCACCCCGATCGCGACGACCAGCGCGGGGGTCAGCCACAAGCCGAGAGGTTTGGACAAATGCATGAAGCTGCTCACCGAATCCGGTCAGCCTAGTATGGTTGCCCGGCAGGGGCCAGCCGCCGGACATATTCCCTCCCCCTTTTGGGCGCAGCCCACAAAAGGGGGAGAGTGAGTAGCGACAGCGTACGAACGCAACGATGGGTCTGCCTTGGCAGACCGAGCTGCGACAGAGGGGGATCAAAAAACTATTTCGTCACTCTGATCGCGACCTGGGCCAGCAGCACCCTGGCGCCCTTGCGCTTCAGGGCGCGGTCGGTCACCGCCTGCAGCCGGTTGGCGATCATGGTGACGTCGGGCTGCTCGTCGGTCCGCACCGAAGTGGCGGTAAACGCCATCAGGTTGCGCAGATAGGCGTCGCGCAGCACCGGCATGGAGCGGTCGACCTCGGCATGCAGGGCGTCGTTGGGCACATCCAGGCCGATGCCGACCATCAGCATGCCCGCCGCCCGGTTGTCCGAGACGATGGTGGTGTAGATCGGGTCCAGCGAGGTGTAGCTCTTGGACTGGGTGACCTTGTGTTCGGGGGCCTTCTTTTTTCCTTCCTCGGCGTGCGCGGGCAGGCTGGCGCCCAGACTGGCGCCCAGACCGGCGCCAAGGGCGGCCAGCAGCATCAGACACGGCGCGGAACGGGCAAAAGGACGGCGCATCGGGCAAGATAACCCCCGGACTGGTAAACCGATTTTTAACGGCGGCGGCAAAAGGCGCGGCGCGGGCCCCGGCCGCGGGGCCGCACGGGTTCCCCGCCCGCCTGCGCAGCCGCTTGACGCGGCAGGGGCCCGTCCCTAAAACCCGCGCTTCCCGGCTTTGCGCCGGACCGGTTCGGGGCTGTAGCTCAGTTGGGAGAGCGCCTCGTTCGCAATGAGGAGGCCAGCGGTTCGATTCCGCTCAGCTCCACCATCCTTTTCGATTTGCTGCGCAATTCGGATGGGTGACCGAACCGGAAATCCCCCGATTTGCCCCCATTTCGCGCCGATAAGGCTTTCCGCGCCCGGTTCCCGCGGGCTACAAGGGCCCCATGCTGAACCCCATCGCCGCCCTGCTGATCGAGATTCTGGAAATCTACAAGTGGATCGTGATCGCCGCCGTGATCGTGAGCTGGCTGGTCGCCTTCAATGTGATCAACACCTACAACAACTTCGTGCGCACGCTTCTGCGCATCCTGACCGCGCTGACCGAGCCGGTGTTCGCCCCCATCCGCCGCATCCTGCCGGCGATGGGCGGGCTGGATCTGTCGCCCATCGTGGTGTTCCTGCTGATCTGGTTCCTGCAGTACACCATCACCTATGTGTCCTTCCGCTACGGGCTGTAAGGCGATGACGGGCACGCTTATCGACGGCAAGGCATCCGCCGCGCGGCTGCGCGAGAAGATCGCCGCCACCACCGCAGACCTGAAAGCCGCGCACGGGCTGGTGCCGGGCCTGGCCACGGTGCTGGTAGGGTCCGATCCGGCCTCGCAGGTCTATGTGAAGAACAAGCGCAAGACCGCCGAGGCGCTGGGCTTCAATTCCGTGCATGTCGAACTGCCCGCCGATGTCGCCCAGGATGTGCTGCTGGACCGGGTGCGCGCCTTGTCAAACGACAAGGACGTTCACGGCATTCTGGTGCAGCTTCCGCTGCCCAAACATCTGGACGAGAACGCGGTGCTGGACGCGCTCGATCCGGCCAAGGATGTCGATGCCCTGACCCCGACCAATGCGGGGCTGCTGCTGTCGGGCCGCGCGATCCTGAAATCGTGCACGCCCGCCGGGGTGATGCTGCTGCTGAAGGAATATGTCGGCGACATTTCGGGCATGGAGGCGCTGGTGATCGGCCGCTCGCTGCTGTTCGGCAAGCCGGCGGCGCAGCTTCTGCTGGCGGCCAACGCCACCGTGACCATGGCCCATTCGCGCTCGCGCGACCTGCCCGCGCTGGCGCGCCGCGCCGACATTCTTGTGGCCGCGATCGGCAAGCCGGAATTCGTCAAGGCCGACTGGATCAAGCCGGGTGCCACGGTGATCGATGTGGGCATCAACCGCGTCGATGCGGGCGACGGCAAAACCAGGCTGGTCGGCGATGTCGATTACGAGGCGGCCAAGGCGGTTGCCGGGGCGATCACCCCGGTGCCCGGCGGTGTCGGCGCGATGACCATCATCTGCCTGATGCAGAACACGCTGCTCGCAGCTTGTGCCCAGAACGGCCTGCCGCTGCCGAAGTTCTGAGGCGCGGCCTCAGCTGTTGCCGGCCATCTTGTCCTTGATGTCGGCGGCCAGATCGTCGGGCGAAATCGCCTCGTCATAATAGCTGACCATCTTGCCGTCCGGCCCGATCAGATAGATCACGCTGGAATGGTCCATGGCATAGTTGCCATCGGGCTTGGCGGGGTCCAGCGGGCGCTTCTTGGAATAGACGCGAAATTCCTTTTCCGCTTTGGCGATGGCGTCGTGATCGCCGGTCAGCCCGACAAAGCGCGGGCCGAAGGCGGCCATATACTGTTTGAGCACCTTGGGATTGTCGCGGTCGGGATCGACGGTGATGAAAACCGGCACCACCCTGGATGCATCCGCGCCCAGCTTGTCCAGCGCCCCGGCCATCACCGCCAGCGTGGTGGGGCAGACATCGGGACAGAAGCTGTAGCCGAAATAGATCATCATGTAGCGGCCGCGGAAATCGGCGTCGCTGACCTTGTTGCCGTTCTGGTCGATCAGCTGGAACGGCCCGCCGACATCGATCTGGCCGCTCGACACCACGCGGCCCAGGCGCGGGCCATTGTCGGCCTCGCGCCACAGCACCACGCCGGCAAGGGCCGCGACCAGCAGCAGGAAGGGAATAAGGGCGAACCTGTTGCGGAACATGATGGACCTGCTCTAATCGGTTCGAGGCTGACAGGAAAGTGAACAATTGGCAGGCCCCAAATCAAGGGAACTGGCGCGCGGCATTTCACAGGGGGCAGGCGGGGGCCGGGTGCGCCTTCGCACCCTGTCGAACCTGCGCTGGCTGGCGGTGGCGGGCCAGTCGGCGGCGCTTTTCCTGGTCTATTTCGCGCTGGGCTACCCCCTGCCCATTCTTTACTGCGCCATCGCCATCGCGGTCAGCGCTGCGCTCAACATCCTTCTGGCGCTGCGCTATGCGCCCACGCACCGGCTGACCAACCGCGAGGCGACATTTTATCTCGCCTTTGACGTGCTGCAGCTTGCCGCGCTGCTGTATCTGACCGGCGGCATCGCCAATCCCTTCGCCCTGATGTTCCTGGCGCCGGTGGTGATCGCGGCGGCCACGCTCAACCTGGGCAACACGCTGATCCTGGCCTTCATCGCCTTTGCCTCGGTGTCGCTGATCGCGGTGGTGCACCGCCCGCTGCCCTGGCCCTATGGCGAGGCGCTGAACCTGCCCCAGCTTTATCAGGCGGGCATCTGGACCGCGCTGGTGATCGGCATCGGTTTCACCTCAGTCTATGCCTGGCGCATCGCCTCGGAATCGGCGCGCATGTCGGCGGGGCTGGCGGCGACGCAACTGGCGCTGTCGCGCGAGCACCGGCTGGCCTCGCTGGGCGCGCTGGCCACGGCGGCGGCGCATGAGCTGGGCACGCCGCTGGGCACCATTGCGGTGGTGGCGCGCGAGCTGGAGCGGGCGCTGGTTGCGGGCGGCGCGGAAAATTCACCGGAGGTGGAGGATGTGCGGCTGCTGCGCGAACAGGCCGAACGCTGCCGTACCATCATCGCGCGGCTGGCCAATCCCGAAGAGGCGATGCTGGGCGATACCGCGCGCCTGCCGCTGGGTCCGTTCCTGGACGATATTGCCGGGCCGCACCGGGGCGAGGATCTGGAGATCCGCATCACCGTCACCGCGCCCGATCGCGCCGAGGAAAGCGGCGATGCCGCCGTGCCCCAGGTGTGGCGCGCCCCCGAACTGCTGCACGGGCTGGACAATATCATCGAGAACGCCGCCGATTTCGCCACCCAGCTGGTGGAGATCACCGCAAGCTGGGACGCGGCCTATCTGTATGTCGCCGTCACCGATGACGGCCCCGGCTTTGCCCCGGAAATCTTCGAGGCGCTGGGCGAGCCCTATATCACCTCGCGGCCGGGCCATCGCGCGCCCGGCGAGACCGAGATGAACCCGCAGGCCATGGACGAGCATGAAGGCATGGGTCTGGGCTTTTTCATCGCCAAGGTGCTGCTGGAGCAGACCGGGGGCATGGTTAAGGCGGTCAATCCCGCCAGCGGCGGCGCCCAGGTGCAGGTCCGCTGGCCGCGCGGGGTGATCGACGGGCCCCAGCCGCCGGTGCCATCGGATGCATGAAAACCTGCATTTTCCGCCGTGGGGCTGTTTGACGCGGCGGCAAAAGCGACATATAGCGACCCCCGATTATGACGAACCCTGAAGACAAGACCCTGCTTCTGGTCGAGGACGACCGTCCCCTCCGCGAGCGTCTGGCCCGTGCCATGGAAGCGCGCGGCTTCACCGTCACCCAGGCCGAATCCGTCGCCGACGGCAAGGCCCGCGCCAAGGATGCGCCGCCGGCCTATGCCGTGGTCGACCTGAAGCTGGACGACGGCAATGGCCTGGATGTGGTGGAAATCCTGCACACGACCCGGCCCGACAGCCGCGTGGTGGTGCTGACCGGCTTCGGCAATATCGCCACCGCCGTCGCCGCGGTGAAATACGGCGCCATCGATTACCTGCCCAAGCCCGCCGACGCCGACGACATTCTGGCGGCGCTGCTGGCCACCCCCGGCTCCAAGCCCAAGCCGCCGGAAAATCCCATGTCGGCCGACCGGGTGCGCTGGGAGCATATCCAGCGGGTGTACGAGCTGTGCGGCCACAATGTCAGCGAGACGGCAAGGCGGCTGAACATGCACCGCCGTACGCTGCAAAGAATTCTGGCGAAGAGAAGCCCCCGTTAATTCTGGGTCGCGCCGGTCGGCCTTGCGCTTCGCTCCAGGTCGCCGGTCGCTCCCGGAACATGCATCGCCGTACGCTGCAAAGAATTCTGGCGAAGCGCTCACCGCGCTGACGGTTTCTTCTTCGCTTTCTTTGTGACTGCCTTTTTGGCGGCCGCTTTCTTCGCGGGCTTTTTCGCAGGCGCCTTCTTTGCCGGCGCGCGCTTCTTCTTCGTGCGCGCCTCGATCTCGCCGATGCGCGCCAGAACCAGCTCTTTCAGCGTTTTGGTGTCCAGCGTCTTCAGCCGCGCCAGCAGCATCGGCCAGGGCCGGTAGTGATCGGTGACGTAGAACAGCTTCGGCTCGGCCTCCAGCATCACGTCGCGCATCTCGATGCTGCCCACGCGCAGCGCCACCGCCTCTTCCTTGTCATGCACGCGGCCGACGAATTTCTCGCCATAAAAGACCGAGGGCCGCCCGAAATAGGGGCCCTCGCTGGTGCCGTCCACCGACAGCATGATCTTGCGGGCTTGTGCTTTAGAGAGCGGCATCGGGCTTTATCAGGTTTGGAATCTGCGCGGTGGCGATATCGTCCAGTGTGCGGCTCAGCCGCTCGGCGGCGACGCGGGCAAAGCTGATCGTGACTGCCTTGCGCCGGCTGGCATGCAGGCTCTGCGCCTGCGCTTCCTTCACCACCGCCCCGCCATAGCGGTCGGCGATCATCAGCCCGGTTTCACGGGGCACATGTTCGTCGGGAAAATCGGGCGGCACGGCGAAATAGAACAGGTCGCAATAGTCCAGATATTCGGGCCATTTGCTGTCGGTCTTCAGGTCGGCCAGCGCGACCTTGATCTCAACCCCCAGCATCTGCCCGCCCGGGCCGATCGCCGCCACGTCCAGCCGCCGCCCATTGGGCAGGGTGAATTCCAGGACGGGCGAATAGCCTTCCTGCAGCAGAAGGCGGCTGACCCCGCGCGCGACATCCAGGGCGGTGTGGGAACTGATCATGCCCCACTGGAACATTTGGGGAACAAAAGAGTCAAGTCTCTAGTCGCGCCGGAACATGCGGGCGATGACAAAGCCCAGCACCAGGCCGGCGACCGCGCCCCAGAAGGCGACCTGGATCATCATGCCGATCAGCTTCAGGGCGACGAACAGAATGGCCGCCAGGATCAGGGCGGCGAAGATTTCCAGGGCGCGCATCGAAATGTCCTTTGCTCAATGCAAAGGAAAAGCCGTGGCGGACGGCAAGGTTCCTAAAGCGAGCCCTTGGATGACGGCGAGGCGCCGTCCAGCCGCTCATCCGGCGTGATGGCCTGCCGCAAAGCACGCGCCAGACCCTTGAAGCAGGTCTCGACGATGTGGTGGCTGTTGTCGGCGTAGAGGTTCTCGATGTGCAGGCACACGCCGGCATTCTGGGCGAAGGCCTGGAACCATTCCTTGAACAGTTCTGTGTCCATCTCGCCCAGCTTGGGCTTGGGAATTTCCACCTTCCAGATCAGGTAAGGCCGATTGGAAAGGTCCAGCGCCACGCGGGTCAGCGCCTCGTCCATGGGTATCAGGGCGCTGCCGAAGCGGGTGATGCCGGAAAAATCGCCCAGCGCCTTTTTTACCGCGCTGCCGATGACGATGGCGGTGTCTTCCGTCGTGTGGTGGAAGTCGACATGCAGGTCGCCCTGGGCGCGGACCTTCAGGTCGATCATCGAATGGCGCGCGAAGCTTTCCAGCATGTGGTCCAAAAAACCGATGCCGGTGTCGATATCGGCCTCGCCCGTCCCGTCCAGGTCCAGGGAGACGGCGATCTCGGTTTCACGGGTTTTTCTCTCGACGGTCGCTGTACGCATGGCGCTTTCGGCTGAAAATTCGGTGTTCCCTCTTATAGCAAGGCCCGCGTCCAAGGGTTAACGGCGGAATTTCAGGCCTTAACCCCCTGCGACAAATAGGGATATGTCAAAAACTGCATATGTCCCTTTGACCCCTGCCCGATTCCTAGTAAACAGACACCGCTTTCCAGAACCGCTTCCAAGACAGGGACCCAGAGGGCCATGGCGCGTCAGAACTATCTCTTCACCTCCGAAAGCGTTTCGGAAGGCCATCCCGACAAGGTCTGTGACCGCATCTCAGACGAGGTGGTGGACCTGTTCTTCCGCGAAGGCCCCAAGGAAGGCATGAGCCCCTGGGATATCCGGGCGGCCTGCGAAACCCTGGCCACCACCAACCGGGTGGTGATCGCGGGTGAAACCCGCGGCCCCAAGTCGGTCGGCGCCGCCCAGGTCGAAGAAGTCTGCCGCCAGGCGATCAAGGACATCGGCTATGAGCAGGAAGGCTTCCACTGGAAGACCGCCCAGGTCGAAGTGCTGCTGCATGCCCAGTCGGCGCACATCGCCCAGGGCGTGGACGCCGGCGGCAACAAGGACGAAGGCGCGGGCGACCAGGGCATCATGTTCGGCTATGCCTGCCGCGAGACCCCGGCGCTGATGCCCGCCCCGCTCTATTACAGCCACAAGATCCTCAAGCTGCTGGCCGATGCCCGCCATTCGGGCAAGGAGCCGACGCTGGGCCCCGACGCCAAGAGCCAGGTGACCCTGCGCTATGAAAACGGCGTGCCGGTTGCCGTGACCCAGATCGTGCTGTCGACCCAGCACATGGACGAGAACCAGACCAGCGCCCACATCCGCGAGATCGTCGAGCCCTATATCCGTCAGGCGCTGCCCGCCGAATGGATCAGCGACAAGACCATCTGGCACATCAATCCCACCGGCGCCTTCGTCATCGGCGGGCCCGACGGCGACTGCGGCCTGACCGGGCGCAAGATCATCGTCGACACCTATGGCGGCATGGCGCCCCATGGCGGCGGCGCCTTCAGCGGCAAGGACTCGACCAAGGTCGACCGTTCGGCTGCCTATGCCGCGCGCTACCTGGCCAAGAATGTGATCGCCGCCGAGCTGGCCGATCGCTGCACCATCCAGATCGCCTATGCCATCGGCGTGGCCGAGCCGCTGAGCGTCTATGTCGATCTGCACGGCACCGGCAAGGTCGACGAAGCCAAGCTGGAAGAGATCCTGCCCCAGGTGATGAACCTGAAGCCGCGCGGCATTCGCGAGCATCTGAACCTGAACCGTCCGATCTTCGCGCGCACCGCTGCCTACGGCCATTTCGGCCGCGAGCCGGAAGCCGATGGCGGTTTCTCGTGGGAGAAGACCGACCTGGCCGAGGCTATTAAAAACGCGCTTTAGTTTTTAACCCCCTCCGGCCTACGCAACTTTGCTCAGGGGCGGCGCACAAAGTGTGCCGCCCCTTCGCGTTGCTGCGGCCACCTCCCCCTCCTGTGTGCTGACGCACACGAGGGGGAGGCGGGCCTCTGGAAAGTTGCCTGGGGCCCTCTCCCCGCGCCTCAGATCTACTCCCCCTTTGGCGCGAAGCGCCAGAAAGGGGGGAGATGTCGCAGCGATGGGTCCGCCTTGGCGGACCGAGCTGCGACAGAGGGGGTTCAGAAAAGAAGCTTGATCGACACCAGCAGCAGTACCGCCGCCAGCAGATAGCGCAGCACATGTTCGGGCAGGCGCGGGGCAATGGCGCTGGCCAGCATGATGCCGGGCACCGAACCCAGCAGCAGCGAGGCCAGCATGGACAGATCGGTCTGGCCCATCGCCATGTGACCGGCGCCCGCCACCAGCGTCAGCGGCACGGCATGGGCGATGTCCGAGCCGATGATGCGCTGGATGTCATGGCGCGGATACAGCAGCAGCAGCGCGGTGACGCCCAGCGCGCCCGCCCCCACCGAGGACAGGGCGACCAGCCCGCCCAGCACCGCGCCCATCAGCACCGTCAGCTGGTGCACGCGCTGCGGCGCCAGTGCGGCCATCATGCCGCCAAAGCGCGCCAGCAACTGGCGACGGAACAGGATGGCGATGGCGGTGGTGGCCAGCGCCACGCCCAGGCTGCGGGTGATCAGGACATTGGCGGTGTGGCTGCCCGCGCCCAGGTGCCACAGCATCAGAAGGCTTAAGCCCGCGGCGGGCAGGCTGCCCAGCGCCAGGCGGCCCACCAGCGGCCAGTCGACATTGCGATGGATGTTGTGAACCGCGGTGCCCGCCAGCTTGGTGCCGCTGGCGTAAAGCAGGTCGGTGCCCACCGCCGTGCCCGGATGCACGCCGAACAGCACGATCAGCACCGGGGTCATCAGCGAGCCGCCGCCCACGCCGGTCAGGCCGACGATGCAGCCCACGGCGAAGCCGGAAACGATGAAAAGTGGATGCAGAATGTCGGTCATGGTTGCCCCTCAAGGCGGGCATCTAATCTTCTTATACCCTATCAAGTCAATAGGGATTTATGAGGGGTTTGCCAGGGGCTGTTGCCAAAGCCGGGCGCTTGCCTGAAAAGCCTCGCCGCATGACCGAAGACCGCAACACCACCGCGCCCCATCCGGCAACACATCCGGCCGCTGGCCGCCGCAAGCTTTATGGCCGGCGCAAGGGCCCCAAACTGTCGGCCCGCCAGGCGGGTCTGCGCGGCTCCCTCCTGGCGGACCTGGCCTGGAAGCTTGGTGAGGAGCCGTTCGGGCAATTTCCGAACAGTGTAAAGGAGCTATGGCTGGAGGTCGGATTCGGTGCGGGCGAGCATTTGCACTGGCAGGCGGCGCTCCATCCCCATGCCGGGCTGATCGGCGCCGAGCCCTATGAGATGGGCATGGCCAAGATGCTGACAAAGCAGGAAGAAAACCCGCTGAACAATGTTCGCCTGCATGAAGGGGACGGGCGCGACATCCTTGAAAACCTGCCAGATTCCAGCCTGTCGCGCTTCTTCCTGCTGTTTCCCGATCCCTGGCCCAAGACCCGCCACCACAAGCGGCGCTTCCTGCAGATGGAGATGCTGGACCTGCTGGCGCAAAAGCTGGTTCCGGGCGCGGAACTGCGCTTCGCCACCGACGACAAGTCCTATCTTCCTTACGCCCTGGAACGGCTGATGGCCCATCCGGCCTTCGTCTGGACCGCCACCGGGCCCGCCGACTGGAAAAGCCGGCCCGCCGACTGGCCGCCAACCCGTTATGAAACCAAGGCGATCAAGGGCCCGCCGACCTTTTTGCGCTTTGTCCGGCTTTAGCGGCGGCGGCGGGGCGCGTACAATAGAACCATGAAATTGCCTCCGGGACTTTTGCGCAAACTGTCGGGCCGCGACGAAAATGGCCGCCCGAGCAAGGCTCTGCACCCCACCGATTACATGGTGGTGCTGGTCGCCTTCCTGATCACCTGCTGCTTTGTCTATCTGGCGCTGGTGCCCCAGAACTGGTCGGCGATCGACCGGGCGATGGCGCCCGTCGAAGCCCCTAAGCCCCCGCCCCCGCAGCAGAAAAAGGGCGAGACGCAGATGATCCTGTTCGACGCGAACAAGAAGTGAAACACGGCACAGTCCGTATTCGGTTCCTGCTCGTCATTTTTGCTGTGACGCTGGGTTTGGCGCCCATCTCTGCGATCGCACCGGGCGGCCCCGTTGCCTACACGGTGATGGGTGGGATCAAGCGCCTTCCAAATCATGGTCGACCCGCCCAGCGGGTGCCATTCCCCGAAATCCGCGATTGGAATTCACTTCAAATCACGCTCAGACGCGACGCATGCCTCGGTGATTGTCCGATCTATCACGTTAAAATCGCAGGCGATGGATCAGTGGAATATCAGGGCGACGCCTATGTCGCTGTTCCCGGCCGGCATATTGCGAAGATCAGCACCGAAACGGTCCGCTCCCTGTTCGATGCGTTCAAAAAAGCCCATTTTTTCTGGCTTTTCGACACCTACAGGGCAAAGATAACGGACAATCCAGAGTACCAGATCGGCATCAGTTTCGACGGTAACAGCAAGATCGTAACGGACTATGTCGGTTCAGCGATTGGTATGCCGAAGGAAGTTACCGACCTCGAAAAATTGATAGATGTTTTGGCTGGAACAGCGAAGTGGGTTTCAGGAAACGATCAGACTTTCGCCAGCCTGCAATCCGAAGGGTGGAATTTTCGCGCGGCAAATGATGCGAACGCCAAACTTCTGGCAGGTGCGGCCTCAGCGTCGTCGCCCGAACTCCTCAATGCGCTTCTGGCGGCAGGCGTGCCGGCCGCCAATCCCTATGGTTGTGTAGCGCTCAAAAATGCCGTGCGCGATCCCGAGCGCGTGCGCAAGCTGATCGATGCCGGTGCCCCGGTTCATGCGGAATTCAAAGACGAATGGCCTGGGGCCTGCAATGCCTTATCGAACGCGGCGCGCGTTGGCGCAGTTGACAGCCTCCGGCTGATCCTGGCGCAGCATCCGGACGTCAACTGGCGGTCGAAGTGGGACGATGAAGTCGGCGAAAGCGCCCTAAAAGAAGCAGCGACGTCCGATCCCGATCCGAAAACCCGACAGAGCTATGTCGAGATCGTCAAGCTGCTGCTGGCGGCGGGGGCCTCCGTGAAAGACCCGCCCAATGCAGACCCCCTTCTGCGGGGGGTCAACAATGCCGAGATTGCCACGCTGCTCATCCAGGCGGGGGCGGATGTAAACGCGCGCTGGCTGACCAACACGACCCCGCTGATGTGGGTTTATGATCCGGATACGGCCAGGGTTTTGCTGGAAAATGGTGCCGACCCCTACGCCAGGGATGATGACGGCAAGACGGCACTGGACCGAATCCAGAACTACAAGGCTGCGGCTGTCGCGGTGATCCGCAAATGGATGTCCGATCATCCTAAAGTGCCGGATTAGCGGGCCCACCCTTGCTTTTTGGCCGTTCCGGGCCTATATCCCCGCCATCCCCAAACAACATAAGAACGGTTGTGTGGCGGTCCGGACCGGATCGCCGCGGGGAAAAGGCTTTTGTCTCGCGAGGATCTGTGACCGTCACGGCTGTCGCCCAACTGGAATCGGTATTCGAACCCGTCATCGAAAAGGCGGGCTTCCGGCTCGTGCGCCTGCGCATGATGGGCGGGTCCGACCGCACGCTGCAGGTGATGGCCGAACGTCCCGACGGCAGCATGGACGTGGAAGGCTGCACCACCCTTTCCCATGTGCTGCTGGACTTCATCGAGGCCGAGGACCCGATCGAGGGCGAGTACGAGATCGAGGTCTCGTCCCCCGGCATCGACCGGCCGCTGACCCGGCTAATGGACTTCGCGCGCTGGTCCGGCCATGAGGCCAAGATCGAGCTGCACGCGCCCGTGCCCACCCCGGCGGGCGAGCGCAAGCGCTTCCGCGCCACGCTGATGGGCACCGACGGACAGGATGTCATGATCCGGTTCGACAATATGGACGCCCGCTTTCCCTTTCGCGCCGTGGCCAACGCCAAGCTGGTGCTGACCGACAAACTGATCAACGAAGCTTTGAAGGCCCGCGACCGGGCCGAAACCACAGGCACCACGCCCGCCGACGCCGGCGCGGACAGCCACCAAGGAGAAGACTGACATGGCTTCCACCGTAGCCGCCAACCGGCTCGAACTGCTGCAGATCGCAGACGCCGTCGCGCGCGACAAGTCCATCGACAAGGAGGTCGTGCTGACCGCGATGGAAGAGGCGATGCAGCGCGCCGCCAAGGCCCATTACGGCGCGGAGAACGACATCAAGGTCGATATCGATCCCAAGACCGGCGAAACCCATGTCTCGCGCTATCTGCATGTCGTGGAGATGGTCGAGAACGACAAGACCGAAATCTCGCTGGCCGATGCGCGCAAGCGCAACCCCGACGCCCAGATCGGCGACATCATCGCCGAGACCCTGCCGCCGGTCGACTTCAACCGCATCAACGCCCAGAACGCCAAGCAGGTGATCGTGCAGAAGGTGCGCGACGCCGAGCGCGAGCGCCAGTATGACGAATACAAGGACCGCATCGGCGAAGTGGTGCATGGCGTGGTCAAGCGCAGCGAGTTCGGCTCGGTCGTGGTCGATTTGGGCAAGGCCGAGGGCGTGGTGCGCCGCGACGAGATGATCCCGCGCGAGTCCTTCCGCCCCGGCGACCGCATTCGCGCCTATATCTATGACGTGCGCCGCGAAGCGCGCGGGCCGCAGATCTTCCTGTCGCGCAGCCATCCGCAGTTCATGGTCCGCCTGTTCGCCCAGGAAGTGCCGGAAATCTATGACGGCGTGATCGAGATCCGCGCCGTGGCCCGCGATCCGGGCTCCAGAGCCAAGATCGCCGTCATCTCCAAGGACAGCAGCATCGATCCGGTGGGCGCGTGCGTCGGCATGCGCGGCGTGCGCGTGCAGGCGGTGGTGCAGGAGCTGCAGGGCGAGCGCATCGACATCATTCCGTGGAATCCCGAGCCCGCCACCTTCATCGTCAACGCCCTGGCCCCCGCCGAAGTGACCAAGGTGGTGCTGGACGAAGACACCCACCGCGTCGAGGTGGTGGTGCCCGACGAACAGCTGTCGCTGGGCATCGGCCGGCGCGGCCAGAATGTGCGCCTGGCCAGCCAGCTGACCGGCTGGCAGATCGACATCCTGACGGAAGCCGAGGAATCGGAACGCCGCCAGAAGGAATTCAACGAACGCACCAAGCTGTTCATGGATTCGCTGGATGTCGACGAGACCGTGGCCCAGCTTCTGGCCTCCGAAGGCTTCGCCACCATCGAGGACGTCGCCTATGTCGAGATGAGCGAGCTTTCCCAGATCGAAGCCTTCGACGAGGAAACCGCCCAGGAACTGCAAAGCCGCGCGCTGGAATTCATCGAGGCCCGCAACAAGGAGCTGGACGACAAGCGCCTGGCGCTGGGCGTCGAGGACGCGGTGCTGGAGGTTCCGGGCGTCAGCGCCGCCATGGCCGTGGCGCTGGGCGAGAACGAGATCAAGTCGCTTGACGACCTGGCCGGTTGCGCCAGCGACGACCTGATCGGCTATTACGAAGTGAACAAGGACAAGGAGCGCGTGCGCGTTCCCGGCGCCCTGGACGGCTTCAACCTGACCTCGGACGACGCCAACGCCATCGTGATGGCCGCGCGCGTCGCCGCCGGCTGGATCGAACCGGAGCCGGAAGTGGAAGAGGAAGAAATCGCCGAGGGCGAGGAACCCGAAGGCGAGGAGGCCGCCGAAGCCTGATGGGACTGGCCGCGCACAAAATGGACCGGGAAGAAGCGATGGAACGCGAAAGACGCGACATCGTGACGGGCGATGTCATGCCCGAACACCGCCTTGTCCGTTTTGTCGCCGGGCCTGATGGCCAGGTGGTTCCTGATGTGGCTGCCAAGCTGCCGGGGCGGGGGCTTTGGGTGGAAGCCTCGGCCGCCGCCGTCGACAAGGCGGTGGAGAAGAAACTCTTCTCCCGCGCCGCGAAGCAGCAGGTCCATGCAACCGCCGATCTGGCCCGGCGCACGGAAAATGCCCTGTTGCAGCGTATCCTGGGCGATCTGGGGCTGGCACGGCGCGCCGGCGGGCTTATATTGGGTTTCGACAGCGTGCTGCGGTCGTTTGACGGCGGCGCCACCCCGCCCAGGGCCCTGATCGAGGCCCATGACGGCTCTGAGGACGGCAAGCGCAAGCTCTATGCTGCCGCACACCGGCAACACCTTGATTGTGTTGTCATTGACTGCCTTTCCAGCGCCGAATTGGGCTTGGCGCTGGGACGCGAGAATGTGATACATGCCGCCATCCAACCGGGCGGCCTGGCCGACAGGCTAATCTTCGACGCGGAACGCCTGAAGGGCTTCCGTTCCCAGAACACCGCATCAAACCCGGCACGGACCGAAAGCCCGCGCGCGTGAGGCAGGCTTAAAGAAAGAAAGTCATGAGCGATACTGACGAAACCAAGCGCCCCAAGACGCTCTCGCTGAAGAAGACGGAGACTTCCACCGTCAAGCAGAGCTTCAGCCATGGCCGCACCAAGGCCGTGGTGGTGGAGAAAAAGCGCACGGTCGGTGCGCCGCCCGCCCGCAGCAGGACCGCCAAGCCCGCCGCGCCCAAGCCCGAAAAGGCCGAAAAGCCCGCCGTGGAGAAGGCCGCCGCGCCCGCCGCCGCCGCGCCGCGCGGCGTGGTGCTGCGCCAGCTTTCCGAAGAGGAAAAGCAGCGCCGCGCCGCCGCCCTGGCCGAAGCCAAGGTCAGCGACGCCGAAGCACGCAAGCAGGCCGAGCAGGAAGCTGCCCGCCGCCGCGCCGAGGAAGAACAGCTGAAGGCCGAGAAGGTCGCCGCCGAAAAGCGCAAGGCCGAGGAAGAAGCCCGCAAGGCCGCCGATGAAGCCGCCAAGAAGCGCGCCGAACTGGAAGCCCAGCGCCGCCTGGAAACGCCCGCGGCGCCCACGCCCGCCGCTGCCGATGCGCCGCGCCGCCGTCTGCAGAATGACGAGGAAGAGGAAAGTTCCAGCAAGAAGGGTGGTCCGGGCAAGCCGGGTGCCGCCAAGGTGCCGTCCACGCCCAAGAAGGAAGGCGAACGTCGCCGCGGCAAGCTGACCGTGACCCGCGCGCTGGAAGGCGATGACGAACGCATCCGTTCGGTCGCATCCTATCGCCGCCACCTGCAGCGCGTGAACAAGGGCCATCAGGTTCAGGCCGGGCCTGCCGGTCCGCGCGACATCACCATTCCGGAAACCATCACCGTCTCCGACCTGGCCAACCGCATGGCGCGCCGCGCCGTCGACGTGATCAAGGTGCTGATGAAGAACGGCATGATGGCCACGCCCGCCGACATTCTGGACGCGGACACCGCCGAGCTGGTCGCCACCGAATACGGCCATGTGGTCAAGCGCGTGGCCGAAAGCGATGTGCTGGAAGGTCTGACCGGCGAGGCCGATGCGGCCGAGACGCTGCAGTCGCGCCCGCCTGTCGTCACCATCATGGGCCATGTCGACCACGGCAAGACCTCACTGCTGGACGCACTGCGCAAGACCGACGTCGTCGCGGGCGAAGCCGGCGGCATCACCCAGCATATCGGCGCCTATCAGGTCACGCTGCCCTCGGGCCAGAAGATCAGCTTCCTGGACACGCCCGGCCATGCCGCCTTTACCGCCATGCGCGCGCGCGGCGCCAAGGTCACCGACATCGTGGTGCTGGTGGTGGCCGCCGACGACGGCGTCATGCCCCAGACGGTCGAAGCCATCGCCCATGCCAAGGCGGCCGAGGTGCCGATGATCGTGGCGATCAACAAGATCGACAAGCCCGACGCCAATCCCACCCGGGTCAAGACCGAGCTGCTGCAGCACGAGATCCAGGTCGAGGACATGGGCGGCGAAATCCAGACCGTCGAGGTCTCGGCGCTCAAGGGCACCGGCCTGGACAAGCTGGAAGAAGCCATCCTGCTGCAGGCCGAACTGCTGGACCTGAAAGCCAATCCCGACCGCCCCGCCGAAGGCGCCGTCGTCGAGGCCAAGCTGGACAAGGGCCGCGGCCCTGTCGCCACCGTGCTGGTCCAGCGCGGCACGCTGAAGGTCGGCGATGTCGTGGTCGCGGGCAGCGAATGGGGGCGCGTGCGCCTTCTGGCCAACGAACGCGGCGAAACGGTCAAGGAAGCCGGTCCCTCCGTGCCGATCGAGGTGCTGGGCCTGTCGGCGCCGCCCGAAGCGGGCGACGAAATGGTGGTGGTCGAGAACGAGGCGCGCGCCCGCGAGGTTGCCGAGTATCGCAGCCGCAAGCGCCGCGAACAGCGCCAGGCCTCGTCCAGCCGCCAGACGCTGGACCAGTTGCTGCAGACCCGCGAAGCGGGCGAAAAGCGCCAGCTTCCGCTGGTGCTGAAGGCCGACGTGCAGGGTTCGACCGAAGCGATCCAGGGCGCGCTGGCCAAGCTGGGCACCGACGAGGTCGGCGCGCAGATCCTGCAGTCGGGCGTGGGCGGCATCACCGAAAGCGACATCATCCTGGCCCAGGCCAGCGGCGCCGCGGTGATCGGCTTCAACGTCCGCGCCAACGCCCAGGCGCGTGAACGCGCCAAGCGCGATGGCGTGGAAATCCGCTATTACAACATCATCTACAACCTGGTGGATGACGTGAAGGCGGCGCTGTCGGGCCTGCTGACGCCGGAAACGCGCGAGAAGTTCCTGGGCAATGCCGAGATCCTGGAAGTCTTCACCATCACCAAGGTGGGCAAGGTCGCCGGCTGCAAGGTCACCGAGGGCACGGTGCGCCGCGGCGCCAAGGTGCGCCTGATCCGCGACAATGTCGTGATCCACGAAGGCGAACTGTCGACGCTCAAGCGCTTCAAGGACGAAGTGAAGGAAGTCCAGGTTGGCCAGGAATGCGGCATGGCCTTCACCAACTATCAGGACCTGCAGCAGGGCGACGTGATCGAGTGTTTCGAGGTCGAAACCATCCAGCGCGCGCTTTGATGATTGTTGCCGGGCGGCGTGCGCCATAGGGCGCCGCCGGCCCGGTATTCGACCAGGTTGCATCCCTGGATTTCCGCTCCGCCCTTTGCGCGGCCCGGAAAGAACAAGAAGGCTCCGATGTCCCGCCGTCCCACCCACCGTCCGTCATCTTCCGCTGCCCGCCGCGGTGCGCGGCGCGATGCCGGCCCCACCCAGCGCCAGTTGCGCGTGGGCGAGGCGTTGCGCCATGCGCTGGCCGATGTGCTGCGCGAGAACGACATTCGCGACCCGGACCTGGAAGGCGTGTCGGTGACCATCACCCAGGTCAAGCCGTCGCCCGACATGCGTCATGCCACAGTGTTTTGCGAACCGCTGGGCGGGCAGAACGCCAAGAAGATCGTGGCGGCATTGAACCGCCACAAGGGTTTCCTGCGCGGCGAGATGGGCCACCGCATCACCATGAAGTTCACGCCCGAACTGCGCTTCATCGAGGATGAAAGCTTCGCCGAGGCCCAGAAGATCGAACAGATCCTGAAGTCGCCGGAAGTGCAGCGTGATCTGAACATCTCAGAAGAAGAAGCGGACGAGGAATGATGCCGCAAGCTCATGCCCACTCCCCCTGCGCGGCGAAGCCGCTGGCGGGGGGAGATGTCGCAACGATGGGCCGGCGCAGCCGGTCAAGTTGCGACAGAGGGGGGTACTAGGATGGCCCGCCGAAAGAAGGGCCAGCCGGTTCACGGCTGGGTGATCCTGGACAAGCCGCTGGGCATGGGTTCGACCCAGGCGGTGGCGGCGGTGCGCCGCATCTTCGACGCGCAGAAGGCCGGTCATGCCGGCACGCTGGACCCGATGGCCACCGGCATCCTGGCCATTGCGCTGGGCGAGGCGACCAAGACCGTCCCCTTCGCCATGGATTCCGACAAGACCTATCGCTTCACCGCGACATGGGGGATCAGCCGCGACAGCGACGATGCCGAGGGGAAAGTCACCGGCACATCCGATGTGCGGCCCAGCCGCGACGCCATCGAGGCGATGCTGCCCCGCTTCACCGGGGTCCTGTCCCAGGTGCCCCCGGCCTATTCGGCGGTCCGGGTGGGGGGCGAACGGGCCTATGACCTGGCCCGGGACGGCGAGGAAGTGGTGCTGGAACCGCGGGAGATCGAGGTCTTCGAGGCCCGCCTTCTGAACGCTGTTCAGGGCAGTGCTGAGTTCGAAATCACTTGCAGCAAGGGCACTTACGTCCGTTCCTGGGTCCGCGACATCGCCCTGGCCCTGGGGACCCTGGGGCATGTTTCGGCCCTGCGCCGCACCCGGCTTGGCGCCTGGGAAGAAAAAGACGCGGTGACGCTGGAAACCCTGACCCCTTTTATGCATAGTCCCGCCGCTTTTGGGTATCTGAAGCCCCTTTCAACCGCGCTGGACGGCATCCCGGCGCTGGCTGTCACGGGCAGCGATACGGTTCGCATCCGATCCGGCAATCCCATCCTCATCCGCAGCAACCTGTTTGCCCGGATGAAGGACGGATTCGGCGAGGGCGAGCTCACTGGGCAGACCGTCTATCTGGAAGAACCGGACGGGACGCCCGTGGCATTGGCCGAGATCGCCGCAGGAGAGCTGCGGCCGTTTCGTGTCTTCAACTTCACACCATGAACGGATGACCGATGATTACGCCTGAACGCAAGAAAGAGCTGATCGCCGAATACGCGACGGTTGAAAACGACTCCGGTTCGCCGGAAGTGCAGGTTGCGATCCTGTCCGAGCGCATCGCCAACCTGACCGAGCATTTCAAGACCCACGCCAAGGACAATCATTCCCGCCGCGGAATGATCAAGATGGTGTCGCAGCGCCGCAGCCTGCTGGACTATGTGAAGTCCCGCGACGTGAAGCGCTATGAGGCGCTGATCGGCCGGCTTGGCCTGCGCCGCTAAGAGGCAAGAGCCGCTGAGTTCGAACCAGACAGAATTGGCCACGGCATGCGCAAAGGGCGCATGCCGTGGTTTTGCCATGCGCGCGGATGAGCCGCCTGCATGGTGCGTTTCACGCGCGGATGAGCCGCGCGCGGAACAGGTCCCGTAGGGGGGCCAATCACGCCCCGGAAGCGATCCGGCTCCGGGTAGGACGAAAGACGTACCGATGTTCAATGTCGTAAAGGAAAGCTTTGAATGGGGTGGGCGCACGCTGACCCTGGAAACCGGCAAGATCGCGCGCCAGGCTGACGGCGCGGTGCTGGCCACCTATGGCGAAACCGTTGTGCTGGCCACCGTGGTCGGCGCGGCCCAGCCGAAAGAGGGCGTGGACTTCTTCCCCCTCACCGTCAATTACCAGGAACGCTATTACGCCGCCGGCAAGATCCCGGGCGGCTATTTCAAGCGCGAGCGCGCGCCGACCGAACGCGAAACGCTGACCTCGCGCCTGATCGACCGCCCGATCCGCCCGCTGTTCGCCGACGGCTACAAGAACGAGACGCTGGTGGTGGCCCAGGTGCTGAGCCACGACCTGGAGAACGATCCCGACATCGTCGCCATGGTCGCCGCCAGCGCGGCGCTGACCATTTCGGGCATTCCCTTCATGGGCCCGATCGCGGCGGCGCGCGTCGGCTATATCGACGGCGAATATGTGCTGAACCCGCTGATCGACGACATGGCCAACTCCCAGCTCGATCTGGTGGTCGCCGGCACCCGCGACGCGGTGATGATGGTGGAATCCGAAGCCCAGGAACTGTCCGAAGAGGTCATGCTGGGTTCGGTCGTGTTCGGCCACAAGCAGATGCAGACCGCCATCGACGCGATCATCCGCCTGGCCGAAAAGTCGGCCAAGGACCCGCGCCCGGTGCCCGAGGATGTTCACGCCCCGGTGCGCGAGAAGATCCGCGCGGCCACCAGCGCCGAGCTGTCCAAGGCCTTCCAGATTCCGGTCAAGTTCGAGCGCCGCGACGCGCTGTCCGCGATCAAGAAGAAGTATGCCGAACAGTTCGTCGGCGAAGGCGAAGGCAAGGTTGCGGCCAATGTCTATGGCAGCCTGCTGCACGATGTCGAAGCCGATGTGATGCGCAATGCTGTGCTGGACACCAAGGTGCGTGTCGACGGCCGCGACCTGGTCACCGTGCGCCCGATCCAGGCCGAGGTGGGCGTGCTGCCGCGCACCCACGGTTCGGCGCTGTTCACCCGCGGCGAGACCCAGGCCATCGTGGTCGCCACGCTGGGCACCGCCGAGGACGAGCAGTTCATCGACAGCCTGACCGGTACCGCCAAGGAAACCTTCATGCTGCACTACAACTTCCCGCCCTATTCGGTCGGCGAGGTTGGCCGCATGGGCTCTCCCGGCCGCCGCGAAATCGGTCACGGCAAGCTGGCCTGGCGCGCCATTCATCCGATGCTGCCCAAGAAGGAGGACTTCCCCTACACCATCCGCGTGGTGTCGGAGATCACCGAGTCCAACGGTTCCTCCTCGATGGCCACCGTCTGCGGCACCTCGCTGGCGCTGATGGATGCGGGCGTGCCGATCAAGAAGCCCACCGCGGGCATCGCCATGGGCCTGATCCTGGAAGGCGAACGCTATGCGGTCCTGTCCGACATTCTGGGTGACGAAGATCACCTGGGCGACATGGACTTCAAGGTGGCGGGCACCGAGGACGGCGTGACGTCGCTTCAGATGGACATCAAGATCGCCGGCATCACCGAGGAGATCATGAAGGTCGCCCTGGCCCAGGCCAAGGGTGGACGCCTGCATATCCTGGGCGAGATGGGCAAGGCCCTGACCGGCGCGCGCGCCGAGCTGGGCGAGCATGCCCCGCGCATCGAGCAGATCAAGATCCCGGTCGACAAGATCCGCGACGTGATCGGCACCGGCGGCAAGGTCATCCGCGAGATCGTGGAAAAGACCGGCGCCAAGATCAATGTCGAGGACGACGGCACCGTGAAGGTGGCCTCGGCCGACGGCGAATCGATCCGCGCCGCGCTCAAGTGGATCAAGTCGCTGACCGCCGAGCCGGAAGTGGGCCAGATCTATGACGGCAAGATCGTCAAGGTGATGGACTTCGGCGCCTTCGTGAACTTCTTCGGTCCCAAGGACGGTCTGGTTCATGTCTCGGAACTGGCCGCCCAGCGCGTCGCCTCGCCGAAGGACGTGGTCAAGGAAGGCCAGGAAGTGAAGGTCAAGCTGCTGGGCTTCGACGATCGCGGCAAGGTCCGCCTGTCGATGAAGCAGGTCGACCAGGCCACGGGCGAGGACATCGGCAAGAAGAAGCCCGAAGACGCGCCCCAGTCCTAAGCGACGGCCTGATCCGTCATAAACACAATTGTGGGCAGGCGCCCGCCAGGCTTAGGCTTGGCGGGCGTTATGCTGTTCAAGGTGCCGCCCATGCCCAGGATCGACATTGCCAATGCGCCCGTGCGCACCGGAACCGGCTATCCCGCGCCCCATGATGTGCCCTGCCGGGAACGCCGCCGCGTGCAGCTTGGCGATGCGGGCGGGCTGACCGATTTCGGCGTCAATCTTCTGACCCTCAAGCCCGGCGTCTGGTCCAGCCAGCGCCACTGGCATCTTCTGGAGGACGAATTCGTCTATGTCGTTTCCGGCGAGGTGGTGCTGGTGACCGATGCGGGCGAAAGCGTGCTGCGCGCCGGCGACTGCGCCGCCTTTCCGAAAAATGACGGCGACGGCCATCATCTGGTCAACCGCTCGGACGGCGACGCGGTGGTGCTGGAAGTGGGCACCCGTTCGGGCGGGGATACGGCGATCTATCCCGATATCGACATGATGCTGGACCCGCAAAAGGGCTTTGTACGCAAGGACGGTTCGCCCTTCTGACCGGCGGCTTGGTTAATGGGAGTTGGCCATTCTTGTGCGCCTTCGTCCTGCCCGCTATGGAATAACCATGGCCGTCCTGATGCGTCTTGTCAGCCTGATCCTGATCGTCATCGCCCTGATGCTGCTGGGCGCGGACGTGGTCACAAGCCTGGAAAAGGGTGGGGACCTGACCGTGCGCAGCCTGGACACGGTGTGGGCGATTGTGGACCCGCAAAGCCTGACCGGCTTCAAGGTCTGGCTGCACGACCATGCGCGCTTTGCCGCCCAGCCGGTCTACTCTTTCCTGTCCTCGCCCGGCTGGGGCATCACCGGCGTGATCGGCGTGATACTGGCCTTCATCTTCGGAAAAAGGCTGGGTCCCGAATAGGCAACTGCGCTGCCCGTCCGGGCGCGGCCTTCGCTCTCGCTCAGGCTTCCTTGTATTCTTCAAAGACCGCGCGTAGCGCCCGGACCCCACAGAACATCACCCGCGCCATCATTGTTGGCGGCGCGGGCCATCACGAACAGATGGTCTGACAACCGGTTGATGTAATGCAGCGCGGCGGGGTTCACCGCTTCGTCCGCTGCCAGCGCCACGATCAGGGTCTCGGCCCGCCGGGCAATGGTGCGCGCCATGTGCAGATGCGCCGCCAGCGCGCTGCCGCCGGGCAGGATGAAGCTGGTCAGGGGCGCCAGGCTTTCGTTCATGGCATCGATCTCGGCTTCCAGCCGAGTCACCTGCTGGGGGGTGATGCGCAGCGCGCCTTCGGACTTGCGCCCGCTTTCGGGCACGCACAGGTCCGCGCCCAGGTCGAACAGCTCGTTCTGGATGCGCGCCAGCATGGCATCGAACGGCCCCCGGGTCGCCAGCCGGGCCAGGCCGATGGCGGCATTGGCCTCGTCCACCGCGCCCATGGCGGCGATGCGCGGTCCGGCCTTGGAAACCCGCATTCCGTCGCCCAGCCCGGTTTCACCGGAATCGCCGCCGCGGGTGTAGATTTTATCGAGTTTGACCATTGGGAAAATCTGTCGCTTGCCCCCCCAAGCCTAGCCTGTATGATCCGCCCGATCCCGCCCTTTTTCCAGAATTTGCCGAGAATCCCATGCCCGTAGAGGTCCCCGAAACCATCGAAGTCACCACCTCCCGCGTCGCCTGTGATGGCGGCGGCGGCGCTTTGGGCCATCCCAAGGTCTATCTGGAGATGGGCGACGAGAATTTCGTCGAATGCCCCTATTGCGACAAGCGCTTCGTCCTGAAGGATGGCGCCACGGGTCACCATTGACTGATTTGAACAAGAGGGGCCTGAAAAAAGGCGATCACCTCTATCTGGTTGACGGCTCGGGCTATCTGTTCCGCGCCTATCACGCCCTGCCGCCCCTGACGCGCAAATCCGACGGCCTGCCCACGGGGGCGGTTTCCGGCTACTGCAACATGCTGTGGAAGCTGCTGGAGGACATGAAGGGCGCCGATGCGCCCACCCATCTGGCGGTGATCTTCGATGCGGGGGAAAAGACCTTCCGCAACGACTTCTATCCCGAATACAAGGCGCACCGGCCGCCGCCGCCCGAAGACCTGGTGCCGCAATTCCCGCTGGTGCGCGAGGCGACCCGCGCCTTCGGCATCGCCTGTGTCGAGATGGCGGGCTATGAGGCCGACGACCTGATCGCCACCTATGCCCGGCTGGCGCGCGAGGCAAAGGCCCGCTGCACCATCATCTCCTCCGACAAGGACCTGATGCAGCTTGTGGTCGATGGCGAGGTCGAACTGCTGGACACGATGAAGAACCGCCGCCTGGCCAGTGCCGAGGTGCTGGAGAAGTTCGGCGTGGCTCCCGACAAGGTGGTGCAGGTCCAGGCACTGGCCGGCGACAGTGTCGACAATGTGCCGGGCGTGCGCGGTATCGGCATAAAGACCGCCGCCGAACTGATCAACACCTATGGCGATGTCGAGACGCTGCTGGCGCGCGCCGGCGAGATCAAGCAGAACAAGCGGCGCGAGACGCTGATCGAAAATGCCGACAAGGCGCGCGTCTCCCTGCGGCTGGTGACGCTGGATGCGGATGTGCCGCTGAAGGAACAGCCCGGCGACTTTGCCGTGCATGAACCCGAGCCCAAGGAACTGATCGGCTTTCTGAAGGCGATGGAGTTCACCACCATCACCCGGCGCGCGGCAGCGCATTTCGAGGTTGCCGATATCGACGCGATCGACGCCGATGCCGCGCTGGCAAAGCCCAAAGTGACCAGGGAGGCTGCGCCGAAGGAAAGCGCCGCCGAAGCCGCAGAGCCCGACGCCGCCATCACCGCGCCCATCGACCAGGATTCCTATGTCACGGTGACGGACGCCGCCACGCTGGATCGCTGGATTGCGCGGGCTCTTGAGGCCGGCACCGTCTGTGTCGACACCGAGACGACCTCGCTCGATCCCATGCAGGCGGCGTTGTGCGGCGTGTCGCTGGCGCTGGCGCCGGGGGATGCCTGTTACATCCCCTGCGGCCACCGCAAGTCCGATGGCCTGTCGCTGGACCTGTCGCAGGATGAAGGCGGCGACATCGAACAGATGGCCGAGGCCGATGTCATCGCCCGCCTGAAGCCGCTGCTGGAAGACGACAGCGTGCTGAAGGTGGGCCAGAACCTGAAATATGACGCGGTCGTATTCCTGCAGCGCGGAATCCGCCTGAACCCTATCGACGACACGATGCTGATGTCCTATGCGCTGGAAGGCGGGCTGCACGGGCACGGCATGGACGAGCTTTCCGGCCTGCACCTGTCGCACACGCCCATTGCCTTCAGCGACGTGGCCGGCAAGGGCAAGAACAAGATCAGCTTCGATCAGGTGCCGGTGAAAGAGGCGACGCGCTATGCCGCCGAGGATGCCGATGTCACCCTGCGCCTGGCGATACTGCTCAAGCCGCGGCTGGCGCAGGCGGGCAAGCGCAGCGTCTACGAAACACTGGAACGGCCACTGGTGATGGTGCTGGCCGACATGGAGCGGGCGGGGGTTCAGGTCGACCCTGATCTTTTGCGCAAACTGTCCAACGACTTCGCCAGGCAGCAGGCCGGGCTGGAAACCAAGATCCACAAGCTGGCGGGCGAAAGCTTCAACATCGCCTCGCCCAAGCAGCTTGGCGAGATCCTGTTCGACAAGATGGGGCTGGAAGGCGGGCGCAAGACCAAGACCGGCGCCTGGTCGACCGACAGCGACATGCTGGAAATGGTCGCCGCCCAGGGCCACGACATCGCCCGGCTGGTGCTGGAATGGCGTGCGCTGGCCAAGCTGCGCGGCACCTACACCGACGCCCTGCCCGGCTACATCAATCCGCAAACGGGCCGTGTGCACACCTCATACGCCATGGCGTCGACCACGACCGGGCGGCTGGCCTCCACCGATCCCAACCTGCAGAACATTCCGGTGCGGACCGAGGAAGGCCGGCGCATCCGCCAGGCGTTTGTCGCGCCCAAGGGGTCCAAGCTTATCAGCGCCGACTACAGCCAGATCGAGCTCAGGCTACTGGCGCATATCGCCGATATTCCCCAGTTGAAAAAGGCCTTTGCCGACGGACTGGACATTCACGCCATGACGGCGTCGGAAATCTTCGGCGTGCCGGTCAAGGACATGCCCGCCGAAGTGCGCCGCCGCGCCAAGGCGATCAATTTCGGCATCGTCTATGGCATTTCCGGTTTCGGCCTGGCGGGCCAGCTTGGCATCGCCCAGAGCGAGGCGGCCGATTACATCAAGAAATACTTCGCCCGCTTTCCCGGCATCCGCGACTATATGGACACGACCAAGCAGTTCGCGCGCGATCATGGCTATGTCGAGACGCTGTTCGGCCGGCGCATTCATATCCGCGAGATCAATTCCAAGGTGCCCGGCTTCCGCGCCGGGGCGGAGCGGGCAGCGATCAATGCCCCCATCCAGGGTGCGGCCGCCGACGTCATCCGCCGCGCCATGGTCAAGCTGCCGCCGCTGTTGCCCAAATCGGTGAAGATGCTGTTGCAGGTGCATGACGAACTGATCTTCGAGGCGCCGGAGAAGGACGTCGACAAGGCTTCGAAGATCATCGTGCAGGCGATGGAAAAGGCGTCACTGCCCGCCGTGGAAATCAGCGTGCCGCTGGTGGTCGAGGCCCGTGCCGCCGACAACTGGGATGCCGCGCATTAGCAGCGCGGTCCTTTTGCGTCCTGAGTGCGTCGCTCGTCGCTCATGGGCGTCATGCCCACATCGCTCCTCGCGCCTGCTCAGATCGCAAAATTCCACGCGCCGCGATTTCGGCGCTTAAGGCACAGGCTCAAATCAGGCAGCGATGTTCTTCAGGCCGGTTTCGGCGGTGATGCCTGCCTTGCCCAGCGTTTCCATCAGCCCGGCCATCAGCTTCTCGCTGTCGGGCTTGGCGCCGCCGGCTTCGGCGGTCTGGGCAGCCATGTAACCGGTCAGGAAGCCCGGCTGAGACAGGTGCCCCAGGATCAGGTCGCGCGCCTTGGCCGACAGAATGCCTTCGGTCAGCATGCCGCCCGCCGCCAGCCGCAGCAGTGTCTGGGCCTTTTCGACGGGGCTGCCGGGGCGCGCCTCGATCGATTCGAACAGCCGCCCGCGCGCCTCGACCTGAACGGCGACCGAATCCAGCTTGGCGGCGATCTCGTCGCGGGTCACGTCGATGAAGCCGCTGCGGCGCACGCGCGCCTGAAGCTGGGCCAGACGTTGCAGGCGGGTCAGCACCGGCGTCTTGGCGGTGACGAAATGGGTCTCGAACGGCGCGGCGTTCAGGATCGGCAGGATGAAGCTCGCCAGAAGCCGCTTGTTCTCGGCGCCGATGATGTTCTCTTCCACGAACAGAAGCTGGTCCAGTTTTTCGTCCGGGGGCGCATCGCCGATATGGCGGCCCAGCCCTTCGGGCGTGACCAGCCGCTTGGAGCGCAGGGTGAAGGCCGCGACCAGATCCTCGTGGCTCATATACTTGCCGACGCCCAGCACGATCGAATTGGCGATCTTGCGCAGCATCTTCAGTTCTTCGACCATCGACTTGGGGCACAGCCGCTTGTTGGCCTTGAACTCGGCAACCAGGCGATGGGCGACCGCGGTGCGCGCATTGGGCAGCGTGTCGGCGGCAAAGTGGCTGGTCAGCGCCAGCAGGCCGTCCCTGGCGCCGGTAAGCGGCTTGCCCAGGAACAGCGAAACCAGGTTCATCAGCGCCTGGCCCAGATTGTCGGCGGCGCCCATCAGCTCATGCAGGGCCGCCGAGCCGCCCAGGACTTCGGCGATCATCACATCCACCGAGGTCAGGATGAGTTTGCGCACGGCTTCCTGCTCGGGCGTCTTTTCCTTGGGCGCCTCTTCCATGACGGCAATCAGCATGCCGACCTTTTCGTCCCAGCCGTTTGCCGCTTTCAGGTGGTTGGCCAGCGCGGCGTTGAACAGATAGGCCGCCTCGCCGCCGCCCTGGGCGCAAAGCCTGCGCGCCAGGTCGGCGAACTGGCCGGCGCCGGCTTCCGGAAACTTGCCGGCGCGCTGGTCGCGATAGACGCGGTTGATGGCCTGGGTGGTCAGTTCGTTCAGGCTCTTGATGATCTGCTGCACCGGCGTCTTGGTGGATGACGCCTGGGCCACGGCCACCTTCTGCACCGCATGCTGATAGGCGGTGCCGGTGGCCTCGAACTTCTCCAGAAGGTCGGCGCGGTGAATCAGCTCGGTGATGGTGACCTTGTTGCGGGCCAAAAAGTCGGCCAGCAGGCGCGTCATGGTCTGGCGCGCATGATAGGAATAAAGATCGTCCGGCTTGAAGCAGGGAAGGGCGTGCGGCACGTCTTCTTCCGCGGGTGCCAGTTTGACCTGGTTGTGGCCTTCCTCGAAAATTTTCAGGCTCAGAAAGTCGCCGGTCTCGTCATTGTAGGTCTCTTTCATGACCTTGACGCCGGTGGCGTTTTCGCCGGCCATCATCTCCTGGGCGATGCGGATGGCTTCGTCCCGGCCCGAGCGCACCTCATGCAGCGACCAGCCGCCGCGCGCGCCGACCCGCCGGAAGATTTCGAAATGAACTTCCTGTCCCATATGCGTAATTTGCAGGACTTGGTTTTAAGCGGGGGTTAAGCCTGGGGCGACTTTTGGGGCGCTTTTGCGCCATCCGGTCCGCACAGGGCGCAGGCCGGGTCGGCGGGCACGAAAATGGTGCGAAACCGCGCCGCCAGCGCCTCATAGACCAGCAGCTTGCCGGCCAGCGGTTCTCCGATTCCGGCGATTTCCTTGATCACTTCCAGCGCCTGAAGCGCCCCCATCACCCCGGCGGCGGCGCCCAGAACCCCGGCTTCCGAACAGTTGGGCACGCTGCCGGGCGGCGGCGGGGCGGGGAACAGGCAGCGATGGCAGGGCAGACGCCCCCGCGCGGCATAGGCTTTCCAGACCGCAAGCTGCCCCTCGAACTCGGTCACCGCTGCCGACACCAGCGGCTTGGCGGCGGCAAAACAGGCGTCCCCCAGCAGGAAGCGGGTGGGGAAATTGTCGCTGCCGTCGGCGATCAGGTCATAGCCGGCGATCAGTCCGGCGACATTGTCCGCCGTCACCCGCAGCGGATGGGGGATCACCTGCACCCCCGGATTGAGGGCCTTCAGCGCCTCTGCCCCCGCCTCCACCTTGGGGCGGCCCACATCGGCGGTGCGAAACAGGATCTGCCGCTGCAGGTTGGACAGGCTGACCGCGTCGTCATCGGCCAGGCCCAGCGTGCCGACCCCGGCGGCGGCCAGGTAGAGCGCGGCGGGGCTGCCCAGCCCGCCCGCGCCCACCACCAGCACTCTGGCGGCACGCAGCCTGGCCTGGCCTGCGCCGCCAAGCTGGCGCAGCACCAGATGGCGGGCATAACGGTCCAGTTCGTCGTCACGCATGGGGGTGTCCGGTACGGTCATGCACCTTCCTAGTCGCGGCTTTGCGGGGTGACAACGGCGTGACAAATGCGCCGCCCGTCATGCTGCTCTGCAAAAAGTGCCGGAAAGCATAAGTCTTTGAAGCGAAAGTTTATTTCATCGCATCTGTATACATTTGTGACGCGCCTTCCGGGGGGGTAGGTTGCGGGCCATTTCCGTCCCCGCATCGGGGTCTTTTTCTTCTGGCCTTCCTCTGGAGTCTCCATGTCCGACAACAGTCTTGCCCGCCACGGGCTTCGCAATCTGGCCCGGGTGAATCTGAATCTGAGCGCGCCGGCGCTTTACGAGGAAGCGGTGCGCCGCGGGGAAGGCCATGTTGCCGCCAACGGTCCGCTGGTGGTGCGCACCGGCCAGCACACCGGCCGTTCGGCGGGCGACAAGTTCGTCGTGCGCGACGACAGCACCGAAAAGGCGGTGTGGTGGGACAACAACAAGGCGATGACCCCGGCGCAGTTCGACACGCTGCATGCCGACATGATGGCCTTTGCCGAGGGCAAGGAGCTGTTCGCCAAGGACCTGTTCGGCGGCGCCGACCTGACCCACCGCATTTCGGTGCGCATCATCACCGAATATGCCTGGCACTCGCTGTTCGTGCATCACCTCTTGATCCGCCCGACCGCCGAGGAGCTGAAGGGCTTCGACCCGGAATTCACCATCATCGACCTGCCCAGCTTCACCGCCGACCCGGCGCGCCATGGCTGTGTCAGCGGCACGGTGATCGCGGTGAACTTCGCCAAGAAGATCGTGCTGATCGGCGGCACCTCCTATGCCGGCGAGATGAAGAAGTCGGTCTTCACCATCATGAACTATCTGCTGCCGGCCAAGGGCGTGATGAGCATGCACTGCTCGGCCAATGTCGGCGCCGACGACAAATCGGCCATATTTTTCGGCCTTTCCGGCACCGGCAAGACCACCCTGTCGGCCGATGCCAGCCGCACGCTGATCGGCGATGACGAGCATGGCTGGAGCGAGAACGGCATCTTCAACATCGAGGGCGGCTGCTATGCCAAGGTGATCCGCCTGAGCCGTGAGGCCGAACCGGAAATCTTCTCGACCACCGAACGCTTCGGCACGGTGCTGGAGAATGTGGTGATGGACGAAGCCACCCGCGCCCTGGACCTGGATGACGCGACCTATGCGGAAAACACCCGCGCCGCCTATCCCATCGATTTCATCCCCAACGCCAGCGCCACCGGGCGCACCGGCCATCCCAGCAATGTCATCATGCTGACCGCCGATGCCTTTGGTGTGCTGCCGCCCATCGCCAAGCTGACGCCCAGCCAGGCGATGTATCACTTCCTGTCCGGCTTCACCGCCAAGGTGGCGGGCACGGAAAAGGGGTTGGGCAAGGAACCGCAGCCGACCTTCTCGACCTGCTTCGGCGCGCCCTTCATGCCGCGCCATCCGTCGGAATACGGCAACCTGCTGCGCGAGCTGATCGGCCAGCACCAGGCCGACTGCTGGCTGGTCAATACCGGCTGGACCGGCGGGGCCTTCGGCACCGGCAACCGCATGCCGATCAAGGCGACCCGCGCCCTGCTCAACGCCGCGCTGGACGGATCGCTGGCCAATGTGGAGATGCGGGTCGATCCCAATTTCCGCTTCCGGGTGCCGGTGGCGGTGCCGGGGGTGGACACGGCCATCCTGAACCCGCGCGACACCTGGGCCGACAAGGACGCGTACGACGCCCAGGCCCAGAAGCTGGCCCGCATGTTCCGCGAGAACTTCAAGAAGTTCGAGGCCCATGTCGGGGACGATGTGCTGGCCGCGGCTCCGGTCCTGGCCGAGGCGGCTGAATAGCAGTTAAATCAACTACTTACCGCGCAATATGGGGTGCAGCATAGATCGCTATGCTGCACCTTTTTGCTGCAGCATAAGGCGCAGCATTTTCAGGTGCGGCGATAGACCCAGACGCGGGCGGGCGGGATGTTGGCCCAGACCAGCGCGGCGCGGCGCACGCCAAAACCCTTGGGCGGGGTGACCGGCGCGTTGGTGCCATAGGAGAACTGGATGATCGGCGCGCCCGGCGCCAGATGGCGGGCCAGCCCTTCCATATAGGTGCGCCGGGTGGCCAGCGGGAAATTCAGCAGCGGCAGGCCCGAAACGATGGCGGCAAAGGGGGCGCGATTGTGCGGCCCCAGTGTGCTGTCCAGGTTGAAGGCGTCGCCTTCGATCACCTGCACCCCGGCATAGCGCCCGGCCAGTTCGGCGGCTAGGTCGGGATCGAATTCCACCGCCGTCAGCCGGTTCGCCGGCACGCCATGCTGCAGGATCGCCTGGGTGATGGAGCCGGTGCCGGGCCCCAGCTCCAGCACCGGGCCGGCATGGGGATTGCCGATCTGGCGGGCGATGGCCTGGGACAAAGCCGGGCTGGAGGGCAGCACCGCCCCGACATTCTTGGGCCGCGCGATCAGCGCGCGCAGGAAGCGCAGATTGTCCGCCAGGGGAGAGGGGGGCCGGGGAAATGTTCTGGCTGTCACGGCGAAATCTCTTTCTGGCCTTTTTGGCTGGCCTTCCCGACCGGCCTTTGCGGCAATTCTTGGCAGGACAGGAAAATCCTACGGCAAAAGAACGGCTTGGAGAAAGGGCTCGTTGCAGATTTGGGCGCCGGGGCCTGCCCAGACCCGCCTTCCCCTCATGTGCGTCAGCACATGGGAGGGGGAGGTGGTTTCAGCGGGCGAAGCCGACCTCTTGAGAGGCGAGCGAAAGCTGAAACCGGAGGGGGTCAGGAACAGTTTCCGCTCCAGAATTCCTTCAGCCTGGCCAGGAAGCCTTCGGCCTCCGGGTGGCAGCCGCTCTGGCTCTCGGCCTCGAATTCGCGCAGCAGTTCCTTCTGCCGCTTGGACAGCTTGACCGGGGTTTCCACCGCCAGTTCGACATACAGGTCGCCGCGCTGGGCGCTGCGCAGCACCGGCATGCCCTTGCCCTTCAGGCGGAACTGGCGGCCCGGCTGGGCGCCTTCGGGAATCTTCACATTGGCGCGCCCGCCATCCAGGGTGGGCACTTCCATCGACCCGCCCATCGCGGCGGTGACGAAGCTGACCGGCACGCGGCAATGCAAATCGTGGCCGTCGCGCTGGAAGATGGCGTGCTCGCGCACGGTCAGGAAAATATAGAGGTCGCCGGACGGCCCGCCGTTCAGCCCCGCCTGGCCTTCGCCCGACAGGCGGATGCGGGTGCCTTCCTCGACCCCGGGCGGCACGTCGACATTCAGCGTGCGCTCCTTCTGCATCAGGCCCGAACCGCGGCAGGCCTTGCAGGGATGGCGGATGATCTTGCCGGTGCCGCGGCAGCCGCCGCAGGTGCGTTCGATGGTGAAGAAGCCCTGGGTGGCGCGCACCTTGCCGTGGCCGGCGCAGGTGGGACAGGTTTCGGCGGCATGGCCGGGCTCCGCGCCCGATCCGCTGCACACGTCGCAGGCGACCTGGGTGGGAATGTTGATCTCGGCGCTGCGGCCGTTGAAGGCCTCTTCCAACGTGATTTCCAGATTGTAGCGCAGGTCGGCGCCGCGGTTGCGCCGTGCCCCACGCGCGCGCGCGCCCATGATGTCGCCGAACAGGTCCTCGAACACGTCGCTGAACGAGCCGGCGAAATCGCCGAAGGGATGGCCGCCGGCGCGGGCGCCCGCCGCCCCCATGCCGCCCTCGAAGGCGGCGTGGCCGAAACGGTCATAGGCCGCGCGCTTCTGATCGTCCTTCAGGACGTCATAGGCCTCGTTGATTTCCTTGAATTTGACTTCGGCGGTGTTGTCGCCGGGATTGCGGTCGGGATGAAACTGCATCGCCAGCTTGCGATAGGCGGATTTCAGTGTGCTTCCGTCGCAGCCTTTTGCGACCTCCAGGGTCTCGTAATAGCAACGCTTGGCGCTCATTATAAAACTCGACCCCCTCCGGCACAGCTCGGTCGGCGCCGCCGACCCATCGCTGTGCCACCTCCCCCTTCTACATGCTTCGCATGGAAGGGGGAGAAGGTTTTGTGTCTATCAGGCGGCGCCCTTCTTGGAGTCGTCGACTTCCTCGAAGTCGGCGTCCACCACATTCTCGTCGGCGGGCTGGCCGCCTTCGGTGGCGGCATCGGCGGCGGCGCCTTCGCCTTCGGAAGCCTGCTGGGCCTTGTACATCGCCTCGCCCAGCTTCATCGAGGCCTGGGCCAGCTCATTGGTCTTGGCCTTGATGTCCTCGGCGTCTTCGCCCGACAGCGCTTCCTTCAGCGCGGCGGTGGCGGTTTCGATCGCGGTCTTTTCGTCCGCGCCGACCTTGTCGCCATGCTCGGCAAGCGCCTTCTCGGTGGAGTGGATCAGCGCCTCGGCCTGGTTCTTGGCCTCGACCGCTTCCTTGCGCTTCTTGTCCTCGGCCGCGTGCTCCTCGGCGTCCTTGACCATCTTCTGGATGTCGGTGTCCGACAGGCCGCCAGAGGCCTGGATGCGGATCTGCTGCTCCTTGCCGGTGGCCTTGTCCTTGGCGGTCACGCTGACGATGCCGTTGGCGTCGATGTCGAAAGTGACCTCGATCTGCGGCACGCCGCGCGGCGCGGGGGGAATGCCCTGCAGGTCGAAGCGGCCCAGCGACTTGTTGTCGGCCGCCATCTCGCGCTCGCCCTGGAACACGTTGATGGTCACGGCGGTCTGGTTGTCTTCCGCGGTCGAGAAGATGTTGCTCTTCTTGGTCGGGATGGTGGTGTTGCGGTCGATCAGGCGGGTGAAGACGCCGCCCAGGGTTTCGATGCCCAGCGACAGCGGGGTCACGTCCAGCAGCAGCACGTCCTTGACTTCGCCCTTCAGCACGCCGCCCTGAATGGCGGCGCCGATGGCGACCACTTCGTCGGGGTTCACGCCCTTGTGGGGTTCCTTGCCGCCGAAGATCTGCTTCACCGCTTCCTGCACCTTGGGCATGCGGGTCATGCCGCCGACCAGGATCACTTCGTCGATCTGCTGGGCGGTGACGCCGGCATCCTTCAGCGCCTGCTTCACGGGGCCGACGGTCTTCTGGATCAGGTCCTCGACCAGGCTTTCCAGCTTGGCGCGGGTGATCTTGATGGTCAGGTGCTTGGGGCCCGACGCGTCGGCGGTGATGAAGGGCAGGTTGACTTCGGTCTGCTGGGCGCTCGACAGCTCGATCTTGGCCTTTTCGGCGGCGTCCTTCAGACGCTGCAGGGCCAGGCGGTCGGAGCGCAGGTCGATACCATTCTCCTTCTTGAACTCGTCGGCCAGGAAGTTGACCACGCGGGTGTCGAAGTCCTCGCCGCCCAGGAAGGTGTCGCCGTTGGTCGACTTCACCTCGAACACGCCGTCGCCGATCTCCAGGATCGAGACGTCGAAGGTGCCGCCGCCAAGGTCATAGACCACGATGGTGCCGGCGCCCTTCTTTTCCAGGCCATAGGCCAGGGCCGCGGCGGTCGGCTCGTTGATGATGCGCAAAACCTCAAGGCCGGCGATCTTGCCGGCGTCCTTGGTGGCCTGGCGCTGGGCGTCGTTGAAATAGGCCGGAACGGTGATCACCGCCTGGGTGACCTTCTCGCCCAGATGGGCTTCGGCGGTTTCCTTCATCTTGGTCAGGATGAAGGCGGAAATCTCGGAGGGGCTGTACTTCTTGGCGTCGCGGCCCTGGACCCAGGCGTCGCCATTGTCGGCCTTGACGATCTTGTAGGGGACCATGCCCACGTCTTTCTGGGTCATGGGATCGTCGAAGCGGCGGCCGATCAGGCGCTTGATCGCGAAAAAGGTGAATTCGGGATTGGTGACGCCCTGGCGCTTGGCGGGCTGGCCGATCAGGCGCTCGCCATCCGGGGCGAAGGCGACGATGGAGGGGGTGGTGCGGGCGCCTTCCGCATTTTCGATGACCTTGGGGGCTGTGCCCTCCATCACTGCGACGCACGAATTGGTCGTGCCAAGGTCGATGCCGATTACTTTAGCCATTGCGAGTTCCTCTCAAACGGGCATGGGGTCCTGACCCTTGCGGCGTCCTCCGATCCATCCCATTGAATTCTTTGACAAAATGAGCAAGGCCCCGAAGCCCATGCTCACCACAGGGGGTATATAGGGAGGGGCCCCGGAAATGCCAAGCCTTGTGGGCGAATCAGGGCCTTTTCGGTGGCAACTTCACCCGTTCAGGCGCCAGATTTCGTAGTTCAGCAGGCTGGCGAAGCTGGTCCAGGCCAGATAGGGCGCCATCAGCAGGCCCGCCAGCCGGTCGCGGCCCCAGAACAGCACCAGCGTGACCAGCAGCACCGCATCCAGCAGCAGCAGTTCGGCCAGCGCCAGGCCGGGCTGGTGCAGCGCGAAGAAAATTCCGCTCCAGCAGAAGTTCAGGAAAAGCTGCGCCCAGAAGGCGTAAAGGGCCCGGTCTTTCAGGCCGGTCCTGCGCCACACCCGCCAGGCCGCCACCGCCATCATGACATAGAGCGTGGTCCAGACCGGCGCGAACACCCAGTTGGGCGGATTGAAGGAGGGCTTGATCAGCCCGGCATACCAGCCGGGAATGCTGGGGGTGGTGAACAGGCTGGCGGTGGCGCCCACGCCCAGTGTGGCCAGCAGGAAGAACATCAGCGGGCGATAGCGGCTTGGCTGTCCGTCCATCTGGTTGTCTGTCCGTTCCATGAACAATTCCTCTCTTGCCGGGTTTGGGCGCGACGATAGGCTGGACGTCTGTTTGCTGTCACGCCGCAGCCCTTGCCGGAGCCATCATGTTCTGTCCCACCCGCCGCACCACGATCGCCCTGATGGGATCGGCGGCGCTGGTTCCATCGGCCGCCGTCGCGGCGGGCGCGGCCGATGCCGCCTTTGACGCCCTGAGCCGGCGCTGGCTGGAAAGCTGGCTGGCGCTGCAGCCCATTACCGCGACATACGTCGGCGATCACCGTTTCGATCACGACATCGATGACATGAGCGCGCCGGGCCGGGCGGCGCGCACCGCGCGCTGGCGCGCGCTGCTGCGCGAACTGGAGACAATCGACCGTGCCGGCCTGTCGCGGGACAACCAGGTGGATGCGGCGATCCTGAAAAGCCAGCTTGAATACATGGTCTGGGACGATGAGCGGCTGCAAAGCTGGGCCTGGGATGCCTATGGCTGGTCGCAGGCCGCCGGCAATGCGCTCTATACCCTGATGGCGCGCGGTTTCGCGCCGCTGCCCGCGCGGCTGGCATCGGCGGCCGCGCGCATGAAGCGCCTGCCGCTGCTGCTGGAACAGATGCGCGCCGCCCTTGTGCCGGCGCGCGTGCCGCCGGTTCATGCCCGCACCGCGGCAAAGCAGAATGCGGGCGTCATGGACATCGTCGATTCCATGATCCTGCCCCATGCCGATGCCCTGACGCCAAAGGGCCAGGCAGAGCTGAAAACCGCCGCCGATCTGCTGCGCGGCGCGGTGAAGGAACATCAACACTGGCTGGATACGGTGCTGGTGCCGGGCGCGAAGGGCGATTTCCGGCTGGGCGCGGCGCTGTTCGATGAGAAGCTGGCCTTCACGCTGAACTCCGACCTGTCGCGCGGGGATATCCGCGCACGGGCCGAAGATGCGCTGGCGCACACGCGTGGGCAGATGCACGGTCTGGCCAGACAGGTGCTGGGCGCGCGGGCGGACGGGATGGACGAACAGGCGGCGGTCCAGGCGGCGCTCGATCTTTGTTATGCCGACCGGCCCCAACCGGACAGGCTGGTCGAGACGTCGCGCGAAGCGGTGGCGCGGGCAACGGCGTTCGTGCGCGACAAGAATCTCATCACCCTGCCCGACGCGCCGGTGAAAATCATCCTGATGCCCAAGTTCCAGCAGGGCTTCGCGGTGGCCTATTGCGATTCGCCGGGCCCGCTGGACAAGGGACTGGACACTTTCTATGCCGTCTCGCCCATTCCCGACGGCTGGACGCAAAAGCAGACCGACAGTTTCCTGCGCGAATACAACAACCGCGCGATCGCCGACATCGCCGTGCATGAGGCGATGCCCGGCCACTATGTGCAGCTCTGGCATTCCAACGCATGCCCGTCGATGGTTCGCAGCGTGTTGTGGTCCGGTTCGTTCGTCGAAGGCTGGGCGGCCTATGCCGAGAACATGATGGCCGAGCAAGGCTATTACGACGGCGATCCGCTTTACCGGCTGGCGCAGCTCAAGGTTTACTTGCGCACCATCACCAACGCGATCCTGGACCAGGCGATTCACTGCGACGGCATGGACCGGGACGCGGCGATGAAGCTGATGGTGCAGGGCGCCTTTCAGGAGGAAAGCGAGGCGGCGGGCAAATGGACCCGCGCGCAACTGTCGTCAGGCCAGCTTTCCACCTATTTCGTCGGCCGCGCCGAACACGACGCCATGCGCGGGCGGGCGCAAGACAAGGGTGCTTTCGACCTGAAGGCCTATCACGACACGGTGCTGTCCTTCGGCTCGCCACCGGCGCGCTTCGCCGAAGCGCTAATGTTTGGTGACGAAATCAGCGACCGATCGGCCCAACGGTCGACATGGTCTGCCAGCACCTGCGCGATGCAGGCGGCGATCTTTTGGCCGGCGGGCGTGCAGGAATTGCTGGGGCTGCGGCGCTGGAATGCGGGCCCAGAACGCCGGTCACCACGAACTGCGTACTGGGAATTTCGCCCAGCATGGCCATGAAGGGATCGATCCGCTCACCTGGGCGAGCGCCGGATGGCTAAAGCCGCATTGCTGGCTCTGTTCAGCGAGGCTTCCAGCCAGGGCGCCAGCGTGGGCGCGTTCCAGCCAGGCTTTGCCGCGCGGCGCATCGAATCGCACCCCAGCGTCATAGGGCGGATCGGCTTCCGCGCCGCTTTGACCGCGGCGCGCGCCGGTTCGGCCTTCTTTTGCGGTGGCGGCAGGCGCAGCGACAGTTTCAGGGTCGTATAGGGCAACAGCACATTGCCGCCATTCTCCGGCAGCGGATAACCGGCCACCGCCGTAATCGCCAGTTGCGGCATCCAGGTCTTTTCCAGAATGCGCGCGGCGTTATCGGCCGCCATCGGTCTTGTCTTTCCGAAGTAGCGGGCAGTTCGGTGAATACCGTGTCGCCCAGGATTTCGGCGGTGGCTTTCGCCTGCGCCACACGATCTTCGGGCACCGGCACGAACAGGTCCGCCAGCCTCATCTGGCCGGTGGTCTCGTCCTCGATCCGGTTCAGCAGCGTGCGGGCGATGCGGAAGGATGACGGCACGATGCCGCTGGCCGCGCCCGAATGCACGCCTTCGCTCAGAACGCGCACGGTCAGGTTGCCGATCACCATGCCGCGCAGGCTTGTGGTCAGCCAGAGCTGATCGTAATTGCCGCAGCCCGAATCCAGGCACACGACCAGATCGACGGTGCCGATGCGATCCGAAAGGTGATCGATATAGAAAGGCAGGTCGGGCGAGCCGGATTCCTCGCACGCCTCGATCACAATCACGGTGCGGGCGTGGGGCACGTTCTGCTGCTTCAGCGCCAAAAGGGCCGAGATGGCGGCGAACATGGCATAGCCGTCATCGGCGCCGCCGCGGCCATAAAGCTTGCCGTCCTTCAGCACCGGTTCCCACGGGCCCAGGCCCTCGGACCAGCCACCATCTCCGGCCGCTTGTCGAGGTAATACAGACAGGTCGGTCGCGCCGACGGATCAGCTCTGCTCCGGTTCGCCGGTCGCGCTATTTTGAATGGTCGCGCCGGACGGACTCGCGCCTGCTCCGGTTCGCCGGTCGCTCCGTGACTTCGATAAAGATAGCGGCGTCCGCTGAAGCTTACCACCCAGCGATGAACCGGGAAGCTGCCCAGCTTCCTGTTCGCCCAGCCGAGAACATCTCCACCACTCTGTTCCATGTAGCCGACTTCCCAGTCCGGATCGAAAGCGCTCTTGTTGGGAATGCGGATGTAACGGTCAGCGCTGGATGATCTCACCATCCTGATGCCGTCCATGAATTGTAGAACTGAGATCATTTTTGTAGGTGCTCTGCTGAGACGTTCCCCTGTAAGATTTCTTTCACCCAACTGAATTAGAGTGCCAGTTCGATCCTTATTCGAGATATCTTTGTTAAAGTGAAAGGACATTGTTCTGCATCCCTAACTTTTGCGCTGAGGTTATATGTCTTGATGTAAGAAAACTCGCTTGCTTTGAATTTTCGATATTAGAGCACTTAGCTTTGTAGCGTCTGGTCGTTGAGTAATGCAGCCGCATCAATATTTCCGTCGTAGATCTACATCGCCAACGCGGCGAGGTCTGCGCGATCATGGGCGCATCGCCGGATGTTGTCAATATACCAACAGGCTGCGCGGACTTATTCCACGATGGTCAGAATATGCTGGGTGCATCGGTAGAATAGGAAATTCGCGCCAGCGGGTTTCCTGATGGATTTCAGTTCGATACCAACTGTATCTTTATCCACTTATGCGCTTGGCTGGTCCGATAAAAAACGGTAAGTCATTTGACCTGTCATCTGCATATTCAGCGCGAGGGCTTTATTTGACCTGCGGCTGAGGACTTCTGGATCGAACTCCCAGTCCAAATCTTCTTCGACCCCATCTTGGGAGTGGTGGTGGACCCATAAACTGGAGAGCCTTCATCCATGCTTCAAAGGACTGTTCGCCATTTTTTCTCGCCCCATTCACCAATAATATGTCATTCGGAATCAGTCCATCTCAGAGTAATCAGAGTAGGCCTTCGGAAACCTGGGGTGCACGGAACAATAAATCGACGCTGCGAAATTTCCTGTGATACCGATGATATGCCAGAGCTCAATGCCTTCACAGAAAATGGCAACGTGTTATCCTTTTCCTGCGGCATTTTTTAGTTGTGGGGAGCGTTGCACGCTGCAAAAGAATTTTGTGGTGTTTTGACAAAAATCTTCAGTCAGGCGTTGACCACTCATACTGCTACCTGTTGATATCGTAAGGCGATCACCGCGGCATTGTAGATCTCGCTCATGCGCGCGCCCAGGGGCGCGATCTGCACCGACTTCTCCAGCCCCACCAGCATCGGGCCCATCACGCTGGCATTGCTCATCTGCTGCAGCAGCTTGGTGGAGATGGAGGCCGAATGCACCGCCGGCATGATCAGCACATTGGCGGTGTCGGTGATGCGGGCAAAGGGATAAAGCGCCAGCTTCTCCCGGTCCAGCGCCGCGTCCACCGCCATTTCGCCGTCATATTCGAAATCGACGCCGCGATTTTCCAGAATCTGCACCGCCTCGATGATGCGTTCGCTGCGTTCGGAACGCGGAAAGCCGAAAGTGGAAGACGCCAGCAGCGCCACGCGCGGGGTCAGGCCGAAGCGCCGCGCGGTGGCGGCGGCCTGCATGGCGATGTCGGCCAACTGTTCGGCGGTGGGCATCTCGGTCACCGAGGTGTCGGCGATCAGCACCAGCCGGCCCTTGGCGAACACGACCTGAAGCCCCACGGCGCGCTGGCCCGGCGGCGGGTCCAGCACGGTGCGCACATCGGCAAGGGCGGTGGCATAGTTGCGGGTCACGCCCGTCACCATCGCGTCGGCATCGCCCGCCTTGAGCATGGAGGCGGCATAGATGTTGCGGTCGTTGGTGACCATGCGCACCGCGTCGCGGTACAGCCCGCCGCGCCGCTGGATGCGGGCGTACAGCGCGTCGATATAGGGCTTGGCCTCTTCCGCCGAAAAGGGCACGCAGATCTTGAGCAGGTCCTCGGCCAGGCCGGCCTTGCGCAGCCCCGCCTTGACCACATCGGGGCGGCCCACCAGCAGCGCCTGGCCCAGCCCGCCATTCTGGAAGGCGGCGGCAGCGCGGATCACGCTGTCTTCCTCGCCCTCGGCAAAGACCACGCGCTTGGGCTTGGCGCGCACCGCGCCGGTCACCTGCTGGAACAGCGCCGCCGACGGGTCCAGCCGCGCCGACAGTTCGTATTCATAGGCTTCCATGTCCTCGATGCGGCGGCGCGCGACGCCCGTGTCCATCGCCGCCTTGGCCACCGCCGCCGACACTTTCGAGATCAGGCGCGGATCGAAGGGCGAGGGGATGATGTAGTCGGGACCATAAACCGGGCGCGCGCCGCGATAGGCGGCTGCGACTTCGTCGGGCACATCCTCGCGCGCCAGCGCCGCGATCGCCTCGGCGGCGGCGATCTTCATCGCCTCGTTGATGGCGGTGGCGCGCACATCCAGCGCGCCGCGGAAGATATAGGGGAAGCCCAGGACATTGTTGACCTGGTTGGGATAGTCCGACCGGCCGGTGGCGATGATCACGTCGCTGCGCACCGCCTGGGCATCTTCGGGGGTGATTTCCGGGTCGGGATTGGCCATGGCGAACACGATCGGCGCCTTGGCCATGGAGCGCAGCATGTCGGGCGTCAGCGCGCCCTTGGCCGACAGGCCCAGGAAGACGTCGCAATCGACCATGGCGTCGGACAGCGTGCGCGCCCTGGTTTCCACCGCATGGGCGCTTTTCCACTGGTTCATGCCCTGCTCGCGCCCGCGATAGACCACGCCCTTGGTGTCGCACAGGATCACATTCTCGGACTTCACGCCCATCGACTTGAGCAGTTCGATGCAGGCGATGCCCGCCGCGCCCGCGCCGTTGCACACCACCTTCAGGTCTTCCATCGCCCGCCCGGTCAGGTGGGCGGCGTTGATCACGCCCGCCGCGCTGATGATGGCGGTGCCGTGCTGGTCGTCGTGAAAAACCGGAATATCCATCAGCTCGCGCAGCCGCTGCTCGATGATGAAACAGTCGGGGGCCTTGATGTCCTCCAGGTTGATGCCGCCGAAGCTGGGGCCCAGATAGCGCACCGCATTGACGAAGGCGTCGACATCCTTGGTGTCCAGCTCCAGGTCGATGGAGTTCACATCGGCGAAGCGCTTGAACAGCACCGACTTGCCTTCCATCACCGGCTTGGAGGCCAGCGGCCCCAGATCGCCCAGCCCCAGGATCGCGGTGCCGTTGGAAATCACCGCCACCAGGTTGCCCCGGGTGGTGTAGTCGAAGGCCAGTTCGGGATTTTCCGCGATCCGCAGCACCGGCACTGCCACGCCCGGCGAATAGGCCAGGGACAGGTCGCGCTGGGTCGCCATGGGCTTGGTGGGAACGATTTCCAGCTTGCCGGGCTTGGCGCCGGCGTGAAAGGCCAGGGCTTCGTCTTCGGTGAAGGACGGGCGGGTCATGTTTCTCTACCTGTCAGATTTCTTGGTCGTATTTTCTGGTGCGATGGGAGCGGTAATTTTCCACAGAATAACCGTGGCCAGTGCCATTGCGCCACGCCCCAATCAAGCATGAAGGCAAGCAGAGGCGCGCAGGTCTGCTATGTTCGCCGCATGAGCGAAGTCGCCGACCGTATACAGTCTGCAGAAGCGCCGCCCGACATTCCGGGCATCGGCGATGCCACGCCCATGATGGCGCAGTACCTGACCATCAAGGCGGCCCATGAGGGCTATCTGCTGTTCTATCGCATGGGCGATTTCTACGAACTGTTTTTCGCGGATGCAGCAAAGGCCGCCGAGGCGCTGGATATCGCCCTGACCAAGCGCGGCAAGCATCTGGGCGAGGACATTGCCATGTGCGGGGTGCCCGTGCATGCCGCCGAATCCTATCTGGAGAAGCTGATCCGCAAGGGCTATCGCGTCGCGGTCTGCGAGCAGACCGAGGACCCGGCCGAGGCCAAGAAGCGCGGCGCCAAGTCGGTGGTGGAACGCCAGGTGGTGCGGCTGGTCACGCCCGGCACCCTGACCGAAGATGCGCTGCTGGAGGCGCGCAGCGCCAACCTGCTGGCGGCGCTGGGGCGCAGCGGCGGCGATTTCGCCATCGCCTCGGCCGACATGTCGACGGGGGAATTTTCCGTCGCCCAGGTGGCGCGCGAGCAGATCGGCACCGAACTGGCGCGGCTGGCCCCGCGCGAACTGCTGCTGCCCGATGCGCTGCTGGCCCAGGAAGACCTGGCGGCGCTGTTCAGGGCGCTGGGCACGGCGCTGTCGCCGCTGCCGGCTTCGCGCTTTGACTCGGGCAGCGGCGAACGGGCGCTGAAGGCCCATTACGACATGCTGTCGCTGGATGGGCTGGGCGCGTTTTCGCGCGCCGAACTGTCGGCGGCGGGCGCGCTGGTGGCCTATCTGGACCTGACCCAGAAGGGGCGCAAGGTCGCGCTGCAGCGGGTGCGCCGCGAAGCCCCGGCGCATTTCATGGGCATCGATGCGGCGACCCGGCGCAACCTGGAACTGACCCAGACATTGGGCGGCCAGCGCGCGGGCTCGCTGCTGGCCGGGATTGATCGCACCGTGACGGCGGCGGGGGCGCGCATGCTGGCGCAAAGGCTGGCCGCGCCGCTGACCGATGTGGCCGCGATTGGCGCCCGCCATGATGCGGTGACTTCCTTTGCTGCCGATGCCGAACTGCGCCGCCGCGCGCGCGAGGCGCTGCGCGCCGCACCCGACATCGCCCGCGCGCTGGGGCGTCTTTCGGTGGCGCGTGGCGGCCCGCGCGACCTGGCCAATCTGCGCGATGGGGTGAAAGCCTCGCGTGCCCTGCGCGATCACCTGAACCGGGCGGAACTGGCGGGCGAGGCGCTGGGTGCGGTCGAAGGACTGACCCAGAACATCGCCGCCGTGTCGCGCCTGTCGGACCGGCTGGAATTTCTTTTGGTGGAAGAGCCACCCTATCTGTCCCGCGATGGCGGCTTCATAAAGACAGGCGCGCATCCGCCATTGGACGAGCTGCGGGCGCTGCGCGATGAATCGCGCCGGGTGATCGCGGGACTGGAAAGCAAGTATCGCAGCGCCGCCGGCGTCACCCAGCTCAAGATCAAGCACAATGGCGTTTTGGGCTATTTCATCGAAGTGCCCCAGGCCCATGCCGACAAGCTGATGGCGGATAAAGAGTTGTTCCGCCATCGCCAGACCATGGCGGGCGCGGTGCGCTTTTCCACCGACGAACTGGCCAGCCTGGCATCGCGCATCGCCGAGGCGGGCGAACAGGCGCTGGCGCTGGAAACCGCGCTGTTCGAGGAAATGACGTTGCTGGCGCTGGAACATGGCGAGGCGCTGAGCGCGATTGCCGAGGCGCTGGGCGTGCTGGATGTCGATGCCGCGCTGGGCGAACTGGCGGTGGCAGCGCGCTATGTGCGGCCGAAGATGGATGACAGCCTGTCTTTCCGGATCGCGCGCGGGCGGCACCCGGTGGTGGAAGCCGCGCTGGCTGCCGCCAATGGCGGGCCTTTCGTGCCCAATGATTGCGACCTGTCGCCGGGCGCGGATGGACGGCTGTGGCTGGTCACCGGCCCCAACATGGCGGGCAAGTCCACCTTCCTGCGCCAGAATGCGCTGATCGCCATCCTGGCCCAGATGGGCAGCTTCGTGCCCGCCGAACATGCCCATATCGGCATCGTCGACCGGCTGTTTTCCCGCGTCGGCGCAGGCGACGACCTGGCGGCGGGGCGCAGCACCTTCATGGTCGAGATGGTGGAGACGGCGGCCATTCTGAACCAGGCGACGGCGCGCAGCCTTGTGATCCTGGACGAGATCGGGCGCGGCACCGCCACCTATGACGGCCTGGCCATCGCCTGGGCGGCGGCGGAGCATCTGCATGAGGCCAACAAGAGCCGCGCGCTGTTCGCCACCCATTATCACGAGATGGTGGCCTTGAGCGAAAGACTGCCCGCGATGGCGGCCTACACCATGAAGGTGAAGGAATGGAAAGACAGCATCATCTTCCTGCATGAGGTGGTGGCGGGCACCGCCGACCGCAGCTATGGCATTCATGTCGCCAAGCTGGCGGGTCTGCCCGATGCGGTGGTCGCGCGCGCCGGCGAGGTGCTGGCGGCGCTGGAAGAAGGCCGTGAAGGCCACAAGCCGCTGGCGCGGATCGACGACCTGCCGCTGTTCGGCGCGTCGGCGCCGGTGCCCAAGACCAGTCAGGTGGAAGAGGCGCTGAAGGGGATCGAGCCCGATGCGCTCAGCCCCAAGGAGGCGCTGGAACTGCTCTACAGTCTGAAGCAGAAGCTTCCCCCGGGTTAGGCGGTGTCTGGCGGGGGGGAGGTGAAATGCCCCTCGCAATCGGCTAGCGTTCGCCCCCATGAGCAGCCCGTCCTCGCGGTCTCCGCGTAAATTCCTGGTCGTGATCGACGATTCGGCGGAATGCCGGGTGGCGCTGCGCTTTGCCACCCGCCGCGCCCAGCATACCGGCGGGCGCGTCACCCTGATGTGCGTGGCCGAGCCGCCCGACTTCCAGCAATGGCGCGGGGTCGAGGAGATCATGCGCGACGAGGCCCACGCCCAGGCCGAGGCCATGCTGTTCGAGGCCGCCAAGCTGGTGAACGATCTGGGCGGGATCATCCCCGAACTGGTCATTCCTTACGGGCCTGTCACCGACTGCCTGATCCAGCTTCTGAAGGACGACAAGGACATCTCCATCCTGGTGCTGGGCATGGGAACCGCCAAGGAAGGGCCGGGCCCGCTGGTGTCGCTGTTCGTCAACTCGATCCAGAACATTCCCGTCACCATCGTTCCGGGCAATTTTAGCGAAGAGCAGATCGACGCCCTTGCTTGAGGCCGGGTGCGGCCCTGGGGCGCTTGTGTTGGCGTCCCGGCGGGCGGATATAGAGCCCCATGATGATCGGTAAAGCCCTTGTCGCCGTCGCGGTCGGCGTGGTTTTCGTGGTCCTGTGCCTGGGCCTCTATACCCTTTGGAAGGGCGGGGCGGTCGCCGCCAGCTGGTCCAACAAGCTGATGCGCATCCGCATCCTGGCCCAGTTCGTGGCCATCGTGATCATCATGCTGGTGCTCTACTTCACCCAGCGGTAGGGGCTCTCTATTTCGCTCACGGCGAGCGGGCTCCGCCCGCCGCCTCCGCGGGGGCGGCGGACCACCGCCGGGGCGCGGTCGCGCCCAGTTGGGGCTTTGCCTTTTGGCCAATATTGCCCGTCGCTTCCGTGGGGGCGGTTGGCCCGGCTGGCGCTGGGCTGCCATCCGCCCGCCAGCATTGAACCTTGTCCCCAAGGCTTATATGTAAGCCCCCGCCCCCAGCCGGGCGCGCAATAATATTTCAACGAGTTCGACCATGGCCAAGACGCTGCCGAAAACCCTCTACGATAAGATCTGGGATGCCCATCTGGTGGCCGCGCCGCCCGGCGAGACGCCCATTCTCTATATCGACCGGCATCTGGTGCACGAAGTGACCAGCCCCCAGGCCTTTGAGGGCCTGCGCAACACCGGCCGCAAGGTGCGCCGCCCCGAACTGACCCTGGCGGTGGCCGACCATAACGTGCCGACCAAGGACCGCGACCAGGGCATCACCGACCCGGAAAGCCGCGCCCAGGTCGAGGCGCTGAAGAAGAACACCGCCGAATTCGGCGTGGAATATTTCGCCATGGACGATGTGCGCGCCGGCATCGTGCACATCATCGGCCCGGAACAGGGCTGGACCCTGCCAGGCACCACCATCGTGTGCGGCGACAGCCATACCAGCACCCATGGCGCGTTTGGCGCGCTGGCCTTCGGCATCGGCACATCGGAAGTCGAGCATGTGCTGGCCACCCAGACCCTGCGCGCCCAGCCGTCCAAGAACATGCGCGTCACCGTGAACGGCAAGCTGCCCGAAGGCGTGACCGCCAAAGACATCGCCCTGGCCGTGATCGCCAAGATCGGCACCGCGGGCGGCACCGGCTATGTCATCGAATATGCCGGCGAGGCGGTGCGCGGCCTTTCCATGGAAGGGCGCATGACCCTGTGCAACCTGACGATCGAGGGCGGCGCGCGCGCCGGTCTGATCGCGGTCGACGACACCACCATCGAATATGTGAAGGGCCGCCCGCGCGCGCCCAAGGCCGGGGCCTGGGAACAGGCGGAAGCCTATTGGCGCACCCTGCATTCCGATGCGGACGCGACGTTCGACGTGGAAGTGACGCTGGATGCGCGCGACATCGTACCGATGGTGACCTGGGGCACCTCGCCCGAACAGGCGCTGCCGATCACAGAAAGCGTGCCCGATCCGGCCAAGATGGCCGACGCGCACAAGCGCGACGCCGCCACCCGCGCGATCGAATATATGGGCATCGCCGCGAACCAGAAGCTGACCGACATCAAGGTCGATCATGTCTTTATCGGCTCGTGCACCAATGGCCGCATCGAGGATCTGCGTGCCGCCGCCGAGATCGCCAAGGGCCGCAAGGTGGCCGACGGCGTCAACGCCATCGTCGTGCCCGGCTCGGGCCTGGTGAAGAACCAGGCCGAGGAAGAAGGCCTGGACAAGGTGTTCCTGGAGGCCGGTTTCGAATGGCGCGATCCGGGCTGCTCCATGTGCCTGGCGATGAACGCCGACAAGCTGAAGGAAGGCGAACGCTGCGCCTCGACCTCGAACCGCAATTTCGAGGGCCGCCAGGGCCGCGGCGGGCGCACCCATCTGGTGTCGCCGGCGATGGCCGCTGCCGCCGCCGTGACCGGCAAGCTGACGGATGTCAGGACTCTCTGACCCAGCTGCGTGAGCGATGTTTCATGAACGCCCGGCTTGCCAAGGCCGGGCGTTTGCAGTTCCATAAGTTCCCGGAGGGCTCTGACACGTGCTTGGCGCTTGCCTGGCGCGTAGGAGATGCGCGATGCGAGCTGTCCTTCCAGTTTTTCTCTCCTTATCACTCGTTTCATTTTCTGTGGCTGTTCCGGCGCTTGCCCAGGATGCGACGGCGTCCGCCCGACAGGACGTTCTGGACATTCATCACCTGCCGCTGGGCGATGGCCGCGTCAGCGACACGCCGCGTGCCGGCTACCAGATGGCCTGCCGCATGGGGCCGGGGCGCGGCGGCGGGGCCCATGGCGGCAACTGGATTCACGGCGATACCTGGGACCTGACCGAAAAGCCCCATGTGCAGGGCGAGGTGACATGGCCCGAGGCGCAGTTCTCCATCCGCGAGGCGGGTCAGGGCCGCGTCGTCGAACGCATCATCACCGGCAACGGCCTGCCGGTAAAAACGCCGACCGGCAACTTTCCCATTGCCCGCTCCGATCCGGCCTTCACCTACGATCGCAATCCCAATTCCATTGCCGCCTATGACATGACGCTTACGCTGCCGCGCGATCCGGTGGCAGCGGCGGCGCCGTCCTGCGTGCCGATGGGCATTGTCGGGGTGGCGCTGAACGGGGTGGCGATCTTCAACGCGCTGGACGATGGCGGGCGCGATGCGGTGGCCCATGAGGTGCAGGACCTGTGCAACGGTCATCCGCAGATGCGCAGCATCTATCACTATCACGGGCCCAGCCCCTGCCTGCCCGGCCAGACGGAAAAGGAGCAGCTGATCGGCTATGCGCTGGACGGCTTCGGCATCTATTCCATGTATGATGCAAATGGGCGCGAACTGACCGACGCCGACCTGGACGCCTGTCATGGCCGCGTCAGTGAGGTGATGTGGAACGGCAAGCGCCAGGCGATCTATCACTATGTGCTGACGCGCGAGTACCCCTACATCATCGGTTGCTTCAAGGGCACGCCATCCAGCGCGCCGCGCCCGCGCGGCGGGAGACGTGGTTTTGGTGGCGGCTTTGGCCCGCCGCCGTTCTGAGGGTCAGAAAAAGCTCACCGGGTCGACATCCACGGCGACGCGGACGGTGGACGGCACCTTGACCAGCGGCAGCCAGGCTTTCAGGTAGGCCTGAACATCCACCGTTCTCGCCGCCTGCACCAGCAGCCGCTCGCGCGTTGCCCCGCGCAGCAGGGCATAGAAAGCAGGCGTTGGCCCCCACACTTTCACGTCATGGGCGGCGGGCGCGGTCTTGCCCAGGGCGCGGGCGACCTCGCGCACCTGTTCGCCGTCGGGCCCGGAAATCACGATCGCTACCAGCCGGCCGAAAGGCGGCGCCTTGGCGGCCTCGCGGAACATGCGCTCCTGCTCATAGAAACCGTCGCGGTCGCCGGACGCCAGCGCCTGCATCACGGCATCGTCCGGATTGCGGGTCTGCAGCAGCACCAGCCCCGGCTTTTCGGCGCGGCCCGCCCGGCCCGATACCTGGTGCAGCAACTGGAAGGTGCGTTCGCGCGCGCGCACATCGCCATCGGCCCCGCCCAGGTCGGCATCGACCACGCCCACCAGCGTCAGGCCGGGAAAGTGATGGCCCTTGGCCACGATCTGGGTGCCGATCAGCACGTCGATCTCGCCGCGCATCATGGCGCGGATCGCGGCCTGCGTTTCGGCGGGACCGTGCAGCGTGTCGCTTGAAGCAATCGCATAGCGCGCGTTGGGGAAGAATTGCGCGAATTCCTCGGCCACCCGCTCCACGCCCGGCCCGCAGGGGATCAGCGTGCCGGTCTCATGACATTCGGGACATTCGGACGGCGTGGGAATTTCATAGCCGCACTGGTGACAGGCCAGGCGGCGGCGGTATTTGTGCTCCACCAGCCAGGTCGAACAGTCCGGGCACATGAACTTGTGGCCGCAGGCTTCGCACAGGGTCAGCGGGGCATAGCCGCGCCGGTTCAGGAACAGCATCGCCTGTTCGCCCGCGCCCAGCGTCTTTTCCAGCGCCGCGCGCAAGGGCGGCGACAGCCACTGGCCGCGCGCCTCCACCTCTGGCCCATCGCGCTCGTGGCGCATGTCGATCAGCCGAACCTCGGGCAGTTCGGCGATGCCGTGACGGCCCTTCAGCACCAGGTGGCGATAGCGTCCCGCCCCCGCATTGACGAAGCTTTCCAGCGACGGCGTGGCCGAGGCCAGCACCACGGGGCAGCCCTCGATACGGGCGCGCACCACCGCCATGTCGCGGGCGTGATAGATCGCGCCGTCCTGCTGCTTGAAAGCCTGTTCGTGTTCCTCGTCCACCACGATCAGGCCCAGTTCGGGAAAGGGCAGGAACAAAGACGAGCGCGCGCCCACCACCACCCGCGCCTCGCCCTTCATCACCGCGCGATAGGTGCGCCGCCGTTCCTTCTGCGAAAGATCGCTGTGCCATTCGGCAGGCCGCACGCCAAAGCGCGCTGCGAAGCGGTCCAGGAACTGCACCGTCAGCGCGATCTCCGGCAGCAGGATCAGCGCCTGACGGCCCGCTTTCAGGGCGGCGGCCACCGCCTCGAAATAAACCTCGGTCTTGCCCGATCCGGTCACCCCGTCCAGCAGGAAGGCGGCAAAGCCGCCGTCGGTCGCTGCCGTGCGCAAGGCGTCGGCCGCCTGCTGCTGGTCGGGATTCAGCCTGGGCGCAGCGGCGTCCGCATCCGGTGCGGGGAAGGGCGGAAATTCGGGCAGGTTGGTGGGCGCCAGGGCGCCTGCCTGGATCAGGCCGCGCACCACTGCGGGGCTGACATTGGCATCCTCGGCCAGGGCGGGAATGGACCGCGCCAGCCCGTCGCCGGCCACGTCCAGCACGCGTGCGCGCGCCTCGGACATCCGGGCGGGCACCACCTCGCCCTTCACATAGGCGGTGCGGGGCACTTCCGGCTCGAAGGCGGTGCGGCTGCGCAGCGCCATGGCCAGGATCGCGCCGGGGGGATTGAGGGTGTAATCGGCCACCCAGTCGATGAAGTCGCACAACCGGGGCGGCAGGGCGGGGTCGCCCGCCAGCGGTTCCGCTGTCTTCAGCCGGTTGTCGCCCACCGTGCCCTCGGCGGGGCCCCAGACCACGCCCAGCAGTTCACGATTGCCCAGGGGGGCCGAAACCAGCAGGCCCCGGCCTGCGTTGGAGTCGGCAGGGAGCTTGTAGTCATAGGCGCCCGCCAGCGGCCGCGGCAACAGCACCCCCATCACCTGCTTTTGGGGCAGGGCGGGGGCATCAAGAAAGCCGGTCTGGCGCGGTTTCAGCCGTGTCATTGTTTATGGGGCCTCATGGGGTAGACTTCGGCCTGCCCCATATATCAAGTCAATCAGGGTCAATCAGAAGGGCGACGGAACTGCCATGAAAATCTTTCTCGATACCGCCGATGTGGCGGAAATCCGCGAATATGCCGCCAGCGGACTTGTGGACGGCGTGACCACCAATCCTTCGCTGGCCGCCAAGACCGGCCGCGACTATGTCGAATCGCTGAAGGAAATCTGCGAGGTCGTGCCCGGCGCGGTCAGCGCCGAGGTGCTGGCCACCGACTATGACGGCATGATGAAGGAAGCGGCGGTCTTCACCAAGATCGCCAAGAACATCGCCGTCAAGGTGCCGCTGACCTGGGACGGGCTGAAGGCCTGCGCCGCGCTGTCCAAGCAGGGCACCATGGTCAATGTCACGCTGTGCTTCTCGCCGGTGCAGGCAATGATGGCGGCCAAGGCCGGCGCCAGCTTCATCTCGCCCTTCATCGGGCGGGTGGACGATATCGGCGAGGACGGCATGGGCCTGATCCACGATATCCGCGCCATCTACGACAATTACGACTTCAAGACCGAGATCCTGGCCGCCTCGGTGCGCCATGTGATGCATGTGCGCGAATCCGCCCTGGCCGGTGCCGATGTGGCGACCATCCCGACCAGCGTGTTCAAGGCGCTTCTCAACCATCCGCTGACCGACAAGGGGCTGGCCGCGTTCATGGCCGACGCCAAGAAGGGCGGCGTGGTCATCAAGGGATGAGCGGGGAGGCGCTGCGCAAGCGCTGGCTGGACAGCCTGGCGCATGAACGCCGCGCCTCGCCCCACACGCTGCGCGCCTATGGCGATGACGTGGCGCGCTTCCTGGGCTTCACCGTGGAACATGTCGGCGCAGCGGTCAGCGAAAAGACGCTGGCCAAACTGACCCCCGCCGACATCCGCGCCTTCATCACCCATCGGCGCGCCGATGGACTTGGCGCGGGCGGGGTGCAGCGGGCGCTGGCCGCCATCCGCAGCTTCTACAAATTCCTGGCCCGCGAAGGCGTGCTGGAAAACGCCGCCGCCCGCTCGGTGCGCACGCCGCGTGTGCGCCGCGCCCTGCCCCGGCCGCTGTCGGCGGAAGATGCGGCGCGCGCCATCCAGCAGGCGGGCGAACATGATGTCGACTGGCTGGGTGCGCGCGACGCCGCGCTGCTCACGCTGCTTTATGGCGCGGGTCTTCGCATCTCCGAGGCGCTGGGCCTTCGGCGTGGCGATGTGCCGTTGGGCGAAACGCTCAGCGTGATCGGCAAGGGGCGCAAGGAACGCGCGGTGCCGGTGCTGCCGGTGGTGGCCCAGGCGCTGGACGACTATGCCGCGAAGATTCCCTTCACCGGCCCGCCATCCGCGCCGCTGTTCGTGTCGCGGCGCGGCCATGCAATGAGCGCGCGCGAGGCGCAGGGCCTGATGCAGAAGCTGCGCGGGGCGCTGGGCCTGCCCGAAAAGGCCACGCCCCATGCGCTGCGCCACTCTTTTGCCACCCATGTGCTGCAGGGCGGCGGCGATCTTCGCAGCGTGCAGGAGCTTCTGGGGCACAGCTCGCTTTCCACGACCCAGATCTATACCGCGATCGATACCCGCCAGCTTCTGGACGTCTATTCGAAGGCGCATCCGCGCGGCGGGCCGGCGACCGCCAAGGCGCGCAAGGCCGGCTAGGGCCGGCGACATTGCCATTGCGCCGGTCCCATACTAGCGTTCCGGCAAAACAAGAGCTTCACAGCGGGGACATCCATGAAACGGACATTTGCGCGGGCCGCGCTGGCGGCGGGTTTTGTGCTGGGCGCGGGCCATGCCTGGGCTGCCGAACCGGCCAAGGCAACCGAACCAGATGGCCTGATCCTGCCGCCGGGCTTTCATGCCCAGGTGGTGGCCAGCGACCTGGGCCCCATCCGCCACATGGCGCTGCGCGGGCACGACATTTATGTCTCCACCCGCCATGGCCGCAACCAGCCGTCGGTCGGCATTGTCGCCATCCGCATGGCGCCGGACCACACGCCGCTTCAGTCCACCCATTTCGGCAAGGCCGATCAGGGCACCGGCATCCGCGTGCATGACGGCTGGCTCTATGCCGCCTCGGGCACCGGGGTGTGGCGCTACAAGCTGGACGACATGCTGGTGCCGTCGGGTGAACCCGAAGAGATCGTGACCGGCCTGGCCGCCACAAATCATCCCATCGCCTTCGACACCAAGGGCGATCTGTATGTCGGCATCGATGGCGGCGGCGGCACCAGCAACTGCCCCGATCCGAAAAATCCCAAGGACGCCAAGCCCAAGGGGCTTGATCCGTGCCCGCTGCTGGAAACGCGCGGCGGGGTGTGGCGCTTCGATGCGAACAAGGCGGGCCAGACACTGGCCGACGGCACGCGCCTGGCCACCGGCTATCGCAACATGAGCGCGATGGACTGGCGGGCGGGCGACGCGCTGTATGGCGCCTGGCATGGCCGCGACGGCACGCATGAAACCTGGCCCGAGCTGGTCAGCGAGGCCGATGACAATCACATCGCCGACGAGATGCACCGCATCGTCCAGGGTGCCGACATGGGCTGGCCCTACACCTATTGGGACGGGGCGCGCAAACAGCGGTTGATGGCCCCCGACTATGGCGGCGATGGCAAGACCCAGGCGCCCAAGGGCAAGTATGCCGCGCCGGTCGTGGCGTTCGAGCCGGGCCGCCCCGCGGTGCTGGGCCTGACCTTCTATGACGCCAGCGCTTTCCCGGCGAAGTACCGCCAGGGTGCGTTCCTGGCCATGCATGGCGGGCGCAACAGCCTGCCGGACGCGGCGGGCGGCCATGCCGGCTTTTCCGTGGTCTTCGTGCCTTTCCACGGCAAGACGGCGGGCAAGCCGGTGAATTTCGCCACCGGCTTTGCCGGCCCGGCGCCCACCGACCGGGATGTGAGCAAGGCCGCCTATCGCCCGGTGGGCGTGGCGGTGGGGCCGGATGGGGCGCTTTATGTCGCCGATTCCAACAAGGGCCGGATCTGGCGGATTTCCTACGGGAAATAGGGCGGCAAATAGACGCCCGAAACCGGTCCTTAAGGCGGCCCGGGGCAGTTTTGGCTGTTGCAGTGGGGGGGCGGGGCCAGTAGTTTCCCCGCCTCTTTATAACGGGTCGCCCCGGACGGCCTTGCGCAGCTTCGCTGCTCCAGGTCGCCGGTCGCTCCGGGATTGCCGCCTTAGCTCAGCCGGTAGAGCACATCATTCGTAATGATGGGGTCGCGTGTTCGAGTCACGCAGGCGGCACCATTCAACAGCCCTCGCAAGGCGAGGGCTGTTGAATGCCAAGTCCGCCCGCGGCGGCCCAGCGTCAGCGTCGTGGCCGCGTGGCGGGAGGGCGGCGCGGCAGGCGAAAGCACGCACCGCGACGATCAATTCTCACGCCGCAAGGAAATGCCAAATCCGATCGCGCAAAAGCGAAAGCCCCGCCGTGGGGAACGGCGGGGCCAATGCACTGTCAGCCATACGGGGAGGGGCAAACCGTCAACTGACGCTCACACAATACCAAGCGGCGATGAACCGCACATGAACGGTTCTGGGCAGGAATGTGCGCGGCGAATCCGGCTCAGTAGCCGCCATAGGCCGCGACGGCCTGGGCGATATATTGCGCCTGGTTGGCGACCTGCTGCGCGGTGGCCGAACGCTGGTCCGACAGCGACTGGGCATCGGCGCTGCGCTGGTTGATCACACCCAGCACGCTGGCGCCGCCCAGGCCATAGCCGACATTCACGCCGTTGAAGGTCTTGGTGATGGCGACGTTGGAGTCGGCGTTGATCACCTTGGTGTTGTCGATATTGACCTGCACATTGATGTTGTTGCCGCCGGTAAAGCCGACGCCCGTGGCGTCGCCGGCGCCCACGCCGCCGGCCTGTGCGGCGGGCGCGGCCACAAGTGCGCCGCCGAACAGGGCTGCGCACAGGGTGATGGTCAGGGGGCGTGTGGCAAAACGGGCCATGGGCAATCCTGAAAAACGGTGTCCCGCCGGACGCTGCACAAGCCGTGCCGCCGCCTGGCCCCCGGATTTGTGATCCCCGCGTCCCGTTTCGGAACAGCCCGGCGGGCAGGTCCCGTGATGAGCCCCGTGATGGGTCCTGTGATGGGCCTGTCGGCAAAACGTCATCCCCGCGTCATGCGAAGCAGATAATTGCGCAAAGAATCGGCCGCGCCCCAGCGCTTTTGCGGGCGCCGGTGCGCGATGGAGGCATCATGTCCGCAGCAGGTACCCGGCAAGCCACGCAAGTCCGGCTGGAACGGGCGGTCTATGGCAACGGTCTTCTGACCATGCCCTCCTTCCGCGAGCGGCTGTTCACCGCCGCCTTCCAGGGCCTGGTCTATCCGCAGATCTGGGAAGACCCGGTGATCGACATGGAAGCGCTCGCGCTTCGCCCCGGCGAGAATCTGGTCGCCATCGCCTCGGGCGGCTGCAATATCCTGTCCTATCTGACCGCCGATCCGGGCCGCATCACCGCTGTCGACCTGAACCATGCCCATGTTGCGCTGAACCGGCTGAAGCTGGCGGCGGTGCGCCACCTGCCGGGCCAGCATGAATTTTCCGACTTTTTCGTGTGCGCCGACCGGCCCGCCAACATCCGCAATTACGATCGTTATGTCGCGCCCAATCTGGACGAAACGTCCCGCCGCTACTGGCAGGCGCGCGACATGTTCGGGCGCCGCCGCATCGGCGCCTTCGCGCGGGGCTTCTATCGCACCGGCCTTTTGGGCCAGTTCATCGGCGCGGCGCATCTGCTGGGCAAGGTGATGGGCGTCAATGCCGGTGCGCTCGCGCGCGCCCAGACGCTTGAGGAACAGCGCCGCCTGTTCGACCAGGTGATTGCGCCGGCCTTCGACAAGCCGCTGCTGCGCTGGATCCTGTCGCATCCCGCCTCGCTTTACGGCCTGGGCATTCCCCCGGCGCAATATGAAGCGCTGGCCGGCGGCAGCGCCATGCACGAGGTGCTGCGCCAGCGGGTGGAAAAGCTGGCCTGCGGTTTCGCGCTGAAAGACAATTACTTCGCCCGCCAGGCCTTCGGCCGCGGTTATGGCGGCGATGATGCCGCGCTGCCGCCCTATCTGGAGGCGCACAATTTCGACATGGTGCGCGCGCGCGCCGGACGGGTCGATGTGCGCCACGACTCGATGACCGACTATCTGTCGGGCCAGCCGCGCGCCACGGTGCATGCGGTGGTGCTGCTGGACGCACAGGACTGGATGAACGATCACCAGCTGACCGAATTGTGGCGCGCCATCACACGCGCCGCCGCGCCGGGCGCGCGGGTGATCTTCCGCACCGCCGCCGACGAACGGCTGCTGCCGGGCCGGGTGCCGGACGCCATCCTGTCGCGCTGGACCTATCACGAAGCGCGCAGCCGCGAACTGAATGCGCGCGACCGCTCGTCCATTTATGGCGGCTTCCATCTTTACACGCTGGATGGCGCGTGAGCCTGGCGCACGACCATGCCGAAGCCGGCGCGCAGATGGATGCGATCTATCGCTTCCAGCGCCATATCTATGACATCACGCGCAAGCCCTATCTTCTGGGCCGCGACCGGTTGATCGCGGACCTGGACGTGCCGCCGGGCGGGCGGGTGCTGGAAATCGGCTGCGGCACCGCCCGCAATCTTCTGTGCATCGCGCGGCGCTATCCGCAGGCCCATTGCTATGGCGTCGACATTTCGGCGGCGATGCTTGAGACCGCGCGTGCCTCGATCGCGCGCGAGCGTGTCGCGGTGCAGGTGGCGCAGGCCGATGCCACCGGCTTTGACGCAGGCGCGCTGTTCGGCGTGCCGCGCTATGAGCGGGTGGTGATTTCATATGCCCTGTCGATGATTCCCCGCTGGCGGGATGCGCTGGACCATGCTGCATCGCTTCTGACACCCGGCGGATCGCTGCATGTGGCCGACTTCGGTGATTGCGCCGGGCTGCCAAAGCTTTTCCGCAGCGGGCTTTACGCCTGGCTGGCGCGTTTTTCGGTGGCGCCCCGCCTGGACCTTGACGCGCAGGCGCACATTGTTGCCGCCCGTCATGGCCTGGCCTGTGACTTTCACCAGATCCTGGGCGGCTATGCCGCGTTGGCGACGCTACGCGCACCACGTCAGGCATCACCGTCTGCGTCCTAGTAGCGGGCCCGCCGCCACGATAGTGTGCGGGCATGACCGCCGCTTCCATCCTGTCCGTGCAGACCGGCGCGATTGCGCCCCTGGGCCCCGACCATGTGCCCAGCGCCATCGTCAAGCAGGCGCGCCATGGCGCGGTCGCGGTGGGCATGCTGGGCCTGGAAGGCGACCAGCAGGCGGACCTCAGCGTGCATGGTGGCGAGGAAAAAGCGGTCTATGGCTACGGCGCCACGCACTTTCCCGCCTGGGCGCAGGCCTTCCCCGAAAAGGCCGGCCAATTCGTGCCCGGTGCGATGGGCGAAAATCTGACCATCATGGGGTTGGTGGAAGCCGATATCTGTCCCGGCGATATTCATGCCATCGGCAGCGCGCTGCTGCAGGTGTGCCAGCCGCGGCAGCCCTGCTTCAAGTTCGCGCTGAAGCTGGGCGAACCGCGCGTGGTCAAGCACATGGTGCAAAGCGGCCAGAGCGGCTGGTACTATCGCGTGCTGAAGGCGGGCGCGCTCACGGCGGGCGATGCGCTCACGCTGGCCGATCGCCCCAACCCGGACTTTTCCTTTGCCCGCCTTGTGGAGATCGTCAATTTCGGCGGCGCCAGCCCCGATGAGCTGGCGCGCATGGCCGCGATGGACGGCCTGGCCAGCCAGTGGCGGCGCAAGGCCCGGATCGCCCTGCAGAAGGGCGCAGGCTGAACAAGCGACAATTGCCGCTTTATTCGAAGCAAATTGCAGCATCCTGTTTCAGCCCCCCGCAAGGGGCATGGCCGCATAGTCGATCCCGCACAACGGGGTTTTCGGCATGTACACCATCGTCGCGGCGTCCCAGAAGGGCGGTTCGGGCAAGACCACGGTTTCGGGCCATCTGGCGGTCGAGGCACAGCGCAGCGGCGCCGGCCCCATCGCGCTGATCGACACCGATCCCCAAGGCTCGCTGGCCCATTGGTGGAATGCCCGCCAGGCGCCCGAGCCGCATTTCGTCAAGGCGGGCATGCCTGACCTGGAACAGGCATTGGCCGGGCTTGAGCAGGCGGGCGTGCGCATCGCAGTCATCGACACCCCGCCGGCCATCACCCAGTCGATCAGCCGGGTGGTCGCCCATGCCGATCTGGTGCTGGTGCCCACCCGGCCCAGTCCGCACGATTTGCGCGCGGTGGGCGCGACCGTCGACATCGCCGAGCGCCACGGCAAGCCGGTGATCTTTGTCGTCAATGCCGCCACGGCGCGCGCGCGCATCACCGGCGAAAGCGCGGTGGCGCTGTCGCAGCATGGCACGGTGGCGCCTGTGACCATTCATCACCGCGTCGACTTCGCCGCCTCGATGATCGACGGGCGCACGGTGGGCGAGGTGGTACCCGGCTCGCCCTCGGCGCGCGAGATCAGCGATCTGTGGGTCTATATCCAGGACAAGCTCTCGCGCATCGTGCACGACCCGGCGCTGCTGCCGGAGTTCAAGCCGGACCATCTGTCGATCAGCTCGCTGCTGGCCAATGAATCGCCGTTGCCGGACGAAGCGCCGCCCGTGGTGGCGCCGCCGGTTTATGACGGTTCTGGCTATGAAGGGCCCGAACGGCGCAGCGGTGTGGACCGGCGCATCCTTTTGCCGAACACGCTGTATCGCGGGCCGGAGCGGCGCAGTTTTGGCCGCCGCCAGACGGACGCGGTCTGGGGCAAGTGAGGCAGCCATGGGATACGGACATTTTGCATCCATCACCGCGGACATTCTGGCGCGCAAGGGCGAGGCGCGGCCCTGGCCGATGCCCGACGCCAAAAGGGATAACGCCAAAGCCGATGGCCAAAATGCCAAGGATGGCCAAATTGAAAGCGGGGGCGTGCGCGGCGCTCCTGTCCCGCCACGGGTCGCGGCTGGCGCCGCCCTGCCGCCGTCCGTCGTTGTGCGGCCGCCCGCGCCGGCGCCCGCCGCTGCGCCTGCGCTGACATCCCAGCCGGTCCCTGCCGTGCGCAAATGCACCATCCGCATGTCGGCGCATGATTTCGAGCGGCTGGGCATTGTCGCGGTCAAGGACGACACCACCCGCCAGCATCTGCTGCAACAGGCGTTGGCGCAGTTCCTGGATGAAAAGGAAAAACAGTATCGCAGCGCCTGCCGTTGCATGGCGGCCGAGCCTTGTGGGGCGTGCGACCGGCCTTAAGCGGCGCGGCTTTTCAGGCTGCGTAGCGGTTAAGCGGCGTAACCGGGCGCGCGGGTGCGCCACAGAATGGCGATGAACAGGCCCTTGGCGCGCGGCAGGATCGCCAGCGACAAGCCGGTAAAGGCGCCCGCCATGCCCAGGGCAGCCGCCCAGGTGGGCAGGAAGCTCAGGTCCACCATGAAGGCCAGCGGCAGGAAAATATGGCCGACCAGGATGATGGTGGCCCAGGGGGCGGCGTCATCGGCGCGGATGCCGCCAAAGCGCTCGCCGCAGGCCGAACACGCATCCACCTGCTTGAGGTAGGAACGGAACAGCCGCCCCTGTCCGCAACAGGGGCAGCGGCCCAGAACGGCCCGTTCGGCCGCCTGGCGCATGGTCACTTCGGACGTGGCGATCTCTTGCATGGACGTAATATAGGCGGGGCGGGGCCCGCTTCAGCCCCCGCATAATGCCCTGCGGCAACTTGCGCGCCCGCCGATTGACGGCCACTGTGCCCCCGGACCGGCGCGAACAGCCGGCAAATCGGGGCGTTTCGGGGCACGGCATGAAAATCACCAGGCTGACCACCTTTGCGGTGCCGCCGCGCTGGCTGTTCCTGAAGATCGAGACCGATGCGGGCATTTGCGGCTGGGGCGAGCCGGTGCTTGAAGGGCGCGCCGACACGGTGGCCGCCTGTGTCGCGGAACTGGCCGATTACCTGGTGGGCAAGGACCCCGGCGCGATCGAGGATCACTGGACGGTGCTGTATCGCGGGGGCTTTTACCGCGGCGGCGGCATTCACATGAGCGCGCTGGCGGGCATCGACCAGGCGCTGTGGGACATCAAGGGCAAGGCGCTGGGCCAGCCGGTGCATGCGCTGCTGGGCGGGCCGGTGCGCCACAGGATGCGGGTCTATCACTGGGTCGGCGGCGACAGGCCATCCGACATCGTGGCGGGCGCGAAGGCGGCGGCGGCGAAGGGCTTTACCGCCATCAAGATGCTTGCGACCGAGGAGCTGGCCTATATCGACAGCCACGCCAGGCTGGATGCGGTGCTCGAACGGGTGGCGGCGGTGCGCGCCGCGATGGGGCCGGGCTTTGGCATCGGGGTGGATTTTCATGGCCGCCTGCACCGGCCGATGGCCAAGGTGCTGGCGCGCGAGATCGAACAATACCGGCTGATGTTCATCGAGGAGCCGGTGCTGAGCGAGCATGTCGAGGCCCTCAAGGAGATCAAGGCCCAGACCGCGACACCGATCGCGCTGGGCGAGCGGCTTTATTCGCGCTGGGACTTCAAGACGATTTTGCAGGGTGGGTTGGCCGACGTCATCCAGCCCGACCCGTCTCATTCGGGCGGCATCACCGAGACCCGCAAGATCGCGGCGATGGCCGAAGCCTATGACGTGGCGCTGGCGCTGCATTGCCCGCTGGGGCCCATCGCGCTGGCGACCTGCCTGCAACTGGATGCGGTCTGCCACAACGCCGCGATCCAGGAACAGAGCATCGGCATGCATTACAACAAGGATGCGGACATTCCGGCCTATCTGGCCGATCCGTCCGTCTTTGCCGCCACGGATGGATTCATGGAGATACCCAGGGGTCCCGGCCTTGGCCTGAATATTGACGAAGACGCCGTGATGGCCGGAGCCAAAGCCGGGCATCGCTGGCGCAATCCGGTCTGGCGCCATGCCGACGGATCATTTGCGGAGTGGTGAGATGACGGCGCAAAAACCAACCTTCATGCGGTACGGCGTGATGCTGATGCTGTTCGTCAGCGTCGTCATCACTTATCTGGACCGTTCCAACCTGTCGATCGCCGCGCCCGCCATGCGCGCCGAACTGGGCATCGACACCATCCATATGGGCTGGATCCTGTCGGCCTTCGGCTGGACCTATGCCTTCTGCCAGATCCCCGGCGGCTGGCTGGTCGACCGGGTGCCGCCGCGCTTCTTCTATCCGGCGATCCTGATCCTGTGGTCGGTGGCGACGGTGGGGCTGGGCGTGGCGGGCAGTGTCGCCGCGCTGATCGCCATCCGCCTGTGCATCGGCCTGCTGGAAGCGCCGTCCTATTCGATCAACAACCAGGTGGTGACAAGCTGGTTTCCCGACCGCGAGCGCGCGGGCGCCATCGGTTTCTACACCTCGGGCCAGTTTGTCGGCCTGGCCTTCCTGACGCCGGTGCTGCTGTTCCTTGCTGAAAGCCACGGCTGGCGCGCGGTGTTCTATACCACCGGCGTTGGCGGACTGGTCTGGGGCCTGTTCTGGCTTGCGATGTACCGCAATCCGCGCCAGTCGCGCGCCAACGAAGCCGAGATCGCCCACATTGAATCGGGCGGCGCGCTGACCGAGCTGGGCGGCAAGACCAAAACCCATGCCAGCTTTGCCGACTTCCTGACCGTGTTCCAGTATCGCAAGCTGTGGGGCGTCTATATCGGCCAGTTCGCGGTGACTTCGTGCCAGTGGTTCTTCCTGACCTGGTTTCCGACCTACCTGATCGAGTTTCGCCATCTCAGCTTCGTCAAGTCGGGGCTCTATGCCTCGGTGCCGTTCCTGGCGGCCTTCCTGGGCGTGTTGTGCTCGGGCTTCCTGTCGGACCGGATGCTGCGCGGGGGCTTAAGCCTTGGGGTGGCGCGCAAGACGCCCATCATCGCCGGGCTGCTTTTGTCCAGCGTGATCATGGGGGCGAATTTCGTCGATTCGCCGGTCTATGTCGTGGGCTTCATGGCGCTGGCCTTTTTCGGCAACGGGCTGGCCTCCATCGGCTGGTCGCTGATCTCATCGGTGGCGCCGCGCCGGCTGATCGGCCTGACCGGCGGCACCTTCAACTTCATCTCCAACCTGTCGGGCATCACCACCCCGCTGGTCATCGGCTATCTGGCGGACGGCGGCAATTTCGCCCCCGGCCTGACCTATATCGCCGTGGTCGCGGTGATCGGCGCCCTTGCCTATATCCTGATGATCGGCAAGCTGGAGCGGGTTGAAGAATAGACGCGTCCATGTCCCTGCCGGTTTATGAGGATGTGCTGGCCGCCGCGGCACGGATCGCGCCCCATGCCGTGCGCACGCCGCTGCTGCAAAGTCCGGCGCTGGATGCGTTGACGGGCGGGCGGGTGCTGCTGAAGCCCGAAATGCTTCAGCGCACCGGATCGTTCAAGTTTCGCGGGGCGGCCAACCGCATCGGGCTGATCCCGGAAGCGGAACGCGCCAGGGGCGTGGTGGCGTTTTCGTCGGGCAACCATGCCCAGGGCGTCGCGGCGGCGGCGCAGGTCTTTGGCATTTGCGCGGTGATCGTGATGCCGGCCGATGCGCCGCGCGCCAAGATCGAGGGCACCCGTGCGCTGGGGGCCGAGATCATTTTCTATGACCGGCTGGGCGAGGACCGCGAGGCGGTGGCGGCGGATGTGCTGGCAAAACGTGGCGGCACGCTGATCCGGCCCTTCGATGACGCCCAGCTTGTCGCCGGTCAGGGCACGGTGGGGCTGGAGATTCTGGAAGACGCGCGCGTGGCTGGACTGACGCCCGACCAGATTCTGGTGCCCTGCGGCGGCGGCGGGCTGACGGCGGGCATCGCCCTGGCGGTGGGCGGCGCGGCAAAGGTCTTTGCCGTCGAGCCGGAAAATTTTGACGGCATGGGCCGGTCTTTGGCGGCGGGCGCGCGAGCGGCCGCACCGGCCACTCCGGTCAGCGTGGCCGACAGCCTGATGTCTCCGAAGCCGGGCGCGATCCCTTTTGGTGTCGCCGCGCCGCGCCTGGCGGGCGCCTTGACAGTCAGCGACGACGAACTGCTGGCGGCAGTCAGCTTTGCCTTTCGCCGCCTGAAGCTGGTGGCCGAGCCGGGCGGGGCCGCGGCCCTGGCCGCCCTGCTGGCGGGCAAGATCGCGGCGAAGGACAGGGTGACGGTGCTGGTTCTGTCGGGCGGCAATGCCGACGTCGAAACGGTCGCGGACGCGGCCGCCCGCTTTCCTGCCTGAAATAAAAAAGGGAGGGATGCTTCCATCCCTCCCGTTTTCATTGTCCCCGCTCTCCCTTTTGCGCGCAGCGCATTGAAAGGGGAGGTGTCGCAACGATGGGTCTGCCTTCAGGCAGGCCGAGTTGCGACAGAGGGGGTCCTTAAACGATATGCTGTTCCGCCTGGATGAGCCCGCGGATATAGCCGAACTCGAAGGGGAAGTTCTCGCGCCAGGCATTGGGCTGGCCGGGCACGCGCGGCGCGTGGTCGGGCATCAGCAGGTAGGGATACTGCACCTCGCGATAGACTTTCAGCATCTTGACGAAATCGATGTCGCCCTCGTCCGGGAACATCTCGGCGACGAAATCGCCGCGATGACCGCGGATGTTGCGGAAGTGGATGTTGAACAGCTTCTTGCGAGTGCCGAACCAGCGGATGCAGTCGGGCAATTCCTCGCGCGGATTTTCCAGATTTTCCGACAGCGTGCCCTGGCACAGGTTCAGGCCGTGATAGGGGCTTTCATGCATCATCACGAACTTCTGCAGGCCCTCATAGGTGCCCAGCACGCGGTCGATGCCGCGATAGCCGCCCGGCGGCGTGCCCGGATCCTGCGGATGGCAGGCGATCTGCACCTTGTACTCGTTGGCCACCGGCACGACGTGGGACAGGAAATAGTCGATGCGTTCCCAGAAGGCGTCGGCATTGACCACGCCCGCCTTGGTCAGCGGCGGGTTCTTGGCCACGGCTTCCTTGGCGTTCCAGCGGTTGTACAGCGTGTCGCCGCGGCCGGGCACTTCGTCGGTGCGCAGCACGCCCAGGATGGACATGTTGTACTTCAGCGCGCGGATGCCGGTCTTGGCGCAGGTGCGGATATGGTTCTGGAAGGCTTCGATGTCGCGGTCGCGCTCGGGGCTGTCGGCCAGCATGATCGCCGGGTGCTTCTCGCGGTCGATCAGCGAGGAGCGCAGCAGGATGCTGTCCACCAGCTCGACCTTGACCTTCCACTTGTTGGCCAGGTCCAGCATCGCGTTCATCTCGTCCACGGTGGGATAGAGACGGTTGGGATCGGTCTGCTTGGGGCTGGTGCAGATCGCATCCACGCCATAGCGCGCGACCCAGGCAGCGGTGTCGTCGCTCAGGGTGCCGAACTGGTGGCCCAGACGCGCCTTCAGGGACGGCATCTTGGCGCTGGCACAGGCGCCGCCCGGCAGATCGGGCTGGGCCTGGGCCGGCGCATTGGCGGCGACGGACCCGGCCGCCGCGGCGGCGGCCCCCGCTCCGGTCACGGTGAAAAATTTACGGCGATCCATAAAACGTCTCCTCTGGTGGTCGGCCCGGCCGGTCTTTGCGCCGGCGTCATGGGGTTATCGAAGTGCGAAGGTCGGCCAGCCCCGTGCCCGCGTCCAGTTTATTTTCGGCATGGTTGGCGACCCGATACGCATAAATCCAACATTACAGCAGCGCGCATAAAAGGCACGACAATCCGGCATGGTTCGGGCTGCTTGCGCGCGCGCCGCCGGGGTTTTATCAGACAAGACGGGCCGCAATCAGGGGAGGCATACGTGAAGGCAGGGGTTTTCGCAGGCGCAGCAATCGCGGTGCTGGCGCTGGCATGGCCGTCGCTGGCCATGGCCGCCGATCAGGAGTTCACCGAAATCCTGCTGGAGAAGGTGGTCAATCGCACCCCCGACCAGGTCTGGGCCAAGGTCGGGCCCTATTGCTCGATTTCCGAATGGCTGAACGCGCCCTGCCGCATCACCCAGGGCAACGGCGTCAGCGTGGGCACCAACCGCCAGCTGCGCGGTACCATCGACGAGGTGATGGTGGCCCGTACCGAACATTCCTATACCTATGCCCAGTCCACCTCGCCGATCTATTACCACGGCACCCTGGCGGTGGAGCCGATGGACCGCGGGCGCAAGACCAAGATCGTCTATTCGCTGTTCTATGACGTCGCGAAACTGACCACGCCAGCAGCCCGCCAGGCGGACCGTCGCCAGCGGACCGAGCATTTCAGCCAGGCGCTGGACAAGATGAAGGACATGGCCGAAGCCCAATGATCGACATTCTGCAATTTGTGCCGCTGCGCCCCGAAGTGCAGCGCGAGCTGGAAGCGCGCTATCGCGTGCACGGCAAGGACAGGCTGGACGAAGTCGCCGGTATCGTTCGCGGCGTGGTGACCAATGGCCATTCGGGCCCTCCGCCCGAAATCATCGACCGGCTGCCCAAGCTGGAAGTCATCTGCTCGGCCTCGGTCGGCTATGACGGCATTCCGGTGGAATATGCCCGCTCCAAGGGCATTCCCGTTACCAACACGCCTGATGTGCTGAACGACGATGTCGCCGACCTGGCCATCGCCCTGATGATCATGACCGCGCGCCGGCTGGTCGCCTCGGACCGCTATGTGCGCACCGGCAAATGGCCGGCGGGCGGCGAATATCCGCTGGCCAGCCGCGCCAGCGGCAAGACGGTGGGCATTCTGGGCATGGGCCGTATCGGCAAGGAAATCGGCAAGCGCGCCGAGGCGATGAACAACAAGGTCGCCTATCACAGCCGCCGCAAGGTCGCGGACGTGACTTACGACTACTATCCCGACCTGGTGGAACTGGCCAAGGCCAGCGATTTCCTGATCGTGATAATTCCCGCCACGCCCCAGACCGAAAAGATCGTGTCGAAAGCGGTGATCGAGGCGCTGGGCCCCGGCGGCATTCTGGTCAATGTCGCGCGCGGCGCGGTGGTGGACGAGGATGCGCTGGTCCAGGCCCTGGTCGATGGCAAGCTGGGCGGCGCCGGGCTGGATGTGTTCGTGAAGGAGCCGCAGGTGCCCGAAGTGCTGTTCGGCATGGACAATGTGGTGCTGCAGCCGCATGTCGGCAGCGCCACGCACGAGACCCGCCGCGCCATGAGCCAGCTTGTGCTGGACAATCTGGACGCGCAGTTCGCGGGAAAGCCTTTGCTGACGCCTATTCTCTAACCCCCTCCGTCACAAGTCGGGTCTGCGTGCCGCAGACACCTCCTTGCGCCACCTCCCCCTTCCAGGCGCTGACGCGCCGAAGGGGGAGCGGGGTCTCTGGAATTCCTAACCCCATCTGTCGCAACTCGGTCTGCCTTCAGCAGACCCATCGTTGCGACATCTCCCCCTTCCAGTGTGCTTCGCACACGAAGGGGGAGAGGGTGCGGTGTGCGCGTCAGGTGCCGAAGCGCGAATAGAGTTTTTCGATCACGTCTACCGCGTCCTCGGACTCTGCGCGTTCGGGCACCTCGTGATCGTTGTTGAAGCCTTTCAGGTCGCCGCCCTCCAGCGCCTGCACCACGATCCCGTCGCTGCGCGAGACGATCGAGACATCGTTGTAATAGACGCCATAGGTCACTTCCGGCTGCGGGATCAGCCAGCCGATCTGGCCGCGCACCGGAATGATGCTGTTGTCGCCCATCAGGGCGCGCGCGCCATAGCCGGTGCAGTTGATCACCACCTTTTCCGGCAACTGGCCGAACTCGGCGGGACTGTGGAATTCGCGCATGACGATCTTGCCGCCCATGGCGCGGATGTCGCTGAGCAACTGGTGGCCCCAGTCATGCACGTTGAATTGCAGCGTCGATGTGCGCCGCACGAAGGCGACCGGGAAGGGCGTGGCTTTGGCCGGCAGCGCCACGCTTCTGGGCGTCAGGTCTTCGATGCTGTGGGAATATTCGGCAAAGCCCTGATTGCCTTCGCCGCCGCCCGGCCCGCCATCCGACAGCATGTAGCGGTCGCGGAATTCGATCGGGTTGCCCGGCAGGCCCAGATAGTCGCGATAGGTCTTCCAGGAAATACGCGCCATCCGCTCCCAGGTCTGGGCGAAGCCGGGCGCGGCGTCTTTGGTCATGGCGATGCGCGAATCGGGCGTCCACAGGCCCGAGGCGCGCGAAGACCGCGCCTGCTGCACCAGATCCTTGCAATAGATGGTCACGTCCAGTCCGGCGCGCAGCGCGGTGGTCGCCGCGGCCAGCCCCAGCGCGCCGCAGCCGATCACCGCGATGGATTTGGGGCTCTTGCTCATCGCCTTTTCCAGCGCCAGCGCGGCCGAGCCCCAGGACAGCGACCAGCCCGATCCGCCATGGCCGTAATTGTGGATCACCAGCGCGTCGCCGATGGTTTCGGTGTCCATGCGCGGGCCCGCCGCGCGGAAGGGGCGCAGGCACACGGTGATGTCGAACAACCGGTCCCTGTGGGCGCGGATCGGCGCCAGTTTCGGCGGCCAATCTGCGGGGGAAAAGCCGGCGGGCGAGACGCCGGGAAAGGATTTCGACGTTTGCCCGGCACAGGCGCTCAAGGTGGCAAGCCCGCCCAAAACAGCCAGCCGGCGATCCGGTCCCGTCATGCTTGCCCCGCTTGGCTTGTCCGCGCGCCAAGGATCGCAAAGCCGGTGCCGCGCCGCAAGCGCGGCCTATTCGACCAGCCGCGTCACCAGATAAAGGAACCCGGCGCCGGCCAGCGTGGCCAGCGTTGTCGACAGGCGCGGATGGGCGCGGTGGCTTTCGGGCAGAAGCCCGCTGGCGCCGATATGCAGGAAGAAGCCGCAGAACAGCGCCAGCAGCACCGCCAGCAGTTCGGGGCGCGGTGCGACCAGCAGACTGAGCCCGGCACCCAGCACCGGGGCGGCGGCATCCATCGCCAGCCAGGACAAAGCGTGCCTGCGCTCGCCGCCGTTTTTCACCACCACATTCACGGTGTTCAGCCCGTCGGCGAAATCATGCGCCAGCACGGCGGCGGCCACGATCAGCCCCATCTCGCGGCCGACCTGAAGCGCGATGCCCATGGCGAAACCGTCCATGATGCTGTGGGCGGAAAAGCTGGCCGCGCCGATCAGCCCACGTGCCATGTTGGGGCCGCCTTCGCAGTCATGGCGCGCCACCAGCCGGTCGATCAGCACATAGGCGAAGAAGCCCAGCGCCGACAGGGCCAGAAGCGTGCGCGGATCGTAGAGGCCGCGCCCGGCGGCGATGGCTTCGGGCGCCAGGTCGAAGAACGCCACCCCGATCACGGCGCCGGCGGAAAAGGCCAGCACCAGCGGCAGCCGCTGCGACAGTTTCAGGGCCAGCGCGCCGCCGGTCATCGTCGCCGCGGCCGCGCACAGCGCCACGCCCAGGACCAGAAGAGGTGTCATCAGGAATTTTCCGCCGAACAGGGGGCCGTCTTATCGCGTGCCCGCAAAATGGGCAACATATGCCGCAGTCATGCCGGGCTAGGCATGGGGACATGGCCGTTCTAGCGTTGGAAAAAGGGATGGCGGCAATGAACAGACTGATCCGAAGGTTGATCCCGGGCCTGGCAGTTGCGGCGCTGGCGCTGACCGTCCCCGCGGCCCCCGCGCTGGCCGCGCACAAGCTGCTGCTGCTGTCCATCGACGGGCTGGACTGGCGCTATATCCGAGACCGCGACGCGCTGGGGCTGAAGATTCCCCATATCCGGGCGATCCTGGCCAAAAGCCGCTATGCCGACGGGGTTGTTGGCGTATGGCCGACCATCACCTGGCCGTCGCACACCACCATGATCACCGGCGTGCGCCCCGACCAGCACGGCATCCTGGGCAATGCCTCCGGTCCGCCCGATCCGGCGCTGTCCTACTGGTCGTTCGACAAGGTGAAAGTGCCCGCCATCTGGCAATGCCTGAACGCCGCCGGGCGCACCGCCGGGGCGATCAACTGGCCCGTGACGGTGAACGCGCCGGTCGCCTTCGACCTTGCGGAAGTCTATGCCAGCCGCAACGGCGACTCCTCCGACATGGCGACGGTGGAGAAGTTCGAGATTCCCCAGGGCCTGGCCGCGCAGATCAACGCCGTCTATCCGTCCTTCCGCCAGCAATGGCTGGACGACCGCAGCCGTACCCTGGCGACCATCTATCTGCTGAAACACAAGCAGCCCGACCTGATCGCCACCCATCTGGCCGAGCTGGATTCGGAATCCCACGCCCAGGGGCCCTTCACCGTCAATGCCAAGGCGGTGGTCGAACGGACCGACGAACTGATCGGCGACATCCTGAAAGCCATGCCTGCCGATTACGATCTGGCGCTGGTGTCTGACCACGGCTTCGAGGAAATCGACCATGCCGCCAACCTGAAGGTGATGGCCGCCGCCGACGGCGTCACCGGCGCCATGAAGATCGCAGGCGGGCTGGTGACCACCACCGATCCGGCGGTGGCCGCCTGGCTGGCGGGCCAAAGCGGCAAGGGCGATGTGGGCCGTGCGGTGCCGCACGATGAAATCATGCGCTATGCGCCGCAGTTGGGCGATGCGGTGGCCGCTTACGAGCCGGCGCCGCATGTCGTGTTCGGCGCGGCCGCCAGCGGCCCGGCGCATGGCAAGCCCGGCAACAAGGGTACGCATGGTTTCTGGCCGACGCGGCCGGACTATCACAGCATCTTCCTGCTGTCGGGACCGGGGGTGACGCCGGGCAGGCTGGGCACGATCGAGATGGTGTCGATCTACCGGCGCCTGCAGGATGCGATGGGGCTTTCCTGCCCGAAATAGTCTGGCCTGTTCTGGATTGTCAGGCGGGGATCACGTCCACGCCGACATCGACCACATGGTCGTGGCCGCCCAGGATGATGCCGGCGACCGGCGCGACATCGCCATAGTCGCGGCCCCAGGACGAGGTGACATGGGCATCGCCCACGATCAGGTCGTTGGTGGGGTCCAGGTCGACCCAGCCGAAGGGCGGGGCCCAGACACTGAACCAGGCATGCGATGCGTCGGCGCCCAGCAGGCGGGTCTTGCCCGGCGGCGGCTGGGTCAGGAGATAGCCGGAGACATAGCGCGCCGGCAGGCCCAGGCTGCGCATCGCGGCGATGGCGACATGCGCCAGGTCCTGGCAGACGCCGGCGCGAATCTCGAACACCTGGTCGACTGGCGTGGTGGCGTCGGTGACGGTGGTGTCGTAGCGGAAATCGCGATGGATGCGGGTCATCAGCTCGGCCGCGCCCGCCAGGATGGGGCGGCGCGGCGGAAAGCTCTCGATGGCATAGGAGGCGATGTCGCTTTCAAAGCCGGTCATCGGGGAATCGAAAATATACTGCACGGCGTCGCGCGCTTCGGCGTCGGGCGGGTTTTCCAGCCGGGCGCGGACTTCTTCATGGGTCAGGCTTTCGCGGCTGGCGCGCTGCGGCGGGCGGTTCACCGTCACCCGGCTCTCGGCCAGGATGTCCAGCAGCGTGTGCGGTTCGTCAAAGGCGAACCATTCCACCGGATTGCCGAAATAGTCGGTGCGCGATGCCAGGTTGGCGGGCTCCAGGTTCATGGTGACTTCGCTCGATGTCACGCTCTGGTGCTGGGTGTCGCGCAGCCGCAAATGCGCCAGGTGCCAGGACTGGGTGACGTCCTGCACATAGCGGTAGGTGGTGCGGTGCCTGACGAAGTAATCCATGCCGCCCCCTAATAGCCTGCCGCGCCGGTGCGGCTGCGGCTGGCATGCTGGAAATAGGCGCCGGCAAGGGCGTCGGACAGCAGCGTGGTGCCGGAGGTGACGGTGTCGGCAAGCTCCAGCACGCCGGGGCGCATGCCATGTTCGCAGAAAGCCAGCCGCGCCGGATTGGCATTGGCGATGGCCGCGCGCATTTCATGCACCAGGGTGCGCGGCACGTCGCTGCGCTGGGCCAGCGTGATGCGCGGCAGTTCGCGCAGATGCGCGTCGATCGCCGCCAGCTGGAAGGCGCAGGAGCGCGGATTGTGCTCGTCCAGCAGCAGCAGGTCGATGAAGGGCACGAGCTGGAAGACATTGAGGTAGCGCGAGCGATAGGTCATGGCGCTGTCGGCGATTTCCAGCAGGATGCGCATCTGCTCGGTCTCGCGCGCGTCCGGCTGTCCGACCGTCTGGCGCACCAGCCAGGCCAGGTGATGGGCCCGCTCGCAGCGGCGCCCCAGTTCCAGGAACAGCCAGTTGGGGCCGCGCGTCATGTTCTCGGCGGCCAGGCCGGCCAGCGCGGCGCTGCGGCGCACCAGCCCGTCCAGATAAAAGCGCGCCACGCCCGGTTCGAATTCGCCATCCTCCTCGGGCGGCGCGTCGATCAGGGTCAGGGCATGAATGGTGCGCCAGGTATCCAGCGAGATGCGGTCGCGCACCGACCAGGCCGCCTGTTCCACCCGCGACAGAAGCTGTTGCAGGCTGCGGCTGTGGCGGGTGCTGTAAATCTGAATCTGCAGTTCGCGCGCCAGGTCGTGTTCGTCGGCAATGTCCTCGATGGGGCTGTCGCTGGCATGGGAATAGGGCACCAAAAGACGGCGCGCCACGTCCAGCGCCGCGGCCGGTTCGTCGCTCATGCGGCTGACCACCGCGCGCAGGATGCGCACGAAATTCTCGGTGCGTTCGGCATAGCGGCCCAGCCAGAACAGATTGTCCATGGCGCGGCTGGGCGCCGATTCGCCCTGGCGCTTGATCTCCAGCGTCTTGCCGCCATTGGTCAGCAGGCTGAACGTGTCGACCGGCGTGGCCGACAGAACCCAGGCATCCTTGCTGGAGGCGCCCGACTGCATCGACAGCGCACGGATGCTGTCATCGGCGGCCACGCGGGTCAGCCCGCCGGGCATCACCGTCCAGCCCTGCGGGGTCCAGGCCGCGAAAACGCGCAAGGAGACGGGCCTGGCGCCAAAATGGCCTTCCTCGAACACCGGGGCCAGGCCCAGGGGCGAGATTTCCTGCATCACCAGTGTCTCGCCGCGATGCTTGAGCTGGCTTTCGATGCGGGCGCGTTCGTCCGCCGTCAGGTCGGCGCCCAGCCGGGCGCTGGACTTGCGCGAGAACAGGGGCCGCGCATCGAAGGCGTGGCGCAGGATCGAGCTGTTCATCCGCGCCATCGCTTCCTTGCGGCCCCATTCGGTGCCGCACCAGATGGTGGCGATGTCGGGTATCTTCAGCTCCTCGCCCAGAAGCGCGCGGCACACCGCGGGCAGATAGGCGTCCATGGCGGGCGATTCCACCACCCCGCCGCCCAGCGCATTGGCCATCACCACGCCGCCGGCGCGCACCGCTTCGGCCAGGCCGGGCACGCCCAGCGCGCTGTCGCCGCGAAACTCCAGCGGATCGCAGAAATCGCTGTCCACCCGGCGGAAGATCGCCGAGACGCGCTCCAGCCCGGTCAGGGTTTTCAGGAACACCTCGCCGCCGCGCACCGCAAGGTCGTCGCCCTGCACCAGCGTCAGGCCCAGATAGTGCGCCAGATAGACATGCTCGAAATAGGATTCGTTGTAGGGTCCCGGCGTCATCAGCACGGCGCGGTCACGCCGCGACTGGCCAAGGCCCAGCACGCTTTCACGATAGGCGTTGAAGAAGGCGGCCAGGCGCGCCACCCGCATGTCGGCGAAATTCTCCGGGAAGGTCTGGGACACGACCAGCCGGTTCTCCAGTGCATAGCCCAGCCCGCCCGGCGCATCGGCGCGCGATGCCATCACCCGCCAGCTTCCATCGGGGCTGCGCGCCAGGTCGGCGCTGTACAGGTGCACATGCGCACCGCCGGCCGGCGCCACGCCGCATAGCGGGCGCAGGAACTGGGGATGGCCGATGACCAGATGGGCCGGCAGCACATTGCCGCTCAGCAGCTTTTGCGGGCCATACAGATCGCGCAGCAAAAGGTCGGTCAGCGTTGCGCGCTGGATCACCGCGGCTTCGATATGCTTCCAGTCGGCGGAGGACAGGATGAAGGGAACGATGTCTAGTTCCCAGGGCCGCGCCTCACCCCCGCGATCGTCATAGACATTGTAGGTGACGCCATTGTCCTGGACGGTGGCGCGGGCGGCGGCCTGGCGGCGCTCATACTCTTCGGGCGAAAGCTGGGTCAGGGTGCGGGCAAAGGCGCGCCAATGGGTCCGCACCATGCCGTCGGGCCCGCGCAACTCGTCAAATCGGCTCGCCCCCGCATGATGGGGCATGACCGGCACTGCCAACTCGGTATTCGACACGTATTCCTGATCCACTGGCTTTGATCTGTTGGCCGCTATGCTTGTCCGATGCCTGTTCTACGAGCCGCGGCGCAGATCCAGCGTATAGGGAAAATCGGGGTTTGCATCCTCCCTGGCGGCTTCGAAAAGACCGCCGGTGAAGCCGTGGGGCTCGAAGCGGGCCAGACGCCGGCCCTCGGCCTCGTTGGCGTTGACCGGGAAGACCTCGAAATTGCGCCCGCCGGGATGGGCGACGTGATAGGTGCAGCCGCCCAGCGACCGGCTGCGCCAGCTGTCCCAGACCTCGATCACCAAGGGACCGTGGGCGGGGATGGTGGGGTGCAGGCCATGGGCCGGCTGCCACGCCTTGAAGCGCACCCCGCTCACCGCCGTTCCCTGGCCGGTGGCGTGCAGCGGCGCGCTGCGGCCATTGACCAGCACCTTGTGGCGGCCCTGGGTCAGGCCGCTGGCGGCGACCTGAAGCCGCTCCACCGACGAGTCGACGAAGCGCACGGTGCCGCCGACGGTGCCTTCCTCGGCCATCACGTTCCACGGTTCCAGCGCGTTGCGCAGTTCCAGCCCGACATCGGCATATTGCACCTGGCCGACCTTGGGGAAGCGGAACTCGAAATGCGGGCGGAACCAGCTTGCGTCGAAGGCGAAGCCATGCGCGTTCATGTCGGCGATCACATCCTCGAAATCGCGCCACACGAAATAGGGCAGCATCCAGCGGTCGTGCAACGAAGTGCCCCAGCGCACCAGGGGCTTGTCGTAGGGCTGGGCCCAGAAACGGGCCACCAGGGCCCGCAGCAACAGCATCTGGGCCAGGCTCATGCGGGCATGGGGCGGCATTTCGAAGGCGCGGAACTCCACCAGGCCCAGGCGGCCCGTGGCGCTGTCCGGGGAATACAGCTTGTCGATGCAGAACTCGGCCCGGTGGGTATTGCCCGTGAGGTCGGTGAGCAGGTTGCGGAACAGCCGGTCGGCGATCCAGGGCTGGTCGGTGCCGCCTTTGGGCACTTGGCCGAAGGCTATTTCCAGTTCGTACAAGGCTTCCGGCCGGCCTTCGTCCGCCCGGGGGGCCTGGCTGGTGGGGCCCACGAACAGGCCGGAGAACAGATAGGACAGGCTGGGATGGTGCTGCCAGTAGGTGACCAGGCTTTGCAGCAGGTCGGGGCGCCGCAGGAAGGGGCTGTCCGCCGGACTGGCGGCGCCCAGGGTGATGTGGTTGCCGCCGCCGGTGCCGGTATGGCGGCCGTCCAGCATGAATTTTTCGGTACCCAGGCGGGATTGGCGCGCTTCTTCATACAGCACGGTGGTGCGGGCCACCAGTTCGTCCCAGGTGCGGGCGGGGTGGATGTTCACCTCGATGACGCCGGGATCGGGCGTGACCTTGATCACGCCGATGCGCGGATCGAAGGGCGGGGGATAGCCTTCGATATGCACGCCCACGCCCAGCGCCTCGGCGCTGTCCTCGACCATGCCCAGCAGTTCGAAATATTCGTTTGCGGTCTGGGCCGGCGGCATGAACACGCAAAGCCGGCCATCGCGCGCTTCCACCGTCAGGGCGGTGCGCACCGACGGTTCGGGGCCATCCGGCGTGGTGACGGCGGTGCTGACATGACGGAAAGGCGCGCTGCTGGCATGACCGTTTGCGCCATGGCCATGGGGCTTGGGCGGACCTTCGCCATAAGGCTGGCCGGCCTCGTCGCGGTCGGGCAGCGGGGGCAGCGGCGCGAACGGGTCGGGCGGGGGAATGAAGCTGCGCGCCTGGGGCGGCACATAGGGCAGCGCGTTCAGCGGCAGGCGGAAGCCGATCGACGAATCGCCGGGGATCAGGAACAGGTGTCCCGCGCGGGTTTTCCAATGCTCGCTGATCCAGCGGGTCAGGCCCATTTCCACCGGCAGCACGAAGCCTGCGGGCTTTGACAGGCCGCGCCCGAACACCCGTGCCAGGCGCGCGCGCAGTTCCGGGTCGTCCAGCTTGGGGTCGCTGGGATCGATGCCCTGGGCAAGCTGCTGTTCCTGCGCCAGGTAGTGCCAGAAATCCTCGTAGGCGGGGATGGCATAGGAGGCATCCAGGCCAAGGCGGCCCGCGATGGCCTCGATCAGCTTGCGCGCATCCTCGGTGGTGGGGGCATGGTCGACATGCTCGGCGGCGATATTCTCCGCCTTCTTCCACATCGGCACCCCGTCCTTGCGCCAGTAAAGCGCAAAGGCCCAGCGCGGCAGGCTTTCGCCCGGATACCATTTGCCCTGGCCGTAATGCAGAAGCCCACCGGGCGCAAAGCGTTCGCGCAGGCGGCGGATCAGCTTGTCGGCCAGCGCCCGCTTGGTGGGGCCGACCGCGGCGGTGTGCCATTCGGCACCGCTGCGGTCGTCGATGGAAACAAACGTCGGCTCACCGCCCATGGTCAGGCGCACATCGTGATTGTTCAGCACCCGGTCGACGGCGTCGCCCAGCCGTTCGATCTGGGCCCATTCCTCGCCGGTGTAGGGCTTGGTGACGCGCGGGGTTTCCTTGACCCGCGCCACGCTCATGTCGAAATCGAACAGAACCTCGGCCGGCTCCAGCGCGCCGGAAATGGGCGCGGCATGGGCGGGGTTGGCCGTGCAGGCCAGCGGGATATGGCCTTCGCCCGCGAACAGGCCGGAGGTGGGATCAAGACCGACCCAGCCGGCGCCGGGCAGATAGACCTCGCACCAGGCATGCAGGTCGGTGAAATCGACGTCGGTGCCCGACGGGCCGTCCAGCGATTTCACGTCGGGCTTGAGCTGGATCAGATAGCCGGAGGCAAAGCGCGCGGCCAGGCCAAGCCGCCGCATCAGGTTGACCAGCAACCAGGCGCTGTCGCGGCAGGAGCCGGATTTCTTCTCCAGCGTTTCCTCCGGCGTCTGGATGCCGGGCTCCATGCGGATCAGATAGGAGATGTCGTGCGAAAGCCGCGCATTCAGATCGAAGATGAAGCTGGTGGTCGGCTGCTTGTCGCGCGCGATGGACGCCAGATAGGCGTCGAACTTCTTGCCCAGCTTTCCTTGCGTGCGCAGATAGGGCTCAAGCTCGGCCTGAAGCTCGGCGGAATAGGCGAAGGGAAACTGTTCGGCCTCCGGCTCCAGGAAGAAGTCGAAGGGATTGATCACCCGCATCTCGACCGTCAGGTCGACGCTGACGGTGAAGTGATCGGTCTTTTCGGGAAACACCACCCGCGCCTGCCAGTTGGACTGGGGGTCCTGCTGCCAGTTGAGGAAGTGCGGCTCCGGTTCGATCTTCAGCGCATAGGAGACGATGTGCGCCCGGGCATGCGGGGCGGGCCGAAGCCTTATAGTCTGTGGTCCCAGCGCGATTCGCCGGTCATAGCGATAGCGGGTGACATGACGCAGCGCAGCCTGAATGGACATCGAGGGACCCGGTTTTTTTTGGAGTATGCCGCAACTGCGAAATGAGTTCCACACACAGTCTTGTGAGCCCTGCGCTCCCGGAACCAGCCTGAAAAGCCAGCGTTTCTCTGGCTGCAAGCCAGGTTTTTCGCCATGAAGCTGTTCAGTTGCCAGGGATGCGGCCAGCTCCTCTATTTCGAGAATGTGCGCTGCGAGAATTGCGGCCGGGCCCTTGGCTATCTCCCTGATATAACAGAGATTTCTGCCCTGGACCTGCGGCCGGACGGTGGTTGGGAGGTGCTGGCGGCGCCCGGCGGCGCCTACAAGTTCTGCAACAACTATGCGTTGGGAGTGTGCAACTGGATGGTGCCCGAGGAGGACGAGGCGGGCTTTTGCGCCGCCTGCCGCCACAACCGCACCATCCCGGACCTGTCGGCGCCCGGCAATCAGGCGCTGTGGGGCAAGATGGAGACGGCCAAGCACCGGCTGTTCTATTCCCTGCTGCGCCTCCAGCTGCCGCTGGACAATCGCACCGACGATCCCGAACACGGCCTGGCCTTTGATTTCCTGGCCGACCAGCCCTGGTCCCATGTCCAGGATGTGATGACCGGCCATGACAACGGCCTGATCACCCTGGCGCTGAAGGAGGCCGACGACGCGGTGCGCGAACAGGTGCGCAGCCAGATGGGCGAGCCCTATCGCACCCTGCTGGGACATTTCCGTCACGAGGTCGGCCATTATTTCTGGGACCGGCTGGTGGCCGCGCGGCCCGGCTGGCTGAACGCCTTTCGCAAGATGTTCGGCGACGACCGCGCCGATTATGGCGCGGCGCTGCAGAACCATTATGCCAATGGCGCCTTGCCGGGCTGGCAGAACGAGTATGTCAGCGCCTATGCCACCGCCCATCCCTGGGAGGATTTTGCCGAGACCTGGGCGCATTACCTGCACATCGTCGACACGCTGGAAACGGCGGGCGCCTTCGGCCTGAAGGTGCGCCCGCGCCGCGCGCGCGGCGCGCTGGCGGCGGCGATCGACTTCGATCCCTATCGCGCGCGGCGCATGGATCAGTTGATCGACACCTGGCTGCCGATCGAATTCGCCACCAACAGCCTGAACCGCAGCATGGGACAGATCGACCTGTATCCCTTCGTGCTGTCGCCGCGCGTGATCGAGAAGCTGGGTTTCGTGCATGCGCTGGCGCATGGCGCGCCGGCGGCGCAGAAGACCCGGCAGGAAGAAGCTGTTCTCTAAAGCAGGATCGCGCTTTAGGCGCTGCGCAGCGCCGCCGATTTGCGCAGGCGCACCCGCGCGGCCGGCACGATCACGCTGACCTTCGTGCCCTTGCCCACCTGGCTTTCCAGCGTCACCTCGCCGTCATGGGCTTCGGCCAGGCCCTTGACGATGGCCAGGCCCAGGCCGGTGCCCTTGTCGGCAAGGGTGATGTCGTGCTTGCCCTGGCCGAAGCTGTCGAACACCCGGGCGATGTCCTCGGGCGCGATGCCCACGCCGCTGTCCTCCACGCCGATTTCCAGCGCGCCGCCGGCCTTCACGCCCGCAAACACGCGCACATGGCCTTCGGCGGGTGTGAACTTGACCGCGTTGGACAGAAGGTTGAGCAGGATCTGCTTGATGGCGCGTTCATCGCCATAAATCATCGGCAGGTCGGCGGCGACGTCATTGACCAGATAGGCGTCATTGTCCTTGGCGCGCCAGGCAACAAGCTGCAGCGTGTCCTCGGCCAGGTTGTGCAGGTCCAGCTCGGTTTCCTCCAGCTTCCAGCGCCCGGCCTCGATCTTGGCCAGGTCGAGAATGTCGTTGATCAGCGCCAGAAGGTGACGGCCCGACGAGTTGATCAGGTCGGCATATTCGTGGATGCGGTCCGGGTCCTTTTCGAACATCCGGCTGGAAATCAGTTCGGAGAAACCCAGGATGGCGTTCAGCGGCGTACGAAGTTCGTGGCTCATATTGGCCAGGAACTGCGACTTGGCGATGGACGCGGCCTCGGCCTGGTCGCGGCCGCGGTCCGATTCCAGCTTGGCCATCACAACCTCGGCCAGAAGGGCATTGCGCTCCTCGTCCGCCAGGATGGCGGCGCGGGCACGCGCATGGCTCTGGCGCGCGATCAGGCCGATGAAGGCGATATAGAAGGGCGCGACCATCGCCAGATAGGCCGCCGACCCGTCATGGCCCTGAAGGGGCACGGCCACCATGACCAGCAGATAGATGAGGAGTGCGGGGCGGGCGATGGCGCGGCAGGCGGCGGTGGCCGTGGCATGTGCGGCCAGCGTCGTCACCAGCAGCAGCACGACCAGAATGTGGTTCAGGGCGTGATGGGGCACCCAAAGGTACCAGCCCATCGTCGACCAGTTGACGATGAAGAACAGGTTGGCCGCCGCGGCGATGCGGCTCCAGCGGCGTGTCTGGTCGCGGTCCAGCGTCGTGGTGGGAAACTGCGCCAGCATGATGGATTGCGGCACAAAGCCGACAAGCATCTGCGCGTACCAGGCTGCCAGCACCGGAAGGCTGACCCATTGGGAAAAGATCACGCAGACGGCCAGCGCCAGGATCGGCGCGACCAGCCGGTTGCCGCGCAGATTCTCCAGAACGCCGCGCAGAAGCGCCAGCTCTATCCGGCTTTCGCGTTCGCGTTCGGCTTCGGCATCGGGTGCCCAAACCGGGCTGTCTGCACGCATGAAATATCCCACTCCGCAGCGGGAGTGTGGCCGGGAAAGTCTTAAAATGGGATTTGCGGGAACCTGGCTGCGCGCGGCGAAATTAACCAAGACTTAAAGCAGCGCTGCCCCTGAAGCCTGTCCCATATTAGAACGTCCCATATCGATACACGCGATCGCATGCCCCGCGACACGCTTTGGAAACGAAGGAGAGTGTGGTGACGGCACGGTTTTTGACCGTTGGCTTCATGCTGACGGCCGCGATGGTTTATTCGGTTCCCGCAAGCAGCCCGGCCCATGCGGCGTCGAAAGCGGCAGCGCCGGCCTGCCGCTGCGCGGATGCGCCGATCAAGGCCCGGCCCAAGGCCTGGCATCATCGCGCCGCCCGCCAGGCGCGCAGCCAGGCTTATGCGGAAGGCTTCTACAATTACTGGAATGCCGCGCCGGTTCGCATGACCGGGTGGCATGGCGAATGGCGCCAGGCGCCCAATGACTGGGTCGCGCCTGCCGCCTATGCCGGCAATTACGGTCCGCCGCCGGCCGATTACGGTCCCCCGCCCGGTTATGGCGAGGAAGCCGGTCTGCAGATCGACAAGAATGGCTGGAGCGGTGGCGTTGGCGGCTTTGATGGCGGCGGTGGCGGCGGCGGCGGTGTCGGCCTGGCGATCATCGCCCAGGGCGGCCGCGGGCTGAACGGGCCGACCTATAACGACTATGGCCAGAGCTTCCAGAACAATCCCTCACAGGCCGGTCCCTTCCAGAACCGGCTGATGGGCGGGTTCGCCCCGCCGCCGTCCTCGGGCGGCAGTTCGGGCGGCGGCTCCAACTAGCCACGCATCGCTGTATCGGTTTGCCCAGACGCGCTGCGTGGCGAAATGGCTGCGCGGCGCGGATGGGCTTAGCTTTTCTTGTGAGCATAGCGAACTAGAAAAGCTTGCCCCGCTTCGAGCCCGTGACGGCGGGCGAGGGCGGGCGCGAGACTGCAACCAGGCGCGAATCTAATTCCCAGCGCGGGTGGCGTAGCGCGGGTGGTGGGCGAAAACCGCGAAGGGGATCGACGCCACATAGATGATCAGCCCCACGCTCAGCGTCGCCCAGGGCCAAAGCACCAGCAGCGCCGCCAGCCCGGCAAAGACAATGCCCGCGGCGATGCGGTGCTGGCGTTGCAGCTTCATGTACTTGATCGACGGGGTGGGCAGGCGCGAGACCATCAGCGCCGAGGTCACCGCCACCATCACGGCGGAAAACCAGGGCCCGCGCACCATCTCGCCGGGCCACTGAAACCACAGAAGCAGCGGCAACAGCATCATGCAGGCCGCCGCCGGTGTGGGCAGGCCGGTGAAATAGGGATTGCCCTTGGTCGCACCTTCGTCGCGCACGCTTTCGACATTGAAGCGCGCCAGGCGCACGGCGCTGGCGGCGCAGAAGATCAGCGCGGCGATCCAGCCGGCATTGCCCATCCGCTCCAGGCTCCACATGTACATGATGACGCCGGGCGCCACGCCGAAGCTGACAAGGTCGGCCAGGCTGTCGAGCTGGGCGCCAAAGCGGCTGTCGGCGCCCAGAAGGCGCGCGGCGCGCCCGTCCAGCATGTCCAGGATCATCGCGGCGACGACAAAGCCGACCGCCTGCTTCCATTGCCCGTTCAGGGCGAAGCGGATCGCGGTGGTGCCGCTGGCCAGCGCCAGCAGCGTGATGGTGGACGGCACCAGCTTGCCGATGGACAGGTCTTCCAGCCGTTCAAGCCGCGCCGCCACGATCTGGCGCGCACGCTTGCGGCGGGATATGCGATCGGGCTGTTCCACGGACAGGCCTCTTGGCGATCCTTCTTGCGGCATGCGGGCGTCCGTCATGCCGCGCTCAAATTCAGACTCAGACAAAGCGGGCCAGGACCGTTTCGCCCGCCCGCACCTTGGTGCCGGGTTCAGCCAGGATCTCGGTGCCCTCCGGCAGGAAGACATCGACCCGGCTGCCGAAGCGGATAATGCCAAATCGCGCGCCCCTTAGCACCCCCTGGCCCTTGGTCAGGTCGCAGACGATGCGCCGCGCCACCAGTCCGGCGATCTGCACCACCGCCAGGTCCTGTGTGTCGCCCCGGCCGGTGGGACGCAGACGCACGGACATGCGCTCATTGTGGATCGAGGCCTTGTCGAAGCTGGCATTGAAGAACTTGCCCGGCCGATAGGCCAGCGCCACGACGTTGCCGGAGACCGGATTGCGGTTCACATGCACGTTGAAGACATTCATAAAGACCGACAGGCGTTTGCGCGGCGCATCGCCCAGCCCCAGTTCGGCAGGCGGCACCGCATCGACGATCGGCAGCAGCTTGCCGTCTGCGGGGCAGATGATCAGGTCTTCGCCTTCGGGAGGCTTGCGTTCGGGATCGCGGAAAAAGGCGATGCACCAGATGGTGACCGGCAGCAGCACCCAGCCCAGCCAGGCGGCGAACAGGAAGGCCAGCAGGTTCACCGCCGCGAACAGGGCGATGAAGGGAAAGCCTTCCTTGTGAATCGGCAGGTTCAAGGGCTCGCTCCCAAAAAGCGAATGGGCGGCCCTTGCAAGGCCGGCCGCGCAGTTCACGTCGGCCGGCGGCCACCCATCTTGTATCGCCGGATTGTATCAGGCGACGCGGTTGCCGGTGAAGGGAAATGACCCGAAAGCGCCGGCTTTGACCTGGCCGGACATTTTGTCGCCTTCCACCGTGCCGGTGAAATCCAGCGTCAGGGGCATGGGCGAGGTGATCTTGGCCGACCAGCTGAGGGAATCGCCGTCAACCTTGCCGTTTTCCAGCGGGCCGGAGCCCTGTGCCGCCGACTGGGTGCCCGTCAGGCTGTCGCCGCTGGTGGCCAGGTCCAGTGTGGCCTTTTGCGCGCCCATCGGCGAATTGATCACGATTTCCCACTTGCCGTCGGCGGCCATCATTTTTCTCCCTGGGCGCGGGTTCCGCGCGCCGCAACACGATTATAACCGGGCCATCTAAGGACCGGATGGACGCTGGCGCAAGGGGGCGCTACTAGAGCCCAGCCCAGAGGTGTATCCGCAACATGTCCCGCAAGACCGTCATCCTGCCCAAGGGCCCGCGCGCGGGAAAACGAATCCGCGCCGGCTCGCCCTGGATCTTCGCCAACGAATTGCGGATGGACGCGGCGGCCAAGGCCATTGCGCCCGGCAGCATCGTCAATGTGCGCGGATTTGACGGCCAGGGCTTTGGCACCGGCTATTTCAATCCCCACAGCCTTATCGCAGTGCGCCTGCTGGCCGATGACTGCGATGTGACGATCGATGCGGAATTCATGGCCGCGCGCCTGGGCCGCGCCCTGGCGCTGCGCGATGCGCTGTATGACAAGCCCTATTACCGGCTGGTCCATGCCGAAGGCGATGGCCTGCCGGGCCTGGTGATCGATCGCTTCGACGACACGCTGACGGTTCAGACCGGCACGGCGGGAATGGAGCGCCTGCAGCCCGTCATCCTGGCGGCGCTGGAAAAGCTGCTGTCGCCGCGCACGGTGATCCTGCGCAACGATGCGCCGTCGCGCGCGCTGGAAGGGCTTGAGGCCGATGTGCGGGTGCTGAAAGGCGAGGGCCGCCGCATCCAGCTCGAGGAAAACGGCGTGCGCTATTTCGCCGACCTGGCGGAAGGCCAGAAGACCGGCTGGTATTACGACCAGCGCGACAACCGTGCCTTCATCGCCGCGCTGGCAAAGGGCAAGAGCGTGCTGGACGCCTATTCCTATGCCGGCGGTTTCGGCATCGCAGCGGCCAAGGCGTGCGCGCGCGAGGTGATCTGCCTGGATTCGTCAGCCCCCGCACTGGCGCTGGCCGAGGAAAGCGCGCGCGCCAACGCGGTGAAGATACAGGCGGTGCGCGCCGACGTGTTCGAGGAGCTGGAGCGGCTGGGCGGGCGCGGCGAGACATTCGACATCGTGCTGGCCGATCCGCCGCCCTTCGTGAAATCGAAAAAGGACCTGGAAGCGGGCGCGCGCGCCTATCGCAGGCTGGCGCGGCTTGCCGCCAGCGTGACCGCGAAGAACGGCCTGCTGATGGTGGCGTCCTGCTCGCACAATATCGGGATGGACCGCTTTGCCGCCGAATGCGCCGCCGGTCTTCAGCGCACCGGGCGGCGCGCCGCGCTGATCCGCCAGGCCGGGGCCAGCCCGGACCATCCGGTGCATCCGATGCTGCCCGAAAGCGCCTATCTGAAAGCGCTTGTCTATGCTTTAGATTGAACCCCTCCGTCGGCAGCTCGGTTGCCGCAGGCGAGCCTTGCCCCGACAAGTTCGGCTTATTCTGAAACCTGCGTTCCCAGTTCGACCACGCGTCCCGGCGGCAGGTGGAAAAAGCGTGCCGGTGCCAGGGCGTGTGACGCCAGCCACATGTACAGCCCCACGCGCCAGCCCTTCAGGCTGGGTGCATGGCCCGCCACCAGCGTTTCGCGGCCCAGGAAATAGGTGGTGGCGTCAGGCTCCAGCGCCAGCCCCTGACCGCGCGCCTGTTCCAGCGCAGCGGGAATGTCCGGCGATTCGAAGAAGCCGTAACTCAGGCGCAGCGCGAAAAAACCCTTGCCCAGCTTTTCGATCGTCACGCGCCGTTCGGCGGCAACATGCGGCGTGTCGCTGACCGACACCTGGCAGATCACGACGCGCTCATGCAGCACATGATAGTGTTTCAGGCTGTGCAGCAGCGCGCCGGGCACAACGTCTAGCCGCGGTGACAGGAAGATGGCGGTGCCGGCGATGCGCTGGCTGAAGCGGTCGGCCCGTTCCAGGAAGAGGTCCAGGGCCAGCGAATCCTGCCGCATCTTTTCCAGATGGGCGCGCCGGCCGCGCCGCCAGGTGTCCATCACCACGAACACCGCGGCCGCGGCGGCCAGCGGCAGCCAGCCGCCTTCGGCGATCTTCAAGGCGTTGGATGACAGGAAGGCCAGGTCGATGACACCCAGCACCGCGCACAGGCCGATGACCAGGGGCCGGGGCCAGCGCCACAGATAGGCGGCCACGATCCCGGCCAGAACCGTGGTGATCACCATCACGCCGGTTACCGCGATGCCATAGGCGGTCATCAGCGCATCGGAGCTTTTGAAGATCAGCACGATCAGCACCACGCCGATGCCCAGCATGGCGTTGATGCGTGGCACATAGATCTGGCCTTCCTCGCGCGCCGAGGTGTGGCGTACCTCCATGCGCGGCAACTGGCCCAACTGCACGGCCTGGCGGGTGATGGAAAGGACCCCGCTGATCACAGCCTGGCTGGCGATGATGGTGGCAATGGTGGCCAGGATCACCATGGGAATGTGGGCCCAGCCCGGCACCATGGCGTAGAACAGAAAGGGCATCGACTGCGGATCGCGCAGCAGCAGTGCGCCCTGGCCGAAATAGTTGAGAGTCAGCGCGGGAAAGGCCACGAATGCCCACGCCCAGCGAATGGCGCGGGCGCCGAAATGGCCCATGTCGGCATAGAGCGCCTCGCAGCCGGTCACCGCCAGCACGATGGCGCCCAGCGCGACAAAGGCGGTCCAGGGCTCATGCGCGAACAGAAGAATGCCATGCCAGGGATTGAGCGCCGACAGAATCTGCGGCGTCGCCAGGATCGATTTCACACCCAGCACGGCCAGGACCGAAAACCACAGGATCATCACCGGCCCGAACAGCTTGCCGATGCGCTCGGTACCGTGGCGCTGTGCCAGGAACAGGCCAATCAGGATGATCAGGGTCAGCGGAATGACCAGCCCCCTGTCGCCGGACACGCCAATGCCTTCCACCGCCGACAGCACGGAAATGGCCGGCGTGAGCATGCCGTCGCCATAGAACAGCGCCAACCCCAGCAGCGCGGCAATGCCGATCGCGGTCTTGGTGCGGCGACTGACCGGCGCGCGGTGCGCCAGCGTCGCCAGCGCCAGAACGCCGCCTTCGCCATTGTTGTCGGCGCGCATGATGAAAGAGGCATATTTGAGGGTCACGACGATCAGCAGTGACCAGAAAATCAGCGACAACGCGCCATAGATCACGAAAGGCGAAGGAACGTCGCCGCCCGCCGCCAGCGCTGAGGCGCGCATGGCATAGAGCGGCGATGTTCCGATATCGCCGAACACGACGCCCAGTGCGCCAAGGGTGAGCGAAAGGGTACGCCCAAAGGGCGCCCTGATATCCTGATGCATGATGGGTATGAGCCTCTCTCGAAAGACTCGGTCGGGCGGCCCGCATCCAGACTTGCCACTATTGGCACGCGGGCATCGGCCAAGAAAAAGCAGATCGGTCAGATGGTGATCTGCGACCCCAATTCTACCACCCTGTTGGGCGGAAGTTGATAAAACCGTGCCGGCGAAAGCGCGGCACCTGCCATGTGCCGATAGAGCCAGTTGCGCCAGTGGCCAAGCTCCGAGCGCTGGTCGGGCACCAGCGTCTCGCGGCCGATGAAGAAGGTCGCGGTGTCCAGGTCCAGCGCCAGGCCGAAGCGGCGCGCATCCTCAAGCGCCTTGGGCACGTCGGGCGTTTCGAAGAAGCCGTGATGGACCTTCACCGTATAGATGCCCTTGCCCAGCTTATCGACCTCGATGCGCTTGGCGGCGGGCACCAGCGGCGTGTCCTCGACCATCACGTTGCAGATCACCACGCGCTCGTGCAGCACCTTGTTGTGCTTGAGGTTGTGCAGCAACGAGCCGGGCACCACGTCGGTGCGCGAGGCCAGGAACACGCCCAGGCCCGCCACGCGGGTGGTGCTTTTGTCCGCGCGCTCCACGAACAGGTTCAGCGGCAGCGATTCGCTGCGGACCTTTTCCAGATGCACGCGCCGGCCCTTGCGCCAGGTGTCCATCATCAGGAAGACGCAGAAGGCAATGAACAGCGGCAGCCAGCCGCCTTCGGGAATTTTCAGCGCATTGGATGCCAGGAAAATGACGTCGATCAGCCACAGCAGGCCGAACAGGCCCACCACCAGGAACGGGTTCCAGCGCCACTGCTTGCCCGCCACCAGGGCGACGTTGAAGGTGTCGATCGCCATCACGCCGGTGACCGCAATGCCATAGGCCGCGGCCAGCGCCTCGGAGCTCTTGAAGATCAGCACGATCAGAACCACGCCGATGCCCAGCACGATGTTCATGTTGGGCACATAGACCTGGCCATAGTCGGTGGCGCTGGTGTGGCGGATCTCCATGCGCGGGAACTGGCCCAGCTGCACCGCCTGCTGGGTCATGGAAAAGACCCCGGTGATCACCGCCTGGCTGGCGATGATGGCGGCCAGGGTCGCCATGCCCACCATCGGCAGATGCGCCCAGTGCGGAATGACGGAATAGAAGGCGATGGGCGCCTGGTCGGGATTGCGCAGCAGGGCGGCGCCCTGGCCGAAGTAATTGCACATCAGCGCCGGCAGGCAGATGAAGTACCAGGCGTGCTGGATCGGCCGTTTGCCGAAATGTCCCATGTCGGCATACAGCGCCTCGCAGCCCGTCACCGCCAGGACCACCGCGCCCAGGCTGACAAAGGCGATCCACGGCGCGGTCGTAAACAGGCGGATGCCGTACCAGGGATTGATTGCACCCAGGATGACCGGCGTGTCGATGATGGAGGCGACGCCGAACCCGGTCAGGGCGGCGAACCACACGACCATCACGGGCCCGAAGATGCGGCCGATGCGATGGGTGCCGCGGCTTTGCAGCGCGAACAGGCCGATCAGGATGATCAGCGCCAGCGGCAGCACCAGGGGCTCGAAGGCCTTGGATTCGACGGTCAGGCCCTCGACCGCGGACAATACGGTGATGGCCGGCGTCAGCATGCCGTCGCCATAGAACAGCGCCAGCCCGACGCCCGCGCCCACGCCGATGATCGATTTGACCCCGCGGCTCAGGCCCGGCGAGCGATGCGCCAGCGCCGCCAGCGCCAGCACGCCGCCTTCGCCGTCATTGTCGGCGCGCATGATCAGGGTGACATACTTGATCGTCACCACCGCGATCACCGACCAGAAGATCAGGCACAGCGAGCCCATCACCGCGGCATGGTTGGCATAGATGGCGGTGGTGGCGTGGACGGTTTCGCGCAGCGCGTAAAGCGGGCTGGTGCCGATGTCGCCGAACACCACGCCCAGCGCGCCCAGCATCAGCATCGCGTTGCGGCGCTGGCCGGGACCATGGGAATTGTCGGAAGTGGCCTGCTCTGCGCTGCTCACGGACGATGATGGCTCATGATGCGGATGAAGGAACGCGCGGACGGGGAGTTCGACTCTCGGGCGTTCCGTATAGCCCCCCACTGGGCGGGGCCAAAATAGGCCGGTTGCTGCGGATGCTCAAAGGGGGCGAGGCAGTAGGACGCAGTTGTCTCGTCCAGCGCGGGTCAAGTGACTGGGATATCAGTGTTATTTGCCGGCGAAGGCCACCGGCCCCATGCCGCCGCCGCGCGCCTTGGACGGCGCATTGCCCGATTGCGCGATGAAACCCTGCACGGGATAGACGCGCCCGCCCCAGGCATTGCCCGGAATGTTCCACACCCGCACCGCCGACCAGTCATTGTCGGCGCTGACATCGACGACCGGATCGTTCAGGAACACCGATCCGTCGTTCAGCCAGTTGGCGTGATCGACGCGAATTTCGCGGCTGTTCACGACATTGCGCACCACCGCCAGGTGGCCGTGGCCCGCGCCGGCATAATTGTGCAGCACCATCACCGAACCGAGAGACGGCGTGGTGTCGCGCGCATAGCGCCCGCTGGCCTGGTCCCACCAGGTGACGGCGTCGCCGTAGATCAGGATGCCCGATTCGTCGCGCGCGAACGGCACGCACTGAATCCTGGTGCCGTCGCCCTGGTCGATCAGGTTGCTGCGCCCGTGTTCGCGCGGCATGGCGGCATAGTCCATGGGCGGCGCGCTGACGCAGCCTTCCAGTGCCAGCGCAACCAGCGCGGCAATTCCGATATTTGTCAGCCCGATCTTTCGCATGACCCCGCTACCCGCAAAGGCAGGTCTTCGCCTGCACGCCCATGAAGGCTAGCCGGGCAGGCGCGAAAACGAGGTTAGGCGGATGCGTCGAATTTTATCGAACGCGAAATTCGCAAAACGCCGGCAATCGCTGCCGGCGCGGCATGGTTAACTTGCTGTTTGGGATGAAACGGCGCGGGCCGCGCGGGCTATTCGCCGGAGGGTATCTGCTGGCGTACCGGTTTGGGCGATCCGGCCACGCCCATCACGCCGATCGAGACAAGCCCGGCGACGGCGAAGAAGAAGAAAGGTGCGCCGATAGGCTGTTCGGCCAGCGCGAACACCGGCAGCAGCAGGCCGGCGACCAGTTCGGGCGTGCCGCGCCAGCGGCCCTTGTAGGTTTCGCCCACGCGGATGGTGCGGTTGAAATCCATGTGGGTGGAAAAGAATGCGTCATAGGTGGCGCGGGTGTTGGCCAGGATCAGGCCGGACGGAAACACCACCGCCAGCAGCAGCGAGGGGATCAGGCGCGGTTCGTTGTGACGCTCCAGCATGCGCTGGCCCAGCCACAGATAGAACAGGCTGCAGCTCAGCCCCAACAGCGTCACCACCAGTCCCAGGATCGCGACGCCCGCCAGATAGACCACGCCCATATACATAAGCGTCAGCGAGATCGCGGCCGAGGCGAAGGCCAGCATGTAGAAGGCGAACTGGCACATCTGAAGCGTCATGGCGGTCTTCTTCCACACCGGCATGGCGCTGGACCAGATCGTTGGCAACAGCTTGCGCGCCACCTGGGCATGGCCCTTCGTCCAGCGCGCCTGCTGCGCGCGCCAGGCCGCCGCGGTCTGGGGCAGTTCGCCCGGCACGACCAGGTCGGGCACCATCGCGCCGCGCCAGCCCGCCATCATGCAGCGCATCGACAGGTCCAGATCCTCGGTCAGCGTGTCGCCGCTCCAGCCGCCGCCCTGTTCGATGGCAATGCGGTTCCACACGCCCGCGCTGCCGTTGAACGACATGGGCATGCCGGCGCGGAAGCGCGCTTCCTGCTCGACCGCGAAATGCGAATCCAGCAGCACGCCCTGCACCCGGGTCAGCCAGTTGGCGGTGCGGTTGGCATGGCCCCAGCGCGCCTGGACGAAGGCCAGGCCCGTATCGGCCAACAGCGCCGGAACGGTGCGGCGCAGGAAATCGGCGGGCGGCACAAAGTCGGCGTCGAGCACGGCGACAAAGGGCGCGGTCGAATGGGAAAGTCCGAAGGCCAGGTTGCCGGCCTTGAAACCCTTGCGGTTGCCCCGGCGCAGAATCTGCAGATCGACATCGGCGGGCACCACCGCGCGCACCGCTTCGGCCAGCGCGTCATGGTCGGCGCTGTCGCCATCGTCGAGGATCTGGATGGTCAGGCGGTCACGGGGCCAGTCCAGCAGCGCGGCGGCTTCGGCGACGCGCACGGCCAGCGGGCCCTCGTTGCAGACGGGAAGCTGTACCAGCACATGCGGCAGTGCAGCATCGTCCGTGTCAGCCAGCTTCAGTGCGGGCGCGCGGCGGAAGACCCGCACCCAGGCCAGGCAGGCGAGCTGAACCGAAAGGGTGCAGACGGAAACCAGAACAAGGCAGAGGGCGAATTGCAGGAATAGAGAAAGACCGTGCATGGCGATCGTTCAGGCCCCCAAGGCTCGTTATCAGGACCCGGCCTTACGGGTCGTGTCGGCCCACCCATCGGACCATGCCTTGCGGCGGCGCGCCCGGCAAGGCGAACTTCTTACGCCGCGCCGACAATGGCAAGAGGGCAGGTGCGAAGCAGCATATACCAGGCCAGCGAAAAATGCGCGCAATCAAGGTCATGGCGGGCCCCAGGCCCCAGGATGGCGGGTGCCTGGGCGGGCGCCTCCCCAGGTGCGCGGGCATGACGGAACTTGGCTTTGGGCCCCGCCGTTACCATATTCAGCTTTCAGCGAGGGGCGCTGAACCGGAGCCTCGAAATGACGCGGATTAACCAGCTTTTCCCTGACGGCGCCTGGAGCCGGCCCCAAACCCGGCCCCGCCCGCTTTTGGCCCTTGGCGGGCTTGTTCTGGCTGGCCTGGTGCTGGCTGGCTGTGCCAGCCCCACCCCCTATGGCCCCCGGCTTGAGGGCCAGCAGACCGGCTATACCGACCGGGAACTGGCCCCGAACCGCTACCGCATCACCTTTGACGGCAATTCGGCCACCCCGCGCGACACCGTGGAAAGCTACCTCCTGCTGCGGGCCGCCGAAGTGACCCGGGCCGCCGGGTCCGACAATTTCATGTTCGACACCCGCAACACCCGGGCGAACACCACCTATCACGCCCTGCCGCCCATGCCGCCGGACCCCTGGTTCGGCCCGCCCTGGTATGGCCGCTACTACCCCTATTGGGGCGGCTGGGGCTTTGCCTATCAGCCTTCGGTCGACGTGGTGGCGCGCACCCGCTTCCAGGCCTATGCCGAGATCGTGCTGCTGACCCCCGAACAGGCTGCCAAGGAACCGCGGTCGATCAACGCCAGCGAGGTGATCAGGCGTCTGGGTCCCGATGCTGTGCCGCCGGATTCGCGTGCGGATGCGCGTCAGGCTCCGCCTCCTGCGCCGCCGCCGCCCCCGAACTGATCGCAGCGGCGCGAATCGAAAAGTCCGCATAGGTGCCATGCCGGGTCACGTTCAGCAGGGCATGGCCCTCGCGGTGGCACATGTGCGGAATGTCGACCAGCGCCATGGGATCGTCGGCCTGTACCGTCAGCGTCACGCCCGCGGCAAGCCTGGCCAGCGCCTTGCGCGCCAGCATGGCGGGCAGCGGGCATTTGAGTCCGCGCAGGTCCAGGGGGTCATCCGCTGTTTCGGCCATGGCGCCTTCTAACACAGCTTGATTGGCGTGTGCGCGCCAGCCAGTCTGTGGTTGGGAGAAACGCCATGCCATTGGCCGCCGCCATCCGGCGCGAATATGTCTATCTCAGTCATATCGTGCGCACGCTGTGGATGCTGCGCCGGCTGAAGCCGCATGCGACCCGCACCATCGTCGACATCGTCGAGGATCAGGCGCGCCGCCGTCCCCATGCACCCGCGCTGATCTATCAGGACAGCCAGCTTTCCTATGTCCGGATGAACGGGCGCGCCAACGCCTATGCCCATTGGGCGATCGGGCGGGGGCTGGGACAGGGCGACTGCGTGGCGCTGCTGATGGAGAACCGCCCCGATTTCATCTGCGCCTGGCTGGGCCTGTTCAAGGCGGGCATGCAGGCCGCGCTGATCAACACCAACCTGATGGGCGAGGGGCTGGCCCATTCCATCGCCCTGTGCGGGGCGCGCCATGTGATCGTGGGGGTGGAACTTGCGGATCATGTCCGGTCCGCCACCTTTGCCGATCCGCCGCAAGCGTGGGTGCAGGGCGGCGAGGCCGACGGCATGAACGGGCTGGACGCGGCACTGGATGCGGCGGGCGAGGCGCCGGTGCCCCGTTCGGCGCGCGCCGGGGTGACGCTGCAGGACCGTGCCTTTTTCATCTACACGTCCGGCACCACCGGCTTGCCCAAGGCGGCCAACTTCACCCACATGCGGATGCTGTTCATGATGTACGGCTTTGTCGGCGCGCTGTCGCCGCGGGCCAGCGACCGCATCTACAATCCCCTGCCGCTTTACCATTCCACCGGCGGGGTCTGCGCGGTGGGGCTGGCCTTCCTTCGGGGCGGGGCGCTGATCATCAAGCGCAAATTCTCGGTGCACGAATTCTGGAGCGACATTCACCACTACCAGGCCACGATCTTCGAATATATCGGCGAGCTGTGCCGCTATCTTCTCAACCAGCCCGAAAGCCCGCTGGAAAAGGGCCACCAGGTCCGCGTCATCACCGGCAACGGGTTGCGGCCCGAAATCTGGCGCGAGTTCCAGGCGCGTTTCGCCATTCCGCGCATCGTGGAATTCTATGGCGCGACCGAGGGCAATGTCTCGATGCTGAACTATGACGGCACGGTGGGTTCGGTGGGCCGGGTGCCGAACTATCTGCAATGGCTGCTGCCGACCCGCGTGATGCGTTTCGATGTGGAAAGTGAGATGCCGGTGCGCGGGGATGACGGGCTTTGCATCGAATGCGGGCCCGACGAGGTAGGCGAGACGGTGGGACGCATCTCGGCCCGCGCGGGCCGCGGCTTCGAGGGCTATTCGGGCAACAAGACTGCCAGCGAAAGAAAAGTCCTGCGCGACGTGATGCACAAGGGCGATGCCTGGTTCCGCACCGGCGACCTGATGCGGCGCGACGAACACGGCTATTTCTATTTTGTCGACCGCATCGGCGACACGTTTCGCTGGAAGGGCGAGAATGTCGCCACCGGCGAGGTCAGCGGTGCGCTGGGCGCGGTGCCCGGCGTGCGCGAGGCCAATGTCTACGGCATGAAGGTGCCGGGCGTGGACGGGCGCGCCGGCATGGCGGCGATCGTGGTGGACGGTGATTTCGACATGGGCGCGCTGCCGGCGCATCTGGCCCAGCGCCTGCCCCATTATGCCTGGCCGATCTTCCTGCGCCTGTCGCCCGCCATCGACGTCACCGGCACCTTCAAGCAGCGCAAGGTCGACCTGGTGAAGGACGGGTTCGATCCGGCCGCGATTGCCGATCCGATCTACTGGCTCGACCCGGACAAGGGTGGTTATGAGATTCTCACCGCCGCGCGCTATGCCGATATCTGCGAAGGCCGGGTCAAACTTTGATCTCTAGGGCGGCAGGGTCGCATCGCGGTCCACCGCCTGGGTCGCGGGATCCTCGGTCGACACCATGCCCAGCTTGGCGGCGGTCTGGCGCGCGGTCTCGGTGGCGCCGTCGGCGGCCTGGGCGGACAGTTGGTTCAGCAGATCGATCTGCTTGTTGGTGCGGTCCACCATCGCCTGTTGCCGGGCGGCGGTGTCGGCCTGGATTTTGCGCAACTCGGCCTGGCCCTTGTCGATATAATCGGCGATGCAGGCATTGAAAGCGTCATACTGTGCGTCATAGGCGTTGGCGGCCTTGGCGCTCACCCGGTTCAGTTTCGATGTCCGCTTGAGCAGGGCTTCGTCCGGCGGCTTGCAGGCGGCGGGGGGAAATTCCGGATCGGGATCGGCAATCGCGGGCACGCTCACTTTCTGGCCCGCGGCGGCCTGGTTGCCCGCCTCCACCGCCATGTTGACCTGCCGGGCGACGGTGCGGATGCGGCCATTGCCGTGATCGACGATGGCCTTCAGCTTCGCCTTGGTGCCGGTGCGCAAGGTTTCGATCTGCTGGTGAATGGTGTCGATATAGGCCTTGGTGCAGGCATTGAACTCAGCCGACATGCGGTTGAAGCGGTGGACCTTGGTGTTGTAGGCGGCGATGTCGCCGCTGTCGTTGCCGGGCTTCATCTCCAGCGGCTTGGAATCGGGCTTTTCGCAGGTCGGCGCGGGCCATGCCGCCAGCGAGGGCGGGGCGGCATCGGTCTGCTGGGCCAGCGCGGGCGTGACCGCAAGCGCAAACACCAGAATTGCCAAGCTTGAGAGATTCAGACGCATCATAGCGTCTGCCTCATAGCAGAAATGCGTGCTGTCAGGCGAAGTCCTTGGCCAGGGCCTGGCGTGTTTCGGCCGAAAGCACCGCCATGTGGCCGTAATTCTTGTGGCTCAGGCCCAGCACCACGCGCTGGCTTTCGTCCCTGAAGGCGGCGATCAGTTCCGGGGTGAAGGAAAAGCGCAGCCAGTGGACGGAACTGGTCTTGCCGTCGGGGGTGGTGCGGTCTTCATATTCGGTGGGGGTGGCGTGAATGGTCTGGCCGCCCACTTCCATGAAGATGGTTTCCTCGACCCCGCCCAGGGTCATGAGCACGCTGTTGCGGCGCTTTTCGTCCTCGATCTCCAGCATCATGGTGGCGATCAGTTCGGACCCTTGCGGGATCAGCGGATTATAGGCTTCCAGTTCGCCGGGGATCTGGGCGTCGCCGCCCTTTTCGATCCGCAGCATCTCCTGCACCTGCAGCCACATGGTGGCGTAGTTCTCGAAATAGAAGGTGGCGAAGGGTCCGACCTCGACCCGGCGCAGCTTTTTCACCGGGATCAGGTTGGCCTTCAGCGCCTTGCGCTGCTGGTCGTAGTCCTTCAGCGGCAGCAGGTCTTCGGGCGTGATCTTGCGGGCAGCTTCGCTCATGGCCTTACTCCTTCTTCAGCCCAAAGGCGCGCGCCATGATCTGGATGGGGTGTTCGGGTTCGCGCGCGGGCGTATCTGTGTGGGAAACGATGTGCTGGGCGGCCAGCGGGCAGTCCGACACGATATGGCCGCGGGCCTGCTTTTCGGCGGCGCGGAAGACGGGCTTGCCCACCTTCACCGCCACGTCATGGGTCGGCTTGACCACGCCGAAGGTGCCGCCGTGACCGGAACAGCGCTCGATCACCTCCACCGGGGTTTCGGGAATCATGCGCAGCATCTCGGCCGCCTTGGGGCCCATATTCTGGGCGCGGGCGTGACAGGCCAGATGCACGGTGACGCCTTCGGGCAGCGGTTCCATGCCGCCAGAAGGACCAGAAGGCAGACCCTCCTTCTTGGCGACGTCCACGACATATTCGTCGATGTCGAAGACATGCTCCGACACTTTCTTCACGTCGGGATTGTCGGGGCACACCAGCGCCCATTCGAATTTCAGCATCAGTCCGCAACTGGCGGTCAGCGCGACGATATCATAGCCCTGGTCGATCAGCTTGCAGAGCTCCTTGGACACCTTGGCGGCGTTCTGGGACACCCGGTCCAGTTCGGCCTGCTCCAGGAAAGGCATGCCGCAGCAGCCGGGATAGGCGACGGTGGTTTCCACGCCGATATGGTTCAGCACCGCGCGCGCATCCATGCCGGTGTCGGGCTTGTTGTAGTTGACGAAGCAGGTGGCATAGAGCGCGGCCTTGCGCTTGCCGAAGGCGGGCGCGGCGCTGTTCACCGTGCCGTCTTCCTGTTTGGCCTGGGCGGTGAAGGTGCGGGCATGGAATTTGGGCAGCGTCGCCTTGGCGTCGATGCCCACGGTTTTGTCCATCACCGCGCGCATGGCGGTGTTGGTGCCGGCCCAGTTGACGATGGGCGAGACAAAGCGCGCGGCGCTGCCGTTGCGGTCGGTTTCGGCCAACTGCTGCTGGACGGCCTCGGTCTGGCCGTTCTTCGCCTCGACGAAGCGGTGGCGCAGCATCAGGTGCGGAAAGTCCAGCATGAAGGGATGCGGCGGCACATAGGGGCACTTGGTCATGAAGCACATGTCGCAGAGGGTGCAGGCCTCCACGACGGGCTTGAAGCTTTCGGAGGCCAGGTGCTCGACATCCTCCTGCGGGCTGTCGTCGATCAGGTCGAACAGGCGCGGAAAGGAATCGCACAGGTTGAAGCAGCGGCGGCAGCCGTGACAAATGTCGAAAACCCGGCGCATTTCCTCGTCCAGCTTGGCCGGATCGGCGAAATCGGGATTTTTCCAGTCGATGATCTGCCGTGTGGGGGCTTCCAGGCTGCCTTCGCCGCTCATGCACTATCCCTCGGATAAAATCGCTTCAAAGAAAAACAGCCGCGCAGATGAAATGATCCGCGCGGCTGTGTCGTCAGGTCCTCGCGGTATGGCCCCAGCGCCTCCCCCTCGGCGCGAAGCGCCATGGAGGGGGAGGTGGCTGTAGCAACGCGCCGCCGCGCTTTTCGGCGCGGCAAGCAAAGTTGCGAAAGCCGGAGGGGGTCAGGCCAAGGAGTCCAGAGCCTTCTGGAAGCGGCCGGCATGGGACTTTTCGGCCTTGGCCAGGGTCTCGAACCAGTCGGCGATCTCGTCGAAGCCTTCCTCGCGCGCGGTCTTGGCCATGCCCGGATACATGTCGGTGTATTCGTGGGTCTCGCCGGCGATCGACGCCTTCAGGTTGGCATCGGTGGCGCCGATCGGCTCGCCGGTCGCCGGATCGCCGACCTCTTCAAGATATTCCAGATGGCCGTGGGCGTGGCCGGTTTCGCCTTCCGCGGTCGAGCGGAACACGGCGGCGACGTCGTTAAAGCCTTCCACGTCGGCCTTCTGCGCGAAATACAGGTAGCGGCGGTTGGCCTGGCTTTCGCCGGCGAAGGCTTCCTTCAGGTTTTCCCAGGTCTTGGTGTTTGCGAGTGCAGGCATTGGGGCCTCCTTGGCGTGTGAAAATCGAAGCGGAGACTGGCGCTGCGGGCAGCATCTGTCAACAGATTAGAATGATTCTAATCTATGAGAATGACTCGCAGCTTTAGTAAGTGAACCCCTCTGTCGGCAACTCGGTCTGCCACGGCAGACCCATCGTTGCCGACATCTCCCCTTTATGCGCTTCGCGCAAAGGGGAGAATTCAGGCGCGCTTCACGCGGACCACGACATCGACGCGGTCCACCGCCAGCCCGTCGGGCGGGGTGGGCACGTTGGTCACCGCAATCGTCTCGCCGGGAATGTCGATCAGCCGGCCTTCGTCTTCGTGGAAGAAATGCTGGTGATCGTGAACATTCGTGTCGAAATAGCTGCGGCTGGCATCCACCACCACCTGGCGCAGAAGACCCGCCCCGGTGAACTGGTGCAGCGTATTGTAGACCGTGGCCAGTGACACTTTCACGCCGGCCCGGGTGACTTCGTCATGCAGGCTTTCGGCCGTCACATGCCGGTCATGGCCCTGGAACAGTAGCCCGGCAAGTTCCAGGCGCTGGCGGGTGGGCCGCAGGCCGCTGGCCTTCAGGCGCGCCTGCGCGGCGGCCTGGCCTTGCGGATCGCGTTCCGCAGCCCGGCCACTGGTCCGTCCCATGGCATGTCTGGCGGCTTCCCGCATGTTCCGAACCATCAAAGGCTCTCCTTCCAGTCCCTTCGGGCCGCCGCCATGGCCGCCCAAATGCCCACGATGCCTGACAGAGGGTGCCTGACAGAGGCGGGGCAAGACTGCTAAACTTGCCACAGGATACTTGTTAGAACGTTTCTAATCAATAGGGCGTTCGCGGCAGGTTTTTAGCGGCGGCCCCCATCTTCTGCCGGGCCTGCTGTCTTTTGCCGGATATCCGGGCTTTTGCGGTAGCCCCGATGCCCCTTTTTGGGCTAGGAGCCAGCGGGAAAGCCGGGAGTTCCGGGGCCTCGATTCAGGGATACCGACCAGTGGACAAACCCTTGCGTAAATCCAGTTTCGATCTTCAGGGCCTGATGGCCTGTGCCCGCGGCGAACTGTTCGGGCCCGGCAACGCCCAGTTGCCCGCGCCGCCCATGCTGATGTTCGACCGCATCACCTCGATCACCGCCGATGGCGGCACCGAGGGCAAGGGCGAGATCGTGGCCGAATTCGATATCAACCCGGACCTGTGGTTCTTCAAATGCCACTTCCTGGGCGATCCGGTGATGCCCGGCTGCCTGGGCCTGGATGCGCTGTGGCAGCTTGTCGGCTTCTTCCTGGGCTGGATGGGCGGTCCGGGCAAGGGCCGCGCGCTGGGCGTGGATGAAGTGAAGTTCACCGGCATGGTGCTGCCCACCGCCAAGAAGGTCACCTACATCATCAATCTGAAGCGCGTGATCATGCGCAAACTGTTCATGGGCGTCGCCGACGGCATTGTGCAGGTGGACGGCAAGACCATCTATGAAGCCAAGGGGCTTCGGGTGGGCCTGTTCACCGAGGCGCTGGCGCCGGCCACCGGCAACGCCTCCGCCTGAGCCGCCCCGCAGCGATTGCAGTCGAGGATTTTATGAAAAGAGTGGTCGTAACCGGCCTGGGCATTGTGTCTTCCATCGGCAACAACGCCAGCGAAGTCACGGACAGCCTGCGCCATGCGCGCTCGGGCATCGTGGCGGCCGACGATTATATCCGCCTGGGCTTTCGCTCCCAGGTGCATGGCAGCCTGAAGATCAACCTGGACGAGGCGGTGGACCGCCGCGCCCGCCGGTTCCAGGGCGACGGCGCCGGCTATTGCTGGGTGGCGATGAACCAGGCCATTGCCGATGCCGGCCTGGACGAGGATCTGGTTTCCAATCCGCGCACCGGCCTCATTGTCGGGTCCGGCGGGCCCAGCACGAAAGCCATCGTGGCGGCCGCCGACACCACCCGCCAGAACAATTCGCCCAAGCGCATCGGGCCTTTCGCGGTGCCCAAGGCGATGAGCTCGACCTGCAGCGCCAACCTGTCGACCTGGTTCAAGACCAAGGGCGTGAACTACTCCATCTCCTCGGCCTGCTCGACCAGCGCCAACTGCATCGGCAACGCCTATGAGATGATCCAGTGGGGCAAGCAGGACGTCATGTTCGCCGGCGGCGGCGAGGAGCTGGACTGGACGCTGTCCGAACTGTTCGACGCGATGGGCGCGATGTCGTCGCGTTTCAATGCGTCGCCGGAAAATGCCAGCCGCGCCTATGACAAGAACCGCGACGGCTTTGTCATCTCGGGCGGCGGCGGCATCCTGATCCTGGAAGAGCTGGAACACGCCAGGCGCCGCAACGCCAAGATCTATGCCGAGATCACCGGCTATGGCGCGACCGCCGACGGCGCCGACATGGTCGCGCCCTCGGGCGAAGGCGCGGTGCGCTGCATGCAGATGGCGCTGAAGGATGTGAAGGCGCCGGTCGACTATATCAACCCGCACGCCACCTCGACGCCGGTGGGCGATGTGCCCGAGATCAACGCCATCAAGACGGTGTTCGGTGACAAGACGCCCTACATCAGCGCCACCAAGTCGCTGACCGGCCACAGCCAGGGCGCGGCGGGTGTGCATGAGGCGATCTACACGCTGCTGATGATGCAGAACCGCTTCATCTGCGAGAGCGCCAATATCGAGGAACTCGACCCCGCCGTGGAGGGCGCCAATATCGTGCGCCGCCGCATCGATGATGCCCGCATCGATACCGCCATTTCCAACAGTTTCGGCTTTGGCGGCACCAATGCCTCGCTGGTCTTCCAGCGCTACCAGGATTGATGTGCCGATATGGAACAGAAAACGCCGCGCGAGGCCCTGATGGCGCAACCTGAAACGGGACTGATGGCAGGCAAGCGCGGGCTGGTGATGGGCGTGGCCAACGACCATTCCATTGCCTGGGGCATCGCCCAGGCCCTGTCCGGGCAGGGCGCCGAGCTTGCCTTTACCTATCAGGGCGAGGCGCAGAAAAAGCGCCTGACGCCGCTGGCCGAATCCATCGGCAGCACCATCGTGCTGCCTGCCGACGTGGAAAGCGACGAACAGCTCGATGCCGCCTTTGCCGCGCTGGAGCAGAACTGGGGCGGCATCGATTTTCTGGTGCACTCCCTGGCCTTCTCGGACCGGGACGAGCTCAAGGGCCGTTACGTCGACACCTCCCGCGCCAACTTCCTGAGAACGCTGGATATTTCCTGCTATTCCTTCACCGCCGCGGCCAGCCGGGCGGCCCGCCTGATGACCGATGGCGGGGCGATGGTGACCCTGTCCTATCTTGGGGCACAGCGGGTGATGCCCAACTACAATGTGATGGGCGTGGCCAAGGCGGCGCTGGAAGCATCCGTGCGGTATCTGGCCGCCGATCTGGGCCGCGACCGCATCCGCGTTAACGCCATTTCCGCCGGTCCCATGCGGACCTTGGCGGGCAGCGCGGTGGGCGATGCGCGCATGGTGTTCAAGTGGAACAAGTCCCACGCCCCGCTCAAGAAGTCCGTCGAACTTAACCATGTGGGCGGCGCGGCACTGTATTTGCTTTCTGACCTGGCAGGTGGCGTCACCGGCGAAGTGCATTTCGTCGACGCCGGCTTCAACGTGATCGGCATGCCGCCGACCGCGGATCTGAAGGGCTGGACGCCGCAGGAGAATGGTCAGGAGCAGACGGATGGGAGAAACGATTCGTAGAGCCAGCGGCAAACGCGCCGCCGTTACGGCTTTTGTGGCGCTGGCCATTGGCGCCTTCTGTTTTCTGACTGCCGGCCAGGCCCATGCAGGCTGGCGCGAGCAGGCTTCCCCCCAAGATCTCAACCGGCTGGTGCAGCTTCCCTCGATCCGCATGCGCGCGATCCATGCTGCCGAAACCTATCAGGGCCAGGGCGACTTCAACGCCATGCGCCGCGTGCTGGAGCCCGAGGCGCGTTCCGTGCCCGCCCGCGCGCTGCTGGGCAACTGGCGCTGCCGCCAGATGAAGCTGGGCGGCGTGTCGCCCTATATCGTCTATCCCAGCTGGTTCACCTGCAACATCCGCTATGTGAACGGCGGGCTTCTGTTCCAGAAGGTCACCGGCACCCAGCGCACCATCGGCTTCCTCTATCCGCAGGATGGCGGCTGGGTCTATCTGGGCGCGTCCAGCGCCAAGCAGGAGCCGTGGCACAATTATTCCGGCCGCACGCCGTCGATCGGCGCGGATGTCACGCCCGACGACCAGATCGGCCTTCTGACCGGCATCGGCAACAACCATCTCAGAATGGAGATTCCGGCGATCCAGGAATCCCTTTTGGATGTGATCGAACTGCGGCGCTAAACCCGCGCCTTCGCCGCCTCGGCGAAGCGTTCGAACAGATAGTGCGAATCCATCGGGCCGGGTGACGCTTCGGGGTGGTACTGCACCCCGAACACCGGCTTGTCCTTCAGCGCGATGCCGCAATTCGATCCGTCGAACAGCGAGACATGGGTTTCGGTCACGCCATCCGGAAGCGTGTCGCGGTCCACGGTGAAGCCGTGGTTCATCGAGACGATTTCCACCTTGCCGGTTTCAAGATCCTTCACCGGATGGTTGGCGCCGTGATGGCCCTGGGGCATCTTTTTGGTTTTCGCGCCCAGCGCCAGGCCCAGCATCTGATGGCCCAGGCAGATGCCGAACACCGGCACGCCCGCATCGATCACGCCCTTGATGGTGGGAATGGCATAGCTGCCGGTCGCCGCCGGATCGCCCGGCCCGTTGGACAGCATGACGCCATGCGGCTCAGTCGCCAGCACCTGCTCGGCCGTGGCGGTGGCGGGCAGCACGGTGATGTCCGCGCCCTGGCCGGCCAGCAGCCGCAGGATGTTGCGCTTGACGCCATAGTCGATGACGGTGACGCGGAAACTGGGCGCGCCTTCGCGGGCATAGCCTTCGCCGATCGCCCAGGGCAGCTCGTCCCACTTGTACATCTGGCGGGCGGTGACCTCCTTGGCCAGGTCCAGCCCTTCCAGCCCGCCAAAGGCCTGCGCCTGTTCGAGCAGCGCGGGTTTGTCAGCCTCACCGTTCACGACCACGCCGTGCGGCATGCCCTTTTGCCGGATCATTGCTGTCAGGGCGCGGGTATCGATGCCCGCCACGGCGGGGATGTTGTGCTTCTTCAGCCAGCGGTCCAGCGTTTCCAGGCTGCGCCAGTTGGAGGGATGCTCGGCATCGGCGCGCACCACCACACCGCGCACCACCGGGGTGATGGTCTCGATGTCCTCGCCATTGGCGCCGACGATGCCGATATGCGGGAAGGTGAAGGCCACGATCTGCCCGGCATAGGAGGGATCGGACAGGATCTCCTGATAGCCGGTCATGGCGGTGTTGAAGCAGACCTCGCCCGCCATCGCGCCCTCGGCGCCGAAGCCGGCGCCTTCGAAGAAGGTGCCGTCGGCCAGCATCAGGCCGCCTTTCTGGGCCGGCGTCGCGCGCGAAATGGCGGCGCCCGCGCTGGCGGACTGGGCAGAAGATGAATCGGTCATGGGAAGCCTCGAATTTTCGCGAAAATAGGGATGGGGCCCCGGCGCGTCAACACTCCAATTTCCGCTGGCGAATCCAGCAAAATCAACAGGTTGGAATTACCCACCGATTCCCGGTAAGTTCCGCCCGCTTTGAGGAAAGAGAATCCGCCATGTCGCTGCGCCAGCAACTGAACGACGCCATGAAGGACGCGATGAAGGCCAAGGATGCCAAGCGCCTGGCCACCCTGCGCCTGGTGCTGGCGGCGCTGAAGGACCGCGACATCGCCGCGCGCACCGAGGACAGCCGCGAACTGCTGGGCGACGACGAAATCCTCACCTTGCTGGCCAAGATGATCAAGCAGCGCGAGGAATCGGCCGCCGCCTATGACGCGGGCAACCGTCCCGAACTGGCGGCGGGCGAGCGCGCGGAAATCGCCGTGATCCGCGATTTCATGCCCAGGCAGATGGACGAGGCCGAAACCACCGCCGCGATCAAGGCGGTGATCGCCGATGTCGGCGCTTCATCCATCAAGGACATGGGCAAGGTGATGGCGGCGCTGAAGGAACGCCATGCCGGGCAGATGGATTTCTCAAAGGCCAGCGCCGCGACCAAGGCCGCGCTTTCGGGCTGACGCACCGCTTTCAGGCTGCGGCGAACTTCCCGCGTGCCATCGCCTCGCCCACCATGGCGGCGATCGCCTCGACCGCCGCGGTTTCGCGCTCGGAAATGACCGGCTTGTCGCGCCAATAGGCGCCGATGGCGGCGACCGGGGTGGCAAGCCCCACCGGCGCCATGACCATGCTTTTCACGAAAGTCTGGCGATAGACGTCGTGGGGAATGCGCGGATCGGCAAAGACGTCGGGAATGACCGCCGTCTGGTTGTTGATCATTGCCCATCCCGAAATGCAGCTGGACATGGGGAACTTCTGGCCCTTCCACAGGGGCGCGATGGCGTCCTCGTCGACGTAATGGCAGTTGTTGCCGTCGCGCAGCACGAAGGTCACCCCGTCCGCCGACACCACATGGCGCGCCGAGGCGCGGACGATCCCGATGACCTCTTCCAGGCTGCTTGCGGCGGCCAACTGGTCGCGGGCGGCTTCCAGCAGGCGCCAGCGCGGATTGGATTCGCAGTCAAAGGGCAATTCGACCATGGTTTTCCTGCTGCTCCCCCGACCAGCCAGACCAGTATGGCAAACAGGTCTTTCAGAATCATGCACAGGTGAGCAGGGATAGCACCCCGCAAATATCCCCCAAACAGAGGGGATTTCCGCATAAACTGGCCCGATGCGCTATGGCGAAGGCTTGCTGGAGGAAATCAGGCGGCGGACGGATCTCGTCCAGCTGGTGGGCCGGCGCGTCAAGCTGATCCGCAAGGGCCGCGTGATGTGGGGCTGCTGCCCTTTCCATGCCGAGAAATCCCCCAGTTTCAAGGTCGAGAACGAACGGCGCACCTACAAATGCTTCGGCTGCGGCAAGGGCGGCGACTGTTTCCGCTGGCTGGTGGAAACCGAGGGCCTGTCCTTTCCCGAGGCGGTGGAAAAGCTGGCTGCCGAGGCGGGCGTGGAACTTCCGCGCTGGTCGCCCGAGGATGAAGCGCGCGAGCAGAAGAAAAAATCGCTCTACGACATCGTGGAACTGGCGGCGGTCTTCTATCAGGAACAGCTTCTGGGGCCCGAGGGGCGCGCGGCGCGCGATTACCTGAAGGGCCGCGGGCTGGACGGGGCGGCGGCCAAACAGTTCCGCCTGGGCTTCGCCCCCGCCGATGGCAAGGCGCTGATCGCCCATCTGACGGGCCACAATATCACCCAGGAAGACATGATCGCCGCCGGGCTGGCGCGGCCCGCCGATGACGGGCGGCCCATGCGCGATTTCTTCTTTGGCCGCGTGCTGTTTCCCATCACCGACGGGCGCGGGCGGGTGATCGCCTTTGGCGGGCGCGCGCTGGAGGCCGACGCCAAGCCCAAATACATCAACACCGGCGAGACGGCGCTCTTTTCCAAGGGCCACAATCTCTACAATTTCCAGATGGCGCGGGCCGCGGCCCTGAAGGCGGGCACCATCATCCTGGCCGAAGGCTATATGGACGTGATCGCGCTGGTGCGGGCCGGTTTCGCCCATGCCGTGGCGCCCCTGGGCACCGCCCTGACCGAGGATCAGCTGCAGCTGATGTGGCGCAGCGCGCCCGAGCCCATCCTGGCCTTTGACGGCGACAATGCCGGGCTGAAGGCGGCCCACCGCGCCGCCCATCTGGCCCTGCCGCACCTCAAGCCCGGCCATTCGCTGCGCTTTGCCTTCCTGCCGCCGGGCGACGATCCCGACACTTTCCTGGCCGCCAACGGCCCTGCTGCCATGGACATGCTGCTGGAGGCGGCGCTGCCCCTGTCCCAGCTTCTGTGGCGGGCCGAGACCGAGGGAAAGGACCTTTCCACCCCCGAACGCCGGGCCGGGCTGGAACAGGCGCTGGGGGCGCTGGTGGGCCAGATCACCGATGCCAAGGTGGCCGATTACTATCGCCGGGGCTTCGACCAGCTGATCTTCGAGAATTTCAAGCGCCGGTCCGCGCCGGCCCGCGCCCAGGAGGGGGGCCGTGCCGGCCGGTCCGGGGGCAAGTTCCGCGGCCTGCCCCCCCGGCCCCAGCCGGGCAGCCCGGAGGCGGTTTCCGCCGGGGTCCAGGCCAGCGCCCTGGTCCGCAAGGGGGTGATGGGGGCCCGCCAGGCCAAGGAGGCGGAACTTGGCCGCCTCTTGGCCGCCGAGCCCCAGATTGCCCTTTGGGAGGGCGAAAGCCTGGCCGGGCTGGACCTGACAGACCCGTCGCTTGACAGGCTGCGCCATGAACTTCTAAACCTCGCCGCCTCCGGCTCCAGCCTTGAAAAGGCGGGGGTTCAAACCCATTTTGCACGTAAGGGAATGGCCGAACTTCTCGCGCGGTTCGCGGGTCCGGCGGCTGACGATGCCCATGCCAGTTTTCAGCGTGCCGTCTTCGACCTACGACAGTTGGCAGGGGGCGATTCCGGCCAGGATGCCAGGCGTCTGCTGGAACGCCGCAAGGCGCTTTCCCAGAACTCCCGTCCGGGAACCCAGCATCCGGGCGATGGACACGGCAATTTTTAGGATCCTTCAAGCGTGACCAAAGCGTCCCAGTCCAAGAAAGCGGCCCATAGCGACAAGAAGGCGGCTGCCAAGAAAGCTGCCGCCAGGAAGCCTGCCGCCAAGGCCGCGGCGTCGCGCGCCGTGCCCGCCAAGAAGGCCAAGCCCGCCAAGAAAGCCGCCGCAAAGCCGGCAAAGGCCGCCAAGGCCGCGAAGAAGCCCGTCAAGGCGGCCAAGGCCGCGCCTGCGCGCAGCGCCGCCGCCAAGACCAAGGCCGCCAAGCCCGCGAAAGCGGCCGTCGCCAAGACCAAGGCGAAGGACGACACCAAGCTGAAGGCCGCAGAGGCCAAGAAGACCGCCGCCGCGCTGGCCAAGGAAGCCAAGGCCGAGGCCCGCAAGGCCGCCGCCGAAGCCAAGGCCGAAGCGAAACAGGCCGCCAAGAAGACCGCTGCGCCCGCCGCGGCGCCCGCGCCCAAGGCGGCGATCAAGCCCCTGGCCAAGAAGGCCGGCGAGAACGAGACCCCGGGCGATGCCGACAGCCCCTTGCTGGACATGTCGGATGTGGGCGTCCGCAAGATGATCGCCCGCGCCAAGCAGCGCGGCTATGTCACCTATGACGAACTGAACAAGGTCCTGCCTTCGGAAAAGACCTCTTCCGAACAGATCGAAGACACGATGGCCATGCTCAACGAGATGGGCATCAACGTCATCGAAAGCGAAGAGGCCGAGGAAGGCGAGGAAGGCGGCGCGCTGACCGAGACCGGCTCCAAGGCCGTCGCCACCACCGCCAAGTCCGGCGAACAGTATGACCGCACCGACGATCCGGTGCGCATGTATCTGCGCGAGATGGGCTCGGTCGAGCTTCTGTCGCGCGAGGGCGAAATCGCCATCGCCAAGCGCATCGAGGCCGGGCGCGAGCTGATGATCGGCGCGCTGTGCGAAAGCCCGCTGACCTTCGAGGCGCTGACCGTGTGGCGCGACGAACTGAACGACGGCAAGGTGCTGCTGCGCGACATCATCGACCTGGAAGCGATGTATGGCGCCGGGCCCGACAGCCAGAACAACAATTCCGGCGACTCGGGCGGTGAGGCCAACGGATCGAACGCCAATGGCGCGGCCGCCGAGTTCAAGAAGCCCGAAGCGCCCAAGCCCGAGGCCCCGAAGCCCGAAGCCAAAAAGGCCGATGGCGAGGAGAACAAGGACGGCGAGAACAAGGACGGCGAAGGCAAGTCCGACGACGGCGACGATTTCGACGACGAGGGCAACCTGCCCCTGTCGGCGATGGAAGCCGCGCTCAAGCCCCAGGTGCTGGAAACGCTGGACCAGATCGCCAGCCTCTACAAGAAGCTGGGCAAGCTGCAGGACGCCTCGGTAGAAGCCGCATTGGGCGCCGACGAACTGAGCACCGGCCAGGAGCGCCGCTTCAAGAAGCTGCGCACCGAGACCATGGACCTGGTCAAGTCGCTCAAGCTGAACAACAACCGCATCGAAGCGCTTGTCGACCAGATGTACGGCATCAACAAGCGCCTGGTCGGGCTGGAAGGCAAGCTGCTGCGGCTGGCCGAAAGCCACGGCGTCGACCGCTCCGAATTCCTCAAGCAGCATTTCGGCAACGAGCTGGACCCCAACTGGGCCCGCCGCGTGGGGCGGCTGACCGGCATCGGCTGGCACGATTTCGTCACCGAGGAACGCGACAAGATCAAGCTGCTGCGCGACGACATCCAGCAGCTGGCGACCGAGACGCGCCAGTCGGTGGAGGATTTCCGCCGCAACGTGCAGACGGTGCAGAAGGGCGAGCGCGAATCATCCGTCGCCAAGAAGGAGATGATCGAGGCGAACCTGCGCCTGGTGATCTCCATCGCCAAGAAATACACCAACCGCGGCCTGCAGTTCCTGGACCTGATCCAGGAAGGCAATATCGGCCTGATGAAGGCGGTCGACAAATTCGAATACCGCCGCGGCTACAAGTTCAGCACCTACGCCACCTGGTGGATTCGCCAGGCGATCACCCGCTCGATCGCCGACCAGGCGCGCACCATCCGCATTCCCGTGCACATGATCGAGACGATCAACAAGCTGGTGCGCACCTCGCGCCAGATGCTGCACGAGATCGGCCGCGAGCCGACGCCCGAAGAGCTGGCCGAACGCCTGGCCATGCCGCTGGAAAAGGTCCGCAAGGTCCTGAAGATCGCCAAGGAGCCGATCAGCCTGGAAACGCCCATCGGCGACGAGGAAGACAGCCATCTGGGCGACTTCATCCAGGACCCCAATGTGGTGCTGCCGATCGATGCGGCGATCCAGGCGAACCTGCGCGAAACCACCACCCGCGTGCTGGCCACGCTGACCCCGCGTGAGGAACGCGTGCTGCGCATGCGCTTCGGCATCGGCATGAACACCGATCACACGCTGGAGGAAGTGGGCCAGCAGTTCAGCGTCACCCGCGAGCGTATCCGCCAGATCGAGGCCAAGGCGCTGCGCAAGCTCAAGCACCCCAGCCGGTCAAGAAAGCTTCGCAGCTTTCTGGATAATTGACGCCGATGGAACTCACGCTTCTCAAGGGCAAGATTCACCGCGCCACGGTGACCCAGTGCGACCTGCACTATGAAGGCTCGATCTCGGTCGATTCGGCGCTGCTGGAACGCGCCGGCATCCTGCCCTACGAGCAGGTGGACGTGCTGAACATCAACAATGGGCAGCGGTTCACCACCTATGCCATTTCCGCGCCGGCCGGTTCGGGCACCATCGGCGTGAACGGGGCGGCCGCGCGGCTGGCCCAGAAAGGCGATCTTGTCATCATCATCGCCTATGCCCGTATGGCGGAAGCCGAAGCCAAAAGCTTCTCGCCCCGCGTGCTGCTGGTGGACGGCCAGAACCGTCCCCTGCCGCCGTCTTTACGCATCATGGAAACCTGAAAGATCTCTTCATTTATGGCCGGCTTCAAGGAAACTAAGTTCGACGACCGTCTCGCAACCCAGCAGAAGGCGCGCGCCGCCATGCTGGAAAAGGCCCGCCAGCGGGCCGAGGAAGCGAAGAAAAAACTGGAAGAAACCGCTGACGAGCGCAAGGCGATTGCCGATGCGCGCGAGGAGCGCCAGCGCCGCAAGGCCGAGGAAAAGCGCGCCGCCGTCGAGGAAGCCGCCCGCGCCAAGCGCGAGGCCGCCGAAGCCGAGAAGCGCGCTGTCGAAGAGGCCAAGGCCGCCGAGGCGCGCAAGAAGGACGATGAAATGGCCGCCATGGCCCGGCTGCTGGAAGAGCAGAAGGCCGCCCGCGACGCGCGCTATGCGGCGCGCAAGGAGCGCCAGAAAAAAGGCAAGCGCTAGGCGCTTGTCTTTTGACCGTCGAGTGCGTCGGCCATGCTCACGTACATCACGTACGCTCCGCGTGGCCTCCTGCTCGGGTGGCCAAAATCCGGCGCGCCTTCACACTGGCTGTCATTCCCGCGAAAGCGGCAATCCAGCCGTGCGCCCGCAAAATATCCTTTCCCATGAACGCGCTGATATGGTTAGGCTTTGCGTATCGCGCGGGATGGAGCCGCCGCTCTCCCGCCGTGTGATGCCCTTCGCGTGGAAGTTCCCCGCTTCCCCCGGCATGTGAGAAACAGACCTGGGCCCTGCTCCCCCTTTTGCGCGCAGCGCATAAAAGGGGGAGATGTCGCGAGCGATGGGTCTGCCTTGGGCAGACCGAGTTGCGGCAGAGGGGGTTCAAATAGAGGAACAACGATGGCTTTTGCAGAAGAGAAAGTTTTCAAATATCCGGCCGAGGATGAATGCCTGGTGCGCCGTCTGGGCGCAGGCGTGATCGCCGCCTGGCCCAACCTGCCGCGCGATGTGCAGGACATGATTTTCGAACAGGCCAAGATCGTCTGGGACCGTGAATTCCATGTCTCCAAGCTGCCCGAGAAGATGAGCGCCATCATCCGCCGCCGTCACGCCTGATTGTTCCGGTGTGAACTTTATCCCGGCGCGCGCCGGGGCTAGACTGGCGCCGAACCGGTCCCGCGCATTGGGGCCGGGCAGGAGAGAGCGCCATGGCCGAGAAATACACAAGCGAAGAACTGGTCCGGAAGCTGAACGAGCCGGGCTGGCGCGCGGTCGATCATGGCAAGGAAGGCACCCTGCGCGAGGCGGCCGAAGCCGCCCATGCCGGGCGCGCCAGCGGCAAGCCGCCGGGCCGGTTGCAGGAAATCGCCACCCGCATCGAGGTCGAGCTGATCGAGCTGGAAGAGCTGTGGCACCATCTGGGCCTGCCGGTCTGACAGGCCCATCGGGCTAGACTGGAACGCCCATGATCCGGTGGGCGTTCGTCCAGGTCAGCTTGCGGAAAATCTCCGGCGTGGTCGCCGCGCTCAGCACCCGCAGCGTCTCGCGCGCCACACACTTGCCGCGGATGCGCGCCGCCACCCGCGGGCTGTTCTGGCCCGCGCCGCCGCCGCGCCCGTCGGTGCAGTTGCAGTCGCTGCCGAAATGCAGCTTGTCCTGGTGGCGCTTCAGGAAATCGACGGTGAATTCCGGGTCGCGCGACAGCGCGTTGTTGCCGGAGTTGGACGCCATGTCTCCCTGCACATTCTCGAAATCGCTCAGCAGCCTGTCGCTGATGCCGCCGCGCACGATCGGGCCGGTGGGATAGGGGTCCTTTTCGTCGTAATCGGCGCTGATATTGGCCCAGAAGGCATCGGCATGCAGGATGAATTTGGTCTTGTGGTACTGGCGCACCACCGGGGCCATGCGCTTGATGCCTTCATTGTATTTGCCTTCGGCGGCGGCCTGGGTGACTTCCTGGAAATGGATCAGCACCGGCACATTCAGTTCGGCGCACAGGTCGTAGATGCGGCGCATTTCCGGCCCATCGGCGGCAACATGGTATTTCAGTTCGCCAATGCCGCGCGCGCCTGCCTTGACCGCGGCGGTCAAAACCTTTTCCGCATCCGGCTTGGTGATGTCATAGCCGATCATGTAGCAGGGGAACATGCCGGGATTGGCGGCCTGCAGCGCGCGCACCTCGTCTTCCGATCCGCTGCGGGCCAGAAGACAGGCGGCGGTTACACCCGCACCCTGCTGATGCGCGACATTCTGGGCCGGATCGCGGCGCATGTGGAAATGCATGTCGATGACCGGCGCGCTCCAGTGCGGCACGGGCGAGCTGCCCTGTGCGAAGGCGGGCACCGCCGCCATGCTGCCCATGCCCGCCAAAAGCGTCCGCCGATCCATGTCTCTCTCCCCATCTTTTCTGGCTGCATTTTCTGCAAGTCTAGCCGCACGGGCCCGCATGCGAACAGGCCCTGTCTGTCGCGGAATGTGTCAGCCCATCCGGTAGTTGAAGCTGACCGATATGCGCGGCTCTTTTGCCTGGCTGGTTTCCACGCCATGACGCAGCCAGCTTTCCCACAACAGCAGCGTGCCGGCCTTCGGGCTCACATCCACGAAGGGCCGGTTTTCGGGCCGGGCCGATTTTTTGCGCGGCGGCGCGGCCATCATCATCGCCAGGCGCGGATCCTCGAAACGGATCGCGCCCGATCCGGGCGGCGCGGCGACATAGTAAGTGCCGCTGATCACCGAATGGGGATGGATATGGGGCGCGTGGATCGCGCCCTTCTTCATCACATTGATCCAGAGCGAATCCATCTCCCACTTGCGCCCGCCCATCTCGAATTGCAGTTCGCGCGCAAAGGCGGCGACATGCCGGGCGATCTTTTTCTCCAGGTCTTCGAAGATGGAAGCGCGCCGGGGCAGGTCGTTCAGCGAGGCATAGGAGGTATAGCCGCCATAGCCGTGATCCTTCGACCAGCGCCGCCCCGCCATGTCCTCGGCGGCGATGCCCAGGCAGGTTTCGGCCAGCCCTTCGGTAACGGGCAGCCGTGCCCGGTACAGCCGGGTTATGAACAAAGCGTCAGATTTGGCGGGTTTTGGCATGGCAACAAATCGTTAGTGTCCCCTTCACCAATAGGGTGGCAAAGTGGGGCGCTGTCAAACGGGACATTTCCCATGCGCCTCATTCTTGCTGTTGCCGCTCTTGCCGCCCTGACGGGCCTGTCCGGCTGCATGGCCTATGACGTCGCCTCCACCACCGTTGGGGCCGCCACCACCGTGGTCGGCGCGGGCGTCGATGTGGCGGGCGGCGCGGTGGGCGCCGTTGCCGGCGGTTCCGACGACAAGGCCGACCGCTAACACCGTTCCCTAGAAGTTGTTCTTGCGCTCGCGGATCTCGTGAAAGGCCGCGACCGTATCGGCATCTTCCATGCCCAGACTTTTGCGGATTTCCGGCTGGTCAGGACGCAGGAAGGGATTGGTCGCCTTTTCCGTGGCCATGTCGACGGGAATGGTGGGCTTGCCCGCGGCGCGCAGCGCCGTCACCTGCTCCATGCGTTTTTGCAGCGCCCGGTTGTGCGGCTCCAGCGTCAGGGCGAAGCGGCCATTGCTCTGGGTATATTCATGGCCGCAGTAAACCTGCGTGTCGTCCGGCAGGGTCATCAGCTTGGACAGGCTTTTCCACATCGTCGCCGCATCGCCCTCGAACAGCCGCCCACAGCCGATGGAAAACAGCGTATCGCCGGTAAAGGCATTGCCGTCGATGACGAAGGTGATGGCGCCGCGGGTATGGGCGGGCACTTCCAAAACCTGAACCTTACGGCCGTCGAACTCCCAGCCTGACTCTTCGGTAACGCCGACATCGATGCCGGGAATGCGCGCGGCATCCTTGCCCGGTCCCACCACGATGGCGCCGAATTCCTTCTTGAGCTCCAGATTGCCGCCGCAATGGTCGGGATGGTGATGGGTGTTCAGGATATGGGTCAGTTTCCAGCCTTTGGCCTTCAGCGCGGCGCGCACGGGCGCGGCCTCGGACGGGTCGACCACCGCACAGGCCTCGCCGGATTTGACCAGATAGGCGTAGTTGTCGGACAGGCAGGGTACGATTTCGATCTCAGTGGGCATGGCGTCTCCTTGTGCGGCGGCAGACTAGCAAAATGTCCCCCCGGAACAACGTTCCCGTGGGGCGCCCCGTTGATCGGGCGCCAAAGCGGGGTACATTCCTGCTATGCCGCAGGACGTCCGCGACCTGGCCGCCTTTTATCACGCGCCGCTGGGGCAGATGGCGCGGCGGGTGATCCTGCGCCGCGTGCGCACGATCTGGCCGGATGTGCGCGGCCAGCGGCTTCTGGGCTATGGCTTTGCCGTGCCCTATCTGCGCGCCTTTTCCGGGGCCGAACGCGCCATTGCCGCCATGCCCGCCGCGATGGGCGTGATCACCTGGCCGCAAAGCCGCAATGCCGCGCTGCTGTGCGAGGAAGACGCGCTGCCTTTCCCCGATGTCTTCTTCGACCGAATCCTGGTGGTGCATGGGCTGGAGGAAGCCGAACAGCTGCGCCCGCTGCTGCGCCAGTTGTGGCGGATACTGGCGCCCGAAGGCCGGCTGCTGCTGGTGGCGCCCAACCGCGCCAGCCTGTGGGCCCAGGTCAATATCTCGCCCTTCGGCCATGGCCGCCCCTTTTCGCGCCACGAGCTGGACGGGCTGCTGCGCGACGTGATGTTCGAACCGGGGCGCTGGGAATGCGCGCTCTATGCGCCGCCGCTGGGCGGGCGCGCCGTGCGCGGCAGCGGCGCGGGCTGGGAGCGGATCGGGGCAAAGCTGTTGCCGCGCATCGGCGGCGTGCATCTGGTGGAGGCGGCCAAGTCGCTCTATGCCCCGGCCAAGCCCGCCGCCGCCAAGATCGCCAAGCAGCCGGTCACGCTGACCGCCACCGGCGACCTGAAGGGCCTCACGCCTTCTTGAGCAGGAAGACGCCGCCCTGGGCGAACAGGTTGGGGCCCAGGATGCCGTGCGTCAGCCGGCGCGGATTCATGACCCGCGTCTGGCCGCTGTTTTCCAGCGCATGCGCTTCGACGATGCTGGCGCCGCACACCGCCGTCAGGTCGACGAAATCGGCCAGGGTGCAAAGATGGATGTTGGGCGTGTCGTACCAGCTGTAATCCAGCGCCTGGGTATGGGGCATGCGCCCGCCCATCAAGAGCGCAGCGCGCACTTTCCAGTGCCCGAAATTGGGCAGCGACACGGCGGTGCGCCGGCCGATGCGCAGCAGATGGTTCAGCACGGTCAGCGGCTTTTCGGTGGCCTGGATGGTCTGGGACAGGATCACCGCATCGAAGGCGCCGGCCGGATAATCGGCCAGGTCGGTATCGGCGTCGCCCTGCACCACCGCCAGGCCGCGCGCCACGCAGGCGTTCACATTGGCCTGGGAAATTTCAACCCCGCGCCCGTCCACGCCCTTGGTGGTGACCAGATATTCCAGCAGCGCTCCGTCGCCGCAGCCCACATCCAGCACCCGGCTGCCGGGGCGGATCATGGCGGCGATGGCGGCCAGATCCGGCCTCAACCCGTTGGAAGTGTGTCCATTGGAATTGCGGCCATTGCCGTTTGAAGGCGTGCTCATTGCGCCTCCATCGCCACATGGTTCAGGAAGCCGCGCACCGTGTCGAACATTTCCGGTTCGTGCAGCAGGAAGGCGTCATGGCCCTTGTCGGACTTGATCTCGACAAAGCTGACCTTGGCGGCGACCGCGTTCAGGGCATGGGCGATCTGCTTGTTCTCGCTGGGCGGGAACAGCCAGTCGCTGGAGAAGGAGACGATGCAGAAGCGCACCGGGCTGTCCTTGAAGGCATCGGCCAGCACGCCATCATGCTCGGCGGCCAGGTCGAAATAGTCCATGGCGCGGGTGATGTAGAGATAGGAATTGGCGTCGAAGCGGTCGACGAAGGTCGAGCCCTGGTGATGCAGATAGGATTCGATCTGGAAATCGGGCGCGAACTGGAAGGACAGCGCGGCGCGGTTCTGCAGGTTGCGGCCGAACTTGCGCTGCAGCGCCGCCTCGCTGACATAGGTGATGTGCGCGGCCATGCGCGCCACCGCCAGGCCCTTGGACGGGCTGGTGCCGCTGGTTGCATATTTTCCGCCCTGCCAGTCGGGATCGGCCATGATCGCCTGGCGGCCGACCTCGTGGAAGGCGATGTTCTGGGCTGAATGGCGCGCCGCGCAGGCGATCGGCACCGCCGCGCGCAGGCGCGTCGGATAGGACGCGGCCCATTGCAGCACCTGCATGCCGCCCATCGAGCCGCCGATCACCGCCAGCAGCTTGTCGATGCCCAGGTGATCGACCAGCATCTTCTGCGCCCGCACCATGTCGCGGATGGTGATCAGGGGAAAATCCAGCGCATAGGGCTGGCCCGTCGCCGGATCGGCCTCCGTCGGCCCGGTCGAGCCCATGCAGCCGCCGATGACATTGGCGCAGATGACAAAGAAGCGGTCGGTGTCGACCGGCTTGCCCGGTCCCACCATCGATGTCCACCAGCCCGGCTTGCCGGTGATGGGATGATCGGAGGCGACGAACTGATCGCCCGTCAGCGCATGGCAGATCAGGATGGCGTTGCTTTTGGCGGCGTTCAGCGTGCCGCAGGTGGTATAGGCAATGGTGACGGGCGCCAGCGTGCGGCCGCAGTCCAGCGTCAGCGGCCCATCCAGGGTCACTGCCAGTCCGACATCGGCCGAACGGGTCACCGGCCTCACAAAACGGGGCGCGTCTGTCATCGCCGCCAAAGCCCTGTTGCGGCCAAGCCTTTTGGGGCGATGGCCTTTTCGCGGATGGCTAGCTAAGGGCCCCCCCGCCCGCTGTCAATCACGCCCGGCGGCATGGCGGGGCTGAAGGATTTGGGCAGCAGGCCCCGATTTTGCTTTTGCGGCCCCCAGACACTATCAATACGCCCCTTTTTCGGAACTTCAGGCTTAACGCATGCGTCCCACGCCCCGCCCCGGCATCATGGATATCACCGCCTATGTGGGCGGGCGCGCCCAGCTTTCGGGCGTCAAGACGGTGTTCAAGCTGTCGTCCAATGAATCCCCGCTGGGCCCCAGCCCGGCGGTGGCCGCCGCCATGGACCAGGCCAAGGCCAGCCTGCACATCTATCCCGAAGGCAGCGCCCGCATCCTGCGCGAGGCCATTGCCGCCGCCCACGGGCTGGATGCGGAGCGCATCGTCTGTTCCGGCGACGGTTCGGACATGATCCTGACCATGCTGGCCAATGCCTATCTGCAGCCCGGCGACGAGGCGCTGTTCAGCGAGCATGCCTTTCTGGTCTATCGCATCATCACCCTGGCCAACAGTGCGGTGCCGGTGACGGTGCCCGAACGGCTGACCAACCACGGGCTGGTGGTGGATGTCGACGCCATGCTGGCGGCGGTCACGCCCAAGACCCGCATCGTCTTCATTGCCAATCCCAACAATCCCACCGGCTCGTACCTCAGCCGGGACGAGATGGCGCGGCTGCATGCCGGGCTGCCAAAGGATGTGCTGCTGGTGATCGACGCGGCCTATGCCGAATATGTCACCGCCGCCGATTACGATGCCGGGATCGCGCTGGTCTCGCGCAGCGAGAATGTGGTGATGACGCGCACCTTCTCGAAAATCTTCGGCATGGCGGCGCTGCGCCTGGGCTGGTGCTATGCCCCGCCGGCGGTGGTCGATGTGCTGAACCGCATCCGCGGCCCGTTCAATGTCTCGACCCTGCAGCAGCTTGCGGGCGTGGCAGCGATCGGCGACCGCGCGCATATCGAAAAATCGGTGGCGCACAATTCCAAGTGGCTGGCCTGGGTGACGGACGAGATCCGCAAGACCGGGCTGCGCGTCGACGACAGCGCGGCCAACTTCGTGCTGATCCATTTCCCGGAAGGGCCGAAGAACCGCGCCGCCGCCGACGAATTTCTCAACCGGGGCGGGGTGATCCTGCGCGCGGTGGAAGCCTATGGCCTGCCGGACGCCTTGCGCATGAGCATCGGCACCGAAGAGGAAAACCGCCGCGCCGTGGCGCTGATACAAGACTTCATGGCGTCCTGAGATGACGGCATTCGGCAAAATCGCGATCATCGGCCTGGGGCTTATCGGCTCGTCCATCGCCCATGCCGCGCGGCGTGGGCTACTGGCCGACGAAGTCGTGGGCTTTGACGCCAGCGCCGATGTGCGCACCCGCGCCGCCGCGCTGGGTTTCTGCGATGCGGTGGCCGAGGATGCCGCCAGCGCCGTAACCGATGCGGGACTGGTGATCCTGTGCGTGCCGGTGGGCGCCTGCGGGGCGGTGGCGAAGGAAATTGCGCCGCATCTGAAGCCGGGCGCCATCCTGTCCGATGTCGGTTCGGTCAAGGGCGCGGTGATCGGCGATGTCGGCCCCCACGTGCCCGATGGCGTGCACTTCATTCCCGCCCATCCCATCGCGGGCACCGAATTCTCCGGTCCCGAAGCGGGGTTCGCCAGCCTGTTCGACGGGCGCTGGGCCATCCTGACGCCGCTTCCGGGCGCGGATGCGGCGGCGGTGGAAAGACTGAAAGCCTTCTGGCAGGGGCTGGGCAGCAATGTCGATGTGATGGACCCGTCGCATCACGACCTGGTGCTGGCCATCACCTCACACCTGCCGCACCTGATCGCCTACAATATCGTGGGCACCGCCCATGACCTGGAAAAGGTCACCGAGGGCGAGGTGATCAAATATTCCGCCGGCGGCTTTCGCGACTTCACCCGCATCGCCGCATCGGACCCCACCATGTGGCGCGATGTCTTCCTGAACAACCGCGAGGCGGTGATGGATGTTCTGGGCCGCTTCAACGAGGACCTGGCGGTGCTGCAGCGGGCGATCCGCGACGGCGACGGCGACAAGCTGTTCGACTTCTTCACCCGCACCCGCGCCATCCGCCGCGCGATCATCGAGCTGGGCCAGGAATCGGCTGCCCCCAACTTCGGGCGTGATTCCAAATCCTGACTAGTACAACCCTGACAACGCGCGGGCGGCCATGTCGGGCAGGGTGCCCTTGGTCAGGCGCTGCTGGCCATCCTTTTCGTGCCAGGCGCGCACCGCATCGGGCCAGAAGGCCTGGCCCGCCAGCAGCGGCATCAGCGGCGCCGCATCGGTCAGGGTGAAAAAGCCTTCCACCAGCGGCCGGTTTTCGCCAAAGCCGCGCACATCGTCGCCGCGCACCGCCACATCCAGGTCCTTGCCGTCGGGATCGCGGCGCATGTGAAACTGCGCCCGGCGGATGGCAAAGCCCGCGCCGTCGAGGTCCACGATATCCAGGTCGAAGCGCGCCAGCCCGCGCGCATCGGTGGTGGAACTGCCGCGCATGGTGCCGGGCAGGAAATCGATGTTGTGCGCCAGCCCGTCGCCGGCCACCCATTGCAGGTTCTGTTTGCCCGCCGCCTCATAGACGGTCTTGCGCCGGCCATAGGTCAGGCTGTGCAGGGCGAATTTCTCGCTGGTCCAGGTAAAGGGTCCGCGCGCGCCCGCGCCGGCGGCCGAGAATTTCTCGAAATCGGCATCGATGCGGAAGGGAAAGCCGCCCACCGTCACGTTCGACCAGTCGATGGTGATGCCGGGCGCCGCCTCATGGCCCTTCATGGCGGTCAGCGCCTTTTCAAAGGCACTGGCGGCGAACCACCAGTGGATCATCACCGCCGCCGCCAGCGCCAGGAAGGCCGCCATGGGCGCGTAAAGCCAGAAACGCGAGGAATACCGCAAGTCAGATCATCCGGGTTGGGAATGCGGCGCGACCATACAGAGTGTCAGCCGCACTTGGAATAACCGCAGGACAGGCAGGAATCGCAGCCTTCCAGCTTGACGAAGCTGGCATCGCCGCAGCGCGGGCAGAATCGGGCCCGCGCGCCTTCGCTGGGGATTTTGGCGGCGGCACTGGCGGCATCGGCCGGCGGCACGATGGATGGGCCACGCTGGCCCAGGAAGCCGATCTCGATCATGTGGCGCTCGATCACCTCGCCGATCGCCGCCAGCAGCGATGGCACATAGCGCCCGCCCATCCACTGGCCGCCGCGCGGATCGAAAATGGCCTTCAGTTCCTCGACCACGAAAGAGACATCGCCGCCGCGCCGGAACACCGCCGAGATCATGCGCGTCAGCGCCAGCGCCCAGGCATAGGCCTCCATGTTCTTGGAGTTGATGAAAATCTCGAAGGGGCGCACACGCCCGTCGCGCTCCACATCGTTGATGGTGATGTAGAAGGCGTGATCGCTGTCCAGCCACTTGATCTTGTAGGTGCGGCCGGGCAGCGCCCCGGGCCGGTCCAGCGGCTGGGTCATGTAGACCACATCGCCCTTGCGCGGCTCCGGTTCGGGCAGCGGCAGTTCCGGCTCGATCGCGCTTTCGGCGGGCGTAGATTCGACGGCTTTGGGCGGCGCCTCGAAGGACAGCACCGATCCGGTCACGTCATTGGGGCGATAGGTGGTGCAGCCCTTGCAGCCCGACGCATAGGCCTCTTCATAGACATGCGCGAAATCGGCGAAGGAAATCGACGCGGGCACGTTGATGGTCTTGGAGATGGCGCTGTCGACAAAGGGCTGGGCCGCGGCCTGCACCGCCAAATGATCGGCGGGGCTCAGCGTCTGGGCGTTGACGAAATAATCGGGCAGCGCGGTCTCGTCGCCGAACATTTCGCGAAAGACGCGCACGGCGTAATCGCTGACCGTCTGTTCGCTGCGGCTGCCGTCGGGTTGCAGCACCTTGCGGGTATAGCTGTGGGCGAAGACCGGCTCGATGCCGCTGGAGACATTGCCCGCCAGCAGCGAGATGGTGCCGGTCGGCGCGATGGAGGTCAGCAGCGCATTGCGGATGCCGTATTGGGCGATGGCGGCGCGAATATCCCGCGGCAGGGCGGCGATATGCGGGCGCGCCAGGTATTCGGTCCTGTCGAACAATGGAAAAGCGCCCTTTTCCCGCGCCAGCGCGACGCTGGCCCGATAGGCGGCATGGGACAAGGCCTCAAGCCATTGGCGGATCAGGGCGATGCTTTCGGGCGAGCCATAACGGGTCTTGCAGAAGATCAGCGCATCGGCCAGCCCGGTCACGCCCAGCCCGATGCGGCGCTTGGCCTTGGCTTCCTGCCGCTGGGCCTCGAGCGGAAAGCGCGAAACGTCGATGGCATTGTCCAGCATCCGCACCGCGGTGGCGGTCAGCTTTTCCAGTTCGGCCATATCCAGCACGGCCTGGTCGCTGAAGGGATGCCTGACCAGTTTCGCCAGGTTGATCGATCCCAGAAGGCAGGCACCATAGGGCGGCAGGGGCTGTTCGCCGCAGGGATTGGTGGCGCAGATGACTTCGCAATAGGCCAGGTTGTTCTGCAGGTTGATGCGGTCGATGAAGATCACGCCCGGCTCGGCATGGTCATAGGTCGAACGCATGATGCTGTCCCACAAGGCGCGTGCGCGCACCGTGCGATAGACCTTGTCGCCGAACACCAGGTTCCAGTCTTCATCGGCCTTCACCGCCGCCATGAAGGCGTCGGACACCAGCACCGACATGTTGAAATTGGTCAGCCGGCCCGGCGTGCGCTTGGCGGTGATGAAATCCTCGATGTCGGGATGATCGACGCGCAGGGTCGCCATCATCGCGCCGCGGCGGCTGCCCGCGCTCATGATGGTGCGGCACATCGAATCCCACACATCCATGAAGGAAACGGGCCCCGAGGCATCGGCCCCCACGCCGGCCACGGCGGCGCCCTTGGGCCGCAGGGTCGAAAAGTCGTAGCCGATGCCGCCGCCCTGCTGCAGGGTCAGGGCCGCCTCGCGCAGGGCCGCAAAGATGCCGTCCATCGAATCGGGGATGGCGCCCATCACGAAACAGTTGAACAGCGTCACGTCGCGGCCCGTGCCGGCCCCCGCCAGGATGCGGCCCGCCGGGATGAAGCGGTGGCCGGCCAGCGCGGCGGCGAACTGGTGGGCGTGGGTGCCGCGCATGTCGGGGGCTTCGGCAGCCGCCAGGGCAAGCGCCACCCGCGCCCAGCTTTCTTCCAGGCTGTTGTCGATGGGCGTGCCGTCCGGTGCCTTGAGCCGGTACTTCATGTCCCAGATCTGGTGCGAAATGTCGCTCATTGAACGGTTACCAACCACATTCAAACCGGTTCCGCCATCTTGCCCCGAACATGGGCTTAATATGGTGTTTTTGGCGGCCGCTTCCAGTGGCGGCAGAACCAGCAACTAGCTGTTTTTGTTAAGTCTTTTTTCCATCAGGGCGGTCTGGCGGGCCACTTCCAGCCGATAGAGGTGCCACAGCATCAAGGGCCCGCGCTTCCAGCGGGCGGCCCGGATCATGGCGAAGATGCGCGCCAGGCTGGCGCGGGTGGCCTCCATGTCCCGGGCGGCGGCCTTGATGTCCACCAGGTGATGGTTCAGCAGCGTGCCGGGCGAGTTGGAGCGGATTTCCACCGGGATGCCCTTGGCGATCTCGCCCACCACGAATTCGGCAAAGCCGGGCCGGGTCATGGTCTCCTCGCCGCCGATGATGCCGATGGACAGGCCATAGGGCGCGTCGCGGTAATCCTTGGCGACGTCGGCGGCGTCGCGCCGCACGATCAGCGCCCCGCTCAGGTCCGGGCGCCAGCCATCGTCCAGTTCCTCGAACAGCCGCCAGCCGCACAGGAAATGCTGACATACCGGCGGGCGCGTCTCATAGATGCCGCAGCCGGTGCCGGTGTGGAAGCGGCACAGCACATGCGCCTTCTTCTTCAGTTCGGGCACATCGATCTTCAGCACTTCGCAACAGGCCTTGCAGGGCCCGCATTCGCGCTTCTTCAGGGGTGTGCTTTTCTGTTTCATGATGCGCGCGCGACCAGCGCCTGTGTCGCCTGTTCGATCCGTTGCTCCAGCAGCGGCATGAAGGCGGCGCGTTTCAGGCCGGGCGGGATCGGTTCCAGAAAGGCCAGGGTGATGGTGCCCGGCCGCTTCCAGAAGCCGCGCCAATAGACGCCCGAATCCAGCGCCACCGGCACGCAGGCCACGTCCAGCATGGCATAGAGCCCGGCCACGCCCGGCTTGTAGTCGGGCGGCGCGCCCGGCTTCTTGCGCGTGCCTTCGGGAAAGATCAGCACCGGGCGGCCCTGGTCCAGAACCTTGCGCGCCGCATCGGTCATCAGGCGCAACGCGCGCGCGCCCGCCGCCCGCTCGATGGGAATGGCGGCGGCCTTGCCCAGATACCAGCCGTAAAAGGGAATGTTCAGCAGCTCGCGCTTGAGCACGATGCCCGGATCGCCCAGCGCCAGATGCAGCGCCAGCGTGTCCCACATGCTCATATGCTTGGCGGCGACCAGCACCGGTCCGGCAGGCGGCGTGCCGGTCACGCGCATGTGCGTTCCGGCAAAGACCTTCAGGCCCCACAGCGTGGCCTTCGACCAGACGCGGCCCAGCCACACCGCGCCACCGCGCGGCCCCGCCAGCAGCGGCAGGCACAGAATGGCCAGGATCAGCGTCAGGCAAAGAAACCAGACCATGAACAGGGCCGAGCGCAGCGCCAGCATCAGGCGTGCGCCAGCTTGGTGGTGACGGTGCTGACCAGGAACTTGATGTATTCCCGGTTCAGCAGCGCCACGGTGCGGCCATGCAGCCACCAGGCGCCCAGGTCGATGCCCTCCTGGTCGACCGGCCAGGCGGTGATGGCAATGCCGGGCATGCGGGCGGAAAACTCTTCCATGGCGCGCGGCATGTGATAGCGGCTGGTGACCAGGATCAGGCTGTGAAAGCCATGCTGGCGCATCCATTCGGCGGCTTCCTCGGCATTGCCATGGGTGTCCTGGGCGCCATAGCCGATATCGGCGCAGCATTGGAAGCGCTGGCCGCCGCCGGAAATATGCCCCAGCACCGGCTTGGTGGTTTCCATGGAAACGCCGCTGATCAGAAGCCGCTTGCCCACGCCGTGCTCCAGCAGCGACACGGCGGTGTCCAGCCGCTCGTCGCCGCCGGTCAGCGCGACGATCGCATCGGCCCGCGGCGCGGCGCGCATCTGCGGCGGCAGGCCGCTGACAAAGACCACGAAGCCGATGGCATAGGCCAGGAAGATCACCAGCAGGGCCGCCAGGAAAACGCGCACGTCAAACTCCAGGACCGGCCGCGCACCGTGCGGCCGGGTTGCGTCAATAGATTGCCTTCACCACCGAAAGGACCGAGATGCGCGCCGTCGCCCAGGCGATCAGCGCAGTGGCCGCCGGAACCAGCAGCAGCCAGGGTATCTCGATCAGTTTCAGCGACAAGGGCGGCAGGAAGGGTACCGCCTCCACCCCGAAACTTTCCAGTCCGCCCGCGCCCAGGAACACCAGCGCCGCCAGCAGGGTTCCCAGCGCCGCCGCCGCCAGGGCCGAGATGAAATAGTGCCATTCCACCGCGCGGGCGATGAAACCGGGCAGCGCGCCCATCTGGTGCAGCAGCGCGACCATCTCGTGATGGGCTTCCAGCCCGGCGCGGGTGGCAAAGGAGACCGCGGCGGCAGTGGCGCCCGCGATCAGCAGCAGGATGGCATAGGCCGACAGGCGCACCGCGCCCGCCAGGTTCTGCAGCCGCGCGATCCAGCGGCGGTGATCGTCCAGATGGGCGTGGGGCGCGGCCTGTTTCAGGCTTGCGGCCAGGGCGTTGAAATCCACCTGTGTGCCGGGTGTCAGCGTGGCGTCGATCAGCCGGGGCAGGGGAATGCCGGCAACCGCGCCGTCCTTGCCGATCCACGGTTCCAGCAGCTTGTTGATCTGGGCGTCGGACAAAGGCGCGGCATGGGCGATGCCGGGTGTGGCGTTCAGCACCGCCAGCGCGGCGCGGGTCTCGCGGTCCAGCCCGGCGGCGGGATCGGCATTTTCCGGCGGCATGATCTGCACGGTTACCCGGTCCGACAGGCCGCTCTGCCAGCCCGCCGCGGCGCGGTCGGCCACCAGCGAGGCGCCCAGCGCCAGCGCCGCCAGGAAGGCCATCACCGCGATGACGAAATCCAGCGGAGCCGCCCCCTTGTCGCGGGGCAGAATGTAGGTCGCGCGTTCCTTCATGGGTTCAAATTCATATGGGTCAAACCGGGCGCATTTCCATCAGCCGGCCCTCGACCAGCCGCATTTCGCGGCCGCGCGTGGCTTCGACCAGATGGCGGTCATGGGTGGCGATCAAGACAGTGGTGCCCAGCCGGTTCATCTCGGCGATCAGGCGGATCAGGCGCGCACCCATTTCCGGGTCGACATTGCCGGTGGGTTCGTCGGCGATCAGAAGGTCGGGCCGGGCCACCACCGCGCGGGCGATGGCGATGCGCTGCTGCTCGCCGCCCGACAGGGTGGGCGGGCGCGCCTGCATCCGGTCGCCCAGCCCCACCCAGGACAGAAGCTCGCTGACGTCATGGTGGAATTCGGCCATGCGCTTGCCCGCCAGCCGCAGCGGCAGCGCCACATTGTCGAAGGCCGACAGATGGTTCAGCAGGCGGAAATCCTGGAACACCACGCCGATGCGGCGGCGAAGCGCGGGCAGTTCGGCGCGGCGGGCGGTGGCCAGGTCGGTGCCGAACAGGGTGATCAGCCCGCGGCTGGGCGGTTCGGCGACGCAGATCAGCTTGAGCAGGGTGGTCTTGCCCGCCCCCGACAGGCCGGTCAGGAACGTGAACGAGCCGGGCTGGAGGGTGAAGCTGACATCGCGCAGGACCTCGGGGCCCGAGCCATAGCGCATGCCGACATTTTCGAAGCGGACCATGGCCGGACCATAAAGCATTTTGCCGGAAAATGGGGGCTTTCAAGTGTGTTAGCAGGATGTTGACGGGCTGGCGGGCATGCTTGCCCCTGGGGCCCTTGGCCCCTATTTTCGCAACATTCATCCACCCGGACCGGGCATGATCATCACCTGTCCTTCCTGCGCCACGCGCTATTCCGTGGACGGCGCCAAGTTTCCGGCCGACGGGCGCACCGTGCGTTGCGCCAAGTGCGGCCATAGCTGGCATCAGGACGGCGAGGCGCCCGAGGAAGACGTGCCCGCCGCCGCGCCCGAAGCCACCGCGCCGCCCGAGGCGGAGGCCGCCCCCGCTGAATCGTCCGAATCCGCGCCGCAGGCCGCGCCAGACGCCGCCTTTGCCGCCGATACCGGCGCCTTTTCGACCCGCCGCTATGCCCCCGCCGCCGCGGTGCCTGAGGAACGCAGGTCCCTGCTGCCCAAGCTGGCGGTGGTGGCCGGCTGGCTGGGCCTGATCGCGGTGGTGGTGCTGATCGCGGTGTCGGCGGTGCGCTATCGCCAGGACATCGCGGTGATCTGGCCGCAATCGGCCGGGGTCTATTCCAGCCTGGGCCTTCCGGTGAAGGCCAGCGGCATCGACTTCCGCCAGGTGGATTACAAGCGTGAGAGCGAGGACGGGCAGGTGGTGCTGGCGGTGACCGGCACGATCGTCAATGCGGGCCAGCGCGAGCTGCCGGTGCCCCAGACGGTGCGCGTGACGCTGAGCGACGCCTCCAACCACGAGCTCTATCACTGGACCTTCAAGCCGGGCGCGACGATGCTGAAGCCGGGCCAGTCGGTGCCCTTCACCACCCGCCTGTCCAGCCCGCCGCCCGATGCGCGCCATCTGGAAGTGCGCTTCGTCAAGGACGGTTCGTGACCGGCGCGCCTCCAGTCCTCTATTCCGCCCAGGATATCGCCCAGCGCCTGTCGGTGCTGGCCAGGACGCTTGCGGCGCTGCCGGACCGGCCCCAGGTCGCGGCCCCGGTGCTGGTGGGGGCCTTTGTCTTTGCCGCCGACCTGGTGCGCGCGCTGGCCGCCGAGGGCGTGCATCTGGAAACCGAGATGATCTGGCTGCGTTCCTACGGCAATGCGCGCACCGGCAGTGCGCTGTCGGTCCTGGCCGCGCCGACCGAGCATGTGAAGGACAAGCACGTGCTTCTGATCGACGGGGTGCTGGACAAGGGCAACACCATGGTGCGCGCCAGCAAGCTTCTGATGGAAGCGGGCGCCGCGTCGGTGACGAAAGTCGTGGCAGTCGACAAGCGGCATGACGATGCGGTGACCACCGCCGATCATGCGCTCTATACGGGCGTGAAGGATTTCATCGTCGGCTATGGCATGGACGATGCCGGGCGCTATCGCGCGCTGCCCTATATCGGCAAGGTCGAAGACTGATCCGGCACAATACGTACAGACCCCACTCCCCCTTCTGTGCGAAGCACATGGAAGGGGGAGGTGTCGCAAGGAGGTGTCTGCCACTTGGCAGACCCGACTTGTGACGGAGGGGGTTCGACTAGAACGCTTTCAGCAACCGATCCAGATAATCCCGCTCCTGCTGCGGGCGGTTCATCTCGGCGGCACGGCGGCGCAGCTCCTGCAAAATCTCGCGTGCACGGGCCAGTTCGTCGGCGGTGGGAATTTTCACCCCCGAATTGCCCAGGGGCGAATTGCCCCGGCCCAGCGGATCGCGCCCGCCCGCCATCTGCCCGTTCTGGCCTTTCTGCGCCGCATCGGCCAGTTCCTGCGCGCCCTGCCGCAGCGCTTCCATCGCCTGGTTCTGGGCGTTGCCGGCATTGGCCATGTCGCCGCGCGCCAGCGCGCCCTGGGCGTTCTGCATTGCGCGCTCCGCATCCTTCAGCTTGCCGGCGGCCTTGGGGTCCATGCCCTTCATCGCCTCCTGAAGCTGCTTTTGCAGGTCGCCCTGCTGGCGCGCCAGCCCCTGCGGGCCGCCATCCTTGGGATCGCCCTGGCCCTGGTTCTGGCGGAAGGTCTTGTCCAGCAGGGCGCGCTGCTGGCCCATCAGTTCGCCGAATTTCTGCATCTGCTGTTTCAGCGCCTGGTTCTGCGCGCTCTGGCCGCTGCCGCCGCCCTGCGACATGTGCAGGTTTTCCAGCATCGATTGCAGCACCGCCAACAGGCGCGCGGCCTGGGCGCGGTCGCCCGCCTCGGACAATTGCTGGATCATCTTCATCAGGGTCTGGATGTCATCCTCGCCCAGCGTCTTGGCGTCGGGCGGCAGGGCCTGCTGGTTGGCGGCGCCGGGATTGGCCTTCATCGCCTGCATGTAGCGCTGCATCGCCTCGTTGTAGCGCTTGAGCAGTTCGTCGATCACGTCCTGGGGCGCCCCCGAATTCAGCGCCGCCGCCAGCATGCGCTGCAGCTTGCGCAATTCCTCGGCCGCCGACAGCAGACCGCCGCGCTCCAGCTTCAGCGCGGTCTGCCACAAAAGTTCCTGCACCTTGGCGTAATCGGCATCCTTGCGCGCATTCTGCACGCCGAAGAAGGCGTTGCGGATCGCCAGGAAGATGTCGTTGCGGCTTTCATAGAAGCGTTCGGGCCCGATGGTCAGCGCATCCAGCGTCGCGCCCACGATCTTGCGGCCCCCCGCATCGGCGGTGGCCAGGCGCTGGCGCTGTTCGACCAGCGCGCGCGCCAGGGGATCGGTGAAGACGCGGGCGGGCAGCTTGAAGCTGACAGGGGCGCTGAGCGCGATCTGGCCGGTGGCGTCGCGTGCCTGAAGCCGCGCATCGACCGTCAGCCCCGCATAGGGATGGCCGGTCAGGTCGACATAGGCATGGGTGTCCACGCTCTTGGCCGAGGCCTGGGACAGCGGCAGGTCGACGACCAGCGCCTTGCCCGGTTTGCCATGCGGTTTGAGGATCGCCTGCACCTTGGTCACGCCGTAATCGTCGCCCGCCTTGAAGGCAAAGTCCGTGGCAAGCTGGGGCGTGGCTTTCGGCTTGCCCGCAAAGGCGATGGTCGGCTTTGCATCGGGCACCGCGCGGATGTCCCATTTGCCGATGGCATGGCCGCCCACCTGCACGCGCACCCGCGCGTCATGGGCGATGACGAAGGTGCTGGCATATTCACCATTGTCGCCGGCAAAGCGCGGCGCGTGGTTGGGGCCCGCCACCAGGCCGGGCGTGCGCGGCGCCCCATGCACCCGCAAGCTGACGACCGAGCCCTGGGGCGCCATGATGGTGCCGTCCCCGGCATGCAGGCTGATCAGCGGCAGGCCGGTATAGGGCGGCGGGTCGATCCAGGCGTCGATGCTGGCGGCCGCGCCCGCGCCGCTGTCGAAGGCGCCGATCAGCCGCTCGCCGGTATGGCTGCGCGCCAGGCCCAGCCCCACCGCCAATGCGATCAGCACATACCAGCGCAGGCCCCTGGGGTCGCGCGCCGCCAGATCGGTATGGGGCAGCGCCAGGCGCAGCTTTCCGGGCATGGCGCGTGCCTGGTGCAGTTTCCACAAGGCTTCGGCAAAGGGATCGGGCACGGCATCGGCCCGCGCCATGCTGTCAAAGCGTTCGGAGATAGGCCGGTGGTTGAGGCCGTTGTCCCGCTCCAGCCGCCGCGCCCCGTCGATGCCGCGCGGCCACTGGAAATCGCGAAAGCCGTTTTCCAGCGACAGGCCGATGGCGGTGATGGTGGCGGCCAGCAGCAGCGCCTGCACCGGCCAGGGGATGATCTGGAACAGGCCGGTCAGCGCCAGCGCCAGATAGAAACCGGCGAAACCAAAAGCCGGCCACAGGCGCGGCAGCACGCGCTCGACCAGCAGCATCGCGCGGCTAAGCGCGATGCGCCGGTCCAGAGGTTCAGCCGCCCAGCCAGGCGGGAATGTGATCCTGCGCGATGAGGTCGTCATATGTCTGCCTGGGCCGCACGATGCCCCATTCATCGCCCGACACCAAGACTTCCGGTGCGGGCGGACGGGCATTGTAGCTGCTGGCCATCACCGCGCCATAGGCGCCGGCGCTCATGATCGCCACCAAATCGCCGGATTTGAGTTCCGGCAGCGCCCGCCCGGCGGCGAACAGGTCGGACGTTTCACAGACCGGCCCCACCACGTCATAGCGCGGCCGCGCGGAACCGGGGGCCGGTTCCTTCACCGCCAGGATCTCGTGATGGGAATCGTACAGCGCCGGGCGGATCAGGTCGTTCATTCCCGCATCGATGATGGCAAAGGTCTTGGCGTCGCCGCGCTTGATGTAAATGACCTGCGACACCAGCACCCCGGCATTGGCCGCGATCAGCCGCCCCGGCTCGAAGGACAGGGTGCAGCCGAAATCCTTTGTCACCCGTGTGACCATGGCGCCATAGGCCGCCGGATCGGGGGGCGGTGCATTGTCCTGCACATAGGGCACGCCCAGCCCGCCGCCCAGGTCGAGACGGGCGATGTTGTGGCCGTCGGCGCGCAGCATGCGCACCAGTTCGCCGACCCGGACAAAGGCCTGCTCGAACGGTTCCAGGTTGGTGATCTGGCTGCCGATATGCACGTCGACGCCCACGATCTCGATGCCGGGCAGGGTGGCGGCCTCGCCAAAGGCCTCGCGCGCATGGACGAAGGGGATGCCGAACTTGGTTTCCGCCGTGCCGGTGGTGATCTTGGCGTGGGTCTTGGCGTCCACGTCCGGGTTGATGCGCAGCGTGACCGGCGCGCGCTTGCCCATTTGCAGCGCGACCGCGTTCAGCGCCAGCAGTTCCGGTTCGCTTTCGACGTTGAACTGGTAAATGCCCGCGTCCAGCGCGGCGCGCATTTCGGCGGCGGTCTTGCCGACGCCGGAAAAGACGATCCTGTTCGCCGGGATGCCGGCGGCCAGCGCCCGCGCCAGCTCGCCGCCCGACACGACGTCGGCGCCCGCGCCCAGATTTGCCAGCGTCTTCAGCACCGCCTGGTTGCCATTGGCCTTGACCGAAAAGGCGATCAGCGCGCCTTTCGGCAGGGCGCCGGCAAAGACCTGATAGTGCCGCGCCAGCGTGGCGGTGGAATAGCAATAGAAGGGCGTGCCGACCTTTTCCGCCAGCAGGGTCAGCGGCACGTCTTCCGCGCACAGCACGCCATCGCGATATTGAAAGTGATTCATTTGACGCCCCTAGTGACCAAGCGGATAGGGCGGCTTGGACGGGTCCTTTTCGCTCTTGGGCGTGGGCTGGCCGTTGGGGCGCACCAGGTCGTTCTTCACCCCGCATGCCGTCAGGGCGAAAGCCAGCGCGCAGATCGCGATCAGCGCCCTCATGCCAGCCGTTCCTTCCAATAGGCCATGTGTTCGCGCACCCGGCCCGGCGCGGTGCCGCCCAGGCTCATGCGCGAATTGACCGATGCCTCCAGCGACAGCACATCGAACACGTCCTGGGTGATGTCCGGGTCGATGGCCTGCATCTCGGCCAGCGGCAGCTTGTCCAGCGTCACGCCCAGCGTTTCGGCGCGCTTGACGATCGAACCGGCGATGTGATGGGCCTCGCGGAAGGGCTTTTTCAGCACCCGCACCACCCAGTCCGCCAGGTCGGTGGCGGTGGGATAGCCGGGCTGGGCGGCGGCGCGCATCGCCTCGGGCTGGGCGGTCAGGTCGGCAATCATCGCCGCCATCGCCGCCAGGCAAAGCTCCAGCGTGTCGGCGGCGTCGAACACCCGCTCCTTGTCTTCCTGCAAATCGGTGCCATAGGTCAGCACCAGGCCCTTGACCACCGTGGCCAGCGCCACGAAGTCGCCCAGCACGCGCCCGGTCTTGCCGCGGATCAATTCGGCGGCATCGGGGTTGCGCTTCTGCGGCATGATCGAGGAGCCGGTGGTGAAGGCATCCGACAGTTTCACGAAGCCGAAGGCGGGGGTGGACCATTGCACCAGCTCGCCCGCCAGCCGCGACAGGTGCACGGCGCAGATGGAACAGGCCGCCAGATATTCCAGCGCGAAGTCCCGCGCCGAAATCGCGTCCATGGAATTGCGCATCGGCCGGGCGAAGTTCAGCGCCAGCGCGGTGGTGTCGCGGTCGATGGGAAAGGACGTGCCGGCCAGCGCCGCCGAGCCAAGCGGAGATTCGTTCAGCCGCTTGCGCGCATCCTCGAACCGGCCGCGATCGCGCCCGAACATTTCGACATAGGCCATCATGTGATGGGCGAAGGTCACCGGCTGGGCCACCTGCATATGGGTGAAGCCGGGCATGATTGTGTCCAGATGCTTTTCGGCCTGGGCATAGAGCGCGCGCTGCAGCGCCATCAGCCCCGCATCGGCGCGGTCGCAGGCAGCGCGCACCCAAAGCCGGAAATCCGTGACGACCTGATCGTTGCGCGAGCGGGCGGTGTGCAGCCGGCCCGCCGCCGGGCCGATCAGTTCGGCCAGCCGTGCCTCGATGTTCAGGTGAATGTCTTCCAGTTCCCGCTTGAAGGTGAAGCGGCCTTCTGCGATCTCTTTCTCGATTTCGTCCAGCCCGCCCAGAATGGCCTGGCCGTCATCCTTGGAAATGATGCCTTCGGCGGCAAGCATGCGGCAATGCGCGCGGCTGCCCGCCAGATCCTCCGAGGCCAGCCGCTTGTCGAAATCGATCGAGGGGGTAATCTCCCTCATGATGTCCGCGGGGCCGGTCTCGAAACGGCCACCCCACATCTTGTTGCTGCTCATGCACCCATTCCGGATCGAGATATGAACAAAACGGCGAAGATCGTCATTGTCCTGGGACTGCTCCTCGCCGTTGCGATGGGCTTCCTATATGGGAAAGGGCTGCTTTCTGTCCATCAGGGGATCGAGCCGCCGGCCTCGCTGGCCGCGCTAAAGCTGCAGAATCCGCCCAAACCCGCGCCCGATGTGGCCTTTTACGACGCGGCGGGCGGCCGCCATACCCTGGCCGAATACAAGGGCCGCTATGTGCTGATGAATTTCTGGGCCACCTGGTGCGCGCCCTGCGTCGCCGAACTGCCGGCCCTGGCCAAGCTGAAGGTGCGGGTGCCGGGCATGGCGCTGCTGGCGGTGAACCTGGACAGGGGGGATGTCGACGCCGGGTCTTTCCTGAAAAGCCATCGGGCCGCGCCGCTGGGCGTGCTGACCGACAAGGACACCGTGATGATGAAGACATTCGTGCTGATCGGAATGCCCACCACGCTGCTGATCGATCCCAAGGGCAATGTGGTGGCCAGGGCCGAGGGCCCTGCCGAATGGGCGACGCCGGAGGCCGTGAAATACTTCAAACGTATTACCGGCTCCTGATGCCGAATGCCGACGCGAAAGGCCCGCGCCTATCGCGTCGGAACGGGATGTTCGCCGCGATAATCGTAGAAGCCGCGTCCGGTCTTGCGGCCCAGCCAGCCGGCTTCGACATACTTCACCAGAAGCGGGCAGGGCCGGTATTTGGAATCGGCCAGCCCCTCATACAGCACCTGCATCACCGCCAGGCAGGTATCCAGGCCGATGAAGTCGGCAAGCTGCAGCGGGCCCATCGGATGGTTGGCGCCAAGCCGCATGGCGGTGTCGATGGCGTCGACATTGCCCACGCCTTCATACAGCGTATAGACCGCCTCGTTGATCATCGGCAGCAGGATGCGGTTGACGATGAAGGCGGGGAAGTCCTCGGCATAGGCGGCGGTCTTGCCGACGCGCTTGACGATCTCCAGCGCCGCCTGAAAGGTCGTGTCGTTGGTGGCGATGCCGCGGATCACTTCCACCAGCTGCATCAGCGGCACCGGGTTCATGAAATGCAGGCCGATGAAATTCTCCGGCCGGTCGGTGACCGAGGCCAGCCGCGTCACCGAGATGGAGGACGTGTTGGTGGCGATCAGGCAGCTGGGTCCGATGCGGGTGCACAGTTCCTGGAATATCTTCTTCTTGACCGCTTCGTCCTCGGTGGCGGCCTCGATCACCAGGTCGCGGTCCCTCAGATCGTCGATTGACGAAGTGGTGCGGATGCGCGCCAGCGCGGGGGCAATCTCGGACTCCTGGATCGCCTCCTTGGAGGCCTGGCGCTGCATGTTCTTCTCGATGCGCGCCAGCGCCTTGTCCAGCGCCTCCTTGTTCAGGTCGTCCAGCACCACGTCATAGCCGGCCAGCGCCAGGACATGGGCGATGCCCGTCCCCATCTGGCCTGCGCCGATCACTCCGATGCGTTCGATTGCCATATGTTCTCTCTTCAGCTGTAGCCGCGCTTGGTGAGTTCTGCATCCAGTTCCGGCAGCGCCGTGAACAGGTCCGCCACCAGGCCGATATCGGCGACCTGGAAAATGGGCGCTTCGGCGTCCTTGTTGATCGCGGCGATCACCCGCGAATCCTTCATGCCCGCCAGGTGCTGGATTGCCCCGGAAATTCCCACCGCAAGGTAAAGATCAGGCGCGACAACCTTGCCGGTCTGGCCGACCTGATAGTCATTGGGCACATAGCCGGCATCGACGGCGGCGCGCGATGCGCCGACCGCCGCATGCAGCTTGTCGGCGATGGAATCCAGCAGGTGGAAATTCTCGGCCGAACCCAGGCCGCGCCCTCCGGAAATCACGATCTTGGCGCTGGTCAGTTCGGGGCGGTCGGACTTGGAAAGCTCCTCGCCCGCAAAGGTGGACAGGCCCGGATCGGCGGGGGCGTCGATTTTTTCGACGCTCGCGCTGCCGCCTTCGCCGGCCTCGGCGAATGCGGTGGTGCGCACGGTGATGATCTTGATGCCGCCGGGCGCCTGCACGGTTTCGATGGCGTTGCCGGCATAGATCGGCCGCTCGAAGGTGTCTGGCGACACAACTTTCAGGATCTCGGAATCTGCGGCACGTCCAGTTTTGCGGCCACGCGCGGCAGATAGTTCTTGCCGGTGGTGGTGGCGGGCGCCAGCACCGCGTCATAGCCGCCGGCCAGCGGCACGATCAGCGCCTCCATCGGCTCGGCCAGCATCTTTTCCAGATGCGGCGCGTCGGCCAGCAGGACCTTTTCCACGCCCGCGATTTTCGCGGCGGCCTCGGCCACGGCGGCGCAGCCGGACCCGGCGACCAGCACATGCACCGGGGTGGAAACGGCGGCGGCGGCCGTCACCGTCTTGCGGGTGGCCGGGCTCAGCGTCCTGTTGTCGTGTTCGGCAATGACAAGGCTGGTCATGGCAGGACCCCCGCCTCTTTCAGCCTGTCCAGCATCTCGCCGACCGACTTTACCGTCACGCCGCCGCCGCGCCTGGGCGGCTCGGACACTTTGAGCACTTTCAGTTGCGGCGTGGTGTCGACACCCAGATCGGCAGGGCTCTGTTCGGCGATCGGCTTTTTCTTGGCCTTCATGATGTTGGGCAGCGAGGCATAGCGCGGCTGGTTCAGGCGCAGGTCGGTGGTCATCACCGCGGGCAGCTTGACCGAAACCGTCTGCAGGCCGCCGTCGATCTCGCGGGCGATCCTGGCGCTGCCGTCTTCCAGGCTCAGCGAATGGGCGAAGGTGCCCTGGCCCCAGCCCAGCAGTGCGGCCAGCATCTGGCCGACCTGGTTGGAATCGTCGTCGATGGCCTGCTTGCCGGTGATCACCAGGTCGGGCTTTTCAGCCTCCACCACGGCCTTCAGAATCTTGGCCACCGCCAGCGGCTCCACCGGGCCGTCGGCCTTCACCAGGATACCGCGATCGGCGCCCATCGCCAGGGCGGTGCGGATGGTTTCCTGCGCCTGCTGCGGGCCGATGGACACGGCCACCACCTCGGTCGCCTTGCCCTTCTCTTTCAGCTTCACCGCTTCTTCCACGGCGATTTCATCAAAGGGATTCATGGACATTTTGACATTCGCCAGGTCCACGCCGCTCTGGTCCGCCTTCACGCGGACCTTCACATTGTAGTCAACCACCCGCTTGACGGGCACCAATACCTTCATGGCTTGCCGTAACCCCTGAAACCCGTGGCGGCATCCGCCGGCGCATCGCCGCCAAAATAGGCAGCACCGGGACACCGTCTTGTTGTGCAGCGCAAAAACTAGGCGGGCGCGGCAAGGCCTGTCAACGAATCGCCTCGACGGAACGCACGGAAATGCTGCGGCGCAACAAGCGCTGCGCCGGTTCGCTCTGCGTCATTCTGCCGCGTGAGGCGGGCAGCCGGCGCCGGGCGCTATTTCTGGCTGGCCAGATAGGCGATCAGGTCCGCCTGCTGCTTCTTGCTGGTGATGCCGCTGAACGCCATGCGGTTGCCCGGAAGCATGCGGCCGGGGCTGGCGATCCACTTGGACAGGGTGGCCTCGTTCCAGACGATTCCCGAGCTTTTCAGCACCGGCGAATAGGAAAAGCCGGGGCGCGTCGCCGCCTTGCGGCCGACCACGCCGAACAGGTTGGGGCCAAGCCCGTCGGCGCCGCCCTTCTCGTCGGTGTGGCAGATGGCGCAGCGCTTGAAGACCTGGGCGCCCTTGACGGCATCGCCCGCGGCATTGGCCGCAATCGTTGAACATGCCAGCAGCGCCAGCACGGTGAGACCCTTACCAAACATGGACAACCCTTAATGCTCCGGGAGCGGAGCCCCTCATATCCCATCTCGCATCCGAAAACAGCGTTTTTGTGGCGTGGGTCTAGCCGGTGGCTTTCAGGCGCACGGCCCAGCCGGCAAAGGCCGCCATGAACCGGGCAATGACCTGCGCCGTCGCCTCGTCCGTTGCGCCATCTGGCCCGAAGACCTTTTGCGCCGGGCCGATCAGCACTTCGGGGCCGGGCATCACCAGCATGCCCAGGGCCTGGCAGGTCTGGCGCAGGTGCAACTGGCTTCGCACCGTGCCCATCCGCCCGGCGCTGGCCCCCAGCATGGCGGCGGGCTTGCCCGCGAAGGGCGAGGTGGATGGCGGGCGCGAGATCCAGTCGATCGCGTTCTTCAGCACGCCGGGCATCGAATAATTGTATTCGGGTGTCGCAAACAGGATCGCGTCGGCGGCCGCGACCTGATGCTTGAGACGCAATACCGCATCCGGTTCGCCGCTCTCGCGCAGGTCTTCATTGTAGAGCGGCAGGTCGCCGATCGCGCCCTCGTCGAAGCGCAGGTTTGCGGGTGCCGCGGCGATGGCCGCGCGCAGCGCCATGCGGTTGAAGGATCCGCTTCGCAGCGAGCCGCAGATTGCCAGGACCTGCACTGTTGCGTCGCCCATGCCGTCCCCAAGCTGAATACGAAGTTCACCATAGAAATTTTGTACTAACCAGGCGCGGAAAAAATCCGGCGCGATGTGCCAAAAAGGCTCGCCTTGCGCGATTTGCACTATAGAGTTCCGCGATGAGCGAAGCACCCCAGATGATCCAGAGCCCATCCGACAAGCGCGCGCGCATCGTTCAGGACTTCCAGCGCAGCGCCCTTGGCGCGGCGACAACCGCGCGCCTGCGCGTCTCACTGTGTGAGGCGGCGCGCGCACTGGGCTTTCATCATGTGTTGCTGCAAGGGGCCGGTGGCGGTGTCTGGCTGGCCGACATGCCCGTCACCTGGCGCGCCGATCCTTCGCAGGACAGTGACGCGGTTCTGGCGGCGGCGGCCCAGAGTTATGCACCCTTCCTGTGGTCCGACATTGCCCGGCTGATGGTCCTGTCGTCCGCCCAGCGGGATTTCCTGGATGGCGCGGTCGCCGCCGGCATCGGGGCGGCGGTCACGATACCGATCCACCGGCCGCGCGGCGCCGACGAGGCGGGCAGCTACAGCGTCTTTGCCGGATGCTGTTCCTTTGCCATGCAGAACGGCATGTGCCTGCCGCTGGAAAGCCTGGCGGCGGCCCATTATCTGGGGGCCCTGGCCTTTGATGCCGCCGAACGCCTGCGCGGGGTTGCGCCGCCGCCGGCCGGATCGCAGGCCGCGCTGCCGCGCTTGACGCCGCGCCAGCGCGATTGCGTGGTGCTGGCGGCCCAGGGCAAGAGCGACTGGGAGATCGGCCAGCTTCTGGGGATCAGCGAATCCACGGTGCACAAGCATATCGAGGACGCCAAGCGGCGCTTCGGTGTCTCCACCCGCATCCAGCTTGTCGTGCGCTCGCTGTTCGACGCCAAGCTGAGCTTTGCGGATGTGATGAAGTGATCAGGCGTTAACCAGCTCGACCTGGACCACGTCGGTGCGGCTGACCGCGAAGGCGGCGGCGCAGATGCCCAGATAGAATTCCCAGTTGCGCAGGAACTGCTGGTCGTGGCCCAGCGCGGTGATGGCGCTTTCCTGCTCCTGCATCCGCACCAGCCATTCGCGCAGGGTGCGCGCATAGTCCTTGCCGAAACCGAAGGCGCCGGCGAATTTCAGGCCCGCCCGCTCGGCCTCCTCGCGGAAGCGCGCCAGCGAGGGCAGCATGCCGCCGGGAAAGACATAGTGGCGGATGAAGTCGCTGCGGGTGCGGTATCCGGCGAACAGTTCGTCGCGGATGGTGATGGTCTGGATGATGGCGCGGCCGCCGCGCTTCAGCCGTTCGGCGACCACCTGGAAATATTGCGGCCAATAGTGTTCGCCCACCGCCTCGAACATCTCGATCGAGACGATATTGTCGAAGCGCCCGCCCACGCGGCGATAATCCTCCAGCCGGATCTCGGCGGCGCTGCCCAGCCTTTCGGTGGCGAATTTGTGCTGGGCCGGCGAGATGGTCAGGCCGGTGACATGATGGCTGTCGGCGCTGGCGCGTTCGGCAAAGCCGCCCCAGCCGCAGCCGATCTCCAGCACATCGGCTTTCGGCGCCTGGAACTTGGACAGGATGCGCTCATACTTGTTCTGCTGGGCGCGATACAGGTCCTGGGTGTCGCCATACAGCGCCGAGGAATAGGTCATCGAACGGTCCAGCCACAGCGAATAGAAGTCGTTGCCCACATCGTAATGGGCCTTGATGTTGCGCGACGAGCCCTTGATGGAATTGCGCCGCACCAGCGCATTGTGGATCACAAAGCCCAGCCGGTTCAGCAGATTGCCGTCCGAGAAATCCTCGAAATGATCCAGGTTGAGCAGGAACAGGCTGATCAGCCGTTCCACACTGTCGGTGTCCCAGTTGCCGGCGATGAATTCCTCGCCCAGGCCGATATCGCCCCGCGCCATGATCCGGCGCAAGACGTCCCATTCGCGGATCTGAAAGCGCGCGGACGGGCCCGGATGGCGGCCCGTCACCACCGTCACCTCGCCATTGGGGGCGACGAATTCCAGGGTGCCGTACTCCAGGCCGGCCAGCGCCTTGCGCCAGCTTTTCTCGACATAGGAAGCAGGGATCAGCGACATAACCAAACAGCCCAATTGCCCCGTCACAGGATAGGCCAATCGCCGGGGCTAAAACAATTCTGCGGGGGCGGGAAATGCCGCGGGAATTGCCGGTGGCGTGCGGTTTTTTTGCTGCGCCGCATCGATAGCGGCGTCCTCGCGCGTCTGGCCGCTGCTGCGCGGCGCCTGCCAGGGAATGGCGCTGCCCATCGCGCGGGCAACCGCCACCGCGCTGGCCAGTCCATCCTCGTGAAAGCCGTGGCCCAGATGGGCGCCGGCGAACCAGGTGTTGCGGCGGCCCTGCATCGCGGCCAGCCGGGGCTGGGCGGCGACGGCGGCGTTGTCGAACACCGGATGGTCGAAGTCGGCCACGTCGAACACAAGATCGTCCGGAATGTCGCGCTTGGGATTGAGGGTCACGAACAGCGGGCGGCGTTCGTCTATGCCCTGCAGCAGGTTCATCCAGTAGGTGACGCTGATCTGCGGGTGCAGGAAGTCGCCATCCGACAGATAGACCCAGCTGGACCAGCAGCGCCGCCGCCGGGGCATCAGCCTTTCGTCGCGGTGCAGGACCGCGCGGTTCTTCTGGTAGCGGAAGGACGACAGGACCTGGCGTTCCTCGCCATCGGCGTCGGCCAGCAGCGCAAGGGTCTGGTCGCCATGCGCGGCCATCACCACCCGGTCATAGATTTCCGTGCCGCCCCCGGTGTCGCGCACGATCACCTTGCCGGCGGTGGGGCCGGTTCGCGGACGCTCCACCGCGGCGGCGCCGCAACCGGTGCGCATCGACCCCGCGAAGGGGCGGGTCAGCCGGTGGACATATTCCTGCGCCCCGCCGGTCACGGTGCGCCAGCGCGGCTGGCCGGTGAAGGACAGAAGATGGTGGTTGGCGAAAAAGCGCACCAGGGTGCGCGCCGGGAAATTCATCATCTCGCAGGGCGGGCAGCTCCAGATCGCGCCCGACATCGGCAGCAGGTAATAGCGCCGGAACCAGTCGCCCAGGCCCAGCCGGCGGATCAGTCCTTCCAGGGTCAGTTCGGGATGGCGCTCGACGGTCTGCTGCGCCAGGGCGTTGAACTTCATCACATCGCGCACCAGAAGCCCGAAGCGGGGGCGCAGCATGTTGCGCCGCTGGCCCAGAACCGCATTGACGTCGCGCGCGCCCCATTCCAGCCAGCCGTCGCCGATGGAGGCGGCAAAGCTCATGTTGCTCTCATGGGTGGGCACGCCCAGAAGATCGAACAGCCCGCTGAGATGGGGGTAGTTGGGGCGGTTGAAGACGATGAAGCCGGTGTCGACCGCAACGGGCGTGCCGTCATAGTCCACGGTCACCGTGCGGCTGTGGCCGCCGATCCGGGGCGCTTTTTCATAGACCGTGATCTGATGGTCCGGGTTCAGCAGGAAGGCGCTGCCCAGGCCGGAAATGCCGCTGCCGATAATCGCGATTTTCGCCATGACGCCTGCTTCTGGGGGCCGCTGAATACCCGGGCAATACGCAGCTTTTCCGCCAGCGGATCAATTGGGCCCGCAAAGCGGCGAAATCGCGCGGCGTCACCGATCCGGACGGCCCCGGCCTGCGTAACCGACATCAAAGACAGGCATCAAAGACAGGAGGTGCGCATGACCTGGCCAATTGCCTTTGCCGCCACCGCGCTGGTCATGGCTGGGCTGGACTTCATCTGGCTGACCAGCATGTCGGGGCCCTTTTACCGGCGGCTGCTGGGCCATCTGATGGCGCCGTCGCCCAACATGACCGCCGCGGTCGTGTTTTACCTGCTCTACATCGCCGGGATACTGGTCTTTGCCGTGCGGCCCGCACTGGCATCGGGGGACTGGCGCCAGGCCCTGATGCTGGGCGCCCTCCTGGGTCTTGTCGCTTATGCCACCTATGACCTGACGAATCTGGCGACCATGAAGGACTGGCCGCTCAGCGTCACGCTGGTGGACATGGCCTGGGGCGCGTTCCTGACTGGGCTGGCCGCATCCGCGGGCGCGCTCGCGGCGCTCAAGCTGACGGGCTGACCCGGCACCGCAAGGGCAAGCCAGCGCCGTGGGCTTACTTCCGCGCCGCGGCCTGGCGGGCGATGCGGATTTCATTGTGAACCGCATCGTAGCGCAGCAGATGCGGGTCCAGGATGACCAGCTTGTTCTGATCGCGCAGGAACGACGCCGCCACGCGCTTGGGCGCACCGTTGGGGGCCAGGTCCACGCGCTGCACCGCGCCGACAATCCTGCCGTCATCACCGCGCACATTGGCGAAGGCGATGTCCGCCGGGGGATAGGTCAGCGAATCGACCGGCACCAGTTCTGTCTGCGGGCGCACCGTGCCCAGCGTGTCGCCCGAACGGGGCGTGGCCGTGTTCATGGCGGTTTCCACCATCGCGGTGGGCGCGCGCTTTGCGCTGCTGTTGACCTGATGGGCGGCATTGGCCTGGGCGGCGGTGCCCATCTGGGCAAAACCGGCGGCCAGCGCCATCGCGCCGCAGAAACGCACGAAGGAATGTTGCATGGAACTGCTCCATCCTGATTGACACTGCTTGAAAACGGGCGCGCCGCGCGGGGCGTTCCGCGCAAAAAATCTCCAATTCCGGCTTGGCACAGGGAACGAAGTCATCGCGCCGATTGGCGGGAACCGGCACCCCGCATGCGTGTTGCCTTGTGATCCAAGGAAGGAATTTCCAATGCTCGGAACCATTTTGATCGTCGTGCTGCTGTTGCTGCTTCTGGGCGCCTGGCCAGCCTGGCCCTATAGCAGCGGCTGGGGCTACTACCCCTCCGGCACGCTGGGCCTGGTGCTGGTCATCGTGCTGGTGCTGGCGCTGGCGGGACGAATCTGACGTCGCTGGGTGCGAGGCAGCGATGAGCAAGAAGAAGCTGTTGGAGGATATCAGGCGCGATCCGGCCCGCATCTATCGCACACCGGCCGATGTGCTGCGCGATCGCCGCTTCGGCGATGGCGAGCGCATCGAGATCCTGAAGGCCTGGCATGGCCGCGATGATGAGACAGGCCCCTTGATCGGTGAACTGCAGGCACGCCTGAACGCCCAGGGCCATGCCGCCGAGTAAGGCTCACGCCGCGAAAGGCCAAACCGCGAAAGGAGACCGATGATGGCGAACGAAAACGAACACGCCCCCGTTCTGAATTCCCAGCAGGCCCGCCAGGGCAAGGAGCTGGGCGTCATGCGCTGGGTGCTGCACATCTCGCTGGCGCTGTGCGTGCTGGCCGGCCTGGTGCTGTGGGCGATCTATGGCTGAATTGAACTAGTGGACGCCGCGCCCTGACAGGTCCAGCAGGGCGCGGCGCAACTCCACCGGGCCGAAGGGCTTTTGCAGCACGGGGTGCGCGGCGAATTCCTGCGGGATGCCGCGGCGGCCATAGGCGGTGGCGAACAGGAAGGGAATCTCCCGCTCTTCCAGGCCCGCGGCAAAGGGAAAGACGGTCTTGCCGTTCAGATGGACATCCAGCATCGCCATGTCGAAGACGCCGCTGTCCAGCATCCGCATGGCGTCCTCCAGGCGGGGAACCACCCCGGCCACCTCGAAGGACAGTTCGCAGACCATGTCCTCGATCAGCATGGCCACGGTCATCTCATCCTCCACCACCAGCACCCGGGGGCTGGCCAGGCGCGCGCCGGGGCCCGGCGGAAAGGCCGGGGCGGGGGACGGGGTGCGGATCGCAGAACTGCTCATGATTAGCCAACGCGCGACGGTCCGGGGGGGTTGCGGGGGCCGTGCGGCGTCCGGCAGGACTTGACGGCGCTGCCCCCTGCCGTCACCAAGGGCCGCCGCCCCGGTTTCCCGCTCGCGCCCCATGTCCATATCCTCTGCGTCCCCCAATTCGGCGCCCGAACTCTCGATCGTCGTGCCCACCTTCAAGGAACGGGGCAATGTCGCCGAACTGGTGCGCCGCCTGGACCTGGCGCTGCCCGATACGCGCTGGGAAGCGATCTTCGTCGACGACAATTCCCCCGATGGCACAGCCGACGCGGTCAAGGCCATCGCCGAAACCGACAGCCGCGTGCGCTGCATCCGGCGGGTGGGCCGGCGCGGCCTGGCCGGGGCCTGCATCGAGGGGATGCTGTCGTCCGCCGCCCCCTATGTGGCGGTCATCGATGCCGACCTGCAGCATGACGAAAAGGTGCTGCCCGACATGCTGGCCACGCTGAAGGGCGGGGTGGCCGACCTGGTGGCGGGCACCCGCTATGTCGCGGGGGGCAGCGCCTCGGGTCTGTCCTCGTCGCGCGGGACCATCTCGCGGCTGGCCACCAGGCTGACCCACCGGCTGGTGGGCACCGAGCTGTCCGATCCCATGTCGGGCTTCTTCATGATGCGGCGCGGCCGGTTCGACGCCATCGCGCCGCGCCTGTCGCCCGTGGGGTTCAAGATCCTTCTGGACATCGCCGCCAGCGCCGGCCCCTCGCTGCGGATCGCCGAGCAGCCCTACACCTTCGGCGAGCGCTTCGACGGCGAAAGTAAGTTCAACGCCCAGATCGGGGTGGAATTTCTGGGCCTGCTGCTGGCCAAGATGACCGGCGACCTGGTCGATCCGCGCTTCATCTTTTTTGCGCTGGTGGGCTCCATCGGCCTGGTGGTGCATCTGGTGGCGCTGCGCGCCACGCTGTTCGTGCTGCCCGACGACCTGATGGACGAATTCCGCATCGCCCAGACGGTCGCCACCCTGATCGCCATGACCAGCAATTTCCTGCTGAACAACGAATTGACCTATCGCGACCGCCGCCTGAAGGGATGGGCGATGCTGCGCGGCTTCGTGCTGTTCTGCGTCTTTGCCTCGGCGGGCGTGCTGGCCAATGTCGACCTGGCGTCCTGGCTCTATGTCGACAGTTCGCGCTGGCTGGTGGCGGGCGCGGCGGGCGCGATCATGAGTGCGCTGTGGAATTACGCCATGTCGACCCTGTTCGTCTGGCGGGCGAGATGAAGGAAGTTCTTTCCGAACCCCCTCTGTCGCAACTCGGTCTGCCTGAAGGCAGACCCATCGTTGCGACATCTCCCCCTTTTGTGGGCTTTGCCCAAAAGGGGGAGGTTGGCCTGTGCTGGGTGCGGGCATGAACAGCAGGCATGCGTTTGTTGCCGCAATAGCCGTGCTGCTTGCGGCGCGGGCGGCGATGGCCTGGTTCCTGCCGCTGTCGGCGGACGAGGCCTATTACTGGCTTTGGTCCAAGCATCTGGCGGCCGGCTATTACGATCATCCCCCGGCCATCGCCTGGGCAATCGCGGCGGGCACGCATCTGCTGGGCGATACCGCCATCGGCGTGCGGCTGGCGGGCGTCATCCTGTCGATCCCGGTCACCTGGCTGGTGTGGGACAGCGCGCGCCTGCTGCTGAAGGACCGGGCCAAGGCCTGGCTGGCAGCGATCATCTTCAACATGACACTGATGGCCTCGGTGGAGATGCTGGCGGCCACGCCCGACATGCCCTCCATCGTCACCAGCGCGGCGATGCTGTGGACCCTCGCAAGGCTGCGCGAAAACGGACAGGGGCGGTGCTGGATAGGCTTCGGCATCGCCGCCGGGCTGGGACTGTTGTCGAAATTCTCGGCCCTGTTCCTGGGGCTTGGCGCGCTGATCTGGCTGCTGGCCGACCGCCAGCAGCGCCGCTGGCTGGCCACGCCCTGGCCCTGGATGGGCGCGGTGCTGGCCGTGGCGATCTTCGCGCCGAACCTGTGGTGGCAGTCGCAGCATCAATGGGAAACCTTCGCCTTCCAGTTCGGCCGCGTCGATCACGGCCGTCTGACCGGGCGCTTCCTGGGCGAGTTTCTGGGCGCGCAGGCGGGACTGGCCAGCCCGCTGGTCTTCGTGTTGATGCTGCTGGGCCTGTGGGCGGGGCGAAAGCCGGGCACCGCGCTGTTCCTGCCGGCGCTTCTGGCCTTCACCGCGATCGCCTATTTCCTGGTGCATGCGCTGCATGCGCGGGTCCAGGGCAACTGGCCCTGTTTCCTCTATCCCATGCTGTCGGTGCTGGCGGCGGCGGCCTTTTCGCTGCAGGGCGCGCGCTGGCGGCGCTGGCTGTCGCTGGCGGCCCTGCCGCTGGCGGCGCTGCTGTTGCTGGCGGCCTATGCCCAGGCGGGTTGGGGCGTGGTGCCGATCCCGAACGATCCGGCCGCGCGCATTCTGGGCCGCCAGTTCCGCCCCGTCGCCACGGTGGCCGCGGCGCTGTCACAGGCGCATCTGGCCGACGCCATCGTGACCACCGATTACGAGACCACTGCCTGGCTGCGCTTCTATGAGCCTGCCGTGAAGGTGATTCAGGTGAATGAGCCGTGGCGCTATCCGCAAGCGCCCGCGCCGTCCGAGGCGCTGTTGAAGGGACGGCTGATCTATCTGGCGTCCTTCAAGCGCGACCAGCATCATCTGGTGGAAAAGTATTTCGCCTATACCGGCTTTCCCACCCAGATCCAGGGTGCCGGCCAGCCCTACATGCTCTACCCGATGGGCAAGCCGAAGCATTTTGACTTCGGCAAAATGCCTTAAAGCAAAAAAGCCGCGCGGCGGCGCGGCTTTTTGAAAGAGAGAGCGGACACCCGAGGCGGGCTGTCGAAGGGGCTGGGGGCGTTCCGGATCGGACGTCCGCTCGCATCAGATAATGGCCGGCCCGTTAATCCGTTCCGGGACCGGCCATCTATTTTTACATTTTCTGCTGCTGGACTGTGGGCGGCGTTGCGGCCTGCACGCTGCTGACGTCGCGCCCGCTTTCCGCGGAGCCGATCAGCAACAGCAGAAGCAGGGCGCCGGCCATCAGCGTTTCGACCGGGTGTTCGACAAAGCGTGCGGGAATGCGCATGAAGCTTCTCCCTGTGCGTTCACACCGCGCCGGCCGCGATCAGACTGGCGGCCGTCCGCGAAGCGCGCCCGAAAAGGCGCTGACGATCAGAAGGATCACGAACACGACCAGAAGCAGCTTGGCGATGGTGGCGGCCAGCCCGGCCAGGCCGAAGAAGCCCATGTAGCCGGCAACCAGCGCCAGAAGAAGAAAGATCAAAGCCCATCCAAGCATGCCTGTGTTCCTTCACGGTTGAGTCTAGGTCACTCAAACGCGAGGTTCAGGGGGCAGGTTCCCGCTTTTCCACAGCTGCGTGAAAGCGGACTTTGTACCTATTTGCGGGTTTTCCGCCGGTTCAGGAACATTTCGGCGGCGCCCGCCAGCCCCGCGCCGACGATCGCGACCCAGGGTGTCTCCCGCGCAACAGCCGCCAGCAGCGCGCGGGCCACCTGGCCGGAGTTGTTCTGGGGTTCCGGCTTGGGCTGGCGCGAACCGGACATCAGCACCAGCGCCCAGATCAGCGGCGGCAACAGGAACAGCGCGCCGACCAGCGCATAGGCGCCCGCCACGCCCAGCAGTTCGACCAGCGCCGTGCACAGCGCCAGGCCCAGAAAGCCGATGCCGAAGAAGGCCAGCGCGATGGCGCAGGCGGTGAAAATGGCTTTGGCGGTCAGTCGCGCGAACATGGCTCTCCCGATTCCCATCCCTGAGCGGGACGGATGATAAGCCCCGATACCTTAGGAGATTTTGAACGCGCTGGAAAACCGGCGCCTGGAGCCTGATCGCGCTTTTTTTAAGTCGCGCTCAGGCTCCATCTTTTTGAATTGTCGCGCAATTTTTCCGAAACCGCGCGGCGCTTTGCGAATTGCGCCTAGCGGCGCAGGAAAAGCGCCCCCAGGAACGCGCCGACACCGCCGGCGATCATCAGCGAGGTCAGGGGCTGGGCGCGCACATGGGCGCGCAGCTCCTCGGCATTTTCCTCGGCCCAGTCCTCGGCCTCTTCCTTGTAGCCCATGGCCCGGCTGCGGGCCTGGCCGGCGGCTTCCTCGGCCAGGCGCATGGCCTTGTCCGCCAGTTCCTCGGCCGCCTTCATCGCCAGCGCGGCGCGCTCAGACGCCACTTCGCTGACATCGCCGTACAGGCCCTTCATGTCGGCCTGCAGGGTCGACAGGTCGGCCTTCAGCGCCGCCAGCCGGGCTTCGATGTTGCTGGTCTCGATCGGGTCGGTCAGCTCTTCGCTGGCAGAGCGCTTCTTGCGGGCCATGTCATCAAACTCCATGCATCAAAAGGGCGGTCTTAAGCGGCCTTTTCGGCCACGGGGTGGAAAAACAGCGCCTGGCCCACGGTTGCCTGCACGGTTTCGGGCAGGAAGGGTTTGGCAATCAGATAGGTGGGCTCCGGCCGCTCCCCGGTCAAGAGTTTCTCCGGATAGGCGGTGATGAAGATCACCGGAATGTCGAACGAGGCCAGGATTTCGCTGACCGCGTCGATGCCGCTGCCACCTTCGCCCAGATTGATGTCGGCCAATACCAGACCGGGGCGCTCGGATTTGGCCTTGGCCACGGCATCGTCCTTGGTGGCGGCCGTGGCGACCACCTTGTGGCCCAGCTCGGTGACCAGGTTTTCCAGGTCCATGGCAATGATCGGTTCGTCCTCGATGATCAGCACCTTGCTGGCCAGCTGGCTGTCGATGACCTTCTGGGCGCCCAGGATGGCGGCTTCCACCTCCTCGGGCGTTTCGTCGATGATGAAGGCGGCTTCCTCCAGGCTGAAGGCCTCGACCGCGGTCAAAAGCAGGGCCGCCCGCTTGGCGGCCGTCAGGGCCCGAAGCCGGGATTCGGGGCTCTTGCTGGCCGGATTGCCCCCGCTCTGGGCGGATTCATCATAATGTTCGGCCCCCGACTGCCAGATGGCATGGAACAGCCGGTACAGGCCGACCCGGGGGGGCACCCCCTCCATCAGGCTGTGATCGCCCGACAAAAGCGCGGTCAGCGCCGCGCGCACATGGGCGTCCCCGCTGGCCTGCGACCCGGTCAGGGCGCGGGCATAGCGGCGCAGGTACGGCAGGTGCGGCGCGAGAGTCTGGGAAATGCTCATGAATTGGCTCCTTCGGCCCGAAAAAAGAAAAGCTCGGATTAGGAACTTGTGCCAGTCAAAAAAGTTCCCTGACTGTCGGAACCATCGCATGACCAATTCGTTTGGAACTTGGAAGGGAGCTGAGATGGGGCGCATGGACAACAATGTTGCCGCGGGCCGTAGCGGGCGCCGGGTACCAGGAAAAGACGTGGTCAGGCATGACACAGCAATGGGATACGACCGTGTCCGGTGAAGACAAACCAGGCGAAAAGGCCCGGGCCATCCGCGCCCGCCAGCGCGCCATCGGGCGCGAACTGCGGCGCATGTACGACGATGTCGCCCAGGAGCCCGTCCCGGACGAGTTTCTCGATCTGCTGAAGCGGATCGATGAGGCCGGCGAAAACGGGAAGAAGGTGTCGTGATGCCCACTCCCACCCCGTCGATGCACACCCCGAAGCCGGAAAATCCTGACTTCAAGGGCGAAATGCTGGCCCTGGTGCCGTTCCTGCGCGCCTTCGCCCGGTCCCTGACCGGCAACCCGGAGGCCGCCGACGACCTGGCCCAGGAAACCCTGGTCAAGGCCTGGCAGAGCCGCGCCAGCTTCCAGCCCGGCACCAACCTGAAGGCCTGGCTTTTCACCATCCTTCGCAACCAGTTCTATTCGGACCGCCGGCGCGCCTGGCGCCAGGCGCCCTGGGACCAGGATGCGGCCGAACGCATCCCCGGCGGCGGGGAGGACCAGATTCACTCCGCCGAACTGTCGGACACGGTGCGTGCGCTCAAGCACCTGTCGGACGAACAGCGCGAGGCGCTTATTCTGGTGGGCGCGGGCGGATTCTCCTATGAAGATGCCGCCCATATCTGCAAATGCGCGGTCGGCACCGTCAAAAGCCGCGTGGCCCGCGCGCGCAAGACATTGATAGAGATTTTGGACAGCGGCGACGGTCTGGGCGACGTTTCGCGTCCCGCCGGGGGAGATGCGGCCCGTGAAATCATGGAGCAGCTGGATCAGCTCAGCCCTGGCCGGTCCGAAGACCTCGCTAAGAAACGCCTCAAGTGACCTGCTGAACGGCGACCTGCTCAGCCGGCATTTCGCCGGCTGGACACTGCGCCAGCGGCTTCAGTTGATCGTGACCCTGGCATTGCTGCCGGTGGTGATGGTCTCGCTGTTCCAGGGCGTGGCGCGCGCGCGGCTGGACATCGCCAATATTCACGACCGGCTGGTGCAGTCGGCCAGCACCGTTGCCGGCGGCGACCAGAACCTGCTTGCGGCGGCCGAACAGGTGCTGCGCGCGGTGGGCAGCCTGTCGGAAGTGCGCGGCATGAGCGGCAATTGCGACGGCGTGCTGTCGGACACGCTGATCGGCGTGCGCTATTTCTCCAACCTCACCCGCATCGACGCGAAGGGCAATGTTGCCTGTTCCGCCATGGCCCTGTCCAAGGGCCTGAACGTGGCGGAGATGGACATTTTCCGCCAGGCCCGGACCACCAGCGCCATGGTCGTGTCGCGCGAGATCACCAGCCAGGTCACCGGCCAGCCGGTGATCGGCGCCATGCTGGCGCTCAGAAGGCCCGACGGCAGCTTCGACGGCACGGTGGCGATCGCGCTGGATATCCACTGGATCGACTACATGATCCGCGCCTCCAACCTGCCCAAGGGCGCGGTGGTGGCGGTCTATGACAAGAGCGGCAAGGTCATCGCCAGCAACAATCCCGATGTGGCGGAGGCCATCGCCCACCAGGCGGTCAAGACGGACGATCGCAGCCAGGCGGACAGTCTGACCAGCAGCGTCGACGACAGCCGCGGCGTGTCCTGGCGCTATGGCCAGGCGGCGCTGATCGGCAACACCATCTTCGTCGCCTTCGCCATGGGCGAGGGCCGCCTGTTCGGGCCCACCTATCTGCATGTGGGTCTGGATTTCCTGCTGCCCATCCTGATGATCGGCTTTGCCTGGTTCGCCATCCGCCTGGCCACCGACCGCCAGGTGAACCAGTGGATCGCCTATCTGCGGCGCATCGCGGCGGCCTATCGCAGCGGCCATTACGCCATCCGCCCCGACCTGGCCGACGCCCCGGCCGAGTTCAAGCAGCTGGGCGACGCGATGAGCGACATGGCCGGTTCGATCCAGGATCGCGACCGGCGCCTGCGCGAGGCGGTGGACATGAAGACCACCCTGATCCGCGAAATCCATCACCGGGTGAAGAACAATCTGCAGATCGTGATGAGCCTGCTGTCGATCCAGGCCAACCAGGTCAAGGACCAGGCGGCCAAGGACGCGCTGTTGCAGGCCCAGACCCGCATCAATGCCCTGGCGCTGGTTCACCGCATCCTGAACGAGCTGGAGGACCAGTCCACCCTGGACATCAGCCAGCTTCTGGACGAACTGGCCCACCAGATCGCCGGCGGCATGTCGGGCGATGCGGTGCGCATCGAGGCCGATGTGGAAAGCCGCGAGGTGTCGGGCAATGTCGCGGTGGCGATGGCCCTGTTCACGGTCGAGGCGCTGACCAACATCTTCAAGCATGCCTTCCCGGGCCAGAGCGAGGGGGTGATCCGCGTCACCCTGGTCCCGGCGCCGGGCGGCAAGCTGAAGCTGGCCATCGCCGACAATGGCGTCGGTTTTGCGATGGACGAGACCGGCCGCAGCGTGGGCAGCCGCCTGATCAAGACCTTCGGGATGCAGCTGGGCGGGGTGTCCACCGTCCGCTCCGATCCGGGCCAGGGCACGGTGGTGGAGCTGGTCTTCCCCGATCCGGATCTGAAGTCTTAATTGCCTCCAATGCGCCGGCGCGCATGAAGGGAGACGGGCCTGTGCAGGCTGCACAAGGGCTGGGCACAGCCCCCCACTCCCCCTTCGGGGCGTCAGCCCCTGGAAGGGGGAGATGTCGCAGCGATGGGTCTGCCTTGGCAGACCGAGCTGCGACAGAGGGGGTTCAGAAGAAAAACCCACATCAGTCATGCATTTGGGGCTGTTTTCATCGCCCCCCGAATGTTTATGTTCCGGCAGGATTTTGAAGGGTTTCGAGGACCATGGCGGATACATTCGACGCGATCGTGATCGGGGGCGGCCCCGGCGGCTATAACGCGGCGATCCGGCTGGGCCAGCTGGGCCTGAAGGCGGCCTGCATCGACAAGCGCGGCACCTTTGGCGGCACCTGCCTGAATGTGGGCTGCATCCCCTCCAAGGCGCTGCTGCACGCCTCCGAACGCTTCCACGAGGCCGAAAGCGACTTCGCCAAGCTGGGCATCAAGGCCAAGGTCAGCCTGGATCTGCCCGCCATGATGGCCCAGAAGTCCAAGGTGGTCGGCGAACTGACCCGCGGCGTGGAATTCCTGCTGAAAAAGAACAAGGCCGAGGCCATCACCGGCGAGGCCAGGATCACCGCGCCCGGAAAGGTTTCGGTCACGCTGGCCGACGGCAAGACCCGCGAACTGACCGCCCCGAACATCATCATCGCCACCGGCTCGGACGTCGCCCAGCTTCCCGGCATCACCATCGACGAGAAGCAGGTCGTCTCCTCCACCGGCGCGCTGGCGCTGGAGAAGGTGCCGGGGCGCCTTCTGGTGGTGGGCGCGGGCGTCATCGGCCTGGAGCTGGGCTCGGTCTGGCGCCGGTTGGGCAGCGAGGTCACGGTGGTCGAATTCCTCGACCGGGTGACGCCGGGCATCGACCTGGAAATCTCCAAGGCGTTCCAGCGCGTGCTGACCAAGCAGGGTTTCACCTTCCACCTGTCGACCAAGGTGACGGGCGTGGAAAAGGCCAAGTCGGGCCTGAAGGTGACGGTGGAGCCGGCGGCGGGCGGCGACAAACAGGTGATCGAGACCGATGTGGTGCTGGTCGCCATCGGGCGCGTGCCCTACACGGCGGGCCTGGGCCTGGCCGAGGTGGGCGTGGCGATGGACAAGCGCGGCCGCGTCATCACCGACAATCACTACAAGACCAATGTGCCGGGCATCTGGGCGGTGGGCGACTGCCGCGAGGGCGTGATGCTGGCCCACAAGGCCGAGGATGAAGCGGCGGCCTGTGCCGAGATCATCGCCGGCAAGGCGGGCCATGTGAATTACGACGCCATCCCCTCGGTCATCTACACCTTCCCCGAAGTCGCCACCGTCGGCAAAAGCGAGGAAGAGCTGAAGGCGGCGGGCGTGGCCTACAAGGTCGGCAAGTTTCCCTTCACCGCCAATGCCCGCGCCAAGACCATCGCGGCGACCGACGGCATGGTGAAGATCCTGGCCGATGCCAAGACCGACAAGGTGCTGGGCTGCGCCATCCTGGGGCCGGAAGCCGGCAACCTGATCGCCGAAGTGGTTCTGGCGATGGAGTTCGGTGCCTCGTCCGAAGACATTGCGCGTACCTGCCATTCGCACCCGACGCTGACGGAAGCCGTCCGCCAGGCAGCGATGGGTGTCGAAGGCTGGACCATGCAAATGTAACCAGCGCGGTCTTTTGGCCCGCTGGCGGCGTTGCGCGCTCCCTCATGGGCTCTCACGCCCACATCGGTCGCGCGCGCCTGGCCAGTCGGACCAAAATCCGCGCGCTGGATAAAAGCCTGTCCATCGCGCAGAAAAGCGGCCGAACGCTTCTAGGTCTGAACATGCTCCGGTCTGGGGCCCAGGCCGATGAAGCGGGCAGGAAAGCGCCTTAGCAGCGGCCAGGCATTCATCAGCCGCACGATCCCCGGCACCTTCGGCGTTCGGTGCAGATCGAGCGCGGGTGTCAGCACCCGGTTCTGCACAAAGACCTGAAAGCCCTGGATGATGCGGGTGGGAAACTCCCGCCGCCGCTGCACCCGGTTCAGGTCGGCCAGCGTGGCGGGCCCCTTTGCCAGCACCGGCCCCAGAATGTTCGATGCCGCCACCGCATCCTGGATCGCCAGGTTGATGCCCACCCCGCCCACCGGCGACATGGCATGGGCGGCATCGCCGATGCACAACAGCCCCGGCCGCGCCCATTGGCGCAGGCGATTGACCGCCACGGTCAGAAGCTTGACCTGATCGAAGCTTTCGATGGTGCCGGCACGGTCGGCGGCAAAGCCCGCCACCATGCGCAGGCTGTCCTGAAAGGCTGCGATGCCCTCGGTCTTGATCGCGTCGAAGCTGCCCTTGGCGATGATATAGGCGCATTGCCAATAGTCGCCGCGATAGATCATCACAAAGAAGCCGCCGCCCTGGATGCGGCCCACCACGTCGACTGGATCGCTGTCGATGCGCGGCAGGCGCATCCACAACACGTCGAACGGCGCGCCGATATCGTCCAGCCTCAGGCCCGAACGGTCGCGCAGGGTGGAGCCACGGCCATCGGCGGCAATGGTCAGCCCGGCGCGGATGTCCAGCGCGCCGTCCGGCCCCCGCGCGCTGATACCGCGCACATCGCCGTCTTCCACGATCAGGCCCGTCGCCTCGGTCGACATCATGAGATGGAAGTTGGGCAGGGCTTTGGCCTTTCCTGCCAGGAAATCCAGGAAGTCCCATTGCGGCATCAGGGCGATATATTTGCAGGCCGTGGGCAGATGCGAGAAATCGCCCACGGTGAAGTGCTCCTCGCCGATATCGATGGAGACGTGGCGGACCACCGCGTGGGGCAGTTTCAGGAATTCGGCCAGCACGCCCAGCTCGTGCATGACCTGAAGCGTGGAGGGGTGAACGGTATCGCCGCGAAAATCGCGCAGGAAATCGGCGTGCTTTTCCAGCACCGTCACGGCGATCCCCTGGCGCGCCAGAAGATAGCCGCACATCATGCCGGCGGGGCCGCCACCGGCGATCACAACGCCTGTCTGCTGCGTCTGCACCCGAACCTCCCGCCAGTCAGCCTAGCCATGCGGCGGGAGCATTCCAAGGACCGCATTCGCATGGCTTGCGTCCGCCGCTGCCTGGGGTAACGTGCCGGTCATGCGCGCGAACCGCATTCGAACATTGTGGGCCGAAGGCAAGCCCGTCTTCAATTGCTGGATCACCCTGCCCGGCGCGCTTGCGGCCGAGATGCTGGCCCATCAGGGCTGGCACAGCCTGACGGTCGACACCCAGCACGGCCACAGCGATTTCGCCCAGATGGCGGCGATGTTCACCGCCATTTCCACCACCGACACCGTGCCCTTGATGCGCGTGGCCTGGAACAGCCCCGGCGATGTGATGCGGGCGCTGGATGCGGGCGCCTATGGCGTGATCTGTCCCAATATCGACACCGCGGACGATTGCGCGAAGTTCGTCGGCGCCTGTCACTATCCGCCCGCCGGCTATCGCAGCTTCGGGCCCAAGCGCGGGCTGCTGTATGGCGGGCCCGACTATGTGCTGCACGCCAATGAGACCATCCTGACCATCGTGCAGATCGAAACCCGCAAGGGTCTGGACAATCTGGAGGCGATTGCCGCGGTGCCGGGCCTGGACATGCTCTATATTGGCCCGTCCGACCTGGGCCTGGCGCTGGGCCGCGAGGCGCGCCAGAACCAGACCGATCCGGTGGTGATGGAAGCGGTCGACCGCATCCTGGCGGCGGCGAAGAAGGCTGGTTTGCATGCGGGCATGCACTGCACCAGCGCCGATTACGCGCTTGAGATGGTCGCGAAGGGCTTTGATTTCGTCACCGTCACCTCGGACGAGATGATGCTGGCCTCCGGCAAGGCCGAGCGGGCGAAGATGGGCTGACCGCCCGGCGGCGGCCCTGATCCGGAAAAGAGCGAGCGATGAACGGCGCCGAAAGCCTGGTCCACACCCTTGCCGATTGCGGCATCGACCTGTGTTTCGCCAATCCGGGCACATCGGAAATGCATTTCGTCGCCGCACTGGATCGCGAACCGCGCATCCGGGGCGTGCTGTGCCTGTTCGAAGGCGTGGCGGCGGGCGCGGCCGACGGTTATGCGCGCATGACGGGCAAACCGGCGGCGACGCTGCTGCACCTGGGGCCGGGTTTCGCCAATGCAGTCTCCCACCTGCACAATGCGCGCAAGGCCGGCAGCCCGCTGGTCAATATCGTGGGCGATCATGCCCGCGCCCATGCCCAGTATGTGCAGGCGCCGCTGACCAGCGACATTCTGGGCATCTGCCGCCCGGTGTCGGACTGGCTGCACCAGAGCAGCGCGCCGCAGGAAGTGGCGGGCGATGGCGCGCGCGCGGTGGCGGCGGCGCTTGAAGCGCCCGGCCAGGTGGCGACGCTGGTGCTGCCCGCTGATTGCGCCTGGGAAGAGGCGGCGGGCCCCGCCGCGCCGCTGGCGGTGCCGCAGGCCGCGCCTGTTGATGACCGCACGATTGAAAGCTGCGCGGCGGCGCTGAAGAACGGCAAGCGCACGCTGCTGCTGCTGCGCGGGCGCTGCCTGCAGCAGGCGGGGATGGAGGCGGCGGGCCGCATCGCTGCAAGGACCGGCGCGCGCGTGGCGCATGACTATTTCGCGCCGCGCGTGACGCGGGGGGCGGGCCTGCCGGCCATCGAACGCATTCCCTATTTCGGCGAGGAGATTGTCGAACGGCTGGCCGGGCTGGAGCAGATCATCCTGGTCGGCGCGCCGCCGCCCGTCACCTTCTTCGCCTATCCGGGCAAGCCAAGCTGGGTCACGCCCGAAGGCTGCGACCTGATCACGCTTGCTGAACCGCAGGACGATGCGACCGATGCGCTGGTGCGGCTGGCCGATGCGCTGGATGCGCGTGCGCCCGGGCGCATCGTGCAACTGGCGCGGCCCGACATGCCCGCGCCCGGCGCGCTGACATCGGCGGCTATGGGGGCGATCATGGCGCGGCTGATGCCGGACGATTGCATCCTGTCGGACGACTCGCTGACCGCGGGCCCCGGCATTCAGGCATCGCTGAAAGCGGGCCCGCGCCACGATGTGATGTTCCTGACCGGCGGGGCGATCGGCGACGCGCTGCCCATGGCGGCGGGCGCGGCGCTGGCCTGTCCCATCCGCAAAGTGATCGCGGCTTCGGGCGACGGGGCGGCGATGTATTCGCTGCCGGCGCTATGGACCATGGCGCGCGAGAGACTGGATGTCGTCTCGATCATCTGCGCCAACCGCAGCTACAACATTCTGAACATCGAGCTGGGCCGGGTGGGCGCGATCAATCCGGGCCCGCGTACGCTTTCGATGCTGGACCTGCGCGATCCGGTGATCGATTTCGTCAGGCAGGCGGAAGGCATGGGCGTGGAGGCCAGCCGCGCCGAAACCACCCAGGATTTCGCTGCCCAGTTCGCCGATGCCATGTCCCGCCCCGGACCCCGCCTGATCGAGGCGGTGTTGTAGATTCAAAAATCAGCCTAAGCTGTGATCGGGGTGGGGACATGGACACGCGATCGCCTAGGCTGAGTCAGGCCTATTATTGTGCCGATATTGCGGATTTTCTGCGCGAGAAGCCGCAGACCGTCCTTGGCCATCTGGCTGAACATCATCCGCATGACCTGGAGCCGGCCCAGCGTTTGGCCTGGCAAGATCAAATCGCGCTATTGCAACATGAGCTGCAGCCACTCAATCGAGGCTGGATTGCTTTCGAGTTCGCAATTCCCCGCATGGGCAAGCGTGCCGATATTGTCGTCATTCTGGATGGCGTAATCTTCGTTATTGAATTCAAAGTCGGTGCCGAGGCATTTACTGCAAGCGCGATTGAACAAGTGTGGGATTATGCGCTTGACCTGAAGAATTTTCATGTCGGTAGCCATAACCGGCCAATCGTGCCGGTCATCGTGGCAACTGACGCGAAGAGCCGGCCTGGGCAATTGTCCTTTTGGCCAGACGAGGTGGCGTCTCCGGTCCTTGTAAACGGACAGGGATTGGCGGGGACAATCCGCCAGACGGCGGCCCAGTATCCGGGCTTGCCTGCACTCGAACCTTCAACCTGGATGGCCAGCGGCTATAAGCCCACACCGACCATCGTTCAGGCGGCCCAGGCGCTTTACAGCAGTCACCGTGTAGAAGAAATCACGCGGTCGGACGCGGGCACAAAAAACCTTGGCATTACGAATGCCTGCCTTGTCGAAATTATCGAAGCTTCAAAGCGCGATGGGCGCAAGACGATCTGCTTTGTGACCGGGGTTCCTGGCGCTGGCAAAACGCTGGCGGGCTTGCACCTGGTAACGCAGCGTACCCGTGCCCACGAGGACGAGCATGCGGTCTTTCTGTCGGGTAACGGACCGTTGGTGGATGTATTGCGCGAGGCTTTGGCGCGTGACGAGCGTGAACGTTTGGATGTGGCTATTGGTGACTCGCGCCGGAAGGTGAAATCCTTCGTTCAAAATATCCATCATTTTCGTGACCACTATTTGCAGCACGAAAATGCACCGGTCGAGCGTGTCGTGGTCTTTGATGAGGCGCAGCGGGCCTGGAACAGCAGCAAGATTGGCCGAGCTATGCGTGAAAAGCACGGCCTTCGTGATTTTGGGCAGTCCGAGCCGGAATTCTTGATTAGCGTCATGGATCGGCATGCCGGTTGGTGTGTCATCGTCTGCCTGGTTGGTGGCGGTCAGGAAATCAATGATGGTGAGGCCGGTCTGACAGAGTGGTTTGATGCGGTCAGATCGAAATTCCGTGACTGGCGAATCCATGTCTCAGATCAGCTCGACAAGCCCGAATACAATTGGGGGCGCGACCTCTCGCGAGTTCTATCGGGTCTGGACTATAGGGTGCAGCCTGATTTGCACCTAGCGGTAGCTGTTCGCTCGTTTCGCGCTGAGGCGCTGTCTGATTTCGTCAATGAAGTTGTGGCCGGTCACCCAAAAGCGGCAAAGGCGATCTTTGAACAGAAGCTTGCAAATTATCCAGTGTTCATGACGCGCGATTTGCATACGGCGCGGTCCTGGCTCAAGTCCAAAGCGCGCGGATCCGAACGCTTCGGTCTGGTCGCGTCGTCTGGTGCGCAGCGGTTGAAGCCGTATGGCTTGAATGTAAAACAGCGCGTGGAAGCGCCGCACTGGTTTTTGGATTCAAAGGCTGATGTGCGTTCATCATTTTATCTTGAAGACCCCGCGACGGAATTTGACATACAAGGTTTGGAACTAGACTGGGTCGGCGTTTGTTGGGACGCAGATTTGCGGCGCCTAGGCACTGGTTGGAGCTTCCATAAGTTTCAAGGTTCGCGCTGGAATAAGGTCAAAGACGCGATGCGGCGTGCCTACTTGGCCAACGCCTATCGGGTTCTGCTGACTCGAGCCCGCCAGGGGATGGTCATTTACGTTCCGTCGGGCGACGGGGATGACCCCACCCGGCAGCCAGAATTTTATGACGGAATAGCGGATTATTTGGGCGAATGTGGCATTGCCACTTTGGACGATGACGTGGCTAAGGGGGTTTTGCCCGTCCCGCTTCTCTCCTAAGCTTCCCGTAAAATAATGAGGGGGCGGTCATGGAGCGGATTTCACGGCGCGGGATGCTGGCAGGCGCGGCGGCAGCAGCGGGTGTCATGGCGGCCGGTCCGGCAAGCGCCTTCTTGCCGGTCGAAGGGCCCGACACGCCCAAGCTGTGCCTGGGCGTGATCGTCGACGACGAGATGACCGAGGCGGGCATGCGCCGCTACCGCCAGCTTGGCATCAGCCATGTGATGGTGGGCGGCGGGGCCTTTCCCTGGCAGGAGGCTGAACTGAAGCGCCGCGTGGCGGTGCTCAAATCGGGCGGGCTGTCGGCGGGCGATATCGGCATGCCGTGGGTGGGCGCATCGGGCGCCTATATGCGCGACATCATCTATGCCCGGCCGGGCCGTGCGGCAGCCATCGCCACGGTCAAACAGGCCATCCGGGCGGCGGGCGCGGCGGGCATTCCGGTGGTGGAATACAATTTCTATTCCCACCGGCTGGAGGAAGGCTATTTCGACGGCCCCGATCCGTCGCGCGGCGGCGCGGTGATGGAATCCTTTCACTATGACCGGGTGAAGGACCTGCCGCCGCTGCCCGAAGAAGGCGTGCACAAGGCCGACGAACTTTGGGCCAACCTGGAATATTTCCTGAAGGAAGTGGTGCCGGTCGCCGAGGCCGCCAATGTGCGCCTGTCGCTGCATCCCAACGATCCGCCCGCGCCCATCAGCCGGGGCTCGCAGCAGGTGATGGCGACGCTGGCGGACTGGAAGCGGCTGATCGCGCTGGTCGACTCGCCGTCCAACGGCATCACCTTCGATTGCGGCGTGACCCGCGAACTGGGCGAGGACCCGGTGGCGGTGTGCCGCTATTTCGCCGAACGCGACCGCATCCAGCATGTGCATTACCGCAACGTGGTCGTGCGCACGCCGCGCCTGGACTATACCGAGGTCTTTCCCGACAACGGCATGGTCAACATGTTCGCGGTGATGAAGGAGCTGGTGCGCAATCGCTATACCCGCCTGATCATTCCCGAACATGCGCGCGGGCTGAACGTGAATCACGTCGCCGAGCATGTGCGCGATCCGTCGCGCGAGCGCGGCGCGCGGCTGGCGCAGGATGAAGATCCCAACGTCAATTCCCACGCCGCCTGGGCCTATCACATCGCCTATGCGCGGGCGATGCTGCAGGCCGCGCTGCTGGACGTGCGCGGCGCCTGACCCCATTTCCGAAAAGTTCGCCCACCCCCTTGCATGCCAAGGTACTGTATAATACAAGGTACCTGTCATTGGCGCATAGCGCCGCTTCTGGGTCGGGTTAAATCATGTTGTATCGCAATGCCTTACGGCCCATTCGGGCCGCCGCTTTCGCTTGCGCCGGGCTTGGCTTGGTTGGGCTGCCGGGTTCGCCTGGGCTCCAGCCCCTGAGACAGAGGGCGCCGTGCTGGTCTATCGCGTCAGATTACTTTGCTGCCGCCCAGCCTGCGACGGCTCTGGCGAGCATGATCCAGCGCCTGCCGGCCGCCCTTTGTCTTCGACGGCGGCGAAAGCGTGCGCGGTTTTGCCGGGGCGGTGCGGCAATGTGCTGATCGACGGCGCGCGGCCCACCTCGCCAAGTCCGACACACTGTCGGCCATTCTGGGGCGCATTCTCGCGGCTCGCGTCGCGCGGATCGAGGATCCGCGGCGGGGCGCCGGGCATCGACATGCAGGGCTGCAGCGTCGTCGCCAATGTGATCCTGAGTGCGTCGGACACCACCTCATCGCTACGCTGGAAAAACACCTTCTTCTGGGACACAGTTACGACGCGCCCGGCGGCAGCCTGCAACTCCAGCCACCGGTCGGGGCAAGCCTCATAATCTCACGCTCACCCGCTACACCAGCCTGGGCGACGATCCATCGGCGTGATGGCTATTTCATCTGGACAGACGGGCCAGCCCGAACAGCGCGGTTTCGTGCGCCGGCGCGGTGCCGAGGAATCACTGGGGCCCGAACGGCGGCGAGCTACGGCCGTTCCGGCCACCATGGCACCTTCGGCGCCAATGTCACCTTCCGCGGCGCACCTTTCAACCGGCGCACTCGCTATGACGCGCCGCTTTCGGCCTCTATTTCAGGGCAACCACCACTGGCTGCTCGATGGTGTGGAACTGGATAAAGCCAGCATCGCGCCGGATGCCGAATCATCAAAAGGCGCTGCAACGGCTGGACCAGTACGACTATGAAAGTCACCGCGCGCGATCCATCCAGCAATTGATGAACGGCCTGTCGCGCGACACCGGTGAAAGTAGTCGCGCGCGCCACGCTGTGCCGCTACCGCTGGAGCCAAAGCTCGACACTGGAGAGCGGTGCCGAGGGCGCTTCTGCCAACACGCCCGCGCCTCCAGCTTTGTGCGGGAACGGTGCGCCGGTGGTGCTGACCGGCGCCAATTCACGGGTCGGAGAGCGGTGCGGCGAGGTTCGCCCAGGCCAGCTGGACCATCGGGCCCCATGGGCGCGCTGGAAGCGGGCGCGCGCGCGAGGAGTTCTCGTGACATCTCGGCGCTAAGGCGTATTCGCGCAGCCTGTCTTCCAAGCTGCTCTGCTTCTGACCTGGTCGTCACAGGACATGGGGGCAGTTGCGCCTGCGCGCTGAAAAAGGTTAGCCAGTTGATTTTTCCAACTTCGTCGCCAATGCCGACTTCTTCCGGCAATGGCGCTGGTGCCGCCGGCAACCTGACCCCGTCCTGACCAGCGCTGGTGTCTGAGGCGGCGTGAACATCACTTGGGATCGCGGCGCGCTGGTGCTCAGCGCCGCGCGAAGAGATCAAGGACCTGGTCGACGACATTCCGATCGGCACCACCGGCCAGGACGGCCCCGGCACATCGATCATGCCGTGAACAATGAATACAAGATCGACCTGACATTGCTGCTGGATGAAGCGGGCGCTGACGGGACCGACGCTGAAGGTCGATGAATAATTCATGGCGCTGACCGATCCGCTCACCGGGCGCACCCACGGCATTTCCGACCAGCGCGACAAGCACATCCAGTTCACCCATCTGCAGGATGCCGGCCTGGAATCTGCTCGAACTGCTGCTGCTGGATGCCGGCGGCTGGTCGCAGGCTGCTCTATCGCATCAACCAGGTGAGCTGGGTGCGGCTCTATTCGCCCTTCGTGCAGCTGAGCTGGAGCTACCGCCCGCGGCCGGGGCTGGAATTCAATGCCGAACTGATCAACTTCCTGCCCTATCACCTGGACATTCAGCAATTCAACTATGCCGGGCCGCGCAATGTCTCGCCCCTGTCCCAGATGCTGGACGTGCGCACCGCCAGCCAGCCGCGCATCCATATCCAGTTGCGAAAGACCTTCTGACCCGTCACCCGCCGGGAATGCGGTCGCGATAGCGAGTCCAGTGCCCGGTGATCTCGTCCACCACCGGCGCGCCGATGCGCGAGGCCGCATCCAATGCCTGGCGGGTGGCGGGCACTTTCGCCTGGATGGCGGCGACATAGGCGGCGGCGCTTTGGCCTGGCGGCGGGGCGGTATAGTCCGAGGCGGTGCGCAGGATCATCAGCCGGCCCGGATCGGCGCGGCCCAGCCGGCCAAGGGTGCGAACCGCGCGCACGATGCCGCTGTCCTCCATCGCCGACATCACCATGGGCTCGCCGCCTTCCGTCCAGTAATCGACCCATCGGCGGGCATGGGCGTTGGCCAGCCGTCCGGCCCACCAGCTCTGGCCGCTGATCTCGCTGCCCTTCAGCACGGTGGGTGGCGTGGCGGCATTGCCCTGGTAGTCGCCGCGCGCCTTTTGCAGCGTCTCATCATCGGGCAGACCGATGGCGCGGGTACGCGCAAAGGCCCAGTCGCGCAGGGCGTGATTCAGCGTGAAAAGATTGTCGTCCTTGTCCGGCACCGGCAGGGCATAGGGGGTGGGCCGGAACCAGGGCAGCTTGCCGGTGGTCCAGCTTTTGGGGGCCTCACGCGAATCGATCTCGAATCCATAGTCGCCATCGACAACGTCCCCGATCCAGGCCGCGGAGCCGATGCCTCCTGCCTTGGGATCGATGCCGGCGATCCCGGCGACCAGCCAATAGGCATGGGTCAGGTCGAAGCGCGGATCGGTGCCCAGGGCGGTGATCACCGCGGCGGCGCGCACGCTGCCCATGCCGGTCGACACCACCAGCAGGTGTCGCACCGGATCATAGCGCAGCGGCAGGTCGCTGGCGGCAAAGGGCAGCTTGCGCGGTGTGCCCGCCATCCAGGCGCGCATCTCGCCGGGGCCGTCCTCGCCATGCTGGAAGGTGGTGACCACCACGGCGCGCACGGCCAGCGGTGCGGCGCTGGCGGGCATCGCCCCCAGCAGCAGGAACACAAACAGGATACGCGCGATCATGCGGGACGGGCACCGGGGGTAACGGTGCAAGCCTAGCCACGACGGCGCGGCAAGGGGAGTGGCGCATCAACGCAGCATTGGTGGCCCCGATCCGGGTCGAACGGATACGTCCCTTTCGGAACAACGGATTTTAAGTCCGGTGCGTCTACCAATTCCGCCACGGGGCCTTGCCGCCAAATCAATTACTTAGGTTCGCCGCCGGGCGCAATCGGCGCGGCCTTTCCCTTGGGCCCCCGGGTGCTAGTGTGGTCGCAACAAGAAAAGCGGGGACGCGATGGGAAAGGTTGCGGTTGTGGGGGCGGGCTTTATCGGCCGCGCCTGGGCGATCAGTTTTGCGCGCGCCGGCCATGATGTGGCGCTTTGGGACAGCCAGCAGGATGCCGCGCCCAAGGCGCTGGACTATGTCGGCGCGCTGTTGCCGGACCTGGCGGCGAACGGCCTGCTGAACGGCGAAAGCGCCGAGGCGGTGGGGGCGCGCATGACCGCGGCGGCCACCCTTGCGGAGGCGCTGGCCGGCGCGGCCTATGTCCAGGAAAACACGCCCGAGGATCTTGAGACCAAGCGCGCGGTCTTCGCGCGGCTGGATGCGGCGGCGCCCAAAGATGCGATCCTGGCCAGTTCGACCTCGTCCCTGCTGCCGTCCAGCTTCAGCGAGGGGCTGGCGGGTCGCCACCGCTGCATCGTGGTTCATCCCATCAACCCGCCCTATCTGATTCCCGCCGCCGAGGTGGTGCCCGCGCCCTGGACCGATGCGGATGTGGTGGCGCGCGCGGTGGATTTCCTGAAGACGGCGGGCCATGCCCCCATGGTGATGACGCGCGAGATCGACGGCTTCATCATGAACCGGCTGCAGGGCGCGCTGCTGGAGGAAGCCTTTCGCCTGGTGGCGCATGGCTTTGCCAGTGCTGAGGACATCGATATCGGCATCCGCGAAGGGCTGGCGCTGCGCTGGTCCTTCATGGGCCCGTTCGAGACCATCGACCTGAACGCGCCTGGCGGGGTGCGCGATTATGTTGAACGCTACTGGCCGGTCTACAGCCGCATCGCGACAAGCGCGCTGGGCCATCCCGACTGGGACGGATCGGTGTTGGAGAAGATCGAGATGGCGCGGCGCGCGGCACTGCCTGCCGAAGACCTGGCCGCGCGCCAGGCCTGGCGCGACCGGCGGCTGATGGCGCTGGCGGCGCACAAGCGCGACGCGGCGGAAAAAATCGGAAGCTGAACCCATGCAAAACCCCCGAACCATCCAAAACAAGGTCATCATTACCTGCGCGGTGACGGGCGCGATCCACACCCCCTCCATGTCGCCACACCTGCCGGTCACCCCGGGCGAAATTGCCGAGGCCGCCATCGGCGCGGCCGAAGCCGGGGCTGCGGTGATCCATCTGCATGCCCGCGATCCCGAGACCGGCCAGCCCGACCAGACGCCGGAGGCGTTTGCGCGCTTCTTGCCGCGCATCAAGCAGGCGAGCGATGCGGTGGTGAACCTGACCACGGGCGGCGCGCCCTGGATGACGGTGAAGGAGCGCATCCGCCCCGCCGCGACGTTCAAGCCGGAAGTCGCCTCGCTGAACATGGGGTCGATGAATTTCGGCCTGTTCCCCATGCTGAACCGCTTCAAGACGTTCCGCCACGACTGGGAGCGCAAGGCGCTGGAAGCCTCGCGCGACCTGGTGTTCCGCAACAGCTTTGCCGACATCGAATATGTGCTGAAGGAACTGGGCGATTGCGGCACCCGGTTCGAGTTCGAATGCTATGACATCTCCCATCTCTACAATCTGGCGCATTTCCTGGAACGCGGGCTGGTGAAGACGCCGCTGTTCGTCCAGTCGGTGTTCGGCATCCTGGGCGGCATCGGCCCCCATCCTGAGGATGTGGCGCATATGCGGCGCACCGCCGATCGCCTGTTTGGCGCCGATTACCAGTGGTCGGTGCTGGGGGCGGGCAAAAGCCAGCTTGCCGTCGCCGCCCAGGCCGCGGCGATGGGCGGGCATGTGCGCGTGGGGCTGGAAGATTCGCTGTGGGCGGGCAAGGGCCGGCTGGCGGAATCGAACGCCCAGCAGGTGCGTCTGGCGCGCGCCATCATCGAGGGGCTGGGCCGCGAGGTCGCCACGCCGGACGAGGCGCGCGCGATCCTGTCGCTGAAGGGCGGCGACAAGGTCGATTTCTGACCCTGCAAATTTCAGGGGTGAATGGCTTCCAGCTCCGGCATCAGGATCACGCTTTCCTGGTCGTTGGGATCGGTGCGGGCGATCACCGCGGTGACCGGCTCGGTCGCGCTCAGGTTATAGGGCTGGTGGGGCACGCCGGGCGGCATGTAGAAAAAGTCGCCCGCCTTCGCGACCAGGTGATGCTCCAGCTTTTCGCCGTACCAGGTGCCGCTTTCGCCCGACAGGACATAGATCGCCGTTTCATGCGCTTCGTGGCGATGGGGCCGGCCCTTGGCGCCCGGCGGCATGGTGATCAGCTGCATGTGTATGCCCTTCGCGCCCACCGTCTGGGCGGAAATCGCGGCGGCATAGTCGAAGCCCTGCTTGCCGGTGAAGTTTTCGCCCGCGCGCAGCACGGTGCAGGTCGGGATTTGCGGCATGGGCGGGCTCCGTATGGGGTGCCCGCAAAGCCTAGCCCGGCCGTGCCGTCATCAGGAAGACCAGTGTCAGCACGCACAGCGCGCTGACGATGGAAGCGATCTTGTGAATGGGCGCGGTCAGTGCCGCGTCCAGTTCGGGGCCCGGCGCGGCGGCCAGCACCCGGCGCTGCCAGGGCAGGTGCAGCAGGAATCCGTTCGCCAGCAGGATGATGAAGACGCCATAGGTGCCAACCAGCCAGGGCGCGGCGGGGTCATAGCCCAGCGCCTGCGCCAGGCCCCCGCCGGCAAGCCCGGTCAGGATCCAGCCGATGCCGCCGGCGCGCGCCAGGGGATTGGCCGCGGCAAAGGCGGCCTTGATCGCGCCTGCGTCGCCGCTGCGCGCCACGCGCGCCAGGAAAATGCTCAAGCCGCCGGTGAAGGCGAAGGAGAACATGAAAAGCAGGATGTGCAGGTAAAGCAGAACTTCGGTCATGGGCCCCCGCCGGTGTCGCGCTGCGCGCGCACGCTAGAGCATGATCGCGCTTCCTTGAAGCGCGCTCAGGCTCTATTTTTTGAACTGTCGCGCAATTGCTCGAAAACCGCTTCGCGCTTTGCGCTTTGGGCCGGGTGGCGGAACCGTTCAATCCTGATGGTTGGTGGCCTGCCGGTTGGCGGCCCGCCGGTCAGCGGCGCTTGGCGATGCGCGGCTTGGGCGCGGCCTTGGTGGTGGCGGCGGGCTTTTTGGCCTCTTCGGCGCGCATGGCCTCGGAAACCTTGGCCCGGCGGCTGACCGCGGCGGCGGACATGTCGGTGGGAATCTTGGGCATGGGAACCTCCGGCGGATGAGGGCCGGACCCTAGCCCCCGGAACCTTTGGGGGCAATGGCGCCCCCGCATGCCGGCCATGCGGGGGGCAAATCCGGGGCACTGGTCCAGTCTGGCCTAGGGGTGTGATCGCCCTTTTCCGGAAAAATCGGTTTTGCTGGCTGCAAAAGCTGCATATGCGAGCAAAATAACCGCTTCGGCCACGGCATATGGCGAATTGCTAGGAGCGTTCAGCATGAGGCAGATGCCCACCAAGGCCCATAGCCCAAGAACTACGGCCCAGCCCTGCCAGCAAATTGGCCACCACACGAAGACGTATCGAAACTCAAACCACGGCTGCTTCCGGGGCATCGGCAGAACATATCCTTGGGCAGCAGCCCCCTCAACTCATGTTTTTTTCAAGCTGAACCAGTGCCAATGAGCGGGCACCGGTACAGTTTGGCCTAGGGTTGTGTGGCGGTGGCTTTCGCCTTCAGGGGCAACGTACCGAGGAGCGCGCCCAGAACAGCCGCTCCCACGATCAAAACAAAGTCGAAAGCCATGAACGGTAGTGGCATGTGGCCGACCGCAGTCCAGTTAATGGAGAGCGCGAAAACGGTCAGCGCGATCAAAGCTATCAAGACATACCGCACATATTTTGGAACTGGCCCGAAAATCCAGCGGATGGGGAAGGATGGCAACACGGCGAAAACTGCTGCCATGACGAAGGCAAACGGATAGGTGAAATCCATCTTATGGTCCCTCCGATTCCTCGACCTGCTTCACGATATCGCCGATGTTTGGCGCATGGAATGTTGACCTATTACCGAACCCGGGGGGCACTGGTACAGGTTGGCCTAAGGTCGCGGCCGTTCGCCACGTAGAAACCAGGGGCTGTTCACAGCAGCGGTTTCGGCTTCTTGCTCTGACCCATAGACGACAGGCTGGCCTGGAATCACCTTCCATTCGGTACCGCCCACGTTTTCAAGCGGAACGAAATAAAACTTCCCGTCTTGCCGAGCGCGCACTTCAGCGCCTCGCGCCCCGTCCTTGGTGTAAAGCTGAAAAAGGACTTGGGCCAGGTGGGTCCTGTCGCCGAAAAACCTATTCCACCAAGCCATCGGTAGCTTCCCATTCCTCGACCCGCTTCACGATATCGCCGATGTTTGGCGCATGGAATGTTAACCTATTACCGAAGCCGGGGGGCACTGGTACAGTTTGACCTAGGGTTGTGCCGAAGAGTGCCTTGGCGGTTGGTCAACGACGAAGCCCCTTGCCGTATATTCGGCAACACAGGCCAACAGGTCGTCTACTTCTTTGCGCGTGATTCTGTTCTGTGGGGTCATTCCACCACCGCAGATAGTTTTCTGACCGGTCACGGGATTATGCATTGATGCGCTGACGGAGGGGCGTTCACACAGGACTTGGCACTCGATCCAGCCACAGCCGCTTAGCAAGACAAAACTGAGCGCTAGACTAAGTCGCCACAACTTCATCCGCTTCCCGTTCCTCAATCAGCTCCACGATATCGCCAATATCCCAAAGGCGCTGTTCTAGGCCACAGGCCATGGCCGGGGACATACGCACGGCACTGTTGATCCGGGCAAAATTATACCAGCAGGTGTAGAGGGCGACCATATGGACGTGGTTGTCGATCTTTTTGGAGTGGGCCGCAGTCAGGCGGGAAAACCGCTTCATGTGCTGGCGCATAGGCGTATCATCCCAGCCGAGAGGCTGAATGGGAGGTCTGGAATGGTTCAGTGGTTTGGGCCGAAAGTGCCGGGCTTTGAGATGGGCGTCCGCTCCTGGCAGGGCTGGTTCGCCGTGATGATGTTCCTTGTTTTGATGATCGGCCCCCAGTTCACGGATTTTCAGGCGCTTGGGCTACCGCATTGGATGGGCGCCGCAATTCGTGCCAGCGCCCTTTGCATTTTCGTGCCCCTGTTCTGGATGACGTACCAAAAGGACTGATTTTCCAGACCTGTCCAGTGCCCGCAGGACGGGGCACTGGTTCAGTTTAACTCTCGGTTGTGGATGCGCCCCGAGGAACGAAGTTGATACTTGCTACTTCGGGGCCATGGGAGACGATCTGAATAGCCTTTATGAGCAAGGCGTGTTGCGACGATTTACGCGCCAATATGCTTGGATGTATTTCGATGGTTAGAACGCCACTGGCTTCGTCATAGGCGGTGAAGTGAAACCCTTCGAGAGGGTCTGTCTCGGTCTCATTCTCTTCAGTCATTGATTGGTCTCACTCGCTTCAATTAGCTTCACGATATCGCCAATGTCCCAAAGGCGCTGTTCAAGGCCGCAGGCCATGGCGGGTGACATGCGGACTGCGGAGTTGATCCGGGCGAAATTATACCAGCAGGTGTAGAGGGCAACCATCGCAACATGGTTGTCGATCTTCTTGGAATGGGCCGCAGTCAGGCGGGAAAACCGCTTCATGTGCTGGCGCATGGTCTGGTTGTGCTTTTCAACATAAGACGTAGAAACCAGCGATTTAATTGGCTTTCCGATCACCCGGCGCTTGTTGGCGCTGACAAAGCGTCCGGGGCTATATTTGCGCTCAGGGCCAGCCAAATCAGCGGTGGGGCCGTAATGCTTCACAAGCTGGGCATAGTCCACATCGATCCCGAAAGCCCCCAGGACGGCGCTGAGATAGGCCCCGTGCCCGTCTGTTGTTAGCTGCACCCGGTTCGCCAGCCGGTCCGCCACGTCATGCATGAAGTCCTGCGCGGCGTCTGCGTCGCGCCCACCTATCAGGTAGGACACGATCAGCTTGGAATCGACATCAATGGCGGTCCAAGTCCAGACATCGCCAGCACCCTCCGGAGCGGCTTTGGCCTTCGCCAAATTGGCCTTCTTGCAGTAGTTGAACGACCAGATTTCGTCGCACTCGACCCGGTTGGCCTTCACGCCGCGCACGGCGCGGTCGTGATGGGCCATACATGCTTCGCCCGCCTCGCCCAAAAGCTTCAAAACGGTGTTTTTTGACGCGCCGGTCAGCCGCGAAATGGCATTAATGCCATTCCCCTCAACCATTAAGTGAATGATTTGTTTGCGTTTTTCAAAAGGCAGCCGGTTCATATCCTAAAGATATGAACTTTACTGCTTACCGTCAAGCATAAAAGGTCACTTTAAGTAGGGAGGCTTAAAGGCTGCAATTCAAGCAACGTCCAAATGATCTTTTCTTCGCCCGTGGCGTACTTGATCTGAGACCTTTTCATAAGCCGCGCACGATATGGCCGATCCGTAGTCCAAGACGAAGAAATAGCCGGACCCAGTTTGCCGGTTATCTCTCCATCATCACCTATAGGCTGGACATGGAAGTATGACTTTGGACCATCGAACCCCAAGAGCGTGCAATCCATTTCGATAAGATCGGACCTCTCGTCGCTTTTGCTCTCGATAATAGCTTTTACGTTCTGTGCTTCAGCAACCGTCACAACGAACTTATGATCTGGTTCGTAAGTCTTTCCCCATTGGATAGACGTATCGACGTTGTATGCGACGGCCGCTTGCGCCCAGGCATATGCTTTGGAGATAGAGGCGATACCGATTTCTTCTGCAAGGGCCTGTAAATCTGCGCTCTCATCGGCTTCGAGCGTTTTCTGTATATATTCAAACGTTCGATCTAAAACCGTCTGGCCAGCGAGCAGTCTGTCGTTTGGAATGGCGAGAGTAACAACGACAGAACCAGCAAAGGCGCCCGCAAAATTAAACTGAGACGCCTCAATGTTTTCTGGAAGCGGGGTGAACCGCTCCTTTGGTTTTTTCGTGCGAAGCGCATCAAAGATAGAAGTGGTCAAATCTTGAAACGCGGATAGGGATTCAGCGACTGCCTTTACCGGGTAGTTATTCGACCAGTCACGCATAACTCTGTACCGGCATATTTCGTTTTGAGAGAGCCGGAGACTGTTATCTAAGCGACGGATCAAGTCATCACGACGCTTCGCGATAGAAGCCATATTAAGCCGCAAAATCTCATCATCTGGTCGTGCAGTGGTCTGCTCTGCCAAATCTCTGAGAGCCGATTCAGTATCGCCCAGACCATCAATGAGAAGCTGCAATTCGCTCACGGCATCACCACATATGGCAACGTAACGACCGCAACACCCTTCATATCTTGACCCCGGCTGAACCCGAACTGCCTCAGCCAATAGGCGTGCATGTATTCGGATTCTGGGGCGCTATCGTCCTGCACGTAAACGTAATGATCGCATCTGTAGTGAGGCGCCAGATTGGCATTCGCAAATCGGGAAAGAAACTCCCGCTGCGCGCCGTCAAGAGCGGCCAATTCCGCCTTAGTCACAACAAAAACCAAATCCACATCATCTGGATTCAGCTTTTCTGTGAGAAAGCTACCATCTACCCATACTTTCCCGCGCAGTCCGTTACTCTGCATCGTTTCCAGAACTTTACGTAAATTTCCCATGAGCGCGGCCCGGTTTACGGATTCGGGAAATCGGCTAACGCACAAACGTTCCAGCGCATCCACCGTATGTGGATGCAGACCCGGCCTTAACAGAGGCGCATACTCTTGTTTGTTCGGCGAGCCAGCCAAGCCTAGCGCTTGCCATACCGGGCCGCCGCTGCGGCCTTGGCAATCTCTGATCGTCGCTTTGGCGATAACTTTTCGGCCCGCGCTTTGCCCCCCTTCTTCCCAAGGGCGGCGGCGGTGCTGGACGCCGCCTCGGGCTCGACTTCCTGACCAGTAGCGATCCGCATGACGTGGACGGCATTGCCGATCACATCCGCCTTCCGCTTTTGTCCTTGGGGGCCTTTGGGCATTGAAATTATATTTCAAGGTTCGATTTCCAGCTTAGGACGGCAATGTCCAGCCCGCAATCCCGGCCAAAATTCAAACTGAACCAGTGCCCAGGACGGGCAAATAATGCCATAAGCTATTGATTCTGTTATTTCGTTTTTGGGTCACTAAACCCAAGGTTGTGACCGTTTGACACGCGGCCAGCCATCCGTATAAGTGCGCGCCTTTGCCAAGGCTTTTCTTGTCGAACGCAGTGAGACTTAGAAAAGCCTGGCCCGCACCGAGGGGTTCTGAGCGACAGCGAAGAGCGCCGAGGGCGGCGAGCCGAATTCACTGAAAGAGACGAGAATGAGCAAGCGCGCCAATTCCAAGTACAAGCTCGACCGCCGCGTCGGCGAAAATCTGTGGGGCCGTCCCAAGAGCCCGGTCAACAAGCGCTCCTATGGTCCGGGCCAGCACGGCCAGCGCCGCGCCAAGAAGCTGAGCGACTATGGCACCCAGCTTCAGGCCAAGCAGAAGCTGAAGGGCTATTACGGCAACATCACCGAGCGTCAGTTCCGCAAATACTATCAGGACGCCTCGCGCCGCCCCGGCGACACCGGCGAGAACATGATCGGCTTGCTGGAAACGCGCCTGGACACCGTGGTCTATCGCGCCAAGTTCGTGCCGACCCCGTTCGCCGCGCGCCAGCTGGTCAGCCACGGCCATGTGAAGGTCAATGGCCGCCGCGTGACCATCGCCTCCTACCATGTCACCGACAAGGACACGATCGAGCTGTCGCCCAAGGCGCGCGAGATGGCGCTGGTGCTGGAAGCCTCCAAGTCGGCCGAGCGCGACACCCCCGATTACCTGGAAGTGGCCGAGGCCAAGTCGGTGAAGCTGGTGCGCACCCCCAAGCTGGCCGACGTGCCGTACGCGGTCCAGATGGAACCCCACCTGATCGTCGAGTTTTACTCGCGCTAACCCGCGATCCATTCCTGGAATGCAAAGCCCGCAAGCCCTGCTTGCGGGCTTTCTTCTGGCCGCCGCCGGATTAGGCTTGAGACCGTGGAATCGGGCCGGGGCAAGCATGTACACGCTGTACGGGGATCTGGGGTCGGGCGCCTTCAGCGCCGAGGCGGCGCTGGCGGAAGCTGGTGCGCCCTACACCTTTGAAATGGTCTCGCTGGAGCGGGGCGAGCAGAAACAGCCCGCCTTCCTGGCCATCAACCCGTCGGGCAAGATGCCGGCCCTGCGCCTGGCCGAAGGCCAGATCGTCACCGAATCCGCCGCCATCCTGATGACCATCGCCGACCACTTCCCCGGCGCGCGGCTGTTGCCGCCGCTGGCCAGCCCGGCGCGCGCACAGGCCTATCGCTGGCTGGCCTTCATGGCGGGCGAGGTCTATCCCATCGTGGAGATCGTGGATTATCCCGAGCGCTTCGCGCCGCCGGGCTGCGATGTGGAAGGCGTGCGCCGCATGGCGCGCGACCGTATCCGCGAGCGGGTGCTGATCCTGGAGCGGATGATGGCGGGCGAGACCTTCCTGCCGGGCGGCTTTTCCATCCTGGACATCTATGCGGCGATGTTCAGCCGCTGGAGCCTGGAGCCGGACTGGAAGCTGGCGCATCTGCCGCGCCTGATGGCGCTGGCCCAGGCGGTGTCAAACCGCCCCGCCATCGCGCCGGTATGGCAACGGCACTTTGTGAGAGCTTAAGCGGCCGGTTCCAGCGCGATGCCACGTTCGGCAAAGAACGGCACCAGTTCGTCCTGCTCGAACATCTCGCGCACGATGTCGGCGCCGCCGACAAACTCGCCCTTCACATAAAGCTGGGGGATGGTCGGCCAGTTGGAGAAACTCTTGATGCCCTCGCGCACGTCCTGGTCCTCCAGCACGTTCACGGCGGCGAACTTGACCCCGATGTGGGAGAGGATCTGCACGGTGACGGCGGAAAAGCCGCACTGGGGGAAGGCGGGCGTGCCTTTCATGTAGAGCAGCACGTCGTTGCTTTTCACTTCGTCGGCGATGCGGGCCTGAACGTCGGACATGGAACTGCCTTTCTGGAAAGGGGCGAAATCTGCGGCCCTGATCTAAGCATGGGGGCCCGAAGGGTCAAGAAGCGGCGAAAACCGGGGCCTTTTGGCGCGTTTCCGGGCTTGGTCCCTGGCCCTAATCCTTTATCTGGGTGGTCAGCTGCAGGGCGTGTAGCACCCCGCCCATGTTCCCTTTGAGGGCCGCATAGACCATCTGGTGCTGGGCCACGCGGGTCTTGCCCTTGAAGGCGGCGGAACGGACCGTGGCGGCCCAGTGGTTGTCGTCGCCCGCCAGGTCGCGCATCTCGATCTCGGCGTCGGGGAAGGCGTCCTTGATGAACTTCTCGATCTCTTCGGCTTTCATGCCCATGGCATCGGCCTCCTAATTGGTCATCGGGATTTCTTCGCCCGACATGTAAGTGGGCAGCCAGCCCTCATGCGCGGTGCGAAGATCGGCGATGGCGATGCTGTCCTTGTCGTCCAGGGTCAGGGCGTTGCCGCCGGTCCTGCCCAGCGCGGCGACGGGGATAAAGGCGGCGCGCGCCTCCTCGATGATCTTGTCGGCCTCGGCAAAGGGCGCGGCGATGACATAGCGGCCCTGATCCTCGCCGAACCAGAAGGCGGGGGCGGCGATGGTGTTGGCCTCGCCGATGCTGGCGCCGATGCCGCCTGCCCCATTACCACTGGCGAGGGCCATTTCGGCCACCGCGACCAGCAGCCCGCCGTCGGACACGTCATGGCAGGTGTCGACGCGGCCCGCTTCGATCAGGCCGCGCACGAAATCGCCGTGCTTCTTTTCCAGCCCCAGATCGACCTTGGGGGCGGGGCCTTCCTCGCGCCCCTCGATCTCGCGCAGATAGATCGACTGGCCCAGATGGCCTTTCGTCTCGCCGATCACGATGATCGTGTCGCCTTCGCGCTTGAAGGCGACGGTGGCCATTTTCGACACGTCCTTCAACAGGCCGACGCCGCCGATGGCGGGCGTGGGCAGGATGCCTTCGCCGTTGGTCTCGTTGTAGAGCGAGCAGTTGCCGCCGATCACCGGATAGTCCAGCGCCCGGCAGGCAGCCCCGATGCCGTCGATGCCGGCCACGATCTGCCACATGATGTCGGGCTTCTGCGGGTTGCCGTAGTTCAGGTTGTCGGTCACGGCCAGCGGGGTGCCGCCCACCGCGGTGATGTTGCGATAGCTTTCCACCACCGCCTGCGCGCCACCCTGATAGGGATCGGCCTTGGCATAGCGCGGGGTGACATCGGTCGAAATCGCCAGCGCCTTGGCAGAGCCATGCACGCGCACCACCGCGGCATCGCCGCCCGGATGCTGCACCGTGTCGTTCATCACGCTGTTGTCATACTGTTCCCAGATCCAGCGGCGCGAGGCCATGTCGGGCGCGGCCAGCAGGGTCTTCAGCGAGGCCAGCACCGGCTTTGACGCGTCGAAGGCCACATCGCCGGCGAGCGGATCGCAGGGGGTGAAGGGCCGTTCATAGACCGGGGCCTCATCCGAGAGCGCGGTGATGGGCATGTCGGCCACCACGCCGCCCTTGTGCTTGACCACCAGGCGCTTGGTGTCGGTGGTGATGCCGATGACGGCGAAATCCAGTTCCCACTTCTTGAAGATGGCTTCGGCTTCGGCCTCGCGGCCGGGCTTCAGCACCGCCAGCATGCGCTCCTGGCTTTCCGACAGCATCATCTCGTACGCCGTCATGTTCGCTTCGCGCTGGGGCACCTTGTCCAGGTCCAGTTCGATACCCGATCCGCCCTTGTCGCCCATTTCGGCGGAAGAGGAGGTCAGGCCCGCAGCCCCCATGTCCTGAATGGCGATGATCGCGTCGGTCGCCATCAGCTCCAGGCAGGCTTCCAGCAGCAGCTTCTCGGTGAAGGGGTCGCCGACCTGCACGGTGGGGCGCTTTTCCTCCGACGCATCGTCGAACTCGGCGCTGGCCATGGTCGCGCCATGGATGCCGTCGCGCCCGGTCTTGGAGCCGATATAGACCACCGGATTGCCCGCGCCCTTCGCGGCCGAATAGAAGATATTGTTGGCCTTGGCCAGCCCGACGCACATGGCGTTGACCAGGATGTTGCCGTTGTAGGAGCGGTGGAAGTTCACCTCGCCGCCCACGGTGGGCACGCCCATGCAGTTGCCATAGCCGCCGATGCCGCTGACCACGCCCGACACCAGGTGGCGGGTCTTGGGGTGCGACGGCTCGCCGAAGCGCAGCGCGTTCATCATGGCGATGGGGCGCGCGCCCATGGTGAAGACGTCGCGCATGATGCCGCCCACGCCGGTCGCCGCGCCCTGATAGGGCTCAATGAAAGACGGGTGATTGTGCGATTCCATCTTGAAGATGGCCGCGTCGCCGTCGCCGATGTCGATGACGCCGGCATTCTCGCCCGGTCCCTGCAGCACCCAGGGGGCTTTGGTGGGCAGCTTCTTCAGGTGGGCGCGGGTGGACTTGTAGGAGCAATGCTCCGACCACATCACCGAAAAGACGCCCAGCTCCACCAGCGTGGGCTCGCGGCCCATCAGGTCGAGAATCTTCTGGTATTCGGCTTCGGACAGGCCATGGTCCTTGACCATCTGCGGGGTGATCGCGGTCATGACTATTTCTCAGGAAAGCGTTTCGATCAGGCTCTGGAACAGCGCGCGGCCGTCTGTGCCGCCGGTGACGGGGTCCACCACGCGCTCGGGATGGGGCATCATGCCCATCACATTGCGCTTGTCGTTCAGGATGCCGGCAATGTCGCGGGCCGATCCGTTGGGATTGGCCTTGTAGCGGAAGACGACGCGGCCTTCGCCTTCCAGCCGGTCCAGGGTTTCGTCATCGGCGTAATAATTGCCTTCGCCATGAGCGACGGGGATGGTGATTTCCTGGCCCTTCTCATAATGGCGGGCAAAGGCGTTCTGGGTTTCCTCGACCGACAGGGCGACGGGCTTGCAGATGAATTTCAGGCCGGCATTGCGCATCAGCGCGCCGGGCAGCAGGCCGGTTTCGGTCAGCACCTGAAAGCCGTTGCAGATGCCCAGCACCATGCCGCCCTTGTCGGCGTGGGCCTTGACCGCCTTCATCACCGCCGACTGGCTGGCCATGGCGCCGCAGCGCAGATAGTCGCCATAGGAAAAACCGCCCGGCAGCACCACCAGATCGACTTGCGGAAGCTCGCTGTCCTGGTGCCAGACCATGTGCGGGGCCTGGCCGGTCATCTGTGTCAGGGCGACCTTGGCGTCGCGGTCGCAATTGGCGGCGGGAAAGACGATGACGGCGGACTTCATGCCTTCAGCTCGATCTCGTATTTCTCGATCACCGTGTTGGCCAGCAGCTTGTCGCACATGGCCTTGACCTCGGCCTTTGCCTTGGCCTCGTCGGTTTCGTTCAGTTCCAGGTCGATGACCTTGCCCTGGCGCACTTCGCCGACACTGGCAAAACCCAGCCCGTTCAGCGCATGGCCGATGGCCTTGCCCTGGGGATCGAGAACACCGGTCTTCAGGGTCACAAATACGCGCGCTTTCATGTCATTCCGCAGCCGGGCCTGAAAGGAAAGCTTCCATGCCGGGCCCTGGCGGCAGATGGGAGCGGATAACGGCGCCGGTTGTTGAACCAGTGCCTACTGAACCAGTACCGGCCCCTTGTTCTCGCCCTGCACCGATTCCGGCATGATGCCAAGACGCTTGGCGACTTCCGAATAGGCTTCGACAACCCCGCCCAGATCGCGGCGGAAACGGTCCTTGTCCAGCTTCTCGTTGGTCTGAACGTCCCACAGGCGGCAATTGTCGGGGCTGATCTCGTCGGCCAGCACGATGCGCATGAAGTCGTTTTCCCACAGCCGGCCGAATTCCAGCTTGAAGTCGACCAGCTTGATGCCCGCGCCCAGGAACAGGCCCGACAGGAAGTCGTTCACCCGGATGGTCAGGTTGACCATGTCGTCCAGGTCCTGCGGGCTGGCCCAGCCGAAGGCGGTGATGTGTTCCTCGCTGACCCAGGGGTCATTCAGGGAATCGTTCTTGTAGTAATATTCGATGATGGAACGGGGCAGGGCGGTGCCTTCCTCGATCCCCAGCCGCTTGGACATGGAGCCGGCGGCGACATTGCGCACCACCACTTCCAGCGGAATGATCTCGACTTCCTTGATCAACTGCTCGCGCATGTTCAGGCGACGCACGAAATGGGTCGGAACCCCGATGCCCTGAAGCTGGGTCATCAGATATTCGCTGATGCGGTTGTTCAGGACGCCCTTGCCCTCGATCGTGTCCTTCTTGGCGCCGTTGCCGGCGGTGGCGTCATCCTTGAAATACTGGATGACGGTGCCCGGCTCGGTCCCTTCGTACAGGATCTTGGCCTTGCCTTCATAAATGACGCGGCGGCGTTTCATGTGCGTGTCCCTTCTTCAGGAAAGGCCCTCATGCCGGATAGGCGGCCGCCCGGGACCTGAACCGAAAATCTAGCGGATGGGGGCGGCGCGCGGCAATGTTGCGAAAGCGCCAACCCACACCCATATGATGCTCATATCATCCAAGTCGGGCCCCGGCACAAGGCGGGGCGGCAATTTTGGATAAAACACAGAAATTTCAGGGAGTTATGGACATGTCCGTCAGTTTCGACGACCGCCGCAAGGGTTTCGAGGCCAAATGGGCCCATGACGCGGAACGGCGCTTCCAGATCGAGGCGCGGCGCGACCGGCTGGTGGGCGCCTGGGCGGCAGCCGAAAAGGGCCTGACCGGGGCCGCGGCCGACGCCTTTGTCACTGCGGTGATCGCCGCGGACATGGAGGAAAAGGGCGACGAGGACGTGTTCCGCAAGCTGCGCGCCGAGCTGGACCCCGCCAGCCATTCCGATGCGGCGATCCGCGGCAAGATGGCCGACTTCCTGGACCAGGCCGAGACCGAGGCGGTGAGCGGCTAACCGCCGAACACGCCTATTCGCCGAAAGCTCTTATTCGCCGAAGACCCTGGCGAAGATCGTGTCCACGGCCTTGAGGTGATAGCCCAGGTCGAACATGGCCTCGAGCTTTTCGTTGCTGAGGGCCTTGGACACATCCGGATCGGCTTTCAGCAGGTCCAGCAGATTGCCTTCGCCGTTCCAGGCGCGCATCGCGTTGCGCTGGACCATGCGATAGCTGTCCTCGCGCGACGCGCCCGCCTGGGTCAGCGCCAGCAGCACGCGCTGGCTGTGCACCAGCCCGTGGGTGGCATCCAGGTTCTTCTGCATCCGGTCGGGATAGACCACCAGCTTCTCGACCACGCCGGTCATGCGCGCCAGCGCGAAGTCCAGCGTGATGGTGGCGTCGGGGCCAATGTAACGCTCGACCGAGGAGTGCGAGATATCGCGCTCATGCCACAGCGCCACATTTTCCAGCGCCGGGATCACGGCGCTGCGCACCATGCGCGCCAGGCCGGTGACGTTTTCTGTCAGCACCGGGTTGCGCTTGTGCGGCATGGCGCTCGAGCCCTTCTGGCCGGGGCTGAAATACTCCTCGGCCTCCAGCACTTCGGTGCGTTGCAGGTGGCGAATTTCAACCGCCAGACGCTCCAGCGAGGAGGCGACCACGCCCAGCGCCGCAAAGAAGGCGGCATGGCGGTCGCGCGGGATCACCTGGGTCGAAACCGGCTCGACCGACAGGCCCATCGCCTTGGCGACATGTTCCTCGACGCGCGGATCGATGTTGGCGAAGGTGCCCACCGCGCCGCTGATGGCGCAGGTGGCGATTTCGGCACGCGCCGTCAACAGCCGGGCGCGGGCGCGGGTGAACTCGGCATAATAGGTCGCCAGCTTGACGCCGAAGGTGGTCGGTTCGGCATGAATGCCGTGGCTGCGCCCGATGGTCGGCGTCATCTTGTATTCGAAGGCGCGCTTTTTCAGCGCCGCCAGCAGGGCGTCGACATCGGCGATCAGGATGTCTGCGGCGCGCATCAGCTGCACGTTCAGGCAGGTGTCGAGGACGTCGGAACTCGTCATGCCCTGATGAACGAAGCGTGCTTCCGGTCCCACGATTTCCGACAGATGGGTTAGAAAGGCGATGACGTCATGCTTGACCTCGCGCTCGATCTCGTCGATGCGCGCCACGTCGAACTTCGCATCCTTCGCCTTGTCCCAGACGGTCTTGGCGGCGTCTTTGGGCACCACGCCCAGTTCGGCCAGCGCGTCGGTGGCATGGGCCTCGATCTCGAACCAGATGCGGAATTTGCTCTCCGGGCTCCAGATCGAAACCATCTGTTCGCGCGCATAGCGGGGGATCATTGCGGCCTACCTTCTGTTGTGCGCGCTGCTTCTAGCCGGTCAGGGGCCAGGGGGGAAGACCGCTGATTCTAAAGCAATCCCAAGGACTTGAAGGACGCATGGCCGCTGCGCCCGATGACCAGGTGATCGTGCACGGCGATGTGCAGGGCCTTTGCCGCCTTCTCGATCTCGCGCGTCATCTCGATATCGGCCCGCGACGGGGTGGGATCGCCCGATGGATGATTGTGCACCAGGATGATGGCGCTGGCCGAAAGCTCCAGCGCGCGCTTGACGATCTCGCGCGGATAAACCGGCGTGTGGTCGATGGTGCCGCGTGACTGCACCTCGTCGGCGATCAGGATATTCTTGCGGTCCAGGAACAGCACGCGGAACTGCTCGGCCGGTTCGCGCGCCATGGCGGCGGTGCAATAGTCCAGCAGCGCCGCCCAGGACGACAGCGCCGGGCGCTTGATGACCTTGGTCTGGGCCAGGCGGCGCGCCGCCGCTTCCACGATCTTCAGATGGCTGGCCACCGCCTCGCCGACGCCCCTGACCTCCAGCAGCCGGGCGCGTGGCGCGGCGATCACCTCGGCGAAGCTGCCGAAGCGGGCCAGCAGCGCCTTGGCCAGCGGTTTTGTGTCCCGCCTGGGGATGGCGGCGAACAGGGTCAGTTCCAGAAGCTCGTAGTCGGGCATGGCGTCGGCGCCGCCCTTGTCGAAGCGCGCGCGCAGGCGTTCCCTGTGACCCGCGGTGCCGTTGTCGGTTGCCGCCCTGGGCGCCGCAATTTCAGCCTGGGGCGTAAAGACGCCGCCGGCATCGGCCAGTTCCTGCTGCTTGCCCGCTGGTTTCATCGGGCCCCCGCCCCGCAAACGGCCGTCAGGAATAAGGCGGCTTGTGCAGTCCCTTGGGCGAAAGCGTGAAAATCTCCACGCCCGTCTCGGTCACGCCCACGCTGTGTTCGAACTGGGCCGACAGCGAACGGTCGCGTGTCACCGCGGTCCAACCGTCGGACAGGACCTTCACGCCATAGCCGCCCAGATTGATCATCGGCTCGATGGTGAAGAACATGCCCGGCTTCAGCGCGATGCCGCCGCCCGGCTTGCCGTAATGGACGATGTTGGGCAGGGCGTGGAACACCTTGCCAAGGCCGTGGCCGCAGAAATCGCGCACCACGGCGCACTTTTCCTGGCCCTCGGCAAAGCTCTGGATGGCATGGCCGATGTCGCCGGTGGTGGCGCCGGGCTTGACGACTTCGATGCCGCGCATCATCGCGTCATAGGTGATGTCGACCAGCCGCTCGGCCTTCCGCTTGACCTCGCCCACCGGATACATGCGGCTGGTGTCGCCATGCCAGCCGTCCAGGATCACGGTGACGTCGATATTGACGATGTCGCCGTCGCGCAGCGGCTTGTCGTTGGGGATGCCGTGGCACACGACATGGTTGATCGAGGTGCAGACGGTGTGGCGGTAGCCGCGATAGCCCAGGCAGGCCGGGGTGGCGCCGTGGGAGACGGTGTAATCGTAGGCGACCTTGTCCAGCGCGGCGGTGGTCACGCCCGGCTTGACCAGGGGAACCAGCAGGTCCAGCACCTCGGCGGCCAGCCGGCCAGCCCGGCGCATCCCCTCGAAATCGGACGGATTGTGCAGGGTGACGGCAAAATGGGCCTTGCGCGCCGCCTCGAAGATTTCATTCTGGGGAACTATCGTCATGGGCGGCAATATAATACGCGCGCCCGCATATCCAAAGCCGGTTTGTGACATGACAAAAAGCGCCGCCATTCTGGTGATCGGGGACGAAATCCTGTCGGGCCGCACCCAGGACACCAATTCGGGCCATATCGCCCGTGTGCTGGGGGCGCTTGGCATCGACTTGCGGGAAATCCGGGTGGTCGGCGATGTGGAGGCGGAGATTGTTGCCGCCCTGAACGCGCTGCGCGGAACCTGGGATCTGGTTTTCACCACCGGCGGCATCGGTCCCACCCATGACGACATCACCGCCGATGCGGTGGCAAGGGCCTTTGGCGTCGATATCGGCTATCACCCCGAAGCCTACCGGATGCTGGAGGCGCGCTATCAGCCCGGTGAATTCAATGACGCGCGCAAACGCATGGCCCGCATTCCCCATGGCGCGGCGCTGATCGCCAACCCGGTGTCGGTGGCGCCCGGCTTTCACATCGCCAATGTCTATGTGATGGCGGGGGTGCCCATGGTGATGCGCGCCATGCTGGAAGAGATCGTGCCGCAGCTTCCGCGCGGGGCACCCAGCATCGCCGTCACCATCGAGGCCGCGGTGCCCGAGGGCACGGTGGCCGAGGGGCTGGCCGCGATCCAGAAAGCCGAAAAGGATGTCGCCATCGGTTCCTATCCCTTCTACCGCGACAGCGGCCAGGGCAGCCCAGCGCTGGGGGTGCAACTTGTCGCACGCGGGCGCGATGCCGATGCGGTCGAGCGCACGGCCGCAGCGATTGAAGCCATGTTGCGCGATCTTGGTGCTGCACCGCAGCGCATAAAACAGGTTGTTCCCGGCACCCATGCCTGACAGGCTCCGCGCCAGCCGAATTCCACAAAATTCAGGGGAGATGAAAATGGATATCAAGAAGCGTGACTTTCTGACCGGCATGGCGGTCGCCGGCGCTGCTGCTGCTGCTGCCGGCGCGGGCTCCACCGCCGCCAATGCCCAGGTGCCGGCCGGGGTGCCGAAGGCCACCGGCAAGACCATGCTGGAAAGCCCGAACTATTTCGGTACCGCCTCCAAGGGCGGCGGCTTCCGCAAGACCTGGGCGCGCCAGCTGCCACAGGTTTCCACCACCGATCCCAACTACAAGCCGCGCCGCATCAACAAGGCGATCGAGCTGTGGGAAGACAATCAGGTCGTCTTCTACGAAGTCTATGCCCCCACCGGCGCGGGCGACGGCTATGAAGAAGGCAAGCGCATGAGCCAGACTTATGCCGACGCCATCGACTATGAAATGGAAAATGGCTGCCTGGACTTTGCCGACCTGCGCAACTTCATGCAGGGCCTGGTCGATGGCGGCCCCACGCCGTCCGGTCACCGCACGCCGATGGTCTATGTGACGCTGCCGGCGGTCGGGTCCGATGGCGCCTCGATGCGCGCCAATGCCTGGCAGATCCAGCAGTCGCTGGCGGCGGGCGCCCATGGCGTTCTGGTCTGCGAAATGCACTCGCCGGAAGCCGGCATGGTCGCGATCTCGGCGGGCCACTACAAGTTCACCATGCCCGGCGTGCCGCAGCTTCCGCTGGAAGGCCTGCGCGGCGCGGGCAGCCAGGCCTATGCCTCGCACATCTGGGGTGTGACCGGCTCCAAGTATGTCGAGGTTGCCGACACCTGGCCGCTGAACCCCAAGGGCGAAATCTGCATGGGCTTCAAGCTTGAGAACCGTCTTGCGGCCGAGAATTGCGAAGAGCTGATGGCGATCCGCGGCCTGGCCTTTGCCGAACCGGGCCCCAGCGACAACAGCTGGTCGCACCTGGGCTGGGAAGCGGTCAAGCCGCAGAGCCGTGAAGAGCGCATGAAGACGCTGTCCGATCCGCGCCTGGTCGGCGCGCTGGAGCGCATCCGCATGGCGGCCAAGAAGAACGGCATCCAGTGGCTGGGCACCGGCAGCCCCGGCTCCAACCTGATCCAGAGCTATGACCAGGGCATGCGCATGCTGCCCGCGCCCAAGGAAGAGCTGGTGCGCGAGGTGCGCGAGCATTCCAAGCGCAAGATGCCGGCCTAATCTGGCATTGTTTTGAAGATACGCGGAAGGGCGGCGCACTCTGTGCGCCGCCCTTTTGTTTTTGTTTTCTGACCCCCTCCGGTTTCGTTCGATTCGCTCCGCTCGAACGCTGAAACCACCTCCCCCTTGCCCGCGCTTCGCGCCAAAGGGGGAGAATGACCTGTGTCTGTATCGACAGGCTGTGGTGCAACGCGCTCGGGCCCGCCTCCCCCTCATGCGCGTGAGCGCATAGGAGGGGGAGGTGGCCGCAGCAACGCGCAGACGCGACGTGTAAGCGTCGCGTCAAGCAAAGTTGCGAAGGCCGGAGGGGGTTCTACTTTAAGTCTTTTTCGGCCGTGTCGAAAGCGGCCAGCATGGTCTTGTCGCCGGCAAAAGCCTTGCGCGCATCGGCCAGCGCGGTGCGCGCCTTGTCGTCTTCGCCCAGCACATGATAGGCGCGCACCAGCCTGATCCAGCCGGGCCCGTCCTTGGGATCGTCCTTCAGCCGCGCGGCCAGCATCGCCACCATCTTGCGCGGATCGGGCGGCCCGCCGCCGGGGCCCGCCGCGCTTGCCGCCGCGGTCGCCATGGCGATGCGGTCGATCAGAAGCTGGTGCAGCGGTGTGTCGTTCGGCGTTTCGCTGAGCAACTGGCGCCAGATTGCAATCGCACCTGCCTGGTCATTCCGCTGCGACTTGCCCAGCCCCAGATAGAAACGCGCCGCCATGTTCTTGGGATCGGCGGCGATGGCGGCCTCGAAGGCCGACATGGCCTGGTCGGGCACATTGCCGCCGTTCTGCATGGCCAGCGCCTCGCCAAAGGCGGCATCCAGTTCGGCATCGCCCGAACCCTCGATCGCCAGCGCCTTGGAATAGGCTGCCGCCGCCTGGCCCGGCGCGCGCGCGCCCGAGTAAAGCTGGCCCAGATAGCGCCAGGCGCGTGCGTCATTGGGATATTTGCGCACCCGCTCGATCAGGAAGGGCACCAGACCGTTGACCTCGTCGGTCTTCAGGCCCATCGCGGAACGCTCGGCCAGGTGCGGACGGCCCAGCATCAGGTAACTGCCCCCGCCCACGCCCAGCACGAACAGCACCACCGCGCCCAGCAGCAGCCAGCCGGCCTTGCCGGGCCTGCGGTATTTGCGGCGCACAAGCGGCCAGGCGGCGAAGCCAAGCGCCGCCAGCGTCACGACGAAAAGACCGATGATGGGAAGCGCGCTCAACCGTCCTGGTCCCCGTTCTTGTTCTGCTTGCCGCGATACTTGTTTCGTACCAGGGCCACGATCATGCCGCGTATCGTGCGGACTTCCTGATCGGACAGGCGCGACCGCATTATCATGGCGCGGATGTTCCGTACCATCGTTTCGCGCTTGGCGGGCGGGAAAAGGAACTCGGCGGCATCCAGCTCGCGCTCCAGGTGTTCGAACAGGCCGGTCAGTTCATGGCGGGTGGCCGGCACCGCGACGGTGGCCCGGATGCGGGTGGCCGGGGTGGCGTCGGCCGATTTCAGCCACTCATAGGCCGTCACCAGCACCGCCTGGGCCAGGTTCAGCGACCAGAAATCGGCGGTGGGAATGGTGATGACACCGTCCGCCAGGCTCATTTCCTCGTTGGTCAGCCCCGCCCGTTCGTTGCCGAACAGGATGGCGGTGCGTGCGCCCGCCTTGGCGGTGGCGCGCAGGTGCCGGGCGGCGGCCTGGGGGGTGTAGATTTCCTTGACCACATCGCGGCCCCGCGCGGTGGTGGCCAGCACCAGGCTGTAGGGCGCCAGCGCCGCTTCGGTGGTGTCAAACACCTGTGCCGCCTCGATGATATCGGCGGCGCCCGATGCCAGCATCTGTGCCCGGTCGTTGGGCCAGCCGCATTTGGGGGCGATCAGGATCAGTTCGCCCAGCCCGAAATTCTTCATCGCCCGGGCGGCCGAGCCGATATTTTCCCCCATCTGGGTGTGGGACAGGACAATGGCGGGGGGGAAAATGAGCGACCCTTCGGTCATCTGTGGCCTTTCGGGGATTTAACCAGCTTTCTTGAACTGTTCTGGGGGCCGGGTTATTTGGGGCCCCGCTATATCCCTGCCAGCCCCAAAATTCGAGGATTTCTCCATGAGCAAGATCAAGGTCGCCAATCCGGTCGTCGAGCTGGACGGCGACGAGATGACCCGCATCATCTGGGACCTGATCAAGAAGAAGCTGATCCTGCCCTATCTGGACGTCGACCTGGAATATTACGACCTGTCCATCCAGAGCCGCGACGCCACCGACGACCAGATCACCATCGACGCCGCCAACGCCATCAAGAAGCACGGCGTGGGCGTCAAATGCGCCACCATCACCCCGGACGAGGCGCGGGTGGAGGAATTCGGCCTCAAGAAGATGTGGAAGTCGCCCAACGGCACCATCCGCAACATCCTGGGCGGCGTGATCTTCCGCGAGCCGATCATCTGCCAGAACGTGCCGCGCCTGGTGCCGGGCTGGACCCAGCCCATCGTGGTGGGCCGCCATGCCTTTGGCGACCAGTATCGCGCCACCGACTTCCTGTTCCCCGGCAAGGGCACGCTGACCATCAAGTTCGTCGGCGAGGACGGCAAGGTGATCGAGCATGAAGTGTTCAAGTCGCCGGGCTCGGGCGTGGCGATGGCCATGTACAATCTGGACGACTCGATCCGCGACTTCGCCCGCGCCAGCATGAATTACGGCCTGGCGCGCAAGTATCCGGTCTATCTGTCGACCAAGAACACCATCCTGAAAGCCTATGACGGCCGCTTCAAGGACCTGTTCCAGGAAGTCTTCGACGCCGAGTTCAAGGCCAAGTTCGACGCCGCCGGCATCACCTATGAGCACCGGCTGATCGACGACATGGTGGCCTCGTCGCTGAAGTGGAGCGGCGGCTATGTCTGGGCCTGCAAGAACTATGACGGTGACGTGCAGTCCGACACGGTGGCCCAGGGCTTCGGTTCGCTGGGCCTGATGACCAGCGTGCTGACCACGCCCGACGGCAAGACGGTGGAAGCCGAAGCCGCACACGGCACCGTGACCCGCCACTATCGCCAGCACCAGCAGGGCAAGAGCACGTCCACCAACTCCATCGCCTCCATCTATGCCTGGACGCGCGGCCTGGCGCACCGCGCCAAGCTGGACGGCAATGACGCGCTGGCCAGGTTCGCCACCAAGCTGGAGGACGTCACCGTCGCCACCGTCGAGTCGGGCTTCATGACCAAGGACCTGGCGCTGCTGGTCGGCCCCGACCAGAAGTGGCTGACCACCGAAGGCTTCCTGGACAAGGTCGACGAGAACCTGAAGAAGGCCATGGCCTGATAAAGGTTTCGCGCTGGAATTGTAGATTGGGAAAAGCCGGGCCCTGTGCCCGGCTTTTTTCGTGTTCCATCAACCCATGATTGCGCGCGTAAGTTGCATTCCTTCCGCCGCTTAGGAAAATTTTTAGCGGTTCCAATCTAATCAGGCCAGGTAGTTCTCCTGGCCGGGTTGATGTTCAAGATTCTGGGTTGTGTCACCACGCAGCATGATCTGCGCCTGGTTCTGGTTGCCGCCGTCATCTGCCTTCTGGCCTGCGCCACCTTCACCCACATGCTGATGCGCATGCGTGTCGCCAGCGGGCGGCATTTCCTGGCGTGGCTGGTTGCGGCGGGCTTCGTGGCGGCCTGCGGCATCTGGGGCACGCACTTCATCGCCATGCTGGCTTTCCGTCCCGGCTTTGACGTCACCTATGATGTGACCCTTACCGTCCTGTCGGCGCTGATCGCGATGGCGCTTTGCACCCTGGCGTTCGGGCTTTGTGTCACGCGGGCGGGCGCGATCGGATCGGGCACGGTGCTGGGGCTGGCGATCAGCCTGATGCACTATACCGGCATGCTGGCCCTGCGCGGTCCCATGACCATGGTGTGGGACGGCAATTACGTCTTCGCCTCGCTGATGATCGGCATCGCTTCGGGCATCGCGGGCATGACCATGCTGGCGCGGGCGCGGCGCCTGCGCGGCCTGGCCGCGGCCACCGGCCTGTTCGTTCTGGCGATCTGCGGCATGCATTTCACCGCCATGGCCGCGGTCTCCTTTCACCTGACGCTGATGCCGCACGATCCCGGTGTGACGCTTGCACCCGAAAGCATGTCCATCGCCGTTGCGGTGGTGTCGCTGCTGGTCATCGCGCTGGGCGCCGTCTGCGCGCTGTTCGATTCGCGCATGGCCCGCCAGTCGCAGGAAGAAGCGGCGCGCCTGCGCGCCCACATCGCCGAACTGGAAAAGGCGCGCGCCGAACTGATCGCCGCGCGCGATGCCGCCGATGCGGGCAACCGCGCCAAGAGCGATTTTCTGGCCAATATGAGCCACGAGATACGCACACCGATGAACGGCATCCTGGGCATGACGGGGCTGCTTCTGGAAACCGGCCTGGACCAGGAACAGCGCGGCTTTGCCGAGACGGTCCGCGAATCCGGCGAGGCGCTGCTGGCGATCGTCAACGACATCCTGGACATCTCCAAGCTGGAGGCAGGCAAGTTCGAACTGGACCTGCAGGACTTCGACCTGGTGGCCACGGTGGAAAGCGCGGTGGCGGTGATGACCGGCAAGGCGCGCGAGAAGACCATCGATCTTGGCTGCTTCGTCGAGCCGGCGGCGCGCGGCGCCTATCGCGGCGATGCGGCGCGCCTGCGCCAGGTGCTGCTCAACCTGCTGTCGAACGCCATCAAGTTCACCGAGAAGGGCGGCGTCAGCCTGGTGGTCAAGGTGGCGCGCATCGAAGACCCGCAGTCCGGCCGTTCGCATCTGCGCTTCGAGGTGCAGGATTGCGGCATCGGCATTCCCAAGGCGACCTGCGAGCGCCTGTTCCAGAAATTCAGCCAGGCCGACAGTTCGGTGACCCGCCGCTATGGCGGCACCGGCCTGGGCCTGGCGATCTGCAAGCAGCTTGTCGAACTGATGGGCGGCACGATCGGCGTGGAAAGCGAACTGGGCGCGGGTTCGACCTTCTGGTTCGAACTGTCGCTGGCGCGTGCCGAGGGGCAGGTGGTGGAAGCCGAAACCGTGGCCCGGCACCTGACGGAACTGAAAGTGCTGGTGGTCGACGACCTGGCGATGAACCTGGACATCATCCACCGTCAGTTGACGGCGCTGGGCGTGACCCGGGTCGTCACCGCCCATGACGGCTTTGCCGCCCTGGCCGAGCTGGAGCGCGCCTGGCGCGCCGGAAAGCCCTTTGACCTGGCGCTGCTGGATCAGATGATGCCCGGCATGGCCGGCAGCGAACTGGCCCAGCGCATCCGCGCCAATGCCGATCTGTCGGGCACGCGGCTGGTGATCGTTTCATCCGCCGGTACCCACGGCGTGCCCGAAGCCGCGCTGACCCTGCTGGACGGACGGCTGGACAAGCCGCTGCGCCAGCATGAACTGCGCGACTGCCTCAACCGTCTCTATCAAACCCTGCCGGCGGCGCCCGCACCCGCGCCCAGCCTTCCGGCAAGCCCCGCCGAAAGGTCCCAGATGCGTATCCTTCTGGCCGAAGACAACAAGATCAACCAGAAGTACGCCCAGGCACTTCTGCAGAAGCGTTTCCACCTGACCATCGCGGAGAACGGGCTGCAGGCGGTCGAGCATATGCGCGCCCAGGACTTCGACCTGGTGCTGATGGACATCCAGATGCCCGAATTGGACGGGCTGGGTGCCACGCGCCAGATCCGTGCGCTGCCCGCGCCCAAATGCGACATCCCGATCATCGCCATGACCGCCAACGCCCAGCCGGGCGCGCGCGAGGAATATCTGGCTGCCGGCATGAACGATTATGTGAGCAAGCCCATCGCGCCGGCCGCGCTTTTGGCGCTGCTGGAAAAGTTCACGCTCCAGCTGCCCGCGGCTGCATCCGCCGGTGATGACGATGCGATCCTGGACGGCGAGGCCCTGCGCGGCCTGGCCGCGGTGATGGGCGATGACGGGCTGGGCGATTTCCTGCTGCTGTTCCGCCAGGATGCCCGCGCCAGCCTGGATATGGCACAGGCCGGCCTGGAGGCAGGCGCGCTGGACACGGTGGCCCGCGCCGCCCATGCGCTGATTTCGTCGGCGGGCAATGTGGGTGCGCGCCGCCTCAGCGCCCTGGCGCGCACGCTGGAAGCGGCGGCCCGTTCGGGCGACACCGATGGCGTGCAGGCGTTGATGATGCGGTTGGATGCCTGCTGGCAGGCGACGCAGAGCGCGATCGCAGGCTGGAACAGCGATCCGCGCATGAAAGTGGCTTAAGCAGAAAAAAGGCCGGGCGCGATGCCCGGCCTTTTCCTTTTTATCCGGCGGCCGCCTTGGCCTGGCGTTTCTGGCGGTACATCGCCTCGTCGGCGCGGGCCATCGCCTGGTCGGGATTGTCGCCCGGCTTCAACTGGAAGGCGCCATAGGCGAAGCTGACATCGATGGTCTGGCCTTCCCAGCGGATGGGCGAGGTTTTCAGGGTCTCGGCCAGCGCGTCGGCCTTCTTGGCCGCCTGCTCCTGGCCGGCATGGCTCAGCAGCACGCCGAACTCGTCGCCGCCCAGCCGGCCCACGCTGTCGCTGTCGCGCACATGGCCCATCAGCACATTGGCGAAATGGGCCAGCACCGCATCGCCCGCCGCGTGACCGAATGTGTCGTTGGTCCGCTTCAGGTCGTTCAGGTCGAAATAGATCAGCGAGGCGGGCGTGTTGTAGCGCCCGGTGAAGGCGATATAGCGCGCCAGCTCGCGCACGAAGGCGCGGCGGTTGAGCAGCGGCAGCATGCCGTCCTGGTCGGCGGATTTTTCCACCTCGTCCAGGCGGCGGCGGGTGTCGGAAAGCTCGCGGCGCAGGGTGTCGACTTCCTGCATCAGCCCCATGATGGCGTCGCGCACCCGGGGGGTGAACTCGGCATCGGGGATGCCCAGCACGCTGGTCACGGCCTCGGGCGCCGGGGGCGCCGTCACCGCCTCCGCGGCCTGGGTGCGGCGGGCATAGGCGCTGGCGGCGACCGAGCGGGTGGCGCTGGTGGGCCTGTTGCCTTCGATTTTCATCGCATTTGCCCTGCCTTTACGGGGTCAGACTAACCGTGTGGCCTTTAAAAAGGGGTTTAGGTTTGCGAACAAATGGTTAACGCCCAATGGTTAACGGGCCCTAAACAGGGCCGTCCGCGGGGTCTTTCCTTGGGGGGCGCGCTGCCTATACTGCGCCGCTTCGCGAGATTCGAGCCATCCATGCCAAGCGCAAGCAAATCCACCAGAAAAGCCCCGGCCACCAAGCCCAAAGTGGGCATCATCATGGGCAGCCAGTCCGACTGGGAGACCATGAAGGCGGCCGTGACCGTGTTGGATTCGCTTAAGGTTTCCCACGAGGCGCGCATCGTTTCCGCCCATCGCACCCCCGACCGCATGGTTCGCTATGCCAGGGACGCCGAAGATCGCGGCATCGAGGTGATCATCGCCGGGGCCGGCGGGGCGGCGCATCTGCCGGGCATGGTGGCCTCGATGACGACCCTGCCGGTGCTGGGCGTGCCGGTGCAAAGCCGCACCCTGAAGGGGCTCGACAGCCTGTTGTCCATCGCCCAGATGCCGGGCGGGGTGCCGGTGGCGACTTTCGCCATCGGGGAGGCGGGAGCCAAGAACGCCGCCCTGCATGCCGCCGCGATCCTGGGCCTGTCCGATCCGGCGGTGAAGAAGCGGCTGAACCAGTGGCGCGCCCGCCAGACCCGTTCGGTCGCCAAAGCGCCAAAATGAAAAACCTGTCCAGGCCCGTGCCGCCCGGCGGCACCATCGGCATCGTCGGCGGCGGCCAGTTGGGCCGCATGCTCGCCATGGCGGCGGCGCGGCTGGGGCTGCAGACCTGCATCTACAATGACGCGCCCGATGCGCCGGCCTTCCAGGTCACCCCGCACCATGTCGTTGCGCCCTTTGAAGACGCCGATGCGCTGGCCGCCTTTGCCGCGCGCTGCGATGCGGTGACCTTCGAGTTCGAGAATTTGCCCGCCCATGCCATCGCCCGACTGGCCGATTCCGTCTGGGTGGCGCCGGGCGCCGACGCCCTGGCGATCACCCAGGACCGATTGTCCGAGAAAAGCTTTGTCGAAAAGCTGGGCCTGGCCGTGGCGCCGTTCCGCGATGTCTCCAGCAGCGAACAGGCGCGCGCGGCATTCGCCGATCTGGGCGGTCCGGCAATCCTGAAGACACGCCGCTTCGGCTATGACGGCAAGGGCCAGGCCAAGGTGACCAGCGCCGAGGAGTGCGCGGCGGCGTTCGAGAAATTCAAGGGCGCGGCCTGCATCCTGGAAGGCTTTGTCGATTTCGCCTTCGAGGCGTCGGTGGTTGCCGCGCGCGGCGCCGACGGCAGCTTTGCCGCCTATGACCCGCCGGAAAACCTGCACGAACACCATATCCTGCGTTCCTCCACCGTGCCGGGGCGGCTTTCGCCCGCGCAGGGCGATGCGGCCAAGGCCATCGCCCGGACAATCGCCGATGCGCTGAACTATGCCGGGGTGCTGGCGGTGGAACTGTTCGTGGGGGCTGACGGCAGCCTGACGGTCAACGAGATCGCGCCGCGCGTCCACAATTCAGGCCACTGGACCATCGAGGCCTGCCAGTGCTCCCAGTTCGAACAGCATATCCGCGCCGTGGCTGGCTGGCCGCTGGGCTCGCCGGTGCGCCATGCCGACGTGGTGATGGAGAATATCATCGGGGCCGAGGCGGATGCCTGGGAGAACCTTGCCAAGGGCGGGGCGCTGCATCTTTATGGCAAGAAACAGGCCCGGCCCGGCCGCAAGATGGGGCATGTCACCCGGCTCAAGGAGTGAACGCCATGAAGCATCTGGTTCTTGCCGCCCTGCTGCTGGCCGCCGGTCCCGCGCTGGCCCAGGCCCCCACCCAGGGGGCCGTCTATTCGGTGGCCACGACCAGGATCGGCGCCCTGCTGGACGTGCCCGCCCTCAAGGCGATTTTCCTGAAATACCTGCCCGAGATCGCCACCAACCCGCAGATCGACGAGGGGCGGGACTTGACCCTGCCGGAAATTGTGCAGTATGCCCCCGACGTCGTGACGCCCGACAAGCTGTCGGCGATCGACGCCGAATTGAAAGCCGTGCCGCAGCAATGACCATCGCCACCAAGCGTGCCACCACCAAGACCAAGCCCGTTACCGGGGCCTGGATCGCGCGCGGCTGAACCGAACGACACGCGAGACACGGGGCCCCGACCGCAAGGCGGGGCTTTTTGCTTTTTGTGAACTGGAGACTGATGTGAAGAACAAGAACATTGCCATCGTTGGTGCCACTGGCGCTGTCGGCCGCGAGTTCGTCGGCTGCATCGAAAGCCGCGGCATTCCCGTCAAGTCGCTGAAGCTGCTGGCCAGCGCGCGCAGCGCCGGTCAGAAGCAGAAATTCCGCGGCGAAGAGCTGACCATCGAGGAGCTGACCGAAAACAGCCTGGAGGGCGTGGACATCGCCCTGTTCAGCGCCGGCAGCGGCATCTCCAAGCAGTATGCGCCCATCGCGGTGAAGGCCGGCGCGGTGGTGGTGGACAATTCGTCCGCCTTCCGTACCGATCCGTCGATCCCGCTGGTGGTGCCCGAAATCAATGCCGACACCATCAAGAGCCACAAGGGCATCATCGCCAATCCCAATTGCGCGGCGATCACCACCGTGGTGCCGCTGTGGCCGGTCCATCAGGTCAATCCCGTCAAGCGGCTGATCGTGTCGACCTATCAGGCGGCGTCGGGCGGCGGCGCGGCGCTGATGGAGGAGCTGGAGCTTTCCACCCGCGCCTATCTGGACGGCAAGACCTACGAGCCCAAGGTGGTGAAGTATCCGTATGCCTTCAACCTGTTCAGCCACAACACCGCCATCGACATGGCCACCGGCTACAATGACGAGGAAACCAAGCTGATGCGCGAGGCGAAGAAGATCTTCGCCGACGACAGCATGGCGGTGTCGGCCACCTGCATCCGCGTGCCGGTGCTGCGCGCCCATTCGGTGTCGATGACCTTTGTCTGCGAGAAGCCGATTGAGCCGTCCGAAGTGCGCGCGCTGCTGGAAAAGGCGCCGGGCGTGAAGCTGGTTGACGACTGGCAGAACAACTATTTCCCCATGCCGGTCGATGCCTCGGGCCAGGGCGATGTGCTGGCCGGGCGCATCCGCAAGGACCTGTCGGACCCGTCGGGCAAGTCGATCAGCATGTTTGTCGCCGCCGACCAGTTGCTCAAGGGCGCGGCGTTGAACGCGGTTCAAATCGCCGAGTTGCTCTGAGGTTTAACCTGTCATGGTCCATGTGATGTGGGCCATGACAGCTATTTCGCCTTCGGTTTCGCCCAGTCGGCGAACATGGGAAAGGCGGACAGCGCGTCCTTGGCCCTGGATTTGAACTTCTCGAACTGCATCACATTCTCGATGCGCGCGGCCAGGAATGTGCGCGTGGGCGCTTCGTCCTCGCTGTCGTCGTTGAGCCAGCGCACCGCGGTCGATCCATAGACGCCCGCCAGGATGCCGCGCTTGGTGTAGAAGTTGAAATCGGTGGAACTGTCGCCTGCCGCGCGCCACATCGCATCGACCGTCTGCCAGGCCAGCCTGGCGCCCAGCGTGGCATTCATCGGCAGCGACAGCATCGCGCCGGCGCGCCGCGCCGCCTCCTTGTGGGGCGCCAGCGCATGCAGCCGCGCCATGACGGCGGCGGCGATGCGTTCGCGGATTTTCATCGCCTTCAGGTCCATGCCCGCCAGCGCCTGTTCCATCTGCGCATCGGCCCACTGCGAGTAATATTCCACCAGGCTGACCGGTCCGCCCTCGAACAGGCGCGCCAGGTCGGCCTTGGAGACGTCCGCTTCTGCCGCAGCCTTTTCCAGCACCGCATCGGTGAAGCCGTCGAAAGCGGCATGGGGCAGGGCGGCGGCCAGCACCGCCTGCTTCATGGCCTCGTCATCGGGTTTGGGCGGGTTCATATTCTCGGCCTTTGGCTTTGCTTTTGGCTTGGGGGCTTTCGGCTTGGCGGGTTTTGCCTTCGACGCCGCCGTCTTCTTCGCAGGTTTCTTGTCGTCTGCCATCAGCCGGCCTGCTGGAAATGGCGGATTTCGGATTCGAAAATCAGCCGGTTCAGGTCGGCCATGCGCGAGGGATAAAGCCGCCCGTCCAGATGGTCGCATTCATGCTGCACCACCCTTGCGTGAAAGCCGCGCGCCACCCGCTCTATCGTTTCGCCCTCGATCCCAAACCCGCGATAGCGGATATGGGCGGGCCGCTCGACCCAGCCGCGCAGCCCCGGAACCGACAGGCAGCCTTCCCAGCCGCCCTCGGGGGCGGGGTCCAGGACGGCGATTTCCGGGTTGATCAGCACGGTCAGGGGGCAGCTATGGTCGAATTTCTCCTGTTCCGACAGGCCGGGATCGGCCCGCTCGCCGGGGGCCTGGAACACCACCACCCGCAGCGGAACATGCACCTGGGGGGCGGCCAGCCCGGCCCCGTTGGCGTCGATCATGGTTTCCACCATGTCATTGACAAGACGGCGAATTTCCGGCGCCCGGGGGTCGGGAACCGGCCGCGCCTTTGCCGCCAGAACGGGATGGCCCATGCGGGCGATTTTCAGGATGGCCATGGGGCAAAGATAGGCTCTGGCTGGCGGGGCGGCCAGCGGAAAGCCGGGATTCTCCCCCATGGCCGTCAGGCCGGATGGGGGGAGATGTCGCAACGATGGGCCGGCGGAGCCGGTCGAGTTGCGACAGAGGGGGGATCGGGAAAAGCCCCAAAGCGTTAAAATCCGCGGGTAGACAGGGGATTTTCCCTCTGCTATCACCCGCGCCTCTCATTTGGACCGGAGCCAGACCTTTGCAGATCATCGTTCGCGACAACAATATCGACCAGGCGCTGAAGGCGCTGAAGAAGAAGATGCAGCGCGAAGGCATCTTCCGGGAGATGAAGCTGCGCGGCGCCTATGAGAAGCCCTCCGAGAAGCGCGCCCGCGAGCGGGCCGAGGCTGTGCGCCGCTATCGCAAGCTGCAGCGCAAGCGCATGCAGCGCGAAGGCTTGCTGCCCCGCTAATTCTGGGTTCCGGCTGTCAGGTTTCGAAAGAGCCGTCCTTCGGGGCGGCTTTTTTGTTTTTGCGCTTCTGCGCGACGACATAGGTCGCGGCCGCGCCCACGGCGGCGGCGCCCACCAGCAGCGCCACCCCACCCCAGCCGATCACCAGCGACTGTTCGGCCAGGTCGGTGGCCCGGACGGCGACATCGTCCATCGTCTGTTCGACCTTGTTTGCTGCCGCGCGTGCTTGATCACGCCTCTTTTTCCAGAACATGCGGAATAACTAGGTGCAGTCCGCGCAAACCGCCACTTCCACCGTGACATGGGACAGGTCGGGATGGCGCGCGCGCAGGGCGTCCTTCACCGTCTCGGCGCTGACCGGGTCGGGCGAAACCAGAGAGACGATCAGCCCGCGATGGCCCGGTCCCAGCCGCCACAGATGCAGGTCGGCCACCCGCGCGCCCATCTCGCCGGTCAGAAGGGTGCGGATTTCCTCGGACAAGGCCGGGTCGGCATCGGCGTCCAGCAGCACCATGGCGCTGTCGCGGATCAGCCCATAGGACCAGGAGGCGATGACGGCTGCCCCAACCAGCGCCGCGACCGGGTCCAGGAAGCCGAAGCCGCCATAATAGGCGCCGGCCAGCGCGGCGATGGCCAACACGCTGGTGGCCGCATCGGCCAGCACATGCATATAGGCGGCGCGCATGTTGTTGTCGCCGTGATCGTGGGCATGCCCGTGATCATGGCCATGCGCATGGGAATGCGAATCCTTCAGGATCAGGGCGCAGATCAGGTTGACCACCAGCCCGATGATGGCGATCAGAAGCGCGTCGCCATAGCGCACATGGGCGGGGGTGATCAGCCGTTCGACGGATTCGATCGCCACCAGGATCGCGGTGATGCCCAGCACGATGGCGCTGGCAAAGGCCGCCAGGTCGCCGAACTTGCCCGAGCCGAAGCTGAAGCGGGCATTGCCGGCATGGCGGCGCGCCAGCCAATAGGCCCCCGCGGCCAGCCCCAGCGCCCCCACATGGGTCGCCATGTGCACACCATCAGCCAGAAGCGCCATGGAGCCGTAATAGAGGCCGCATCCGATCTCCACCACCATGAAGACGGCTGTGACGATGGCCGCCAGCCGCGCCTTGGCCTCGGCCCGTTCGTGGCCGGCGCCCAGAAAGATGTGGTCGCGGGTCCACACACCGTGGTTGTGCGGCTGCCCATGATCGTCATGGGCATGATCGTGCCCGTCATGATCGTGGTCATGCGAACCGGCATGGGTGCAATGGGCGTGATTGTGCGCCATGGCCTTCAATATAGGCGCAAGGCGGGCAAAGGAAAACGGCTGCGAAGGGTTCCCCTACATGGGCTGGGGCGGCATCGGGCCGGGATCGCGGCAGCTATAGCTGGCGGCGGCCTTGGGATCGCCCCGGCCGTCATACTGCGCCAGTTTGGGGTACTGGCAGACCGGCTGGGTGGCGGTGACGTTGCGATCCGCGTCCATCCGGGCGGCAATCAGCCGGGCGGGCGCACGGCCCTTTTCCACCCAGGCCTCGATCGCGCGCTCCATGTCGTGATCGGCATCGTCCTGCACCGGTGCGCCGGTCGCCCCGCCGATATGCGAATAGCCCACCCCGCCCGAGCAATGGCCCATGCCCGGCAGCAGGAAGAAGCGCAGGAAGCGTTCGGCATCCTTTTCGCCATAGCGGGCGATTACCTTGTTCACGAAGTCCACATCCATCAGCGGGGTGATGACCGGGTCGGCCCAGCCCTGGAACAGCAGGAACTTGCCGCCGCGCTTTGCAAAAGCGTCGAAGTCGGGCGTCTGGTCATAGGCTGCGCCCAGCGTGGTGTTCGACAGTCTGGCGTTCAGGGCGCGCGCCGTGTCCTTGTCGAAATCGAAGCTGGTGTAGACGAAGTTTGGGTCCTGGAAGGCGGCCATTTTCCAGAACTCCCAGCTTGAGCCGCCGGGCGTGGGGCCGGTCATCTGGCCGATCCAGCCCAGCTCGGTGCCGCGAACCTGGCCGGGCATCAACTGGGTGCCGTCCGAGCGGGTCGCCCCGGCATAGATGTGGCGGGCGGCAGCCACCTGCACGGGGGTCAGGCAATCGGCACTCTGCCCGGTCTTGCACTGGAACTGGACGGGATCGACGGTGCAGCGGCGCGGATCGGCAATGACGCCGTCTTCCACGCCATCCAGCCTGTCGCAGGCCGCCACCATCTTGCGGTTCAGGATCGCGACGCTGTCCGGCGTCACCGCACTCTGGTCTTTCAGCGCGGGCATGGCGTTCCAGGTATGGCCGAACATCAGCGCGGTCCATTTCCAGGGCGCGGCCCCCCCGACCAGGCCGTCATAATCTTGCGGAAAGCGCGTGGCCTCCATGATGGCGTGATGGCCGCCCGCCGAGCAGGACAGGAAATAGTTGTACTGCGCCGGCTTGCCGTAGAAGTCGCGGATGACCTGCTTGGCCGCGACGGTGGACAGGTGCAGGCCGCGCCAGGCCCAATCGATCATCTTTTCGGGATGGCCATAGGCCCAGGAAAGGCCGTGGCCGCCGCCTTCGCCGTCCAGATGGCCATTGTCGGTGGACATGGTGGCAAAGCCGCGTCTCAGCGCCGCGGCCATCGGGCCCGGTGAAAGCGATCCGGCGCTGCCGCCCGAGCCTTCACCCTGAAAGCGGCCATTCCAGACAGAGGCCGGCGGCAGCCAGACTTCGAAACCGATGCGGGAATCCGCCGTGGGCCGGGCCACCCCCGCCACCCGGCAGAAGGGCGCGGTGACTTTGGTGTTTCCCACCGTGTCGCCATCGGGCTTGAAGACGGCGCTTTCGATCACCGTGTCGGGCGACAGGCGTTTGCCCGCCAGCGCGGCGCAGCTTTGCGCGTCACCGGATGGGGCGGCGGGTGCCGGACCGGATGACAGGCCCAGCATGGGCAAAAGAGCGGTGATGGCGGCAAAGGATTTCAGATGCGCGCGGCGCATGGCGGCTCCCCTGAATGCGGCCCGTCTTTCGCGGGTTTGTCGGAAGCTTCCGCTGCTGGGTGGCCGGGGTCAAGGCATCGTTCGGGCAGGCACGGGCCCGCCTCCCCCTTTATGCGCGAAGCGCATCCCAAAGGGGGAGGTGGCCGCAGCAACGCGCAGATACCGCCCATCCGAATGGGCGGTATCAAGCAAAGTTGCGAAGGCCGGAGGAGGTCAGGTTGGAGGAGGGCTATGCAGATAGCTCTGCACCAGCGACCCGGCGATCAGCCGCCAGCCATCGACCAGCACGAAGAAGATCAGCTTGAAGGGCAGGGAGATGATTACCGGCGGCAGCATCATCATGCCCATGCTCATCAGGATCGAGGCAACTGCCATGTCGATGATCAGGAAAGGCACGAAGATCAGGAAGCCGATCTCGAAGGCGCGCTTCAGCTCGCTCAGCATGAAAGCGGGGGCCAGCGTGGTCACGGGAATCTGGGCGGCGTCCTTGACCGGCTTTTCATGCGCCATGTCGGCGAACAGCTTCAGGTCCGCCTCGCGCACATGGTTCAGCATGAATTTCTTCATCGGCACCAGGGCGGCGGTGAAGCCCTGTTCGGTGGTGACCTGGTTGTCCATCATCGGCTTGATGCCCTGGTTGTAGGCGTCCGACAGGGTCGGGCTCATCACGAACAGGGTCAGGAACATGGCCAGCGACACGATCACGCTGTTGGGCGGCGACTGTTGCAGGCCCAGCGCGGTGCGCAGCAGCGACAGCACCACCACGATGCGCACGAAGCTGGTCATCATGATGATGATGGACGGGGCGATCGACAGCACCGTGATCAGGGCGACGATCTGGATCATGCGGTCGGTGAACAGGCCGCTGCCGTTCAGGTCGATGGTCAGGCCGCCGGCTGCCGCATTGGCGGCGGCCGGTGCTGCGGCCTGGGCCAGTGCCGCATGGGGCAGTGCAAAGCACAGCACCAGCAGCAGGGGCAGGATTCTCTTGAGGGCGCGCAGGGTCCGAGGGATCACGGGCTTGCGTCCGTTTTGGGTTTGGCGGCGATGCCGGTTTCGATCACCGTGGCGCCATCGGGCCCCGACAGGACCAGATGCTCCACATCGTCGCGGCGCAGGATGAAAAGGCGCTGGCGCGGGCCCACCATCAGCGTTTCGACAACCGCCAGGCGCTTGTCGCCGATCGCGCGGGTCACGCCGGGCACGCCGAAGCGCCGCGCCACCAGGCCGGCGCCGCCCACCAGGGCCAGCACCAGAAGCAGCGCGCCGAAGTAGCGCATCACATCGATGAATTCCATGAAGCCTGTTCCTGTCCCGTCAGCCGGGTACGCCCGCGATCACGGCGGGCAGTTAATGCCGGTCAAGCTTAATCACCGGTTAAGCGGGGGAAGAATCTGCCCGGCAATAATCGCCGGTGTTAAGGCGCGCTTAAGCATGTCGGGCGCAGTGTTGTCGGGCATTCGAAGGCTAATGAAAGGTTACCGCCGCGATGAACCTGCCGGACATTCCGTTGCTGCACATGCTGCGCGAACGCATGACCTGGCTGAACCAGCGCCAGGACATTCTTTCCCAGAACGTCGCCAATGCCGACACGCCCGGCTATGTCGCGCGCGATCTGAAGCCCCAGGATTTCGACAGGATGATGCGCGCCACCCAGAATACGGCGCGCCTGGCCACCACCAACAGCCGCCACATCGCCATTTCCACCTCTTCCATGTCGCTGGACCAGGAAGATGCGCCCAGCCAGGCCTACGGCAAGAACGGCCCCGGCGTGTCGCTGGAAGAGGAAATGATCAAGGTGTCCGATACCCAGGCCCAGTTCCAGGCCGCCGCCAATCTCTATGCCAAGGCGATGACGCTGATGCGCACCGCCATCGGCCATTCGTAAGAAGGAGTCGCAGTATGGATTTCTCCAAGTCCATGGCCGTCGCCGCGTCGGGCCTTCGCGCCCAGACCCAGCGCATGAAGGTCATCGCCGAAAACATCGCCAACGCCAATTCCACGGCCTCCACGCCGGGCGGCGATCCCTACCGGCGCAAGATCGCCACCATGAAGCCGGATTTCGACCGCGAGCTGGGCGCCACGCTGGTGGAATCGGGCAAGCCGATCCTGGACCGCACCGAGTTCAAGACCCAGTACGATCCGGGCAATCCCAATGCCGACACCCAGGGCTATGTGAAGCTGCCCAATGTCGACAGCCTGGTGGAAATCATGGACATGCGCGAGGCACAGCGTTCTTACCAGGCCGACCTGACCGTGATGGACGCCACCAAGCAGATGCTGGCGAAGACCGTTGATCTTCTGAAACGCTAACCCCCATCCTTATGATGACCCCCTCCGCCCTTCGCAACTTTACTCGCCACGCGCCGGCCCCTGCCGCCGCGCGGCTTCGTGTTGCTACGGGCACCTCCCCCGCCAGTGTGCTTCGCACACGCAGGGGAGGCGTGCCTGTGCTCGCTTAGAGAAAGGATCTCAGCCATGGCCATTCCCGCAGCCGCCGCCGCCGCCTATCGCGCCGCAGCCCAGATGAACACCGTCTCCCAGGGCATCACGCCCGCCGCCCAGGGCGCGGGCAGCTTTTCCGATTTTCTGTCGGGTGCGGTGAAGGATTCGATCAGCACCATCCGCCAGGGCGAACAGGCCGCCACCGCGCAGGTCGCCGGCAAGGCCAACCTGGTCGATGTCGTCAACCAGGTGAACGCCGCCGAGATCACCCTGGATACCGTCGTGGCCGTGCGCGACAAGGTCGTTCAGGCCTATCAGTCCATCATGAACATGCCGATCTAGTCAGGATATACAGAACATGGATCCCGCTTCCGCCATCGACTTTGCCCGCTCCGCCATCCTGGTGCTGCTGGAGATCATTGCCCCGGCCATGATCACCGCGCTGGTTGTGGGCCTGGCCATCGGCCTGCTGCAGGCGCTGACCCAGATCCAGGAACAGACGCTGGTCTTTGTGCCCAAGATCGTGGCCACCTTCGTGGTGCTGCTGATCGCGCTGCCCTTCGCCGGCGAGGCGATGAGCGGCATGATGGCCGACATCGCCCAGCGCATCGCGGCTTATTAGGTGGCGAACCGGGCCTACCGCTCGCGCTGCTTGAGGCCCGGTTCGCGGTACAGCACATGATTATCCATTTGCCCGAACTGTCCGGCATGATCCTGACCTACCTGCTGGTGTTCAGCCGGGTGGGTGCGATGATCATGCTGCTGCCGGCCATCGGCCAGGCGGGTGTGCCCTCGCTGGTGCGCCTGGTGCTGGCGCTGGGCATTTCGGCGGCGCTGGCGCCCACGGTGCAGGGCGCCTATCCCGCCGCCGCGCCCCAGACCTCGACCGCCCTTGTCATCCTGATCGCCCAGGAAGTGACCTGCGGCGTGCTGGTGGGCGCGATGGCGCGCATCATCATGAGCAGCCTGCAGGTCGCCGGCTATCTGATCGCGACCCAGACCGGCCTGGCTTATGCCCAGACGCTGGACCCCACCCAGAGCGCGCAGGGCGCGGTGCTGGGCAATTTCCTGAACCTGCTGGGCGTGACCCTGATCTTCGTCACCAACCTGCACCACATGGCGATCGGCGCCATTGCCGGCAGCTATCGCATGCTGCCGCCGGGCGGGCATCTGCCCACCTCCGACATGCTGCAGCTTGTGGTGAACCTGACCTCTTCTTCCTTTGCGCTGGGCTTTCAGCTTGCCGCGCCCTTCCTGGTGTTCGGCTTTGCGCTCTATGCCGGGCTGGGCGTGCTGGCGCGGCTGATGCCGCAGCTTCAGGTCTTCTTCGTCGCCGTGCCGTTGAACATCATGGCCGGTTTCCTGATCATGCTGGCGCTGATCGGCGCGCTGATGAGCGTGTTCCTGAACTACTACGCCACCTCCATGGCGCAGTTCCTGTGAACGTCCGGTCTCAGGTAGCGAAGCGGTAGACCAAAAAACATGGCTGACGATCAGGACAAATCGCAACAGACCGAAGAGCCGACAGCAAAACGGCTTGAACAGGCGCGCGAGCAGGGCGACATCATCAAGTCGCAGGAGGTCAGCGCCTTCGTGCTGCTGGCCGGCGGCACGCTGGCCATCGCCATGTTCGGCAAATACACCGCGGTCGGCCTGGCCAAGACCCTGATGATCTTTCTGGAACAGCCCGATGCGCTGAATGTCGATGGGCCGGGCCTGGCCGACATGACGCGGATGCTGCTGATGCATCTGGGCGTGGCGCTGGGGCCTTTCTTCGGGGTGATGATGGTGGCGGCGCTGGCCGGGCACCTGATCCAGGGCCGCCCGGTCTTCTCGGCCCAGAAGCTGGCGCCCGACCTGACCAAGCTGTCGCTGATATCGGGCTTCAAGCGCCTGTTCGGCCCCGACGGCTGGATGAACCTGCTCAAGGGGCTGGTGAAGATGGGGATCGTCGGCATCGCCATCTGGATTCAGCTTTGGCCCCAGCGCAACGCGATGGGCAATGTGCTGACCCAGTCCACATCCGATGTGGTGTGGGACATGTCCCATCTTCTGTTCAAGGTGCTGATGACCGCGCTGGCCGCCTTGGCGGTGATCGCGGGGCTGGATTACTTCTGGCAGCGCATGCAGTTCTTCAAGCGCAACCGCATGTCCAAGCAGGAGATCAAGGAAGAATTCCGCCAGAACGAGGGCGACCCCACCATCAAGGCGAAGATCCGCCAGATCCGCCAGGAGCGTTCGCGCAAGCGCATGATGGCGCGGGTGCCCGAGGCCACGGTGGTGATCATGAACCCGACCCACTATGCGGTGGCGCTGCAGTATGTCAGCGGCCAGATGGCCGCGCCGATCTGCGTGGCCAAGGGCGTGGACGCGCTGGCGCTGCGCATCCGCGCGCTGGCCGAGGAGAACGAAGTGCCGGTGGTCGAGAACCCGCCCTTGGCGCGCGCGCTGCACGCCGCGATCGAGGTCGACGAGCCGGTGCCGGCCGAGCATTTCAAGGCGGTGGCCCAAGTCATTGGCTATGTCTTCCGCCTGCAGGGCAAGATTCCCCGGTAGGGCGCCCCGTCCGTGCAGCCAAACCGTCCTGATTCGGGACGTTAACTTTCTGTCCCCAGCGGGCCGAACGGCGTTCGCGCGCGCGCAAAATATTCCAATGAAATCAACAATTTGTTGGCTGGAAAGGATTGGTTAACCAAATCTAGTATTGTGGCGTTAATGGATGCTTCACGCTCACTTTCCGGGTCCCCCAATCCGGCACGAAATCCGGTCAATCTGGGTGTGCCGCCCGGCGCCTGGCGCTGGGCCGCGCTGGCCTTTGTGCTGCTGGCTTTGGGGGCCGCCGCGATGACGGTCGCCGCCCCCGAAATGGCGGGCCTGGCCGGTTATGCGCTTCTGGCTGGGATCGGCCTGGTCGCCTGTCTTTTCCTCTATGCGGTGTGGCCGCGTTCGGGCCGCGCCACCGCCGATGCCCTGCGGGTGGCCGAAGCGGCCGGCAAGGCCAATGTCGCCTGGGCCATCACCGGCGAAGGCGGTGCGGTGCTCGACTGCAATCCGGTCTATCGCCGGATGGCCGGGATCGGCGAGGGCCAGACCCCGCCGCCGCCCGAACTGGCGCTGGGCGGCGAGGTCAGCGCGGCGGTGCTCTACCGGCTGACCCGCGATGCCGGCGAGGGCCGCGCCCGCGAGGAAAGCTTCCAGGTTCTGCCCGGTCTTGAGATCGTCGCCGCCGTGCGCCCGCTGCCCGACAATCAGTCGGTCTGGTGGTTCACCCCCCGCCTTGCCGCCAGCGGCCAGCCCCAGCCGGTCTTCACCCGCGCCGCCGCCGCCCAGCCCGAGCCTGCCAGGGCCGAGCCGGAGCTGCCGCCGCTGGTTGAACCTGTGGCTGAGGCGGCGCCGCAGGCGCCTGCCGCCCAGCCGCCCGCGGGCGAGCTGTTCCGCGATGCGCCGATGGGCGTGGGCTTTGCCGACGCCGCCGGCATCCTGCTGGACGCCAATCCGGCGCTGGCGCTGTTCTTCGGCGCTTCCCAGCCGCTGGCCGGCAGCAATTTCACCGACCTGGTGGGCGCGGGCGAACGCGCCGATGTGCTGCGCCTGATCGGCCGTGCCGCGGCGGGCCAGACCGGTCTTGCCCCCATCGAGCTGCGCGGCGGCAAGACCGCCTCCGGCGAGGACCGCATGGCCGAACTGTTCGCCGCCCCCATGACCGGCGACATGGGCGGCAATGCGGTTCTGTATCTGGTCGACGTCTCCGAGCAGAAGTCGCTGGAGACCAAGTTCGCCCAGTCCCAGAAGCTTCAGGCGGTCGGCCAGCTTGCCGGCGGCGTGGCGCACGACTTCAACAATCTGCTGACCGTCATCATCGGCAATTGCGAATTTCTGCTGATGCGCCATCCGGCGGGCGACCCCTCGTTCAAGGAAATCAACGAGGTGCACCAGAACGCGCTGCGCGCGGCCAATCTGGTGGGCCAGCTTCTGGCCTTCAGCCGCAAGCAGACCATGCAGCCCAAGCAGCTTGCCCTGGGCGAGGTGGTGGGCGAACTGGCCCAGATGCTGCGCCGGCTGGTGGGCGAGGGCGTCACCCTGGAGGTGGAGCGCACCCAGGACCTGTGGCCGGTGCATGCCGACGAGGCCCAACTGTCCAACGCCATCATCAACCTGGTGGTCAATGCCCGCGACGCCATGCCCGGCGGCGGCACCGTCACCATTCGCACCGCCAACGAGACGCTGGCCCAGGCCAATGCGCTGGGCACCGCGCTGATGCCGGCGGGCGACTATGTGCGCATCGACGTGACCGATACCGGCACCGGCATGTCGCCCGAGATCAAGAGCAAGATTTTCGATCCCTTCTTCACCACCAAGCCGGTGGGCCAGGGCACCGGTCTGGGGCTGGCCACCGTCTATGGCATCGTCAAGCAGACCGGCGGCTTCATCGATGTCGACAGCGAGCCGGGCAAGGGCACGACCTTCCGCATCTATCTGCCGCGCATGCGCGGCGAGACCGCCGCCCCGGCCGAGGTCGCGCCCACCGCGCCGCGCGATGTGACGGGCCAGGACACGATCCTGCTGGTCGAGGACGAGGAAGCGGTGCGCAGCTTCGCGGCGCGCGCGCTGCGCATGCGCGGTTACAATGTGCTGGAAGCGGGCGGCGGCGAGGAAGCGCTGGAGATCGTCAAGGACCCGGCGGTCAGCATCGACCTGGTGATTACCGATGTCGTAATGCCCAACATGGACGGCCCCACGCTGGTGCGGCACGTCAAGGAACTGAAGCCTGACCTTGCCGTGATTTTCATGTCGGGCTACGCCGAGGAAGCCTTCCGCAAGTCGGACCAGTCGTCCGAGGATATCCATTTCCTGCCCAAGCCGTTCGGGCTCAAGCAGCTGGCCGCCAAGGTCAAGGAAGTGCTGTCGGGCGCCCAGCCGGCCAAGCGCGTCAACTAGCGTGCTGGCGAAATTGCCTTTCCCCCGGGGGGCTTAGCCGCTAAGAAGGGGCCTCGATTTTCCGGGAGACTCCATGAGAACTGCAATTGGCGCGTTCATGGCCTGTGCGCTGCTTGCCGGTTGCACGGATGCGCAATGGGCGCGGACACTGGATTCGGTTGGCATGGGCGATGAACCGGCGCCCGCGCCGGTCCGGCAGGCCGCACCCCTTCCGCAAAGCGCACAGACCACAGCCGCCGACGACGCGAATTTCTGTGAAGGTGTCGCCCGCCAGGCGGCGGAAGGTGGCGCCTATGACACGGCCACCCGGCAGCGTGTGTATGAATCGCGCCTCTCGCAGTGCCGGATCATGACGTCAAACACGTATCCCGACGCGCGGCAGGCAAGCACCCAGCCGCTCAGCGCGCCAGCCGGAACCGGAACTCAATAGTTTCGTCCAGCGGCTTTTGCGGCGTCACGCGGGCGCTGGGAAAGCTGGCGATATTGGGCGCATTGGGGAAAGCCTGCGCCTCCAGCGCGATCGCGCCATGCACCCGATAGCCCTTGGCCTGCGCCGCCGGTGAGGGCGGATAGTTGGCGCTGTAGACCTGCACGCCGGCCTGGGTGGTCCATTCTTCCATCACACGTCCCGATATCGGGTCTTCCAGCCGCGCCGCCAGCCTGAGCGTGCCCGGCTTTCCGTTGATGACGAAGTTGTGGTCATAGCCCTTGGCCCGTTCCAGCATGGGGTCGGGATCGTTGATGTGCGCGCCGATGGGGGTGGGTTTGCGGAAGTCGAACGGCGTGCCCGCCACGTCGCGAATTTCGCCGGTGGGCACGTTCTTCTCGTCCGCGATGGTGTAGCGGTCGGCATTCATGGTCAGAAGCTGGTTCAGGATGGTCGCGCCCGGCGCATCGGCGCCCGCCATGTTGAAATAGGAATGGTTGGTCAGGCTGGCGATGGTTGGCTTGTCGGTGGTGGCATGAAAGTGGATGCGCAGCACATTGCCGGCCGTCAGCGTATAGGTGGCGGTGACATCCATGGTGCCGGGGAAACCCATGGTACCGTCCGGGTCGGTCAGGTGCAGCACCAGTTGTGGCTCAGGGCCGTCCACAGCGCGCGCATCCCACACCCGCCGGTCATAGGGCTTGCCCGCGCGCGTGACGTGATAGGTCACCCCGTCCAGCACATAGGTCTGGTCCTTGATGCGGTTGGCGAAGCGGCCGATCAGGGCGCCATAGCGCCCGCCGCCCGCATACGCGGCCAGGCTGTCGAAACCTTCCACCACGCTGGCAAAATGCCCGTCCTTGTCCGGCACCCGGATGGATGTGATTACACCGCCGTAATTCGTGATCTTCGCTTCCATGCCCGCGGCATTGGTCAGGGTGTAGAGACGTACCGGTTCGCCGTCTTCACTGCCCCAGTCCTGGCTGGTGATGGCCGCCATCGCCGGGGTTGTCAGCGCTAACAAAAGCAGAGCGGGCCACAGGCGCTGCGTCAAAAGCCGGGTCATGGTCGATCCTTCCCCAAATCGGTGTTTTGCAGTCAGGCTAGCAAGTCTGTCCATGCGGGCGCCACGGGCAGCATTCTTCGCAACTGCACTCTGTATACTGTGTTTGACCAAAGCCGGTCCGCCTGATTATCTGCGGGCCACGCCGCAAAGGCTGAATTAAAGGGATCAGGGGAGACGTTCGCAAATGAGGAAGTTGCTGTTTTCGGTGTCGCTTGGCGCCGCGCTCACCATGGGCGCTGTGGCAGCCATGGGCCAGGCCGGTGAAGACGATGTGGCCGCGGCCATGAAGCATTACCCGCTGGCCGCGCGCCCGGGCGAGGACAGCCATGCCATCGACAAGGCCCCTGCCGGTGCGGTCAACCAGGGCAAGTTCGACGACAAGACCTGGAAATACGGTCATGCCTGGGATGCCCCCAATGGCGCCAAGATCTGGAACCCGGTCAAGCTGAAGCTGATGCAGGGCAAGAAGGTGACCGGCGGCACGCTGTTCGCCGCCTCCGATCCGTCGACCTATTGCGCGATGGCTAATGCCGGCTACGACTTCATCTGGGTCGAGCATCAGCACAATGCCCGCGACTGGGATGCGACCCAGAAGATGTATGCCGCCTGCCCCTATGCCAAGGCGGTGCCGGGCGTGCGCGTGGCCTATACCGACGAGCGCGAGGAACAGCATGCGCTGGACGCCGGCGCGCTGGTGCTGGTGGTGCCGACCATCCGCTCCTATGAGGAAGCGATCAAGGCGCGCAACTGGGCCTATTTCCCGCCGCTGGGGCGCCGTTCCAATGGCGGCGGCCAGGCCTTCGCGCTCTACAACAATGTGCCGGGCGGCTACCGGGCCACCGCCAACGACAATATCGTGCTGATCCTGATGATCGAGACGCTGGACGGGCTGAAGGACGCCGACCGCATCGCCAAGATTCCGGGCGTGGATGCGATCTTCGCGGCCTCGGGCGACCTGGGCAATCACTCCGGCTACAAGCAGAACGATCCCGACTATGAGCGCGAGATCAACATCGTGCATGACGCGGCGATCAAGGCGGGCGTGCGGCTGTGCGGCCCGCTGGCCTGGCGCGACCGCCCCGACTTCACCTGCTTCCAGGCGGGCAGCGAGGCCAAGGCCATCACCCTTGGCGCCAAGGAAGAGCTGGGCAACCTGGCCGACACCCAGGCGGTTCCCGAAGTGGGGCCCTGGGCAAAAAAGTAACCCCCTCCGGCCTTCGCAACTTTACTCAGGGGCGGCGCACGCTGTGCGCCGCCCCTTCGCGTTGCTGCGGCCACCGCCCCCTTCCTGTGCTGTGCACGAAGGGGGAGGGATTCAGGGCTCGCTGAAACAGAAAAGGCGCCGCGATATTTCGTGGCGCCTTTTTGTTTGCTTCTGATCTCCATGGCCGGGCCTGACCCGGCCATCCAGCTTTACTTCACCGTCGAGAATCTAAATTCCGTCACCTCGTGAAACACCTGGCCGGGCTTGAGCTCGGTGGTGGGGAAGGAGGGGATGTTGGGCGCATTGGCGAAGTGCTGCGTCTCCAGGCAGAAAGCGCCGCGGCTGACATACTGCTTGCCGCCCTTGCCGGTGATAGGCGTCTTGTTGTTGGGCAGGTAAAGCTGGATGCCCGGCTGGGTGGTCCACACATCCATCACCCGGCCGGTGGTGGGCTCGGTCACCTTGGCCGCCTCGCGCAGCTTGCCGGCGGGTCCGCGCACGATGAAGTTGATGTCATAGCCGGGCGTGGCGACGATCGCCGGATCGGGGCCGTTGATGTCCTGGCCGATGGGCTTGGGCTTGGTGAAGTCAAAGCCCGTGCCCTGAACCTTCATCACCTGGCCGGTCGCCATGTGGTTGGCGTCGGTGGGCGTGACCGCGTCCGAATAGACCTGCAGCACATGGTTCAGCACAGTGCCGCTGCCGGCGCCCTTCAGGTTGAAATAGGAATGGTTGGTCGGGTTCAGCACCGTCGGCTTGTCGGTGGTGGCGCGGTAGTCGATGCGCAGCGTGTTGTTGGCCGTCAGCGTATAGGTGACGGTGAAGTCCAGCTTGCCGGGAAAGCCCTGGTCGCCATCGGGGCTGACCATGTGCAGCACCAGGCTGGGCGCGGGCCCGTCATGCGGCGTGGCGTCATAGACGTGATAGGTGAAGTTCTTCGGCCCGCCATGGATGTTGTTGGGCCCGGCATTGGCGGTCAGGTGATAGGTCTTGCCTTCCAGCGTGAACTGGGCCCCGCCGATGCGGTTGGCGAAGCGGCCGATCACCGCGCCATAGGTGGTGCCGGTCAGATAGTCTTTCAGATTGTCATAGCCCAGCACGACATCGGCCAGTTTGCCATCGCGACCCGGCACATCCAGGCTGACCAGATAGGCGCCGTAATTGCTGATGCGCGCGCGCATGCCGCTGGCATTGGTCAGGGTATAGATGTCCACCTTCTGGTGATCGGCGGTTTCGCCCCAGGCGGATTTTTCGATCTTCGCCTGGGCGGGGGCCGCAACGGCGGCCAGCATCAGCGCGCCAAACGTCAGTCTGGCAATCAGCAGTTTGCGCATCGGTTTTCCTTTTCCGGCTGAATCAGTATTTGCGGGCGAACAGCCCGCCGATCGTGGCGCTGGCCAGCATGTGACCCTGGACGGTGTCCAGGAAGGCTTCGCGCGACAGGCCCTTGGGCAGGGTGGGCGCCAGGTCCAGCGCGATCAGGGTGATGACATAATGGTGCGGTCCGTTGCCCTCCGGCGGGCAGGGGCCCATGTAATTGGCGTTGCCGCGCGTGCCCGCGCCGCCGGTAAAGCCCTTGCCGGCGGTGGCGTCGCCTTCGGCCAGCCCGGGGCTGTCGGGGGCGATGTTGTAGGCGACCCAGTGCGACACGCCCGCGCCGAAGCGCCCGTCAATGTCGTACATCAGGATGGCCAGGCTCTTGGCGTTCCTGGGCACCCCGTCCCAGGAAAGCTGGGGCGAGACATTCTGGCCCGGGCAGGGGCAGATCTTCCCCGGCACCCGGGGGTCGCACAGCCGCTTCTTGTCGTCGCCGCCGAATTTGACCGGGATGCGCTCCCCGTCCTTGATCGAGGTCGAGGTCAGGGTCATCCAGGAGGCGGCCTGGGCCCCCGGCGCGGCCCAGATCAGCGCCGCGACGCCTGCGGCGAATAGGCCGCCCAGAAGATTTTTCGTCCGCATTTCCCCACCCCGGTTTTTTCTGTGGAGAGGAAATCTATATGGCCGAACAAGGGGTTGGAAGCTCTACGAAAAGGTCCGTGAACGGGGCGGGAACAAGATGTTGTATTTCACCGTATAATCAATGCCTTAACCAGTATCTTGCCAATGAGAACAAAGCATGTACTTTGTACGCCTCACACCGCCGCCGGGATTCGCTTGGGGATCAGCGGGCGCTGTGAAATAAGGGAGTTATCTCATGGCACAGGCGGCGCTTCGGGTAGTGGGCAAGGAACAGAATTCGGATCGCAAGCGGGCGCTGGAAGCCGCGCTGAGCCAGATCGATCGGGCCTTCGGCAAGGGCTCGGTGATGAAGCTGGGCGCGCGCGACCTTGGCGTGGCGACCGACGCGGTTTCCACCGGCTCGCTGGGCCTGGACATCGCGCTGGGCATTGGCGGGCTGCCCCGCGGCCGGGTGATCGAGATTTATGGCCCCGAATCCTCGGGCAAGACCACCCTGGCGCTGCATGTCGTTGCCGAGGCCCAGAAGAAGGGCGGCGTGGCCGCCTATGTCGACGCCGAACATGCCCTGGACCCGGTCTATGCCAAGAAGCTGGGCGTGGACATTGACGAGATGCTGATCTCCCAGCCCGACACCGGCGAACAGGCGCTGGAAATCACCGATACGCTGGTGCGCTCGGGCGGCGTCGACATCGTGGTGGTCGACAGCGTGGCCGCCCTGACGCCCAAGGCCGAACTGGAAGGCGAAATGGGCGACCAGCTTCCCGGCCTTCAGGCCCGTCTGATGAGCCAGGCGCTGCGCAAGCTGACCGGCTCGATCTCCAAGTCCAACACCATCGTCATCTTCATCAACCAGATCCGCATGAAGATCGGCGTGATGTTCGGCAATCCCGAAACCACCACGGGCGGCAATGCCCTGAAATTCTATTCGTCCGTGCGCCTGGACATCCGCCGCATCGGCGCGATCAAGGACCGTGACGAGGTGGTGGGCAACCAGACCCGCGTGAAGGTGGTCAAGAACAAGGTCGCCCCGCCCTTCAAGCAGGTCGAGTTCGACATCATGTACGGCCAGGGTGTGTCCAAGACCGGCGAACTGGTCGACCTGGGCGTGAAGGCCGGGGTCGTGGAGAAATCCGGCTCCTGGTACTCCCATGACGGCAACCGCATCGGCCAGGGCCGCGAGTCGGCCAAGACCTTCCTGGCGGAGAACCCGGACGTGGCCGACCGGATCGAGCGGGCCATCCGCGCCAGCGCCGGCCAGCTCAGCGAGGACCTGATGCTGGAATCCGCCGAACGGGCGGAGGCCGAAGAAGAATAGGGGCCTTTAAGGCCCCCAAAAGTCGGTTGAGACGGGAATCGCAGCCTTTCTCAACTCCTCGGCGGAAGGCGCCGTCCTTGTGAATGGGGACGGCGCCTTCCGTTTATTCGGGGGCCGGCTTGGTCCCGACGGACGCCAAAAAGTCGCAGGATGGCAGGGGATTTTCCCGCCAAACTGGCCGGATGACAGGTCTTTTTTGAGCCGTTACAAACCGTTCCATGAAAAGCCTCGCTGACGTCCGATCCGGGTTCCTGGAATTCTTCGCCGAACGCGGCCACACCGTGGTCCCGTCCTCGCCGCTGGTCCCGCGCAACGATCCCACCCTGCTGTTCACCAATGCGGGGATGGTCCAGTTCAAGAACCTGTTCACGGGCGCCGAGAAGCGCGACTACAGCCGCGCCACCACGGTGCAGAAATGCGTGCGCGCCGGTGGCAAGCACAACGACCTGGACAATGTCGGCTATACCGCCCGCCATCACACCTTCTTCGAGATGCTGGGCAATTTCTCCTTCGGCGATTACTTCAAGGAAGAGGCCATTACCTACGCCTGGGATTTCGTCTCCAAGGTGATCGGCCTGCCCAAGGACCGGCTGCTGGTCACGGTTTACAACACCGACGACCAGGCACGCGAACTTTGGAAGAAGATCGCCGGCATCTCCGACGACCGCATCATCGGCCATGAAAGCAATCTGTGGGCGATGGGCCCCACGGGCCCTTGCGGCTTCTGTTCGGAAATTTTCTACGACCAGGGCGACAGCGTGTGGGGCGGCCCGCCCGGCAGCCCCGAAGAAGACGGCGACCGCTTCCTGGAATTCTGGAACCTGGTCTTCATGCAGTTCGAGCAGGTGGACGAGAATACCCGCCTGGACCTGCCCAAGCCGTCGATCGACACCGGCATGGGGCTGGAGCGCATTGCCGCCATCCTTCAGGGTGTCACCAACAATTATGAAGTCGACCTGTTCCGCCACCTGATCGCCGCATCCGAAAGCGCCAGCAACACCAGGGCGGAAGGCGAGGCGCTGTCCAGCCATCGCATCATCGCCGACCATCTGCGCTCGACATCGTTCCTGATCGCCGATGGCGTGCTGCCGTCGAACGAGGGGCGCGGCTATGTCCTGCGCCGGATCATGCGCCGCGCCATGCGCCACGCCCATCTGCTGGGCACGAAAGATCCCTTGATGCACCGGCTGGTGCCCGCGCTGGTCGCCGAAATGGGCAGCGCCTATCCCGAGCTCAAGCGCGCCGAACCGCTGATCGCCGAGACGCTGAAGCTGGAGGAAATCCGCTTCCGCGAAACCCTGGCGCGCGGGCTCAAACTTCTCGATGAAGCCACACTGGGCATGAAGGCGGGCGACCGGCTGACCGGCGACGTCGCCTTCAAGCTGTACGACACCTATGGCTTTCCGCTGGACCTGACCCAGGAATCGCTGCGCGCCCGTAACATCAATGTCGATATCGACGGCTTCACCCATGCGATGGAAAAGCAGCGCGCCGATGCGCGCGCCAGCTGGGTCGGATCGGGCGAAGGCGCCAGCGAGGCGCAGTGGTTCGCGGTTCTGGACGAAGTGGGCCGCACCGAATTCCTGGGCTATGACACCGAGGAAGCCGAAGGCCAGATCAAGGCCATCTTCAAGGACGGCGCCCGGGTGATGCAGGCCAACCCCGGCGAGACGGTGGAAATCCTGACCAACCAGACGCCCTTCTATGCCGAATCCGGTGGCCAGGCCGGCGATACCGGCCACATGACCGGGGCCAAGGCACGCGGCCAGGTGACCGACACGCAGAAGAAGCTGGGCGCGCTGCATGTGCATGTGGTCAAGGTGATCGAAGGCAGCTTCGCGCCGGGCGATGCGGTCGATCTGGATGTCGACCGCGAAAAGCGCCGCGCCACCCGCGCCAACCATTCGGCGACGCATCTGCTGCATGCCGCCTTGAAGCGCGTCTTGGGCAGCCATGTCAGCCAGAAGGGCTCGCTGGTCAATGCCGAGCGGCTGCGCTTTGACTTCTCCCATCCCAAGCCGGTCTCGGCCGAGGAGCTGGAAGCCATAGAGGCCCAGGTCAACGCCGTCATCCGCCAGAACTCCGACACCGCCACCCGGCTGATGGCCACCGACCAGGCGATCGCCGCGGGCGCCGAAGCGCTGTTCGGCGAAAAATACGGCGACGAGGTGCGCGTGCTGTCGATGGGCGCGGACCTGGAGGCCGACAAGGCCTATTCGGTCGAACTGTGCGGCGGCACCCATGTGCACCGGCTGGGCGATATCGGCCTGTTCACCATCCTGGCGGAATCGGCGGTGGCGGCCGGTGTGCGCCGGATCGAGGCGCTGACCAGCGAACATGCCCGCCGCTATCTGTCCGGTCAGGCGGGCATCGCCCGCGATGCCGCCGCCGCGATCAAGACGCCGCTGGGCGAATTGTCGGCGCGCGTGGCGCAGTTGGCCGAGGACCGGCGCAAGCTGGAACGCGAACTGGCCGAGGCCAAGAAACAGTTGGCGCTGGCTGGTCCCGCCAAGGGCGGTGACGACAGCGAAACGATTGCCGGCATCAAGGCGGTACTGAAACTGGTCGAGGGCGTTTCACCGAAAGACCTGAAATCGCTGGCCGACGGCGCCAAGGGGCAGATCGGCTCGGGCGTGGTGGCCTTCGTGGCCGCCGCCGACGGCAAGGCCTCTGTCGTGGTCGGCGTGACCGACGACCTGACCGCCAAGATCAGCGCCGTCGATCTGGTGCGCGCGGCGGCGGAAGCCTTGGGCGGCAAGGGTGGCGGTGGCCGCCCCGACATGGCCCAGGCCGGCGGCCCAGGCGACGGCGATGTGAAGGTCGCGCTGGACGCGATCAGGGCAAAGCTCGGCGAACTGGCGCCCGCTTAACAAGATCAGGCGATAATATCCGGCAGAAGCTGGTTGTTGATCTCGGTGATCTCGTCCTTCAACTGCAGCTTGCGGCGCTTCAGCCGCGACAGCGCCAACTGATCGGTGCTGCCCGTCAGCGCCAATGCGTCGATGGCGGCGTCCAGGTCGCGATGCTCCTGCATCAGCTCGGCCAGCTTGGCGCGTGCGGCGACTTCATCGGGCTTGGTCACTCCGGCCATGGCTAACTCTTTTTCTTGCGCCGGCTCTTGGCGATATCCTCGCCCCAGCGTTTCACATCCGGCCATTCATGGCCGAAAAAATCCAGCGCCCGGCCCACCATGTGATCGACCAGGTCGCGCAGGGTCTTTGGCTCGGCATAGAAGGACGGCACTGGCGGCATGATGATCGCGCCCATTTCGGCCAACTGGGTCATGGTGCGCAGGTGCCCGACATGCAGCGGCGTCTCGCGCACCATCAAGACCAGCGGGCGGCGCTCCTTCAGCATCACGTCGGCGGCGCGGGTCAGAAGCGATGTGGTCACGCCGGTGGCGATCTCGCTCATGGTGCGCACGCTGCACGGGGCGACGATCATGCCGGCGGTCTTGAAGCTGCCGCTGGCGATGGGCGCGGCGATGTCGGTGATGGCATAGCTGTGGTCGGCCTTGGCGGCGACCTGTTTCGGCGTCAGTTCGGTCTCATAGCCGATGGTCATTTCCGCCGGCTTGGTCATCACCAGATGCGATTCCATCCCCAGGTCTCGCGCCGCTTCCAGAAGGCGGATGCCATAGGCCACGCCCGACGCCCCGGACAGGCCGATAACCAGCCGTTCCGCCTTGTCTTTCCCTGGGTTCCGCGTCGCCATGGCGCCTTCGTTACCACTCCTTAAGCCCGGCCAAAAGAGGCAGGTGGACGGCACGATTTGTGATGCCGGATTCAGATGACAGCCTGCCCGGTTGGTGCTTTAATTTTCCTTGCCAGGCGTATCCCGCTTGGGGGGTGCGCCAGCCGGTTGAACGACGATGGGCCTTGGCCTGATCGCCGGGTTCATCGCTAACCATGAGGTGCTTGCATGGCGCTGGAAGGGCAAATCACCCACCTGTCCAATCAGAAAAAGAAGATCGAAGACATTATCGAGGCCGAAATGGCCAATCCCGACTGGGACGAGCTGCGGGTCATCGCGCTCAAAAAGCAGAAATTGCGAATCAAGGACGAGCTGGAACGCCTCAGATCGAGTGTGCACTAGCCCAGGCGAACAGGCTTTCGCGTTTCGGAAAGAACCAAAGACCCCATGCCCGCAAGCCGGGCGTCCGCAAGCCCCATTTGCGGCGCCTGGCGGCAGGCAGCCCGAAGGCGGCCTGGAAATTCACCCGCCGCAATCGCGCGCCCGTGCCACCGCCCCGTCATGGCGGCAAACGCCGCCGGACTGGCACCGCCGAGCGCCCCGGCTTCCGCCTGCTGGCGCGCCGGCACATGCCCTGAACTTTCCTAGAGGCTTCGCGCCCGTTCCCGCAGCACGAATTTCTGGATCTTGCCGGTGGAGGTTTTTGGCAATTCGCTGAAGACCACCGTTCTGGGCAGCTTGAAGCCCGCCAGGCGGGTCCGGGCAAAGTCGATGATCTGCTTCTGGGTGGCGTGGGCTCCCGGTCTCAGTTCGACAAAGGCGCATGGATGCTCGCCCCATTTGGCGTCGGGCCGCGCCACCACCGCCACGAACAGCACCGCGGGGTGCCGTGCGATGGCGTCTTCCACCTCGATGGAGGAAATGTTCTCGCCGCCGCTGATGATGATGTCCTTGGCGCGGTCTTTCAGCTGGATATAGCCGTCCGGATACATCACCCCAAGGTCGCCGGAATGAAACCAGCCGCCGCGAAAGGCTTCGCGGGTGGCTTTCGCGTTCTTCAGATAGCCGCGCATCACGATATTGCCGCGCATCATCACCTCGCCGATGGTCACGCCGTCGGCGGGCACCGGCTTCATCGTGTCCGGGTCCATCACCGCCAGCCCTTCCAGCGTGGCATAGCGCACGCCCTGGCGCGCCTTTTTCGCCGCCCGGCCGGTGGCATTCAGCCGGTTCCAGTCCTCATGCCATTCATTGACCACGGCGGGGCCATAAACCTCGGTCAGGCCATAGACATGCACCACCTCGAAGCCGGCCTCGGCCATGGCGGCCAGCACGCTTTGCGGCGGCGGCGCGGCCGCGGCCATGAAGGTGACCTTGTGGGAAAATGCGCGGCGCTCATTTTCGGCGGCGTTGACCAGCGTGGCCATCACGATCGGCGCGCCGCACAGATGGGTGACGCGGTGTTCGGCAATGGCGGCGAAGATGGCATCGGCGCGCACCCGGCGCAGGCACACATGGGTGCCCGCCACCGCCGACAGCGACCAGGGCATGCACCAGCCGTTGCAGTGGAACATGGGCAGGGTCCACAGCAGCACCGGATGATTGGTCATGGTGCCGGCAAGCGCATTGCCATAGCCCATCAGCGCGGCGCCGCGATGGTGGTAGACCACGCCCTTGGGATTGCCGGTGGTGCCCGAGGTATAGTTCAGCGCGATGGCGTCCCATTCATCGTCGGGCATGCGCCAGGCAAAATCCGGGTCGCCGCCGGCCAGGAAATCCTCATAGTCGATGGGCCCTAGCCGCGCGCCGGTCTGCGCGAACTGCGGATCGTCATAATCGATCACCAGCGGCTTCTTCTTCAGCCGCGCCAGGGCATCGGCGATGGTGGCGGAAAATTCCCGGTCGGTGATCAGCACCCGGGCGCCGCCATGCTGCAGCATGAAGGCGATCGTGGCCGCGTCCAGCCGTGTGTTCAGCGCGTTCAGCACCGCGCCTGTCATGGGCACGCCGTAATGGGCTTCCAGCATGGGCGGAGTGTTGGACAGCATCACCGCCACCGTGTCGCCCTTGCCGACGCCCGCCTGCGCCAGCGCCGAGGCCAGCCGGCGGCTGCGGGCATAGAAATCGCGATAGCTGGTGCGCGCCTGGCCATGAATGATGGCGGTGTGATCGGGAAAGACCCGGGCGCTGCGTTCCAGATGGGAAAGCGGGGTCAGCGGCTGGAAATTGGCGGCGTTGCGGTCCAGCCCGGCCTCGTAAGGGTTCTTGCTGCGCGCAACCGGGCCGGGCCGTGCGACCCTTTTTTGTCTCTTTGATTTTGTTGTGCCCCCCATCGTCCGGACGCTAAAGAAAGCCACAATTGGCGGCAAGGTTTGCCCCGCGCCGCCCAGATGCTAGAAGCCCGGCAGGAGAGCCGATGTCCGCCATAGATCAGCCGGAAAAGCCGCGCGGCCTGCGCGCCATGTATGACTGGATGATGCGCAATGCCGCCGGGCGCCATGCCCGGGCGGCGCTGGCCGCCTTCACCTTTGCCGAGGCCAGCTTTTTCCCCATTCCCACCGACATCATGCTGATCCCAATGGTGCTGGCCGACCGGCGCCGGGCCTGGTTCCTGGCCGGCTGGTGCACCCTGTGGTCGGTGCTGGGCGGGGCGGCTGGCTATGCCATCGGCGCGTTTCTGTATGACTCGCTGGGCCAGTGGCTGATCCAGGTCTATCACCTGGGAAGCGACATGCAGTCGTTCGAATCCTGGTACGCCCGCTATGGCGCGATCGTGATCCTGATCAAGGGCTTCACGCCCATTCCCTACAAGCTGGTGACCATCACCTCGGGCTTCGCGCATTTCAGCTTCTGGCTGTTCATGCTGATGTCGGTCATCACCCGGGGCGGGCGCTTCTTCCTGGTCGCGGGCCTGCTTTACTGGAAAGGCGAAGAGGCGCGCCGCTTCATCGAGAAGCGGCTGGAAGCCTCGCTCATCGTCTTCCTGCTGGTGGTCGTGGCTGGGATCGTGGCGGTCAAATACCTGTTCTGACGAGCGCCTTTTGCACACCGTGTGCGTCGCGCGTCGCTCATGGGCCGCTTTGCCCACATCGCTCCTTGCTCCTGCACGGCGCACAAAATTCGCGCGTCAGAGATGGAACTTAATCCTGTTCCAGCTCCGCCGACAGGCCCTCATCGTCGGGCGCGGGCGTGCCTGCCGACGGCTCTTCGGGGCGCGGCGGCAGCTCATGCAGGCCTTCGCCGGTCGTTTCGGAGATCGACTTGAGCGCGGCGCCCTTCTTGGCGGCGCGCTTGTTGGCGCGCTCCACCCGGGCGCTGGCGCGGGTCACCGCCAGGTCCAGCTCCAGCTGCGAGGTCAGGCCCAGCGTCACCGGGTCCACCGCCTTGATGTTGGCCGCGTTCCAGTGCGACCGCTCGCGGATCTTGGCGATGGTGGCCTTGGTGGTGCCGATCAGCTTGATGATCTCGCTGTCGGTGAATTCCGGGTGGTTCTTGATCAGCCAGTAGACCGCATCCGGCTTGTCCTGGCGCTTGGACACCGGGGTGTAGCGCGGGGCGCGCTTCAGGCGCACGTTGGGCATCTTGTGCTTGGGCGGCGCCATCTTCAGGCGCTTGTTGGGGTCTTTTTCGGCATCGGCGATCTGCTCGCGCGTCAGCTGGCCGGTGGCGACCGGGTCCTGGCCCTTGATGCCCTTGGCGACATCCTCGTCGGCGATGCCCTTCACTTCCAGCGGATGCAGACCGCAGAAATCGGCGATCTGCTCAAAGGACAGGGCGGTATTGTCCACCAGCCAGACGGCGGTGGCCTTGGGCATCAGCGGCTTGTTGTCGGCGGCCATGGCAATCTCTCCCACGATACGGGTGTTCTGCGGGTGGGAGCTTTTTCACCGGCCCCACCCCTCGCAAGGCTAATCCTTTCGAGGAATGGGGAGGTTGTAGCCGGGGCCCGGGCACAGAGCAAAGAAATTCGCGCAAGGAAATTCGTGGCAACCGGCGGCGGGTGATCTAACCGCCTATAATTCCAGAAGAATCTTGCCGATATGACCGCCCTGGGCCATCGCGGCATGGGCTTCATTGGCCGCATCGAAGGCAAAGCGCCGGGCGGTCACGGGCCGGATGCGGCCAGCCGCGATCAGCGGCCAGACCCGGGCAGCCAGCGCGTCGCGGATATGCTGTTTCTGGGCGGGGGTGCGCCCGCGCAGGGTGGTGGCCGCCAGGGTCAGCTTTTTCAGCAGCACCGGGGTGAAATCCACCTGGGTCCTGGCGCCGTTCTGATAGGCGATGTTGACGATGCGGCCCCACGGGGCCGCCGCCGCGATGTTGCGCTGGACATAGTCGCCGCCGACCATGTCCAGGATCACATCCACGCCCTTGCCCCCGGTGGCATCCATAACCGCGGCGACGAAATCTTCCGTGCGATAGTTGATGGCGCGTGCGGCGCCCAGTTCCCTGCAGGCTGTGCATTTGCCGTCCGATCCGGCGGTGGCGAAAACCCGGTGGCCCAGCGCGGCGAACATCTGGATGGCCATCACCCCGATGCCGCTGGTGCCACCATGCACCAACAGGCTTTCGCCGTCCGCCAGCCGGCCGGTATCGACGATATTGGTCCAGGCGGTGAAACAGGCTTCGGGCAGGCCCGCCGCCTCCGCCAGGTCGACGCCCTTTGGCAGCGCCAGCACCGATCCGGCATCGGCCAGCGCCATCCGGGCATAGCCGCCGCCCGCCATAAGGGCGCAGACCGGCTGGCCCATGGTGAGGTCCGTCACGTCCGGTCCCAGCGCGGCGATGGTGCCCGACACTTCCATGCCCGGAATGTCGGGTGCGCCGGGCGGCGGCGGATAAAGGCCGCGGCCCTGCAGCAGGTCGGCGCGGTTCAGGCCCGCCGCCGTTACCTGGATCAGCACCTGGCCGGGCCCCGGCTGCGGCACAGGCGCGTCTGCCACGACCAGGCAATAGTCCCGGCCGGGATTTTCAAAACGGAGAACCTTCATGTCCTGCATGTCTTGCGCGTATCGGGGTGCGGCCCCACACTAAACCGGAAATCGAAAAGGGGCCAAAGCGATGAACCTTGACGATCTGGAACCGCGCAAGGCCAGGCCCGCCATCGTGCCGGGCGAGGACATTTCCACCCTCAGCGCGCATGAACTGGAAGCGCGCATCGTGGTCCTGGAAGAGGAGATTGCGCGCTGCCGCGAGGCGATCGGCGCGCGCGCGGCAACCCGTTCGGCGGCGGAGAATTTCTTCAAACGGTGAAGCGTCAATGTTAATACGCACAGGAAAAGCCCGCCATTGCGCGGTTTTCGGGCCTGGGCGCATGCGCGCCGCCGCATTAACCGCGAAAGAGGCTTGGCCTGCCGCCCGCGATCTTGCTAGCGTTGCCGTCTGCCAGGGGGGCAGGCGTAAAAGCAGGAACAAGACATGACCCATCACACCGGATCCGATCAGGCCGGCGAAAGCCAGGCCTTCACCGACTCGGCGATGTTCGATCGCACCTTCGATGAAGGCATGGCGCTGGTCGAGGAGACGGCCCGCTATCTGGACGGCAAGGGCCGCGAGGAATCGCGCGACCTGCCGCGCAAGGCGGCGATGCTCTATGCCGGCGAAAGCATGCGCGTGACCACGCGGCTGATGCAGGCGGCAAGCTGGCTGCTGGTGCAGCGCGCGGTGCATGATGGCGAGATGGATGCCGACGATGCGCGCCAGGATCGCTATCGGCTGGGCTCGCGGGAAATCTGTCTGGGCGCCTGTTCGGAAGACACCAGCGATCTGCCCGAGAAACTGCGCGAACTGCTGGAACGCAGCGACAGCCTGTATCGCCGTATCGCCCGGCTGGACGAATTCCTGTTCGGCGAATTGCAGGCCGCCCCTGCGCCCGCCGTGCACGCCCAGCAGGATGCGCTGGCCCAGGCCTTCGGCATTTCCTGACCGTTTGCTGCCAGCACAAACAAAAACGCCGCCGGAAACCGGCGGCGTTTTTTTTGATTCTGCGGTGTGTCCCTCAGGACTTCACGAATCCGGCGAACTTCTTGTTGAAGCGCGTCAGACGACCGCCGCGGTCCATCAACTGCTGCTGGCCGCCGGTCCAGGCCGGGTGCGTGGTGGGGTCGATGTCCAGGGTCATCTTCTGGCCGGCTTCGCCCCAGGTCGTGCGCGTCTTGTAGGTCGAGCCATCGTTCAGATGGACCTCGACGAAGTGATAATCGGGGTGGATGCCCTTTTTCATGACGCGTGCCTTTCGTGACGGGGCGCCGATTGCCGACCGGGCCCGAAGGCGGGGCTTATAGGGGAGGCTGCATCTTCGTGCAAGGTTGTTGGCCTCCCCCTTGCGCTGCGGCGCAGATGGGGGAGGTGGCCCTAGCTGGCAGGCCGCCCCGCGGCCGTCGCCAGCGCAGGCCGGAGGGGACAAAAAGTCGGCAAATGGCCCCAATAGTTCATTTGGTCCGTCCGGCGGGGGCCTATATACAGCCCATGTTCCACAAGGTCCGGTTCCAGGGGGACAGGGCAAGGAAAAGGCATGGCCGGACAGGATTTTGCCAAGGAAACCGCCCGCGTGGCGGCAGGACGGCCCAAGAGCCGCTCCCTGGCTCCGCTCAGGGGGCTTTTGCCGTTCCTGGGGCGCTATCGCGGCCGCATCGCGGTGGCGCTGGTGGCGCTGGCCACGGCGTCGGCGGCCACCCTGGTCCTGCCCCAGTTCGCCCGCGGCCTGATCAACGCCCAGGGCCTGTCGGCGGCCCAGGCCCATGCCCTGACCGGCTTCTATGTCGATTTCGTGCTGGCGGCGGCGGCGCTGGGCATCGCCTCGGCCACCCGCTTCTACTCCGTTACCTGGCTGGGCGAACGGGTGGTGGCCGACATCCGCAAGGCGGTGTTCGACAATGTGCTGGGCCTGTCGCCGGAATTCTTTGAAGTCACCCGCACCGGCGAGGTGCTGTCGCGCCTGACCGCCGACACGACCCTGATCCAGCAGGTGGTCGGATCGTCCGCCTCGGTGGCGATGCGCAACATGGTCACCGTGACCGGCGGGCTGGTGCTGATGTTCGTCACCAGCTTCAAGCTGGCGCTGCTGGTGATCGTGGCGGTGCTGGCGGTGCTGGTGCCGATGCTGTTCTTCGGGCGCTGGGTGCGAAAGCTCTCGCGCGTCAGCCAGGATTCGATCGCCGAAACCGCCGCGCGCGGCACCGAGATCCTGAACGCGGTGTCCACCGTGCAGGCCTTTACCGAGGAGGCGCATGAGCGCGCGCAATTCTCGGCCTCGGTCGAGCGGTCCTTTGCCATTGCCCGCCGCCGCACCCTGGCGCGCGCGGTGCTGACCGCGGTGGCAATCTTCACCGCCTTTGCCAGCCTGGCCACGGTCGGTCTGATCGGCCTGCATGACATGATCGCCGGCCGGCTGACCGGCGGCGACCTGGTGGCCTTCATCATTTACGGCTTCCTGACCGGGGGCGGCGTGGGCTCGCTGTCGGAAGTGTGGGGCGATCTGCAGCGGGCGGCGGGCGCGTCCGAACGACTGATGGAATTGCTGCATGCCGCGCCGGCGATTGCCGCGCCGGCCCATCCGGCAGCGCTTCCCGCGACGGCCGGCGGGGCGGTGCGCTTCGACAATGTCAGTTTCCATTATCCCTCGCGCCCCGATTACAAGGCGCTGCACGGCTTCTCGCTGGACGTGAAACAGGGCGAGGCGGTGGCGCTGGTCGGCCCGTCGGGCGCGGGCAAGTCGACCGTGTTCCAGTTGATGCTGCGCTTCTTCGAGGCGCAGGCCGGCACCATCCAGTTCGATGGCGTGGACATCACGCAACTCGATCCGGTGGCGCTTCGCAGCCGCATCGCGGTGGTGGCCCAGGACCCGGTGATCTTTTCGGGCACCATCGCCGACAATATCCGCTATGGCCGCCAGGATGCGGACGATGCCGCGGTGCGCCGCGCGGCGGATGCGGCGGCGGCGAGCGAGTTCATCGAAAAACTGCCGTCCGGCTTCAACACGCTGGTGGGCGAGCGCGGCGTGACGCTGTCGGGCGGCCAGCGCCAGCGCCTGGCGATCGCCCGCGCGATCCTGCGCGACGCGCCGCTGCTGCTGCTGGACGAGGCGACCAGCGCGCTCGATGCGGAAAATGAGCGGCTGGTGCAGGGCGCGCTGGCCAACCTGATGGTGGGACGCACCACGCTGGTCATCGCCCATCGCTTTTCCACCATCCAGCGGCTGAAGCGCATCGTGGTGATGGACCAGGGCAAGGTGGTGGCCGAAGGCGACCATGCCGGGCTGATGGCAGGCGAGGGGCTGTATGCGCGTCTGGCGCGGCTGCAGTTCGCCCAGGATTCCACAGGGAATGCCGCCGGGGATGCGGCATGATCTTTCGCCGCCGTCCGATGCGATGGGGCCGGATGGCCGCGATCATCATCGCGGTCACGCTGGTGGGCGCCGGGGCCCGCGCGATATGGGCCAATGGCTTTTTTTCCAGCACGCTGAGCGGTTTTAACGGGTCGTGCCAGGTTCTGGCCCGGCTGCCGGGCGTCAGCGATATCGAGATTTCCGGCAACACCGCATTTCTGGCGGTTTCCAGCGCGCGCGGACCCGATGCCGGCGACGGCATTTACGCGCTGACGCTGGGCGGCGCACCGAATGGTGGCATGGCCAAGCCCGTGAAGCTGGCGGGCGCGCCCAAGGATTTTCATCCGCGCGGGATCGGCACCTTTCCCAGCCCCGACGGCAAGGGCCTGTTCCTGATGGCGGTGAATCACCGCTCCACCACAAAAGGCAACAGAAACCGCTTCAGCATCGACAGTTTCGAGGTGACCAATCCCCAGATCGCCCCCGCGCTGGTGGCCGAAGGCACCATAGAGGGCGGGCTGCTGACCGATCCGCAGGATGTCGTGGCCGGCGGGCCGGGCACCTTCTATGTCGCCAACAACGGCGCGGCCGACAATGCGCCGATGCGCTGGCTGCAGGACTATGGCGTCATCCCGGGCGGCAATATCCTGTACTTCAACGGCATGAGTTTCCGGGTGATGGCCGAGGGACTGTACGGCCCGCGCAGCCTGGTGCTGACGGGCGACGGCCAGCACCTGCTGGTGTCGGGCATGCTGAGCCGCAACTTCAAGAGCTATCGCCGCGAAAGTTTCAGCGGCACCCTGACGGACGAGGACCAGGCGCTGACCCTGCCGGCGGGTCCGGACCGCATCACCATGGGGCCGAACGGCAATCTTCTGGTGGGGGCCCACGCCAATCTGCACGACTGGCGCGGCTTCGCCGCCGACGCGGCCAGGCCCAGCGCCTCGCAGGTGATGCGGGTCAGCCTGGATGGCGGCGCGCCCATGTCGGTGACGCCGGTCTATGGCAATGACGGCAAACAGATCGGCGGGGCGTCGGTGGCGGCCTATGACGGCCATCACCTGCTGATCGGCTCCAGCCTGGATGGCCGGCTGCTAAGCTGCACGCCGGGCAAATAAAAAGGGCGCTGCAGGCAGCGCCCTTTTTCTATTCCGGTTCGTCAGGACCCTTTCAGGCAACCTGCTCGGTGATTTCCTCGCCATTGGGATCGCGCAGCACATAGCCGCGGCCCCACACGGTTTCGATGTAATTGGCGCCTTCGGTCGCTGCCGCCAGCTTCTTGCGCAGCTTGCAGATGAAGACGTCGATGATCTTCAGTTCCGGCTCGTCCATGCCGCCATAAAGGTGGTTCAGGAACATTTCCTTGGTCAGGGTGGTGCCCTTGCGCAGGCTCAGCAGCTCCAGCATCTGGTATTCCTTGCCGGTCAGATGCACGCGCTGGCCGTCGACCTCGACGGTCTTGGCGTCCAGGTTCACCGTCAGCTTGCCGGTGGTGATCACCGACTGGCTGTGGCCCTTGGAGCGGCGGACAACCGCCTGGATGCGGGCGACCAGCTCGTCCTTGTGGAAGGGCTTGGTCATGTAGTCGTCGGCGCCGAAGCCCAGGGCTTTCACCTTGGCCTCGACAATGGCGTTGCCGGACAGGATCAGCACCGGCGTCTGCACCTTGGCGACGCGCAGGGCTTTCAACACCTCGAAGCCGCTCATGTCGGGCAGCTGCAGGTCCAGCACGATAATGTCGTAGTCGTAGAGCTTGCCGAGGTCGATGCCTTCCTCGCCAAGATCGGTGGTGTAGACGTTCAGCCCCTCGCTGCGCAGCATCAGCTCGATGCTCCGCGCCATGGCGCTGTCGTCTTCGATCAGGAGTACGCGCATGTCAGGCCCCTCTATTAACGTCAATTCCCCGGCAGGCACGGCGTCCGCACGGTTAACCGGTTTCCAGACGTTAAGCGCAAATGGTTAACAGCAGCTTTAACCGGTCGCGCAACTTTCAGTCCTCGATCACAGGGCTTAATGCGGCGGGAAGGATTGACCGCCTTTTGGGGGCGGAACCGGCATCACAAGACCTTGATTCGATTTGTTAAGTTTACCGCCATTTAAATTCTTGGCCGCAATAATGCGGCTTCGGGCCCCAGAAAGGCGGCCCCATAGGGATTTTCATGCGCGCACTGCTCAAGGATATCGAGGCCATCCCGGTTCTGACCCGTTTTGGCCGCGTGGCCCGTATCGAGGGCCTGGCGGTCGAGGTCACGGGGGCCCAGGGGGCCGTCAGCCTGGGTGGCCAGTGCCGCATAAGCATCGGAAATAACAAGGTAATTCCCTGCGAGGTGGTCGGTTTCCGCGACGGCCGGGCGCTGGTCATGCCGCTGGGTCCGCTGGACGGGATCACCCTGGGCGCGCGGGCCGATTTCGAAGATACGCCCCCCGCCATCCGGCCTTCGCGGGCCTGGCTGGGCCGGGTGGTCGACGGTTTCGGCGCCCCGATGGACGCCAAGGGCATCCTGCCGCAGGGCCAGCGCGCCTATCCGCTGAAGGCGCCGCCCCCACTGGCCACCACCCGCGCGCGGGTGGGCGAGAAGCTGGATATGGGCATCCGGGCGCTCAATACCTTTACGACCTGCTGCGCGGGCCAGCGCATGGGCATTTTCGCCGGGTCCGGCGTGGGCAAATCCACCCTGATGGCCATGCTGGCGCGCAATTCCAATGCCGACGCCATCGTGATCGGCCTGATCGGCGAGCGCGGCCGCGAGGTCAAGGAATTCATCGAGGACGATCTGGGCGAAGACGGCCTGGCGCGCTCCGTCGTGGTGGCCGCGACCTCGGATGCGCCGGCGCTGGTGCGCCGCCAGGCCGCCTATGTGGCGATGAGCGTGGCCGAGGCGCTGCGCGACGAGGGCCTGAACGTGCTGCTGCTGATGGATTCGGTCACCCGTTTCGCCATGGCCCAGCGCGAGATCGGCCTGTCGGCGGGCGAGCCGCCGGCCTCCAAGGGCTATACCCCCACCGTCTTCACCGAACTGCCGCGCCTTCTGGAGCGGGCCGGGCCCGGCCCGGAAGGGTCGGGTTCCATCACCGGCCTGTTCACCGTGCTGGTGGAAGGCGACGACCACAACGAGCCGGTGGCCGATGCGGTGCGCGGCATCCTGGACGGTCATATCGTTTTGGAACGTGCCATTGCGGAACGCGGCCGCTTTCCGGCCATCAATATTCTTAAGAGCGTCAGCCGCGCGATGCCCGGCTGCAACAGTGACGACGAGCAAGCCCTTGTTTTGCAAGCCCGCCGGCCGCTGACCGTTTACGAAGACATGGCCGAGCTGATCCGGCTGGGCGCCTACAAGGCTGGCACGAATCCTGAAGTGGACGAGGCTGTGCGGCTTTACCCGCAACTGGAAGCCTTCCTCACCCAGACGAAGGACGAGGTTGCGAGCCTGGCCGAAGGCTATGATGCGCTTTCCGCGATCATGAGCGGGGCGAAAGGGACGTAAGCCATGAACCGGACCGATACTCTGCTGCGCCTGAAGCGCTTTCGGGTTGATGAAATGAAGCGCCGCATCGCTTCGATCGAAGCCATGCGCGTGGACCTGGAAAAGAAGCTGCGCGACCTGGACGACAACGTCACCCGCGAAAAGCAGCGGGCCGGCGATTCCGATATCGGGCGGCTGGCCTTCCCCTCCTTCCTGCGCTCCATCGAAACGCGGCGGGAAAACCTCAAGACAACGCTCAAGGACATCGAGCGCGAACATGCCGCGGCACTGGCCGACCTGTCCGATTCCTTTCAGGAACTGAAAAGCCTGGAAGTGGCGATGGAACAGCAGGCCCGCCGCCTGGCCGAAATGCAGGCCCGCCACCAGCAGGCCCGCATGGACGAAATGGCGCTGGTGCGCCATCTGCGAAAGCACAATCTGCGCACCGCCTGATCCGGCCGGCAGCCGGATGGCACGCCAAGCCCCATCATGGGGTGCGGCGACGCATGAGCCCCTCGCCGGTTGAACCGCCCGCGCCCTGCGATACCATCCGTGCGGGTTGAGTCGCGGGCCGCACCATGTCCTTCTCGGAAGCCATATCGCCCTTTCTGGGCCGTTGCATATTGATCTGGTTCTACATGACCGGGGCGATGAACATCCTGAACAATTGGCAGTCGGTCGCCGGCCAGATGGACGCCAAGCATGTGCCCCTGGCGCCGGTGGTGCTGCTGGTGGTGCTGATCATGATCTTCCTGGGCTGCCTGGCGCTTTTGCTGGGCTGGCAGACCCGCCATGGCGCGGTGATGCTGTTCGCGCTGACGGTGATCGCCGCGGTGGTGATGCACGATTTCTGGAATGTCGCCGATCCGGCTCAGCGCGCCGCCGAATTCGGCATCTTCGCCCGCGACTGGGCGATCGCCGGTGGCCTGCTGCTGATGGTGGGCATGGGGCCGGGGCCGTTTGCGATCGACAATCGCGGCGCTGGCGGCGGTGGGGGAAAGCGGCGCTAGCCGGAATTCAGTGCGCCGGTGAATCCAGCAGCAGCTTGGCCAGCGCGCCGGGCTCCAGCGTTTCCAGCGCTTCGTCCGCATGCGGGCTGGCGCAGACATGGGCCAGCTGCGCGCCCGATGTGCCCGCGGCCAGCAGCGCGCCCAGCCGGCGCGTGCGGTCCAGGTTGGTGACGATCACGCGGCGAAAGTGAAAGGCCGCGACCAGGTCGGCAATGTCCTCGGCGTCCGACAGGGCCGAAATCACCCCCACGGTCTCGACGCCGGGAATGTCGCCCAGCGCGGAAAAGGCCGCGGCCGCACGCGCATTCAGCGGATTGAAGCCGTCGGCCTCCATCACCATCAGCACGTCCGGCGGATTGGTGCCGGTGCGGAACAGGCCCAGCGCGCCGTCGGCGCGGGCCAGGTTTGTCTTGCGGCCCACAAGGGCGGCGGCATGGCAGATCTTGGCGGCGACGGTGCTTTTGCCCGATCCGGCCGGACCCACCAGCAGGATGCCGCGCGCCCGTTCCAGGTCCAGCGGCGCCGCCGCGATGCGCTGGTCCAGCGCATAGGCGAGGGCGGCATAGGCGCTGACCTCGGCAAAGCCTTCGGATTCGCGCGCCAGCATGGCAGCCAGTCCCTCGGGCAGGCGGTGACGCTTCAGCGCCGCGCCGATATGGGCGCGCGGGCGCGGGAAGGACAGAAGCGTCGCGGTCTGGCTGGGCTGGGCGGTCATGAGGCTCTCCTAGACCTGGCCCAGCGTGCGCAGCCGCACCGAGGCATGGATCTCGTTCTGGCTCATCACAACGGTCTGGGGCCGGAAGCGTTCGACGATGGAGCGCACGAAGGGCCGGATCTGCGGGCTGGTCAGCAGCACGGGCACTTCATTCTTGGTGCCGGCCTCGTCAAACGCCTCGCGCACCTGGGCGATGAACTGCTGAAGCTGGCTGGGCGCCATGGCAAGCTGGCGATCCTCGCCCTGGCCGACAATGCTTTCGGCGAAACCCTGTTCCCAGGTGGGCGACAGGGCGATCAGCGGCAGATAGCCGCCCGGCGACAGGTTGGCGTTGCACAGCTGGCGGGCCAGGCGCGCGCGCACATGCTCGGTGATGTAGAGCGCATTCTTGGTGTGGCCGACCGCCTCGGCGATGCCCTCCAGGATGGCGGGCAGGTCGCGGATCGAGACGCGCTCGCCCAAAAGGGTCTGCAGCACGCGCTGCACGCCGGTGACGGAAATCTGCGAGGGAACGATTTCCTCGACCAGCTTCTTGTTCTCCGGCGGCAGGTCGTCCAGCAGCTTCTTGGTCTCGGCAAAGGACAGAAGCTCGGCCATGTGGCTCTTGAGCACTTCTGTCAGGTGGGTGGTCAGCACGGTGGCCGGATCGACCACGGTGAAGCCGCGGAAGGTGGCTTCCTCCTTCAGCGCGCCCGACACCCAGGCGGCAGGCAGGCCGAAGGCCGGTTCGGTGGTCGCGGTGCCCGGCAGGTCGATGGGCAGGCCCTTGGGGTCCATCACCAGCAGCGAGCCGGGGAACAGTTCGCCCTTGCCCGAGTCGAATTCCTTGATGCGGATGCGGTACTCGTTGGCGCCAAGCTGCATATTGTCCAGGATGCGCACGGCGGGCATGACGAAGCCCATCTCCTGCGCCAGCTGGCGGCGCAGCGCCTTGATCTGGTCGGTGATGCGGTGGCCCTGCACATCGTTGATCAGCGGCAGCAGGCCATAGCCCAGCTCCACCCGCAGCAGGTCCAGCGCCAGTGCCTGGGAGATCGGCTCTTCCTTGGGCGGGGCGTCGGCGGCGGCGGTTTCGGCCTCGGCCTGCGCCACGCGCTGGTCCTTGCGCTTGCTGGCAACCCAGGCCAATGCGCCGGTGCCGCCCGACAGGGCGGCAAAGACCAGGGTCGGCATGCCCGGCAGCAGGGCGACGATGCCCATGACCGCGGCGGCCATGCCCAGCGCCTGGGGATAGAAGGACAGCTGGCCCATCAGGGCCTTGTCGGTGGCGCCTTCGACGCCCGCCTTGGAAACCATCAGGCCCGCAGCGGTGGAGATGATCAGCGCCGGCATCTGGCTGACCAGGCCGTCGCCGACCGTCAGCAGGGTGAAGGTGCTGGTGGCGTCCGAAAAGCTCATGCCCTGCTGGGCGACGCCGATGATGATGCCGCCCACGACATTGATGGCGGTGATCAGAAGGCCGGCGATCGCGTCGCCGCGCACGAACTTGCTGGCGCCGTCCATGGCGCCGAAGAAATTGCTTTCCGCCTCGATGGTCTTGCGGCGTTCCTTTGCTTCCTTTTCGTCGATCAGGCCGGCCGACAGATCGGCGTCGATCGCCATCTGCTTGCCGGGCATGGCATCCAGGCTGAAGCGGGCGGCGACTTCGGCGATGCGGCCCGAACCCTTGGTGATGACCACGAAGTTCACGATGATCAGGATGATGAAGACGATCAGGCCGATGACGAAATTGCCCTGCATCACCAGCTTGCCGAAGGCCTGAATGACATAGCCTGACGCGGCGGTGCCTTCATTGCCGTGACCCAGGATCAGCCGGGTGGAGGCCAGGTTCAGCGCCAGGCGCAGCATGGTGGTGATGAGCAGGATGGTCGGGAAGGCGCTGAACTCCAGCGGCTTTCTGACGAACACCGAGGTCATCAGGATCAGGATGGAGAAGGACAGGCTGAAGGCCAGGGCCAGGTCCAGAAGCCAGGTCGGCAGCGGCAGGATCAGCACCACCAGGATGGCCATGATGCCGACCGCCAGCCCCAGGTCGGACTTGCGGATGAATTCCACGATCCCGGAGGGCGAGAAGTCGAAACCCGAATTGGGTGAACCGGCGGTGACGTCACTCATGTGATCTGGTGCTCTTTAAATATGGGTACGGTTCAGCCCGCCATCCGCTGTTCGCCGTGACTGGGAACGCTCAGCCCGGAGTCCGAATACTCGCGCAGCTTGTTGCGCAGGGTGCGGATCGAGATGCCCAGAATGTTGGCGGCATGGGTGCGGTTGCCCAGGCAATGGTCCAGCGTGTCCAGGATCAGGTCGCGCTCCACGTCCGAAACGGTGCGGCCGACCAGCGAGCGGGTGGCCGCGCCGGCCTGGGCCATCGCGCCCTGGACATGGCTGTCTTCCTGCACGGCGATGGACGGCTGTGCGCCAAGCTGGGTCCCGCCAACCTGGGTGCCATCGGGCAGGCGGATGGCTTCGGCGCCGATTTCGGGGCCCTGGGCCAGCAGCACGGCGCGATGGATGGTGTTTTCCAGTTCGCGCACATTGCCCTTCCAGGGATGGGCAAGCAGCAGCCGCTCGGTCTGCGAGGCCAGCGGGCGGAAAGCCACGCCATTGGCCTCGGCATATTTGCGGGCGAAATGCTGCGACAGGGCGCGGATGTCCCTGGGCCGCTCGCGCAGGGCAGGCAGGCGCAGGTTCACGACATTCAGGCGATACAGAAGGTCTTCGCGGAAGGTGCCGTGACGCACCGCATCGGCCAGGTCGCGGTTGGAGGTGGCGATGATGCGGATGTCCACCTTGACCGGCTTGGTGCCGCCCACGCGGTCGATCTCGCGTTCCTGGATGGCGCGCAGCAGCTTGGCCTGCAGGCGGATGTCCATTTCGCTGATTTCGTCCAGCAACAGGGTGCCGCCGTTCGCTTCCTCGAACTTGCCGATGCGCCGGGCGATGGCGCCGGTGAAGGCGCCCTTCTCATGGCCGAACAGTTCCGATTCCAGCAGGTTTTCCGGGATCGCGGCGCAATTGACGCTGATGAAGGGCTTGTCGGCGCGATGGCTCTTGCGATGGATATAGCGCGCCATCACCTCCTTGCCGGTGCCGCTTTCGCCGGTGATCAGGATCGAGGCTTCGGAGCCGGCGATCTGGTCGGCCAGGCCCAGGACCGCGCCCATCGCCTCGTCTTCGTAGATGAGCTGATGGGTTTCGTCGGCCACCGCCGCCAGCACCGCCGCGATCAGCTCGGCGTCGGCGGGCAGGGGCAGGTATTCCTTGGCGCCGGCGCGGATCGCGTCCACCGCGCGGCGGGTATCGGTGCCGATGCCGCAGGCCACGACCGGGGTGCAGATGCGCTCGGCGGCCAGGCCCCGCACCAGGTCGCTGATCTGAAGCTCCACGTCGCAGAACACCAGGTCCGCGCCGGCCCCGCCGCGCAGGGCCGACAGCGCCTGTTCGGTATCGGCGGCGTGGGTGACCTTGGCACCCTTGTCCATCGCGATCTTGGTGGCGAGGCCGATCTGGCCCTTCAGTCCGCCGACGATGAGAAGACGCATTGTATTTCTCCTTTGTCCACGCGCCTTCTGCGCGCGGACGGTAATCCTTAAGACTGCCCGGCCTTGATGATTTCGGTCATGGTCACGCCCAGCCGGTCCTCGACCAGCACGACTTCGCCGCGCGCCACCAGACGGTCATTGACATAGATGTCGATGGCTTCGCCGACCTTGCGGTCCAGCTCCACGATCGTGCCCTTGCCCAGCTTGAGCAGGTGGCTGACTTCCATCGCCGACTTGCCCAGAACGGCCGAAACCGTGACCGGCACGTCGAACACCGCTTCCAGGTCCTGGGCCGCGTGCTTGGGCGTGGCTTCCGCCGGCATCTCGCTGTTCAGCAGGGCCGGCGCGGGGCCGCTCGCCTCGTTGCTCAGATCGGGCAGATCGACATTGTCGGTCGCCATGGGCTTATCCTTTCACTGCGTTGTTGATGCCGCCGGTGGCGGAGGTGTCATGGTGCGGAAAACGGCTTTCGATCAGGCTGGTCAGCGCCGCCTCGATCGCGGCCTCGCTGCGCTCGGCGCCGCCGCCGCGCCATTCGATGCGGCAGTCCGCGCCGGTCACGGCGGGATCGGCGGCCAGCATCACGCGGCCGTCATAACCTTCCTCATGGGCAATCTCGTCGATGCGCGCCTGCAGGGCTTCCACCACGGCGGGGTTGGCGCGCAGCGTGATGCGCGGTTCGGTGATGGCCTGATGCATGGCCTGGCGCAGCGCCCGTTCGACATCGGCGGCGGGCAGCGCCTCCAGCGCGGCGGGGGCGATCTTTTTCGCCATCGCCAGGGCAATGCCGGCGGCTTCGGCGCGCACCGCGTCGATCTCGGCGCGGCTCTGGTCCAGGCTGGCGCGCAGCGACACGGTCAGCGCCGCGATGGTGCGGTCCAGCTGTTCGGTGGCGCGGGTGGCGGCGGCGTCCTCGCCTTCCTGGCGCGCCTGCAGGGTCAGGTGCTCCAGTTCCTCGTTGGTCAGGGTGCGGCGCTGGCGCGCCTTGGCGGCGGGGGCGACGCGGTCGCCCTCGGGCAGGAATTCGGTGTCGAAGGTGAATTTGGCCGCGGCTTTTTGTTGAGACATTGGCATCAGTACACCAGCTCGTCTTCGGCGCTGCCGCCGGCGATCATGATTTCGCCCTTGTTGGCCAGGTCCTTGGCGACGTTGACCATGCGCATCTGCGCCTCGTCGACGTCCTTCAGGCGTACCGGGCCCATCGCTTCCATGTCGTCGCGCAGGATCTTGCCGGCGCGCTCGCTCATGTTTGAGAAGAAGACGTCGCGCAGCCCGTCGGTGGCGCCCTTCAGCGCCAGGGCCAGCTTGTCCTTCTCGACATTGCGCAGCAGGGTCTGGATCGAGCCGGGGTCCAGCTTGCCCAGGTCCTCGAAGGTGAACATCAGCGCCTTGATGCGCTCGGCGCTGTCGCGGTTGCGCTCTTCCAGCGCGGTGACGAAGCGGCTTTCGGTCTGGCGGTCGAAATTGTTGAAGATTTCAGCCATGTGCTCGTGGCTGTCGCGCTTGGCGGTGCGCGCCAGGTTGGACATGAACTCGACGCGCAGCGTCTGCTCGACCTTGTCCAAGATGTCCTTCTGCACGCTTTCCATGCGCAGCATGCGCTGCACCACTTCCAGGGCGAATTCCTCTGGCAGGGCCGCCAGGACGCGGGCGGCGTGCTCGGGCTTGATCTTGGACAGGACGACCGAAACGGTCTGGGGATATTCGTTCTTCAGATAGTTGGCCAGAACGGTCTCGTTCACATTGGCCAGCTTGTCCCACATGGTGCGGCCGGCGGGCCCGCGGATTTCCTCCATGATCGAGCCGACCTTCTCGGGCGGCAGGATGCCGGTGAGCAGGCGCTCGGTGGACTCATAGGAGCCCATCAGCGAGCCGGTGCCCGACATCTGGGAGACGAAATCCACCAGCAGCTTTTCCACCAGGGTCGAGGAAACGGTGCCCAGGTTGGACATGACCTGCGAGACTTCCTTGATCTCGTCCTCGTCCATCATTTCCCAGATGCGGGCCGAATGGTCCTCGCCCAGCGACAGCATGATGATGGCCGCCCGCTCGGCGCCGGAAAGGCCCCTGGGATCGTCCTTGACTGCGGGTTTGACGGCTTTGGCCATTTTCGGTCTCAGGTATCAGTCGGTGGTCAGTTGGGCGTTGGTCAGTTCGGCGTTGGATCAGGCGGGCTGGTGCAGCCAGGTGCGGATGATGGCCAGCGCCTCGTCGGGATGGGCGTCGACCACTTCGCCAACCTTGCGGATGGCGGATTCGCGGACCTGGCCCTCGATGCGGCTGGTGTCGATATTTGCCTGGGTTGCGGGCAGTGCGCCGGGCGCGGCCTGGGCGGCCTCGCCATCGGCGGCGGGCGCGGGCAGGGCGCCGGCGGACGGGGCGCTGCCGGCGATCTGGGCCGGCTGGGCGTTGGCCGGGCCGATGGGCGCGAACATGCGGTTGATCAGGGGGCGCGCCACGAACAGGCCGATCAGCAGCGCGGTCACGCACATGATCGCGGCCTCGATGATCTTGAACCAGTAGGCGCTGTCCAGGCCCAGCAGGGGCTTGGGCGCGGGCGTGCCTTCCATCGTGTCGACGCGGGCAAAGGCCATGTTGGTCACCTGCACCTGGTCGCCGCGCGCCTGGTCGAAGCCCATCGCGGACTTCACCAGGGCGGTGATCTGGGTCATTTCGGCGGCGGTGCGCGGCGTATAGGCGGTTTTGCCGTCCGCGCCGTCCGTCGTGGTGCCGTCGACCACCACGGCCACCGACAGCTTCTTCACATCGCCGCCATCGACGGTGGAGGTGGTGACCTTCTTGGAGATCTCGTAATTGGTGGTTTCCTCGGTGCGGCCCGAGGAGGAATTGTTGGTGTCGCTGCCGGTGCCGTTGTTGGCGCCCGCCGCCCCGCCCGGCAGCGCATTGGCGACCGACACGGCGCCATTGTTGCCGCTGGTGTCGGAGGCATTCTGCTCAACGGTCTGGGTCGAACGGACCACCTTGCTGTCCGGGTCGTAGGTCTCGGACGTGGTCTGGGTGTGGTTGTAGTTGATGTCGGCGGCGACCTGGACCTGCACATGGCCCGCGCCGACCACGCTGGCGACGATGGATTCGATGCGCTGGCGCAGGGTGTTCTCGTAATTGGTGGTGTCCTCGTCCTGGCCGCGGGCCATGGCGTTGGGACCGGATTTGTCGTCGCCGCCCGCCAGCAGGTTGCCGTGATCGTCGACGATGGCGACGCGGTCGGCGGTCAGCGACGAGACGGCGGCTGCCACCAGGTGCTGGATGGCCTGGACCTGGCCGCGGTCCATGCGCGCGCGGGTCTTCAGGACAACGCTGGCGCTGGGCTGCTGGTCGTCGCGGCTGAAAATCTGGCGCTCAGGGATGACCAGGTGCACGCGGGCCGATTCAATGCCGTCGATGGTCTGGATGGAGCGGGCCAGCTCGCCTTCCAGGGCGCGCAGGCGGTTGATGTTCTGGACGAAGGCGGTGGTGCCGAAGGCGTCCGACTTGTCGAAAATCTCATAGCCGACGCCGGCGGCGGGCAGGTTGTCCTGGGCCAGGGCCATGCGCAGCTTGGTGACCTGGTCGGCGGGCACCAGCACGGTGCCGCCGTCCTTGACGTCATACTTGACGGCCATGGCGTCCAGCTTGGCGGTCACGGCGGCGGCGTCGCGCGCCTCCAGGCCCGAAAACAGGATGGTCTTGGGCGGCTCGGTGATCGCGCCGGCAATATAAAGGAAGAAGGCCGTCAGAACCGCGGCCACGCCGGCCATGACGCCGAACCGTGCTGCACCGACCGCTTTGAAGAAATCCGGCAAGACCCTGTCCTCCTGGCAAGACCGGAGGGAGGCTCATCCCCGCCCCGGTTGCTGCTAGGCAAACATTGCCGCCTTCAGGGTAAACGTTGGCTTAAACGAAAGCGCACCCGCGAAACGAATTTCACGGGTGCGGCTTTAAGAACTTGTTTACGAGAGCCGGCGCAGCCGCGCCGATTCCGGTATGTCAGTTGCGGTACTGCTGTACCCGCGTTGCACGCAGGCCCGCCAGACCGAAGCGATCGATCGCATGCTGCCAGGCGAGGAATTCCTCGACCGTGAGCGTGTAGCGCTTGCAGGCGTCATCCAGGCTGAGCAGGCCGCCGCGCACGGCGGCGACGACCTCGGCCTTGCGGCGGATCACCCAGCGGCGGGTCGAAGGCGGCGGCAGATCGGCCAGCGTCAACGGCGACCCATCGGGGCCGATGACGTAGCTTACCCGTCCCTTGCGCTCTTCCATTTTATTCTCCCGACCAAAACCACGGAGAAAGTAGCCCCGGCGCGTTTAAGAAAGGGCCAAAGACCGTGGTAAACGAAGGCATAAGACTTCCACTCAAATTGCGATGCGTGATGCGGGAAAGGCCCGGTTCACGGGCCTTTCCCGGTTAGGATCAACCTGTCGGCAATTGCTCCAGCTGCTGCAGCATCTGGTCGGCGGTGGTGATGATGCGCGCCGAGGCCGAATAGGCCCGCTGGGTCGTGATCAGGTTGGTGAACTCGTTCGCCAGGTCGACGGTCGAGCCTTCCAGCGACTGGCTGGCGATGCCGCCCGCAGAACCGGAGTCGGCGACATTGATGTCGGCGGCACCGGACGACTTGTTGGCGATATAGGCATTGCCCGATACCTGCGACAGGCCGTTGGGATTGGCGAAGGTGGCCACCGGGATGCGGTAGATGTCCTGCGTCAGCCCGTTGGAGAACTGCGCCGTCAGGGTGCCGTCCTTCGACACGTTCACGCCGGTCACGGTGCCGAAGGGCTTGCCGTCGGCGGTGGAGGCGTTGAGGGTGGAGGTGGAGTCGTACTGGGTGACGCCGCCGGTGCCGTCCACCGTGCCCAGGCTGATGTTGATGGTCTGCGATGCCAGGCCCGTGGTGCCGGCCCAGGGGATGGTCAGCGCGATGGAGCCGGTGGCCGGCGAGGCGCTGGTGTCCGCATTGGCCAGCGAGCCGTCGGAGTTGAACTGCATCGTGCCCGAATAGAGCGGCGAGGTGCCACCGACATTGGCAGGCGTGCCCGCATAGGTGACTTCATAGCCCCAGGTGTTGGCCGCGGTCTTGACGAAGGAGAAGGTCAGGGGCTGGCTGCCGCCCTGGCTGTCATAGACGTTGATGGTGCGCTGGAAGTCCGGCGTCACCGTGCCCGAAGCCATTTCGCCCGCCGTATAGGTGGGCACGACCGTGGCGCTGGACTGCAGGTTGGCCTGCAGGCCCAGATTCTGGGTGGCTTCGGCCTTGCCCGAAACGCTGGAGACGTTGATCAGCGACAGGTCGCCCGTGTTGGTGGGGATGTTGCCCTGGCTGTCCAGCGCCCAGCCGCGCAGGTAGAGGCCCGCGGAGTTGACCAGATAGCCGTTGGCGTCGGGCTTGAAGCTGCCGGCGCGGGTGTATTCCTGGACCGGCGAGTTGGTGGTCGGGGAGACGACGAAGAAGCCGTTGCCCGCGATCGACAGGTCGGTCGAGGAGGTGGTGGTGATGGGCAGGCCCTGGGTGGTGACGTCCTGGCCGATCACCGCCGTGACGCCCGCCGAAGCGGTAGTGCCCAGGCCGCTGGAGTTCAGGAAGGTCGAGAAGTTGGAGGTCGCTTCCTTGTAACCCACGGTGTTGACGTTGGCGATGTTGGACGAGGTGGCGCTCAGCGCCGCGCTGTTGGCGGCCAGACCGGCAACGCCGATGTTCAAAGAGCCGAAGAGAGACATCTTTCATTTCCTTTTGGGAGATTTGGGCTTCGCCCGCCGTCCCTTTGGGGTGGCGCCGTTTCTCGGCGCCATGTTGGTTTCAAATTCTTCAGGAGCCGACGGCGGCGATATCCGCGATGCCGACTTCCATGTTTCCGATGACCAGCTGCGGCGTGCCGCTGGTCATGTCGATCTGGGTGACCGTGCCCGCGCTGGCGACCGACGGGGTGATCGCGGCGCCGCTGGCGTCCTTGGCGGTGACGGTGAGCGTGTAGGCGCCGTCGGGCAGGGTGTTGCCGTTATTGTCCTTGCCGTCCCAGGCCAGCGTGTGATTGCCCTGGCCGGTTTCGCCCAGCCCCGCATAAACAACCTTGCCGCTGTCGTTCATGATGGTCAGCACGCTGGTGGCCGCGGTTGCGGGCAGGCTGTAGGTCCAGTTGGCGGCGCCATTGGCCAGCGAGGCCATGCCGTTTGTCACCGACACGTTGCGGCCCAGATAGGCGGTGGCGGTGGTGCCGGCATTGGTCTGGCCCTGGGCGATCAGCGCCTTCAGGTTGGTGTTGGTGTCGATCTGCTGTTCGACCTGGCTGAACTGGACCAGCTGCTGGGTGAACTGGTTGGAGTCCATCGGACTGGTCGGGTCCTGGTTCTTCAGCTGGGTGGTCAGCAGCGACAGAAACGTGTCGAAGTTGCTCGACAGCTGCTTGGCCGCATTGCTGGAGCTGCTGGTGCCGGTGGCGGTCGTCGTGGCGGGAACGCTGGAAACGCTCATGGAACTGGTCCTCAAACCCTGATGTCGAGCCGGCTGTCGCCGGCGGTGAAGCGTGATGCGGCGCCAAGCGCGGCGCTGGTGGCGGTCGCGCTGACGGAGGCGCCAAGCGAGAGCTGGCGCTGGGCGCGGCCGCGCGGGGTGAAGCCGCCGGGGTTTTGGCCCTGATTTTGGCCCTGGCCCGGCTGCTGGCGCAGCGAGAAATTCAGCCCGTCCTGCGAGACGTTCAGGCCGGCATCGCGCAGCGCGCGCGCCAGACCCGAGGAATCCTTTTGCAGCAGGTCCAGCGTGTTCTGCTGGTCGGCGGACAGATGCGCGCTGGCCTTGCCGGCGGCATCGATGGACAGGCGCACATCGACCCGGCCCAGTTCGGGCGGGTCCAGGCGGATGTCGAACTGGCGCGAACCCGACAGGCTGCGCGCGGCAATCGCCACGCCCAGCGCGCCCATGTTCGGGGCCTGGCTGGAGACCTGAAGATGCTGGGGCAGCGCGGCATTGGCGGCGGCCGTTGCCGCACCGGCGGAGGTGCCGGCCGACAGGCTGGACTGGCCATGCGGTCCGGCGGCATGGGACGCCAGGATGGCCGGATCGGGCTGGCCATTCTGACTCTGCGTGTTCTGAACCTGCGTGTTTTGGGCCGCGCCGTTCTGTACCTGAGTGTTCTGGACCTGCGCGGCCTGGTTCGCGGCGGGCTGGACGCCGGCGGCTGCATCCTTGCGGTCGCTGTCTTTCGCCGCAGACTTGCCGGATGTGGCGGAAGTGCTCTTGCCGGTCTGATCGGCCTGGCCAGCCTGCTGGCCCAGAACCTGGGCGAAGGGCTGGGTCAGCGCGGCATCGGCCTTCTGATGCGGCTGCTGGTCCTGTGTCTGGCCGGCGGTCTTTGTCGTATCCTTGGCCGCGTCCTGGCTCTGCGCCGCGTCGTCGGCTTCAGGGGCGGTGTTCTGTTGGCCAAAAGCCTGTCCAACAGCCGCTTGTCCGCCGGCGATCTGGTTGGCAGGTGTGGTGACCGGCGCGGTTGCTGCGTCCGATACGCCCGCGGGTCCAGGCTGGACGGCGCCGGGCATGCACGCGGCCGCGCCTGCGGCGCTGGTGTCCGCGGTCTGCTGCTGCGAACCCTGTTGTGCGGGATCCTGCGGGATCGTGGCCTGCTGCGCGTCCGGGGCCGGCGCGTCATGCTTCTGTATGGGAGCGGTCTGAAGTGCCAGGGCCGTGGCGGCGTCGGTGCGCGCGTCGTCCCCGGTCTTGTCGCCGTCCTTGTCCTTTGCGCCATCCTTTGCGTCGGCTTTTGCGCTGACGCTGGCGGACTGGCCGGGATCGGCCTTGTCAGTCCGGTCGGCCTTGTCTGTCTGGTTGTCGTTCTTGCGACTGTCCGCGCGCGCTGTGTCGTCGCACGCGGCATCTTTGCGCGCGATGTCGCTGCGCGCGGTGCGGGTCTGATCGTTGTCCTGGCGTGTGCTGCGGGTCTTGTCGCCGGCATGCGCGTTGCGCGTCTTGCCGGAGTTCGGCGCGGCCGTGTCGGCCGTTGCGGCGGCCTTGCGGCCTGTTTTGGCTGCCTGCGCGGTCTTCTCACCATGGCTGGCAGACTTCAGGAAACCGGCAAAGGCGTCATCGTGGCTGTGCGCGGACGTCTGCACACGGGACGCGCCCATGTGACTGTCGATATGACTGTCGATCTTCGCTGTTGCCACTGCAGGCACGATGAAACCCATGTTGATCCGCCAAGGCTCATAGCAAGCGGCAGGCCAGCCCCGGCAAGGCGCGGTTTGCCTGAATTTTTCCGCAAGACGGCGGTCATGAAGGGCGGGAAATGACGGGCAACAGATGCCGGTGCGGCAAAGTCTGCCGGTCTGTGACCGTCGGCGCGGCCCCCGGAAAAGCCAGTCTTTCCGGCAAAAAATCGCCGCCACAATATGGCACGGGCCTTGCGACGGCCGGTTCGGCAACAAAGCATCGGACAAAAGCCCCGTGAGCCTGAACGGAATCGCCGCAAGTGCCCTCTCCGCGCTGAAGACCAACAGCACGGCGCTGAGCGTTGTGTCGAACAACGTCTCCAACCTGAATACCGAAGGCTATGCGCGCCGCATCGTGAACCAGCAGACGCTGGCGGCGGGCGGCCAGCTTGTGGGCGTGGATATTGCCAGCGTGCAGCGCGTGGCCAGCGCCTATCTGAGCGGCGAGATGCTGTCGGCGGGAAGCGCCGCGGCCAATTACGACACCCAGGCCAGTTTCTTCGACCAGCTCAACGGACTTCTGGGCGCGCCGGGCGACAACCAGTCGCTGGCCTCGCAGCTCAACAACCTGTCCGCCGCCTTCGCCACCGCCTCCCAGGCGCCGGCCACCGGCGCCAGCCGCACCGCGGTGCTGACGGCGCTGAACAATCTGGCCTCCACTTTTTCATCTGTCTCCAGCACCATCTCCTCGCTGCAGACCCAGGTCGACCAGCAGGCGGTCAACGCCATCGCGCCCGCCAATGTGCTGATCAAGCAGGTGTTCGACCTGAACCAGCAGATTCGCAACGCCAGTGCGACGGGCGACCAGTCCTCGGCCCTGCTCGACCAGCGCGACACCGCGCTGGCCAACCTGGCCAAGGTGATGGACATTCGCACCAGCCCGCAGGCCGATGGCAGCGTGAATGTCTCGACCACCGACGGCATGAACCTGGTGTCCAACACCTATGCCAAGCTGGCCTATGCCGGTGGGTCGTCCAACGGCTCCTATGGCAACGTCACCATCCAGGACATCAATCCCCAGACCGGCCAGGCAATCGGTTCGCCCCAGGCGCTGGACCCGCATCTTTCGGGCGGCTCGCTGAAGGGCCTGATCGAAATGCGCGACACGGTGCTGGGCGGGCTGAATGCCAGCCTGGGCGAACTGGCGCAGCAGACCGCCCAGGCTTTCAACGCCCAGGCCAATGCCAATGCCGCCTATCCGGCGCCTTCCAGCCTGACCGGCCGCAACACCGGCCTGCTGGGCACCGACGCGCTGGGCTTCACCGGCCAGACGACGCTGGCGGTGACCGACAGCGACGGCAAGCTGGTGCAGCGGGTCGATGTGAATTTCGATGCCGGCACCATTTCGGTCAACGGCTCGGTGGTGGGTGCGACCGGCAGCACGGTCTCCAGCTTCGTCACCGCGCTGAACAGCGCGCTGGGCGGTGCGGGCACGGCCGGCTTCAGCAACGGCGTTCTGTCGCTGACCGCTTCGGGCGGCAACGGGCTGGTGGTGCAGGACGATGCCGCCAATCCCTCCACGCGCGGCGGCACCGGCTTTTCCCAGTTCTTCGGCCTGAACGACGTGTTCAAGGCGCAGGGCTCTTCCATCACCGCCACCGGGCTTTCCGCCGGTGACGCCAGCGGCTTTTCCGCAGGACAGGTGATCGCGCTGAACCTGAAGGGCCCCGATGGCGACATCGTCAAGCAGGTGTCGGTCACCACCACCGCCGGCATGACCATGGGCAATGTGGTCACCGCGCTGAACACCGCCATGGGCGGCGCGGTCAGCTTCACCCTCAATGCCGACGGCTCGCTCAGCGCCGCCAACTCGGCGCTCTATTCCGACTATTCGCTGAACGTGACCACCGACACCACCCAGCGCAGCGGCACGGGCGTCAGCTTCAGCCAGATTTTCGGCCTGGGCAGCGGGGCTGCCGCCGCACAGGCGGCGGGCTTTGCCGTGACGCCGCAGGTTTCGGGCAACCCCGCCAGCGTCGGCTTTGGCCGTCCGCAGATCACCGCGACCAGCGCGGTGGGCGATGTGGTCCTGTCGGCGGGCGACAATTCGGGCGCCATCGCCATGCAGAATGTCATCAACGGCAGCCGCAGCTTCGGCGCCGCGGGCGCGATGGCGGCCCAGACATCCTCGATTTCCGATTATGTGGCGAGCTTCTACCAGAACATCTCCACCCAATCGAACAGCGTTTCCGCCAACCAGGCCACCCAGGACGATCGCCTGGCCGAGGCCCAGGCCCGGGTCGCGTCCAATTCGGGCGTCAACCTGGACGAGGAACTCACCAACCTGACCACCTATCAGCAGGCCTATGCCGCCAGCGCCCGGCTGCTCAGCGTGGTGGGCCAGCTTTACGACACGCTGCTGCAGATCCAGTAGCGCCCGGCACGGATTAATAGGGACAGACCCGCATGAGTATCGACCGCGTCGCGACCAGCACCCAGACCGCCCAGTTCCTGCGCCAGATCCAGCAGGCCTCGGGCGCGCTGGACAAGACCCAGACCCAGATCGCATCGGGCGTGCAGGCGAACAGCTATGCCGGTTTCGGCGACAAGGCGCAGATCCTGACGGCCACCATCTCGGCCAACCAGCGCAACGGCGCCTATCAGACCGCGACCAACCTGGCGCTGACCCAGACCGATTTGCAGAACGACCAGCTGACCAGCCTGTCGGACGTGGCCACCAAGCTGCGCCAGGCGGTCACCGATGCCTTGGGCAACAACGACGCCACCAACCTGATGCCGCAGGTCCAGAGCCTGTTCGACCAGGCTGTTTCGGTGCTCAATGCCAAGGACGCCAATGGCGACTATATCTATGGCGGCGGGCGCACCGACACGCCGCCCCTGACCGCGACGACGCTGTCGGACCTGGCGGCGCTGCCGTCGGTGTCCCAGGCTTTCGCCAATGGCGATTTCAAGAAATCCGTGCAGGTCGCCGACGGCGTCAATGTCAGCTATGGCCTGACCGCCTCGGACATCGGCACCCAGCTGATGCAGGCCTTCAAGGACATCGCCAGCTTCGATGCCGGCGCATCCGGCAACTTCGCCGCCGGTGGCGGGCTGAGCCAGGCCCAGAACACTTTTTTGACCGGCGCGGTTTCCAGCGCCAGCCAGACCGCTTCGGCCCTGAACACCATCACCGCGGCCAACGGCTATACCTACAACCGGCTGACGGACGCCCAGACCCAGCAGTCCACCATGGACACGCTCTATTCCGGCTTTGTCGAGAAGATCCAGAGCACCGACATGGCCAAGGCCGCCACCCAGCTTTCCATGAACCAGACCCAGCTTCAGGCGGCGCTGGCGGTAACCTCGTCGCTGAACCAGATTTCGCTGCTGAACTATCTGCCCAAATAGGGCGCGCCCTAAGCGCCTGTAATGGCTGGAAAACCGGCTTTTCTTGCGGATTTGCCCGGGCCTGCCTATAGCACCGGCCATGGATAGCGCCCTCAAGCCCGGAGCCCGCATCGTCGCCGCCATGTCCGGCGGCGTGGATTCCTCCGTCACCGCGGCCCTGCTCAAGAAGCAGGGCTTTGAGGTGATCGGCATCACGCTGCAGCTTTATCCCTCTTCGAACCAGCCGGCGCGCAAGGGCGCGTGCTGTGCGGGCGCCGACATCGCCGATGCGCGCCGCGTGGCCGAAAAGCTGGGCATCGCCCATTATGTGCTGGATTACGAGGCGCGCTTCCGCAAGGCGGTGGTGGAGGATTTCGCCGACACCTATGCGCGCGGGCAGACGCCCATTCCCTGCGTGCGCTGCAACGAGAAGGTCAAGTTCGCCGACCTGCTGGACACCGCGCGCGAACTGGGAGCCGAGGCCATGGCCACCGGCCATTATGTGCGCCGGGTGGAAGGGCCGGGCGGCGCCGAGCTGCATGCCGCCGTCGATCCGGTGCGCGACCAGAGCTATTTCCTGTTCGCGACGACCCAGGACCAGCTCGATTACCTGCGTTTTCCGCTGGGCGCGATGGACAAGCGCGCGGTGCGCGCCATCGCCGCCGAGCTGGGCCTGGTCAATGCCGCAAAGCCCGACAGCCAGGACATCTGTTTCGTGCCGGACGGACATTATACCGGCATCGTCGACCGCATCCGCCCCGATGCGGCGCGGCCCGGCGAGATTGTCGATCAGGCGGGCACGGTGCTGGGCCGCCATGACGGCATCAGCCATTTCACCGTGGGCCAGCGCAAGGGGCTGGGCCTGTCGGGCAATGCCGAACCGCTGTTCGTGCTGAAGCTGGACCCGGTCAACGCCCGCGTGGTGGTGGGCCCGCGCAGCGCCCTAGCCGCGTCGGTCATAGACCTGCACGATGTGAACTGGCTGGCGCCCGGCAATGCGCCTTTCGACTGCAAGGTGAAGGTGCGCTCCATGCGCCCGCCGGTGGCCGCGACCGTCACGCCGCTGGGCGATGGCGCGGCGCGGGTGGCGCTGGCCGCCCCGGAAGAGGCGATCGCGCCCGGCCAGGCCTGCGTCTTCTATGCGCCCGATGGCAGCCGGGTGCTGGGCGGCGGCTGGATCGGCCAGTCTCAAGCCCAGGCGGCATGAACGAGGACGGCATGATCCGGTCTTGGATTGTCCGGGATGGCCGGGTCGATGAACGCCTGGCGCTGGAAGATCTGCAACGCCGTGCTTCGCTGGTCTATGACGATTATCGCCAGCAGCTTCTGGACAATCCCGATGTGATCGAGCTGCCGCGTGCCCAGCTGGCCGATGGCCATGTGCGGGTGGTCGAAGCCGATGGCCGCCCGTTGGGCTTCGCCGCGGTGCTGCCGCGTGACGGCTGGTTTGAACTGGACGGGCTGTTCGTGGCGCCGGACCATTGGCGTCGCGGCATCGGGCGGGCGCTGATCGGCGATGCCTGCCACAGGCTGGCGGCCCAGGGCGGGTGGCGGCTCGAAACCGTGGCCAATCCCAGGGCCGAGGGTTTCTATGAAAGGCTGGGGTTTCGGGCTGTGGGAATGGCCGAGACGCTGTTCGGCCCGGCCCGGCGCATGGTGCTGGAAATACAGGCAATTTCGCCCGGTCGCGGCCAATCTTGACAGGGCGGGCGCGTGCCCCCTACATGCGCGCCTCCCGTCGCCCGGCGGGGGCTCGTGGCACCGTAGCTCAGCGGTAGAGCAGGGGAATCATAATCCCTTGGTCGGCGGTTCAAATCCGTCCGGTGCTACCATTTCCCACGCCGCCTCAGGGCGGCATGGGAAATGCCAAGTGGCCTCGCGCGACGGCGTCTTCGAGGCCACGCGGCAGGCGAAAACTCAGGCCCCGCAAAATCAGGACGCCCTTGCCAGGCGCGCCGTGCGCCAGCGCCTTCAAGACTCCGCGGCGCAACAAGATACCGATCCCATAGGCATGGATGGCATCGCGGTCCCTTCGGGTGTCCTCCGATCAGGTGTTTGCGTGGCGCGTGCGCTTCACGCCATAGTCCGGCATGGAAGATTCAGCACCCTATTATTGCGACACGGTCTGCGCCGGCGACGCCTGTCCCGGCGAGGATGTGCACCGGCTCAAATGCGGCGGCAGCCGCGCCAGCGTTCACATCGTGGCGCTGGGGACGCGCATGCTGATCGTGCTGGAGGGGGAGCCGACTGTCGATACGGTGGTGGACTGCCTGCAGACCGGGCTGAAGGCCGGCTGGTTGCATCTGAGCATGAAGACGCTGGTGGACTTGACCAAATTCGTCGGGGTGATCGACTGGAAATCGCTGAAGCGGATGAGCGAGCTGGCCGACTGGGCCAGCATCGCGCCGGAAAAGTCGGCCGTCGCCTATGTGGTGCGCGACAATGCCTTTGGCGCGATCATCAAGGTGATCTCGGCCCTGTTCGGGCGCACCCGCCACAGGGCCTTCTCCGGCCGGCCGGAAGCCATCGCCTGGCTGGCGGGGTAACGCCGTGAACGCCGGGCTGCCCGTCACTGTCGACGATGTTCGCGCCGCGGCCCGTGCGCTGGACGGCGCGCTGGTGCGCACCCCCATCCGCCATTCGCTGACCCTGTCGAAGATTGCGGGTTGCGAAGTCTGGTTGAAGTTCGAAAACCGCCAGTTCACCGCCAGCTTCAAGGAGCGTGGGGCGCTGAACCGCCTGCTGGCCCTGTCGCCGGAAGAGAAGAAGCGCGGCGTGGCGGCGATGAGCGCGGGCAACCATGCCCAGGGCGTTGCCTACCATGCCGGGCGGCTGGGCATTCCGGCCACCATCGTCATGCCGCTGGCCACGCCCTTCACCAAGGTCAAGCATACCCGCGATTTCGGGGCGCGTGTCGTTCAGCAGGGCGAGGATCTGATCGCGGCCAATGCGGCGGCGCGCGCCATCGCGGAAGATGAGGGCCTGACCTTCATTCATCCCTATGATGACGCAAAGGTGATCGCGGGCCAGGGCACCGCCGCGCTGGAGATGCTGGAAGACGTGCCCGACCTGGACATGCTGGTGGTGCCGGTGGGCGGGGGCGGTCTGATTTCCGGTTGCGCGGTGGCGGCAAAAGCCATGCGCCCCGACATTGAGGTCTATGGCGTGCAGACCGCGCTCTATCCCGCCATGGTCCAGGCGATGCACGGCGAGCCCATCACCGCCACCCCACCTGTCCAGACCATCGCCGAAGGCATCGCGGTCAAGGCGCCCGGCGTGCTGACCACGCAAATCTGCCGCGCGCTGGTGAAGGACGTGCTGGTGGTGAAGGAAGCTGAGATCGAGCACGCCCTGGCCATGCTGCTGGAAATCGAGAAGACGGTGGTGGAGGGCGCCGCCGCCGCCGGCTTCGCCGCGCTTATGGCCAACCGCGCGCTGTTCGCCGGGCGCAAGGTGGGCGTGGTGCTGTCGGGCGGCAATATCGACATGCGACTCCTGTCGAACGTGATCCTGCGCGAGCTGAGCCGCGAGGGCCGCATCATGTCGCTGGAGCTTGAGATCGAGGACCGGCCCGGCATTCTGGCCCGGGTCTCGGCCATCGTCGGCGAGGCGGGCGGCAATATCCTGGAGGTCTCGCACAACCGCATGCTGACCGGCATTCCGATCAAGTCCGCCACGCTTATCATGGTGGTGGAGGCGCGCGACGCCGAGCATGGCCAGGAAATCCGCGAGCGCCTGGCAGCGGGCGGATTCATCCAGAATGGCGGCGATGCTGCCGCGATGAACCGCTGAATTCACCAAAAGCTGTGACTGGTTGACGCCGATCGCTTGTGTGTCCCCACGCCGCGTGATCGACTGCCATTAACCTTTATGAACGGAGATGCTTCGTTTTGGCACAACCGATTTCTAGAACCGTCCGCTGGGGACTGGGACGGTTCATGCCAAAAAGTGTGGCGCAACTGACAGGAATGCTGGTGACGGGCATCGTGGCCTTCGGCACCGACATTGATGTCACCTGGTCGGTACCCTTCGGGGTATTTGCCGGGGCGCTGGCGATGTTCTTCGTATCCCTGACAGAAGCGCGCGATACGCACCGCGCCCGCTGGGAAAAATACAAGTCCTGAATTGTGCGATCAGCCGCCGTCCGGCGGGATGGCGTTCAGCGCGGTTTCCAGTTCCTGGAAGCTGGGCTGGGCTTCGGACGGTACGCTGCCGCGGCCGATTTCCACCGACACCTGGGCGGCGTTGCCGTGCAGATGCGCGACCAGGATGTCGCGGATGACGTGATAGAACAGCGACTCTTCGTCGATGATGGCTTTCAGGCGGGTGCCCAGCGGCCCGACAATGCCATAGGCCAGGAACACGCCCAGGAAGGTGCCGACCAGCGCCGAGCCGATCATGCCGCCCAGAACTTCCGGCGGCTCGCTGATCGCGCCCATGGTCTTGATGACGCCCAAGACGGCGGCGACGATGCCCAGCGCGGGCAGGCCGTCGGCCATGGCCTGAAGCGCATTGGCGCCGACCAGCGCCTCGTGATGGTGCTTTTCAAGCTGCTTTTCCATCGCGGTTTCGACCTGGTGCGGGTCTTCCAGGCTCATGGTCATCATCCGCAGCGTGTCGCAGATGAAGTCCAGCGCGAAGTGGTCCTTCATGATCTTGGGATAGCGCTTGAAGATCGAGGATTCGGACGGCTTCTCGATATGGGCTTCCAGCGCGATGAGGCCCTTTGACTTCATGGTCTTGGTCAGAAGGAACAGCAGGCACAGAAGGTCGGTGTAATCCCGGGGCTTCCAGTTGGGGCCCTTGATCACCTTGCCCAGCGAGCCGGCGATCTTCTTGACGTTGTACATCGAGCCGGCGATCAGCATGGCGGCCAGCGCGGCGCCGAAGATCGTGATCAGTTCGTGGGGGGCGGCCTCGATCACCACTTCCAGGCTGCCGCCCGTCATCAGGTAACCGCCGAACACGCAGGCGAAAAGAAAGACAATGCCGCCAATCTGAAGCATGGAAAATGGGCCCGGTTATCAGCGCGGTCATTATTAATGGCAGGGCTTAAGGAGGGGTGAACCGCAGCGCGATGGCGGGCATTGAAGTGTTAACGCCGGTTAAGGGCCGGCGTCCGCTTGACGATCGGCGTCAGCGCACGTCCACCTCGCCGAAATCGTCCTCGCGGCGCCAGGGCCCGGTATAGTTCTCGGCCTTGTGGCGGCGGCGGTCGGGACCGAAATAGCCGCCCCCGCGCACGAAGGGGCGCGGATGGGCGATGACCGCGGTGATGTGCGAGACCAGCCCCTGGGTGTTGACCGGCTTTGCGATGAATTCGGTCACGCCCGCGTCACGCGCTTCGACGACGCGCTGGCGCTCGGTATGGCCGGTGATCATGATGATGGGCACAAAGGGGTTGGGGCTACCGGCGTCCGTGCGTACCGTGCGGGTGAAGACGATTCCATCCATGGGTTCCATGACCATGTCGGTCAGCACCAGATCGATCTCGCGCTCTTTCAGGCGGGCCAGGGCGCCGGCGCCGTCCTCGGCTTCGGCGATCTGGCGTATGCCCGCCGATTCCAGCAGCGAGCGCAGCAGGGCGCGCATATGGGCATTGTCGTCGACAATCAGGACGCACAGCGTCCCAAGACCGTTGGTGGACATGCCTGTCCCATCCTTGTCGCGAAGTGGCGTCCGGCGCCGCCCTTCGCGGCTCAGGATTGCCTGTTCGTCACGCCAACCTTGCCGGACCATGATAATGCCCCGTGCGTTAGCCGAAGGTTACGCAAATCATGGGGCCCCCGCGCGATGACAGTGTTTTTGCGGCGCCTGATATGGAAATCCTATATTGCTTTCAGGACCTTGCTGCATCCCACGGTGTTCGGGGCCATGGGCGCGGTGTGTGACGGCCAGGGCCGGGTGCTGCTGGTGCGCCACCGCTACATGGCCGGCTGGCAGTTGCCGGGCGGCGGGGTGAACCGGGGCGAGGCGCCCCAGGCCGCGGTGCTGCGCGAACTGGCCGAGGAAGTGGGGCTGACAGGCGGCAGCGCGCGGTTTTTCGGCCTCTATACCGCCCGCGCCGGCTATGCCAGCAACGTCATCGCGCTCTATCGCATCACCGGTGCGGCGGTCGCTTTCACGCCCGGGGTGGAAATCAGCGCGGTGCAGTTCGCCGACCCCGCCGATCCGCCGCCCGGCTGCACGCCGGCCACCCTGCGGCGGCTGGCCGAACTGTCGGAGCGTGCACCGGTCAGTCCCTGGTGGTAACGGCGTGGCGAGGTGCTTGCCTTTTGCCGGGTGCGCGATTAGCCAAGACGGAGTGTTTGACGGCGGTGTGCGGTGTCCAGTGTGTCTTCTCCTGCATGGCAGGTCCGTCTTGAGGCGGACCAGGACGCGCCCTTCGTCGAAGCGCTGAATGCCGAAAGCTTTGGGCCCGGCCGTTTCGCCAAGTCCGCCTACCGGTTGCGTGAAGGCGTCGATCCGGTTGCCGGCCTGTCCTTTGTCGCGGTCGAGAATGGCGTGCTGCGCGGATCGGTGCGCTTCTGGCCGGTGACGGTGGGCGGCCATGAGGAACTGCTGCTGGGGCCGCTGGCGGTGGAGACCGGCCAGCGCGGGCGCGGCATCGGCATCGCCCTGATGCAGGCGGGCATCGCCGCGGCCAAAGAGGGCCCCTGGCGCGGCATCCTGCTGGTGGGGGACGAGCCTTATTATGCGCGGGTGGGCTTTGCCCGCCTGCCGCCGGGGCGGGTGAAGTTTCCCGGCCCCGTCGACCAGAACCGCATCCTGGGCCTGTCGCTGAAAAGCGGGGAAATGCTGGCGCTTTCCGGCCAGGTGCGCCGGGCGCGGATCGACCGGCCCCATTGCGCCGCCGGTGCGCCAATCAGCTGAGCCGGGCTGAATCCCGTCACAATTGTCGGGTTCCCTTTGCGGCAGGGGCGGGACACGTCCGCCGCAACAGGGGAGATTCAGCATGTGTGATGAATTCATCCATCCGGGTCTGGTCAGCGATTCCCGGCTTTCGCGGCGGACCTTCGGCCTGATGACCGCCGCCCTGGCGGGCACGGCGGGCACCGCCTTCGCACAGGACAGCGTCGAACAGCGCGATGTCAGCGTGAAGACCGCCGACGGCGATTGCGACGCGGTGCTGTTCCATCCCAAGGGCGACGGCAAATGGCCGGCGGTGCTGATCTGGCCCGACATCATGGGCCTGCGCCCGGTCTTCCGGGACATGGGCGCGCGGCTGGCGGCCCAAGGTTATACCGTTCTGGTGGTCAATCCCTTCTACCGTTCGGCAAAGGCGCCGGTGGTGGGCGACAATTTCAATTTCGGCGATCCGGCCTCGCGCGCCATGCTGATGGGCTATCGCGGGGCGATGAGCGATGCGGGCGTGGACAGCGACGCGGCCGCCTATCTGGCCTTTCTCGATGCCCAGCCCCAGACCGACAGTACGAAGAAGGCGGGCGTGCAGGGCTATTGCATGGGCGGTGCGCTGTCGTTCCGCACCGCTGCCGCGGTTTCGAACCGCATCGGCGCGGTGGGCAGCTTTCACGGCGGCAACGGCCTTGTCACCGACAAGCCCGACAGCCCGCATCTGCTGATCCCCAGGACGAACGCAGCCTTCCTGGTGTGCCAGGCGCAGAATGACGATGCCTCCCAGCCCCAGATGAAGGAGAAGCTGAAAGCGGCGTTCGATGCGGCGGGCAAGACCGCAACGGTCGAGGTTTATGCGGGCAATCACGGCTGGTGCGTGCCGGGCAGCGCCGTCTACAACCAAGCAGAGGCCGAGCGGGCCTGGACCAATCTGAGCGCGCTGTACAAGGCCAATCTTGTCTAGCGGCCTTCGAGGCGCCAGGCCAGCAGCAGCGTGCCCACGATCAGCAGCAGCGCGAGCCACTGCGGCATCAGCTTGCTCTGCTCCAGCGCGGTGACGCGATAGGCGCCATTGGCGCGCAGCCCGATCCAGTTCCGCCCGGATGCATCGTCGCCGGGATCGACGCGGCGGATGTCGGGCATGCCATCGGCCAGCCAGTGCACGCTGCCGCCGGTGGCCTGGGCGTCGGGCGCCAGGATGGAGGCCGTGGCGCGCATGTCGGAAACTTCCTTCGGGTTCAGCGGCCCGGCCGCCGTCACCGTCGACAGGATGCCGTCGCTGGCGCGGTAAAGCCCCATGCCGCTGGCCCTGGTGGTGCCGCGCCATACACCCGGTTCGATCTTCGTCAGCGCCACCATGCGCTTTTCGCCCGACGGCATGGTCACGCTGACGGGCGGCGTGGTCTTGGACATGGTGTGCCGGGTCAGCACCACGTCGCCGCCGCTGATGGCGGCGTTCAGGCTCTCGGCTTCCAGCTGCGGTTCCTTCATCAGCCAGTGGGCCAGCCGGCGCAGCAGTTCGGCCTGTGGTCCGCCGCCCTCGAAGCCGCGCGCCCACAGCCAGGTCTGGTCGCTCATCAGTTCGGCGACGCGGCCCTTGCCCACCTGGTCCAGCACCAGCAGCGGGCGGCCCGCCGGCCCGCTCATCACCGTGCGGCCGGAAATGCGGTTGGCGCCGATGATGCGGAACCAGCGGCCCCAGCTTGGCGGCTTGCCATCGGCATTGCGGCCCGCCAGGTCGCGCGTCACCGGATGGGCCAGCCCGTCCTCGGTCACCTGGGGCTTGAAGCCGCCGGTGATGACGTCGCCGGTGGGCTGGGCGGGCAGCACGGCGCTGAGCGGCGTGCGATAGACGCTTTCCAGGCCGGCGAATTCGGGCCCCGACGAGATCAGCAGCGCCCCGCCATCCTCCACATAGGAGGCGATGTTCTGGAAATAGGCGAGCGGCAGGATGCCCCGCTCGCTGTAACGGTCGAACACCACCAGGTCGAAGGAGTTGAGCTTCTCGCTGAACAGTTCGCGGGTGGGAAAGGCGATCAGCGACAGTTCGGAAATGGGGGTGGAATCCTGCTTCTCCGGCGGGCGCAGGATGGTGAAATGCACCAGGTCGACGGACGGGTCGGCCTTGAGCAGGTTGCGCCACACCCGCTCGCCCGCATGCGGTTCGCCCGACACCAGCAGAACCCGCAGCCGGTCGCGCACGCCCGACACGGTGACAACCGCGCGGTTGTTCTCCAGCGTCAGCTCGTCGGGGCCCGGCGCGACCGACAGTTCCACCAGGTTTTCGCCCTCATGGCGCACCGGCACGCGGATGGTGGCATCCTCGCCCACCGGCACCATGCGGGTGCCGAAATCCTTGCCGTCGATGCGGATGGTCAGCACCGCCGAGGCATTGGCACCGCTTTTGTCGGTGCTGCCCAGATCGTCGACGCGCAGATGCATCTGGGCCCACTGCCCGACAATGGCGAAGCGGTCCGCGTTCATCACCGTCAGCTTGCGGTCCTTTTCGTCGCGCTGCCCGGCGATCAGAACCTGCAGCGGCGCCTTGAAGGGCATGTTGTCCGGCGGCGGCGCATCATGCACCTCGCCATCGGTGATCAGGATCGCGCCCGCCAGCCGGTCCGGCGGCACATCGGCGATGGCGGCATTGAGCGCCGCAAAGGCCTGGGTGCCGTTGTTCTCGCCCGACGCGGTGGTGGTGACGGAGGTTTCGCGCACCACCAGTCCGGGTTGCTGGGCCAGCAGCCTGGCGATCTGGGCGCGGGCGGCGGCGGCCTGCTGGGCGCGCTTGCCCACGCCCATGCTTTGCGAGCGATCGGTGACGATCACCGCCACATCGTCCAGCGGGGCGTGCTTTTCGCGCACCAGAAGCGGGCCCGACAGGGCAAAGACCAGGATGGCGAAAGCCAGCGCCCGCGCCCAGGCGGCGCGCGCGCGCATGACAAGGGCGTAGATCACGATCAGCGCGGCGGCACCGGCAAGACCGGCCAGCAGCCAGACGGGAATGACGGGGGCAAAGGCGATATGGGTCATCGCCGCCCTCCGCCGGGTGCGATGCCCAGAAGCGCATTCTCGCGGCCCAGCCGTTCCAGCAGCGCCGGGGCATGGACCTGGTCGGTCTTGTAGTTGCCGGTCAGCGCATACATCACCAGGTTGATGCCGAAGCGGAAGGCCATCTCGCGCTGGATTTCACCGCCCGGCGAGGGCGTCGCCAGGAAGCGGCCATTGCTGTCCACCGCCCAGGCCGCGGCCCAGTCATTGCCGCCTATGATGACGGGTGAGACGCCATCGCCGCCGCGCGCGGGCGGGGCGACGACATTGGCGGGCGCGCCCGCCGGTTCGCCGCGGGCGGGCGGCAGCTTTTCCACCCAGATCTGTCCGCCGCTCCAGCGGCCGGGAAAGTCGCGCAGGATATAGAAGGCGCGGGTCAGGACATGGTCGGATGGCATCGGTTCCAGCGGCGGCATGTCCAGCCCCGATGTCAGGCGGCGCAGGGCCTGTTCGCCGGGCGAGTTGGCCCCGCGCACTGCGCCCAGTGTGAAGTCGCGGGTGTCGAAGAAGATGGTGCCGCCCTGGCGCATGTAATCGTTGAGCTTGGACTGGACCTTTGGCGACAGCGGCTTTTCACGCGGGTCCATCGGCCAGTAGAGCAGGGGGAACAGCGACAGGTCGTCTTTTTCCAGGTCGACGCCGATCGGTTCCTTGGGCTCAAACGATGTGCGCGCGCGCAGGGCATAGCCTAGGCCGGTCAGTCCCGCCTGGCTCATCGCATCGACATCGCCAAGGCCGGTCTTCACATAGGCCAGCCGTGTGTCCAGCGCCGCCTTCATGTCCTGCGTGTCGTCGGCGCGGCCCGTGCCCGGATGCAGCACCAACATCAGCCCCAGCATGGGCGCGGCCCAGCGCAGCTTGCGCGGGCCGAAGCCGCGCAGGGCCAGCGCCACGATGGTGTCGATCAACAGCAGCAGCATGGCCGCGGCCAGCAGCCAGGCTTCCAGCGGTTTGGCGTGCCCGGCGCCATAGGGCTGGACGCCGGAGATTTTCAGCGGCGTCAGCGTGTCGCCGGCATGCACGATGTTCAGCGCGCTTTCCACTTCATGGGCGCCGTAAAGGCCGGGCGGATGGCTTTTGGAAACGCGGGTGGCGGCGAAGTCCCTGGCGGCGATGGGCATGGCGTCGCCGCCCGGCGCGATGGTCTGGCCGAAACCGTCCATCACCGAGACCGGCGGCAGGCTGGTCAGCCCCGCCAGTTCGCGCGCGGGCGTGCCAGCCGACAACGCCAGCAGCCGCTTGAGCATGTCGACATACAGGCCCGACAGCGGCAGCGACGACCAGTCGGGACTGGCGGTGACATGAAACAGCACGATCCAGCCCTTGCCATCGGCGCGCGCGGTTATCAGCGGCGTGCCGTCGCTGAGCCGCGCCCAGGCGTGGGCATCGATGTCGGCGGACGGTTCGGCCAGGATCTGGCGCGTCACCGTGACTTCGGACGGGATCGCCAGGCCGTTGAACGGCGACAGCGGCGGGAAGGGCGCCAGGTGCTGGGGCGCGCTCCAGGCCATGGCGCTGCCCAGATAGCGTCCGCCCACGCGCAGCGGCACCGGCACCAGCGCATCCGAGCCTTCGGTCATGCGCGGCCCGGCAAAGCGGATCAGCACGCCGCCATCGGCGATGAATTTCTTGACCTGGTCCATGTCGGTGCCCGAGATCCGGGCGACATCGGCCAGCACCAGCACCGAAACCTTCTTGTCCAGCAGCGCCGATATCGTGCCCTTGGAAATGCCGGCATAGGGCGAAAGCGCCCGCTCCAGATAATAGACGTCGGACAGGAGCGGCTGTTCCTCGCCATTGCCGCCTTCCGAGACGATGCCCACGCTGCGCTGGGCCGCGCCCCGGTCGAGAAGCTGCACGGCGCCGGCACTGTCCTCGGCGGTGATGGCCAGGCGCGCGGTCTGGTTGCGGACTTCCATCGGCAGGGTGACATGGCCCTTGGCGCTGGCCGCCCCTTGGGCGAAATGCATTTTCGTCGTCGCCAGGGTTTCGCCGCGCCGGCCGATGGCGGCGGCTTCGACATCCTGTGCCGCGCCGGTCTGGGCACGGATGGCGGTCAGCGCGAAGCCGGAGGCGTCGCGCGTCACCGGCGCCAGGCCAACCGGCAGATGGGCGGGCCCATAGATATGTGCGCTGCCATAGCGGCCCAGCGCCTTTGCCAGCGCCTGGCTGCCGTCATCGTCGATGCCGTCGCTGAGCCAGTAGAGCGCCGGGGTGGCGTCGAAGCGCAACCGGCCCAGCGCGGCGGCGGCGGCCTTGCGGTCGCCCGGCCAGGGCATGGGCTTGAGTTCGCGCGCCAGCCGCGCGGCCTGGCCTTCGTTCAGCAGGCCCGTGGGCACGGGCCCCGCGGTGGGGATCAGCGCCACGGGCCGGCCTGCCGCGCCATGCAGCAGATCGACGATCATGTCCTGGCGCTGGCTCCAGTCCTTCGCGGCGGTCCAGCCATTGTCCACCACCAGCACCAGCGGCCGGGCTGGGTCAGCGCGGCGGGCGGCCCAGCAGCGGATCGGCCAGCGCCACGATCAGCAGCGCCGCTGCCAACAGGCGCAGCAGCAGCAGCCACCAGGGCGTGGCGGCGGGTGTCTGTTCCTCGTCTTTCAGGCCGACAAGCAGGCGCAGCGGCGGAAATCAAAGTGCCAGGGGCAGCGGTGGCGTGACCTTCAGCAGCCACCACAGCACCGGCAGGGCCAGAAGACCCAGAAGGATGAAGGGCGCGCCAAAGCTGATCGGCAGAAACGAAAACATCGCGTCAGCTACCGCCGATGGCGGCATGCAGCGCGATCAGCGCGCCCTGCGGCGCATGGTCGGTGCGGTGAACGGTGGCCGACCACCCCATCCTGGCGGCGACGGCGGCGACTTCCTCGCCATGGGCGGTGAAGCGGGCGCGATACTGGTCGCGCACCCGTTCGGCGCGGCCGAAGATTTCATCGGCGCCGCCACCTGGCGATTCAAAGCGGGTGCGCCCGCTATAGGGGAAATCCTCTTCGGCGGGATCGACCAGGCGCACCAGATGGCCGCTGATCCCCTGGCGCGCCAGTTCCTGCACCCTGTCCAGCGCGCCCGGCTCCAGGAAATCGCTGAACCAGACAAGCTGGCTGGCGCGCGCCAGCGGCAGGCTGGGCGGCAGCGCCGCGGCGCTGGGCGCGAACAGGGCGCGGCCGATGCGCGTCAAGGCCAGGCGCGAGGCAGCGGGGCCGCCATCCATGCCCAGAAAACCCACGCGCTCGCCGCCGCGCACCAGAAGCGCGGCCAGCGCCATCAGCAGAAGATCGGCGCGCGCCCGCTTGGACACCCGGCCCGACCCGAAGCCCATGCCCGCCGAGGCATCGCGCCAGAACCAGACGGTCTGGGCGGCTTCCCATTCGCGCTCGCGCACGAAGATGTGGCTGGAGCGGGCCGACTGGCGCCAGTCGATCGCCGCGGCGCTGTCATGGCTGGCATAGCGGCGAAACTGCCAGAAGCTTTCGCCCATCCCGGCGCGGCGGCGGCCATGCACGCCCAGGCTGACCGAGGCGGCCAGATGGTCGGCCTCCACCATCAGCGGGGGCAGCCCCGCGCCGAGGCCATCGGCTTCGTGCTGAAGCGCCGAGAAATTCAAGTCGGGCCAATCCTGGAAAAGACGATCCTAAAACAGATCATTGCACAGCCGCGCGATCACCCCGGCCGTGGTCTGGCCCTCGGCGCGGGCGGAGAAGTTCAGCGCCATGCGGTGACGCAGGACCGGCTGGGCCAGGGCCACGACATCGTCGGTGGAAGGCGCGAAGCGGCCGTCCAGCAGGGCGCGTGCGCGCACCGCCAGCATCAGCGCCTGGCTGGCGCGCGGGCCAGGGCCCCAGGCGATCATGCTCGCGATGCCGTCGGTGTTGGCTTCGGGGCGCGCGGCACGCACCAGCGACAGGATGGCATCGACCACCTTGTCGCCGACCGGCACGCGGCGCACCAGCGCCTGCGCCTCGATCAGGTCGTCGGGCTCGCACACCCGCAAGGGGGCTTTTTCCTCGCCCATGGTGGTGACCAGCAGCATGCGCCGTTCGGCGTCCAGATCGGGATAGCCGACATCGATCTGCAACATGAAGCGGTCGAGCTGGGCTTCGGGCAGCGGATAGGTGCCTTCCTGCTCCAGCGGGTTCTGCGTCGCCAGCACATGGAACAGGCGCGGCAGGTCGTGGCGCGCGCCCGCGACGGTGACGTGCTTTTCCTGCATCGCCTGCAGCAGCGCCGACTGGGTGCGTGGGCTTGCGCGGTTGATTTCATCGGCCATCAGAAGCTGGGTGAAGACCGGGCCCTTGATGAAGCGGAAGGCGCGCTCGCCGCTGACGGATTCCTCCATCACTTCGGAACCGGTGATGTCCGACGGCATCAGGTCAGGGGTGAACTGCACGCGCTTGGCATCCATGCCCAGCACCGTGCCCAGCGTGTCCACCAGCTTGGTCTTGGCCAGGCCCGGCACGCCGATCAACAGGCCGTGCCCGCCCGACAGCAGCGTCACCAGCGTCTGGTCGATCACCTCGTCCTGGCCGAAGATCACCGCCTTCAGGGCCTCGCGCACGCGGCCGAGAATTTCGGCGGTGGCGGCCAGGCGTTCCTGCGCGCCGGCTTCGTCCTGCAATTCAATGGCGTTCATCGGGTTCCCGGTTTGCTGGCGTTGCGCGCTGGCATGGCGTGACGCCCCAGCTTGCTGCAATGACGGATATGTTGCACCGTCCGCTTGCGGGGGTGCAACCCCAACGGTCGGTAATGTCTTTCAATTCCAACACAATCGCCGGGAATATGGCGGCATGACGGCGGGGCCGGAAACGGCGCCGGCGATCCTGCCTGCCGGCGAGAACTTGCTGGTGGAACTGCGCGCCCGGCTGGCCCAGGCGCCCGCCGAAGCGGTTGGCGGACATGACGATTATGATTTTCCCGTCGCCGCCCAGCCGGCGGTGCGCGCCGCGGTCCTGCTGCCGCTGATCGGCGGGCCGCAGCCTTCGCTGCTGCTGACCCGGCGCACCCAGCACCTGGCGCGCCATTCCGGCCAGGTGAGCTTTCCGGGCGGGCGCAGCGAGGCGCATGACCTGTCCCCGCTTGAGACGGCGCTGCGCGAGACGCAGGAGGAAACCGGCATCGCGCCCGCCTTCGTAACCCTGGCCGGCTATCTGGACCGCTATGTGACGGGAACCGGTTTCGACATTCAGCCGGTGGTGGGGGTTCTGGCGGATGGCTATGCGCTGGCGCCCGATGCGCGCGAGGTGGCGGAAATCTTCCAGGTGCCGCTGGCCTTCCTGCTGGACCCTGGCAACCGGCGGCGCGAAAGCCGGGTCTGGCAGGGCCGCAGCCGCAGCTTTTATGCCTATAACTGGCAGGGCCATGAGATCTGGGGCGCCACCGCCGCGATCATTGTCGATCTGGCGCAGAGGTTTGGCCTGGCCCGGTAAGGCGCATCGCATGAGGCTCACCGCATGAGGTGGGGCGCATCGGTGCTATAAGCGCCTGATGAGAATCGACCCCGCCCTGCATCCCTGGATGACCGCGCCGGAGACCATCCAGGTCATGACAGCGCTGGGTGAAGCGCGCTTTGTCGGCGGGGCGGTGCGCAATGCCATGATGGGCGTTCCTGTCGCGGATGTGGACATCGCCGTGCCCATGCCGCCCGAGGAAATCCTGGCGCGGCTGAAGGCGCACGACATCAAGGCCATTCCCACCGGGCTGGAGCATGGCACCGTCACCGCGCTGTCGGGCGGCAAGCTGTTCGAGATCACCGCGCTCAGGAAAGACGTGGAGACCGACGGCCGCCATGCGGTGATCGCCTTCACCGACGACTGGGCCGAGGATGCGGCGCGGCGCGACTTCACCATCAACGCCATGTATGCGGCGCTGGACGGCGAGGTCTTCGACTATGCCACCGGGGTGGAGGATTTGATCGCCGGGCGCGTGCGCTTCATGGGCGATGCCGCCACGCGCATCGCCGAGGATTATCTGCGCATCCTGCGCCTGTTCCGCTTTCATGCCTGGTACGGCAAGGGCGACATCGATGCCGAGGCGCTGCATGCCGCCGCCGCCGCACGGGAAAAGCTGAACACCCTGTCGGGCGAACGGGTGGCCAAGGAATTGCTGCGCCTGATGGAGGCGGGGAACCCGGTGCCGGTGCTGCGCGTCATGGCGGCGACCGGCATCCTGTCGCAGCTTCTGCCCGGCGCGCTGCAACTGCCGCGGCTGGAGCGGCTGGCCGAGATCGATGCCGATGCGCTTCATACGCGCGACGGGCTGTTGCGCCTGGCCGCGCTGCTGCCCGATGACGCGGCCATCGCCCACCAGGTCGCGGACAGCCTGCGCCTGTCCAATGCCGATCGCGCGCGGCTGGCGGGGATGCTGGGGGACACGCCGAAAATGGGCGGCTGGCTGTCGGCCAAACAGGCGCGCGTGCTGCTCTATCGCATCGGGCCGGCGGAATTTCGCGACCGGGTGATGCTGAAATGGGCGCAAACCCCGCCCGGCGCGGGCGCGATCCAGTGGCGCATGCTGCTGGAAATGGCCGACCGCTGGCAGCAGCCGCGCTTTGCCCTGAGCGGGCGCGATGTAATGGCGGCGGGCGTGACCCAGGGCCCCGATGTGGGCCGCATCCTGGCGGCGGTCGAGGACTGGTGGCTGGAAAATGATTTCGCGCCCGGCGAAGGGGCGCTGCGCGACAGGATGGCGGCGCTGATCGCGGCGGAGCGTGCATGACGCTGACCGTCGTGGATGCGCTGTCCCTGCCGGGCGACGCCACCAAAGCCAACGAAGATGCCTGGGGCCAGGACGGCGATGCCGCCGTGGTGCTGGACGGCGCCACCATGCTGGGGGATGGGCTGATGCCGGGCCCGTCCGATGCGGCCTGGATCGCCCAGTTCGGCGTGCGCCGCATCCTGGCGCATCTGCGCGAGGGGGCGGGCGCGCGCAAGGCGCTGCGCGGCGCGCTGGGCGATGCGAAGAAAAGCTTCGAGGCGCTGCGCCGCATGCCGCCAGAAGATCTGTGGCAGACGCCCTGCGCCTCGATGATGCTGGCGGTGCGGGATGGAGCGCAGGTCGAGTTTCTGTGGTTCGGCGATTGCGCGGCGCTGCTGCTTCAGGGCGATGGCCCGGTGGTTACGATCGGCGAAACCTTCGCCAGCAAGTCGGATGAAAGCGGTTTTGCGGCGACGCTGGCGCGCCAGAGCGGCAAGGCGGCCACCGACCGGGCCCATTTCACCGAGGCGCTGCGCGCGCGGCGCAATCGCATCAACAGCGGCGACAACTGGCTGTTTACGCCCGAGCCGAAGGCCGCCGCCCATGCCGGGCGCCGGATCGTGAAAATGCGGCCGGGCGCGCATCTGCTGCTGGCGTCCGATGGCTTTGCCGCGCTGGCCAGCGACTATGGCGTTTATGACGCAAACCGGCTGATGGCGGCGGCGCGTGAAAAAGGTCTGGTGGCGCTGGGCGAGGAATTGCGCGCCATCGAGAATGAGGATGCCGCGGGCGCACGCTTTGCCCGCTTCAAGAAAAGCGACGATGCGACCGCAATCCTGCTACGGGTCGATTAAGTGACGGCCTCGGCAACCTGGTGGACGCCTTCCCAGATCATCGACACCGCGACATAGAGCACGATCAGGAGGCCGATATAGCTGATCCAGCGATAGCGCTGCAGCAGGCGGGCCACGGCATTGGCCGCGATGCCCATCAGCGCCACCGACAGGATCAGGCCGATGATCAGCACATCGATATGGTCGCGCGCGGCGCCGGCGACCCCCAGCACATTGTCCAGCGACATGGATATGTCGGCCAGCACGATCTGCAGGATCGCCTTGCGCAGCGAATCGCCGGGCTGGATGGTGCTTTCCGCTTCGGCCCCGCTGTCATGGATGTCGCGCCACATGCGCCAGCACACCCACAGGAGCAGGATGCCGCCGGCCAGGGTCAGGCCGATGATCGCCATCAGCTCGACCGCGACCACTGCCAGCCCGATGCGCAGGCCCACCGCCGCGATCAGGCCCCACAGGATCACCTTCTTGCGCAGCGCGATCGGCACGCGCGCCGCCGCCAGCCCGATCACCACGGCATTGTCCCCGGCCAGGACCAGGTCGATCATCAGGACCTGGGCAAGGGCGAAAAAGCCGCCCGGGTCGAACAGGGTCAGGTGCACGGTGTCTCCTTGGCGGCCGGGTCGGGGAACAGCCCGGTCTGGCGCAGCGCCTCGCCCAGCACCATCGCGGCGGCTTGGGCAACATTCAAGGACCGCAGCCCCGGTTTCAGCGCGATTGCCACCCGGGCGTCGGCGGCGGCATGGACGAAATCGGGCACCCCGGCGCTTTCGCGGCCCAGCAGCAGCACGTCATCGGGGGCGAAGGCAAAATCGGTATACGGCTGGCTGGCCCGGGTGGTCAGCAGCACCAGCCGGGCGGGCGGGGCCAGATTGGCCCGGAATCGGTCCCAGGAGCGGTGGCGGCGAATCTCGGCCAGGTTCAGATAGTCCATCCCGGCCCGTTTCAGGGCCCGGTCGGTGAGCAGAAATCCACAGGGCTCGATCACATCGATGCCCACGCCCAGGCAGGCGCCCAGCCGCATCAGGGCGCCCGCATTCTGGGGAATATCCGGCTCATACAGGGCCAGGCGCATGGGCAAACCGGGTTTGGGCGCAAGATACGGGCGGAAAAGGCATTTTCTGCGTCATCGTGCCGCAAGACCCTCGAAAATCGACTCTCTATTTTACCGCGCGAAACGGGCATGCGTGCCGGGGCAATGCGGGGCCGGCGCGTCACCGCGTCATTACCCCTCCCGCGCTAGTTTGTGGCAATAGTTCGGACCTTCCTATCGGTTATCCGACCAAGAATTCTAAGGGTGAACCCAGTGGCAGCAACGACCAGTGACGCGGGCACGCGACGCGACTTTCTTTATGTGGCGTCAGGCGCCATGGGCGCGGTAGGCGTGGCCGCCGCCGCCTGGCCCTTCATCGACCAGATGAATCCCTCCTCCGCTGCGCTGGCCGCCGGCACCACCGAGGTGGACATCTCCACCATCCAGCCGGGCCAGCAGGTCATCTTCAAGTTCCGCGGCCATCCGCTGTTCGTGCGCCGGCGCACCCCCAAGGAGATCGAGGAGTCCAAGGCGGTTCCGGTTTCCGCGCTGCCCGATCCCCTGGCCGAGAACGCCAACCTGGCCGCGAATGCCGAGGCCACCGATGCAAACCGCGCCACCAAGCCCGAATGGCTGGTGCTGATCGGCGTGTGCACCCATCTGGGCTGCACCCCCACCGTTTCGACCCCCCAGATGCCCCAGGGCGAATATGGCGGCTGGCTGTGCCACTGCCACGGCTCGCAGTACGACACCGCCGGGCGCATCCGCAAAGGTCCGGCGCCGCGCAACCTGGACATTCCGGTCTATACCTTCCTGTCTGACACCAAGATCAAGGTCGGTTGAGGAGAACACATATGTCTGGCCCATCGACCTACAATCCCAAGTCCGGTTTCGAGAAGTGGATCGACCAGCGTCTGCCGCTGCCGCGGCTGATGCATGACACGATGCACACCTTCCCCACGCCGCGGAACCTGAACATCTGGTACACCTTCGGCGGCATCCTGACCTTCTGCCTGGCGGTCCAGATCGTCACCGGCATCGTCTTGGCCATGCATTACGTGGCCAATGCCGACCTGGCGTTCAATTCCGTCGAAAACATCATGCGGAACGTCAATTACGGCTGGCTGATCCGCTACATCCACGCCAACGGCGCCTCGATGTTCTTCCTGGCGGTCTACATCCACATGTTCCGCGGCCTGTATTACGGGTCCTACAAGAACCCGCGCGAGCTGATCTGGATCATCGGCGTGCTGATCTATCTGCTGATGATGGCCACCGCCTTCTTCGGCTATGTCCTGCCCTGGGGCCAGATGTCCTTCTGGGGCGCGACCGTCATCACCAACCTGTTCAGCGCCATCCCGGTGGTGGGCGATCATATCGCCACCTGGCTGTGGGGCGACTTCGCGGTTGGCGACGCCACCCTGAACCGCTTCTTCTCGCTGCACTATCTGCTGCCCTTCATCATCGCCGGCGTGGTTGGCCTGCACATCTGGGCGCTGCATGTGCCCGGCAACAACAACCCGCTGGGCATCGATGTGAAGAGCCCGCAGGACACGGTGCCCTTCCACCCCTATTACACGGTGAAGGACGCCTTCTATCTGGTGCTGTTCGTCATCCTGTTCGCGGTGTTCGTCTTCTATGCCCCGAACTTCTTCGGCAATCCGGACAATTACCAGCCGGCCAATCCGCTGGTGACCCCGCCGGACATCGTGCCCGAATGGTACCTGCTGCCCTTCTACGCGATGCTGCGTTCGATCCCGAACAAGCTGATGGGCGTGATCGTGATGGGCGGCGCCATCGTGACGCTGGTCTTCATTCCCTGGCTGGACACCAGCCGGGTGCGCTCCTGCCGCTTCCGGCCCACCATGAAATGGCTGTTCTGGTTCTTCGCCGGCGCCTGCGTGATCCTGGGCTATTGCGGCGCCAAGCCGGTCGACGCGGCCTTTGCCGGCATTCCGCTGGTCTGGGTGGCGCGCCTGGCGACGGCCTATTACTTCGCCTTCTTCTGGCTCCTGATGCCGATCATCGGCCTGATCGAGACCCCGAAGAAGCTGCCCGCCTCGATTGCGCAATCCGTGCTCGGCGATTCCGCCGCGGCCCCTGCCGAGTGAGAAAAATCATGCGCCATACGAAAACCGCTCTCCTCGGCCTCGCCATCGGTCTGATCGCCGTCCTTCCCGCCGCCGCGCAGGAAGAGGCCAATACCGAGCGTCTGCCGCCCAAGGCCGTCAGCTTCTCCTTCGAGGGGCCCTTCGGCACCTATGATCGCGGCGCCCTGCAGCGCGGCTATCAGGTCTACAAGGAAGTCTGCGCCGCCTGTCACAGCGCGGACCACCTGGCCTTCCACAATCTGATGGAAGAAGGCGGCCCCGGCTTCACCGAGGCCGAGGTGCGCGCCCTGGCCGCGCAGGCGCGGGTGCCTGCCGGCCCGGACGAGCAGGGCAACACCACCGACGAAAAGGGCCAGCCTTTGATGCGCCCGGCCACCCTGGCCGACTATTTCCCCAAGCCCTTCGCCAATGAAGAAGCGGCCCGCGCCAACAATGGCGGCGCGCTGCCGCCCGATCTGTCGATGATCGTCAAGGCGCGCGAGGGCGGTCCGGAATATGTCTATTCGATCCTGACCGGCTTCCATGAAGACCCGCCCGCGGGCTTCAAGGTCGTGGATGGCAAATACTACAATCCCTATTTCGAGGGCCGGAACATCTCCATGCCGCCGCCGCTGGTTGCCAATGGCGTGACCTATTCGGACGGCACCAAGGCGACCATCGACCAGGAGGCCCATGACGTCACGACCTTCCTGACCTGGGCGGCCGAGCCCAAGATGGAAGACCGCAAGCGCATGGGCTTTGGCGTTCTGATCTTCCTGATCGCGCTGGCCGGTGTCCTGTTTGCGGCTTATCGCAAGGTCTGGAAGGACGCCCACTGAGCGCCGATCTTTTGACCTGCGGGTGCGTCGCGCATCGCCTCATGGGCTAAATGCCCACATCGGCTCGCGCTCCTGCCCGGCAGGCCAAAATCTCTGGCGCTCACCGTCACGGTTCTGAGGCATTGCCGCCTCGGGCATAAATGCTAAAAGGGCGCTTCCTTTTCAGGGGCGCCCTTTTTCATGACACGGACTGTTCTGGGGATCATCGGCGGATCGGGCATCTATGAGATTCCCGGCCTGGAAAACGCCAAATGGCAGACGGTGGGAAGCTGTTTTGGCGAACCGTCGGACCAGCTTCTGACCGGCACCTTCGCCGGGGTCGACATGGTGTTCCTGCCCCGCCACGGCCGCGGCCATGTCCAGACGCCGTCCAGCATCAACTATCGCGCCAATATCGATGCCTTGAAGCGCGTCGGCGTGACCGATGTGATTTCGGTGTCGGCCTGCGGTTCGCTGCGCGAGGAACTGCCGCCGGGCACCTTTGTCATGGCCGACCAGTTCATCGACCGCACCTTTGCGCGCGAAAAGAGCTTCTTCGGCCCCGGCCTGGTGGCGCATGTGCCCATGGCCCATCCGGTGTGCCCCAAGCTGTCGGGGGCGCTGACCCTGGCGGCGCGCGAACAGAAGATCGACCATAGCGAGGGCGGCACCTATATCTGCATGGAGGGGCCGCAGTTCTCCACCCGCGCCGAAAGCTTTCTATATCGCGACTGGGGCTGCGCGGTGATCGGCATGACCGCCATGCCCGAGGCCAAGCTGGCGCGCGAGGCCGAGCTGCCCTATGCCATTGTCTGCATGGTCACCGACTATGACTGCTGGCACGACGATCACGAGCATGTGACGGTCGAGGCGGTGATCAAGGTGATGCAGTCCAACGCCGAGAATGCCCGCAGGCTGATCATGGCGGTGGCGCCCAAGCTGGGGCCGGAGCGGACACCCTCCACCTGCCCCGACCGGCCCGAGACGGTGCTGGACTATGCCCTGATCACCGCGCCGGAAAAGCGCGACCCGGTGATGATCGACAGGCTGGATGCGGTGGCCGGCCGCGTATTGAGGAAATGACCATGGATTTCAAAAGCGTCATCCGCTCCATTCCCGACTATCCCAAGCCGGGCATCATGTTCCGCGACATCACCACCCTTTTGGGCGATGCGCGCGCGTTCCGCGCTGCCGTGGACCAGCTTGTCCAGCCCTGGGCGGGTATGAAGATCGACAAGGTTGCCGGGCTGGAAGCGCGCGGCTTTATCCTGGGCGGCGCGGTGGCGCACCAGTTGTCGGTGGGTTTCGTGCCGATCCGCAAGAAGGGCAAGCTGCCCCACACCGTGATCGGCGAGGAATATCAGCTCGAATACGGCACTGACCGGGTCGAGATTCATGTCGACGCCATCGAGAAGGGCGAAAAGGTGCTTCTGGTCGACGACCTGATCGCCACCGGCGGCACCGCCTTTGCCGGCATCAAGCTGCTGGAGCGGGCAGGCGCCAATGTGATCGGCTGTTCCTTTGTCATCGACCTGCCGGAAATCGGCGGCGCCGAGAAGCTGCGCGCGCTGGGCAAGCCGGTGACGGCGCTGGTGGCCTTTGAAGGCCATTGAGGCGGAGGGGCCGCAATGAAACTTTACGGCAATTCCGCATCGCCATTTGCCCGCAAGTGCCAGGTCGTCGCCCATGAGCTGGACCTGAAGCTGGAGGTGATCCGCACCCTGCCGGTGCAGGACGAGAATTTCCGCCGGGTCAATCCGCTGGGCAAGATCCCGGCGCTGGTGCTGGATGACGGCTCGGTGCTGATCGACAGCCCGGTGATCTGCGAATACCTCAATCACCTGGGCGGGGGAAAATTCTTCCCCGGCAACAACATCTTCAAGAACAGTTCCGGGCGCTGGAAGGCGCTGGGCCTGCAGGCCCTGGGCGACGGGCTGGCCGATGCGGCGGTGGCCTTCATCATGCTGGGGCGCGAGGCGGCGGTGCCGGAAAACTACCGCGCCCGCCAGATGGATACGATCACCGCCACGCTGGATGTGCTGGAACGCACAAAATTTGCCGAGACGCCCACCATCGGGGAAATCGCGGTGGCCTGCGCCATCGGATATGTTTCCTTCCGCCTGCCCGACATGGATTGGCGCGCAAGCCGGCCCAAGCTGGCGGCATGGTATGACAGGTTCTGCGAATATCCGGCCATGAAGGCGACGGTTCCAACCGCGCCCTGAAAAACGCCAGAAGAAAGACGCGGCATGAAAATCAACGGCGAACATTACCGCTCGGTCTGGCCCATCGGCGAGGATGCCTTCGGCATCATCGACCAGACGCGCCTGCCGCACGAATTCGTCACCCTGACGCTGCGCTCGGCGGACGATGCCGCCCATGCTATCAAGTCCATGCAGACGCGCGGTGCGCCGCTGATCGGTGCTGTGGGCGCCTATGGCCTGGCGCTGGCGGTGCGCGAGGATGCCAGCGACGACAATATCCAGGCGGTTCTGGAGATGCTGGAGGAAACCCGCCCCACCGCGATCAACCTGAAATGGGCGCTGTGGCGCATGCGCGGCACGCTGATGAACCAGCCGCACGGCAAGCGCGCCGCGCTGGCCTGGGCCGAGGCCGCCAAGATCGCCGACGAGGATGTGGCGATGAGCGAGGCGATCGGCTGGAACGGGCTGAAGATCATCGAACAGGTGGCGGCAAGAAAGCCGGGCCAGCCCGTCAATATCCTGACCCATTGCAATGCCGGCTGGCTGGCCACGGTCGATTATGGTACCGCGCTGGCGCCGATCTACATGGCGCATGACGCGGGCGTGAAGCTGCATGTGTGGGTGGACGAAACCCGCCCGCGCAACCAGGGCGCCAGCCTGACCGCGTTCGAGCTGGGCAGCCACGGCGTGCCCCATGCCATCATCGCCGACAATGCCGGCGGCCATTACATGCAGAAAGGCCAGGTGGACCTGGTGATCGTGGGCACCGACCGGGTGACCGCCAATGGCGATGTCGCCAACAAGATCGGCACCTATCTGAAGGCGCTGGCGGCGCAGGACAATGGCGTGCCCTTCTATGTGGCGCTGCCCAGTTCCACCATCGACTGGACGCTGGATTCGGGCGCCGACATTCCCATCGAGGAACGTGGCGCCGATGAGATGCTGAAAATCGCCGGCCGCACCACGGACGGCAAGGTGGTGACGGTGGAGATTGCCGCGCCCGGCAGCCCCGCCGCCAATCCGGCTTTCGACGTTACCCCGGCGCGGCTGGTGACCGGCCTGATCACCGAGCGCGGTGTGTGCCCGGCGACGCCCGAGGGCCTGCGCAACCTGTTCCCCAAGAGCTGAGGCGGCGATGCAGTCCCAATGGTCCGATAAGGACGCCGCCGACTATGTCGCCCGTTATGCCGGGCAGGGCGTCAACGAAGACCTGGCGCTGCGGGTCTATACGACCCGGCTGCTGGGGCGCGACCCGAAGCTGGTGCTGCATGGCGGCGGCAACACATCGGTCAAGACGGTTGTGAAAGATCAGCTCGGCGAGGACGTGGAGGTGCTTTGCGTCAAGGGTTCGGGCTGGGACATGGGCAATATCGAGCCCGCCGGGCTGCCCGCCGTGCGGCTGGCGCCGATCCGCAAGCTGCGCGCGCTGGACGCCATGAGCGACGAGGCGATGGTCAATTTCCAGCGCATCAACCTGCTGGATGCGGGCGCGCCCAATCCGTCGGTCGAAACCCTGCTGCACGGCTTTCTGCCGCACAAATATATCGACCATGTCCATTCCACCGCGGTGCTGTCGCTGATCGACCAGCCGGATGGCGAGGCGCTGGCGCGTGAGGTTTATGGCGACCGGGTGGCCTATGTGCCCTATGTCATGCCGGGCTTTGCCCTGGCCAAGGCGGTGGCGGATATTTTCGACGCCAACCCCGGGGTGGAAGGCCTGATCCTGCTGCAGCATGGCATCTTCACCATGGGCGAGACGGCGGACCAGGCCTATGGCCGCATGGTCGAATTTGTCTCGCTGGCCGAGGAACGATTGGCCCGCCAGCGCAAGACCCGCGCGGCGGGGGCGCTGCCGGGCGCGCTGGCCACGGTGGCTGAGATCGCGCCGATCCTGCGCGGCTGCGTGGCGATTGCCCGCGACGCCAATGCCGGCACGGTCAAGCGGCAGATCCTGGATTTCCGTACTGGCCCGGCCATTCTGGACTATGTGAACGGGGCCGATGTGGCGCGCTATTCGCAAATCGGCGTGGCCACGCCCGATCACACCATCCGCACCAAGAACTGGCCGCTGCTGCTGCCCGCGCCGCAAGCGGGAAAGCTGGATGCCTGGGCCGGCGATGTGAAGGCGGCCGTCGACGCCTATGTCGCGCGCTATCACGACTATTTCGCGCGCAACAATGCGCGGAGCGTGGTGAAAAAGACCGAGCTGGACCCGATGCCGCGCGTGGTGCTGGTGCCGGGTGTGGGCCTGTTCGGCCTGGGCGCATCGGCCAAGGATGCGGCCATCGCCGCCGACATCGCCGAGAATACGGTGGAGGTGATCACCGATGCCGAGGCCATCGGCACCTTCCAGCCCATCGGCGAGGCCGACATGTTCGACATGGAATACTGGTCGCTGGAACAGGCCAAGCTGGGCAAGAGCGCCGAAAAGCCGCTGGCGCGGCAGGTGGCGGTGGTGACCGGCGGCGGCGGGGCGATCGGCGCGGCGACGGCGGCGGCCTTTGCCAGGCAGGGTGCCGAGGTCGCGGTGCTGGACCGCGACCTGGCGGCGGCACAGGTGGTGGCGAAAAAGATCGGCGGGCGGGCGGTCGCCTGCGACGTCACCGATCCCCGAAGCGTGCGCGCGGCTTTCGATGCCGTGGTCGCGGCCTTCGGCGGGGTGGATATCGTGGTGTCCAATGCCGGCGCGGCCTGGCAGGGCGCGATCGGCACCGTGGATGACGAGACGCTGCGAAAATCGTTCGAATTGAATTTCTGGGCGCACCAGGCGGTGGCGCAGAACGCCACCCGCATCATGCAGGCCCAGGGCACCTATGGCTGCCTGCTGTTCAATGTGTCGAAACAGGCGGTCAATCCGGGCAAGGAATTCGGGCCTTATGGATTGCCCAAGGCGGCGACCCTGTTCCTGGTCAAGCAGTATGCGCTGGACCACGGCAAGGACGGCATCCGCGCCAATGCGGTCAATGCCGACCGCATCCGCAGCGGCCTGCTGACCGACGACATGGTGGCTGCGCGCAGCAAGGCGCGCGGGCTGAGCGAGGCGGACTATCTGGCAGGCAATCTTCTGAAGCGCGAAGTCACCGCCGCCGATGTGGCGGACGCATTCGTCTATCTGGCGGGTGCGGCCAAGACCACGGCGGCCATCGTCACCGTCGATGGCGGCAATATCGAAGCGAGTTTGCGCTGAGGATCAGCCGGATTGCGGCTTGCCCGATTTCTTGCCGTGCTTGGGCTTTTTCAGATAGCCGCTGCCGGGCTTGGGTTTGCCGGCAAACGGCTTCTTGCCCTTGAACGGCTTTCCGGATTTCGGTTTTCCGTCACGGGGCTTTCCATCATAAGGCTTGCCACCATGAGGGTTCCCGGCGTGGGACTTTTCCGCGCGGGGCTTTTCTGACGTCTGTCTGGGCGCATGGTCTGCGCCGGCCTGTGCGGCGGCGGGCTTTGGCGGCGAAGGCTCGCCATTGTTGCCGGGCGCGGGGAAGATGCGCACGCCGCCCTTCTGGCGCGCCGAGACCTCAGCGGCGAAGTTCTCGGCGACCTGCGGCGACACCTGGAAGCGGGTTTCGGCGTCATGGACGCGGATCGCGCCGATATCGGCCTTGGTGACGCCGCCCTGGCGGCAGATTTCCGGCAGCAGCCATTTGGGATCGGCATTGCGCTCGCGGCCCACCGTGATCAGGAACCAGGGGCCGCCGGCGAAATCATCGCGCGTGGCGCGGGGCTTGCGCGGGCCGTCATGACCTGGCGCCTGCATCTTGCGGGGCTCGCGTTCGTTGCGGTCCTTGCGCGGCTTCCTGCCGTCGCGTGCCGGTTTGCCCTCGTGAGACCGCTCCGGCGGCACGCTGATTTCTTCCGGCGCGGGCAAGCCTGCGCGATAGAGGCGGACAAAGGCCGCCGCCAGCGTGCGCGGATCGTGTGCGGCCAGCAGGGCGTCGGCGGTGGCATTGTCCTCGTCCCGGGCCGGTTCGGTCAGGATGGGATTGGTCATCAGCTGCTCGGTATCCAGTTTGCGGATCTCCTCCGGCGAGGGCGGGTTGGACCAGGTAAACTGCGCGCGCGCGCGGCCCAGCATTTCCTCGGCGCGGCGGCGGCGCGACGGCGGCACCAGCAGGATGCTGACCCCCTTGCGCCCGGCGCGGCCGGTGCGGCCGCTGCGATGCTGCAGAACCTGGGCGTCATTGGGCAGGTCGGCATGGATCACCAGCGACAGGCTGGGCAGGTCGATGCCGCGCGCGGCCACGTCGGTGGCGACGCAGACGCGGGCGCGCCCGTCGCGCAGCGCCTGAAGTGCATGGTTGCGCTCGTTCTGGCTGAGCTCACCCGAAAGCGAAACCGCCGCGAAGCCGCGTTCCAGCAGCATCGCTTCCAGGTGGCGCACCGCCTGGCGGGTGCTGCAGAAGACCAGCGCGCTGGGCGGATCGATGAAGCGCAACAGGTTGATCACCGCACGCTCGGCGCTGCCCGGCGCGATGCGCACGGCACGGTATTCGATGTCGGCATGGCCGCCGGCCTCGCCGCGCGTGGCGATGCGCAGCGCGTCGCGCTGATACTGCTGCGCCAAAGACAGGATATCCTTGGGCAGGGTGGCCGAGAACAGCAGCGTGCGGCGGTCCGCCGGCGTCGCTTCCAGGATGAACTGCAGGTCCTCGTGAAAGCCCATGTCGAGCATTTCGTCGGCCTCGTCCAGCACCGCGACCTTCAGCCCGGTGACGTCCAGCGCGCGGCGTTCCAGATGGTCGCGCAAACGGCCCGGCGTGCCGACCACGATATGGGCGCCGCCCGCAAGCTGGCGGCGTTCCGCGCCCGGGTCCATGCCGCCCACGCAGGAAACCACGCGCGCGCCGGCATATTGATAAAGCCAGTTCAGTTCGCGCTGGACTTGCAAGGCAAGCTCGCGCGTGGGCGCGATGACCAACGCCAGTGGGGCGGCGGCCCGTCCCAGCGTGTCGGCGCCTTCCAGCAGGGTTTCGGCCATCGCCAGGCCGAAGGCGATGGTCTTGCCCGACCCGGTCTGGGCGGACACCAGAAGATCGCGCGCGGCGTCCGCTTCCAGCACGGCCGCCTGCACGGGGGTCGCGGTGCTATAATCCCGCGCGGCCAGGGCGCGGGCGATGGAGGCTGGAGCTTTCAGGAATGCCAAGAGGTACCTTTCGCGCGCGTCGCCGCGTGCAACCTTAAGTGTTGAAGCGGAAGTGCATCACGTCGCCGTCCTGGACGACATACTCCTTGCCTTCCAGCCGGAACTTGCCCGCCTCGCGCGCGCCGGCCTCGCCCTTGCCGGCGACATAGTCACCGTAGGCGATGGTTTCGGCGCGGATAAAGCCATGCTCAAAATCGGTATGGATCACGCCCGCGGCCTGGGGCGCTTTTGAGCCCGCCGTCACCGTCCAGGCGCGCGCTTCCTTGGGCCCCACGGTGAAGAAGGTCAGAAGGCCCAGCAGCTCGTAACCGGCGCGGATCAGCCGGTTCAGGCCGGGCTCTTCCAGGCCCAGCGAGTCCAGAAAGTCGCCGCGGTCGGCGGCGGGCATCTGGGCGATTTCCTCTTCGATCTTCGCCGAAATCACCACGGCCTTGGCGCCCTGCTTCTTCGCCATTTCTTCGGCGCGGGCGGAAATGGAATTGCCGGCGGCGGCCGAGCCTTCCTCGACATTCAGCACATACAGCACCGGCTTGGCGGTCATCAGGCCAAGTTGGCTGTAGGGCGCGCGCTCTTCCGGCGTCAGTTCGGCCAGGCGTGCGGGCTTGCCGTCGCGCAGCAGCACCAGCGCCTTGGTCATCAGCGCCAGCAGCTCCTTGGAATCCTTGTCGCCGCCCTTGGCCTTTTTCTCCAGCGGCAGGACGCGCTTTTCCATCGATTCCAGGTCGGCGAGCATCAGTTCGGTTTCCACCGTCTCGGCATCGGCGATGGGGTCGATCTTGCCGTCGACATGGGTGATGTCGTCATCCTCGAAGCAGCGCAGCACATGCACCACCGCATCGACCTCGCGGATGTTGGCCAGAAATTGGTTGCCCAGTCCTTCGCCCTTCGATGCCCCGCGCACCAGCCCGGCAATGTCGACAAAGGTGATGCGGGTGGGAATGATCTCCTGCGATCCGGCGATCTTCGCCAGCGTGTCCAGGCGCGGATCGGGCACGGCGACATCGCCGACATTCGGCTCGATGGTGCAGAAGGGATAGTTGGCGGCCTGGGCGGCGGCCGTCTGCGTGAGCGCATTGAACAGGGTCGACTTGCCGACATTGGGCAGGCCCACGATACCGCACTTGAATCCCATTATTCCGGTTCTTTCTTTGCTTTATCGGCTTTCGGCTTCTCTGGCGGCTTCGCGGGCTGGGTCAGCAGCGCCACCTTGCTCATGAAGCCGTTGTCGTCGTCCTTGGCCAGCAGCGGGGCGGCTTTCACCATCGCCTCGACCATCGGCTTCAGCCAGGCGATCTCGTCCTTGCCGAAATTGCCCAGCACATGGTTCGAGACCATCTCCTTCATGCCCGGATGGCCGATGCCCACGCGCACCCGCCGATAGTCCGGTCCCAGCGTGGCGGTGATGGACTTGAGGCCATTCTGTCCGGCATCGCCGCCGCCGGTCTTCACTTTCAGCTTGCCCGCGGCCAGGTCGATCTCGTCATGGATCACCACCAGGGCCGACAGCGGCAGTTTGTAGAAACGCAGGGCAGGGCCGATGCTGTCGCCCGACAGGTTCATGTATGTCTGGGGCTTGAGCAGATAGACCCTGCGCCCGGCCAGCCTGCCTTCGCTGATCAGCCCGTCGAACTTCGCCTTCCAGGGGCCGAAGCCGTGCGCGGCGTGAATTTCGTCCACGACGATGAACCCGGCATTGTGCCGGTTCTTCGCATATTGCGATCCGGGATTTCCTAGTCCGGCAACGAGAAGGGGCGTATCCATAAGGGATGCGCCTCCCTCCGGCGTCGGCGTGTCTTACTTCTTGGCGGCGGGCGCGGCGGCAGCGGCGGCGGGTGCGGCCTCGGCGGCGGGCGCATCGGCGGCGGCGGCAGCGGCACGCAGTTCTTCACGCACGCTGGTCGGCGCAACGATCGAGCAGATGGTGAAGTTGCGGCCCTGGATCACCGGCTTGACGCCTTCGGGCAGGTTCAGCGTCTTGATGTGGATGGACTCGTTGATGTCCAGGCCCGACACGTCGACATCGATGGTGTTGGGAATGGTGTCGGCCGGGCAGATCAGCGCGATCTCGTGGCGCACGATGTTCAGCGTGCCGCCCTTCTTCAGGCCGGGCGAGGTGTCCTGGCCCTTGAAGCGCACCGGGATCGACAGGCGCACGGTGGCGCCTTCTTCCAGGCGCATGAAATCGACATGGACGGGGAAATCGGTCACCGGGTCCAGCTGCAGGTCGCGCGGGATCACGCGGGTCTTCTTGCCGGCGATGTCCAGGTTGAACAGCGTGGTCAGGAAGTGGCCGGTGCTGACGTGCAGGAACAGGGCGTGGCCGTCCACATTCACATTCTCCGGCTCGCTGGTGCCGCCATAGATGACGCCCGGAATCAGGCCCTTCTGGCGCGCCTGATAGGCCGGGCCCTTGCCCGTACCGCTGCGCGCTTCAACCTTAAGCTCTTGAACCTGCGACATTTTCCTGATCCTTCGGCGGCCGCCCAAGCCGGCGGCGGGGCGGAAAGGCGTGGCTTTTAGCCGAAGGGACGCCGCAAGGCAACCATGGCCTCCTGGACGGGGGCGGGGGCCATGCTAGCCTTGCGCCGAACAGGGAAAACAAAGGGGAAACGCCATGCACAATCCGTTCGTCGTCATTGCCCTGGCGGGGCTGGCCGCCTGGCTGTTCGGAGCGGCCTGGTACACAGTTTTCAGCGCGCCCTGGCAGCGGGCGCATGGCCTGCCGCCCTGTCCGGAGGGCGAGCAGCGGAAAATGCCCCTGACGCCGCTGGCGGTCTGCCTGGTGGGCGAGGTGGTGATGGCGGCGGTGGTCTATCAGACCCTGGACCATCTGGGCGTGGTGGGCGCCGGCTTCGGGGCCATTGCGGGGCTGACGCTTGGGGTGGGGCTGTTGGCGACCAGCACGGTAATCAATCACCAGTTCCTGCAAAAGCCATTGGCGGCCACGGCGATCGACGCGGCGCACTGGACTTTGGTGGTTGTGATACAGGGCGCGATCGTGGGCGCGCTGGTCTGACCATCAGTCGAACAGGCTAGAGACCGACGCCTCGTTGTTGATCCGGCGCATGGCTTCGCCCAGCAAAGGCGCGATGGAGATGGTGCGGATATTGGGGCAGTCGCGCACCCCGTCGGTGGCCTGGATGGAATCGGACACCACCATCGACTTGAGCTTGGAATTCCTGATGCGCGTCACCGCGCCGCCCGACAGCACGCCGTGGGTGGCATAGGCATAGACCTCGGTGGCGCCGTTCTTCAGCAGCGCCTCGGCGGCGTTGCAGATGGTGCCGCCCGAATCGACGATATCGTCGATCAGCACGCAGGACTGGCCTTCCACGTCGCCGATGATGTTCATCACCTCGGATTCGCCCGCCTTCTCGCGGCGCTTGTCGACAATGGCCAGGTCGGTGCCCAGCCGGCGCGCCAGGGCGCGGGCGCGCACCACGCCGCCCACGTCGGGCGAGACCACCATCGGCAGCTTGGGCCCGATATGGTCGATGATGTCCTTCACGATCACCGGCATGGCGAACAGATTGTCGGTGGGAATGTCGAAGAAGCCCTGGATCTGGCCGGCATGCAGGTCGACGGTCAGGACGCGGTTGGCGCCCGCCTCGGTGATCAGGTTGGCCACCAGCTTGGCCGAGATGGGGGTGCGCGGGCCGACCTTGCGGTCCTGGCGGGCATAGCCGAAATAGGGGATCACCGCGGTGATGCGCCGGGCCGAGGCGCGGCGCAGCGCGTCGATCATGATCAGCAGTTCCATCAGGTTGTCGTTGGCCGGATAGCTGGTCGACTGGATGACGAACATGTCCTCGCCGCGGACATTTTCCTGCACCTCGACGAACACTTCCATGTCGGCGAAGCGGCGCACCTGGGCCTTGACGTAGGGCAGCTTGAGATACTGGCCGATGGCCTCGGCCAGGGGGGCGTTGGAATTGCCTGCGATGAGGCGCATGCCTCGCGAACCGCCCAGATCCGTCATTGCGCCAGCCCCATCATGTCCCCCGAAACGCGGAGGCTCCGTGTAGAATTGATGACGGGCTTTTAGCGGCTGGGGCTGCGGGCCGCAACCGCGCGCATTCGCCGCGCAAATGCTGGCAAATTGCCGGGTTGTTGGACCGGATTATGGGAGCAGTGCGATGGCCGAAACCTGGCGGCCGTAATCGGGCTCGCCCCTGTGGGTCGTGCGCCGGTAGCTGAAGAAGCCGTTTTCCGGCGGATAGGTGCAGGCGGGCAGGATTTCCACCGACGTCACCCCGGCCTGGGCCAGGCGGTGCGCGCCATAACCCTTCAGGTCGAAGCGGTAATGGCCCTCACGGTCCGAGGGCACAAAGAAGCGGCGGTTGCGCAGGCCCAGCTCCAGGAAACGGTCGCGGAATTCCCAGCCGACCTCGTAATTGTCCTGGCTGATGGCGGGGCCGATGGCGGCGTGGATGTTTTCGCGCCGCGCGCCCAGCTGCTCCATCGCGGCGACGGTGTTTTCCAGCACCCCGCCTAATGCACCTTTCCAGCCGGCATGGGCGGCCCCGATCACGCGCGCGCCCGCATCGGCCAGCAGCACGGGCGCGCAGTCGGCGGTCAGGATGCCCAGCGCCAGGCCCGGCGTGGCGGTGACCATCGCATCGCCTTCGCGCGTGCCGGTATGCGGCACCGCATGCACCACCGCGCTGTGGATCTGGTACTGCGTCACCAGTTCGATGCCGGGGCCCAGGGCCTGGGCCACGCGGCGGCGGTTTTCGCCCACCGCATCGGCATCGTCGCGCGAGCCGGGACCGCAATTGAGGCTTTCATAGATGCCGCCGGACGTCCCGCCATGACGCAGGAAGAAGCCGTGGACCAGGCCGGGCGCGGCCAGGTTCGGGGCGGTCATGGCGCTGACGGGCGCGGGTGTCTCGGTGCTCATTTGGGGCGCTCCATGAATCCCGGCGCGCTGTCGAAAGCGGGCGGCAGGAAGGCCAGGGCCTTGAACAGGGTGCCCATCTGGGCCGGCGCGGTCAGCCGCTCCACCGCCGCCTTGAGGCTCTCAGCGGCGCTTGGATTGGCGCTGGCAAGCTGGCCGGCGCGCTGGTCCAGCCCCAGCGCGGTCAGGAAGGCGCCCTGGGACACCGGGCCCAGCACCGCCGCGCCGCCCTGCCGCCCGGCCCCGGCCAGGGCCGCGAAATCGACATGGGCGGACAGGTCGTCCCGGCCCGGGGCGGCCAGCACGTCGGCAAAGCGGTGGCCGCCCAGCGCCTGGAGGGTTTCGCCGAAGCCGTTGCGGCTCTGATAGCCGTAATCGACCAGCAGGGCCGCGCCGCCGCGCCGGGCGATGATCGCGGCGATATCCTCGGCCAGCGCCAGGGCAGCGGGCGAGGTTTCATAGACCCCGCCATCGGGCGCGGTTTCGGGGCTCAGCGGTATGGCGGGCCGGGGCGCGGGCACCGGGGCCAGGCCGAAGGCCAGGGCGTCATTTTCCACCGTGACCATGCGCTCGCACCAGCCGCGGTCGGTCCTTACATACTGGCGCAGCGGCAGGGCGTCGAAAAACTCGTTGGCGACCAGAAAGAGCGGCCGCTCGTCCAGTCCTTCGCCGAACTGGTTTTGCCAGCGCACGGCTGCGCCGCTGTCGGCCAGCGTCTGCTGCTGCACGGCGCGCAGCACCGGGCTGGCCTCGATCAGCACCACCTCAAGCTGGTCCAGGAAGCCGGGCGCCTGGCGGGCGGCGCGCAGGATGTCGGCCATCAGCGTGCCGCGCCCCGGTCCCAGTTCGACCAGGCGGGGATTTTGCGGACGCCCCTGGTCGATCCAGGCCTGCACCAGCCACAGGCCGAGCATCTCGCCGAACATCTGGCTGATTTCGGGCGCGGTGATGAAATCGCCGCCCTTGTCGCGGGGGCCGAAGGGATCGCGGGTGGCGTAATAGCCCTGGGCGGGATCGAGCAGGGCGATGGACATGAACTGCGCCACCGACATCGGGCCCTGGGCCTCGATAAGCGCCGCGATGCGGCTGGCCAAAGTCACGCTGTTGCCTTCATGCGCCGTCATTGCGCCGCGGGCTTGCGCCGGGAAATCCAGAACAGAAACCCGGCCGCCAGCCAGATCGGGATCGACAGCGCCATGCCCATGGAGATGGGGCCAATGAACTGGCTGTCGGGCTCGCGGAACCATTCGACGAAGAAGCGGAAGGCGCCATAGCCGAACAGGAAGAGGGCCGACAGCAGGCCCGGCCGTTCGTTGGCGCGAAACACGCGCAGCGCGATCTGCAGGATGATGAACAGCGCGATGCCTTCCAGCGCCGCCTCGTAAAGCTGGCTGGGGTGACGGGGAATGTTGCCGCCGCGCGGGAAGATCATCGCCCAGGGCACGTCGGTGGGCCGGCCCCACAATTCATCATTGATGAAGTTGGCGATGCGGCCGAAGAACAGGCCGACCGGCGCGAAGGCGCAGGCCAGGTCGGCGATGGGCAGCAGCTTCAGCTTGCGTTTGCGGCAGAACAGCCACATGGCGACGATCACGCCGAACAGGCCGCCATGAAAGGACATGCCGCCTTCCCAGGCCGCGAAGATGCGCATGGGGTGATGGACGAAATCCATCGGCAGGCCGGTGCAGAAGCCGCCATAGTCGGGCGTCACCGAACACAGGATGACGCCATAGATCAGCACCCAGCCAAGCCGTCCGCCGATGATGACGCCGAAGACGGCCCAGACCACCAGGTCGCCGATATCGTCCTCGGTGGCCGGCGGCCTGCCGTTGAAGGGCGGATGGGCCCACAGCGCCTTCTTGCGCAGCACCCGCACGATGCCCCACCAGGCCAGCACGATGCCGGCGATGTAGGCCAGGGCATACCAGCGGATTTCCAGCGGCCCCCAGATGTGCAGGGCCACCGGGTCGATATGGGGATAGGGAAGCAGGGCCTGGATCATGGAACCTGATGCTGGGATCGTCGAAATCGCGGGTTAGACGGGCAGCACCCGCGCCACAATGTCAAGACACGGTTCTGCAAGGTGGCTTGTGCCCGCAGGCCGGGCTGGTCATATAGAGGCTGCGATATGGAGCCCGTCATGGCGCAGACCGACAATCCCTTCCTGGATGGCATGGCCAAGGCCTTTACCGATGCGGCGGGCATGGCCCAGGGCCTGCGCGCCGAAATCGACACCTTCATGCGCCAGCGGCTGGAACGGCTGGTGGCGGACATGGATTTCGTGCCGCGCGAGGAATTCGAGGCGGTCAAGGCGATGGCCGCCAAGGCGCGCGCCGAGAATGAGGCGCTGGCGGCGCGGATCGCGGCGCTGGAGTCCGGTTCCGACTCCAAATCAAGCACTTAGCGCAATCCACAGCCGCGGCAGCCGTCTGCTGCGCTGGAATCCGGCGTGTCCGCAAAGCTGTGGAATCTTTTTTTCATGCCCAGTTCGTGACTCCCGGACTCTTGTACGGGCACAAACCCTTGTGCCAGTTTGGATCGCAACTGCTTCGTTTTGTGGTCTTTTCCCCAAAAGGGATGGCCTGGAGTACCCGCGATGACCTCCTTTATGCACCTGGACGACGAGCCGGTCGGCACGCTCCACCCCCTGGATCTGCTGGAGCGGCAGGTCGAGGCCAATGGCTGGGCTTTCGAGCGGTCGGGGCGTGACGAGCTGAACCTGTCGGTGGCCGGGCGCTGGAGCGACCACCATTTCAGCTTCTCCTGGCGCGAGGACCTGCAGTCGCTGCACCTGTCCAGCGCCTTCGACATGCGGGTCAGCGAGGGGGTGCGCCGCCAGAATGTCGCGGACCTGCTGATGCATGTGAACGCCAAGCTGTGGATCGGCCATTTCGACCTGTGGCCGCAGGACGGCACGGTGATTTTCCGCCATGCGATGATTTTCCCCGATGCCGAAGTCAGCGCCGCCCAGTGCGAGGCGATGCTGAACCTGGCGCTGGAAGCCTGCGAGCATTACTACCCCGCCTTCCAGTTCGTGCTGTGGGGCGGCAAGTCGGCGGAAGACGCCATGGCCGCCGCGGTGCTGGAATGCGTCGGCCAGGCGTAATGGCCTGGGGCGTGTTCAGGCGAACGGTCTGACGCCGTGGGCAAAGCGATCATCCTTGTCGGCTGCGGGCGGATGGGCAGCGCCCTTCTGAAGGGCTGGCTGGCCGGCGGCATCGGCCCCGTCACCGTCGTCGAACCCAGGCCGTCATCCACGCTCAAAGCCCTGGCCCAAAAGAAAGCGGTCACGCTGGTGGCCGCGCCCGCGCAGGTGACGGCGAAATCCATCGCGGCCTGCGTGGTGGCGATGAAGCCGCAGATTCTCAAGACCGAAGCGGGGGCGCTGGCGGCGATGGCGCAGGGTGGCGCGCTGATGATTTCGATTGCGGCCGGCACGTCGCTGTCGGCGATGGCGAGCCTGGGGCGGGGCAGCCGCATCGTGCGCGCTAGCCCAACACGCCCGGCGCGATCGGCGCAGGCATCACCGGGCTTTATGCGCCGGAAAGTGTCACCGCGGCGGACCGCAGCTGGCGACCAAGCTTCTGTCGGCGCTGGGCCAGACCGTGTGGGTGGACAAGGAAGGCTGATCGATGCCGTCACCGCGGTGTCCGGATCGGGCCCGAGCGCAAGGCGATGGCCGAGGCGCTGACCGAGGCGGGCATAAAGGAAGGCCTGCCGCGCGCCCAGGCCGAACAGTTCGCGCGCGCCACCGTGTCGGGGGCCGGCGCGCTGTTGGCGGCGGACAAGGCTTCGGCCGCGGCGCTGCGCGAAGCGGTGACAAGCCCGGGCGGCACCACGGCGGCGGCGCTGGCGGTGCTGATGCCCGAACTGCCGAAGCTGATGCGGCGCACGGTGCATGCCGCCAAAAAGCGTGCCAAAGAGTTGCGTTAAACCGGCAAGCGGATCGTCGCTTTCAAGCCGCCCAATTCGCTGTCACCCAGCACGATGTCGCCGCCATGGGCGCGGGCGATGTCGCGGGCGATCGCCAGGCCCAGCCCGCTGCCGCCCGCCTGCAGGTTGCGCCCCTCATCGAGGCGGTGAAAGGGCCGGAAGGCTTCTTCGCGCCGCGCCGCGGCGATGCCGGGACCGTCGTCATCGACCACGATCTCCACCAGCTTTTCGTCGCGCACCAGCGTGACGGCGACGTTGGTGCCATGCTTGAGGGCGTTGTCGATCAGGTTGGTCAGGCAGCGGCGCAGCGCCGCGCGCTTGACCGAAACCTCGATCGGGCCCGGCGTGTTGATGGCGACGCTGTCACGCTGGCGGGCGCGGGCGGCGGCGGTGGCGGTGTCGCGCACAAGCTCGGTCAGGTCGATGGTCTGCGAGTCCTCGCCGCCCTCGCCGCGGGCAAAGGCCAGATATTCGTCCAGCATATGCTCCATCTCGGCGATGTCGCCGCGCATGGAGCGGATTTCCGGATCGTCCGGGATCATCGCCAGCGCCAGCTTCAGCCGGGTCAGCGGCGTCTTCAGATCATGGCTGACCCCGGCCAGCATCTCGGTGCGCTGGCTGACATGGCGCTCGATGCGCTCGCGCATGGTGATGAAGGCGGATGCGGCGCGGCGCACTTCGCTGGCGCCATAGGGCTTGAAGTCGGGCACGGCGCGGCCCTTGCCGAAGGCCTCGGCGGCGCGCGCCAGCTTTTCGATGGGCCGCACCTGTCCGCGCAGATACAGGATGGCGATGCCCAGCAGGATCATGCCGGGTCCGACCAGCCACAGGATATACAGGTCGGGCTGGGAAACGGTGACGCGGTCGCGCGGCACGATGATTTCCAGCACACCGTCCTTCACATCGACCTTGATGTTGAAGTCGATACCGGTGCGGCTGGTGACGAAGTGGCGGTCCTCGCCGATCTGCTGGGCGATGGTTTCGTCCAGCGCCTGGTCGATGGTGGTGACCGGCGGGCGCGTGGGCGGGGTGACGCGGGCGCCGTCATGATAGATCAGCCGATAGCGCAACTGGCGCGCCGACAGGGCGCGCAGCCCGTCGCGCTCCAGCGTGGGCGTGGAATCCTCCAGCGCCACCAGCAGCGCGACATCGGCGGCCACGTCGCTGGCCAGGGCGCGGGTGGTAGTGTCCAGGTTAATCTCGAAGAAGACATAGGACAGGATGCCAAGCAGCAGCACCACCGGCGCGACGATGATGATCAGCGAGCGGCCGAACAGGCCGCGCGGCAGATAGCGCTTGATGCGGAATTTGGGCTTTTCGTCAGGCACGATCGGGCACGAGCATATAGCCAACCCCGCGCACCGTCTGCAGATAGAGCGGCAGCTTGGGATCGTCCTCGATCTTGCGGCGCAGGCGCGTCACCTGCACGTCGATCGACCGTTCCAGCGCCACGTTCAGCCGCTTGCACAGGTCGGTGCGCGAAAAGGGCCGTCCCGCATTGGTGGCGAAAAGCTGGAGCAGCGCGGCTTCGGCGCCGGTCAGCTTGACCGGCTTGCCGGCGCGGGTCAGCCGCGCGGTGGCCGGATCGAACAGCGCCTGGCCCATGCGGACGGGGCCGGCGGCGGGCGCCTCGGGCGGGGTGGCGCGCCGCAAAAGGGAATTGACCCGCAGCAGCAGCTCGCGCGGCTCGAAGGGTTTGGGCAGGTAATCGTCGGCGCCCAGTTCCAGCCCGGCGATGCGGTCGGCCGGATCGCCCCGGGCGGTCAGCATCAGGATGGGCACCGCCGAGGTCTGGCGCACCGCGCCTGTCAGGTCCAGGCCCGACTCCCCCGGCATCATCACGTCCAGGATCAGCAAGTCGAATTCCATGCTTTTCATCAGGGCCCGCGCCTCGGCCGCGCCGGGGGCGGCGCTGACCCGGTAACCATTGGCGGACAGGTAACGTTGCAGCAGCGCCCGCAGGCGCTCATCGTCGTCGACGACCAGAAGATGGGGCTGGCTGGCGGCGTTCATGGCTGCCATGCCTGGCAGGCGTGCGAAATGGAGGGTCTGACCCTTGCGATTTTCGCATAAGCCATGCTGCTATACATGCCACATAACTAGGCCCTGGCCGCCTACCGGGCAAGGCCTCCGCGGGGCCGGGCCCGCGGGCGGACGCCGCCCCAAGGGTCCGCAAGCGGGAATGACGGGGCAGGGCAAGTGTTTCGAGGATGCGTGCAATGGCGGATGTGATCCCTTTCGACCAGCGAGACGGTTCGCTCTGGTACGACGGCAAGATGGTGCCCTGGAAGGACGCCAAGACCCATGTGCTGACCCACGGCCTGCACTATGGCTCCTGCGTGTTCGAGGGCCAGCGCATCTACAACGGCACCATTTTCAAGCTGAAGGAACATACCGACCGGTTGTTCTATTCCGCCGAAACCCTGGGCATGACGATCCCCTTCACCCGCGAAGAGATCAACCGGGCCTGCATCGAGGCCGCCGCGGTGCAGAACATCACCGACGGCTATCAGCGCCCGGTGGTCTTTCGCGGCAGCGAAATGATGGCGGTGTCGGCACAGAACACCACCATCCATGTCGCCGTCGCCTGCTGGCCCTGGCCGTCCTATTTCAGCCCGGCGGAAAAGCTGAAGGGCATCCGGCTGGACATTTCGCGCTGGAAACGGCCCTCGCCGGAGACTGAGCCGGTGCATGCCAAGGCGGCGGGGCTTTACATGATCTGCACCATCTCCAAGCACGAAGCCGAGGCCAAGGGCTTTGCCGATGCGCTGATGTTCGACTATCGCGGCTATGTCGCCGAAGCGACCGGCGCCAATGTTTTCTTCGTGGCTGATGGCGTGCTGCACACTCCCACGCCCGACTGTTTCCTGAACGGCATCACACGCCAGACCGTGATCGGGCTTGCCAAGGCGCGCGGCATCGAGGTGGTGGAGCGACACATCATGCCCGACGAGATGACCGGCTTTTCGGAATGTTTCCTGACCGGTTCGGCGGCGGAGGTGACCCCGGTGTCGCAGATCGGGTCTTACAGCTTCAAGCCCGGTGCGCTGACCGAAACCCTGATGACCGCCTATTCGGATGAAGTGCGCGGCAAGGTGCCCGCAACCGCCTAGACCTGGCTTTCCGCCCAGACCAGCAATATCCCGCCGATCAGCAGGATGGCGATGCCGGTCATCTCGCGCGCGCTGACATGCTGGCGCATGCGGTGCGACACCATCTGGGCGAAGATCACGTCGATCATGCCCAGTGTGCGCACACTGGCGGCGGTGGCCAGCGCGAAACCCAGGAACCAGAATTCCGACGCCAGCGCGCCGATCAGGCCGGCGGTGCTGCACTGTTTCCATGCCCGTGCCATGTGGGTCAGCGTGCCGGGCCGGGTGACGCGCAGCCAGGCCGACATGACCGCCGTTTGCAGCGTCAGGCCCGCGAACAGGGTGAAGGTCGCAGCCAGGACGTAGTCGGCATGCGGCAATGCCAGGATGGCGCCGCGAAAGCCCACCGCCGAGGCGGCGAAGAAGGCGCCGGAAGCCAGGCCCAGAAGCGCGGGCCGCAGCCCGCCCTGGTCGCCGCCCGGCTTGATGGAGATCAGCAGCATGCCGAAGGTCGCCAGCGCGATGGCCGCCGCCATCAGCGGCGTGATGGGATCGCCGAGGAAGGCGAAGCCCAGGATCGCGGTCAGCACCGGCTCCATCTTGAGGAAGGCGATGGAGACCACGAAAGACCGATGCTGCATGGTCAGCAGCATCAGCAGGGTGCCGACGATCTGGGTCAGCGCGCCCAGCGCCAGCCAGCCGAAGAAGGCGCCATGCAGTGCGGGCAGGGCCGCGCCCTGAACCGCCATCACCGCCAGCAGGAACAGCAGCGCGAAGGGCAGCGCGAAGAGAAAGCGCACATGCGTGGCCCCGCCCGCGCCCAAGGGGCCGGTCAGGTCGCGCTGCAGCGCATTGCGCGCGGTCTGGCCGGCGGCGGCCGCCAGGGTGAAGATGACCCAGAGATAATCCATCAGAACAAGGTCACGCCGGCGGGTCGGATAACGAGCGCTCGGGCGTGGGGCCGGGGCGGATGTGACGCATGCCGTTGCGGAAATAGACCACCCCGGTATAGACGGTCAGCCCCGCCGCCACATACAGCAGGATATAGGCCAGCGCCGCATAGGTGAGCGAGAAGATGCCCGGCAGATAGGTGTCCATGAAGGGCGTCAGGATCATCGCGCCGATCGCCACCATCTGCACCGCGGTCTTGAACTTGGCGATGGCGGTGACGGGCACGCTGACGCGGGTGCCGGCCAGGAATTCGCGCAGGCCCGACACCAGGATCTCGCGCGACAGGATGATCAGCGCGGGCACCAGCTTGAGCAGGCTGAGCATGCCGGTCGAGGGGTTGTAGCGGGTGAAGGTGCCTTCGGCGACCAGCATCATCAGCGCCACCGCCACCAGCACCTTGTCGGCGATGGGGTCCAGCATGCGGCCGAAATCCGAACCGGCTTTCAGCTTGCGCGCGGCAAAGCCGTCCAGCCAGTCGCTGACGCCCGCCGTCACGAAGATGAAAAAGGCCGTCAGGCGCGCCGCCTCGCCCGGAATCACGAAGGCCACGGCGAAAGCCGGCACCAGCACGATCCGCAGGATGGTCAGGGCGTTGGGCAGGGCGAACATGGCGCCAGTCTAGTGGGCGGGCCCCGCCCGCGTCATCCCCCTGTTTTTCGATGCCCGACCGGCGAAAATCGCCTGAACAGCGTGCGGTGTCCGGTCAACCGGGATGGAAGAAGTCGTAGATCTTGCGGGCCAGGGTCTCGCTGACGCCCTGCACCGCGGCCAGGTCGGCCAGGCTGGCTGCCGATACCGCCCGGGCCGAGCCGAAATGCTGCAACAAGGCGCGCTTGCGGCCCGCGCCGACCCCGGCGATCTCGTCCAGCGGGTTGGCGCCGATGGCGGCGCTGCGCTTCTTGCGATGGCCGCCGATGACGAAACGGTGCGCCTCGTCACGCAGGCGTTGCAGATAGTACAGAACCGGACTCTTGTGATCGAGGCGGAAGGGTTCCTTGCCCGGCATGTAGAAATGCTCGCGGCCCGCATCGCGGTCGGGGCCCTTGGAGATGGCGACCAGCGCCACGTCCTCCACGCCCAGGTCGGCGAAGACCTGGCAGGCGACGGACAATTGGCCCGGGCCGCCGTCGATCACCACCAGGTCGGGGCGGCGCCAGCGCGGATTGTTTTCGCCGTCGTCTTCCTCTTTCAAAAGGCGGGCGAAACGGCGGGTCAGCACCTCGCGCATCATGGCGTAGTCGTCGCCAGCGGTGAGGTCTTCGGCCTTGATGTTGAACTTGCGGTACTGCGCCTTCTCGAAACCGTCGGGCCCGGCGACGATGAAGGCGCCCAGTGCATGCGCGCCCTGGATGTGGGAATTGTCATAGACCTCGATGCGGCGGGGCGGCTGTTCCAGCCCGAACAGGTCGGCGACGCCTTCCAGCAGTTCGGCCTGGGCGCTGTTCTCGGCCAGGCGGCGGCCAAGCTGTTCCCTTGCGTTGTTCAGCGCGCCGGCCATGATGTCGTGCTTTTCGCCGCGCTTGGGGCTGGCGATCTCGACCCGGTGTTCGGCGCGCAGGCTGAGCGCCTGGGCCAGGAGCTCGCCGTCCGGCAAGTCCTCGGAGGTCAGGATCAGCCGGGGCGCAAGACGTTCGTCATAGAACTGGCCGACGAAGCTCTCCAGCACCTCGGCCAGCGGCATGTCGCCGGTGTTGCGTGGGAAATAGGGCCGGTTGCCCCAGTTCTGGCCCGCGCGGAAAAAGAAGACCTGGATGCAGATATGACCGCCCTGGGCATGGGCGGCGAAGAGATCGGCTTCCTCGAAGGTGGAAGGATTGATGCCCTGGCTGGACTGGATATGGCTCATTGCCTTGAGCCGGTCGCGCAGGCGGGCGGCGGCCTCGAAGTCCAGCGCCTCGGCGGCTTCGGTCATCTCGGCGGTCAGCTGATCCTGCACCGCGCGGCTTTTGCCTTTCAGGAAGCCTTCGGCTTCCTCCACCAGCACGCGATAGCCGGGCTCGTCGATACGGCCCACGCAGGGGGCGGCACAGCGCTTGATCTGGAACAGCAGGCAGGGGCGGGTGCGGCTGTCGAACACCGAATCCGAGCAGGAGCGCAGCAGGAAGGCGCGCTGCAGCGTGTTGAGGGTGCGCGTGACCGCACCGGCCGATGCAAAGGGACCGAAATAGACGCCCCTGGTGCTGCGCGCGCCGCGATGTTTCAGAAGCTGCGGGAAGGCGTGATCCTGGCGCAGCAGGATGAAGGGAAAGCTCTTGTCGTCGCGATAGCTGACATTGTAGCGGGGCTTCAGCCGCTTGATGAGATTGCTCTCCAGCAGCAGCGCCTCGGTTTCCGACTGGGTGGTGACGAAGACCATCTCGGCGGTGTCGGCCACCATGCGGGTCAGCCGGTCGGAATGGACGCGGCCGGTGGCATAGGCCGCGACACGCTTCTTCAGGCTCTTGGCCTTGCCGACATACAGAACCTCGCCCGCCGCGTTCAGCATGCGATAGACGCCGGGCGCGTCAGGCAGGGTTTTCAGGTAGGCGGCGATGCGCGCCGCGCCCTTGAGGGGTGCATCGGGCAGGGACGCGTCAGGCGGTGGCGTATCGGGAGGAAGGTCGGAACTCATGCGCCCCATTGTACCGCAACAGGCAACAAAAGACGCAACTAGCGTGTCCGCTCGATCTCGATGCCGACGCTTTCGGCGGCGGTCAGGGCCTCCAGCTTCTCCACCCGCACCCGCACGGTGCGCACCCGGGCATCCTCGAAACAGGCGGCGGCAATGCGCTCGGCCAGGGTCTCGGCCAGGCGCACATGGCCCTCGGCGATGATGGCGCGGATGCGCTTTTCCACCGCGTGATAGTCGACGACGTTTTCCAGCATGTCCTGTGCGTCGGCCATGTCGTCGGTGGCCAGGTCGACATTGATGCGCACCTGCTGGGTGCGGCCTTCCTCCTGGCGATAGACGCCGATATGGGCCGGCAGTTCCAGGTTGCGGATGAAGACATGGCGGATGCCGCGCGCGGCGCTGGCATAGGGCGTAGTCATTCCGTTACCTGTACATCGGCGGCGTTAGGCGAGAGCCGGACCGCCGCCCCTATAAGTTCGCCCAGCCTCACTCCGTCACCTGTACATCGGGCGTCTGCCAGATCAGGTGCTGGCCGCCATCCACCGCCAGCATCTGGCCCGTCACCGCGCCGGCCGACAGCAGGTAGCGCACTGCGGCACAGATATCGGCGGGTTCGGCGCCATGGCCCAGGACGGTTGCTTCGCGCTGGCGGGCAAAGTCGGCATCGGACTGGCGCGGATTCTTCATGGTGGGGCCGGGGCCCACCGCATTGACCCGGATGCGCGGGCCCATGGCCTGGGCCAGGGTGGTGGTCAGCCAGTGCAGCCCGGCCTTGGACAGGCTGTAGGACAAAAATTGTGGCGTGGGCTTCAAGACCCGCTGGTCGATGACATTGATGATGCTGCCTTGCGCGTTTTCAGGAAGCTGGCGGGCGAAATGCTGGGCCAGCACGAAGGGCGCGCGCAGGTTGGTCTCGATGTGGTCGTCCCAGCTTTGGCGGGTGGCACTGTGCCAATTGTCATCTTCGAACAGCGAGGCCGAGTTGACCAGCGCGGTCAGCGGGCCCAGCTCGGCGGCGGCACGTTCGACCAGCGTGGCGGTCTGATCCTCGCGCGACAAATCGCATTTGACGATGGCGGCTTCGCGGCCGAAGGCGCGCACCTGCTGGGCGGCGCTGTCGGCTTCGTCTTCCGATGTGTTGTAATGGATGGCGACGTTCCAGCCATCCGCCGCCAGGTCAAGCGCGATGGCGCGGCCCAGCCGCTTGCCCGCGCCCGTGACCAGCGCCGTTTTCACCGGATAAACCCGATCGTCTTTTTCACGTCGTCCATGATCGGCGTGGCGATGGCGCGCGCGCGCGCCGCGCCCTGGTGCAGGATGCGGTCGATCTCGGCCGGATCGGCCAGCAGCTCGCGCATCCGGCGGTTGATCGGCTCCAGCTTGGCCACGGTCAGGTCGGCCAGCGCCGGCTTGAATTCCGAGAACTGCTTTCCGGCGAACTGGGCGATGGAGGCTTCCAGCGGCTGGTCCGACAGGGCGGCATGGATGGACAGAAGGTTCTCGGCTTCCGGCCGGTCCTTCAGGCCGTCCTTGCTGTCGGGCAGGGCGCTGGGATCGGTGCGCGCGCGGCGGATCTTGTTCGCGATGGCGTCGGCATCGTCGGTCAGGTTGATGCGGCTCATGTCGCTTTCGTCGGACTTGGACATCTTCTTGGTGCCGTCGCGCAGGCTCATCACGCGCGTGGCCGGGCCCATGATGACGGGCTCGGGCTGGGGGAAGAAATCCGCCTCGCCATAGTCGTTGTTGAACTTGGCGGCGATGTCGCGCGCCAGTTCCAGATGCTGCTTCTGGTCCTCGCCCACCGGGACATGGGTGGCGCGATAGACCAGGATGTCGGCGGCCATCAGCACCGGATAGGTGTAAAGCCCGACGCTGGCGCGTTCCTTGTGCTTGCCCGACTTCTCCTTGAACTGGGTCATGCGGTCCATCCAGCCCAGCCGCGCCACGCAGTTCAGCACCCAGGCCAGTTCGCCATGTTCGGGCACCTGGCCCTGGTTGAAGATGGGGGTGCGCGCCGGGTCCACGCCGGCGGCGATATAGGCGGCGGTGACCTCGCGCGTGGCCTGGGCCAGCTCGGCGGGTTTGCCATAGCCGGCGTCGGCGGTGATGGCGTGCATGTCCACCACGCAGAACAGGCAGGGCATTTCGTCCTGCATCTTCACCCAGTTCTTCAGCGCGCCCAGATAGTTGCCCAGATGCAGGGTGTTGGTGGGCTGCATGCCGGACAGGACAAGGGGGGCGTGTTTCTGGGTCATGGAGTGGTTCTTGCTGAATTGGCGGCTGTTATGCGGCCAAGCCCGCGCCCATGCAAGCCGGGCGCAATCAGGGCACCAGCGTCCGGGCGGGCTTTTCGCCCAGCGCCTTGCGCAGGCGGCTTTCGATGGCTTCCAGCCGGCTGGGCTGGACGATCTTGTGGCCGAAGCCGTCGCGCACATAGAAAACGTCCACCGCGCGCTCGCCATAGGTGGTGACCATCGCGGTCGACAGCGACAGGCCGGATTCAAACAGCGCATGCGTCATGTCGTAGAGCAGGCCGGGCCGGTCCAGGCCCTCGACCTCGATCACGGTGGCGATGCGCGAGGCGTCATTGTCGAAATGCACCCTGGGGGTGATGCGGAAGGCGCTGGTGCGCGTCTTCTGGGGCTTGCGGGCCAGCTGCTGGCGCGGCCACACCTCGCCGCGCAGTGTTTGCTCGATGGCGCGGCTGAGGCGGGCGATGCGGTCCTTGTCGCTGAAGGCCTCGCCTTCGGGGTCCTGTACCGAAAAGACGTCGACCGCGAAGCCGTCGGTCGTGGTGAAGGCCTTGGCGTCGACGATGGAACCGCCGGCCATGGCGATGGCGCCCGCGATCTGGGAGAACAGGCCGGCATTGTCCGGCGTGTAGATGGTGATGTCGGTGACGGCGCGGAAGGTGCTGGACACCGCCGACAGGGCCAGAAGCTGGTTCTGGGCGTCGGCCCCGGCCATCAGCCGGGCATGACGCTCCAGGTCCTCGGGCTCGAAGGCCAGCCAGTAATTGTCGTAATGCCGCGTCAGCGCGCGCTCGCGCTGTTCAGGCGAGAAATCGCCCAGCCGTTCGACCAGCGCCGACTTGGATGCGGCCACGCGTGCGCTGCGTGACGGCGCCTGGTCGCCGCCGGTGATCATGGCCTCGGCGGCGTGATAGAGCTCGCGCAGCAACTGGCCCTTCCAGCCGTTCCAGACACCGGGCCCCACCGCGCGAATGTCGGCCACGGTCAGCACCAGCAACAGGCGCAGCATCTGGGGGGTCTGCACCATGTCCACGAAGTCGCGCACGGTCTTGGGATCGGAGACGTCGCGGCGCTGGGCGGTGTCGCTCATCACCAGGTGGTATTTGACCAGCCAGGCGACGGCGGCGGTGTCGGTCTCCGACAGGCCCAGGCGCGGGCACAGGCTGCGCGCGATCTCGGCGCCGACATCGGAATGGTCGCCCGGCAGGCCCTTGGCCACGTCATGCAGCAGGATGGCGCAGTATAGTACCTCGCGGTTCTTGATGCGCTTGACCACCTCGCTGGCCAGGGGATTGTCCTGGCTGTTCTCGCCTCGCTCGATCGCAGCGACATTGCCGACCGCGCGGATCAGGTGCTCGTCGACCGTATAGTGGTGGTACATGTTGAACTGCATCAGCCCCACGGCATGGCCGAATTCGGGAATGAAGCGGCCCAGCACGCCGGATTCGTTCATCAGCCGCAGCGCCCGTTCCGGGTCGTGGCGCGAGGTCAGCGCCTCCAGGAAGGCCTGGTTGGCCTTGGGATTCTGGCGCAGCTTGTCGGTGATCAGGTCCAGCGAGCGGGTGATGGTGCGCAGCGTGCCCGGATGGATTCCCACGCCCTTTGAATCGGCGACGCAGAAGATGCGGATGATATTGACCGGGTCCTGGCGGAAGATGCCCGCGCGGGCCATCAGCCGGCCATTCTCGACATAGAAATCGTCTTCGGGGCTGCGCGGGCGCAGGAAGCCCGGCAGGATATGGCGCAGCAGCGGGCGCTGTTTCTTGTGCTGTTCTTCCAGCGCGGCGCAGAAGATGCGGGTCAGGTCGCCCACATCCTTGGCCACCAGGAAGTAGGCCTTCATGAACTGTTCCACCGCCCGGCGCGGCTTGTCGGTATCGACATAGCCAAGCTCGGCGGCCAGGGCCGGTTGCACGTCGAAGGACAGGCGTTCCTCGGCCCGGCCCAGCAGATAGTGCAGGTGCACGCGCACGTTCCACAGGAAGGCTTCCGCCTTCTGGAAGATCTCGTATTCGTCGCGTGTGAAGACGCCATGCTGCACCAGGTCGGCGGCATCCTCGACGTGATAGAGATACTTGCCGATCCAGTAGAGGGTCTGAAGGTCGCGCAGCCCCCCCTTGCCTTCCTTGATGTTGGGCTCGACCAGATAGCGGCTTTCGCCTTGGCGGGCGTGGCGCTGGTCGCGTTCGGCCAGCTTGGCCTCGACAAAGTCCTGGCCGCCGCCGCCGGCGATGTCGTTCCAGAATTTCTTGCGCAGGTCGTCATACAGATCGCTGTCGCCCCACAGAAAGCGCGACTCCAGCAGCGCGGTGCGGATGGTGACGTCCTGCTTGGCCAGGCGCACGCATTCGCCCAGGCTGCGGGTGGCGTGGCCGACCTTCAGGCCCAGGTCCCACAGCATGTAGAGAATGAACTCGATGACGCTTTCGCCCCAGGCGGTCTGCTTGAAGGGGCGCACGAACAGAAGATCGATATCGGAACCGGGGGCCAGCTCGCCGCGGCCATAACCGCCGGTGGCGACGACGGCGATGCGTTCGGCGCTGGACGGGTTCTGGGCGTAATAGACGTGCTTGACCGCGAAATCGTAGATGACCTGGATCAGCACATCCTGCATCGCCGACAGGGCGCGCGCGGCCGCCAGGCCAGGAAGGCCTTCATGCTCGACGCTGAAATGCACCTTCTCGCGGCCGTCCTGAAAGGCCTTCTTGATCAGCGTCAGGCCCGCCTGGCGCAGGGTGGTGACGTCCGGCGTCGCCTTGGCCAGCGCGGTCAGGTCGTGGCGCAGCTGCACCCCGTCCACCAGGGTCTGGACGTCGAGAGTTTTTTCCGCAGTCACAACAGGTTCCTATGCCCAGACGCGAATATGTCATGTGCAACCGCAGCATGCTACCCGGTGCCATGCAGGGAACCAGTAATGGCGGCGCCAGTTAAGCCCATAAGGGGGCTTGAACCGATATTTTCGGGAGATTCCCCATGCGCCCCATTATCCTTTCCGCCATCGCGGTTATTGCCATGTCCGTCCCTGCCGCGGCGGCCCCCGATACGCCCATGACCCAGAACGGCGTGGATGCGGTGTGCACCGGCGTCGGATCGGCCAAGGATGATCCCAGGTGGGACGCCTATCCGGTAAAGGTGGTGTTTTCCAATGGCGCGCAGGAATTCGTTGCCGGCGAGCATGTGACCCTGTCGCGCGGCGGCCAGACGCTGGTGCGGATGGATTGCGACGGGCCCTGGGTTCTGCTGCGGGCGCCGGCGGGCAAGTACACGCTGAGCGCCATGCTGGCCGGTCATGACGGCGACGGCCGCAGCGCCGATTTCACCACCGCGGGCCCGGACGCCAAGCAGCAGCGGCTGGATATTTCCTTTGCTGCCCCGCAAAAGGACCAGACCGCGGTGGCGGGCCGGTAGCGGATATCCGCAACGCGCGTCCGCCGCGCGGGCACAAAAAAACCGGCGGACAGGGCCGCCGGTTTTCCATGTCCTGAGATCGGTCCGTCTCAGACGGTCTTCAGGTCAGACGGCCTTCAGGTTCGACGCCTTGGCGCCGCGCGCGTCCGGCACGATGTCGAAGGAAACCTTCTGACCTTCATTCAGCGAGCGCAGGCCCGCCGCTTCCACGGCCGTGGCATGGACGAACACATCCTTGCCGCCGCCTTCCGGCGCGATGAAGCCATAACCCTTGGTGGTGTTGAAGAATTTGACGGTACCGATAGTCATTCCTAGGTTCCTGCTTAGGTCTCCCCCGGCGATATGCCGGTGGAACGGGGATTTACGGGGTCGCAGGAAAGGAAGTTCAACTCTCGTCCAGGCGCGCACTCGATAAAGGCGGCAGGATTGATCAGGTGCGCTTCTTCTGTGACGGGACGTAACTCCACGTGGCGGCGAGAATACGCGCCGTCCGGCACCAGCGCAATGCCGTGAGGTGTGCCGGTTTCTTCGCAAGTGCAACGCAAAACCGTCACATCGTTGCAGGTTTGGAACCGTATCGCTGAGGCGAAAACGGGTTTCTCCGGCCCGGGACGGGGCTATGCTTGGCGCCATCAGCGTAAAGGAGTGGAGCCATGACGGCTGTTACCATCTATCACAATCCCAAGTGCGGCACCTCGCGCAATGTGCTGGCGCTGTTGCAGGACAAGGGGCTGGAGCCGGTGGTGATTCAGTATCTGAAGACACCGCTGGACCGCGCGGAACTGAAGGCGCTGGTCGCCAGGCTTGGCGTGCCGGTGCGCGAGGTGGTGCGCTGGAAGGAGGCCGAGGCGGTCAGTGCCGCCGCCATCACGCCGGATTCGCCCGATGGCGAGCTTCTGGAAGCGATGGCGCGCACGCCGGTGCTGATGAACCGGCCGATTGTCGTGACGCAGAAAGGCGCGCGGCTGTGCCGTCCGTCGGAGACGGTCAGCGAACTTCTGTGATTTCGATTTCGCCCAGGGGTTCGGCGGCTTCGATGACGTCGCCGATGCGCGCGCCCATCACCGCCTGGGCCAGCGGGCTGCGAAAGCTGATCAGGCCCTTTGCGGCATCGGCCTGGTCGACGCCGACGATGCGGAAGGTCTGTGTGCGGCCCTTGCGGGCAACGGCGACGGTGCTGCCAAAGGCGATCGTGTCGCCGGCGGCGGGCGGCACGATTTCGGCGCTGGCCTGGCGCAGGGTCCAGTAGCGCAGGTCGCGCGCCAGCGTCTCGCGCAGCAGCACATTGGCCTCGGACTGCATCTGGTTTTCGATGCGGGCGATGTGTGCCCTGATCTGGTCCATGCCTTCGGCGGTGACCAGGTTGGGGCCGTCATCGACCATGCGCTCGGGCGGGGCGGCCGACTCGGCGGTTTCCTTGACGAAGGCGCGCGACATGGTGCGGGCGGTCAGCTGACCACGATGCGCTTGATGCGCTTTTTGGGGGTGGGCGCCGGTTCCTTTTCGGGGGCGGCCTCGGCCTCTTCGGCTTCCTTTTCCAGCCGCAGCGCGCGCAGGCGGGCGGTCTTGGCGTCGTTGGCGGCGCTTTCGGCGGCCAGTTCGCGCTTCACCAGCGCGGTGCGTTCTTCCCAGATCTGGGCGGCGCCCATTGTCTTGCGGGTGGCAGAGTTCTTTTTGCTTGTCATCCGGTCCTCAATATGGGGCGGACGGCCACGCCGGCGCAGCCGTCCGCCTGGCTATTACACGGCCTGCAGATTGCCGGCCTTGGCGCCGCGCGCGTCCGGCAGAATGTCGAACGAGACCTTCTGGCCTTCATTCAGGGTGCGCATGCCCGCCGCTTCGACGGCGCTGATGTGGACGAACACGTCCTTGCCGCCATCTTCAGGAGCGATGAAGCCGAAGCCCTTCGTGGTGTTGAAGAACTTCACGGTGCCGATGGTCATGGATTTTCCTTTCAGTCATCGGATTGGCTCCCATGCGACGCGCACGGAAGCGGTGGAACATGATCGAAGCCTGAAGGAAGAGTTTCGGTTCGGTCCGGCGCGGTGAGGCGGTCAGAAAGAGACGGAAGCGCTTCGTCTGACGAAAGACACAAGAACCACGTCTTGCCAGTATAAACCCAACCTCCCGGCGGATCAATCGGGCGCGAAAAACCATTTTGAAACAGTTGGTTATGGGCGCGCCGGGATCGCGCCCCGCCGTCGCAGATGTCGCAATCTTAAGCCGAAACCGGGCCGCGGCGGTGCTACGCAACGGGGGTTTTCCCGTTTCCTGCATAAATGGAGAGTGCCATGCGATTGATGACAGCGATTTCAGCTTCGGCCCTGATCATGACGGCGGCCCCGGCGATGGCCCTGACGATGGAGATGGCCCACCCCGCCACCGTCGACCAGTATACCCCGGCCCAGAAGGACAAGGCGCTCGGCGCGGCGCGGGCCCAGGGCTATTCGGACCTGTCGGTCGCCATGTACCAGGCGGGCAGCTTTTTCGTGAAGGGCGACAAGGGCGGCAACCGCTACCTGATGACCGTGACGCCGGATGGAAAGGTCTATCCCTCCACGCCCATGAAGCCCGGCTAAAACAGGTGCAACGCCAGCACGACGCTGCCGGCGCTGAAGGCGAAAGCGGTCAGCGCCCACAGCCCGTCGCGCGCGGTTATCGCCAGTGAGAAGGCGACCAGCGCCGCGTTGGGCGGGATGCCGCCCAAGGGAATGATCTCCAGGATCGGCGTGACCAGTGCGATCAGGAAGCACAACAGCGCGATGGCATAGAAAAACGGCCCGGTGGTCAGCCAGGTCAGCCGGGCGCTGAGCAGGAAGCGGTCGATGAAGCGGGCGGCGGGCTGGAGTTTGCTCAGGCCGCTTTCCAGCCGGTGGGCGTCGACGCTGCGCGCGCCCAGCCAGGCGGGAATCCAGAAATGCGGCTGGCCCAGCAGGATCTGGCCGGTGATCAGCAGGATCACGACCGAGGTGACGGCGGGCAGGCCGGGAATGGCGCCGACGGGCGACAGGGCGATCAGGCTGGGCACCAGCATCAGGGGGCCGAAGGAACGCTCGCCGATCCGGTCCATCAGGTTGGCGACCGACACGCGGCCCCGGATGTGATCTGGCGCGGCTTCGTCCTCGCCATTGTGATGACCCAGCTGGATAACGCGGTCCAGCACGTCCTCCAGGCCCAGATGGTCGGCGACGGGGGTGGTGGGCATGAGGCTCCTGACGGGTGCGGCGCGCCCAGCATAGCCTGATTTGGCCCGTCACTTCTTGGAATAGAAGCGGCACCATCCCTTCCTGTCGATCTTTCCCTCCACCAGCGTGCAGGATGCGGGCGCGCGGAACAGGGTGCAGTTGGCGCAATCCTCATTGCCCTTGGGCGCGTCGCGATAGCTTGCGGCCCTTTCGGTCATGCGCGCCTCGGCCGGGGCGGCGGCGGCCAGCAGGGCCATCGCACCGCCGGTGGCGGCGACCGCGCCGCGCAGAAGACCGCGGCGCGACAGGCAGGCGGGAAGCGGGGTCATCGCATCGAAGTTCTGTGACATGGGGCACTCCTTCATTTGCTGTCATCGGCCAGATGCCGGACCGCACGCCGGGGAAGGGGTTACAGGGCCGCCCAGGTAAAGACGCGAACGGCATTGTTGTCGGAGGCATGGCCGCCCAGCCCGTCATAGTTGGACGTGCCGCCGTCGAAGCGGGTGTAGAGCGTGTACTGGATGCCGGCGCGCAGGTTCAGCAGCCCGTCGAAGTTCGACATGTCGCGGCCGAACAGGGTGCCGTCGAGCTGGAAGGTGAAGCCGCTGCTGTCGGGCTGGAAGCTGGCGCTGCCGGGATAAAGCAGCGCGTCGCGCGAACCGGTGGTGTCGAAGACCCCGATCGTGCCGCCGAATGTGTCGTGCCAGTAGTAGGAGGCATCGAGCCGCAGATCGTCCAGCGCATTGCCGGCATGGGCGGCGCTGCCCAGGATGCGGCTGGCCGCCAGGTTCTGTTCCTCGTGCGTGTAGCGCGCATTGACGCTGTAGAAATTGTCGGGATCGCCGGTGAACTGGTACGAGCCGTCCAGCCCGATATCGGTATAGCTGTCGGTGGTGCCCGCGGTGTGATCGCCGCCCGGATAGATGTCGGGCAGGAAGGCGAAGGCGCCGATCTCGAAATTCTGCTCGTCGTAATCCATCTCATAGGCCAGGCGCAGATAGGGCGCGGCGCCGTCGATCTCGCCCGCGCCCTGGTCGCCGCCGACGGTGCGCAGGAAGCCGCTGGAGGGCGTCCAGTACAGCGCGGCCTCGGCATACAGGCTGTCGTTCCAGAAGGCATAGGCGCTGGCGCCCAGAACGCCCTGGGCCAGCGCGCCGTCCAGGATGGTGCCGGCAGCGGGGGCGGGGGCGATGCCGCTGCCGGTATAGGGATAGCCCCAGGCCGGCAGGGTGTTCCACGGGTCCTGCACGCCGGGCGCATTGTTCAGGCCCAGGCCCAGCACAAGATCGGTGTCGTCGATGGTGGTCTGGTCGACCAGGCGCAGGTCCAGATTGTCCCAGGCAAAGGCGCGGCCCACCCCGTCATAGGTGAACTGGGAAAAGCCGCCGACATGGTCGCCATAGCCGCCCGCCAGGAACAGGCTGGCCTGGTCCAGGGTGACATTGTCGTTGGTGTTGGTGCCGGGCGCGGGCGGCGCGGGCTGGTCGGCGGCGGTGTGCAGATAGGCGGCGACCGCCATGGCCGAGACGGGATTGGAGAAGGCCGCGCCCGCGCGCATCGTATAGCCGTCCAGCTTGAAGGTGCGGCCCAGCGGGGTCAGCTGCGGGCCGAAGCCGCCGACATGACAGGCGCTGCAGGGCTGGCCGGTCTGTTCGGCGAAGCTGGGCACCGCCAGTGCGGGCGCCGCGGTGGCGCACAGAAGAAGCGCGGCAAGGGCGGCCAGCCTGGCGGCGCCATGTCTGGGTGCAATGTCCGGCATCTGTCCCTCCTTCGGCCATTTGGGCCCGCAACGCTGTTGCGGTGCGAAAATCTGCCGGAGGGGATGGGGCGGCCTTGTGCGGGATCAATATGGAAGGATTGTATAGCCGCGGACAGGAAGGGGGGCGGGGTTTGGCGCGCGCATTTCGCGGCCCCTCCCCCTTTGTCAGACAGCGCCTGTCCAACGGGCGCGGCAACCAAAGCTGGGAGTGGAGTTGTGTCGTTGCGATGGTCCGCCGCCTGAGTCATCCGCCGATGCTGGCACGGGTCGGTCTTGGATAGGGGGAGGGCGCGGGCGATGCCGATAAGTAGCGAATCTTTGGAATCTCCATTTCATCAGACCCCACTGGTCATATTATCGGATTGATCCGTTTGCAGAGATCGCCAATAATTTTGTGGACATGGACTCGTATATTTTCTGGCGTCGAGCCAGCGGACGGTTAGGGGAAACGAAATGCACCGCGTCGTTGAAGCTCACGTTTTAGACTCTGAAAGCCTTCGACATCGATGAAGCTGAGAGTGGCAATTTGAAGCTTTTGTCAGTTACGCCGTTTATCGGATCTTGTGCTGAAAATGGATCCCAAACCTCATATACGAAGGGGATGATCCCGGCATCGATGGCATCATGATTTTGTTGATGATGCCTACGCGTTCCGTGGAGGAGGTTGAGGATGCATTCAGCACGCGGAAGCGTGATCCAGTTGTCGTTGTGTTCACCCAATCAAAGACCAGAAGCTGGTCCAAGTCCGAGATCAACACTTTTGAGTCCGGATCCGTGCATTGTCCAGCGCGCACGCTTATCCCACAGCGAGTCGAATAAATGCCCGCAGGTTTTACGTCCTTAGGAATGGAAGAATTCGTGATGGAAAGCCTAGAGCGGAGATATTTTTGCAACTACGGCCCGGAAGCCGATAACCGAGAGATTACGTGCAGCGGCGGCGTTGAAGACATCTATCAATGATACCGGTTACTTTAGTCATGTTAGTGGAGCCCTGAGCCGCGATAGTGTCGTCGAACTTGGAAGGCAGCAGAGGGCCAAATTGAAGCAAAATTAAAATTGCCTAGGTAGTGCAGCCTTCCCAAGGCGCCGGAATTGAGCAGGGATATCGTGACGGTAGGGCTAAAGATTTTATCCAGCAAATTCTTAATGATAAAACGACCGGCTAGACACGGATATTGAACGAGAATGTTCGTGATTTGGGCTTGACAGTGTGAGTGACTTCTGAAATTGCGGACACCCTCAAAGAGACGCTCTTAAGCAAGCGCTTTGTATCCTCAACAGTGGATCACTATTATCTCTCCGGATGTGCGCGTCAACCGGGGTCGAAATATTTTGAGGGATTTTCAAATTGTAAACGGGTGTCAGACTTCGAATGTGCTGTTCGAGCACCGCTTGAAGTTACGGATGATGCCACGCTGATGTTGAAGGTTGTTGAAACCGCAGATCCGTCAGTTGTTGGATGATATTGTTCGGTCAACCAATCGGCAGACTAAAGTTGGAGAAGAGAGTTTCTCGAACGCTAGACGCCGTAAAGGCGATAGAGGTATTTCGACGCCCGTGCGCGGACGAGAATATCGACTGTATTTCGAAGGCGAAAGAATCAGTATTCGGCGCACGAAAGCGCCAAAGCTGTTCGCATTTTCGATATTCGTGAAATTGCGCGCTGTGTCGCCGCCATGTTTTTGGATAGGCCGAAATCGCTAGTAGGTACCCGAATAGATTGACAGGCGAAATCGAGGCTGGTATTCAACAAAACGTATCATGAAGAAGTTTATCACGTCGCTGCTTATACGCTCTATCGGCTAAAGCTCTTGCTCAGCAACGAAATTGATCCAAAATACGGCAAGCTGCGATGGGACGCTATGGCCATAAAGTATTATGTTTATGGACAAAAAATCCCCCAGCTGAATTCGAATAAGATTAAAGATGCCTGCAAGAAGATTGAGCGATTCATAAGTGGGAATGACGACGCCACTGTTAAATCGTTGAAGGATTTGTGTGCCGCAATTGTCGATATAAACGACATTACGCGGGACAAGCTTAAGGGTAGTCCGCTGGTCCAAGATGTAAAGGCGCGAGCCCTTGCTATGCGGAAGAGTGGAAAACCCTGATGTTTCGGGGAGCGAACTTATCGCGCGCGGGAACCGAATGTCTTGGGTCGGCCCGGGCGGCCGAGGCGTTTGCCTTTGGAGCCCTTGGACGGGATCGGTTTGGCGGGGCCGTCATCCGTTGAATAAGTGATTTCGGCGTCCAGCGCGGCGCGGGCGACATCGGACTGGCGGGCAAAGGGGTCGTCGGCAATGGCCAGGGCGGTGCCCTGAAGCCGTTTCAGCTCGTCGCGCAGGCGGGCGGCTTCCTCGAATTCCAGATCGGCGGCGGCGGCGCGCATGCGCTTTTCGATGTCGGCGATGACCTGCTTGATATTGTGGCCTGTGAAATCGCGCCCGCCTTCGGCCGCCTGCAACAGGCCGGCATCCACCGTGACGTGATCCTTCTCGTACATGCTGCCCATGATGTCGGCGATCTTGGCCTTCACGCTGGCCGGAGTGATGCCGTGTTCGGCATTGTAGGCCTGCTGCTTGCTGCGGCGGCGGTTGGTTTCGGCCATCGCCCGTTCCATCGAGCCGGTGACCTTGTCGGCATAGAGGATCACCTTGCCGTCGACATTGCGCGCGGCGCGGCCGATGGTCTGGATCAGCGAAGTTTCGGAGCGCAGGAAGCCTTCCTTGTCGGCATCCAGAATGGCGACCAGGCCGCATTCGGGAATGTCCAGCCCCTCGCGCAGCAGGTTGATGCCGATCAGCACGTCGAAAGCGCCCAGGCGCAGGTCGCGGATGATCTCGATCCGCTCCAGCGTTTCGACATCCGAATGCATGTAGCGCACGCGGATGCCCTGTTCGTGCATGTATTCGGTCAGGTCCTCGGCCATCTTCTTGGTCAGGGTGGTGACCAGGGCGCGATAGCCGCGCTTTGCGATCAGGTGACATTCGGCGATCAGGTCGTCGACCTGGCTTTCCACCGGGCGGATTTCGACCGGCGGATCGATCAGCCCGGTGGGGCGGATGACCTGTTCGGTGAAGACGCCGCCTGTCCTCTCCATCTCCCAGTTGCCGGGGGTGGCGCTGACGAAGAGCGACTGGGGCCGCATCAGGTCCCATTCCTCGAACTTCAGCGGGCGATTGTCGATGCAGGAAGGCAGGCGGAAGCCATATTCGGCCAGGGTGAATTTGCGCCGATAGTCGCCTTTGTACATGGCGCCGATCTGGGGCACGGTGACATGGCTTTCGTCGGCAAAGACCAGGGCGTTGTCGGGCAGATATTCGAACAGCGTGGGCGGCGGTTCGCCCGGCTGGCGGCCGGTCAGCCAGCGCGAATAGTTTTCGATGCCGGCGCAGCTTCCCGTCGCCTCGATCATCTCCAGGTCGAAATTGGTGCGCTGTTCCAGGCGCTGGGCCTCCAGCAGCTTGCCTTCGGTGCGGAAGCGGGCCAGCGTCTGGATCAGTTCGGCCTTGATGCCCTTCATCGCCTGCTGCAGCGTGGGGCGGGGCGTGACGTAATGGCTGTTGGCGTAGATCTTGATCGCGTCCAGCGTGCCGGCCTTGCGCCCGGTCAGGGGATCGAACTCGCTGATCGTGTCGACCTCGTCGCCGAACAGTTCGACGCGCCAGGCGCGGTCTTCATAATGGGCGGGGAAGATGTCGATCACGTCGCCGCGCACGCGGAACGAGCCGCGGACGAAATTGTCGTCGTTGCGCTTGTATTGCAATGAGACGAGGTTGGCGATGGCCTGCTGGCGGTCCAGCTTGCGCCCGCGCTCGATGCCCACCGCGGTGCCCGAATAGGTCTCGACCGAGCCGATGCCGTAGATGCAGGAGACCGAGGCGACGATGATCACATCGTCCCGCTCCAGGATCGCGCGCGTCGCCGAATGGCGCATGCGGTCGATCTCCTCGTTGATGGAGCTGTCCTTCTCGATATAGGTGTCGGTGCGCGGGATATAGGCTTCGGGCTGGTAGTAGTCGTAATAGCTGACGAAATATTCCACCGCATTGTGCGGGAAGAAGGTCTTGAACTCGCTGTAGAGCTGGGCGGCCAGGGTCTTGTTGGGGGCCAGGATCAGGGCCGGGCGCTGGGTGCGTTCGATCACCTGGGCCATGGTGAAGGTCTTGCCCGAGCCGGTGACGCCCAGAAGCACCTGGTCGCGCTCATTGGCCTGCACGCCCGCCACCAGTTCGGCGATGGCGGTGGGCTGGTCGCCGGCCGGGGTATAGTCGGAGACGAGCTGGAAGCGCTTGCCGCCTTCCGACTTTTCCGGGCGTTCCGGGCGGTGGGGCACGAACTGGTCGATGGGAACGGTCTGGTAGGCGGGGTCGATCACCGCCGCCGGGGCGACGGTGGCGGCGGCCATCGGGGCGGCGTTCATCGCGGCCTGGTATTTGGCCTCGTTCTCCGCCGCTTTCGCGGACGCCTTGCCCTTCCGGGCCTTCGTCCGGGGAACCATGCCGTTGTTGTGCGCCATGACCCCAATATAAGCCGCGTTCCGGGTTTGTGCAGGGGGCTTGGCGATTTCTGATCTTGGCAATTTCTGGTCTTGACGATTTTTGGTGCCGCGCAGGCCGGAACTGGCAATATCGCCGGGTCAGAATCGGCAGGAGCGGCAATGCACGAGCGCAAGGCATGGGAACGGGGGCTGGAATGGCTGCTGTTCAATTCCCGCTGGCTGCTGGCGCCCTTCTATCTGGGGCTGGTCTTCGCGCTGGTGGCGCTGCTGGCGGCCTTCGTGGGCGAGATCATCCATGTCGCGCCCAGCCTGCTGCATCCCGATCCCGAAAAGATCATCCTGGCGGCGCTGTCGCTGATCGATCTGTCGCTGGCGGGGAACCTGGTGGTGATCGTGATCTTCTCCGGCTACGAGAATTTCGTCTCGCGCATCGACACCGCCGCCCATGAGGACCGGCCCGCATGGATGGGCACGCTGGATTTCTCGGGCCTGAAGATGAAGCTGATCGGCTCGATCGTGGCGATCAGCGCGATCTCGCTGCTGCGCGCCTTCATGAGCCTGACCGAGCCGGAGGTCGGGTTTGACGAGGTGCGGATGCGCTGGATGCTGGTCCTGCACCTGACCTTCGTGTCGGGTCGGGGCTTCTGTTTGCCGCGATGGATTACATCGGCAACCGGGCGGAGAAACCCAAAGAGCACTAGGGCGCGGTTCTTTTGCGTCACGGGTTCGTCGCGCGTGCTCACGTACATTGCGTACGCTCCGCGCGACGCTCCTGCCCGTGCCGCAAAATACCGCGCGCCCATATCCGGCAGGCCGGGCGGGCAGCAAAAAGCCCCCGTCCCGGATGGGACGGAGGGCTTTTCGTTTCCATACGGTGCAGACTTACTGCAGCGCGGCCGCCGTCTTGGTGGCATCGGCCTGGGCCATGGCCAGGTCGTTGGAAGCCAGGCCCGCCTTGGCGGAGGCTTCGGCGGCGGTCAGCTTGGCCTTCAGCGTCGCGTCGGTGGCGTCCGGAATGGCGCCGTTGCCGGCCTTGGCGCAGGGATTGGCATTGGTGGAATCGAAGCCGTCGCCGCTGGGGCCGACCAGGCAGTTCAGCGCGTGATGCAGGTGCATGTGCACCTTGGCGATGTCGGTCTGCTTGGCGGCCAGGCCCGCATGGGTGGCGGCGATGCCGGCTTCGGCGGCGGCATCCGCCGCCAGGGCGGGGGCGGCCATCAGCGGCGTCAGGGCCAGCGCGGCGGCGCCGGCGATCAGGGTCAGTCTGGTCATCTGGGTTTCCTCTGCTGCGTGTTGTTGGTGAAAGGCAATGTGAGACACCGCGGCAAGTCTAGACCCGTGGCCGGTTCGTGGCCAGCGGCCAGCACCGGGTGATCCGGGGTCCGGAACACCAGATGCTGGGTCGTGACATGCGGCGCTACCAGATGCTGGAAAGATTGGCGCGCAGGCGCTGCGCGTCGGGGCCGTTGGCGGGCAGGGCGTTCAGGCTCTTGTCGGGCTTGATCACGCTGCCGTTGAAGGTCAGGCCGGCATAGGCGCCGCTGCCCGAGGTCCACACCACCATGTCGCCGCCATGGGCGGTGGTGGCGCCTTCGGCGCCGGACGACAGGTTGACCACGGTGATGCCGGCGCCCGCGCCCAGCTTGAAGTTGCCATGCTCGATACCCGACAAGGCGCGGTCGGAATTGATGATGAAGACCAGCTGGGCCTGTTCCAGCCCGGCCTGCAGGCCAAAGGAGGCCGAGCCCATGGTGTAGAACTTGGGCGCGGACCAGCCATGGCCCTGGCGGCGCAGCACCACGCCGTCACCGCCCTCGGCGCCGAAGATGAAGCCGCCCTTCACCAGCTTGGGCACGATGTAGACCGCCTTGGCGTTCTGCAGCATCGCCTTGGCGGTGGCGAAGGCGGGGTCGTGCTTCAGGTTGTTCACGGTGCGGTTGGCGTCGACCAGCAGCTCGCTCATTTCGTCGGCGCGGGCGGGCAGGGACTGGGTCAGGGCAAAACCGGCGACCATGGCAGCGGCCGCCGCCATCCGGGCGATATGTTTCAGCATGGCAATATCCTTTTTGGGAAATCTGCCGCGATAACGCCGGGCCGCCGCGAAAGTTCCCGGCGGTGGTGGTGTGGTGGGGGGCTGCGAACGTGCGCGAAAGAGAAATCAGGCGGCGTCGATGGCGTTGATGACGTCGGGGCGGCGCGGCACGGCGCCGTCTTCCTTGGGCTTTTCACCGAAGCCGCTGGCGAAATCCTGGAAGATGGCGGTCAGTTCCTCGGCATCGACCATCAGGGGGCGGCCCTGGGGGAAGCGATAGCGCCAGAAGCTGACAATGTGGGAAATCGCGCCCAGTTTCTCGCCCAGCTCCAGGAACATATAGGGCGCGGACAGGAGGAAGTCGCGGAAGGTCTTGGGGCTCTGGTTGGCAACCAGCTCGCCGAAGGAATGGTCGTAGACCGACAGGGACTTGTTCACATGCACGCCGGCATCGCGCACCATGCGGATGATCTGGCGGCGCGCCGAGGTCAGGAAGACTTTCTGTTCCGGCTCCAGTGCGCCATAGGGCTGCACGCTGCTGATCTCGCGCAGCACGCCCATCACGTCGGGCCAGAATTTCTGCATCGACCACTTGTAGTAAAGAAAGCCGCGCCAGCTGAAGACGCCCTCGCGGAAGTCGTTGCCGGTCAGGCCCAGCGTCAGGCGCAGCGGCTCCAGCTTTTCGTCGACCTGGGTCGACAGCAGGGCGCTGACCATGCGGTCGGTCTCGCGCTCGCCGCCGCGCCCGCCGCTGGCCAGGCTGATCAGCCGCGATAGTTCCCAGTTGACGAAGCGGTACATGCGTTCCTGGTCGCCGGCGGAAATGGCGAAATAGCAGGGCGCGACGTCGATCCTGTTGTTGCGCAGATGCTCGCGCACCAGGAAGGGGTCCAGCGAGGGGATCGAATTGAGCAGCTTGAGGATCGACAGGTCGCGCTGCAGCGCCTCGGACTTGTAGTTGCCGGCGCTGGCCAAAGCTTCCTCGAAGCCGCGCTGCTCGACAAACACCGAGCGGCCGCCCGAGCGCAGATCGTCATGGTCGAAGGGCAGGATAAGCTTGGTCGCCACCGCGCGGGGCGAGGCGAACAGGTAGGTCTCGTCGCCCCGGGTGCGATGCTTCAGCAGAAAGCAGCGGTTGACGATGGGCGACAGGAACAGCGGCTTTTGCGCGTGTTCGGGGTTGTTCGCATTGTCCGCGGCGATGCGGCTGAGATTCAGCACGCGGCTGGTCGATGCGCCGCCAAGGGCACCCAGGAAACGCACGCTACGATCGGACGACACGATGAACCCCGGCAACAGGAAAGCGGCAAACATGAAGCCGTGCGGGGCCGTACAACAGTCAACGGCAATCGTTAACGCCGGCACGCAGGACTGATGGACAACATAGGATCTGCTGGTTAACAAATCGTCGGAGGGGCCGCTTGGCGGCCAGTGTACGGTGGGAGCAGGAAAGGGCATGGCCGCCGACCCCGATCTTGTCTTCGACCGCGATTTCACCGCGCCCTATGGCGTGGCGATGCCGCTGTCGGCGCTGGTGACGCGGGTGCTGGCGGCCAATCCGGGCCCCTTCACCTTTCGCGGCACCGGCACCTATCTGGTGGGGTCCCGCAATGGGCCGGTTGCGGTGATCGATCCGGGCCCCGCCCTGCCCGATCATCTGGCGGCGCTGGAGCGGGCCATCGGCGCGCGGCCGGTCAGCCATATCCTGGTCACCCACAGTCATCGCGACCATTGCGAGGCCGCCGCTGCGCTGAAGGCGTGGAGCGGCGCGCAGACTTTTGCTTTGTCGGGCGCGCTGGCGGGTGCATTGGCGGGCGCTCCGGGGGAAAATCCGGCCAGCCCCCCGGTGGAAGAGGCGCATGATCATGCCTTTGTGCCCGATCACCTGTTGGAGGACGGGCAGGCCATCGCCGCGGACGGTTTCACCCTGACCTGTGTGGCGACGCCGGGCCATACCGCGGGCCATGCCTGTTTCGCGCTGGAAGAGGAGGGCGCGCTGTTCAGCGGCGATCATGTGATGGGCTGGTCGACCAGCGTGATCGCGCCGCCCGACGGCAGCATCGGCGCCTATCTGCAAAGCCTGGAGCGGCTGATCGCGCGCGATGACATCATATTGTATCCCACCCATGGCGGGCCGATCCGTGCACCGCGCACCTTTCTGCGGGCGCTGTTGGCCCATCGGCGCCGCCGCGAGGCCGAGGTGCTGGAAGCCTGGCAAAGCGGGCTTCGCCGTGCCGATGCCATTGCCGGGCGGCTCTATCCGCATATCGCGCCGGGGTTGCGGGCCGCCGCGGCGGTCCAGGTGCAGGCGCATCTGGAGCATCTGGCGCAGCAGGGGATGATCGCGCTGGATCAGGCGCGTTAGGGGATGGTGTTGACGAAGCGGCGCACCAGGCGGATGGCATAGCCGTGATCGTCGCGGTCGCTGCGGCTTTCGGCCCGCACCACCACGCGTGCGCCCGCGCCCGCGGGGCGCACATCCAGCACGATGTCGAAGATGCGGCCGAACCAGAGGGAACGGGTGGTGGCCTCGATGCGGCCGTCCGCCTCGCTGAAGTCGACGATGCGCCAGCCCAGCCGCTTGACGGTTTCGAAGCTGCGCCAGAACAGGGTCTTCACCGGCGCCTCGCTGTGTGGGAAGAAGCGCGGATTGGGGCGGGTCAGTTCGCCGTTCTTCAGTTCGTGCAGCACATAGGCGACGGTGCGCTCTTCGCCCTTGTAGGGGATGGCGGCCTGGCCGTCGAACACCAGCGGGTTCATCTGCGCCGTCCGCAGCTTTGCCAGATAGACGAATTGCGGCGGCGCATCGGTGTCGGTCGAGACATCGACGATGGGCGGCAGCGCCAGGCCGTAATAGGCGCTGGAAAGGGGGAAGTAGACGAACAGGGCCGCGCCGAACAGCGCGATCAGGCCCAGCCGCTTGGCCTCGCCGGCATTGCGCCGGGCGGCCTGGGCCAGCCACAGCAGCCCGCCCAGCAATCCGATCAGCCCCAGGACGGTGGCCAGGGCCATCAGGCTCAGCCCGGCGGGAAAGGCGATCCGGTCCAGGCGCACGCCCGCAATCGCCACGGCTGCGACGGCCAGGCCCGCGATAAGGGCGGCAAATGCCGTCCGGGCGGCAAGAATCTGAAGGCGCATGAACAAAGCCCCTGTGACGCGGCAACTTAAAATCGCGCCGGGTCCGGTGCAATTGCCTTCTGGGCGCATGCCTGTCGACAAGTCTGGCTGGCGACTCCGGCGGTACTTGCACGGCGCGCATGCCCGCCGTGACGCAATGGGGCGCGCCGGGGACTGTTCGCGGGCCGATCAGGCGTTAAAGTCGGCGGACATGACGGCCCCATGCCGTTCCACAGGTGATTGATGACGTCTCTTTCCGGCAATGCCGCCAGCAACCCGCTTCTGAGCAACACGCAGGCCCGCGACATGGCCAGCCTGCTGCACCCCTTTACCAACCTGACGCTGTTGCGCCAGACCGGCCCCACGGTGATCCAGCGCGGGGCGGGCGTGTTCGTCTATGGCGCGGACGGCAAGGACTATCTGGAGGCGATGGGGGGGCTGTGGTGCACGGCGCTGGGCTGGGGCGAGGAGGAACTGGCCGAGACCGCCGCCGCGCAGATGCGCAAGCTGTCCTTCCAGCATGTCTTTGGCGGCAAGAGCCACGAGCCGGCGATCGAACTGGCCGAGACGCTGAAGGAGCTGTCGCCCTTTCCCGTGGGCAAGGTGTTCTTCGCCAATTCCGGTTCGGAAGCCAATGACAGCCAGATCAAGTTCATGTGGTACGCCGCCAATGCGCGCGGGCAGACCGGCCGCAAGAAGATCATCGCCCGCGACAAGGCCTATCATGGCGTGACCCTGGCGGCCGCCAGCCTGACCGGGCTGGACGCCTTTCACAAAAGCTTCGACCTGCCGTTCGATTTCACCGTGCGCGCCGACTGCCCGCACCATTATCGCCGCGCCGAGCCGGGCGAGAGCGAGGAGGCGTTCAGCGCCCGCCTGGCCGACCGGCTGGAGGCGCAGATCCAGCACGAAGGGCCTGACACCATCGCCGCCATGTTCGTGGAGGCCGTGATGGGTGCGGGCGGTGCGATCACCCCGCCGAAGGGCTATTTCGAGGCGATCACCAGGGTGCTGGCGCGTTATGACATTCCGCTGGTCGATGACGAGGTGATCTGCGGCTTCGGGCGCACCGGCAACTGGTTCGGCTGTGAGACCTTCAACTACCAGCCCGACTCCATGTCGATCGCCAAGGCGCTGTCATCGGCCTATATCCCGATCTCGGCGGTGATGCTGTCGCCCGAGCTGACGGACATTATCGAGCAGGAAGCCACGCGCATCGGCGGGTTGTGGCACGCCTTCACCTACAGCGCCCATCCGGTTGCCGCGGCGGTGGCGCTCAAGACCATCGAAATCTATCGCCGCCGCGACATCGTCGGGCATGTGCGCGCCGTCTCGTCCGTCTTCCAGCAGCGGCTGACGGCGCTGGCGGATCATCCGCTGGTGGGCGAGGCGCGCGGCGTGGGCCTGATCGGCGGCATCGAACTGGTGGCCGACAAAAAGACCCGGCGCAATTTCGAACCCGGCAAGCTGGTGGCGCTGACCTGCGGGCGCCTGTGCGAGGAGGAAGGGCTGATCGTGCGGCCGCTGGCTGGCGACCGCATCGCCTTCTGCCCGCCGCTGGTGATCAGCGAGGCGGAAGTGGGCGAACTGTTCGACCGCTTCGGCCGCGCCTTGGCGCGCACGCTGGACTGGGTGAAGGCCGAGGGCCTCATCGCCTGAGCGGCGGTTCAGGCATGGGCGCGGTCGCGCGCCAGCCGCGCGACCTGGCGCAGGCCGTCCCAGACTTCGGCGCCCTGGCGCCCGGCCATGTGGTCGGCGCGGTCCACCGCCGCCAGGTCGTCGCGCGCCTCGATGTCCTGCTGGCGCGTCACGGTCTGGCTGATGTCCAGAAACAGAATCCGGTATGTGTGTGTCATCGCGTCCTCCATCTCCCAGCCCCTTTTGGCCTGGCGGGACGGATGGGCCGCCCCGGTCCGGCGGATCGGTTCAGCGGTGGGATCGCTCAGCTGGCGCGCAGCATCGGCTGGGCGGCAATGTCCCTGTTCAGGGCCGGGTCAATCCGGGCCTGGTCAATCTGGGGGCGGGCATAGATCAGCGCCTTGCCGCTCCACACTTCCAGACGCTTCATGCTGGGCAGCTTCATGGCATGCGCCAGGATCTTGGCGCGCTGGTCGCTGTCGCAGGTCGCGGAGAATTTGTAGGTGAGATTGCCGCCGTCATCGAGATAGCAGATTTCATAAGCCGGCATTGGCGCCTCCTGGCGTGTTTCCTGTCTGCCCCGCTTGGTGATGGTTTTGCGCGACGCCGGCCCGAAAGTCGAGTGACAATCGAGTGAAACTGTTCACGAAAAACAGCTTTTTGGCACCCGGATCAAAACCCCGATCCGGCGCCTGTTCTTTCGGACCCTTTTGACGTGCCGGGCGTTAACGGGTAATCCGTCCGTCCAATCTTTTCCGTAGGGAGATATTTCATGCCCGCGCCGTTCACACTTGCTCCGCTGCCCTGGGACGAAGACGCCCTGGCGCCCACCATTTCCGCCAATACCATTTCCTTCCACTACCACAAGCATCACCAGACCTATGTCAACACGCTGAACACGCTGGTCGAAGGCACCAAGTTCGCCGACATGAAGCTGGAAGAAATTGTGGTCGCCACCGCCAAGGGCAGCGATCCCAAGGAAAAGCTGCTGTTCAACAATTCCGGCCAGGTGTGGAATCATGATTTCTACTGGCGCAGCCTGACCCCGGCCAAGACCGAACCGTCGGCCAAGCTGGACAGCGCCATCACGGCGGCCTTCGGCAGCAAGGACGAGCTGATCGCCAAGCTGGCGGATGCCGGCAAGACCCAGTTCGGTTCGGGCTGGGCCTGGCTGGTGCTCAAGGACGGCAAGCTGGCGATCGAAAAGACCCCCAACGCGGAAACCCCGATGGCGGCCGGCATCAACTGCCTGCTGACCGTCGATGTCTGGGAACACGCCTATTATCTGGATTACCAGAATGCGCGCCCCAAATATCTGGAAAGCGTGCTGGGCAAGATCCTGAACTGGGAATTCGCCTCGGAAAATCTGGACAAGCAGGCGGTGCGCGCCGCGACGGAATAGGCCGAAAATATCCGGCGTTCAAAAGCTGGAAACGCCAGGACCGAGATACCCACCGACATCCCCGTAGCCGCCCCGAAGGCGGTTGCGGGGATTTTTTTGCGCGCGCCGCACATCGGTGCCGGGCATCCGCCCCGGCCGGGGCCGATGCGGGCCGTCGTTTGTCAGCCGTCGTGTATCGGCCGCCGTTCAACAATCTGGCGCGTCAGCGCGCCAGACGGGCAAACAGCCGGCTGAGCCACAGCCGCAGGGGCCGCAGCAGGACCGGTCCGTCCTCGTCGGGCTGGTGCAGGAAAACAAGATGACCAAGCACATACGCCTCCATAAAGGCTGTACACGGATCATCACGATGCGCGTTATTCGTTAACGCTTGTTTACGGTTCCGGTTCCCTGCGCGCTTTTTGGCGCCGCTACAGGTGGGGCAGGCCGCCATTTCCCGGATTCTGGTCGCGCACCGGGGGCGCATAGGGTTGGGGCATGCCCTGGGGCGTATAGCTGCGGCAGGCGGTATAGCCCGCATTCCAGCCGGCGCGATAATTGCGGTCGGTGCGGAACAGGTCGTCATTTTTCAACTGGTCGAAACCGTTGCGCATGTTGGCGTCGGGGCCCGGCGCGCTGGAGCAGCCGTCCTGGTAGCCGGCGCGGTATTCCGGCGTTTTTCGCATGGCGCGGGTGATATGCGGCCCGCAGCCGGCCATCAGCAGGGCCAGGCCAATGGGAAGAACGAGTCCGATCAAGCGCACGGGCATGTCACCTTTTTGTACGGCTCTGTTTACCACGTCATTTTACGGCGGATTAAGCCGGAAGGCGGATGATTGCACGATAAACAAAATTTCAGAATGTGCGCCGACGGGGGTACGGGGTGACAATGGAACGGGCCGAATTCGCGCAATTGCGGATCATGCTGGTGGGAGAAAAAACCCACGGCCTGGGCCTTTTGCGCGCCGTTCTGGGGGTCGCCGGCGTGACCCGGATCATGCAGGTCGAAGAAAGCCTGCGCGCCCTGGATCTGCTGCGGGCCGATCACTATACGGCGGTTTTCTGCGAACAGGCCGCGCCGGTGGAAGGCATGCCCTTTGCCCAGGCGGTGCGCAGGATGCCCGCCATCCTCAATCCCATGATCCCGGTCTTCGTGCTGAAGGACAAGGCACGGCGCAGCGATGTGGAACAGGCCCGCGACATCGGCGCGACCGATGTGCTGACCGTGCCGATCAGCCCGCGCACGGTGATCGACAAGCTGCGCACCGCGGTCCAGGCGCCGCGGCCCTTCATCCTGGCACCGGACTTTTTCGGCCCCGACCGCCGCGCCAAGGGGCGACTGCCCTTCATTGGCAAGGACCGGCGGGTGCGGGTGCCGCGCAAGGCGCGGGTCGACTTCAAGGGCCCGTAAGCCGCGCGGACGCACAGCCTGGCCGCGAAATACGATTAAAATCCCACAACCTATGGTATGTTTTGGGTTATGGCGGACTACACCCGCCAGGCCGCCAGAATTGGGAGAAAATTGGCCTATCCTCTCCCCCTAAAAAATATTTTTGAGAGATAAATCCTTCTCCGTTAAGTATATTTTCCCGACAGATACACGCAGAAGTGGATATTCCTATCCCTCCCCTGTTTGGAATATAGGATAATTGTCGCATTTATATACTTGACGTACCGGACTCCCTTCCTATATAAAATAGGACAAGGAGTTAGACCCATGAACCTCAACGCCCGCATCTATCAGGACGCCGAAGCCGCCCGTAAGCACCTGGAAAAGCTGCTTTGGCCGGAAGGCCCGGTTTGCCCGCATTGTGGCGTCGTGGGCGAGGCTACGAAGCTCAAGGGCAAGTCCACCCGTCCTGGGGTCTACAAGTGCAAACCCTGCCAGAAGCCCTTCTCCGTGACCGTGGGGACCGTTTTCGAGGACTCCAAGGTGCCCCTGAACAAGTGGGTGCTGGCTACCGAACTCCTGACGGCCTCCAAGAAGGGCATGAGCGCCCATCAAATCCACCGCATGTTGGGCGTGACCTACAAAACCGCTTGGTTCATGTGCCACCGCATCCGCGAAGCCATGATCGACCCCAATCATGCCCCCATGGGCGGGGAAGGCCAGTCTGTGCAGGCCGATGAAACCTACTACGGCAACACTTCCAAGCGCGCGAAGGGCTGGAAGAAGGGCCACCGCCACAAGGAACAGATCGTCGCCCTGGTTGAACCCGGCAAGAAGGCCCGCGCCTTCCATGTCAAAAAGGCCAAGGCCGATATGGTCCGCGAAATCCTTGTCACCAACATTGACCGCAAGTCCGAACTACACACGGACGAAAGCCGCCTGTATCCGGTTGTTGGCCGCGAGTTTGCCGATCACAAGACCGTCAATCACGGCAATCACAGCACCGGCTTCCAGTATGTCGGCAAGGACGGCCAGACCACCAACCATGTCGAAAACTTCTTCGGCACCTTCAAGCGCGGCATGGTCGGCACCTATCACAAGTGCGAGCCCCAGCACCTACAGCGTTACGTCACGGAATTTGAGTTCCGCTATAACAACCGCGCCAAACTCGGCATAACCGACACGATGCGCGCCGAAATCGCCCTCAAGGGTATTGAGGGCAAGCGCCTGACTTATCGGCGGATTGGTGAAGCCTAAGACCGTGAAACAGAAGGCAAAAGCCTTCAAACGCTGGCGCGATAAGCCCCCAAAATAGGGGATATCCCCAATCTCACACGTCTAAAAGACTCGACTCCAGAAAAACACAGCCCCACCCTTGGGCCAACCTTAGGTTCCGCTAGGAGTCTGTCGCCAACAGACCCACCGATGCGGGGATGCCTGAGGCCCGGTTCCTGGGCCCATCGCGGGACGCGACAAGGGCAAGCTTCAGCCGGAGGCCAGAAGCAGGGACGGCAAACCGGGGCCGCTGGCGGCTGTACTAGTGGGCCAAAGGCGGGGCTATGCTCCAATGAACGAAGCCTCATTCGTTCGATTGGGCGCTAAAGACGCAACCCCAACGGGTCGCGCCGGTGTGACCCGAAGGTGTCTAACCATGAACCTTCGTTTCACTAGTGTAGTCATTAAGCTCAATGCAGCCGCCTGCCTTTGGGCAATCGCGGCGATCATTGCAGCCTTAAGATGATGGCTTGGAGGCCTTGGCTTTGGCTGGGGCCTTCTTGTTTTTAGCTTCTTCTTTTGCCGCGCGTGGCTTCGGCGGCGTCTTTAGCATCCGCTTTAGGACTTCATCGCGCTTGGGGGTTTTTGTCATGCCACAGCCACTCTCAAAAGTTGTTCGGGATAATCCAGGCTGTATCTTGATCGGCAATGGTGAGGAGGCGGCCAGACCCGAATTGGCCGCCCTTGCATTTTCCGTGATAGCCGCGATGTCAACTGTTGACTCCCTAATGGCACGGCTGGTTGCGTCAATAACTGCAGGAAAATCAAAGCCGATCATAGATTACTTTGTTCAATCCAGAAACGATGCCCGCAAAGAAGCCATGATTAAGGCATTGGCGCTGTCACACCTAAGGCAGACGCGCCTCGTTGTCTTTAATAGACTGTGGAAAGAGTACCAGCGAGTCCAATCGCTTCGCAATCCGATTGCTCATCACCTTTGGGGAACATGTGAGAAACTCGCGTACGACGCCGTAGTTTGTAGCGACCCGCGCAAAACCCTTTCGCTGGATAGCAGGCGGGCGGACTTAAGGGATCAAATTTCAAAAGCCAAAAAGTTCGCCGATGGCGCGCTCTTGGCGCGCCTAGAGCGGGAAGAAGCCGAAATGTGGCGCGACTACCAAGCCACTATAATGGTCTACCGAGAAAAGGACTTCAGAGACATCATCCGAGACATGGCAAACCTCAGAGGGATGCTATTTAGCTTCAATCGCGTTGTTGAGAGCGATGCTGTTGCGCCGAAAGAAGCGCGGCAAATATTCCGGCAGCTAACTCAGCAGCCTGAGTATCGGAGCCTAACCTGATTTCGGCATCAGTAGTCCCAAGCGCGGACACCAGAAATGAAGCCGCGACTATCTCAAACTCGCCCCTAGATATGGGACCAATGCTATCCCCAGACATAAGACCGCCCTCACCGGCAGCCCCTCAGACAATCATCGCATCTATACGCCAGGGGCTGCCCGGTTGAGGTATCGGCCTGTCCAGAACAAAAATAGAACAGATGCCCGGTACGTCAAGTATATAAATGCGATAATTGTCCTTGATCCGCCACTATCGGCGGCCCGCGTGGTGGCGCTGCCGCCCGTCTGGACACAAGGGCAAGGAGTTGGGGACATGCATTCAATACAGGATCCGGCGGTCTTTCTGACCACCCAGCGCGCCAGCCTGGCGCGCTTCATGGTGGCCCAGATGTATGGCGTGCCGGTGGACGAGTTGCGCAAGCCGACGCGGGGGCGTCCGCATGTGGCGCGCGCGCGCCAGATCGCAATTCACCTGGCGCGGCTGGTGTTCGGCATGAGCCACAAGCAACTCGCCAGGGAGTTCGGGCGCGACCGCTCCACCATTCATCATGCCTGCTATCTGATCGCGCAGATGCGCGAGGACAGCGGCGAGTTCGACGCCACGCTGCGCTGGATGGAAGGCCTGTTGCGCCGTGCCGCGGGCCAGCAGCCATGAGTGCCATGCGGGAAGCCTGCCGCCGCACCGAGCGGGAGATCGAGCAGGAAGGCCGGCGGATACTGCGCCGCCTGGCTGGGGCGCGGCAGGTTCTGTTCGCGCGCGGGGCCGTGCATGCGGTGGCGCGCAGCCCGGCGTCGGCGGCCGCCAGCCGTGTCATCGTCGCTGCCGATCTGGTCGCCCATTTCGCGGCCCTGGACTGGATCCAGCCCGATGGGCCGGGCCGCCATGTGATCGCGCCCGCGGGGCGGGCGCTGCTGGCGCGCGGCGGCGCCGACGGTTTTGCCGCCCAACACCGGCTGATGCAGGCCGGGCGCCTGGACGAGGACGGGGTTGCCCGGTCCGTGCAGACCAACATGGCGGAATCGCCCTTGGCGCGGCTGAAATTCCGCGGGCTTGTCGATGATCGCCAGTTCGCGGCGGGCGAAAGGCTGCGCCGGGACTTTACGCTGGGCCAGTTGAGCCCGCGCATGGGCGTGGACTGGAGCGCGCCGGTGGTGATGGGCGCACGCGGCGGCGCGCATGACACGGTCAGCGATGTGGCGATCGCCGCGCGCCAGCGGCTGGGTCATGCGATGCAGGCCGCCGGGCCCGGGCTTGGCGACCTGCTCTTTGATGTCTGCTGCCACCTGACGCCACTGGAGCAGGTGGAAGCGGCGCGCGGCTGGGCGCGGCGCTCGGCGCGTGTTGTGCTGACCATCGCGCTGGACCGGCTGGCGGCCCATTACGGCTTCGATGTGGTGGCCGGTTCGGCGCGGATGCGCGCCTGGTCAATGGAGGATTAGGCTGCGCCCAACGCCCACAAGGCCCTGATGGTTCAAAGTCTCTGTTGCCGGGCCTGCGCGCGCGCGGCGATATCGGCGTCGATCTGGGCCTTCACGTCGGCAAGACCTTCGGCGACGCTGCCCTGCGGGCCCAATCCCATCCATTGCAGAAGGCCGAGGCCACCGGCACATGCAGAACCACAATCATGACCCGTCCGCGAGAGACCGCTTGCGGCGGACATGACGATGGAGGGGGGTGTCTGCAATGTGCCGGCGCCCGGGCGTCCCAAGCCGAGGTTGGGCTCGTGCGGCGTCAACATCGACACAAGTCCAATCCAGAATACGGCCCGGAAAATCATGGCAACTCTCTTCCGTTGTTCGCGCCGGTGTCGTTGACGCCGGCGTTTCGCACGGGGACCAGCCTGACGCCTTGCCACCTGCCGGGCGCTGAAGTGTTTCGCTAAATTTGAAACTAATCGGCCCCGAAGCGGCCGTTTCGGATCCCATCGCAAATGCAAGGCTGACGGGATCGCCGCGTTTCGATTCAAAAGCGCGGCGTTATTGATCCGTTTGCGAATAAAATTTTCGGAAAATTTTATCGATCGGTACGCAAGGGCGCGGCGCGGCCCGCTTTGGCGCGGGCAATGGCGGACAGGGGGCGGTCAGGCCGCCCCGGGCAGAACGATATGGGCGCTGAAGCCCTGGCCGTTGCCGCTGTGCAGTTCCAGGCGTCCGCCATGCAGTTCGGCGAAAGCCTTGATCAGCGTCAGGCCCAGGCCTGCGCCCTGGGCATGGTGCGCGCCCTCGCCGCGGCCGGCATGTTCGAACGGCTCAAGAATGCGCTCCAGATCCTCAACGGCGACACCGGGGCCATTGTCGTGAACGCAAAGATCGATTTCCCGGCCCCGGCGTGACGCCGACAGCGTGACGGTGCATCCGGACGCGCTGTGGCAGACCGCATTGTCGATCAGGCCATGCAGCATGGCGGACAGGACGGCTTCATCGGCGTCGGCCATCAGGCCGATGGGGCAGCCGTCGGCCACAATGGTGATGCCGCGCGCCGATGCCTGTTCGGCGAAGGTATCGCGCTCCAGCCAGGCCAGCGCGCCCACATCGACCGCGCCGCGGCGAATGTCGTAGCGCCCGGCCGAAATCTTGGTCAGGTCCATGATCTGGTTGATGACCTTGAGCAGGTTGGCGCCGCCCTGGCGGATCAGCCCGGCATATTCGCGGATCTGTTCGGTGGACAGGCTTGCCGCCATCGACGCCATCAGGTCGGAAAAGCCCAGGATCGCGTTCAATGGCGTCTTGAGCTCATGGCTCATGGTTCGCAGCAGCGTGGTCTTGGCGCTGTCGGCGCGGCGGGTGGCCTGGTCCAGCCTGCGCGTCATATCTGCGAGGTAGTCGCCCTGCCGCCGCGCTTCGGCGCGCGACCGCTCCAGCGCGCCTTCCTGTTCGGCCAGGGCGGTTTCGGCGCGCACCCGGTCGGTGATGTCGGTGAAAATGACCGCGCGCCCGCCGTCGGGCGTGGCCCGGTCGCGCACCAGGAAGGCGCGGCCTTCATCGGTGGTGACGGTCAGGTGGCCGGCCGGGGTGGCGTGGCTTTCCAGGCGGCGCTTCAGCCAGCTATCCGGAGCCTCGTCCAGCAGAATGCGGCCGGTGCGTGCCACCTGGGTGACGATTTCCTCGAAGGAGCAGCCATGGAGCGTGTCCAGCGGCCTGCCGACGAAATCGGCATAAAGTGCATTGGCCATCACCAGCCGGTCCTTGCGGTCGTAGAAGGCGAAGGCGTCGGCGGACAGCGAGACCGCTTCCTCCAGCCGGGCGAACTGGTCGCGCGCCTGGGTGACGTCGCTCCACAACAGGATGGCCGAACCGCAGGGCGCATGACGCGCCTTGACCTCGACGATGCGATGGCCGCGCAGGGCGATGTCGCGCGGCGCATAATTGCCGGGCCTGAGCTGTTCGCGGCAGGCGGCAATGAAAGCCTCGGGCCCGTCGGCCAGTTCGGCCTCGTCGATTTCGCCGCCCGCGATCACCAGGCCCATCAGCGCGGCATGACTGGTTCCGATCAGGCGCGGCACAGGCGGCAGGGATGCGAACAGATAGCCCAGATGGGCATTGGCATAGGTAAGATGCCCGTCCGCATCGAAGACGGTCAGTGCCACGCGCAGCGTGTCGAGCATCGGCAACAGGGCCTCAGCCCCGGCAAATGGATGCTCTGCCTGTGCGGTCACTCCTGTCATCGCTGCCCCGGAACCACCATTTGCAGCCGCAAACGCCGCAACCCGGGTCTTTGGGCCCGGAATGACTCAGTTTGCGCCTTTCGGGTTTCCGATTGGTTAGGGCTGCGCTGCCGGCTGCCGCAGGAAGGCTGCCACAATGGTTGTGAATATCTGACCGGCCGGAACCGTTGTTCAAACTTCGTTAAGGGTAGGGGCCGAGACTGCGAATATCGGATTTTGGGATGATTCCCGGGATGGTCCCGGGGGCTGGTTCCGGGGTTAAGGCTGGCGTGTTTCATCAATTTCCAGACAGGCATTTTCCAGACCGGGCTTTTGCCGGTGGCGACGGACAGCGCCGCCGCTTCATGGCGGTGCAGGCCGCCAAGGGCGCGGTGGGCACGGTGCTGGGGCTGGGCTTTTTCGGGCTGATCGGCAGGCCGGACCTGGCCGAGGCGCTCGCGCTGGCCGGGCTGATGGCGCCCGCGCTTCTGGCGCTATTGGGCCTGACGCGGCTGCCGCTGGCGGTTCTGGAACAGATGGGGCTGGGCCTGTTTGCGGTGCTGATCGGCTACCTGACGGCGCTGACCGGCGGGCTGTCGTCGCCGCTGCTGATCTGGTTCGCGCTGGTACCGGCGGAAGCGGCGCTGGCGGGCGCCCATGATGGACGCTCCAATCCCGCGGTGATGCGCGCCGGGCTGATTGCCGGAGCGGCGCTGATGATGGTGGTGGTGCTGGAGGCGCTGAGTGCGCTGCCCGCCTCGCGCCTGTTGCTGCCCGGCGCGATGCCGGGCTGGGCGCTCTATGCGGTGTCGGGGCTGGGAGCGCTGGTGCAGGCGGTGCTGATCGCCGCCGCCGCGCAGGATCGCCAGCGCGCCGCCGATGCGGCTGCCGCACAGGGCGCGGCCATGTACCGTTTCCTGGCCGACAATTCGATGGACCTGATCACGCGCCATTCCTCGGATGGCTGTGTTTGCTTTGCCAGCCCGGCCACCCATGCGCTGCTGGGCCGCGCGCCGGAAGAAATCGTCGGCCTGGCGCCGGCCGAGCTGGTGCATCCCGACGATCTCGCCGCCGTGCAGTCCGCGCTGATGGAGGCCAGTTACTTCGGCCGGCTGGGCGAGGCACAGGTGCGCCTGCGCCACAAGGACGGCCATCACGTCTGGGCCGAGATCCGCTGCCGTCCTGGCCAAGGCATGGAACGGGGGGCGGGCGGCGACATCGTGGCGGTGACCCGCGACATCACCGAGCGCAAGGCCCAGGAGCGGGCATTGGTGGAGGCGCGCGACGCTGCCCTGGCCGCCAGCCGCGCCAAGAGCCGCTTCCTGGCCAATATGAGCCACGAACTTCGCACGCCGCTGAACGCGATCATCGGCTTTTCCGAAGTGATGAACCGCGAAATGTTCGGCACGATCGGGCCGCGCTATCAGGAATATTCGCGGCTGATCCATGAATCGGGCACCCATCTTCTGGACCTGATCAACTCGGTGCTGGACATGTCCAAGATCGAGGCGGGCAAGTTCGAACTGGCCGAGGAACTGTTCGAGCTGGGCGATGTGGTCGACAGCGCGGTGCGCTTCCTGACCATGCCGGCCGAGCGCGCTGGCGTGGGCCTGGTCCAGCATGTCGCGCCGCAGGCACGGCAGATTTTCGCCGACCGCCGCGCGGTCAAGCAGATACTGGTCAATCTTCTGTCCAATGGCGTCAAATACACGCCGCCGGGCGGCGAGGTGCGCATCGCGGTGGAGGCCACGCCCCAGGGCGTGGTGCTCAGCGTCAGCGATACCGGCACCGGCATTTCCGCCGACGACCTCAAGCGGCTGGGCCAGCCCTTCGAACAGGTCGAAGGCGCCGAGACGCGGGGCAAGGAAGGCACCGGGCTGGGCCTGGCGCTGGTCAAGGCGCTGGCGGCGATGCATGGCGGCGAGGCCGAACTGCATTCGGTGCTGGGCGAGGGCACCACGGTCAGCGTGCGCCTGCCGCATGCGGCGGTGGATGGCGCGGGCGAGCGGCTGAACACCGCGAAGATCCTGCGCTTTCGCGCTGCCTCCTGACACAGAAGTTTTGCCGATGACGATGTGACAGGCGCGGTGCGCCGTCCTAGTCTGCGCGCATGGCCGAGGCTTACATTCCCTATTCGCCGCTGAATGTTCTCAAACCCGTGGCGCCCGATATCTGGATCGCCGACGGGCCTGAAATCGCCATGGACTATCTGGGGCTGAAACTGCCCTTTTCCACCCGCATGACCGTGGTGCGCCTGGCGAACGGCGATCTGTTCGTGCATTCGCCCATCGCGCCGGACGCCGGGCTGATGGACCAGGTCGCGGCGCTGGGGCCGGTGGCGCATCTGATCGCGCCCAACAGCCTGCACTACTGGTATGTGCCCGACTGGAAGGCGCGCTTTGCCGGGGCTGTGGTACATGCCGTGCCAGGACTGGCGCAAAAGGCCAAACGCCCGCTGGCTGTCGATGCCGTGTTGGGCGACGTGCCGCCGCCGGGGTGGCAGGGCGAGATGGACCAGGTGCTGATCCCCGGCGGGCTGCTGACCGAATGCGATTTCTTTCACCATGCCAGCCGGACCGTGATCCTGACCGACCTGATCGAGAACTTCGAAGCCGCGCGGGTGAAGTCGCCGCTGTTGCGCTGGATCATGCGCGTGTCCCATGTCACCGACCCGGACGGCAGCGCGCCCTATGACATGCGGATGAGTTTCTGGCGCCATCGCCGCCAGTTGCGCGCGGGCGTGGCGCGGATGCTGTCCTGGCCGGCCGAGCGGGTGATCCTGGCGCATGGCCGCTGGTATGACCGGGACGGCGCGCAGCAACTGGCGCGGGCCTTCGACTGGGCGATGCGCTAGCGCCGTTCGTCGAAGGTGATGCCGCGCAGGCGCAGTTCGCGCAGCAGGCGCTCGAACTGCCGGGCGTGGAATTTCCAAAGATCCTGGCGCGCGCCGATGCGCAGGGGGTTTTCGGCGCGCAGGATCAGCCCGTCATCGCGCTCCGCCAGGATTTCCGCCTTGATGAGGGCGTTGAGACGGCGGCGCACGGTTTCGGCCGGCATTGACAAGGCGCGCGCGATCACGCCGCGGCTGACGCCCCGGCGGATCGGGTCCGGTTCGATCGTGTCGGCATATTCACGGCTGAGGTCGGGACTGGAATCGATATGGGAAAGATTTGCGGTGCAGATCACAAGGGCGAGCATGTGATCGATGGGGTCGAGAGGCGTGTGCTTCATGCCTTCGCCCATGATGGTGAGCATGTAGCGCCAGGTCAGGCGTGCGATGATCTTGGCGCGTTCCTGCTCGCTGTGTTGGGGGTGGGAATCGTCATTCTGTTCCTCCTGCGAATTCTGGTTCACGCGGTCCCCCTTTGCTCCGAACGAATGCAACACAGTCTGGTTCGCAACATCAGACCTCTTTATTCGATGATGGATCCGGCAACGGCCGGTGGCGGTATCGTGGACAGGCTGGGCGGCGCTGCCATGCTCATGCGCAATTCGGACCAGTCGACGAAGCCCAGGATCGCAGGTCCTCGATCGTCCGCGCACAGCGGCAGCAGCAGCTTTTCGCATGCGACCGTGCCGAACAGCCGCCGCGGGAAACGCCACCGGTTGAATCCGATGGCGCCATGGGCGATGCGGGAAAAGACATCCAGCCGCATGTCCCGGTCGCCGTGTGGCGTGACCGAAAGCCAGTCGGTTCCTGTGAGTTCGCGGTTCAGCAGCGTACAGAAATCGGTTCCGGCCATGCGCACGCTGACCGAGCGGTCCGCATTGAATTGAAAGAAGATGATGCCCGGCAGAAGCGGCTTTATGTCGACCGGCGCGATGGCCTTGCGTGATGGCGGGATGTCACCGTCCCAAAGCGAAAGCCAGTAGGAGGCCATTCGTTTGCTGCGCGGGGAGATTTCCAACCCTGAGAGTATGCGCTCTGCGTGCGTTCTTCTGAATTTCACTAGGGTACTTTGTTACGCAATCTGACTTTATATTAAGCATTCCACAGAGCCTGTCATGAGCCTTCACCCCCGGTTTGGGTGGTAGCGATAATAGGATATAGGATCGCAGTGTGATTCCAGCTCCACGCTTGAAGGCCGGCATATTCGTGCGCGCACTGATCCGCCGGGTCCAGGTGGAAGGCGCCAGCGCCTTCGTTGTTCGCAGCGGCGCGGAGGAAGCGGGCGCGGTCATCATAAAAGTGGCGAAGCTGGATGGCAGTGTGCTGGTGCTGAACCAGACGCGCGACGCGAAAGGCGCGCTGGTGTGGGGCCAGCCATTGGGCGGCTGGACCGACGAGGCGCGGGCCGGCCAGTGGTGCGACAGGCAGGTGTCGTTCGATCCCGATCTTTGGATCGTGGAGATCGAGGACCGGCAGGGCCGCGCTTTCGTGGACGAGCCGATCGTGTAATATTCCGGGCAGGATTTCTCCATGACCGCCGCGAACAATCCCGCCACCATTGTCGTGCCCCTGCTGGTGCTGATGCCGGTGCTCTATTTCCGCATGCGGCGGATGAGCCGGGCGCGTCCGCTGAAGCTGAACCTGTTGTGGATACGGCCGGTGATCTTCCTGGTCCTGGGGGGCATTGCGTTGGCGGCGCCACAGCTTGGCGCGCATGGGGCCGGCGCGACGCTGGCGCTGACGCCGGGCAATGGCGCCGTGCTTGCCGTCGCTGCATTCCTGGGTGCGGTGGCCGGCTGGTACTGGGGCCGCACCATGGCGATTGATGTGCATCCCGAGGACGGCACGCTGATGGTGAAGGGCGGGCAGGCGGCGATGCTGGTTCTGGTGGCGCTGATCGTCATGCGGATGGGCCTGCGCTATGGCGCGGCGCTGGAGGCCGAGGCCTGGCACCTGGATCTTGTGCTGATCACCGATGCGTCGATCGTGTTCAGCGTCTTTCTGTTTTCGGTGCGCAGCGTGGAAATGTTCGTCCGCGCGCGCCGCGTGATGGCGGCTTCCAAGACGCAATGACCGGCCTGGGGGCGATTGGCGAGGTCTTCTGGGTCTTCCTGCGTCTGGGCCTGACCAGCTTTGGCGGGCCGGTGGCGCATCTGGGCTATTTCCGCGAAGCCTTTGTCGCGCGCCGCCGCTGGCTGGACGATGAAGCCTATGGCGTGATCGTCGGCTTCTGCCAGTTCCTGCCGGGGCCTGCCTCCAGCCAGGTGGCGATGGTGCTGGGCCAGCGCCGCGCCGGGACCGGCGGGCTGATCGCGGCCTGGATCGCCTTCACCCTGCCATCGGCCCTGTTGATGATCGGCTTTGCGCTGTTGGTGGGGCAAGGGCTGGGCGATGCGCCCTGGCTGCATGGGCTGAAGATCGCGGCGGTGGCGGTGGTGGCCGATGCGGTGTGGAGCATGGGACGCCGTTTGACGCCGGACCTGCCGCGCCTGGCGCTGGCGGCTGGCGCGGCGGCGCTGGTGCTGGCCGTGCCGGTAAGCGTCGGCCAGCTTGCGGCGATTGGTGTTGGCGCGCTGCTGGGCGCGCTGTTCTTCCGGGCGTCCATGCAAGGCGTCATCGCGGTGGCCGCACCGCGCCATGCCGGGCTGCTGCTGGCGCTGTTCTTCGTGCTGCTGCTCGGGCTGCCGCTGCTGGCGGTGCCGGATTCGCGGCTGGGCCTGTTCGCATCCTTCTACCGGTCCGGCGCGCTGGTGTTCGGCGGCGGCCATGTGGTGCTGCCGCTGTTGCAGCAGGCGGTGGTGACACCCGGCTGGCTGGGCGAATCCGGCTTCATGGCGGGCTATGGCGCGGCCCAGGCGATGCCGGGACCGCTGTTCTCGTTTGCCGCCTATCTGGGCGCGGCGATCGGCGGCGCCGGCGGGGCGGCTGGGGCGATCGGCACGGCGCTGTTGTGCCTTGTCGCCATCTATCTGCCGTCGCTGCTGCTGGTGGCGGGCGGCTGGCCGCTGTGGCAGGCGGTGGCGCATCATCCCCGGTTGCAGGCCGGGCTGGCAGGGATCAATGCGGCGGTGGTCGGCCTTTTGGCGGCGGCGCTGTGGTCGCCGGTAATCACCAGTGCGATCTTTTCGCCGCTGGATGCGGGGATCGCGCTGGCGGCGCTGGCGCTGCTGCGGCTGAAGGGACCGGCCTGGGCGGCGGTGGCCTTTTGCGCCGGGGCGGCCAGCCTGGCCGGGCTTTGGTTGCACCCCTGATTGTGCGCCCGGTTGCTTTGAGACCGTGCGCCTGCTACCCCCCGCGCCATTATGAGCCGCACCCCCGCCAGCGAAGCTGCAAGACGCAGGACCTTCGCCATCATCTCCCATCCCGACGCTGGGAAAACCACGCTGACCGAGCATCTGCTGCTGCTGGGCGGGGCGATCCATGCCGCCGGCCGGGTCAAGGCGCGCGGCGAGGCGCGGCGCGCCAAGTCCGACTGGATGAAGATCGAGCAGGAACGCGGCATTTCCGTCACCAGCGCGGTGATGACGTTTGAATACAAGGATGCGGTGTTCAACCTGCTGGACACGCCGGGCCATGAGGACTTTTCGGAAGACACCTATCGCACGTTGACCGCCGCGGATTCGGCGGTGATGGTGATCGACGCCGCCAAGGGCATCGAGGCGCAGACCCGCAAGCTGTTCGAGGTCTGCCGGTTGCGCGATATTCCCATCATGACCTTCATCAACAAGATGGATCGGGAGACGCGCGATCCCTTCGAGCTGCTGGACGAGATTGCCGACCAGCTTCAGATCGAGACCGCGCCGATGATGTGGCCCTGCGGCATGGGGCTGAACTTCCGCGGGGTACAGGATTTTTCCAGCGAATCCTTCCTGGCCTTCAACGACGCGGTGCCCAGCGAGGCGGAGGCCGCGGCGCTGGAGGAGGAAGTGATGCTGGCGCGCGAGGGCCTGCCGGCCTTCGACCTGGAGGTTTACCGCGAGGGACATCTGTCGCCGGTCTTCTTCGGATCGGCGCTGAAGAATTTCGGCGTCTCGCCGCTGCTGGACGCGCTGGCAAGGTACGCGCCGTCCCCGCGCACCCAGGCAGCGGTGGGCCGCGATGCCGAACCGGGCGACAAGGAAGTGACCGGCTTCGTGTTCAAGGTGCAGGCGAACATGGACCCCAACCACCGCGACCGGGTGGCGTTCCTGCGCCTGGCGTCGGGCGAGTTCAGGCGCAACATGAAGCTGAAACAGTCGGGCACCGGCAAGACCATCGGCGTGCACAATCCCATCCTGTTTTTCGCCTCCGAGCGCGAGACGGTGGACGAGGCCTGGCCGGGCGACATCATCGGGATTCCCAATCACGGCGTGTTGCGCGTGGGCGACACGCTGTCGGAATCGGGCGGCGTGGTCTTTACCGGCATTCCCAACTTTGCGCCGGAAATCCTGCGCCGGGTGCGCCTGGCCGATCCGATGAAGCAGAAGCACCTGGCGCGCGCGCTGGAAAGCCTGGCCGAGGAAGGCGTGACCCAGCTGTTCAAGCCCGTCATCGGCAGCCAGTGGATCGTGGGCGTGGTCGGCGCGCTGCAGCTGGACGTGCTCAAGTCGCGGCTGCGGGCCGAATATGAGCTGGATGCCGATCTGGAAGCCTCGCCCTTCGATGCCGCGCGCTGGCTGTCGGGTGCCCCTGCCGAGATCGAGAAGTTCGCCGCCGCCAACCGGGGCGGCATGGCCGCCGATCGCGACGGCGCGCCGGTGTTCCTGGCCAAGAGCGCCTGGGAGATCGGCTATGTCGCTGACCGCTTCGCCAATGTGAAGCTGCTCAAGACGCGCGAGCGCCACGAGGTTCAGGCCGCCGGATAGGCGCCGGAAAAATCAGGCGGGTTCGTATTCCCGGGCGGGCGCGTTGCGCCAGCCGCGCAGGGCCGCGCGCGCATCGTCCATGTCGATGGCGTCGAAACGGTCCAGCAGGGCGAAGGCCGCATCGGCATCGCGGCACGGATGCAGGGTCAGCACCAGGGCGGAGAAGACGGCGCGGTCGATGCCGCCGCCCTTGCAGGCGATCGCCAGTTTCTCGCCGCCGGTGTCTTGCAGGATCATGGCCGCGGTCTGGTTGTCCAGGCCCAGCGCGCCGGCCAGCGCGTCCGAAACATTGCCGCCATTGCGGGCAACTTCCACCAGCATGCGGGCCGCCGGTTCGCGCGGCAACACCCGCGCCGACAGGCCGGGATCGCAAACCAGTTGCACGCGCAGGCGCGCACGCGCGGCCGGTTCGACATCGCGGGCACATTTGGCGAGCAGGCTTTCGCACATGCCGCGCATATGTTGCGGGCAATCGTCGGGCCAGTGGGTCAGAAGCTCGGCCACTTCCTCGGCCAGCGCGGCGCGCAGGGCCGGTCCCTGGTCTGCCAGCTCCAGCAGATGCGACAGGCGGTCTGATGCGGCGTTGGGCACGGACATGCGGCAAATCCTCTGCCGCCATGCTGGCGCATCACCGTTAATGTTTGGTTTGCCCTGTTGGCGATTTCGCGCGCGGGCGCATCAGGGCCTGACGGCGGCCTTGTCCGCGACCTCGGAGGCACGGGAAAATCCGTGATGGGTCAGGATTTTGGCGAGTTCCGCCAGCACCATCGCCTGGTGGGCGTCGCCCAGAGGCGGCGAGCCCGGCGCCAGAAGGCGCATGGTGCGCACATGCACGGCGATCGAGGCCAGGTCCATGGTTCCGCCCTGCTGCAAACCGTCCACCAGGTCGCACAGGCAGCGGGTGGCGGTGTCGAGGCCCTGATAGGCGAAAGTGCCCGCCAGGGTGACGATCTGGTCGCAACGCACCAGGATTTCGGTCATCTGGGCCGGGGAGAAACCGGCGGCGCCCTGAGGGGCGGCGACCAGGGCTTCCAGCGCGGACAGGCTTTCGCCGATCACCGCATCGGCCTGCTGGCGCATCGACTCCAGTTCGTCCTGCGCGCCCTTGATCGCATCGGTGCGGTTGACGCCGCCGAACTCCCCGGCAAGTTCGGCCAGCCGGGTCTTGGGAAAATGGATCAGGCGTTTCATTGCGGCTGTTCCGCCACGATGTCGGTGTCGCGCTTGAAGCGGTTGTCGGGCGGCGGCATGTCGTGGAAGCGGCGGTCGGGACCGTGAAAATTGTCGGTCTCGATGAAGGGCCGCTGGGTGTTGGCGATCCAGGCCAGCCGGTCGAACAGTGCCTGGGGCGAAACCGGCTTGCGAACCACCAGGTTGGCGCCGCTGTCGCGCACTTCGCTGATCAGCTTGAGCTGGGTATAGCCGGTCATGACGATGATCGGAATGAAGCGCAGCGGCGGCGGCTGCTTGCGAATCCAGTCGATGATCTGGGCGGTCGGCGTGTCCGGCAGATCGCCTTCCAGGAAGCAGACGTCGGGCCGGTCCTTCAGGATCAGGTCCCGCGCGGTCTCGCCATCGCCGGCCTGGTTGATGGAGCCCATGCCGAAGCCACGCAGCATCTGCGCCACCAGGCCCCGTGTGAACTGGTCCCTGTCGGTCAACAGGCAGTGCACCTTGGAGAGGTTCAGCCTTGGCTGACCCATGTCATGTCCCTCGATTTCTTTTTTTTGCCGCGCACGCAACGCAGATCGTCTGTGTACTGATTCGCACAGACCTGATGAGGATTGGTAAACGGGGGATGTTTGTCAAAAATGTTACATGGCGGCGACTGGGAAATCTGGCGCAGCCTGTCTGATTTGTAATCTTTTTGGGGGTCAGCCGCCGGCCAGCGCCTTGTCGGCGAGATCGTTGGCGCGCGGATAGCCGTGATGGGCGAGAATCCGGCCAAGCTCGGACAGCACCCGGTCCTGATGGCCGGCCGCCAGAGGCGGCGAGCCGGGCGCCAGCAGCCGCATGGTGCGCACATGCACCGTGACGGAGGCCACGTCACAGGTCCCGGACCGCAGCAATCCGTCCGCCAGATCGCAGAGATAGCGGGTGGCATCGTCCAGCGCCTTGTAGCCGAAGGTGCCCGCCAGGGTGACGATCTGATCGCAGCGCACAAGCATCTGCGACAGCTGCGCGGCGGAATAGGCCGAGCCGGCCTGGGGCGCGGCACACAGGACCTCGATCGCCGAAAGACTTTCCTCGATCATCCGGGTGGCGTCGCCGCGCATCGATTCCAGCTGCTCGTTCGCGGCCAGGATGGCCTCGTCGCGGCCGATCCCGCCGAAACCATTGACGATGTCCGCCAGAGCCAGGCGGGGAAAATGGGTCACGCTCTTCATTTCGGCTGCTCCACATTCATGTCGGTCTGTCGTTTGAAGCCAGCCTGCGGGGGCGTGACATCGCGAAACCGCCGGTCGGGACCGAGAAAGGTGTCGTTCTCGATGAAGGGGCGCTGGCTTTTGGCAATCCAGGCCAGCCGGTCGAACAGTGTCTGGGGCGAAACCGGCTTGCGGATGACAAGGTTGGCGCCGGCGTCGCGGGCCGCCGTGACCAGGCGCAGCTGCGTATAGCCCGACAGCACGATCACCGGCACGAAGCGCAGCGGGGCAGGTTGCCGGCGAATCCAGGCAACCAGCTCTGCGGCGTCGGCGTCGGGCAGCGCGCCCTCGATGAGGCAGAGGTCGGGACATTCGCCGATCGCCAGCTCCCGGACCTCGGCGCCGGTGCCCGCCGTGCGGATGGTGCCCATGCCGAAGCCACGCAGCATCTGGGCGATCAGGTTGCGCGTAAAGGCATCCCGGTCCGCCAGCAAACAGCGCATCTTGCTGAGGTCGAGCCGTGGCTGACCCATGGTGCTGCCCTCTGACCCGTGCGCGGTATCCCGCCACGCGCCTGTATGGTTGGCCGCATGAAGCGCCGCCGCCGCGATGCTTCACCTGGCATTACACGCTTTTTAGGCGGGCAGGCTTTAAGCAATTGTTACAAATTGCCGGAACGGTGCGACGGCGCGCAATCGCTCAGTCGCCGATGACGGCCCAGCCGTCCGGGTAGAAGCCGTTGAAAGGCGTGCGCACCGCCACCGAATAGGCCCCCATCGCGTCCCAGACCAGGAAGTCGCCGTCGCCGGTGGCCTCGGGCAGCACCACCGGGCGTGGCAGCACATCGAGGGTGTCGCAGGTGGGGCCGAAGACGCGGAAGGGTTTGGGCGCACCTTCCAGCTTGCGAGCGCTGCCCTTGGCGTCCAGCCGCCAGGCGCTGACGGGATAGTCGCCCGTCCAGCCCGGCAGGGTCAGTTCGTCGAAGCTGCCATAGGTGCCGTCATTCATGTAGAGACTGGCGCCCTTGGCCAGCACCACCAGGGTGACCAGGCTGATGCCTTCGGCGCACAAGGCGCGGCCCGGTTCGCACAGAAGCGGGATGTCCGGGTTGTTCATCTGGGCGACGGACTCGCGGATGGTGTCGAAGTACCAGTGATAGGGCGGCACATCGTTGCCCAGATAGGGTCCGGGGAAGCCGCCGCCGACATCCAGTGCCGCCAGCGGCACCTTGGCCATGAACTCGGTGCGCCGCGCCATCTCGATCGCCTGGGCATAGGTGAAGGGCGACAGGCTTTGCGAGCCGACATGCATGGTCAGCGCCGGGGCCGCGCCGGTCTTGGCCACCCGGCCCAGCAGGCGCGCGGCTTCCTCGGGCGTGGTGCCGAACTTGCTGGACAGTTCCAGGATCGCACCGCCAAGCGGCGTGGCGACGCGCACGAAGATGCGCAGCTTCTTGGCGTCGGGCACTTCGGCCAGCAGCTTGTCCAGCGAGGCGTCGCAATCGACGACATAATCGGTGACGCCGTATTTCTCGAAGGCGGTTTTCGCGGCACCCGGCATGCGCACCGGGGTCATGAAATGGCATATCGCGTCGGGGAAGCGGTTCTTGACCAGCTCGATCTCGCCCAGGCTGGCGGTGTCGAAATGGCGCACGCCCGCCGCCCAGATCTGGTCCAGCGCCTGGTAGGTGGGATTGGCTTTCACCGCATAGAGCGCGTCGCCCGGAAAGCCGTCCAGGAACCGTTTGGCGGCGGTTCGGAACTTGTCGGGGAACAGCAGATAGAGCGGCTCGGTTGGCTTCAGACGCTCTATTGCCTGGGCAACCGAAGCGAAGTGGGGCATCGGGCGGACAGGCGCGTTCATGACTGCCTCGGCGAGGAAATTGCGGGGTCTGTTTGGGCCACCGCGCCCGGCGGCGCAAGGGAAAACGGGCGCAAGGCAAACAGGGCGCCCTTTGCGGGGGCGCCCTGTTCGGTGATGGATTTGCGACGGCTGTTATTGGGGCGGCGGGGCGTCACCCGGCGGCGGCGGGGGCATATGCTGCATGCCGCGCATCTGGCCCATGCCGCCCATGCCATGACGGCCGGGCCCATCCATGCGACCGTGCATGCGGTGCATGCCGCCGCGGCCGAACTTGGCCTTCTGATCGTCGCTCAGGCTGGCATAGAGCGCACCCAGCGCCGGCCGTTCGGCGTTGATGTCCGCCAGGCGCTGTTTCAGCCTGTCTTCCTCGCGCGTCAGCCGGTCGACCGGCGAGGGGCGCATCGGCTTTTCACCCTTGGCGTCGCGCATCGGCTTGGCGGCTTCGCACTTGTCCTGGCGGCGGTCGGCGGCAGTCTGCTTGACGGCCTTCCAGCGGTCGAACAGCGACTTCTGGGCGGTGGTCAGGTCAAGACGTGCCTCCAGATAGGCGAGGCGGCCGGCGGTGCGGGCGGAGATTTCTCCGCACATGGCCGCGCGGCGTTCACCCATGCCGGGCATGCCGGGCGGCGGGCCGCCGCCCGCATCCGGCGGGGCGGCCATCATGGGGTCGGGGCCATCGGCCAGGGCGACCATGATCGGCGCGGCGGTCCTGGTGCTGGAGGCGGCGTTGGCGTTGGTGACGATCAGGGCGGCGGTGGCCGCGCCGCACAGCAGCAGCGAGGTCACCATGGGGAGGAGTTTGCGGGGCATCCAATCTTCCATCTGAAATGCGAGGGCAAATCTGACGGGCGGCGGCTGAACGCTGGCTGAACGAAACCGGCGGCAAGATGAATTTTCGGACATCCCTGCCGGGCGATGCTGTTGCTGCGATGCAAAAGGGGCGGCGCATGGGATGTGCCGCCCTGAACAAAGCCGGGAAACCCGAAGGCGGGGAAACTAAAGTCCCGCGCGCAGCTCGCGGATGGTCTTTTTGCCGTCGGCGCTGGGCTGGTAGACGTTGGTCATCTCGGCCAGAGCGCGGTTGAAATCGTCCAGCGTCAAATTTTCCGGCAGCTCCCAGGCGTCAAAGCCGGTGCGGTGCTGATAGGCAAGCTGGTCATAAAGAAAGTCACCAACCGCGCGGATTTCGCCGGTGAAGCCCAGCCGCGTGCGCAGCATGCGCGCCCAGGAAAAGGCGCGCCCGTCGCGGAACTTGGGAAATTCCAGCGCGACCAGCGACAGGCGGTTCACGTCCTCGCCCAGCAGTTCGGGGCTTTCGTCGGACTTCAGGCGCACGCCGATGGCGGTGTTGCGCGCCAGCAGCGTTTCGCGATCCTTCTGGAAGCGCGCCAGCGAGACCAGCACGGGACCGTCGGCCAGGGCCGCGTCGTCGGCGACGGCGGTGAAGCTGTCGGCGGCCAGGGCCTTATCCTTGATGAACGGCATAAAGCTCTTCCCCGTAAGCGACGTTCTTGAAGGGCTCCATGCCCATGCGGCGATAGGTGTCCAGGAAGCGCTCGCCCTTTTCGCGCTTGGCCAGATAGAGGTTCACCACCCGTTCGACCGCGCCGGCGATCTCATGCTCGGTGAAGCCGGGGCCCATGATCTGGCCGATGGAGGCATCCTCGGCGCCCGAACCGCCCAGCAGAAGCTGGTAGAATTCCACGCCCTTCTTGTCGACGCCCAGGATGCCGATATGGCCGGCATGGTGGTGGCCGCAGGCATTGATGCAGCCGCTGATCTTGATCTTCAACTCGCCGATATCGTGCTGGCGATCCAGGTCGGCAAAGGTCTTGGCGATGTCCTGGGCGATCGGGATCGAGCGCGCATTGGCCAGGTCGCAATAGTCCAGGCCGGGACAGGCGATGATGTCGGTGATCAGCCCGGCATTGGGCGTGGCCAGGTCGAAGCCGGCCAGCGCGGCATGGATGGCGGGCAGGTCCTTTTGCCGGACATGCGGCAGCACAAGGTTCTGCTCGTGGCTGACGCGGATTTCGCCCAGCGAATAGCGGTCCATGATCGCGGCCACCGCATCCATCTGGTCGGCCGAGGCATCGCCGGGCACCCCGCCAATGGGCTTGAGGCTGATGGTGGCGATGGCATAGCCGGGCTGGCGATGCTTGTGGACGTTGGTTTTCTTCCACGCCTCGAAGGCGGCATCGCCCGAAGGCATGGCGTCTTCCAGTGTCTCGAAAGCGGGGGCGGCGAAATAGGCGGTGATGCGGTCCAGTTCTTCCTTGGGAAGCTGGAGCGTGCCGGCCTTCTTGATCTCGGCGAATTCGATCCCGGTCAGGCGGCGCATCTCCTCGATGCCCAGCGCATTGGTCAGGATCTTGATGCGCGCCTTGTACATGTTGTCGCGCCGGCCCTGCTGGTTGTAGATGCGCATCGCCGCTTCCAGGAAGGCCAGAATGTCTTCCTTCTCGACGAAATCGCCCAGCACCTGCGCGATATAGGGCGTGCGGCCCATGCCGCCGCCCACAAGCACCTTGTAGCCCACGCGGCCCTGATCGTTCTTCACGATCTCGATCGCCATGTCGTGATAGGCCAGCGCGGCGCGGTCGTTGGGCGCGCCGGACACGGCGATCTTGAACTTGCGCGGCAGGAAAACGAATTCGGGATGCAGGCTGGACCACTGGCGGATCACCTCGGCCAGCGGGCGCGGGTCTTCGATCTCGTCAAGTGCGGCGCCGGCAAAATGATCGGCGGTGACGTTGCGGATGCAGTTGCCGGAAGTCTGGATGGCGTGCATTTCCACGCTGGCCAGCTCTTCCAGGATGTCGGGCACATCGACCAGCGCCGGCCAGTTGTACTGGATGTTCTGGCGGGTGGTGAAATGGCCATAGCCCTTGTCATAGACGCGGGCGATATGGGCCAGCTTGCGCATCTGGGCCGAGGACAGGGTGCCATAGGGCACCGCCACGCGCAGCATGTAGGCGTGAAGCTGAAGATAGAGACCGTTCATCAGCCGCAGCGGCTTGAACTGGTCCTCGTTCAGCTCGCCCTTCAGGCGGCGTTCGACCTGGGTGCGGAACTGGGCGGTGCGTTCGGCCACGAACTGGGCGTCAAATTCGTCGTAGCGGTACATGTTGGGTTCGGCCATGTCAGACTCCTTGCGCCTGCTTGCCCAGGTCGGCGCGCACCGAGGGACCCGCGGCGCGGATGATCTCGCGCTCCTTCACCGGATGGATCACGCCGTTCTCGCGGCGGACCTCGAACAGATAGGGGCTGACATATTCGTTGCGCGTCAGACCGGCGGTTGCCGCGTCCAGCGCGGCCTGGGCGGCGGGCTTGTCGTCATAGACATCGGCCTCGGCCAGGGTCAGCACCCAGCCGTCGGCCTTGCGGTAAAGCACAGTGCCGTCATTCAGTCGGTTGGCGGTCAGGACCTGGGAGGATGGATTTGCCATGGCGGCGGTGATGTCCCATGCCAAGAGCGGGAAATCAAGACTTCAACAGGGTCACGCTGTAGTTTTTGAATAATAACAGCAAATGTTTGTATTATTATGCCGCGGGAAGCAGGCATTATGCGGTGTGAGCGGGGGACAGATGGAACAGCGCAGAACGCTGACGATCAGCCAGATCGGGGCGGTTATCGCCGGCAATGCGCTGGAATTCTATGATTTTCTGACCTTCAGCTTCTTTGCCGTGCAGATCGGCCAGGCGTTTTTCCCGTCCACCGATTCCACCTTTTCACTGCTGGCGACCCTGGCCACTTTTGGCGTCGGTTTCCTGACCCGGCCGCTGGGCGGGGCGCTGATCGGGCCGCTTGGCGACCGGATCGGGCGCAAGCCGGCGATGCTGTTCTGTTTCTCGCTGATGGGCGCCTCGATGCTGGGGCTGGCGATCACGCCCACCTATGCCAGCATCGGAATCGCCGCGCCCGTCATCGTGGTGGTGCTGCGCCTGGCGCAGGGCTTCGCGCTGGGCGGCGAAGTGGGGCCGGCGACGGCCTTCCTGCTGGAAGCGGCCCCGGCGCACCGGCGCGGGCTTTATGTCTCGCTGCAGCACGCCACCCAATACACCGCCAACCTGGCGTCGGGCCTGGTGGGCGTGACGCTGGCCAGTGTTTTGACAACAGAGGAATTCGGCGACTGGGGCTGGCGCATCGCCATGCTGCTGGGCGTGGCGGTGGTGCCGCTGGTGCTGCATATCCGACGCCACCTGCCCGAGACGCTGCATGTCGAGGAGGGGCCGCGCCTGGCGCGCCTGTCGCGGCCGCAGATCGTGCTGGGACTGATGGGCATCGCGATGCTGGCGTCCAACACCATCTCCACCTATGTGCTGAACTATACCGGCGTCTTCGCCATTCACACGCTGGGCATGCCCGCCCAGCTTGCCTTTGCCGGCACCGCCGCCACCGGGCTGTGCGGCATGATCGGCGCGCTGACCAGCGGCTGGTTGAGCGACCGCATCGGGCGCAAGCCGGTGATGGTGGGCGGCACGCTGCTGCTGCTGGTGACGGCGGTGCCTTTCTATCTGGCGCTGACCGTGTGGCCGACGCTTTACGGGCTGGTGGCGGTTTCGGGCCTGATGGCGTTTTCGGTAGGGTTGTACGGCCCGGCGATCCTGGCGGCGTTGACCGAGACGCTGCCGGCGTCGCTGCGCGCCGGGTCGGTGGGCATCATCTATGCCGTGGCGATCTCGCTGTTCGGCGGCACCGCGCAGTTCGTCGTGACCTGGCTGATCGCGGTGACGGGATCGCCGATCGCGCCGGCCTGGTACATGTCGGCGGCGCTGCTGCTGGGGCTGGCGGGGATGGCGGGAATGCGCGAGAGCGCGCCGGTGAAGACGCAGCGATAACGATCAGCGGCGGATCGCGCTTTCGTGCCAGCGGCGCAGCAGCCAATATTCCAGCAGCGACAGGGCGGCGAAGATGATCACCCCCGTCACCGCCAACAGGGCCAGGGCGGCGAACATGGTGGCGATCTCCAGCCGGTTGCCCGACTCGATGATGCGCCAGGCCAAGCCGGTGGCCGCGCCACTGCCCGCCACGAATTCGGCCACCACCGTGCCGATCAGCGCCAGCCCGCCCGCCGTCTTCATGCCCGACAGAAGATGGGGCAGGGCGGTGGGCAGGCGCACGCGCCACAATATCTGCGCGCGCGAGGCGCCATAAAGGCGCATCAGGTCGACCAGGTTGAAGTCGGCGGAGCGCAGGCCCAGCGTGGTGTTGGACAGGACCGGAAAGAAGGCGACCAGCGCAGCAATCAGCGTTTCGGCCAGAGTCACACGGTCATAGCCGATCCACAACAGGATCAGGGGCGCGATGGCGACCACGGGCGTGACCTGCAGCACCACCGCATAGGGATGGAAGATGCGCTCGGCCAGGCGGCTTTCGCTGAACAGGATCGCCAGGAAAAGCGCGGCGAGGGTGGCGGCGGCGAAGGCCAGCGCCGTCACGGTCAGGGTGGTGGCAAGCGAGGCCATCAGCGAGGAGACGTTCGCCGCGAAGGCGGCGGCAATGTCCGACGGCGCGGGCAGGACATAGACGGGCACGCCATCATGGCGGACTTTCCACTGCCAGAAGGCCAGCGCCAGGATCAGGCCGATCAGCGGCAGGGCAATGTCGAGCAGCTTCTTCATGCTGCAGAATCCGCCGATGGCAGGGCGGCGGCGATGCGCCGTTCGATCTCCAGGAATTCGGCCGACAGGCGGGTGCGCGGTCCCGACGGCAACGCAATATCGGCGGCGATGCGGCCGGGCCGAGGCGTCATCACCAGCACACGGCTGGACAGATAGGCGCTTTCGCTCACGCTGTGGGTGACGAAGATCACCGTCAGGTCATCTTCCCGCCAGAGCCGCAGCAGATCATCATTCAGCGCGGCGCGGCTGGGTTCGTCCAGCGCGGCGAAGGGTTCATCCAGCAGCAGCAGGCGCGGGCGCGCCACCAGGGCGCGCGCGATGGAGACGCGCATCTTCATGCCGCCGGAAAGCTCGCGCGGATAGGCATGGGCGAAATCCGACAGGCCCACACGCGCCAGGGCGACAGCGGCGCGCTCGTTGCCTGCCTTGCGCGGCACATGCTGAAGATCCAGCGGCAGGCGCACATTGGTCAGCGCATCGGTCCAGGGCATCAGCGTGGCATCCTGGAAGACGAAGCCGATGGGCGGCTTGCCGTGCGGCCAACCGATCATGCCGCCGTCCGGCGGCAGCAATCCGGCGATCAGGCGCAGGGCGGTGGACTTGCCGCAGCCGGATGGGCCCAGCAGCGAGACGAATTCGCCGGCGGCGAGATCGAAAGACAGGTCGCGCAGGGCTTCGACGCCATTGGCGAAGTGTTTGGCAACCGTCGCCAGCGACAGCAGGCTCATTGAAACTTCTGCAGCGTGGCGCGCACGAAGCGCAGGTCGAACGCCCTGCGATAATCCAGCCCCGGCGGATACAGGCCCTCGCTGCGCATCGTGTCGTAGAACAGTTTCCACTGTTTGTCGGTCATGCTGCCCAGGCCGAAGGCGAGGCCATCGCCGCTGAGCACCATGTCGTAGCGTTTCATCTTGTCCAGCGCCTGGGCCAGGATGGCGTCGGTCATGTCGGGATTGTCGCGCTTGATCAGCGCATTGCCGGGGGCCGGGTCTTTCAGATAGTGCAGCCAGCCGTCGCGGGTGGCGTCGACGAAACGCTGCACGGTGGCGCGGTCGGTATCGATGCGCGCCTGCGGCGCAAGCAGCATGTTGGCATAGCCGGGATAGCCATAGTCGGAGAGCAGGAAGACCTTGGGCTTCCAGCCGGCCTTCTGTTCCACCGTGAAGGGCTCCGACGTCAGGTAGCCTTCCTGGATCGCGTTGGGATCGACGATGAACGGCGCCAGGTTGTAGGTGTATTTGCGAATCTGGCTGTCGCTGAAGCCGAACTTGGCCCGCAGCCACGGCCAGAAGGCAGTCATCGAGGCGGCCGAGATCAGCACCGGCTTGCCCTTCATGTCGGCCAGGGAATTGATGTCGCGCCGCGGATGCGACATCAGGATCTGCGGATCCTTCTGGAAGATCGCCATCACCGCGCGGATGGGGATCTTCGCCTTGACCAGGTTCATCACGATGAAGCTGTTGGAGCCCATGCCGAAATCGGCGGCGCCATTGGCCAGAAGCTGGGGCACGTTCACGTCCGGCCCGCCGGGCACGATCTTCACATCCAGTCCGCGCTTGGCGTAGAGGCCCTGGGCCAGCGCCTGATAATAGCCGCCATGTTCGGCCTGGGCCTTCCAGTCGGTGACAAAGCGGATCGGCTTGCCCGCAGCCCTTGATGGGACTGTGGAAATCGCGGTGGCGGCAAGGGCAAGGAAATGGCGGCGCTTGAGCATGACCCGCTTATAGCATGGCCACGCGCCGCGAAAATTGCCGGGAGGCGAATTTCAGCGGCCGGAATCGCGGTCGTCGTCGTCATCGCTGCCGAACAGCCAGCCCAGGATGCCGGTGTAATGGTGGCGTTCGCGCGGCTGCTCAGGCAGTTCGGGCATCCGGTCGGCTGGCGTGACGTTGCGATAGCCGGATTCGTCGTCCCATACCCCGCCGGCTGCCAGCACATAGGGGTCGACCGGCGGCGGCGGTTCGGAACGGTCCAGCCGCTTGAGCGGCTTGCCGCGTTCGGCGGCCAGCATGGTCTGGCGCCAGATCTGCGCCGGCAGGCTGCCGCCCGTCACCCCGCGCGTGGGCGAGGAATCGTCATTGCCGACCCACACCGCGGCGACATAGTCGCTGGTGTAACCGACGAACCAGGCGTCGTGGGAATCCTGCGTGGTGCCGGTCTTGCCGGCGGCCTCGCGGCCATAAAGCGATGCGCCCCGCCCGGTGCCCGACGTCACCACGCCATACAGCATGGCGTTCATGTCGCGGTCGATATTCTCGTCGATCACCCGCTGCTTGACCGCGGGCGCGCGGCGATAGACCTGCTTGCCGGCGATGTCGACGGCGGTGACCAGATAGGGCGTCACCTTGAAGCCGCCATTGGCGAAGGGGGCATAGGCGCTGGTCAGTTCTATCGGCGTGACCTCGTCGGTGCCCAGCGCCAGGCTGGCATTGCTTTGCAGCGGCGAGGTGATGCCGCAGCGCCGCGCGGCCGCGATCACCGCGCGCATGCCGACTTCCTGGGCCAGGTTGACGGTGATGGTGTTGACGCTGTGGGCCAGCGCGTCGGCCAGGGTCAGGGTGCCGAAATGCTCATTGCCGAAATTGGCGGGCTGGTAGCCGTTGATGTCGACCGGCTCGTCGTCGCGCATGTCCCAGGGGCTGAGACCCGCATCCAGCGCCGCCAGATAGACGAAGGGCTTGAAGGCGCTGCCGGGCTGGCGATGGGCCTGGGTGGCGCGGTTGAACACCGAATCCGAATAATCCACGCCGCCGATCATGGCGCTGACCGCGCCGTCGGGCTTCATCACCACCACGGCGGCTTCCTGCACCCGGCGGCGCTTGCCGTTCTTGGCGATGACATTGTCGGCGGCCAGGCGCGCCGCATCCTGGACCTTTGGCTCCAGCGTGGTGTGGATCACCATGTCGGCATTGGCGGGCGCGCCGGTGCGGGCGACAAGCTGTTTGGCATCGTCGGCGGCGGTGTCCAGGAACCAGTTGCGCGCGCTCTGGCGCGAGCGGTCGACGACCTCGGCGGGATGGTTGCGCGCCTCGGTCGCCTGTTCTTCGGTGATGGCGCCGGTATCGACCATGGCATCGAGCACATAGGTGGCGCGCTGCTGGGCGCGCAGCAGGTCGCGGCGCGGCGAGAAGACCGACGGCGCGCGCGTCAGCGTCGCCAGCATGGCGGCCTGGGCCAGGGAGAGGTCTTTCGCGCTCATGCCGAAATAGACGCGGGCCGCCCCGTCCACGCCATAGGCGCCGGAGCCCAGATAGATGCGGTTGAGATAGAGCTGCAGGATCTGCTGTTTGCTCAACGACTTTTCCAGGCCCGCGGCGTCGATCAGCTCTGTCAGCTTGCGCGAGAAGGTGCGCTGCTGGTTGGTGTAGACGATCTTGGCGGTCTGCTGGCTGATGGTGGAGCCGCCCGCCACGACATGGCCGGCGCGGATGTCCAGGAAGATGGCGCGGGCCAGGCCGCGCGCATCGATGCCATTGTGGGAATAAAAGCGCCGGTCCTCCATGGCGATGAAGGCGGCGGGCAGATAGGCCGGCATTTCGTCCAGCTTCAGGCGCTGGCCGACGATGGCGCCGCGATGGCCAATCTCGTTGCCGTCGGCATCCAGGAAGGTATAGGCGGCGGGCCGGTTGACGGCATAAAGGTCGATGCCCGGGTCCAGCGGCGGCGCAAACAGGCCCAGCACCAGCGGCAGGAAATAGAGCGCCACAAGCGGTGCGGCGAGCACCGCCATGGTGATGGCAAAGGCGGGGGCGAAGCGGTGGGCGATCCGGCCGAGTTTTGCCAGATCGATGTGCTCCAGGCCTTTGCCCAGGCCCTTGAGGGGGTTGGACATGGGGCGGATAGCTGACCGATCTTTGCGGCGGTTTCAAGGACGTTGACGTGGACAGGCGGGGGAAATCGCGCCCGCGCCTTGACCGGCGGGGCGGTCGGACCTTACACCAGCGCCATCTCCCGAATTGCGGTTCGAACGCGGCGGCGCCTTTTGACGGCGGCGCGGCCTTGAGTTTCGCGGCCGCGCGGTTTTCACGAACGGATTTGCCATGGTGGTGGAACGGGGCGGCGCGGCCGAGCCCGATAGCGAATGGCTGGATGACATGGTGAAGAAACTGATGACGGTGCTGGAAGCCCAGCTGAATGCGGTGGCCAGTGCGGAACCCAAGGGCGACGCCCAGGGCCGGGCGGCCGATGCGCGGACCCTGTCGGCGCTTGAGCGGACGCTGGAGCGGCTGTCGCGGCTGGAGCGCGAGCGGACCGCGATCCGCGAAAAGAAGATTGCAAAGGGCAAGGCCGGCCATGGTGCTGACGCACGCGCGACGCTGGAGCGCAGACTGGATCAACGCCTTGCCGCCCAGACAAAGAAGCGCCCTGCTCGAAAGCCTTAGTGCGGAGGAGGCTGCCGCGCTGCTGGCCTGGCGCTATCAGGCGCGCGACGCGCAACTGCCGCCGGCCAAAACAGCAAATGGGGGCGTTTGGCGCATCTGGCTGTTCCTGGGCGGGCGCGGGGCGGGCAAGACCCGGGCCGGGGCCGAATGGGTCGCCGAGGCGGTGGCCGAGGGCCGGGCCGGGCGCATCGGGCTGGTGGGCGCGACCATGCGCGATGCGCGCGCGGTCATGGTGGAAGGGGAATCGGGATTGCTGAACGTGGTTGAGGGATTGACCTTCGAACCGTCGAACAGCCGTGTGCTGTGGCCGGGCGGCGCGGTGGCGACGCTGCTGTCCGCGGAAGAGCCGGACGGTCTGCGCGGGCATCAGTTCGACCTGGTGTGGGGCGATGAATTCGCCAAGTGGCGCGATCCGCAAGGCGCGCTGGACATGACGCTGATGGCGCTGCGGCTGGGGCAGGACCCGCGCATGCTGCTGACCACCACGCCGCGCAACATCGCGGCGCTGAAGACGCTGATGGCGGCGGACGACGTTGCGGTGACGGTCAGCCGTACCGCCGACAATGCCGCCAATCTGGCGGAAGGTTTTTACGACTTCATGCAGGCGCGCTACGGCACAAGCGCGCTGGGCCGCCAGGAGCTGGACGGCGAACTGATCGAGGATCATGACGGCGCCCTGTGGAAACGCGGCTGGATCGAGGCGGGACGCGTGAAAACTGTGCCCGATCTGGATCGGGTTGTGGTGGCGGTCGATCCACCCGCCGGCAGCGCGGGCGACGAATGCGGCATTGTTGTTGTGGGCCGCGCGCGGGATATGGGTTTTGTTCTGGCCGACCGGTCCGCAGGATCGCTGACGCCGGCGGGCTGGGCGGCGCGTGTGTGCCAAGCCTATGCCGATTTCGAGGCCGACGCGATCATCGCCGAAGGCCAGCAAGAATAACCGGGATAATTCGGGAATGTGCTGCAGCAGGCCGACGCCAATCTGCCGGTGACGCTGGTGCATGCGACGCGCAGCAAGATCACCCGCGCCGCGCCCGCCGCCGCGCTTTATGAGGCAGGCCGGGTACATCACGCCGGCAGCTTCCCCGAACTGGAAGACCAGATGTGTCACTATGACGGCCGCAAGGGCGCCAAAAGTCCCGACCGGATGGACGCGCTGGTCTGGGCGCTGGCCGATCTGTTCGGCACGCGGCGGGCCGATCCGAAAATCCGCAAGCTTTAGGAAACAGCATGTTCGAATTTTTTCGCAAGCCCGTGCCCGAAACCAAGAGCGTGGCCGAATTCAAAAGTGGCGGTCTGTTCGCGCTGTCGCTGGCAGGCGGCGCACGCTGGTCGGCGCGCGATGCCGCGGGCCTGGCGCGCAGCGGGGTGATGGGCAACGCCATCGCCTATGCCTGTATCCGCAAGATCGCGGGCTCGGCGGCATCGGTGCCCTGGCTGTTGTATGAGGGTGCGGCCGAGCTGGAGGATCATCCGCTGCTGGCGCTTCTGGCGCGGCCCAACGGGCATGAGGATGGCGCGGCGCTGTTCGAGCGCTGGTATGCCTTTCTGCAGACATCGGGCAACAGCTATCTGGAGGCGGTAAGCCTGGATGGAACACCGCGCGAGCTGTATGTGCTGCGGCCCGACCGGATGACGGTGGTGACGGGCGCGCGCGGCTGGCCCGCCGCCTATGACTATCGCGTCGACGGCCATGTCACGCGCATTGCGCGCGAGGCATCGGGCTTTTTGCCGGTGCTGCATGCCACGCTGTTTCATCCGCTGGACGACTATTACGGTCTGTCGCCGCTTCAGGTGGCGGGCGCGGCGATCGATGTGCACAACCAGGGCGCGGCCTGGACCAAGGGGCTGCTGGACAATGCGGCCCGGCCCAGCGGCGCACTTATATATAAGGGGCCCGATGGCGCGCCGGGGCTGAGCGACGAACAGTTCACCCGGCTCAAGCGCGAACTGGAGGATGCCTATCAGGGCGCGTCCAATGCCGGCCGGCCGATGGTGCTGGAGGGCGGACTGGACTGGAAGGCGATGGGCTATACCCCATCGGACATGGATTTTTCCGAGACGCGCAGCGTGGCGGCGCGCGAGATCGCGCTGGCTTTCGGGGTGCCGCCCATGCTGCTGGGCATTCCCGGCGACAATACCTATGCCAACTATGCCGAGGCGAACCTGAATTTCTGGCGCCAGACGGTGCTGCCGCTGGTGGCGCGCACCGCCAGCGCCCTGACGCGCTGGCTTTGCCCCCGTTTCGGGGCGGGGCTTCGCATCGGTTACGACGCCGATGCGGTCGACGCCCTGGCCGATGCGCGCCGGACCTTGTGGGAAAAGCTGGATGGAGCCAGCTTTTTGACCGTGAACGAGAAGCGGGCGGCGGCGGGCTATTCGCCGCTGGCGGGTGGCGACACGCTATAGATGACGCCCCCACGAAGCTGTATGTCTTAAAGCCATGTGGGAAGGCATGGAACTGATACCGGGCCGAAGCTGCGGCGACTGTACCGTCTGCTGCACCTGGCCCACCATCAACAAGCCGGAGATCCAGAAAGTCTCGGGCTCGACCTGCAGGCATTGCACGGCGGGCGGCTGCGCCATCTATGAAACCCGGTTTCCGGTGTGCCGGGGGTTCTATTGCGCCTGGCGGTCGGTGGACATTTTCGACGAGGGCTGGCGGCCCGACAAATCGGGCGTGATGCCCTATGTCGAGACCGAGGGCATATCGGAGAATTTCGACCTGTCCACCGGCATCGGCCTGATGCTGGTGGGCCATGCCGGTAAGATCGTGCGGCAACGCTGGTTCCAGGATTTCATCATCACCGGGGTGATGAACAATGTGCCGCTGTTTCTGTCGCTGCCCGGCCCGCGCGGCCACCAGGCGGCGACCGTGTCGCTGAACACCGAGGAGATGGTGGAGGCGATCCGCCGGGGCACGGTGAAGGATGCGCTGGAAGGCGCGCTGAAGATCTTGCGTGGCTGGGATTACGCCCCCGCCGTCATCACCTATTCGGGCAATGATGTGAGCACATGAGTGTGATCGATACGATCCGGCCCCCTTCGGGGGGAACGGAAAAACGCCTTCCGGCCGCCCTTGTGGCGGCTTTTTTGTTGCAGACGGCGGGGGCGTCACAGTTCGCTCTGTCACCCAACTGCTGCGCCAACGACGGAATGGATGGCGACTTACAATCCGTGATATCGAACCACCTGAACAAAAGTTGCCGTATCGCGTTTTGTATGCGTTCGATGGAAAAAGGCGCATTTATCACGTTCTTGCCGTTCGCCACCGGGGCATAGTTTATGATGACCAAGCCCTCGACAGAGCAGTCGACGCCTGGCAGAGCCTCGGACTCGATCCTCTCCCTCGTGGTCGATGTTAGCGGTTCCAAGGTTGCACATGCGGCGGCAATTACTTCACGCCCAGAGCCTTCGAAGGTTATTCATGTTGCCTTCGGTGAATGGTCGTTTCCAAAGGTCGACCACCCGGATTCAGCAAGTATGGATGAGTTCGTGATGAGACTGGAAGCTGCTGGCCATGCTGAATTGCTGAAATTGGGACGACGGGATATTGCCGGCTGGTTTGATAAAAAGCCTGCCCTTCGCTCTCTTCGTTTGGCGGCGGAGTATTCCCAAGAGCAGTTGGCTGTGCTGGTGCAAACTAGCCAACCTCAAGTCGCCAGGATTGAGTCTGGAAAGCAAGGCGTACATCTAGGGCCGCTCAAGAGATTAGCCCAAGTTCTGAATCTAGGCATTCATGACGTCGTCGATGCCGCAAGCTAAACGACAGCCATCCTCGCACGTCATTTTTTGTGACGACGTTCGACAAGAGGTTGGTGAGAAACGGACTTTGGTTGGTGTATATGGGACGGAGCTAGCTGTTCCGCAAATCCCAACGCTTATTCCAAAATTCTATGCCGTCACTACTCTCATTTGTTATCATAAGGAAATGCCTAAAGCGCTGTCAGTTCGGCTTGCCTACAATGACGAAGAAATTGGCAGGGCCGAGTTATCCCCGGACGAGGTTCAGGCATGGATGAAATCAGCAGATGCTGAGCTGTCTGAAGAAGTAATTGAGTTTCCTGCCGACGATCACCCGAAGCTGAGGTTGACCGTCGAAATATGTATTTCGCCCTTCGTCATCCAGAATGTTGGCCGTTTGGCATCATTCATCGAGACCGATATTGGCTCTGTGCGTGCTGGCTCCATAAAGATCATAAAGAAAGATGGTGTGAAGTACGGCACTCCCCTTCGGCGATTGAAAGCATAAATAAGAAGCCCCCGTGCGCCAGGAGGGAGCACGGGGGCTTCACTTGATGGTCTAAGGTCCTATGGGGAGGGGCAGACCACGGACCTTAGGCCCCAAGATTCGGCAAGAGCTTCTGTTAGAGCCGGACCACGCCCATGAAGGCGCCCGTCCACGGATCGATCCGGACCAGCACGACATGGCCGAAGCGGTCATGGGTCCGCACCACATAGCGGCCGTGCAGGAAGTAGGGGTCGCCGATCATGCGATAGTGGCGGGCCCACAGGACGGAGTGGACGCGGCCGCGATCGACATAGCGGCGCTCGATGCGCCGGTCGAAGCGCGCGTCGCGGCGCTCCATGCGATGATCGAAGCGCGCATCGCGCCGATCCATGCGATGCTCCACGCGGGCCTCGTGGCGGCCGGCGGGGGCGGCGCTGGCGGAGAAGGTCCCCGCCGCGGTGACGACCGCCAGGGCGGCTGCCGCAAAGGCTGTTTTCATGTTAAACATTGACCGTCTCCATTTCATTCTGTTTCGTCATTCGGTTTGGAAGGGTGTGAACCCGTCCATGCCCCGAACGTTAGTCTGGCGTAACTGAACCGGGTCTGGACGCCGCGTTCATGCGCGGTTCAGGTCTGTGGCAATAGAAAAAGGTCATGCGTAGCGGTCTTTTTTCCGTGTCAATGCTGGTATTTCTCGCAGGTCTCGCCGCCACCCCGGCGGCGGCCCAGCGCCCGCGCGACACCGGTGGCGTCCAGCCGCTGGACCGGCTGCTGCCCGAGATCCGCCGCCACCATCCCGGCAATTTCTATGACGCCGAAGGCCCCACCTTCGGCCCCGACGGCCAGCCCCATTACCACCTCAAATGGATGACCCCCGACGGGCGCATCGTGTGGTTCGACGCCGATGCGCGCAGCGGCCGTGTGCTGCGTTCCTCGCCCGGGCGCGACGGATTCGACGGGCCGCGCCGGCAGGATTTTCGCGGGGTGCCGCCCGGCTATCAGCAGTTCGGCCAGCCCGGCGCGCGCGACCCCAATGAGGACCGCTATCGCAGCCGCTTCGGCGGCAATTTCGACTCGCGCCGCAACGACTACAGGGATCGCGACCGCGAGAGCCACGGTCCCAGATGGGACGGCCCGCGGGCCGGTGATTTTGGCCGCCGTGATGGGCGTTCCGAAGGGCGCCATGAAGGGCGCCGCGACGGGCGCCGGCGTTAGCAGGGAGAGAGGGCATGCGTATTCTGCTGGTGGAGGACGACAAGGATCTGCAGCGCCTGCTGAAGAAGGCGCTGGGCGATGCCGGCTATGTCGTCGATGCCGCCGAGGATGGCGAGGAAGGCCATTTCCTGGGCGACACCGAACCCTATGATGCGGTGATCCTGGACCTGGGCCTGCCCAAGATGGATGGCGTCACCGTGCTGGAAAAATGGCGCAAGGACGGGCGCAATTTTCCGGTGCTGATCCTGACCGCGCGCGACCGCTGGAGCGACAAGGTCGCCGGCTTCGATGCGGGCGCCGACGATTACCTGGCCAAGCCCTTTTATACCGAGGAGCTGCTGGCGCGCCTGCGCGCGCTTTTGCGCCGCGCGGCGGGCCTGGCCACCGCCGAGATCGAGATCGGCCCGCTGCATATCGACACCCGCGCCAGCCGCGTCACCTATGACGGCAATCCGGTGAAGCTGACCAGCCAGGAATACCGCCTCTTGGCCTATCTGGCGCATCACCGCGGCAAGGTCGTGTCGCGCACCGAGCTGGTGGAACATCTGTATGATCAGGATTTCGACCGCGATTCCAACACGATCGAGGTCTTTATCGGACGGCTGCGCAAGAAGATCGATGCGGGGCTGATCCAGACGGTGCGTGGGCTTGGCTATTCTCTCGAAGATCCGAAACTGGGCGGCGAAGCCTAGGCTTCGCTCGCTTGCCGCGCGGCTGATCGCTGCGGCGGCGGTGTGGACCATGCTGGGCCTGGCGGCGGGCGGCGTGGTGCTGTCGGCCGCCTTTCGCGGCGCGGCGCTGGAGAATTTCGATTCCGGGCTCGAAGCCGACATGGACGGGCTGATTGCCGCCGCCGATCCCGATCCGCAGGGCGGGCTGATCCTGCAGGACCGTTTCCTCAACCACCGTTTCGACCGGGTCTATTCAGGCCTCTACTACCAGATCAAGTCGGACAAGGGCGCCAGCCAGATCTCGCGCTCGCTGTTCGACCGCACGCTTGCGCCCGCTATCACCAGCCAGACCGGTGCGCTGAGCTGGGGCACCGCACCGGGCCCCGACGGGCAAAGCCTGCGGGTGGTCACGCGCAAGGTGGAATTTCCGATCGCGGCGACCGAGGCACCCGGCGACACCGCCAGCTATACTTTCATGGTGGCGGGCGCGCTGGCCGATGTCGACCGGCAGACCGACGAATTCAATTCCACGCTGATCTGGTCCTTCCTGCTTCTGGGGCTGGGGCTGGTGGCTGCGATCCTGGTGCAGGTGCGGATCGGCCTGCAGCCCCTGCGCCGGGTCAGCGTGGCGCTGGCACGCATTCGCGGCGGCGAGGCGCGGCGGCTGGAAGGCGATTTCCCGTCCGAGATCGTGCCCCTGGCCAGCGAGCTCAATTCGCTGATCCAGCACAGCGAGGAAGTGGTGGGCCGCGCGCGCACCCATGTCTCCAACCTGGCGCATTTCCTCAAGACGCCGCTGTCGGTGCTGGCGGCGGAAGCCGACAGCCAGCCGGGGCCGCTGGCCGACACGGTGAAGAAGCAGGTCTTCTCCATGCGCCGCCAGGTCGATCACTATCTTTCGCGCGCGCGCGCCGCCGGCAGCCTGGACGTGCTGGGCAACCGCACCCAGGTCAGCGTTGTTCTTGATGACCTGTCGCGGGTGATCGCGCGCATCCATGCCGAGCGGGGCATTGTCGTGGATGCCGAATGCGCCGAGACGGTCTATTTCCGCGGCGAACGCCAGGACCTGGAAGAGATGACCGGCAACCTGATCGACAATGCCTGCAAATGGGCAAAGTCGCGGGTGCGGGTGCGCTGCAGCAAGCGGGGTGCCCGGCTGACCATCACCATCGAGGATGACGGCCCCGGCCTGACCGAGGCCGAGCGGGCCCAGGTGGGCGAGCGGGGCGAAAGGCTGGATGAAAGCGTCCCCGGTTCGGGCCTGGGGCTGGCCATCGTGCGCGATATTTCCAGGCTTTACGGGGGTTTTTTCTCCCTGGATGCCAGTCCCCTGGGCGGGGTAATGGCACGGCTGGAGCTGCCCGCGATTCTGTAAGCGGAAACATGGCGTTAACGCTATCGCCGCTATGTTGGCAGGCGCATTTTTGGGGAAAGTGCCTGCATGGCCATGCTTTCGGCCGACAAGACTGGTCTGCTCAAGGCATTTCTCGGAGGTCTTCCGGGACATGTCGCGGCGCGTCTTGCCATGGCGGTCGAAGTCGATCGCCTGATGGACGGCCAGACATTGCCGCATGCTGAAATTCTGGCAAGCCTGCGGCCAGCTTTGCGCCAGGAGGGGCAACACAAGCGGCCCCCGACACCGCTGCGCCTGTTCTGCACGCCCTTTGAAGACATTCTGACCTCGCTGCCGCGCACCGCAAAGCAGAAGGCCGATATCGCCCGCTCCAGCCTTGAGCCGATCTGGACCTGGATCGCCGGCACGCTGGTGCCTGATCAGGCGTCGGCTTTCGTGCATGAGACGCGCGCGCTGGTGGTGGCCCGCAAGCTCGACGCCGCGATGGAGCGCACCGCCGCCTTCTGGCCGGTCGCCGCCGCCGCGATGCAGGCGGCGCTGGCCGACGCCAAGGATCGCAAGGCGGCCGAAGACCAGCTTGGCGATGCGCTGGTGGTGGCCGACGCCCGGGAAATCGCGCTGCTGCTGACGGCAGGGCCGGTGATCCTGAATCTCCAGGCGATGCTGCCGTCGCCCGTGCCCTGTCTGACAGAGCCGCTGCTGTGGGATCTGCGTGCCGTCTATGACAGGGTCGTGCAGGACCAGCCCGATGTCGCCCCCTATATCGCGGTGATCGCCATGAACCGGCTGGCACGCCCCTGCGAGGCGCTGCGCCTGCCGCTGCAGGTCACGCGCCACACTGACGACACGCTGATTTCCAAGACCGACATGGGCCTTGTGGGCGAGATCCTGTTCGCGCGCATGGAGGCGTTGAAGAACGCCATCCAGATGACGCGCCATCCGCTGTTCGATCCCGACATGCTGGCCGAGCAGGTCAAGAGCTTCACCGACCTTTCCAGCGGCATCACCAAGGAAATCGAAATCAAGCGCGAAGGCGAGTGGGGCAAGCGCCTTCTGGCCGACCGCGCCGGCATCGGCAAGGTGATGGACAATTTCATGGACCGCGCCCCGCGCGAGGTTCTGGCCGCGCTGCCGCTGATGCGCGCCTCCGGCCCCAAGACGGCCGATTTCTCGCGCCCCGTGGCGGATGAAAAAGTCCAGATGGCGCTGGGCTATGCGCGTCTGGTCGCCAACTGCCGCAAGTTCGCCGCCGCCGCCTCCTTTGCCGCCAGGCAGCAGGGCGCCCAGGACGAAATCTGCACGGAAGTGCGCCGCTATGTCGAAGACGTGATCCGTGCATTGCGCGATCCGGAAAAGTTCAAGCCGCAGATCGTGCAGGCCCAGTTCGAGCTTTGCGTCACGCTGACGGAAGTCCTGTTCAGCGGCGGGGAAGCCGAACTGCTGCGCCGCCGGGGCCGCGCGGCGCAGGCCGCCGCATAACCGGGTATCCCCGGAACACTTGGCTTAAAGCCTTCACCGGCAAAGCTGAACGGCGGCTGAACGGCGTCCGCTGCGGCTGCGAAATTACGCAATTGTTTTCTTTGACATTGAACCGGACGGGGCTTCTCCTACTTACCTGCGAGAGGGCCAATGGAGAAACCCCGAATGTTCCGTACCCCGCTTCTGGCCGCCATGACGGCCTTGTTGCTGAGCGGCACCGCCTATGCCCAGCCGGGCGCCACATCCGCGCCGCGCGATCTGTCCGATACCGCGCGCAGCGCCCCCGACTATGATTCCGGCGATGCCGCGCCGCCTCCCGATGCCGGTAGCGACCGGTATAGCGACAGGTATGATGACCGTTATGATGACCGCGCGCCGCCGCCCGGCGCGGACCGGCATGGTCCCACGGTCGCGGATGCACGCTCGCGCGACATGTTCTGCCGCCGCGATGCAGCCGCGCGCACCGGCTATGTGACCCCGGGCGAGGCGGCCCGTGACGAGCAGGCGCGCGGCACCATCGGCGGCACGCTAGGCGGGGCGGCGCTGGGCGCGATCATTGGCGGTGCGGCCGGCAATGCCGGCACGGGCGCCGCGATCGGTGCCGGCGCAGGCCTGCTGGCGGGAACCGCGGTCGGCTCCAGCAATGCGCGCGAGGCCGCCGCCGATGTGCGCGCCGGCTACAACCGCGCCTATTGGGACTGCATGCACGAGGCCGGAACCACGCGCGCCGATGCGCGGGACGATTATTACGACGCAGACGCGCCGCCCCCGCCGCCGCCGCGGGCCTATGGCTACGGGTACGGCTATGGCTACCCGCCGCCGCCTCCGCCGGCCTATTATTACCGCCCGTATGGCTACCCCTATTATCCCTATTATTACGGGCCTTCCGTCGGCTTCAGCTTCGGCTTTGGCGGCGGCCACCATTGGGGCGGCCATCATGGCGGGCGTCACAGGTAAGAACCTGTCGCACCCCGGCGCGGGCGCCGGGCTTTGAATCAGGGGCGGCCGGGCTGTAAGGTCCGGCCGCTTTTGTTCTAAGGTTCATGCATGTCCGCCCCCGCCAAGACATCCCGGCCCAATCCGGCCAAGCTCAATCCCCTGCAGCTCAAGACGCTGACCCTGCTGCAGGCGATTGCCCAGCTTCCCGATGCCGCCCGCCAGACCGAGGACGGCAACACCGCCATCCTGGCCTTCCCCCATGCCCATGGCGATCATTTCCATCTGGGCGACGCCACTGTGATGGGGCGCGACGCCACCGGCCTGGAAAACCAGAATGTGTGGAACGCGCTGGCGCGCAAGGGGCTGATCCAGTGCGAGTGGCCGCACAATATCGCCCTGACGCCGGAAGGTGTCGCCTATGACACCGGCATCGCCGATCAGATACTGCACAAGGGCGGGCATCATTAGATGAACGCGAAGAAAAAGCGCCGCCTGATGTTCGCCGCCGCACTGGTCGCGGCGGGCGGTGCGCTGGCGGCGGGCATCGTCTGGCAGCTTGGCCAGAACACCATGTATTTCCGCAGCCCTTCGGATGTCGCCTCCGGCCAGGTGCGCCAGGGTGTGGCCTTCCGTCTGGGCGGGCTGGTGGCCGATGGCAGCGTGCATCATGGCACCGGCGCCGATGTGCATTTCGCCGTCACCGACGGCAAAAGCGATGTGCCGGTCGATTATCACGGCGTGCTGCCGGCGTTGTTCCGCGAAGGCCAGGGCGTGGTCGCGCTGGGTGCCATGCAGCCCGGCGGCACCTTCGTGGCCACCGAGGTGCTGGCCAAGCATGACGAGAAATACATGCCGCCCGAGGTGGTGGATTCGCTCAAGCGGTCGGGCCGCTGGAAGGAAGGCGGGACATGACCGGAGGACAGCATGACAGGTGAACTGGGTCAGCTTGCGCTGTGTTTCGCCCTGGCGCTGTCGCTGGTGATGGCGGGCGCGGGCATCGCGGGTTCGCGCGCCGATGCGGCGGCGGCCCGCGCCATCGCCAGCAGTGCCGCGCTGGGCATGCTGGTTTTCGTGGTGCTGGCCTTCGGCGCGCTGACCTATGGCTTCATCGTGTCGGACTTTTCCATCGCCGCGGTCGCCAACAATTCCAGCACCCTCAAGCCGCTGGTCTACAAGATCAGCGGCGTGTGGGGAAACCATGAAGGCTCGATGCTTTTGTGGGTGCTGGTGCTGTCGCTTTACGCCGGGCTGGTCGCCTGGCTGCAGCGCGGGGGCGCACGCCTGACCAGCGCGGCGCTGGGTGTGCAGGGCCTGCTGGCGGCGGCTTTCTTCCTGTTCATCCTCTTCACCTCCAACCCCTTCCTGCGGCTCGATCCGCAGCCCTTCGAGGGCGCGGGCCTCAATCCGCTGCTGCAGGACCCCGGTTTGGCGATGCATCCGCCGATGCTTTATGCGGGCTATGTCGGTCTTTCGGCCTCCTTCTCCTATGCCGCTGCCGCCCTGATCCTGGGCGAGGAGGCGATCCGCCAGCAATGGGTGCGCGCGGCGCGGCCCTTCATGCTGATCGCCTGGATCGCGCTGACCTGTGGTATCGCGCTGGGCAGCTGGTGGGCCTATTACGAGCTGGGCTGGGGCGGCTTCTGGTTCTGGGACCCGGTGGAGAACGCTTCGCTGATGCCCTGGCTGATCGGCACCGCGCTGCTGCATTCGGCGCTGGCCACCGAAAAGAGCGGCGCCTTCCGCACCTGGACGCTGCTGCTGGCGATTGCCGGCTTCTCTTTCTCCCTGATCGGCACCTTCCTGGTGCGTTCGGGGGTGCTGTCCAGCGTGCACGCCTTTGCCAGCGATCCCACGCGCGGCTTTTTCATCATGGTGCTGATCGCGCTGGCGATAGGCGGGGCGCTGGCGCTGTTCGCCTGGCGCGCGCCGTCTCTGCAGGGCGGGGCGGCGTTCGAGCCGGTCAGCCGCGAGACCACGCTACTGCTCAACAACGTGTTCCTGGTCGCGGCCTGCGCCTGCGTGTTCGTCGGCACGCTGTATCCGCTGGTTCTGGATGCGATCAACGGCACCAAGATTTCGGTGGGCCCGCCCTATTTCGCGGTGACCTTCGCGCCGATCTTCTTTGCGCTGCTGCTGCTGGTGCCGCTGGGACCGCAGCTTGGCTGGCGCAAGGGCGACCTGAAAGCGGCGCTGCGCACACTTTATCCTGCGCTTGGCATCGCGGCGGTGGCCGGACTGGCGGTGCTGGCCATCGTCACGCCGCGCAGCGTCGCGGCCTTTGGCGCCTTTGCCGTGGCCGGCTGGCTGATTGCCGCCAGTGTGATCGATGTGAAAAAGCGCAAGGGTGCGCGCGCCGCGGCCTTCGCCTCGGCCCTGGCCCATGCCGGGCTGGGCGTGACGCTGATGGGCGTGGCCGGCACCAGCCTGTGGCGCAGCGAGGCGCTGGAAGTGATGGCGCCGGGCCAGACCATGCAGGTCGGCCCCTACACGCTGCGCTTTGATGGCGTGACCGAGGTGCAGGGCCCCAACTACAACGCACAGCGCGCCCATATCGCGCTGATGGACGGCGGCAAGGTCCAGACCATGCTGGAGCCGGAACACCGCATGTATACCGAGGAAGGCCAGGACGTTTCGGACACCGCGATCCGCACCACCGGCTTTCGCGACCTGTATCTGGCGCTGGGCGACGATCGCGGCAATGGCCGCTTCACGGTACGCGCCTATGTCTCGCCGCTGGCGCCCTTCATCTGGCTGGGCGGGCTGGTGATGGCGCTGGGCGGTTTCCTGTCGCTGTGGGGACGCCTGCGGGTCAAGGCTGCGGCGCCCTCTGCATCCGAAGCGGCGGTGGCGGCGGAATGAAGCGCCTGATGGTCTGCCTGCTGCTGCTGCTGGCCGGCGCGCCCGCGCTGGCCCAGGCGCCCCAGGCGCCTGCGCCGGTCAGCTTTGCCGATCCGGCGATGGAAGCGCGCGCGCGCAACCTGCAGCGGCAGTTGCGCTGCCTGGTCTGCCAGGGCGAAAGCGTCGACGAATCCGGTTCGCCCTTTGCCGCCGATGTGCGCGCGCTGGTGCGCCGCCAGATGGCCGAGGGCAGGACCGACCAGCAGATCCAGGATTTCCTGGTCGCCCGCTATGGCGACTTCATCCTGATGCGTCCGCCGATGCAGCCCAACACCTGGCTGCTGTGGCTGTCGCCCTTCCTGGTGCTGGCGGCGGGCGGCGGCGTGGCCTGGGTCACCATCCGCCGCGCCCAGCGGCGCGCGCAAAGCGCCTGAAACCCGCCTTCGCGGCGGTTTTCTCTGCCTCTTGCCCGGCCCCTTGAATATTACGCGTATTTAACGATCTGGATAAATACCAGACAGGATACAGTCGTATATCAGCAATGGCTGGGCGCAACCTTCCGGCCTCAGGGAGCAACTTCATGACCGACAAACCGACCAATCCGCTGCATTCCGTCAAGTCGTCCCTGGACGGCCTGAAACAGCGCTTCAAGCCGCGCCATCGCCGCGCCGTGGCCATGGGCAGCGCCGCCGCCATCGTCGTGGTTGGCCTGGGCGCCTTCGGCTTCCTGCCGCCGGTCAAGGAAATCCAGACCGCCGGCACGCCGATCCTGGTCGCCGCCAACCAGAGCAGCCGCTCGACCCCGCGCATGCTCGAATCCAGCGCGCCCTTCAGCTTCGCCGACCTGGTGGAGCGCGTGTCGCCCGCCGTGGTCTCGATCACCTCCGAGACCACCACCACCGACGGGGACATGTCGCAGAACATCCCCGAACAGTTCCGCGACCTGTTCCAGCAGTTCGGCCAGAAGCCCCAGCCGCATCGCGCCCTGTCGGCCGGCAGCGGCTTCATCATCGACAAGGCCGGCTATGTCGTCACCAACAACCATGTCGTCGACGCCAGCAAGAAGATCACCGTCAAGCTTCAGGACGGGCGCAGCTTCACCGCCAAGCTGATCGGCACCGATCCGGCGACCGACGTGGCGCTGCTGAAGATCGACAGCGACAAGCCGCTGCCCTCGGTCGAGTTCGGCAATGACAAGAACCTGCGCGTCGGCGACTGGGTGGTGGCGGTGGGCAATCCCTTCGGCCTGTCCAACTCGGTCACCGCGGGCATCGTCTCCTCGCTGGGCCGCGACATCGAATCCAGCCAGCCCTATACCAACTTCATCCAGATCGACGCCCCCATCAACCGGGGCAATTCGGGCGGCCCGACCTTCGACCTGCGCGGCCAGGTGGTGGGCATGAACTCCATGATCTTCTCGCCGACCGGTGGCAGCGTGGGCATCGGCTTCGCCATTCCCGCCAGCGTGATCCAGGACGTGATCGCCCAGCTCAAGGAAAGCGGCCATGTCACCCGCGGCTGGCTGGGCGTTTCGATCCAGTCGGTGACGCCCGACATCGCCGACTCGCTGGGCCTGAAGAGCCACAAGGGCGCCCTGGTCGCCGAAGTGGTGCCGGGCGGTCCGGCCGCCAAGTCCGGCTTCAAGCAGGGCGACATCGTTTCGGCCATCGACGGCCAGCCGGTCGAGGATTCCCACGACCTGACCCGCAAGGTCGCGGCGGTCCAGTCCGGCAAGGTCGCCACCTTCTCGGTCAATCGCGGCGGCAAGCTGGTGGACCTGAAGGTGACCATCGGCACGCGGCCCGACGAAAAGCTGGCCTCCAACGGACCGTCCAATGACGCCTCGCCCTCCAGCGCCACGGCGGCGGGTCTGGGCCTGTCGTCGCTGACCCCCCAGGCGCGGCGCATGTTCAACCTGGGCGACGACGTCACCAACGGCGCGGTCATCACCAAGGTCGATCCCAACAGCGATGCCGCCGACAAGGGGCTTCAGCCGGGCGACGTGGTGCTGAAGATCAACAACCGCGACATCAAATCGCCGGAGGATTTCCAGAGCGGCGTGGCCGAGGCGCAAAAGGGCGGCCGCAAGAGCGTGCTGCTGCTGGTGGCGCGCTCCTCCGGGGCCACGGGCTTTGTGGCCATCGACATCGACAATACCTGATCGACCGGGACACGCGGGGCAAGGTCCCCGCGTGTCCCGACCCAATTTGAAAACATCAGTCGGGAGCATTCATGCGGATCCTCGTTATCGAAGACGACCTGGAGGCCCAGCGCTATCTGGTCCAGGGGCTGAAGGAATCGGGCCATGTGGTGGACGATGCCGCCGATGGCGAAACGGGCCTGAGCCTGGCTTTGTCGCGGCCCTATGACGTGGCGATCGTCGACCGCATGCTGCCCAAGAAGGACGGGCTGGCGGTGGTGGCCGAGATGCGCGAGCATTCCAACCAGGTGCCGGTGCTGTTCCTGTCGGCCCTGTCCGAGGTGGACGACCGGGTCAAGGGCCTGAAGGCCGGCGGCGACGACTATCTGACCAAGCCCTACGCCTTTGTCGAACTCCTGGCGCGCATCGATGCCTTGATGCGCCGGCGCACCCCCACCGGCATCCGCACCCGGCTGGACGTGGGCGACCTGGAGCTGGACCTTCTGACCCGCGCCGCCAAGCGCAGCGGCACCGAGATCGAGCTGCAGCCGCGCGAATTCCGCCTGCTGGAATATCTCATGCGCCATGCCGGGCAGGTCGTGACCCGCACCATGCTGCTGGAAAGCGTGTGGGAATATCACTTCGATCCCCAGACCAACGTGATCGACGTGCATATCAGCCGGCTGCGCGCCAAGATCGACAAGGGCTTCGAAGCGCCCCTGCTGCATACCGTGCGCGGCGCCGGCTACATGATCCGCGCGCACTGACGGAGCGCCGATGGCGGCAAAGGCCAGCTTCCCCCTTCTTCGGACACAGGCCTTCCGTATCGTGCTGGTCTATGTGCTGCTGTTCGCCTTTTCGACGGCGGCGCTGCTGGCCTTCACCTACTGGAATACCCGCCGCACGCTGGACGCCCAGACCGACCAGATCATCGAGGCGGAAATCACCGGCCTGTCGGATGTCTGGCAGCATCTGGGCCTGCGCGGCCTGGCCGAGACCGTGCGCGAACGCTCGGTGCACAGCGGCCAGGCGCTCTATCTGCTGACCGACGGGCTGCACCATGTCATCGCCGGCAATCTGGACACCTGGCCCCAGACCATGGTGGCGCCGGGCAATTTCATCGAGTTCGACTATGAGCGCCCCGTCGACGGCAAGCTGGAGATGCGCCGCGCCCGCGGGCGCATGTTCGCGCTGACCGGCGATTTCGTGCTGCTGGTCGCACAGGACGTGCATGAGCGCTATCTGACTACCCGCATGTTCACCACCACGCTGCCCTGGACGGTGGCGCTGATCCTGCTGCTGGGCCTGGGCGGCGGGGCGCTGATGAGCCGCAACATGCTGCGCCGCCTGGACAGCATCAACCGCACCTCGGGCCAGATCATCGCCGGCGACCTGTCGCGCCGGGTGCCGCTGGCCGGGTCGGGCGACGAGTTCGACACGCTGGCGGAAAACCTGAACCGCATGCTGGACCGGATCGAGCGGCTGATGAAGGGCCTGCGCGAGGTGACCGACAGCGTGGCGCATGATCTGCGCACGCCGCTTAACCGCCTGCGCAACCGGCTGGAGGAAATGGCCTCGCGCCGCCATGCCAGCGATGCCGATTCCGGTGAGATCGACCGCGCCATTGCCGAGGCGGACAAGCTGATCGGCACCTTCAACGCTCTGCTGCTGATCGCCGAAACCGATGCCGGCACCACCCGCGTGGGCATGACGGTGCTGGATCTGGGCGAGATGGTCGCTGACGTGGCCGAGCTTTACGAGCCGCTGGCCGAGGAGCGCAAGATCAGCCTGGTCATGCCGCCCTGCGAGAATCTCTCGATCGAAGGCAACCGCAGCCTGATTGCCCAGGCGCTGGCCAACCTGGTCGACAACGCCATCAAATACACGCCCGAGGGCGGGCGGGTGACCATCACCTCCGGCGCCGGGCCCGCCGGCATCGACGTCACGGTGGCCGACAGTGGGCCTGGCATTCCCGCCGAGGACCGCCCCCGTGTGGTGGAACGCTTCGTGCGGCTGGAAGCCAGCCGCAATTCGCCGGGCACGGGGCTGGGCCTGTCGCTGGTGGCGGCGGTGGCCCATTTCCATGGCGCCGAATTGCTGCTTTCGGACAATGTGCCCCACGGCCTGAAGGCGGTGCTGCGCTTTCCGCGCAGCGCCCTGCGCGCCCCGCCCCTGAAAAGCGCCGCCGAATAGTCTAGCTTGGCGGGATGCTTCGCACCCCGTCTCTCGTATCGCCGCACCTGATCGTTCCGCCCCGGCCCTTTGATCCGGCCCGCGCCGCCCGCGTGGCCGAGGCGCTGGCCGAAAACGGCCTGGTCTCGTCCGATCCGCTGCTGGCGGCGGTGTTCGGCAATTCCCCCTTTCTGGGCCGCCTTGCGGTGCGCGAGCATGGCGCGCTGGCCGAATATCTGGCTGCGGGGCCGCTGACGGTGCTGAACGCCGCCATTCTTCTGGCCCACAGCGCGGCACGGGCCGATGACGAAGCCCAGGCGATGAGGCTGCTGCGCACAGCGCGGCGGCGCGCCGCGCTGGCCATCGCCACCGCCGATATCGGCGGGGTGTGGGACGTCGCCCAGGTGACGGGCGAGCTGACCCGTTTCGCCGATGCCTGTGTGGGGGCCGCGCTGCGCTTCATGCTGCGCCAGGCCGCCAAAACACTGAACCAGCCGGAGGCACAGGAGGAAAGCTGCGGCCTGACCGTTCTGGCGATGGGCAAATACGGCGCCCATGAACTGAACTATTCCAGCGACATCGACCTGATCGTTTTCTACGACGCGCAGAAATTTCCTTTCGCCAAGCGCGGCGATCAGCGCGGCGCCGCCGTCGATATCGTGCGCGGGCTGGTCAAGCTTCTGGCCGATGTTACGTCCGACGGCTATGTCTTTCGTGTCGACCTCAGGCTGCGCCCCGACGCGGGGGCAACCCAGATCGCCATATCGACCGATGCGGCGCTCGATTACTACGAGGCGATGGGCCAGAACTGGGAACGCGCCGCCATGATCAAGGCGCGGCCCTGTGCGGGCGATCCGGGGACCGGCGCCGATTTCCTGAAGGGCATCACGCCCTTTGTCTGGCGCCGCTATCTGGATTTCGCCGCGATCGAGGACATTCATTCCATCAAGCGCCAGATCCATGCCCATGCCGGGCATGGCGAGATCAAGGTGGCCGGCCACAATATCAAGCTGGGGCGCGGCGGCATCCGCGAGATCGAATTCTTCGCCCAGACCCAGCAATTGATCCTGGGCGGGCGGCATCCGGCCCTGCGCGTGCCGTCCACGCAAGGGGCGCTGGCAGCGCTGGCTGCCGATGGGCGGGTGGCCGCCGACACGGCCGAGGAAATGTCGCGCGACTATCGCGCCCTGCGCATGCTGGAGCACCGGCTGCAGATGATCGAGGACCAGCAGACCCACAGCCTGCCCGAGACCGCCGAAGGGCTGGCGCATGTCGCCTGCTTCATGGGCTATGGCCAGGTGGAGGATTTTTGCGCCGACCTGACCGCGACGCTGGAGAATGTGCAGGGTCATTATGGCCGGTTGTTCGAAAGCGCGCCGGTCCTGTCGGACACGCGCGGCAGCCTGGTCTTCACCGGGGTGGAGGACGATCCCGAAACCCTGGAAACCATCACCGCCATGGGCTTTCGCAACGCCAGCCATATCAGCGGCGCGATCCGCGGCTGGCATCATGGGCGCATCGCTGCCATGCGCTCGGCCCGGGCGCGCGAGCTTCTGACCCGGCTGACGCCCGCCATCCTGACGGCGCTGGCGGGCACGGCGGGCCCCGACATCGCCTTTGCCCAGTTCGACCGCTTCCTGTCGGCGCTGCCGTCGGGGGTGCAGCTTTTTTCGCTGTTCCAGGCGCGGCCGCATTTCCTGGCGCTGCTGGCGCGCATCGTGGGCACTGCGCCGCGCCTGGCCCAACACCTGGCGCGCAACCCCGCCACGCTGGATGCGCTGCTGGACGCGGAATTCTTCACCACCCTGCCGGACCGTGCCGAATTGCAGGCCGCGTTTGACCGGCAGTCCGGCGCGACCTATGAGGAAGTGCTGGACGGAGCGCGCCGCTTCGCCCGCGAGGCGGCTTTCCGCGTCGGCGTGCAGATCGTGGAAGGCACCGCGAAAGCCGAACATGCCGGTCCCGCTTTGGCCGATGTGGCCGAAACGGTGATCGCCGGCCTGTTGCCGCGCGTGGAAGACGAAATGGCACACAACGCCGGGCGCATCGCCGGCGGCGGCTTCTGCGTGATGGCGATGGGCAAGCTGGGCGGGCGGGAGATGACCGCCAGTTCCGACCTGGACCTGGTCTTTGTCTATGACATGCCCGAAGACACCGAGGCATCCGACGGCGACAGGCCGCTGGCGCCCACCACATATTATGCCCGCCTGGCCCAGCGTCTGATTTCGGCCCTGACCACCACCACGGCTGCAGGCCCGCTCTATGAGGTGGACATGCGCCTGCGCCCCACCGGCAACAAGGGCCCTGTCGCCGTCTCGCTGAAAAGCTTTGTCGATTATCACGCCAGCGAAAGCTGGACCTGGGAGCATATGGCGCTGACGCGGGCGCGGCTGGTGGCGGGGCCGCCGCGCCTGCGCGCCCGGGTACGCGGCGAGGTACGCCGCCGCCTGACCGAAAAGCGCCCGGCCCATGAGATTTTGCGCGATGCAAGCGACATGCGTGCGCGCATGGCCGAGACTTTTCCGGGGAAGAACCCCTTCGACCTGAAATTTGCCCCCGGCGGGCTGGTGGACATCGAGTTCATCGCCCAGGCGCTGCAGCTTGTGCATGCCCAGGATCAGCCCGAGATCTTGAACACCAACACGGTGGCGGCGCTGCACAATCTGAACAGCGCGGGCTTTCTGGGCGACGGCGACACCGCGACACTTGTGGCCTCGGCCCGGCTGCAGCACGGCCTGACCCAGGTGCTGCGCATCGCGCTGGACGATACGCCCGACATCGAGACGGCGACGCCGGGCCTGAAGGGCCTGCTCACGCGGGCCGCCGAACTGGGCAGCTTCGAACAGCTTCAGGCACGGCTGGCGCAGCTCCAGGGCCAGACGCGGGCGATCTTCACCCGCATCGTGACCGGCTAAAGCCCGCGCAGCTCGCGCAGCGCGATCTGCAGCATCGCCCGGCAATAGGCCACGTTATAGGCCCAGGAGGCGGTGGGATTGGTGCCCTTGGGCAGCAGCTTGTCGATGTCCAGCCCGCGCGGATGTTCCGGGAAGATCAGCCGCTTGTAGTTGTTGCGCACCAGAAGCTTCATCACCTCGTACATGTCGTTGTCGCCGGTGTCGGGGAAGACCTCGGTATAGTCCTCGCGCGGCTTGCGCATCACCACATTGCGGAAATGCACCTGGCCGATGCGGTTGCGGCTGGCCAGCCAGTTGCCCACCGTCACCGGGTCCTCGCCCAGCTCGCGGGTGACGCCGCAGTCCCAGGTCATGCAGTTGGAGGGCGAGTTCACCGTCTCCACCAGCCGCTTCCAGTCCGAGAAGCTGTTGAGCACCTGGGCCGAGCCGCGGCTCATGGGCGCGGGCGGGTCGTTGGGATGCACGGACAGAACGACATTGTTCTTCTCGGCCACCGGCACCACGGCCTTGAGGAAATATTCCAGATGCTTCCAGGTGTCTTCGTAATTCTGCGGCGGCTCGCCGGGTGGCGGCGCCATGTTCTTCATGCGCTGATAGTTGAAGTCCTCATAGATGGCGCCGCCGCGGCCCGGAATGTCCTTGTACCCGTCGGTGGCGCGGTGATTGTAGAAATTCCACTCCACCACCGGGATGCCCAGCTTGCCGCAATTGACGATGGTCTGTTTGATCTTGTCGATTTCCGCATCGCGGCGCGGGCCGCCGCGCACGATCTGGTCCATGTCCGGGTCCACGCTGCCCTTGTAGGCCCAGCGGATCATCAGGATGCCGATATGCATGTCGTGCTTTTTCAGCGCATCGACGCGCGGTTTCAGATAGTCCACGCCCCAGGGCTGGGCAGGTACGTTCGAAAGATCGACCCAGTCGATGCCGATCTGCTTGATGCGGATGGCTTCCTGATCGTTGAGGGCATCGTTCATGTATATGGTCAGCTTGGGCGTGTCGGCGCTTTCCTGCGCCATGCCCAGCCGCCTGGCCGGGTGCGGATTATAGGGCGCGTTCGGTCCCTGCTGGGCGAAAGCGGGAACGGCCGATCCGGCAAGAAGCGCGCCGGCCAGAGTGTGGATCATTGTCCTGCGATTGGTTGCCATCCTGTTTCCCCTCTTGTTGTTTGTTCTTTGAGCCGATCCTAAGCCCGGCGGTGGTCCGGACGCCAGCCGGGTCCTACGATTCGGGAAGGCCGATCAGCATGTCGGGCGGAAAATTCAGGTGTACGTCCTTTGACGGCGGATCGAAATAGTTGCTGACCACGATGGGATCGCTGCGGCCCGCCACCTGGACCTGGAACAGGGTGGTCTCGCCCAGGAACGTCGATGCGGCCAGCGTGCCCGCCAGGCCCGCATCGGCAAAGCCGATATCCTCGGGTCGGATCGCCAGCAGCAGCGCATCGCCGACGGCGGCGTCGAACAGGATGTTGGCGCGCGGCAGGGCGACGACGCCCAGAAGCCCGCCATTGACCGTCACACGGTCGCCGTCCACCGCTTTGACCGTGGCGTGGAAGAAGTTGATCTCGCCGATGAAGTCGGCGACCTCGCGGCAGTTGGGCCGCTCATACAGTTCGCGCGGGGATGCGACCTGGAGGATTTTGCCGTTGTTCATCACCGCGACCTGGTCGGCCAGCGACAGCGCTTCTTCCTGATCGTGGGTGACCATCAGAAAGGTGATGCCCACCTGGCGCTGCAACTGGCGCAGCTCGACCTGCATCGCCTCGCGCAGGCGCTTGTCCAGCGCCGCCAGCGGCTCGTCCAGCAGCAGCAGCTTGGGCTGGCGCACCAGGGCGCGCGCCAGGGCGACGCGCTGGCGCTGTCCGCCCGAAAGCTGCCCGGCGCCGCGCCCGCTCAGGCCCTCCAGCCGCACGGTCGCCAGCATGGCTTCGACCCGCGCCTTCAGCTCGTTCTTGGGCAGGCGCAGCTTGCGCAGGCCATAGGCGATATTGTCGAACACCGACAGGTGCGGAAAAATCGCATAGCTCTGGAACACCATGTTGGTGGGACGCAGATGCGGGGGGATGGCGTTCATCACCTCGCCATCGATGGCGATGGTGCCGCTGTCGGGTGTCTCGAAACCGGCGATCATCCGCAGCAGGGTCGTCTTGCCGCAGCCGGACGGGCCCAGAAGGGCGAAGAAGCGGCCCTGGGGCACTTCCAGGTCGACCGCATCCACCACCGGCGGACCGCCGAACGCCTTGCTGACCTGTCTGATCGAAAGGTACGCCATCACGCTCCCACCATCGGCTTCTTGACGCCGGCATTGCGGACATATTCGGCCAGCGCCACCAGCGCCACCGAAACGGCCAGGATGATCGCCCCCAGCGCCAGCACCATGGGCAGGCGCTCTGGGAAGCGAAGCTGGCCCCAGATATAAACCGGCAGCGTCGGCTCGGTGCCCGACAGGAAATAGGCCACCAGGAATTCGTCGAAGCTGGTGATGAAGGTCAGCAGCAGGCTGGCCAGGATGCCGGGCAGGATCAGGGGAAAGGTCACGCGCCAGAAGGTCATCCAGCCATCCTCGCCCAGATCGGCGCTGGCTTCCTCCAGGTCGCGGTCGAAGCCTTCGAAGCGGGCGACCAGCACGGTGATGGCAAAGGGCACGCAGACCAGCAGATGGCCCAGCACCACCGCGCCCAGCGACAACGGCAGTCCGATGGCGCCCAGCATCAGCAGCAGCGAAATGCCCAGCACAATATCGGGAATGAACAGCGGCAGCGAGATGAAGCCCAGCGCCGCATGGGTGCCGCGCAGCCGGTAGCGGGTGACCGCGCGCGCCGCCAGAAGCCCCAGCAGGGTCGACAGCAGCGCGGTGGCCATGCCCACCTTCAGGCTGTTGCCCAGGGCATGCAGCATGGCGGTGTCGGCGCCCAGCCGCGCATACCAGCGGGTGGTGAAGCCGGCCAGCGGGAAGGCGATGAACTGGGAGTCGTTGAAGGAAAAGATGGGCAGCACCAGCACCGGCACATAGAGGAACGCCAGATAGGCGAGGGCATAAAGCAGCAGGGCATGCTTTCTCATGTCGCCGCCCCCTACCGCACCCTGGCCGTGGCCCAGCGGGCCAGAAGAACAAAGGCGCCCGCCACCAGCGCCACCGCCGTCATCGACACCAGCGCCAGGGCCGATCCCATCGGCCAGTTGCCGATGCGGCCGAACTGGATCTCGATCACATTGGCGATCATCGATCCGGCCGGCCCGCCCACCAGCGTGGGGGTGACATAGTCGCCGGTGGTGGGCACGAAGATCAGCACCGCCGCACCGATCACGCCGGGCATCGACAGGGGCAATGTCACGCGCAAGAAGCGGCGCAAGGGTCCGTCGCCCAGGTCGGTCGCCGCCTCCAGCAGCGAGCGGTCGATTTTCTCCAGGCTCACATAGATGGGCAGGATGGCGAAGGCTGCCCAGGCATGGGCCAGCGTCACCACCACCGAAAAAGGATTGTAGAGCAGGAAGGTCAGGGGATGGTCGATCAGCCCCAGCCGCATCAGCCCCGAGTTGATCACCCCGTCGAAGCCCAGGATGATCTTCCAGGCAAAGACCCTGAGCAGATAGCTGGTCCAGAAGGGGATGGTCAGGGCGATCAGCCACACAAACTTGGCCCGCCGCGCCTTGAAGGCGACGAAATAGGCCATCGGATAGGCCAGCAGCACCGTGACCAGGGTGACCAGGCCGGAAATGCCCAAGGACCGCCAGAACAGGGTGCGATAGCTGGCCCGGCCCAGGACCTCGCCATACTGGGCCAGGGTCCAGCCCTCCGACAGGCTGATCCCGGTCTGGTTTTTCAGGCTGTAGACGGCCACCAGGCCCAGCGGGGCAGCCAACCCCAGCGCCATGACCGCCAGGGTGGGGGCCAGCAGCCAATAGCCGTTTTGCGCGCCCTGACTGCCCGTGCCGCCTGCCACATTCGCCCCGTTGCCCTGCCGGCGCATTGTTGCCGGAAGCCCCCCGCGGGGTGCAACCGAAACCTAAGGAATTGCTGCTTGAATCCCTGCGCGGGTTAGGCCATAACCCGCCTCCACTTGGATCGCGGGCGTAGCTCAGGGGTAGAGCATAACCTTGCCAAGGTTAGGGTCGGGCGTTCGATTCGCCTCGCCCGCTCCAGGTTTCTCTCAACAAATTCAGCCTATTGGCGGCGGGCTCGCTCAGCCGCGCTTGCGCCGGGCGCCGGTGGTGAACTGGCGTCCGGCATCGATCGCCTGCTGCATCGCGCGGATGGCGGCCGCCTCGTTGCGTGCCTCGATCGCCTTGGCGATCTTGGCGTGGCGGGCATGCGACTGGATGAAATTGCGTTCGTCGCGCGTGGCGACCAGCGTCGTCTGGGCCAGATAGCCGGACAGGGCGATATCGACCACCGAGGTGAAAGAGCGGAACAGCGGATTGTGCGACGCCACCCCCACCGCGACATGGAATTCCAGGTCGGCATCGGCGAAGCGCGGCTGATTGCACTTGTTCTCATCCATCGCCGCCAACGCATCGTTGATGCGGGCCATCTCGCGCGGGGTGCGGTTGCGCGCCGCCAGGCCGGCCGCCACGGGCTCCACCGCCATGCGCAGATCGGTCAGGTGATCCAGGAACGCCTTGTCCATGCCCAGCTGCACGCGCCAGGCCAGCACGTCATGGTCCAGCCAGTTCCAGAAGGCCGGGTCCTGGACCAGCGTGCCCACCCGCGTCTTGGACGTGACCATGCCCTTGGCCGCCAGGGTGCGCGTGACTTCGCGCAGCACCACGCGGGAGACGCCATACATCTCGAACATCTCGTCGACCGACGGCAGGCGGCTTCCGGGCGCGCGCGCGCCCGACAGGATTTCCGAGCCCAGGGCGGCGGCAACGTCGCCATGGCCCCAGGACTGGGGCGTGCGCAGGGCGGGGCCTGCAGGGGTGCGGATCTTGGTTTTTCGGGCCATCGGGACTCTTCTTACGCGTTACACATGGAACTGGTTTATACGAATGTTTTCTCTGGAAAGATGCCCGCCCATCGTTCCGTTAGCCATACTATCCCCTGAAACAGCGCCGGCGTCTGTTAAATCGGTACCGTTGCTTAACCGGGTGTCGCGGCGGGGGCGGCGAATTTCGGGAATTGCCGTTATAAATCAGGCTATTGCCGCGCGCCTCAGTGCTGGGGCGTAACCCGGTCGATGGCGCCGCCATCCAGCAGGGGCGCTGCATCCAGGCCCTGGGCGCCCAACAGCACGCTGAGTTTTTCGACCGCGGCCAGGATCATGGCCTGCTCCCACTCGGGCAGGGCCGAAAAATCCTTCTGAAAATCCATCTGCAGCATGTCGGGCGCGCGCTCCAATGCGGCGCGGCCTTCCGGCGTGGGGGTCAGGATGAACTGGCGCTTGTCCTTTTCGCTGCGCTGGCGGGTCACCAGGTTCAGCGCCGCCAGCCGGTCCAGGATGCTGGTGATGGTGGCCTGGCTGAAATGCAGCGCTGCAGCGATCGTGCCCGGCGTGGGCTGGTCCCGGCTTTCGATCTCCCGCAGCACCAGAAGCTGGGAGGGGGTCAGGCTGGTGGCTGCCGCCAGCTGGCGGGTGCTGATCTCGGTCGCCCGCAGGATGCGGCGCAGGGCGCGCAGGGTCAGGTTGGGAATTTGCGACTCCATGAACGATAGCTAGCCAAAATGCGGGCCATTCACCAATGGCAAATTCCTCCGAAAATTGAACAAAGTCATTAGCCTAATTTTCGTGCATATCGCCTATGCATGGAACTAATAGGTTGATTTTAATAACTTATAGCCATATATGACGGCCTGTGCGCGGGCGAGCCTGCGTTCTTTGACGGGAAAATACTTCTGGAGACGAACTATCTCTGAGCAAATAACCGAAGCGGCCACCCAGCCGCCCCGGCGTTTTGCGGGTCAGGCGTCCAGCACCGAGAGCGGTATTTCCTTTCGCAAGCCGGTCGCGGCCGATGGCCCCGCCATCACCGCGCTGATTGCGGCCAGCCCGCCGCTGGACGGCAATTCGGCCTATTGCAACCTTCTGCAATGCTCGCATTTCGCCGACTTCTGCGTCATCGCGCAGGACGGGGGCGAGATTGTCGGCTGGGTGTCGGCCTATCGCCCGCCGTCCGAGCCGGACAGCCTGTTTGTCTGGCAGATCGCCGTGGCCCGGAAGGCCCGCGGCCAGAAGCTTGCCCAGCGCATGATGGATGCGCTGCTGGAACGCCCCGCCGTGCGCGGCGTTCGCGAAATGATCACGACCATCACCGCCGACAACCGCGCCTCCTGGGCGCTGTTCGAGGGGTTGGCACGCCGCCTGGGCGCCGGTCTGCAAAAGACCGAGCATTTCAGCCGCGACGTCCATTTCGGCGGTAACCACGCAACCGAATGGCTGGCCCGTATCGGCCCGCTGCCTGCCGCGGCCAATCCGTGACCCGCGGCGGAAAACAGATTTTGAAAGAGCAGGAGACTTTCCGCATGACCTTGGCTCCCAAACCGACCCATCGCATCCCCGACATCGGCATCTATGAGCGCCGCGAGTCGGTGGTGCGCAGCTATGCGCGCTCCATGCCCCGCCAGTTCAACAAGGCCGAGGGCGTGTGGATGCACGACAATCAGGGCGGGCGTTATCTCGATTTCCTGGCCGGCTGCTCGACGCTGAATTACGGCCACAACCACCCGGTGCTGAAACAGGCGCTGGTGGACTACATTTCCGCCGACGGCATCGCCCACGGGCTGGACCTGCACACCGACGCCAAGGCCGAGTTCCTGGACGCGCTCGAGTCTGTGATCCTGAAGCCGCGCGGGCTGGATTATCGCGCCATGTTCACCGGCCCCACCGGCACCAATGCGGTGGAAGCGGCGATCAAGCTGGCGCGCAAGGTGACCGGTCGCGAGCTGGTGATCGCTTTCACCAACGGCTTTCACGGCATGACGCTGGGCGCGCTGGCCTGCACCGGCAACGCCACCAAGCGCGGCGGCGCGGGCGTGCCCCTGAACCATGTCGCCCATGAACCCTATGACGGCTATTACGGGCCGGGCGTCGACACCGCCGCGCTGCTGGAGCAGCGCCTGGCCGATCCGTCCAGCGGGCTGGACGCGCCCGCCGCGATCCTGGTCGAGACCGTGCAGGGCGAGGGCGGCCTGAACGCCGCCTCTCCCGAATGGCTGCGTTCTATCGCCGAGATCGCCAAGCGCCACGGCGCGCTGCTGATCGTCGACGACATCCAGGCCGGCTGTGGCCGCACCAACGGCTTTTTCAGCTTCGAGGGCATGGGCTTCACCCCGGACATCGTCACCCTGGCCAAGTCGCTGTCGGGCATGGGCCTGCCCTTTGCCCTGGCGCTGGTGCGCCCCGAGCTCGACCAGTGGGCGCCGGGCGAGCACAACGGCACCTTCCGCGGCAACAACCACGCCTTCGTGACCGCCACCGCCGCGCTGAACCATTTCTGGAACGACGACGGCTCCTTCCAGGTCGATGTGCAGCGCCGCGGCCAGCTGCTGGAACGGCGGCTGGAGAAAATGGCCCGCGAATACGGCTTTTCCACGCGCGGGCGCGGCATGATGCGCGGCATCAATGTGGGCACCGGCGAAACCGCCGAGGCCATCACCACCGCCTGCTTCAACCGCGGCCTGATCATCGAGACCAGCGGCGCCCATGACGAGATCGTCAAGGTTCTGGCCCCGCTTGTGATCGACGATGCGGTGCTGACGCGCGGGCTGGACATTCTCGAGGAAGCCATCCGCGAGACACTGGCGATCAGCTACGGCCTGGTCGCCGAATAGGAATTCAAGGAGACAATCATGATCGTTCGCAAGCTTTCGGACATTCGCAAGTCCGACCGCAATGTCGTGTCCAAGACCTGGGAAAGCGCCCGCCTGCTTCTGAAGGACGAGGGCATGGGCTTTTCCTTCCATGTCACCACCCTCTACGCCGGCACCGAGATCGAGATGCACTACACCAACCATCTGGAGGCTGTTCTGGTGCTCAAGGGCACCGGCACCATCGAGGATCTGGCCACCGGCGAAACCCATCGCCTGGCGCCCGGCGTGATGTATGCGCTGAACGCCCATGACCATCACATCGTGCGGCCGCAGACCGACATCCTGACTGCCTGTGTCTTCAACCCGCCGGTGACCGGCCGCGAGGTGCATGACGAAAACGGCGCCTATCCGTCGGAAGCCGACATGGCGCGCCAGGCTGCCCTCGCATCCTGAATACCCAGACCCGGAAGGCATACTTCGTGACAGACATCTATCCGTCTCGCCACGCGCCCAAGCCACAGATTCTGCCCCGTCACGATCCGGTCGTGCACGGCGAATGGACGCAATCGGCCCCGCTGACGCGCGAACAGACCGAACGGTTCGACCGCGACGGCATCCTGATCCTGGAGGATATTTTCTCGCCCCGGGAAGTGCGCGGATTGCAGGAGGAGGCCGGCCGGCTGCTGGCCGACCCTTCGGCGCTGGCTCCTGACAGCATCATCACCGAGCCGGGCAGCAACGAGGTCCGCTCCATCTTCGCGATCCACGACCAGAACCGTCTGATGGCGCGGCTGGCCGCCGACACGCGGCTGGCCGGCGTGGCCCGTTTCCTGCTGGGTGACGAGGTTTACGTTCACCAGTCGCGCCTGAACTACAAGCCGGGTTTCGAGGGCAAGGAATTCTACTGGCATTCGGATTTCGAGACCTGGCATGTCGAAGACGGCATGCCGCGCATGCGCGCGCTGTCCATGTCGATCCTGCTGGCTGAAAACACCGCCCATAACGGGCCGCTGATGCTCATTCCCGGCTCCCATCATCAGTTCCTGTCCTGTGTCGGCGGCACGCCCGACGATCACTTCCGCATGTCGCTGAAGAAGCAGGAATTCGGCGTGCCCGACCGCGAGAACCTGGCCGCGCTGGTCGAACGCAACGGCATCGTCGCGCCAACCGGCAAGCCGGGCACCATCATCCTGTTCGAGTGCAATGTGATGCACGGCTCCAACGGCAACATCACGCCGTTCCCGCGCTCCAACGCCTTCTTCGTCTTCAATGCCGTGTCCAACCGGCTTGAGGCCCCCTTCGGCGTGGACCGTCCGCGCCCCACCTTCATCGCCCGACGCGAGCCGGCCCCGGTCGCCCCGCAGCGCGGCCCGATCATAAAGGAAGCTGCCTGATGACCACGCACAGCGTTGAGAAGATCGGCGGTACATCCATGGCCGCCACCGCGCCCCTGTTCGACAATGTCCTGATCGCCGGGCGGGAGGGCGCCGACCTCTACAACCGCATCTTCGTCGTATCGGCCTATGCCGGCATGACCGACCTGCTGCTGGAGCACAAGAAAAGCGGCGCGCCGGGTGTTTATGCCCGCTTTGTCGCCGATGACGATCATGACGGCTGGCGCCTGGCCATGGATGCCGTGCGCAAGGCGATGCAGGAGCGTAACGCGACGATGTTCGCGCGCTCCGAAAGCCTGGGCGAGGCTGACGCATTCGTGAACCGCCGCATCGATGCGGTGCACGATTGCCTGGGCGACCTGGCGCGGCTGCGCGCCCATGGCCGCTTCTGCCTGAAGGAACAGCTGATCACGGTGCGCGAGCTGCTGGCGGGCCTGGGCGAGGCGCACAGCGCCCACACCACCGCGCTTCTGCTGCGCGACCGGGGCGTCAACGCCAAATTCGTCGACCTGACCCTGTGGGACCAGAGCGACATGCAGGAACTGGATGCGCGCATCCAGAATGCGCTGGGCGACATTGATTTTTCCACCACCATGCCGATCGTCACCGGCTATGCCGGCTGCCGCGAGGGCATGGTGCAGCGTTATGCGCGCGGCTATTCGGAAATGACCTTTTCGCGGATCGCGGTGCTGACCGGCGCGCGCGAGGCGATCATTCACAAGGAATTCCACCTCTCCAGCGCCGATCCCAGGCTGGTGGGCGTGGACAAGGCGCGCAAGATCGGCCGCACCAACTATGACGTTGCCGACCAGCTGGCCAACCTGGGGATGGAAGCGATCCATCCGGGGGCCGGCCGGGGCCTGCGCCAGACCGATATTCCCCTGCGCGTGCGCAACACCTTCGACCGCGAGGATGGCGGCACACTGATCTGCGGAAATTATGTGTCCGACACGCCGCGGGTCGAGATCGTGACGGGCATCCGCACCATGCAGGCCTTGCAGTTCTTCGAGCAGGACATGGTGGGCGTGAAGGGCTATGATGCCGCCATCCTGGAAGCGCTGACCCGCCACCGCGTATGGATCGTCTCCAAATGCTCCAACGCCAACACCATTACCCATTACCTGTCGGCCGATGCGGCGGCGGTCGCGCGTGTCATCGCCGACCTGCAGCAGCGCTATCCCGATGCGGCGATTTCCGCGCAGCCGGTGGCGATGGTGTCGGCCATCGGCAGCGACATTTCCCGGCCCGGCCTGATCCCCGATGCGCTCAAGGCGCTGGACGAGGCGGGCGTCGACATGGTCGCGATGCAGCAGCAGATCCGCAATGTCGACATCCAGTTCATCGTCAATTGCGATGACTTCGATGCCGCCGTGCGCGCGCTGCACAAGGCGCTGGTCGAATCGGACCGGGACAGCAACCGGGGCCGCAAGGCGGCCTGACGGGCCGCATCCATGATCGCCGCCATCGCGTCCGTCCGCAGCCTCCTGATCGCCATCTTCATTCTGATGGGCGGCACCGGTTTCATGGCGACGCTGATCAGCCTGAGACTCGAACGGGCGGGCAGCACCACGCTGACGATCGGTGCGGTGGCCACGGCCTATTTCGCGGGGCTGGTGATCGGGGCGCTGCGCGCCGGCGCGGTGGTGCGCCGCGTGGGCCATATCCGCGCCTTTGCCGCCTTTGTCGCACTATTGTCCGCCAGCACCCTGGCCTATGTGCTGCTGCAGAACGCCATTTTTTGGGGCGCGCTGCGGTTGATCGACGGGTTTTGCGTGGCCGGGGTCTTTGTCTGCCTGGAAAGCTGGCTGAACGAGCGCGCCGAGCCTGAAACGCGCGGCGGCATCCTGGCCGCCTATATGGTGGCGCTCTATCTGGGCCAGGCGCTGGGCCAGCTTTTGCTGGGCGTCAGCGGGGCGATGCCGGCGGCACCGTTCCAGATCGCCTCCATCCTGATTTCCATCGCCATCCTGCCCTTGTGCCTGACCCGCAGCACCGCACCGTTGCCGCCCGAGGCCAGTGCCTTTTCCATCCGCACGCTTGTTTCGGCGTCACCGCTGGGGGCGGCGGGCGCCGTCGCCACCGGGCTGATGCTGGGCGCGTTCTATGGCCTGGCCGCGGTGCATGTGCGCCGCCTGGGTCTGGAATTGAGCCAGACGGCCAGCTTCATGATGATCGTCATCCTGGGCGGCGTGGCGCTGCAATGGCCGCTGGGCCGGCTGTCCGACCGCTATGACCGGCGCAAGGTGATCGTGCTGTCCATTGCCGCGACCATGGCGGTCAGCCTGGGCCTGGCCTTCGTGCCGGCGAACGGACCGCTGCTGATGGGGCTGGGCGCGCTGTTCGGGGGGCTCAGCTTTGCGCTCTATCCGCTTTGTGTGGCCCATTCCAACGATCGGCTGCTGGCCTCCGACCGGGTGGCGGCCAGCGGGCGGCTGGTGCTGCTTTATTCGGTGGGCGCGGCGCTGGGGCCCTTGGGCGCGGCCAGCATGATGACCCTGTCCAGTGCCAGCGGCCTGTTCCTGTTCATCGCGCTGTGCGCGGGCGCGGCGCTGGTGGTGGGCTTGTGGCGCCAGGCGGCCAGCGCGCCGGTGCCCGGCGCGGCGCAGCAGGAATTCCAGATCGTGCCGCGCACCACGCCGATGGCGTCGCTGCTCGATCCCAACACGCCGGACGCCGATGAAGCGCAGAATGCCGGACAGGAGAATGCATCATGACCATGCAGGCGACGTCGGATGCGGCGGACAAGACCATCCTGCACCGCGCCATCGCCGCCTCGGCCATGGGCAATGCCACCGAATGGTTCGACTATGGCATCTACTCCTATGGCGTGACCTATATCTCGGCGGCGCTGTTTCCCGGCAGCATCGAAGAGGCGACGCTGTTCGCCCTGGCGACTTTCGCCATTTCCTTTCTGGTGCGGCCGCTGGGCGGGCTGTTCTGGGGACCGCTGGGCGACCGGCTGGGCCGCAAGTCGGTGCTGGCGCTGACCATCCTGATGATGGCGGGCGCCACGGTGGGCGTGGGCCTGGTGCCCAGCTATGCAAGCATCGGCTGGTGGGCGCCCGCGATCCTGATCGTGCTGCGCATGGTCCAGGGCTTTTCGACCGGCGGCGAATATGGCGGGGCGGCGACCTTCATGGCCGAATATGCGCCCGACGCACGGCGCGGCTTTTACGGCAGCTTCCTGGAGTTCGGCACCCTGTCGGGCTTTTCGGGCGGCGCGGCGCTGATGCTGGCCTTCTCGCTGCTCTTGGGCGATGGGGCGATGCACGAATGGGGCTGGCGCATTCCCTTCATGGTCGCCGGTCCCATGGGCGTGGTGGGCATGTATCTGCGCTCGAAGATGGAAGATACGCCGGTTTTCCGCGAGGCCGAGGAAACGATGCATCATGAGGCCGCACCTGGCGGTTTGCGCCATCTTCTGGCGCGCCACTGGCGGCCGGTGCTGGTGGTGGGCGGGCTTGTCGTGGCGCTGAATGTCGTCAACTACACGCTGCTCAGCTACATGCCGACCTACCTGCAGCGGCGCATCGGCCTGACCAATGACGAAGCCCTGATCGTGCCGATCATCGGCATGCTGTTCATGATGGTGTTTCTGCCGTTTGCGGGCGCGCTGTCGGACCGTATCGGGCGGCGGCCGATGTGGCGCTTTTCCCTGATCGGCCTGCTGCTCGCGGTGACGCCGCTCTACATGCTGATGGCTACCGGGCTTGTGGGCGCGACCCTTGGCTTCATCCTGCTGGGGCTTTTGTATGTGCCGCAACTGTCGACGATTTCGGCGACCTTTCCGGCACTGTTTCCCACGCGGGTGCGCTTTGCCGGGTTCGCCATCGCCTACAATGTCTCCACCTCGATTTTCGGCGGCACCGCCCCGGCCATCGGCAGCGGGCTGATCGGCCTGACCGGTAACGAATTGATGCCAGCCTATTACATGATGGCGGCCTGCCTGGTCGGCCTGGTGGCGCTGCATTTCATGCCGGAAACCGCGGGCCGTTCGCTGCGCGATCCCGATTGCGGTGTCATGGAACCGCGCTGAACGGGCCTGCCGCAAATTCGCCCACATTGGGACTGCGACGGTTTTGCAGGGTCAAGGTGTCAAATCCTTCATAACTTGGGGCTTAGACGGACAGTCAGAAACCGCCTTTCTGACTGAGACTCCGCGTGACCACGTCCCCGATGCGCGCCCCGCTTGCGCTGGCCCTGACCCTGATTGCGGCCGGTGCAGCCTTCATTCTTCCCGCCGCCGCCCAGGAAGCGCCCGAAACCGTCGTCGTGTCGGCCTCGCGCATTTCGCTGGCCGGCTTTCAGGCGCCCACGCCGGTGATCGAGATCGGCGCGGAGAAAATCCAGCGCGACGCCAAGTTCGATATCGGCGACCTGATCCGCGAGCTGCCGGCCACCGGCGCCTCGCCGTCGCTGAACAATGGCGGTAACGCCGTCAATGTCAGCCAGGGTGACGCCGGGCTCGATGCGGTGGCGCTGCGCAATCTGGGTATCGCGCGCACGCTGGTGCTGTTCGACGGCCAGCGTGTCGTCTCTTCCAATCTTCTGGGCGGCGGCGTGGACCTGGCGACGCTTCCCGCGACCCTGGTCAAGCGTATCGATGTCGTGACCGGCGGCGCCTCGGCGGCCTGGGGCTCTGACGCCGTGGCCGGCGTGGTCAACCTGATCCTGGACAAGGACTTCACCGGGGTGAAGGCCAGCCTGCAGATGGGCAATGCCACCAGCTTCGATCATCGCAAGCTGGCGCTGGAAGGCGCCTGGGGTGGCGACATCGCCGGCGGGCGCGGCCACCTGATCTTCAGCGGCAACTATACCGTCAGTCCCGACGCGGTGTTCCTGGGCCAGGCGGACTGGTGGAAGGGCACGTCGCTGGTGAAGAACCCGGCCTATGCGCCGGGCCAGCCGCTGTTCGTGCACCAGGCCCATGTCGGCAATATCCAGGTGACGCAGGGCAGCCTGGTCGACGCCAACACGGCGGGCGGCGTGGGCTCCACCCTGGCGGCCAATTCCCTGATCGGTCTTCAGTTCGGCGCCAATGGCGCGCCGTCGATCTTCAAGTACGGCACCATCTATGGCACCGGCTGCTACAATGGCTGCACCAATGACGAGCGCACCGGCGTGCTGCGCTTCACCCCGCTTGCGGTGCCCTATCGCCACACCACCCTGTTCGGCTATGGCAGCTATGAACTGACCGATGACATCCGCGCATCGCTGCAGCTGAATTACGGCGAGTCGGGATCGCGCAGCCTGGGCGGGGCGCGCCAGCTCCTGGCCACCATCCGCCCGGACAATGCCTATCTCAGCCCGGCGGTCGCCGCGATGTTCGGCACCCTGTCCAACGGCTTCAATGCGGCGCTTGGCACGCCCGGCACGGCGGCAACGCCCGCCCAGGCGCTGTATGTCGGCACGCAGAACCTGAACAACATGCCCGCGGGCAGCTATTCGCGCAGCCTGCTGTGCCAGACGGTCGGTGTGCCCTGCAACGTCAACAACCGCGCGCTGATGCGCGCCGTCTTCACGCTGGACGGCGACCTGGGCGATGACTGGCACTGGAAGGCCTATGCCCAGCACGGCACGGTGCGCGAGCGCCAGGTGCTGTACAACAACAGCTTCCTGTCACGCTACAACTACGCCGTCGATGCGGTGACCGTCACCGCCGCCAACCAGGGCACGAGCGGCCTGCCCATCGGCTCGATCCAGTGCCGCGCGCTGCTGCAGGGCATTGCCGCCGCGGCGGGCTGCCAGCCGCTGAACATTCTGGGTGACAATGTCGCCTCCGAAATGGCGCTGCGCTATGTCAATCCGGGCCGCGATCCCAGCTCCGGCATTCTGAACCAGGAGACCATCGTGCTGAACCAGAGTGTCCTGTCGGGCGCGGTGCAGGGCGTGTTGCCCTGGGCGCTGCCGGCGGGCCCGGTGGCGGTGGCGCTGGGCGCCGAATACCGCCATGAACAGGCTGGCGTGGTCGCCGCCGATCCCTATGGCCTGAAGGGCGAATGGGCGGCGGGCAACTTCCGCCCCTATCGCGGCCAGTATCATACCGGCGAGGCCTTTGCGGAAATCGACGCGCCCATCCTGCGCGACACGCTGGTGCAGAGCCTGAGCCTGAACGCGGCAGGCCGCCTGACCGACTATTCCACCAGCGGCATGGTGCAGACCTGGAAGCTGGGCCTGCTTTCCCAGGTCAATGACCAGATCCGCTTGCGCACCAGCTGGTCGCTGGACATTCGCGCGCCGCAGATTTCCGAACTGTTCTCGCCCGGCATCCTGTCGGCGCAGAAGTGCCGCTATCCGTCGGATTCGCTCTATTACCAGTGCTTCGCGCTGGAAGGCGGCAATACCGGCCTCAAGCCCGAAAAGGCCGTTACGGTTTCGGGCGGCATGGTGCTGACGCCCGCGCTGGTGCCGGGGCTGACGCTGTCGGCCGACTGGTATTCGATCAACATTCACGGCGCGATCGACACGGTGGGCTTCCAGATGGTGATCGATCGCTGCCTGGCGGGCGAACAGGTTTACTGCCCGCAGCTTGTCTTCAACGGCGCCAGCCAGCCTTCGCAGATCAATGTCTTCCCGCTCAATTCGGCGGTGGATTCGACATCGGGCCTGGATTTCCGCGCCGACTATGCCCATCCCCTGTTTGACGGCACCCTGCGCTGGGACCTGACCGGCAATTACACCGACCAGCAGACCCGCACCGCGCATGGCATCACCTATGACCGGGCCGGCGCGCTGGGCGGCAGCCCCGACGTCTATGCCGCGGGCATTCCCAAGTTCCGTGCCATCCTGGCGGCGACCTATGCCCAGGGCCCGCTGTCCTTCACCGCACAGGGGCGCTTCATCGGGTCGGCGGTCCTGTCCAATGGCACCCAAGGCGTGCCGGGGCTGGTTTCGGCCTCCTATGTGGGCGGCGTGCTGACGCGTGGCGACATTCGCGGGCTGGTGGACGACAACGCCATTCCGGCGGTCGCCTATCTGGACCTGCGTGCCAACTGGCAGGTGTCGGATCAGGTAGGCCTGTATGGCGCGATGGACAATGTCGCCAATACCGGCGCGCCGGAAATTCCCAGCACCGGCGGCGGCACCGGCACCAACCAGCAGGTCTATGACGTGCTGGGCCGCACCATCCGCTTCGGCGTGCGCTTCGCCAATTAGCTGAGAGCGGCGGCCAGCGCCCGCGCCTGGAGATCCTCTGGCGTGTCGATGTCCCTGAACGGAGCATCGCTGCCCGCTTCGACCAGATGCAGGTCGTCGGGGTGGCGGCGCATCAGGGGTCTGGCGCCGGCGTCGCCGGTCAGGTCGGCGATCGCGCGAAAATAGCGCCGCGCCCACAGCACCGGATGACCGGGTGTGCCGTCATGCGCCGCCACGCAGATGCCGCGCCCCGCCGCCGGATCGAAGGCGGCCAAGGTACGGTCGATCAGCCTTGCATCGATGCCCGGCATGTCGCCCAAAAGGATCATGGCCCCCGCGCAGGCCGGTGGCACGGCTGCAATGCCTGCGCATAAAGAAGTGCTGAGCCCCGCCGCGTATTCCCGATTGCGGACAGACTGTACCGGCAGGTCCGCCAGCAGTGCTTCGGCCTTTTCGGCTTCGTGACCCGTCACGACCAGGACGCGCGCAAGCCCGCTGGCCAGTGCATTTTCCACCACCCGGCGCAGCATGGGCTTGCCGCCGACGTCCAGCAGCATCTTGTTGGCGCCCATGCGGCTGGCGGTGCCTGCCGCCAGCACGATGCCGGCGATGGCGCGGCGCTGCTGCACCAGATCGCCCAGAATGGCGATGGCGATTTCGGTGGGCGAACGCGCGCCGATGGCCAGGCCCACCGGCCCGTGAATGCGCGCCAGCGTCTGTTCGCTGATGCCCTGCGCGGCCAGCCGTTCCAGCCGCCGTGCATGGGTGCGCGCCGAACCCAGTGCGCCGATATAGCCCACGGGTGAAGTCAGCGCCGCCGAGAGCGCCGCATCGTCGATCTTGGCGTCATGCGCCAGCACCACGATGGCATCACGGTGCGTCAGGGGCGTTTTCGCAAGCGCCTCGTCCGGCCAGGCCTGTTCCAGCGGCACGCCGCCAAAGCGTTCCGCCGTGGCATAAACGGCGCGCGGATCGATCACCCGCACCGCATAGCCGGCAGCGCTGGCCAGCGGCGCCAGCGCCTGCGCGATATGCACTGCGCCCACGATCACCAGGCGGCGCGGCGGATTGTAGAGGGTGAGAAACCAGTCGCGCCCGTCCAGACAGACGCGCTCGCTGGCATCGGCGCGCGCCGCAACCGCCGCCGCCCGGCCCAGCGGCGATGTATCATCCTTGGGATCGATCAGGCATGCGGTGCCGCTGTCCAGGTCCAGGGCGCGCACAAGCGCGCGGCCCGCCGCATGGCCTTCCAGCACCGCGCCGATCATGGCGCCGTCTTTCAGGGGTTCGATCACGATTTCGATTTCACCGCCGCACATCAGCCCCACGGCGAAACCGCCATCGTCGCTGACCCCGAACCGCAACCGGCGGTGACGGCCTTCGCTCAGGGCGGCGAAGGCTTCCTCGATCACGGCGTTTTCCACGCAGCCGGCGGATACCGATCCGGCAAAGGCGCCGTCATCGCGGATCGCCACATGGCTGCCAGGCGGGCGCGGGGCCGAGCCCGAGACCGAGATCACCGTGCCCAGCGCGACGCCGTGCCCGGCCGCCAGCCAGGCGGCGGCGGTTTGCAGGATGGCGATCTCCCCGGCATGGTCCGTCATGCGATCCTTCCCAAGGCATTGATGCAGCGCGAAAAATTGCGGCTGCCGCGTGCCTGTGACAGGGCGTTATTCCCGTTTATACTCAGCGCATGGCTTCCCGCACACCCCTGATCGACAGTTTCGGCCGCCACGTGGACACGGTGCGGGTGTCGGTGACCGACCGCTGCAATCTGCGCTGCACCTATTGCATGAGCGAGCAGATGACCTTCCTGCCGCGCGCGGAATTGCTGACGCTGGAGGAACTGGACCGCGTCTGCGCGGCCTTCGTGCGGCGCGGGGTGCGCCATCTGCGCCTGACCGGCGGTGAGCCGCTGATGCGGCGCGGGATCATGGACCTGGTGAACAGCCTGTCGCGGCATCTGCGCGAAGGCACGCTGGACGAACTGACCATGACCACCAATGGCGTGCGGTTGCGCGAATTCGCGGGCGCGCTGGCGGCGGCGGGGATGCGGCGGATCAATGTCTCGCTGGACAGCCTGGACCGCACCACCTTTGCCCGCATCGCCCGCAGCGATTGCCTGGACCAGGTGCTGGACGGCATCGCCGCGGCGCGCGAGGCCGGGCTGAAGGTCAAGATCAACACCGTGGCGCTGAAGCGCGACAACCATGCCGACCTGCCCGACCTGATCCAGTGGGCGCATGAACGGGGCATGGACATCACCCTGATCGAAACCATGCCGATGGGCGCGGTGGACGAGGACCGCACCGACCAGTTCATCTCCCTGACCGAGGTGCGCCAGGAGCTGCAATCCTTCTGGACCCTGACCGACCTGGACGAACGCAGCAGCGGGCCGGCTCGCTATGTCCGCATCGCCGAGACGGGCGGCAGGCTGGGCTTCATCACCCCCTTGACCCACAATTTCTGCGAAAGCTGCCGGCGGGTGCGGCTGACCTGCACCGGCACGCTGTTCATGTGCCTTGGCCAGGACAGCGCGGTCGATCTGCGCACAGCGTTGCGCGGTGACAATGGCGGCGATGCGGCGCTGGATGCGGCGCTGGACGAAGCCATGCAGCGCAAACCCAAGGCGCATGATTTCCTGCTGCCGGTGCCGGGTGCGGCGCCCGCCGTGTCCCGCCACATGTCGATGACGGGGGGCTAGATGGTGCATCTGGTTTTCCTGGGCAAGTTCGGCGATGTGGCGCCCGATGCGCTGGCCCGGCCGGTGCTGCCGGGCGACGTGCGGACGCTGGCCGACCTGAAAGCCTGGATCGCCGCCCAGTCGCCGCCGCTGGGCCGGATGCTGGCGGCAACGCCGCTGCGCCTGGCGGTGAACCAGGCGCTGGTACAGGACCTGTCGCAGCCCATCGCGGCGGGGGACGAGATCGCCTTCCTGCCGCCGATGAGCGGGGGCTGATATGGGCCTGGATATCCGCGTGCAGGATCGGGCCTTCGACCCGCATGGCGAGTGCGCCGCCTTTGTGCGCGGGCGCGCCGATGCGGGGGCGCTGGCCAGCTTCGTTGGCTATTGCCGTGATGAAACGGCGGGCCGCGCCGTGACCGGCTTGACCATTCAGCAGTATGAAGGCTTCACCCAGGCCGAGATCGCGCGGCTTGCCGCCGAAATCGCGGCGCGCTTCGGCGTGGGCGACCTGCTGGTCATTCACCGTGTGGGCGCGATCGCGCCGGGCGAGGCGATCGTGCTGGTGGCGGCGCTGTCGGTCCATCGCGCCGCCGCCTTCGATGCGGTGCGGGTGCTGATGGATTACCTGAAAACCGATGCCCCCCTGTGGAAGAAAGAGGCGGGTCCCGATGGCGCGCGCTGGATCGAGCCGCGCGGCGAGGACCATCAGCGCCGCGCGGCAGCGGAGACGTCGGCATGAGCGATGAGTTGCAGGCGCCCGGCGGCGGGCGCATCGATCCGGCGCTGACATTCCGGCCCATGCGGATCGCGGTGCTGAGCGTTTCGGACACCCGCACGCTGGCCGACGATACCTCGGGCCAGTTGCTGGCCGACCGGGTGGCCCGCGACGGCCATGTGCTGGCAGGGCGCGCGCTGGTGCCCGATGACGTGGCCGCGATCCAGGGCCAGGTTGGCGACTGGATTGCCGATCCCGGCGTGCAGGTCATCGTCACCACGGGCGGCACCGGCCTGACCGGCCGCGATGTGACGCCCGAAGCGGTGCGGCCGCTGTTCGACAAGACCATCGAGGGTTTCGAGACCGTCTGGCACATGATCAGTTTCCAGAGCGTGGGCCTGTCGACCATGCAAAGCCGTGCCTGCGCCGGGCTGGCGAACGGTACGCTGATCTTCTGCCTGCCCGGCTCCAACGGCGCCTGCAAGGATGGCTGGGACAGGCTGATCCGCTTCCAGCTCGATGCGCGGCACAAGCCCTGCAACCTGGCCGAACTGGCGCCGCGTTTCGGGGAGGTGTGATGACCGCCGGCGACACGAAAAGCCTGACCCATCTGGACGAAACGGGCGCGGCGCGCATGGTCGATGTCGGCGACAAGCCCGTCACCCAGCGCGTGGCCGTGGCCGAGGGACGTGTGCGCATGAAGCCCGCAACGCTGGAACTGGCGCTGAGCGGCAACGCCAGGAAGGGCAGCGTCATCGCCGCCGCCGAGATCGCCGGCATCATGGCGGCCAAGCGCACCGCCGAGCTGATTCCGCTGTGCCATCCCATCGCGCTGACCTCGGTGAAGGTCGAGATTGCCGCCGATACATCCGCCAGCGCGCTGACGGTGACGGCGCGGGCGAAAACCAGCGGCCAGACGGGGGTGGAGATGGAGGCGCTGACGGCGGTGTCGGTCGCCTGCCTGACCATCTATGACATGCTCAAGGCCGCCGATCGCGGCATGGTGATCGAAGGCGTGTCGCTGGTGGAAAAAAGCGGCGGCGCGTCGGGCGACTGGACGCGTTAAGGAACGGAAAAGCCCCCCGCCTGGAAGATTGCCCGGGCGCGCGGTGTTTTCAGGAACGCCAGGAAGGCGCGGGCGGCGGGATCGGCGTCTTTCGTCAGTGCCACCGGATAGATGATGGGCGGGTGGCTTCCGGGCGGGAAGGTACCCGCCACCCGCACCTTCGGCTGCACCCGCGCGTCGGTGGCATAGACGATGCCCAGCGGCGCTTCCCCGCGCGCGACATATTCCAGCGCCACGCGCACATTCTCGGCCCGCGCCACATGGGGGCTGACCGCGTCCCACACATGCAGCGCAGTCAGCGCCGCCCTGGCATATTTTCCCGCCGGCACCGAGGCCGGATCGGCCAGCGCCAGCCGCCCGCCCTTCAGGGCGCCCACCAGGTCGAAGCCGGGCCTGATCGCCGGGGCCGTCACGCCGGGCGCGGCGATCAGCACCAGGCTGTTGCCCAGAAGATTTTCGCGCGTGCCGGCCATCAGCCGGCCGTTCTTCTGCAGAAAATCCATCCAGGCGGTGTCGGCGGATACAAACATGTCGGCGCGCGCGCCCTGGTCGATCTGGCGCGCCAGGGTCGAGGACGCGGCGAAGGACAGCGTGACACTGTTGCCGCTGGCCTTTTCCCAGGCGGCGGCGGCGCGGCTGAGCGCATCGGTCATGGAGGCGGCGGCGAAGACGGTGACATTCGCGCCCTGCGCCAGGACGGGCCCCGCCAGCAAGGGCAGCAGCATCAGGGCAAGGCTCGCGCGGCGGGAAAAAGACATGCGTTTGCGGGACTTTGTGGACAAGCCGGGCCTCGCGGCCTAGCGTTCGGCGGGCGTTTGATACAGTGGGGAATAACGTGTCACAGGGCGGTCCCGATGCCAAGGCGCGCTTGAAACTGATGCCGGTTGAGGCGGCGCGCGCCGCCATGGTGTCGGCCGCCGTGCCGCTAGCCGCCCAGTGCGTCGTGCTGGAAGAGGCGCGCGGGCGCGTTCTGGCTGAAGCGGTGATCGCAATGCGTGACACCCCGCCTTTCGATGTCTCCTCCATGGATGGCTATGCCATCCGTGCCGCCGATCATCCCCGGACGCTGGTGCTGCTGGGTGAATCTGCTGCCGGGCATGGCTTTGATGGTGTGCTGGCGCCGGGCGGCGCGATCCGCATCTCCACCGGGGCGGCGGTGCCCGCGGGGGCCGATGCCGTGGTGATGCAGGAGAATGTCACCCGCGACGGCGATGCGGTCAGCGTGCCGGCTACGGCGCGCGGCGCCAACATCCGCCCGCGCGGCGGCGACTTCCATGCGGACGAAACGCTGCTGGAAGCGGGCCGGCGGCTGGATGGCGTGGCGCTGGCTTTGGCCGCGGCGGCGGGCCGGGCCGAGCTTTCCGTGCGGCGCGCTCCGCGCATCGCGCTGCTGTCCAGCGGCGATGAACTGGCCGCGCCGGATCAGACACCGGGCTCCTATCAGATCTACGATTCGGCCACCTATGGCATTGCCGCGCTGGCGCGCGGCTGGGGCGCGCATGTGCAGCGGCTGGACATCGCACGCGACGACATCGATGCGATTGCCGATGCCGCTGCGCGCGGGCTTGAGGAAAGCGACCTGCTGGTGGTGCTGGGCGGTGCATCGGTGGGCGATCACGATCATGCCCGTCCCGCACTGGAACGGCTGGGGCTGGACATGGCCTGCGCCAGTGTCGCGGTGCGCCCCGGCAAGCCGACATGGTTCGGCACCACGCCCTACGGCCCGGTGCTGGGCCTGCCGGGCAATCCCGCCTCGGCGCTGGTCTGCGCGCATCTGTTTTTGAAGCCGTTGATCGAACGCATGCTGGGGAGCGCGGGCACGCTTTCCTTCACGCGGGCGCGGCTTGTCCATGCCCTGCCGGCCAATGGCCCGCGCGAGCATTATCTGCGCAGCGCCGTGACCATGGGCGATGATGGCGTGCAGACCGCGCGCGCCTTTGAAAACCAGGATTCTTCCCTGCTGTCGGTTTTTGCCGCCGCCAATGCGCTGATCCGTTTGCCGCCGGATGCACCGGCGCTGGCGCCAGGCGCGCTGGTCGATGTGCTGGCGCTGAACGCGCCATGATAACGGGTGCGGAATGGGAAATCCTGTCCACCAGCTTCGCGGTGGCGACGCGCGCGATCCTGTGGTCGCTGCCCTTCGCGGTGGCCGTGGCCTGGGCGCTGTCGCGCCCGCGCCTTCCCGGAAAGCTGTTGTTCGATGGGCTGGCGCATCTGCCGCTGATTCTGCCGCCGGTGCTGGTGGGGTTTCTGCTGCTGCTGCTGCTGGGGCGGGGTGGTGTGTTCGGCGGCTGGCTGGACGCTCTGGGCATCCGCCTGGCCTTTACCCGGGGTGGCGCGGCGCTGGCCACCGCGGTGATGGCCTTTCCGCTGTTCGTGCGGTCCGTGCGCCTGGCATTTGAAGCGACTGATCGCAGACTGTTCGAAGCCGCCGCCCTGTTGCGCGCGGGGCCATGGGACCGTTTCGTCTCCATCGCGCTGCCGCTGGCAGGCCCCGGCATCCTGGCGGGCACGGTGACGGCCTTCGCCGCTGCGCTGGGCGAGTTCGGCGCGGTCATCACCTTCGCCGCCAACATTCCTGGCCAGACCCAGACCCTGCCGCTGGCGATCTATGCGGTGCTGCAGCAGCCGGGCGGCGAGGCTGAGGCGATGCGGCTGGCGGTGCTGTCCATCCTGCTGGCGCTGGCGGGCCTTGCGCTTGCGGGCCTGTTGCAGCGCTGGGCGGCAAGGCGGCATGCCGGATGACGGATCTTTGCGCGAAAATCCATCTGGCGCAGGGCGGCTTCACGCTGGATGTGGAGATCGCCGCACCCGCGGGCGGCATCACCGTTCTGTTCGGGCCGTCGGGTGCGGGCAAATCGAGTTTGCTGGCGGCGCTGGCGGGGCTGAAGCGTCCGGATGCGGGCCGGATATCACTGGGCACGCGGGTGCTGGACGATCGTGACACGCATTTACCGCCGCACCGGCGGGGCATCGGCCTGGTGTTTCAGGATGCGCGCCTCTTTCCCCATCTGAGCGTGCGGGGCAACATCGCTTATGGCCATCGGCGCGCGCCGCCGCGCACGCGGCCGGCGCTGGAGGACGTCGCGGCCTTCTTCGACATTGCGGGCCAGCTTGACCGGCCGGTGGCGAATCTTTCGGGGGGCGAGAAAAGCCGCGTGGCGCTGGCCCGCGCCGTTGCCAGCGCGCCGGATTTCCTGTTGCTGGACGAACCCTTTGCGGCGCTGGACGGCGCGCGTCGCCGCGCCTTTGTCCGTGTGCTGCTGGACATGCACAAACGCTTTGCCCTGCCCATGCTGGTGGTGACGCATGACATGGACGATGCCGCCGCGCTGGGCTCGCACCTGATCGGTTTGAAGGATGGCCGTGTCGCCGCCTCCGGTGATTTTGCCGCGACCGCGGCCACGCCCGCCTTTCGCGCGGTGCTGGACCGGCACGATCACGGCAGCGCCGTCGCTGCGGCGCAGCTTTGGCCGAGCCCGCAGACCGGCGGCATCCGCAATGTGTGGCTGCGCGCCGATCATGTGTTGCTGGCAGCCGAGGCGCCGCGCGCCATCTCGGCCCGCAATGTCATGGCGGGCACGGTGGCGGGAATTGAAGCGGAAGAGGACGGCAGCCTGATGGTCACGCTGGCGACCGATGCCGGGCCGATCCTGTCGCGCATTACGCAAGCGGCGTTGCGCGAACTGGAACTGGTCTATGGAAAAACGGCGTGGGCCCTGGTCAAGGCCCACGCCGTCTGATTGCAGAAGTTCGCGAACGCTAGATCGTATAGCCCAGCTTCTTGAGCGGCATGGTGCGCACGCGCACGCCGCTGGCGTCGAAGATCGCATTGCCCAGCGCACCGGCCAGCGGCGGCACCGCCGGTTCGCCCAGGCCCGTGGGCCGGAAATCGGACTGGATGAAATGCGCCTCGACCAGCGGGGGTGCGCTGCGGATGCGCAGCACCGGATAGTTGTTGAAGTTGGACGGATTGATCAGCCCGTCCTCCATCAGCACATCCAGCCCCATCGCCGTGGATAGGCCGTCGATCGCGCCGCCCTGGGCCTGGTTCTCGGCGCTGGACATGTTCACCACCGGGCCGACATCGGCGACCACGGTGATCTTGTGCACCGTGATGTGCTTCTTGTCGTCGACGCTCAGCTCCACCGCCTCGGCGATATGGCCGCCATAGGAGAAGGCCCAGGCCAGGCCCAGGCCACGGCCCTTGGGCAGCTTCCTTCCCCAGCCGGCCTTTTCGGCGCACAGCTTGATCACGCCCTTGGCGCGGTCGCGGTTGAAGTTGATGTTGGGACCGGCGGGCACCCGCAGTTCGGGAATGTCGCGGTCCACCACATCGATCAGGAATTCGACAAAGTCGCGGTTCGCCGCCAGCGCCAGCTCGTGCATGAAGCTCTGGTTGACGAAGACCTGGGCATTGTCCTTGGGCCCGCGCCACGGCCCGGTGGGCGTCACCAGCGGTATCATCGATGTCGCGCGGCGGATGTTGGGCGCCAGGGTGGTGTGGGGCAGGTTGGCGGAATAATTGCCGCCCGACACTTCCGACTTGCCGTCGGCGGTGAAGGTAATGAAATGCTCCTGCCAGGCATCCAGCTTGCCGCCGGAATCGACCGCGCCCTTGAGCTGGTGATAACCGCCCGGCCGCAGGAAGTCGTGGGCGAAGTCGTCCTCGCGCTTCCATTGCAGCTTGACCGGCGCCTTGACGCGCTGGGCGATGGCGGCGGCTTCCATCATGTAATCGTTCATCAGCCGCCGGCCAAAGCCGCCGCCGCAGCGAGTCTGGTGCACGACCACATTGTCCTCTGGCAGGCCCACCATCTCGGCCACGGCCGCCTGGCCGCGGTTCGACTGCTGGGTGGGCGACCAGATTTCCACGATCCCGTCATGCCAGTGCGCCGTGGTGTTCATCGGCTCCAGCGGCGAATGGGAAACGAAGGCATAGTCGTAATAGGCTTCCACGACATGCGGCGCCTTGGCGAAGGCGGCGTCGACATTGCCGATTTCGGCCCCCGTTTTGGGATCGATGGTTGCCGGGAAGTTTTTGGCCAGGTCCTTTGCCTTGGCGTCCAGGGCCGAGATCGAGTCCCTGGAGGCTTCGCTTTCGTCCCACTTCACTTTCAAGGCAGCCTTGGCCTTGAAAGCGTTCCAGGTGTTGTTGGCGACGATCGCCACGCCGGGCATCACCTCGACCGGCTTGCCGGTGCCTTCCAGCGCGAAGACGTCGATCACGCCGGGCATCTTGCGGATCTCGGCCTCGTTGAAGCTTTCGACCTTGCCGCCGACGCGCGGGCTCTTGGTGTAGGAGGCATAGACCATGCCGGGCATGTGCACATCGATGCCGAACAAAGGCTGGCCGGTGACCAGCTTGTGATTGTCGACACCGGTATAGCGCTTGCCCAGAAGGCGGTATTCGCGCGTGGCTTTGAGTTTGAGCGACTTGGGATCGGGCACGTCCATCTTGGCGGCCGCGCTGGCGAATTCGCCATAGGTCGCCGACTTGCCGCTGGCCTTGTGGGTCAGCCTGGAATCCTGGGCGACGATTTCACCGGCCGGGACGTTCCACGCTTTTGCGGCGGCGGCGACCAGCATCGCCTTGGCCCCGGCGCCGGCCTGGCGCAGCTGGTCCCAGGCGCGCGGAATGGAGGTGGAGCCGCCCGCGCCCTGATAGCCGTAGAGTTTGCTGTTGACCTGGGCCTGTTCGACCTGGACCGTCTTCCAGTCGGCATCCAGTTCCTCGGCGATGATCAGGCCGAAGGCGGTCTTGATGCCCTGGCCGATTTCCGGGCCCTTGGAATAGACGATCACGGTGTTTTCCGGGGTGATGCGAACGAATGCGTTGATCAGCCGGGGATTGGATTCGGCGGCGTCCGCCTTGCCGGTGGGCAGCGCGAAGGCCAGCACCAGGCCGGCGCCGGCACCCGCGCCCAGTTTCAGAAAACCGCGACGGCCCAGCGTGATGGCAGCGGCGGGCGGCAGCGTCTCGACCTCGTCGATCAGCCGGGCGGTATAGGCGGCCGATGCCGCCAGGTTCAGCTTGGTCGCATTGCCCGAAATGGATTTGTCATGCGCGTTCATTGTGTCCTCCCTCATCGCCCCGCATGCGGGGCGGCAGCCATCGTCAGGCAGTGGCGTCCTGGATGGCGGTGTGGATCCGGGTGTAGCAGCCGCAACGGCAGATGTTGCCGGTCATTGCGCCGCGAATGTCCGCATCGCTGGGCTTGGGCTTGTCCTTCAGCATCGCGGCCGCGTTCATGATCTGCCCGGCCTGGCAATAGCCGCATTGCGGCACGTCGTTCTTGACCCAGGCGGCCTGCAGCGGATGCAGTTCATCGCCCTTGGCCAGGCCTTCGATCGTGGTCACCGGCTTGCCTGCGACCTGCGAGACCGGAAGCGTGCAGGAACGCACCGCCTTGCCGTCGACATGCACCGTGCAGGCGCCGCACGAACCGATGCCGCAGCCATACTTGGCGCCGACCAGCCCCAGGCTGTCGCGCAACACCCACAGAAGCGGCGTGTCGGGCGTGACGTCATCGCCGATGACGCGTTCCTCGCCATTCACCTGAAGACGGATCATGTTCCTCTCCCCTTGTTTTTCGGTGCAGCGCGCAGTTTGCGGCTGAAAAATTGCCGCTTCAAGACGTCCGCGTTATGTGTCTTGATACACAACGACTGTAATTGCTGCGCTTTTGCTGGACGCCCACCGTCCATCCGGACATTCTTTCGTTCCTGTCACGGACTTCATCCATGTCACGGCTTTCGATCCGCATCGACTTCGAACCATCCGGCAGTTCGCTGGGACCGGGCATGGTGCGCCTGCTCGAAGAGGTTGCGCGTCTGGGCTCGATCCGCCAGGCGGCGGGCGCGATGGACATGAGCTATCGCAAGGCCTGGCTGCTGATCCAGGACATGCAGAAGACCTTCAACGGCGCGGTCGTGACCACCGAAATCGGCGGCACCAGCGGCGGCGGTGCGCAACTGACCGAACTGGGCGCGCTGCTGGTCAAGACCTATCGCCGGATCGAAGCGCGCGCCGCCCAGGCCGCCGATGGCGACATGGCGGCGCTGGCCGCCCGCGTCCAGCAGGATGCCGCGCCGCGCCGCGCCGCCCGCCGCAAGCTGGCAACCAGGACGGACTGACCCTTCCCGCACGCCACGCGAAAAAGCAGCGAATCACTCGCGCGGGTCGGCTAATCAGAACGTACGATCCGGTCACGGTGCATGTGCGCGCGCTGCGCCTTCTTGCGCCGGGCTGTGCCCTGACGCAGGCCGAGATCGGCCAGATGCTGGACGAACTGGATCGTGTGCTGGCGCATTTCGGCGGCGCGCCGCCGCCCGTCATGGATCTGCCGCCGGCCTAGTAGGTCGTACGTCCCCCTGACGTGTCCAGCGTGGATGCAGTGGTGAAGGAGCATTCCTCGCTCGCCAGCCAGCAGACGGCGGCGGCGATTTCCTCGGACCGGCCCAGTCGGCCCATCGGAATGCGCGACTTCATGTAGTCGATGTGGCTCTGGGGCACCTGTTTCAGGATCGGACTCTCGAATGTGGCGGGGGTCACGGCATTGACGATCACGCCCTGGGTGGCCAGCTCCTTGCCCAGCGACTTGGTGAAGCCCAGCACGGCGGCCTTGGAGGCGGAATAGGAGCTCGCATTGGGATTGCCTTCCTTGCCCGCGACCGAGGAGATGTTGACGATGCGGCCATAGCCGGCTTCGACCATCATCGGCGCAATGGCGCGGCAGCAGTAGAACAGCCCGTTCACATTGACGTCGAACACCTTGATCCAGCTGTCGATGGGATAGCCGATGACGGTGTGGGTGGCGCCGGTGATGCCGGCGCTGTTGACCAGGATGTCGATCCTGCCCAGCGCCGCACGGCTTTCGGCGGCGGCCTTTTCCACCGCATCGGCGTCGCTGATGTCCAATGCGATCGTATGCACCGCGCCGGTCTCGGCCCTGGCGGCGCTCAGCGCATCGGCATGCAGATCCCACAGCGCCACCTTGCCGCCTTCGGCAGTAATGCGGCGCGCCGCTTCCAGACCCAGGCCTGATGCGCCGCCGGTGATGACCGCCGTGCGACCGGCGAAGCGGCCCTGATAAATCGTCATATGCGTGTTTCCTTCAAACTCGGCTCCAGGACCCGTCCAAGGTCCCAAGTCCGGGTGACAGACCCGAAACAATTGCGTGCCCCCGCCCGCCTGTGTTTCTTATGGGCAAACGGGCATGTCCCGCAATGGCGCAAACGTAATACTTAAGGCATGTGATGGCAGGAAATTCCCCGTTGGGCAGCGTCGACAAGGCCTTGCGGGCCCTGCAACGTCTTGGTGACGCAGGCGCCGGCGGACTGCCGCTGACCCGGCTGGCGGCCGACCTGGGGCTCAACAAGTCCTCGATCCACCGCACGCTGGCGGCGTTGCGCCACCGCGGTTTTGTTGAACAGGACCAGAACGGCAATTACCGCCTGGGCCCGTCGCTGCTGGCCATTGCCGATTCCCACCTGCGCGACGAATCCCTGCGCAGCCTGATGCACAATGCGCTGGCGGCCCTTTGCGCCAAGGCGGGCGAGACATGTCATCTGGGGGTGCTGACCGGCGAGCAGGTGGTCTATATCGACAAGGTCGAGCCCCAGCGCGCCATCCGCATCTGGTCCGAAATCGGCTGGCGCAATCCGGCCCTGACCACTGCGCTGGGCCGCGCCATCCTGTCCCAGAAATATGTGGATTTCGAAAGTTTTGCCGCGGCCTTTCCGGGGGATTTTCCGCGCCGCGCGTCCCAGCCGCGCGCTTCGCTGAAGACGGTCTGGCAGGAGCTTCTGGACGCGCGCAAGCGCGGCTTCTCCCGCGAGGAACAGGAAAACGAGCCGGGCGTCACCTGCATCGGCGTGGCGATCCTGCGCGACACCCAGCCGGTGGCCGCCATTTCCATCACCGCGCCGGTCGAGCGCATGGACAGCCGCCGCCAGACGGTGCTGGCCCGGATGCTGAACGACTGCATCGGCCCGGCGCTGCCGCCGGGCCTGTCGCTGCAGCATCCCATCCGCCAGAAGGCCGCGGCCCGCCGCCGCTGAGCACGGCCCCGAAACGGCACGCGATTTTGCATGGCGAAACGCAGGGGTTTCACATTGCGAAACACCCGGTCACTCCTGGTTGACACACAGGCCCCCGCGCGTGGATCGTGACGGCGAATGCGTGATGTCCGGGCCATATTCCCTGTGGTCCGGCAACCTGAGCCCGGTCGCGAAAGCGCCGGGCTTTTTTCTTGAAGGCATGGCGGTGTGCGGGCCGGCTGGAAGCGGCCAATTGCGATGGCACGCCGCCGCCAGCTTGTCTAAGGTGCGCCGCGCCGGCGCGAAAAGACCGGATCATGGAAACGACAGAGCAGGGGCGGGAGAACGCAGATGGATCGCAGGAAATTCTTTGGCTTATCCGTGGCGGCTGGCGGGCTGCTGGCGGCGCGCGAACAGGCCGCGGCCCAGGTCACCGGGCCGGCCTATAACGGCGCCCCCAGGCTGGAGCCCCAGGCCTTTCACCGCCGCCAGCAGCAATTCCGCATCGGCTATACCACCAACACCCGCGGCGGCTGGGAAAGCGATCCCTTCGTCGGCATTTCCGAGGGGCGCGAAATCGGCTTCCGCTATTTCGAAATCTTCGGGGCTTCCTTCTGCGCCACCAAGGACGGTCTGAATCCGGCGCCGCGCGACACCCAGAAGATGAAGGCCTGGCCGGACGGCTATAGCTGGAAATATCCCACCGGCCCGCGCTCCAAGCGCGAGGTCTATTATCCCGACCGCTGGGAAGCCCTGCAGCACCGCATGTACGAGATCGGCGCGCAGTTCGTCGCCATCACCGGCGGGGCGGCCGGCGGCTCGACCGCCTTCCACGATCCAGCCCAGCGCCAGGCGGTGGTGGACAACCACTTCAACATGACGCGCTTTTCGCGCCGCTTCGGCTGCGATCACCAGAAGACCAATACCGGTGGACGCAAGCAGCCGAACGGCACGCCCGATTCCGACCTGAAGGAAATCGCCATCACGCTGGACCTGCTGGGCAAGCGCATCCGCGAAGAGCTGGGCATGAAATTCGGCGTCCATCCCCATCTGGGCAGCCAGATCCAGAACCAGCATGAGATCGACGTGATCATGGACGCGACCCGGCCGGAGAATGTCGGCCTTATCCTGGACACCGGCCATATCACCATGGCGGGCATGGACCCCCTGGCCCTGGCCAAGAGCCTTGGCCACCGGGTGATCGAATTTCACCTGAAGGACACCGCCAAGGCCGATCGCGGCGGCACCAGGAATGTGCCCACGCCCCAGCGCGACATGATGAACGATCCCTATTTCTATCCCATGGGCGAGGGCGGCGTGGATTTCCCCGCCATCATGGCCTATCTGAAATCCATCCAGTGGCGCGGCGACCTGAACGTCGAACTGGACACCTCGCCGTGGCGGCCGCCCATGGAAAGCGCCCGCATCACGGCCAACTACATTCGCAATGTGCTCAAGCTCGAACTGTAAGAGATCACCATGACCGCGCCTTCCGCTTCGCCCTCCTTCCTGCCCGACGACTGGCGCGATGCCATCCTGGTCGGGCGCATGGATCTGGGCGAAGGCCCCACGCCCATCCTGGTCAGGGATGGCCAGGTCTTTGACGTCAGCGCCACCGCGCCCACCGTCTCCCAGTTGCTGGAGATGTGGGATGGCACGGTGCCGCAGGGCAAGCCGCTGGGCGACATCGCCGATTTCGGCCTGACCAGGGCCTGGGACGGCAGCGCCAGGGCCAGGCTGCTGGCGCCCATCGACCTGCAATGCGTCAAGGCCTGCGGCGTGACTTTCGCGGTCTCGGCGATCGAGCGGGTGATCGAGGAACGCGCCAAGGGCGTGCCGGGCAAGGCGCAGTCCATCCGCGCCGAACTGGCGGCCAAGATCGGCACCGACATCAAGTCGGTGGTGCCCGGTTCGCCGGAGGCCGCCAGGCTGAAGGAGACGCTGATCGCCGACGGCATGTGGTCGCAATATCTGGAAGTAGCCATCGGCCCCGACGCGGAGGTCTTCACCAAGGCGCCGCCGCTGTCGGCCGTGGGCTGGGGCGAGATGATCGGCGTGCGCTCCACCTCCACCTGGAACAACCCGGAGCCGGAAGTGGTCGTGGTGGTGGACCGCAAGGGCCGCACCGTCGGCGCCACGCTGGGCAATGACGTGAACCTGCGCGACTATGAAGGGCGCAGCGCCCTTCTGCTGGGCGAGGCCAAGGACAACAACGCCTCGACCGCGGTGGGGCCCTTCATCCGCCTGTTCGATGACAAGTTCACCATGGACGATGTGCGCAGTGCCGTGGTCGAGCTGGAAATCGTGGGCGCCGACAATTACCGCCTGGAAGGGCGCAGCAAGATGAGCGAGATCAGCCGCGATCCGCTCAATCTCGTCGCCCAGACCATCAAGGAGCACCAGTATCCCGACGGCTTCGTGCTGTTCCTGGGCACCCTGTTCGCGCCCACCCAGGACCGGGACAATCCGGGCATGGGCTTCACCCACAAGGAGGGGGATGTGGTGCGCATCTCCACCCCCAGACTTGGGGTGCTGGAAAACCGGGTCACCAGCTCCAAGGCGGCCCCGCCCTGGGTGTTCGGCATTGCCGACCTGATGAAAAACCTCGTCAAAAGAGGGCTTATTACCGCCTGATGTCCGATTGCCGGCCAACCATGCCGGGATCGCATCGCCGGGATGCGGTTTCGGGGTTGGATCGGCTCCCCATAAGTCTTAAGTACCCACCGGCCCCCTTTTTCCTTCTTCCTGGAGAGATTTGATGACCGAGACCCTGACCCATTTCATCGGCGGCAAGCAGGTTAGCGCCGGCGGCCCGCTGGAGAGCCTCAACCCCTCCAACACCAACGAGATCATCGCCAAGTTCCCCGACGGTTCCGCCGAGGACGTCAACAAGGCGGTGGAAGCGGCCCGCGCGGCCCAGCCGGCCTGGGCCGCCCAGTCGCCCGAAGTGCGCTCTGACCTGCTGGACAAGATCGGCAGCATGATCATCGAGCGCAAGGATGCCATCGGCCGCCTTCTGGCGCGCGAGGAAGGCAAGACCCTGCCCGAAGCCATCGGCGAGACCGTGCGCGCCGGGCGCATCTTCAAGTATTTCGCCGGCGAGGCGCTGCGCCGTCACGGCCAGAACCTGGAATCGACCCGCCCGGGCGTGGAAGTGCAGACCTATCGCGAGGCGGTCGGCGTGGTGGGCGTGATCGCGCCCTGGAACTTCCCCATCGCCATTCCCGCCTGGAAGGCCGCGCCCGCGCTGGCCTTCGGCAATTCGGTGGTGCTCAAGCCGGCCAACCCGACCCCGGCCACGGCCCATGCCATGGCCTCGATCATCCATGAGGCGGGCGCGCCGGCCGGTGTCTTCAACCTGGTGCTGGGCCGCGGCGGCGTCGGCGACGCCATCGTCAAGCATCCGGACGTCAATGCCGTGACCTTCACCGGCAGCCAGGGCGTCGGCGCCAAGGTGGCGATGAACGCGGTGGCCCGCCAGGCCCGCGTGCAGATGGAAATGGGCGGCAAGAACCCGCTGGTCATCCTGGATGATGCCGATTTCGACCGCGCGGTGCAGATCGCGCTCGACGGCGGCTATTTCGCCACCGGCCAGCGCTGCACCGCTTCGTCGCGCGTCTTCGTGCAGGAAGGCATCTATGACAAGTTCGTCAAGGCGCTGGCCGAACGCGCCTCGGCGCTGAAGGTGGGCGATGCCTGCGATCCGGCGACCCAGATGGGCCCGGTGGTGACCGAAAGCCAGCTCAAGGGCGACCTGGACTATGTCGACATCGCGGTGAAGGAAGGCGGCAAGCTGCTGACCGGCGGCGCGCGCCTGAACACCGAAAATCCCGGCTTCTTCATGAGCCCGGCCCTGATCGTCGACACCAAGCCGTCCGACCGCATCAACAACGAGGAAGTGTTCGGACCCGTCGTGTCGGTGGTGAAGATCAAGAACTACGAGGAAGGCCTGGAGCTGTCGAACAGCATCAACTTCGGCCTGTCCGCCGGCATCGTCACCACCAGCCTGAAGCATGCGCGCCACTATCAGCGCAACGTCAAGGCGGGCATGGTGATGATCAACCTGCCGACCGCGGGCGTCGACTATCACGTGCCGTTCGGCGGTACGCGCGGTTCGTCCTATGGCCCGCGCGAGCAGGGCTTCGCCGCGGTGGAGTTCTATACCCAGATCAAGACCGCCTATTCCTGGTCCTAAGCACCAGCCGTAACGGCGCACGAAAAAACACCCCCGGATCGCCGGATCCGGGGGTGTTTTCTTTCCAGCGCCCGAGAGGGTGGCGCGGAAATCCGCCGCGGGACAGGTCCCGCGGCGGGGACGCAGTAAGCCCTACAGCGGCGGACCGGGGGGCTGCGGGAAGCGTGAACGCGGTCCCTTGCCCCAGACCGGCATGATGTTCTTGGGCACATTGGCCGCCGGGTTGGTCAGGTAGTGCGCGATCTGCTTGGCCGACTGGCGATAGAAGGCCTGGGTCAACGGATCGGCGTCGCTGCGGGCCTTCAGGTCGTCGCCCAGTTCGCCCAGCTTCTCCAGGACATAGTCGCGGGCCTCGGGCGCGGTGTTGGCCGCCCCGCCCAGCGCCATCATCGACTGCATCGCCACCGACTGGCTGACGCGCAGCAGCGCCTTTTCCTGGGAATCGCCGGACGGCGACATGCCCCAGGTCGCGGCCATCACCTGGTCGACCATTTGCGGGAAGGTCAGCGTGTCGGGCTTGCGCGCGCCCAGCGCCACCATCCGCTTGGCGCGATCCGCCTCGAACAGCGGCTCGATCACCAGCGCCGACAGGATGCGCGCGGCCTTCAGCTGGTCGAACACCGCGTCATCGGACAGGTCTTCCAGATTCTCGCTGGGGTCCGGCGCAAGCTGGATCAGCAGGGACTCCGGTATCTTCAGGTTTGCGGGCTTCACTGCATCCATCAGCAGATCCATGATCTCGCGCTGTTCGCCGGCGGGGATGAACTCGGTGGGCTTGAGGGGCTTTTCCTCGCCCTTCACCACGATGTTCTGGAACATGCCGCCGATATAGCGCTGCGCCGATTCGATGGCATAGCGCTCGTTCAGGTAGACCATCCACAGGCGGATGTCGCGCATCGCACCGATCGGCTCGCCCGGCTTGAGCATGTCGGGACCATAGTTGGCCAGCGCGATCTTGCGCACCGCCGCGGTCTCCTTCATGGCCTCGGCCGGGGTGGCGCGGTCGTCATACCAGGCATAGCGCGGGTCGCTGGGCAGGGTGAAGACGATGCCGTGATTGTGCATGTCGGTGATGATGTCATCCAGCCCCTGCTGCTCCTTGCCCTTGGGGAAGGGGGTGTAGGCGTAGCGGACCATGTAATCGTCATAGGCGCCGACCGCCTTCATGAAGCTGTCGCTCAGGTCCAGCTTGCCGTTCTTCACCATCACGCGCGGCGAGGGATATTCCATCACCGAGGACATGTTGTTCAGGTTGGCATTCCAGTTGTGCTGGAAGCCCAGCGTGTGGCCCAACTCGTGCGCCGCCAGCAGCGCCTGGCGCAGGAAGGCCATGTCGCGCTGGCCCTTGAGCATGGCGTTGAACTTGTCCTGGCTCACCAGGTTGGGGTCGGCGATGGTGATGCCGCTGCCGTCCTTGGGCAGGCCGCCGCTATAGGCGTCGTAGTAATTGGCCACGGTGCGGACGCGATAGGTGTCCAGATGGGTCTTGGAGCCCAGCGTCTCGCCGGTGCGCGGGTCGCGATAGTTACCGCTGGACGAGAAGCCGCGCTGGTCGCGCTGGATCCACATCACATAGGCATAGCGGATGTCCATCGGGTCCATGTCCGGCGGGGCGTCCTTGGCCTCGATGGCGTTCTTGAAGCCGGCCTTCTCGAAGGCCTTGTTCCACCACAAAAGCCCTTCCTCGCAGGCATGGCGGATGGGATCGGGAATGGCGGGATCGAAATAATAGACGATGGGCTTGACCGGCTCGGACAGGGCCGCGCCGGGGTCCTTCTTTTCCAGCCGCCAGCGCGAAATCCATTCGGTCACCGGGGAATCGTCGATCGGCTTGGAGAAGTCCTTGAACTTGATCGAACTGACGCCGATGCGCGGATCGGCCTCGCGCGGGGTATAGCCGGTCGGCGCTTTCAGGAAGGAATGGTGGATGTGAATGGTCATCACGCCCGGATCGGGCGTGACCTCGTTCATCGCGCGGCCCGGCTTGTCCGAGGTGAAGGTGGCGATGGTCTCGATTTCGGTGTTTTCGGGGAAGGCCTTCATCCGCTTGGGATAAAAGACGCTGCGTGCGGCATCGAACTTGAAGTCGCCCTGGCCCGCGCGCTTCAGCCGTTCGGCGACATGGCCGGCGTCGCGCATGAACAGGGCGGTGGCGTCCACCACCGGCATGCCGCCGCTTTCGGAAACGATGGGCAGGCTGGCCAGTACCGAGGTGGGGAAGGAGTCGACCACGCCCTGCTTGGTCGCGGCGCTGCCGTTCAGGGCGCGATAATCCAGGTTGATCTGTTCGACCACCACCTTGCCGCCCGAGCGGACGAAGTGGACCACCATGCTGTTGATGATGCCCCGGTCGAAGCCGGCCTCCACCGAGCCGGGCCCGGTCGCGGCCGACACATAATACAGGACATCGGTATCAAGGGCCGGAACCTGCAACAGCACGCGCTGGTGATCGCCGTCGAACCAGAAGGGAACATAGCCGGCCACCTTGGTCAGCCCGGCCGTGCCCTGGGCCGCCGTGTCCGCCGCCAGGGCGTGATGGCCCGGAAGGGCCAGCGCCACCATCGTGCCCAGGGCCAGCGCCCGCAGCAGATGGGATGCGTCGTTCACATGCGTGGATTTCACTTTCATCGGCCAGCCCCTTGCGCGTCATTTCACGACCAAAAGGCTAGCGGAATGGGGACAGTGGTTCTTATCAATATCCGGCCGGAATCGGCCCGGAAGGTTGAAAACCCTGCGCGATAAGGGGGTGTTTTGCTGATTCCATGCCGATGGGCTGGCAACATTTGCAGTGCCGTAACCTGGTGCGGGCAAGGGCCGTGGCGCCCTTTTCTTTTGCCGGCGGCTCCCGCATGGTCCCGGCACAAAAAACAGAGGATGGGGGGACTATGCGGACGTTCCGGATTTTTGCGCTGGCGGGCCTGGTGGCCCTGGGGACCGCATCGGCGGCGTTGGCCGACCTGGCGGTTTCGGGCAATGACGGCAAGCAGGTGCGGGCGGGTGACGGCCTGCCGATGACGCCGACGCCCGACAGCATCTCGGTCATTGCCTTTTCCAGCATGTCCAAGCCCGCCGTGATCGGCGAAATCGAAGCCTGCGGCACCCTGCTGGGCCCGCCGGTGGCGATCGCCGTGGCGCCCGACAGCAGCTACGCGCTGGCAGCCTGCCCGCAGACGGTGGCGGCCGACGGCAAGAAGGTGGCTTCCAACCAGGTCAATGTGATCGGACTGGACAATCCCACCCGTCCCGCCCTGCTGCAGACGGTCGAGGCCGGCCAGGGCGCCACCGCGGTGGCGATCAACCGGGCCGGCACGCGGGCGCTGGTCACCGGTGTGGGCGACGACACGATCACCCTGTTCGCCATCAAGGACCGCAAGCTGACGCAGCTTTCGCAGGTGACGCTGGACGCCAAGGCCGAACCGCGCGACGTGATGTTTGCGCCCGACGGCAAGACCGGCTGGGCGCTGCGCTTCGGGGACGGGAAAGTGACGAAGCTGGCGGTGGGCAAGGACACGCTGACCCGCGTGGCCGATTATGACGCCGGCACCCAGCCCGACGGCGGCTCGATCACCGCCGATGGGCGCTATCTGATCGTCAATGCCTTTGGTGGCGTTCCGGGGCGCACCGACAAGGGGTCGACCCTGATGATCGATACGCGCAGCGGCAAGATCACCGACGTGCAGGAGGTCGGCGCGCTGCCCGAATCCGTCAACATCGCGCCGGGCGACAAGTATGTCGCCATCGTGGCGGGCAACGGTTCGGCCACCGTGCTCAAGGCCAAGAACTTCAACGAGGTCTTCGGCAAGCTGGCGATTTTCCGCCCCGTGAAGGGCAAGCTGGAACATGTCACCGACGCCCAGCTTGGCCATGCCTGTCAGGGCGCGGTGTGGAGCGCAGACGCCAAACGCATCCTGGTCCAGTGCTCGGTCGAGCGCGACATCCGCACCTTCGATTTCGACGGCAAATCGGCGGTGGAACAGCCCGATTTGCGCCTGACCTTTGTCAGCCGGCCGGGCGCCATGGCGGTGGCCGGGGGCCCGCGGTAAGGCCCTGACAAAGAGACTTGATCCGGGCGCCATGGCCACGCGATAAGCCCCGCCATGGCGCCCGTTCTGCATCTGAAAGACATCACCGTCGCGTTCGGCGGCACCAACCTGCTGGACGGCGCCGAGCTGAATGTGGGGCCGGGCGAACGGTTGTGCCTGGTGGGGCGCAACGGATCGGGCAAGTCCACCCTGCTCAAGATCGCCGCCGGGCTGGTGGAGCCCGATGGCGGCACCTGCTTTGCCCAGCCGGGCGCGGCCATCCGCTATCTGCCGCAGGAACCGGACCTGTCCGGCTTTGCCACCACCCGCGACTATGTCGAGGCGGGGCTGGACCCGACCGAAGACCCCAACCGTGCCTTCTACCTGCTTGGCAATCTGGGGCTGGACGGCACGGAAAATCCGGCCACCCTTTCGGGCGGCGAGGCGCGCCGCGCCGCGCTGGCGCGCTGTCTGGCGCCCCGGCCCGCCATCCTGCTGCTGGACGAGCCCACCAACCATCTCGACATCCATGCCATCGAATGGCTGGAAGGCGAGCTGAAAGCGATGAAAAGCGCGCTGGTGCTGATCAGCCATGACCGCCGCTTCCTGGAGTCGCTGTCGCGGGTGACGGTGTGGCTGGACCGCGGGCGCACCCACCGGCTGGAAAAGGGCTTCGGCGCCTTCGAGGCCTGGCGCGACGCCATGCTGGAACAGGAAGAGGTGGAGCGCCACAAGCTGGAACGCCAGATTGCGGCGGAGGAACACTGGCTGCGCTATGGCGTCTCGGCGCGGCGCAAGCGCAATGTCGGGCGGCTGGAGCGGCTGAAGGGCCTTCGCACCGAGCGGCGCGAACAGGTCCGCAAGCTGGGCAATGTGCGCATGGAGGCCGCCGAAGGATCGGGCAGCGGCACCAAGGTGATCGACGCCAAGGGTGTCAGCTTTTCCTATGACGATGAAAAAGCCATCGTGCGCGACGTCACCCTGCGGGTGCATCGCGGCGACCGCATCGCCATCGTCGGTCCCAATGGCGCGGGCAAGACCACGCTGCTCAAACTGCTGACCGGCAAGCTGAAGCCGCAAGCGGGAAATGTGAAGCTGGGCCAGGGGCTTTTGATGGCCGAGCTGGACCAGAACCGCAGCCGCCTTCACCCCGAACAGAGCCTGATGGCCGCCGTCACCGACGGGGTGGAAGGGGCGGGCGGCGACACGGTGATGGTGGCGGGCAAGCCGCGCCATGTGATGAATTACCTGCAGGACTTTCTGTTCACCCCGGCCCAGGCGCGCACGCCGGTCAAGGTCCTGTCGGGCGGCGAGCGGGCGCGGCTTCTGTTGGCCAAGCTGTTCGCCACGCCCTCCAATTTCCTGGTGCTGGACGAACCGACCAACGACCTGGATCTGGAAACGCTGGACCTGCTGGAAGAAGTGATCGCGGACTATCAGGGCACCGCGCTGCTGGTCAGCCATGACCGCGATTTCCTGGACCGGGTGGCGACCGCGGTGGTGCTGGCCGAAGGCGACGGCCGCTTTACCGTCTATGCCGGCGGCTATTCCGACATGCTGGCCCAGCGCGGCGGCGATGCACCCAAGCGTACCAATGCGAACAAATCGCGGGATTCCGACGGGGCGGCGCGGCCGGAAAAAGCGGCGCGCCCGCAGCGGGCCACGGCCGCCAAGATGAACTTTGCCGACGCCCATGCGCTGAAGACCCTGCCCGACAAGATTGCGGCGGCGGAGGTGAAAATCGCGGCGCTGGAAGAAAGCCTTTCGGATTCCGCGCTTTACGCCCGCGACCCCAAGCGGTTCGCGGCCCTGTCGGCCGAGCTTTCGGATCTGCGTGCCGCCAAGGAGGCGGACGAGGAACGCTGGCTGGCGCTGGAAATGGAACGCGAGGCGCTGGAAACCGATAGCTGAAACAGGCGGCTGAGCCCAACGGAACCGGAACATTCGGGGCGCGCGCACGTTACGGATGTGTAGAGCCGTCCGAAGGGTTCCGCCATGAAACGTGCAGCCATTGCCGGATTCGCCGCAGGTGTCGCCATGATGATCGGTGGCGCGCTGGGCGCGGTGTCGGGGTCGGACCCGGCGCCCAAGGCGCTGCTGGACACCGGCGTGATGAATCCCATGATCGATGGCCAGGCCATGCTGGCCGATCGCGACATCGCCGAGAACCTGGCGGCCTCGCCCCTGCACACAAAGCTGGCCAGCGAATTGACCCAGACCGGTGTCGCCTCGGCGCTCAGGTCCAATGGCCAGTTCACGGTCTTCGCCCCCACCAATGCGGCTTTCACCAGCGCGGGCAAGCTGGGCCAGGCGCAGATGGCGCGGCGCATCAGCTACATGATCGTGCCGGGCAGCTATGATTCGGCCACCCTGCTGCGGATGATCAACGAGAATGGCGGCGAACTGCGCCTGCGCACCGCCGAAGGCGGCACGCTGCTGGCGCACATGAACGGGCCGACCAACATCCAGATCCAGGACGAGAAGGGCAACCGCGCCAATATCGCCATCTACGACATTCACGACAGCAATGGCGTGATCCATGTCGTCGACCGGCTGCTGCAGCCCGGCGCGCCCTCCAGCCAGGTCGCCTCCGCGAACTAGGCCATCAGGCCCAGCTTTTCAGGCAGCCGCTGATCTTCAGGCCGCGACGGGCGCCTTCAGCCCACGCCCTTCCAGCAAGGCATCGACATGGGGATCGCGCCCCCGGAAGGCGCGATAGGCGCTGGCATAGTCGCGTGTGCCGCCGCCCGAATAGATGTAGCGATACAGGCGCTGGGCGGTTGCCGGATCGAAAATGTCTTTCGCCTCCTCGAAGGCGCCGAAGCCGTCGGCATCCAGAACCTCCGACCACAGATAGGCGTAATAGCCCGCCGCATAGCCGTCGCCGCCGAAGACATGGGTGAAATGGGCGGCGCCGTGGCGCGGCACGATCTCGTCCGGCATGGCGATGCGCGCCAGGCTTTGCGCCTGGGCCGCCAGCGGATCGTCCGGCGGCGGCTGGCTGTGAAAGTCCATGTCGACAATGGCCGAGGCCAGGAACTCCACCGTGGCAAAGCCCTGGCCGAAATTGCGCGCCGCGAGCAGCCGTTCGATCAGGGCTGGGGGCATGGGCTCGCCCGTCAGGTGATGGCGGGCGAACCGGGCCAGAACCTGCGGCTGTTCCAGCCAGTGCTCGTAAAGCTGCGACGGCAGTTCGACGAAATCGCGCGCCACATTGGTGCCCGACAGGCGCGGGAACCGCACCTGGCTGAGCAGGCCGTGCAGCGCATGGCCGAATTCATGGAACAGCGTCTCGCCATCGTCGAAGGACAGAAGGCAGGGATCGGACTTGGAGAAATTGCAGTTGTTGATGACGATGGGCAGCACGTCATCGCCGGGCGCCGCGCCGGTCAACCGTTCCTGGTCGCGGAAGCTGGACATCCAGGCGCCGCCCTGCTTGCCGGGGCGGGCGAAATAATCGCCATAGAACAGGCCGATGGTCCTGTCGGCGCGCACCACTTCCCATACCCGCACATCGGGATGATAGACGGGAATGTCGCTGCGCGGCCTAAAGGACAGGCCGAACAGCTTGCCGGCGGTAAAGAAGGCCGCCTCGATCAGGTTGTTCAGCTCGAAATAGGGCTTGATCGCGCCATCGTCGAAATCGTAGCGCGCGCGGCGCAGCTTTTCGGCGTAATAGCGCCAGTCCCACGGCGCCAGGTGGAAATTGCCGCCCTCGCGCACGATCAGCGCCTGCAGCGCGTCGCGCTCTTCCAGTGCACGGGCACGGGCCGGGCCCCAGACATCCTCCAGCAGGGCGCGCGCTTTTGCGGGGGTTGCGGCCATCGAATCGGCCAGCTTGAAGGCGGCGAAAGTCTCATAGCCCAGAAGGTTCGCCCGCTCGGCGCGTAGGGCCAGCATCTCGGCTATGATCGCGCTGTTGTCGCGCGGGCCCTTGGCGGCGCCGCGCGCGGTCCAGGCCCGGAACAGCTTTTCGCGCAGGTCCCGATCGTCGGCGAACTGCAGCACCGGCTCGATGCTGGAGCGCGACAGGGTCACGGCAAAGGGCGCATCGACCCCGCGCTCCTTCGCGCAGGCCGCCGCCGCGTCGCGGATGGACAGCGGAACGCCGGCCATCTGTTCCTCGCCCAGGCCCAGCACATAGTCTTCCTCGTCGCCCAGAACATGCTGCGAGAACTGGGTGCCCAGCACCGCCAGCCGCTGGGCGATGTCGGCGAAACGCTGGCGGTGTTCGCCGGTCAGTTGCGCGCCCGCGCGCACGAAATCCAGGTGATAGCGTTCCAGAACCCGCAGCGATTCCGCGTCCAGCCCCAGCGCCGCGCGCTGCTGATACAGGTGGTCGATACGCGCGAACAGCGCCCCGTTCAGGGTGATGTTGCTCCAATGGGCCGACAGGCGCGGTGCCATTTCCAGCTCGATCGCCTGCAGCGCCGGATTGGTGGCGCTGGAGGCCAGGTTGTGGAACACGCCCTCAATCCGGGTCAGCAGCCGGCCCGATGTTTCCAGCGCCACGATCACATTGTCGAAATCGGGCGGGGCGGGGTTGGCGGCGATGGCCGCGACCTCGGCGGCATGTTCGGCCAGGGCCCGGTCATAGGCGGGGCGCAAATGCTCCGGCTTTATGCGGTCCAGCGGCGGGGCGCCGAAGGGCGCGGTCCAGTCTTCGAAAAGCGGATTTTCCATGGGTCCTAATATAAGCCGCGCTAGTGGATTTCCCACACCACCGTCACATCGGCCGACACGCTTTCCTCGCCCGCCGCCACCGGAACCGGGGCGGCCGCTTCCATGGCCATCATGCGGTACATGGGCCGCGGGCCCCCGCCGCCGCCCTCGCTGATCGACATCACGGGGCCCAGCGTGACACCGGCGGCCTGGGCATAGGTCTGCGCCCGTTGGCGGGCATCGGCGACGGCCTGGGCGCGGGCCTTCTGAAGCAGCGGTTCAGGGTCCTTGATGGCGAAGTTGACTCCGTTCATCTGGTTGGCGCCCGCGCTGACCAGCGCATCCAGCGCCTTGCCCAGCCCCGCCACGTCATCCAGCCGCAGGCTGACCTGGTTGGTGACCCGATAGCCGGTCAGGTGCGGGGCGCTGTTGTCGGCGCCGCGATTGCTGCTGTACTGGGGCGAGACGGAGAAATTCACCGTCTGGATGTTCTTGCGCGGCACGCCCATCTTCTCCAGCGCGGAAAAGACCCCATTCATCTTGCTGGTATTGGCGGCCAGTGCCGCCGCCGCGGTGGTCGCATCGGTGGTGACCCCGGCATTGATGGTGACCAGGTCGGGCGCGGCCCGCATCTCGCCATGGCCGGTCATGGTGATGGTGTGGACGTCCTCGGCCAGGGCCGGGCTGAACGACCCCAGGTTGGCCGACCCCAGCAGGGCGGCAAAAAGGGCGAAGGCGAGGGGGCGTGGTGTCATGCGAATCTCCCGAATTTTTGGCCCGTCCGCGCCGCAGGCTGGCCCCAAACCGGGGCGAAATCTGGGCCGCGGCACACCGGTTGGCGGCCAGTTGGCGAGACGAAAAATCCTGATATACCCCTTTTCGCGAAGGGCCTGTAGCTCAGTTGGTTAGAGCTGACCGCTCATAACGGTTAGGTCCCAGGTTCGAGTCCTGGCGGGCCCACCAAGCATTCCCATCGAACTGACGGTGGGACGATCTGGAGAGCTATTGCAGCGAAAATCGCCGCATTCCGGGCGATTAGTGCAATCTGGAAAATCTCCTCACGCTCTAAGCGTAGATTTGCTCCGGCGTTGCAGGGAAATCTAGAGCAGCGTCTCTGGTCGCTTTGATAATTTTCCAGCAGGGGTGGTCTGCTTAGCTTTGGAGAGCGGTTCGATCTGGGATTGACCTAGCCCGGATTTGCGAAACAGGGAGATTTTCGCCGAACGCGCATTCATCTTTGGGGTGGTTTGGCCGAATTCCCCCGACAATTCGCGAGGTTAGCCGGTCTTACCTGCAAGAATGGCGCGTTGAGAACAGCGAATACGAATGCCCATATCAGGGAATTTTCTTCCGGCATCAGCGAACAAGTGCCGCTGTATCAGGGGAGGCTGTCAGGCCTTGGCCGGATCGAGAATCCGGTCGGCGACCTCGGCAAAGGTGGCCAATCGATAGGGGCTAAGACGGTCCTGGGAGGTGGGCTTGGCCGAGGGGGTGACCACCAGATGGGTGGGAGTTGCTTTGGCGATGGAGCGAAGGTCCTTGGCGGGGACGAGCCAAAGGGCGCCGATCGCAGTGCCATCCAGCTTGATGCAGAGGATGTAGCCGTCCTCATGCGCGGCGAAGGTTTTGAGGCGCACATCGAACTGGACAGTCTGGGCCTTCGGATCATCGAAGTTGCGGCGGCATTTGATCTGGAGCGGGATGGGCCTGCGGGTCAGTTTGTCAAATAGAAGCAGGTCCAGGCCGTCGTCATCGGCGATGGGTTTGAAGGGTGAGAGCCGGCCGCCGGAAGCTTCAAGTATCCCGGCCGTGACCAGACATTCTGCGATAGCGCCGATCTGGGTGCTGGTCGGGCCTGTAGCCTCGTTCACCTCAGGGGCCGCGCTCATATTAATGTCCTGCCACCGGCGTGGTCCGTGGCTGGTTTGGGACCGGGCCGTAGGCCGGCCCCGCATCCAGCCCGCGGCCTACTCCATACAGGGACTGGCTGGTGGACCAGCTGGCCAGCCTGTTCTGGGCATCGATCCAGATGATGACATTTGTGGAGCGGCTGTCGGCGCCTCCGACAAAGGCGCCAACCAGGGGGATGAAGTTCTGGGGCCGGGCGCTGGCCTGGACCCAGCTGTACATCAGCATCCGCCGGCCATCGGGCATGAGGCTGTTGGTCGTGGGAGGTCCGAGCCGGGCCAGGACTTCCTGATAGGTGGTCTGGCCCTTGTGGAAGCTGGCGAGGTTCCTCTCGTCCACCTTGACCCCGGCCGACATGCAGCCTGCGAGCAGCAGCAGGCTCGCCAGTACAATAAGTAGTTTCATGGTGACTCCCCTTCGCCTGGTGATCGGGGAGTTAAGAAGCCTCGGTTAGGAGACCGCGTATGTCTTTAGGCTTTCGCCCTGTACATGCACATACGCCTCCCCGACCGCATGGGTCGAGGAGTGCTTTTGACGGCAGCACTAATTGCCGCTAACCGAGAGGTTCTTAAGCCCCAGGCAGGGTAAGCCCTGCCCAGCCCCGAAATTACGGGTGTTCGGGGCGCAGTTCCAGTCCAATCTGGCGCCCAAAATGCCCGACATCCCGGGGGCTTGCGGCGCCAATAGGGCTGATCTGGCGGCACGGGCCAGAAAGCGGCTTTGACGTGCGGGGAGCGGGCTCTTCGCCGTGGCATCAACCGGCCGCGCAATGGCGCGGCCGAGATCAGCAAATCCTGCGCCGTCAATCCTTATTGCATCATCATTTGAAGTGCGCGCGTTGACGCCCCTCGAGATCAACCAAAATCGGCGCCGTCAATAATTGTTGTTATGCGAAGCGATGCGCAGAAAATAAATTTTTGCCGAATGCAAACGTTTATATCCGCGGCTGCTTTTTGTGCATATGGGAGGTGTCCGAAACCCTGAAGGAGGCCATCATGGCGCATTCGGACATCAATCTCCCGCATACCCCCACTTCTTCCATGCCTGCATTGGCTGTTTCGGATTCTGTGATCACGGAATCCGCAGCAGATCATTTGGTACAGCCTGCACTCTCACTCGAAGAGGCTGCGGCAAAGATCCAGCATTCCGCTAAAGCGGCCGATGATCGCACGCTTCGCAATGCCATCGCATTGGCCGCTCTGAAGAAGCGGATCGTCAATGGCGAGGCTGGCCGGGACGTCGGCTGGATGGCGTGGATGAGCCAGCATATCGAGCTCTCTGTCCCCCAGCTCTACGCGCTGGTCCATATCGGAGAAGCGAAGGACCCTTGCAGGGCGCTGGAGGAATGGCGCCGCGGCAACAACGAAAGGTCCAAGGATCGCGGAAAGCGGAACGGTAGGCGCCGCAAGGCAGAGCCGCTGAGCGAACCTCATCAGCAGATGATCAAGTTCATCCTCAGCATGTCGCCCGCAGAGGTGAAGGCTGAACATCTCAGGCTCTGGAAGCAGTACCCCAAGTATCACTGACCTGACAGGTCGCCACACATCCCATTCACCTCAGACAAACCGCCGCGAACCAGCGTCCCGGCTAAGGAGACACGCATGTCACGTTCAAATGAACTGCAGATGACCTATCGCCCGATCGATGAGCTCAAGCCCAGTCCGGGCAACCCCCGTACCCACTCGCCCAAGCAGATCAAGCAGCTTGAGCGCAGCATCAGGGAGTTCGGGTTCGTGAACCCGGTTTTGGTCGACGGGGACGATCGTATCGTCGCGGGCCATGGCCGGGTGAGCGCGGCCCGCAATGTCGGGCTGACGCAGGTACCGGTCGTCTGCGTCGGCCACCTGACGCCTGCCCAGACCAAGGCCTATCTCATCGCCGACAACAAGCTGGCCGAGAATGCCGGCTGGGACATGGATCTGCTCAAGGCCGAACTGAAGGAGTTGTCCTACAATCTGGACTTCGATCTGACCCTGACCGGCTTTGAAACCCCCAATCTCGACCTGCTCCTGGGGGTTGATCAGGAGCCTGGACAGGCAGAGAAGCCGGTGCCCCCGCCTGACCGGTCGGGGCTGGCCGTCTCCCGGCCGGGCGACATCTGGCGGATTGGCGACCAGATGGTCATTTGCGGGGATGCCACGGATGAGGCGGCCTACCGCCAGTTGATGGGCAATGAGACTGCGGGCCTGGTGTTCACCGATCCGCCCTACAATGTGCCGATAGCCGGCCATGTCAGTGGTCTTGGCCAGATTACCCACCGCGAGTTCGCCATGGCCTCTGGAGAAATGAGCGAGGCGGAATTTACCGCCTTCTTGGCCAAGGTGTTCCAGCAGTTGGTGGCGTTTAGCGGGGATGGCTCGCTTCACTACATCTGCATGGACTGGCGCCACATCATGGAGGTCCTGACGGCGGCCAAGGGTGTCTATAGCGAGCTCAAGAACCTGTGTGTCTGGTGCAAGACCAATGGGGGCATGGGCAACCTTTACCGGTCACGCCATGAGCTTGTCTTCGTCTACAAGAATGGCTCTGCGCCCCACACCAACAACGTTGAGTTGGGCAAGCATGGCCGCAACCGGACCAACGTCTGGGAGTATCCGGGCGCAAACGCCTTTGGAGGCAGTCGGGATACTGACCTTGCCATGCATCCCACCGTAAAGCCGGTCCAGCTTGTGGCCGATGCGATCCTGGACACCTCCAATCGCGGAGACCTCGTTCTGGACGCCTTCGGTGGCAGTGGGACCACGCTGGTCGCTGCCGAGCAGACTGGCCGGCGCGGCCGGGCGATCGAGATTGACCCGCATTATGTCGACACGATCGTGAACCGGCTGGAGCGTGCGACTGGCACCAAGGCGACCCACGGACACAGCAGCGAGACCTTCGAGACCCTCAAGGCCTGGCGCAGGTCTGGCGTCGAAGACTGATCCATCGCTTAAGCCCACGGGCATCTGCCGCCCACCAGGCGGTGGATGTCCGCCAGCTCCACAAAATGAGGAATAGCCCCTATGAGCCTTAACTTGCCCAGATCCGATGAAGAAGCGGATGCCCAGGAGTACCAGGTCGGCTACCGCAAGCCGCCCAAGGATCACCGCTTCCAGAAGGGAAAGTCCGGCAACCCGAAGGGCCGCCCCCGAAAGAAGAAGAACTCACTCAAGGAGCTTTTGGCCGAACGGCTCGATGAGACGGTCAGGACATCTGACGGCAGAAAGACCGGCCTGAGCCGGCTTCGCGTGCTGATCCGCAACCTTGTGGAGCGTGCGGCCAGTGGAGATGGCAAGGCGCTCACCGAGATCGTTCGTATGATGGATACCAAGGATGAAGATCCCTCTCCGACAGAGCCAGACTGGCTGATTTTTAGGTATTCCACTGCTTTGAATCGTTACGGGCCCGAAGAACTCACCGAAGAGTTTTACCGGGAGCAGGACAAGAAAATCGCCGGATGGATGAAAGAACTACGCAATCCGACCCGCTCCATAAAAGCGATGTTGCAGGCCGAACTGGACCGCAAGGTCGAGGTCATGCAGGGCGGCAAAAAGCGTAAGCGTCCGATGGCTGAGGTGATCGTAGCCGTGTTCATCAGCGCGGCGAAGGATAACCCCTCGGCATTCCGGACGATTCTCAGGCTGCTCCCTGACAGGAAGCACAAGAGAGAAGTTGGCCGTTACGAAGTCATGCGACCTACCGCCAAAGAATTCGAACATTGCCCTGCGCCAGGCGAGACGTGGGAAGAATTCGAAGAGCGGACTGGGGCATGGCCCCCGAAGGGAATGCGGGACGATGAGGGAGAGGCCGCGGGTGAGGGCGAAGGACAGTAACCAGAACAGACTCTCACAATAAACGGGAGGCATTACGGGGACCAGGTCAGCTGCGCTGAGCCCGACGCGTTCCATCCGGTTGGGTTGACTATTCGGGTGCTTGAGCAGCGCTGGGGGGCAATGAGCCGGGCTTCGCGCTTGATGCTCAATACGCGCCTTATTGAAGCCCCCCGTAGACGCGATTGACTAAGTCATTACTCACGAACCCTGCCATATCGCGGAAGCTCACCATGGCCCGCGATTCATCGCGCATTTTGATCGGACGCTGCCCGATTGGCGGCGACGCAAGGAAAAGCTCGAACGGGCGATGTCGTAACCATCTATTCTGCCTAGCTAAAACGACGCATTGCGGCTAGAATTCAACTGCCGATGGAAATTCGTTGCGTGATCAATCCGCGTACGGCAAATTTATTGAAATTATATTGCACGCAACCTCCATGCTGGAAACCAAATCCATCGAGAAGATTTGCGGCTGCGATACACCATCGCGGTTCGACTTTGTATTCTTGCATGGCCTGACCGGCGACCCGCGCGAGACCTGGACCTATACCGAGGGCGAAACCAAGGTGTTCTGGCCTCCCTGGCTCTGCGAGGATTTTGCTGATACAGCGGTCTACAGCCTGGGCTATCCGGCCGGCATGTTCCAAAAATGGGCCAAACAAGAACTCAATCTTCATGAGCGAGCTGAAGCAATTCTTGAAGACTTGGCATCGCACCAGATCGGTCAGCGTCCGCTCGCCATTATCAGCCACAGCTTGGGCGGACTTCTTGCGAAGGAGGTCTTGCGGATCGCCAAGGAATGTCAAGACGAAGGCTGGAAGAGTATTGGCGCCAACACCAAACTAGTATGTTTCCTCGCCACGCCTCACACTGGTGCATCCCTCGCCAGTATAGCGAAGTTCCTGGTGCCGCGACTGTCATCTACACATGTGGATGTGCTGTCGAACGAAAGCGGTTACTTGACCGCGCTGAACAAATCATACCGCGACCTCGCAGCCGAAGACGGTTTTGCGACGGTGGCCTACTACGAAAAGCATAAAACAAAAAGTGCTGCGCTCGTCGTGTCAGGAGAGAGCGCTGACCCTGGCGTTGCGAAATGCCGCCCCGTCGCCATTGAATGCGATCATGAAGGCATATGTAAACTGAAGTCTCGCGAAGACCGTGTCTATCGTTCGTTACAGCGACATCTCTTGCCGTTGGTGAATGATGCACCTGCCGTCAGCAGCTCAACGCTTTTTGGCCCAGCGGATTACACTGCAGCCTCGGAAAATGACCGCAGGGATTTGCTGCAAAAGCTCATCGACGCTGGACGTGAGCACGAGTATCCGCAGGCCAATGAAATGCAAAACCGCTTCGCCCGCGATTACTACCGCTTGGGCTTGTACACTGAGGCCAAGCAGCAAAGTGACGCCGTCCTTTCTCAGGTAGAGCAACGCTTCATCACGCATGTCTTCAACGAGAAGATCTGCAAGGATGCATCTGACGATGATATCAAGAGTGCCCTGCAGGCACATGTTATCGACGCCATTAGCTCGAAAACCATTGGCCAGGCCGCCGTGCTCCAAGCGCTCTATTTCTTGACCGAACAATGCCATATTCGATGGGATAAGCCATGAGCGTCCGCTTGTGGTATCCCCAGCTCGACGTGTACGACGCAGTGCGACGCATGGCTGCCCTGCTTGTCGCGTGGAAGGGGCGGCCACCGTCGAAAGAACGTCTCTATATCGTAGATTTCTTCTTCGCCAATCCGCCACTCCTGCATCGCACACACATGCCGGAAGATGTGCGCAAGGTGTTCAATAGCTTGAAAGTGGAACGGCCGGACAAGACATTCTTGAGCTATCCATCAGGCCCGATTCTCTTCCAAAAAATGGCAGAAGTGCAGCGCCAGGCCCTTCAGACCCTTATCGGCAAGGGCCTTATCGACCTGGAATCCCTAGCTTCGGGGGAAGTCATCCCATCCGGGCCGGGACGAGTGCTCTTTTCCGAACGAATGATCCGCTTGGTGTCGGAATCAGAGCGGCAGTTGCTTAACTTCCTGGCGAGCAAGTTCGCGTCCATCGGCGAAGAGGACGTTATTGCACTGCGTCGTAGCACCGGCTTGAGAAGGCTCAGTCAATGACAGCCTCTTTCTCGCTCAATCGGCTTCGGGTGATACGGCGCGGCCAGGCCGTGTACGACCAGGTGTTCCACATGGGTGTCAATATTATTCGTGGCGAAAACGGTTGCGGTAAGTCATCCATTTCGGACTTCATTTTCTATATCCTCGGTGGCGAATTCGACCGCTGGAAAGCGGCACCGTCCCAATGCGATGAAGTGCAGGCGGAGGTCACAACGCAAGGCGGCGTAGTCACGCTTAGGCGCGAGATCAAAACCGCTCAAACACCCATTTCCGTCTTCTTTGGTCCGATGGCGGACGCCGAGAAACATGCACTCGATGGATGGACCCCGTACTCCATCCGCAGGTCGGAGAATCGCGAAAGTTTCTCTCAGATCATGTTCCGTTCGTCCGGTATTCCGGAGGCTCAGTCCCAAGGTTCTGCCAATATCACGATGAACCAAATCCTTCGACTGCTGTATGCTGACCAGCGTACACCGGCAGCCCTCCTTTTCAAGTTCGTGGACTTCGACACCCGAGAAATCCGCGAGGCTGTTGGCGACCTTATCTGCGGCCTGAGTGTCTACGATATGTACGATGCCGAATTGAAGTTACGCGATCTCAAAGTGAAATTCGACGATGCGAGCCGCCGGCTGACGGCTTTGATCCAGAGCCTGCCAGTAGAAGAAGGGCTTGCGAACATCGATAACATCGAGAAGCGGGTACGAGAGCTTTCTATAGAGGAGGAGCGTGTTACCGCTGAGGCGCGCAACGTGGACGCTATAATCGGTGATGCGGAAACAGGAGAATTTTTAAAGGAACGTCGCTCGGCGCTATCGAAGCTGACGAAGCTCAAGAACAAGATCATTCTCGCTGAGGGCGCTGTTGAAACACTATCCTTCGAGATCACCGATATTGAGCAGTTCGTGGATTACCTAGCTGATTTGGCGGATAAGCTTCCGCGGGCGCAGGCGTCGGCAGAGCTTGTCGGTAATATCGAGTTCACTCACTGCCCAGCTTGTCTAACGCCACTCAAGGACACGACCGATAAGGAGCATTGTGCGGTCTGCGGCTCGGAGGCCGATCCGGAGCGCGAACAGTCAAAGTACCTGTCGATCAAACTCGATCTCGATATTCAGCTACGCGAAGCGCGGCAGCTCCTTGTTGAAAAGCGTGATGAACTTGCGCGTAACCAGCGCGATAGTAGAGAGCTTTCTCGAGTGTATGAAGGTCTGCTTTCGGAATTCGGTACTAAGTACGACATCAGTATTGCGCCACGCGAGAGCTATCTCGCCGCTCGCTATCAGCGGCTCGGACAGATAGGTCGCGACAAAGAATATCTCGGGCGGTTGCGCGAGAGGGCGCTTCAGGTTCGGACTTTGAGCAATGAAAAGGCCGCCTTACAGGGCGAGATCACTAAAGTGGAAGACCTCCGCAAAGCCCTCGAGTTTCAGAGCAAGCGCCGTCGCTCGATTGCACTGACGGCAATTTCAGATATTGCTCGTGACCTCTTGCATGCCGATATGGAGCGCCAGGAAGAGTTCAAAAAGGCGGACAATGTGTCCATTCGCTTTGCCGACAATGCGATCTCCGTTGACGGCGAGATGAATTTTGCTGATAGTAGCAGTGTTATTCTCAAGAATTCTGCCATTCTCTCTATCTTTAGCGCGGCAACGCTCGATCAGGCCTTCTACCATCCGAAGTTTCTCTTGCTCGATAATGTCGAGGACAAGGGTATGGAGCCCGTGCGCAGCCATAACTTCCAAAAGCTGATTGTTGAGCGCTCCGAAGCCGCTAAAGTTGAGCATCAAATCATCTTTACGACATCGATGATTTGTGGCGAGCTGAATGTGGACAAGTACACAATTGGGCCGGAATACACTCACGAACACCGCACATTGGAATTCAAACCGGCCTAGTTTGATAGCGCATTATGAAGTGCGAAGAAGGGGTTGCGCCCCTTTGACAACAAGGACAGGCAAGCGCCTTAACGGGCCCGTGTAGTTGCTGCGCTCCGGCTCGCAGCGGCCTATGCAGGCGTCCTTGACGCCCTAACCCGCTCATTGCCGCAAGGCTAGTTCAGGTTTCATCGCGAAACCTGATGGAGCTAGTTATGAAGTATAAGGAAGAGAAGCCGCTGACCGTCGTGGTCTGACGCGGCATCGCAAATTCACATAAGCGGCTGTTTCCCATAATGCGCACTTATCGGAATGCCGAGTGATCGCATGGATCTTTCAGTACGCCCCATTGAGGGGCATGATCAGAACAGACTATCCCCATAAACGGGGGCATTACGCGGTGCAGGTCAATATCGATGAACATCCCCAAAAGCTAAAGATGAATCGCGCCGAGTTTGATGCGTTGTTGCAGGCTGCCATTGATCGGGTTCACCCATCGGCTAAGCATTCGCCGCTATGGGGTGGTTGCCCGCGTTTCTCAGCAATGAGGATTGGGAGACTTGGCTGGGCGAGCGAGAAGCCAGCCTTGATGAAGTGAAGGCCTGCCTGCGGACGGTTGAGCTCTATTCGTCCCAAGGCAATCAACAACTGCCGTTCAAGCTCTTGGAACGAGGCTCACAGGTCCCACCGTCTAAACTCGAGCGAAGCCAATTCAGATGCGATCTCAGCCTGTCCTGTTTCCGGCTGCAGAAGTATTTGGGGAGGATCGAGATGATCCACGTGGCCTGCCATGATTATGGCGTTGCGCTCGAGAATTCCCCTTGAGTCTAAAAGGCGCACTTTTGAGAACACCTGCGAGGCGCGATCTGCAATCTGTTTGGCCCGCCGGTCAAAGGCATGACCTAGATGAGCGTTGATAAACAGTACCCCGCGGAGGGATAGGTGATCGCGGACCAGATTGAAGAATTGCACAGACTGAAGATGATCAGGAATTAGTCCGCCCTGATAGGCGTCGACCACGATAGCATCGAAGATTTTGCCGTTATTACGCAGAAATTCTTTCCCGTCACCAACACGACAGCAAACATCGTCAGGCATCAAAAAGTGTATTTTGGCGATGACGAACGATGCGGGATTCACATCTACAACTGTCGCATTTTGGCCTGAGCGGACAAGCATGGTCGCCAGCGTTCCGCCGCCACAGCCGATCAGCAAAATGTTGCGCGCGCCGCTCTGCTGTATCAGGCCGAAGATGGCGTGAATGTAGGACGCCAGACTGACGCCTTGACTATCGGCCTCACTTTGGAAGCACCCGTCCTGCTCATAGAGGACCGCGCCTGTGCGCCGCCGTTTGGCAATCTGGATATGCCCGAATTCTGTTTCATAGGTGTCGAGGGTGATCATCGGGGCAGAGCCGCTTGTCTTAGCTTCAGGTTATGACTTCAGGCGAACGCCGCGGCCGCCTTCCATGCTTTGGTTTGCCTTCCCCGATCAGCTCGATGCCTAGCGTGCCTAGCGCAGAGATAAGTTTCATCAAGGAATCCACATTCCCCGGATCCACATCGTCACTGGCTTCCATTCGCTGGATTGTGGGCAAGAAGCTGACGCCTTGGCTGAAGCTGCGCTGGTCGATACCAATGAGGGCTCTGGCGGCACGCATCTGGGTGGCGGTTATCATGGAACTTCTCTTTCCATATCTGAACGGCTATATCTAGCCAATAGAACAGTTAGAGTGATGTATATAGCATCAATATTGATATGTGAAGCCTATTTGAGCCCAACCTTGGCGTAGAGCTTTGCCCTTGATAGAAAAAAGTCCGCGAGGCACCTCCATGCCCTAATGGTGCCGCCACCACACCTTTACCGCCCCAAAATCCTGATGATCTTCAGGAAGAATTGCGGCTTCGCAGATTTCGAAGGGATCTGCTGGCAGCCTTGACCGTGGCGTCGTCGCCTGCCTCTCTCGATGGCGATTGCGGTGGCATCGGGCGTCTCGCCGTCGCGGTCTTTATACGTCCATGTCGGTGGCTTTTGGTCTCGGCATTGGGGGTAGCCAATTCAGATCAGGGGGACCCGCAGGCGCCTTTATCGTGCTGGTCGCGGCCACGGTTGCCAAGTACGGGCTCGATGAGCTGCTCACAGTCTTCATCGAATTTCTGCTGATTGTCGCGGGTCTGACCCGACTAGGCTCTCTTATTCGCCCGTCCCCACGCAGTTACCGTGGGCTTTACGGCAGGCATCGCCGTTACGATCCTGGCAAGCCAACAGGACCTCGGGGGCTTGCTTGGCGGTCAGAGCCAGGTCTGCTCATCCCGAAGCTCATCGTCCTGGCGGTGCTGCCGAGCCTCAATGCCGCAGCACTGGGTGTCGGGTTGGGGCCGCTGCCGTCATATTTTGATGCGCCGCTATTTGCCAACCTGGCCGGGGATGCTCATCGCCGTCATCCGCCGCCTCTGAATCGCATCCATTCTGCATTGCCGTAAGAGACTGTGGCGGCCGTTTCGGGCAGTTGCCGCATGGTCTGCAACTGCCGCATCTGCCTCACGTTTCCCTTGATGGCTGTGGCTGGTGCCCCCTCGGCCTGTCTTTCACGCTGCTCGGTGGGATTGAAAGCCTGCTTTCGGCCAAGATTGCAGACAGCATGTCAGGCCGGGTTCACCGCTCGAATATCGAGCTGATTGCCCAAGGCATTGCGAATGTCGTATCGGCCATGTTTGGCGGCATCAGTGTCACAGGCACGATTGCACGCACCGCAACCAATGTCCGCGCCGGCGCTCGCAGCCCGCTCTCTGGCATGATGCATGGCCTGATCGTATTGCTCTTTCTGGTGGTTGGGGCTTCTTTGGCGAGCTTTATTCCGCTCGCCGCCCTATCGGGCGTTCTTCTCGTCGTCTGCTGGGTGATGGCCGATAAGAAGGAGTTTTGGGAATTGCTGCATAGCTGGCCAAGCGCGACAGTCCTCGTCGCGACCTTCGGTCTGACTCTGCTGAGAGACCTGACCACAGGCATCATTGTCGGCTGCGCCTGCGCCGCAATATTCGCGCTGTTCAAGCAAAGAGTTCCGGAAGAAGGACCTTAAGGCGTCTAACCGATCATCAAATCGCACCAACTCATAGTGTGTTTTCGTGAAAATGCACTATTGGCTGCTAAAAAGCTGATTCAAAACAGCCGCATTTAGCCACACTTCAGCTCTTCGCTTTTAAAAGATGCGACGGCCTGTGGCCAAATCATATGTCTTCGGTATGCCGATAATAGTACGGTTGGGCCGCCCAAAACGGTCGGCTTTAGGGGGTATGGGGCGCATCGTTGAGACAAGCTTTGAAACCTTCGCGGATGGTTGCCAGATCCGCGATATCGTGCTCCGCGTGGACTAGATAAATGGAGTGCGAGAATTCCGGTACGGCCGGGACACGAAACAATAGGCCACGTTCGAGGCTGTCTCGAACCGCTCCCATCCGAAAGTATCCGCTGCCGCCAACGGTCAGGAGATAGTTGAGTGCGAGTGGTCCCAGGGTAATTGCGATCGCTGGGTTCGTCAGGTCCGGAAAAGCGCTTTGCTGGTTGGCGGTAAAATCCGCCCCCCAGTCCACCTGGATATAGGTTTCGTGATCGTAACGACCATCCGGGGTACTGGTCACCATCACCAGTTTTTCTTCGGCGAGCAGTTCGACAATGAGATTGGGCCGACGTTGCGGGCTATACAGTATGGCTGCGTCCAAGGTGCCATTCTGGACGCGTTCGATAAGGCGGGCAGGGGTATCCACCTCTGCATGCAGTGCGGCCTGTGGCGCGACCCTGCGCATCCAAACCAGCCAATCCACGAAGAGAGGATTCCAGAGGCTTAACTCGCCGCCGACGCTGAGGAGCCGTTCCCGCCCGGGAGGAAGCGCAACCTGGCGCCGTGCGCTCTCCCAGATATGCACAAGGGCGCTGGCATGGCGCATGAAATGCAAGCCTGCCGGCGTCAGGCGTGCGCCCGCCTTGTTCCGGACGAACAGTTTCCTGCCCAACAGATCTTCTAGCGCGCGTACCCGCGCGCTGATGGCCGTCTGGGTGACGTTGATCTGCTCCGCGGCGCCACGAAAGCTGCCGGTCCTCGTGATGGCAAGAAACGTCCGAGCCAGATCGATGTCCACGCGATTTTCCAGCAAGAAAATTGCATATAAATACAATAACATTCGTTTGTCGCATTGCAACAGAAATGACAGAATTTAAGCGTTATTTCAAAAAAATAACATCAATGGATGTGTGTAATGCTGAATGTTCGCCGCAGGTCACTGATCTCGGATGCCGCACCTCAGTCGGCACACAAGGCACTTGCGCCGTCCGTGGTGTGTTTGACCGAAGGATCACCAAGCGCCATGCCGGCGAAGCTCACCCCCTCGCAAATCGCGCAGTTGGAAGTGCTCGCCAAGACTCTCTCTCGCGAGCAGGCGCTATGGGCAAGCGGCTATCTAGCGGCACTAGGCGGTCTGGAGGGTTCGGTACAGACAAATGCCTTCGAGCCTGTGAACCAATCCCATTCGTCGATCACCGCTGTCACCATTCTCTATGGCAGCGAAACGGGAAATAGCGCGGCTCTCGCGAACGACTTTTCTGCGCGGTTGCGCTCAGGCGGCGTGACCGTGCGCGTCAGCGACATGAGCGATTATAAGGTGCGCGAGCTCAAGGAAGAACGCGTTTTGTTGATTGTCACCAGTACGCACGGCGAAGGTGATCCTCCGCAATCGGCCCTCAATTTCTTTGAGTTCATCGAGGGGCGAAAGGCGCCAAAGCTACTCGGCCTCAAATTCAGCGTCCTTGCATTGGGTGATTCAACCTATGAAAAATATTGTGAAGCAGGCAAACGTCTTGATCGTCGATTTGAGGAATTGGGTGCAACGCGTCTAGGCCCCCGCATCGATTGCGATGTCGATTATCAGAATGCAGCGGAACAGTGGATCAAGACAATTGAGCCAGGGCTTCCTCGGAATGGGTCCGTACCATCGCCTGGCGCCACGTTGTCGGTCGTATCGTCTGCGCCGGCCGTCATGGCCCCTAGATTTGATAAGCGCAATCCCTTCGACGCACCCATCATAGAGAATCTCGTCCTGACGGGGCGCGGATCGAGCAAAGAGACACGCCACATCGAATTCTCGCTCGCCGGGTCTGGCCTGGCCTATCAGCCTGGTGATGCGCTGGGGCTGCTTCCGATCAACGACATCAGCATGGTTGACGAGATTCTGACGTGCGCCAAGCTCGATGGGGAGGCTAATATTGCACGGGCTGGAGAGGAAAAAGCACTTTCTCATGTGCTTGCCTCAGATTTCGAGGTCGTTACGGCTACGCCGCGCTTTCTTGAGAATTGGGCTCGATTGAGTGAAGCGACCGCGCTGCTCCAGCTTATCGACCCCAAGAATGCTGCCGAACGCAATGCCTTCCTTCATAGCCATCACGTCATCGACATCATGCGGGCGTTTCCCGTTACCGGTGTCGACCCTATGGACTTCGTAGCGGGGCTACGCCCTTTGCAGCCGCGGCTCTATTCCATCGCCTCGAGTCTTTCCGCGGCGCCGGATGAAGTTCATCTTACGATTTCCACAGTTCGCTATGAGCTTCATGGCGAGCCGCGGGCGGGCGTCGCCTCTGGATATATCGCCGAACGGGCGGAACCGGACTCAACCTTACCCGTCTATGTGCAGGCCAATCCGCATTTCCGGCTACCGGCGGACGATGTGCCCATTATCATGATCGGCGCCGGGACCGGGGTTGCACCCTATCGTGCTTTCCTGCAGGAGCGGGAAGCACGAGGCGCAACTGGGAAATCCTGGTTGTTCTTCGGTGAACGCAACTTCCGCAGTGATTTTCTCTATCAGGTGGAGTGGCAGTCATATCTCAAAAGTGGCTTGCTCAGCCGGATGGATGTCGCTTTTTCGCGAGATCAGGCAACCAAAATTTACGTCCAGCATAAGCTAGAAGAGAACGCGGTGGACCTCTACGCTTGGCTGGAAGAGGGGGCCCATCTCTATGTATGCGGCGACGCCGCCCAAATGGCGCCGGATGTTCATGCCGCGCTCATGAACGTTCTCCAAGATCGGGGACGGATCGGGTCGGACGCGGCCGAGGATTACTTGCGGACGTTGCAGCGCGACCATAGGTACCAACGCGATGTCTATTGAATTGGCAAGCATGCCACACATGGAAACGGACCGTAGCCGCGATCGCTCGCAGCCCCTGGCCGACCTCGGACCTGATGAGACGCTGAAAGCCGAAAGCCGTCATCTGCGGGGAAGCATCTCCGAAGGGCTTCTCGATGAGATCAGCGGCGGGATGATCCATACTGATCAAAAGCTGCTCAAATTTCACGGCATTTATCAACAAGACGACCGCGATCTGCGCGACGAGCGGCGGCGCCAAAAGCTTGAACCCGCCTTTCAGTTCATGGTGCGCGTGCGGCTGCCAGGCGGCGTCTGCACACCATCGCAGTGGATCAAGCTGGATAAGTTGGCCCGGGCCTATGGTGGGGGAACATTGCGGCTCACGACACGGCAGACATTTCAGTTCCATTGGATTTTGAAGCATGACCTCAAAGCAGCCATTCAGGGCCTACATGAAGCGTTGCTGGATACAATCGCGGCTTGCGGTGACGATACGCGCGGCGTGATGTGCGCGGTCAATCCGGCGCATTCCAGTTTGCACGCCGACGTCTATGAAATTGCACGCGACGCGAGCAATCACGCCACCTGGAAGTCCGGCGCCTACCATGAGATATGGTATGGTGAGCGCAAGGTTGCCTCCTCGGATGAGGAACCTTTTTATGGTGACACCTATCTGCCGCGTAAGTTCAAGATCGGCTTCGTCGTTCCGCCCAGCAACGATATCGATATTTATGCCCAGGACCTCGGTTTCATCGCCATCGCCAAGGGACATCAGCTCGAAGGGTTCAATGTCGCAATCGGTGGCGGCATGGGTCGAACGGACGGTAAGCCGGAAACTTATCCCCGTCTTGCCAGCGTCATTGGCTTCATTCCGGTCGATAAGGTCATCCAGACGATCGATTCGATCATGAGCGTCCAACGCGATTTTGGGGATCGCAAGGACCGCAATCACGCCCGATTCAAATATACTATCGATGACAAGGGCCTGGATTGGATCAAAGCTGAGGCAGAAACTCGATTGGGTTTCCCGCTGGAGGCGGCGCGCACTTTTTCCTTTTCTTCCAACGGTGACGTTCTTGGCTGGTCGGAATCGGACGGTGAGCGGGCCCAGTTCACCATGTTTATCGAAAACGGGCGTATCGCCAATTACCCCGGTGCGGCGTTGATGGACGCACTGCTTACGATCGCAAAAATCCATGACGGCACGTTCCGGCTGACGCCGAACCAGAATCTCGCGATAGCCGATATTTCCCGTGAACGGCGGCCGGTCATCCAATCCGTGCTGGAGGAATTCGGACTTGACCGGCAGGCGGGTGCAAGCGCTTTGCGGCGCAACGCCATGGCCTGTGTCGCGCTCCCCACATGCGGGCTGGCGATGGCGGAGAGCGAGCGCTACCTGCCAAGCCTGATTTCAAAGATCGAAATCCTGTTGGCAAGACACAATTTGATGGACGCGCCGATCACCTTGCGTATGACCGGATGTCCCAACGGCTGCTCGCGGCCATACATTGCCGAAATTGGCCTGACCGGACGCGCGCCTGGAAAATACAACCTCTATCTGGGCGGCGGGTTTCATGGTCAGCGGCTCAACAAGCTCTACCGTGAGAATATCGGCGAAGTCGCGATTCTGATGGAACTGGACGGTTTGTTCGCCCAATACGTCCGGGCGCGTCGTACCGGCGAGCATTTTGGCGATTTCGTCATACGTGCCGGCATCGTCCCGGAAGTTATCGAAGGGCGACACTTCAACGATTAGCGGAACTGTATCGAAAGGAGATCATCATGGCGTTGCAACTCGGTCAAACGGCCCCGGACTTCACACAGGACAGCACACGCGGCCCAATTCATTTTCACGAATGGTTGGGTAAGAGCTGGGGGGTGTTGTTCAGTCATCCGAAGGACTTCACTCCGGTCTGCACCACCGAACTGGGCGAGGTCGCGCGTCTGAAGCCCGAATGGGACAAGCGCGGCGTGAAGCCGATCGCGCTTTCCGTCGATCCGCTGCCGTCTCATGAAGCGTGGGAAAGCGATATCACCGAAACGCAAGCATGCGGACCGGTCAATTTTCCGATCATTGCCGATGCGAACGAAGCTGTGTCAAATCTCTATGGGATGATTCATCCCGAGGCCGATCCGACGGTCACGGTGCGGGCGGTTTATATCATAGACCCGAACAAGAAGATCCGTCTCATCCTGACTTATCCGCCTAGCGCGGGCCGCAACTTTCTGGAAATTCTGCGTGCTATCGACAGCTTGCAGCTTACCGACAAGCAGAAAGTGGCGACGCCGGTCAACTGGAAGCCCGGCGATCCGGCCATCATCGTTCCCAGCTTAAGTGACGAACAAGCCAAAGCCCTCTTTCCGCAGGGTTGGAAAACACTCAAGCCCTATCTGAGGGTTGTAGATCTGTCCAAATAGGACGAAGCGGGTGAAGGGAAAGGCGATGGGCGATACGAAAGCACCCGAAACGATTGCGGCATCGACCGGGATTGCCGGTGAGAATGCCTTCGGGGCCGTGGCGCCGCCAATCTACCTTTCGAGCACGTTCGCGTTCGAAGGATTCGGGCGTCCGGGCAAATTCGACTATAGCCGCACCGATAATCCCAGCCGTGCGATGCTTGCGAATACGCTGGCGAATCTCGAAGGGGGCTCCGGTGCCGTGGTCACGGCGTCGGGGCTTGCCGCGCTGGATCTCGTCCTTTCTCGTCTGGATTCCGACCAACTTGTGCTTGCCCCGCACGATTGTTATGCGGGAACGGCGCGTCTTCTCGACGCCAGGCAGGGTCGCGATGACCTTGCCGTGGACTATGTCGATCAGACGGACGACAAAGCAGTCCAGCGCGCATTGCGGGAAGGCCCCGCCATGATTCTGGTGGAGACGCCCAGCAATCCGCTTATGCGCGTCGTAGATATCGAGAAGATCGCCGAAATCGCGCACGAACGCGGGGCAAAGCTGGTGGTTGATAACACGTTCCTGTCGCCCGCGCTGCAGCGCCCCCTGTTGCTGGGTGCCGACTTCGTAATTCACTCGACCACCAAGTTTCTGAATGGCCATTCGGATGTTCTTGGAGGTGCCGCAATCGCCAAGAACGCTGACGATGCAGCGGCGCTAGCCCATTGGGCCAATGTCACGGGGGTCGTTGGGGCGCCGTTCGATGCCTATATGACGTTACGGGGTATTCGGACACTATTCCCGCGGCTCGAACGGCAGCAGCGCACGGCCGGCGCCATCGCGCTGTTCCTGCAAAATCACCCGGCTGTCGCCCGCGTTTATTACCCTGGTCTACCCGATCATGCAGGTCATGAGATCGCCGCCCGCCAACAGAGAGGGTTCGGTGCCATGCTGAGTTTCGAATTGCAGGGCGGCCGCGAGGCAGCACGCCGCTTTGTGGCAGCGCTAAAACTCTTTACCCTCGCGGAATCTCTGGGGGGAATTGAAAGCCTTATCGCGCACCCGAAAACCATGACGCATTCCTATCTGGATGCACAAACGATGGAGGCCTCCGGAATAAGTGATGGCTTGCTGCGCTTGTCCGTCGGACTGGAAAATGAGAACGATCTGGTGGGCGATCTTATAAAGGCTTTTGCGGCTTTGGGTTGGTGATGAGCGAATTCGGCATCGCCGGATTGGGTCCGGGATGGTTGCCGAATCTGGGAGCGCTTTCCATAAATCGATTATGAATGACGATCTTTCTCTCGAAAGGGTGGTCGCGACGATCCGGCGGGCAGGCTTCGCGCTGTGCGATCATGCGCGAATGCGCGCCTGGCTGGGCGCGTGCGGCCGATGGCATGATTTTTCCGCAAGCTGGAACGATTTGCCGGAAGACCGCCATATGGCGGATGGCGGGCGCTACCGCCGCCGACGGTTTGCGGTGTTCGACCTGGAGGGTACGTCCTTGCGACGGGCCCCGCATCAGCCGCATTTTCAAGCCCGCGCCTACAATCGGCTCAATGGCGGCATTGCGCGTTGGTTTGAGCCGGTTTCCGATGGCATCGAGAGCCATCCGATCGTCCGCCGGCTTGTATGCAGTGCGGGGGAAGTATTCGATACCCTCTTTGCGGGTAGGCCCCCATCACCCTGGCATGTGGAGATGCATCAATTCCGCATCGAAGCGAGTCGCGGTCAGTCTGGTTTGCCGACACCTGAAGGCATTCACCGCGATGGCGTCGATGGTGTGGTGGTTATGCTGATTGACCGACAAAACGTGGCAAGTGGCATCACAGAACTGTTCGATCCGCAAAAACGGCGGTTGGGAGCCTTCACGTTGGCGCAGCCTGGCGACGCGGTTTTCCTGGACGATGCGCGGATTTTTCATGGTGTTACGCCGATAGCGCCGCTTAATCCCGACCTGCCGGCTATCCGCGATGTGCTGGTGGTGACTTTTCAAAGATCCGACGGCGGGGCCAGCGCGCGCACGGCTCGAGAATGAGCGGTAACGGCTCTAAGGTCACGAGGCTTCGGCAGGAAATCGCGGCGTGTCAGGCCTGTTCGGCGGACTTACCGCATGGTCCCCGGCCGGTCCTTCAATTCGGTGGAACAGCGCGCATCGTTATCATCGGGCAGGCGCCCGGCGCCAGGGTTCATACCTCGGGTGTTCCATGGGATGATCCCAGCGGCGCGCGACTGCGGGCCTGGACCGAAATCCCACAAGCGGTATTTTACGATTCTTCGAAAATTGCGCTTGTGCCGATGGGGTTCTGCTATCCGGGCAAAGGCAAGAGCGGCGATCTACCGCCCAGGCCTGCATGTGCGCCCCTGTGGCATGCGCGTGTATTCGACGTGCTGCCCCAGGACAGGCTGACGCTGCTGGTGGGGTGCCATGCCCAGGCGCGATATCTTCCCGCGCGTCCCAAACGAACTATGACCGAAAACGTCCGCATTCAGCCCGGCCGAGCGTCCGGCATATTGGCGCTACCCCATCCCTCCTGGCGCAGTACCAATTGGGTTGCCCGAAACCCCTGGTTTGCAGCGCAGGTATTGCCGGAGCTTAGAAAGATCATTCGACATTGGCTTGGGGCTGATCCGGGGCAGGCACCGCGTCCATGGCGAGTCCTTTGAGCAAGGGGCCCCAAAGCGTCACCAAACGCCGCAACTCGGCACGGTGGGCAAGCGTAAGCGCTTCCAGCTTCTTTTCAGCCGCTGCGGTCAGGGCGAGATGAACACGGCGGCGGTCCATCCGATCGGCGGTACGCCGCACGAGCTTGGCCGCCACCAGCCGGTTCACCAGTTCGGCTGCGCTATGGGGCTTGATACCCAGCCGCGTTGCCAGGTTTCCTATCGTGCTGTCCGCAAAGCCCTTGATGGCGAGCAGAGCCTGATGATGGCGGGGTTGCAATCCGGCATCGCGGGCGGCGTTCTCGCTGAACAGCAGAAATTGCCGGAGCTGATGACGGAACTCCGCCAAAGCCCGGTAGTCGGCGTCCCCAAGCGTGTTTTCCGGCGATTTTCTGGCCATATTGATCCTTGCAATATGTCGTATCACGATATATTAGCGGCGCGCCAGCGATAATTGGGCGGATGCGCGATGACAGAATTTCCCCATGCCGAGCGCGACAATCTGCGCGATTTTACCGCCGACAAGCGACTGCTGCTCCTCAGTTGGATGGCGCTTTTCGTCGGCGTGGGAGGAGCCGGTGCCGCCTGGGTTCTCCTGCGCCTTATATCGCTTTTCACAAATCTGGCGTATTTCCAGCGTGTCGCCTTCACGCTTCCAATTTTTCCGTCCCACCTTCCAGCCTGGACGATCGCCATTCCCGTCTTGGGCAGCCTCGTGGTGGGTCTTATGGCGCGCTACGGCTCGGACAAGATCCGCGGCCATGGCATACCTGAAGCAATCGAAGCAATCCTGATCGGCCAGAGCCGGATCGAGCCGAAAGTCGCCCTTCTCAAACCGATCTCCTCCGCCATTTCCATCGGCACTGGCGGACCATTCGGCGCGGAAGGTCCGATCATCATGACCGGGGGTGCGCTGGGATCGCTCTTTGCCCAGCTTTTTCATTTGACCGCCGCCGAGCGCAAGACCTTGCTGGTTGGCGGTGCCGCTGCCGGCATGACCGCCGTGTTCGGTACACCCATTGCCGCTGTGCTACTGGCGGTGGAGCTTTTGCTGTTTGAGTGGAAGCCGCGCAGTTTCGTGCCGGTGGCGGTCGCCGCGATCGCCGCCCAGATTTGCCGGCCTTATCTGATTGGTTCGGGCGCACTCTTTGCCTATACCGGAATTGCCATCCTGCCTTGGTGGGGCTTGGGAGTGTGCGCATTGGTGGGAATCGTCGCTGGGCTACAATCCTCGCTGCTAACGCTCTGCCTTTATGGCGTCGAAGATCTTTTTCGCAAGCTGCCCATCCATTGGATGTGGTGGCCGGCGCTAGGCGGTGTCGTGGTCGGGGTGGGCGGCTATCTCGATCCGTCCGTTCTGGGCGTGGGCTATGGCAATATACGCGCGCTTCTGGCTGGTGGGTTCACGCTGCATGGCGCCACCTCGCTTCTAGTCGGCAAGATGGCGGTGTGGATCGTCTCACTTTCCTCTGGTACCTCCGGCGGGGTCCTGGCGCCACTGCTCATAATGGGCGGTGCGCTTGGCGCGCTGGAAAGTCATGTTATGCCTTTTGGTGATGCCGGTTTCTGGGCCTTGCTCGGTATGGCGGCCATTCTGGGTGGCACCATGCGTGCACCGCTCACGGCAACTTTCTTCGCGGTCGAGCTGACCGGCAATACCCATATTCTCCTGCCGCTCCTCACCGCCTCGGTCGCGGCCTTCGCCTTGACCGTGCTGGTGATGAAACGCTCCATTCTAACCGAACGCATTGCCCGGCGCGGTCTTCATCTGACTCGCGAGTATGGGATTGATCCTTTTCTCGATACGCGAGTGCGCGACATTATGAGCCAGCCGGTGGATACGCTGCCGGCAACCATGACCATCGCCGACACGATTGATTATTTTATGGGCTCCGAAGCTCCCGCGCGCCACAAAAGCTATCCAATTCTAGACGAGGCCGGCGTTGCCGTGGGGATGGTTTCACGTGGAGACATTCTACGTTGGTCGCGCGAAGGATGGGATGATATTAAATCCTTGGGCGACATAGGAGTAACTCTTGCCGTCGGCTATCCGGACGAGTTGGTCGAACATCTGGCGGATCGGATGGCGGATCAGGACATGGGCCGCGTTCCCATCATCGACCGCCGGAGCGGAAAGCTGGTCGGTTTGGTGGCGCGGCGAGACCTCCTGCAAACCCGCGCGCGCGTTCGAACGGAGGAACGGGAGCGTGCCAGGCTCCTCGGTGTCGGCAAGCATTCGGCAGCCGGCCGGCCGATGCCCTGACGGATAGTTAAGCGCGTTTTGGACTTGCCATTTTCCGCGTAGGCTCGTCGGATATTGCCGTCGCTACCGTATTGATATTGGCCTTATGGGACCGCAGCATGGCCGTGAGGTCACGATGCAGGCTGTCGTCCTGGATCTTGGGAAGGATGGCCTCCAATTTGCGGACAACCCATTCCTGGCCACGGTTCAGAAAAACAAGGCGTTCCCTATCGTCCTCAATGGCCATCGCTTTGGCGTAAAAAGTGCCTATCTTCCGGCTTGGTGTGGCGCCCAGGGCCCGCAATGCGCGCTGCAAAAACGCGCACCATTGCGCTTCGCTGTGCTGAATCATTTCCCAAAAACGTGCCAACTTCTTTGTGCGCGCATCCTTCGCGGAGCGTAGCGCTACGCGGGCTCCCGCACGCTCGGCGGCAAGCATCGTATTGAGGAAGTCGGCGAGTTCCTTCCGGTCCAGATAGCCCAAATAGGTCGGGTCGGCTTCACCGGCATGGCAGACGGGTGAGCTGTTCGCGCGCCGTTCATCTTTGTGCCGGGTGCCAGACGATTTCTTCCGGCCATTAAGAGCCTCAACAAGGACCAGGGCATGGTTGTGGCTCTTGTCCTTAGCGGCATAGAGCAGGGTGACGGTCTTTCCCCGACCTTCTTTGCGCAGCGCTGCAACTGCAGGATTGCGGGCCAGTTCTGCGCGGTAGCGCTTACGGAATTCCGTCCATCGCTCTGGCCGATGACCGAACCATTTGCGCAAGTCCGTCGTCGGAGCGACATCCTTGTCCCATATGTCGATTTTGGCATCGAATCGGCTAATGCCTTGCGGCCAGATGCGGTCCACTAACACCCGCATACCGTCACTGTTGGCCGCTGGCTCATAGATGCGTTTAATGACGAAAGTCATGAGGCTTTGAGCAGGATGCGGGAAAGAACAGGCTGCCCCAAGGCAAGATCGGCCAACGTGTATTCGTCCAGCACGGCCAGATAAGCCTTGAGCGCGCGCGAAAGCGCACCACGTAGCCGGCAGGGGCCAGTGATGACGCATTGGTTCGCCTGGGGATCGAAGCATTCCACCATGGTGAAATCCTCTTCGACCTTTCGGACGACATCTCCCAGTCCGATCTTCTCCGGCGGGCGGGCAAGCCTGAGGCCACCGCCGCGCCCCCTTACCGTCTCAAGATAGCCTTTGCGTCCAAGCTCGTATGCCACCTTCATCAGGTGGTTTTTGGAGATGCCGTATGCATCCGCCACTTCCTGAATGGTGACGAGCTCCTCTCGCCGGACGGCGCAGTACATCAAAAGCCGCAGACTATAGTCAGCGTAGGAGGTCAGCTTCATGCGTCGTTTTATCCCGCTTAAAGATGTATAGACGATATTGCTTTATGCAACTTCGTGCAATAGCTTTGCAATGTGGCGGCAGAAACCCCTGGACGTTGATCATGAATGCCGAAAACCCCCGTCGTCAGCCTGTTCATCCGGCAATTACCGAGGACATGATTCGTACCCTTGTGCATGACTTCTATGCGCGGGTTAGGGAAGACCTGGTAATCGGCCCCATCTTCAATCGGGTCATCGCGGATGATTGGGATCGGCACTTGGCCAAGATGTGCGATTTCTGGTCGTCGGTGATGCTTCTGACCGGTCGATACAAAGGCAATCCGATGGTCGCCCACATGCGGTTGAAAATGGTCCGGCCGGAGCATTTTGAACGCTGGCTTTCGTTGTTTCGGGTGACGTCCCGGGACGTATGTCCGGAAGAAGTTGCCACGCTATTCATCAGTCGGGCGGAAAACATTGCGCGTAGTTTCCAGCTTGGCATGTTCTATCGGCCTAAGGACCCCCCATCGGCCGGAGTGTGGGCGTCATGACTTATGTCGTTACCGAGCGCTGCATTAAGTGCAAATACATGGATTGCGTCGAGGTCTGCCCCGTGGATTGCTTTTACGAGGGTGAAAATATGCTCGTCATCAATCCGGATGAGTGCATCGATTGTGGCGTGTGTTTAGTTGAATGTCCTGTTGACGCTATCTTGCAGGATAGCGAAGGCGGAGCGGAGATGTGGCTTCAGTTGAATGCCCGTTATTCTAAAATATGGCCCAATATCGTGATGAAGGGCGAACCGCCGGCTGACGCCAATCGATGGGCTGGGGCCATCAACAAGCTCAATTTATTCAGTCCCCAACCAGGACGTCAATCATGAAGCCGCTCCCCCGCATGTTAATCGGAGCGCGGTGGCAACATTCTGCCCGTTCTATCTGCCTAACGGCGGGGGCAGTCCTCTTCAGTGCTCTTCTATTGGTCAGCGTCTCGGGGTTTGCGAGCCTGGCCGCTGACGCGCAAAATGAAAATCTGGTTGAGCAACTACAGAACCGCCTTAACTCCGGAACCGAAGCACTTGCTTATGACGGCACCGGTCACGGCTATCTACCAGCCGTCCTGGACGCTTTCCACATACCAGTGGATTCTCAGCTTTTAGTGTTTTCGGCAAGCAGCCTCCAGTTCGACCGAATTAATCAGAAGGAACCGCGCGCTCTCTATTATCAGGATAATATCGCAGTCGGTGCGGTTCAGGGCGGCAGGTTCTTGGAAATCATTGCGCTGGATCGCCAGAGTGGTGTGGCTTTCTATACGCTCGATGTCCAGAAGTCCGCCAAACCTCAGTTCGTGCGTCGTTCCAGCGAATGCCTCGGCTGCCATGGCTTTGCCAGCAAATGGGCAGCGGGGATGATGGTGGCCAGTTATGATACCGGTCCGGGTGGTCAGGTTCTGAATCTCGATCCCAATCATCTGTTTTATCTGACGGACGACCGCACACCTTTTGAAGCTCGGTACGGCGGCTGGTACGTTACAGGTAAGACAGGCGCGATGCAGCACCGGGGGAATGTCACATTCGATCCGGTTCGATCTTGGGAAGTGCCGCCGGGCGGGCTCAACATAGCTTCGCTGGCCGATCGTATCGACATCAAGAACTATCTGGAACCCGGCAGCGACGTCGTTTCGCTACTGACGCTTGAGCACCAGGCCGGATTCGTCAACTTGGTCACCCGGATTAATGCTCAGTATGCGAGCTTTGATAAGGGTATTGCGTCCGCGCGTGTTCCGGCAACGGCGGTCGACATCGACGAATCTATCGAAAGCCTAGTTTCTTATATGACATTCGTCGACGAGGTGCCGTTGCCGTCTCCTGTTCAGGGCACATCATCCTTTGCAGAGACGTTTTCCAGGCTGATGCCTGCTGATAGCCAAGGACGAAATCTGAGGCAGTTCGACCTGCGAACGCGGCTATTTCGTTATCCCCTTAGTTACATGGTTTATAGCCAGGCGTTTGACAACCTTGAGCCGCGCGCGAAGGGCAGGGTTCTGCGCCGGCTGTATGACGTGCTGCGCGGGGCAGATCGTTCCGGGCCATTCGCCAAGCTGGCGGAGCGTGATGGTGCAGCGGCCATTGCCATTCTGGCGGCGACCAAATCTGGTCTGCCGGACTTTTGGAAGCCAGTAGATGAGCGGTCTGGGGTAGTAGCACGCAAGGGAGGCAAGAATGGATGAAGCGGGTCCGCGTCAGGTGGGTACGACGGATATTCGGGCTGGGGAATCGACGGAGACGGTCAATGCAGTCATGCATCCGCATGTCTATCGTATCGCGTTGATGTGCTGGTTTTGCTTCATGATGGTCTTCTGGGTGACCTTCTGGGTCAGCTCCAACGCCTTGTTCCAGGTTGTCATCGGAACCGTCTATGCGGTGATGTTTTTTGGCGTGCCCTATGAAATGAGTCGAATTTATGCTGGTGATCGCAAGGGTAGCCAGTCGATTTGGCTGTTTTTAATGCAACCCTTCAATACGCGAACTGGAAAAATGAGAGGTTACGAAGCCCTCTTGCAGGTGATTTTGGTGCCAGTGCTGCTGACCATAGGGGGAACCGCCATAGGTATCATAATTCGGATATCTCGCCTGCCGGGTTGAACCTTCTTCCAGATGGATCTCGTTGCGATGGCGCACGTTATTTATCTCATATTGTCAGTGCTCTGGATCGGGCTTCTGATCGGGGTGAGCTTTATTGCGACGCCTGTCAAATTTCTTGCGCCATCCCTGACACGTCCGGTGGCACTTGATGTGGGGCGTGTCACGTTTGCCATATGGAATGATATCGAGTGGCTGGTGCTGGCTCTGCTTGTTCCGCCCCTTGTATTCATGAACATAGACCATTTCAGTGCTGTGGCGACGTTTGTTCTAGGCATCCTGCTCCTGCTGCAGTCCGCAGTCTTATTGCCGGTCCTGAACGAGCGCGTGATGGTGATCCAGTCGGGAAAGCACCCTCCGAGCTCAGCCGATCATCGCAACTATATTGTAATCGACATTGTTAAGCTCTGCATTCTGGCAACGATTGTCTGGAAGCAGAGTGGAGGGATTGCGACGCTTTTGGCCAAGTGACTGTGTGGCACAGTGCGATCTTGCCAGCATAAATGAAATGTAGAATTGAGGAATATTGCGGAGAGCGTGCCCAGATGTCCACTATGTCGTCAGATCGGGTAAGCAGTGCCGACGATGGATCGTTGACAACTGTACCATTTTTAACTGAGGGCTTGCGGCCATTCTTTCTTGCGGCTGGGCTCTGGGCGGTTGTGGCGCTGAGCATCTGGGTGGCATTCCTGCAGGGGTATATTACGATCCCCAGCCGGTTCGATCCCCTGTCTTGGCACATTCACGAGATGCTGTTTGGGTTTGTCATAGCGGCGGTTGCTGGATTTCTGCTGACTGCAATCCCGAATTGGACGCGGCGGTTGCCAGTCAGTGGTTCGCCGCTTGCCTGGCTGGCGGGGTTATGGCTTGCAGGACGGCTGGCCTCCTTTTTCTCCCAGGCGCTGCCTTTCTGGCTGGCGGTGGCGGCTGACCTTGCCTTTCCTCTCGCTCTGGCTGCTGTGGTGGCGCGGGAAATCATCGGTGCGCGAAACAGGCGCAATATGCCGATGATCGCGCCAGTCCTGGTCCTTTCGGCTGCGGATCTACTGATGCATCTCGAAGCTCACGGATTTGGCGTGGAGCGGGGGCTTGGCTGGCGCCTGGCCTTGGCCGCCATCCTGGTCCTCGTCTCCGTCATTGGCGGAAGGATCATTCCCAGCTTCACCCATAACTGGCTGGTGGCACGTGGGGCAGTTCAGTTCCCGCAAGGTCACGGGTACGTCGACAGTCTCGCATTGGGAACGCTGCATGCCGGCCTATTTCTGTGGGCGTTCCTGCCGGGTTCGCCCCTGGCGGGCGGTCTTCTTGTTCTTGCTGGCTTAATCAATGGCTGGCGCCTGTCGTGCTGGCAGGGCGGTAAAACCTTGTCTGAACCACTGCTGTTCATACTGCATGTCGGCTATGGCTGGCTGTGCGCCGGGGCCGTCCTGCTGGGCGCCGCGGTTCTGCATGATGCGGTGCCGGTGGATGCGGGGATCCATGCCATGACGGTCGGGGTAGTCGGGATCATGATTCTGGCAGTGATGACGCGCGCAAGCCGCGGCCATACGGGGCGTGCACTGTCTGCCGACCGGGCCACGGGTCTTATCTATGCGTTTGCATTGCTGGCAGCCACCCTGCGGACCGGAGCCGCCTTTCTGCCGCAATGGACAATGCCGCTGATAATTACATCGGGCGTCCTCTGGATTGCCGGTTTTGGCACGTTTGTTATTTTCTATGGTCCTGTGCTCATGGCGCCAAGGTTACGTCGTCCATGACCTGCTCCCAGTAATCCCACGGTCTTTGGGATATGACTGACACAAATGGAGCCTTAATTGACACTAGCTGTCGGTTTATTTTATCAAATCGTACTGTTAGCCAGCTAACCGGCCGTTTGAACTAGCGGATTACACGCAAGTCGACAGAAGCTGATGGCGATATTTCGCAGCTAGTCTACAAGTTGCGTATCCTGGCTTGGTGGCAGTCCTTTTAAATCATCTGGGACACAGTAGGCGCTCAACCCGCAGGCGCTCAAAAGGCGGCAGTCTCATTGCGACATCGTGACAAGAGAGGCCGTTGCGCTCGATCAAGGTGACGCAAGTTGGCCTGCACCCGGTTCCATAAAAAACCTAACTTGGCGTCTTCAAAATCGGGTGCAGGCCAAGGTTCAGGAGCTTAGATCAGTACTTGTAGGCGGTCTGCAGCCAGAACACAGACTTATCCACGAAGCCCCTGACTGCCGCGCCGGCCCCATTGTAATCGGCATATTTCAGGAGAAATGACAGATTGCTGTCCACCGTTAGTTCGGCAGAGGTGTCCCACTCGGTTCCAATGCCAGTATTCAGGTTATCGGTTTTAAAGTCGTGCCAGGTTGCGTTGATGACCAGTGTTTTGGCTCCAATAAAATCCGCGGGAACGTTATAACTGGCACGAAGGTAGAAATTCTTCAGCCCGTTCGCAGGCGTGGTCAGGAACATGTCGGCCCAGCCATTGAAGGCATGCAGGGTCGCCAGGGGCGTGGCAAAACCGATGGCCCCGTTGCCCTCCAAGATTTCATAGCCCGCCAGGCCGGTCACTCCCTTCCATGTCGCGCTGCCCTCTCCCAGCCAGTAGTTCAGACCGAAGGAGAGAGGGTTGCCGGCATAGTTGTCCTGGTGTGCGAACTCGCCGGTAACTTTGCCAGTCACGCCGTCAGTCGGAGCGAAGCTGTAGTCTGCGCGCCCGCCATAGGTCCTAGTTGACAAGCGCGAGGCCGCTGTGACCTGCGCTGGCAGGGTGGCGTAGCCGGGGGCACGAAGGTCGAGCAGGAAGGCATAGCCCTCAACGCGCAGGCGGGGAACGCCGGTATAGACGCCGTCTAGGATGTGGCTGTCGCTCTTGAGATAGCTGGCCTGGCCGGCTGCCGCCGCCGTGCTGGTGGATGGCGAGGGCAGGTCGGGACCGAAGATTCGATTGATCCGATAGAGCCAGGCATAGGTTAGCTTCAGACTGCTCACGGAGGTGTTGACCGCCGAAACCGCGTCAAATGTCTGTTCATGCTGGCGCCAGCCGGAATTGCCGACAAAGCGCTGGTTGCCGATCAGCAGGCGCTGGCGTCCTAGCACGAACCTAGTGCCGAAGTCGGACGCATAGGTCAGCTGTAGCCGGTTCAGGCCCGTAATCGAAGGGTCCGCCACCACGGGATAGTCGGTTTTACCGTTGCGGGTGCTGTTGTAGGCGTCGTTGCTCCACACTTGATCGAAGTCGGCCTGCAACGACAGGCCATTCCAGCTGTCGGTCTCATACCCTAGCCGGGCGCGTAGGGTGAGCGCATTGGCGTCCACGGTTTTGCTGGCGTCGGCCGCGCTTTCAAAGCGCCCGCGTAGGTCGATCACGGGACGGCCCGCCGCAATCGCGTTGACAATGCCGGATGCCGCCAAGGCCGGCGCCAGGGGACAGAGAGTCACTGTGCTTGCCAGGGCCAGGCAATAAATCTTGCTATGCATGCATCCTCTCTTTCTTATTGTCAGCCCAGTTTGCCGTCGTGGCGCGGCAGCAGCAGGATGGGTGCGTAAATCCACAGGTAGATGGCGAAGGCGGTGATCCAGAGGCAGCCGGCGCCGGCTATAACTTGGTCATAGCCGTCCGGAGAGAGAGGGGGGCCGAACACGCGGGCGATCGCCGCGCCGCTGATGGCCAGATAGGCAAGTGGCATCGGCCAGGGTGCTGCCAAGGGCCGACCGCTATGGCCCAGTGCTGCCCTGCTCATGACGGCCAGGGTCATTGTTCCGACCGTGCCCACGGTGAATGCGTGCAGCCATTTGCCCGCGATTGTCGCGCCGGACGGCAGCGCGGCCGCTTTTAGGATCAAGGCCACCACCAACCAGCCATAGCCAAGGTGGAGTACCCAGAGAAGGGGGCCTGATCTGTGCGCGGCCCCTTCCATTGGCCAAACCGCAGGACTTGGATAAGCGCGGCTACCAGAGTTGCTGCGCCACTCGCCCGGGAGAGCGGCATGACCATGTCCCAAGCGACCATCGCCAGCAGCGAGACCGCGGCGCCGCGTTCGATCCAGGGATGGCTTGCAATTTTGGCGGAGGCACCGCGCTGCCTCAGGACGCCGCGAGTGAAATTGGCAACAATGCGTCCGCCGACGATGGCGATCATGATTAGGATGACGTCGAGCCCCGCATAGAGTCCGATATGTTCGCCTAGCTGTGCGGTCGTGCCGAACCGACCCTGAAAGCAGAGATCAGCAAGGGACAGCAATAGCAGCAGCGCCAGGAATGGCAGATTGCGGAACGAGCGCGCTCTCAGCAACGCCGGAGCTATCGTAAGGCCTAGCGCCGGGAAAAATAAAATGCTTGCCGCCGTCGCCAGGCTGGCAGGCAGGGAAAAAAAGGGTAGCATGGCAAGGCGGCCCAGTATCCATATGCCGACCAGCAGCCACAAAGCCGGACCACGATAGGGGCCGCGTCCTGTCCAGTTTGGTATGGCTGTCAGCAGGAAACCGCCGATGGTCGTACCTGCAAAGCCGAACAGCATTTCGTGGGCATGCCAGTACATGGCGGGGATCGCGCCTTCCGGCCACAGGGAGGGATGGAAGTAAGCCGCCAGCCAAAGCCCCATGTTAGCGATGGCGTCTATTCCCGCGAGCAGGAAAAAGGCTCGAAAGCCGCTGTCCATCAGGGCAAGACGGTTTTGACGTGCGCCCGGGTCGGCCATTTGCCTTCATGCAGCCGTTCTAAGTGGTTGCTGCAGCCTGGCGAGGTCGTCGATGACAAAGTCGCTACCGATGCTGCGTACCCCCAGGGCGGCGAGGCGCTTTAGCGAACGCGACAGGGTTTCGCTCCGAACGCCAAGATGTGCCGCTAGGTCTTTTTTCGATCCAGGCAGCCTCACAGTCGCCGGGCCGGAGGATTTCCCGGCCTGGTCGATCAGGTAGTTCTTCAACCGAGTGTCGGCGTCGTGGATCTTGGCATGGATAACCTGACGCAGCAGGAGCCGCCAGTGCCTCGCCATCAGATGGTTCATCGCCGCGCAAATGGAGATTTCCTCTTCCACGAGGCGGCGAAACTCCACGGCGGGTATCATGATCACCAAGAGATCTCTGGTCGCCTCGGCGCTGACCATGTAGGGCGCCCGCAACAGGGCGGGTGGAACGAGCAAGAGTTCCCCAGCTGCCATGAAGTCCGCGACAGTTTCGTCGTGGTCTGTGCCGCTGGTAAGGGCAACGGCGCCTTCCACCAGGCCATATACGAAGTCTGCCCGTTCGCCTTCGCGGAATAGAACCGATCCCTTGCTGACACGCTGCATGCCTGCCGTCGCCTGAAGTTGGGCCAGGACCGGGGCCGGTAATTTGGAAAAGGCGGCAATCTTGCCCAGGGCTTGGTTCAGTTCGATGAACATGGCGCAATTTCGGGGTTTCAGAACGCGCACTGTTTCACGTTTAGTCATTTTACCAATTGATCCGGATCAAGGTCGATATTGACCCGACAGTTACGCTCCACCCGTCGGCAATCCAGTGCATCTAGTGGAGATGGGCATATGCCAGGGGCAGCAGCACCGGAATCGAGCGAAACCGGCAGGACCTGGGCGCTAACGACGTCAACTTTTGCATTCACGATCTGCTTCGCCGTCTGGACCATATTTTCGATCATCGGCGTTGAAATTCAGAAGGAGTTGCATCTTTCGGAGACTCAGTTCGGGCTTCTAATCGGTACGCCAATCCTGACTGGTTCTCTGATCCGCGTCTTGGTTGGGGTGTGGGCCGAACAGATCGGTGGCCGCCGCGTTATGGTCCTGATAATGTTGTTGTCGTCGGTCGCGACCTTTCTTCTGACCTACGCCTATGACTACCCGACCTACCTGCTGGCGGCGCTCGGCGTCGGTCTTGCCGGCGGCACGTTCGCGGCGGGCGTGGTTTATGTCTCCCACTGGTATCCCAAGACCCGGCAGGGCACCGCCCTCGGTGTTTTCGGAATGGGTAATGTCGGCGCGGCCGTCACCAAATTCTGCGCCCCTATGGTGATGGTGAGTTACGGCTGGCACATGGTGGCGATCGTCTGGGCCATCGTGGTCGGCGTCGTCGGCCTGCTTCTCCTGTTCTTTACCAAGGATGACCCGCTGTCGCGGGCCCGCCGCGCCGTTGCCCAGAAACCGGAACCTCTCCTGAAGCAACTGGCGCCCTTGGCGCGACTGCAGGTCTGGCGCTTCTCGCTCTACTATCTGTTCGTCTTCGGCGCCTTCATCGCCTTGTCGCTGTGGTTGCCCCGCTACCTTATCGGCGTTTATGGCTTCGACATTGGGACGGCGGGCATGACGGCGGCGGCCTTCTCCGTTCCGGCCTCGATATTCCGCGCCTATGGCGGGGCGCTGGCCGATCGCTATGGCGCGCGGCGGCTGATGTACTGGGCCTTCCTGGCAGGCATCGTCTGCACCTTCCTGCTCTCCTATCCGCCCACCGACTATGCCGTGAACGGCATCCACGGCAAGATCAGCTTCCATCTGGAAATGGGCATTGCTGGGTTTATGGTGCTGATCTTCATCCTGGGCTTCTTCATGAGCCTGGGCAAGGCGGCCGTGTATAAGCACATCCCCGTCTATTACCCGGACCAGGTCGGTGCGGTCGGCGGGTTGGTGGGCGCGGTCGGCGGCCTGGGCGGTTTTGTCCTGCCCATCTTGTTTGGTGTCGTCAACGACATGACGGGGCTCTGGCAAAGCTGCTTCATGCTTCTCTTCCTCATCACCGCAGTCGCGTTGATCTGGATGCATCTGTCGATCCGGCAGATGGAACGCGAAGCAGTCGGCACGGCGCTGGATGCTCTGCCGGCTCTGCCGGAAATGCAGGAGATTCACGGACTGCGGCAGAAAGGCGCGCTCACCGGCCATGTGGTCGGGGACTGGCGGCCCGACGATCCGGCATTCTGGGACGCAACCGGGCGCCGCGTGGCCCAGCGCAATCTGTGGCTTTCCATCCCTTCGCTATTCCTGTCCTTCGCGGTGTGGATGGTGTGGTCGGTCGTCGTTGCCAAGTTGCCGGCGGCGGGATTCCAATACACCACCGACCAGCTCTTCTGGTTGGCCGCGATGCCCGGCCTTTCCGGCGCCTGCCTGCGCATCTTCTATGCCTTCATGGTGCCGATTTTCGGCGGCCGGCTGTGGACGACGCTCACCACCTGGTCGCTGGCGATCCCGGCGCTGGGCATCGGCTTTGCCGTCCAGAACCCCGACACGCCCTATGTCGTGCTGCTGGTGCTTGCGATCCTATGCGGCTTCGGCGGCGGCAATTTTGCCTCTTCGATGGCCAATATCAGCTTCTTCTTCCCCAAGTCGGAAAAGGGCAACGCCCTGGCCTTGAATGCGGGCCTGGGCAATCTGGGCGTCAGCGCGGTGCAGTTCGCCGTGCCGCTGGTGATCACCGCGGGCGTCTTTGGCTGGCTGGGCGGGGCGCCGCATGTGGGCAAAGCCGGATCCATCTGGCTACAGAATGCCGGATTCATCTGGGTGCCGTTCATCGTCGCGGCGGCATTCGCGGCCTGGTTCGGGATGGACGACCTTTCCACTGCTAAATCCTCCTTCGCCGAGCAGTCGACCATTTTCCAGCGCAAGCACAATTGGGTGATGTCCTGGCTCTATACCGGCACTTTCGGGTCCTTCATCGGTTACTCGGCGGGCTTTCCGCTGCTGATCAACACTCAGTTTCCGCAAATAAACGGCCTGACCTACGCCTTTCTTGGGCCTCTGGTCGGCGCATTGTCGCGGTCTTTTACCGGCTGGATCGCCGACAGGTTCGGCGGTGGGCGCGTTACCCTGTGGGTCTTCATCCTGATGGCGATCGGCGTTTCCGGCGTTCTCTACTTCCTGAACATCAAGACCCAGTCAGGCGCCTTCTGGGGTTTCTTCGCCATGTTCATGGTTCTGTTCTTCGCCTCCGGCGTGGGCAATGCCTCCACCTTCCAGATGGTTCCGGCCATCATGCGCAAGGAGATCGGCCGGCTCTATCCGGCGCTGGAAGACACCGCGCGCCTGCGCCAGGCCGAGAAGGAATCCGCCGCCATCATCGGCTTCATCTCGGCGGTCGCCGCCTTCGGCGCTTTCTTCATCCCCAAGGCCTATGGCAGCTCCATAGCTCTGACGGGCGGGCCACAGGCGGCGCTGTATGCCTTTCTGGGCTTCTACATCATCAGCGCCGTCGTCACCTGGTTTTTCTACACCCGCCGCAAGGCTGCGGTTCCCTGCTAACGGATTGCAACCATCATGAGCCACTTCCTCGACCGACTGACATTCTTCAAGAAGTATGCGGGCGCCTATGCCGGCGGCCATGGCGTCACCACCCGGGAAGACAGGCAGTGGGAGAACGCTTATCGCCAGCGCTGGTCGCACGACAAGATCGTGCGCTCCACCCATGGCGTGAACTGCACGGGCTCCTGCAGCTGGAAGATCTACGTTAAGGGCGGCATCGTCACCTGGGAGACGCAGCAGACCGACTATCCGCGGACGCGGCCCGGCCTTCCCAATCACGAACCGCGCGGCTGCGCCCGCGGCGCCAGCTATTCCTGGTATCTCTATAGCGGCAACCGCCTGAAATATCCGATGGTGCGCGGTGCCTTGGTGCGCCAGTGGCGCGAGGCCCGCAAGCAACTGACGCCGGCCAAGGCCTGGGCCTCGATCGTCGAAGACCCGGCCAAGCGCAAGCGCTATACCTCCGAACGCGGCCTGGGCGGCTTTGTCCGCGTCAACTGGGAGGAGGCGAACGAGATCATCGCCGCCGCCAACGCCTATACCGTGCGCAAATACGGGCCCGACCGCGTTGCCGGCTTCTCGCCGATCCCGGCCATGTCGATGGTCTCCTACGCCGCCGGCACGCGCTATCTGTCCCTGATGGGCGGCGTATGTCTTAGCTTCTATGACTGGTATTGCGACCTGCCGCCGTCTTCGCCGCAGACCTGGGGCGAACAGACCGACGTGCCGGAAAGCGCCGACTGGTACAATGCCGGGTTCCTGCTGCTCTGGGGCTCCAACGTGCCGCAGACCCGCACGCCCGATGCCCACTTCTATACCGAAGCGCGCTATCGCGGCGCCAAGAGCGTGGTGATCACGCCGGACTATAGCGAAGCCGCCAAGTTCGGCGATCTCTGGCTGCATCCCAAGCAGGGCACGGATGCCGCCCTCGCCATGGCTTTCGGGCATGTGATCCTGAAGGAGTTCCATGTCGACCGGCAGGTGCCGTATTTCGCCGACTATTGCCGCCGCTTCAGCGACATGCCGTTCCTGGTCCGCCTCAAGGCCCAGGACGGCCATCATGTTCCCGAACGCTTCCTGCGCGCCAGCGACTTCAGCAGCGCGCTCGGAGAATCAAACAATCCAGAATGGAAGACCGTCGCTTTCGACGAGATCAGCGGCAAGATCGTGGTGCCGCAGGGCTCGATCGGCTTCCGCTGGGGCGAAAAGGGCGAGTGGAATCTGGAAGAGCGCGCCGGCGAAGCCCCGGTCCGCCTAGCTTTGTCCGTCAAGGACGGCCACGACGAAATCCTACCGGTGGACTTTCCCTATTTCGGCGGCCGTCCGCACGATCATTTCGCTGGCACCGCGCATGACGACGTGCTGACCCGCAACATCCCGGTACGGCGCCTGGAGCTTGCGGACGGGCCTGCTTACGTCACTACGGTTTTCGACCTGCTGTGCGCCAATTACGGCGTCGATCGCGGGCTGGGCGGCGGCAACGTGGCGGCCGGCTTTGATGACGACGTGCCCCATACGCCGGCGTGGCAGGAGCAGATCACCGGGGTCAAGCGCGATCTGGTGATCTCGGTCGCCCGCGCCTTCGCCAGCAATGCCGAGAAAACAGGCGGCAAATCCATGGTCATTCTCGGGGCGGGGGTGAACCACTGGTATCACATGGACATGAATTATCGCGGCATCATCAACATGCTGGTGATGTGCGGTTGCGTCGGCCAGGAAGGCGGCGGCTGGTCCCACTATGTCGGCCAGGAAAAGCTGCGGCCGCAAACCGGCTGGACGCCGCTGGCCTTCGCGCTGGACTGGGCGCGCCCGCCGCGGCACATGAACGCGACCTCCTACTGGTATGCCCATTCCGACCAATGGCGTTATGAGACCCTCGCCATCGACGAGATCCTGTCGCCCCTGGCCAGGAAAGAGAATTGGCAGGGCAGCCTGATCGATTTCAACGTCCGGGCCGAACGCATGGGCTGGCTACCCTCCGCCCCGCAACTGCAGGCCAATCCGCTGGACGTCGGTCGGCAGATTGCGACCAGCGGCATGAATGCCGGCGACTATGTCAGCGAGGCGCTGGGCAAGGGCGACTTGAAGCTAGCCTGTCTGGACCCGGACAACCCGGTCAACTGGCCGCGCAATCTCTTTGTCTGGCGCTCCAATCTCCTGGGATCCAGTGGCAAGGGCCATGAGTATTTTCTCAAGCATCTGCTGGGCACGGTCCATGGTGTGCAGGGCAAGGATTTGGGGGAAACCGGCGCCCTCAAGCCGCAGGAGCTGGTGTGGCGGGACCAGGCGCCCGAAGGCAAGCTCGACCTGCTGGTGACGCTGGACTTCCGCATGTCCACGACCTGCGTCTATTCCGATATCGTTCTGCCGACCGCCACCTGGTACGAGAAGAACGACCTCAACACCTCGGACATGCATCCCTTCATCCACCCGCTCAGCGCCGCGGTAGACCCGGTCTGGGAAAGCCGCAGCGACTGGGAGATTTACAAGAACCTGGCCAAGGCCTTTTCCACCGTCGCTCCAGAAGTCCTGGGCGTCGAGAAGGACGTGGTGCTGACGCCGATGCACCACGACACCCCCGGCGAACTGGCGCAGCCCCTGGACGTCAAGGACTGGGGGAAGGGTCAGACGGTTCCCCTGCCAGGCAAGACCATGGCGAGCGTGTCTGTGGTCGAGCGCGACTATCCCAACCTCTATCGCCGCTTTACCGCCCTCGGCCCGCTGATGAGCACGATCGGCAATGGCGGCAAGGGCATTGCCTGGAAGACCGAGCACGAGGTTGAATTGCTCGGCGCCCTGAATGGCACCGTGACCGAGGAAGGTCCGGCCAAAGGGCTTCCCCGGATCGACAGCGATATCGATGCCACCGAGGTCATCCTGTCATTGGCGCCGGAGACCAACGGCGAAGTAGCGGTGCGGGCGTGGAGAGCCCTGGGGGAAATCACCGGCCGCCAGCACTTCCATCTGGCGGAAGCAAAGGAAGACGAGAAGATCCGCTATCGCGATATCCAGGCGCAGCCGCGCAAGATCATCTCCTCTCCGACCTGGTCGGGCATTGAATCCGAAAAGGTCTGTTACAATGCCGGCTACACCAATGTGCACGAGCTTATTCCCTGGCGCACGCTGACCGGGCGGCAGCAGCTTTTCCAGGATCATCCCTGGATGACGGCTTTCGGCGAACAGTTCGTCTCCTACCGACCGCCCATCGATACCAAGACCATCACCCCGATCATCCAGTCGCGCGACAACGGCAATCGCCAGGTGGTGCTGAACTTCATCACGCCCCACCAGAAATGGGGCATCCATTCCACCTATACCGACAACCTGCTGATGCTGACCCTGTCGCGCGGCGGGCCCATCGTCTGGATCAGCGAGGTTGACGCCAGGAAGGCCGACATCACCGACAATGACTGGATCGAGGCCTACAACCTGAACGGGGCGCTGGTGGCCAGAGCGGTGGTCTCGCAGCGCGTGCCGGAAGGCATGTGCATGATGTACCATGCCCAGGAGAAGATCGTGAATATGCCGGGGTCTGAAATCACCAGCACCCGCGGTGGCATCCACAATTCCGTGACTCGCACCGTGCTGAAGCCGACGCACATGATCGGCGGCTATGCGCAGCAGAGTTATGGTTTCAACTATTATGGAACGGTTGGCTCCAACCGCGACGAGTTTGTGATCATTCGCAAACAGGCGCGGACCGACTGGCTGGAAGAAAAGGCGCCCAAGCGCGCGGAGGTCGTCTGATGAAAGTCCGCGCGCAAATCGCCATGGTGCTGAACCTGGACAAATGCATCGGCTGTCATACCTGCTCGGTGACCTGCAAGAATGTCTGGACGTCGCGCGAAGGCGTCGAATACGCCTGGTTCAACAATGTCGAGACCAAGCCGGGGATCGGCTATCCCAAGGACTGGGAGAACCAGAAGCGCTGGAAAGGCGGCTGGCAGGTCAAGCGCAACGGCAAGCTGCAGCCCCGGCTGGGCGCCAAGTGGCGGGTGCTGGCGAACATTTTCGCCAATCCCGACCTGCCGGAGATCGATGACTATTACGAGCCCTTCACTTTCGATTACCAGAATCTGCAGACGGCGCCGTCCGCGCGCGCCATGCCCACGGCGCGGCCGAAATCCCTGATCACCGGGCAGACGATGGAGAAGATCGTCGGCGGCCCGAATTGGGAGGAAATCCTGGGCGGCGAATTCTCCAAGCGCTCCCAGGACGTCAATTTCGAGGGCGTCCAGAAGGAAATCTACGGCCAGTTCGAGAACACCTTCATGATGTACCTGCCGCGGCTGTGCGAACACTGCCTCAACCCGGCCTGCGTCGCGGTGTGCCCCTCGGGCGCCATCTACAAGCGCGAGGAAGACGGCATCGTCCTGATCGACCAGGACAAGTGCCGGGGCTGGCGCATGTGCGTGTCGGGCTGCCCCTACAAGAAGGTCTATTACAACTGGCAATCCGGAAAGTCGGAAAAGTGCATCCTGTGCTATCCCCGCCTGGAGGTGGGCCAGCCCACGGTATGCTCGGAGACCTGTGTCGGCCGCATCCGCTATCTGGGCGTGGTGCTCTACGACGCCGACCGCATCGCCGAGGCGGCGGCGACGCCGAATGAGGAGGATCTCTACGAAGCCCAGCTTTCGGTATTCCTGGACCCCTCCGATCCGGCTGTGCAGGCCCAGGCCAGGGCGGACGGCATTTCGCACGCATGGATCGAGGCCGCCAGGAAGTCTCCGATATGGAAGATGGCGATGGACTGGAAGGTGGCCTTCCCGCTCCACCCCGAATATCGCACTTTGCCGATGGTCTGGTATGTCCCGCCGCTCTCGCCGATCCAGTCGGCGGCGGAGAAGGGGCAGATCGACCTCGAAAACGACATGCCGGATGTGCGCTCGCTTCGCATTCCGCTGAAATATCTGGCCAACATGCTCACCGCCGGCAAGGAAGAGCCGGTGGCGCTGGCGCTGGAGCGGATGATGGCGATGCGCGCCTACATGCGCTCGCACACCGTCGATGGCGTGACCGACGAGGGGTTGGCGACGCGCGTCGGCCTGACGCCGGGCCAGATCGACGAGATGTACCGCATCATGGCTATCGCCAACTATGAAGACAGGTTCGTCATTCCCACCACCCACCGGGAAGAAGACGAAGATGCCTATGATATCCGCGGTGGCTGCGGATTCTCATTCGGAAACGGATGCTCGGACGGCATGAGCCAGGCCAACATCTTCAACGTGCCCAAGAAGCACCGGCTGCCAGAACCTGCGGGGAAGTGACATGTCGATAGCCGAATACAAAATTCTCAGCTTTCTGCTGTCCTATCCTTCCGAGGGTCTGGCGGTCGTGGTGGACGAGGTGGTGCAGAAGATCGATGCCAGCGGGCTGTTCGCCCCCGCGCGGCGCGCGCAACTCGCGGCCCTGGTCGCTGCCATGGCGCTGGAAGACGTGCTCGACCTCCAGGCGGAGTATGTCGAGCTGTTCGACCGCGGCCGCGCGCTTTCGCTTCATCTCTTTGAACATGTCCATGGCGAATCGCGCGACCGCGGCCAGGCGATGGTCTCCCTGCGCGAGCGCTATCAGGCGGCCGGCCTCGATATCTCGGCAAACGAGTTGCCGGACTATCTGCCGCTATTTCTGGAGTTCCTGTCGCAGCAGGATGAGGCCACGGCCAGGTCCCTGCTGCAGGATGTCGTGCACATTCTGCAGGTGTTGGCCGAGCGCCATGCGCGGCGCGGCAGCCGCTATGCCCTGCTGTTCGAGGTGTTGCAGGAGCTGGCAGCCTGCAAGGCGGACCGGGCCGTGCTTGCGGAATTGCGCAGCGCTCCGGCCGACGATCCGTCCGACCTCGAAGCCCTGGATCGGAGCTGGGAGGAGTCCGAAGTCCGGTTCGGTCCCGGCGACGCGGCCACGTCGTCCTGTCCGCGCGCCAGCGAAATGTTGAGCCGCATGCCGCCAACCGGGGAAATTGTGGGAGAGAAGGCATGAGCCAGGCACTCAATACCATCCTGTTTGGCGTCTATCCCTATATCTGCCTCACGGTTTTTCTGCTCGGAAGCCTGGTTCGCTTCGACCGGGAACAGTATGGCTGGCGCAGCCAGTCCAGCCAGCTCCTGCGGCGGCGCCAGCTGATCTGGGGCAGCAACCTTTTTCATGTGGGAATTCTGGTGATCCTACTGGGCCATACCGGCGGGTTGCTGACGCCAGTGGTCGTTTTTGAGGCATTGGGCATCTCCCATACCGCGAAGCAGCTGGTTGCCATCGGCGTCGGCGGGGTGGCGGGCATGCTGTGCCTGATCGGCCTGGTGATGCTGCTGCACCGACGCTTGTCCGATCCGCGCATCCTCAAAACCTCCTCTTTCGCGGATATCGCCGTCTTGGTCCTGCTGCTGGCGCAGCTTTTGCTGGGACTGGGCACGATCGCGGTGTCGCTCAATCACCTGGACGGCGCGGAGATGGTGGCCTTGATGAATTGGGCCCAGCACATCGTGACGCTGCGCCCGGATGCGGCAGCTTTTGTCCATGGCGTGTCCCCGGTGTTCAAATGCCACCTGGTGCTGGGAATGACGCTTTTCCTACTCTTTCCCTTCACCCGGCTGGTGCACGTCTGGAGCGCGCCGATCTGGTATCTGGGCCGGCGCGGTTATCAGATCGTTCGCACCCGGCGTCCCGTGGAGAGAATCTGATGGCCAGACCTGCTATTCGCCTCAATGGCGTCGCCCTGCCGCTGCAAATGATCGCGGCAGAAGCCCAACACCACCCGGCGCGCACGCCCGCGGTCGCCTTTGAGAATGCGGCGCGCGCCCTTATCGTCCGCGCGCTGCTTCTGGAGGAAGCGCTCCGCCGCGGCATAACGGCCGCGCCGGCTGAAGTCCGGGACGGCAAATGGGAATTGCCGGCCGAAGCGCAGATCCGGCAGCTTCTGGAGACCTGCGTGCCGATTCCGCAAGTCTCCGACGCGCAATGCCGGGACTATTATGCGGCGCAGCCTGATCGTTTTCGCGCGCCCGAACTGATCGAGGCGTCCCACATCCTGTTCGCCGCCGATCCGCGCGATAGCGAAGGCGTGGCGAAGGCCGAAGCTGCTGCGTTATTCGCGCTGGCGGAACTCCAGGGCCGCCCCGACCTGTTTGAGGCGATAGCGCGGGAACGGTCGGACTGCGGATCGAAGGCGTCCGGGGGCCGGCTGGGCCAGTTGGCGCCCGGCGAGACAGCTGCGGAATTTGAAGACGCCCTGACGTCTCTGACGTCGGGGACGATCAGTCAGCCGGTCAAGAGTCGTTTCGGTTTTCATCTCATCCGGCTGGATGCGCGCCTGCCCGGCGAACGTCTTCCTTATGAATATGTGCACGAAAAGATCGCAGCGTTCCTCGGTGAGCGAGCCTGGCGCCATGACGTCACGCTATTCATTGAGCAGCTGATTGCCGGCGCCTGGATCGAAGGCGTCACCATGCAGGCGGCAAAGGCGGCCGCATGACCACCTTGGGCGAAATTCTGGAAACGTTGCACGAGCCGGACGAGGTGCGGCGCATGCTGGCCGAGGCAGGGGATGTGGCCCTTATGGCCCAGGTCGAGAACGCTGCGGGTTCCGATCCTTGCGGCTTTGCCTTGCAGGCCGTCGATCACTTTACCCGTCACGCCGATGACGAAGCCTGGGTCAAGCTGATCGGAAGGCTTCAGGACGCCCAGGCGCCGGCGCAAGCTTGTTTGAGCGAAATGCTACGATGGGCGGTGTCGCATTGAAACGGGGCGCGATCCTGGGTGTAGTGCTGGCCGGCGGCCAGTCGCGCCGTTTTGGCCAGGACAAGGCTGTGGCGCGGATCGGAGCGGACCGTCTGATCGAACGGGTGGTGGCCCGGGCGACGCCTCAGGTCGCGGCCATGGCGGTCAGTGGGCGGGACTATGGGCTGTGCCTGCCCGTCATCGTTGATTCCGGAACCAGCGAGGGGCCCTTGACCGGCGTTTTATCCTCGCTGCGCTGGGCTGGACGCAAGGGCTTCTCAGCGGTGGCGACGTTTTCCTGTGATGCGCCGTTTTTTCCGGAAGACCTAGTGGCCCGGCTGGCGTCGGAGCTGCGCGGCGATGCCGCTTGCATTTATGCGCGGTCTTGCGGCGGTCGCCATCCCATCTTCGCCTGCTGGCGCGTCCGGGCGCTTCCAGATCTGGAGCGCTGTTATGACGATGGGGTCCGGGCGTTGAAGACCGTGCAGGATCGTCTGGAGGCCGTGGCTATTGACTTCCCCGAAGGCCCCGCGCCGGACGGGGATATGTTCTTCAACATCAACCATCCGCTGGACGGCATCCGGGCCGGGCGGTGGCTGGAGGATCACCGAAATTCGCCTTGCCTGGCGGGGCGACATGCCGCCCCGCCAGGAACGGTGACCGTGCAATAGACCCGGTAATTTGGTAAGAATGGTCATGCCTCTCAAGTCCCAAGGTCCGAGACCTTTGATCGATCCGTTCGGACGGGTCATTGACTATGTTCGTCTGTCTGTCACCGACCGCTGCAATCTGCGCTGCACCTATTGCATGAGCGAGCGGATGCAGTTTCTGCCGCGCAAGGACCTGCTGACGCTCGAAGAGATGGATCGCCTGGCTTCGGTTTTCGTCACGCGGGGCGTCACGCATCTGCGCTTGACGGGGGGCGAACCTTTGATGCGCCGCTGTGTCATGGATCTTTTCAAATCGCTCTCCCGGCATTTGCGCTCTGGCAGCCTCAAGGAACTGACGTTGACAACCAACGGGGTTCGCCTGGCGGAGTTTGCCGAAGACCTGGCGGCCGCGGGTGTGCGCCGCATCAATGTGTCCGTCGATAGCCTGGATCGCGCGGCCTTTGCGCGCATCGCGCGCGGGGACCGGTTGGGCCGGGTGCTGGACGGGATCGCCGCCGCCCGCAAGGCCGGATTGCGCGTCAAGATCAATACCGTTGCGCTCCGGAACGACAATGCGCGGGAATTGCCGGATATCATTCGCTGGGCGCACGAACTGGGAATGGACATGTCTCTTATCGAAACCATGCCGCTAGGCGCGGTGGATGAGGACCGGACGGATCAATTCCTTTCCCTGGCGGCGGTCAAGCGGGATCTGCAATCCTACTGGACATTGACGGAATTGCCGGATCGCACGGGCGGGCCGTCGCGCTATGTCCGGATTGCGGAAACGGGCGGGCGTTTGGGGTTCATAACGCCCCTGAGCCACAATTTCTGCGATAGTTGCCGGCGCATGCGCATCACCTGCACGGGCACGCTGTTCATGTGCTTGGGACAGGAAGACTCCGTCGATCTTCGCGCGCCACTGCGGAGCGGCGCGAGCGACGGTGAACTCAATCTGGCGATCGACCGTGCCGTCGCGGCCAAGCCGAAATCGCATGATTTTGTTCTTCCCGTACGGGGCGCCGGCCCGGCGCTGGCGCGCCACATGTCCATTACCGGAGGCTGAGATGCGGCTCGTGTTCCTAGGAAAGCTGGGCGATGCCGCCCCCGACGAACTTGCCGAGATCGCGCGGCCGCAGGGCGTCGAAACACTGGCGGACCTAAAGGATTGGCTGGCGCGGGCGCAGCCCATGCTGTCGCGGCGCATGGCCGCCACGCCCGTTCGGCTGATCGTCAATCAAGCCGTCGCCCAAGACATGCGCCAGACGCTCGGTGATTACGACGAAATCGCCTTCCTGCCGCCCATGAGCGGGGGCTAGCATGGATGTGCGCGTCTTGACGGAGGCGTTCGACCCGCAAGCGGAATGCGCCGCTTTTGCCGCCTGCCGCTTTGATGCCGGCGCCCTGGTCAGTTTTGTAGGCCTGTGCCGGGAAACCGGTGCGGATGGCACCGTGCAAGCGCTTCATCTGCAGCAGTATGCAGGTTTTACGCAGCGCGAGATGCAGCGCATGGCCCAGGAGGTGGCTACTCGTTTTTGCTGCCCCGACCTGCTTGTGCTTCATCGTGTGGGAGAGATATTGCCCGGCGAAGCCATTGTCCTGGTCGCCGCGCTTTCGGCCCATCGGGCAGAGGCTTTTGAGGCCGTGCGGATCTTGATGGATTATCTCAAAACCGACGCGCCCTTGTGGAAAAAGGAAATCGGTCCGCAAGGTGTACGCTGGATCGAACCGCGGCCGCAGGATCATGCGCAGCGTGCCGCTGCAAGCGGGAAAATGGCAGGATGAGCGGCGAACAGATACTGGGTGGGGGACACCTTTCCGAGGATGTCCCATTCCGCCCTCTCAATATCGCAGTGTTGACAATCTCCGATACGCGCGATGAGGCCAGCGATACATCCGGAAAGCTGCTGGCGGATCGAGTGATCCGCGACGGCCACTGTCTGGCGGCGCGGAGGATCGTGGCGGACGATATTGCGGAGATCCAAAGCCAGATGAAAGCCTGGATCGACGATCCCGCTGTCGAAGTTATTCTATCCACTGGCGGCACCGGTCTGACCGGCCGGGATGTGACGCCCGAGGCCGTCCGTCCGTTGTTCGACAAGGTCGTCGAAGGCTTCGAGGTCATCTGGCACATGACATCGTTCCAGGGCGTGGGCCTCTCGACATTGCAAAGCCGCGCCTGTGCCGGGCTTGCAAATGGCACGCTCATCTTCTGCCTGCCGGGTTCCAACGGCGCCTGCAAGGATGGCTGGGACAAGCTGATCCGCTGGGAGCTGGATATTCGCCTGCGCCCGTGCAACCTGGCCGAGCTGGCGCCGCGGTTTCTGGAGCGGTAATGGCGACTCCCGGATTCGCAATCCCAAAAAGGCCAAGAATGCTGTCCGTGGAGGAGGCGCGAACTGCCATGCTTGTCCAGGTCGCGGGCTTGGACGGGGAGTCTATCCCGTTGGACGATGCTCTGGGGCGTATCCTGATGCAGGACGTTATGGCGACTCGGGATCAGCCACCCTTTGCAGTCGCTGCAATGGATGGCTATGCGCTGATTGCGGCGGATACGCCGGGTCGACTGACAGTAGTCGGAGAATCCGCAGCCGGTATTGGATTTGAGGGAAGCTGTGCGCAAAGCCATGCCATAAGAATATCGACGGGCGCGGCGCTTCCACCGGGGACTGATGCAGTCGTCATCCAGGAAAATGTGCAGCGTGTCGGCAACGTGGTGACGGTGCCAGTCGCCGGTGTGACTCAAAATGTCCGCTCCCAGGGCGAAGACTTTCTCGCGGGCGACCTGCTGCTCAAAAGGTCTTCGGTCTTGGATGGGGTGGCACTATCCCTGGCCGCCGCCGCGGGGGTGGCCGAGGTGGTGGTGGTCCGTCGTCCCCGTGTCGCAATATTGTCCTCCGGGAACGAGCTTGCCGTACCCGGCAGGACTCCGGAGCCATGGCAAATTTTCGATTCAGCGACATTTGGGCTTGCTGGGCTGGCACGGACCTGGGGCGGCATGTGCCAGCGGCTGGCATTAGAGCGCGATGACCCCGCGGCGATTGCAGCCGCGGCGCAGCGGGCCCTGAGGGAAAACGATCTGCTCGTCGTCGTGGGCGGGGCTTCCGTCGGCGACCACGACTATGCCCGTCCGGCCTTGGCGAGTTTGGGCTTGCGCCCCGTTGTCGAAAAAGTCTCCGTCCGGCCCGGCAAGCCAACCTGGTTCGGGACGGTTGCCGGCAAGCCGGTTTTGGGTCTTCCCGGTAATCCGGCATCGGCCTTCGTTTGCGCGCAGTTGTTTCTCAAGCCCATGATCGGCGCAATGCTGAGGAATGTTCCCCAGGCGCAGAGGCGCCACGCGCGCTTGCGCAGAGCTCTGTCTGCAAACGGCCCCCGCGAGCATTATATGCGGGCGCACTGGGAGAGCGACGCGTGCGGACAATTGTGGATAACGGCCTTCGACGACCAGGGTTCATCGCTAATTTCGGTCTTTGCCTCATCCAATGCATTGATCCGGCTAATGCCCGGCACCCCGGCGCTGGCGGAAGGCGCCGTCGTGGAAATGGTACCTTTGGATCGGGCACAATTGTAATCCGACCTTGCCCCCATAGTGCCCCGCTTACGGGATTATCGGAAGGAAATGGGTGTCAATTGGCGAGATTCGATAGTGCATTTTCGTGAAAATGCACTAAAGCGCTCGAACTGACTACGCTGCGGCAACGGCTTAGAGCTATTGCACGGTCTGCCAGGGGCGCAGCGTAGGGGGCGGCCCGTGCAGACCAAACAGCCAACACAATCGCTAAGGCGGCATTAGCGATAGTAACCGCAATCATCGCAATCGTGGCGCTATTCATCGGGCCGAAGCCCTAATCGGACCCTTGGTACGGCAAATATAACATCGGGAATAAATGCCTAATAAGTCGAGATATTTTCGGGCCAGCTAGCCTCGAAAAACTGGACTTCTACGTCCAATGGAGCGTGCATGCGGACCTGTCCACGAGAGGCATGCCGGCCATGAAGTCAGAACCCATCGATATAGAACAAGAGCTCGCCAGGCTGGCCAGTATGGACAAAGGCGACCTTTCTAGATGCTGGCGTAGCCTTCATCGCAAACCGTTCCCAGGCCATTTGCCGAGGCATCTTCTGGTTAGCCTGCTCGCTTATCAGATGCAGGTGGAGCGCTTGGGAGGACTCGAAAAACATGAGGAGCGCTATCTGGACGCACTGGCCAGGCCCGGGGAGAGGGCACGCTCGCCCCATTTAAACAGCCGGCCCCATTCTCATACAGTAGGTACTGTCTTTGTCCGCGAATACGGCGGGACCCTTCACCACGTGACCCGAACAGATAACGGCTATGAATGGCGAGGCAATCAATTTCGTAGCCTAAGCGCAGCTGCACGCGCCATAACCGGCACCAGATGGAATGGGCTCAAATTCTTTGGTGTGTGCCGGGAAAGAGGCAGGCGTGCCTCTGACTAAAGAAACTCGATGCGCGATCTATACCCGTGTCTCTACCGATGCTGGGCTAGAGCAAGATTTCAATTCGCTAGACGCTCAACGGGAAGCAGCCGAATCCTACATCAAAAGCCAGGCCCATGAAGGTTGGCGTCTGATCCAATGCTCATACGATGATGGTGGCTATTCAGGCGGTACCCTTGAACGCCCCGCGCTCACTCGTCTACTCAGTGACGTCCGCGATAGGAAGGTCGACGTCATTGTCGTGTACAAAGTCGACCGGCTAACCCGATCCCTAGCGGATTTTGCAAAGCTGGTGGACCTGTTCGATCAAAACGGAACGTCTTTTGTTTCTGTAACCCAAGCATTCAATACAACAAACAGTATGGGGCGCCTAACCCTGAATGTGCTCCTGTCATTTGCCCAATTCGAAAGGGAAGTCACCGCTGAGCGAATCCGCGATAAGATTGCCGCCTCCAAGAAAAAGGGTCTATGGGTTGGCGGCGTTCCACCGTTTGGTTATCGGGTCGCAGACCGCAAGCTCATAGTCGACCCTCAAGAAGCAGAAGTCATAAGGCGCATATTCAGCCGCTATTTAGAGCTGGGTTCAATCACACCGTTACTGGAAGAGCTTTACCGTACAGGCATAAAAACACGCTCTCGGATACTCTCCAGTGGCAAAAAGACCGGCGGGGTTCCATTTACGAGAGGTCCTCTCAATCACTTGCTTAAAAACCGGACCTATATCGGGTACCTGAACCATCACGGCAACAGCTATCCAGCAGAACACGAGCCGATTGTCGGGGTTGGCGTTTTTGATGCCGTGCAGCGGCAATTGGTCAGTAATGCCCGATCTACCCATCAGTCGCGTTCTCAAAACGCTTCTCTGCTACAGGGCAGGCTATTTGATGACCGTGGAAACTTGATGACGCCAACCTACACGCGGAAGAACGGCATTCGATATAGATACTATGCCTGCCGGCTTCTGTACGAAGGCCGCGGGCAAGAGGCTGGGCGCATAAGGCGCATCTCTGCGCCCGATATTGAGAGGGCAGTCCTGGGCGCGATTCGGGAGCAACATCCCAGTATTGCGGATGCCAGAGCCTCCGGTGCGCTTGGCAGGGATCTGGTTGAACAGATCAGCCGGTGTGTCTCACAAATAATGATCAGCTTGTCATCACGCTGGTAGATGCTGGCGCTGGCGCGGGGAAACAGATAGAAATTCCTTGAAGCCGAAACCATCACGACCAAACGGGAAATATTGCTACCGCGCAGATCCTCGAAAGATGGTCGTCCGATCTGTAACGAAACTCGAATCGCGGTTGTGAAGGCTATGGTCAGGGCGAGCCTGGATGCGAGAGCTTCGAGCTGCAACCAGAAGCTATCAATCGAGGATATTGCCGGGCGGAGGGCAGCAGGAGGTCAGTTCAGATGTACATGTCGCTGGCCTTTTTGGCTCCCGACATTGTTCGCGCCTTGGTCAGTGCGGCATGTCTGGGGGCTGGGAATCACCGCCTGGTAAATCTCTGCTGGCCTGTTGAACAGGGCAGCTAGAGGCCTTAGGCTTGCAGCCCGCGCAATTTCCCGTGGGCGCTCTCGTAGGCCTCTTTGGCGCTGTAAATCCAGACAAATCTCTGAATTACCTTTGTTTTCCCAATATACAGGCAACATCGGGCAGAGAACGGTTTGACCAGGACTGCCGGCACCACCATTCCTGGCGGCATCGCGGTGCTATCTGGAATGGCAGGCGCCCGTGCTCGCATTTGAAAGCACGCACTGGAAAGCGCGCGCTGGCCGAAATGCCGGGAAACGCCTTGTTTCAAAGCCACCGTGATGGAATCCGGCGCGATCGGTGCGATTGGATTTGAATTCTTCGCAGCCGGGACGGAACACGCCGGCAATTAGCCGGAAAATAAAGGCGCGATTGATCTACCGTAATCGGGTTGGGTGAATTCGGGCCAACTGCCCGTCAGGTCAAAGCCAATGCGGCCTCAAAACCGCAGCGACGGGATTTTGCCTGTCCGGATCGCCTCTGGATCGTAAAGCTGGGGTGGCGATATGAAAGCGTTGAAGAAGTGCCTGATGATGTCCATCGCGATGGGCGTCGTGACCGCGTTGGCCAGTTGCGGCCCCGATTCAGGCCCCAGCGACAAGACCGAAAGCCAGACGGCCGCCGCGGCGACGCCCAAGCTGGGCATCCGCCCCCATGGCGATACCACCATCGATATCGACATGAGCCAGATCCACAATGCGGATCTGAAGAAGATCTATTCCTATATCGATACCAATATCGACCAGCATGTGGTCAACCTGCAGAAGTGGATCCAGCAGCCCAGCATCTCCAACACCGGCGAGGGTATCCAGGAATCGGCGGAGATGGTGAAGGGCTTCTTCGACCAGCTCGGCTGCCAGCAGACCAAGGTCTACGACGTCGGCCAGACCGAATGGGGCCAGCAGGGCAACCCGGTCGTGTTCGCCAAGTGCGACGAGGGCGCGGCCAAGACCGTGGCCATCTACTGGATGTACGACACCATGCCGGTGACCCAGCCCGACCTGTGGAAGGCCCCGCCCTTCGAGGGCCGGCTGGTCGAACAGGCGCCCTACAAGAAAGTCCTGATCGGCCGCGGCGCGGTCAATTCCAAGGGCCCCGAAATGGCCATGTGGAATGCGCTGATGTCGATCAAGGCGGTGACGGGCAAGCTGCCGGTCAACCTGATCTTCATCGCCGAAGGCGACGAAGAGCGGATGGACATGGGCTATCGCAAGTTCATCACCACCCACAAGGAGCTCTTCAAGGACGTCGATGCGATGTACACCTTCGGCGGCCAGTCGCCGGGCGGCGGCTCGCGCGGCCTCAGCGGTTCGGAAGGCTGCCTGTTCATCGAGCTGACCACCAGCGGCACCAGCTGGGGCCGCGGGCCGACCTACAGCAACATTCACGGCGCCTTCAAGCGTTCGGTGGATTCGCCGGCCTGGCGTCACATCAAGATGCTGTCCACGCTGGTGGATGATTCCGGCAATCACTCCCTGGTCAAGGGCTTCTACGACAACATCAAGCCGATCTCGAAATATGACGACGCCAAGCTGCACGCCGCGGCCAAGGGGTATGACCTGAAGGTGGCGGCCCAGAATCTGGGCGTGGCGCGTTTTATCTCTGACGATCCCTATACCGTGTTGAAGATGTCCTCGCAGGGCACCTCCTTCAACCTGGACGGCATCTGGGGCGGCAACATGTTCGCCGGCGGTTCGGGCGCGATCCTGCCCAACAAGATCACCTCCAAGCACAATATCCGCTATGTGCCCAACATGAACGGGCCCGACCTGGTCAAGAAGATCCGCGCCCATCTGGACTCGCATGGCTACAAGGACGTGCAGATCAACGTGGTCGGCGACGTGCCCTGGGCGATGACCACCACGGACACCGAAATCGGCCGCGCCGTGAACAGCATGTTCAACACCTTCAACATCCCGCACGCGCCGGTCCATTCGGAAGCCTCGATCATGGGCGGCTATTGGCCCAGCTACCTGTTCTCCGGCTTCGCGGTGAATGTGCCGATCTTCGGCGGCATGGCGGGTTCGGGCGGCAACGCCCATGCGGCCAACGAGTATTATGTGATCGAGGGCGCCGGCAAGGTCTATGGCATCGCCGGGGCCGAGAAGTCGGTGGCCACCGCGCTGTACAACTATGCCGGGCTGAACGGGCCGATGCCCAAGCCGCTCGATGAAGATTCAGAAAAGAAGATGTGATCGCCAGGGAGTCCTGTTCACACCATCATCACGAAGGGGGCTTCATTGCCGGTCATATCCCTTGAGGCGATTACCAAGGTCTACAAGCTGGGGGACAATCAGGTCGACGCGTTGCGCGGCGTCTCGCTGGACATCGATGCGGGCGAGTTCGTGTCGATCGTCGGTCCCTCCGGTTCGGGCAAGTCCACCATGATGCACATCCTGGGCTGCCTGGACCGGCCCACGGACGGCCATTACCTGCTGAACGGCAAGGACGTCTCGGCGCTGTCGCGCGACGCGCTGGCGGAAATCCGCAACCGCCAGATCGGCTTTGTCTTCCAGGGCTTCAACCTTCTGCCGCGCACCACCGCGCTGGAGAATGTGGAAGTGCCGCTGCTCTATTCGCGGCCCATCCTGCCGGCGGCCGAACGGCGGGCCCGCGCGATGGCGGCGCTGGAGATGGTGGGGCTGGGCAACCGGGCCGATCACCATCCCAACCAGCTTTCGGGCGGCCAGCAGCAGCGCGTGGCCATCGCCCGCGCGCTGGTCAACCAGCCTTCGCTGATCCTGGCGGACGAGCCGACCGGCAACCTGGACACCAAGACCAGCATCGACGTGATGCGGACCCTGCAGGAGTTGCGTGAAAAGCAGGGCATCACCATCGTGCTGATCACCCATGAGGCCGATATCGCGGCCTATGGCACGCGCATCATCGCGGTGCGCGACGGCCTGATCCTGAGCGACAAGGCCAATGCGCCCCGTCCGGCGCTGGAGGATGAAGTCGCGCCCGTGCCGATGGCGGCGGTCAACTGACGGAGGTGCTGTTGCGCAGTTTCCGGCAATTCCTGCTTCTGGCTTTTCAGGCGCTGCTGCGCAACCGGACGCAGGCGGCGCTGGCGATGCTGGGCATGACCGCAGGCGTCGGCGCGCTGGTCACCAGCCTGGCGCTGGGCCGCGGCGCCCAGGACGCGCTGGACGAACAGTTGCGGGCCGCCGGTGCGAACCTGATCGTGGTGACGGCGGGCAATTACGCCGTCAAGACCGACACCAGCGTCGACCCGGAAGCCAATATCGGCCACAGCCTGGGCGCGCTGGAGCCGCGCTGGGAACACCCGGCGGGTGCGCCGCGCGCCATGCGGGCCGCGTTCAGCGGCCGCCTGAACAGTCAGGTGCGCGACGCCGGCTTCAGTGACGCGGTGCTGCGCGTCGACGAGAGCGGGCTTGAGGACGGCTTTGTCTCCGTCCATTTCGAGGATGACCCGATGGCGGTACACGACCATCCGACCGCCGCCCAGCGGCTGGGTGATTCCTCGGCGGGGCTGGGCTCGGCGGCCACGCTGACCCGCGCCGACGCCAAGGCGATCGCCGCCATTGATGGCGTGCGCTTCGTGGTGTCGGGGGTTCATGAGAATGAGCGCATCTTCGTGCAGGAAACGCCGCTGCACCGCCAGTGGTTCACGCGCATGCATGGCACCGAGGCCGACCTGCCGCAGATCCGCAATGGCTGGACCATGGTCTATGGCCATTTCCTGACCAAGGCGGACGTGGACCAGGGCACGCAGGTGGCGGTGCTGGGCCGGGTGGTGGCCGACCATATGTTCGGCAAGGGCGTCAATCCGGTGGGGCAGACGATCCTGCTGTGGCATCAGCCCTTCAAGGTGATCGGCGTGGTGGGCAGCCGAAGCTGGGCGGACCAGCCGGCGCCGGGCGACGACCAGTTCGATGCTTTCTATGTGCCGGTCAGCACCATCGACAATCTGCTCAACCTGTCCAAGCTGAACAATATCGCGGTGACCACCACATCGGTGGGCGACACCACAAAGGTCGCCAAGGCCATCACCGACCTGCTGCGCCAGCGCCACAAGATCACCCAGGCCATGCCCGACGACTTCACCGTCACCAGCGTGGCCCAGCAGGTTCTGGGCAAGGGCCTGTCGCCCGCGCTGGCCCGCATGGTCACGGGCAACATGGCCAGCGTCGACAATATGACGGTGGCCAGCCTGTCGGCTTCGCTCAAGCGCACCAACCGCACCATGCTGGCATTGCTGGGCGGGGTGGCGATCGTCTCGCTGCTGGTGGGCGGCATCGGGGTGATGAACCTGCTGCTGCTGTCGGTCACCCAGCGCACCCGCGAGGTGGGGCTGCGCATGGCGCTGGGTGCGCGCCAGGGCGATATCGCCGTGCAGTTTGTGCTGGAAGCGGTGTTGCTCAGCGTCATCGGCGGACTGCTGGGCATTGCCCTGGGGGTGGCCGCATCGGGCAGCCTGCAGAAATTCTTCCAATGGTCGGCCGTGGTCTCGCCCCTGTCGGCCGCCATGGCGGTGGCCGTGGCGGCGCTGATCGGCACGGTGTTCTCGGTCTATCCGGCGCAGCGCGCCGCCCGGCTCGATCCCATAGAGGCTCTTCGTCATGAATAGACTGCTGCTGCGTGCCGTGCTGCTTGTGCCGCTTGTTCTGGGGGCGCCCGCCATCGCCCATAACGGGGTGGATGACGAGCCGCATCACGGCGGCGTGGTCGTGGCCCACAAGGACATGCATTTCGAGACGGCGGCGCTTCCGGCGGGTGGGGTGCAGATTTATTTCTCCGATGCGATGGGCGAGCCGCTTCCGGCCTCCGCCCTGTCGCAGGTGGCGGTCGAAATCGCCCATCCCGGCCTGAAGACCGAATATGTCGACATGCAGATCGACCCCACCGGCGTGTTCTGGACCGGCAAGACGGCGCCCCTGACCGACGCCAAGGCCACGCTGCATGTGGGTTTCGTGCGCCAGGGCAAGTCCGCGCTGGTCGATGTCGCTGCCGCCAAGGTGATTGCTGCGGCCAAGGCGCCCAAGGATGCCCATCATGGGCATTAACCTGCGCATGGCGATGCGGGCGCTCATGCAGAACCGGCTGCAGGCGATCCTGACTCTTCTGGGCATGAGCGTCGGCGTGGCGATGGTTGTGATCGTGTCGGGCCTGGGGCGCGGCGCACAACTGAAAATCGAATCCCAGATCGAGGCGGCGGGTCCTACCCGCATCACCATCCGCTCCGGCAACTTCGTGCCCGCCGGGGTCAACAGCAGCGGACGCCAGGACAGCAGCGGCGGCGAACAGGCCGAGGGCCAGGTCGTTTCGGTGATGGGCGATGGCGGCCAGCTTGCCGACATTGGCAAGGACGCCGCAGCGATGGATGCGCGCCGCCGCGCCGCCGCCGTGCGCCAGACCGAGTACCGCAATCCGCCCACGCCGCTTGGCGCGGCCGAGATGGACATGCTGCGTCACCGCGTCGCCGATGTGAAAGCGGTGGCGGCGGGCATGGCGGGCAATGCCAGCCTGGATGACAATGCGGATATTCCGGTGCGGGTGGTGCGCGTGAACGGGTTTCAGCCCGCCTGGCCGGAAATGAGCGGCTGGAAACTGCTGGCCGGCCGGATGATCAGCGCGGACGAGCATGCCGGGGGTGCGCCCGTCATGCTGGTCACGCGCAAATCGGCCGGCCAGTTGTGGCCGGGCCAGGCTTCGCCGCTGGACAAGGTGATGGCGATTGGCGGCCGCCAGGTGCGGGTGGTGGGCGTGATCGGCGGCGTGGATGACAGCGACAGTTCGGTCGTGCCGCCGGTCTATGTGCCGGTCGGCCTGGCCCAGCGGGTTCTGGGCCGCAAGAATTACGACACCATCACGGTGCGCACCGTCTCGGTCGGGGTGACCAGCCAGGTCGCGGCGGACATCCAGCAGAAGCTGCGGGACCTGCATCGCCTGCCCGATAACATGGCCGACGATTTCCGCGTCACCAGCCAAAGCGTGTCGGCGATGCCCTCCATGGGCGCCGATCCGCACCTGGTGCGCGCGGTCCATTCCAATGTCACCGGCTTCGAACAGGCGTCCTGGCAGCAGATGGCCAAGAGTCTCAGGGCCGCGGGCCGTACCTTTACCCTGCTGCTGGCGGGGGCGGCGGCGGTGTCGCTGCTGGTGGGCGGCATCGGGGTGATGAACATCATGCTGGTGTCGGTGACGGCGCGCACCCGCGAGATCGGGCTGCGCATGGCGCTGGGCGCGCGGGCCGGTGACGTGATGATCCAGTTCCTGGTCGAGGCGATGACGCTGGCGGCGCTGGGCGGGCTGATCGGCCTGTTCCTGGGCTGGATCGGGCTTCTGGTCACCGAATATGGCCTCCACTGGGCGACCGCCGCCTCGCCCATCATGCTGGTGGCGGCGCTGGTCATGGCCGCGGCTACCGGCATCGTGTTCGGCATCGCCCCGGCGCGCCGCGCCGCGGTGCTCGATCCGGTCATCGCGCTCAGATCCGAATAGGCGAGGTCCGAATAGACGATGTCCAAGATACGGAGACTGCCATGTTCGCGCTGATGCCCGTCAATATCCGCCTGGCGGTGCGTTCGCTGAACCGCAACCGGATGCGCAGCCTGCTCACCATGCTGGGCATCATCATCGGCGTGGCGGCGGTTCTGACCATGGTGGCGCTGGGCACCGGCGCGCGCGGCTCGGTCGAAGGCGAAGTGCGCTCCGCCGGCACCAACCTGATCTTCGTGCGCGCCGGCAACTATACCCGCGGCGGCGAAAGCGTGGGCATCGCGGCGGGCCTGGGCGCGGCCCATACGCTCACCTATGCCGATGCCCAGGCGATCGCCGCCCAGGTGCCGGGCATCACCGCCGTCAGCCCCGGCCTGTCGCGTCGCACCAGCGTGGTCAGCGGCGCCTCGCGTGCCTTCGCGCCCGTGGACGGCATCGCCGCCGCCTATGCCAAGGCCTATACCTGGAATATCCGGCCCGGCCACATGCTGGCCGATGGCTCCAGCGAGGCGGTGATCGGGCGCACGCTGGCCGATAATCTGTTCGGCAAGGGCTTCGATCCCACCGGCAAGCCGATCACGGTGCGCGACGCGGCTTATACCATCGTCGGCGTCACCGACGACACCTCGGACGAACATAACGAGATGCTGTTCGTGCCCTGGCGCAAGCTGCAGGCGGGCGAGGGCATCGACTATCTGGACTATATCGTCATCGCCGCGGAAAAGGCGGGCGAGGCCTCGCGCATTGCCGATGACGTCAAGACGCTGCTGCGCCAGCGCCACGGCCTGGCCTCGGCCGCAAATGGCCAGGGCTATATCAGCCAGCAGGGCGGCGGCGCGGGGCGGCCCGACGATTTCACCGTTGAGACCCAGGCTGCCAAGGCGCTGACCCAGGGGCTTTACACGCCTGCCGCGGCCTTTGCCCTGGCCAACCTGCCCAAGCTGGATGAAGTCACCCTGTCGGAAATGGCCGACACGCTGGACCGCGCCAGCGACACCATGACGGCGCTGCTGGCCAGCATTGCCGGGGTGTCGCTGATCGTGGGCGGAATCGGCATCATGAACATCATGCTGGTGTCGGTGACCGAGCGCACGCGCGAGATCGGCCTGCGCGTGGCCACCGGCGCGCGCTCGCTGGACGTGGCGCTGCAGTTCCTGATCGAGGCGATCACACTGTCCGTGGTCGGGGGTGTGGTCGGGCTGATGCTGGGCTTCGTGACCGCCCGGCTGATCGGCTGGGCGCTGGACTGGCCGGTGACCGTGTCGGCCCAGTCGATGGCGCTGGCGATCGGTATCGCAGCCGCCGTGGGGCTGGTCTTCGGCAGCTACCCGGCGCGCCGCGCCTCGCTTCTGGACCCGATAGACGCGCTGCGCACCGAATAGCTATTGTCGCGGCGGATGGCACGCACGCGCTTTGTAAGCATGAAACGGCGGCTTGCGGGGCTGGCAGGGCTTGGCGCGCTGGCGGCGCTGCTTGGCGCGCTTTATTTCGTCTCGATGCCTGCGCCGCTTGAGGGGCAGGGCCGCCGCTTCGTTGTTCTTGCCCTTGGCCTGGACCGGATCGAGCCGGGGGCGGTGGACGCCTATTTCGGGCCGCCCGATCTGCGGGACAAGGTGGTGCCCGCGCCCACCCTGGCCGGATTGCGCGCCGATCTGGTGCGGCTGGGCCGGGATGTCGCCGCTGACGCGCCTTCGCCGCGCCGGAACCGGCTGGCCGCGCGTGTCGCCCATCTGATCGCGCTGAGCGATGCGATGGCCGGCCCCCACGCCATGTCTTTCGACGATCAGGCCCGGCGCATTTTCGGTGTCACACCGTCGGCGCCCGATCCGGCGCGTCTGGCTGCGTTACGCGATGCCTTGACGGCGGCACTGCCGGGCCCCGGTGCGTTGTCGGACCGGCTGGCGGCCTTCCGCGCCCGTTTCGTCATTCCCCCCGACCGGCGCAAGGCGGTGTTCCAGCGGGCGCTGGCCGGGTGCCGGGCCCGTACCCTGGTACATTCCGGGGCACATTGGCATTTGCCGCCGGAGGAAAAACTTACGGTCGAATGGACCGATGACGTGGGCGCGGCCTGGCAACGCTATCAGGGCGATGACCGCAGCCTGTTGCAGGTCAATCCCGATGGCGTCGCCTATATCGGCACGGCGCTGGATGTGGCCTGTCACGAGGCCTATCCCGGCCATCATGCCCAGTTCCTGTTATGGACGGCCGCGGCGCCCCTGCCGGTCGAGGATACGGTTGTGATCCTGCGCTCGCCCGATCAACTGTTGCGCGAGGGCGCGGCCAATTACGGTGTCGATCTGGCTTTTCCGCCAAAGGACCGGCTGGCCTTCCAGCGCGATGTGCTGTTTCCGCTGGCCGGATTCGATCCGGCACTGGCAGCGCAGTATGTGCGGGTTCATGCGCTGGCGGGCGAGATGGCGCTGGCCGCCACGCCGATCCTGCGCGATTTTTACGATGGCCGCACCACACCCTTCGATGCCGGCTATGCGCTGGAACGCCGGGCGATGATCGCCAGCCCCCAGGCGCTGCTGCAATTCACCTACAAATACGGGGCCTATGCCCTGGGCTACAGCGTGGCGCGCGACCTGGTTCAGGCCTGCGTGGCCGCGCGCGGCAAAACCACGGGCCGCTGGCGGACGCTGGCCGATATCCTGTCGACGATGGACGTGTCGGCGCTGCGCGGCGGCGCCTGCTAGCGTCAGCAGACCACGACATTGACGGCCAGCCCGCCCAGGCTGGTTTCCTTGTAGCTGGACTGCATGTCGGCGCCGGTCTGGCGCATGGTCTCGATCACCGAATCCAGTGACACGATATGCTTGCCGTCGCCATGCAGCGCCAGATAGGCGGCATTGATCGCCTTGACCGCGCCCATCGTGTTGCGCTCGATGCAGGGAATCTGGACCAGCCCGCCGACCGGATCGCAGGTCAGGCCCAGATTGTGCTCCATGCCGATCTCGGCGGCGTTCTCGATCTGGGCATTGCTGCCGCCCAGGGCGCAGACCAGGCCGCCGGCCGCCATCGAACAGGCCACGCCCACCTCGCCCTGGCATCCCATTTCCGCCGCCGAGATGGAGGCGCGCGACTTGTAGAGCATGCCGATCGCGCTGGCGGTCATCAGAAAGTCGCGCGACTTGCCCGGCGTGGGGTTGTTGGTGAAGGTCTCATAATATTTCAGCACCGCGGGCAGAATGCCCGCCGCGCCGTTGGTTGGCGCGGTCACCACCCGCCCGCCGGCGGCATTTTCCTCGTTCACCGCCAGGGCATAAAGGCTGACCCATTCAAAGACATGGGACGGATCGGTGCGCGGTCCGCGCGCCAGCAGCTTTTCATGGATGGCCTTGGCGCGGCGGCGCACCTTCAGCCCGCCCGGCAGCACGCCATCCTGGCCGAAGCCGCGCTTGATGCTGTCCATCATCGCCACGCGCACGTCATTGAGGAAGGCTTCGGTTTCGTCATGACCGCGCCAGGCTTCCTCATTCGCCCACATGATCTGGGCGATCGACAGGCCCGATTGCTTGCCCATCTCCAGCAGCTCTGCCGCCGAAGTGAAGGGGAAGGGCACCGCGACATTGGAACGGACGGTGCTTTCACCTTCCGCAATGATCGCGCCGCCGCCGATGGAAAAATACGTCTGCTGGAATTCGCGGTCCCCGGCATAGCGCACGATGAAGCGCATGGCATTGGGGTGACCGGGCAGGAATTCGCCGGTGCGGAATTTCAGATGTTCATCTTCCTTGAACGGGATGGTGGTGCGGCCCGAAAGCGTCAGCTCTCCTTCGGCCCGGATTTTCTCCACCATTGCGATGATCGTGTCGGGGTCCACGACTTCGGGCAGCCAGCCGGACAGGCCCAGCAGGATCGCGGTGTCGGTGCAATGGCCCTTGCCGGTCAGGGCCAGCGATCCGAACAGCTCACAGGTCACCGATTGCGGCGTGCCCTGCAGCAGGGCCTGCACGGCAAAGGCCGCCGCCGCCCGCATCGGCCCGACGGTGTGCGAGCTGGATGGGCCGATGCCGATGGTAAACAGGTCGACCACGCTGGCATGGGGCGCCTTTGTAAGGGCCGGGACAGGGCGGGCAGGGGTTTCAGTCGCGTTCATGCCGGTCTCTGTTTCACTGCAGGGCGCTGCTGTGCTGGGGGCTGCTGTGCCGGACGCTGTACAGGAAATAGATGCACAGGCCGATGGCGGTCCAGGCGGCCAGCCGCAGCCAGGTGTCCAGCGGCAGGAAGATCATCATGAACAGGCACATGACGATGCCGAGCGGCGCGGTCACCCAGACCAGCGGGGTGCGGAAGGGCCGCGGCTGGTTCGGCAGGCGCACCCGCAGCACCAGCACACCGGCGCAGACGATGCAGAAGGCCGCCAGCGTGCCGATGCTGACCAGCTCGCCCAGCACGTCCAGCGGCAGCACCCCCGCCATGATGGCGCAGATGATTCCGGTGATGATGTTGCCTTTCCAGGGCGTGGCGAAACGCGGATGAATTTCCCTGAAGGCGGGCGGGATCAGGCCGTCGCGGCTCATGGCATAGAAGACCCGGCTTTGCGCCAGAAGAAACACCAGCATCACCGAGGCCAGGCCGACGATCGCGCCGATGTTGACGAAGGGCGCCATCCAGCGCGTGGTGGCATGGGCTTCCACCGCCTGGCTGACGGGATGGGCGACATTCAGCGTCTGATAGGGGGCGATGCCGGTCAGCACATAACTCATCAGCATGTAGAGCAGGGTGCAAATGAACAGCGATCCCAGGATGCCGATGGGAATGTCGCGCTGGGGGTTCTTGGCTTCCTGCGCGGCCACGGACACCGCGTCGAAGCCGATATAAGAGAAAAAGATCACGCCGGTGGCGCGGAAGATGCCGGTCCAGCCGAAATGGCCCATCTCCCCGGTGTTGGGCGGAATGAAGGGCGTGTGATTGGCCGGCACGATATAGGCGAAGCCGAACAGGATCACCGCCAGCACGATGGTGACCTTGATCGCCACCATCACATTGTTGAAGTTGGCCGACATCTTCACGCCGGTGATCAGGAACACCGAGACCAGTAGGACCGCGGCCATGGCGGGCAGGTTGAACCAGGCGCCGGTCAGGGACATGGCGCCAAGGCTGCTGCCGGCGATGGGCGCGGCGGCCAGGGCCGCGGGCACATGCAGGCCGAAGCCGGCCAGGAAGTTGGTGAAATAGCCGGACCAGCCCACCGCCACGGTCGATGACGCCGCCAGATATTCCAGCACCAGGTTCCAGCCGATGATCCAGGCCATGAAGCGGCCCAGCGTGGCATAGGTATAGGTATAGGCGCTGCCGGCGACCGGGATCATCGCGGCATATTCGGAATAGCACAGCCCGGCGAACAGGCAGCCCAGGCCGGCAATGGCGAAGGAAATCACCACGCCCGGCCCGGCATAGCCGGCGGCGGCATGGCCGGTCAGCACGAAGATGCCGGCGCCGATGATTGCTCCGATGCCCAGCGTGATCAGGTGCAGCGGCCCCAGTGCCCGCCGCAGCCCGCCGCCGTCATCCGCATCTTCGCTCACACCAGCCATCAAAAATCTCCCATTGCCCCAAGCGCGCGATGCTTTTGCAGACGCAAAAAAGCTAGCACGTTCGGCAATGGGCCTTCTGGCATTTTCAAATGCCAAACACGTCCATCTTGACGGAATCGCAATGCGATCCCGTTCCGCGCGCAGGATTTTCAATGAGAAGTGCCGGCCCCGTGATGACCGGGCCGCCAGGCTACTTCACGCCGTCGAACACCACCGGTGGGGTCAGGCGGCGGGCCACCTCGCGCAGCACGAAGCTGGAGCGGATCTTGGCGACATGGGGCAGGTTGGCCAGTTCGCGGCGATAGATGCGGTCATAGTCGTTGAAGGAATCGACATGGATCATGATCATGAAGTCGGTGTCGCCGGAAACAAACCCGCAATAGGAAATTGACGGGCACTTCACCACCTGCCGCTCGAACTCCATTAATATGTGTTCGGCCTGCGAGTTCAGTTCGATGGCGACCATCACCACCCCGTTGAAGCCCAGGGACGACATGTTCACGCTGGCGCTGTAGCCGGCGATGATGCCGCTCTCCTCCATGATCTTGCGGCGGCGCGCCACCGCGGTGCTGGACAGGTTGATGCGTTCACCGAGCAGAACATCGGCGGCGCGCCCGTCCCGGACCAGCTCGCGCAGGATTCGATAATCCGTGGCATCCAGTGACGATGTGTTGGAATTCTGCAAAACAACCTCCGGCAACGCTCGAATTCAAATCTATTCGAGGGAAAGCTGTCTGAGATTAGCGAGAACCGCAACATACTTTCTGATAGGGTTTTGGTAACGGCAGACACGGACCGGGGAGCTGGTCATCGTCTGCCGAAATAGTACGCGGGCGGCCTGTTTTTTGGCCAACCGCACATGACTGTGTTCCGGTTGGTCTTCTGTCGATTTGGCCGCGCAAAACAAGGTCTTGCGCAGAAGTTTTCGGAGACTGGGCGCAGCCAGGTTTGAAATTTCGGTTTGTGAACTGCACAAAAAAACAGCGCAGTCACAGTTGGGGAAAAAATAGCGGGGAAACGCAGACAGGACTCTTTAACCCTCGGGGGAGTCTGATGCGTAAAACATTCAAGTACGGAAATTCGGTTCTGACCGCACTGCGATGCGGGATTTTGACAACCGCCGGCATGGCTGCCCTGGCGCTTGGCGCGCAGAGTGCCGCCGCCCAGGAGGCCGCTTCGGCGACCCAGGTCGCGGCCGCCGACGAAGGCACCGAAGCGGTGACCGTGACCGGCACCCGCGTGGTGCGTAACGGTTACAATGCGCCAACCCCGGTTACGGTGATCGGCGCCGACCAGATCGACGCGCGCGCGCCGGCCAATCTGTCGGAATTCGTCGATCAGCTTCCGGCCCTGCAGGCCAGCACCAAGGCCGACACCTCGGCGGGCAGCCTGTCCAACGGTCTGGCGGGCGTGGCTTCGCTGAACCTGCGCGGCCTGGGCGCCAACCGCACCCTGGTCCTGCTGGACGGTCATCGCACCCCGGCTTCGGCCTCGACCGGCGAAATCGACATCAACACCATTCCGCAACAGCTGGTGAAGCGCGTTGACGTGGTCACCGGCGGCGCCTCGGCCGACTATGGCTCGGACGCGGTGGGCGGTGTCGTCAACTTCATCCTCGACACCGACTATACCGGCATCAAGGGATCGATGCAGTATGGCGAGACCTACAATGCCCTGCGTCCCAACTATAAGACCAACCTGACCTATGGCGGCGACTTCCTGGGCGGCAAGGCGCACCTGCTGCTTTCCGGCGAATGGGTGCAGATCCAGGGCATCTATGACTACAACCCGAAATGGAACCAGCAGGGTTTCTTCCGGGTCCAGAACCCCGCCTATACGGCGACCAACGGCCAGCCCTTCTATCTGATCCAGAAGGGCATCGGCGCCAGCCAGGTTTCGCCCGGCGGCCTGGTCATCAACTCGGTGACCAACACGGGCGCCAAGTCGACCAAGCTGGGCGGCACCTATTTCGGCGTCAACGGCTCGGTCAACAACCTGGCCTACGGCACGGTGACCGGCCCCTGGATGATCGGTGGTGACACCGCCATAACCCAGGCCAACTATGGCGGTACCGACTCGCTGGCCGCCGGTGAAACCCGCGGAAGCCTGTTCGGCCGGGCGAGCTATTACATCACGCCCGACATCGACCTGTGGGTGGAAGGCTCGGTGACCCGCTACAAGGGCCGCAGCTATTACATGCAGCCTCCGCAAGTGGGCGGCATCACCATCCTGTCGGACAACGCTTTCCTGCCCCAGAGCATTCGCGACTATATGGCCGCGAACAATCTGAAGTCGCTCAACATGGGCTCGACCAATGCGGGCTTCCCCAAGTCGGGCAGCCGCAATGGCCGTGAAGCCCAGCGTTTCGCGCTGGGCCTGGATGGCAACACCAATGTCCTGGACACCGACTGGACCTGGAACCTGTTTGCCCAGGCCAGCATGACCAACACGCGGGAGCAGGAAACCCCGCTGTGGAACAATGCCCGCCTGGCCGCGGCGCAGGATGCGGTGTTCGCACCCGCCGGCAACGCGCTGGGCGTGCCGGCCGGCACCATCGTGTGCCGTTCCAGCCTCACCGCCCCGACCAACGGCTGTGTGCCGTTGTCGCGCATCGGTGTGAATGGCGGCATGCAGAGCGCCACGGACTTCCAGAAGGGCCTGGATTACGTTCTGGGCACGCCCTATCGCCTGCAGCGTCTGAACGAGCAGGTCTATGGCTTCAACGCCTCGGGCAACCCGATCTCGACCTGGGCCGGTCCGGTCTCGGTCGCCTTCGGTGCGGAATGGCGCCTGGAATCGATCAACGGCTTTGTCGAGCCCCAGTACAATTCGGGCTGGCTGTTCGGCAACTACCTGGTGACCAAGGGCCATTATTCGGTGGCGGAAGGTTACCTCGAAACCGTCGTGCCGCTGGCCGAGGGCCTCGATGTCAACGGCGCCATTCGCTACACCGCCTACAGCACCTCGGGCGGCGTCAACACCTGGAAGCTGGGCGCCAACTACCAGCCCATCGACGACATCAAGTTCCGCGTGACCTACAGCCATGACATCCGCGCGCCCAACCTGAACGAACTGTTCGCCACGGGCACGCGGCGCACGAACACGGTGGTGATCAACAACACCTCCTACACCTTCGTGCAGAACCTGACCGGCAACCCGAACCTGAGCCCAGAAGCTGCCAACAGCCTGGGCCTGGGCGCGGTGGTGACGCCCACCTTCATTCCCGGCCTGGCGGCGTCGGTCGACTACTTCAACATCAACATCAAGGGTTCGATCGGCACCATCTCGGCGCAGAGCGTGACGGACCTCTGCTATCTGCAGAGCAATGCCGGCTACTGCCCGAACATCGAATGGTCGGACGGCATCGCGCGCGGTCCGGGCAGTGTCGGTTCGGCGATCAACTACATCAACCTGAAGCCGATCAACTACGCCACCCAGAAATGGGAAGGCATCGACTTCGACCTGACCTACCAGGTGCCGCTTGAGGATATGGACTGGTTCGGCGAGATCCCCGGCGAACTGACCCTCACCGGCCTGGCGACCAAGTATATCCGCGCCTATACCAACGACGGCATCTCGCCGCCGACGGATGCGGCGGGCACCAATGCCAGTGGCGGCACGCCGGACTGGTCGTATCAGGTGGCGGCGACCTATCACACCGATCCGTGGACCTTCTTCGTCCTGGGCCGCGGCGTGAGCGCGGGCAAGTATGCCAACGAGTGGATCGTCTGCACCAGCGGCTGCCCGACCTCGTCGCTGGCGCATCGCACCTCGATCCTGAACTCGATCGAGGGCGCCTTCTACGTCGACAGCTCGATCACATACGACTTCTCGGCATGGGACACCGAAAGCGAAGTCTTCGTTTCGGTGAAGAACGTGTTCAACAGCGATCCGCCGCTGGTGGGTTACGGCCCGGACGGCAACAACACGCCGGCCTATCCGTCGACCAACCGCAGCCTCTATGACTATCTGGGCCGTGTTTACAGCATGGGCCTCCGGTTCAAGATGTAGCCCCGAACTGGGCCTGCCCCGCGTGCGCGGGGCAGGCCCATCTTTTCGTTCATCCACCTTTGATCATGGCGGTACGATCCGCCCATTCGCATTTCGCAAGACAAAAGGAGAAGGCCATGACCGCACCCAGGAAATTTCTCGCCGCCCTGCTCAGCGCATCGATGCTCGTGCCCCTGCCGGCCCTGGCGGCCGCGCCCATGGAGATGAAGCAGGAAGCCATGGCCAATGTCGACGCCCACGCCAAGCTGGTGCAGGTGATGGTCGACACGGTGTTCAGCTTCGGCGAGCCGGGCTTTCAGGAATTTCGCACCGGCGAATATCTGACCGATATTCTCAAGAAGAACGGCTTCAAGATCACCAAGGGCGTGGCGGGCATGCCGACCGCATGGACCGCGACCTGGGGTGAGGGCGGTCCGCTGATCGCGCTGGGCAGCGACGAGGATGATCTGCGCGGTGTCTCCCAGATTCCTGGCGACCCCAAGATCGAGCCCATCGTGCCGGGCGCGCCCGGCCATGGCGAAGGTCACAATTCCGGCATGCCGCTGCAGGTGGCCGCCGCCATTGCCATCAAGGCGGTGATGGAAAAGCATCATATCAAGGGGCGGCTGATGCTGTGGCCCGGCCTGGCCGAGGAGCTGCTCGGCTCCAAGGCCTATTATGTCCGCGACGGCCTGTTCAAGGATGTCGATGCCTGCATCTTTACCCATGTCGCCAACAGCTTCGGTACCTCGTACGGCCCGGGCAGCAACGGCATGGTGTCGGTGGAATATACCTTCCACGGCAAGACCGCCCACGCGGCGGGCGATCCATGGGACGGCCACAGCGCGCTGGATGCGGTCGAGCTGATGGACGTGGGCATGAACTTCCGCCGCGAGCATCTGCCGCTGTCCCAGCGCACCCACTATGTCATCACCGATGGCGGCGGCCAGCCCAACATCGTGCCGGGTATTGCCAAGGTCTGGTACTATTTCCGCGAGCACACCTTTGACACGGTTCGCAGCCTTTACGACATCGGCAACAAGATGGCCGATGCTGCCGCGATGATGACCGACACCACGGTCGAGCACCGCCTGCTGGGCACCGCAGCGCCCAATTTCGGCAACAAGCCCATGGCCGAGATCGCCCAGGCCAATATCGAACTGGTGGGCATGCCCAAGTGGACGGCCGACGACCAGGCCTTCACCAAGCTGGTGCAGGAAACCCAGAACCGCAAGGTCGAGCCGCTGCGCGACAAGGTCAATCCGCTTCAGGAGCCGCGCGAGCAGCGCATTCCGACCGGCGGCGGTTCGGACGATATCGGCGACATCATGTGGACGGTGCCGACCATCACCATCCGCTTCCCCTCCAACATTCCCAACATGATCGGCCACAATGTGACCTCGGCCATGGCGATGGCCACCCCGATCGCCCACAAGGGCGCGGTGGCGGGCGCCAAGGCGGTGGCGCTGACGGTGCTGGACCTTATGACCACGCCGGAAGAGCTGACCAAGGCCAAGCAGTATTTCGACACCGATCAGCAGGAATACGACCACTACAAGCCGTTTGTGACCGCCAGCGACTCGCCGGCGATCCACATCAATGACGACTATATGCGGACTTACCGTCCCTTGATGGAGCCCTACTATTTCGACTCCTCCAAGTACGACACCTATCTGGAGCAGCTGGGCATCGATTACCCCAATCCGCCCACCGGCCCGATCCGCAAGATCACGCCGCCCAAGCAGTACACGTCGGATTCGTCGGGCGGTTGATTTGTATCGTGGGCCGGCCCCGTGCCGGCCCGCGCCATTTCCAGAGTCAGGTCATTTGTCATGCATGCATTTCTGCGCTCCTCTGCCGCCTTCCTGCTTTCCACCAGCCTGACGGCTCCAGCCTTTGTCACGCCCGCCTTTGCGGCTGCGCCCGCGGCGATGAAACAGGCTGCGGTCGCCGACGTCGACGCCCACGCCAAGCTGGTGCAGGAAATGGTCGACACGGTGTTCAGCTATGGCGAGCCGGGCTTCCAGGAATTTCGCACCAGTGCCTATCTGACCGACATCCTGAAGAAGAACGGCTTCAAGATCACCATGGGCGTGGCGGGCATTCCCACGGCCTGGACCGCGACCTGGGGCGAGGGTGGCCCGCTGATCGCCATGGGCAGCGACGAGGATGACCTGCGCGGCCTGTCACAGATTCCCGGCGACCCCAGGATCGAGCCCCTGGTGCCCGGCGCGCCCGGCCATGGCGAGGGCCACAATGCCGGCATGCCGCTTCAGATCGCCGCCGCCCTGGCGGTGAAGGATGTGATGGAGAAAAACCACATCAAGGGCCGGCTGATGCTGTGGCCCGGCATTGCCGAGGAACTGCTGGGCGCCAAGGCTTTCTATGTCCGCGCCGGCCTGTTCAAGGATGTCGATGCCTGCGTCTATGTCCATGTCGGCTCGTTCTTCACGACGCTGTGGGGCCAGATGGGCAACGGCATGGTGTCGGCGGAATACACCTTTCACGGCAAGACTGCCCATGCCGCCGCCGACCCCTGGGACGGCCACAGCGCGCTGGATGGGGTGGAGATCATGGACTCCGCCTGGAATTTCCGCCGCGAGCATCTGGAGCTGTCCCAGCGCTCGCACTATGTGATTACCAATGGCGGCGACCAGCCCAACATCGTGCCGTCCACCGCCTCGGTCTGGTACTATTTCCGCGACCACGACTTTGCCTCGGTCAAGCATCTCTACGATCTGGGCAACAAGACCGCCCAGGCCGCCGCCGAAGCGACCGACACCACCGTCACCCACAAGCTTCTGGGCACCGCCGCGCCGATCTACAGCAACCGCCCGATGGCCGAGGCGCTTTACGAAAACATCAAGACCGTGGGCATGCCGGCCTGGTCCGCCGACGACCAGACCTTTGCGCGCGAAGTGCAGACCACCAACAAGCTGAAGCTGGCGCCGCTGGCCGACAAGGTGATGCCGCTGATCACACCCGAACTGGCTGCGGCCTTCGGCGCGGGCGGGGCCTCCGACGATGTCGGCGACATCAGCTGGAACGTGCCCACGGTGATGATGATGTTCCCGTCGAACATTCCCAACACCACGCCGCACCATGTGCTGGCGGCGATGGCGATGGCCACGCCCATCGCCCACAAGGGCGCGGTCGCCGGTGCCAAGGCGGTGGCGATGACGGTGCTGGACCTGATGACCACGCCCGAACTGGTCACCCAGGCCAAGGACTTCTTCACCAACGTCCAGACCAAGGACCAGAAATACGTTTCCATGCTGTCGGAAGGCGACGAACCGGCCATTCACCGCAATGACGAGGTGATGGAAAAATACCGGCCGCTGATGGAGCCCTATTATTACGATGCCAGGAAATACCCCAGCTATCTGGAGCAGCTTGGCATCGATTATCCCAACCCGCCCGCAACCATTCGCCGGCCTGCCGGCGCGAAGAAATAGGTGAACCGCAAACCGGAGGGAAAACCGATGACTTCCACCTGCCTTGGCCGCATGACGGCTGTCCTGATGTCCGCCTCGCTGCTGGCGCCGTTTCCCGCGCTGGCTGCCGCCCCGCCTGCGATGAAACAGGCCGCGGCCGCCGACGTCGATGCCCATGCCAAGCTGGCCCAGCAGATGGTCGACACGGTTTTCAGCTATGCCGAGCCTGGCTTCCAGGAAATCCGCACCGGCGAATACCTGACCGGCATCCTGAAGAAGAACGGCTTCAAGATCACCATGGGGGTGGCGGGCATTCCCACCGCCTGGACGGCGACCTGGGGTGAGGGCGGCCCGCTGATCGCCATCGGCAGTGACGAGGATGACTTGCGCGGCCTTTCCCAGACGCCTGGCGATCCGCACATCAAGCCGCTGGTGCCCGGCGCGCCCGGCCATGGCGAAGGCCACAATTCGGGCATGCCGATGCAGATCGTTGCCGCCCTGGCGGTCAAGGATGTGATGGAGAAAAATCACATCAAGGGCCGGTTGATGCTGTGGCCCGGCATTGCCGAGGAACTGCTTGGCACCAAGGCCTTCTATGTCCGCGCCGGCCTGTTCAAGGATGTCGATGCCTGCATCTTCGCCCATGTCTCCAGCGGCTTCGGCACCGGCTGGGGGCCGGGCCAGTCCAGCGGCATGGTGTCGGTGCTCTATTCCTTTCATGGCAAGACCGCCCATGCCGCCGCCGATCCCTGGGACGGGCGCAGCGCCCTGGACGCGGTCGAACTGATGGACGTGGCGTGGAATTTCCGCCGCGAGCATCTGGAACTGTCCCAGCGCTCCCATGACGTGATCGTGGATGGCGGCGGCCAGCCCAATATCGTGCCCGACCATGCCTCGGTCTGGTACTACTTCCGCGATCATGATTTCGCCTCGGTCAAGAATCTCTACGAGACCGGCAACACCATCGCCGATGCCGCGGCCCTGGCCACCGGTACCACCGTCGATCACAAGCTGCTGGGCACCGCGGCGCCGGGCTATGGCAACCGCCCGATGGCCGAAGCCGCCTATGAGAACATCAAGCTGGTCGGCATGCCCAAATGGACGGCCGCCGACATGGCCTTCAACAAGGCGGTGCATGCCGACAACGGCCTCAAGCCCGCGCCGCTGCAGACCGAAATCGCCACGCCGGAATCGCTGAAGCCGCGCCCCTCCAATGGCGGGCCGTCCGACGATATCGGCGACATCATGTGGAACGTGCCCACCATCACCATCCACTATCCGGCGAATGTGCCGGGCATCCCCTTCCACAATGTGATCGCGGCGATGGCGATGGCCACGCCGATCGCGCACAAGGGCGTGGTGGCGGGCGCCAAGGCGGTGGCCATGACGGTGCTGGACCTGATGACCACGCCCGAGCTTCTGGCCCAGGCCAAGGACTGGTTCCACAATGTCCAGCTCAAGGACCAGAAATACGTCTCGATGCTCAGCCCGGGCGACGAGCCGGATATTCATGCCAACGATGCGTTGATGCAGCAGATGCGGCCGAAGATGGAGCCCTTCTACTACGACGCCAAGAAGTACCCGACCTATCTGGATCAGCTGGGCGTCAAATATCCGCCCGCTGATTGACGGCATACCGGCGGCTCGCCGCCGGCAACAAGGCACGCCTGTCGTGCGTCATGGCAACAACCGGCTTCGGTCCGTCCTTCTCCCGAAGCCGGTTGTTTGCTTTTCCGGGCCGATGGCCGCGATCTGAAATCCCCGTAATGAAGGGCGTGCGCGCAAAATATCTGCACGCCGTGCGCAGCGGCCGGCGAATTTTGCCGGAATCCATCACGCATCGTCCCCCTTCGCGCGCGACGATGCGGGGCGGCGCTGTTACCATTGCCGCGCACTTTTTCTGCAAGGGGCGATCATGCGGCGATCCATATTCTTCAGCCTTTCCTTTGTTCTTGCGGCTTCCAGCGCGCTGGCGCAGGGCACGCTGGACAAGTCCGTGACCGATCGCTTCGATGCGGCGCTCAGTTCCCAGGACCAGATCGGCTGGCTGAAGATGATGGCGTCCGAGCCCAACCAGGTGGGCTCGCCGCACGACAAATTGATCGCCGACTGGGAATTGCAGCAGTTTCGGAAATTCGGCTGGGACGCCCATATCGAGACGTTCCAGGTTCTGTTTTCCACCCCGGTCAGCGAGGCGGTGGAGATGGGCAGCTTCAAGGCGACGCTGCAGGAAAAGCCCATTCCGGGCGACACCAGTTCCACCGCCAAGGATTATGCACTGCCTGCCTATCTGGCCTATCAGGGCGACGGTGATGTCACCGCGCCGCTGGTCTATGTCAACTACGGCACCCAGGAAGATTACAAGCAGCTCGCGCGCCTGGGCATCAGCGTCAAGGGCAAGATTGTCATTGCCCGCTATGGCCAGGTGTGGCGCGGGGTCAAGCCGCTGCTGGCCTACAAGCATGGCGCGATCGGTTGCCTGATCTATTCCGATCCGGCCGACGACGGCTATGCCGAGGGCGCGACCTATCCTGAAGGCCCCATGCGCCCGCCTCAGGGCATCCAGCGCGGTTCGGCAATGGACATGATGCTCTATCCGGGCGATCCGCTGACGCCGGGCGTGGGCGCGACCGCCGATGCCAAGCGCCTGACCCATGAAACCGCGCCGTCGGTGCTGAAGATTCCCGCGCTGCCGATTTCCTATGCCGATGCCCAGGTGCTGCTGAAGGCGATGACCGGCCCGGTGGCGCCGCAAAACTGGCGCGGCGCGCTGCCCATCACCTATCGCGTGGGGCCGGGCAGCCAGCCGGTGCATCTGGAAGTGAAGTCCAGCTGGGATCTGCAGCCCGCCTATGACGTCATCGCCCAGATCAAGGGTTCGCAATTCCCCGACCAGTGGGTGGTGCGCGGAAACCATCATGACGGCTGGGTAGAAGGCGCCAGCGATCCTCTGTCTGGTCAGGTTGCGCTTTTGGATGAAGCCAAGGCGATGGGCGCGCTGCTGAAGACCGGCTGGCGGCCCAAGCGCACCATTGTCTATACCAGCTGGGACGGCGAAGAGCCGATGCTGCTGGGTTCGACCGAATGGGCCGAACAGCATGCCGCCGAACTGAAGAAGAAGGCGGTCCTCTACATCAACACCGACGGCAATTCGCGCGGCTTCCTGCGGGCATCGGGCAACCAGGATCTGGGCGCATTCGTCACCAAGGTGTCCGAAAGCGTGACCGACCCGGAGGCGAACGTGACGGTGGGCCGGCGCGCCCGTGACCGCCTGCTGACCGCGGCGGGAAGCGGTCCCTTTGCCGCCGCGATGAAGGCCGAGGCCAGCCGGCTGGAGAAGCCCGGCGCGACCTTCCCGGTCGGTGCGGCGGGATCGGGCTCTGACTTCTCACCCTTCCTCGATCACCTGGGCGTGACCACCCTCAATCTCGGCTTTGGCGGCGAGGCCAAGAGCGGCGGCGTCTATCACTCGCGCTATGACACGTCCGAGCATCACCTGCGCTTCATCGATCCGGGGCTTGTCTATGGCAAGGTCCTGTCCGAGACGGTCGGCCATGCCGTGCTGGCGGCGGCCGGCAATGGCCTGCCGCTCAGCAGCCCGGCGGATTTCGCCCGCGCCATGAAGGGCGACATCACCAAGGTGGAAAAACTGGCCGACAGCCAGCGCGAGGCCGCGCAAAAGCAGAAGATGCTGCTGGCGTCCAACGCCTATGCGGTCGCGGCCGATCCGACCGAACCGCATGGCAATCCCGTGGCGATGTCCGCCGTTCCGGCGATCGACTTCAAGCCACTGGATGCGGCGGGCGCCACCCTGACGAAAAGCGCGGCAGCCTATGAAGCCGCGCTTGCCGCCCATGGCCAGGCGCTGCCGGCAGCCGATGCGGCAAAGCTGAACGGGCTGATGCAGACCATCAACCAGACGCTGCTTTACGAGGGCGGTCTTCCGGGGCGGCCCTGGTACAAGAACCTGATCTATGCGCCCGGCCGTTACGTCGGCTATGGCGTGACCACGCTTCCCGGCGTGACCGAGGCCATCACCGAGGAACGCTGGAGCGATGTGCCCAAGTTCATCGCCTTGACCAGCGATGCGCTCAAGGCCTATGCCGCGCGGCTGGACCAGGCCACGGCGCTGCTGCAAAGCAGCAAGGGCTGACGGCAAACGCCGCCTGCTGCGTTGCGGCAGGCGGCGAAGCCCGCCCAAACCTGCTGGCTATTTGGTCATGCACGGGGAATGGGCAGCAAAACACTGTTCCAAAGGCGTGTTGCGTGTGTGACCAAACTTCAGACACGCGCAATCGCGCGCCACTATTGTATTAGTTCTTCGCGCGCGGCCGATTTCGATTTTTCCGCGTTTTTGGCGGCGTTAGACTCCCGGCCATAGATGGATTGCACGCCCCCGTGACGATCCACATTCAGGGAGTGAAAAATGAAACTTGTTTTTGCCGCGGCCACGGCCGCTCTTGTCTTTGCCGCTGCGCCGTCCCATGCGGCCAGCATTTTGTCCGCCGGCGTCAGTCAGGCGGGCTCCTGTGCCGAAGCCGCCGCCGCCAGCGCGCGCACGGCAATGCCCGACCGCCGTCTGTATCGCGCCATTGCCGGCTGCACCGCCGCGCTGAAGGGCGACATCTCGCAGACCACGCGCGCCGCCACGCTGGTCAATCGCGGCATCCTGGAAGCGGCGGCGAAACGGAACACCGATGCCATCGCCGACTACACCGTGGCGCTGTCGCTGGATGGTTCGCTGTCACAGGCCTATCTCAATCGCGGCTCGCTCTATCTGGCCGAAGGGCGCTATGCCGAAGCCCGTGCCGATCTGGATCGCGCCGTGGCGATGAACGTGCCCAACCTGCATGTCGCCTATTTCAACCGCGCCGGTGCGGAAGAGGCATCGGGCAACATCATGGCGGCCTATGGCGACTATCTGCGCGCCCAGGCCATCGCGCCCGACTTCAAGCCGGCCCAGGAAGAGCTGGAACGCTTCCATGTGGAGCGCAGGGTCGCCTCGCGCGGCTGATTCATGCCCGCCCGTTTCCCGGGCGATGCATAGAACGATGGGCGAGCGGCCTCCCGGACCACCGGGGGGCCGCAAGCTTTTGGGGCCATGCGCACATGCCGGGGCGTGACGCCCGCATCCTCCCCGCGCTAGGGTTCGCCCGTCAGGTGGCCGCGAGCGCCGCCAGGACGGGGGGATACATGACAAAGATCAGGACTTTGGCGTTTGTGCTGCCGTTTTTGTTTGGGAGCGTGGCCCTGGCCCAGCCGCCCAGGCCGGTCGCGATCACGGTGGATGTCTCGCATGACCTTGGCCCCTACAAGCCCATCTATGCCTGGTTCGGCTATGACGAGGCCAACTACACCACCATGCGCGACGGCAAGGCGCTGCTGCGCGAACTGCACGATCTTTCGCCGGCGCCGGTCCATATCCGCGCCCATCACCTGCTCAGCTCCGGCGACGGGGTGGCGGCGCTGAAGTGGAGCTCCACCAACGTCTATTCCGAGGATGCGTCCGGCAAGCCGGTCTATGACTTCCGCATCCTGGATTCGATTTTCGACGAATATCGCGATGCCGGCGTGGTGCCGATGTTCGAACTGGGCTTCACGCCAAAGGCGCTGGCCAGCGGTACGGGCGATTATGAAGACCGCTATCCTGGCGCCTCCACCGGCGGCACGGTGCACAGCCCGCCAAACGACTATGACAAGTGGCAGGCGATGATCCGCACGGTCGTTGCCCATATGGTGCAGCGCTATGGCCGCGAGACGGTGGCCAAATGGTATTTCGAGGTGTGGAACGAGCCGGACATCTCCTATTGGCACGGCACGCCGCAGCAGTATTTCGAGCTTTATGACCGCACGGTTGCGGGTGTGCGCGCCGCGCTGCCGGAGGCGAAGGTCGGCGGACCGGCCACCACCGGGCCGGGCAGCGACAAGGCGGCGAGATTCCTGGACGACTTCCTGGCCCATGTCGCCGCCCAAAAAACGCCGCTGGATTTCATCTCTTTCCACGCCAAGGGCCGTCCCCAGATCGAGAATGGCGAGGTGACGATGGGCCTGGCCAAGGAACTGAACGATGTCGACCGCGGCTTTGCCATCGTTGCCCGCTATCCGCAATTCCACAAGCTGCCCATCATCCTGTCGGAAGCCGATCCCGAAGGCTGCGCGGCCTGTTCGATGAAGGTCAATCCGGCCAACGCCTATCGCAACGGCACGCTCTATCCGGCCTATACCGCGGCGGCCTACAAGCGGCTGTTCGAACTGGCAGACCGGCATGGCGTCAACCTGGTCTCGATGCTCAGCTGGTCGTTCGAATTCGAGAATCGCGACTATTTCGAGGGCTTTCGTTCGCTGGCCACCAACGGCATCGACAAGCCGATCCTCAACTTCTTCCGCATGGCTGGCCTGATGCAGGGCCGCCGCGTGGCTGCAAGCAGTGATGGCGCGATGGATGCCGTGCAGATCATCGCCCGGGGCGTGCGCGGCGCGCCCGACATCGATGCCTTTGCCACTGCCGGCGGCGACAGTGCGGCGGTGATGGTGTGGAACTATCACGACGAGGACCGGCCGGCGCCGTCCGCGCCCGTCACCGTGACGGTGCGCGGGCTGCCCGCATCGGCAGGGCGCGTGCGCCTGTTGCAGTACCGGATCGATGATACCCACTCCAACGCCTATACCGCCTGGAAGGCGATGGGTTCGCCGCAAAAGCCGACATCCCGGCAGCTTGCGGCGCTGAAGGCGCAGGACGGCCTGCAGCTTCTGGATTCGCCGCGCTGGCTGGCCGCCCGACAGGGAGCCGTGACGATCGCGGCGGATCTGCCGCGCCAGTCCGTTTCGCTGCTGCAACTGGATTGGTCCGCCGCGTCGCGCTGAACGCATCGGGGGCGTGTTGCGATGCCGCAAGGCCGGCGCGCCAAAAAAGGTGCTGCGCCGGCCGATGCCATGCCCTTATGCTGGCGCAAACAGACAACCCGGCAGGGGGCAGGGAATGGAGCAGATGAAGCGCCGCACGGTGCTGCGGATGGCGGGGGCGTTGCCGTTTCTTTCGGCCGGCGCGGTGCGCGCCGAAAGCGCGCGCCTGACCATAGACCGGCTTGAGGTCTTCCAGATTCATGTCAACAGGCGCGGCAACTGGATTTTGCCGCGCCTGACCACCGCAAGCGGCGTCAGCGGGCTGGGCGACGCCTCGCAAAGCCTGAACGACGCCCAGTGCCTGACCTATCTGAAGCAGTTCGCCGATCTCATGAAGGGCCGCCCCGCGCTGGATGTGGAATGGTTCCGCCGCGCCGTTGCGCCTACCCTGGCGAAAACCGGCGCCTATGGCCGGACCCCGGCCGCCGTCGCCGCCAGCGCGCTGGAACAGTGCCTGTGGGACATTCAGGGCAAGGCGCTGTCGCTGCCCTGTCACGACCTGATGGGCGGGCGCATCCAGCCGCGCATCCGCCTTTATGCCAACATCAACCGCTCCACCGACCCGCGCACGCCCGACGGCTTTGCCGCCATGGCGCAAAAGGCCGTGGCGGCGGGCTTCGACGCCTTCAAGCTGGCGCCGTTCGATGACATGCCGCGCGGCGTGCACGTCCTGCCCAATGGCGGGGCGGACCGGGTGCGCTTTGAGGCGGCGATGGAGGCGGGCATCGCCTGCGCCCGCGCCGTGCGCGGTGTGATCGGACCTGCGCGCGACCTGCTGGTCGATGGCCACAGCCACTTCACCCTGTCCGAAGGCATCGAACTGATGGCGCGCATGCGCCCGTTGGACCTCTATTGGCTGGAGGAAGTGACCCCGGCCCAGAATGCCCAGGATCTGGCGCTGATCCGCCAGGCCGCGCCCATGCCCACCGCGGGCGGGGAGGGCGTGCATGGCGTCGAAGGCTTCTATCCCTATATCGCCGCCGGCGCCGCCGACATCGTCATGCCGGATGTGAAAGTCTGCGGCGGCATGCTGGAGTTGAAAAAGATCGCCGCCCTGGCGGAAGGCGCGGGCCTGCTGTGCTCGCCGCACGGACCTGCCAGTCCGATCGGCAATGCCGCTGCCGCGCATGTCGTGGCGACGATCCCCAACTTCAACATCCTGGAATATTCCTATGGCGAGGTGCCCTGGCGCGCCGAACTGGTCGATCCGCCCGAACGGGTCGAGGGCGGCGCGCTGATGCTCTCCGATCGTCCGGGACTGGGGATGACGTTGAATGAAAAAATCGCGGCGAAATATGCCGTAACGTGAAGGGGAAACATGCGGGTTGGGGCGCAAAATGCCTGTAATGCAGGTTGATGCGCCGCATCCGAGTCACCTATCAACCGGGTTCCGTCCGATGTCGTGCCGGGGATGGAACAATCCGAACCGCAAGCCGGTGCGTACACACTGCGAGGACGGCGCAATCAGAGTTTCACGAGCCTATCCATGCTGAATTTTGCCGCCAACATCTCCTGGCTGTTCCAGGAATGGGACTTCTATGATCGCTTCGCCGCCGCCAGCGATGCCGGCTTTGTCGCGGTCGAATGCCTGTTTCCCTATGAGCACGATCCCGATGAAATCGCCCGCCATCTGGCGCGCCACAAGCTGACCATGGCGCTGATCAACCTGCCGCCGGGCGATCTTGCGATAGGCGAGCGCGGGCTGGCGGCGCTGCCGGGGCGGGGCGAGGATTTCCGCGCCGCGCTGAACAAGGGCCTGCGCTATGCCGGGGCGACGGGTGCGCGGCGGCTGCATGCCATGGCCGGTATCGCCGACGGGCCTGCGGCGATGGAAGCCTATCGCGACGCGCTGGCGCTGGCCTGCGACATTGCCGGGCCGCACGGCATCGACATCACCATCGAGCCGCTGAACGGCCAGGATGTGCCCGGCTATCTGATGAACGATTTTGCCCTGGCCCGGCAGGTCATCGCCGGGCTGAAGCGTTCGAACCTGAAATTGCAGTTCGACGTCTATCATCGCCGAATCCTGCAGGGCGATGTGATAGGCGGGCTGGAAGAGCTGATGCCCATCATCGGCCATATCCAGATCGCCTCGGCGCCCGGCCGCCACGAGCCGACATCGGGCGAGCGCGTGAACGGCGAGGTTGACGACCGCGACGTGCTGAACGCCATCGACCGGCTGGGCTATCGCGGCTTTGTCGGCTGCGAATACAAGCCCGCCGGCGGCACGCTGGCAGGATTGACCTGGCTGCGCGAATTCGCCGCCTAGTTGCGCGCCAGTGGGGGCAGAGGCTCCACCTTTCCCAGCACGAACAGATAGGACAGCGCCCCCAGCACGCACATCGCGCCCGCCACCGCCAGCGGGATCAGGAAGGAACCGCTGGTGATGGTCAGCACCACGCCGGTGAAGGTGGTGATCAGGATGCCCGCCAGATTGCCCGCGAAGTTCTGGATGCCGCCGATGGAGGCGACATGGGCGGGCGAGGGCGCGATCTCGCTGACCACGGTCCAGCAGTTGGCGCCGGTGAAGGACAGGCTGGCATAGGCCAGGGTGAACAGCGCCAGGCAGACCCAGGTGCTTTCGACAAAGGCCGACAGGCCGATGGACGAGGACATCAGCATGCCGCCCACCAGGCAGGTCTTGCGCGCCTTTGTGGCGCTCCAGCCCATGCGGATCAGACGGTCGGAGGTCCAGCCGCCCGCCCAGTTGCCCAGCACCGCCATGACCGCCGGCAGCATGCCCAGCGTGCCCAGCGAGGCCAGCGAGAAGCCGCGCGCATCACGCAGGTAGGAGGGAAACCAGGTGATGAAGAAATAGATCGCGAAGTTCAGGCAGAACAGGCCGATCATCAGTCCCCAGACCGAGCGGTAGCGGAACAGCGAGGCCCAGGGAATCTGCGGGCCCGGCACGGTGGACGGGCCGCGTTCGGCCAGCAGGCGATCGACCTGCTGGGGCGCGATGTCGCGATAGCGTTCCGGGTCGCGGTACAGGAACCACCAGGCCAGCGCCCAGGCGATGCCCAGAAGGCCGGTGACGATGAACGAACCGCGCCAGCCCATCATCACGATCAGCCAGGTCACCAGCGGCAGCGACAGGGCCGATCCGGCGGTCGATCCGCTGTTGAAGATCGAACAGGCCATGCCGCGCTCGGTGCGGGGAAACCAGTTGAACGCCACTTTTGCGAATGAGGGCTGCGAGGCGGCTTCGCCCACGCCCAGCATCAGCCGCGCGCCGATGAAATGGCTGAAGCCCCGCGCCAGCCCGGTCGCCATGGTGAAGATCGACCACCAGGCCACCGCGAAGGTCAGGCTGAGGCGCACGCCCAGCCGGTCGATGAACCAGCCGGCGGGCAGTTGCATGAAGGCATAGGTCCAGAAGAAGGCGCTGAGCACCAGGCCCATTTCGGTGGGATTGATCGCCAGCTCGCGGGCGATGTCGGGGGCGGCGACCGCGATATTGGCCCGGTCGATATAGCCGATGGCATTGGCCAGAAAGCACAGCCAGATCATCAGCCAGCGAATTCTTGGCATTGTCCCCACCCCTGTTTTGCGGCTTCGCGCCCCGGAAGCCTTGATTTTTTTGGCGCGCCTTATCTTGCCTGTGGCGCGAACTTGCCGATCGCCTCCCAAAGGCCGTTCAGATAGACCGCGCCCAGTGCCCGGTCATAAAGACCATAGCCGGGCTTGCCGGTTTCGCCCCAGATCATGCGGCCATGATCGGGCCGTGCATAGCCCTCAAAACCGACATCGTGATAGGCCTTGACGATGGCGGCCATGTCCAGCGAGCCGCAGTCGGACTTGTGCGCCGTTTCCTCGAAATTGCCGTCGGCATCCAGCTTGACGTTGCGAAGATGGGCGAAGTGGATGCGCCCGCGGCCGCCGAATTCGCGCACCAGCGCCTCGACATTGTTCTGCGGGCCAGCCCCCAGCGAGCCGGAACACAGGGTCAGCCCGTTTGCCGGGCTGTCGATGATGGCCAGAATGCGCGCCAGGTCGTCACGGTCCTTGACGATGCGCGGCAGGCCGAAGATCGGCCGGGGCGGATCGTCGGGATGGATCGCCATCGCCACCCCGCTTTCCTCGGCGACCGGCACGATGGCCTTCAGGAAATAGCCCAGATTGTCCCACAGCTTTTCGGCATCGACCTGGGCGTAGTCGTCCAGCACCGCTTTCAGGCTTTCGGCGGTATAGCTGGTGTCCCAGCCGGGCAGGTTCAGCCCCTGGCTGATGTCGAAATCGGCGACGTCCTCGACATCGAACACCAGGGTGGTGGACCCGTCAGGTAGGGTCTTGGTCAGGTTGGTGCGCACCCAGTCCAGCACCGGCATGAAATTGTAGCAGATGACTTTGACCCCGCACTGGCCCAGGTTACGGATGGTCTGCTGGTAATTGGCGATCAGCGCATCGCGCGACGGCTTGCCCAGCTTGATGTCCTCATGCACCGGCACCGACTCGATCACCTCCAGCGCCAGGCCATGCGCGGTGATCCGGTCCTTCAGCGCCTGGATTTTCTCCAGCGGCCAGACCTCGCCCACCGGCACGTCATAGATCGCCGAGACGATGCCGTGCATGCCCGGTATCTGGCGGATATAGGCCAGGGAGACGGGATCGGTTTCGCCATACCAGCGGAAGGACATTTTCATCTTGCGTCTCTGTGCCTGTGTTATCGCGGATAGGGGCGGTGCAGCGCCACCTCGGGATTCAGCTCGACGCCGAAGCCCGGCCTGTCCAGCGCCGACAGCTTGATGCGGCCATTTTCCGGCACCGGCTCGCCCAGCAACTGCGGCGCGAACATGGGCACCACCTTGTCCGCCTTGGGCGCCATCATCAGATATTCGGCAAAGGGGCTGTTCTGGCGGGTGATGACGAAGTGATAGGAATAGACCGATGAGCCGTGCGGCACCATCAGCTTGCCATGGGCGTCGGCCAGGTTGGCGATCTTGATCAGTTCGGTGACGCCGCCGCACCAGCCGACATCGGGCTGAATGATGTCGCAGCAATCCATCTCCAGCAGCATGCGAAAGCCCCAGCGGGTGGCCTCGTGCTCGCCGGTGGTGACCAGCATGCCGGGCGGCACCGCGCGCTTCAGGTCGCGATAGCCCCAATAGTCGTCGGGCGACAGCGCCTCCTCGATCCATTTCAGGCCCGACTGTTCCCAGGCGCCACGCGCCAGCCGGGTGGCATAGTTCAGGTCCAGCGCCATCCAGCAGTCCAGCATCAGCCAGAAGTCGGGCCCCACGCGCCCGCGCATGTCGGCGATTTCGGCCAGCGCCTTTTTCAGGCCTTCATCGCCTTCGCCCGGCCCGTGATGCAGGGGCATCTTGCCGCCGATGAAGCCCATCTGTTTGGCAAGGTCGGGCCGCGCGCCCGTGGCATAGAATTGCAGCTCGTCGCGCACCGCCCCGCCCAGAAGCTGGTGCACCGGCTCGCCCCGCAGCTTGCCAAGCAGGTCCCACAGCGCCAGGTCGACGCCCGATATGGCGTTGATGACCAGCCCCTTGCGTCCGTAATACTGGGTGGAGAAATACATCTGGTCCCAGATCTTCTCGACCTCAGCCGGATCGCGCCCTTCCAGGAAGCGGGCCAGATGCTTTTCCACGATATAGCAGGCCGGCTCGCCCCCGGTGGTGACGGCAAAGCCCACCGTGCCGTCGGCGGCCTCGATCTCGACCACCAGCGTGCCCAGCACATTGATGCCGAAGCTCTGGCGGGACTGGCGATACTGCGGATAGCGCGCCATGGGGGTGGCGATGTGATCGTCGATCCAGTGGCCTTCACCCTGGTCGTGATAGTCCGCCCCGCCGCCGCGCACCACATGGGCGCGGACCTGTTTGATAACCGGAAACGCCAAACCAACCTCCCGCATGCGCCGCACCGGGCGCCAACCGTACCTGTCGCGCGCGAGACTATCTTCTGTCCGCCGTCCTGTCAGCGGGGATTATGGCAGCGGGATTATTTGGCCAGGCGGCGGCGGATCTGCTGCAATTCGCGCTTGCGCGCATCGCTGGTCTGGGGATAGCGCATCTTCAACCCCTTCAGCGTCTCCACGATCACCTGGGAGACGATCAGGCGGGCATTTTCCTTGTCGTCGGCGGGCACGGCGTACCAGGGCGCGTCTTCGGTGCTGGTGTGGCTGAGGCACTGTTCATAGGCGTGCATATACTGGTCCCAGAACTGGCGCTCCTCCACATCGGCGGTGCTGAATTTCCAGTTCTTCTCCGGCTCGTCGATGCGCGCCAGGAAGCGCTTGCGCTGCTCGTCCTTCGACAGGTGCAGGAAGAACTTGACGATGGTGGTTCCGTTGTCCGTCAGGTGGCGTTCCAGCGCGTTGATCGAGCGGTAGCGGCCATGCCAGACCTTCTTTTCGTTCTTGGGCACATCGGGCAGGCCCTCGCTGCGCAGGATCTCGGGATGCACGCGCACGATCAGCACTTCCTCGTAATAGGAACGGTTGAAGATGCCGATGCGGCCGCGTTCGGGCAGATCGCGCGTGGTGCGCCACAGGAAGTCATGCTGCAGCTCGGTGGCGCTGGGATGCTTGAAGCTGAACACCTGGCAGCCCTGGGGATTGACCCCCGACATGACATGGCGGATCACGCCGTCCTTTCCGGCGGCATCCATCGCCTGGAATATCAGCAGCAGCGCATGGCTGTTGGCGGCATAGAGAAGCTGTTGCAGTTCGTCCAACTGGTCGACGTGATCGGCCAGCATCTCCTCGTAATGCTTCTGGGACTTGTAGACGGGATCGATGCGGGTGGGCCATTTGGCCAGGTCGACCTTCTTGCCCTCCTTCACGCGAAAGCTGTCGCAGTCGATCTTTCCGGGCTTCATCCTTGTCTCCCTCGTCACAGGTCCAGTTCGCGCAATATCTCGTCGGTATGTTCGCCCAGCTTCGGTGCGGGGCGGCTGGCGGCGGCGGGCGCGCCATCCATCATGATCGGGGTGCGCAAGCCGGAATCCACTTGCCCCGGATTCATCCACATGGCGCGGTGGGCGACCTGCGGATCGGCAAAAACCTGGGCAATGTCGTTGACCGGGCCGGCCGGCACGCCGGCCGCCTCCAGCGCCGCCAGAAGGGGCCCGCGCTCATGTCGCGCAATTTTGGCGGCCAGCAGCGGCACCAGTTCTTCGCGCGCTGCCACGCGGCCGGCATTGGCGGCAAAGCGCGCGTCAGCCGCCAGGCCGGGGGCGTCCAGCACCGCGCACAGGGCGCGGAACTGCGCGTCGGTGCCCGCCGCGATCATCACCGCGCCATCCGTCGCCGCGAAGGGCTGATAGGGCACGATGTTGGGATGGGCCGATCCCATCGCGGCGGGGGCTGTGCCCGACGCCAGATAATTCATCGCCTGGTTGGCCAGCATCGCCACCTGCACATCCAGCAGCGCCATGTCGATGAACGCGCCTTCGCCTGTGCGTGCCCGCGCCAGCAGCGCCGCCTCGATTGCGGCCGCGGCATAGACGCCGGTGAGAAGATCGGCGATCGCCACGCCCACTTTCTGCGGCGCGCCTGCCTCTCCGGTGATGCTCATCAGTCCGCCCATGGCCTGGATGATGGCGTCGAAGCCGGGGCGGCTGGCATAGGGCCCGTCCTGGCCGAAGCCGGAAATCGCGCAATAGACCAGGCGCGGCGCGACCGGCTTCAGGCTGGCATGATCCAGGCCGAATTTCGCCAGCGTGCCGACGCGGAAATTTTCCACCAGCACGTCGCTGCGTTCCGCCAGGGCGCGCACCACCTGTTGGCCGCGCGCGCTGGACAGGTCCAGCGCGATGGACCGCTTGCCGCGATTGGCGGCATGAAAATAGGCCGCGTCGTCGCCGATGAAGGGCGGGCCCCAGGCGCGGGTTTCGTCGCCCTTGCCCGGCTGTTCCACCTTGATCACATCGGCGCCCAGGTCGGCCAGCATCTGGCAGGCCCAGGGCCCCGCCAGAATGCGCGACAGCTCCAGGACCTTCACGCCTTCCAGCGGACGCGTGCTTGCGGCGGCGTTCACGAAAAAGCCTGCAGCCCCGTCTGCGCCCGCCCCAGGATCAGGGCATGCACGTCATGGGTGCCTTCATAGGTGTTGACCGCCTCCAGGTTCAGCATGTGGCGGATCACCGGATAATCGTCGGATATGCCGTTGGCGCCCAGCATGTCGCGCGCTTCGCGCGCGATGGCCAGCGCCTTGCCGCAATTGTTGCGCTTCATCAGCGAAATGGCGGGCGGGGCGGCGATGTCCTGTTCGATCATCCGGCCCAGCCGCAGGGCCCCGTTCAGGCCCAAGGCAATCTCGGTCTGCATGTCGGCCAGCTTTTTCTGGATCAGCTGGTTGGCGGCCAGGGGGCGGCCGAACTGTTGGCGTTCCAGCACATAGTCGCGTGCCGCCATCCAGCAGGCTTCGGCCGCGCCCATCACGCCCCAGGCAATGCCGTAACGCGCCCGGTTCAGACAGGCGAAGGGCGCGCCAAGTCCCGCAGCGTCGGGCAGCAGGGCATCGGCGGGCACCAGCGCGTCTTCCAGCACGATCTCGCCGGTGATCGAGGTGCGCAGCGAAAACTTGCCGTCGATCCTGGGCGTGCTGAAGCCTTGTGTGCCGCGCTCCACCACAAAGCCGCGGATCACGCCGTCCAGCCTGGCCCAGACCACCGCCAGGTCGGCGATGGGGGCATTGCTGATCCAGCTCTTGGCGCCGATCAGGCGATAGCCGCCCTTGTCGGCCACTGCGCGCGTCGTCATGGCGCCGGGATCGGAGCCGTGATCGGGCTCGGTCAATCCGAAACAGCCGACCCATTCGCCGCTGGCCAGCTTGGGCAGATAGCGGCGCTTCTGATCTTCGCTGCCGAAGGCGAAGATGGGATGCATCACCAGCGAATTCTGCACGCTGAAGGCCGAGCGATAGCCCGAATCGATCCGCTCGATCTCCCGCGCCGCCAGGCCATAGGCGACATAATCCATGCCCGCGCCGCCAAAGGCTTCGGGCAGGGTCATGCCCAGCAGCCCGCGCGCCCCCATCTCGGCGAACAGGGTACGGTCGCTGGTCTCATGGCGAAAATCCGCCTGCACCCGCAGGCCCAGCACGTCGCGGGCAAAGCCCGCGGCGGCATCGCGCGCCATGCGTTCCTCGCCGGTCAGCTCGCCGTCCAGCAGCAGCGGGTCGCGCCAGTCGAAGCTGGCCTGCTCGATGCCGGTTTTCTGCCTGTCCATGACCGCAATCCTAGCCTGTCCGGGCCGGTTCGCGCTATTGGGCGGAATTGACAGCGCCGGGCCCCGGCGCGGTATCATGCGCCACCATCCAGACCGGTTTTTGCATGCGCAGTCACAGCTTCCTCGATCTTGCCCTGGGCGCCGCCATTCTGTGCGTCGCGGTCGGGTTTCTGGTCTATATGCGGGTCCAGACCGGCATCGGAGGCTTCAGCGCCTATCCCCTCAATGCCGAGATGGGGCATGTCGACAGCCTGAAGGCGGGGGCGGATGTGCGCATTTCGGGGGTCAAGGTGGGGACGATTACCAGCCTGGCGCTCAAGCCGGGCGGCTATCGCGTCGATGTGGGGCTGACCATCCGCGACGGCATTCCGATCCCCAGCGATTCCACCCTGGGCGTGGGTTCGGGCATCATGAGCAGCTCCTACCTCAACATCACACCGGGCCACAGCAAGACCATGCTGCGCCCCGGCGCGACCCTGAAGGCGTCGTGATGGCGGCGGCGCGCATGGCCGCGGCGGCCCTGATGTCTGGCCTGGCGGTTGGCTTCATGGCTATGCCGGGCGCGCAGGCCCAGGTCCAGAATCTGCCCCAGAACCAGACTCAGAACGATCAGGCGCCCGAACTGCCGCTGGATCACGATGCGCGCGTCAACGGCATTGGGGCCGCCTGCACCGGCGTGGGATCGGATTCGCGCGCCGATCCGCGCTGGAAGGATTACAGTCTGAAGCTGGAATTCGCCGGCGCGCATGGCGAATATCTCGGCTATGTCGATGTCACCCTGAACCAGGACGGACACCAGCTTGCGCGGGTGCGATGCCCCGGGCCCTGGCTGCTGTTCCAGCTGCCGCCCGGCCACTATGCGCTGGAAGCCTGGGTCGGCCAGCAGCCCGCCAGGTTCGACGCCACGGTGCCTGCGCGCGGCCAGGGTCGCGTTGTCGTGCACTTCCCCGACTAGAATTCGCGTCCATTTGCCCTGCACCGCATTTTGCGGCCTAGTACCGAGAGCCACCGTCCAGAGTGGCGCGGGGCGAGGGGTGCCATGCAAAAGATCGTCGGTCTTGCCGTGCTGCTGTTGGGCAGCGCCGTTGCCGGCCCGGTCATCTGGGCCGCGCCGGCGGATAACGAATGGCGAACCTATGGCCATGATTATGGCGAGACGCGCCATTCCCCGCTGACCCAGGTCACGCCCGAAAATGTCGCGGGACTGAAACCGGCCTGGAGCTATCACATGCGCCCGCCGGATGCGGGCGGACGGTTCCTGGCCTCCGAAAACACGCCGATCGTGGTGGATGGCATCATGTATGTCTCCACCCCCTATGGCCGGGTCGTGGCGCTGGATGCCGAAACCGGCCGGCAGCGCTGGGCCTATGCCGTGCCCGGCGGCGACCAGCCCGCCACGCGCGGCGTCGCCTGGTGGCCGGGCGACAATGCCCACGCCCCGCGCATCGTCTTCGGCACCCGCGCCGGGCTGATGATCGCGCTGGACGCGAAGACCGGCGCGCCCGCAGCGGGGTTCGGCAAGGATGGCGTGATCGACCTGAAAACGCCCGCCGTGCTGCAGGGCTTTGAACACGCCTATTTCGGCATCACCTCGGCGCCGGTGATCTACAGGAACCTTGTGATCACCGGCTCGCGCACCCAGGAGATTCCGGCCAAGGGTGCTTCGGGCCGGGTGCGCGCCTTCGACATTCGCACCGGGCGCGAGGTCTGGCACTTCAACGGCGTGCCCCAGCCGGGCGACAGATTTCACGACACCTGGCAGGGCGATGACTGGCAGCAGCGTTCCGGCGTCAATGTCTGGGTTGGCCTGTCACTGGATGCCAAGCGCGGCATCGCCTATCTGCCCTTCGGCGCCCCCACCTTCGACCAGTATGGCGGCGACCGCAAAGGCCCATCGCTGTTTTCCAATTCGCTGGTGGCGGTGGATGCGGCCACGGGCAAATATCTGTGGCACTTCCAGGCGGTGCACCAGGACCTGTGGGACTATGACCTGCCGCTGACCACGCTGGTCGACGTGAAGAAGGACGGCAAAACCATTCCCGCCATCGCGGTGATGAGCAAGGCCAGTCTGCTGTTCCTGCTGGACCGGGTGACGGGCAAGCCTGTCTTTCCCATCCATGAAGCGCCGGTGCCCACCGATACCGACCTGATCGGTGAGAGCCCGTCGCCCACCCAGCCCATGTCGGTGACCCCGCCCCTGGGGCGCACATCGTTCAAAATGAACGAGCTGGCCAACCTGACGCCGCAGCAGACCGAAGGCTGCGCCAGGATCATCAAGGACATGAACATCGTCGATGGCCGCTTCTTCCAGCCGCAGCGTGCGGACTCGGGCGTGGCGCGCTTCCCCGGAAGCTGGGGTGGCATCGACTGGAGTCATGCCAGCTTCGATCCCGTCACGGGCTATTACATCGTCAACAGCACCGACATGGCCTCGCCCCAGGTGATGAAGCGCCTGCCCGACGGCACTTACGGCCTGCGCGACGGCTATCAATGGTTCTGGGACAAGGCATCCCACATGCCGTGCCAGGTGCCGCCCTGGGGCAGCCTGTATGCGGTGAACGTCAATGACGGCCAGATCGTGTGGCGGCGCAATCTGGGCGTGACCGACGGGCTTGCCGATCCCGACACCGGCCGGCCGAACATGGGCGGGCCGATCACCACCGCGGGTGGATTGATCTTCATCGGATCGACCGACGACCGGCGCATGCGCGCCTTCGACATACGGACGGGCAAGCTGCTGTGGCAGGTGAAGGTACCCGCCTCGCTCTATGGCACGCCGCTCACCTGGCGCGGCAAGGATGGCCGTCAATATGTCGGTGGCGTCTTCACCGGCGGCTTCTGGGGCGATCCGGCCGGGGCCGATGCGGTGATGGCCTGGGCGCTGCCGGAGGGCCAGTGATGGCGGACGTTTCGGGCATTCCCATCATCGACACCCATGTCCACCTGTTCGATCCGCGCCGGCCCCAGGGCGTGCCCTATTCGGGGCCCAAGGGCCAGCCGCCGCAACTGGCGCTGCCGGAAATCTATCGCGGGCTGGCGGTGCCGGCCGGCATTGTCGGCGCCATCGTGGTCGAGGCCAGCGGCTGGGTTGAAGACAATCTGTGGATTCTGGAACGCGCCGCCAGCGATCCCTTGTTCGTCGGCGTGGTGGGAAGCCTGGCCCCCGACCATCCGGACTTTCCGCAGTATCTGGAACGCTTCTCGCGCAATCCGCTGTGGCGCGGCATCCGCTATGCGCGGGTCTGGACGATGGAAAATGGAAAACAAGTGCTCAAGCCCGGCATGGGCGATGGCCTCAGGCGCCTGGCAGCCATGGGCCAGACGCTGGACATGGCCAATCCGTCGTTCGATCTCTTGCGCGGCGCGCTGCTGGCGATGGAGGCAGCGCCGGAGCTGCGGGTGGTGATGGACCACATGCCCTCGCTTGATCCGGGGCCGCAGACGCAGGGCGAATATGATGGCCTGGTCCGCGACCTGGCGACCCACCCCAATTTCCGCATCAAGCTGTCCCAGGTGATCCACCAGGGTGGCCCGGCGGCGCTGGACCCGTCACTGGCCGCGCACCGGGACAGGCTGGATTACCTGATGGATGCGTTCGGTCCGCAGCGGGTGATGTTCGGCGGCGACTGGCCCAACAGCGTGGGCACAGCGACCATTTCCCAGGCGGTGTCGCTGATGCGCGCCTATTTCGCGGACAAGCCGGTGGAATGGGCGGAAAACTATTTCTGGAAGAATTCGCTTTCCATCTATCGCTGGCAAAAGCGCGAGGCCGCCCAGCCGGGCTGACGCCTCGCGCATTTCTTCTCAGCCCTTCAGGCGATAGGCGATCAGTTCGCCGGGAAAGCCCCGGCCGCTGATCGGCAGCACGATATACTGCTTGCCCTTGTGCATGTAGGTCATCGGTGCGCCGCTTTGCGGGGCGGGCATATAGACCGCGCCGCGCTCATCGCCCGTCGCCTTGTCATAGGCGCGCAGCATTGCGCCCTTTTCGCCGGTGACGGTGGTGGTGAATTGCGGTTCGCCGCAGATCAGAAGCGACTTGGTGACGGTGGGGCCGATCAGGCCGGGCTGTCCGGTGCGCGGAATGTTCAGTCCCTTCAGCGCCGGATGGTTCTTGATCTCATCCGGGGTTTCACCGTGGGCGACCTGCCAGGCGATGTCGCCCTTGGTCAGGTCGATGGCGGTCAGCCGCCCGTAAGGTGGCTTCATCAGCGGCAGGCCGTCGACCGTCACGTCGCCAGGCTTGAAACCGTCGGGTGACGGCTTGGCGCCCGGCGGCACCGGATAGGAACGCGTGCGCACATATTCATAATCGGAGGTGCCTGGAACCGACGGCACGATCATGGTCGGCGACACGGTGGTTTCCGAAAAGACATAGACAAAATGGCTTTCCGGATCGTAGCAGCCGCCCGGCCAGTTGGTGCCGCCCTGGGTCGCCAGCGAGGTCAGCGTGCCCCAGTTGCCGTCCCAGCTCGCCAGTGTGCCCGGCGTGTAGACCGGGCCGTGGCGGTAATGGCTGATCAGCTGTTTGCCCTTGGCATGCAGTTCAGGCGTGAAGTCGATGATCACGCTCTCGTCCACGCCCTGCACGTCATAGGCCGGGGGCTTGGTGGGAATGGGCTGGGTCGGCGAATACCATTCGCCGGGCACGTCGCCGGGCGGCGGGGCGGGGCGCTCCTCGATCGGCCAGATCGGCTCGCCCGTTTCGCGGTTCAGCACATAGAGGAAGCATTGCTTGCTGGGCTGGGCCAGCGCTTTGACGATCTTTCCGTTGTGCGGGATGTCGCACAGGATCGCGGCACAGGGCACGTCGCGGTCCCAGATGTCGTGATGGACAAGCTGGAAATGCCATTTGCGCTTGCCAGTATGAAGGTCGACCGCCACCAGCGAGCCGGAGAACAGCCCCGGTCCCTGGCGATGGATGCCCACTTCGTCGGCGGACGGGATTTCGATGCCCAGATAAGCCAGGCCCAGTTCGGGATCGACCGAGATCTGCGCCCAGGCGCCGGTGTTGGTGGCCTTCTCGGCCTCGCCCGGCCGCAGCCAGGTGTCATAGCCGAACTCGCCCTTGCGCGGGATGGTGTGGAAAATCCACAGCCGCTCGCCGGTGCGCGCATCGAAGCCGCGCACAAAGCCCTTGGCGCGCGGCCTGGTGCCGGGCACCACGCCCGATTGCCCGGCCATGCCCACGACCACCACATTGCCCGCCACGGTGGGCGTGGCGTTCAGGCCGATCTCGCCGCCATCGGGATCGATCTCCTGGTCGTTGTCCTTCTTCAGGTCGACGATGCCGTTCACGCCGAAGCCGGGGCAGGGCAGGCCCGTCGCCGCATCCAGCGCCACAAGCTGGTAGCCCGGCGTGACATAGAGAATGCGTTCCTCGGTCCCGTCCGTCCAATAGGAAAGCCCGCGGCCGGAAGACCGGCGCGGGGCATTGCGGCCGCGCGCACCTTCGTCCAGCCGGTAAAGCCATTGCACCTCGCCGGTACCCGGATCCAGGCACACCACATCGCGCCGCGAACCGGCGGTCGCATACATGCGCCCGCGCACCACGATCGGCGTGACTTCGTAATGATATTCGGGATAGGCGCCCATATTGGCGGCATGAAAGCGCCAGGCCACTTCCAGCTTGTCGAAATTGTCCGCGTTGATCTGGTCCAGCGGCGCATAACGCTGGTTGCCGAGGTCGTTGCCATAGGTCAGCCAGTCCGTGTCGGCAGCCGATTGCGCCTGCGCCAGCCTGGGCAGCCCGGTCAGGCCCAGCGCCGTGCCCAGCACGGTCGAAGTCATCATCAATCGCCGGTCAAGCCCGTGCATTTCATTCCCCCTGCATGCCGAATGTTTTTGGATGACGCGACCATAGAGGCCCGCTCGGCCCGCTGCCAAGAAAAGCCTGTGGTGCAGGCGCGAACTGGCTTAAATTTGTGTCGCAAGACGTCGCATGGGCGGCGCGGGAAGGCCAGGAAGGGGGCAATATGGCGACTTTCGACGGCAGGATCGGCGGTGTCTATGCCATTTCGCCCACACCCTTCCATGCGGATGGCGCGCTGGACTGGGATTCGCTGGACCGGCTGACCGACTTTTATTTCGAGACCGGATGCGACGGCATGACCGTGCTTGGCGTGCTGGGCGAAGGCGTCAAGCTGGACGCGGACGAGGCGGTGGATGTTGCCGCCCGCGTCATCGCGCGGGCCGCCGGCCGGCCCATCATTGTCGGCGCCAGCGCGCCGGGCTTTGCCGCCATGCGCGCGCTGACCCATGCGGTGATGGACCGGGGCGCGGCGGGCGTGATGATCGCACCAGCCGCGGGGCTTCGCACCGAAGACCAGATTGCCGGCTGGTTTGGCGGCGCCATCGAGGCGATCGGCCCGGATGTGCCCTGGGTGCTGCAGGATTTCCCCCAGACCACCGGCGTGGTGATGAGCCCGGCCACCATCGCGCGCATCGCCAACGCGCATCCCTCGCTGAAGCTGCTCAAGCACGAGGACTGGCCGGGACTGGAAAAGATATCCACCCTGCGCCGGATGGAGGCTGAAGGCGCGATGCGGCCGCTGTCGATCCTGGTGGGCAACAGCGGGCTGTTCCTGGATTTCGAACTGGACCGCGGCGTCGACGGCGCCAATACCGGCTATGCCTATCCGGAGATGCTGGTTCAGGCAGTGCGCCTGGCGCGCGCCGGCGAGCGCGACGCCATGCACGACCTGTTCGACGCCCATCTGCCATTGCTGCGCTATGAACAGCAGTTGGGCGCGGGGCTGGCGGTACGCAAATACGTCCTTAAACAGCGCGGCATCATCGCCAGCGACGCCATGCGCAGGCCCTGCACGCCGCTCAGCGACACCGCGCGCGCCGAGATCGACTATCTGATGGCGCGGCTGACACGGCGGCTGGAAGCGCTGCCTGCCTAGAATGGAAAGAACAGCGGGATGACGATCACGCCCGCCAGCCAGGTCAGCAGGTTCAGCGGCACGCCGATCCGCACGAAGTCGGTATAGGAATAGCCGCCAAGCTGATAGACCAGAACATTGGTCTGGTAGCCGAAAGGCGTGGCGAAGGCGGCGCTGGCCGCCATCATGATGCAAACCAGGAAAGGCCGGGGATTGACGCCCAGGCTTTGCGCCAGCGCCACGGCGATGGGCGTCAGCAGCACCGCCACCGCCGCGTTCGACAATATTTCCGTCAGGAACAGCGTGGCGCCATACAGCAGCGCCAGCGCCGCGAAGGGCCCGGCCGAGCGCAACAGGGTCAGCACCGCATTGGTGGCGGTCTGGGCCAGGCCGGTGATCTCCAGCGACAGGCCGATCACCACCATCCCCGCGATCAGCAGAAGAACCTCGGGCCGAAGCCCTTTATAGGCGTCCTTGGCGTCGATCACCTGGAAGGTGATCAGGAACACCGCCCCGGCAAAGGCCGATGCAGCGATCGGCGCCAGGTTCAGCGCCGCCAGCGTCACCACCGCCACGAAGACCAGGAACGACACGATCCCCGCGACCGGGCGGAAGGGCCGGTCGGCGGGAAACAGTTCGGGATTGTCGCCGGCCGCCGATGCGGCGCTGCGCGGACCGACCTGGACATCCTGCGGCTGGCTGGCCAGGTTCATCATCCGCCCGCCGAACAGGATCAGATAGACCGCGCCGACGCCGGCGATGATCAGTGCCACCGGCGTGATTTCGAACAGGCCGAACACCGGCTGGCCCGCATTGCGCGCCATGTCGTTGACCAGCAGGTTTGTCGATGTGCCGATCAGGGTGCAGGCGCCGCCCAGGATCGAGGCGTAGGACAGGGGAATCAGGAAGCGCCGCGCGGGCAGCGACAGCGAATGGGCCACATCGCGCACGACCGGCGCGGTCAGAACCACGATGGGCGTATTGTTGACGAAAGCCGATGCAGCGCCCGACAGGATGATCAGAATCCAGATACCGGCGACGCCCAGGTGGCGGCATATCCGCAAGGCGAAGCGGATGATAAGGCCCATGAACCCGGTCAGCTCCAGCGCATAGGCGATGACGAACAGCGAGGCCAGCGCGATAATCGCGGGACTGGCAAAGGCGCTCTCCACCTCGACCGGGCGAATCGTGCGGGTCAGCAGCAGCACGGCGGCGCCGGCAAGCGCCACCACCTCGGCTCTGAGCCGCCCCCACACCAGCAGGCCCACAACGGCCACCAGCACGCTGAGCGCGATGATCTGCGGCGAAGTCATGCAATTTCCCGCTCAACAGGGATCATAAAGCGCAAGCGATCATATTTTACCGGGGGCCCTGTATGGAAGACCGCCCCGGAATGGGCTTATAAATCTGGAACAAAACTGCCGCCGCTTGTATAGGTCTTCCATGGCCGACAATAAGCCGAGATTGAGTGACCGCAAACCTTGGTTTATCGCCCCGCTCGTGATTGCGGGCGTGGTTGCGGCCATCCTGCTGCTGGTGCTTTTCCGCCAGCAGGAGCCGCCAAAACCGGCTGCCCGCCGCCGCCCGCACCGCCACAGGAAGTCGCGCGCCCGGCGCCCGCGCCCGCCCGGCGGCGCCCATGCCGCCATGCCGCCGCTGGACCGGCGCGCATTGATCGACGGGGCGCGCGCATCGGGCGCCGCCCTTGCCGCCACCGGCGAGCTGCCCCCGCCCGACGCGGCGCTGGGCGGCCGCAAATTCGCGATTCGCATTCCGTTCGGCTGCAATGGCCTGCAGATCGGCGCCAGCCCGTCACAGGCGTCACTCAGCTATGACGCGGACAACAAGAGCATGACGCTGTCGGCCCAGCCCAACGTCTGGACCCAGTTGAGCCTGGTGCAGGGCCTGCCGAACCTGGACGATATCGACGCGGTGGAAGGCTTCTGGATTCCGCGGCCCTGGAGCTATTCGGACAGTTGCCCGCCTAGGGTCGAATATCCGGCGGTGGTCACGCCCACCCCGCCCACCGCCCAGACGCTGGGCCTGGCGCGCTTCTTCGGCAAGGGCGATTCGCGCGTGCTGCAGCATGCCGATCATCCCTTCACCTTCACCCGCAAGCTGCCCGACGGCGATCTGTCGGCGCTCAACCACGGCTATATCCTGCTGCTCAGCGGCCGGATCGGCAGCTATCAGGACGGCCGCGCCCTGCATTGCTGGATGGAGGCGTCGGACCATCATCCCATCTGTCTCTATTCGGTCATCTTCGACCATATTGCCTTCGAGGACGCATCGACCGGCGAGACGCTGGCCGAATGGAATGAATAGCGCCGCTTTCGCTGGCGGGGGCCGCGGGCCTGCCCTATAAGGCCCGCATGGACACCGGGATCGACACCATCCTTGCCAACACGCTCGACCTGCTGGTCGTGGCGATCCTGGTTGGCGTTCTGGCCCGCCGCCTCAAGCTGCCCTACACGGTCGGCCTGGTGGTGGCCGGCATGGGGCTGGCCTTCTTTCGCATCGACACCCATGTCGCGCTGACCCACGACATCATTTTCGACATCATCCTGCCGCCCCTGCTGTTCGAGGCCGCGCTCAACATCCACTGGTCCGAGCTGCGGCGCGATGATGCGCCCATCCTGGTGCTCAGCATCTTCGGGGTGGCGATTTCCGCGGCGGTGGTGTGCGCGGGCATGGCGCTGATCCTGAACTGGCCGCTGCCCGCCGCGCTGGTCTTCGGCGTGCTGATCGCCGCCACCGATCCGGTTGCGGTGATCGCCATGTTCAAGGATCTGGGCATGGGTGGGCGGTTGCGCCTGCTGGTGGAAACCGAAAGCCTGTTCAATGACGGCGTCGCCGCGGTGTTCTTCGGCCTGGCGCTGAGCTGGGCCCAGGGCCATGCCAGCGGTGCGGGCACCGCGCTGGCCGACCTGGTGCGGATATCGGGCGGCGGCATCATCGTGGGCGCGGTCGTGGGCGGCGCGGCGCTGACCATCGCCGGGCGCACCAACGATCATCTGATCGAGACGGCGCTGACCTGTGTGGCGGCCTATGGCGCCTTCCTGCTGGCCGAGCATTTCCACCTCTCCGGCGTGCTGGCCACGGTGACAGCGGGCCTGCTGATGGGCGGCGTGGGCGTGCGCGGCGAGGGGCTGCACTGGGGCCTGTCGCGCCAGGCGCGCGCCTTCGCGCTGGAGTTCTGGGAATTCATGGCCTTTCTGGCCAACTCGATGGTCTTCCTGCTGATCGGCCTGGCGGTGGGCCGGATTCACTTCGAGGATGTCGGCTATGTCGCGCTGGGCGTGGCCATCGTGCTGGTGCTGCTGGGCCGCGCCGCCACGGTGTTTCCGCTTAGCGCGCTGTTCCTGCGCACCCATTGGCGCATCCCCGCGCCGCTGCAATGCGTGCTGTGGTGGGGCGGCCTTCGCGGCGCGCTGGCGCTGGCCCTGTCGCTGTCGCTGCCCGCCGATCTGCCCATGCGCGACGGCGTGGTGATCGCCACCTTTGCGGTCGTGGCCTTCTCGGTGGTGGTGCAGGGCCTGACCATGCCGACATTGCTCAAGTTTCTGGGCCTCAGAAACGCCTGAGGGAACGTCCGATCGCCGGGCGATGCTGCGGCGCAGCAGTTTGATGGCCTTTTGAAGCGTGCGGCTTGGTGACATGATCGCCCCAACAACAGGGGGGAATTCATGAAGCACCATCGTCTGCTTGCGTATTCGTCCGCCGGTATCGGCGCCCTATTGCTGGCTGGTCTGGCGATGGCCCAGACAAAACCGGCGTCCGAGGCCGATACGCCGATCCCGCGCACCCCCGTCTATCACACCGATCCGGGCCAGCCGATCGACAGCCGCGCGCCGACCAAGGCTGACGACAGGCCGGCTTTCGCGCAGCAGACCGACGCGCCCTACGATCATCCCACCGATTTCAAGGTCACCGAAATGACCGGTGCGCTGCAGGCGCCCTGGGCGGCGGCAGTTTTGCCCGGCGGCGACGTGCTGGTGACCGAACGGCTGCCCGGCGCGTTCCGCATCGTGGGCAAGGATGGATCGCTGTCCGCGCCGCTGAGCGGGCTGGACGGGTTGCATGTGACCACGCCCCAGACCGGCCTGCTGGATGTGGTGCTGGACCCGGATTTCGCGCGCAACCGCACGATCTATTTCACCTACTTCACCTATGACGAGAAGATCGTCGGCAACACCGCCATCGCCCGCGCCGTGCTGGACGCCAGGGCCGGCGCGCTGCGCGACGTGAAGGTGCTGATGCAGACCCTGCCGCTGTTTCCCAACGACACCACGCTGGCGGCCGGCACCAAGAGCGGCGGGCGCATCGCGGTGGGCCCGGATGGCTATCTCTATGTCACCATCGGCGACCGCGACAATGCGGGCATCCGCCCCTGGGGCGTGGCGCAGGTGCTGGATACCCATCTGGGTAAGGTCATCCGCATCACGAAGGACGGCAAGCCCGCGCCCGGCAATCCCTTCATCGGCAAGACCATCGCCGAGCCCGGCATCAAGGCGCTGCCGGAAATCTGGGCCTATGGCCTGCGCAGTCCCGAAGGTCTGGCCTTTGCGCCCAATGGCGACCTGTATGAGGTGGAGCATGGCCCGCGCGGCGGCGACGAGCTGAACCTGATCAGGAAGGGCGTCAATTACGGCTGGCCGCTGGTCACGCATGGCGTGGACTATTCGGGCAAGCCGGTGGGCAAGGGCGCCAGCACGGGTCCGGGCATGGAAGAGCCGGTCTATTACTGGTCGCCCTCCACCGCGCCCTCGGGCCTGGCCTTCTATCGCGGCAACAACCCGGCCTGGAAAGACAGCGTGTTCGTGGGAATGCTCAATGGGCGGATGCTGTCGCGCCTGACGCCTGAAGGACAGGCAAGGTGGTGGGCGAGGAAGCCCTGCTGGCCTGACATGAAGGCGCGCATCCGCGATCCCAGCGCGCGCTGGGCCGGACGGGGCGATCTATGTGCTGACCGACAGCGGCGGCACCGCGATCAGCGCCAAGACCCCGCAGACATCGCGCCTGCTCAGGCTGATGCCCGAATAAGCCATTGAAATAAAAAATGTAATTCCGTCCCCAGCCGGTGCAGGGGCTTGTTAGGGCTTTCCGGTTAGCCTTTTCTGCAAAAATTAACCATCCGGATCGCGGGCATCCATGGCCGGCGGGATCATGCGCGAAAGGCCGTGGAAAAACTCTGCGGGCCATTCTGGCGACCGCGCCGCATGTGGGCGGCTGCGTTTGCCACGCCCGCGGCGGAGCCGCCGGAAAAACCGCTCGCCAATGCTTCGCTGGGGCTGGGCGATGCGCCCGCGCCGAAAGCCGATGCCGACTGGTGGAAGCCTTTGGCGATCCCGCAGGCGCGCCAAATCGGCTGGCATGCGCGCTGCTGCTGAAGGACAATCCCACCCTGGCCGCCGCGATGGCGCCGCATCCGCGCTGCCCAGGCCGACCTGTCGGCGGCCCATGCCGGAAGCTATCCGCAGATCTCGCTGGACGGTTCGGCCCAGCGCCGTCTCCTGTCCGATGCCTATGTCATGGCCCGGCCCCTATGCCAGGCGGCTGCCAACTGGGACAGCAATCGTCGCCGCCAACCTGGAACTGGTCGCGCGGTGGATTTCGGGGGCAAGCGCGTCGGCGCTGATCGACATCGAGCGCGCAGCACCGCGGCAGGCGTGGCGCTGGACGGCGACGCCGCCCGCCTGGCGCTGGCTGGCCAGTTTCGCCCAGGCCTATGTCGGGCTGATGCAGCCTGGCAGAATATCGACATCGCCGATCAGGCGGTGGACGAGGCCAGACCATCCTGGACCTCACGCCAAGCCGCGCCGATGTGGGGCTGGAAAACGATGCTGCGCTGGAACAGGCCTGCGCGCTGCTGGCGATGGCGCGCCTGGATGTCGGACGCGCCACGGCCGAACGCGACCGGCTGGTGCATGCGCTGGCGGCGCTGACCGGGCAGGGCGCGGCCGCCTATGACACGATCAAGCGTCCCGCCGTCAAACTGGATGCGGTGCTGCTGCTGCCGCCCAGCTTCCTGCGCGACCTTCTGTGATGCGCCGTCCCGACATCCTGGCGGCGCGCGCGCGCGCATCGATGCGGCCACGCGCGACGCCGCCATGCCGACTTCTATCCCAACATCAACCTGGCGGCGGCGCTGGGCTTTCAGTCGGTCGGCCTGTCCGATCTTCTGACCGGCGACGCGCTGCAACTGGGCGTGGGCCCGCGATCCATCTGCCCATCTTCGATGCCGGCCAGCTTCGCGCCCAATATGCCACGGCCGCGCTGGACATGGCGGTGGCCGATTACAACCAGACGGTGCTGGCCGCGGTGCGCCAGACCGCCCGACGCCATGACCGATGTGCAGAGCCTGGAACATCAGCGCGGCCAGCAGCAGACCGCGCTGGACAGCGCGGATCGTGCCCTCAAGCTGGCCGAGGAACGCTATCGCCTGGGCCTGTCCGACCAGATTCCCATGCTGACCGCCGAGGCGACGCTGCTGGATGCGCGCCGCCAGATGGCCGCGCTGGTGGCCCAGGCCGCGATCGGCCGGGTCACGCTGTTGTTGTCGGTGGGCGGCGGTTTTGAGCCTTCCGACGCCAATTCCCTGCAAGCGAGCGCCACACCATGAGCGATCCCCAAATTCGCGCCATGCGCCGCCGCACCGGCCTGTTCGCCCTGGCCGGGCTGGTGGTCCTGTGCAGCCTTGGCTATGGCGGCTGGTGGTTCTTCTGGAGCCGCTATCACGCCACCACCGACGACGCCTATGTCGCGGGCAACATCGTGGCGGTGACGGCGCGCGAGGACGCCACCGTCATGGCGCTGCATGCCGACAACACCCAGCAGGTCGCGCGCGGCCAGCTGCTGGTCGAGATGGACCCCGCCGCCGCCCAGGTCAGCCTGGAAGCCGCCAGGGCGAAACTGGCGCGGGCGGTGCGCGCGGTGCGCGGCAGCTTTGCCGGCGCCGACACCTATCGCGCCCAGCTTTCCCAGGCCCAGGTCGCGCTGGCCCAGGCGAAAAGCGATTACGACCGGCGCGCCGCCGCCATGAAGGGCGCGGTGTCGGGCGAGGAGCTGGCCCATGCCCGCGAGGCGGTGAATGCCGCCCAGGCCCAGGTCAATGCGGCGCGCAGTGGCCTGACCCAGGCCCAGACCGCCATTGCCGGGGCCGATGTCGCCCACAATCCGGAAGTGCTAAGCGCCATCGCCGACCTGAAATCCGCCGCCCTTGCGCTGGCGCACATGAAGGTCGTTGCGCCCGTGGGCGGTATCGTCGCCCAGCGCAGCGTGCAGGTGGGCCAGCATGTCGGCGCCGGAACGCCGCTGATGGCGGTGGTCCCGCTGGACAATGTGTGGGTCGACGCCAATTTCAAGGAAGTGCAGCTTGCCGATATGCGCGTGGGCCAGCCGGCCACCATCCGCGCCGACATCTATGGCGGGTCGGTGACCTATCACGGCCATGTCGCGGGTCTGGGCGCGGGCACCGGCAGCGCCTTTGCCGTGCTGCCGGCCCAGAATGCCAGCGGCAACTGGATCAAGATCGTCCAGCGCGTGCCCGTGCGCATCGCGCTCGATCCGGCGGAAGTGAAGGCCCATCCCTTGCGCGTGGGCCTGTCGGTTTCGGTGGATGTGGACCTGCACGACAGTTCCGGGCAGCAGGTTTCGGGCGTTACCGCGCCCGTCATGCAGGCCGACACCGGTGACAGCCTGGCGGCGGTCGATGCCCAGGTGACGAAAATCCTCTCCGAAAACGGCGTCGGCGACGCGCCGTGAGCGCAGCCGGGGCCATGACCGGTGGTGACGTCCGCCCCATGCAGGGTGCGGCGCTTTGGATCACGGCCCTGGCGCTGGCTTTCGGCACCTTCATGCAGGTGCTGGATACCACCATTGCCAATGTCTCGCTGCCCACCATCGCGGGCAATCTGGGCGCCTCGACCGACCAGGCGACCTGGGTGATCACCTCCTTTACCGTGGCCAACGGCATCGGCGTGCCGCTGACCGGTTGGCTGATGAACCGCTATGGCGTGGTGCGGGTCTTCGTGATCTCGGTGCTGGCCTTCACTTTTGCCTCCCTGCTGTGCGGCCTGGCCTGGAACCTGCAATCGCTGGTTTTCTTCCGCGCGCTGCAGGGGGCGGTGTCGGGGCCGATGATTCCGGGCACCCAGGCGCTGATGCTGTCGATCTTTCCCCAGACGCGCCGCGCCACCGCGCTGGGCATCTGGTCGATCACCACCCTGGTGGCGCCGATCTGCGGGCCGCTGCTGGGCGGCTATATTTCCGACAACTGGCACTGGGGCTGGATATTCCTGATCAATGTCCCGGTCGGCCTGCTGGTCGGGATCGTGTGCTGGAACATGCTGCGGGCGCGCGAAACGGCGATGCGCAGGCTGCCGGTCGATGCGGTGGGGCTGGCGCTTCTGATCCTGTGGGCCGGGGCGCTTCAGGTGGTGCTGGACACCGGCAAGACGGCCGGCTGGTGGGATTCCCCCCACATCGTGGTGCTGGCGATCGTGGCCGCGGTCGGCTTTGCCGCCTTCCTGATCTGGGAACTGACCGAGGAACATCCCATCGTCGACCTGGCCCTGTTCAGGAGCCGCAATTTTGCCCTGGGCACGATCGTATTCTGTCTGGGCAACGGCATCTTCTTCGCCAACATGATCCTGATGCCGCTGTGGCTTCAGACCCAGCTTGGCTATACCGCGACCTGGGCGGGGCTGGTCTCGGCGCCCACCGGCATGGTGGCGGTGCTGCTGACGCCCATTGCCGCCGGGCTGATGGCGCGCACCGATCCCAGGCTGGTGGCCAGCATTTCCTTCGCCGCGGCGGCTGTTTCCTATTTCCTGCGCGCCGGGCTGACCAATGACGCCAGCTTCATGGCCATCGCAACGCCATTGATGGTGCAGGGCATCGCTTCGGCGTCCTTCTTCATCGCCCTGGTGATCATCGTTCTGGATGGATTGCCCCAGGCGCGCATTCCCGACGCTTCGGGACTGGCCAATTTCGCGCGCATCATCGCGTCCGGCTTTGCCGCATCCATCGTCACGGCCCTGTGGGACCGGCGCGAGGCGGTGCATCAAAGCCACCTGGCCGAGGCGACCAGTGTTTACGCCCCCCAGTTCAATGCCGCCCTGTCGGCGCTGCGCCATCTGGGGCTGGGCGAGGGCGCGGCGCGGGAGGCGATGACCCACGGCATGGTGGGGCAGGCCTATCTGCTGGCGTCGCTGGACATTTTCACCCTGTCGGCCTGGGCGTGCATCGGCCTGATCGGGCTGGTGTGGCTGTGCCGGCGCCCCCATTCGGGCGCGGCCATGCCGGCCGCCGACTAGACGATCCTTTCGGCCGGCTTTCTCAGCTCGTCTGGCCGTAGCGCGCTTCCACCGCGCGGCGGTCGATCTTCAGGTTGGGCCGAAGCAGGCCGTTGTCGCGGCTGAAGCCGTCATCGGCGAAGATGATCTCCACGAACTGCGCCGCGCTGCGGGTGGATTTCAGGGACCGCACATGCGCCTGCACGCGCGCGCGCGCTTCGGCGTTGCCGGGCTCGTGCATGTCCACCACGCAGGTCAACTGGCTGGCGCCGGGATTCAGGAAGATCACCGCATGGGCGACGTCGGGGCAGTTGTTGATTTCCTGCTCGATGATTTCCGGGTGCACCTTGTAACCGCCCGCGGTGACGATCAGCTCCTTCTTGCGGCCCAGCAGGAACAGGTCGCCGTCGCCGTCCAGCCGGCCGATGTCCCCGGTGGCCACCTTCTTGCCGCCCACGAAGGTCCGCTCATTCTCGCCGTCCGCGCACTGGAAATAGCGCAGGGTCAGCGGGTTTTCGCGGCTGACGATGATCTCGCCGTCGGCCTCGAAGGACAGTTGCACGCCGCGCAGGGGCCGGCCGACCGAGCCGAATTTGCGCGAGCCGGCGGGGCGGAAGGTCAGTGAGCCCGATTCCACCATGCCATAGGATTCGCACAGCGGAAGATGCATGGCGCGGAAGAAGGCGCCGGTCTTGCGCCTTATGGGCGCCATGCCGGTCACCAGCACGCGCATGCGCCCGCCGAACTGCTCGTGGAACGGCCGCAGCAGCCGGCGCGCCAGGGACAGGCGCAATGCGCCGCCCGGCAGCCAGGACAACAGGCTTCCCACCAGCCGCATCCACAGCTGCTTGCCCGTGGGCAGCTTTTCGAAATCGGCATAGGCCATCTGGAAAAGGACCGGCGGGCCGACCAGCACGGTCGGTTGCAGTTGGCGCATGGCGCTGAACAGCTGGGTGTAATCGGTGATGATCAGGTCGATATCGAGCCACAGCGCGCCATAACACATGTTGCGCTGCTGGAAATTCGCCATGGGCAGGAACATCAGGATGCGGTCGCCGGGCCGGAAGCCGATGGCCTCGGCGATGGGCGGCAGCGTGTCCAGCACGCCCTTGCGGCTGATCACCAGGCCCTTCAGGCCGCCCGCCGAGCCGGAGGAAAAGACCAGGCTGAGCTGGTCGTCCAGGTCCGCATCGCCTGGCACGACGCGCTCGCGCGCCTGAACCGCGCCGTTGTCGCCATCCAGGAAGGCGACATGGGCAGGCATCTGGGCAAACAGCCGGGCATGCTTCCTGGACAGAAGAAGAAGGCCGATATCGTAGCGGTCCAGAAGCGCCTGATCGATCTGACCGGCAAAATCGTCGGTGAAGGGCATCGACACCGCGCCGATCGCGATCAGCGCCAGGTCATGCACCAGCCACGCATAGGAGTTGGGCGCATAGATGCCCACCCGCATGCCCGGCCTGACACCCCAGGACAACAGGCGCGCCTTGGTGGCCTCAACATCGTCAGCAACGGCTGCGTGCGGGCGGCGGACGGGCTTGCCGTGTTCAAACGTATAAACGGCCGCCTTCTTCCCTGGCAGTTCGGCGACCAGCCTTTCGAAATTCATGCCTATTCCACCCAGCAACCAACTCGCCGGCTGTAACCGCCCGGCCTCATTTTTGGGAAGACTGCAAACCTGGCCCCGGCGAAAGAATGACGCCAAGTGTGAAAATATGGAATCAGCATTTCAACGCAGCGCTCGATCCGAAGGCGTGGCACGATTCCATTTGCGCCTGTGGCGTTTCCCCAACCCGCCCTAGACGCAGGAAGAAGGCTACCCAAGATTGATATGACTGTCATCAGGCAACCGAAGGGTGTCCTGACATGTCAGGTTCGCGCTATTGTCTACCCCCGACCGAGGGCCGGGTGACATCGCGGACGGCCGACTTTTCCAGGACCCCCTGGCGGTGCCAGCGGCCTTCCGGCCGGATGATCACGTAAGGGTCCACGCCGATGTCGACCGCATCGGCGTCCGGCTCCAGGTCCGCGACCATCTCGATATAGTCGAAGTCCGAGAAGACGAGCTTCTGGGCATTCTCCGGTACCCGGAACCCGAAGCGGCTCCAGAAATTCACCAACCTGACCTGGGAATGGCCATAGGCTTTTGCATAGCCCTTTTTCTGGCAAAGCTTGAAGGCGGCGCGCACCAGCTGGAAGGCGGTGCGGGTTTTGCGGAACTCCTTGCGCACAGCCAGCCGCTCGATCTTGGCGAAGCCGGCGAAAAACCGGACCCGCAGGCAGCCCGCCGGCTCGTCGCCGATATAGGCCAGAAGATGGGTGGCGGCGAAATCGTTGCCGTCATATTCCTCGTCATAGGGGCATTCCTGCTCGCCGATATAGACGGCGCTGCGCAGGGCGATGATCCGGCTGAGGTCTTCCATGGTGCGGACGACGGTGACGCCGATCTCGCCGGGGGCCGCGCCCGGCTGGTAGCTGTCATACAGCGGCAGCGGTGCCTGGCGGGGAAAGACCCAGATGTTCGGGGCTTCGATGCCGTCTATGATTGCACCCATGGTGAGGCCTAGAACCTCGTTATAGTGCCGCCCGGCCTCGGTATTGGGTCGCGAATAAAGATTGACCCCGGCATATTGCTCGGTCGCCACACGCTCCATGAACAGGGCGATCCCGGCCGCCAGCGGGCCGGGGGCAAAGACGGCCCACATGTATATCCCGGCCGGCCGCTCATCTGGGCCGGAGACAAGCCGCAGATCGGGCTGAGTCGCGTCGAAGGCGCCCAGCGCCAGCATCTGCAGGCCCAGCCGGTTGAGCGGCAGGATTGCAACGAAGCCATCGCCCCTGGGATCGGTAGGATCGAACCGCGAGCGGCGCGCCAGCGCCATCATGCAGATGGGATTGTGGCGAAGCACCTTCAAAATTTCAGAGGTTTCGGCGATACCCGGGATGCCTTGCCGGGCCTTGGCGATAAGGCGTTCGGCCTCCTCCAGCGAGGGTTGGAACATCACCAGATGTTTTGCGAATTTCGCGGGGTCCAACTCGTCAAGCTTATGCTTGCCCCATCTGGCCGCCGCGGGTGCGTCGGTGGACACCACTCTCTGCGTCTGCGCCATGGCTCTGTTCCCGTTAACCCTTGAGAAACCATAATCTCTCTTCGGAATCAGATAAACGGTCCGCCCTAGGAAAACCAGTGCCAGAAAAGGGGATGGCTAATGGGTTTTCAGCATCTTCGGCATGCCGTGCCGAAACGGCACAAATCGGCGGTTAACGGCGCGCATGCAAAGCTGTGGATTGGTGCGAGTGAGCCGTCCAGGGCGGGTTCCGCGCCAGTCGTGTCCCGGCCGAGTCGTGCCTGGCAAAGATAAAGATAATGCCGAGTTTACTGGGCATTTATTCTTTGGGCGCAGAATTCCGGGCATGAACGTCATGACCGCCGCGCGTGATCTGAACCAGAGGGCTGCCAAGGAAAGCTGGCATCACTTCTGCGACCCCACGCTCGCCTTCAAGGATCCGTTCTACAACAACCTGCTCGAGCCCTGGCGGACCAAACTTGGCGACCGCCGGATGCCGACCAGGACAGAAATTTCACCGCGCGACATCGCCAAGGTGTTGCGCAACATCGTGGTGCTCGAGCGCGTGGCCAAAAATCCCTCCTCCTATATTTTCCGCCTGATCGGCACGAGCCTGACCGATGTGGCCGGCCATGTAACGGGCAAGACCTTCGCCGAAACGCTGCCGCCCAACATGCTGGATCGTTGGCTGCAATGCGGTGATCTCGTTCTGGATGGCGGCCAGCCGCTGCGTTTCCTGGGCCGGGTCCATCTGCAGGGCCGCGAATATCTGGATGCCGAGCATCTTTATGTTCCGCTGGCCAACGACAACAATGAACCCACCTTCATCATGGGCCTTTGCCGCTACACGCCCCGCCAGTCCGAGAGCGAGGAAATCTGGGAAAACGAGCTGGCGTCCCTGCCCCAGGGCCTGCTCTGATCCTGCGCGCCATTGGCGCGGGATAAAATCTGCACTATTCAAAGGCAGGTGAATCGGGGCTTGATTGCATGCGCGCCACGCAGTTTCCGGTCTATTACGGCTGGCTGGTTCTGGCGGCCTCCGCCCTTTCCGAGATGCTGGCGACGGGGGCATCCAGCTATGCCGCGGGCCTGTTTGTGCTGCCGCTGCAGGCGGAATTTCACATATCGCGCGCCGGCGCCAACAGCGCGGTGCTGATCCTGTTCATCGGCAGCGCGCTGACCGCGCCCTGGGTCGGCCGCCTGCTGGACCGCCATTCCATGCGAACGGTCATCAGCCTGGGCGCGCTGCTGTTCGGCGCGGCGTTTGCCGGCATCGCGCTTTCCCCGTCCGTGCTGGTCATGGCGCTGCTGCTGCTGCCGGCGGGGATGGGCTTTGCCGCCATCGGTCCCTTGTCGACCAATACGCTGGCCTCGCGCTGGTTCTTTCACCGCCGCGGGCTTGCCCTGGGGCTTGCCGCCGTCGCCACCTCCGGCGGCGGTTTTGTCGTGGTGCCGCTGCTCAGCCGGGCCATCCAGTCCATCGGCTGGCGCGCCGCGCTTTTGTGGGAAGCCGTCATTCTGGTGGCGCTGATCGTCGCGGCGGCGCTGATCGTGGTGCGCGACCGTCCCGCCGCAGTGGGGCTGGGCGATCACCCGGAAAATCGTGGCCGCGCCGCCGCCAGCCCGGATCAGGTTCCGGCCCAGCGCCCAGCGGGCATATTGGTCAGCCGCGCCTTCTGGCTGGCGGCGATGACGATGGCGCTGGTGCCCGCCACCTGCCAGGCGCTGGTGGTGACGCTGGTGCCTTATGGCACGCATCTGGGCTATGCCACCGAATCCCTGGCGATGCTGATCGCGGCGTTTTCCCTGTGCGCTGGCGTCACCAAGATCGGGGCGGGGTTGCTGTCCGACAGGGTCAATCTGCGCTGGCTGCTGGCGCTGGCGGCCGGGCTGATGATGGCCGCCTGGCTCGTCCTGATGATCGTCCACGCCTATGGCGGCCTTCTGGTTACGTCCTGCCTTGCCGGGGTTGCACTCGGCTTTGCCCTGCCGGCCTCCGCGACCCTTATCGCCAATTTTTTTGGTTCGGCCCGCTTCGGCACGGTGATGGGCTGGGCCTATTCGCTGGCGCTGGTCCTGATCATTTCGCTGGTCCTGTTCGCCGGCATCGTCTTTGACCGGACCGGCGGCTATCACTTCGCCTTCGCCACCTTCGCGGTCCTGCTGGGCGGCCTGCTGCTGGCGATCCTGCTCCTGCCTCTCCCACGCCGGGACCGGCCGGCTTGAGTTCCATCGCGCAGCTTGTCGCCGGGCTGGAAAGCCGCAACATCATCCTGTCGCTGGCGGATGGCCAGTTGCGCTTCCGCGCACCCAAGGATGCGCTGGGCGAGGATGACCGCGCCGTGTTGCGCGCCCGCCGCGATGCATTGATGGAGTTCCTGGCGGCGCGCGAGGCGGGTCGGGGCTTGCGGTCCGCCGCCCCGCAGGACGGGCCGCTGACCCCCTCGGTGGCGCAGGAGATGTTCTACCGCTTCGCTTCCGGCCCGTCGCAGGGCAAGCCCGTCAGCCTGAATATCGGCATGGCGGGACGGCTCCGGGGCGCGCGTGCCGAGGATGTCGCCCAGGCCGTGCGCGCCGCCGTCGCCCGGCATGAGGCGCTGCGCACCCGCATCGTCCGCCACGACGAGCCCATCGCCTTCGCCCTTAACGACGCGGCCGATTTTCAGGTCACGATGGTCGATGCCTCGGATGCCCGGGATGGCGATGCGGCCGCCCAGGCGGTGGTGGCGCAGGTGTTTGGCGATCATATTCCGGTCGAAGCGCCCTGGCTGTTCCGCGCCACGGTTGTCGCGCTGCCCGGCGGCGATGCCGCCGCGGTCATGGCCGCCAGCCATGTCATCGCCGACGCCGGAACCCGCAATATCCTGCTGCAGGAAATCCAGGACCATGTGGACGCCATCGCCGGGCGTGCGGTGCCCCAGCGGCCTGCCGCGATCGGCTACAATGCCTGGTCGCTGGGTGAGCGGCGCTTCCTGGATGGCGAACAGGGCGCGCGGCTGATCGGCTATTGGAAGCGCTGGTATGAAAACCAGCCCGTCATGCACGCGCCGTCCGGCGCGGCGCTGCAATGGGGCACCGGCACGCGCATCGTCAACAATTTCACCGTGCCGCGCGCGGTGCTGGATCGGGTCCAGACGCTGGCCGACGCCCATCGCGCCACGCCGTTCCTGGTGTTCCTGGGCATCTTCAGCCTGGCCATGGCGCGCTGGTCGAAGATGGAGCGGTTTCCCGTCCGCATTCTGGGCGACCGGCGCTCGCGGCTGGACCTTGCCGGCACGGTGGGCCTGATGCTGTGTGCCGACCCGGTGTCGGTCGACGTGCCGGCGGGCCAGGATTTCCCCGCGCTGATGCGCGCGCTGCTGGCCGAATATGAGGCAGCGGTGACGCTGCGCCTGCCCGGTGTGCACTTCTATGCTCCCCAATGCGTACGCCCCGGCATCGAGCCCATCGGCTTTCCCAATCGCATCCCGGCAGTGTTCAACTATTACGCCGGCGGCACCGTGCGCGAACGCGTCGAACGCCAGTCGGCGGCGCAGGAGTCCGCTGCCGTGGCATCCTGGCCGCCGCAGGTCACCCGGCTGGCGCCGCAAAGCTGGCCGGTGCGCCCCAGTGCGCCGCTGTTCCTGCATCTGGTGGACATGGGCGATGCGATGACGGCCTCGTTGCATGTCCTGGCCGATGTGGTGAACCAGGCCGATGAACAGGCTTTCATGACAATCTTTTTCGGCCTGTTCGACGAACTGCTGCCGGGCCGCGATGGACCTTGAAGCCCTTGCGCCGCCGGGAAGTGTGCTGGTCGCGCTGGCCGATCACGGCCAGCCGCTCGACCTGCCGCCGGGCGAGACGCAGCTGGTGGCCGGCTCCGTTGAAAAACGCCGCCGCGATTTCGCGCTGGGGCGCACATGCGCCCGCGCCGCGTTGGCGCGGCTGGGCCATGACAGCTGGGTTCTGGGCCGCGCGCCCAGTGGCGCGCCGCTATGGCCGGACGGTATCGTTGGTTCCATTACCCATACAAAGGCGTTTGCCGCCGCCATGGCGGCGCCGGCGGACCGCTTTCGCGCCATCGGCATAGATGCCGAATGCAGTGGCGGGGTCGATGACAGGCTGGGCCGGCGCCTGTTCACCGATGGCGAGCGTGCCTGGCTGTCAGGTCAGGGCGATGCACTGCGCCCGGCACTGGCCACGCTGCTGTTCAGCGCCAAGGAAGCCTATTTCAAGGCCTTTCATCCCCTGGAAGGGCGGATGCCGGATTTCCGCCAGGTCGAGGTGGAGGTCGTGCCGGGCACGGGTGTTTTTTCCGTGCGCCAGCCGGATGCCAGGGACGGCTGGGCCGCGCCTGTCCCCGGACGGTTCGTGATCGGCGACGGCCTGGTGGTGACGGCGCTTTGTCTGGAGGCGTGAACGGCGCCGGTCTGCGTTATGTCGGCCTAGATGATGCCGCTTTCCTCGCCCGGCCCGCTCAATTGCGCAACGCGCGCAGTGAACTCCGCCAGGGTGGGATTTTCGATCAGGTCGGACAGGCCGAGTTCGGCATCCAGCACCAGCGTGTCCTGGATGGCGCCGATCATCTTCACGGCCAGCAGCGAATGTCCGCCCAGGGCAAAGAAATTGTCATCCGCGCTCACCGATTTCACACCCAGTGCGGTGGCCCAGATATGGGCAAGCTGGTTCTGCAAGGCCGCGTGATCGTGCATGTCGGCTCCGGTGATTTGCGTCCCCGAGTCTAGCGCGGATTGCCGCCGTGAAAAGACGCCGGGGCAGGCGGGGCGCGCACCGGCGATGACCGCTACCGGGCCCGCACAGTCTTCGCGCGTGCGGCAATTGACATACTTTGCGAGCAATTGAAGGGCTTTGCGGCATTGGGCGGGCTTTACGCGCCGGGGTCTGCGACTATTATCCCTGCCAAAAAACCGCATTCACGGGTTCACCGGACCCGTTTCATCAGGGGACAGCAGGCAAACCATGCGTACCAGGACGTCACTTCTCGCCGCCACCGCGCTCGTTGCAACCGCAGCGATCGGATATCTGGTGTGGAGCAATATCGCTCACGGCCCCGAAACCTCCATTCTCAACCGGCCCTGGCCGGCCTCGGTCAAGACCGACCAGCCGGACTATCCGCCCGTCCTGACCCCGCAGGAAGAATTAAAGACCTTTCATATGGCGCCCGGCTATCAGGTTCAGCTGGTGGCGGCCGATCCCCTGATCAAGGACCCGATCCTGGCCGAGTTCGACGGCGATGGCCGGCTGTGGGTGGTCGAGATGCAGGGTTATGCCGTCGGCAAGTCGATGGAGAATGTCGAAGACCCGCCGATGGGCAAGATCGTCATCCTGCAGGACACGGACAATGATGGCGTCTATGACAAGCGCACCGTCTTTATCGACAAGCTGGTTCTGCCGCGCGCCCTGAAGATCCTGGACAAGAACTGCGCCCTGATCGGCGAGCCGCCGAACCTGACCAAGGCCTGCGACACCAATGGCGACCTGGTGGCCGATACGCGTGAAGTCATTCATGACGGCTTCGGCAAGCGCGGCAATATCGAGCATGCGGCCAACGCCCTTTATTGGGGCATGGACAATGTCATCAACGTTTCCGAGCACACTTATAATGTGCTGCCCAAGCCGGGCGGCAAGCTGGAAATCGTGCCCAACCTGGTGCGCGGCCAGTGGGGCGCCACCCAGAACGATGCCGGGCTGCTGTTCCGCGACGTCAACACCGACCCGCTGTTCGTCGACTATGTGCCGGCCAAGTATTATGTCCGCAATCCGGGCCTGATCCGCACCCGCGGCCTGTATGAAAACCTGGTCGACCAGACCAAGTCGGCGGTCTGGCCGGTGCGTCCCACGCTGGGTGTCAATCGCGGCTATCGCCCCGAAGTGTCGCGGCCGGACGGCTCCTCCTATTACTATCAGGGCGTGTCCTCGCCCATGGTGTTCCGTGGCGACAACCTGCCCAAGGACGTGCAGGGCGATGTCTTCGTGGTCGACGATCCCACCAACCTGGTGCATCTGCTGAAGCTGAAGGATGACGGCAGCGGCAACCTGACCGCAGGCGACTATTACGAAAAGGGCGAGTTCCTGGCTTCGACCGATGAACGCTTCCGCCCCGCCTCGCTGACGCCCGGCTGGGACGGCAGCTTCCTGGTCATCGACATGTATCGCGGCGTCTCGCAGGAAGAGCGCTACCAGACCGATTACCTGCGCGACTACATCAACCAGCACAAGCTGTGGGAAGGCGTCCATCACGGCCGCATCTTCCGGGTGGTCCATGCCTCGGGCATGCGCAAGGTGGAAAAGCCGCACATGCTGGAGGAAACCCCGGCGCAACTGGTGCAGCACCTGTCCAGCCCCATCGGCTGGTGGCGTGATACCGCCCAGCAGCTTCTGGTCCAGCGCAACGACAAGTCGGTCGTGCCCGCGCTGAAGGACCTGGCGGCCAAGGCGCCGGACTGGCGCACCCGCCTGCAGGCGCTTTGGACGCTGGAAGGCATGGGGTCGATGGACCAGGCCAGCGCACAGGCCGCGCTGGGCGATGACAATGCGGCGGTCCGCAATGCCGGTGTGCGCTTTGCCGAACCGTATCTGGCCGATCCGGCCATGCTGGCGGCGGTGATGAAGCTGGCGGACGACCCAAGCTGGCAGGTGCGCCGCCAGCTTGCCGCCTCGCTGGGCCAGCTGCCGGCCGAAAGCCGCGTCGGCCCCATCGTCGAGATGCTGCGCAAATACGGCAATGACGAGATCACCGTCGATGCCGCGGTCAGCGGGCTGAAGGGCCAGGAGGCCGAGGCCCTGACGCAGCTTCTGTCCCAGCCGGGCGCCAGCATCGATGCCATCCAGATGCTGGCCGGATCGGCGGGCAAGAATCGCGATGTCGCCGCGCTCAATCCGGTGCTGGCCATCGCCGCCCAGGCGGACCAGCCCGAACCGGTGCGCGTTGCGGTGCTGGACGGTGCCGCGGCGGGCCTGTCGGGCGTGCTGGTGCGCCGCACCGGCGGCGTGGCGGGCGGCCGCGCGGGCGGCGGCATTCCGGGCATGTCGATGCGCCGGGGCGTGCAGGTCGATCCGCTTGCGATTCCCAGCCGGCCATCGGCGCTGGAAACCATCTCGGCGGGCAAGGGCGACCTGGCATCGTCGGCGAAGAATGTGCTCAAGGACCTGACCTGGCCGGGCAAGCCCAAGCCGGTTGAACCCGAGAACACCCGTACCCCGGAACAGGAAAAGCTCTATGAGCATGGCAAGCAGGTCTATGCCGCCAACTGCGCCGGTTGCCATCAGGACAATGGCCAGGGCGCGCCCAATGTCGCCGCGGCGCTGGCGGGCTCGACCTTCGTCAATGCGCGCCCCGATGTGGCGATGCGCATCCTGATGAACGGCAAGGACGGCAAGATCGGCGACATGCCGCCCTTGGGTCAGTCGCTGTCGGACGAGGATGTGGCCGCGGTGCTGACCTATGTGCGCGGCACCTGGGGCAACACCGCCTCGCCGGTGCCGCCGCCCTATGCGACCGAGATGCGGCAGATGTATTCCTACCGCAAGAAGCCGTGGAGCAACGCCGAACTGCAGAGCGTCGTGGACGCCAGCAAGCGCTGATGCATGGCTGAGGGCGAGGTCCGCCTCAAGGTTCAGGGCCTCGCCCGGCGCTATGGCGCGCTTGCGGCGGTGCAGGGCGTCGACCTTGCGGTTGCCGGCGGCGAGATACTGGGGCTGCTGGGGCCGAACGGCGCGGGCAAGACCACCACGCTGGAATGCATCCTGGGCCTGCGCCGTCCCGATGCCGGGACCATCGCGGTCTGCGGCATCGATGCGCTGGCCGATCCGCGCGGCGCGCGCGCGCGCATCGGCGCGGTGCTGCAGCAGACCGGCCTGCAGGACAGGATCACCCCGCGCGAGGCGCTGGCCCAGTTCATCCGGCTTTGCAGCGCCCCCGATGGTGTCGGGCACGATCCGGCAACGCTGCTGGCGCGTTTCGGCCTGACCGACAAGGCCGATGCTTTTTACGAAAGCCTGTCGGGCGGGCTGAAACAGCGGCTGGCGCTGGCGCTGGCCTTTGCCGGCGATCCGGCGCTGCTGCTGCTGGACGAACCGGCGGCGGGGCTGGATGTGGGCATGCGCCGCGCACTGCATGACGACATGCGCGCCATGCGGACCGAGGGGCGCGCGCTCTTGTTGACCACACATGACATGGATGAGGCGGCCCAGCTTTGCGACCGCGTGGCGGTGATGGCGAAGGGGCGCATCGTGGCGGAAGGGTCGCCCGCCTCGCTGATCGGCGGCCATGCCTCGCTGGAAGAGGCGATCCTGGCGCTGACGGGCGGGCCGTCATGAACGCGCCGTCGCTTGTTCTGGCCCAGACGGGGCTGAGCCTGAAGCTCAACTTCCGCAACCGCATGGCGGTGATCTATGGCTATCTGTTTCCACTGATCTTCCTGGTCGCCTTCTGGGCCTTCTGGCGCAACGACGAAGTGCCGCTGGCGCTGCATCTGGGCCAGCTTCTGACGGTGACGGTGCTGGGCGGCGCCTGTTTCGGCCTGCCCACCACGCTGGTGTCCGAACGCGAACGCGGCGTGTGGCGGCGCTATGCCATCACGCCCGCGCCGGTCTGGGTGTTCGTCGCCAGCCTGCTGGCGGCGCGCTATGTGCTGCTGCTGACCGCCGCGCTGTTGCAGATGGCGCTGGGCTTCGCTTTCGGCATGCCGATGCCGCTGCATCCCGCCGCCCTGCTGCTGGCCTTCAGCGCCGCCGCCTTTGCCTTTATCGGCTTTGGCCTGGTGATCGCCATGCTGGCCGATACGGTGCCCGCGGTGCAGGCGCTGGGCCAGTGCATCTTCCTGCCCATGCTGATGGTGGGCGGGGTGGCGGTGCCGCTGTCATCCCTGCCGGATTGGGCCCAGCACCTGTCGGCCTTCTTTCCCGGCCGCTATGCGGTGGAGGCGATGCAGGCGGCGGTGACGGGCAACGGATTGGCCGGCACCGGCTTCGCCTTTGCCGCGCTGCTGGCGATTGGCGTGGCGGGCGGGCTGGCGGCGGGGCGCATGTTCCGCTGGGACGGCGGTGAGCGCTTTCGCGCGCAGCCGGGAAAATGGTGGCTGCTGCTGGCCGTCGGCATGTGGGTCGCGGTGGGCGCGGCGGCCGAGTGGCGCGGCCAGGTCCGCACCATCAGCGCCGCCGACAGCGAGGCGGTGCCGCAGGTCAGCGATTTCGGCGCGCCTGCCGTCAGCATGCCGCCAAGCTGGGACGCGGTGACCCCGGCCGACTTCGCCGCCATCGCCTTTGACCGGCTGCCGCCTGACAACGGCATTGTCGCGCCCATCGCCGCCGCCGATGACAGGCCGGACGTGATGATGGCCGATCAGATCGCGCGCATCGACGAGGCGCTGGACCACTGGCCGCCGGGCATGGTGGCCGATCCGGTGCAGCGGGTACGCAACTGGCTGGCGGTGCTGGCGGTGCCCGATGTGCTGCAGATGGATCCGCTGGAACGGCAGTTGCCGCATCTGATCTTCGCGCGGCTGCGCGCCATGTTCGGCGATCCCGACCTGGCCAAACTGCTCTACTGGGTGGCGATGCACCCGCAGCATGGCGACGTTTCGGCCATGCACAAGCTGGACACGCTGGGCCTGCCCGATATCAGCGGGCCCATGGTCAAGCCGCGTTCGCGCGTGATGCTGTATGCCTTCAAGTTCCTGGACCGGCTGAGGCCGGACCAGGACAAGAAAGCGCCTAAAGCGACGCGCTGATCCCGGCGCGGATCAGCGTGCCGGGCGCGCGGAAGCCCACCACATCCTCGTAATGGGCGTTCAGCACATTCTCGGCCGAGGCTTTCAGGGTCAGGTTCGGGGTCAGCCGGTAAGACGCCGCCAGGTCCGCGCGCATATGGCTGCCCAGCGTCACGTCGCCGGTGGGCACCGAATTGTCGATCATCGCACCGACATGGGTCAGGTCCAGGTTGATCTGCGCCGCATCGATGGGCCGCCAGGTCAGTGACGCCCCGGCCAGCCATTCGGGCACGTCGCGCAGCGGCGCGCCGGTCAGCTGGTTGCGTGCGTTGGTGTAGGAGACATGCGGCGTGGCGGTGAATTCGCCCAGATCCAGCGCGACCGATGTTTCCATGCCGCGCACATGCACGCTGGACAGGTTGACCAGCTTGGGCACCGCACCGGGCTGAAAGTCGATCAGGTCGGAATAGTGGGTGTCATAGCCTTCCAGCTTCCAGCGGCCCCAGCCCCACAGGGTCTGGGTGACGCCGCCTTCCACCGTCTCTGCATCCTCGGGACGCAGGGTGGGGTCGCCGACGATCGGATTGCCCAGGGCATAGAAGCTGGGCAGCTTGTAGGCCTTGCCCCAGCTGATCTGGAAATGGGTGCCGGTATCGGGCAAATCGTAATCGGCGCGCAGTTGCGGGCTGAAATGCTCACTGCCGTCATTGTTGTCATAGCGCCCGCTGGCCGACAGGCTGAAGCGGTCGTTGACCTTGTAACGCGCCTCGGCAAAGGCCGACCACAGGGTGCGGTTCAGCGCGAAATGGGTGGGCAGGGGAAAGCCGAAATTCAGCGTGCCGTCATCCACGCCATGTTCGATCTGCAGGTCCATGCCCGCCGCCACGTCCAGATTGGCGATGGGCGCGAAACGGTTGGTCCAGGTCAGCTGGTGGCGGGTGAACCGCGCCCGGTCGGTGTTGGCGGGAATGCCGAAGGGTGTCTGGGCGCTGGGCGCCACGCCGGGCGAACGGGCGTCCGAACTGCGGGTGTAAAGCCCATAGTCCAGCATCATGCTCCAGTCATCGGTGATGGCGCGTGCGGCATGGGCGCCGAAGACGCCTTCATCGATATCGCGATGATCCAGTGTGCGCAGAGCCGACAGGCGCGGGCCGCCGCTGGAATCGGGGAAGCTGGTCGCCTTGCTGCTGCCATAGCGGCCGTTGACGCTCAGGCTGGTGCCGGCGATCTCGGGAAGGGTCAGCGCGCCATCGATGCTGGTGCCGCGCACATTGCTGCCCGACACCGGCATGCCGCTATCCTCATAGGACAGGCCCAGATTTCCCTCGGCCCCGCCGATGGGGCCCGACACATGGCCACCCGCGCGCCAGTATCCGAAGCTGCCGCCTTCCGCGTTCAATCCCGCCTGCAGATCGGGCGTGCCTTTTCGGGTGATGATGTTGATCACGCCGCCCACCGCATCGGAGCCATAGACGGCGGATGCGGGGCCGCGCACCATCTCGACCCGCTGGATGTCGTTCAGATCCAATGTGGAAAAATCATAAGATCCGCCGCGGGTATTGGTCGGGTCGTTGGCCTTCACCCCATCCAGCAGCACAAGCGTGAAGTTCGGCTTGGCGCCGCGCGTGAACAGCGACACCACACTGCCGCGCCCGCCCGACTGCTGAACATAAACTCCGGGTAATCCGCGCAGCAGTTCGACCACGCTGGACGGCTGGCGTGCGTCGATCTGGTCCGCATCGATGACCGCCACATTGGCATCGCGCGCCGCCACGCCGCCCGCCAGGTGGGTAGCGGTCACAACTGCGCTTTCCGGTTCGCCCATTGCCTGGGCCATTGCCGGGCCGGTCATCGCGGGACCGATCAAGGCAGCAGAAGAGCAGCTAAAAAACAGCACCGCGCCCAGACGCGCGCGGCTTGAAAGACGCAACATGTGGATCGTTTCCCGGGTATCGGCCTTCAAGGCCGGTTTTCGCGGGCGCAATCTATCGTCCGCATCCGGTGGGCGCAATTGCGCCACGCCACCGCAGTTTTGTCGCAATTCTTGTCGCGCGCGAAACTCCTGGTCTAGAGTTGTGGCGGGTGCAGGGGGGTGCGCGTTTTGGAGCCGGTCACGCTATCGATGCTGCCGCTCGACTATGTCGAGTTCTTCGTCTTTCTGGCGGCGCTGTGCGTGGTGGGCATCATTTCGGGCCGCGGCGAGCGCGGCAATTCCAACGACTATTTTCTCGCCGGGCGCAAGCTGCCCTGGTACGCGGTCGGCGGCTCCTATGTGGCGGCCAATGTCTCGACCGAACATTTCATCGGCCTGGTCGGCGCCAGCACCGTCATGGGTGTGGCGCCCGCGCTGACCCAGTGGCAGACCTCGCTGGTCGAGATCATCATCGTCTTTCTGTTCGTGCCCTTCCTGATCCGCGCCCATGTCACCACCGTGCCCGAATATCTGGCCGGGCGGTTCGGGCGCGGTGTGCGCCAGTCCTTCGCGCTTCTGACCATCTTCGCCAACATCACCATCTTCATGGCCGCGGTGATGTATGCGGGCGGCCTGGCGCTGTCGGGCTTTTTCGGCTGGCCGCTTCTGGCCTGCATCATCGGCACCGGCCTGTTCGCGGGCGGCTGGGCGGTTTACGGCGGGCTGAACACCGTGGCCTGGACGGGACTGGTCACGGCCATCGTCAAGATCGGTGGTGTCAGCCTTTTGACCATATTGGCGCTGAAGGCGATGAGCCCGACGGGAAGCGTGATCGACGGCTTCCTCAACGTCATCCATCTCAACATCGCCGATGACGGCATATGGCATCGCGCGCTGCAGGCCAGTGGATCGCACCTGACCCAGTATGGCGATTACAACCGGCTGACCGTGTTCCAGCCGCCCGATCATCCGCTGGTGCCATGGACCGGAACCTTCTTCGGTCTGCTGGCGGTGGGCGTCTGGTACGGGGTGATGAACCAGTTCATCGTCCAGCGCGTGTTGGGCGCGCGCGATGTGTGGCATGCGCGCATGGGCATGCTGGTGGCCGGATACGCCAAGCTGTTCCTGCCGCTGATCATCGTGCTGCCTGGCATGATCCTGTTTGCGCGCCATCCCGAATTCCTGCTGGGCGACTGGGGCGACGCCCAGCACCGCGCCGATGGCGGCTTTGTCGTGCTGGTGCAGGAATTTCTGCCGGTCGGCCTGCGCGGGCTTCTTCTGGCGGTGCTGATCAGCGCGGTCCAGTCCACCGTCTCCTCGGTGGTCAATGCCACCGCCGCGATCCTGACGCTGGACATCTATGTGCCGCTGATCAATCCAGAGGCCAGCGAGACGCAGAAAGTGCGCTTCGGCATCTGGGCCAGCGTGGCGGCGGTGCTGGCGGGCATCGCCATGGCGATCTATGTCAGCATGCAGAAGGACGGCGTCTATCAGTATATGCAGACCATCAATGCCTTCGTCGCCCCGCCCTTCGCCGCGATCCTGTGGGTGGGCCTGCTCTGGAAGCGCACCAACGGGGCGGGGGCCATGGCGGCGATCGTGGGCGGCCTGGCCTGCGGCATCGGCATGAAGATCGTGGGCGGGCTTTTTGCCATGCCCGGCTGGTTCTATCCTTTCGGCAACCAGGCGCCGATCTGCCTGGCGGTGTCGATCATGCTGTGCATCGCCGGCACCCTGATCCATCCCGCCCCGGCGCCCGGCACCCAGGCCGAACCGGTCACATTCTGGAATTCCGCGGAAACCCTGAAGGCGGGACTGGGCGACCGGTGGTATAACAGCATCTGGCTGTGGGCGGGGATTTTGCTGTTCCTCACCTGCCTGTGCATGCTGATCTTCAGCCAGCTATTCTTTCCCACCCACTGAACCTGCAACCGGGGATAGGCCATGAACAAAAAAAACCTGTCAGACCTTGTGATCCGCCAGTCCGAATTCAAGGGCGACATCGGCGTGGCGCGCACCGACATCACCCCGCCCGCCGGCATCTATGCCCGCTCCTGGGGCAGCGCGATGCACGATGCCGCCGAAGGCATTCACCGTCCGCTTTATGCCACCTGCCTGTTCCTGCGCGGCGGCGATCCGCAGCTTGAGCTGTACATGCTCTGCCTGGACCTGGGCTGGTGGTACGACAATGCCCATGAGCGCGAGATTCGCACCCGCATCGTCGAAGCGGCGGGCATCCGCGACGACCAGTTGATCGTGCATATGGGCCATACCCATTCGGGGCCCGCCTCCAACCTGCAGAATGTCGAACGCCAGGGCGGGCATCTGATCATGCCCTATCGCGACAAGGTGGTGCAGGGCTGTGCCGACGCGATCACTGGCGCCAAGGCGAATGCCCGTCCCGCGGTGGCGTCCTGGGCCAGCGGGCGCTGCGATCTGGCGCGCAATCGCGACCTGGTGCTGGATAGTGAGACCTTCCTGTGCAGCGTCAATCCCGAGGGCCCGTCCGACGACACGGTGCTGGTGGGCCGGGTGACCGATGCCAACGGCGCAATCATGGCGACCATGGTCAATTACGCCTGCCATCCCGTCAGCCTGGGCGGCGGCAACAAGCTGATCTCGCCCGACTATTACGGCGCCATGCGCGAGGTGGTGGAGCGCGATACCGGCGGTGCGCCCTGCCTGTTCCTGCATGGCGCATCCGGCGACATGACGCCGCTGCGCTCCTATGAGGCCGACGCCGCCATCGCCGACCAGAATGGCCGCCAGCTTGGCTATGCCGCGTTGTCGACCCTGACCGGCATGCTGCCGCCGGAACAGGAATTCGCCTTCGACCGGATCGAGGAATCGGGTGCGCGGCTGGGCCGCTGGAGCCTGCGTTCCAAGCCCGCCAGCACCACCCTGGCGACCAGCATCGCCAACAGCGAGCTTGTCTATGTCGGCTTCCCCTCCGAGGCCGAAATCCAGGAGCAGTTGAAAACCACCACCGACCGCTACATGCGTGAGCGGCTGGAACGCCTGCTGATGCGCCGCCGCGACGTGGGCGAGGGCAAGGCACGCATGGTCAGGATGACGCTGTGGCAGATCGGCGACGCCATCCTGATCGGCGCGCCGGCCGAGGCCTATTGCCATTTCCAGAAGGAAATGCGCGCCCGTTTCCCCGGCCGTTCGGTGATGGTGCTGAATATCGTCAATGGCAATGTCGGCTATCTGGCACCCGCCGAAACCTATGACAAGCCGGGCCTCTACCAGATCAAAATTTCACTGTTCAAACCCGGTTGCCTGGAGCAGGTGATCGAGGACACCACCGACGCCATCAAGGAACTGGAATCCGTCCATGGATAGGAACGACACGCCCGGCTCCGACGCGATCCTGGCGCACAACCGCCGCTTCATCCCCGGCGGCATTTCCTCGGTCAATCGCAGCATCGACCCGGCCATTGCCTTTGTGAAGGGCGAGGGGGCCTATCTGTGGGATGCCGGCGGCAAGCGCTATATCGACTATCACGCCGGCTTCGCGCCCTATTTCCTGGGCCACAATTTCAAGCCGGTGAACGATGCCGCCGCCGCGGCCCTGACCACCGGCGAAAGCCTGTTCGGCGCGGGGCCTTCGCAACTGGAAGGCGCACTGGCCGAGCTGATCGTCACCCATGTCCCGGCGGTGGAAAAGCTGACCCTGCTCAACACCGGCAGCGAGGCCGATGCGCTGGCGGTTCGCATCGCCCGCGCGGTCACGGGGCGCAAGCATGTCATCGTGATGCAGGGCGGTTATAACGGCAATTCCGACGAGCTGGCCTGCAACGTCTTCAACACCGTGGCCGATATCGGTCCGCGCGTGTCGCCGGGCGAATATCCGCTCAAACCGCTGGGCGCGGGCACCACGGTGCTGGACACCCGCTTCGTGCACGCGATCAACTTCAACGACCTGGAATCGGTGCGCTATGTCTGCCGCCGCTATCCGGTGGCCGCGCTGGTGACCGAACCCCTGCTGCAGAATATCGGCGTGGTGCGCCCCGATCCCGGCTATCTGGAAGGGTTGCGCGCCCTGGCCGACGACTTCGGCTTTCTTTTGGTGTTCGACGAGGTCAAGACCGGTTTTCGTCATGCCCTTGGCGGCTTCAGCGCCATCAGCGGCGTGACGCCCGACCTTGTCGTCTATGGCAAGGCTGTGGCCAACGGCTTTCCCATCGCCATGGTCGGTGGCAAGGCCCAGTACATGGACAGCATTGTCGATCCCGATCCGGCAAGGCGGCCCTTCGTGGCGGGCACTTACAACGGCCATCCCGTGGCGGTGGCCGCGGCGATCGAGACCGTTCGCCACCTGGCCGCGAATGCGGGCGAGATTTATCCGCGCATGGAAAAGATGGGTGCGGCGATGGAAACGGGCCTGCTCGACATCTTCCGCCGCGCCGGGATCGCCGGCTGCGTGGCGCGCCAGGGATCGGCCTTTTCTTTCTATTTCATGGAAAAGCCGCCGCGCGATCTGCACGACATTGTCGAAGGCCATGACTTTGCCCGCGACGTGGCGCTGCGCCGCGACCTGATCGGGCGCGGTGTCTTCTTCGTGCCCATTGCCACCAAGCAATGCTCGCTGTCGGCGGCGCACACGATGGAGGATGTCGCCTTCACCCTGGAGCAGTTCGAGGCGGCGCTGAAAAGCCTTTAGCCCCGCTTCACTTCGGCGTGATCTTCAACAGCGCCTTCTGCTCGGTCAGCACATAGACCGCGCCGTCGGGTCCCACCCGCACGTCGCGGATGCGCTCCTTGCGGTCGGTCAGCATGGGCTCCTCGGCCACCACCTTGCCGTTCCCGATTTCCAGGCGATAGATGCCGATGCCGCGCAAGCCGCCCGCGAACAGGCTGTTCTTCCAGGCGGGGAACAGCGTGCCGCGATAGGCCGCCAGCCCGGACGGCCCGATCACCGGGTCCCAGTAATAGACCGGCTGTTCCATGCCCGCCTTGGCGGTGATTCCGTCCAGCACCGGCTTGCCGCCATAGTCGATGCCGTGGGTGATGATGGGCCAGCCATAATTGACGCCCTTTTTGATCAGGTTCAGTTCGTCGCCGCCGCGCGGGCCGTGCTCGGTCTCCCACAGCCGGCCCTGGGCGTCGAAAGCCAGGCCCTCCGGGCTGCGGATGCCGTAGGCCCAGATTTCCGGCCGCGCGCCGGGCGTGTGCAGGAAGGGATTGTCCGGGGCGGGTGCGCCCTGCGCCGTCAGGTGCACGATCTGGCCGACATTGCGATCCAGCTTCTGCGCCTGGGCTTCCTCGTAATCCTCGACCTTGTTGCCGTCGCGGTCGCCAACCGACATGAACAGCGTGCCGTCTTTTGCAAAGGCGATGCGCCCGCCCTGCTTGGAGGAGAAGTTCTTTTCCGGCACCTCGGGCACGCTGCGGAAAATCACCGTGACGTCATGCACCGCGTTCGCCGCCTCATCCAGCACGCCGTGCGCCAGATAGGTGTTGGAATTGCCTTGCGGCAGCACTTCGTAAAAGGAGAAGTAGATGCGGTGGCTTTTGGCGAAGTCGGGGGCCAGCACCACGTCCAGAACGCCCAGTTTGCCTTTCATCGCCAGCATGGCGATGCCGGTCAGCGGCTCGGTCATGCTGCCGTCGGGCGAGACGATGCGCAGGTGGCCGGGATATTTTTCGCTGACCAGCATCTTGCCGTCCGGCAGGAAGGCCAGCGACCAGGGCAGGTGCAGCCGGTCGGTGATGGTGGTGACCTGATAGTCGGCCGGGTGGCGATAGGGCGCGCGCGTCTGCTGCGGGAACAGGGGCTTGTCGTCGGCCTTTTCCGGCGGGCGCGTTTCGAAGGGCTCGCCTTCGACCATGCGCGGCGGCGGAAAGGCGTTGCTGGTGTTGCCGGCGGGCGGCGCGGGCGGGGCCGGTTCGGGATTCTGGGCATGTGCCAGCGTGGTTGTCAGCAACAGAAGTGCGGGCACCCAGATCGCGCGCATGGTCTTTCCCCCGGTTTTTTGTGCGGTTTGTCTTGCCAGTCTAGCCTGCCCACCCGCTATAGTCGGCAAAAATAAGCTGCGGAGGGGCTGATGAATCGCTTTGTTCTGGCCGGTTGCGGGCTCGCCATGGGTCTGGCGCTGACGGGCGCATTGCTTGGCGGTGGCGCGCTGGCGCAGCAGGCTGCCAATGGTGCGGATGCGAACAGGCTTGTGCCGCCGCCGCGCCGCCTGGCTCCGCCGGTGCCCGCGCTGTTGCAGCATCGCACCCATGAAATCTTCACCAGCGTCTGCGCCGCCTGTCACGGCAACAATCTGGATGGCGGCAGCGCCCGAAGCCTGTTCACCACCGCCTTCCTCGACGCCAACAGCGACGCGCAGATCGTGGAAGCGGTCACCAACGGTCCCGCTGGCGTGAGCGATCACGGTTTCAAGACCATGTTCTCGCCAGAGGAGATCGCGCAGCTGCCCGCTTACCTGCGTATTCGCGGCGGGATTCTGAACCGTCATATCGGGCCGGTGCCCGACATTTCCGGCAAGGATTTCGACAGCGAGAAGGCGAAGTTCAAGGTCGAGACCCTGGTCAAGGGGCTCGACCAGCCCTGGGGCATGGCCTTCCTGCCGGATGGACGGATGATCTTCACCGAGCGCGCCGGGCGCCTGCGCTTCCTGTCCAAGTCGGGCAAGATGAGCGAGGCGGTCAAGAACACGCCCACCGTGTTCGTGCGCCAGGACGGCGGCATGCTGGATGTCGCCCTGCCGCCGGATTTCGCCCAGACCGGATGGATCTACCTGTCCTATTCGACGGTGCGCCCCGGCTATGTCGTGCAGCAGGGCGATGACAAGGCGCCCAACCTGGCCCCGCCCACCATGACGGTGGTGGTGCGCGGCAAGGTCAACAGGAAGAATGAATGGGTGGACCAGCAGGTGCTGTTCCAGGCGCCCGACGACATGTACACGCATCCCGCCGATCACTATGGCTCGCGCTTCCTGTTCGACGGCAAGGGCCATGTCTACTGGTCGATGGGCGAGCGGCATGACTATCAGTCGGCGCAGAATCTCGCCTCGCCGCTGGGCAAGATCCATCGCATCAACCTGGACGGCAGCATTCCCGGCGACAATCCCTTCCTGCATACGCCGGGCGCACTGCCCAGCATCTGGACCTATGGCCATCGCAATCCCGAAGGTCTGGCGATCGATCCGGTGACGGGTCTGTTCTGGGAAACCGAGCATGGTCCGGTCGGCGGCGATGAGGTCAACATCATCGAGCCGGGCAAGGATTACGGCTGGGGCGTCGCGACCATGGGTCTTGAGCCGGGCATCTGGCGCCAGTATGCGCCGGGCATGACGCCGCCCATTACCTTCTACAATCCCTCCATCGGGCCCAGCGGCATCACTTTCTATACCGGCGACAAGTTCCCGGCCTGGAAGAACAACCTGTTCATCACCGGCATGGTGGGCCAGCGGCTGATCCGCATGGAAATCGACGGCCGCAAGATCGCCCACCAGGAAATCCTGTTCCAGGGCTATGGCCGGGTGCGCGATGTGGTGACCGGGCCCGACGGCTATCTCTATGCCCTGCTGCAGAACCAGAATGGCGATCCCACCGGCGGGTCGATCGTGCGGCTGGTGCCGTCCAAGTGACGGATGTCCACGGTTCGCCCGACCGCCGGGCCGTGCTGGCGACCATGGGCGCGGCGGCGGTTGCCAGCCCGGCGCTTGCCGCCCCGGTCGTGGCCGCCCCGGTCGTGGCCGCCACATCCGTGCGCGAGACGCGGCTCAATGGCCGCGATGCGCTGACCCTGTCGAACGGGCGCATGCAGCTTTCGGTTCTGCCGGGCGGCGGCTTCATCGGCGAGGTGCGGCTGAACACCGGCCGGGCGCAAGCCGACGTCAACCCGATGCGCGTGCCGCACTATCCCACCATTGATCCCTATGCCTTCGACTATGACCGTGATGGCGACCGCTATGGCACCGATGTGCAGGCGCGCCTGATGGCCGGCTATATGGGCCACTTCACCTGCTTTCCCCAGTTCGGCAACCAGCCGGAGGAGTTCAAGGCCGCCGACTACAACCAGCATGGCGAGGCGCTGGCGGTGAAATGGCAGCGTCAGAGCGCGCCCGCCGACACCCTGTCGATGCAGGCCGAGCTGCCGCGCACCCGCTATCGTTTTTCCCGCGACATCACCATGCTGCCGGACGAGACGGTGGCCTATGTCACCGAAAGTGCCACCAACCTGATGATCCAGGACCGGCCCCTGCAATGGGTGCAGCATGTCACCATGGGCCCGCCCTTCGCCGCCGTCGGACGCATGTATGTCGATGCCAGCGTGGACAGGGTTGTGCTGGGTGCGGGCAATGACGCGCGCCTGGGTGACTGGCCGCAAAGCCCCAATGCGGCGGGCGCGATGCACGACTATCGCGTCTTCAGCGGCGATACCGGTTACTGGCTGATGCAGCGCACGGGCCACAACTGGTTCGTGGCCTACAATACCGATCTCAAGCTCCTGTTCGCCCATGTCTGGGACGCGTCCGTCAATCCCTGGCTGCTGGACTGGCAGCAGAACAAGACCAACCTGCGCAAGCCGTGGGACGGCAAGGCGGTGGCGCGGGGCCTGTGCTGGGGCGACAGCCTGATCCAGGGTGCGAAGAATGCCGTGGTGCAGGGCAGCAATTTTGGTGTGCCGCAATATAGCTGGATCGACTCGCTGGCCACCCGCCGCCAGCGCTATGCCATCTTGCTTACTGAGATGCCGGCGGGCTGGCAGGGCGCCGCGGCGTTGACGACCGCGGACGGGGCCATCACCATCACCGAGAAAAATGGGGGAAGGACGCTGCGCATCAAGGCGTCCCGGATCTAGGGGGAGCACGCATGACCGTCAAACGGATCAACCGAAACCTGGCACGGCGCGATATTCTGACGGGGAGCGCCGCGATGGCGGCGGGCCTCATCACCCTGCCGCCGCTGGCCTGGGCGCAGGAAAAGTCGAAGCTCAAGATCACCGGTGTGCGGCTGGTCAAGCTGACGCCGAGAAATCCGCCGCCCAAATACACGCCCGCGCCCGGCTCCTGGTCGACGCAAGGGGTGGAAGTGTCCGCCCCGCCCAACATCTATCCGGAATTCCGGCCCACCCGCAGCCTGTTCGCGGCCAAGAACGTGCCCGGCTTCATCGTCGAGATCACCACCGACAAGGGCATCACCGGCTATGGCCAGGGCGGCGCCGGGGGCGGCGCGATCGTGATGGGCCACCTGGCGCCGCTGATGATGGGGCGCGATCCCTTCGACATCGAGCGCAACTGGGACATCAACTGGCGCGTGACCGAAAGCTATGGCCAGGAAGGCGTGACCATGAACGCCATTTCCGGCTTCGACAATGCGCTGTGGGACATTGTCGGAAAGGCGCTGGGCGTGCCGGTCTATGAACTGCTGGGCGGCGAGACCAAGCCGCGCATCCCGTCCTATTGCACCGGCAACGACATCGAACAGCATGTCGCCCAGGGCTTTACCCGGGTGAAGGTGGCGATGCCCGCCGGTCCGCCGCGCGGCGAGGAAGGCAAGCGCGAGAATGTCGAGCTGGTGGCGCGCGCCCGCAAGGCCGTCGGTCCCGACGGCGATGTGATGTGCGACTGCTGGATGAGCTGGGACGAGCAGTACACGATCGAGATGTGCAAACTGCTGGAGCCCTATCGCGTCAAATGGGTGGAGGAGGTGCTGCCGCCCTATGACTTCCAGGGCTTCGGGCGGCTTCGGCGCAAGATCACCTCGACCAACATCGCCACCGGCGAGCATGTCTATGGCCGCTACGGTTTCCGCAAGCTGCTGGAGGCGGACGGCGCCTCGATCTGGCAGCCCGACGTGACCTGGTGCGGCGGCATGAGCGAGCTGCGCAAGATCGGCGCCCTGGCCGAGGCCTATGACATCACCGTCAATCCGCACACCGGCGGCACCAACGGCGCCTGTCACTGGTCGCTGTCCCACGTCAATGGCGTGTGGGCCGAACTGTTCATGCCGCCGCCCGGCGGCCCGAAGGAGGTCTATGACCGCTTCATGGAACAGTATGAAGTCACCAAGGGCCCCGAAGGCCTCTACATGCATCCCAACCGCACGCCTGGCTGGGGCTGGGATGATATGGTGGCTTCGCCGGTTTGACCCCCTCCGGTTTCAGCTTCCTCTCGCTCGCTTCGCTCCGCTCGATCGCTGAAACCACCTCCCCCTTTCGGGGCGCTTTGCGCCAAAGGGGGAGGCGGGTCTGTGCAGGTAGCGTTATTCAGTTATGTTCGAGCTTGAGAACCTTGGCCAGCACCGTGTCGGCGACCCAGATGGTCTTCTGGTCCTTCGACACCGCCATGTAATGGGCTTCGCCGGCATCGTTGGACTCGCGCACCGTGCCGTGCTTGCCGTACCAGCCCTGCACCTTGCCGTCCCAGCCCATCTTCAGCACCATGCCGTCGCGGCCGGTTGACATCCAGAGCTGCCCGGTCGCGTCCTTGTAGAAGCCGCAGGTCAGGTTCTGCAGCTGGATGTCGCGCTGCTTCTTCAGGTTCTTGTCATAGACAACGATCTTCTGGCTGGCGCGGTCGCCCACCCACACATCGCCATTGGGCGCCACCACCACCGAATGGATGGTGGGTAGCTTGCCATCGGCATGGGCCAGGCTGGCCGACGCCAGCAGGTGCCCGTCCTTGTCGAATTTCATCACCCGGGGATCGGAGCCGGGGATGGCCGGCGAATGGGTCACGAACACCGCATGGCCGTTCGCCCTGTGGGTCTGCGGGCTGTCATAGGTGGCGCAGAAGGTGCAGTCGGCCGGCGGGCTGGTGCCGCCATGGCTCTGCACCACATAGAAATTGTCGTCATCGTCGAAGGCGACATCGAGCGGCTGGTTGAACATGCCGTTCCACTTGGCATCGTCCCAGGGCGCGTTCTCGCCGCGGGTGCCGAACACTTTCAGGACCTCGCCCTTGCTGTTCATCTTGTAGATGACGTTCAGGAAGGAATCGATCGCCCAGATGTTGCCGTGCCGGTCGATGCGCAGCCCATGCGGGTTCATGGCGATGTTGGGATTGAACACCCGCTTCACCGTGGTGCCGGTGGGGTCGTATTCCGTCATCATGATGTCGGGATTGCGGTTGAACACCAGAAGATCGCCATTGGCCATCACGGCGATGGCGGCGACATTGCCGAACTGTTCGCCCAGGGGCGCCACCGGGCGCTTGCCGAAGTGATAGGGCAGTTGCGGCGCATCGGGGATGTGCACCGGGCCGGGCGGCTCGGACTGCACGGGCAGGGCGTTGTATTTTTGGGCGATGGCGGGCGCGGCCATCAGCCCCGCTGCCACAAGTGCGATGGCCGGCAATCCTGCAAGATGCTTCATGTCATTCCCCCTGTTGTTCTCAGTAACGGTTGACGCCCTTGTGCCGCCAGACCGGCCGCATCGGCGGCGACAGGGCAAAGGCGATGAAGGCGGCGGCGTCGGTTTGGGCGCCGCTGCGGGCGTTGATGGCTGTGGCCATGTCCATGTGCATGTTCAGTTCGGCGGGTAGCTGGCCCACCAGATAGGGATTGTCGGTCGGGTGATTGGCCGCGTCGTGATCGCCATGGATCAGGCCCAGGCCCATCGCATGGGCATCGCCGTCGCCGCGCTTCAGCGCCGGCTCGGCATCGCCCTTGATCGGCTGGCCCTTGATGCCGGCAAAATCGGGCCGCGCCAGCATGCGCCCGTTCATGCCCGCCTGCATGCTGCCGCTGGCCGGGTCGGTGTAGAAGACGGTCGAGGCGGTCTTCATGGCCGCGACCAGCCTGGGCACCGTGGTGATGTCGGGGGCGGGCGCATCCGGCTTCTTGAACAGGCCCACTTCCACCCGGCCCAGCGGCGTGAAGCTGCCGGCAAGACCGCCGTCCAGCGCCAGCGTGCCCATCAGGTTCATGGGCAGCATCACCACATCGGCGGGCGGGTCCTCGTGTTTGATGCGATCGACGATCTGGGCCATGCCGCTGACCACGATCACGACCTTTGTTCCGGTTTTCGCGGTAAAGGCGGCCGCGACCTCGCGCAGGCCCGAATTGGAGATCACGCCCGGGCTTATCACCCGCACGTCAGCCGCCAACGCGCCCTGTGTTGCGGCGCACCCAAATGCGAGGATTGCTGCCAACCAGCCCCAGCGCATGGCTTTCCCCCAAGCCGTTTTTCTTGGACAGGAGCAAACGCCGGATCGCCGCCATTTGCAAGGCGGCCCCGCCGGGGCGCAAAGGACCTATTCGCCCTTCCAGTTGCGCCATTCGTTCAGCACCAGCGACAGGGTGAAGGTGTCGAACAGCGCCAGCGCCAGGATCCAGTTCGACCATTCGTCGATCAGTTCATAGCTCATATAGGCGATGAAACCGGCCAGGATGGTCGAGGCGAAAGGAAATACCCATTGGCCGCGCCCACGCAGCAGCACGATGGTTATCGCCATCTTCAGCGTGCCGTGCACCAGAAGATAGAAGATGACGAAATTGGTCGGCGACTGGGCCAGCAGCGCCGCGCCCTGGCTGACTAGCCGGGCAGCGCGGGCATGGCCGCCGTCATAGAGTTCGGGCACCGGATAGCGCAGCACGAAGCTGTAAAGCTTTTGCGGGCCGGTCAGGGCGATGGTCATGCCGCCGGAAAATTCCAGGAAGCCGACAAAGCCCTTGAACAGGATCGTCACCAGATAGGCGATGTGGGTCAGGGTCCGCATCAGGGGCGGCTGCGGGCTGGCGGCGCTGTTCATGGCTTGCCTATGACACGACGGGCGCGGGCGGGCAATCGTGCCGGCGTGACGTGCGATTGTGCCGCTGCCGCCACCTGTGCGCCACAATTTGCCCCCACCATCGCCACACACGATCAGACGCCACACCGGACCTGTCCTGCACAGGATCGGACCTGTCGCACACAAGATGAGGGAGACGACGTCATGACCCTGCGCAACATCATCCTGGGGGCTGCAAGCCTTGCCCTGTTCGCCACCGCGATGCCCGCCCTGATGCCTGCAATGGCCCAGGCGCCCAGCGACGCGCTCAAGGCCGCGGTCGCCGGATCGCACCGCAGCGCCAGCAACGTCGCGCGCGACGGCGCGCGCCATCCTGCCGCCGCACTGACCTTTTTCGGCCTTGGGCCCCATATGCGCGTGATCGAGGTTGCGCCCGGTGGCGGCTACTGGACCGAGATTCTGGCGCCCTATGCCAAGGCGACCGCCGGCACCTATGTCGCCGCCCAGGGAAAGCCCGACCAGAAACTGCCCGAGAAATTCAGCAACGAAGCCGTTTATGGCAAGATCAACTACACCGTCTTCAGCAACACCTCCGGCCCGATGGGTCCGGCGGCTTCCGCCGATTTCGTGCTGACCTCGCGCAACATTCACGACTGGCTGTGGACGCCGGGCATGGCCGAGAAGTTCATGCGCGACGCCTTTGCCGTGCTCAAGCCCGGTGGCATCCTGGCGGTGACCGATCATCGCGCCGATCCGCGGCCCCAGCATGGCGATGCCCGCGACGGCTATGTGGCGACCTCGACCATCGTGAACATGGCCAAGGCCGCCGGTTTCAAGCTGGAAGCCAGCTCGGAAATCAACGCGAATGCCAAGGACACCAAGGATCACCCCTTTGGCGTGTGGACGCTGCCGCCCGTGCGGCGCAGCGCGCCGTCCGGACAGCCTGCCGATCCGAAGTTCGATCACGGCAAGTATGACGCGATCGGCGAAAGCGACCGCATGACGCTGCGCTTCAGCAAGCCGGTCTAGGTCAGCTTTTTCAACGCGGGCTTGAGCGGTCTTTCGCTGTCCGCATAGCCGCGCCAGGCCTTTGATTTCGCGATCAGGCCCGGCGCGGTGCGGATGGTGAAGCGGTGCGGATCCAGTCCCTTTTTCACCTGGCCCCAGGTCAGCGGCATGGCAACCGTTGCGCCGTCGCGCGCGCGTGGCGACAGCGGCGCCACCGCGGTCGCCATGCGGTCGTTGCGCAGATAGTCCAGGAAGATTTTTCCGGCACGCGCGCGCTTCGCCATTTTCACCAGATAGCGATCCGGACTGTCGGCAGCCATCTGCTCGCACAGCCTGCGGGCGAAGGCCTTGGCCTGATCCCAGCCCAGCGCGCCGGCGGCGATCGGTGTGACCACATGCAGGCCCTTGCCGCCGGTGGTCCTGGGCCAGGGCGCCAGCCCCAGCGCCTCCAGCCGGTGCTTCAGCTCGCGCGCGGCCTGCACCACGGCGTCGAATTCCACGCCCGGTCCCGGGTCCAGGTCGAAGACCAGCCGGCCCGGCACATCCGGCTTGCCTGGCGCGCAGTTCCAGGGATGCAGTTCCAGCCCGCCGGCCTGGGCCACCGTCGCCAGCGCCTCGGCGCGGTCGATCTGCAGATAGGGCTTGCGGTCGCCGGGCACCTTCACCTGGGACAGCAGGCTGGACTGTCCCGCCATCGCATGGCGCTGGAAGAAGCGTTCGCCTTCGATGCCGTCGGGCGCGCGCATGATGGAGCAGGGCCGGCCCGCGATATGCGGCAGCATCCAGCCGCCGACTTTTTTATAGTATTGGGCCAGTTCCAGCTTGGTGACGGGTGCGCCATCGCCCCCGTCGGGCCACAGGGCCTTGTCCGGGTGCGACAGGGGCACGCCCATGACGGCTGGCTGGGCAGCTTGCGCGGCGGGCTGGCCGGCCCGGGACCGGCGTTTTTGGGTCATTTCAGCTCCTGGCGGACGGATTTTCCCACAGGCGGCGATGCAATCCGAGCCCGGATTAACCACGCGCCCGCCATGGCCTTGATCGCTTTTGGGACCGGAACTAAAGTCCTTGAAAACATGGAAAATTCCGGGGCCCGGATTTTAACCATCCGCGCCCGCCAACAAGTGGGGACATGGGTATGGTGGAGAAGATTGGGGAGCAGAGCTCCGAAGGCGCGATTTTCATTGGCGCCGGTGTTGAATTCAAAGGCGACATGACGGTTCCGGGCTGCGCCACGGTGGATGGCAAGTTCGAAGGCGTGCTCAAGGCCAAGAGCCTTGTGGTCGGCCAGACCGGCAATGTCTCCGGCCAGATCAGCGTCGAAACCGCCGAAGTGCGCGGCGTGGTCGGCGACAATCTGACCGTCCAGTCCAAGCTGGTGGTCCGCTCCAGCGGCTCCATCTCGGGCGCCGTCAGCTATTCCAAGATCATGGTCGAGGAAGGCGGCGAACTGGCCGGCACGATCGAGAAGATTTCGCCCGCCGAGGCCGAGCAGAAGATCGTCTCGATCCAGCGCGGCGAGTAACCGGCACGCCCCAGGGCAGGTTTCACACCCATGGTGATCTGCGATGTATGACTGTTCGCTGATCGTTGTGCCGCAGCACGAGGATGAAGTCGCCGAATACGACTGGGAGAACTTTCCGCCCAACAAGCATCACAAGGGCAAGACGAGCTTCTCCATCATCGACGAGTCCGCGGGCATCGAAGGCAAGCTGATAGCCCGCACCGCCTTCATCCATGGCCAGGTCCAGGGCCTGGTTTTTGCCGAGCATGTGACGATCGAGGCCACCGGCCGTGTCGACGGCATCATCTTCTGCCGCACCCTGAACGTGCTGGGGTCGGTGCGCGCCAATATCGTCTGCGACAATGTCATCGTGCGCAGCGGCGGCCGCCTGTCGGCGAACCTCAAGTATCGCAGCATGAAGGTCGAGCCGGGCGGCCTGGTGGGCGGCCAGTTCGAGCGCCGCGTGGTCATTGACGGGCGGGCCCAGCCTGGCCCGGCCACCCAGGTGGCGATGGCTGCCCGCCGAAACGGCCAGTAAGCCTCAAAACAACACTCCCTTAGATGTGCAATAGCGACCTGCGACCGCAGGGCTGCGAATGCAGTTGCAAGTCACTTGCAAAAATCATGGCCCTATGGTCTAGGAAGCCCGCGAAGTGAGGGAAGGAAACCGGCCGTGCCGGCTGACGCCAATGCCGCCGCCATGCGTGCCGCCGCCAAGGCATCCAGACGCCCCGTCAGGGCGGTGCCGCGGATCGCGGTGGAGACGCTGCTGGCCGGGGGCCGCGAGGCGATCCTGCTGCATGACGGCACCGAATACCGCCTCAGCCTCACCAGCAACGGCAAGCTGATCCTGACCAAATAGGTCAGCCGGCGCGCCGCCACCATAAGTACCAAGCCAGCCCCTGCCGCGCCCGCGCGGCGATGGATGCCAGCCAGGTCTGTTCAGAAACCGAAGCTGATCCGAGGGGTCCTGTCATGTCATCCATTACCGCCAACCGAAGAACCCGCGCCCTGGCCGGGGCATCCGCCAGCCTGCTGGGCGCGATGCTGATGGGCGCGCCTGCCCACGCCCAGAACAGCGTTGTGCTGGGGCCCGTCACCGTGGAAGGGCAGGGCGACCGCAATGCGCTGTCCCACAGCCCGCCGGTCTCCACCATGCCCAGCAGCAGCCTGCAGGACACGCCCCAGGCGGTCAGCGTGGTCGACGGCGAAACCATGAAGCAGCAGGCAACCAGCACGCTGGGCGATGCGCTGCGCAACGTGCCGGGCATCACCATCGCCATCGGCGAGGGCGGCACGCTGGCCGGCGACCAGTTCAAGATCCGCGGCTTCGACGCCAAGGACGATGTCTATCTGGACGGGTTGCGCGACTTCGGCGCCTATACCCGTGACAGTTTCGATTATGAGGAAGTGCAGGTGCTGAAGGGCCCGTCGGGCCTGATGTTCGGGCGCGGCACCACCGGCGGGGCGATCAACACCGTCAGCAAGACGCCCTTCCTGGAAAATCGCCTGGTGGGCCATGTCGAGGCCGGCAACGGCGATCATTATCGCGCCACCGCCGACATCAATCATGTCCTGTCCGACAGCGCGGCACTGCGCCTGAATGTGATGTTCACCGACACCGGCACGGTGGACCGCGACCTGGTTCATTCCACCCGTTTCGGCATCGCCCCCTCTCTGGCGCTGGGGCTGGGCACCGACACCCAGTTCAATCTTTCCTATATCCATCAGCAGACCGCGGGACGTCCCGACTATGGCGTGGTGGCGGTGCAGCCGCCCGGCTCGCTCTATGCCGAGCCCGCCACCGAGTTCGGTGTGCCGCGCTCCAACTATATGGGTCTGCGCAGCGACGTGGACAAGAACACAGCCGATCTTGTCACTGCCAAGCTGACCCACACCGCGACCGACTGGCTGACCTTGCAGAATGATACGCGCGTTGGCGTCTATTCGCGCTTCTTCCATTACACATCCGTGGACAGCTGCGACGCGACCTGCACCGCCAGCCTGTTCGATCCCGATCCGGCGGTACGCCGCGCCACCCTGGCCTCCACCGGCGGCGGCGGTCCCTATCAGCAGAACAGCTGGGGCCTGCAGGACATCGGCACGGCAAGCGCCAATTTCCAGGTCGGCGGACTTCGCAACACACTGATCGCGGGCTTCGACGCGTCCTATCAGCGCAATGATCGCACGCTTTACGCCTACAGCCTGCCCAGCGCGGCCAGTTACTATTATGCCCTGGGCGATCATTCAGCCAACCGGCGCAATATCGGCTTTTCGCTGTACAACCCGACCCATATGGGCCCGCCGGGCTATGAAACCGTGCTGCCGACACCGGCCAATGTCGCCAATACCTCGGTCAGCGCCACCTCGAATCTCTATACCAGCGGTGACGCCACCGACCTGGCGCTGTTCGCCACCGACCGGTTGTGGTTCAACGATGCCTGGTCGATCATCGCGGGCGTGCGGGTGGACCGCTACACCGCCAATTACGAAACCACGCTGGTGAACGGAACCGCCTCGACCATCAAGGCGCCGTCCACCATCGTCAATCCGCGCGCCTCGCTGGTTTACGAGCCGGACCAGAACACCACGGTCTATTTTTCTTGGGGCAAGTCGGCGACACCGCCGGGAACCTCAATCGCGGGCACGCCCAACCCGCTGCGCGGCAACGAAAATGCGCTGGACCCGGAGGAAAGCGAGACCCTGGAACTGGGCGCCAAGGTCAGCCTGCTGGACGGCGCGCTGGGTCTGACCGGTTCGCTGTTCAAGGTGCTTAAGAACCACGCCACCATCACGGACCCGGTTACCGGCGACATCAATCTTCAGTCCGACCAGAAACAGCGGGCGCAGGGCATCGAACTGTCGGCCACCGGCACCATCCTGCCCGGCTGGTCGGTGACCGCGGCCTATACCTATCTGGATGCGGTGGTGACAGACGACCTGTCGTGCGGCGGCACGCCCACGGTCTGCCTGCCCAATCCCTATACCATCGGCAGCCAGGTGGCCTTCGTGCCCAAGAACGCGGTTTCGCTGTGGAGCAACTGGCAGGCCAATGCCATCGTGCCGGGCCTGTCGCTGGGCGGCGGCGCAATCTATCAGAGCCGGCTCTATGACCGCATCCGCACCACCGGTTCGGCGCCCAATCCCACCGGCATCTCCTCGATCACCCGCATCCCGGAGACGGTCGAACTGGACGCGGTGGTCGCTTACGATTTCGCGCCTTACCGCATCCAGCTCAACGTCAACAACCTCACCGACCGGCTGAACTACAGCCAGTCCTTCGGCAACCGGGGCACGCCCGCGCCGGGCCGCACCTTCCTCGTCTCGCTGGAGGCCGCGCTGTAACCATGCTTGTGCACGTTCCCCAGGTGCTGTCCCCCGAACAGGTCGCGCATGTGCGCGGCGTGCTGGCGGACACCAACTGGGTGGACGGCAAGGTGACGGCGGGCGCGCAATCGGCCGGGGCCAAGCACAATCTGCAGGTCCCCGAAGACGCACCCGCCGCACGCGCCCTAGGCGACATCATTCTTTCCGCGCTGGGCCGCAATCCCCTGTTCAACGCGGCGGCCCTGCCGCTTCGGGTCTTTCCCCCGCTGTTCAACCGCTATGACGCCGGCATGGAATTCGGCGCCCATATCGACAATTCCATCCGCTTCGTGAAGCCGTCCATCGCATCGGGCGCGCCCATCCGGGTGCGAACCGACATGTCGGCCACGCTGTTCCTGACCGACCCGGACGATTATGACGGCGGCGAGCTGGTGATCGAGGACACCTATGGCAGCCATGGCGTGAAGCTGCCCGCCGGTGACATGCTGCTCTATTCGGCGACCAGCCGTCATCATGTCACCAAAGTGACGCGCGGCAGCCGCTGGTCGTCATTCTTCTGGGTCCAGAGTATGATCCGCGACGAGGCCGCGCGGACCACGCTGTTCGAGATGGATACCGCGATTCAGGGGCTTCGCAGCCGGCATGGCGATGAAAGCGAAATCGTCTCCCTGACCGGGCTGTATCACAATCTGGTCCGCCGCTGGGCGGATGTGTGAGGGGAACGTCATGAAATTCGCCACCGTCCGCCATACGCTTTTCACCGTTCATCTGTGGGCCGGCCTGATCCTGGGCCTGTTTTGCGCTGTCCTGGGCCTTTCGGGCAGCTTGCTGGTCTATGACACCGCGGTCGACACGCTGCTCGATCCGGCGCCCTTCGCGAACACACAGGGCTCGCCGCTGCCGCTGGCGATGATCGCCGAAGCCGCACGCGAGGCGGCGCGGGAAAAGGATATCGATCCGGGCCAGCTTCAGATCGCGCTGCCCAAGAAGCCGGCCGAAGCGGTCGCGGTGCGCGTGGGCCAGATCAGCCCGATGGGCACCATGGGTGTGCAGCGCGGCCCGCGCGGGCGCGGCGTGCAGGTCTTCATCGATCCGGTTTCCGGCCAGGTGCTGGACACGCGCACCCAGGTGGGTCCGGCGATCGTCCGCTTTGCCCATCAGCTGCACGGCAACTTCCTGCTGGGACGCGATGGCCGCACCATCGTGGTGGGCGGACTGGGCGTGGCCATGCTGGTGCTGGGCGTGACCGGGCTGGTGCTGTGGTGGCCCAAGCGCGGACAGTGGAAGTACGCCTTCTTCGTGCGCGCCACCGCCACGGGGCTGCGCTTTCACCGCGAGCTGCATGCCGCGGTGGGCATCTGGATCTTCGTCATCTTCATGGTGGTCAGCTATAGCGGGCTGGTGCTGGCCTGGCCGCAGCTTCTGGGTTCTGGCGGCGGCCGCGGTGGCCGTGACATGCCGCATCTGACGCCCACCGCCAGCGCGCCCATCGGGCCCGACCGCGCCCTGGCGCTGGCCAAGGCGGCGATGCCGGGCGTGGAGCCCGACAGCCTGAGCCTTCCGGCGCGCGCTGACCAGCCGATCACGGTCAATTTCATGGTGCATGATGCGGTGCGCGCCAGCGTGCTGGTCGATCCCTGGCACGCCAGGGTCATCGCCGTGCGCGACGATTCCGAAAAATTCCTGGCCTGGATGCGGCCGCTGCACCAGGGCAATGGCCTGGGCGTGGTCTATCGCTTCCTGGTCTTCCTGTCGGGCCTGGTGCCCACCCTGTTCGTCGTCACCGGCATCATCATGTGGATGAAGAAGCGCCGCCGTCATGTGCCCATGACCGCAACGCTGGCCGAAATCGAACCGGACGAGGACGGCGCATGACCATTCCTCTCCCGCTGAACGCCTTCGATCACGGCCAGGCCGTTGCGCCGAAGACGGCGGGACGGCCGCTGGATCGCGGCAGGCTGGTCAGCCTGGCGCTGACCATCGCGTTCCATGCGGTGGCGATCGGTGCGCTGCTGGCCATGGTGCATGTCGCGCCGGTCAGGGTGCTGAAGGAGATGACGGTCCATATCAACCTGGACAAGCCCAAACAGGATGCGGATGTGGCGCCGCCGCCGCCGACTTTTGTACAGCCCACCGCCGTGACCGTGCCGCTTCCGGTGGTGCCGCCCGTTGCGCCGGCCCCGGTGATGGTGGCCACGCCCCCGCCGGTGGCCGCGCCCATGCCCCCGCCACCGGCGCCCGCGCCGAAAGCTGAAAGCGGCCAGGCCCGTCAGGATTTCGTCGCCCGCCTGCTGGCCCAGCTCAACCGCTTCAAGCAGTATCCGCGCGCCGCGCGCCAGGCGCACATCCAGGGTGTGGTGATGCTGCATTTCGTGATGGATGCAAGCGGGCGCGTGCTGACCGCCGATATCGCCAAAAGCTCGGGCCGGCCCATATTGGACCAGGAGGCCCTGGCCCTGATCCGCCGGGCCCAGCCGCTGCCGCCGCTGCCGGCCGATTATCCCACCCGGACCCTGGATGCGGTTGTGCCGGTGGAATTTTCCCTGAACGGCTGACCGAACCGTCGGCCGGCGCCGGTTCTGCTTTCCAGATCGTCCCCAAGCTGCTTTGATGGCGTCCGAACAAGGCGCTCAAGCGCCGTCACGCAGAGGGGAATGAAATGGAAGATACGCGTTCCAGGCGCGGCATGATCCGCGGCGGTGCGGCCGCCGTGGCGGCCGGTGCGGCGCTGATGGCCGGCCAGACAAAGGCCCAGGCCCAGGAGCCCATGGTCAAGCACTCGCCCTACCCAGCGCCCAATCCGCCGCCGGCGAAAAAGCCGATGTTCTCGCGCGCGGTTGCCTATGGCGATGTGATCTTCCTGTCGGGCATCGGCTATCACAAGCCCGGCACGATCGAGGATCATACCCGCGGCGTGCTGGATGAAATCAGCAAGGCCCTGGCCGATGCCGGCTCCTCGCTGCAAAAGCTCATGAAGGTCAATGTCTATCTGGCCGACCTGAAAGACTATGACGCCATGAACAAGGTCTATTACTCCTATGACTGGGGCGATATTCCGCCGGTCCGTACCACGGTGGCGGTGGCGGGCGTGCCCGGCAATTCGCTGATCGAGATCGACGTCATCGGCTACATCTGAGCCGCATTCCGGGGGGGATCGCGCCATGGCACTGTTTTCAGGATGGAGCCGGCGCGATCTGCTGAAGACGTCCGGGGCGGCCTCGGCTTTGGCGGCAGCGCCACTTGCCGGCGCGGCGCCGGCCGCCGCGGCGCCCATGGCGTTGCCCAGGCTGACAGGTCTTGAGGCGGACAACTGCTTCACGCGCATCGGCGTGCGCCCGCTGATCAATGCGCGCGGCACCTACACCATCATTTCCGGCTCGCGCTCGCTGCCCGCGGTCAAGCAGGCCATGTTCGAGGCCTCGCACTACTACGTCGACCTGGACGAGATGATGGACGGGATCGGCGCGCGGCTGGCGCAGATCAACCAGGCCGAATGGGGCATCGTCACCAATGGCTGCGAGGCGGCAATCGTGCTGGCGACCATTGCCTGCATCGCCGGCTCGGATGTGGAGAAGGCCCAGGCGCTGCCCTATATCAAGGGCAAGGACGAGGTCATCATCCCCAGGCATTCGCGCAATCCCTATGACGTGGGCATCCGCATGGTGGGCGCGAAACTGGTGGAGGTGGAAACGCCCGCGCAGATGGCCGCCGCCATCGGCCCCCAAACTGCGATGATCTATGTCATGAGCTCGCCGCGCGAGGCCAAAAGCCCGCTGCACATCGCGGCGATCTGCGCCATGGGCAAGGAAAAGGGCGTGCCCGTCTTTGTCGATGCGGCGGCGGAAGAACCGCTGGTGCCCAACATCCATCTGGCCAAGGGCGCGACGCTGGTGGGCTATTCGGGCGGCAAGTGCCTGCGCGGGCCGCAATCATCCGGCATGCTGATCGGCGACAAGAGCCTGTGCAAGGCGGCCTATTTTCAGGCCGCGCCGCATCACTGCTATGGCCGTGCGCTCAAATGCTCCAAGGAAGAGTCGATGGGGCTGCTGGCGGCGGTCGAAGCCTGGCACAAGCGCGATCATGCCGGCGAACAGCGCATGTGGCGCGGCTGGCTGGATCATATCGCCGGGCGGGTGAAGGACCTGCCGTCGGTGCGCTTCGAATATCTGGAGCCGGAAGACCTGTCCAACAAGGCGCCACGCCTGAAGATTCACTGGGACGGGGCCAGGCTGGGCATCACCGGCACGGAGGTCGAGGCGCGCCTGGATGCGGGCACGCCGCGCATTTTCCTGCAGGGCGGCACCGGCACGCGACCCGATGCCATGAACAGCACGCTGACCATCATGCCCTACATGATGGACCCGGGCGAGGAGGTGATCGTGGCCAATGCCATCCATGCCGTCCTGACCAATCCGGGCAGCCACGAAAATCCCGTGGTGCCGTCCGGCGCGCCGGCCGATATCGCGGGCGACTGGCTGGTGACGGTGCGCTATGGGCGCGGAACCGGCGAGCAGCATTTCACCATCCGCCAGCAGGGCAATGCCGTCAGCGGCCATCACAAGGGCGAACTCTACGCGGGCGAACTGGGCGGCACGGTCCATGCCGATCAGGTCACACTGACAAGCCGCACCCCGGTCGGCGGCAACACCATCCACTGGACCTTCAGCGGCACGGCGAAAAACGGCGCGCTGTCGGGCATGGTGGACATGGGCGAATATGGCCCCGCCGAATTTTCGGCGCGCCGGGCGTGAGGGCCATGGACCGGCGGTTCTTTCTGGGGGCTGCGGCTGGCGCGTTGAGCGCCCCGGCCTGGGGCCAGGCGCTGCCGCGTTTCGACCTGCTGCTGAAAAATGGCCGGGTCATCGATGCGCGAAACGGCGTCGACGCGGTGCGCGATGTGGCGATCAGGGAAGGGCGCATTGCGGCGGTGGGTGCAGGCCTTGCACCCGCCGACGCCATCAAGACCATCGATGTGAAAGGCATGATCGTCACGCCCGGCCTGATCGACCTTCATGTCCATGTCTATACCGGTACCGGCGAGCGCGGCTCCTATGCCGGGGATCTGTCGGTGGCGCCCGACGGCTTCACCTTCCGCAACGGCGTGACCACGGTGGTGGATGCCGGCTGTTCGGGCTGGCGCAATTTCGAGGACTTCAAGGACCGCATCATCGACCGGTCGAAGACACGCGTGCTGGCGATGCTGAACATCGTGGGCGCGGGCATGCGCGGCGGCCGCTATGAGCAGAACCTGTTCGACATGGAGGGCGCAAAGACCGCCGCCATGGCCAAGCGCTGGCCCGGCGTGGTCGTGGGCATCAAGACCGCCCATTTCGGCGGGCCCGAATGGACGTCGGTGGACCAGGCGGTGATCGCGGGCAGCCAGGCCGGCATCCCGGTGATGGTGGATTTCGGCGCCGACCGGCCGGAGCGCCCGCTCTATGACCTTCTGACAAAGAAACTGCGCCCCGGCGACATCTACACCCACATGTATTCGGGCCTGCGCCGCGAACAGGACCCGGTGACGATGGGCCCGTCCCGCGCGATGATCGAGGGGCGTGAGCGCGGCATCTGGTTCGACACCGGAACCGGCGGCGGCAGTTTCAAATGGTCGCTGGCGGTGCCGATGGTCAAACAGGGGTTCAAGCCGGATTCCATTTCCACCGACCTGCATGTCGACAGCATGAACAGCGCCACCAAGGACATCCTGAACGTGGCCAGCAAGATGATGGCCATCGGCCTGACCCTGCCCGAAGCGGTCGCGGACATGACCTGGCACCCGGCGCGTGAAATCAAGCAGGACGGGCTGGGCCACCTGTCGGTGGGGGCTATTGCCGACCTGGCGGTTCTCAGTCTTCAGAAGGGCCGCTTCGGCTTCACCGACATGGTCAACACCCGCGTGGACGGCACGCAAAAGCTGGTGGCCGAGATGACCATCAAGGATGGGCGCATCGTCTATGACCTGAACGGGCTGGAAGCGCTGGCCTGGGATGCGCCGCCCGGCGATGCGCGCCTGGACGGGCGCTGGACCACATTCGCGCGGCCCACCAGCGAAGCGCATTGAAAAAAGCCGCCCCCCGGCAGGGCGGCGGCTTTTCCCTCAAACCTTGCTTCTCTCGAGCCTTGCTGGCCCTAGTGCCAATCGCGGCTGACATTGTAGTAGCTGTAGGTCTTCTCGCGGATGGTGCCCAGCGCGCCATCATGCTGGACCAGGTCCTTCAGCTCGTAATTGGGCGCCTGTTCCAGGCTTTCCTTGTTGATGGGCAGGACATAGCCGCCCTTGTCCTCGGAATAGTCCAGCATGGACCAGGGCACGGGATAGTATTTCTCGCCCACGCCCAGCAGGCCGCCGAAGCCCAGCGCCGCGAACATGATCTGGTTTGACTGTTTGTCCAGAACGATGTCTTCCACCGTACCGATCTTCTCGCCGGCGTCGTTATAGACGTTGGTTCCGCGCACCTTGGACGCCAGAATTGCCGAAGTGTGTCCGCTTGCAGTCGTCATATGCAACCTCCTGATGTTTCATTCCCTTGGCTAACGCCAGCGGGCGGCGGTTGTTGCGTGCCGTGAAAGATATTTGCGGCCATCCGGAAAGCATCGCCTCAACAAGGGTACAGCGGGGCTGACAGGGAACTTCCGTCACGATAGGTTGCACGCCAAGAACGGGTTGCATGCTCAGGCAAGAAGAACGGCCATGATCGACGGGGAATACGACTATATCATCGTGGGGGCGGGGTCTGCGGGTTGTGTGCTGGCCAACCGGCTGTCGGAAAACCCAAACACGCGCGTGCTGCTGCTGGAAGCGGGCGGGCATGACGACTGGATCTGGTTCCACATTCCCGTCGGCTATCTCTACCTGATCGGCAATCCGCGCAGCGACTGGATGCTGGAAACCGAGGCCGATCCGGGCCTGAACGGGCGCAAGCTGAACTATCCGCGCGGCAAGGCGCTGGGTGGTTCCTCCTCCATCAACGCCATGCTGGCGATGCGCGGCCAGGCGGGCGATTACGACCATTGGCGGCAATTGGGGCTGAGCGGCTGGGGCTGGAACGATGTGCAGCCGATTTTTCGCAGCCTGGACCGGTCGTTCCTGGGCGACAGCGAACATCACCGCGCCGATGGAGAACTGTCGGTGGAACAGCCGCGGGTGCGCTGGGAAATCCTGGACGCCATCATAAGGGGTGCGGGGCAGATGGGCATCGCGCCCTGCGCCGATCCCAATGACGGAGACAATGAAGGCGCCTATTATTTTCACGTCAACCAGAAGCGCGGGCGGCGCTGGTCGGCGGCGCGCGGTTTCCTGCACCCGGTGCTGAACCGGCCGAACCTGCGGCTGGAAACCGGCGTGCTGGTGGAAAGACTGACCTTGGACGGCAAACGCGCCACCGGCGTGCAGTTGCGGCTGGGCAACCAGCGCGTGACCGCCCGCGCCAGGGGCGAGGTGATCCTGTCGGCGGGGGCGATCGGGTCGCCCGAAATCCTGCAGCGATCGGGTATCGGGCCCGGCGCCTGGTCGCAGGCGATGGGCATCATGCCCACCCATGCGCTGGAAGGGGTGGGACGCAATCTTCAGGACCATCTGCAGTTGCGGGTGATGTTCCATGTCCAGGACGTCAAGACGTTGAACGAGACTTACTATTCGCTGCTGGGCCGGCCGCTTATGGCGCTGGAATATGCGCTGCTGCGGCGCGGGCCCATGACCATGGCGGCCTCGCAGCTCTGCATTGTCACAAAGTCCGATGCGGCGCAGGAGCGGGCCAATGTCCAGTTCCACATCCAGCCTCTGTCGCTGGACCGCTTCGGCACCCCGCTGCACCGCGAGCCGGCGGTGACGGTCAGCCCCTGCAACCTGCGCCCCACCTCGCGGGGCGAGGTGCGGATCACATCCGCCGATCCTGCCGCCAAACCGTCGATCCGCACCAACTATCTGTCGACCGATGAAGACCGGCGCATCGCCGCCGCGTGTATCCGCCTGGCCCGCCGGCTGATGGATCAGGACGCGCTGGCGAAATATCACCCCAGCGAATTTCGCCCCGGCCCCGAAACAGACGACAGCGATGCCGCGCTGGTCCATGCCGCCGGCGATATCGGCACCACCATCTTCCATCCCGTCGGCACCGCCAAGATGGGGCTGGCGTCAGACCCGATGGCGGTGGTGGACGAACGGCTGCGGGTGCACGGGCTGGAGGGGCTTCGGGTGATTGACGCCTCGGTCATGCCGACCATCACATCGGGCAACACCAACACGCCGTCGATCATGATCGGGGCGAAGGGCGCGGCGATGGTGCTGGAGGATGCGAAAGCGCGCTAGCGTCTACGTCACCGGCGCCGGGTTGAACAGCGTCAGGTCGTTGGCCAGGCCCCATTTGTCGGCCCAGACCTGCTTTTCGCCGCTGGCCACGGCCAGCATCAGTTCGAACAGCTCCTGGCCCACATCGGCGATTGTCTTTTCGCCGGTGGCGATGGGCCCGGCATCCAGGTCGATCAGGTCGGCCCAGCGCCGCGCCAGGTCGCTGCGGGTGGAAACCTTGATCACCGGCACCGCCGCCAGGCCATAGGGCGTGCCGCGGCCGGTGGTGAAGACATGCAGGTTCATGCCGCTGGCCAGTTGCAGCGTGCCGCAGACGAAATCGCTGGCCGGCGTGGCGGCGAAGATCAGGCCCTTCTGGGTCAGCTTTTCGCCGGGCTTCAACACGCCGGCGATGGCGCTGCTGCCGGACTTGGCGACCGAGCCCAGCGACTTTTCAATGATGTTGGACAGCCCGCCCTTCTTGTTGCCGGGGGTTGTGTTGGCGCCGCGGTCCACCTTGCCCTGGGCAAGATAGTCGTCATACCAGCGCATCTGTTCGACCAGCGCATCGGCCACTTCTTTGGTGGCGGCACGCGGGGTCAGAAGATGGATGGCATCGCGCACCTCGGTGACTTCCGAGAACATCACCGTGGCGCCCGCGCGCACCAGAAGATCGGCGCAATAGCCCAGCGCCGGGTTGGCGGTCAGGCCGGAAAAGGCGTCCGAGCCGCCGCACTGCATGCCCACCACCAGCTCGCTGGCGGGCACGGTTTCGCGCTTGCGCTGGTTCAGCACCTTCAGCCGCGCCTCGACCCGCTCCAGGATGGCGGCGATATTGGCGCCGAAACCCTCATGGTCCTGCATCCGCATCGTGTCGGGGCCCGGCTCGCCCGGCGCGGTCTCCGACAGCAGCCGTTCGGGCACCAGCTTTTCGCAGCCCAGCCCGATCACCAGAACCTCGCCGCCGAAATTGGGATTGCGCGCCAGGCTTTGCAGGGTGCGGATCGGCACCACCGCCTGGGGCGCGTTGATCGCCACGCCGCAGCCATAGGCATGGGTCAGCACCACCACGTCGTCGACATTGGGATATTTTGGCAGCAGATCGGCCTTGATGCGCTTTAGCGCATATTCCATCGTCCCGGCGACGCATTGCACGCTGGTGGAGATGGCCAGGATGTTCTTGGTTCCCACCGTGCCGTCGGCATTGCGATAACCCTGGAAGGTATAACCGGTCAGCGGTTCGCCCGGCGGCGGCGGGCGTGTGGCCATTTCCAGCGCGTCCAGCGGCGGCGGTTCGGCCATGCGGGTGTTGTTCTCGTTGATCCAGTCGCCGCGCGCGATCGGGCCGGTGGCATAGCCGATCACCTCGCCATAGCGGACGATCTCGCCGCCCGCGGCAATGTCGGCCAGCGCCATCTTGTGGCCCTGGGGCACGAACTGGTTCAGCACCAGCCCGTCGGCAAATGCGGTTCCCGCCGGCAGGCCCAGCGAATTGACCACGATGGCCACATTGTCCGCCGGGTTTACCTGGATGCGGCGCGGCTCTTCGTGCGGGGGCTTGTCGTGGATGTTCATGGCTCGATCATAGCACCTTGGGCGGAACGGTTCAGCGCGCCCGTTTCAACGTACCAGGCAGGGCTTCTTGGGGTCGAATTTCCAGCCGGGGATCAGGAACTGCATCGCGGCGGCGTCGTCGCGCGCCCCCAAGCCTAAGGACTTGTAGGTCTCGTGCGCTTTTTCAACCTCGGCCATGTCGATTTCCACGCCCAGGCCGCCCTGCATCGGCACATCGACCAGCCCGCCCCTGATCTGAGGGGGTTCCTTGGTCAGGCGCTGGCCGTCCTGCCAGATCCAATGGGTGTCGATGGCGGTGATGTTGCCGGGCGCGGCGGCGGCGCAGTGGGTGAACATGGCCAGCGACACGTCGAAATGGTTGTTGGAATGGCTGCCCCAGCGCAGGCCGCGGTCGGCGCACATCTGGGCCACGCGCACCGATCCGCGCATGGTCCAGAAATGCGGATCGGCCAGGGGAATGTCCACGCTGCCCAGGTCGATGGCATGCACCAGCTGGCGGAAATCCGTGGCGATCATGTTGGTGGCGGTGGGAAGGGCGGTGGCACGGCGGAACTCGGCCATGATCTCGCGGCCGGAATAGCCGTCCTCGGCGCCGCAGGGGTCCTCGGCATAGGCCAGGATGTCGCCGCGGCCCTTGCACACGGCGATGGCTTCCTTCAGCGACCAGGCGCCGTTGGGGTCCAGCGTGATGCGCGCCTTGGGGAAGCGTTTCGCCAGCGCCTCGATCGCCTTGATCTCCTCGGACCCGGTCAGCACGCCGCCCTTCAGCTTGAAGTCGTTGAAGCCATAGCGCTCATAGGCCGCCTCGGCGGTCGCCACGATGGCCTCGGGCGTCAGGGCTTCCTCGTCGCGCACCTTGAACCAGCTATTGCCGGTCTGGCCGTGGCGATAGGGCAGGTCAGTCTTGCGACGATCGCCGATATAGAACAGGTAGCCCAGCATCTCGACCTTGTCGCGCTGCTGGCCCTCGCCCAGAAGGGCTGCCACCGGCACGCCCAGATGCTGGCCCAGAAGATCGAGCAGTGCGCTTTCCAGCGCCGCCTGCACATGCACGGTGGTGCGAAGGTCGAAGGTCTGAAGCCCGCGCCCGCCCGCATCGCGGTCGCCGAAGCGGCGGCCCACCTGCATCAGGATGCGGTTCCAGTTGCCGACGGTCTCGCCCACCACCAGTTCGCGCGCATCTTCCAGCGTCTGGCGGATCTTCTCGCCCCCCGGCACCTCGCCGACGCCGGTATGGCCGGCATTGTCGGTCACGATGACCAGGTTGCGGGTGAAGAAGGGGCCGTGCGCGCCCGACAGGTTCAGCAGCATGCTGTCCTGGCCGGCGACTGGAACGACCTTCATGTCGGTGACGCGCGGGGCGCCCGCGATTGCCGTGTTCATGACTGCCTCAGACGGGTCGCAGGACGATGCGCTTGATCTCGCCGGTGATGAAGCCATAGCTGATCATGGCCACGATCGAATGGGCGAAGACGAAAATAAGCGCCATGTTCCAGTTGTTGCCGGTCGCGGCCAGGATGTAGCCGATGCCGATGGGGGTGAAGATGCCCGCGGCGTTGCCGAACAGGTTGAAGATCGAACCCGACAGGCCGGTGGCCTCGCGCGGGGCCGCATCGCTCATCACCGCCCAGCCCAGCGCCGCCACGCCCTTGCCGAAGAAGGCGAAGGACATGAACATCATGATGAAGAACTGGGAGTCGGTATAGTTGGCCAGCAGGATGCTGCACGAGATGACCAGTCCGACCAGGATCACCGTCTTGCGCGCCCGCGACAGCGGCACGCCTTTTTTCAGCAACAGGTCCGATGCCACCCCGCCCAGCACGCCGCCGACAAAGCCGGCGATCGCCGGGCCGGCCGAGGCGAAGCCCGCGCCGGTCAGGCTCATGCCGCGCGCCTGGATCAGGTAGATGGGAAACCAGGTGGCATAGAAATAGGTCAGCGCGGTGATGCAGTACTGCGCCAGATAGATGCCCAGCAGCATGCGGTTGGAAAGGAGCTGGCCGACCGAGGACCAGCGGATCGGCTGGGGCTTGTCGGCAGGGCGGTCCAGGTTCACCAGCGCGCCGTTCTTTTCAATGTGATCGAACTCGCCCTTGTTGATCCATTTGTGGCGCGCTGGGGAATCGACCACCGCCCAGAACAGCGCCGCGCCGATCAGGCCGATGATGCCCATCGCCAGGAACACCGAACGCCAGCCGAAATCCTGGGCCAGCCAGCCCATCAGCGGGGCGAAGGCCACCAGCGAGAAATATTGCGAGGCATTGAAGATGGCGCTGGCGGTGCCGCGCTCGGAATTGGGAAACCAGTTGGCGACGATGCGCGCATTGGCCGGGAAGCTGGGCGATTCAGAAGCGCCCAGCAGAAGGCGCAGCATGAACAGGCTGATGAAGACCGGCACGACCGACAGGTAGGACACGAAAGCCTGGGCCCCGGTGAAGATCGCCCACAGCGAGATCGACCACAGGTAGATGGTGCGCGAGCCGTAGCGGTCCAGCATCGCGCCGCCCGGGATCTGGCCGGCGACATAGGACCAGCCGAAGGCCGACAGGACCCAGCCCATCTGCACCGTCGAGATGCCGATCTCCTTGGCCAGCGGCACCGCGGCGAAGGACATGGTGGCGCGGCTGGCATAGTTGATCGACGAAATGATGAACAGCACCGCAATGATCAGGAAGCGGATATGCGTGTTCTTGGTGTCGGTGTCGCTCATCTACGGACATCCCTGGATTTGCCGCCGTTGCGTTGGGTCTTGTGACCTGGCGGCTTGTTGGCCGGATAGTTCTAGGCGCCAAGAGGATAGGCGCGGGCAGCTTGGCGCGTCCAAGATAAAGGTTCAAGCGATCTATGCCGGAATCGCATCAATGCCGGTGTTCCGGACAGGGCCGGTCAGTCCTCGTCCTCGTGAATCTGGTCCAGGAAGGCGGCCAGCGCCGGATTGTCATTGTCGCTGCGCCAGACGGCATACAGTTCGACCGGCTGGGCGGGCTGGGTTTCGACCGCGCGGAACTGGACGTCATCGAAATGCAGCGACATCGCCGCTTCGGGCACCAGTGCGGCGCCGATGGCCGCGCGCACCAGCGCCAGCATGGAATGAATCTGGCTGAGCGACTGCACGGCGTTGGGCGTGACCCCGGCGGATTCGAACTGCGCCGACAGAAGGTCGTGGAAATAGCGCGCGCCCTCGGGCGCATAGGTGATCAGCGGCTTGGCGTCGAAATCGGCCAGGCTGAGCGAAGCCTTGGCCAGGCGCTCGTCGCCCGCCGGCAGTGCCGCCACCAGGCCCTCGCGCGCCACGCGCCGGTGCGAGAACTCGCCCCGGTCGATCGGCGGGCGCAGGAAGCCGACATCGATGCGGCCGGTCAGCAGGCTTTCCACCTGGTCGGTGGACACCATCTCCTTCAGCACCAGGGCGATGTTGGGCGCGCGCGATCCCATCTGCAGCAACAGGCGCGGCAGGAAGCTGTAGCCGCTGGCGGCGGTGAAGCCGACATTGATGGTGCCGGCCTCGCCGCTGGCGATGCGCCGCGTGGCCATGGCGGCGCTTTCGGTCAGCCTGAGGATGCGGCGCGCCTCCAGCAGGAAGACGCGGCCCGCCGGGGTCAGCTTGACCGCCCGGCTGGTGCGGTCCAGCAGCTTGACCCCCAGCACATGCTCCAGAAGCTGGATCTGCCGCGACAGGGGCGGCTGGGTCATGTTCATGCGCGCCGCAGCGCGGCCGAAGTGCAATTCCTCGGCCGCCGCCACGAAGCAGCGAAGCTGTCGAAGTTCGAACTGGGACCAGAAGGACGCGCCCGCCATGGGCGCGACCCTAGCGGTATTCGGGGCGGCCTTAAACCGGCTTTGCCGCCTCGATCAGCTTTTTCAGGCGGGCGAACTGGTCCGCGTTCAGGTCGGTCAGCGGCGGGCGCACCGGGCCGGCGGGGCGGCCGATGGCGGTCATGCCTGCCTTCACGATGGACACGGCATAGCCCTTGTTCTCGTTGCGGATGGCGATATAGGGCAGCACGAATTCCTGCATGCCCTTGATCACCTTGGCCTGGTCCTTGGCGCGCACCGCGTCATAGAAGGCCAGCGCCCATTCTGGCAGGAAGTTGAAGATCGCCGAGGAATAGGTGGTCACACCCATTTCCAGATAGGGCAGGGCAAAGGTTTCTGCGGTGGGCAGGCCGCCGATATAGGTCAGCCGGTCGCCCATCTTGGCATAGACGCGCATCATCAGTTCGATGTCGCCCACGCCGTCCTTGAAACCGACCAGGTTGGGATTGCGCTCGCACAGGCGCGCCAGGCTGTCTTCATTGATGACGCCGTTGTCGCGATTGTAGACGATCACCGCGATGGAGACGCTTTTGCACACCGCGTCGATATGGGCGACCATGCCTTCCTGGTTGGGGAACATCAGGTAGGGCGGCAGCAGCAGGATGCCGTCGGCGCCCGCCTTCTCGGCATTCTTCGCCATTTCCACCGCGATGGCGGTGCCATAGCCGGCGCCCGCGATCACCGGCACGCGGCCCTGGGTGGCGGCGACGGCGGCCTTGGTCACGTCGAAGACTTCATTGGGGGTCAGCGAGAAAACCTCGCCCGTGCCGCCAGCGCAGAACAGGCCGGTCAGGCGGCCGAAATTCAGCAGCCAGTCGCAATGTTCGCGATAGGGGCCTTCCTGGAAGCGCATTTGCGCGTCGAAATGGGTGACCGGAAAGGACAGAAGCCCCTTGGCCAGGATGGCGGCGGTTTCCTTCGGGCTCAGATTGCTCATTATTGTCTCCCTGATGCGCCTGCTCCATGAGGCGCGTTGGGCCGGTTTTAGCCGTGGCGGCGTGGGCCCGTCCAACCCAAACTTGCTATCAACCGATGCGGATTTTGGATGACCGTGCTAGACAGAACCATAAGGAAAAGGCCGCAATCGGGGCCAAATCGGGAAGGATATGGGCAATGGATCGCAGGACACTTCTTACGGCCGCGGGCGCGGCGATGATCGCCGGCCCCGCGCGGGCGGGCTGGAGCGCGCCGGGCCTGGACAAGGCCGCCGCCGAACTGAAGTCCTGGGTCGATGACGGCCGGGTCCAGGGCGCCTCGCTGCTGGTGCGCCAGCGCACCTCGGCGGGCGCGCATCTGTTCACCGCGAACTACGGCACCGCCACGGGGCCTGAGCCGATTTTCCTTCTGGCCTCGATCTCCAAGCCGATGACGGCGGCGGCGGTGATGACGCTGGTGGATGCCGGTGAACTCAGCCTGGACGACCACGTCACCAAGTTCTTTCCCCAGTTCAAGGGCGACGAGCGCGAGGCGATCACCCTGCGCCATTGCCTGACCCATACCGGCGGGCTGCCCGACATGCTGGCCGATGACGAGATGCTGCGCGAAAAGCACGCCTCGCTGGACGATTACCTGCATGGCGCCTTCAAGGCGCCGCTGAAGTTCAAGCCGGGCACCAAATATTCCTATGCCAGCATGGGCATCCTGATTTCGGCCAAGATCGCCGAAAAGATCAGCGGCGTGCCGTTCGCGCGCTTCATCAACGACAAGGTGTACCGCCCGCTCGGCATGACGCGCACCTCGATGGGGCTGATGGGCCGGCCCAAGGATGAGACGGTGCCCAGCCAGGCCGCGCCCGCCATGACCGATGCCGGCAAGAAAAGCTGGCCCACATGGAACTGGAACAGCCAGTACTGGCGCGACCTGGGCGCGCCCTGGGGCGGGGCGCTGGGCCCGGCCAGCGATATCGGCCGCTTCTATGAGGAATTCATGCTTCGGCGTGGCACCATCCTGAAGCCTGAAACCGAGGCGCTGATGATCACCAACCAGTCGCCGCCCGGCGTGTCGCCCAGCGGATTGGGTTTCGACCTGCCGCCCAAGGTCGGCGCCAAGGCATGCGGGCCCAAAACCTTTGGCCATAACGGCTCGACCGGCACCCTGTCCTGGTGCGATCCGGACACCGGCACCATATGCGTGGTGCTGACCACCCTCTATGCCGCCGCGGTCAGGCCCCATCCCACCAAGCTGGTGTCGGAACTGGTGGGACAGGCCGTGGCCTGACGGGCTATTTCTTGGCGGCCTGTTCGCGCTCGGCGATATAGTCCAGCACCGCCTGGTGATCGACGGGCAGCTTGGCGGCATTGTCCTTCAGCCACTGGGTGAAATCGGCATTGATCGCGGCCGTCCAGTCGCGGTCAATCTGGCCGGCGGTGTATTTTTCCTCGCGCAGGCGCTGATGGCCGAACAGGTCGCGCAGGCGCGTGCGCTCCGACAGCTTGACCACTGTCTCGGCAAGCTGCGGGGGAATGAAGATCACCCCGCCGTCGCGGCCCAGCACAACATCGCCGGGCATCACCGCCGCGCCGCCGATGCGGGTGGGGCTGTTGATGGCGATCATGGTGGAATTGAGTGGCCGCCCTTCGTCGCCGATGCGGCCATAATGGTGTGACGGATCATAGGCGCGATAGAAGGCAACGAAGTCGGGCAGTTCCTTGAGCCCGTTGATGTCGCGCACCGCCCCGTCATAGACGATGCCATTGTGCGAACGCGCATAGATGGCATTGGCGACGTTGTCGCCGATGGAGGGGCCATCCTTGATCAGGCCGAAATGATTGGAGACGTAAACGTCGCGCGGCTGCAGCATGTCGACGGGCCAGGCATTGGGCCCGCCCTTGCGCCCGTCCACCTTGCCGTCGGCCTCGATGACCTTCTGCAGGTCCAGCCGGCCCGGAATCCAGGTCGAGGTCAGCGCCCGGCCCACCAGGATCCTGTCGGGATAAAGCGCATCCCACCCGCTTTCATACTGATGCTCATAGCCGCGCGCGCGCAGCACCGCCCAGGCTTCCTCCAGGGTCACGCTCTTCATGCGGTCCAGGATGGAATCGGGCACCTTGGGCCGTCCGTCGGGGAAGCGGTCGCCCGTCCATTCAGGCGTGTCGTGGATCACTTCCTCGGCGGAATAAAAGCTTTCATGGGCTGATGCCACGCCCCCGGATGCGACCACCAAGGCGACTGCCGCAAGCACCGTTCTGATCCGCATCCCACCCCCCGAAGTTTTTTGTCCGGCCAGAATAATCCTCCAGCCGGTGCGCCAGGCAAGCAAAATCGTTAGCGCTACCAATCATGTCATGCTTAAGTTCGCTCCAAAACAGGGGAGGGCGGTATGGATCGGCGGACATTCATGGGCGGTGCCTTGGGGATGGGCTTTTATGCCGGTCTTCTGGCGGACGCGAAGGCGGCGGGCACCAGCCGCGTGCCGAAATTGCGTATCCGCGAGGTGCGCGCCATTCGCCTCCGGAACGGATTCAACAGCCGTTTCGTGCGCGTCTATACCGAGGAAGGGCTCTATGGGACCGGCGAGCTGGTCGACACCATGGGCGCCGAATACATCATCAACAACAACTTCAACGTGATGCTGAAAGGCCGGGACCCGCTGGAGATCCAGGCGATCCTGGCCGACTTCTGGGGCTATCACAAAATCAACCTGGGCGGCCCGCCCTCGACTGTCTTCATCCACGGCTGGGGCGGGCCCTATATGGGGGCCGTCTCGGGCGTGGAGCTGGCGCTGTGGGACCTGGCGGGCAAGGCGCTGGGCCTGCCCATCCATCAGCTTATGGGCGGCAAGATTCGCGATGCGGTGCCGGTCTATCTGCATGCCGCCAATCCGCAGGAAGGACGGCGACTGGTCGACGACCTGAAGATCAGGACGCTCAAGATCGGGCTGGACTATTCCAACGACGACTGGTCGATCGACAAGGGTTGGGAAAAGGCCAAGCGGTTCGGCCTGCACATGACCAACGAGCAGATCGATGACACGGTCAATTTCGTCGCCGGCTTCCGCAAGGAGCTGGGCCTGCACACCGAGATCGGCGTGGAATGCCATGCCCATTACGACCTGGAGACGGGCATCCAGCTCTGCAACGCGCTGGAGCCATATCGTCCGCTGTTCGTGGAAGAGCCCACCACCAGCGACAATGTCGATTCCATGCTGCGCATCCGCGAGAATACCCGTGTGCCCATCGCGGCGGGCGAAAATGTTTATACCCGCTTCGGCTTCCGCCCCTATCTGGAGAAGCAGGCGCTGTCGATCATCCAGCCAGACTTTACCAAGACCGGCGGGCTGTCGGAGGGTTTGAAAATCGCCAACATGGCCGAAACCTACAATGTGCCGGTGGCGCCGCATGGCGTCTGCTCGCCGCTGGGCACCCTGGCGATCGCCCATGTCTGCGCGGTGATCCCCAATTTCCTGGTCCAGGAATTCACCCACTATCCCGACAAGGCCTATACCGAACTGTGCGAACCGGTCGCCTTGCGCCCCGACGGGCTGCTGGCGGTGCCCGATGCCCCGGGCATCGGCATCGAGCTGAACGAGGCGGCGGTCAAGGAACGGCTGGAGCCGGAGTTCAGGATGCTTTAGCCGCCGCGGCCCGTCTGTTCGCCAAGGTCGAAGATCTTGTCCATCGGTACCCATTTCTGGCCGGGCGCCGCATGGGGCAGGGCCTTCTGGAAGCGCCACATCAGCCCCTCCCATGCGTCATATTCGGGGGGCACGGCGCGGGGGCGCGGATAATCATCGGCCACGGCGGCGATCATCACCATCCGGTCGCCGCTGCGCCAGATTTCCATCGCCTCCACGCCCTGGGCGCGGATATCGTCCACGATGGCCGGCCAGACCGCGCCGGGCGCGTGGCGCCGCTCATATTCGGCAATCAGCGCGGCATCGTCGACCAGGTCCAGGACAAAGCAGAGGCGGCGGGGCATGGCCATTCTCCCAAATGGGGGTTTGGACTATATAGGCCCCGCATATCGAGGTGTCGCCATGGCTTTTTTGCGCCTGCATCCCAGTGACAATGTCGTGGTCGCGGTGGACGGCCTGTCGCCCGGCGATGTCGTGGACGATGTGCGCATTGCCCGGCGCATTCCGCCGGGTCACAAGGCGGCGGTGCGGCCCATTGCCAAGGATTCCCCTGCGCTGAAATTCGGCCAGATCATCGGCTTCGCGCTGGAGGACATCGCGCCCGGCGACTGGGTGCATGAACACAATATCGCCTTTCACAGCGTCGACCGCGATTATGAATTCGAGGCGGACGCCCGCGATCCCGATCCGGTGGCGGTGCCCGCCACCTTCCAGGGCTATCGCCGCGCGAATGGCCGCTTTGGCACCCGCAACTATCTGGGCATCCTGACCAGCGTGAACTGTTCGGCCACCGTGGCGCGGCTGATCGCGCGCGAGGTCGAAAAACGCGGCCTGCTGGATGATTATCCGCAGATCGACGGCGTGATCCCGCTGGTGCATGGCCATGGCTGCGGCATGGACAGCAAGGGCGAAGGCTATGAAGTTCTGAAGCGCACCCAATGGGGCTATGCCGCCAATCCCAACATGGGCGCGGTGCTGATGGTGGGGCTGGGCTGCGAGACCTTCCAGATCGCGCGCTGGAAACAGGCCTACAACATCGCCGAAAGCGACACCTTCCGCTCGCTGACCATCCAGGACAGCGGCGGCACGAAGAAAGCCATCGAGGACGGCGTCGCCGCGGTGCGCGACCTGCTGCCTGCCGCCGCCAATGTGCGGCGTGAAACGGCGCCTGCCAGCGCACTCATGCTGGCGCTGCAATGCGGCGGTTCCGACGGCTATTCGGGCATCACCGCCAATCCGTCGCTGGGGGCCGCGGTGGATCTGCTGGTCGCCCATGGCGGCACCGCCGTTCTGGGCGAGACGCCGGAAATCTACGGCGCCGAGCATCTTCTGACCCGCCGGGCCTCGCCCGAAGTGGGCAAAAAGCTGATCGAACGCATCCGCTGGTGGGAAGACTATACGCGCCGCAACGCCGGCAGCATGAACAACAACCCCTCGCCGGGAAACAAGGCGGGCGGGTTGACCACCATCCTGGAAAAGTCGCTGGGCGCGGCCGCCAAGGGCGGCACCACACGGCTGACCGCGGTGGCCGAATATGCCGAGCCCGTGACCGCCAGGGGCTTCGTCTTCATGGACACGCCCGGCTACGATCCTGTCTCGGTCACCGGCCAGGTCGCGGGCGGGGCCAATGTCATCTGCTTCACCACCGGGCGCGGATCGGCCTTCGGCTGCAAGCCCGCGCCGTCGATCAAGCTGGCGACCAACACGCCCATGTTCGAGCGCATGGCCGGCGACATGGACATCAATTGCGGCGATGTGCTGGACGGCGTGTCGATCCAGGACAAGGGGCGTGAAATTTTCGACACCATCCTGCGGGTGGCATCGGGCGAACGCTCCCGCTCTGAACAGCTGGGCTATGGCGACGCCGAATTCGTGCCCTGGCAGATCGGCGCGACCATGTAGCAAGCGGACCTGAAATCCGCTTAGATGCCCCCATAACAAGAGCAGGCTCCGGGGGTGAAATGCCGAAATTTCCAATCGTCGAACGGCGCTTTGCCGTTGCCTTTTCGCTGACCGCCACGCTGTTCTTCGCCTGGGGCCTGGCCTCGCAGTTCAACGACCTTTTGCTGCACCATTTCCAGAAGGCGCTGGACCTGACCCGCACCCAGGCCAGCCTGACCCAGTTCGCGTTCTATATCGGCTATTTCTGCGCGCCCTTGCCTGCGGCCATGATCATCCGGCGCATCGGCTACAAGAAGACGATGGTGACGGGCCTGGCGATGTATGCCATCGGCGCCTTCCTGTTCGTGCCCGCCGCCCATCTGCGCATCTATGGCATCTTCCTGGCGGCGCTTTACATCATCGCCTTCGGCGCGGCCTTTCTGGAAACCTCGGCCAATCCCTATATCGCCATACTGGGCGACCCGAAAACCGCAAGCCCACGGCTGAATTTCGCCCAGGCCTTCAACGGCGTCGCCACGGTGCTGGGGCCGCTGGTCGGCGGCTATGTCATTTTTTCCGGCGTCGAATACAGCCCGGCCCAGTTGGCGGCGATGACGCCCCAGTCGATCGACAGCTGGCGCGCCAGCGAGGCGGCGGCGGTCGGCCCGCCCTATCTGGTGCTGGGAATCCTGATGGTGATCATCGCCGGCGCCATCGCGCTGACCAGATACCCGCCGCTGCGAAGCGCGGTAACGCCTGAGGGGCATAGCTCGCCTTTTGCCGTGCTGAAAAGGCCGCGCGTGCTCTATGCCGTGGTGGCGCAGTTCTTCTATTGCGGCGCGCAGGTCGGCATCTGGAGCCTGCTGGTCGATTTCGCGGGCGAGGCGGCACATGTGCCCGAGCGCACCGGCGCCACCGTCTATCTGTTCGCCACCATGGTGGCCTTCTGCGTGGGGCGGTTCTCCGGCGCCTGGCTGCAGCGAACCATGATCCCGGCACGCCAGCTGATGCTCTATTGCGGCTGCAACATCGTGCTGTGCTGCCTGGCCGCGACGCTGGGCGGTTTTCCCTCCATCTATGCCATGACCGCCACCAGTTTCTTCATGTCGATCATGTTCCCGACCATCTTCGCCCTGGGTCTGGAGGGGCTTGGCCATGAAACCGAATTCGCCGCCAGCTTCATCGTGATGGCGATTTCCGGCGCCGCGGTGGTGCCGCCGCTGATGAGCGTGATCGCCGATCATGCCGGCGCGCTGCACTGGAGCCTGTTCTTCCCGGCTTTCTGCTATCTGGTGGTGTTGAGCTTCGGTCATTATGTGACGCGCACGGAGCGCGCGGCAGCATGACGCTGAAGCGCCGCCCGCTGGGCCGCACGGGGCTCAATGTCACCGAACTGGGGTTCGGGGCCGCACCGCTGGGCAATCTGTTCCGCCCACTGGCCGATGCCGATGCGCGCGCCACGCTGGCGACAGCGGTGGGTGGCGGTTTCGGCTATTTCGACACCGCTCCCTTTTACGGCTTCGGCCTGTCGGAGCGCCGTCTGGGCGATGTTTTGCGCGGCACCGATCATGTTCTGTCGACCAAGGTGGGCCGCCTGCTGGAGCCGGTGGCCCATCCGGTCAGCGCGGACGAAGTGCGGCACGGCTATGCCACGCCGATGCCGTTCGAGCCGGTGTTCGACTATTCCTATGACGCGGTGATGCGGTCATATCGCGAAAGCCTGCAGCGGCTGGGGCTGGCGCGTATCGACCTGCTGTATGTTCATGACATCGGCCGGATGACCCATGGCAGCGAAAACCATCTGTGCATGGCGCAACTGACCCATGGCGGCGGGCTGAAGGCGCTGGAGGAACTGCGCGCTGAGGGCGCGATTGCCGGATTCGGCGTCGGCGTGAACGAGGCCGCCGCCTGCCTTGAGGTCATGGCCCATGCGCGGCTGGATGTGATCCTGCTGGCGGGCCGCTATACCTTGCTGGAACAGGCGCCGCTGGACGATCTGCTGCCGGCCTGCGCCGAGGCGGGCACCGCCATGGTGGTGGGCGGCCCTTTCAATTCGGGCATCCTGGCGGTGGGCACCAGGACCGATGCCGCCCTGACCTTCAACTATGGCGCCGCGCCTGACGACGTGATCGCGAAGGTGGGCGCGATCGAGGATGTCTGCGGCGCCCATGACGTGCCGCTGGCCGCCGCGGCGCTTCAGTTTCCGCTGGCCCATCCCTTGACCGCCAGCGTGATCCCCGGCCTGGATTCGCCTGGGCGGGTGGAACAGGCGCTGGCGCTCTACCATCATCCCATCCCGGCCGCGCTGTGGCGCGACCTGAAGACCGAGGGGCTTATGCGCGAGGACGCGCCGGTGCCTTCATGATTGTCGACGCCCATCAGCATTTCTGGAATCCGGCGCGCGGCGACTATGGCTGGCTGACGCCCGACATGCCGATCCATCGCGTCTATGGCACAGACGATCTGCGGCCCCTGCTGCAGCAGACCGGCGTGGATGCGACGATCCTGGTGCAGGCCGCGCCCAGCACGGCGGAGACGGACTATATGCTGGCCATCGCCCGGCGCACGCCCTGGGTTCTGGGCGTGGTGGGCTGGATCGATCTGGCGGCGCCCGATGCGCCGGCACAGATTCTTGCCCGTGCGGCGGACCCGCTGTTTCTGGGCGTCCGCCCCATGCTGCAGGACATCGCCCAGCCGGACTGGATTTTGCGTGCGGAGCTGGAACCGGCGCTGAACGCCATCGCCGCCGAGGGCCTGGTGTTCGACGCGCTGGTCAAATCCCACCAGGTCGGCGTGATCGCCGAACTGGCTGGGCGCCATCCCCAGCTTTCCATCGTGCTGGACCATGCCGCCAAGCCGCGGCTGGGCGACGAACAGGCTATGGCGGCGTGGCGCGATGCGATGGCGGGTCTGGCGCTTTTGCCCAACGTGACCTGCAAACTTTCCGGCCTGCTGACGGAACTTCAGCCCGGCGCGGGCGTAAGCGATGTGATGGCCGCCGCCGGGTTCCTGTATGACCTGTTCGGGGACGGGCGGCTGATATGGGGTAGCGATTGGCCGGTTCTGACACTTGCGGGCGATTATCAGGAATGGTTCGAGCTGGCGCGCCAGGCCATCGCGGCGCAGCAATCCAGCGCAGTGCGCGCCGTGATGGGCGACAATGCGGTGCGCATATATCGCCCGTTGCGGGCAAAAGGACAAAAATGAGGTTTAACGGGTGCGCCCGCGCCCCGGCAGGGGTCTGCCGCCCCCGCGGAGGCGGCGAGCGAAGCGAGCTTGCCGTGAGCGAGACGATACACACGCCATATCCGGGCCTGAATTGCCGTCAAATCTGCTAGCCTGACCTGATCATGCGGGACGTTTGCTTGTGACTTTCTGGCGCCGCTTTGGCCTTATCCTGGGCGCCATCCTGTTTGCCCTGCTGCTGGCGCTGGTGCTGGCATGGCTGGCGCGCGCCCGGCTGGCGGGCCAGGTCGCCCAGGCCTATTTCCGCGATCATGGCATCCGGTCTGATGTCGAAATCCATGCGCTGGGATTTTCCGGCGTCAGCGGCAGCTTTGCTTTGGGGCCGGCGGACGCGCCCGATGTTTCGGCCCGGCGCATCGAGGTGCAGTTCGATCCCCTGCGCTGGATTCCGCGCGTGGTCGCGGTGCGGCTGGTCGATCCGGTGGTGCGCGCGCGCGTCGACGCCAAGGGCCATGTCAGCCTGGGCAGTCTTCAGGCCTGGCTGGATTCGCTGCCCAAAAGCAGCGGCCAGTCCGACTATGTCGCCAAGGATCTGAGCATTTCGCTGAGCGGCCTGCGCGCCATTCTGGACACGCCAGCGGGGCCGCTTGAGGTCGATGGCGACCTGAAAGTGACCGAGGGATTGCCGGTCACCGCAGCCCTGACCGCGCGTCCCGCCAGTATTTCCTATATGGGCCATCACCTGCGGTTGCGTGCGGCCCGCCTGACCTATGACAGCAAATCCGGTCATATCGCTGCGCACCTGGAGGGTGATCTGAACGACGCCGCTGTGAAGGCGCGCCAGGTCGTGGCCGATCTTGACGCCACCGGCTTTCGCTGGGAATTGCCCGATGGCGCGTCCGTCGTGCGGGTGGGGAAGGTGCACCTGAAGGCCGCGGCAGCCGATGTGGATGCCGGCACGCACCTGTCGCAGCCAGTCCTCGACATGACGCTGTCGAATGTCAGCACCGAGTATGGCGATGCGGGCTTTCGGTTCGATGGCGATGTCGCCGCCGCGGGCGGGGCCGATCCGGTACTGGCCGTGCCCGATACCGGCGATACCGCCCTGACCCGCGCGGTCGCCCGCAACCTGAAGCATCTGGATGTGGCGTTTGCGGGCCATCTGCATCATGACAGCGGCCGCACCCATCTGGTGATGTCCGCGCCGGTGACGGTGCGCGGTGCGGGCGGCGCGGATTTCACCGTGTCGGCGCTGACGCTTGACGGGGTAATGCCCGATGCGGTGCAGGCGCGCTTTGAAGCCGCGCTCCGTGGCGGCGGCCTTCCGCAGGTTACCGCAAAGGATGCCAGCCTGACCTGGAGCGGCGGACGCGTCACCGGCGCGCTGCGGCTGGCGGCGGCCTTCGACTACGCGATGCTGCGCGGCGCCCGTCTTTCCGGCGCGGGCGATGTGAGCTGGGACGATGGCGCCTGGGCTTTCACCATGAAAGGCTGCGCGCCCGTGCGCCTGGCGCAGTTCCGCCCCGCCAAGGTGATGGCCCGGGCGATTTCCACCACGCTGTGCCCGGTGCCGTCAAAGCCGCTTCTGTCCGGTGATGCCGGGAAATGGCGGCTGGTCGCGTCGGCGCGCAATGCGGTCGCCGATCTGACCCTGGCCGGCGTGCAACTGAACGACGGTTCGGCAGGGCTGGATTTCAGCGGCGCGCCCACGCGCGCAATGGCGGGCACGGTGACGGTGCGCGGCGGGCGCATCCGCGATCAGGCCAGCCCGGCGCGCTTCCTGCCGGTGGCGGCCAGTGGCCGGCTGGCGCTCAAGGCCGGGGTGTGGCGCGGCACGCTGGCGGTGACCGGCAAGGATGGCGCGGCGCTGGGCGATGTCGCCATAACCCATGACATGGCCAGCGGCGTGGGCCGCGCCCATATCGCGGCGCCCGCGGTGAGTTTCGACCCCGATCATCTGCAGCCGGTGGACCTGACGCCGATGCTGGCCGCCTTCCGCCAGACCAAGGGCACGGCCGGCTTTGACGGCGATGTCACCTGGAATGCGCAGGGCATCGACAGCGGCGGCACGCTGACCATCGATGGGCTGAATTTCCTGACACCGCTGGGCACGGCCCATGCGATCAAGACGAAGATCGTTTTCACCTCGTTGCTGCCGCCCCAGACCGCGCCAGATCAGTCGCTGACCATCTCGCGCATCGACTGGACGCTGCCCTTCAGCACGGTCGACCTGAAATTCGGATTCAATTCCCAGGCCATCGCCGTCGATTCCATCAAGGCCGGCTTTGCCGAAGGCCAGGCCGCGCTGGGCAGCTTCACCATCAAGACCGCCGATCCCACGCGCATCCAGGGCGCCATCGACGTCAACGGCATCACCCTGTCCTCGCTGATCGCCGCCTCCAACCTGGGCAGCCGGATCAACCTGGACGGCAAGGTCAGCGGCCATATTCCCTTCACCACCGGGCCCGAAGGCATCCGCATCGCCAAGGGGCGCCTGTCGGCCGACGGCCCCGGGCGGCTGTCGATCAATCACAATCTGTGGACCCAGGGCGCCGCGGCCACCAATGCGGTGCAGGATTTCGCCTATCAGGCGCTGGAGCATCTGGCCTTCGACAGCATGAGCGCCGAGCTCAATTCGGTGCCGGGCGGCCGGCTGCAGATTGTCTTTCACATAAAGGGCCATAGCGACCCGCCCAAGGCCCAGACGGCGGAGGTGCCGCTGTCCGACATTCTGGACGGCAGTGCGCTGCAGCGCTCGATTCCCCTGCCTTCGGGCACGCCGATCGATTTGACGCTGGACACGTCCCTTAATTTTGACGAACTCTTGAAGTCCTATGCCGAAGCGTGGTCAAAAACGCTCAACCCGGCACAAGCGCGGAGTACGACGCCATGATGAAGCCTCATCGAGCCGCCCACAAACTGCTGCTGGCGGGTGCCACGGGTGCGGCGCTGTGCGCCTGCACGCCGACCATCCGGGTCGAAGTCGCGCCGATCAATATCTACGCCAAGCTGGACGCCGATGTGCGGGTGCGGCTGGACAAGGAAGTCCAGAGCGCCATCCAGCAGAACCCCGACCTGTTCTGAGCTGAGGAAGGACCGACAGCCATGCGCAATTCCCTCAAGGCCCTTTTCGCCGTGGCGGCCCTGGCCGGCGCGCCGCTTGCTGTGACCGCGCTTTCCACCCCCGCTTTCGCCGACCTGGCCGCCGACAAGGCCACCGTCGACGCCGCCAAGGCCGCCGGCACGGTGGGCGAGCAGGGCGACGGCTATCTTGGGCTGGTCGGCGGCTCGGCCCCGGCCAATGTCACCGCCGCGGTGAACGCCATCAATGACGGGCGCCGCCAGGTCTATGCCCAGACCGCGGGCAAAACCGGCGTGACCCCCGAAGCGGCGGGCCAGGCCACCGGCGCCCAGCTGATCGCCAAGACCCCGGCGGGCCAGTACATCAAGCCGCTGGGCGGCGACTGGACGAAGAAGTAGACGCAAGGCACAGGCCTGCCTCCCCCGCATGCGCGTCAGCGCATTGGAGGGGGAGGTGGTTTCAGCGTGCGCGGTGAGCGCAGCGAACCAAGCGAAAGCTGAAACCGGAGGGGGTCAGCTCAAATCAACAGCAATCACTTCATGCAGGCGGACGGATGGCACCTCCACCGTCAGCAGATGGCCATTTCGGCTCCAGCGCGGGGTCTTGCCGCTTTCCAGCAGGGTCACCTTCTTGGTGTCCACGCCGCGCGGCACCACCAGCGTCACCGTGAGCGGCCCATCCAGCGGCATGATGGTGCGGTAGGGGCCCTTCATCATCATCGGATTGGTCATGTTGACCAGATGGGCGGCCAGGGATTTTTCCTGCCGCCAATAGGCGATGTCGACCAGGCCCGGTCCCGTCACCGTCATGGGCTGCGTCTCCTGCGCCGCCCACAGCACCGCGTTCTTCAGCAGAACCAGGTGATCCTCGGCCAGCACTTCCCAGAAGGTGCGGTCGATATCCATGGGGAAATAGACAACCCGGCCCTTGCCCACCGTGTTGCAGAAGGCCATCGGGATGTCGGTCTCAGCCTCGTCCGGCGCGGGATAGACCCGTTCCATCGGCAGGTCGGGATAGGACGGCACCAGTGTCAGGGGCGGTTTGGCATCGCCATGCGGCTTGACCGTGATCTGCTGGGTGGCCGCGATGATGCGCGGCGCATCCTCAAGCCCCTTGGTCAGGTCATGCGGGTGGCGCGGCGTGAGATAGGAATTCTGCACGCCGCTGCCGGTCTTGACATAGTCGCAGCCGAACAGGTCGGCCAGGCCGAAATTGTCCCGCTTCCTGCCTGCCTCGTCATAGAGCGAGGTTTCGCCGGTGGCGACGATGCGCCCGCCTTTGGTCACGTAATCGCGGATCTGCCTGCACTGGGCGTCCGACAGGGCGGCGATGTCGGGCAGCACCAGCACGCGGTAGCGGTCGATATATTTGGCGTCCAGCTGGCGGTCGTCGGCCATCTCGAAGGGGATGCGCGATTCCACCAGCGCCTGGTAATAGCCGTTCTGGGAATCGGTAACGCGCTGGGCAACGGGAATATTGTCGCCCGCCGTCAGCGGCGCGCCGCCCGCGGTATAGACCCCGGTCTGGGTGGAATTGACCATCGCCACCCGCGCCAGGTTGGCGGTGTTGCGCATGTATCTGTCGTTGGCGAAGTGCCACTGATAGATTTCGGTCACCGGCTCGACCCAGCGCGTGTCGAAGGGCTTTGCCTTGAACTTGCACATCCAGGGGCGGAAGCCCTGGGCGATGCCGCCGCGCATCCAGGCCTGCAATTCGGGCCCGCGCTGCACCGAATCCTTCCAGCGATTGTGGTCCTCGACACCGACATTGAAGATGCCCGCCACCGGCAGGTTGTGCATGTAGGCGCGGGTGATCTTGGCGTATTTGCCCATCATCCATAGCGGGGTGGGGCCGCTGCGGCCCTGGCGGTCGACGCCGACGATGGGAATGGTCACCTTGTTTGGATCGTTCATCCCGCCATTGGGGCTGAAGAAACAGTCGCTCTTGACCGCCTTGACGGTGTCGTCCCACAGCTTGAACTGGCGCCAGCGCATTTCGGCGTTCCAGGCGATATAGGCGTGGCGCTGCGGGTCCTGGGGATCGTCGCTGGTGGGCAGCTCCATGCCGGTGGCCATGCGGAACAGCATGCGGCAGGTCTTGCAATAGCACATGCCGCTGCCCGCCCAGCGGTTTCCGAAGAACCCTTCGGGCTGATAGGTCTGGGTGATCTCCTTCAGCACCTGGGGCATGAAGTCGAACATGAAGCCGGCGTTCTGGCAGGTGACCCACATGTCCTTGGCGGCCCAGTGGCGGCGTGGCTTGCCGTCGATGGTGCAGGCGGCCCATTCGGGATGGGCGGCAAAGGCTTCCTCGCTCATGGCGTGGGGATCGACACGGGCGACGATCGACATGCCCAGTTCGCGCGCGCCCTTGACCATCTCGCCGAACATGTCGCGGTCGCCCAGATACTTGGCGCGCTTCTGCAAGGGCAGCTTGCTGGGATAGAAACAGATGCAGCCGCCGGCCGACAGGCAGACCGCATCGGCATGGGTCTTCTTGAAAAAGTCGAACCAGAATTGCGGATCGTAGCTGGGCGGATCGTCCTCGACGAAGGCGACCTGAATCCAGCGCATCGCCTTGTTGGCCCAGGGCAGGCCTTCCAGGTTGCCCGCGTCGTTGCCCGCCGTCAGGGCGAAGGCGCGGGTCGAATCCAGCATCATCGCGGCCATCAGGCTGCCCGCGCCCAGCGCGACCGCCTCGCGCCGGCTGGCGCCATTCCCGTCACCGCTCATTGCGTATTCTCCCATAAGCGCGCGAAGTCTATTGCGCCGCGCAACCAGCGCCAAGTTGCAAGGCGGGGCAATTCACGCTTCACTTGTCCCATAACAAGAAATCCATGCATCCGGGGGAAACATCATGCGCCGCACCGCCCTTGCGCTTCTTCTGTCCAGCCTGGTTGTTCCGGGCCTGGCCGCAACGCCGGCCGCCGCCGACATCACCATCTTTTCGCCCGGCATATCCAACGGCCCGCTGCGCATCCTGGCCGCCGAGTGGACGCAGAAGACCGGCCAGAAGGTCGTGATCACCGGCGGCAATGTCGGGCGCATCCGCACCGCCGTGGCCAAGGACACGCCTGCCGATATCGTGCTGGCCCCCACCAGCGACTTCCAGGATTTCGCGCCCAAGCTGGCGGGCGCACCGGTGCCGCTGGGCCGCATCCAGTTCGGCATGGTGGTGAAGGCGGGCGGGCGTCATCCCGACATTTCCACCGAACAGAAATTCATCGCCGTGACGAAGGAAGTCGGCACCCTGGCCTATGCCAATCCCGCGGTGGGCAGCCTGTCGGGCGGACTGGTGGAGAAGATGCTGCAGCGGCCCGAATTTTCCGGCGTCAAACCGCTGCCCATCAGGGGCATGATCGGCGATGCCATCGTGCGCGGCGATGCCGAATTCGGCGGCGGCGCGATCAGCGAGGAACTGATGGCCAAGGATGCCGAGGTGGTGGGCCCGTTCCCCGACAGCCTGGGCGTGTTCATCGACATGTCGGGGGCGGTGCTGAAAACCTCGGCCGCGCCCGATGATGCGCGTGCCTTCCTGGTCTGGCTGGTGCGGCCTGACTCCGGCACGGTCTGGCAGAAGGGCGGGATCGTCTCGCCCTGAATTGATTGCAGATCAACTGTCATACCTCCCCTGCGCGCGCGTCAGCGCGCTTGCATAGGGGAGGTGGCCGTAGCAACGCGATGATACGCCGCGCAAAGGCGCGGCGTATTGAGCAAAGTTGCGAAGGCAGGAGGGGTCAAAAAGGCTTCATGCCCTTGGCGGTCCAGGCGGGCCTGGCCTCGGGCCGGGTCAGGAACTTGATGAAGGCCATCGCGTCCTTCCTGTCGGTGGAACGCGAGGAGACCGCCAGCATCCCGTCCATGTGACCACCCAGTTCGGCGGGCAGCGGCGCGACCAGCTCGATCTGGGGCTTGTTGAAGATTTCCGGCACAAGCTGCAGCGCCATGTCGCCTTCGCCGCGCGCCAGGGCGGCGGCGCCTTCGCCCTTGGTCACCGGCACGGCGTTGACCCCGGCGAATTGCGGTTTGGCCAGGATGGCGCCGATCATCGCGCCCTGCATGGTGCCGCCGGTGGGGCTGTTGACCATGATCTGCCCGCCGGCTTTCAGCGCCGCGGCCAGTTTTTCCACCGTGGAGATGTCGGGATGTGGCGCACCCTTCTTCACCGCCAGCGCGATCTCGTCGCGGCCCAGCGGCGTATAGCTGCCGGGCACGATGCCGCCGTCCAGCAGCAGCGTGTTCATCAGGTCGGACGGCAGGCCCACGACGTCATAGGCGGGCGTGTCGGTCTGGATGCGGTTCAGCGCCACGCTCATGCCGACCTCGCTGACGATCACCTTCACGCCGGTCTGTTTGGTGAAGTCGGCCGCCAGTTCCTTCAGCGCGGAATTGTAGATGAAGCCGGGCGCCACCACCCGGATCTCGGCGGCCTGGGCGCCCGCCACCGAAAGTCCCGCCAGCATTGCGGCCAATACAAATGCGCGCATCAAAATCCTCCCGAATCTTTTGGCGACGTTAGCCGCCTGTTCTAGTAGCGCAATACCTGGTCCCAGAAGCCGCAATTGTGCGCGGCGGAAAACTGGCTGGTGCTTTGGACCTGCGCCCAGGCATCGTTCTGGATAAAATGCGACGGTGCGTCCGCGTTCTTGCGCCAGCGCGGCCAGGGCGCATCGCCCTTGCCATTGGGATTGCCGCTGCGGGCAAAATTGGCCCAGGCGGCGATCATGCGGTCCGACAGTTTGCGCTGACCGGCATTCAGGCTGGTCGGCACGCCATCGGGTCCGCCGTGATAGCCGGGGAACAGATAGATCAGGTCGGCGGTGTGATAGGCGCCCGGCGTGAAGCCTTTCATCTGGGGGAAATAGCTGGGCGCACTGCGATCGTCGAAGACATAGGCATAGACCGGCGCGAAGGGCGCGATCTGCCCGGCCAGGTACTGGCCACGGCAGGCCAGCATGTCGGCATGGGCATCGGCCCAGGCCATCTGCACCCCGCCATGGGCTTCGGGCGCATAGAGTGCCAGCATCTTGTCGGGCGTGCCGGGCGGATAGGGCGGGGGCGTGCCGCCGGGTCCGGCATTGCCGCCATACATGCGCTTGGCATAGACATGGAAGTCTTCCAGCGTCGCGGGCGTGCGGCCCTCGCGAAAATATTGCGCGATGCCGATGGCGAAATTGCCCTCATCGCGCGTGGTGCCAACCATCACCGGCACGCGGTTGAAGGCGCCGGCGCCATAGGCCTCGGCGGCGCTTTGCGGCACCAGATCGCCATCCACCATCGCCCCCGAAACAAAGGGCGCGGTGCCGCTGGCGGTGCCCGACAGGGCCGCGATCTTTCCGGCGGGCAGGGCGCGCAGGCATTGCGCCACATCGGCGGCCTTGTCTGTGGTCTGGTCTGCGGTCTGGTCTGCGGTCTGGTCGCATCCGGCCGCAGCGGCGAACTGCCGGCCCTTTTTCAGCGCCACATCCTTTGGCACCAGCGGGGTATAGCCGCCGCTCATGAAAATCGCGCGCTGGAACAGGCCGCGCGCCGATGGCGCAACCGCCAGCGCCGAGGCCGCGCCCGCGCCCGCCGACTGGCCGCCCAAAGTGATATTGGCCGGATCGCCGCCGAATGCCGCGATGTTGGCGCGCACCCATTTGAGCGCGGCCACCATGTCCATCAACCCGTAATTGCCGCCCGGCTTGCCAAGCGCGGGAATGTCCAGGAAGCCGAACAGGTTCAGGCGATAGTTCAGGGTGACGACGATCAGCTTGCCCTGGCGCGCAAGCCTGGCGGCGTCATAGTCGTTGCTTTCGCCGTCGAAATAGCCGCCGCCGTGAATCCACACCAGCACGGGCAGCTTCTCTTTGGCCGGCGGGGCGAAGACATTGAGGTAAAGACAGTCCTCGTTGCTGTTGGCGGGACCGGCAAAGGGCCCAAGCGTCGTGACCTGGGCGCAGGTGGGACCGAACTTGGTCGCCTGGCGCACGCCGCTCCATTTGGCAGGCGCGGCAGGGGCGCGCCAGCGCAGATCGCCCACCGGCGGCGCGGCATAGGCAATACCCAGATATTCGCTGATGCCTTGTGTGGAGATACCCTCCAGCGCGCCGTCACCGGTGGTCGCGCGCGGGCCTGCGGCGGCGGCGGCAGTGAAAGCCAGCAGCCAGATCAAAGCAAAGCGAACCATATGCCTCCTAATGGTGGGCAACCGCGGGCGGCACAGAGACCGGCGCGGCCATGCCGGCATCCGTCTCAAGCTGCGTCGTCCCGTTGCCCACGCCTTCTCCATCGACAGAGAAGACATAAAGCGTGTTGCCGCCCGGCGGGAACCCCTTTTCGCGCCGGATCACCGCAGAGCCGCCGCCAACCCCGGTATAGACGGCGACATATTCGCGCCCATCCGGCCCCAGATAGGCGATGGGCTGGCTCATGATGCCGCTGCCCAGCTTCTGCGACCACAGGACCTTGCCGTTGCGCGCATCCACCGCGCGGAACCAGCCGTCCAGCGTGCCATAGAAGACGATGTCCGAACCGGTGACCAGCGCCCCGCTCCACACATAGAGCTTTTCCTTGATCGACCAGACGCGGCGGCCCTTGACCGGGTCCCAGGCGATGAATTCGCCCCAGTTGCCGCCGGGCCCGGCATTGCGGGTCATCTCCATCCCGTCATAGGGGCTGCCGGGAAAATACTTCACCACATGGTTGCCCAGCGTCATGCAGGAGTTGAACACACCCGCATACAGAAGCCCGGTGCGGGGCGAAAAGGCCGACGGGTTCCAGTTCTTCACCCCGATATCGGGCGGGCAGATATTGTCGACCTTCTTGCCCACGATCGGGTGCGCGCTGTCATTGACCACCGGCATGCCGGTCTTCAGGTCGATCTTGCTGGCCCAGTTCTGAAGACCGAAGGGTTCGGCCACCAGCACCTCGCCGGTCTCGCGGTCGATGGTATAGGCGAAGCCGTTGCGGTTGAAATGCACGATCACCTTGCGCCGCTCGCCCTTCCAGGGAATCTCGATCAGCACATTCTCGTTGATGCCGTCATAGTCCCATTCGTCGTGCGGCGTGAACTGATAGGCCCATTTGGCCGCGCCGGTATCGGCATCGCGCGCGAACAGGGCGCTGCTCCACAGGTTGAGCCCCGGCCGCTGCGAGGGCGTGCGCGGCCCCGGGTTCGACGTGCCGTAATAGACTTCGTTCAGGTCGGGATCGTAGGAGACAAAGCCCCAGGGCGCCGATGCGCCCTGTTTCCACATCTCGCCCGGCCATGTGGTCACGCCCAGGTCCTTGCCGCGCATCCACGAATAGAACGGCTTGAAGTCCGGCCCGATCAGAAGGCCCTTGTCGGGGCCGTTGGTGCGCGCCTTCCAGATGGTGTGGCCGTCCGCGACGCTCAGCGCCTGGAACCAGCCATTGGTCCCCATCTCCCCGCCGCTGGAGCCGATATAGACCTTGTCGCCCATGGTGAAGGCGGCCTGGGTCAGGGTGGTGCCGTTGGACAGGTCGTCCAGCTTGACGCGCCAAACCTGCTTGCCGGTGTTGGCATCCACCGCCACGGTGTTGTCGTCCAGCAGGTTGTAGATCAGTTTGCCGTCGGCATAGGCCCAGCCGCGCAGCACCTTGTCGCAACAGGCCTTGGTGATGGCGCGGGTGTCGGGGTTCGGCTGGAACACCCATTTGATCGGCGCGCCCGGCTTGGACAGGTCCAGCGCATAGGCGATGTTGGGAAAGGGCGTGACCAGATACATGGTGTCGCCTACCACCAGCGGCGCGCCTTCATGGCCATACATCTGCCCGTCCGAAAAGCTCCAGGCCATTTTCAGCCGCGCGACATTGTCCTTGTTGATCTGGTTCAGCGGGCTGAAGCGGGTGTTGGCATAGTCGCGTGCCTGGCGCGTCCACTGCCCGGCCGGGTCGTTCGGCGCCATGTTCGCGGTGGCGCCGGTAAAGGATGCCGTGTCGGGCGCGTCCGCCGCGCTGGCAAGATAGGATGACAGAAGCGATGTGCAGCCGATGACAATAGTACCGAAGAATGCGCTTTTCAGATGCATGCCTTCCCCCGATTGTTCTTGTTTCTTTTTGGCCCCCCTTAAGGCCGGTACGCACGACCCAAGCCTAGGCGCATGGGTGAGGGCCCGCAATCGGTTCAAATTGACGGGCAGCCGCCCAGCCCCGTAAAACGCCCCGGACATTTGGGGAGGCGTTGGCATGGCGCGGTGGAAAAGTCTGGCATGTTGCGGTGCACTCATCGCCGCGCTGATCGTGCGGGCCGATGCGGGCGAGATGAACCCGATCCCCGGCGATCCCGTCACCATCGATACCGGCCGCGTGTCGGGCACCATGCTGGACAATGGCGTGCGCGCCTATCTGGGCGTGCCCTTCGCCGCGCCGCCGGTGCGTGACCTGCGCTGGAAGGCGCCCCAGCCGAAAAAGCCATGGAAGGGGATCTGGAACGCCGATACGCGGCTGACCAACTGCTATATCTCGCTGCGCGCCAGCACGCTGAACCACTATTTCGGCGAGATCCGCTCCAGCGAGGATTGTCTTTACGCCAATATCTGGACGCCCGCCGGTGCAAAGCCCGGCGACAGGCTGCCGGTGGTGGTGTGGGTGCACGGCGGCGGCTTCCAGGAAGGCTCGATCAACTTCCAGGTCTATTACGGCCAGGCGCTGGCCAAGAAGGGCGTGGTCTTCGCCGCCATCGATTATCGCGTGAACATCTTCGGCAACCTGGCCCATCCCGAACTGACGGCGCAATCGGGTCACAATGCCAGCGGCAATTACGGGCTGATGGACCTGATCGCCGGGCTGCGCTGGCTCAAGCGCAATGCCGCGGCCTTTGGCGGCGATCCCGATAACCTGACCGTGCTGGGCCAGTCGGCCGGCGCGATGGCGGTTGACCTGATGGCGGTCTCGCCGCTGGCCAAGCAGTGCGTGGACGTGCCCGGCCAGCCGGGCTGCCACAAGCTGTTCGACAAGATCATTGCCCTGTCCGGCGGCTATCACGGCGTGGCTGCGCCGCACCTGGATACGCTGAAAGAGGAAGAGGCCAGTGGCGTGGCGCTGCAACAGGCGATGAAGGCGAAGGATATCGCCGAAATGCGCACCCGCCCGGCGGACGAGATCACCGAAATCGCCAAGGCGCACAAGATCCGTTTCGGCGGCCCCAACCTGGACGGCTATGTGCTGACCGAGAGCCCGGCAGCGGCCTTTGCCGCGGGCCACCAGATGGATGTGCCCACGCTTCTGTCCTCGACCGGTAACGACATTTTCAGCAAGAACGCGGTGACCAGCGCCACCACCCTGGCGGATTATCGCGATGGTGCGCGCAAGCTGTATGGCGCCGATGCCGATGCCTTCCTGAAACTGTTTCCCGCCGCGACCGATGCCCAGGCGCAGGCCCAGGCCAAGGCGGTGGCGCGCATCTCTGGCTTCGGCATCGTGGCGCGCGACTGGGCCAGGGCGCAGTCCGCGACCGGCAAGGCGCCGGTCTGGCTGGTGCAGTACGACCATCCCCATCCCTATCCGCCGGGTGTCGAGATCAGCGACATGGATGTGAAGACCGCAGGGGCCTATCACAATTCCGATCTGCCCTTCTGGTTCGGCACGCTGGATTCGATGAACCTGTACCGGCACATCCGCGACTGGACGCCCTATGACTACAGCCTGTCGGACCGGATGGGCGATGTCGTGGTAGCCTTCGCCAAGACCGGCAATCCGGCCACGGCCGCCGCGCCCATTCCGCGCTACAACCCGGCACGGGAACAGCGGCTGGTGTTCGGCGACGCCGGCACGGGTGACAACGGTGTCATGATCGAGACGCTGAACGAAAAGCAGGTGGATTTTATCGAAACCCATCCGCTGCGGCGCAATTAGGCGGCTGCTGGCGGCGGCGCGCCGGCTTGGCTATGCTGGCGTCAACAAGGGCCGTCCACCGGCCTATCAGGGAGCGACACATGACCAACCGCAGACAGTTCCTGGCTTCCACCGCAGGCCTTCTGGCCGCCAGCGCCGTGCCGGCCTGGGCGCAAAGCGGCTCCATTCCGCTGGGGTTGCAGCTCTATACGGTGCGCCAGGACCTGGCCAAGGATTACGAAGGCACGATGCGCAAGCTGAAGGCCATCGGCATCCGCAATGTCCAGGCCAACCTGACCATGAGCGGCAAGTCCTCCACCGACCAGAAAAAGCTTTATGACGCGATGGGCTTTACCTGGAAAAGCATCCATGCCGGGGGCGATGCGCTGCGCAAGACCCTGTCGGCCACCATCGACGAGGCCGGCAAGGTCGGCATCACCAACATCACCTGTTCCTTCCCGCTCTATCCGATGGACCGGGCCGCGATCCTGGCCGGGCCCAGCATCGACGACTGGAAGCGCAACGCCGAGGCGTTCAACACCTGCGGCCTGGCCTGCAAGGGCGCAGGGATGACCTTCAGCTATCACAACCACAATCTGGAATTCCGCAAGATCGGCAATGTCGTGCCCTATGACCTGCTGATCGCCGAAACCGATCCGTCGCTGGTCAGCATGGAAATGGATATCGGCTGGGTGGTGGCTGGCGGCGCCGATCCGGCGGCCTATCTGACCAAATATCCCACCCGTTTCCATTCCCTGCATATCAAGGACCTGAAGAACAGCGGCATCCCCAACACCAACATGAAGATGATCAGCGCGATCATCGGGCGGGGCATCGTCGACTGGAAGAAGCTGATCCCGGTCATTCACAAGACCAGCGTGAGCCGCGCCTTCCTGGAGATCGAGGAGCCCTACAATCCTTCGCCGCTGGGCATGGTGGCCGCCAGCTTCCGCCACCTGCACGGGCATATCTGACCCCTGCGGCCTTCGCACCCAACCAAAAGGGCGGCGCACCCGGTGCGCCGCCCTTTTTCGTGTCTGTCGATGCATCCACGGGCCCGCCTCCCCTTGGCGTGCAAGGCACGCTGGAAGGGGCGTGCCGTTCAGACCCTTATGCTGTAAAGCGCGTGATGGGCCAGGATGTAGAGCGTGTGCCCATCGGCGCCCCCGAACAGGATCTGCAGCGGCCGTTCGGGCACATCGATGCGTCCGACCTCTTTGCCGCTGGGGTCGTAGACGAAGATCTGGCCGTTGGCGACATAGACCTTGCCGTCCGGCCCCGCCGCCACGCCTTCGCCGCCGCGGTCGGCAAATACCTTCAGATCGGTGACCGTGCCGTCGGCGTTGACCGTGCCGCTATAGGTCTTGGCCTCGGACCCGTTGCTGATATAGGCGCGGCTGCCGGCCGCGGCGGTGATGAAGCCATAGGACTGCAGGTCGTTCGAGAAACGATAGCCGCGATGGTCGGGCGGCCCGGCCTGGAACACGCGTGAGCGGCGCAGCACCAGGCTGCCGTCGGGCGAGACATATTCCATCGCCGTGGGCTGGGCCAAGTCATGGGCGAACATCTCACCCAACGTGGTGTAGCGATAGGTGTCCAGGTTCAGCCGGTCCTTGAACTCGCCATTGTTCCAGTAGTTCACCGGCAGGGCGATGGTGGCGCCCGCATGGGCCGACGCCTGCGTCGCCGGGATCAGCGTCAGCTCGGTCGCGGGCGAGCCGGGCTTGAAGCTGTAGACCGTGCCGTTGCGCCCATAGGAGGACAGCACGATCAGGTTGCCGCTTCTGTCGAAGGCCAGGTTGACCGGATCGAGCGGATTGTCTCGCTCCACCGACAGGCCCTCATCCTTCGACCAGCCGTAGATGCGCTGCTGGTGATGGTCGACGAAGTACAGCTTGCCTTTCGCGTCGACCGCGCCGCCCGAGATGGAGAAGAAGCCGTCTTCCAGCTTTTCCACCTTGTGGCCCATGTCACTGACCTTGGGCGTGGGCGGATCGGCGGGAATGTCCAGCACCGCGAATTCGCGCTCACGCACCTGGATATGGTGCGTCATGTCGATGATCGCGTTCTCGTAGGGAAACTTGTTGGCCCGCAGGAAGGTCGCGCAGCCATTGTCGTCACAGGTGCCCAGCCCGCTTTCGGCATTCACATGCACGTTTCGGAAGCGGATGTCGCTGGAATTGTAGACCAGGGCGGCGGCATTGACCGGTTTCCAGGTCCGGGTCACGCGATAGGCGTGATAGTTGGCGACCGTGATGTTTTTCGAATTGGCGATGATCAGCGAATGGGCTTCGGGCCCTTCGCCGCCTTCCTCCTCGGTCTGGGGCGAATAGATGTCCCAGTTCTCCACCCGGTTCAGCTTGAACTCGGTGCGCACATGATGCTCGGCCGAGACTTCATAGACCTTGCCCGGCGTGGTGGTGTCGGAAATGTACATGCCGGCCTGGGCATAGGTGTCCACCGTCCAAAGGTTGGTGAAGGTGCCGCCGCCGCCACCCGTCACCCACAGCGAGGGATACTGGGCATCCCAGATCTTGGCGGGGTCCTGGTCGCCGGTGGAATTGGCGTTGTAGGGGCTCCAGCGGCTGCCATCGGGATTGTTGGTGCCGTGGCCGCCCAGGAAGCGCACATCGTCCAGCAGCGAATTGGCGCCTGACTGCCACAGCATCTCGACCGCGCGGTTGTTGATGCCGAAGGTGTAAAGCCCGATTCCGCTGACGATATTGTCGCCGCCCTTGGGGGTTTCCATCAGCGCCTTGGGCGCACCGATGCCCTGGAAGCCCTCGGTCTTGTCGGGCAGGTCGAACTGGGTGATCGACGGGTGCAGGCCCACGATCACCGTGTCGGGCTTCAGCCGGATCGTGTCATGCACGATGTAGCGGCCCGACGGGATATAGAGCACGCGCGTGGTGTCGATGGCGTGCTGGATCGCGGCGGTGTCGTCGGTCTTGCCGTCGCCCTTCACGCCAAGGGTGTGGATGTTGACCCACTGGCTGGTCGGCGGCAGGGCGCGGATCGCCGGCGGATTGGGCGCGGGCATCGCGGCCAGCGGTGTCACGTCAAAGCGGGTGCCCACCTTTCCCATCTCGCCCGGCGCATCCAGGATCAGGCCATGGTTGAGGTTCTTGACCGCATAGATGCCTGCATGGCCCAGCGTCTTGCCGCTTTCGCGGAAGCGGGCAAAGACCGGTGTGTTCGCGGCCACCGCGCCTTCCACGCCGATCTGGGTGTAAACATTGTTCTCGGCGCTGACGACGATCGCCGCCTTTGAGATATTCTCGAAGCGGCTGTCCTTGACCCACAGCCAGTCGGAATATTCGGGATCGATGTCGATCGCCACCGGCACATTGTGGAAGCTGCTGTTCACGACGGTGAGCGAGGCTTCATGCTCGCGGATCGCCGCTTCGCGCTGGCCCTCGAACTGGCTGTCGATCAGGGTGAACTGCCAGGCGGGCGACGGCTTTTCGGTGATGATGCCATAGCGGCCGCCGAAGAAGCGCAGGTCTTCCACCTCGTTGGCGGTCTGGTGAATGCCCGCCAACCCCGAACCAATATGAAAATCGATATGGGTCAGATAGTCGTGCTGCGCGCCATGAAAGCGGATGCCGACCGCGGCCGGATTGCCCCTGCCGATCTCGAAATTGATGTTGGACAGCGCCGAATAGAAAGTGCCGGGATTGGCGTCGGCGATCTTGTCGTTGGCCGGCACGCTGTCCGGCGGAGGGAAGGGCACCTTGAAGGCGGGTCGGCCCGGACGCGGGGCGAATGCGCCGGGGCGGAAGCCCGCGAACAGCACCATCGCGCCGATGCCCTTCTGATAACCCGGCGTGTTGTCGCCCAGCACGAAGACGGGGCGTTTGGCGCCCCAGCCGATCACGCGCACCGACGGCCACACATAGATGGTGTGGCTGATCCGGTAGCGGCCTTCGGGAATGAAGACGATGCCTTCGTTGCGGTCCTCGCTTGCCTTGTCGATCGCGGCCTGGATGGCGGCGGTGTCATCGGTCCTGCCGTCGCCCTTGGCGCCCGTCAGATAGATGGCGCGCGGATCGTCCAGCCGGGTGGTATAGGCCGATGTGCCCGGCTTGACCTGGGCCGCGGCGGGCAGGATGGCGGCGGGCAGGGCCGCGGCGAAAAAAATGGCGAGCAGCTTGGACTTCATGGCGGTGCTTCCTTGACATTTCCCGGTGGGCGGCCCGCAGATTGATCCGCGTGATTGGGCCCCTTGGGTCCGCCACAACGGATGGATAGCATAGAGCCGGATAGCGGTACCACCCGCGCGCCGGATTTTGCTGGAGATTGCCCTGCAACAGCCCAATTTCGTCCTGTCCATTTCCTGTCCGGACCGTCGCGGCATTGTCGCGGATGTGTCGCGCTTCCTGTTCGAGCGCAATTGCAACATCCTCGACAGCCAGCAGTTCGGCGATTCCGGCAACGGCCGTTTTTTCCTGCGGGTGCACTGCCTGTCGGAAGGCGGCATCGGCCTGCCCTGGCTGGAACGCGAATTCGCCGCCGTCGCGGCCCGGTTCGACATGCAGGCGCAGTTCTTCGACACCGCCCGCAAGACGCGCGGCGTGATTATGGTTTCAAGGTTCGGTCATGCGCTGGTCGACCTGCTGTACCGCTGCCGCATCGGCGCGCTGCCGCTGGAGGTGCCGCTGATCGTTTCCAACCACCGCGATTTCGAGGATGTCGCTGCGGCCGCGAACATTCCTTTTGTCCACCTGCCGATGACCAGGGACAACAAGGCGCAGCAGGAAGCCAGGCTGGCGGCGCTGATGGAGGAGAACCGCATCGACCTCGTTGTGCTCGCGCGCTACATGCAGATTCTGTCGGATGATTTCTGCAGCGCCCGGGCGGGACGGATCATCAACATCCATCACTCCTTCCTGCCCAGCTTCAAGGGCGCCAACCCCTAGACCCAGGCCCATCAGCGCGGGGTCAAGCTGATCGGCGCCACCGCCCATTATGTCACCGGCGACCTGGACGAAGGTCCGATCATCGAACAGGCGGTTGAGCGTGTCAGTCACGCGATGGCGCCGCAGGACTATGTGGCGGTGGGACACGATATCGAAAACACGGTGTTGGCGCGGGCGGTCAAATGGCATTGCGAACACCGCATCCTGCTCAATGGCAGGCGCACCGTGATCTTCCGCTGATGGTTCCCGTGGGGAACCGGTGCGACTGGCGCATCGCAAGGCAGCGCGCCTGCTTTTCGGGCAGGCATGGCTGCGGCGCGATGGCGCTGTGCGCCGTCTGTGCGCGATGACGCGCTGGTGACATACTTGCCTTGTCGAAGTGTCCTGCGGCGCCGCGATCGGGTGTCCGCGAACCAGTGCTGGAGGCTGATGTCATGCCGCGTGCCGCATTGTGCTTTCGCAAGGCCGTTTCGCTTGCGGCCTGTGTCTGGCTGATGGCGCTGGCGCCGCACCAGGCGTTGAAACCTGCCTTGTCATTCTCGGCTTCGCCTTCGGGTCACATGCTGCCCGTGCAGGACGATGACAGCCTTTATGGCGACATGGACGATGATGGCGATGACGGCGACGGGCTGTGCAATGACGGCATGCAGACCCTGCCCTTTGCCGATGACCTGGATGTCTTTCCCGTGTCGGACACATCCGATGCGGCCTGCGACGAACCGCAGGTGCCCTTCGCCATCTGAGCGCTCGGCCGCGTCCTTGCCGTTGCTGCTGCATTGCAACGTCGTTTTTGCCCGCGGGGCATCTTCCCCAGACCGGCCTTTGCTGTATACAGTTATGGGGAATGATCCAGACCGCCTTCAGAGCGTTCGGGCATCTTCGGGGAGGCAATCGTGAAAACCACTCTGGTGACAGCCGTTGCTGTCGCGCTTCTGGCTGGCACCGCGCCGGCATTTTCCCAGGCCGCGGCCACCGCTTACGCCAACGCGCCCGATCTGGACTATGAAGCGGTGCCCGGCATGTTCCAGCCGCCCGCGGGCGACACGCTGGGCGAGATGCAGGGCGTGGCGACCAATTCCAAGGGCCATGTCTTTTCTTTCTTCCGCGGTCCCCAGACCCGGCTGTGGGAGTTCGACCAGAACGGCAAGTTCGTGAAGGAAATCGGCAAGGGCTTTTACGGCTTCCAGTTCGCCCATTCGGTGCGTGTCGACCGCCACGACAATATCTGGACGGTGGACGAGGGCACCAACGTCGTCACCAAGTTCGACCCCACCGGCACCAAGGTGCTGATGGTGATCGGTCATCGCCCCGATCCGGAGGAAGGCCCCGTCGCCACGCCCAAGGGGCCGCTGCCGCCGGATGAGAAATACACGCTGTGCCGGCCGACTGATGTCGCCTGGGATATGCAGGACAACATTTTCATCTCCGACGGCTACTGCAACAATCGCGTGGTGAAATACGACAAGAACGGCCGTTTCCTGGCCGAGGTCGGCAGCGAGAAGAAGGGCAGCGGCGTCAACGAATTCAACCTGCCGCACGGTCTTCAGGTCGACCGGGCGGGCAATGTCTATGTCGCCGACCGCACCAACAACCGCTATGTGGTGCTGGACAACAATCTGAAATGGAAGACGGCCTACACCAATGTGGGCACGGCCTGGACTGCCTGCGTCAGCCAGGGTCCGCACCAGTATCTGTTCGTCTCCAACTCCAATCCCAACGGCAACCGCCCCGGAAGCTGGGCGCAGACCGGCCAGATCTACAAGATGGAGCTGGATGGCACCGTGCTGGGCAAGTTCGGCCATGCCGGCAAGCTGGCGCCGGGCTTCCAGGTGGTTCACATGATGGACTGCCGCGATCCCAACAAGATCATCGTGGGCGAAATCGAATCCTGGCGGATGCAGGAATTCGTGCTCAAGAACAAGAAATAAGGGGAGCCAGTAAGATGAACCGTCTCGCCACCCTTCTGCTGGCCTGCGCCGCGCCCATCGCCGCCGTGCTGGCCGCGCCCGCCATTGCCCAGCAGATTTCCACCACGCCCAGCCAGCCGCTGATGCTGCCGGCCGACACCTTCTTCGGCGCCGCCGCGGGCGTGGCGACCGATTCCAGGGGCAACGTCTTTGTCTATACCCGCAACGGCGATCCCACCATCACGCTGGGCGGCTCCAGAGCCTTCGCCCATGGCGGCTCCAGCCTCTACATGTTCGCGCCCAATGGCCGCTTCGTGCGCCAGATCGGCAAGAACAATTACGGCTTCCTGGCAGCCCAGTCGGTGCGCGTGGATGCCCAGGACAATGTCTGGGCGGTCGACGGCTACAGCAGCATGGTGATGAAGATGAGCGCCGACGGGCGCATCCTGATGCTGCTGGGCCGCAAGCCCGAGGCGGTCAATGTGCCCGCCGGGGACAATATGGGCCAGGGCAATCCGCCGGGCTCGGGCGCCGCGTCGGACCTGTTCCAGGGCCCCACCGATGTCGCCTTCGACGCCCAGGGCAATATTTTTGTCGCCGACGGGCTGCACAATGCCCGTATCGCCAAGTTCACCCGCGATGGCGTGTTCGTGAAAAGCTGGGGCAGTCGCGGGACCGGCCAGGGCCAGTTCGCCAGCCCGCGTTCCATCGCGGTGGACGCGGCCGGCAATGTCTATGTCGCCGACCGCGGCAACAAGCGCATCCAGGTCTTCGACAATGACGGCAACTTCAAGTCGGCGATCACGACCGCGGGCGATCCCATGGCCCTGTGCATCTCGCCGGGCGCGCACCAGTACCTGTTCGCGTCCGATTCCAACCCGGTGAACGACCTGGACCATGGCGGCCAGATCGCCAAGCTGGAGCTGGACGGCACCGTGGTGGGCAAGTTCGGGCGCGCCGGCAAGCAGCCGGGCGAGTTCGGCACCGTCAACGCCATCGACTGCCGCAATCCGGCCGCGCTCTATGTGGCCGAGATGGGCAACTGGCGGGTCCAGAAGATCGCGCTGCATTAAGTCCCCGCAATCCTGGTCGGGCATCGCGGTTTTGCTGCTAGTGCGAAGGCGGCATGCCGCCTTGCGTCTCTTTGCTTCTGGCGCAAAGGCTGGCTAGGATCGCGCCCCTAAAAAACTGGGAGGCAGTGTTGAACCAGGGACATTCACCGCGCGGTGCGTGGCTCATCGTGATCGCATCGATCATCACGATGGGAATATGCGTTTACGACTATTATACGCCCGAAACCGGCCTGATCGGTACCGGCGGCGTCGTGCTGGTGGCGGTTGCCGGCCTGTTGATGCTGCTCGCGGCGCTGGCGATGAAGTTCTACACCGCCCGCCCCCGCTTTCTTCAGGTCTTCCTGATCGTCTCCATCCTTCTGGACATTATTGGCTCGGCGGTTGCCGGCTATTTCCTGGAAAGCCCGGTGATCATGGCGTGCCAGGCGCTGGCCCTGATCGGCTGGCTTATGCAGGTCATTGGTGACGCCACCGATCGCAGCGTGGAAATTGATGAGGTCGAAGATGAAGACTAGGAACGCGATGATCGCCGCTGCCGCCCTGGCGCTCGCCGCCGCGGCCGGCACCCTGACACTGGCCCCCCATGCCGTCGCCCAGGCGGGCGATTCCATGATGATGGCCGCAAACAGCATGGGCCAGGTCTGGGACGCCTTTGGCGGCAACCAGGAAGCCCAGAAATATTCGACCTCGACCCAGATCACGCCCGACAATGTGAAGGATCTGAAGGTCGCCTGGTCCATCCATACCGGCGACGTCGCCAGTGGCGGCCATTCGACGACCTGGGGCGCCACGCCGCTGTTCGTCAACAACACCGTCTATGTCGGCACGCCCTTCTACCGGATATTCGCGGTCGAGCCCGATACCGGCAAGACCAAGTGGACCTATTCGGCCAGCGGCCATGACGGCCCGCCGGAGAACCAGGGCTACAAGAGCCGCGGCGTCGCCTATTGGGCGGCCAGCGCGCCCGAGCCGGGCCAGCCCTGCCAGAAGATGGTCTATGTCGGCACCATGAATGGCGAGCTGCACGGCGTCGATGCCGACACCGGCAAGCCCTGCGCCGGTTTCGGCAAGAACGGCGTGGTCGACGTCAATGCCTGGCTGAATACCAACAGCAAGTGGAAGATCGGCCTGCTGCAGCCGCCCGCGGTCTACAAGGACACGCTGATCCTGGGCTGGGCCGGCAATGACTGGGTCTACAAGACAGCCAATCCCGGTACCGTCTACGGCATTGACGCGCGCACGGGTGCGTTGAAGTGGACCTTCAACATCATCCCGCCGGAAATGGTCAACGAGACCGGCACGGCCAATGTGTGGGCCGGCATTTCGGTCGATCCGGAAACCGGCCTGGCCTTCCTGCCGACCTCCTCGCCCAGCCCGAACTATTACGGCGGCGACCGTCTGCAGGAAATGCCCTATGCCACCGCCACCGTGGCGGTGGATGCGGAAACCGGCGAAGTGCGCTGGAGCCGTCAGCTTGTCCATCACGACATCTGGGACGTGGACACCAACTCCGCGCCCACGCTGGTGGACCTGCACAAGGACGGGCAGACCATTCCCGCCCTGGTCCAGGCGACCAAGATGGGCTTCCTGTTCGTGCTGAACCGCAACACGGGCGAGCCGATCTATCCGATCGAGGAACGGCCGGTGCCGGCGTCGGACATCAAGGGCGAACATGCCGCCCCGACCCAGCCCTATGTTCCGATTCCCGAACCGACCACCGCGGACACGACGCCGCCGGTTTCCAAGCTGGCCGACCTGGTCAGCTTTGGCGAGTGCAGCCGCTGGAAGGCGCGCCTGCGTGACGAGGGGCGTTTCACCCCGCCGTCGCTGCAGGGCTCGATCTCCTGGCCGGCCACGGTTGGCGGCGTGGAATGGGGCGGCGGCGCGGTCGATCCGACCACCGCCACCTATGTCGTGAACTCCGACCAGGTGCCGCAGGTCTACACCCTGATCCCGCGTGACGAAGCCAACAAGCAGTATGGCGACGCGCTGCGCGGCAAGGGCGGTTATGCGGCCCAGGCCGGTTCGGCCTATGGCTTCAAGCTGGAGAACTTCCTGAACATGTGGGGCATGCCCTGCTGGGCGCCGCCCTATGGCACGCTGTCCAGCTATGACCTCAACACCGGCAAGCTGAACTGGAAGAAGCCCTTCGGCCAGGTCCAGAAGTGGGGCTTCTACATGCCCGAAAGCTGGGGTTCGGTGACGATCGGCGCGCCGGTCATCACCAAGTCCGGCCTGGTTTTCATCGGTGCCTCGATGGATAGCCGCGTACGCGCCATCGACATGAAGACGGGCAATGTGCTGTGGAAGCATCTGGTCGATGCCCCCGCTGTCTCGCAGCCCGCGGTCTATACCTACAAGGGCCGCGAATATGTGGTCTTCACGGCTGGTGGCAACGGCATCCTGACGCCGCGCCTGTCCGATCAGCTGGTCGCCTTCGCGCTGCCGCAGAAATAGCAGTTCAGAAATCCCGATCAGAAACACCCGCCGGGTAACCGGCGGGTGTTTTGCTTTGCGCCCGTCCTTGCGTCATGCTCGCTCCATAAAAACAAGCTGGGAGGCGAGGGGATGCGCAAACGGGATTTTCTGGCGGGGCTGGGCGTGGCCGGCGGACTGGGGCTGGGGCAGGCCCTGGCGCAGCAGGAAAAGGGCGGCGCCCTCGTCATGCCGCCCAAGGGCAAGGATCTTGGCGCGGTGCCGCCCGCGCCGAAAAGAAAAATCCCGCACCGCAAAGTCACGACCCGCAACCTGTTCAAGGTGCCGGACGCCTATCCCAATGGCATCGCCGTGGTGCCTGAAGGCGTGTGGGTGGCCGAACAGAAGGCGCAAGGCTATGGCCAGAGCGGCAAGCATGTGAAAGAGGCCGCCTGGCTGTTCGACTGGAAGGGCAACAAGCTCAAGACGGTGCTGACCGACTCGGCCAACACATCCGGCTTCGCCTTCGGCAACGGCCATGTCTGGATGGGCGCCAATGGCGGGGCCGAGGGCGTCTATGAGGTCGATCTGGACGGGCGCACCGTCTCCCACCGCCAGATTCCGCTGGGCCCGCCGGACAATGGCGGCGGCTGCCACGGGCTGATGTTCCATGCCGGCAAGCTGTGGATCGTGGCAAACCGGCTGCGCGGCATCCTGCGCGTGGACCCGAAGACGTGGGCGCCGGAATTCATGATCCGCATCACCACCGACCGCTGGCATGGCATTGCCTGGGATGACAGCCATCCGGGCGGCGCGATCTGGATGGTGACGGGCTCCTCCGACATCGACCGCTATGTGATGCAGAATGGCAAGCTGCACCACACCACCACCTCTGGCCTGGTGAAGTATGACGCCACAACCGGCGATGTGCTGGAAACGGCCGAATTCCTGGACGGCACCGCCGATCCGCACGGCCTGGCGATGAAGGACGGCAAGCTGATTTCCTGCGATGCCGGCGTGGGGCCCCCCGGTTTCGAAGGCACCGGAAGCCCCAGCGCCGGTTATGTTTTCGAGATCACATTCGTCTGATTATTGGTCCAATCCGGCACGCCGGCGGCGCGGCCGGCGGGCATGGCGGGCGGGCGGCCCCTTGCCAAGCGCCTGACTGATCCCCATTCTGCACTGCAAAACAGGGCGGGATATGGCGGACGCACACGACAGGGACGTTTCGCAGCTGGACGAATGGTCGCCGCGGCTTCTGAAGTCGCGCCTCTATCAGCGCATTCTGGTCGATATCATCGTGGGCAGCCTGCAGCCGGGCGAGCATCTGGACGAGGGCCAGCTGGCGCGCCGCTATGGCGGCGGCCTGGCGGGCATCCGCGAAGCGCTGGCCCGCCTGGCGCTGGAAGGGCTGGTCCAGCGCCGCGCCCGCGTCGGCACCACCGTTGCGCCGCTGGACCTGGTGGCGGCCCGTGAAGCCTTTGAAGCCCGCTGCCTGATCGAAGTGCAATGCGCGGGACTGGCCGCCGCGAACGCCACGGACGGCGAGATCGCCGCCATTCGCGCCACGCTGGACGATGGCGAGCAGGCCGTGGAAGACAATGACGCCCGCGCCCTGGCGGCGATGGACGAGGCGTTCCATGTCACCGTTGCCGCGGCCAGCGGCAATCGCACCCTGGCCAAGATGGTGGTGACCCTGCATCACCAGACGGCCCGCTACTGGCTTTATGCCATGCGCGCGCCCTCCGCCGAGGATGGGCTTCAGGCGCTGGCCGAACATCGCGCCCTGGCCGATGCGATTGCAAGCCGCGATGTCCAGAAGGCGCGCGCGACCATGCTGACCGTTCTGGGTGATTTTCCCGACGAGATGAAGCGCACCCTGGAAGGAGCGCCGTGACGTCTGCGACGGGGCGTGCCTGGCTGACACTGGGCCTGATCAGCACCCTGTTTTTCATCATCACCGCCGCAACCTTTGACAGCCTGGGGTTGGTGCTGCCCGCCATGGTGACCGAGCTGGGCTGGAGCTGGACCGAGGCGGGGCTGGGCTTCACTCTTCTGGCGGTGTTCTGCGGTCTGACCGCCACGGTGCCCGCCGCGCTGATCCGGCGTCTGGGCGTGCGCGCCAACCTTCTGATCGGTTCGCTGGTGATGGCTCTGGCCTTTGTCGCCCTGTCGCGCACCAACGGACTGTGGCTTTATTTCATCGGCGCCTCGCTTGCCGGGCTTGGCTTCACCCTGCTGGACACGGTGCCGGGCACCTATCTTCTCACCCGGCTGTTCGCGCGGCCTTCCTTTGCATTCGGGCTCTATTTCACGGTCGGCGGGGTCGGCGGCGCGGCAGGCCCGCTGATCTATTTCCTGGTGATCGGGGCAACCGGCGACTGGCGCAGCTATTGGCTGGTGATCGGGGCGGCGGTGGTGCTGTGCGGCGTGCTGTCGGCATTCCTGGTCGATGCGCGCACCGATGTCAGCGAGAATGCCGAAAAGGATCCCGACATTTCGACCGAGGGCTGGAGCTGGCGCGACGCGCTTGGCACCCACCAGTTCTGGATCATTGCCGCGGCGTTCAGCGCCTTTCTGTTCTGCGGCATCACCGCCAACGCCGCCTCGGTGGCGCATCTGATCCAGCATGGCGCCTCGATGGCCGTCGCCGGCGGCATGCTCAGCGTCAGCGCCCTGCTGAATGCCGGGGCGCGGCTGGCCGGCGGCCTGTTGACCCGCTTCATCAATGCGCGCCTGCTGCTGGTGCTCTCGCTTCTGCTGCTGGTGGCGGGACTTCTGGCGCTCAGTGTCGCCCAGACGCTGCCGGTGATGCTGATCTATGCCGCCGGTATCGGCATCGGTTACGGCCTGACCTTCTTCGCCTCGACCATCCTGCTGCTGGACTATTTCGGGCGCGCACCCAATCTGGAACTCTATTCCGTCGTCAACCTGATCTCGACGGTGGGTGCGGTCGCGCCCGCCCTGGCGGGCATGACCCGTGACGCCACCGGCACCTTCACGCCCTTTTTCCTGATCCTGGCCGGGGGCGTTACGCTGGTGATGCTGGCGGTCCTGGTCATGCGCCCACCGCATCGGAGGCCGGCGGCATGAGTGCCAAGGAATTCGGTGTGTTTTTGCCTGTTGCCCCTCGCGAAAAGCGCGCCAGCGCGTTCGCCATCAGATAAGTTGGCGACATGAAGATTGCCAAGGAATTCGGTGTTTTCCTGCCTGTCGCCAACGGCGGATGGATCGTTTCGACCACCACGCCCGCGCTGGATGGCGGCTGGCCGCAGAACCGCGACGCGGCCATCGCGGCAGAGGCGGCGGGCTTCGATTTTGTCATGGCGATGGGCAAGTGGCGCGGCTTTGGCGGGGCGACCAACCATTGGGGCGCCAGCCTGGAGGCGGTGACCATGATGGCGGGCATTGCCGCGGTCACCAGCCGGATCAAGGTCTGGGCGACGCTGCATGCGATCCTGCACAATCCGGTGGTGGCGGCCAAGATGATCGCCACGCTGGATCACATTTCGGGCGGCCGGGCCGGGCTCAACATCGTGGCGGGCGCCTTTCGCGGCGAGTTCGAGCAGATGGGCGCCTGGGATGCCAGCCTGGACCATGATCGCCGCTATGACCTGACCCAGGAATGGACCACCATTCTCAAGCGGCTGTGGCGCGAACCCAGCGTCGATTTCGCGGGCGACTTTTTCACCATCAAGAACTGCGTCAGCGACCCCAAGCCGCTGCGCCCGCCCGAACTGATCTGCGCGGGCATGTCGGCGCGCGGCTTTGAATTTTCCGTGTCCGAATGCGACGGCTGTTTCATCGGCGGCCGCAATGAGGCCGAGACGGCGGATGCCGCCGCCCGCGCCCGCGCGTTGGCGGCCAAACTGGGCAAGCCGATCAAGACCTATTGCATGATGACGGTGATCAGCGGTGAAACCGACGCGCAAGCCAGTGCAAAGGCGGAACGCTATCGCGCGGGCCTGGACGAAGGCGCGGTGCTGGGGATGCTGGAAAGCTATGGTGTTGCGGGCAATGCGATGACCGCGCGCGCCCAGGGCGCCTTCATGACCCAGACGGCGATCGGCACGCCCGAAACCTGCGCGCGCAAGATCGAAACCTTCCTGCGCGACTGCGACATAGACGGACTGATGTTCATCTTCGACGATTATCAGAGCGGCGTGCCGCTGGCGGGCCGCGCGATCTTGCCTGCCCTCAGGGCCGCATTCGCATGACGGCGCCGATCGATCCCGCGCGCACGGCGCTGCTGCTGATCGACTGGCAGGTGGACTTTGCCGCGCCCCAAGGCGCGATGGCGCTTCAGGGCCGCGATCTTTCGTCGGTGCCCGCTGCGCTGGCTGAAGCCACTGTCCTTCTGGACGCCGCACGCGGGGTGGGCTTGCTGCCGGTGTTCGTGCGTCTTCACAGCGCCGATTTGTGTGCGCCCGGAACGCCGGGTGCGGACTTTTTCAGGATCGCGCCGCGGCCCGATGACCTGGTGGTGACCAAGCCGCTTTACAGCGCCTTTGCGGGCACCGGCCTGGCCGCCAGCCTGAAAGACCGCGGCATCGACACGCTGGTGCTGAGCGGGCTGACCAGCGAATGCTGTGTCGCCGCCACCGCCTGGGCAGCCTTCGAGGAGGGTTTTGCGGTGGTGATCGCGGCGAATGCCTGCGCCGCCTACGAGCCTGCCCTGCATGACAACGCCCTCAGGGCGCTGGCGCTCAGCGGGGCGGAGCTGTCCGCCGCCAGCGACATCATGGCGCGCCTTCCATAAAACACCATGTTTCCAATGGGTTATGCGAAATTCGGGAAATTTAGTAATACGAACTGTAAAATGTTACATGACATTTCGTAGGCGCCGCCTATGTAGAACCCATGACAAGGGGTCTGGTCCTGCTGGCACTGCCGGCCTGCCTGCTGCCTGGCCTGCTGGCCGGGCCGCGCGCGCGCGCGCAGGAGGTTGAACAGGTCACGGTGACCGGCGATGCCGTGCATCTGCTGGACGTGGGGGCCAACAGCGCCGCCTTCGGCCTGAACAAGCCGCTGATTGAGACCCCGCGCGCCGTCACCCTGGTCAGCGACACCACCATCGCCCGCTATGGCATCAGCGGGATCGACGATCTGACCGCCATCACCCCGTCGGCCTATACCGCCAGCTATTACGGGGTCGAGGGCGCGGTCTCCCTGCGCGGCACCCTGGCGGAGAATTATTTTCGCGGCTTCAAGCGGGCCGAGAACCGGGGCACCTATTCCACCCCGCTGGCCGATGCCGCCGGCATCGAGATTCTGCGTGGGCCGCCATCGCCCATCTATGGACCGGGCAAGGTGGGCGGGCTGGTCAACTTCCTGCCCAAGACCGCCAACGGCACCGACACGCTGGGCGGCGAAGTCACCGCCAGCTACGGCAGCTACAGCAAGCGCAACCTGACCGGCCAGCTCAGCGCGCCGGTGACACTGGGCGATTTCGCCGGTGGCGTGCATGCCTATGGCGAGCTCGACGACAGCTACAGCTATTACCGGGGGCTGCATCCCAGCCACCAGCTGGTCGAACTGTCGGCAAACCTGGCGGATGACGGCTGGTCGCTGGCCGCCGACTATCTCTATTACCATTCCAACGGCGACATTCAGACGCCGGGCTGGAACCGGCTGACCCAGCCGCTGATCGATCGCGGCACCTATATCACCGGGCGCAACACCTCGGTCGTGGACACGGACGGCAATGGCCGGCTGACGCCGAACGAGCTGGGCGGAAACCCTTATGCCTATGATCCGGGCTTCACGCCGCTGGCCTGCATGTCTTGCGTCGACGCCGCGCACCGGCTGGACAGCGGCTATGGCGGCACCTGGCTGGACCGGCGCAGCGTCTATGTCGCGCGCGGTGTGGATTTCTCCAACACCGTCACCCACACCGGCTTCCTGGAGGTGGCGCGCGACCTGGACGATGGCCAGAGCCTGCGCCTGCAACTGTTTGCCGACACGCTGTCCAACGACCGCTTTGTTTCCTACGGCTTTCCCGGCTCCTATCGCACGTCGATCGGCGAGGCGCGGCTGCGCTATGACGTGCGGCGCGACATTGGCGCGGTGAAGACCCAGACGGTGGCCGGCCTGTCCTATCGCCATGTTCATGCCCGTGGCCGGGAAAGCTATAACAGCGGTGTGATCGCGCTGGACCGGCGCGACATCTCCGTTGGACCCGCAGCGAACGACATCATCGATTCCCCCTTCAACATCGATCCGCCCGGCACGGTGGGCCTGGGCTGGGAAAATGACGTCACCACCAGCACCGGCGATGCCGGCGCCTTCATCACCACCGATGCAAGCTGGAAGGGCTTCGACCTGGTGCTGGGCGGGCGTTACGACAATTACCATGTCCGCTCGACCGAGCGCGGCGTGCTGGCCTATGCCCCGCCATCGGGCCGCGGCAATGCCGGGCGCTTCGGCTGGTCGGCCAGCCTGTCCTATGACGCGCCCTTCGGGCTGGTGCCTTACGTCACCATCGCCCAGTCCAGCGCGCTGGAGATCGGCCAGGCCAGCCAGGTGTCCACCAGCCTGCTGGCGTCCAAGGCCTGGCTGTCGGATTCCTTTCTCGATGAGGTGGGCGTGAAGTTCGCCGCGCTGGACGATCACCTGCAGGGCAGCCTGGACTGGTATGTCCAGAACCGCACCCGGCTGTCCCAGGGCGGCGGGGTGGTGAATGTCGAAGGCACGCGCGCGCGCGGTGCCGAAATCGAACTGCGCTATGTGGCGAACGACAATCTCAGCCTGACCCTGGCCGCAAGCGTGCAGCGCACCACCATCAAGGGCCCCAATCACAGCTTCGCCTATATTCCGGCCCGCGCCGCCGGCGTTTCGCCTGAGGACGGTTTTGGCGGCAGCTATCTGGTCTATGACCTGTCGACCCTGCCGGGCCTGTCTGGCAGCTATGAAGACAGCGCCATGCCCCATGCCGTGATCAGCCCCTATGTCACCTGGACCGGCGATCCGCTGGGGGACGTGGAATGGGGCGCGACCTTCGGCGGCACTTATGTCAGCGCGACACATCAGACCATCGCCGATCCCATTCGCTTTCCGTCCTATGTCACGCTCAATGTTTCGGGCTTTGTGCGCCAGGGCGCCTGGGAAGTGGACATGAACGTCAACAATCTGGGCAATGAACGCTATTTCACGCCCGGCGCCGACACCTATTCCATGCTCAGCGCCCTGCCGGGTCCGGGCCGGCTGTGGAAGATGACACTTAAAAGACTTTTCTAGGCGGCGGCTGTTTTCATCTGTCCGGCGAGGCTAGAGCATGATCGCGCTTCTTTGAAACGCTCACACGCTCTATCTTTTTGAACTGTCGCGCGATTTGCCCGAAAATCGCTTCGCGCTTTTCGGATTGCGCTTTAGGCTGCGCGCGATTGTCCGCGAGCCCGTGCATGAAGCGTTCCCTGAAGCATCTGATCCTCTGCCTGCTGGTCTGTTTGCCTGCCGCCGCATCGGGACAGGCCGCGCCAACCGCCGGCACAGCCTGGGTTCAGGCGATTGCAGATGGTGGCTATGAGGCGCGGCTGATCACCCGGGCCGCCACCTGTCCGGTCATGCACACCGATGGCGGCGATATCGCCATGAGCGTGCGCGCGGCGCCCAATGACAAATTCCCGCTGCTCTGCGCCGCCAGGGTGCCCGTAGGAACATCGGCCGCAAATATTGACGGTGTGGCGCTGCCCATGCCGGTGGCCGATCCGCGCCGCATCCTGGTCCTGGGCGATACCGGCTGCCGGCTGCTGAACAAGGTTCTGCAGGATTGCAACACGCCGCAGGAATGGCCCTTTCCCGGTCTGGCGGCGGCCGCGGCGAAACTGCGCCCCGATCTGGTGATCCATGTCGGCGACTATCTTTATCGTGAAACGCCCTGTCCGCCGGGCGATGCCGGGTGCGCCGGTTCGCCCTGGGGTGACAACGGCCCGGCCTGGCAGGCTGATTTCTTCGACCCCGCCGCGCCGCTGCTGGCGGCGGCGCCCTGGGTCCTGGCGCGCGGCAATCACGAGGAATGTTCGCGCGAAGGCACCGGCTGGCTGCGCCTGCTGGGGCCGCTGGCCCACCGCGACGGCGTCCCTTGCGTGAATCACATTCCCATGTTCACCGTCGATCTGGGCAAGCTGCGTCTGGCGGTGATGGATGACGCCAGCGCGCCGGACCGCGCAACCAATGAACAGGATCTGCCCGCCTATACCGCCGAGATCGGCGCGCTGGGCCAGATTCAGGGACCCGTCTGGTTTGTGCATCATCGTCCCATCTGGGCGGCGATCACCGGCCCCCTTGGCCTTCCCATCGGCGGCAACCGTACGCTGGTGCAGGCCGTGCATGACGCGGCGCTGGCAAAGGGCGCGGATGCGCCGCTGATCGCGCCCAATGTCACGCTGCAGCTGTCGGGACACATCCACACTTTCGAGGCGATCAATTATGACAGGTCGGTGCCGCCCCAGATCGTGGCCGGCAATGGCGGCGACATTCTGGATGTGACGCCCAAGGATCTGTATGGCGCGATCTTCCAGGGCCCCGAGACGGTGCGCGTGACCAAGGGCGTTTCGGCGGGTGGATTCGGCTTTCTGCTGATGACGCGCGCTGCCGATGGCTGGACTGTCGAACTCTACGATTCGGCGGGAAATCCCACCCGCAACTGTCATTTTTATGCCGCACGGGCGAACCAGCCCGGACGGATCGTCGGAAAGGTCGATTGTCCCGCTGCAAAATAGGCAGATACCAACCGCTTTGTCCGCCGCCGGCGCCGATTTGCGCCCGCTTCGTGTTGGCAGGCACATGGCCGCGGTTCTAGGCTCGCCCCCGCGAGATATCCGGGGGAACAAATGGACGACAGGAAAAAGCGTCTTCTGCTCGTCATCGGCGGCGCCCTGGCGTTCCTGGCGGCGGCGGCCCTGGCCGCGGTGTTCGTCATCGGCATCCCCCAGGAAGGCGGCATGCTGGCCCGCCTGCAGGATGGCCTGTCCGCCGTCACCGGCGGAACCGCGCAGTCCGGCGGCGCGGCCACGCCGCGCGAATTCGCCTTTCGCCGGCTGGAGGTCGATGTCTCCAAGCCCGAGCCGGAAGCCTGTCTGGTCTTCACCCGCGCGCTGGATGCCAGCGGCAAGACCCACTACCAGGACTATCTGACCATCGATCCCGACACTAAGGTGGCGGTGCATGTGGTCGATACCCGCCTGTGCGTGGCGGGGCTTTCTTTTGACAAGACCTACAATGTCAGCCTGAAGGATGGGCTGCCCGCTGCCGACGGCTCCACCCTGACGGCCGAGACGGTGCCGGTGGAACTGCGCGACAAGCCGGCGCTGGTGCGGTTCGCCGGCGGCATCATCCTGCCGCGCGAGAATGCGGCGGGCGTGCCGGTCACCACCGTCAATGTCGAAAAGCTCGACCTGAAGATCATCCGCGTCGGCGACCGGCTGCTGTCGCAGATCGAGACCGGTGCGGTCGACCAGACACAGCTTTACGGCTGGGACGAAAAGCAGCTCGAAAATTCACAAGGCGCGGTGGTGTGGTCCGGCACCATGGCGGTCGACAACGTCAAGAACGGCAGCGTCGTCACCCAGATTCCCATCCATGACGTGTTGAAGGGCAAGAAGCCCGGCGCCTATGTGCTGGTGGCGTCCGATGCGGCCAAGAAGGTCGATGACGACGACTATGGCGCGCAGATGGCGACGCAATGGGTGGTCGATTCCGATATTTCGCTGACCAGCTTCACCGCCGACCGCGCCGCCTCCGGCGTGGGGCTGACGGTGTTCGCCCGCTCCTACAGCCGGGCGACGCCGCTGGACGGGGTGCGCATGACCCTGATCGCGCGCAACAACAACCAATTGGCCAGCGTGGTGACCGACAGCAATGGCCGCGCCGACTTTGACGCCGGGCTTTTGCGTGCCACCGGCGGCGACCAGCCGGTGATGGTGATGGCCTATGGCCGCGGCGGCGATTTCAGTTTCCTGGATTTGCGCCGCTCGGCCTTCGACCTGACCGACCGCGGCGTGGGCGGGCGGGCCAGCCCCGGCCCGGTCGACGCCTGGCTTTATACCGAGCGCGGCGTCTATCGCCCCGGCGAGACGGTGCAGGCGGTGGCGATGCTGCGCGACCGGGTCGGCGCGGCACTGAACGCGCCCCTGACGCTGGTGGCCCAGCGCCCCGACGGGATCGAGGTGGGCCGTATCACCGTCAGCGGCGACAAGCTGCTGGCGGGCAGCGCCGCCTGGAGCCTGCCGCTGTCCGCCAGTGCGCCGCATGGCCGCTGGCAGATCAGCGCCTATATCGATCCCAAGGCCGATGCGGTGGGCCGGGTGCAGTTCGATGTCGCCGATTTCGTGCCTCAGCGGCTGAAAGTGACGCTGGCCGCTGAGGAAAAGCAGATCGCACCGGGTGACGATTTCCATGTCCGGGCCGAGGCGCGCTTCCTCTATGGCGCGCCGGGCTCGAACCTGACCGGCGACGCCGAAGCCACCATTGCCGCCGATCCCGATCCCTGGCCGCAATATAAGGGCTATCGCTTCGGGCGCATGGACGACAGCTTTTCTGAAACGCGGGTCGACATGACCGTGCCGCGCACCAATGCGGCGGGCGTGACCACCATCACCGGCAATACCGGGGCGCTGGCCGATACCACCCTGCCGTTGAAGGCCACGGTGCGGGTGTCCATTCACGAGCCGGGCGGGCGCACCACCGACCGCAGCACCGACATTCCCATCCGCACCCATGACGTTTCCATCGGCATCCGCCCGGATTTCGATGGCGGCTCGGTGCCGGAAAATGCCCGCGCGGGGTTCGAGGCGATCGCCATCGACAAAAGCGGCAAGCGCGTCGCCCTTTCGGGGCTGACGGTCAGCTGGGTGCGCGAGGACACGACCTATCAGTGGTTCCAGTCCAACGGCGAATGGCGTTACGAGTCGGTCACGCGCGACCGGCTGATCACCTCCACCACCATGAACATCGCCGCGGGTGCGCCGCTCAAGCTGGCCCAGTCCATGGGCTGGGGCACCTATCGGCTGACCATCACCGATCCCAGATCGGGCGCCGCCTCCAGCTACCGCTTCTATTCCGGCTGGGCGGCCTCCAGCGCCGGCGACCGGCCCGACCGCATACCGGTGGCGGCGGACAAGCCGTCCTATGCGCCCGGCTCGGTGGCGCATGTGCGCATCAAGCCGAACGCCAACGGCAAGGCGCTGGTGGTGATCGCCTCCGACAAGGTGTTTTCGTCCCGACTGATCGATGCGCCGGCCGGCGGCGCGACGGTCGACATCCCGGTGTCCGCCGACTGGGGGGCGGGCGCCTATGTGCTGGTGACGGACTATCGCCCGCTGTCGCAGGTGACGGGGCGCGAGCCGGTGCGTTCCATCGGCGTGGCCTGGATCGCGGTCGACAATGGCCCGCGCACGCTGGGCATCGCGCTGGGCGTGCCGGACAAGGTGCGCCCGCGCCAGACGGTCAACGTGCCGGTCAAGCTGACGGGCCTGGCCAGCGAGGCCGCCTATGTCACCGTGGCGGCGGTCGATGAGGGCATTCTGCAGCTCACCGATTTCAAGTCGCCGGATCCGGCCGATCACTATTTCGGCAAGCGGCGGCTGGGCGTGATGATGCGCGACGATTACGGCCGGCTGATCCGCGCCGAAAAGGGTGCGGTGGGGTCCTTGCGCGAAGGCGGCGACAGTTTCGGCGGCCGTTCGCTGGCGGTGGTGCCGCAAAAGACCGTCGCGCTGTTCTCCGGCATCGTGAAGGTCAAGCCCGACGGCACGGCGGTCATTCCGCTGGCGATCCCCGATTTCAACGGCTCGCTGCGCCTGATGGCCGTGGCCTGGAGCGCCGACAAGCTGGGCCATGCCGACAAGATGCTTGTGGTGCGCGATCCCGTCGTCGCCGACCTGGTGCTGCCGCGCTTCCTGGCGCCCGGCGACCGGATCGAGGCGGCGCTGAACCTGGACAATGTGGAGGGCGCGCCCGGCGCCTATGCCGCCATCATCACCACGCATGGTCCGGTGTCGCTGCCTGGCGGCGCCAGGACCGTGGTCAAACAGACCCTGTCGCGCCAGCAGCGCGCGCTGGTGCCGGTGACCTTGACGGGCGCCGGCATCGGCATCGCCAACATCACCCTGGATGTGACCGGGCCGAACGGATTCCATGTCAGCCATGGCTGGCCGATCCAGGTGCGGCCCAGCCAGCTTGACCAGACGCGCGAGGAAGAAGTGCCGTTGGCGGCGGGCACGGACTATGTTGCCAACCGCACATTGATTGCCGGCCTGGTGCCGTCCACCGCCTCGGTCAGTCTCTCGGTTTCGGCGGCGCATGGCTGGTCGAATGTGGCCGGGCTTCTGAAGTGGCTGGACAAGTATCCCTTCGGCTGTCTGGAACAGACCGTGTCGCGCGCCCAGCCGCTGCTGCTGTTCAACGATGTCGCCGACCTGGCCGGTCTGCCGCGCGATGCGGCACTGAAGGACCGCATCCAGGCGTCGATCGACAAGGTGCTGGACATGCAGACCGTGCGCGGCGATTTCGGCATGTGGGGACCGGGCGGCGATTCCGAACCCTTCCTGGGCGTCTATGCCATGGACTTCCTGGTCCAGGCCAAGGCGCGCGGCTTTGTCGTGGCCAATGATGCGCTGGCGCGCGGCACGAACTGGATGCGCCAGGTTGCGTCGGGCGGCGGCGACGATCTGGCCCGTGCCTATGCTTTCTATGTGCTGGCCTCGAACGGCCAGGCCAATGTCAGCGACCTGCGCTATTTCAGCGATACTCGCGTCAGCAAGATGAGCTCGGCGCTGGCGGCGGCGCTGACCGGGGCGGCGGCGGCCGCGGTGGGCGACCGTTCGCGCACCGAATATGGCTTTGCCCGCGCCCGCACGCTGCTGGTCAATGCCAATCCCGCCAGTTATCCGCACGACGTTTACGGCTCGCTGCTGCGCGACCTGTCGGGCACGCTGGCGCTGGCGGCCGAAAGCGGCAAGGCCGATCTGGTCCCGGTGCTGATGGACAAGGCGCGCGGTATGGACATGCGCGCCCAGAACACCACCACCCAGGAAAAGGGCTGGATGCTGCGCGCCGCCTATGCCCTGACCCGCCAGAAGACGCCGCTGAACGTCACCGTGAACGGCAAGCCGGCACAGGAACGGGCGGGCGCGGTGCGCCTGTCGCCGACGCTGACGCAGCTGGATGCCGGTGTGACGGTGGCCAACAAGGGCGATGCCCAGGTCTGGCGCACCACCGCGGTCAGCGGCACGCCCGATGCGGCGCTGCCGCCCACCGCCGATGGCCTCAGCCTGAATAAGAGCATCTGGACCATGTCGGGATCGCCCGCCGATGTTTCGTCCCTGCACCAGAACGACCGGGTGATCGTGGAGATCAGCGGCCAGATGCCCAACAATGTCTATCACCAGATGGGCATCGTCGATCTTCTGCCCGCCGGGCTTGAGATCGAGCAGCCGCTGAAGGGCGACGACGCCAAGGCTTATCCCTTTGTGGGCGATCTGACCTATGCCAGCAGCCAGGATGCGCGCGACGACCGCTTTGTCGCCACCTTCGACATCGGCCAGCGTTATCGCCCGCCCAACCGCAAGGGCCCCGAGCCGACGCCCAGCTTCCACATCGCCTATATCGCGCGCGCCGTGTCGGTGGGCCGCTTCACCCTGCCGGCGGCCGATGCGGTGGACATGTACGCTCCCGCCGTGCATGCGCGCACGTCCGTTGGACAGATGACGATTGGCAAGGAATGACGCGGCTGCGGGGCAGGCTGGTGTTCGCGGGCCGGCTGGCGCTGGGCGCCGGCCTGGCCCTGATCACCGCCGACCGCGCCAATCCGCCGGACCTGACGCGCGCCAATAGCCTGTCGCCCGAAGTGGTGGCCGATGACGGCACGCTGCTGCGCGCCTTCCTGTCAAAGGACGGCGCCTGGCGCATTCACACCAACGCCTCCCAGGTGGGATCGCGTTACCTCACCATGCTGAAGGCCTATGAAGACCAGCGCTTCGACAGCCATTTCGGCGTCGATCCGGCGGCGCTGCTGCGCGCGGCGGTTCAGTTCGTCTCGGCCGGACATGTCGTGTCGGGCGGCTCGACCCTGACCATGCAGGTCGCGCGCCTGCTGGAGCCGGATATTTTCCGCCACCACAATGTGACGGCCAAGTTCCTGCAGATCTTGCGCGCGGTGCAGCTTGAGGAGCGCTATTCCAAGGACCGGATTCTGTCGCTGTATCTGACCCTGGCGCCGATGGGCGGCAACCTGGAAGGGGTGCGCGCCGCATCGCTGTCCTATTTCGGCAAGGAGCCCGCCAGCCTGGACCTGGCGCAAAGCGCGCTGCTGGTGGCGCTGCCCCAGTCGCCGACGCGCCAGCGCCCCGACCGCCACGCCCAGGCCGCGCTGGCCGGCCGCGATCATGTGCTGGCGCGCATGGTGGAGGAGGGCGTGGTCACCCCGGGCGATGCCGCCGCCGCGCGCAGGGAAGGCGTGCCCTTTGCCCGCCAGCCCATGCCGCTGAACGCGCCGCATCTGGCCCAGCATCTGGTGCTGGCATATCCGGCAAAGACCGCGCTTAAGACCACCATCAATGCCAACATACAGACCGCCGCCGAACGGCTGGCCCGGCAGGAGCGCGCCTATCTGGACGATGGCGGCGATGTCGCGCTGGTGGTGGTGGAAAACAGGACGCGCAATGTCGTCGCCTATGTCGGCGGCACCAATTACTGGGGGCCGTCCGGCCAGGTCGACCTGGCCAACCGCGCCCGTTCGCCCGGATCGGCGCTCAAGCCCTTCATCTATGGCATGGCCTTCGACGAGCTGATCCTGCATCCGCAAAGCCGCATGGAGGATCAGCCGACCAGCTTCGGCGATTACGCGCCGCGCGATTTCGACGGCCAGTTCCAGGGCGCGGTCACGGCGCGCGATGCGCTGCAGATGTCGCTGAACATTCCCGCCGTGATGGTGCTGGACCGGGTGGGTCCGCTGGCCTTCACCCTGGCGCTCAGGAATGCGGGCGCGCATCTGGCCTTTGACGGCGCCCCCAGCCTGCCGGTGGCGCTGGGCGGGTTGGGTGTGCCCTTGCGCGATGTCGCCATGCTCTATGCGGGCATTGCCGAAGGCGGCACCGCGCGCGGCCTCAATTACCTTCAGGGGTCGCCGCCGAAGACGGCGCATCGCCTGTTCGGTCCGGTCGCGGCCTGGTACCTACGCGATATCCTGGATGGCGTGTCGCTGCCCGATGGCTGGGCGATGGGCCAGGGTCTGAACCGCCGCCGCACCATCGGCTTCAAGACCGGCACCTCTTACGGATTCCGCGATGCCTGGTCGGTGGGTTTTTCCAACGACTATACGGTGGCGGTGTGGGTGGGCCGTGCCGATGGCACGCCGCGCGCCGGTCATGTCGGCCGCGACAGCGCCGCTCCGATCCTGCTCAAGATGTTTGGGCTGTTGCCGCCCGATCGCCGCCCCGCGCCGCCCATGCCGAAGGATGCGATCACGGCGCGCAACACCTCCGACCTGCCGCCGTCATTGCGTGTCTTCTCGCGCCAGTCCACCGCGCCCGCGCCGGTGCAGCGCGTCGCGCAACTGCCGCCGCCATCCATCGCCTGGCCGCCCAATGGCGCGGTGGTGCCGCTGCCGAACAGCCACGCGCGCGATTCGGCCCTGCAGTTCAAGGCGGATGGCGGAAAGGCGCCGCTGACCTGGCTGGTGAATGGCGCGCTGTTGGGCAGTTTCGACCGGTTCGCGCCCGCGCTTTACACACCGGCGGGTGAAGGGCTTGCCCGCGTGACGGTCGTCGATGCCGAAGGACGCAGCGACACCAGCGAAATCCGTTTCAAGAAAATGCGTTAGCGCTGACTCATTTTTGTGCAATGCAGCACATTATGTTGCAGTGCGACATAAGCGCATTGCACACCCTTTGGACTTGTGGAAACGGGTCAGCGCCCCCAGACTCAAACCCATCAAGACCGTTGAATCGCAGTGTTTAACAGCGTTTCGATATCACCGGTCAGTCACAGACAGGGCGAAATTCCAGGACGGTCACCTTCACCCCAAGGAGATTGTCATGCCCCGTACCTTCGCAACTGCAACAGCGCTGTCCCTGACCCTTTTCGCCGTCGCGGCCACCGCCGCCCGGGCCGAGGAAAGTCTCGCCAGCAAGGTCCACGCCGCCGCCGTGAAAGCCTGCGCGGCCCAGGCCAGCGACAGCTATCCGGCTTCGCATTACGGCGCCATCACCAGCACCTGCGTCTACATGGTTTCCAGCGCGACCAAGCGCAAGCTGGCGGCCCTGGCGGAAGAAAGGCTCAAGAGCTCCACGGCTCTGAACACCACCGCCGACTGACGCGGCCATGCAGCCGGCTGCTATCGGAGCGCCATTGGCGCGGCAGCCTTCATGTCCGGACTCCCCATCCTCGCACACCCTCTGTGCGAAAGGCCCGGCATGGAGGCTGCAGGCCGCCGGCTTCAGTTCGGTGTTTCCTGCCTTAGCCGCCTGAGCATGGCGTCGTTGGCAAAGCCGTCCGCGGGAAGGCCGCGCGCCTTCTGATAGCGGCGCAGTGCAGCCCGTGTGCCGCGGCCCAGTATGCCGTCCGCCGGGCCCGGATCGAACCCGGCCTGGGCCAGCTTCTGCTGGAAGGCAATGCGTTCGTCGCGCGACAGCGGCCGCTCATCGCGCGGCCAGGGATGTTGCACCGGCCCCGCGCCGTCCATCCGGTCGGCCAGCAGGCCCACCGCCAGGGCATAGCTGGCGGCGTTGTTGTACTTCAGGATGACCTTGAAGTTGGGGAACAGCAAAAAGGCGGGGCCGTCCGCGCCAGCCGGCAAATAGATAGACGCATCCAGGTTGGAGGCGTGCAGCCTGTGGCCCGCCGCCGTCTTCACACCCAGCCTGCGCCACTCCGCGATGCTGCGGGTCGTATCGGTGTCGGCATCCTCATAGGGAAAATTTTTGGGCAGGCTGACCTCATAGCCCCAGGGCCGCCCGCTTTGCCATCCGCGTTCCGCCAGAAGCCGCGCCGCCGATGCCAGCGCATCGGCCGGGCTGTTCCACAGGTCGATGCGGCCGTCGCCGTCGCCGTCGGTGGCGAATTTCAGAAAGGTGGTCGGCGTGAACTGGGTCTGGCCGAAGGCGCCCGCCCAGCTCGATGTCATGCTGCCCAGCGCATAATGCTGCTGCTGATAGATGTGCAGCGCCGCCAGGAATTCGGGCCGCGCATAATCGGCGCGCGGGCCGTCATAGGCCAGGGTCGCCAGCGCCGAGAACAGGGGGAAGGTGCCCTTGGCCGCGCCATAATCGGTTTCCATGCCCCATATGGCGACCAGGATCTCCTTGCGCACGCCGGTCTGCGCCTCGATCCGCGCCAGCGTGTCCGCATAGAGCGTCAGCTTGGCCCTGGCGTCGCGGATGCGCCGGTCCGAGACCGCCGAATCCAGATAGGCCCAGACGGGCCGCGAGAATTCCGGCTGGTTGGCGTTCATCTCCAGGATGCGGTCGATGGGCTTCAGCCCGGAAGCGACGCTGTCATAGGTCTGGGCGCTGATTCCATCGGCCAGTGCCTGGACCCGCATCTGGGCCACGAAGGCCAGGAATTTGGGATCGCTGGTGGCATAGCCGGGCTCGGGCCGCGGTGCGGGCAGGGGCGGGCGGGCCGGCGCGGCGGTCCGGTGCGCCGGGGCGGCCGGCTTTGGCGCGGCCGCGCAGGCCACCATCATCAGGCAGCCCGCCAGGGGCCAGGATCGAAGCAGGCGCATCATCGCCTCATTGGTACAACCAATTCGCAGAATTTTCCCGGAAATCCGCCATTTTTTTGACCGACAGGGACGCATTCCAGTGGTTGACAGCGCACGCCGCCCCGCATAGTTTCCGCGCCTCCAAAAAACCGGCCCCCTCCAACCTGGCGTTGGGCCATCCAAAGGCGCGTGTCATGAAAGTTCGCAACTCCCTCCGTTCGCTCAAGAAGCGTGACAAGGATTGCCGCGTGATCCGCCGCAAGGGCCGTGTTTACGTCATCAACAAGAAGAACCCCCGCTTCAAGGCCCGCCAGGGCTAAAAAGGCGCGCTTAAACCGGTTCGCGCGCGGCGTTTTTTCCCGCGCCAGGCCGTGACAAAGCGCTGGTTCCCTTCGCGCCCTGTTGTATACAGGCGCCGATGCTGCTTCCGCCCACCGACCAATCCATTGTCGCCCGCCGCCAGGCAATCGCCGCGGCTCTGCGCGCCATCGTGCCCGACGGCGTGGTGGCCGACGAATCCGGCCTGGCGACCTTCGATGCCGATGCCTTGTCGGCCTATCACCAGATGCCGCTGGTCTGCGTGCTGCCCTCCACGCGCGAGCAGGTCAGCGAGGTTTTGAAATTCGCCGTGGCCGAGGGCATCCCCATCGTGCCGCGCGGCGCCGGCACCAGCCTGTCGGGCGGGGCGCTGCCGCGCGAGGACGGTATCCTGATCGGCATGGGCCGCATGAAGCGCATTCTCGAAGTCGACTATGAGAATGGCTGCGTGGTGGTCGAGCCGGGTGTCACCAACGCGAACATCACCAAGGCAGTCGAAGCCAACGGCTTCTATTATGCGCCCGATCCGTCCAGCCAGATCGCCTGCACCATCGGCGGCAATGTCGCGGAAAATTCGGGCGGGCTGCACTGCCTGAAATACGGCCTGACCACCAACAACCTTCTGGGCGTCACCATGGTGCTGCCGGGCGGCGAGATCGTCACCCTGGGCGGCAAGTCGGGCGCGCAGGGCGGGCTGGACCTTCTGGGCCTGGTCACCGGCTCCGAGGGCCTTCTGGGCGTGGTGGTCGAGGTGGTGGTGAAGATCCTGCGCAAGGCGCCGGTGACACGCACCCTGATGGCGTCCTTCGACACCGTGCCGGCGGCCGGCAAATGCGTCGCCGCGGTGATTGCAGGCGGCGTGGTGCCCGCGGCGATGGAGTTCATGGACCGGCGCGCCGCCGAAGCGATCGAGGCGTTCAACCAGCCGGGCTATCCCGCCGGGGCCGAGGCCATCCTGATCATCGATGCCGATGGCGTGGAAGCCGATGTCACCCACGACATGGCGCGCATCACCGAAATCGTCACCGCCTGCGGCGGGCGCGCGGTGGAAGCCACGGACGAGAAACAGCGCGCCCGCATCTGGTCGGGCCGCAAGGCCGCCTTTGCCGCCATGGGCCGCATCGCCCCCGACATGATCTGCATGGACGGCACCATTCCGCGCCATGCCCTGCCCCAGGTGCTGGAGGAGATGGCCCAGCTTTCCGATCACTACGGCCTGGGTTTTTGCAACGTGTTCCATGCCGGCGACGGCAACCTGCACCCGCTGATCCTGTTCGACGTGATGAAGGACGGCGAATTCGAGCGTGCCGAGGCCTTCGGCGCCGATATCCTGCGCCTGTGCGTCAAGGTGGGCGGCGTTCTGACCGGCGAGCATGGCGTGGGCATCGAAAAGCGCGACCTGATGACCGACATGTTCTCCGAATCCGATCTGGAGCAGCAGCACCGGGTGAAGTGCGCTTTCGATTCCGGCGGCCTGTTCAATCCCGGCAAGGTGTTCCCCACCCTTTCGGTCTGCATCGAGCAGGGCCATATCCACGCCCATGGCGGCAAGCTGCCCCATCCCAATATCCCGCGTTACTGACATGCGTGCCGATAGTGAAGCCCAGGTGATCGAAGCCGTGCGCGCCGCCCGCGCCGACGCGGCGCCGCTTGAGATTGTCGCGGGGGGCACGCGCCGCGGCGTGGGCCGTCCGATGCAGGGCAGCCACGGCGCGGATCTGGCGCAGCTTGACGTGTCCGGCCTGTCCGGTATCCGCAAATACGAGCCCGAAGAGCTGATCGTCACCGCCGCGCCCGCCACGCCCCTGTCCGAGATCGTTCAGGCGCTGGCGGAAAAGAACCAGCGCCTTGGCTTCGATCCGGCCGACTGGTCGCAGCTTCTGGGATCGAATGGCGTCGCGACGCTGGGCGGTGCGGTCAGCGCCGACGCTTCCGGCTCGGGCAAGCTGCGCCACGGCCCGGCGCGCGACTCGCTGTTGGGGTTTCATGCCGTCAACGGGTTGGGCGAAGCCTTTCGCGGCGGCAGCCGGGTGGTCAAGAATGTCACCGGCTTCGACCTGCCCAAGCTGATGTGCGGCGCCTTCGGCACGCTGGCGGTGCTGACCGAGGTGACATTCCGCGTCTATCCGCGCCCCTCCCATTCGGTCACCCTGTGCCTTGAGGACATGACGATCGATGACGGCCTGGCGGCGCTGCGCAAGATCGGCCGCAGTGCGCTGGAGCCGACGGGCCTGGCCTATCTGCCCGGCGCCCTGCTGGGCGAAGCTGGCCTGCCTGATGCAGGAAATGGTGCGGCGCTGATCCGCCTGGAAGGCGCGCCCCAGCCGCTGGAAGAAAAGGTCGCCATGGCGCATGGCCTGTTGGGCCGCGTTTCGGCGCGCCGGGTCGAGGACGGCATCGGCCTGTTCAGCCGCATTGGCAGCGGCGCGCTGTTCGCCGGCGCCGTGGGCGATGTCTGGCGCGTTCTGGTCGCGCCTGCAGATGCGCCGCGCGTGGCAAAGGACTTGAACGCATCCTCCTGGCTGGCCGACTGGGCCGGCGGGGTGATCTGGCTGGCCGCGCCGCCGCAAGATGCCGCCCGCATCCGCGCCATCGCCGCCGCCGCGCACGGCCAGGCCATGCTGCTGCGCGCCGCGCCCGATCAGCGCGCCAGCCTGGGGCTTTATGCGCCCCAGCCACCCGCGCTGGCCGAGCTGACGGCGCGCGTGAAGGCCGCCTTCGATCCTTTGTCCCTCTTCAACCCGGGACGCTTTTAAATGAGATACAACTTCACGCCCGAACAGATCGCCGATCCGCAAATGGGCCCTGCCGCCCAGGCGGTGCGCTCCTGCGTGCATTGCGGCTTCTGCACCGCCACCTGTCCCACCTATGTCGAGCTGGGCGACGAGCGCGATTCCCCGCGCGGGCGCATCATTCTGATGAAGGACATGCTGGAGAAGGGCGGCGCGCCCACGCCCGAGCAGGTCTATCACATCGACCGCTGCCTCTCCTGCCTGAACTGCAAGACCGCCTGTCCGTCCAGCGTGAACTATCAGCGGCTGGTCGACCATGCGCGCGCCCATATCCAGGATCACTATCAGCGCCCGCTGTTCGAGCGCGCGCTGCGCTGGACCATCGCCAAGGTGATGACCCGGCCTGCGCTGGTGCGTGTCGGCCTGTTGATGGCCCGGCTTGGCGCGCCGGTCGCGCGCCTGTTGCCCGGGCGGCTGGGCGCGATGGCGAAGATGGGCCTGATCGCGCGTCCCAGCGGCCCGGAGCCGACGCATTTTCCCAAGCCGGTTCTTGGGCCGGCCACCGTCATCCAGCGCATCGCCATCATGCCCGGCTGCGTGCAGGGCGCGCTGGCGCCGCAGATCGACAGCGCCGTGGGCCGTGTGCTGGCCCGGCGCGGTATCGAACTGGTGGCGCTGGAAGGGTCGGGCTGCTGCGGGGCGCTGCCCCATCACATGGGCCGCGAGGATGACAGCCGCGCCTGGGCGAAGAAGGCGATCACCGCCTATGAAGCCGGGACCTATGACGGCGTTCTGATCACCGCCACCGGTTGCAGTGCCCAGTTGAAGGATATTGCCCAGCAGTTCGCGGGCGATCCTGTCTGGGAGCCGCGCGCCAAGGCCTTTGCCGCCGCCTCGCGCGATTTCCTGGACCTGTGCACGCCGATGGCGGCCGCACCGCCGCGCGCCTTCCGCGTGGCCTATCACCCGGCCTGTTCGCTGCAGAACAGCCTGAAACTGAACGGGCTGAGCGAGAAGCTGCTGGAAGCGGCAGGCTTCATGATCGTGCCGTTCCTGGAAAGCCATCTGTGCTGCGGCTCGGCCGGCACCTATTCCATCCTGCAACCGGAACTGTCGGGGCGGCTGCGCCGGCGCAAGCTGGGCAATATCCTGGCCTCGAACCCCGATGTGCTGGCGTCGGGCAATATCGGCTGCCTGCAGCATCTGGCGGCGGGAGAGGGCGATCTGCCACCCATCCTGCACATCGCGGAACTTCTGGACTGGGCCGAGGGCGGCCCCGTGCCGCCCGCTTTGGCGGCGTCAAATCTGAATCTCTGAATCTGGCGCTCGGCGCGCCCGCGCACTAGACTGGCGCGCATGCGCGCGGCGCCTGTTCTTGCAATCCTGATTGTTGCGGCCTGGACTGCCGGGCCCGCAGGCGCCGCCCCGGCTGAAAAACCGGCGGCGAAACCGGCCTTGCCCAAGAGTGAGCTGCCTGCGCCGAAGGCGGATGCCAAGGCGCCCCAGCCCAAAAAGGTGCTGAGCGAGGAGGATCTTTTCGCCCAGCTTGCCAAGGCGCAAAGCCGCGAGGATGCCAAGCCCCTCGAGGAGAAGCTGCTGGCCATGTTCCGGGCTTCCGGCAGCGCCTCGGTCGACCTGTTGATGAACCGTGCCGAGGTCGCCGCCGCCGCGCATGACAAAAAGATGGCGCGCAAGATTCTGGATTCCGTCACCGCCATTGCGCCTGATTATGCCGAAGGCTGGCATGCCCGCGCCGTGCTGGAAACCGATTCCGGCGACGACACCGCCGCCCTGGTTTCGCTGCAGAAGGTGGTGGCGCTCAATCCGCGCCAGTTCAATGCGCTGAGCGAGCTGGCGGGCATGCTGGAGGATTATGGCGACAAGGCCGGGGCGCTGAAGCTCTATCGCCGGGCGCTGGCGCTGGACCCGCAGCTTGAAGGCATCGAACGGCACATGCGTGGCCTGGCCCGCGAGGTCGAAGGCCAGGATATTTGATGATCAGGTGCGCGCTTCTTGTTGTGGCCCTGCTGGCGGCGGCGCCCGCCCATGCCGCGCAGTCCTACATGGTGGGGTCATGGTTCGGCCGCGGCCAGCCTGGCGACCGGCTGTCCATGTATATCGACCGCATGCAGCCCGACGGAAGCTGGCGCGGCGAGTATCGCACCTGTGTGCGCGGCAAGCCGATCGACCAGGTGCAGACCGGCCGCTGGGAGCTGGATGGCGACACGCTGCTGCTGCATGTCCAGTCCGTGGACGGCAAGGCGATGCCGCGCACCGATCACTATCGCATGATCTCTCATGATGCGCGCGGGCAGAAATATGTCTCGCTGCCGTCCAACTTCGCCTACACCCCCCGGCATGTCGACGACGGCTACACCATGCCGCCCTGCGACCTGATCAGCTGATGCTGGCGGCGCTGGCCTTCGCCGTGATGCTGGCGCAGGCCGCGCCGTTCCCCGTCGGCACATGGTTCGGCCAGGGCCAGCCGCATGATCGCAGCGAAATGTGGCTGGCGCAGATGCGGTCGGACGGGGAATTCCGCGTGCATTTCCGCACCTGCCGCAAGGGCAAGCCGCTCGACCAGTTCGAGACCGGACGCTGGTCGCTGAAGGGCGATCTGGAGGCCATCGACATCGCCACCGTCAACGGCGTTCCCCAGGCCCGCCATGACGAATACCGGATATTGAAGCGCGATGGCCAAAGCCAGACCTACCGCTATCTGCGGACCGGCTTTGTCTTTACCTCCACCCGCGTGGCCGACGGCTATGCCATGCCGCGCTGCGATCTGGTCAGCTAGCGCTCGTCTTCGACGAAGGCGACGCGCAGCATGTTGGTCGCGCCCGTCGTGCCCAGCGGCACGCCCGCGGTCACCACGATGCGGTCTCCGGCTCCGGCAAAGCCTTCCTGGCGGGCGATCTGGGCGGCGCGCCTGACCATGTCGTCATAGTCGCGAATGTCCTCGGTGGTCACGCTATGGGTGCCCCAGACCAGGCACAGCCGCCGCGCGGTGGCCAGGTCGGGGGTCGGCGCGATGATGGGGGCGCGGCTGCGTTCGCGCGCCGCGCGCAGTGCGGTCAGGCCGGACTTGGTCCAGGTGATGATCGCCTTGGCCTCGATGGTCCCGGTGATTTCATGCACCGCCGCCATGATCGCGTCGGGCGTGGTGCGTTCGGGCGTGCCGCGCTGGGCCTCGATGATCGACTGATAGAGCGGGTCGTTCTCCACGCTGGTGGCGATGCGGTCCATCATCTGCACCGCCTCGATGGGATAGGCGCCGGATGCCGACTCCGCCGATAGCATCACCGCATCGGCGCCCTCGAACACCGCCTGGGCGACGTCCGACACCTCGGCGCGGGTGGGCATGGGCGAGCCGATCATGGATTCCAGCATCTGGGTCGCCACCACCACCGGCTTGCCCGCCTTGCGCGCGGCGCGGATGATGCGCTTCTGCAGGCCCGGCACCGCTTCCAGCGGCATTTCCACCCCCAAGTCGCCGCGCGCCACCATCAGCGCATCAGCCAGCTCCAGCACGCCTTCCAGGCTGGCCATGGCCTTGGGTTTTTCGATCTTGGCCAGGACGCCGGCGCGGCCCGACACGATCTTTTTCAGTTCGGCCACATCCTCGGGCCGCTGCACGAAGGACAGCGCAATCCAGTCCACGCCCAGCGACAGTGCCGCGTCCAGGTCGCCGCGATCCTTGGGCGTCATCGCCGACAGCGGCAGCAGCGTGTCGGGCATGTTCACGCCCTTGCGGTCCTTGATCTCGCCGCCCACCTCGACCATTGCGGTGGCAAAGGTGTCGGCCTTGCGCAGCAGGCGCAGGCGGATGCGGCCGTCGTCGATCAAAAGGGCATGCTTCTGCTTGATCGCCTGGAAGATTTCCGGGTGGGGGATGGGCACTTCGGTCAGGTCGTCGCTGGTTTCGCCCAGCACCAGCTTGATGGTTTCGCCTTCGCTGAGCACCCGCTTGCCACCCGGCAGCTTGCCAAGCCGGATCTTGGGGCCTTGCAGGTCGACCAGGATGCCGATGGGCCGCCCGGCTTCCTTCGAAAGCGCGCGCAACTGTCCATGCATGTCCGCCAGCATCGCATGGCTGGTGTGGCTCATATTGATACGGAAGACGTCGACACCGGCGTCGAACAGCGCGCGCGTCATTTCCGGCGTGTTGGAGGCGGGCCCGATGGTGGCGACAATCTTGGTCTTGCGGAAACGGCGCATGGGGGGCCTTCAAGCATGGGCCCTTGGAATATCGGGCCAGAGGATGACGGAGAGGATGACGGGAATGCAATTGGACGATGGCTGGGTTCGCCCGTGTCTCAGTTTGAGAGTGTCTGGGTCCAGTCCGGCTTGTTGCCGGTGTCGATCTCGGAGAAGCCGCGCCGGTCGAAGCCGCGCCCGGCGCAATCGGCCCGCCCCACGGCGCGGAAGCGGATTTCCGGCGCGACGCAGAAATGGGTCTTGCCTTCCCAGGTGCCGGCGGCCCCGTCGGTGGCATAAAGATAGTAATAGCGGGCGTTCAGGGGGCCCGACAGGATGCCGGCACAGGCCTTGGGCTGGATCGTCCACCAGCCCTCGCTGGACCAGTGGGTGCCGTCGAAATGGCCCAGCGCCACGCGCACGGGCAGGCTGGACTTGTTGCAGACATTGAAGCCCGCCAGCGCGGGCGCGGCATGTCCGGCAAGGCCCAGGGCCAGGGTGACGGCGAAAAGGAGGCCGGTGCGACGCATTGTGCTCATGGTTTGGCGCGAAACGGCTTTTTCGTCAACGCCCGGGCCCTATATTGCACTGCCATGACGGATGCCGCTTTCGAACTGGTGCCTGCGCGCGCCGACACGCCGCTGCTGCTGCTGTGCGACCACGCCGCCAACGCCCTGCCGCCGGCCTATGGCAGCCTGGGGCTGGCGGCGGACCTGTTCGCCACCCATATCGCCTGGGACATCGGCGCCGCCCGGCTGACGCGCACCCTGGCGGCGGCCTACGGCGCCGCCGCGGTGCTGGGGCGGTTCTCGCGGCTGCTGATCGACCTCAATCGCGGGCCTGACGATCCCACGCTGGTGATGAAGCTGTCGGACGGCAGCATCATTCCCGGCAATGCCGGGGCCGACGGCGCCGAGGTGGCCCACCGCATCGCCGCCTTCCATGCGCCCTATCACGGCGCGGTCGCGCGCCAGGCGTCGCGGATCGAGGCATTCGCCATGCCCGTGCTGGTGTCGCTGCACAGCTTCACGCCAAGCTGGAAGGGCGTACCGCGCAAATGGGAGGTGGGCGTTCTGTATGACCGCGATACGCGGCTGGCCGCGCCCTTGATGGCGCGCCTGGCCCAGGCCGGGTTTGTCGTGGGCGACAACGAGCCCTATAGCGGGGCGCTGGACGGCGATACCATGAACACCCACGGCACGCGCATGGGCCGCCCGCATGTGCTGATCGAGGTCCGACAGGACCTGTTGGGCGACGATGCGATGGCCGCGGATTTTGCCGGCCGCCTGAAGCCGGTGCTGGATGCGGCGCTCAAGGATATGGAGCCTTGAAATGAAGGAAGAAGGCAATGGATGACAGAACCGAACTGGAAGCCGCCGTGCTGCGCCGCCTGGTCGCCCATCTGCAGGCGCGCACCGATGTGCAGAATATTGACCTTATGATCGCGGGGGGATTTTGCCGCAACTGCCTGGGCGACTGGTATCGCGAAGCGGCCGCCGAAAAAGGCCTTGTCCTGGAAAAGGACGAAGCGCGCGCAATGATCTATGGCATGGCGCCGTCCGAATGGAAGAAAAAATACCAGAAAGAGGCGACGCCCGAACAGATGGCCGCTTTCGCCGCCTCGCAAAAGGCCCACAGCCAGGGCCCGGTTTGACGTTGCGCCCGCGGGCGGCGGCGATGTAGGGTCCGCCGCCCTCAAAAACCGGATATCGAACGACATGGCCAAGACCGGCTTCGCCAAGGATCAGCTCAAGAGCTTCATCAACCGCATCGAGCGGCTGGAGGAAGAGCGCGCGGCGCTGTCCGCCGACATCCGCGAGGTTTACAGCGAGGCCAAGGGCACCGGCTTCGATACCAAGATCATGCGCCAGGTGATCCGCATGCGGAAGCTGGACAAGGCCGACTTCCAGGAACAGGAAGCGATGCTCGACCTGTACTTGACTGCCATGGACATGCGCTGAGGCGCGGGAACTTTCGCTCCGCCACATTCTTGCCAACAGCCGCTGACACTCAGGGCCGATGCGGCGGCATTCCTCCGGCTATGACCTTCTGTTCTTCGCCGCCATCCTGGCGACGGTGATTGCGCTGGCCCCGTCGCTGGCGCATCTGTTCGAACTGCCCAACAAGATGCAGATGGGACGCGGCGCTTACTTCACCGTGCAGCGCGTCTATGCGGGCTGGGATCTGTTCGGTATCGCCATCGTCGCCCAATTTCTTCTTCTGCTTTTGCTGGCGATCCGCTCGGCGGGGGAATATTTCGTGTTCCGCCCCGTGGCACTGGCCCTTGTTCTGTTGCTGGCGGCTCAGGCATTTTTCTGGGGCTATACCTTTCCCGCCAACAGTGCCACCCACGGCTGGACCATGATCCCGCAAGGCTGGCGGGCGCTGCGCATCCAGTGGGAATATTCCCATGCTGCGGGTGCGCTGTGCCAGCTTATGGGCCTTTGTGCGCTGATCTGGGCGCTGCTGGCGCGGGCGCGCGCTGGCGGCCGCTGAACGACACCGCAACTGTAGTCTGGCGGCGCTTGACCTTGCGGCTGGCCCGGCGTTCTGATCGGGCGGGGAAGGGCGCGTGGCATGAACCGGCGCCCGCACAGGGGAACGCCATGAACAGCAAGCAGCATTTCACCATCGGCCGCCGCGATCTTCTGATCGGCGCCGCCGCCACGCCCGTCCTGGCGGGCGCGGCCAAGGCCCAGTCGCAGGCGCCGATGCAGGCCGGTCACGCCTCGATCACCGGCGTGCCCGATGCCGACCAGCAGCGGCGCATGCAATGGTGGCACGATGCCACCTTCGGCATGTTCATCCATTTCGGCCTCTATGCCGCCCATGGCCGCCATGAATGGGCGATGGAGATGGAGGCCATTCCGGTCACCGAATATCAGCGCTTCACCGAAGGCTTCAAACCGGCCCCTGGCTCCCCGCGCAAATGGGCGCAACTGGCCAAGGCGGCGGGCATGAAATACATGGTGCTGACGTCCAAGCACCATGAAGGTTTCTGCAACTGGGACACCAAGCTCACCAACTATAACGCCGCCAAATACGGCCCCAAACGCGACCTGATCGGCGAATATGTCGAGGCTGCCCGCGCCGAGGGGCTGCGCGTGGGCTTCTATTATTCGCTGATGGACTGGCACCATCCCGACGGGGCGCGCTGCGCCACCGACGAGGCCGCGCGCCGCCGCTTCGTGGATTACACCCATGGGCTGATCCGCGAGCTGATGACCAACTACGGCAAGATCGACATTCTCTGGTACGACGTGTCCTGGCCGCTGGATGCGGCGGGCTGGGAATCGGAAAAGATGAACCGGATGGTGTTCGAACTTCAGCCCGGCATCATCGTCAACAACCGCAATGCGCTGCCGGGCGATTTCTCCACCCCCGAACAGACGATCAAGGCGGAGGAGGGCGCACGCGCCTGGGAAAGCTGCATGACCCTGAATGACAGTTGGGGTTATCAGCGCGCCGACGACAACTGGAAGACCCCGCGTACCGTGATCCGCAACCTGATCACCTGCGCGCGCGACGGCGGCAATTACCTGCTGAACATCGGACCTCAGCCCGATGGCGGCATTCCGCCGGAAAGCGAGCGCATCCTGCGCGCGGCGGGTGAATGGGTGCGCGCCCATGGCGATACCATATATGGCGCCGACCGCTGCGATGTGCGGCGGAGCAACTATGCGGGCTTCACGCGCAAGGGCAACACGCTCTACATGCATGTGCATTTCTGGCCGGGAAGTGATGTTTCCATCTCCGGGCTGCGCAACAAGGTGCTGTCGGCGAAAATCCTCAAGACGGGTCAGGCCGTGACGGTGGCGCAGGACGGTTTCCGCACCCACCTGACAGGCCTTCCCGCCATGGCACCGGAAGCCCCGGTCACCACCATCGCGATCGAATGCGACGGGCCGCCGAAGCAGGACACCGACTATGTCCGCATCAACAAGCCGCGCGCGGGCGTGGGGATTTGACGGTTTGGACCGGCGGGTTGGTTTTGTGTCGGCCCGTATCAGACCGCGGCCTGTTCGTGCAGTAGCCGCCATATAAAGAAAAACCCCGGCCCGGGAGGGCCGGGGTTTTGCGTTTGATGCGCGGCGCGATCAGCCCGCCTTGCGGATGGCTTCTTCAAGCGCGCTGCCGTCGCTTTCCACATCGGCCACCTGTTCGCCGGCGGCATGCGGCTCCAGGCCGAACTCCTTCAGCTTGCGATACAGGGTGGAACGGCCGATGCCCAGCCGGCGGGCCACTTCCGACATGTGCCCGTCATAGCGGGCGATGGCCATGCGGATGATTTCCGATTCCAGGTCCTCGAACTTGCGGATATGGCCCGATGCGTCGGTGGCCGACATGGCATAGGGCGAGCCTTCGGGCAGGGCGGGGGCCGACAGGCCGGACGGCGCGGCGCTGCCCGCCTTTGGGGCCTGGCGCTGGCTGGAATCCACGCCCATCGCCGAAGCGATCTGCGGGAAGTCGCACACATCCAGCATGGCGCCGTCGCACAGCACCACGGCGCGGAAGATGGTGTTTTCCAGCTGGCGCACATTGCCCGGCCAGCCGAAGCTTTCCAGAAGCTGGGTCGCCTGCGGGGTCAGGCCGGAAACCGGCTTGTTCTCCTCGGCGGCGAAACGCTCGATGAAATGGCGGGTCAGGGGAATGATGTCGCCGGTGCGGTCGCGCAGCGCCGGCACCAGGATCGGGAACACGTTCAGGCGGTAATACAGGTCCTCGCGGAAGCTGCCCTCGCGCGCCATCGCGCCCAGGTCGCGGTTGGTGGCGCTGATGATGCGCACATCCACCTTGACCGGCCGCTTGGAGCCGACGGGATCGACCTCGCCTTCCTGCAGGGCGCGCAGCAGCTTGACCTGCATGTCCAGGCGCAGCTCGCCGATTTCGTCCAGGAACAGGGTGCCGCCATCGGCTTCCTGGAACTTGCCCAGATGCTTGTCGCTGGCGCCGGTGAACGAACCCTTTTCATGGCCGAACAGGATGCTCTCGATCAGGTTTTCGGGGATCGCGCCGCAATTGACGGTGACGAAGGGCTTGCCGGAGCGGGCCGAGGTGCCCTGGATGGCGCGGGCGATCAGCTCCTTGCCGGCGCCGCTCTCGCCCTCGATCAGGATCGGAATGTCGGACTGGGCCGCACGGGTGCCCAGGCGGAAGACCTGCTTCATCTCCGGGCTGGAGGCGATCAGGTCGTCGAAGGACAGCTTGTTGTCCGCCTTCTTCTTCAACTGCTTCACTTCACCCGACAGGGTGCCGATCTTCAGCTGGTTGCGGATCGAGACGGCGATACGTTCGGGGCTGGCCGGCTTGACCAGGAAATCGTTGGCGCCGGCGCGCATGGCGTCCACGGCGCTGTCGATGCCGCCGCGCGCGGTCAGCACGATCACCGGCAGGTCGGCATTGGTGGTGCGCAGCTTGGCCAGAACCTCCAGCCCGCCCATGTCGGGCATGACCAGGTCCAGCAGCATCAGCGTGATCTGTTCGCCGCGCGGGCCGTTGATCAGGTCCAGCGCCGGGCCGCCGCCGGGGGCGGTGACGACCTGCATGCCGCTGCGGGTGATCGCCGTTTCCAGCAGCCGCCGCTGAACCGGATCGTCATCAACGACAAGAATGGTCTGCGCCATGGTGAAAAGCCTCGCATTCATGCCCAATCAGGGCCCAAACAGGACCCCGATCATGGCGCGGCAGGGGTAAATGCGGCGTTTAAGCGTGTTCCCTTCCGGTACAGCAGGCCGATTTTGCCCACAGGATCGATTCGATGCTTAACCAGTGGTTACCGGGGCCGAAGGGGCTCCCAAAGCCCGCCAAAAGCGGGGAATTCGGCGCATGTCTGATCTGTATACAATTGGGATTGCCGCGCCGCAGCGGTTTGCTATATTCCGCCCGTTTCAAGAACGGGGGCCGAAATGGCGAACGAATCCGAATACCACGTCGGTTCCATGGACATCAGCCAGCACAAGAAGACCTATGAGGGCTTCCTGACCTTCAGCAAATGGTCCTTTGCCGGGATCATGCTGATCATGATCTTCCTCGCTGCTTTCCGCACGCACTGACATCTGATGCGTCTGGCGATCGCCAAGGAGAAGCGGGCGGGCGAAACCCGTGTTGCCGCCACCCCTGAGTCTGTCAAAAAGCTCAAGGGGCTGGGCCTGGACATCACGATCGAGGCGGGGGCCGGTGAGGGCGCCCGCTTTGCCGATGCCGACTATCAGGCCGCCGGGGCGACAATTGCCCCCGATGCCGCCGCCGCCCTGAAGGACGCCGATATCGTCCTGAAGGTGCGCGGGCCGGACGCGGACGAGATCGGCTTGCTGAAAAAGGGCGCGGTGCTGGCCGCGCTTCTGGCCCCCCACAGCGAAAAGGATGCCATCGCCGCCCTGGGGGCTGCGGGGGTCACCGCCTTTGCCATGGAGCTGCTGCCGCGCATTTCGCGCGCCCAGGCGATGGACGTCCTGTCCTCCCAGGCCAACCTGGCAGGCTACAAGGCGGTGATCGATGCCGCCGCCAGGTTCGGCCGCGCCATGCCCATGATGATGACCGCGGCGGGCACGATCGCGCCCGCGCGCGTGCTGGTGATGGGCGTGGGCGTGGCGGGGCTTCAGGCCATCGCCACCGCCAAGCGGCTTGGCGCCATTGTCAGCGCCACCGATGTGCGCCCCGCCACCAAGGAACAGGTGGAATCGCTGGGCGGCACCTTCGTGGCGGTGATGGACGAGGAATTCGCCCAGGCCCAGACCGCCGGCGGCTATGCCAAGGAAATGAGCCCCGAATACCAGGCCAAGCAGGCCGCGCTGATCGCTGACACGATCAAAAAGCAGGACATCATCATCACCACCGCGCTGATCCCGGGCCGCAAGGCGCCGATCCTGGTGACGGAAGACATGATCAAGTCGATGAAGTCGGGCAGCGTGATCGTCGACCTGGCGGCGGGCGCGGGCGGCAACACGCCTTTGTCCGAGGCCGACCAGACCATCGAGGCGCATGGCGTCACCATCATGGGGCCGACCAACCTGCCGGGCGCGCTGGCGACCGACGCCTCGTCGCTCTATGCGCGCAACCTGTTCAACTTCGTCTCGCTGATGGTCGACAAGAAGAGCGGCGACCTGGCCATCGACTGGAATGACGAGATCATCAAGGGCGCGGCGGTGGCCGGTGCGCCTGCCGCGGAGGGCTGATCCATGGAAGCGATAGATCCGTTTGTCTTCCGCCTGTCGATTTTCGTGCTGGCGATCTTCGTGGGCTATTTCGTGGTCTGGGGCGTCACCCCGGCACTGCACACCCCGCTGATGAGCGTCACCAACGCCATCTCGTCGGTCATCATCGTCGGCGCGCTGATCGCGGTGGCGGTGCCCGCGCTGGGCGCTGATTCCTGGACCTCCAAGATCCTGGGCTTCTTCGCGCTGATCCTGGCCTCGGTGAATATCTTCGGCGGCTTCCTGGTCACCGCGCGCATGCTGGCCATGTACAAGAAGAAGGAGCGGTGATGAACCAGGCCGATATCGCCGCACTTCTGTATCTGCTGTCCGGCGTCCTCTTCATTCTGGCCCTGAAAGGGCTTTCCTCTCCCGCCACCAGCCGCGCGGGCAACCGCAACGGCATGATCGGCATGGCCATCGCCGTGGCCACCACCCTGTGGGTGGCGGGCGTCACCGACCCGCTGACCTGGGCCTTGATCGTTGGCGGCATCGCCATCGGCGGCGGCATCGGCGCGGTGATGGCCAAGCGCATCGCCATGACCGCCATGCCCCAGCTTGTCGCGGCCTTCCATTCGCTGGTGGGGCTTGCGGCGGTGCTGACGGCTGCTGCGGCGCTCTATTCGCCCGAAGCCTTCGACATCGGCGTGGAAGGGGCGATCCGCGCCCAGTCGCTGGTGGAAATGAGCCTGGGCGTGGCCATCGGCGCCATCACCTTTGCCGGTTCGATCATCGCCTTCGCCAAGCTGAACGGAAACATGAGCGGCGCGCCGATCATGCTGCCGGCGCGGCATTTCCTGAACCTGCTGATCTTCGGCGTGATCCTGGCCCTGATCGTCTATTTCACCATGGACCAGCCGCACTGGGCCTTCTGGGCGATCACCGGCCTCAGCTTCCTGTTCGGCATCACCCTCATCATTCCCATCGGCGGCGCCGACATGCCGGTGGTGGTGTCGATGCTCAACTCCTATTCCGGCTGGGCGGCGGCGGGCATCGGCTTCACGCTGGAGAACACCGCGCTGATCATCACCGGTGCGCTGGTGGGCTCGTCCGGCGCGATCCTGTCCTACATCATGTGCAAGGGCATGAACCGCAGCTTCGTCAGCGTTATCGCGGGCGGCTTCGGCGGCGACACCGCCGGCCCCGCCGGGGTCAAGGAAACCCGCCCGGTCAAGCAGGGCAGCGCCGACGATGCGGCCTTCATCATGAAGAACGCGGCTTCCGTCATCATCGTGCCCGGCTATGGCATGGCGGTGGCCCAGGCCCAGCACGCGGTGCGCGAAATGGCCGACAAGCTGAAGGCCGAGGGCGTGAAGGTCTCCTACGCCATTCATCCGGTGGCCGGCCGCATGCCCGGCCACATGAACGTGCTGCTGGCCGAGGCCAATGTGCCGTATGACGAGGTGTTCGAGCTGGAGGACATCAACTCCCAGTTCGCCCAGGCCGACGTCGCCTATGTCATCGGCGCCAATGACGTGACCAATCCGGCCGCCAAGACCGATCCGACATCGCCCATCTTCGGCATGCCGATCCTGGATGTCGAAAAAGCCAAGACGGTTCTGTTCATCAAGCGCGGCATGGGCAGCGGCTATGCGGGCGTGGAGAACGAACTGTTCTTCCGCGACAACACCATGATGTTGTTCGCCGACGCCAAGAAGATGACGGAAGAAATCGTCAAGGCGCTCGACGAATAGGATGGCCATCCGCGACGTCCGCCTGCCGGAGGACGAACCGGCCATCCTGGCCTTCCTTCACGGGTTGCAGGACTACGAGGCCGAGTTCGAACCCGACCGCCGCCGCGATCCCGCATGGGCCGTTGAACACTGGCAGGAGGCCTTGCGCCGCCGGGCGGAGCGAAGTGGCGCCATGTTCATCGCCGAGGACGACACCGGCCAGCCGGTTGGCTGGGCCTTCGCCCATGACGAGACAAACGAGCTGTTCGTGGTGGAGGCCGAGCGCACCCACGGCTATCTGGCCGAGCTTTACGTCATTCCCGAAGCGCGCCGCGGCGGTCACGGCCGTGCCCTGATCGTGGCCTGCGAGGGCTGGGCGAAGGCGCGCGGCCACACGGTCCTGATGGTGGGCGTGCTGGCGGGCAATGCCCAGGCCATCCGCGCCTATGAGGGGACCGGCTTTGCGCCCTACAACCTGACGATGCGGCGCTACCTGTAGGGCTGCCGCGAAAAGGGAACGCAAGGCGGCACGCCGCATTTTCTATTCATGTCCCAGGCTGTCTTCGAGCTGCCCTTCTGGCGCGCATTCCTGGCCCATCCGGCCAAGGTCGCCTCGCCCCTGCCGTCAGGCCCCGCGCTGGCGCGTGCGGTTGCGGATCAGGTCGATCCGGACCAGCCTGGCTGGGTCTTGGAACTGGGGCCCGGTTCGGGCGCGGTGACGGCGGCGCTTCTGGATCGTGGCATTGCCCCGGCCCATCTGACCGCCATCGAATATGACTCGGATTTTTGCGTCCATCTGAAGCGCCGTTTTCCCGGTGTCGACATCGTGCAGGGCGACGCTTTTGCTTTTGCCGACCGCGTGCGCGGCTGGCCGCTGAAGGCGATCGTCTCCGGCCTGCCGGTGCTGGGGCTCAGCCCGGCGCGGCGCCGGTATTTCCTGGGCCAGGCACTGGAATGCCTGCCGCCCGGCGGGGTGTTCGTCCAGTTCAGCTACAGCCCGTTTGCGCCCCTGCCCGCCGGTTACGGCATCGATGTGCGGCACACGGTGGTGTGGGCGAACCTGCCGCCCATGCATGTGTGGCGCTACAGCCGCGGCTAGGCTTTAAGCCCGCCCATCCGGCAGACCTCTTTCCATTCCGCCGCCGTCACTGGCTGCACCGACAAGCGAAAGCTGGTCACCAGGCTCATATCCTTCAGCTTGGGATTGGCCTTCACATCGGCCAGCGTCACCGGCCTTGGCATGTCCGCGTCCGCCTGCACATCGACCAGGCCGAAGACGCCTTTTTCGTCGGTGGGATCGGGGCGGTATTCGCCGATCACCTCCACGATGCCGACCACGGCCTTCTGCGCCCCCGAATGATAGAAGAAGCCTTTGTCGCCCTTCTTCATCTTCATCATGTTCAGCTTGGCGGTGTGGTTGCGCACGCCGCTCCAGGGTTCGCCCTTGGCGCCCTTCTTCTTTTGCTGGTCCCAGGACCAGGTTTCCGGTTCGCTCTTGAACAGCCAGTATGCCATCGCACCGTTTTCCTATTCGCTTGTGAGCGGGCGGCCCAGAAGCCGCAGCACCGCCTCGCCCGCCGGAACGCCATCCAGAAGCGCGGCGACCGCTTCGGCGATCGGCATTTCCACGTTCACTTTCTTCGCCCGCGCCACCAGCGCCGGCGCGGTGGCGACGCCTTCGGCCAGCGGGCGTCCCGGCGCCACCAGATCGCTCAGCCCCGCGCCGCGTCCCAACTCCATGCCGCAGGAAAAATTGCGCGAGGACGGGCTGGTCGCGGTCAGCACCAGGTCGCCCAGCCCGGACAGTCCCATCAGCGTTTCGCGCCGCGCGCCCAGCGCCTCGCCCAGCCGTGCAAGCTCGGCGAAGCTGCGCGCCAGAAGCGCGGCGCGGGCATTCTCGCCCAGCCCCATGCCCTCGACCACGCCGCAGGCGATGGCATAGACGTTCTTGGCCGCGCCCCCCAGCGCCACGCCGACAGGATCGTCGCTGGCATAGGGGCGGAAGGTGACCGAACCCAGCGCCGCCTGAAGCTGTGCGGCCAGATCGTCCTTCGCGGCGATGGTCACGGCGGTGGGCAGGCCCTTTGCCACATCGCGCGCGAAGCTGGGCCCCGACAGCAGCGCGAGGGGAAAGCCGGGCAGGGCATCTTCGGCGATTTCCGTCACCAGCCGCCCGCTGTCTTTCTCGATGCCCTTGGCGCAGATCACCAGCGGCGTGCCGGGGCGCAAGTGCGGCTTCAGCGCGGCGGCAAATTCGGCCAGCACCTGGGCCGGCACCACCAGCAGCAGCGCATCGGCCTGTGCTGCCTGCGCCAGATCGCCGGTGACCGCCATGTCGGGCGGCAGGGCCACGCCGGGCAGATAGCGGTTCTCGCGCCCTTCCTTCAGCGCCTCCAGCACATCGGGCTCGCGCACCCACAAGGTGGTGCGCCGGCCCGCCGTGTGGCTGGCCAGGGCCAATGCGGTACCCCAGGCGCCGGCGCCCAGAACGGCAATATGGGAAAATTCGGATGGGGACATGATTTCTTGCTTATTCGCGCGTTGAATCTATCTTGCCCTGCAAAATCTAGCTTGCCGCTCTTTGGGCGTAAATCGCCTGAATTCCTCCATTTTCCCGTGCGAGTTGTTCGTCATGCGCCGCCTTTTTCTGGTTTCCTGTGCGTTGATCGCCGCTGTGGCCCTTGGCGGGGCCGGACAGCGCGCGCCGCGCCGGATGCATCCCAACCATACCAGCGAGCAGAAAGCCGAACTGGACCGCATCAGCGCCGCGCTGAACGCGATTCACACGCTGAAAAGCGGGTTCATGCAGATCGGTCCGGATGGGCAGGTGGACCAGGGCGAGCTTTACATCGAAAAGCCCGGCAAGGTGCGTTTCGCCTATGCGCCGCCCAGCCCGGTGCTGATCGTGGCGACCGGCGGCACGGTCTATGTGAAGAATTCGCGGCTGAACACCATCGATCACTATGACCTTTCGGATACGCCGCTGGGCCTGATCCTGGATGAAAAGGTCGACCTGAAATCCAATCCCGCCGTGCTGGGGGTGGAAGAGCGTGACGGCGCCATTGTGGTTCAGGCGCGCACCAGCACCAACCGCAACCAGTCCAACATCCAGCTTGTGTTCGATGCCGCGGGGCTGGAATTGCGGCAATGGACGGTGCGGGACAACCAGGGCGGGGTGACGACGGTGGCGCTGCAGCAGCCCCAGCCCGGCGCCAGTCTGGATCCGGCGCTGTTCGCGGTGCCGCAAAAGGCCCCTGCCGCCCCGCGCCGGCAAAGCCGTAATTGAGGCCCCGGCCGCTGGACAAGGATTGTGGCAAAAATGGCGCTGTCATTCTTAAAATGAAATAATTGTGGCGCACACCGCATTTTCTTGAAACCTGTTGCATATGAGCATAGTTTAGTTGGTGAGGAACGGCGTGGACCGTGGCACTGCCCCCCCGCTCGCTTTGGTCCGCCGCTTCTTCGCATAGGAGGCCTCCGGTCATCCCCTCCCGGTCGTCTCCGCGCATTACGCGCATTTTGCCCCCGGCTCCCCAGCCGGGGGCCTTTTTTATGCCCGCACATGCCGCAGGGTCAGGCTCAGCCGGCCCCCGCCCGGAATCAGGCCGCAGCTGCCCGCCCGCACCCGGTCGATGCCGTGAAAGGCCAGCCGGGCGGGCCCGCCAAGGCCGATCACATCGCCCGAAGCCAGGGTCAGGCTGCGGGTGGGCCCCTTGCGGCTGGTTCCGCCGATGCGGAACACGGCGCTGTCGCCTAGTGAGACGCCGATCACCGGGGCGCTGGTATCGGCCTCGTCGCGGTCCTGGTGCAGCCCCATGCGGGCTCCGTCCCGGTACAGGTTGACCAGGCAGCAGGCGGGCGGCGGCGGATCGGTCCCCCAGGCGCCCGCCAGCGCCTGCCACAGCGCCGCCAGGGCAGGGGGCATGTCCGGCCAGGGCCTGGCCGTGACCGGATGGGTGGGCTGGTAGCGATAGCCCGCCTTGTCCGCCACCCAGCCCAGGGGGCCGAAATTGCTTTCCTGGGCAGAGAAGGGCTTGCCGGTCCCCGGCATGATGGGGCGGTAGAGCGGGGCCTGTTCAAGCCGCGCCAGCACATCGTCCAGCAGCGCCTTTTGCGCCGCCGGTGCCAGCCATTCGCGCCACAGCAAGATGCCGGGCGCGACGGTCAACATCACCATTGAACCTCCTCCCCCTCGGGCGTGTCAGCGCCCTGCGAGGGGGACGTGCCTGTAGCAGCGCCTGCGCTGCGCAAGGCCCAATTTTCCCACGAGGGGGTCACCATTGAACCTCCTCCCCCTCGGGCGCGTCAGCGCCCTGCGAGGGGGAGGTGCCTGTAGCAGCGCCTGCGCTGCGCAAGGCGGAGGGGGTCACCATTGAAATGGACTGCGGGTGGGGCTGGTGAAAATCGCCTTGTAGCCGTCGGACAGGCCATGGCTGTCCAGCCAGGCCTTGGCGCGCTCGGGCGTGTAGGTATCCGCGATCCACGCGGCCAGCGGCGCGCCCCTGGCATCCTCGGCGGCGAATTCGACAAAGGCTTTCAGCCAGCGCTGATGGCGCTTGGGAAAATGCAGATAGGGAAAGCGCTGAAACTGCTTTCGCGCTGCCGCCAGAGCCTTCCAGCCGCCGCGATGGATCAGAAACAGCGCCGAGGCGAAGCTGGCCCGGTCCTGGCCGCCGGAGCATTTGACCATGAAGGGGCGCGGCGCGGTATCGAACGCCTCGATCAGGCGCATCAGCATTTCGCGCGTGGGCAGCTTGCGCGAATCCAGCATCGCGTCCAGATGGGCGATGCCGTTGCGGGCCGCCAGCGCGGTCTCCTTTTTCCACCAGGACAGGTCGTCATTGCGGCCGCGCAGATTGATGATGGCGCGGATTCCGCGGCGTTTCAGGAAGCCTTCCACGCCACCGGCCCAGGCCTGCATGGCGCGCGCCGCCTCGCCCGGAACCACCCAGTGGAAATTGTAGACAATGTCGAAGGCGCTACGCCTAGACTGGGATCGCATGGCATGGGATTAGACCATTTTCCGGGAAACGGCGATGCGAATTACCAAGGAAGACCTGAGCCGCCGCTGGCTTGTCACGACCGTGCTGGGCGCGGCGGTGTTCGCCGTGGTGGCCCTGACGGACCTGCAGTTGAAGGCCGCGTCCGGCTTCGGCGCCTCCGACCTGCAGGATTTCTCCCGCGCCGGCCAGTACAGCGCCGCCTTCTTTGTCTGGAGCCAGCCCGGCTATGCCCTGCGCGCCGGCCTGGTGCTGGGGCTCGATTACCTGCTGATGCCGCTTTACGCGCTGTCCTTCTTCTTTTCCGGCATCCTGGCGCGCGAGGCCTTTGCGCCCCGGCCGGGGCGGCTGCGCCGCATCCTGACCCTGCTGGCGGCGGTGCCGATCGCCGGCGCGGTGCTGGACGCGGTGGAGAACGGGCTGGAGCTGCGTCTTTTGCTGGGCCAGCCCAGCGACACGCTGGCGGCCATCGCCCATACCGTGTCGGGCGCCAAGTGGGGGGCCCTGTATGTGGGGGTGATCCTGCTGGCCGCGGCGGTCGTTGCGCGGGTCGCCGAACGCCAGCAGAGGCGCCTGAGGAAGGCCCTGGAAAAGGACATGTGAGGGCGCCGAAAACGTGCCTTGACGCCAAAACCTCTTTGCGTATAGTCCGCCGCTCTTCGCGGACTCAGGGTTTGCGGAAAACACATATAATTCAAGGATTTAGGCCATGTACGCGGTCGTCCGCACCGGCGGAAAGCAATACAAGGTGACCCAGGATGCCGTCCTGAAGGTCGAGTCGCTGGCTGGCGACGTCGGCGCCAAGGTCGATTTCGAGGTCCTGATGCTGGGTGGCGATACCCCGAAGATCGGCGCGCCGCTGGTCAGCGGCGCCTCCGTCCAGTGCGAAATCCTGGAACACGGCCAGGGCGACAAGGTGGTGGCCTTCAAGAAGAAGCGCCGCAAGGACACCCATCGCAAGCGCGGCCATCGCCAGCACTTCACCAAGGTGAAGGTTCTTTCCATTTCCGCGGGCTGATCGCGCCCACCAGTCGAGTTAGAGGTTTCGTCCCATGGCACACAAGAAAGCTGGCGGTTCTTCGCGCAACGGCCGCGATTCCAACCCCAAGATGCTGGGCGTGAAGCTGTTCGGCGGCCAGGCCGTGTCGGGCGGCAACGTGATCGTGCGCCAGCGCGGCACCAAGTTCTATGCGGGTGAAGGCGTCGGCATGGGCCGCGACCATACCCTGTTTGCCCTCCGTGACGGCCATGTCGCGTTCAAGACCGGTTACAAGCGCCGCACCTTTGTGTCGGTCGTATCGGCGGCGAACCCGGCGATGAAGATTGCGGCGGAATAGGCGGCTGAAGACATCAGGCCGCCAACGAATTGGCGGCCCGTTACGAGCGAGGGAGATGGTCCGCCATCTCCCTTTTTTGTTCCTCGCAAAGGAAGGATTGCGGGGGATGACATGTGCACCCTGGAGAGTGAAAGACTGATATTGCGTGCCCCCAGACCCGGCGATATTGCCGCGATGACCGTCTGGCTGGGCGATTTCAGCGTGTCGAAGAATATGAGCCGCGTGCCCCACCCCTATAGCGAGGAGGATGCCGAGGAATTCGTGGCCGGGCTGGGCCCGCGCCGCGGCGGCCGCCATCACACCTTCTCCATCCTGCGCAAGCTGGACGGCCAGTTTTTGGGCGGGGCGGGCCTGCATGCGGACGATGCGGGCGGCTTCGAGATGGGCTACTGGCTGGGCAAGCCCTTCTGGGGCCAGGGCTTCGCCACCGAAACGGCCCGCCGCCTGGTCGCCTACGCCTTCGCCGACCTGGGCATGGAAAGCCTGCATGCCGGCTGGTTCCACGACAATCCGGCATCCGGCCATGTCCTGGCCAAGCTGGGGGCGCGCCACAATGGTTCGGCCATGCGCGAAAGCCGCGCGCGCGGGGCCATGGTGCTGTGCCACGACATGCTGTTGACGCGGGCCGATTTCTGCGAAACGGGCGGCCTTGAGCAGGGAAGAAGATGCGGCTTCTCGACGCTGACAAATGCGCCTTCCGAGCGGGGGGTGGTGGCTGCATTGCCTGCCGGGAGAATTACTCGAATATGGCGGGCCTTGCGGCGGACGAGTGCGAAGTGGCGATGTGGATCGCCGAGTAGCGGTGGATCTCAACACCCTGATCGACTACCGCTATCAGCAGCATGAAGGCACAGAACGGCCAGGGCGGGGCTGGGCAAGGTGATGACCGGCAAGGGCGGCGAGGATGCTGCTGGCGAAAGTGCCGGTCGGCACCCGAACGGCGAGGAAGACGGCGAGACGCTGATCGTCGATACGGGACCAGCCCGGTATGCGTGACCCTGCTGGCTGGCGGCAATGGCGGCTTCGGTAACGCCCATTTTCAAGAGCGCTACCAACCAGGCACCCTGCGGCGCTGCCTGCCAGCTGGCGAGGAAAAAGGTGCTGATCCCCTCGTTGAAGTTGATCGCCGATGCTGGTTGATCGGCCTGCCCAATGCGGGCAAGTCGACCTTCCTGTCGCGTACGGCGGCGCGCCCCAAGATCGCGGACTGACCTTCACCACGCTGGAGCCGCAGCTGGGCGGTGGGGATCGACGATTTCGAATTGTGCTGGCCGACCTGCTGGCCTGATCGAGGCGCGGTGAAGGCGCTGGCCTGGGCGACCGTTTCTCGCTGGCGCGCCAGCGTGCTCATCCTGCATCTGATCGACGGCACCGGCGAGAAGATCGCCGCCACCTATCGCACCATCCGCGGCGAGCTGGAGGCGATGGCCACGGCCTGGCTGATGCTTCCGAGAGATCGTGGCGCTGGAATGCTGTCGACGCTACTGACGCCGCGTCGCTGGCTGGGCGAAAAAGGCCGCGCTGGAAAAAAGCCTGCGGCTACAAGGTGCATGTGGATTTCCGGCGTGTCGGGCGAGGGTATCCAGAGTGTGCTGCGCGATATGGCTACAGATCCGCGAAGCGCGCGCCACGCCCAAGATCAAAAGCAGACGGCTGGGCGCCATGACCATCGAAACGGGCAGCGTATCGGCGCGCGGCTGGTGGTGGTGAAGGTGCCTCGCCGCTGGTCGACGGGCGCCAGGGGGCGAGCTGCGCTGTGAATGGCTGACCCTCGCTGTGCGCCGATGTCGCCGCGCCAAAAGGCGGGCGCGAAAGTCATTCTGTGTCATCCGCTCCATCGCGCTGGGTCGCCGGTTGTTGCCTGCCGTCCGGTGCGTTGCGGCTGGAGGAAAGCCAGGCCGTGCCGCCGCCGCCGGACAGGTGCGCTCGGCCGAGCTCTGCGCCGAGAGTTCTGGCGGGCTTCGACATCGTCGCGGCCCAGGTACTGCTGACCTTGACGATACCGAGGAACGGCGCCGTTATTTGAACGCCTGCGCCACGCTAAGCACCCTGATCGAGCGCTGGGCGCAGCCGGTGATCAACGAGAACGATACGGCTACCGCCGAGATCCGGTTTGGCGACAATGACTTGGCTTGGCGCGCGCGTCGCCTTCGATGATGGGTGCCGACCAGCTGGTGCTGTTGTCGGATGTCGATGGACTGGCGCACCGCCGATCCCACCGTCGAGTCCCAAGGCCGCGCATTCCCTGAAGCTCGCTTAACACGCCGCAGATCGAGGCGAGGCGGGCGAGTCCATTTCCGGTTTCGCGGCGGCATGGCCTCTAAGGTCATTGCTGCGCGCATCGCGATGGTGGGCGCGGGCTGCGATGGATTTTCATTAAGGGTGGTCACCGCGCCGCTGTCAGCGGTTGTCGGGCGCGCGTCACACCGTACTTTCGCGCCAGCCTGACGCTGGGCTGCCGCGCGCAAAGCGCTGATCGCAGGGCTTTGCGCCCAGGGCGCGCTGGTGATCGACGATGGCGCGGTGCGCGCGCCGGAGGGCGGCAAGAGTCTTTGCCCGCCGGCATCCGGCAGGTGGATGGAAGCCCAGCGGCGACACGGTGACGTCAAATCGCGCTGACGGGCGCGAGATTGCGCGCGGCCTGGCTGCCATGGCGCTGCCGATGCCGAGCTTATCGCCGGCAAGCGCACGGTCGAAATCGAGGCCATATTGGGCTATCGTGGCGGGACGAGATGATCCACCGCCGCGATGACCTGGTTCGACGGGAAGCGGATTATGACGGTAACACAAACCGGGCGACACTCTGGCTGCGGATACATGCAGGCGATCGGCGTTGCGGCGCGAGGCGGCGCGTACCTTGCGCGAAGCGTCGGGCGAACAGGAAGACCTGCGCGCGCTTATGGCTGCTGCCGCTGCGATCCGCGCGCGCAAGGATGAAATCCTCGTTGCCAATGCTGACATCGTGCGGCGAAAGTGGCGGACATGGCTGCCCATGATCGAACGGTTGACCCTGAACGATGCGCGTATCGAGGTGCTGGCGGCTGGGCGGCGTGAAGTGGTTGCGGCGCGCCCGATCCGGTGGGGCGCGAGCTGGCACGCTGGACCCGCCTCTACCGCTGGACATCGCCCGCGTTTCCACGCCGCCCATCGGCGTCATCGGCATCATCATCTGGCGAACAGGCCTCAATGTGACGGCCGATGTGCGCTGACGCTGAAAAGCGGCATCAGGCGATCCTGCGCGGCGGCAGCGATTCCATCCGCTCGCCGGCGCTATTCACGCCGCCATGATCGAGGGCTGAAATCGTCGGCCTGCCCGAGGCCGCCATCCAGTATGTGAAGAATCCTGACTGCGCCGCGGTGGGGCATGATGCTGGAAGGGCTGAAACGGCAATGTCGATCTGATCACCGCGCGAAAAGGGCCTGACCTGGCTGGGTGATGGCTGAGGCGGGTGCCTGTGCGCTGGCGCATCTGGAAGGGCTGGCTACCGCCCATATCCACGAAGCGGCGGACCTGGCCAAGGCGCGCCATCGCGGTCAACGCCAAGATATGGGCGCACCAGCATCTGCAGGCGCCGCCGAGACGCTGCTGATCGATCGCAAAGTCCTGTCCAGCCATGGCCTCACGCTCCATTCTGGCGGACCTGGCGACGGCGGGCCGCGAAATTCGTGGTGACGAAGCGGTGCGTGTAGCTCCTTCCCGCCTGCAAAGCTGGCGACAGAAAGAAGACCGGCGCACCGAATATCTGACGCGGGATCATCGCGGTGGCGGTGGTCGACGGCTGACGCGGCCATCGCCCATATCGAAACCTATGGTTGCACCATACCGACGCCATCATCACCGGGAGGATGCGGCGGCGCGGACACCTCATCAACAGTGTCGGCCAGCGCCATCGTGCTGTGGAACGCTCTTCACCCAGCCCGCTGATGGCGGCGAATTCGGCATGGGCGGAAATCGGCATCGGCACCGGCAAGATGCATGCGCGCGGGCCTGTGGGCGCTGAACAGCTGACCACCTGGCATAGGGTAGGCGGCACGGGCCAAACCTGCCATGAGAAGACCTGTCCATGATGCGCCCCGGCCATGACGGTCTGCCCTGAACTGGATACGTCCGCCCGGTCCTGTCGCCGACGGCATGACCATCGCGCTCTTTGGGCGCTCGTTCGATCCGGCGCATGACGCACATCTCTATGCCAGGTAGCCTGGTGGCGCCAGGGCGTTGAAGCTGGATTATGTCTGGTGGCTGGTTTCACCGGGCAATCCGCTCGCTTCGAGCCGGCGGGCCCCTTTCTGGCGTGGCTGTGCAAGGCGCGCGGGCCGTCGCCCATCATCCGCGCATCCGCGTGACGGATATCGAGGCGCGGCTGGACACCCGCTACACCATCGACACGATCGGCGCGCTGCAGCGCCGTTTCCCGCGCATCCGCTTTGTCTGGCTGATGGGCAGCGACAATCTTCTGCAATTTTCCCGCTGGCGGTCCTGGCAGCAGATCGCGCGGCGCCTGCCCATCGTGGTTGTGCGCCGGCCCGGCAGCGCGCTGGCGCCTTTGCCGGCGGCCCTGACCCGCCGCTTCGGCATTTGCGCGCATCTGAAGGCCCCGCCCTGCATCCTGGTGCTGGATGGGCGGCGCAACAGCGCCAGTTCCACCGTCTTGCGCCAAATGCTTGGTGACCCGATTGAGGCCATGCTAAACCCCCTGCTCTGACCGGAGGACCGACCCCTGACCCGCACGAAGAAGACTGGCAGCCAGAAGAGCAGCAGCCAGAAGAGCAACAGCAAGAAGGCTGCTTCCAAGAAGGCCGATGCCAAGAAGGCTGATGTGAAAAAGCCCGCTGCTCCAAAGCCTGCCACGCAAAAAGCTGCCGGGAAGTCCGCGACCAAGGCCGCCGCGCAGAAGCCTGCAAAAAAGACGGCGAAAAAGGCTCCGGCGGCACAATCCGCCAGGACGGCCGCCAAGAAGGCCGCCAAGGCGCCCGCGAAAAAGCCGACGGCAAAAAAGGCTCCGGTCAAAACCGCGAAGAAGGCCGCGCCGCCGAAAAAGGCCGCACGCCAGCCGCAGAGCGATCTTCTGAAGCGCATCCTGGCCTCGCTGGATGACGACAAGGCCGAGAACATCGTTACGGTGGATCTGGATGGCCGTTCGGCGCTTTGCGATGCGGCGGTGATTGCATCGGGCCGCTCCTCACGCCACGTTGCGGCCATGGCTGAACACCTGTCGCGCCGCCTCAAAGAGGCCGGCTATGGCACCCGTCCCGTCAGCGGCGCGACCCAGGGCGACTGGGTTCTGGTCGATGCGGGCGATGTGATCGTGCATCTGTTCCGCCCCGAAGTGCGCGACTATTACGACCTGGAAGGCATGTGGTCGGTCGGCGGCCGCAGATAGGCCGCGCCGTGGGGCCGAAGCCATGAGGTTGTGGATCTACGCCATCGGCCAGATGCGCGGCACCGCCGAAGGCCAGCTTTGCGATGATTTCATCGACCGGGCGCGCAAGCTGGGGCGCGGGCTGGGATTTACCGGCGTGGCGGTGGTGGAACTTTCCGTGTCACGCCTGCGCGAACCGGCGGCCCGCATGAAGGACGAGGCCGAACGGCTGGCCGCGCGCCTGCCGGACGGCGCGCATCTGGTGCTGCTGGACGCGCGCGGCAAGGGCATGAAGAGCGAGGATTTCGCCGAGATGCTGGGGTCGCTGCGCGATGTGGGCACCCGCGACCTGGCCTTTGTACTGGGCGGGCCCGACGGGCTGGCGCCGCTGCCGGGCAAGAAAGCGGGCCGCAGCCTGGCCTTCGGGCCCCAGACCTGGCCGCATCTTCTGGCGCGCGCGCTTCTGGCCGAACAGGTCTATCGCGCCATTACCATTCTGGCTGGTCACCCTTATCACAGGGCTTAACCCCCTCCGGCCTTCGCAACTTTGCTCAGGCGCGATGCGCCTTCGCGTTGCTACGGCCACCTCCCCCTTTCAGGCGCTTCGCGCCAAAGGGGGAGGCGGGCCTGTGTAGGGGGAGACCGCCATAACAACGCGCAGACGCGGCACTCGTTGGGAGCGCCGCGTCAAGCAGAGTTGCGAAGGCCAGAGAGGGTGGCCTCAAGAAGCCGTGCTGCAGATGTTTTCGCGCACTTCGCAATCGCTCGCGCCGGTTTCCTGGCATTGGGCCATTGCGGTTTGCGTGGTCTGCACCTGATCGCGGCCTGTGACCAGGAAGGACGCGTTGCGTTCGGCGCTGATCGCCAGCGCACCGCATGTGTCCTTCAGGCTGGCCTTGACCACGCAGTCGGGGCTGCCGGCCTTGTTGCATTCCGCGATGGAACGCTTGTAGGCCGAAACCGGGTCGGGATAACCCCAGGCCCCGCCATAGGTGAGGGATGTCTCGGACATGGCGATCGCGCCATAGGGTCCGAGCTTGGGCTGGTGCAGCCGCCAGTAAGCCGCGCCCGCCAGGGCCATCAAAGCCACCAGCAGCACCATCAGCGCGACGAGATTTTTCTTCCGATCGCCGTACATATTGGCAACCTCCTTGAACTTGCCGCATGGACTGTTTCAAGCGCCGTGCCAGTCTTTTCCCTGCTTTTTGGCGCCTGTTCGTCCGCCGGTGGCACGGATCAACGATTCCTTAACCATGATGGGCGATGCTGACGTGTCGTATCGGGACAGTCGCGCCATGGAAATCAAGGGTCCTGGCCGCATCGAAACCGCGGCCGTCAAACGCAAGTCCACCAGCGGGTCTTCCACCGGCGGTTTTTCCGTGGGTGGTTCGGCGGACGCGCATGGTTCGGTTGTTGCCGGTCCCGGCCCCATCGCGGCGCTGGATTCCATCCTGATGCTGCAGGGGATGGAGGATTCCACCTCCGGCCGCTCCAAGGGGCTGGCCCATGGCGAACAGCTTCTGGAAATCCTGGACCAGGTGCGCGACGGCCTTCTGGCCGGCGGCATTCCGCGCAACACGCTGAACCGGCTGGCGGTGGCGGTGACCCGTCGTCACGACGCCTTTGCCGATCCCAAGCTGCAGGACGTGCTGGACCAGATCGAGCTGCGCGCCCATGTCGAGCTGGCCAAGCTGGAACAGCTGGACAAACAGGTCGCCTGATCTTGCGGGGCTAGAGCCCCTGGAACGGAACAAACCCGCCGAAAATCATCCGCTTGCCGTCGAAGGGAATCTTGCCTTCCCACGACTTCATGCGCGGATCGTCCATCGCCGCCTTGTTGCAGGCGTCCCGGCTTTCCCGGCTGGGATGGACCACCCAGGCGAAGACCACGACCTCATCCTCGGTCGCCTGCACGGCGCGGGGGAAGGAGGTGAGGGTGCCGTAAGGCACATCGTCGCCGACGCATTCCACATAGTCCAGGGCGCCAAGCTCGCGAAAGATGACCTCGACGACGCGCGACATCGCCTTGTAATCCTCCAACCGGTCCCTGGGCACCGGGACCACGAAACCTTCGACATACGCCATGGTCAACTCCCATTGTTCGTTCAAGGACGCGGCGCGCCGGCCATTGCCGACAAACCGGCAAAGAAAAGACCTGAAAAGAAAAGGGCGGCCGAAGCCGCCCTTTTTATCAGATTTCCAGGAGCATCCGCTGGGGATCTTCCAGATTGTCCTTCACCTTGACCAGGAAGGTGACCGCCTCGCGTCCGTCCACGATGCGGTGGTCATAGGACAGGGCCAGGTACATCATCGGGCGGATCTCGATCTTGTCGCCAATCGCCATGGGGCGCGGCTGGATCTTGTGCATGCCCAGGATGCCCGACTGGGGCGAATTCAGGATCGGGGTCGACATCAGCGAGCCGAACACCCCGCCATTGGTGATCGAGAAGGTGCCGCCCTGCAGCTCGTCCAGCTTGATCTTGTTGTCGCGGGCGCGCTTGCCGAAATCGGCGATGGTCTTTTCGATGTCGGCAAGCGACAGGTTTTCGGCGTCACGCACCACCGGCACGACCAGGCCGCGCTCGGTCGAGACCGCGATGCCGATATCGAAATAGTTCTTGTAGACGATGTTGTCGCCTTCGATCTCGGCATTGACGTTGGGCAGTTCCTTCAGCGCGGCGACAACGGCCTTGGTGAAGAAGCCCATGAAGCCCAGCTTGACGCCGTGCTTCTTTTCGAAGGCGTCCTTGTAGGCGGCGCGCAGGTTCATCACCGCGGTCATGTCCACCTCGTTGAAGGTGGTCAGCTGGGCGGCGGTGTTCTGCGATTCCTTCAGGCGCAGCGCGATGGTCTTGCGCAGGCGCGTCATCGGCACCTTTTCCTCGCGCATCTCGTTGGCGCGCGGGCCGGAAGGCGCCGCAGCGGCGGCCGGCTGGGCGCTGCGCGATTCCAGCGCCGCCAGCATGTCGCCCTTGGTCACGCGGCCGTCGCGGCCGGTGCCGGCGACAGACGATGTCGGAATGCCGCTTTCGGCGGCGATGCGCTGGGCCGACGGCATGGCGGGCGCGCCCGGCGTGGGAGCCGCGGCGGGAGCGGGGGCAGGCGCGGCAGGGGCCGCGGGCTTGGGCGCTTCGGCCTTCTTGGCGGGGGCGGCGCCGGCTTTGCCTTCGGCGATCGCGCCCAGCAGCGCGCCGACCGTCACCGTGTCGCCGGCCTTGACCGAGATGGATTCAATTGCGCCATCGGCAGGCGAGGGCACCTCGACCGTCACCTTGTCGGTTTCCAGTTCCAGCAGGGGCTCGTCGCGCTTGACCGCGTCGCCTTCCTTCTTGAACCACTTGGCGACAGTGGCTTCGGTCACGGATTCGCCCATCGCGGGCACTTTAATTTCAACGGTCATCGGTGGCTCTTGTCAGATTTCGCGGCGGGTTAAAGCGAGAGTGCGTCGTTCAGGAAGGCAGCCAGTTCGGCCTGGTGCTGCTTCATCAGGCCGGCGGCGGTTGAGGCGTATTCGGGGCGGCCGACATAGCGCGGGCTGCCCTTGCCGCCCAGCTGGGCGATGGTCGCCTCGATGCGCGGGCGCGCAAAGGTCCAGGCGCCCTGGTTCTGCGGCTCTTCCTGGCACCAGACGATCTCGGCCTTGGGGAAGCGGTTCAGCTCCTGGGCCAGAACATTCTCCGGGAAGGGATAGAGCTGCTCGATGCGGATGATCTGGATGCGGTTCTCGCCGCGCTTCTCGCGCTCTTCCATCAGGTCGAAATAGACCTTGCCCGAGCACAGCACGACGCGCTTGATCTTGTTGTCGGGGGCCAGCTCGATGGTGGTGGCGCCCGGCACCGCTTCGGCCTGGTCGCGCAGCACCCGGTGGAAGCTGTTGGACGGCAGCATGTCGGTGAAGAAGCTGGTGCACTTCTTGTGGCGCAGCAGCGACTTGGGCGTCAGCACCACAAGCGGCTTGCGGAACGGGCGGTGCATCTGCCGGCGCAGCATGTGGAAATAGTTGGCCGGCGTAGTGGGCACGCAGACCTGCATGTTGTCCTGGGCGCAAAGCTGCAGGTAGCGTTCCAGGCGGGCCGAGCTGTGCTCGGGCCCCTGGCCCTCATAGCCGTGCGGCAGAAGCAGGGTCAGGCCCGACATGCGCAGCCACTTCATTTCGCCCGACGAGATGAACTGGTCCATCACCACCTGGGCGCCGTTGGCGAAGTCGCCGAACTGGGCTTCCCACAGGACAAGCGCCTTGGGCTCGGCCAGGCTGTAGCCATATTCGAAGCCCAGCACGGCCTCTTCCGACAGCAGCGAATCCACGACCTCGAAGCAGCCCTGGTTCTCGCCGATATGCTGCAGCGGGTAGTAGCGCTCCTCGCTCTCCTGGTCGACCAGGCCGGCATGGCGCTGGCTGAAGGTGCCGCGGGTGGAATCCTGGCCCGACAGGCGGATGTAATAGCCTTCGTCCAGCAGGGTGCCGAAGGCCATCGCCTCGCAGGTTGCCCAGTCGAAGCCTTCGCCGGTCTCGAACATCTTGGCCTTGGCTTCCAGCAGGCGGGTGATGGTCTTGTGCAGGTTGAAGCCTTCGGGCGCGGTGGTCAGCGCCTTGCCGACCTTGCGCAGCGTTTCCTCGGGCACGCCGGTGTCGCCGCGGCGGTCGCCCAGCTTGGGGGCGGCTTCCATGCCCTGCCACTTGCCGTCCAGCCAGTCGGCGCGGTTGGGCAGGTGCGCCTTGGAGGCGTTGAACTCTTCATCCAGGCGGTTGTTGAAATCGCCCTGCATCGCCTCGACATCGGCGTCGCTCAGCGTGCCTTCCTCGACCAGCTTCTTCGAGTAAAGCTGCAGCGTCGTGGCGTGATTGCGGATCACCCGGTACATCTGCGGCTGGGTAAAGCTGGGCTCGTCGGTCTCGTTGTGACCGAAGCGGCGATAGCAGATCATGTCCAGGACGACGTCCTTGTTGAACTGCTGGCGGAACTCGATGGCGATTCGCGCGGCGTGAACCACCGCTTCGGGATCGTCGCCATTCACATGGAAGATCGGCGCCTGCACCATCAGGGCGATGTCGGTGCAATAGGGCGAGGAGCGCGAGAAAACCGGCGCGGTGGTGAAGCCGATCTGGTTGTTGATCACGAAATGGATGGTGCCGCCGGTGCGGAAGCCCTTGGTGCCGCTCATGGCGAAGCATTCGGCCACCACGCCCTGGCCGGCAAAGGCCGCATCGCCGTGGATCAGCAGCGGCAGGACCGAGGAACGCGCGTCGATGTCGTGCAGCTGCCACTGCTTGGCGCGGGCCTTGCCCAGCACGACGGGGTCGACGATTTCCAGGTGCGATGGGTTGGCGGTCAGCGACAGGTGCACCTTGTGGCCGTCGAACTCGCGGTCCGAGGAGGCGCCCAGGTGATACTTCACGTCGCCGGAGCCTTCGACGCTGGACGGATTGGCCGCGCCGCCCTGGAATTCATGGAACAGCTGGCGATAGGGCTTGCCCATCACATTGACCAGCACGTTCAGGCGGCCGCGATGGGCCATGCCCAGCACGATCTGGTTCACGCCCAGCTGGCCGCCGCGCTTGATGATCTGTTCCAGCGCCGGAATGGTGGCTTCGCCGCCATCCAGGCCGAAGCGCTTGGTGCCGACGAAACGGTTGGCCGCGAACTTCTCGAAGCCCTCGGCCTCCATCAGCTTGTTCAGGATGGCCTTCTTGCCCTCGGGGGTGAAGCCGATCTGGCCTTCCTCGCCCTCGATGCGCTTTTGCAGCCACAGCTTCTGTTCGGCGTCATGGATATGCATGAACTCATAGCCGATCCGCCCGCAATAGATGCTGCGCAGCCGGCCCAGCAGTTCGCGCGGGGTGGCGTTTTCGACGCCCAGGATGCCGTCGACATAGACGGGCTTGTCCAGCTCGGCGCCCTCGAAACCGTAATTGGCCGGGTCCAGCGTGGGCTGGGGGGTCGAGTGGGTGATGCCCAGGGGATCGAGATCGGCTTCCAGATGCCCGACCATGCGATAGGCGCGGATCATCTGGACGGCGTGAATGGAGTGCTTGGCGGCGTTCAGCGCTGCGGCCGGATCGGCGGCAGCGGCGGGCGCGCCCTTGCCCTTTGGGGCGGGCTTGGCCGGCGGTTCCTGGCCGGTCAGGGCGGCGACCAGATCGCCATTTGCCAGGTCGGGGCGCGCATCGCGCTTCCAGGCGGGGCCGCGGCCCAGCTGGGTGGGGCTCAGCCCCTTTTCGCCAAGCTGTGCAAAATAGTCCTGCCAGCCCTGCTCGACCGAATTGGGGTCGGCCAGGTAGCGCTCATAGAGCTGCTCGACGAACTGGGCGTTGGTGCCGTTGAGGAAGGAGGTGGCTTCGAGGATCGCGTTGGAGGCGCGATTGAGTTTGTCTGATGGGGATTGTTCAGTCATTTCAAACGCTTGTGGGGGAGCTTGTTGGGCTCTAACCCGTTCCTGGACCCGCCGGGGAGGCGGTGTTTCGCGTGCGGTGGGGTGGTAAGCCCTTCCTGAGACAGATTCAACGGTATTGCGGTTAATATGGGGCGAAGAGGCGCCCTTGGCGATGCCTATTCGTCATCGATACCCATGCGATCGGGTATGAAAAAGGCCCGGCCGGATTTCTCCGCCGGGCCTGTTTCGTGACGGTATCGCTACCGCCTCTTCCTTGGGCAATCTCTTGGGGCAATTACTTGCCCGAAAGCAGCTCCACCAGGGTGGTGCCCAGCGCCGCCGGGTTCGGCGAGACGCGGATGCCTGCGGACTTCATCGCTTCGATCTTCGAATCGGCGCCGCCCTTGCCGCCGCTGATGATGGCGCCCGCATGGCCCATGCGCCGGCCCGGCGGGGCGGTGACGCCGGCGATGAAGCCGACCATGGGCTTCTTCACCTTGGAATGCTTGATGAAGTCGGCGGCGTCTTCCTCGGCCGATCCGCCGATCTCGCCGATCATGATGATGCTCTCGGTTTCCGGGTCCGCCAGCAGCATCTCCAGAACCTCGATATGCTCGGTGCCCTTCACCGGATCGCCGCCGATGCCCACGCAGGTCGACTGGCCCAGGCCCGCCGCGGTGGTCTGCGCCACCGCTTCATAGGTCAGGGTGCCCGAACGCGAGACGATGCCGACCTTGCCCTTGCGATGGATGTGGCCGGGCATGATGCCGATCTTGCACTCGTCGGGGGTGATGACGCCGGGGCAGTTGGGCCCGATCAGGCGGGACTTCGAACCGCACAGCGCGCGCTTGACCTTGACCATGTCCAGCACCGGGATGCCCTCGGTGATGCAGACGATCAGGGGCACTTCGGCGTCGATCGCTTCCAGGATCGCGTCGGCCGCAAACGGCGGGGGCACATAGATGGCCGACGCATCGGCGCCGACCTTTTCGCGCGCCTCGCGCACCGTGTCGAAAACCGGCAGGCCCAGATGGGTGGTGCCGCCCTTGCCCGGCGTGGTGCCGCCGACCATTTTGGTGCCATAGGCGATGGCCTGTTCGGAATGGAAGGTGCCCTGGTTGCCGGTGAAGCCCTGGCAGATGACCTTGGTGTTCTTGTCGACGAGGATGGACATGATGTTACTTAGTCCTTTGCACGATGCGAGAAATTGATACGCCGAACCCCATATCCATCACGTTGATATGGGCGAGGGTTCCGTTCAACTTTGTGGGCCACTGCTTCGTTTCGGCCAACGCTATTGGCGTCCATGCAGAGCCATTTTCTAGAACTGTAAATTGTGCAGCCTTTGCAAGGTATTCCGGTTCTGCGCCAAGCCAATCCGCAACCTCTTTGACGGTGTCCGGAAACGATGAAGTCTTATCCATGACGCTCAGTGAGATATGAGACATCTCATGTCCTGCTTCGCGACCCGTGCCGGTCGATAGCTGCACGACGGTGTCGCCTTTTTTGTGGGCTGAACTGGCTCCGAATTTGACTGTATCCCGCCTAGCCGGCACAGGTAGTTCTAATTGCTCAAAACCAAGGCTTTTCAGTTCTTTATCAAGCAAATCATAGGCGGATAAGTGCGGCTCTGTCAGACGTCGCATCAGCACAACGAGTGGCTGGCCCTCTGCCACGCTTACTTCCCACTCTTCACGGCCGCAACCACCTTTTGCGCGGCGTCGGCCAGATTGTCGGCGGAGGTGATGGCCAGGCCGGACTTGGCCAGGATTTCCTTGCCCAGCTCCACATTGGTGCCTTCCAGGCGCACGACCAGCGGCACGGTCAGCGACAGGTCCTTGGCCGCGGCCACGATGCCTTCGGCGATGATGTCGCATTTCATGATGCCGCCGAAGATGTTGACCAGAATGCCCTTCACGTTCGGATCGGACACGATGATCTTGAACGCCTGGGTGACCTTTTCCTTGGTGGCGCCGCCGCCCACATCCAGGAAGTTGGCGGGCTCGCTGCCGAACAGCTTGATGATGTCCATGGTCGCCATGGCCAGGCCCGCGCCGTTGACCATGCAGCCGATCTCGCCGTCCAGCTTGATGTAGGACAGGTCGTATTTCGACGCTTCGACCTCGGCGGGATCTTCCTCGTCCAGGTCGCGCAGCTCCATCACGTCCTTGTGGCGGAACAGGGCGTTGTCGTCGAAGTTCAGCTTGGCATCCAGGCAGATGATGCTGCCGTCCTTGGTCACCACCAGCGGGTTGATTTCCAGCAGGCTCATGTCCTTGTCGATGAAGGCCTCATAGAGCTTCTTGACCACCTGGCCGATCTGCTTGGCCTGGGGCCCTTTGAGGCCCAGCGCGCTGGCGATCTGGCCGCCCACATAGGGGCTGTAGCCCACGGCGGGCTCGATCTGGAAGGTGTGGATTTTCTCGGGCGTCTTGGCCGCGACTTCCTCGATGTCCATGCCGCCTTCGGTGGAGACGATGAAGGCGATGCGGCTGGTGGCGCGGTCGACCAGCGCCGACAGATACAGTTCGCGCTCGATGGCCGAGCCGTCCTCGATATACAGGCGCTTGACCAGGCGGCCGGCCGGGCCGGTCTGGTGGGTCACCAGCGTCATGCCCAGCATGCGCTCGGCTTCCTTCTTCACGTCCTCGATGGACTTGACCACCTTGACGCCGCCGCCCTTGCCGCGGCCGCCGGCATGGATCTGGGCCTTCACCACCCAGACCGGGCCGGGCAGGGACTTGGCGGCTTCCACCGCCTCTTCGACACTGAAGGCAGCCTTGCCATCGGGTACCGGCACGCCGAATCCGCGCAACACCGCTTTGGCCTGATATTCGTGGATATTCATGGAGTTAGCCCTTGAAAACGCCCGGCTGGGGGCAAGAGGGGCGCACAATAGCAGGGGGAGCCCTCGTTGCAACGCGGCGAAGTGCAACGCCGCATTGATCCGGGCGGGGGCCTGAACGGCAAAAGGGCGCCCCGATGGGCCGCCCTTTTTCGATAGCGGACAGGGGGTTTAGTAGCCCTGGCCCACGCCGCCCTGCAGGGTCATGCCCGACAGGTGCAGCTCGCGCGCCTTCTGGCTGGCATAGGCGGCGGCCTGCTGACGCTGCTCGGTGGTCATCGAGTAGCTGTAGCTGCTCGAGGAGGAGGCCGAGGCCTGGGCGTTCTGCGCCTTGGCCGGCAGGCACACCCGGGTGACATAGGAGAAGAACATGTCGCCGGTGCCGTACTTGCGCAGGTTGGTGCGCTCGGTGCAGTCCGGCACCTTCTCGGCGGGCGCGCACTTGAGCATCCCGTTCTTGTAGTGGCGCACCGCCTCGCCGGGGGCGCACTGCAGAACCTGGGCGCCGTCCATGTCGGTGGTCATGCCCTGGTTGGACGAGACGACCGAGCCGACCATCACCTTCAGGGTGGACCCGGGCAGGCAGCGGGCGACTTCGCCGTCATAGCTGTTGCTGATCCAGGTGTCCTTGGTCATGTGGCTGGCCGGATACTGGTGGCCGTCGCCGGTTTCGCAGATGGCGTGGATCGCCTTGACCACGGTCGCATCCTGGAAGCGGCACTGGCCGCCCGCCGCGCCATAGCCGGTGCCGGCGCTGACCGCGCTGCCCGATGAACGGGCCACCGTGCGGCTTTCGCCCTGGGTGCTGCTGCTGGTCGCCGCGCCGCGCGTGACCGGCAGCGGACGGGCATAGCCATAGGCGCCGATCGGACCGCCGGGCTGGTAGTAGGTGTAGCCGCCCTGGCCGCCGCTGCCGCCGGCATAACCGAAGCCGGTCAGGCCGCTGCCGGAAACCACGCCGCTGCCCTGGGCCGTGCGGAAGCCGCCGCCATAGGCGCCGCCACCCGCATAACCGCCGCCCGCGTAACCGCCGCCCGCATAGCCGCCGGCACCCGCTTCGGCTTCGGCATAGCTGCCGCCCGGACCGTAATATTCGTTGCGATAGCCATAGCCATTGTCCTGGTTCTGATACTGGCTGTAGCGGCCGCTGTAGTTGTTGAAGCCGTACTGGTTCTGGTTCTGATACTGGCCCTGGTACTGGTTGTTGAAGTTGTTGTTCCGGTTGTCGCTGTACTGGTTCTGGTACTGGCTCTGGTTGTTGTAGTTGTTGTTGTAATTGTTGTTTTCGTTGTTCTGGTACTGCTGCTGGTTCTGGTTGTTGTAATTGAAGTTCTGGTTGTAGTTCCGGTTGTTGTTGTAGTTGTTGTTTTCGTTGTTGTTGTAGTTCTGGTTGTTGTTGGTCTGCTGCTGATTGTTGTTGTTGTAATTGTTGTTCTGGTTGTTGTTGTTGTTCTGGTTGTTGTTGTTGTTCGTGACGTTGTTGTTGTTCTGATTGTTGTTGGTGTTCTGGTTGTTGACGTTGTTGTAGTTGTTATTGTTGTTGGTCTGCTGCTGGTTCTGCTGCTGGCTGTTCTGATTGTTGTTGGTGACGTTGACGTTGCCGCCGCCCGAACCACCGCCCGAACCCGTGCCCACGCCGACGCCCACGCCGGTGGCGTTGCTCGTCGAGTTGCTGGTCGAATTGCTGGTGGCGTTCGAGGTCGAGTTGCTCGTCGCATTGGCGTTGGCGTTCGAGGTCGAATTGCTGGTCGCGTTCGACGTCGAGTTGCTGTTCGCCGTGTTGTTGTTCGTATTGTTGTTCGTGCTGGTGTTGTTGTTGGTGGCGTTGCTGTTGGAGGTCGCGTTGCCGCCATAGCCGTAGCCATTGCCGCCATAGCCCGTGCCCGTCGCCGTGGCGTTGCCGCCATAGCCATAGCCGGTGCCGTTCGCGGTGGCGTTGCCGCCCGTGGCATTGGCGTTGCCGCCGGTGCCGCGCGCCGTCACGTCGATCGTGCTGGTATTGTTGTTGGTGGCATTGCCGCCGGTCGCGGTGTTGTCGTTGGTGTTGGTCGCGTTGCCGCCATAGCCGTAGCCGTAGGCGGTGTTGTCATTGCGGTTGGTGGCATTGCCCCCGGTCGCATTGCTGGTGGAATTGCCGCCGTAACCGGTGCCGCCCGTCGCATTCGCGGTGCCGCCGGCGCCGCCCTGGCTGGTGGTGGTGATGGTCGGATTGACGTTGGCGGTCTGCGCCTGGGTCTGGTTCAGGTCGTTGCGGTTGGTGGCATTGCCGCCCGTGGCGTTGCCGCCGTAACCGGTCCCGCCCGTGCCGCCAGTGGCGTTGCCGCCCGCGCCGCCCGTCGCCCGCGCGCTGTTGTCCAGCGTGTTGGTGTTGGCTGCATAGCCGCCCGCACCGCCGGTGGCGCGCTGGGTCTGGCTGTTGGTCTGGTCGCCCTGGGTGTTGCCAGTGATGGTCGCGGTGACCGTCCGCCGGCGCCTGGCCGCCGGTGCCGCTGCCGCCATAATAGCCGGTGCCGCCCGCCGCCGCGCCGCCATTGGCGGTGATGGTCGATGATGCGCGCATCGTTGTGGCCGTGCCGCCGGTGGCGTTGCGCCCGCCGCGGTCGCGGTGTTGGTGCCGCCGGTGCCATAGCCATAGCCGCCCGCGCGCCGGTGGCGGTGGTGTCGCCACGGTGCCCCTGGCATAGCCGCCCGCACCGCCCGCGGCCGTCAGCGTCGGATTGACGTCGATGGTCGGCGCGATCGAGACAGTCGGCGCGATGGTGGCGTTGTTGTCCGAGGTCGAGGTGGAATTGCCGCCATAGCCGGCGCCGCCAGTAGCGCTGTTGGTGATGGTCGGGTTCGCGGTGAAGGTGTTGCCGCCGCTGTTGCCGCCGGTGGCATAGCCACCCGCGCCGCCATACCACCCGCGCCGCCCTGCGAGCGGTTGTCGCTGGTGATGGTGCCCAACTGGGTCTGGTCGCCATTGGTGGCGGTGGCCGTCGCGCCGGCATTGGTGATGCTGATCGACGGGGTCGAGCCGCTGCCGGTGCCCGTGCCGGTGCCGGTGACATAGATGGTCGCCGTGCCGCCCTTCGACGTGTTGTCGTTGGTGTTGCTGGGCGCATAGGACAGCGTCGGGTTGAAGGTCGGCGTGAAGCTGTTGGTGTTGGTGCCGGTGACGTTGCCGTTGCGGGCATTGCCGCCGGTGGCGCTGGAATTGCCGCCCTGGCCATAGCCGCCCGCGCCGCCGGTGGCGGTGGTGTCGCCGGTGGTCTGGGTCTGGGCCGCGGTCTGGCTCTGGTCGCCGGTGGTCAGCGTGTTGCCGCCGCTGTTGCCGCCATTGCCGTTGGCCGTGGTGTCGCCGACGCTGCCGCCGAAGCCGCCCGCGCCGCCGGCCGCCGTCAGGGTCGGATTGACCGTGATCGTGGGGTTGGAGGTGGAGGTCGAGGATCCGCCCGCGCCGCCATTGCCGCCATAGCCGTAGCCATAGCCGCCCGCGCCGCCCGCGGCGGTGGAATTGCCGCCGGTGGCGGTGGTGTCGCCGGTGCGCTGGGTCTGGTTGTTGGTCTGGTCGCCGGTGGTCGAATTGGAGGTGCCGCCGGTGGCGCTGGCATTGCCGATATTGTCCAGCGACAGGCTGATCGACGGGGTCGAGCCGCCGGTGCCGGTGCCGCCGCCCATCACATAGACCGTGGCGGTGCCGCCCGCGCCGCCCTGGCCACCCTGGCCGCCGGTGGCGGTGTTGGTGGGATTGGCGGTCTGGGTTGCGTTCTGCGTGCTGGTGAAGGTCGGATTGGCCGTCTGGCGCTGATCGTTGTTGTTCGTCTGGGCCTGGGTGGCGTTGTTGGTCGCGTTGCCGCCCTGCGAGGTGTTGTCGTTGGTCGAGTTGCCGCCGGTCGCGCTGGTGTCGCCGACGCTGCCGCCGAAGCCGCCTGCGCCGCCCGTGCCATTGCCGCCCGTGCCGGTGGCGCTGTTGTCGCCGCCGGTCAGGGTGATCGCGCCATTGGAGTTGGTCGCGGTCTGGTCGCCGCTGCGGAAGCTGTTGCCGCCGCTATAGCCGCCGGTCGCCGACAGGGTCGGATTGACGGTGATGGTCGGGCTGGACGAGCCGCCCGCGCCGCCGGTGGCGTTGCCGCCATTGCCGCCATAGCCGTAGCCATAGCCGCCAGCGCCGCCCGCCGAACGGTTGTCGTTGGTCGAGCTGCCGCCGGCGCCGCCGGTGGCGCTGCCGCCGGTCGCGCTGGAGGTGCCGTTGCCGCCGGTCGCCTTGTTGGAGCTGGAATTGTCGGCCGAATTGTCGACGTTCAGGCTGATCGATGGCGTGGAGCCGCTGCCGGTGCCCGTGCCGGTGCCGGTGACATAGATGGTCGAGGTGCCGCCCGCGCCGCCGGCGCCGCCCGCACCGCCATAACCGCTGCCGCCATTGGCGGTGTTAGTGGGATTGGCGGTCTGGGTCGCGTTCAGCGACGGATTGGCGGTGATGACCGGGTTGGCGGTCTGGCGCTGGTCGTTGGTCTGGTCGTTCGTCTGGGCCAGGGTGTTGCCGCCGCTGTTCGACGTGGTGTCGCCGACGCTGCCGCCGAAGCCGCCCGCGCCGCCGGTGGCCGACAGGGTGGGGTTGATGGTCGGATTGACCGAGATGACAGGGTTGGAGGTCGATGAACCGCCGGTGGCATAGCCGCCCGCGCCGCCGTTGCCGCCATAACCGTAGCCATAGCCGCCCGCGCCGCCCTGGCCGGTGCCGCCCGTGGCGCGGTTGCTGTTGGTGTTGGTCGAACTGCCGCCCGCACCGCCATTGCCGTTGGCCGTGCCGCCGGTGGCGTTGCCGCCGGCCGAATTGCCGCCGGTCAGCGTGTTGTCGCCGGTCTTGTTGGAATTGTCGGCCGAATTGTCGACCGTCAGGTTCAGCGTGGGCGTCGAGCCGCCGCCGGTGCCGGTGCCGCCGCCCAGGCCCACCACATAGATGGTCGAGGTGCCGCCCTGGCCACCCTGGCCGCCCGCGCCGCCATAACCGCCCGCGCCGCCGGTGGCATCGCCGCCATAACCATAGCCATAGCCGCCATTGGCGGTGTTGTTGGGATTGGCGGTGAAGGTGTTGCCGCCGCTGTTGCCGCCGGTGCCATAGCCGCCCGCGCCGCCGGTGGCGGTGGTGTCGCCCGTGGTCTGGCGCTGATCGTTGTTGTTGGTCTGCGCCTGGTCGTTCGTCTGATCGTTGGTCTGGGCCTGGGTGTTGCCGCCGCTGTAGCCGCCGGTGGCCGAGGTGTCGCCCACGGTGGCCGTGCCGCCCGTGCCGTTGCCCAGAACGGTCAGCGAGATGGAGGGCGTCGAGCCGCCGCTGCCGGTGCCGCCGCCGTAATTGTTGTTGGTGACCGAGCCGCCGGCGCCGCCATAGCCGTAGCCATAGCCGCCCGCGCCGCCCTGGCCGCCCGCGCCGCCATAGCCGTAACCGCCATTGCCGGTACCGCCGGTGGCGCTGCCGCCGGTGGCCTTGTTGCTGTTGGTCTGGTCGCTGGTCTGGGTGTTGGTGTTGGAGCCGCCCGTCGCCTTGTTGGAGCTGGAATTGTTGGCCGAATTGTCCAGCGTCAGGTTGATCGACGGGGTCGAGCCGCCGCCGCCAGTGCCCGTGCCGGTGCCCACCACATAGATGGTGGAGGTGCCGCCCGCGCCGCCCTGACCACCCTGGCCGCCCGCGCCGCCATAGCCGCTGCCGCCGGTGGCGGTGCTGGTGTTGGTGGGGTTGGCCGTCAGTGACGGATTGGCGGTGATGACGGGATTGGCCGTCTGGCGCTGATCGTTGGTCTGGTCGTTCGTCTGATTGTTGGTCTGGGCCTGGTCGTTGGTCTGCGACTGGGTGGCGTTGTTGGTCGCCGCGCCGCCGGTGGCGGTGGTGTCGCCCGTGGTCAGCGAGATCGGACCATTGGCGTTGGTCGCGGTCTGGTCGCCGCTGCGCAAGGTCGGATTTGCGGTAAAGCTGTTGCCGCCGCTGTTGCCGCCGGTGCCCGTGGCCGTGGTGTCGCCGACGCTGCCGCCGAAGCCGCCCGCGCCGCCGGTGCCGTTGCCGCCCTGGGCGGTCAGCGTGGGATTGACGGTGATGGTGGGGCTGGAGGTCGCCGCCGAGTTGCCGCCCGCGCCGCCATAGCCGTAGCCATAGCCGCCCGCGCCGCCGTAACCGGTGCCGCCGGCCGCGCTGCCGCCCGCCGAACGGTTGTCGTTGGTCGAGCTGCCGCCAGCACCGCCCGTCGCGCTGGACGTGACCGCCCGTCGCCTTGTTGGTGCTGGAATTGTCGGCCGAGTTGTCGACCGTCAGGTTCAGCGTGGGGGTCGAGCCGCCGCCGGTGCCCGTGCCGGTGCCGGTGACATAGATGGTCGCGGTGGAGGTGCCGCCCGCGCCGCCCTGGCCGCCGGCGCCGCCGGTGGCGCTGTTGGTCGGGTTGAAGGTGTTGTTCGGGTTGAAGGTGTTGGCGTTGGTGTTGGTGCCGGTCACGCTGCCGTTGCGCGCGGTGCCGCCGGTGGCGGTGGTGTTGCCCACGCTGCCGCCATTGCCGCCCTGCGAGCGGTTGTCGTTGCTGCTGGTGTTGGTGCCGTTGTTCGTGCCGGTGTTGGTCTGGTCGCCCTGGGTCTGATTGCCCTGGGTCTGGTCGCCATTGCTGGCGGTGGCCTGGCCGGCATTGACGATCGAGATGGACGGGGTCGAACCGGAACCGCCCGTGCCGGTGCCCGGCACGACATAGATGGTGCTGGTGCCGCCGGTGGCGCTGCCGCCGGTGGCATTGCCGCCCGCGCCGCCATTGCCGCCATAGCCGTAGCCATAGCCGCCGGCGCCGCCCGCCGCGGTCACATCGCCGGTGCGGGTGCGCTGATCCTGGGTCTGGTCGTTGGTCTGCGTCAGGCGGTTGTCGTTGGTGGAGCTGCCGCCCGTGCCCGTGCCGGTGGCGGTGTTGTCGCCGCCGGTCTGGGTGTTGCCGCCGCTGTTCGAGGTGGTGTCGCCAACGGCGCCGCCAAAGCCGCCCGCGCCGCCCGCCGTGGTGATGGTCGGGTTGAAGGTGAGGGTGGGGCTGGCCGTGGACGAACCGCCGAAGCCGCCCGCGCCGCCATTGCCGCCATAACCATAGCCGCCCGCGCCGCCCTGGCCAGTGCCGCCGGTGGCGCGATTGCTGTTGGTGTTGCTGCCGCCGGTCGCGTTGCCGCCATTGCCGTTGGCCGTGGCGGTGCCGCCGGCCGAGTTGCCGCCGGTCAGCGTGTTGTCGCCGGTCTTGTTGGAGTTGTCGGCCGAGTTGTCGACCGTCAGGTTCAGCGTGGGCGTCGAGCCGCTGCCGCTGCCGCCGCCCGAACCGCTGCCCAGGCCCACGACATAGATGGTGCTGGTGCCGCCGGCGCCGCCCTGGCCGCCGCCGCCGCCCTGGCCGCCCGCGCCGCCATAACCGTTGGCGGTGTTGTTGGGGTTGAAGGTGTTGGTCGGGTTGGCCTGGTTGGTGTTGGTGGGCGTGAAGGTGCTGGTGTTCGTGCCGGTGTTGGTGCCGGTATTCGTGCCCGTGACGTCGCCATTGGTCGCGGTGGCGCTGCCGCCATTGCCGCCCTGCGAACGGTTGTCGTTGCTGCTGGTGGTGTTGCCGCCCGTGTTGGTCTGGTCGCCATTGGTGGCGGTCAGGTCGCCGACATTGCCGCCCGTGCCGGTGCCGGTCGCGGTGCCATTGCCGATGACGGTCAGCGAGACCGACGGGGTCGAGCCCGAGCCGCTGCCCGTGCCGCCGCCGCGGATGGTGTTGGTGTTGGTCGAGGAGCCGCCGGCGCCGCCATAGCCATAGCCATAGCCGCCCGCGCCGCCATAGCCGTAGCCGCCTGCGCCGCCCGCACCGCCGGCGCCGCCGGTGGCCCGGTTGTCCGCGGTGTTGGTCGCGGTCTGCGCCTGGGTGTTGTCGTTGGTCTGGTCGCCGGTCGTGCTGGTGCTGCTGCCGCCCGTGCCCGTGCCGCCTGCCGCCGCGCCGCCATTGCCGTTGGCGGTGCCGCCGGTGGCGCTGGCATTGCCGATATTGTCCAGCGTCAGGCTCAGGCTGGGCGTCGAGCCCGAACCGCCGCCCGTGCCGCCGCCCAGGCCCACCACATAAACGGTGGAGGTGCCGCCCGCGCCGCCCTGGCTGGTGTTGTTGGGGCTGTAGCTGTTCGAGGGCGAATAGCTCAGCGACGGGTTGAAGGTCGGATTGAAGGTGGGCGTGAAGGTGCTGGTATTGGTGTTGGTGTCGGTATTGGTGCCCGTGACCGTGCCGGTCACCGAGCCGGTGACATTGCCGTTGGTGGCATTGCCGCCGGTGGCGCTGGTGTTGCCGACGCTGCCGCCATTGCCGCCCTGGCCGTAACCGCCCGCACCGCCGGTGGCGCGGTTGTCGTTGGTCGAGCTGCCGCCCGTCGCCGTGCCGGTGCCGGTCGCGGTGTTGTCGCCGCCGGTCAGCGTGTTGTCGCCGGTCTTGTTGGAATTGTCGGCCGAATTGTCGACGGTCAGGTTCAGCGTCGGCGTGGATCCGCCGCCGCCGGTGCCGGTGCCGCCGCCCAGGCCCACCACATAGATGGTCGAGGTGCCGCCCTGGCCGCCCGCGCCGCCATAACCGCCCGCGCCGCCGGTGGCATCGCCGCCATAACCATAGCCATAGCCGCCATTGGCGGTGTTGTTCGGATTGGCGGTGAAGGTGTTGCCGCCGCTGTTGCCGCCGGTGCCATAGCCGCCCGCGCCGCCGGTGGCGGTGGTGTCGCCCGTGGTCTGGCGCTGATCGTTGTTGTTGGTCTGCGCCTGGTCGTTGGTCTGATCGTTGGTCTGGGCCTGTGTTGCCGCCGCTGTAGCCGCCGGTGGCCGAGGTGTCGCCCACGGTGGCGGTGCCGCCCGTGCCGTTGCCCAGAACGGTCAGCGAGATGGAGGGCGTCGAGCCGCCGCTGCCGGTGCCGCCGCCGTAATTGTTGTTGGTGACCGAGCCGCCGGCGCCGCCATAGCCGTAGCCATAGCCGCCTGCGCCGCCCTGGCCGCCCGCGCCGCCATAGCCGTAACCGCCATTGCCGGTACCGCCGGTGGCGCTGCCGCCGGTGGCCTTGTTGCTGTTGGTCTGGTCGCTGGTCTGGGTGTTGGTGTTGGAGCCGCCCGTCGCCTTGTTGGAGCTGGAATTGTCGGCCGAATTGTCCACCGACAGATAGATCAGGGTGGTCGAACGCCGCCGCCCGAACTGCTGCCCGAGCCTGAACCCGACAGGTCGACCACATAAACCGTGGCGCTGCCGCCCTGGCTGGTGTTGGTCGGGCTGTAGGTGTTGGACGGCGAATAGCTCAGCGCCGGCGCATAGGTCGGGTTGAAGGTGGGGTTGAACGTCGGGTTGAAGGTCGGCGTATAGGTGTTCGTGTTGGTGTTGGTCGGCGTGTAGGTGTTGGTGTTCGTGCCGGTGTTGGTGCCGGTGGTGTTGCCGCCCTTGTTGGTCTGGTCGCCGTTGGAGGCGTTGGCATAGCCGCCCGCGCCGCCGGTGGCGGTGGTGTCGCCGGTGGTCTGCGTCTGGGTCTGGGTGCCGCCCGTGGCGGTGCCGCCGGTGGTGATCGCGGTGCCGCCCGTGGTGTCGGCATAGCCCGAATTGTCGGCATTGCCGCCAGTGCCGCTGCCGCCATAGCCGGTGCCATTGCCGTTCGCGGTGCCGCCGGTGGCGGTGCCGCCATAGCCGCCCGCGCCGCCTTCGCCGCCGGCGCCGCCGGCCGCGATGTTGGTGCCGCCGGTGCCGGTGCCGCCATAGCCGCCCGCGCCGCCCTGCGCCGTCGAGGCGCTGGAATTGTCGTTGCTCAGCGTGTTGGAGGCGTCGCCGCCGGTCGCGGTGACGTCGCTGCTGCCGCCCGCGCCGCCCAGGCCGATGCCGCCGGTGCCGCCATAGCCCACGCCGCCTTCCGAGCTGGAGGTGCTGGTGCCGCCGGTGGCGCCGATGACGGTGATGTTCGTGGTGCCGCCGGTGGCCGTGCCGGTGCCGGTGCCAGACGAGCTGTTGTTGTTGGTCGCCGCGATGGTGGAGCTGAGCTGCGAGATCGCGGCCGCCAGCGCCAGCGCCGCCGAATCCGATGTGCTGTTGCTGTAGTTGTTATTGGTCGTCGAGTTGTTGTTGCTGTTGTTGTTGGAGTTGTTGTTGCTGTTGTTGTTGGAGTTGTTGTTATTGTTCGAGTTGTTGTTGTTATTATTGTTGTTATTATTGTTGTTGTTATTGTTGTTATTGTTGTTGTTGCCGCCGCCATTGCCGCCGCCGTGACCGCCGCCATGGCCGCCACCGCCGCCATAGTTGTAGTTCTTCTCGATATTGACCGACTTGTTGATCGAGATGTTCTTCGACGCATCGATGTACTTCGAATTGTCGATATTCTTGGTGATGTTGATGTTCTTGGACGCGTCGATCGACTTGTTGATCGAGATGTTCTTCGAGGCATCGATCGGCTTGAAGATGTTGATGGTCTTCGAGGCGTCGATCGACTTGTTGACGCTGATATTCTTGGAATTGTCGATGTTCTTGGTGACCGTCACCGGCTTGTAGACGTTGATGGTCTTGGACGCGTCGATATTGTTGGTGACATCGATGCGCTTGGAGGCATCGATATTGTTGGTGACGTGGTTGTCCTTGTAGACATTGATCTGCTTGGAGGCGTCAATGTTCTTGGTATAGTTGATGTTGTTGTTCACATCGATGCGCTTGGACGCGTCGATATTGTTGGTGACGTGGTTGTCCTTGTTGACGTTGATCCGCTTGGAGGCGTCGATGTTCTTCGTATAGTTGACGTTGTTGTTCACATCGATGCGCTTGGACGCGTCGATATTGTTCGTCACATTGTTGGTCTTGGTGACGTTGAAGTGGCGCGAATTGTCCACGTTCTTCTGAACGCGGATGTTGTTGTTGACGTCGATCTGGTTGGACGTGTCCACCGGACCGGCGCCGGCCGAGGGGCGCTTGGCGAAGTGGCGCGACACGTTCACGGTCGGATTGGCGTCGATGCTGTTCTTGTGGCCGCTGAAACCGGCAGCCTGGCCGGAGGCGTCGATGCGCCGGCCGGCAGTGCCCGAATTGAAGCGGCGCGAGGCCTGGACCGAGGTGTTGGCGTCGATGCTGGCACCGGCCGTGTCGCCGCTCACCGAAACCGGGCGGTTCATGTTGAAGTGGCGCGACGCGCGCACATTGCTGGCGGCGGGAACGTCGCCGGCGCCCGCGCCGGTCACGTTCAGCGGGCGGTTCATGTTGAAGTTGCGGCGGCTGCCGGCCTGGACGTTGATCGCGTCGCCGGCATGGCTGGCGGCGCCCGCATCGGTGCCGACATTCAGCGGGCGGTTCATGTTGAAGCGGCGCGGCGCGGACGCCTCGACATTGACGCTGGAGGCGGCGTCGTTGCCGGTGCTCACGTTCAGCCCGCGGTTCAGGTCGAAGCCGCGCGAGGCGCCCTGGTCGACCTGCACCGGGTTGCTGTTATTAAAGTGTCCGGCCGCGTTGGCGTTGCCGCTGAACACGTTCAGCGGGCGGTTGCCGCCGAAATTGCCCGCAACGCCCGGCGTCTGCACGTTGGAGCGGAAATTGGAGATGTTGGCGTTCACGCCCGGGGTGGCGTTCGGCACATTGATCGCGCGCACATTGGAGACATGCGGCACCTGGAAACCCTGGCAGGTCGAATTTGAGACATCGCTGCCCAGGCCTTCGGGCATGCCCCATGTGCCAAGCTGGTCCAGTCCCTTCGCGGCGGCGGGGAGCGGCTCGACCATCGCACCGGCCGAGGCCAGCGCAGACGTCAAATACATCAAGGTCTTGAGCGACATTAAAACAGCTCCTTCGCCATCGGGGCATGAATGGTCACTCGCGTTGCTTCACGAACCATGCCAGCTAAGGAGTCCCCCACTGTTCGGCCCTGTCCCGAAATGGGATGGCGCCAACGTTGCCGGGCAGTGTGCGACACAACCGATAAAAATCCGGTAATCGCGCAAACCAAGCGCGTAAAAAGAATGCAGGTATTTAGGCCCCCGAATGCCGCGCCTTTGCCTTATCCGTTAAGCTTGTCTTAAAGCGCGTGCCGCCCACCCATTCCGGTTGGCATGGCTTTCGCTCTACCCCAGGGCAAGCGGCCGCAAGCCGTTCCGATACGGATCACCATGGCATCCGAGACAAGGGATATGGGGTTATGAAGCACAAGAATTCGCATCTGCTGGTGGGATATTGGAGCAGGCTGCGACAGGGACGCGATGTCCCCGACCAGACCGATATCGATCCGCGCGCGATCAAGCGGCTTCTCTCCTATACCTTCATCCTGGACTGCGAGAACCCGGCCCGCCCGGTTTACCGTCTTGCCGGCACCGCCCTGTGCGAGCGTTTTGGCTTCGAGCTCAAGGGCACAAGCTTCCTGGCCCACTGGGAATCCCAGTCCGGCCTGGCCCTGTCATCGCTGCTGCGCCAGGCGCTGAAACAGCACCAGCCGGTCTGCCTGTCGTCGATTGCCGCCACAGCGGACAATGGCATGGTGGAGCTGGAAACCGTCCTGACCCCGGTCACATTCAATGGCGGCACCGCAAACCGCTTCTTCGGCATGGTCCAGATGCTGTCCGACCCCACGCCGCTTCTGGGGCGCTCGATTGCCTATGAACGGCTGGTCGGTTCGCAATTGATCGATGAGGCCGATCC
>JACKLF010000001.1 GCA_024236055.1 Alphaproteobacteria bacterium | reverse complement strand
TCACTCTCTCGCATTGCATACCCTCCTTGTTATTGCGCTGCAGCAATATAAGCCGGGAAACTGCATACAGTCACTAGGTTCCCTTGGCCAGACGCGATTTTTTTCAGCCCGCATAGGCCCTTAAACGGACAAGGGATTCCGCGCGGCCTAACAGCGCCAACATTGCGAACAGGGGGGGCGAGCTGGTGCGCCCGGTCAGGGCGGCGCGCAGCGGCTGAGCGACCTGGCCCAGTTTCAGTCCGCTGGCCTCGGCATGGGCGCGCGCGGCGGCCTCCAGCGCCTCGGCGGACCAGTCAGTTGCGTCCAGCACCGGCAGGACCGTCGACAGGCCCTGGCGCGCTTCGGGCGTCAGCAGCTTGGCGGCGCCCGCATCCAGGTCGCGCGGGCCGTCCGTGAACAGAAATTCCGCGCCCTGAAGAAGCTCGACCAGGGTCTTGGCCCGTTCCTTGAGGGCGGGCATGGCCGCTTCCAGCCGCGTGCGCGCCTGCATGTCCAGCACCTGGGGCGGGGTCTGGCGCGCGGCAAAGGCGACCAGCTCGGCGGTCAGCAGCGCATCGGACGTTTCGCGGATGTAATGGCCGTTCAGATTGTCCAGCTTCTTGTAGTCCATCCGGGCCGGGCTTTTGCCGATGGCTTCCAGGTTGAACCACTGGATCGCCTGTTCGGTGGAGATGATTTCGTCATCGCCATGGCTCCAGCCCAGGCGCAGCAGGTAGTTGCGCATGGTTTCGGGCAGATAGCCCATGTCCTGATAGGCCTCGACCGCCAGCGCGCCGTGGCGCTTGGAAAGCTTGGCGCCGTCCGGGCCGTTGATCAGCGGCAGATGGGCATAGACCGGTACCGGCCAGCCCATCTGTTCCAGGATCTGCATCTGGCGGGCCGAATTGTTCAGATGGTCGGCGCCGCGAATGACGTGCGTCACGCCCATGTCATGATCGTCGACCACCACCGCCAGCATGTAGGTGGGCGTGCCGTCGGAGCGCAGCAGCACCATGTCGTCAAGCTGGTGATTGTCGAAGCGCACATCGCCCAGCACCTTGTCCTGCACCCGCGTCTCGCCGTCCTGGCGGGCCTTCAGGCGCACGACAAAGGGCTTGCCGTCCTCTTCGGGGCCTGGCGTGCGATCCCGCCAGCGCCCGTCATAGCGCATGGGCTTGCCGGCGGCCTTCTGCTCTTCGCGCATCCGGGTCAGGTCTTCGGCGGTGGCATAGCAGCGATAGGCCTTGCCTTCGGCCAGAAGCTGGTCGGCGACAGCGCGATGCCGGTCGGCGCGGGCGAACTGGTAGATTTCGTCGCCGTCCCAGGTCAGGCCCATCCAGCGCATGCCGTTCAGGATGGCGGACACCGCCTCAGGGGTGGAGCGCTCGCGGTCGGTATCCTCGATCCGCAAAAGGAACTTGCCGCCGGTGTGGCGGGCGTAAAGCCAGTTGAACAGCGCCGTGCGCGCGCCGCCGATATGCAGCATGCCTGTGGGCGAGGGGGCGAAGCGCAGGACAGGCTTTGTGTTTTCGGACATGATCGCGGAATGGTCTTCTGGGGTGGGGATTGGCGGGCAGGCTTTGCGGGCCCCCGTTTAGCAAAGGCGTCCGGCAAAGGACAGTCATCCAGGACTTTCGCGGATTTGGGGCGAAAATTCCCCCAAATCATCGCCCATCAGCGCGACCGTTGGCCTTTGTGGCTGCCGGTGGGGCTGGGGCTTGGGGCGGGCGTCTATTTCGCCCTGCCGTTTGAACCCGGAATGGCGGCGGGCGTGGGCGCGCTGATCGCCGGCCTTGCCGCCGCTGTCGTGGCCATCGCGGGCTGGCAAAGACCGCTGCTGGCGATGGCGGCGGCGTTGCTGCTGGGATTTGGCCTGGCCAAATGGCGCGAACAGGCGGTAGCCACGCCGGTTCTGGACCATCCGGCGATCGCGCACCTGACCGGGCGCGTCGACAGTATCGAGCCGCGCCAGACCGGCGTGCGGCTGGTGCTGTCGGATGTCCGTTCGGGCGTCTTCGATGTGGCGCCGCGCCGGGTGCGGGTTGCCTTGCGCAGCGGCGGCGCGGGCCTGCATGCGGGCGCGCGCGTCAGCCTGACCGCCAGCCTGTCGCCGCCGCCCGCGCCGGTGGAGCCGGGGGCCGCCGATTTCGGCCGCGCCGCCTTCTTCCAGTCCATCGGCGCCGTGGGTTTTGTCTACGGCTATGCCCATGTCATTCCCGCCCTGAACCCAGCGTCGCCGGGCGAGCGGCTTTTGCAGGGAATCGAAAATCTGCGCGCCCGCATGACGGCGCGCATCCATGCCGCCCTGCCGGGCAGCACCGGCGCGATTGCCGCCGCCCTTGTCACCGGCCAGCGCGGCGGCATCAGCGACGAGGATGAAAGCGCGTTGCGCGATGCGGGCCTGGCCCATGTGCTGGCGATCGCCGGGCTGCACATGGCGCTGGTAGGCGGCGGCCTGTTCTGGCTGGTGCGCGCGCTGCTGGCGGCGGTACCGGCGCTGGCGCTGAACTGGCCGATCAAGAAATGGGCGGCGGCCGCGGCGCTGGCCGCGTCGCTGTTCTATCTGGTGATCAGCGGGGCGGCGGCGCCGGCGGTGCGCGCCTTCGTGATGCTGGCGGTGGCGTTGACGGCGGTGATGCTGGACCGGCCGGCACTGACCATGCGCGCGGTGGCGCTGGCGGCGGCGCTGCTGCTGGTGTGGCGGCCCGAAGCGATCACCCAGCCGGGATTCCAGATGTCCTTTGCGGCCGTGGCGGCACTGGTGGCGGTGGCCGAATGGGCGGCGGCGCGGCCGCGCGGCGCACGCCATTGGCTGTGGCGCTATGTCGGGGGGCTGGCGATGACGGCGCTGGTCGGCAGCCTGGCGACCTTGCCGTTTGCGCTTTTCCACTTCGGGCGGGCGACGCATTACGCGGTGCTGGGCAATCTGATCGCGATGCCGGTGATGGGCTTGTGGGTGATGCCGGCGGCGGCCTTGTCGGTGCTGGCGATGCCGTTCGGCTGGGAAGCCCCGGCGCTGCATCTGATGGGCCGGGGGATCGATGTGATGCTGCTGCTGGGCGGCTGGGTGGCACATCTGCCCGGCGCGGTCAGCCTGTCACCCGCCATGCCGCAGGCGGCGCTGCTGGCGATTGTCGCGGGTGGGCTGTGGCTGGTGATCTGGCGTGGGCGATTGCGCTGGCTGGGGCTGGCCGGGGCTGCAGCGGGACTGGCACTGATGCTGCTGACGTCCCGGCCCGACATGCTGGTGGCCGCAGATGGCCAGACGGTGGCGATCCGCGGCGCCGATGGACTGTTGCACTTTGTGCGTCCGCCCCAGGACAAGTTCGCCGCCCGCATGTGGCTGCAGCGTGACGGCGATGCGCGCAATCTGGATCAGGCCACCGGATTGGCGGATGCCCGCTGCGATGGCGTGGGATGCGTGCTGCCAACCGGGGCGGGTCTTGTCGCCTTGCCGCAGCGGCCCGAGGCGCTGGGGGATGATTGTACCCATGCCCGCATTGTTGTGACGGCACTGTCCATTCCCGGCGGTGCGGACCGTTGCAAGGGGCCTGCTCTGGTGATCGATGGCAGGGCGGCGGGAGAAGGCTGGGGGATACGGTTCAACCCGTTGGTGACGCAAAGCGTGCGCCAGGAACGGGGTGTGCGACCCTGGGTGCCGGCGCTTAATAGCGGCGGATAAGGCCCACCAGCTTGCCCTGCACCTTCACCCGGTCGGCGCCATAAAGGCGCGTCTCATAGGCGGGATTGGCCGCTTCCAGCGCGATGGAGTCGCCGCGCCGGCGCAGCCGCTTCAGCGTGGCTTCCTCATTGTCGACAAGCGCCACGATGATCTCGCCGGTATTGGCGGTGTCGGCTTCCTGGATGATCACCGTATCGCCGTCCAGAATGCCGGCGTTGATCATGGAGTCGCCGGTCACTTCCAGTGCGTAATGGTTGCCACGCCCGATGATGCCGCCGGGCACCGGCACGTCGCTGACCTTGTTCTGCAGTGCCTCGATCGGGGTACCCGCCGCGATGCGGCCGACCAGCGGAACATGCACCGCCCCTTCGCTGTCGCCGCCGGGCGAGCGGCGCGGCGCGGGCTGGCGCGCGTCGCTGATGCGGGTCTCGCGGCCATGGCGTGCCGATGGTGCGCCGCGCTGGGCCTGGCTGCGGGTGGTGGCCGGGCGCAGCGTCTCGGCCATGTTGTCGGGCAGGCGCAGAACTTCCAGCGCGCGGGCGCGCTTTTCCATCCGGCGCAGGAAACCGCGCTCTTCCAGCGCGGTGATCAGCCGGTGAATGCCCGACTTGGACTTCAGGTCCAGGGCTTCCTTCATTTCGTCGAAAGAGGGGGGGATTCCGGTCTCGCGAATCCGCTCATGGATGAACGTCAGCAGTTCATACTGTTTGCGTGTGAGCATCTTTTCCGTCCCCGTGGGACTTGCCCGTCGGGCCCCAAAAAGGCCCCGCGAACAAATCCGAAACACAGCGAATCGTTCTACTTTAGTTCCACCGCCCCGTCAACGCGCGCAACGCTCAAGGTGCCGCCAGGCAAGGCCAAACAACGGGCGCAACCGCGCCCCGGCCGGAGTCGGCCGCCCCTGCGGAGCCGCCGTGCACGGCACGGCTGGCGTGAGCGAAATCGAATTTCGGAACGGGAATCGGCGCGCTCCGTTCTGTCTCCGAGGGCATGAAACGGAGAACGCATATGTCCAAGAAACTTCTGATCCAGGGCGCCTTCGCCGCGCTCATGGGTGCCGGTGCGATTGTTGCCACCGCGTCCCCGGCCTCGGCCTATATCGCCTGCAACCGCCATGGCGACTGCTGGCATGTGCGCGAGCGCTACAGCTACCACCCGTCCTGGGGCATCACCATCCATGACGACAACTGGCGCTGGCGCGAGGCGCGCCATCACTATCGCTGGCGCGAGCATCATGGCCGTGACCGCGGATACTGGCGCGGCGGCGTGTGGGTGACGTTCTAAGGCCTTGGCCTTGTGGAAATGGCGGCTCCTTCCGGGGAGCCGCCATTTTCATTTCTTCGCGAACATCGCTTCGGTGCTGACGCCCGCCGCCGCGGCCAGCTTCTCGGCGACGCCCTGCGCGAAGAAACGCTGGCGGCCGGTCAGGTAGGCCAGGATCTCGCCCACCGGCACACCGGCCTTCTTCGCCCATTCGGTGGGGCGCAGGGAGTGTGCGGTCATGAAGGCGCGGAAGGCATCGCGGAATTCGCCGACTTCCGTGCCGCGCGGGGCGGCCATTTCACCGATCAGCACCTTGGGCTTGGGCAGGCGCGAAGCGCGCGGTTGTGCTTGCGGCGGCGCCGGTTCGGGCGCGGGCCGGCGCGGCTGTACGGGCGGGGCAGGGGCGGCGTCGCGCCCGCGCGACAGCGGGCTTCCCAGCATGCCGGCGGAACGGCGCGGCGGCTTGCGCTCCATCAGCGGAAGCCATCGCCCAAGAGCAGGCGCGTGGCGGCGGTGACATCTTTCTGGCGCATCAGGCTTTCGCCCACCAGCACGCTGGTGACATGCACGCCCGCCAGCCGCTTCAGGTCGGCCAGGGCCGACAGGCCGCTTTCGGCGACCACATGCACATCGCGCGGAATCTTCGGCGCCAGGCGCAGCGTGGTGTTCAGGTCGGTGACAAAGGTCTTGAGGTTGCGGTTGTTGATGCCGACCATCATCGCATCCAGCGCCAGCGCCCGGTCCAGCTCGGCCTCGTCATGCACTTCCACCAGCGCATCCATGCCCCAGTCTTCGGCGGCATCCAGCAGGGCGCGCGCTTCATCGTCGCTCAGCATCGCCATGATGATCAGGATGCAGTCCGCACCCCAGGCGCGCGCCTGGGCGGCCTGATAGGGCTCCAGCATGAAGTCCTTGCGCAGCACCGGCAGGCGCACCGCCTCGCGCGCCGCGACCAGATATTCGGGCGCGCCCTGAAACGACGGCGTGTCGGTCAGCACCGACAGGCAGGCCGCGCCGCCGTCTTCATAGGCCTGGGCCAAAGCGGGGGGATCGAAATCGGCGCGGATCAGCCCCTTGGAGGGCGAGGCCTTTTTGACTTCGGCGATCAGGCCGAATTCGCCCGCCAGCTTCTTGTCTTCCAGCGCGGCGCGAAAGCCGCGCACGGGGGATGCATCGCGCGCGCGCGCGGACATCTCCGCGTCCGGGGTTTCGGATTTGGCGGCAGCGATTTCCGCGCGCTTGTAGGCGACGATCTTGTCGAGAATGGTGCTCATGCGTGGCTTGCGGTGATGAGGTCTTGCAGTTTCGCGCCCGCCGCGCCCGAATCCAAGGCCCTTGCGGCCAGTTCCGCACCTTGGCGCAGGTCCGCGGCCGCCCCCGCCACCGTCAGCGTGGCGGCGGCATTGATCAGGACGATGTCGCGATAGGGACCGGGTTCGCCCGCCAGAAGGCGGGTCAGGGCGGCGGCATTGTGGGCGGCGTCGCCGCCGCGAATGGCGGCCAGCGGGGCGGGCGTCAGGCCGGCATCCTCCGGCGCGATGGCGCGGGTGGTGACCGACCCGTCTGCCAGCATGGCCGTGTCGGTGGGGCCGCTGATGGAAATCTCGTCCAGCCCGTCGCGGCCATGCACGATCATGGCGCGGCTGCTGCCCAATGCCTTCAACGCCTGGGCGTAAGGCTCCAGCCAGTCGGCGGAGAAGACGCCCACAAGCTGGCGTGTCACCCCGGCGGGATTGGCCAGGGGCCCCAGCAGGTTGAAAATGGTGCGCCGGCCGATCTGCTTGCGGGCACTGCCGACATGCTTCATCGCCGGATGATGGGTCTGGGCGAACAGAAAAACGATGCCGGTTTCTTCCAGCACGCGGGCGGCGGCATCCGGCTCCAGCCCGATCTTCACGCCCAGCGCCTCCAGCACGTCGGCGGCGCCGCTGCGCGAGGAAGCCGACCGGTTGCCATGCTTGGCCACCGGCACGCCGCAGGCCGCCACGACAAAGGACACGGCGGTCGAAATGTTCAGCGTGCCCAGCCCGTCGCCGCCGGTGCCGCACAGGTCCACCGCGCCCGCCGGGGCGGCGATGGTGCGCATGTGGCGGCGCATGGAGCGCACCGCGCCCACCAGCTCGTCCACCGCCGGCTTGCGGTCGGCGGTCGCGGACAGATAGGCGATCAGGTCATCATCGCCCAACTGTCCGGCGAAGATGGCGTCGAACAGGGTTTCGGTATCGGCCGCGCTCAATGGTCCAGCGGCGGCCTGTTGAACGAGCCGATTCATGCCGGCTCTTTGGCGAAGTCGCGCGCGATGGTCAGGAAGTTGCGCAGCAGGGCATGGCCGTTCTCGGAAGCGATGCTTTCGGGATGGAACTGCACGCCATGGACCGGATGGGTCTTGTGCATCACCCCCTGGATCACGCCGTCATCGCTGGTCGCGGTCACTTCCAGCGCCTCGGGCATGGAAGGCGGGTCGATGGTCAGCGAGTGATAGCGGGTGGCGACGAAATCATTGTTCAGCCCGCGAAACACGCTCTTGCCGGTATGATGGATGCGCGACAGCTTGCCGTGCATCGGCTCGGGTGCGCGCACGACATGGCCGCCATAGACCTGGCCGATCGCCTGATGGCCCAGGCACACGCCCAGGATCGGCATGGCGCCGTTCGCCTGACGGATCACGTCCATGCAGATGCCTGCCTCGTTGGGGGTGCAGGGGCCGGGCGACAGCACGATGCCTTCCGGCTTCAGGGCCAGAGCGTCGGCGGCGCTGATTTCGTCATTGCGGACCACGCGCACATCGGCGCCCAGTTCCCCCAGGAAGTGGAACAGGTTCCAGGTGAAGCTGTCATAATTGTCGATCAGAAGCAGCATGAGGCCAAGGTCCGTGGAGGCATGTTGGCGCATGCTCTAGCCGATTTCGCGCGCCCGTGCATCCCTTGGCGCATCCCTTGGCGGGCAGCGGGAAAAAAGCCGTCAGGCGCGGGGGCTTGGCGCCCGGTTGGCGTGGCGCGGGCCGGGCGCGAAAAGCGATATCGATCCGGTGGCGATCTTCTTGAGGCGGCGCAGCAGCTTCATCGGCAGGCGCAGCGCCCAGGGCGCGGGCGTGTGGCAGAAGGCCAGCTTTTTCACCGTGGCCACCACCTGCCAGTCGGCGACGGCGCCGGCCGGGAAGAACACCATGTCGCCGGGCCCGAACTGGCGGGTCACCCCGTCGCTGCCGGTGATGCGTACATCGCCTTCCAGGAAGTGGATGGTCTCGTCGAAGCTGTAATGCCAGCGGAAGCTGCCCGGCGTGCAGTCCCACAGCATGGTCCAGGCCGAGCCGTCGCTGGCGGTCGACAGGACGCGGTTGCGGGCGCACGGATTGCCGGCCGTGATCCAGGACGGCTCGATCGGGGCGCTGGTCAGCGGCAGGTCGGCGTCGAAGGCGGAGGGCGCGGGCATCAAGGATTCTCCTCTGGCGTTCCCTCTTAGGGTGCAAAGGTAAATTAATGACTGAAATGTCATGTGGTGCGCCGCACCCGGCCCGTCAGGGGCCTTCCCGGCCCGCCGAAACGTGCTAGGAATCGCTCCAACCGGCGAAAAAACAAGCCGGAAAGGGAGGGGATTTGCGGGGTTTCTTGCTTCGAGGCGGCCTGGTGGCGGCCCTTTTGGCGGCAGGGGGTATCTGTGCCCGCGCTGCCGACACTTCTGCCGATTTCGCAACCCATCTGTCGCCCGCGCCCGTCACCGACGGCACCCGCGCCGCCACGACCGGTGTTGGCCAGGCCCAGGCCCGGCTGGAGGGCAACCGGCTGACCGTCAGCGGCCGGTTCGAAGGCCTGGCCAGCAATGCCTCCGCCGCGGAACTGCGCGCCGGGATCGGCATCGGCGTTCCCGGTCCCAAGCTGTTCGACATCGCCGCCAGCCCCGGCCGCGAGGGCACGCTGTCGGGCACGGTCACGCTGAACGCGGCGCAGCTGGTCCAGCTTCGCCGGGGGCACATCTATGTGCAGCTCGACAGCCAGAGCGCGCCGAACGGCAATCTTCAGGGCTGGCTGATGCCGCCCCATCCCTTTGCCGGCGAGGATGTGCCGGTTGAAGGCCACGGCTTCCTGCCGCAACTGGATGTGCCGCAGAAATGAAAACCAGAACCCTGCTTGCCACCTGTGCCGCCGCCGCCGCGCTTGCCGCGGTGGGGCTCTATCTTCCCGCCTGGGCGCTGGATGCCGGGCCCTTCACCACCCAGCAGGCGCAGAACGGGCGCACCGCCTATCTGGCCCATTGCGCCGCCTGCCATAAGGCCGACCTGACAGGCGCGGGCGAGGCCCCGGCGCTGAGCGGCGTCAGCTTCATGGGCGCCTGGGGCAACCGCCCGGTCTCGCAGTTCTACAATCTGGTCAAGGGCTCGATGCCCTATGGCAATGGCGGCAGCCTGGACGCGTCGGACTATCAGAAGATCGTCGCCTATGTGCTGGCCTATAACGGGGCGCGGCCGGGCAGCGCGGCCCTGAGCGGGACCGAGGCGATGAAGATTTCCGCCGTGGCCGACGGCAAGGGGCCGTCCTCGGTGGCCACCGCGCCCAATGCCCGCCAGATGCCCACCGCGCTGCAGCCACCCGCGGCCTGGCCGCTGGGCCGCTTCGGCGTCACGGTACCGGGCACGGTGAAGGACTATCGCCCCGTCACCGACGCCATGCTGGATCATCCCGCCGATGGCGACTGGCTGATGTACCGGCGCAACTACCAGGGCTGGAGCCATTCGCCGCTCAAACAGATCGACACGCAGAATGTGAAGGGCCTGCACCTGGTCTGGTCCTGGGCGATGAATGACGGCGGCGCCAGCGAGGTCACGCCCATCGTCCATGACGGGATCATGTTCCTGTCCAACACTGCCAACACCGTGCAGGCGCTTGATGCCGCCACCGGCGAGCTGATCTGGGAAAACCGCATCGGCCCGGCGCCCACGCGCGCCTATGGCGCGACGCGTTCGCTGGCGCTCTATGGCGACAAGGTGTTCGTGCCCACCACCGACGCCAAGCTGTATGCGCTGGACGCGAAGACCGGCAAGATCGTCTGGCAGACCGAGATCGAGGACGGCAAGGAAGGCTATTCCAACACCGGCGGCGCCATCGCCATTCATGGCAAGATCCTGGTCGGTCTGACCTACTGCAACCGCTATGAGAAGAAGCACTGTTTCATCAGCGCCTATGACGCGGCGACCGGCAAGGTCGCCTGGCGCTTCAAGACGGTGGCGCTGAAGGGCGAGCCGGGCGGCGACACCTGGAACGACCTGCCGGAGGAATTCCGCCAGGGGGCGGAGACCTGGATCGCCGGCACTTACGACCCGGAAACCAACACGACCTATTGGGGCACCGCCCAGGCCAAGCCCTGGACACGGGCGACGCGCGGGTCGGGCGCCGGTTCGAACCTCTATGCCAACGCCACGCTGGCGCTGGACCCCGACACCGGCAAGCTGAAATGGGCGTACAGCCACGCGCCGGGCGAGAGCCTGGACCTGGACGAGGTGTTCGAGCGGGTGCTGGTCGATCACGGCGACCAGAAGGATGTTCTGACCGTCGGCAAGGTGGGCGTGCTGTGGAAGCTGGACCGCGTCACCGGCAAGTACAAGGACAGCGCCCAGACCGTTTTCCAGAACGTCTATACCAGCATCGATCCCAAGACCGGCATTCCCACCTATCGCCAGGACATTGTCGACCAGAAGGTCGGCGAATGGATGTCTTCCTGTCCGGGTCCGGCGGGCGGCCATGACTGGCCCGCCACCAGCTACGATCCGGCCACCGACCTGATGGTGATCCCGCTGGCCCAGTCCTGCGTGCTGATGCGCGGCCTGCCGCTGGAAAAGGAGATTGGTCCGGCCGCCACCAATGCCGGTCAGCAGCAACTGTTCGAGATGCCGGGCACCGACGGCAACCTGGGCCGGCTGGCGGCCTACAACACCACCACCATGAAGGCGGCCTGGAGCCTGCAGCAGAAGGCGCCTTTCCTGACCGGGGTGCTGACCACCGGCGGCGGCCTGGCCTTTGTCGGCGATTTCGACCGCCGCTTCCGCGCCATCGAGACCGCCACCGGCAAGACACTGTGGCAGACGCGCCTGCCCACCAGCGTGCAGGGCCATGTCGTGTCGTTCGAGGCGGGCGGGCGCCAGTATATCGCGGTGGAAACCGGTCTTGGCGGCGGCAGCCCGGTGGCCAAGCCGACCACCCTGCTGCGCGACGTGCATCACCCCGGCAACGGCAATGCGATCTTCGTGTTCGCGCTGCCCGAAGAATAGATCAGGAGAATTCCATGACATCCCCCATCCGTCTGGTTCTGGCCGCATCGGCGATTGCCCTGCTGGCGTCCGCCGGTCCCGCACTGGCCGCGCGCGCCCTGATCGGCACCTACACGCCCAATGCGCCCGGCCAGCGCAGCGACAATCACGGCGAGGGCATTTATCTGGTCCAGACCAACGACCAGACCGGTGCGCCGTCAAAGCCGAAGCTGGTGGCCAAAACGCTGTCGCCCTCCTGGATGGCGCTGTCGAAGGACGGCAAGTTCCTCTATGCCATCAACGAGATTTCCGATTACGGGCCGGACAAGACCGGATCGGTCACCGCCTTCGCGGTCGCGCCCGATGGCAGCCTGAAGCAGTTGAACGTCGTCAGCTCGGGCGGGGCAGGGCCCGCCTATATCGCGGTTCATCCCTCCGGCAAGTTCGTGCTGATCGCCAATTATGGCGGCGGCGATTTTGCCGTCATCCGCATCAAGCCGGATGGCAGCCTGGGCGAGACCACCGATATCGTGAAGCCGGAAGGCCCGCTGAGCCCGCCCACCGCCGCGGACAATCCGCCCGGCCAGCTTGCGGCTTCCAGCCATGCGGGCAGCCGCGGACACATGATCGGTCCCGATCCCAGCGGCCAGTATGTCATCGGTGACGATGCGGGCCGCGACCAGATCTTTGTCTGGAAGCTGGACGCCAACACCGGAAAGCTGAACCAGGTGTCGGTGACCAAGTCGCTGCCGGGCTCGGCGCCGCGCCATTTCGTTTTCGCGCCCGACGGCAAGACCATGTACCAGCTTCAGGAACAGGATTCGCGGCTTGCGACCTATGGCTTCGCGGGCGGCAGGCTGACGCCCAAGGGGCCGACCATTTCCATGCTGCCCAACGGCTATGAAGGTTCCAACACCGGCTCGGAACTGCTGATCGACAAGGCGGGCAAGCACCTGTACGCGGCCAACCGCACCCAGGATTCCATCGCCACCTTCGCGATCGGCGCCAATGGCGCGCCGACCAAGACGTCCAATGTCCCGACCGAGGCGAACCATCCGCGCAGTCTGGCGCTGTCGCCCGATGGCAGGTTCCTCTACTCGCTCAACCAGCGCGGCGACAATGTCACCACCTTCCGCATCGGCGCGGACGGGGTGCCGAAATTCACGGGCCACTATCAGGCGCTGGGCACACCGGCGGTGATGGTGTTTTTGCCGTAACTTCCTGCACGAAAGGATCGGCCATGGACAAGCGGACATTTCTGACGGGCGCGATGCTGGCGGCGGCATCGCCGGCCTTGGCCCAGGGCATGCCGGGCGGCCGTCCTCCGGGTACGGACGATCTGGGCCGCCGCGGCATGGAAGCGCCCAAGCAGGCGCCGCGCCGCAAGGCGAAAACCACCAGGCTGTTCCTGGCGCCGCCCTGCTGGGCCAATGCCATCTCGGTGGAGCCGGGCAAGGGCTTCTGGATTCAGGAACAGCGCCATGACGGCGATCCCGAAAAGGCCTGGCTGCTGGATTTCAAGACCGGCAAGGTGCTGCACACGGTCGTCACCCAGTCCAAAAACACATCGGGCGGGGTGTGGGGCGGCGGCTATATCTGGAGCGGGGCCAACGGCGCCTCGATCAAGAACCATCCCACGCCGCCGGTGAACGGCATCTTCCAGACCGACATGACCGGCAAACAGATCAGCTGGCGCCAGATTCCCTTCGGGCCGAAGGATGACGGCGGCTCCTGTCACGGCATGGGCTGGCAGCAGGACGCGCAAGTGCCGGGCGGCAAGCTGTGGGTCTATGCCAACCGGCTGGGCGCCATCGTGCGCATCGATCCCAAGAGCTGGCAGGTGGACTGGATGTTCCCCGTCACCCACGAGATCGGCCGCCTGCACGGCATTGCATACGACCCGCGCGAAGGCGGCGTCATCTGGCAGGTTTGCGGCGCGCAGAACCCCAAGGTCATCGGCTATGAAGGCTATGTGCCCGGCCTGGTGAAATATGACGCCCATAGCGGCAAGGTGAAGGAATTCGTGGACTTCGTGCCGGGCAGTTGCGACATGCATGATGTCACGCTGATCGGCGGCCAGCTTTACGGCGTGGATGCGGGCGAGCATCCGGGCTGGCCGATCGAGGAGAAATATGCGCGCCCCGGCTTTCCCGAACTGAACAGCCCCAGCGGCGGCTACATCTTCAAGATCGACCTGATCTGAATCATCGCAGCACGCTTTGCCCCATACCTCCCCGGCGCGTGCGTCAGCGCGCTTGCATGGGGGAGGGTGAGTGGCGGCAGCGTGCGAACGTGGCAACGCGCAGGCGGGCGGTGCCGTACGCCAAGCAAAGTTGCGAAGACCGGAGGGGGCGTTTTGTGCGGCGCGGCAACGGGTTAGGGGTTGCTGAATCGCGCAGGCCAGCCATACTCGCGCCATTGAACATTCGCTGGGGGTGGGTATGGCGTTGGGTGCACTCAAGGGCTGGACGCGGCCGCAAAAGCATGTGGTGGCCGCCAGTTACCTGGCCTGGACCTTCGATGCCTTCGACTTCTTCGCGCTGGTTTTCGTGCTGCCCGATGTGGCGGCGCAGTTCGGCGTGGGCATTCCCGCCGTTGCGCTGGCGGTGACGCTGACCCTGGCGGTGCGCCCGCTGGGCGCGTTCCTGTTCGGCCGGCTGGCCGACGATTATGGCCGCCGCAAGGTGCTGATCTTCAACGTGATCTGCTATTCCTTCTTCGGGTTTGCCACCGCCTTCTCCAACAGCCTGGAAGTGTTCCTGGTCATCCGCGCCCTGTTCGGCGTGGCGATGGGCGGCATCTGGGGCATCGGCGCCAGCCTGGCGATGGAAACGGTCCAGCCCAAGGCGCGCGGCTTTGTGTCGGGCCTGCTGCAGTCGGGCTATCCGTCGGGCTACCTGGTCGCCTCGATCGCCTTCGGCGCGCTCTATGTCCATTTCGGCTGGCGCGGCATGTTCATGGCGGGGCTGGTGCCCGGCCTGATCCTGGCCTTCTACATCTACAAGATGGTGCCCGAGAGCGCCTCCTGGCGGCAGCCCGCCAATGTCAGCGCCGGGCGCCACATCACCCATCTGATCGGCGTCGCCGCGGCACTGTCGGTGGCGATGTTCCTGCTGGTCGAATTCGGACACCAGCAGGGGCTTCTTTATCTGGTCGCGCTGGTGGTGGTGGCGCTGGCGCTGGCCGCGGTGATGACGCCCTTCATCCGCAAATACTGGAAGCTGGCGCTCTATGCCATTCTTCTGATGACCGGGTTCAACTTCTTCAGCCACGGCACCCAGGACCTGTATCCGGTGTTCCTGCGCGAGCAGCACCACTTCGATCCGGCCACGGTGACCACCATCACGGTGATCCTGAACCTGGGCGCGATCGTGGGCGGGCTGTTCTTCGCCTCGCTCAGCCAGACGCTGGGCCGGCGCAAGACGGTGATCATGGTGGCGCTGCTGTCGCTGCCGGTGATCTATTTCTGGGCCTATGCGCCCACCGCGGTCACGCTGGCGCTGGGCGCCTTCCTGATGCAGGTCTGTGTGCAGGGGGCTTGGGGCGTAGTGCCGGTGCATCTGAACGAGATTTCGCCGGCAGCGGTGCGCGGCACCTTCGGCGGCACCGTCTACCAGATCGGCAATCTGGTCGCCTCGGTCAATGCGGTGTTCCAGGCGGGCTTCGCGCAAAGCCAGGGCGGCAACTATTCGCTGGCGCTGGCGATTGTCGCGGGCGGCGCGGCATTGCTGATCGCGGTGATGATGTATTTCGGGCCCGAGGCGCACAATGTCGACATGGGCACGCCCGTGCCCGCCGAAGAATAGAGCGAACATAAAAGACAGGGGAAACGTCATGCGCAAACTGGCAATCGCGGCGCTGCTGACGCTGGCGGCGGCGGCATTCACCGGCCCGGCGGCGGCGCAGCCGCAATCGACCGAGCTGTATGTCCTGACGCCGGGCGTGGTCTACAATTCGGGGCTGATCGACCTGGCCAAGTCCTATACCCGCGAGACCGGCATCAAGGTCACGGTCAAGCCCACCGGCATGAGCCGCATCGTGAATGACATCAAGACCGGCACGCCGGTCGCCGATGTGGTCGCCCTGCCGGTCGCCTTCATGGACGGGATGGAGGCCGAGGGTAGCGTTGTGGCCGACACTCGCGCGCGCCTGGGCCGGGTCTATGTCGGCCTGGCGGTGCGCCGGGGCCAGCCGCATCCCGATATCTCCACCCCTGAGAAGCTGGCAGCGGCGCTGAAGGCCAGCGGCACGGTGATCTATTCCAATCCCGCCACCGGCAGCATGGAGGCGCGCATCATCAATGACATGCTGCATCGCTATCCGGTGTTCCAGGGGGTCAAGAGCATGATCAGCCTGAAGGGCGAGGGCGGCGAGGCGCTGATCGAGGGGCATGGCGATGTCGCGCTGCAGCTGATCTGCGAAGTGCTGAACCATCCCGAGCTGGAACTGGTCGGCATCGTGCCCGAGGAACTGGGCGCCTATATCGACACCACCCTGGCGGTGTCCAAGCGTTCGCCCCATCCCGCCGCAGCCAAGGCTTTTGTCGATTACCTGATGGCGCCCGAACATGTCGCCATCTGGGAAAGCAAGGGCCTGCAGCGGATGAAATAGGGGGCGTCCATGCAGCGTCGTGATTTTGTGCGCGCCGCCGCGGCGGCGGCGATGGCCGAAACGATGATGGGCGTGGCGGCAAAGGCCGCACCGCTGGAAGACATTCCCATCATCGACACCCATGTGCACCTGTTCGATTCCCGCCGGCCGCAGGGCGTGCCCTATGCCGGTTCGCCCGAATGGGCGCGCGACATGCACGGCGTGGCGCTGCCATCGACCTATGCCCATTACGCGGCGCCGCTGAACATCGTCGGCGCCATCGAGCTGGAGGCCAGCCCCTGGGTCGAGGACAATCTGTGGGTGCTCGAGCAGATGCAGACAGACACCCGCTTTGTCGGCACGGTCGGCGACCTGGAGCCGGAAAAGCCGGACTTTCCCGAACTGTTCGAACGCTTCCGCAAGAACCCGATGTTCTTAGGGATTCGCTGCGGCAATATCTGGGGCCGCGACGTCTCCAAGCAGGTTGACGATCCCAAATTCATCGACGGGCTGCGCCGCGTGGCCGATGCCGATGCGGTGATGGACAGCGCCAATCCGACGCTGGACCTGCTGCGCACCATGATCACCCTGAACGACAGGATTCCGAACCTGCGCATCGTGATCGACCATCTGCCGCAGCTCGATCCTGATGACGAAAAGGCCTATGCCGCGCTGCTGAAGGAAATTCACGGCCGCCCCAACATCAACGCCAAACTGTCCGAGATCGATCACCGTTCCATGAAGGCGCGCGGCCTTGCCGCCCACAAGGAACGGCTGGACCAGTTGATGGAAGCCTTTGGCGAGGACCGTGTGGTGTTCGGCACCGACTGGCCCAACAGCTGGGGCGTGGCCACCCCGGCCCAGATCGTCGCCATCGCGCGCGCCTATTTCGCCACCCGCACGCGCGAGGCGGCAGAGAAGTATTTCTGGAAGAACTCGCTGCGCATCTACAAGTGGAAGAAGCGGGCGGCCAACCAGCCGCAGCTTTAGGTGTCCGATCCCGATCTCGATGCGATCCAGGGTATCTGGAAGCAGGTGGCGGTGTCCGGTGGCGGGGACGATGACGAATTTGGCGGTCCCGGTATTCAGGCCATCGTTTCCGGCAACCGCTTCCATGTGGGGGCGCAAGGTGGCGCCTTGCTGCTGGAAGGTTCTTTCAAACTCGACAGTTCCAAGCAGCCCAAACAGATCGACTGGACTGATGATATCGGCACGGATGCGGGCAAGACCTTGCCGGCAATCTATATGCTGGATGCTGACCGCTTCGTATTCGTTGCCGCCGATCCCGGTGCACCCCGCCCGACGGCATTTCGCGCCGGACCCGGGCAGGTGATGCGAAGTTTTGTGCGGGCTTGACGGCGGGCCGGACCGGCCCCATAAGCCGCCTCAGGTGCAAGGTGTAGGGAACGCGGTTTGACGCCGCGGCTGCCCCCGCAACTGTAACCGGCGAGCCTTTGTCCAAATGTCACTGGTCCTTCACGGGACTGGGAAGACGGATCGGGGCCCTGACCCGGAAGCCAGGAAACCTGCCTTGCGCCGTCGTCTTGCAGGCGGCCGGGGTGTGCCAAATGCAGCGGGAGAAACCGCGATGGCGACGCCAATGGAGGTCGCCGTGCGGATTATCAGCACATTTCGGGCAAAGCGTGCGGTGCCTCCCTGCCTGGAGACACGCATGTTCAAGCATCTTTTCAATGGCACCGCGGCGCTGGCGCTGCTGTGCACGCCCGCCTTCGCGCAAAATGCCGGCGGCGAAACCGTGGTGGTCAGTGCCACAAGGCTGGCTACGCCACTGTCCGACGTAGGCAGCAGCGTGACGGTCATCACCGCCGACGACATCGCCCTGCATCAGCAGCGCTCGCTGGCTGACGTGCTGCGCACCGTGCCGGGGCTGAACATCGCCCAGAGCGGCGGGGCCGGGGCGCAAACCTCGGTCTTCCTGCGCGGCACCAATTCCAGCCACACCAAGGTGCTGCTGGACGGCATTGATATCGGCGATCCCTCCAACCCCACCGGCGCGGCGGACATTTCCAAGCTGCTGGCGGGCGATATCGCGCGGGTCGAAGTGCTGCGCGGGCCGCAAGGCGCGCTTTACGGCTCCGACGCCATCGGCGGTGTTATTTCCATCACCACCAAGACCGGCGAGGGACCCGCGCGCCTGACCGCCAGCGCCGAGGGTGGCTCTTTCGACACCTTCAACCAGAGCGCAGCGCTGGCCGGGTCGGATGGGGCGTTCCACTATACCGCCACGCTTCAGCACCAGCATGTGGGGGCGACGCCTGTCACGCCGCTGTCGCTGCTGCTGCCGGGCGAAAAGCGCAACGACGACTATTATGACAACGTCACCGGCAGCACCCGGCTGGGCTATGACGTCAGCGATGCGCTGAGCCTGGATCTGGTCGGGCATGTGAACAGCAGCCTGGGCAAGATTACCAACGATGCCTTCGACTATGTGACCTATGTCTCCTATCCCGCCTATACCCGCAGCCGCATCGCCACCCTGCAATATGACGGACGCGCCAGCGCAAAGCTGACGCTGGGCGGCATCACCCAGACGCTGGGCCTGGCCTATAACGCCAGCGCCATTTCCAGCCACGATCCCGACAATGGCAATTCGCTGGTGGCGGGCAACCGCATCAAGCTGGACTGGCAGGGCCATGGCGAGATCGCGGAGGGCCAGACGCTGGTGCTGGGGGCCGAGACGGCGCGCGATGCCATCCACAAGCCGATCTCCTTCGGCATCACCACCAATGCCGGTTATGCCGAACTGAATTCGGACTTCGGCGATGGGCTGAACAACAGCGTCAGCCTGCGCTTCGATGACAACAGCCGTTACGGCAGCAAGCTGACCTGGCATGTCGCGCCGTCCTGGACCATTGGCGAAACCAGGCTGAAGGCCAGCGCCGGCAGCGGCTTCAAGGCGCCATCGCTGCAGCAGCTTTTCGGGCCCTATGGCCACAATCCGCTGCTGAAGCCGGAGACCAGCACCGGTTACGATGTGGGGATCGAGCAGGGCTTTCTGTCCGGCGCCGCCAGTGCGGGCCTGACCTGGTTCCACAATGACATCGCCAACCTGATCAACTACGACGCCACGTTCACCCCCATCAACGTCGACCGGGCACGCACGCAAGGGGTGGAAAGCTTCATCGCCTACAAGCCCATCGATGCGCTGACCCTGCGTGCGGACTATACCTATACCGACGCCATCAATGCGGTGACCCATGCCGCGCTGCTGCGCCGGCCGCGCCACAAGGCCAGCTTCGATGTAGCCTGGCAGGCACTGGATTCGCTGCTGCTGGATGCCAGCCTGCTCTATGTGGGGCCGCGCAACGATGTCGGTCGCGAGAGCTTCGCGCCGGAAAAGCTGGGGGCCTACACCACCGTCAACCTGGCGGCGACCTGGACGGTCAGTCCATCGCTGGCCCTGTATGGCCGGGTGGAGAATCTGGCCGATCGCCGCTATCAGGACCCGGACGGATTTCTGCGGCCCGGCCTCGGCGCCTGGGCGGGGGTGAAGGCCAGCCTATGAAGAAAAGCCTGTGAAGCATCAAGTGGTCGCGGCTGCGCTTCTTGTCCTGTTCGCGGGGCAGGGCGCGGCCGCGCCTCTTTCAGAACCGGATGTGCCCCGCCGCATCATGTCGCTTAAAATTTGCACGGACGAACTGCTGCTGGACCTGGCGCCCACTTCGCACATCGCCTCCATCACCTTTCTGTCGCGCGAAACCGCCTCGCTGAAGGTCTGGCCGCAGGGGGCGCATATTCCCGTCAATCACAACACCGCCGAGGAAATCCTGGCGGTGCATCCCGACCTGATCCTGACCGATACCTTCACGCCCCCGTCGCTGAAACCGCTTCTGGCCAAGACCGGCGCCAGGATCGTCGAGGTTCCTCCAGCAGAGAATTTCGCGGGCATTCGCGCCAATGTCCGGCTGGTCGCCCGCGCGGTGGGCGAAGAGAAAAAGGGCGAGGCGCTGATCGCGCGCATGGATGCACAATTGCGAGAGCTGAAAGCGCATCGTCCGAAGCATCCGCCCAGCGTGGCCCAGTGGGGCGAGGGCGGCTATGTTCCCGGCAAGGGCGGGCTGTTCGATGCGCTGTTGAAGGCGGCGGGTGCGCGCAATGTCGAGACGCGGCGCTTCGGCTATTACGATGTCGAGGCGTTGCTGGCCGCCAATCCCGATTTCCTGGTCTATGGCGACACCTATGCGGGCACCCGCTCGTTGCGCGCCGACCAGGACCTGCATCCGGCGCTGCTGGAACGCTATCGGGGCCGGCGGATCACCTATCGCGGCCTGTATGGCTGCGGCGTGCCCGAGGCGGTTGAAGGCGCACGGCAGATTCAGGATGGCATTCGCGGGGCCGCCCGATGAACCGTCTGAACGTCACTCTCCTGTTTCTGATCGCGCTGGCGGTTTGCATGTCCCTGCTGGCCGGGCGGGTGTGGCTGCCGCCTTCGGCCATTGCTTCGGCGTGGCATGCGCCCGATTCCCTGGCGGGCCTGATCGTGCTGGATGTGCGCGCGCCGCGCACGGTGCTGGCGCTGCTGGTGGGGGCGGTACTGGGCCTGTCGGGCGCGGTGCTGCAGGGCTACACCCGCAATCCCCTGGCCGAGCCGGCATTGCTGGGTGTTTCGACCGGGGCGGCGCTGGGCGCGGTGATCGCGATCTATTTCGGCCTTGCCGCGGCATCGGCGGTGGCCGGGCCGGTGATGGGCATGGCGGGCGCGCTGGCCGCCTGCGCCCTGACGTTCACGCTAGGCGGCGGCGGGGGTACCGTGGCGCTGGTGCTGGCGGGGGCGGCAGTGTCCAGCCTGACCGCGGCGGGCATCGCCCTGGCGCTGAACTTCGCGCCCAATCCTTACGCGGCCTACGAGATCATGTCCTGGCTGCTGGGCTCCATCGCCGACAAGAGCTGGCCCCAGGTCTGGCTGGTGCTGCCCTTTGCGGTGGTCGGCGCGGCGCTGTTGGCGGTGACCGGCCGCGCGCTGGACGCGCTGACCCTGGGCGAGGCGCAGGCGGCAAGCCTGGGCATCGATGTGCGCCGCCTGGCGATGCTGGTGGTGGCGGGCACGGCGCTTTCGGTGGGGGCGCTCACGGCCGTCACCGGGGCGATCGGCTTCATCGGCCTGGTGGCGCCGCATCTGGTGCGCCCCTTCGCCGGGCACCAGCCCCGCCGGGTGCTTCTGCCGGCGATGCTGTCCGGCGCGCTGCTGCTGTTGTGCGCCGACATTGCCGCCCGGCTGGTGCACACCAATCCCGAACTCAAGCTGGGGGTGTTCACCTCGCTGCTGGGCACGCCCTTCTTCTTCTGGCTTGTCGTCCGTATACGGAAGGTTGCGCCATGAGATTGGTTGCCGAGCATCTGGCCGTTCGCCGTGGCGGCCGCGCCATCCTGAACGATGTCTCGCTGTCGGTGGGGGCAGGGGAATTCGTCGCCGTGATCGGCCCCAACGGCGCGGGCAAGTCCACCCTGCTGTCGGCATTGGCGGGCTTGATCCGCCCCAATGCCGGGCAGGTGACGCTGGACGGCCAGCCGCTGGCGGGAATCGCGCCGCGTGACCTGGCGTCACGCCGCGCCTGGCTGCCGCAGAACCCGCTGGTGGAATGGCCGATCAGCGTGGAACGGCTGGTGGCGCTGGGCCTGACGCCGCGCCTGCCGGCGACCGGCGGCCTGCCGGCCGCCTTCGCGCCGGCCATCGACCAGGCCCTTGTGCTGTGCGATCTGCAAAGCCGGCGCGCCCAGCCCGCCACCACCCTGTCGGGGGGCGAGCTGGCCCGCGCCATGCTGGCCCGCGCCCTGGTGGGGGACCCCGAAATCCTGATCGTGGACGAGCCCATCGCCGGGCTGGACCCGGCCCATGCCATCGCCTGCATGCGGCTGCTGGAAGGCCAGGCGGCGGCGGGCAAGCTGGTGATCGCGGCGCTGCACGACCTGACCCTGGCGGCCCGGCATGCCAGCCGGGTCATCGTGCTTGTGGATGGCGGGCTGGTTTCGGACACTGATTCGCTCACAGAAGCGCTTATCCACAGGGCCTTTGGGGTGCATGCCCGCCTGACCGGCGAGGGCAAATCGCGGGCATTCACACTTTTGTCCACAAGCGAAAAATCCGCCCTGTGAGTGGAAAAGTGTGCTTGACCCTAAAGGCCAAATCACCACCAGATATAGCCGCTGGGGCTTCTCAGCACCGTCACATTTAGGGGGTAGTCCAGACGACTCCGGTGAGTCCCAGGCAGGGGATTCAGCCGCAGCCGGTCTGCCCTCAGCAGGGAAGTTTTGGGGGCTAGGGCATGTCGGCACTCGGTAAATCGGTCGTTGAAGGCGATTTTGACGCGAACGGTCAGGTGGTTCAGCCGCGGGCGCGCGAACAGGTGCTGGAACGATCGGTGGTCGTGACCCGCACGCTGGAAAAGAAGCCCGCCAACATTGCGGACCCGGTGCCGGTCAAACAGCCCGCGTCCCACCATGCCGGCCAGCCGCCGCTGCCCTATCCGCTGGCGCCGCGCCCCAAGCCCGAAGACCTGGTGCTGGACCGGGCGCGCGACGCGCTGCTGACGCCGTTCGGCAAGGCCACGCTGACCGACCGCTACCTGATGCCGGGCGAAAGCTTCCAGGACATGTTCGCCCGCGTCTCCTGCGCCTATGCCGATGACGTGGAGCATGCCCAGCGCCTCTACGATTACATGAGCCAGCTGTGGTTCATGCCCGCCACGCCCGTCCTGTCGAATGGCGGCACCAAGCGCGGCCTGCCCATCTCCTGCTTCCTGAACGACGTGCCGGACTCGCTGGACGGCATTGTCGGCGTGTGGAACGAGAATGTCGCCCTGGCCTCCAATGGCGGCGGCATCGGCACCTATTGGGGCAAGGTCCGCTCCATCGGCGAGCGGGTGAAGACCGGCGCCACCAGCGGCATCATTCCCTTCATTCATGTGATGGACGGGCTGACGCTTGCGATCAGCCAGGGCTCGCTGCGCCGTGGTTCGGCCGCCGTCTATCTGGACATCACCCATCCGGAGATCGAGGAGTTCCTGGAAATCCGCAAGGCATCGGGCGACTTCAACCGCAAGGGCCTGAACCTGCACCACGGCATTAACATTACCGACGAGTTCATGCTGTGCGTGAAGGAGGGCCGCAAGTTCGGCCTCAAGTCGCCGAAGGACGGCACCGTGCTGCGCGAGGTCGATGCCCGCCAGCTTTGGCAGCGCATCCTGGAAACGCGCCTGCAGACCGGCGAGCCCTATATCCTGAACATCGACGCGGTGAACCGCGCGCTGCCCAAGCACCAGCGCGACCTGGGCCTGAAGGTCAACACCTCCAACCTGTGCAGCGAGATCACGCTGCCCACCGGCGCCGACCATGACGGCAAGGAGCGCACCGCGGTGTGCTGCCTGTCCTCGCTGAACATCGAGACCTGGGACCAGTGGTGCGACCAGGAAGGCTTTGTCGAAGACGTCCTGCGGATGCTGGACAATGTGCTGACCAGCTTCATCGAGACCGCGCCCGACAGCATGCACCGCGCCAAGTACAGCGCCCTGCGCGAGCGGTCGGTCGGCCTGGGCGTGATGGGTTTCCACTCCTTCCTGCAGCAGAAGGGGATTCCGCTGGAAAGCGCGATGGCCAAGTCGTGGAACCTGCGCATCTTCCGCAAGATTCGCCGCGAGGCCGACGCCGCCTCCTATCACCTGGCCGAGGAACGCGGCGCCTGCATGGACGCGGCGGAAAAGGGCATGAAGGCGCGCTTCTCCCACAAGCTGGCGATCGCGCCCACCGCCTCCATCTCGATCATCTGCGGTGGCACCAGCGCCTGCGTCGAGCCGATCCCGGCCAATGTCTACACCCACAAGACCCTGTCGGGCGCCTTTGCGGTGAAGAACCGCTATCTGCTGGACCTGCTGGAATCCAAGGGCGAGAACACGCCCGAGGTATGGCAGTCGATCGTGGAGCAGGAAGGCTCGGTCCAGCACCTGGACTGCCTGACCGAGGATGAAAAGGCGGTCTTCCGCACCGCCTTTGAAATGGACCAGCGCTGGATCATCGAGCTGGCCGCTGACCGCACGCCCTATATCTGCCAGAGCCAGTCGCTGAACCTGTTCCTGCCCGCCGACATCGACAAGTGGGACCTGCACATGCTGCACTGGACGGCGTGGGAGAAGGGCATCAAGAGCCTTTACTACTGCCGTTCCAAGTCGATCAGCCGCGCCGGTTTCGCCGGCCAGCTTGAGAAGAAGGACGGCTTCAAGGCCGCCGCCAACAAGACCGACTATGAAGAGTGCCTGGCATGTCAATGAACCTGGGAAGCGTCGATCCCCGCTCGCTGATCGGCAAGGGTTCGGTGGGCCTGCTGAACGCCACCGGCACCTATGACGTCACCCGCTACCCCTGGGCCTATGACTGCTGGAAGCGCCAGCAGCAGACCCACTGGATGGGCGAGGAAGTGCCGCTGGGCTCGGACATCCGCGACTGGCAGGCCGGCAATGTGACGGACGCCGAGCGCGCCCTGCTGACCCAGATTTTCCGTTTCTTCACCCAGAGCGACGTGGAAGTCGGCGACAATTACCTCAAGCGCTACATCCCCATCTTCCAGCCGCTGGAAGTGCAGATGATGATGGCCGCCTTCACCAACATGGAGACGGTGCATATCGACGCCTATGCGCTGATCCTCAAGACGCTGGGCATGCCCCAGGCCGAGTTCGAGGCCTTCCGCGACTATTCGGAAATGCGCGCCAAGGCCGACTACATGCACACCTTCGGCGTGGGCACCTGCGCCGACGTGGCGCGCACCCTGGCGATGTTCGGCGCCTTCACCGAGGGCATGGCCCTGTTCGCCAGCTTCGCCATGCTGCTGAACTTCCCGCGCCACAACAAGATGAATGGCATGGGCCAGATCGTCTCCTGGTCGGTGCGCGACGAAAGCCTGCATTGCGAGGGCATCACCCGGCTCTATCACGCCTGGAACGAGGAAACCGGCTGCGTCACCAAGGCCGTGCGCGAGGATATCCGTGAAGTCGCCAGCACGATGGTGCGGCTGGAGGAGGGGTTCGTCGACCTGGCCTTCGGCATGGGCGGCATCACCGGCATGACCGCCGAGGACATCAAGTCATATGTCCGCTATATCGCCGACTGGCGCCTGACCCAGCTCAAGCTCAAGCCCGTCTTCGGCAATTTCGAGGAAACCGAGAGCGGTTACAAACAGCTCAAGGCCCATCCGCTGCCCTGGCTGGTCGAGATCCTGAACGGGGTCGAGCACGCCAACTTCTTCGAGCAGCGCGCCACCGAATATTCCAAGGGCGCGACCAAGGGCTCCTGGGACGGCGATGGCGGTGTGTGGGCGAACTTCGACAAGCGCAACATCGCCGCCGAGTAGCCATCACTTCGCATTGTGTCCGAACAATGAGAGAAATTCGATTTCGTTTAATTGATATGGCTCGGTAGCGTACTGCGGCCTATTCAAAAGCGTCTTTTCTCCTAAGACAGGGATAGGAGATAGGTGTTTTTGAGTGTGCTTATTTTGCGCGATATGGGTCTTTTTCATTTTCAATCCTTTCAAATGAAAAGCCGCCTGCGTGTGAGCGCAGACGGCTTCGATAAGGTGAATGGTTTCTGCGCGGCGGTTTGCTGCGCAAAAGGCGTAATTCTGGGTACTAGAGTTGGCTCCAAGAGCCTGCCTGAACTGGATCGCATAGAAGACATTGTCTTCCTTAGCGCCGCTCTTCCCTTTCGGAGGATTTATCTAATTGGTTCCGCGGTTTTGGACACCGCTTCCGCAATTCAGCACCATATTGCGACTACCGGGGTCGCTATGTTTAGCTAATTTGAGCCGCTTTGTTTTAGTCGTCAATAACTGTTGACCGGATTATTGCCCTGAACGCGCGGTCGTTCTTCAGCACATATTCGCGCCGCATCGCCCCGTTCCGGGTGCGGTGCTTTTCGGCATAGACCAGCGCCCACACCCGTCCGCGCGTCGATTTTGCGCCCTTGGCCGATCCGTTGTGCTCGGCCAGCCGCCGTTCCAGGTCCAGCGTCCAGCCGACGTAAGTGACGGTCCGGCCGTTCGGATCTCGTGACGCCAGGACATAGACGAAGGAGGGCAAGGGCCGGCCACCGGGGTTTCCCGGCGGTTGTCCTGCGATTTGCGCAACCCTGTCCATCCCGAAATTGCCGGTTGCGCTGCGTCATCGGTGGGTCTATATGCTTGCTCAAGCAAGTATTGTTCTGGCAATAATTGTCCTTACACAGAACAGGGGGATTGCCGTGAAGCCCTATTACCGGCCCAGCAATTACACGATGGCCAATTCCGTCGGCTATCTGATGCGGGTCTGCACCAACCGCGTGCTGCCCCAGATGGAGGCGCTGTTCGACCATGAGGAGCTGACCTTCTCGCAATGGACGACGCTGGTGGCGCTGCATGACGGGCGCATCCGCACGGCGGGCGACCTGGCGCACAATATCTGTCACGACGCCGGCTCGCTGACCCGGCTGATCGACCAGCTGGTCGAGCGCAAGCTGGTGATCCGCAGCCGCAGCGACAGCGACCGCCGGGTGGTGACGCTGGCGCTGACCACGCGCGGCACCGCGCTGGTCGAGATGCTGGCCCCCCGGGTGATGAATTTCTGGAACGACCTGCTGGCCGATTTCACCCATGCCGAGGTCGATACCCTGATCCAGCTTCTGACCCGGCTGGCCGTTGTTGCCGAGGACAAGGTGCGCGGCGACAAGCCCTCGCGCCTGCTGATCTCGGAAGTTCCGATTTCCGTTCCCGTGAAAGCGAAGAAGTCATGATGCACGCAAAGCCCCTGGCGGGCCTGCTGGCGACACTGCTGCTCAGTGCCTGTGTCTCCACCCCGCCCACCGATCCGCAGGTTTCACAGGTGAAGACCGAAACGCTGGGCCTTGGCGACGCACCGATGGCCAAGGTTGCGCCCGACTGGTGGCGCGCCTTTGGCGACCCCCAGGTCGACCGCCTGGCGCCGCAGGTGATTGCCCAAAATCCCAGCCTGGCTGCCGCCATGGCGCGGCTGCGTGCCGCCCAGGCGCAACTGTCGGTCAATCAGGCGCAGGACATGCCCCAGGTGACGCTGGACGGCAGCGAACAGCGCCTGCTGTTCTCCAAGGACTACATCATCCCGCCGCCCTATGGCGGCTCCTACCGATGGTACGGCCAGGTGCTGGGCAATTTCTCCTGGAACCTGGATTTCTGGGGCAAGCAGGCGGCGCTGATCGACAAGGCGCGCGGCACCGCCCAGGCCGCGGCGCTGGATGTGGAAGCGGCCCATCTGGCGCTGTCCGGCGCCTTCGCCCAGGGCTATATCAGCCTGCTGCTGAACTATCAGAATGGCGACATCGCCGACGCCACGGTGGCCGAGCGCGAAGGCATCGTGAAGATCACCCAGGGCCGCGTCGATGCCGGGCTGGAAAATCCCAGCGCGCTGGAACAGGCCAAGGCGCTGCTGGCCATCGCAAGGGCCGAACAGCTTCGCTATCAGGCGGCGCGCGAGACCGATGTCCACGCCATCGCCGCGCTGGCGGGCGAGGGGGCCGATGCCTATGCCGGCATCACCCGACCGGTGCCCGACCTGGATGCCGCCCTGCCGCTGCCCACGTCGCTGCCGGCCGACCTTCTGGCGCGGCGGCCCGACATTCTGGCCGCCCGCGCGCGCATCGATGCGGCGATGGCCGGGCGCAAGGCCGCACATGCCGCCTTCTATCCCGACATCAACCTGGCGGCGATGGTGGGCTTTCAGGCCATCGGCCTGTCCAACCTGATCAGCAGCGACGCCTTCACCTATGGTGCGGGCCCGGCGATCCACCTGCCGATCTTCGATGCGGGCAAGCTGCGCGCCGAATATGCCGGCGCCACGGCCGGGCTGGACGAGGCGGTGGCCGACTATAACGGCGCGGTGGTGAACGCCATCAAGCAGGTCGCCGACGCCATGACCCAGGTCAAAAGCCTGGAGCAGCAGCGCCTGCGCCAGAAAGAGGCGGTGGACAGCGCCGCGCGCGCCTTCCAGATCGCCCAGGACCGCTATCGCAGCGGCCTGTCCACCCAGCTTCCCATGCTGGAGGCCGAATCCACGCTGCTGCAGGCGCGCCAGGCGCTGGCCGCCGCGACGGCGCAGTCGGTGATCCAGCGCATCACCCTTCTGCTCACCACGGGCGGGCCGTTCAACACCCCCGCCGCCACCCATATTGCCAAGCAGGACTGACTTCCATGAGCAACACCCTGATTGATACCGAAACCACCAACAAGCGCGGACGCCGCTTCTGGCTGACCATCGTTGCCGCCGTCGTTCTGGCGGGAGCCGTGGCTTTTGGCCTCTACTGGTTCTTCTATGCGCGCTATTTCGAATCCACCGACGACGCCTATGTCGCCGGCAATGTGGTGACCATCACCGCCAAGGAAGCCGCGACGGTTCAGGCGCTGCACGCCGACAACACCCAGACCGTCAGGCGCGGCCAGCTCTTGGTCGAGATGGACCCGGCCACCGCAAAGGTGAACCTGCAGGCCGCCGAGGCCGAACTGGCCCGCGCGGTGCGTGGCGTACGCGGCGACTTCTCGCGCTCCGACACCGCCCAGGCGCAGTTGAACCAGGCCCGGGTCGCGCTGACCCAGGCGCGTGCCGACTATGAACGGCGCCAGAAGGCAGCCGCCACCGGCGCGGTCTCCGCCGAGGAACTGGCCCATGCCAGGGATGCGGTGGACGCCGCCCAGGCCGCGGTCGGATCGGCCTCGAGCAGCCTGGCCCAGAGCCAGGCGTCGATTTCCGGCACCGACATCGCCACCAATCCCGATGTGCTGGCCGCCGAGGCAAAGGTGCGCGGGGCGCTGATCGCGATGAGCCATATGCGCGTCGTTGCCCCGGTTGATGGCGTGATCGCCCAGCGCACGGTGCAGGCCGGCCAGCATGTCGGCGCCGGCACGCCGCTGATGGCGGTGGTGCCGCTGAACAAGGTCTGGATCGACGCCAACTTCAAGGAGGTCCAGCTGGATCGCGTGCGGGTCGGCCAGCCGGCGACGGTGACGGCGGACATCTATGGCAGCGGCGTGACCTATCACGGCCATGTGGAAGGCCTGGGCGCGGGCTCCGGCAGCGCCTTCGCCCTGCTGCCGCCGCAGAATGCCTCCGGCAACTGGATCAAGATCGTGCAGCGCGTGCCGGTCCGCATCGCGCTGGACCCCAAGGACATCCAGGCCCATCCGTTGCGGGTCGGCCTGTCGGTGGCGGTTGATGTCGATGTCAGCGACCAGTCCGGCCCGCTGATGACGGCCAAGGTGGGCGAGGGCGTCACCCGCGCCGATACCGGCGATGACACCGACGCCCAGGCCGACGCCATCATTGCCCGCATCCTGAAGGACAACAGCGGGGCCGTGCGGTGAGTTCAGGCGGTCCTGCCCAGCCGGCGCCGATGCATGGCGGCGCGCTGGCGATCACGGCGCTGGCCCTGGCGCTGGGCACCTTCATGCAGGTGCTGGATTCCACCATCGCCAATGTCTCGCTGCCCACCATCGCCGGCAATCTGGGCGTGTCGCCCGACCAGGGCACCTGGGTCATCACGTCTTTCGCGGTGGCCAACGGCATTGGCGTGCCGCTGACCGGCTGGCTGATGGGCCGCTATGGCGTGGTGCGCACCTTCACCTTCTCGGTGCTGGCCTTCACCATCGCCTCGTTCCTGTGCGGCATCGCCTGGTCGCTGCCGTCGCTGATCTTCTTCCGGGTGCTGCAGGGCGCGGTGTCGGGGCCGATGATCCCCGGCTCGCAGGCGCTGCTGATTTCCATTTTCCCATCCGACCGGCGCAGCGCCGCGCTGGGCATCTGGTCGATCACCACCCTGGTGGCGCCGATCTGCGGGCCGATCCTGGGCGGCTATATCTCCGACAACTATCACTGGGCGTGGATTTTCCTGTTCAATGTGCCGGTGGGGCTGATCGTCAGCTTCCTGACCTGGATGAACCTTAAGAGCCGCGAAACGCCAACGCGCAAGCTGCCCATCGACATGGTGGGCCTGAGCCTCCTGATCGTCTGGGTCGGGGCGCTGCAGGTGATGCTGGACACCGGCAAGGATGCGGACTGGTTCGCCTCCACCCAGATCGTGATCCTGTTCCTGGTGACGGTTGTCAGTTTCGTGGTCTGGCTGATCTGGGAGCTGACGGAAAAGCACCCCATCGTCGACCTGTCGCTGTTTCGCGGGCGCAATTTCGCGCTGGGCACGGTGGTCTTCTGTCTGGGCTATGCGATCTTCTTTGCCGCCAACCTGCTGATGCCGCTGTGGCTGCAGACCCAGGTCGGCTATACCGCGACCTGGGCGGGGCTGGTGGCCGCGCCGACCGGCGTGATCGCGGTGCTGCTGACGCCGCTTTCGGCCCGGCTGATGGCCCGCATCGATGCACGCATCATGGCGACCATCGCCTTCATCGCCTTTGCCATCTCCTATCTGATGCGGGCAAACTTCACCAACGATGCCAGCTTTGTCGATTTCATGCTGCCGCTGCTGGTGCAGGGCATCGCCATGGCGACCTTCTTCCTGGCGATGATCACCATCCTGCTGGATGGCGTGCCGCCGGAGAAGATTCCGCTGGCCTCGGGCCTGTCCAACTTCAGCCGCATCACCGCGGGCGGGTTCGCCGCCTCGATCGTCACCACGCTGTGGGACCGGCGCGAGGCGCTGCACCAGAGCCGGCTGGTCGATCACACCACCCAGTTCACGCCCCAGTTCCAGCAGGCGCTGCATCACCTGACCGCGCTGGGCATGCCGGACCTGACGGCCAAGGCGGCGGTGATGCACACGGTGATCACCCAGGCCTATCTGCTGGCGACCAACGACATCTTCTGGGTGTCGGGCTGGATCTGTTTCGTGCTGATCGGGCTGGTATGGCTGTGCCGGCGCGCCATCTCCGGCGGCGGACCGCCTGTCGCGGCGGATTGACCCCCTCCGGCTTTCGCAACATTGCTTGACGCGGCGCGCCTTGGCGCGCTGCGTCGGCGCGTTGCTTCAGCCACCTCGCCCTCCGGTGTGCTGGTGCACACGAGGGGGAGGCGCGGCGGATTGACTTAACAGGCTTTTCTGGCGGAATGACGCCATGGACCGGTCGTCACTGATTCGGCGTGCGCGCCGGCTTGCTCTGCGGGCTGCTCCCGAAGCGGCCTTTGCCGTGCTGCTGGGTGCGGCGCTGGTGACGGGCGGCGGTGCGGCGCTGGCGGGCCTGCCCAAATTCCTGGACGCGGCGCTGCCCAACATGGAAGCGCAGGCCTTGCCCGATGCGGGCCAGAACACAATGCTGGGCGTGGCGCGCTTTGTGTTGCCATCCCAGCCCCAGGGCGGGGCTCAAGGCGGTTCGACACCCCAGGTGCTGTATCCGGTCGTCGAACAGGCGCGGCCCGACTGGCTGACCGACGCCATCGCGCAGCAGAAGGGTATTCCGGGCCTGCGGTCCGCGCTGGATGCGCCTCAGGGCGCACCCGCCGCCGCGTCCGTCGCAAAGGGCCCGGTGATCGCCATCTGCATCGACGATCTGGGCGAGGACCTGGCGGGCACCGACCGCGCCATGGCGCTGCCCAAGGCGGTCGCCCTGTCATTTCTTCCGTATGCGGAGGATACGCCCTTCCTGGCCCAGTCGGCGGCGCGTCAGGGCCATGCCGTGCTGGCGCATGTGCCGATGCAGGCGCTGGGCAAGACCGACCCCGGCCCGATGGCGCTGAAGACCGGCATGGACGCGGCCGAAATCGCCAGGCGCCTGGGCTGGAACCTGTCGCGGGTGCCCGGCCTGATCGGCATCAACAACCATGAAGGCAGCCGCTTCACCGCCGATGCCGATGCGCTGGCGCCGGTGATGGCGACGCTGAAGGCGCGTCACCTGTTCTTCTTCGACTCGCGCACCGGGCCTGACAGCGCGGTGCCGGGCGCCGCGGCCAAGGCCGGGGTGATGAGCGCGGGCCGCGATGTATTCCTGGACGACGACCGAAACGCGGCGGCGGTGCGCGCCCAGCTGGACGAACTGGTGCGCGAAGCCAAGCGCGACGGCGTGGCCATCGCCATCGGCCATCCGCACGATGTGACGCTGACGATATTGGCGCAATGGCTGAAACAGGATCACGGCGTGACCCTGATCCCGCTGGACGAGGCGCTGAAATTGAAAGCCGTCCGTCAGGTCACGCTGGCTGCGCGCTGACTATTGCCCCTTTTTCGCGGCGCTGGCGAAGCGCACCGCTTCCTCGGCGGCGGCGAACAGGGCGCGGGACTTGTTCACCGTCTCCTGATACTCCGCCTCAAGCTGGCTGTCGGCGACCACGCCGCCGCCCGCCTGCACATACATGGTGCCGTCCTTGACCAGTGCGGTCCTGAGCACGATGCAGGTGTCCATCGACCCGTCGGCGGCGAAATAGCCAACCGCGCCGGCATAGGCCGCGCCGCGCTTTTCCTTTTCGAACTCGTCGATGATTTCCATGGCGCGGATTTTCGGCGCGCCGGTCAGCGTGCCCGCGGGCAGGCCCGCCGCCAGCGCGTCCACCGCGTCCAGCCCGTCGCGGATGTCGCCTTCGACATTCGACACCAGGTGCATCACATGGCTGTAGCGCTCGATGAAGAAGCTGTCGGTCACCTTTACCGCGCCGACCTTGGATACCCGACCGACATCGTTGCGGCCCAGGTCGACCAGCATCAGATGCTCGGCCCGCTCCTTGGGGTCATTGATCAGGTCCTTGGCCAGTGCCTTGTCTTCCTCCGGCGTCTTGCCGCGCCAGCGGGTGCCGGCGATGGGGCGGATGGTGACCTTGCCATCGCGCAGGCGCACCAGCACTTCGGGGCTGGAGCCGACGATCTGAAAACCCGGCATCGACAGGTAATAGAGATAGGGCGAAGGGTTCAGCCGGCGCAGCGCGCGGTACAGCGCGAAGGGCGGCAGCGTGAAGGGGCGGCGGAACCGCTGGCTGGGTACGACCTGGAACACGTCGCCAGCGGCGATGTAGTCCTTGGCCCGGCGCACCACGTCGAAATATTCTCACGCGGTCATGTTGGATTCCACCGGCGTCGGTGGGCAGGTGATCGGGCGCGGGCGGGGCAGGGGGCGCGGGCTTTTCCAGGTCGGCCACCGCATCTTCCAGCCGCGCCACGGCGCGCGCATAGGCGGCCTTGGCCTCCACCTTCGCATCGGGCCAGACCGGCGTGACCAGCACGATCTCGTCCTTCACGCTGTCGAAGATGGCGGTGATGGTGGGGCGCAGCAGGATCGCGTCGGGCAGGCCCAGCGTGTCGGGCGGCGGGTTGGGCAGGTGCTCGACCTCGCGCGCCATGTCATAGCCCAGATAGCCGAACAGCCCCGCCGCCATGGGCGGCAGGCCCAGGGGAATGGCCATGCGGGTCTCGCGCGTCAGGGCGCGCAGGCTTTCCAGCGGTTTGATGGTCTCGGGCGTGAAGCTGTCGCCCGACAGCGCGGCGCGGTTGATTTCGGCCTTGCCCGACCGGCAGCGCCAGATCAGGTCGGGTTTCAGCCCGATGATGGAATAGCGCCCGCGCGTCTCGCCGCCCTGGACGCTTTCCAGCAGGAAGGCGTTGTCGCGCTTGTCAGCCAGCTTCAGGAAGGCGCTGACCGGCGTCTCCATGTCCGCCACCAGCCTTGTAAAGACAAGCTGGGGCCGGCCCGCCGCATAGCCGGCTTCAAAGCCATCAAAGGCGGGCGCGATCATCTCAATAGCCGCCCGACCCGATGGTGGAATCCACCAGTTGCTGATTGACCTTCACCCCTTCGCGGGCGCGCGCCGCGTTCGCCATCGAGATGGTGAAGTCGCCCGCCACGGTGCGCGAAAGCTGCTGGGCGCCCTGGGCAAAGCCGGGGTCGCGGGTGTTGAGCGGGGGATGGACGATGCCGGTGACGCGGGCAATCACGAAGTCGCCCGACAGGCCTTCCTGTCCGAAGATCACGCCGCCCGCAGGCGCGGCGAACAGCTTTTCCACCAGGTCGGCGGAAAAGACCGGGTCGTTGGTCTGGCGGCTCAGCGCCTGGCTGTGCTGCACCGACGCACCAAGCTGCTTGGCGATGCCGTCCAGCGACTTGTCCTTGGTGGCCTGGGCGGCCAGCGCCTTGGCCTTTTCGGCCAAGAGCTTGCTGCGCTGCTCGCCGGTCCAGGCGGCCAGCGCCGCGTCATGCACCGCGCTCATGGGCTTGAGCTTGGGCGGCGTCGTGCCGTTGACGTGGATCGCGTAATAATTGCCCAGCTTGGTGTTGAAGGGATCGGTGTCATCCCCGACATCGGCATTGAACAGCGCCTTCAGGAATTCCGGGTCGGCGGGGGCATCGCTGCGCGTGCCGTCCGGCTTCATGCCGCCCGCATCCACCGCCGCCAGGTGCACGACCCGCATGCCCGACTTCTTGGCGGCCTGGGCAAGGTCATCGCCGGTGGCGCGCGCATCCGAATAGGCATTGACGGCATCGACCATCTTGGCCTGCGAAAGCTGGTCGTGCAGGTTCTTGCGGATCTCGGGCGTGGCTTCCTCGAGCGAGCGCGATGTGCCGGCCTCGATCTTGGTGACGCGCGCCAGCACCCAGCTTCCGAAGCTGGTCTTCAGCGGCTGGCTGACCGCATTCAGCGGCAGGGCGAAGATCGCCTTGGCGCGGTCCGGGTCGGGCAGGCCCGCCTCGGTCAGGGTGCCCAGGTCGATATCGGCGGGCTTGAGCCCGCGCTGGGTCGCAAGCTGGTCGAAGCTGGTGCCGGAATCGATCTTGGCCCGCGCCGCTTTGGCTTCGGCCTCGGTCTTGAACTCGATCTGCTGCACGTCGCGCTTTTCGGGCACCACATAAGTGCTCTTCATCGCTTCATACTGCTGCTTGACCTGTTCTTCGGTGACATTGACGTCGCCTTCCACATCGGCCGGGGTGATCACGGCATATTCGGCGTCGCGATATTCGGGAGTCGAATAGCGCGTGGCGTTTGCCTTCACATAGGCTTCCAGCTCCGCGTCGGTGGGCGGCTTGATGGTGCCGGCCGCATCGGGGCCCAGCACGACATAGTCGGCCGCGCGCCGTTCGTTGATGTAGAGGAACAGCCCCTCGGCATAGGCCTGGGGCAGGATGAAGTTGGATTCCACCGCCGTGGTCAGCTGGCTGCGCGTCATGTCTTCGCGCATCTCGTCCAGGAACTGCTGCTCGTTATAGCCGGCGCCCTGCAGCGCCTGCTGGAAGGTGGCGCGGTCGAACTGGCCCGACGGCCCGCGAAAGGCATCCATGGTCCGCACGTCCTGGGCGACCTCGCTGTCGGGCGTGGTCAGGCCCAGGCTGGTGGCCTCGTTGTCCAGCGCCGTGCGGCTGACCAGCTGCTGCAGCGTCACCTGGCCCAGCCCCATCTTCTGCGCCATTTCCGGCGTGAGCTCGGTGCCCATCTGGGCACCCTGGTTGCGGACCATGTTGCGATAGGCGCGGCTGAACTCGCCCTGTTCGATCTGGGTGCTGCCCACCGTGGCCACGGCATTGGACAGGCCGCCATGGAAGATGTCGCCAATGCCCCACAGCACGAAGCTCAGTGCCAGGCCCCCCATCAGCAGGGTTGCGACCCAGGACTTGGACAGGGCATGCATCCATTGAATCATTGAACTTCGTCCATTGCTGCTGTTGTGGCGCCAAAAGGCGGCGGATGATAGGGAGGGCGGGTTGGCGGGGCAAGCCGCGATTGCCCCCCTGGTCTGCCGGTGTTATGCGGCAATTTCAAGAGCTTATTGGAGAACCCGATGCGTCCCCTGGTGGCGGGAAACTGGAAGATGAACGGGCTGGGCGCAGACCTGGCCGAACTGGCAACCCTGAAGGCCGCCCTGGCGGGCGATCCGCCCGCCTGCGACGTGCTGGTCTGCCCCCCCGCCACCCTGATTGCCCAGGCCGCCGGGCAGGTTGAGGGCGCCTTCGCCATCGGGGCGCAGGACTGCCATGCCCGGGCCTCTGGCGCCTTTACCGGCGATCTGTCCGCCGAGATGCTGCGCGATGCCGGGGCCAGCGCGGTCATCGTGGGCCATTCCGAACGCCGCCAGTTTCACGGCGAGACCGACGCCGATGTCGCGGGCAAGGCGGCGGCGGCCTGGCGCGCCGGGCTCCTGGCCATCATCTGCATCGGCGAAACCAGCGCCCAGCGCGATGCCGGCACCGCCAACCACATCTGCAGCGGCCAGCTGGACGCCAGCGTGCCCGAAGGCGCGACGGGCGAAAATACCGCCATCGCCTATGAGCCGGTCTGGGCGATCGGTACCGGCCGCACCCCAAGCGACGGGGAAATCGCTGCCATGCATGCCCATATCCGTGCCTGTCTGGTGCGCCGCTTCGGCGAGGGGGCCAGGGCGATCCGCATCCTGTATGGCGGATCGGTCAAGCCGCAGAACGCCGCGCAGATCCTGGGGTTGCCGGATGTCGGCGGCGCGCTGGTCGGCGGCGCCAGCCTGAAAGCCAAGGATTTTCACGCCATCATCGGCGGCGTAAAAGCACAATAAAAGCACGCATTTGAAGGGTATTTTGGCCAAAGCTTAACCACGTCGCGCGACCCTTTTTTAACGCGCCCGCCTGCATTGTGCGGGACAGACAAAAAGAGTGCGTGGGTGATGGGCAGGCTGTCTTTCGACAGTGTCGACGTGTTGATTTACGATCCGGTTCCGGCCAACAGGGCCGCGACCCGTGCGGCGCTGTATGCCCTGGGTTTCCGGCGCACCGTCAACGTGTCCACCCTGGAAGACTTTGTCGACGCCATCCGGCGGACCCCGCCCGACATCGCGCTGTGCGAGGCCGATGACGGCGGCCAGGCGCTGTGCGCGACGATCCAGCAGCTTCGCCAGGGCGGCGCCGGCATCAATCCCTTCATCGTGATCATCGTCACCGCCTGGGAGAAATCCAGCGGCCTGATCAACCGGGTCGTGTCCAGCGGCGCCGACGACCTTCTGCTGCGGCCCTTTTCCACCGCCATGCTGGGCAGCCGCATCGAAACCCATATCGACCGGCGCAAGGGCTTTGTGATCACCACCGACTATGTCGGCCCGGACCGGCGCCGCGATGAAAAGCGCGGCAGTGACATTGAATTGTTCGACCCGCCCAACTCGCTGCGGATGAAGGCCAAGGACAAGCTGAGCGCCGATGCGGTCACCCGCCGCCTGGAGACCGAACTGAAAGAGGCGCGCGAGAAGCTGCAATGCGAAAAGCTGCGCCGCGACAGTTTTCAGATCTGCATCCTGTGGCGGCTGATGCAGGAGCAGGGCCGGGTGCCCGGCACCGCTTCCAGCGACCTGGACAAGCTGGTGGCGCTGACCCGCTCGGTGGAGACGCGCTGCCGCGATACCGAGTTCCATCCCGCCATCGAGTGGTGTGAATCCATCCTGGCGGCGGCCGAAGGGATCAATCTGGGGGTGGACCGCAACGCCTCCATGCACCTTCTGGGGCATGCGGCGCTGAGCATGCACCTGATCTTCCACCCGGAAAAAACCCCGGCCGCGCAGATCGGCGAAATCGACGCCACCGTGGCCCTGATCCGCGCCCGCAACCACCAGGCGCTCGCCAGCTAGCCGGGGTCTGACTGGTCCCTGGCCGGGCGGCCCCCAAATTTGTGCCAAATCCCCGCCCGGACTGGATTTTCCGCTGCGCCCTTCCTATTTGGCAGGCGATGGGATAAGACCGCGCCCTTATTGCCCGCTCCCGCGACCCGGATGTTCGCGTCCCGCAGGTTCCGGGGGCCAGACGACCGGGAATTCACGCCATGCAGACCATGCTGCTCTTTGCCGAACTGGTGATCGCCGTCGCGCTGATCATCTTTGTCCTTTTGCAGCGGTCCGAAGGCGGCGCGCTGGGCATTGGCGGCGGTGGCGGTGGCGGCATGGGCGGCCTGTTCAGCCCGCGCGGCGCGGCCGACACGCTGACCCGCACCACGGCCATCCTGGCCTTCCTGTTTTTCGCCACCTGCATCGCCCTGAACCTGCTGGCGCTGCATGGGCGCGACGAAAGCTCGATTCTCGATTCGGTCCCGGCGCAGACCACGCCGGCGGCCCCGGCCGCACCGGCCACGCCCGCCGCCCCGCCGGCGCCCCTTGGCCCGTCCGTTCCCAAGCCGCAATAGATTCAAGCGTTTCAGTCTTTTCACCCGCGCCGCGCGCATAGCTGTTAGCGGTGTGAAAAAATTTTATTTTTGCGCTTGAGGGCGACGTGTCTTTCCACCATTTTGGCCTCCCATGGCCCGGTTGATCTTCATCACCGGCGGCGTGGTCTCTTCCCTCGGAAAAGGTCTTGCGTCCGCCGCACTCGGTGCGCTGTTGCAGGCGCGCGGGTATAAAGTCCGTCTTCGCAAACTCGACCCCTATCTGAATGTCGATCCGGGCACGATGAGCCCGTTTCAGCATGGCGAGGTCTATGTCACCGACGACGGGGCGGAGACCGACCTGGACCTGGGTCATTACGAGCGCTTCACCGGGGTGTCGGCGCGCCGTTCCGACAACATCACGTCGGGCCGCATCTACAGCCAGGTGATCGAGAAGGAGCGCAAGGGCGGCTATCTGGGCCGCACCGTGCAGGTCATTCCGCACGTCACCGACATGATCAAGGAATTCGTCCTCAGGGATACCGAGGGCCTGGACTTCCTGCTGGTCGAGATCGGCGGCACGGTGGGCGACATCGAGGGACTGCCCTTCTTCGAGGCCATCCGCCAGTTGCACAACGAGCTGGGCTGGGGCCAGAGCGCCTTCATCCACCTGACCCTGGTGCCCTTCATCGAGGCGGCGGGCGAGTTGAAGACCAAGCCGACCCAGCACAGCGTCAAGGAGCTGCGCGCCATCGGCATTCAGCCCGACATCCTGCTGTGCCGCACCTCCCACCCCCTGCCGGACGAGGAACGCCGCAAGATCGGCCTGTTCTGCAATCTGCCGGCCGAGCGGGTGATTCCGGCCATGGACCTGGACACGGTCTATCGCGTGCCGATCGCCTATCACGAGGTCGGGCTGGACACTCAGCTGCTGAAGGTTTTCGGCATCGAGGGCGCGCCCGAACCCGACCTGACGCGCTGGGTCCAGGTGGTCGACCGGGTCAAGAATCCGGAAGGCGAGGTCCGCATCGCCGTGGTCGGCAAGTACATGCAGGTCAAGGACAGCTACAAATCGCTGTTCGAGGCGCTGACCCATGGCGGACTGGCCAACAACGTCAAGGTCCGCATGGAGTGGATCGACAGCGAGGTGTTCGAGCGCGATGACGCCGCCGCCTTCCTGGAGAATGTGAACGGCATCCTGGTGCCCGGTGGCTTCGGCGAGCGCGGCACCGAAGGCAAGATCAGCGCGGTCAAGTTCGCGCGCGAGCGCAACGTGCCCTTCTTCGGCATCTGTTACGGCCTGCACATGGCGGTGATTGAGGCGGCGCGGGACCTGGCCGGCCTGGACGGGGCGGGCACGCGCGAGATCGGCGATCCCAAGCATCCGGTGGTCGGCCTGATGACCGAATGGGTCAAGGGCAACCAGGTCGAGACCCGCTCGGCGGACGACGACATGGGCGGCACCATGCGGCTGGGCGCCTATACCGCGGTGCTGACGCCGGGCAGCAAGGTGGCCGAAGTCTATGGCGCCACCGAGATCAGCGAGCGCCACCGCCACCGCTACGAGGTGAACGTCAACTATGCCCGCCAGCTGGAACAGCATGGCATGCAGGTGTCTGGCTGGTCGCCGGACGGCAAGCTGCCGGAGATCATGGAATTCCCCGACCATCCCTGGTTCATCGGGGTGCAGTTCCATCCCGAACTGAAGTCGCGCCCGCTGGAGCCGCATCCGCTGTTCACCAGCTTCATCGCGGCGGCGCTCCAGCAGAGCCGGCTGGTCTGACCGTCCGGGTTCCGCAGCCTTAACCGGCGCTTTACCCTGTTATTCGCGCAATCGCGCGAAGGGCAGGGGTAGCACTTTCGTAACGCCGTCAACCTTAAGATGGCGGCCTGATGGGCCGGACAATTTCCCTGTTGCTTCTGCGCGCCTCGGCGATCGTTTGCGCCGGGCTGCTGCTGTTCGCCGTCTTCGCGCCGGCGCGTGCCGGGTCCTACACGAACGACGATTACGGCCTGGCGCCGCTGCCGCCCGCCAGCCAGGCCGCCGCCGCCAGCGCGACGACCTATAACGGCACCAGCGGCTACACGCCCGCACCCAACCAGTATGCATCAGGCCAATATGCTTCGGGCCAGTATGCCTCTGGTCAGCCCGCGTCCCTGTCCGCACCGGCCAATGCCGGGGCAGGGTTCACGCCCGCACCCGGAAGCGCCAATGCTAGTGCCGCGCCGACCTATCAGCAAGCGCCTGCCTATCAGCAGCCCCCGGCTTACCAGCAGGCATCCGGCTATACGCCCGCGCCCGGCTATCAGCCCGCGTCTCAGGCCCCCGTCTATCAGCAGCCGCTGCCTGCACCCGGCTACGCGTCGCCTGGCTATGCGCCGCCCAACTATGCAACGCCGCCGTTGCAGGCGCCGCCCTATCCGTCGACGGCCTATGTTGCGCCCGGTGCGGCGGGTCCCGGTTACGGCTTCAACGCGCAGATGGGCGGATCGGCAACGCCCGCATCCGATCCGGGCCGCGCCCAGATGTTCGCCCAGGCCGCGCCGCCGCCGCAGACCGCCCTGCGCCAGTCCGCAGACGCCACAACGCCCTATGGTTACAACAAGGGCGACGGCGAGGATCGCACCGCCGTGCCCCAGCCGGGCGCCGGCGGCTACTACCAGCCCACCATGTTCCAGACCGCCGACAACAGCCCGCGCACCAATCCCGACTATGTGCTGGGCACCGGCGACAAGATTCACCTGTCGGTGTTCGACGAGGCCGACCTGTCGGGCGACTACACCGTCGATGGGTCAGGCTATGTGCGCCTGCCGCTGATCGGCCAGGTGCGCGCCGCCGGCTATACGCCGCCGCAGGTCGAGGCCGAGATCGGCAGCGCACTGGCCAACGGCTATCTGCGCTCGCCGCGCGTGTCGGTGGAAGTGGTGACCTATCGGCCCTTCTATGTCGTGGGGGCGGTGGGCCGTCCGGGCCAGTATGCCTATGTCAACCACATGACCGTGATGAACGCGATCGCCATGGCGGGCGGCTTCCTGCCCAGCGCCGTGCAGAGCGTCGTCTATGTGCGCCATGAAGGCAGCCCCACCGAATACCGCCTGGATACGGACCGGCCCAATCCGATCCGCCCGGGCGATGTGCTGCGGGTCGACACCACCGTCTTCTGGGACGCGATGAGCCTGTTCTCGCCATTGAACGGAGTGGCTTCCATCGCCGTGGCCGGCATCCGGCCGTAAGCCCCCTCCGGCTTTCGCAACTTTGCCGTCTGCTCAGGCTGGCCCCGCCTCACAAGGGCGGGTCATTGCGATGGGCTGTCGGGCCCCTTAAAAGGGCGGCATGACTGTGAACGCCAATCCCGTTTCCCCCAATGCCGTGGTTTCGCTGGGCGATGTCCAGGTCGGCAACGGCCTGAAGCTGGCCATCATTGCCGGACCCTGCCAGCTGGAAAGCCGCGCCCATGCCTTCGACATGGCGGGCGCGCTGAAAGAGGCGTGTGACGTTGTGGGCGTGGGGCTGATCTACAAGACCAGTTTCGACAAGGCCAACCGCTCCAGCGCCAGCACCCAGCGCGGCATCGGCCTGGAACGGGCACTGCCGATCTTCGCCGATATCAGGAAGCATTTCGGCGTGCCGGTGCTGACCGACGTGCACGAGCGTGACCAGTGCGCCGCCGTCGCCCAGGCCGTGGATGTGCTGCAGATTCCCGCCTTCCTGTCGCGCCAGACCGACCTTCTGGTGGCCGCCGCCCATACCGGCAAGGTGGTCAATGTGAAGAAGGGCCAGTTCCTGTCGCCCTGGGACATGAAGAATGTGATCGCCAAGGTCACGGGCGCGGGCAATCCCAATGTGCTGGTGACCGAGCGCGGTGTCAGCTTTGGTTACAACACGCTGGTCAGCGACATGCGCGCGCTGCCGATCATGGCGGGCTTCGGCGCGCCGGTGGTGTTCGACGCCACCCACAGCGTGCAGCAGCCGGGCGGGCAGGGCGACCGCAGCGGCGGCGACCGCACCATGGTGCCCTATCTGGCGCGCGCGGCGGTGGCCGCAGGCGTGGCGGCGGTGTTCATGGAAGTCCACCAGGATCCGGACAATGCGCCGTCCGACGGGCCGAACATGGTCCGGCTGCAGGACTTCCCCACGCTGCTGGAACAGCTGGTGGCGATCGACGCGGTGGTGAAACCCGCCTAGCTGGCGGCCATCGCCCCCCAGGCCCCCGCGATGCCCACGATCGCCAGGATTGCCAATGCAATCGAGGATAGCACGCTCAGGATAAAGCCCGGTGCACGCCTGTTCGGTGCGGACATATAGCCGATGGCATAGATGATCCGGCCCAGGCACCAGACCAGGCCCAGGACCGGCGGGATCCAGCCCTGGAAATAGATCGCCGCCATCCACAGCAGCGGCAGGAAGACGACCACCTGCTCCAGCGTGTTGCCCTGCACGCGCAGGGCGCATTCCACCGGCAGGGCGCCGGTCATGGCGGGCGCGGCGACCTTGTGGGCGGCGCGGGTACGGGCCACCAGGATGGCGGTGCCCAGGCAGATCAGCGCCGCCAGCACGGTGACGGCGGCGGTCAGAATGGTGGCAGGCGCGGCAAGCAGCATGAAATCCCCCTCGAAAACCCTGATAGGCGCAGCATAGCCCCTTTGGATCACTTCTGCATGGCACAGGGCACACGGCCCAACTTGTGCGTTGCGGCGCGTCCCCTTAAAACCCCCACATTATTCAGGAGTTCCCCCCATGACCGCCATCATCGACATCACCGGCCGCGAAATCCTGGACAGCCGGGGCAATCCGACGGTGGAAGTGGATGTGCTGCTGGAAGATGGCAGCTTCGGCCGCGCCGCGGTCCCCTCCGGCGCCTCGACCGGCGCGCATGAGGCGGTGGAGCTGCGCGACGGCGGCAAGCGTTACGGCGGCAAGGGGGTGGAAAAGGCCGTCGCGTCGGTGAACGGCGAGCTGTTCGACGCGCTGTGTGGCTTGGATGCCGAGGACCAGATCAAGATCGACCATGCCATGCTGGCGCTCGACGGCACTCCCAACAAGGGCCGGCTGGGCGCCAATGCCATTCTGGGCGTGTCGCTGGCGGTGGCCAAGGCGGCGGCTTCCGCTTCGGGCCTGCCGCTCTACCGCTATGTCGGCGGCGCGCGCGCCAACACCCTGCCGGTGCCGATGATGAACATCATCAATGGCGGCGTGCATGCCGACAATCCCATCGACTTCCAGGAATTCATGATCATGCCGGTGGGCGCGCCCAGCTTCCGCGAGGCGCTGCGCATGGGCGCGGAAATCTTCCACACGCTGAAGAAGCAGCTCAGCGAGGCGGGACTGAACACCAATGTCGGCGACGAGGGCGGCTTTGCCCCCAACCTGAAATCGCCGGACGAGGCGCTGGGCGTGATTTCCAAGGCGGTCGAAAAGGCCGGCTTCAAGCTGGGCGAGGAAATCTTCTTCGCGCTGGACCCGGCCTCGACCGAATTCTTCAAGGACGGCAAGTATGTGCTGGCGGGCGAGGGCAAGACCCTGTCACCGGACGAGATGGTCAAGGTCTATGCCGACCTGTGCAAGCGTTACCCCATCGTCTCCATCGAGGACGGCATGGCCGAGGATGACTGGGCGGGCTGGAAAGCGCTGACCGACACCATCGGCGGCACCGTCAACCTGGTGGGCGACGATCTGTTCGTCACCAATGTGGCGCGCCTTAAAGAGGGCATCGACAAGCAGACCGCCAACGCCATCCTGATCAAGGTCAACCAGATCGGCTCGCTGACCGAGACGCTGGACACGGTCGATATGGCCCACCGCGCCGCCTACAAATGCGTGATGAGCCATCGCTCCGGCGAGACCGAGGACAGCACCATCGCCGACCTGGCGGTGGCGACCAATTGCGGACAGATCAAGACCGGCTCGCTGGCGCGCTCCGACCGGCTGGCCAAGTACAACCAGCTTCTGCGCATCGAGGAGCAGTTGGGCGACACCGCCGTCTATGCGGGACGGTCGATCCTGCGCGGCTGACCCTTCCGCAGACTTGCAGGCCGGATATTTGTTCCTATTATGTTCTCATGTGAATCGCATGGGGACAGTCATGGAATTCGGCCTTGCAGAGATTGGTCTGGGATCGCTGGTGGTGGATACCGGCTTGGACACTGGCGCGGGCAGCGGCCTGGCGATGGTGATCGCGGCGATGGACGGCGAGCATGCCTATTGCGTCTCGACCGACACGCAGAAAAGCGTGCGCCAGTGGCGCCATCGCTCCTTCCTGCGGGCGGCGGGCGGCGGCATGGGCCAGGCGGGCGCCAGAGGTTAACGGCCGTCCTTTCAAGTTCCTGGAATCCTTAACTGAATTCCGCTTGACGCCGCGAATCAGCGTGTGATTCGTTAGGTGAATGCGAATCAGGCGTTCGGTCACCCGTTTCTTCACCAATCTGGTCTTTCCCGCGATCACCGTGGCGGTCGTAAGCTATTTCGGCGCCTATACAATCTGGGGCGAGCGGGGAATCCTGGTGCTGGAAGACACAAGCGCGAATCTGGCGCTGCGCCAGCAGCAGCTGGCCGAACTGCGCGAGAACCGCGACCGCCTGCAGCACCGCATCCATCTGATGGAAGAGGCCAATCCCGATCCCGACATGGTCGAGGAACTGGCCCGCACCCAGTTGATGGACGGCGCCCCCAACCAGGTCGCCATTCCCAGGAAGTAAGCCCCTCCGGCTTTCGCAACTTTGCTTGGCTCAGCGAGTCTGGGCCGACCTCCCTTTCGTGCGCGTAGCGCACAGGAAGGGGAGGGTGAGTAGCGTCCGCGTGCGAACGCAACGCAGGGTCGGCGGAGCCGACCAAGCTGCCGACGGAGGGGTTCAGAATAACGAACACCGTTCGAAAATGCAGCGCAATATTGTGTCGCGCCGTCTTGCCAAGTCCGGCGCAGCTTGCAACAACCCTTTTCAGCTCGTCCAAATCCAAAAGAACGGCACCCACGCATCCATGGCAAACCCTCCCAAAAGCAATTCCGAATCCCTGAAAAAGCTCTATTCCGACATGCTGCTCATCCGCCGCTTTGAAGAGCGCGCTGGCCAGCTTTACGGCATGGGTCTGATCGGGGGCTTCTGCCACCTCTATATCGGCCAGGAAGCCGTGGTGGTCGGCCTGATGGCCGCCGCCAAGCAGGGCGACCAGCAGATCACCGCCTATCGCGACCATGGCCACATGCTGGCCCAGGACGTCGATCCCAAGGCGGTGATGGCCGAACTGACCGGGCGCTCCACCGGCCTGTCGCGCGGCAAGGGCGGTTCGATGCACATGTTCTCGTCCGAGAAGAAATTCTATGGCGGCCACGGCATCGTCGGCGCCCAGGTGCCGATCGGCACCGGCCTGGCCTTCGCCAACAAGTATCGCCCAGCAATGACGCGGTGACGCTGCAACCTATTTTCAAGCGACAACCGCCCAACCAGGGCCGGATCTTAAGCTTCATGTGGCCGAGCTGCGATCGCGCCTTGTGATCAAGAACAGCAATACGCCGCTGGGCACCTCGTTTGCGCGCTCAGCGCGGTGGCCGATTTCTCCAGAAAGCGCAGCCTGTCCTTCAACATCCCCAGCTCAGGTCGGCATGGATATCGGGCCCGTGCAACAGGCTGGCCGGAGGCGATGGACCATTACAGCAAAGGAGACCCCATCATCCTGGAATGATGACCTACTCGCTATCGACCATTCCATTCGGACCATAGTACCGCGATCGGCGAGGATGCGCGAAAGGCGCGATCCCGTGAAACATTTCCGGCGAGAAGCGGTCGATGTGGCGTTATTCAATGCCGACGACCTCAAGCAGATCGACACTGAAGGTGAAGGCGCGCGTTATCGCCGCGCCGAATTCGCCACCCGAGCGGAACCGAGCCTGGAAGAACTCTACCGCAAGACGTATCGCCTGATGAGCACCGAGATCCTGATGCTGCGCACCACCACACACCATGGAGGCAAACTCGCCAGAAGTGGCGCAATCCCGGGAAGGCGACACACCGTCAAGTCGGGAGGGCGACATCCTGGCGATCGAAACCGACAAAGCCACGATGGAATTGTGAGAAGCTGTCGATGAAGGCACCATCAGCAGATTTTTGCGGTCTCCGAGCACCGAAAATTCAAGGTCAACAACCCATCACCCTGCTGGCGTAAACGGCGAAAGCCCCAGCGATGCACCGGTGAAGAGGCCGCCCGCCGGCGAGATCACCGGGACGTGGCGACAAAGGCTTCCGGCGTCGCGCCGCCGCCCCGGATCGACATTGCCGCCGATCCAGAAATTCCCGAAAACGCCGAATTAAATACCCAAGACCGTGCGCGATGCGCTGCGCGACGCATTAGCCGAGAGATGCGCCGACCCGACGTGTTCCTGATGGGCGAGAGTCGCCGAATATCAGGAACGCCTACAAATTCAGCCCGAGAACCTACTGGAAGAAGTTCGGCGAACGATCGACACCCGTCACGAGCGCTTTACCAGCCTGGGCATCGGCGCGACCTTTGATGATCTAAAGCCCATCATCAGATTCGCGACCATGGAACTTCCAGGCGATGGACCAGATCATCAACTCGCCGCCAGACCGCTACATGTCGGGCGGCCGGATAACTTCTTACATCAAATAACACCGCATTACCCAATAAACGACGCCCGCGTAACCATAGCCCACCATCAGGACTATTCAGCTGGTATGCCAGCGTCTGACGTGGTGATCGCGCCGCGCCGCCGACGCAAGGCGCTAAAGAGAGGCGCCATCCCGCGATCCCAATCGGTGCTGATCCTGAAATGAAATCGTCGCTTGGTGCGTTCCCGGTGCCCCAGCTGGACGTTTTGATCTGCTACATCAGCAAGGGCGCGCATCATTGCCCGGCAGGTTTCGTCCTGCATTTGGCAACACTCGATCGCATGGGCCAGGCGCTGGGGCTTCGCGGAGCTACTGGCGGAAGAAATTGTCGATGCGATTATCGACCTGCGTTCCCTGCGCCCGCTGGACATACGACACGGTGCTGGAAGGCGGCGAAGAAGACCAGCTTCGCATCGTCACCCATCGAACAAGCCTGGCGGTCACTCCATCAGTTCGGAAATCTCACGCCCGCGTGGCGCACTTTGTGCGTTCAACTATCTCGACGCGCCGCCCGCGCCAGAAGGAGGTTGTCAGGCAGGACGTACGATGCCCCTATGCGCGAACACAAACTTACCACTGCCGCGACTGATCCGAGGACCTGATCGCGGCAATCCGACTACGTCAACTACAAAACGGAGCACTTTTGGCAGCCTGACCCATCCTGATACGCACTGTCGCGCCTACGTGGAGGGAGGCGGCTGGCCCAAATATTTCAAAAGGTCGGGGGTAGCGAGGTCAAATCCGGCGACATCTGGCCGGACTCCCGAGACCGACAAGATGCATTGAATTCAGGGGCGTCACGACGAAACCAGATAAACCGGAATCCAGTGCCCGAGGGCAGCGAGGGCGTGAAGGTCAATACCCCCCATCGCCGTGCTGTACTGGAAGGGCGGCGCCGATGCGGTACCGTCTACCGCGCCCAGGCCGAAGGACGACATTCCCACTTCGATGAAGAACATCGGCGACGCCAATTCAGGCTTAGCCTCCCGTGAAGCGCGAGCCTGCTGCGCCTGCCGCCCGCGCCAGCCTTCGCGCACCTTTTCCTTCGCCCTGGCCCGGCACATCGCCCGCCGACAAGAACGCCGATCGGCGGCACTTTGACCAACAGCAGCGCGCAGCCATCTGTCAAGGCTGTCAGAAGCCGCCAAGCCCGGCACCAAGCTGCCGCCGCATTTCGCCGCCGCTGGCAGCCTGGGCATTCGGCGTGGCGCCGCCGTGCGCGGCTGCTTTCCTCCGGAAACTCCTGGGGAGATTCCGCACGACTCCATGCGCAAGGCCATCGCCAAGCGCCTGATGTGTACTCAAGACATACAGTCCGGTATTACCTGACCATCGACTGCTGCTTCGCGTTGCGCTGATGGCGGTGCGAAGATGAACGCCACCCGCGCGGAGACAAGAACAAGCCGGCCTACAAGCTGTCAGTGGCGAATAACTGTCGCTGAAAGCCTCGCGCCTGGCATTGATAAACATCCGGCGGTCATGCCTCCTGGACGGGAACCGCGATCCCCTGCAGCACAGGATGCCGATGTCAGCGTCGCCGTGGCGCTGGACTTCGGCCGCAATCCACTTTGGTCATCTTCAAAGGCCCAGACCGGGGTCTAGTGGAGATCAACAACGAGGGTGAAGGAACTGGCCATGGCCAAGAATAAGAAGCTCAAGAGCCGAACCAGTATGGGGCGGCGACTACTCGGTTTTCAACTTGGGCATGTGGGATCAGAACCCACCTCCATCATCAACCGCCGCAAAGCTGCGTCATCCCTTACGGTCAGCGCGGGCGCGAGGAGCGCGCAGTGCGGTGAAAGAACAACAAGGTCAGGAGTCGCCACCGTGATGACTGCGTAGCCGACCATGTCGGCCGATCACCGCGTGGTCGATGCGGTACCGGCGCCCAGTTCCTGGCAACCTGGCGACAGTTCATCGAAGGAGCACCGCTGATGCTGCTGTAAGGCGCGATGGCGGACAGCAATTTCGACGCGATCGTGGTGGGCGGCGGCAGGCCGGGCAGCTATGTACCGCCATCCACTGTGCCCAGCTTGGCATGAAGACGGCGGTAATTGACACGACCGTCTGGAAGCGGCATCTGCCTGAACACAAGGCTGCGTTCCGGAAGCCAGAGCACTGCTGCGCTCGTCCGAGATCTGGCACCTGATGCACCGGCTGGACTGAGTTCAGGTTAACGCCGACAATTTCAAGTTCGACATCGAAAAAAAAGATCGTCAAGCGCAGCGCGGTGTCGACAGCTTTCAACGGCGTCCGGCTTCCTGATGAAGAAGCGCAAGATCACGTGATCAAGGGCGAGGTAAGCTGGCCGGCAAAGACGGCTAACCGATCGAGATGGCGTAAGATAACGACTTCTACGCCAGAACATCATCCTGGCGACCGGCGCGGGCGCTATCTACTTCCAGGGCTTGGGCGGACGGCAAGCTAAGTGGACCTATCGTGAGGCGATGGTGCGCGACGTCTTTCTGAAGTCTCTGCTGGTCGCCGGAAACCGAGGCGCCATCGGCATCCAGATTCGCCAGCTTCTGGCTGCTTCGCGCCCTGGAAGCGAAGCGGTAAGTCAGGGTGATGCGTGCTGCCGGTGAAGACGAGAAATCAGCGCCTTCGCCGCCAAGGCCTTACCAAGCAGGATGGAAGCTGAAGACCAGCACCACCATGACCGAACTGAAAAAGGCGCGGACGTGTCACTGCCCTGAAGGGCAGGACGGCAAGACCGAACAGGTCACCGTGGACCGGGTGATCCTGGCGATGGCATTGTCGGCAATGCTCGAAATCTCAGCCTGGAACAGGCGGGCATCAAAAAGGTCAGAAAAGACCCATGGTCGCGGGCAGAAGTATGGCGAGACCAGCGTGGATGGCGTCTGGGCCATCACAGCGACCTGAGTAGGCGCGCCTGGCGCGCACAGGCCATGCGCCAAGAAGGCGTGATCGTGGCCGAGATCCCTTGACGTGGCGAAGGCGATGCACCCGCGCTCGAAACCTCCAACGTGCCGGGCTGTACCTGTTACTGGCCGCAGGTTGCCAGCGTCAACATATTGAAGCCAAGGCCAAAGCAGCCGCAAGGGCAAAAAGGTGGGCAAGTTCCCTTCATCCCAGCAGCAGCAAGGCCATCGCGCTGGGCGAACCGGACGGTCTGATCAAGACGGTGTTCGACGCCAAGACGGGCGAGCTTCTGGGCGCGCACATGGTGGGCGCGGAAGTCACCGAGCTGATCCAGGGCTATGTCGTGGCCAAGACGGGCGGGCAATAAGCGCCGGGCGCCAGCCACACCATCTTCCCGCATCCGACGCTGTCAGAAATGATGCACGAAGCGGTGCTGGCCGCGGATGGGGCTGCGCTTCATATTTGATTTTTCTGGTCGCGCGGGCGACGGCTTCGCTACGCTTGCCTGCCCGACGCTCCTGTCAGAAATGATGCACGAAGCAGTGCTGGCGGCCGACGGCGGCGCGCTGCATATCTGATCTCAGGACGCCTGTTCGCCGGGCGCGGTGGCCTTCAGCAGCCGGCCCATGCGCTGTTCCAGCGTGGCGCGGTCCGATTCATTGGCGATGGTGCGAAGACCATCCTCGCGCAGCAGAAGCGCGTGGCGGCGCAGTTCGGCGAGCCGGTCGGGGCAGGGCTCGCAGCAGGCGACCCGCTCCAGCACTTCGACCATGTGAATGAGCACAGACGGCGTGCCCGCGGCGCTTTGCCGGATGATGTGAAACATCGCATCGCACAGGCCGCGATAGTCGGTCGTGTCGCGCTGCAGGCGCACGGAGCCACCGCGCGCGATCACGCCGTTGGGCAGCCGGCGGCCGGCAATGCTGCACAGCGACCCCGCAAGCTGGTCGATCACGCGCAGTGCCGTGCGCGGATCGTTGACACCGGGCGACAGGGCGCGCACGGCGATGTCGACAAGCTGGCCCACGGCATATTCGGTGTCGCCCGATGCGGTGGGGTAATGGCCGATCACCAGCGCGTCATGCAGGATGTCCTGGCCGCCCTTGACCGGCGGATTGAGCCGGGCCAGCGGCGCGCCGGGATAGACGAAATCGCCGGCGCGCGCATTCAGCCGCATCGCTGTTTTATTCTCGCAGGCCCAGTCGGCGATGGCGTCTTCATCAAGCTGCTGGATATAGCCGCGGCGGCTGTCACTCAGGGTGCATCCGCCCTCCCAATAGTCCGCGCCGGGCGGATCGGGCTGTTCCTCGATATCCGTTATCTCCATCAGCATCTCGTTCAGGTCGCTGGAAACCAGATGAATGACGGTGTCGAAATTGATGCGGTTGGAGACATGGTCGACGAAATAGACCAGCATGCCCACGCACAGCAGCGCCAGCAGGATGCCGCCGCTGATCGCGATGCCGGGCACGAAGGCGCCCTGGTCGGCGCCGCGCACGGTGCGCAGCACGACCAGCGCATAGGCGAAGGTGCCCAGATAGATGCCCAGCGTGGCCTGGTTGCCCCGGTCGCGGGTGAAATTGCTCAAAAGGCGCGGACCCATCTGGCTGGACGCCAGCGTCAGGGTTGCGATGGTGATCGAAAACACCGTGCCGGCCACGCCGATCGTCGATCCGGCGATGGCGCCCATCAGGGTGCGCGCACCGGTTTCGCCGCCACTGTACAGCCAGCGCGCGAGCGACGCGGGCGGGCTTCCGACAAACCGCTCCGAATTGATCAGGATTTCCGCCAGCGAAATGGCGCCCAGGATAATCAGGGCGGGCAACACCCAGAAACTGCCCAGCAAGGTCTCGAAAAGTTGGCGAAGTCGCGCGCGCATGCCTGTCCGATCGGGGATGGTGATGGCGGCGAAGGCCCCCATTTTTCAACCCGGCGCGGCAGGAAAAGTTCCCTATTGCAGCAGCCGCTCCACGTCCGCCGCCATGCCGGCGGTGTCGGACGTGCTGGTGGTCACCAGCCGCGATTTGCCGGTCGGATCGAAGAAGAACACGGCGTTGGAATGGGTCACCTCGTAAGGCGGGCCCTTCTTCACCGAATAGGCCACGCGATAGGCCCGGGCCATGCCCGCCAGTTCGTTGGCCGTGCCGCGCAGCCCCACGATCTGGGGTGAAAAGGCGTGGGTATAGTCTTCCAGCACTTGGGGCGTGTCGCGATCCGGGTCCACGGTCACGAACAGGACCACGACATCCTTGCTGTCCACCCGGTTCAGCATGTCGGTCAGGTTGGCCAGGGTTTCGGGGCAAACGTCTGGGCAGTGGGTATAGCCGAAATACAGCGCCACCACCTTGCCCCGGAAGTCGGCCCCGCTGACGGGGTGGCCGTCCTGGTTCAGGTGGAAATCCAGCCGCGGCACCGCCCCTGAAATATTGGTCATGTGCCAGCCGGGGCGCGAGCACCCGGCCAGCAGAAGCGCGAAAAGAAGTGCGGCGATACGCATGACCCCCAAGCCCTTATCACGCTTGGGTGCGGGCACACAGGCGCATAAAGTCCCGCCCCATGAACGCGATTTCCACCCCGATGGAGCAGGGCGCGCCCTGGACGCCCTGGGCCTGGTATGGCGCGGTGCTGGGTTTCGGCGCGCTGCTCTACTGGATCAGCGGCTTTCATCCGGCCCATCTGCCCTTCTGGATGCCGTGGGAGTTTCACTGGCCCGAATATCTGGCCACGGTGCTGTCGCTGGCCTGGTTCTATCGTGGGCTGAAGGTGCTGCCAAAAGACCAGCATCCGCCGGCCTGGCGCCAGATCAGCTTCGTCGCCGGGGTGCTGAGTTTCTATATCGTGCTGCAGACCGGCGTGGACTATTACGCCCAGCACATGTTCTTCGTGCATCGCTGGGCGCATTTCGTGCTGCACCATGCCGGGGCCTTCGCCATCGCCATGGGCATGGGCGGCCCGGTGCTCTATGCGGGCATGCCCGATTTCCTGAAGCCCATCGTCACGTCGCGCCCGGTCCAGCGCACGCTGGATTTCCTGCAGCATCCGGTGATGGCGCCCTTCCTGTTCGTGGGGCTGCTCTATTTCTGGCTGATCCCGCAGATCCACACCCAGGTCATGCTGGACGAGAAGCTGTACGAGTTCATGAACTGGACCATGGCGATCAACGGCATCCTGTTCTGGTCGCTGGTCCTGGACAGCCGGGCCAAGCCGCCCGCGCGCCTGTCGCACCTGATGCGCGGGCTGATGATCCTGCTGATCGAGCTGCCGCAGATGGTGCTGGGCGCGATCCTGTCGCTGTCCAGCCATGACATCTATCCGGTCTATAACATCTGCGGCCGGGTGCTGGACATGACGGCGCTGAACGACCAGCATTATGGCGGGTTGATCATCTGGCTGCCGGGCACCCTGACCAGCTTCGCGGCGATGATCGTGGTGCTGGTCACCATGCGCCTGAACGAAGAAAAGGCCGAAAGGGCCCGCCATGAAACGCCTGTTTGAAAGTGCCGTCATCCTGCTTCTGATCGCCACGCCGGTTCTGGCCCAGCCCAGCGGGCTGGTGGTGACGGACGGCTGGTTCCGCAGCCTGCCGGGCAAGCTGCCGGCGGGCGGCTATTTCAACGCCCGCAGCAACAGCGGCGCGCCCATCGTCATCACCGGCGCCGAAGCGCCGGGCTGCGCCAGCCTGATGCTGCACCGTTCCAGCGACAAGGGCGGGATGAGCCACATGGAGATGGTGGACAAGGTGACGGTGCCGCCGGGCGGAACCCTGTCGTTCGCCCCCGGCGGCTATCACCTGATGTGCATGAACCCGTCGCTGAAGATCGGCACCCGGGTGCCGGTCGACCTGCACCTGGCCGACGGCTCCAAGGTCGTCGCCGCCTTCGATGTGCGCGGCGCGACCGGGAAATAGTGCTCAGGCCTCTTGCGCCTGAAGTTCCGCGAAACTCACATGGCAGTGCCCGCCATGCTTGCGAAAATAGCGCTGGTGGTAATCCTCAGCCTTCCAGAAGGCGGGGGCGGGCTCGACCTGGGTGACGACCGGGGCCTTCCACTTGCCGCTGGCCTCAGCCGCCGCCAGCCGCTCGCGGGCGATGCGGGCCTGTTCCTCGCCATGGGTGAAGATGACCGAACGGTACTGGGTGCCCACGTCCGGCCCCTGGCGGTTGCGCTGGGTGGGGTTGTGCATGCGGAAGAACAGGTCGACCAGGCTGGCATAGGAAACCTGGGCCGGGTCGAATGTCACTTCCACCACCTCGGCATGGCCGGTGGTGTCGGTGCAGACCTGTTTGTAGGTGGGGTTGTCCACCTGGCCCCCGGCATAGCCGCTGACCGCGTCCGAAACGCCCGGAACCTGGAGGAAGAAGTCCTCCACGCCCCAGAAGCAGCCGGCGCCGAAGAGTGCTTTTTCCATGGGAGGCTCCCTATCTGATGCGGTGTCTGGTGCGGTGTCTGATGCGAAGTCTGGTGCAGCCCATAATACGTCCGGGATGCAGAGCCGTTACAGACCAGATGGGCACTGTGCGGGCCGGGGCAAGGCTGTATAGAGAAGCGCCATGAACCTTGCCCATCCCAACAGCCATTTCGACCGGCTGGCCGCCCGCTTCCCCGGCGTGCCCGCGGTGCCGCTGTCGGCAGGGGCGTTTGCCGGGCTGCTGGCGGCGACCGGGGCGGTGGCGTTCCATGTGCCCTGGGCCGGCGCGCCGCTGCTGTTGGCGGCCTTGGTGGCCGATGGCTGGGGGCAGGCCGAGGCCCGCCGCCAGGGCCAGCAGGTGAGCGCCGCAACGCCGCTGGGCCTGCTGATGGTGCCGTTCGGATTTGGGCTGAACGACCCCAGCCGGGTGCTGGCTGCCATGTTCCTGATGCTGGGGTTGTCAGTGTTTACAAGCCAGCGGGCGCTGGCCGGGCGGCGCGGAATCCGCTGGATGCACTGGCTGGCGGGACTGGCGCTTGTCATCGCCTGCCTGCTGCCAGATTACTTTAGCCTCCTGTCCTATCTTGTTGGAATTGCGTGCTTTGCTTCGGCAGGGCAGGGGCTTGCACGGAAATGAGCGCACCCATGAATATCGTCATTATCGGCGCCGGCGTGGCTGGCCTTTCCATCGGCTGGCGGCTGCTGCAGGCAGGCGCGAACGTCACCATTCTGGAGCGGGCGCAGCCGGGCGGCGGCGCAACCTGGGCCTCCGCAGGCATGATTGCACTGGCCGCGGAGCTGGAAACATCGCCGCCGGCAGAAGTCTCTTTTGCCTATCAGTCCAACGATTTGTGGCCCTCTTTTGCGGCAGAGCTGGAAGAGGTGTCGGGCCATCCCATTGGCTTTGCCCGCAGCGGCGCGCTGCTGCTGGGCAATGACGGCGCCATGCTGGCCAGCCGGGCCACGGCGGACCCCGCACTGACCTTCCTGACAGCCGAGGATGTGCGCGGGCGCTGGCCGATGTTGACGGGCGAATATTCTGGAGGTCTCTGGGCCCCGAACGAGGCCCATGTCGACAACCGCGCCCTGGGCCGGGCGCTGACCATCGCCTTCCTGAAGGCGGGTGGATCGCTCAAGCCCACCGAGGCCGTCGTCAACATTTTCGACTATCAGGGGCGGATCGTGGGCGTCTCCACGCCCTACACCCGCTATCCCGCCGATGCGGTGCTGCTGGCGGCGGGCGCCTGGAGCGGCCAGGTCGCGGATGTGCCCGTAACCCCGGTCAAGGGCGAGATGATCGCCCTGACCCCGCCGCCCGGCGAGGATTTCGATTTTGCCGGTCCGGTGATCTGGGGTCCCGATGTCTATCTGGTGCCGCGCGGTGACGGCGAAGGTGGCGGCCGGCTGCTGGTCGGCGCCACGGTCGAAGAGGCCGGTTTCGACACCGCCCTGACCAAGGGCGCGCTGGCCACCCTTCGTGCGCGCGCCGAGCGGGTCATCCCCCGCCTGGCGCGCTGGAAACTGGACGAGCACTGGGCGGGCCTGCGCCCCGCCAGCCCCGATGGCCTGCCGCTGCTGGGACCGTGGGGTGACAAGCCGGGGCTGTTCGTGGCGTCCGGCCAGTATCGCAACGGCATCCTGTTTGCCCCCGCCATCGCCGATCTGATGGCGCAGATGATCCAGGGCAAGGCCGAGCCCATCGCCGCTTTCGATCCCCGCCGCTTCAACAAGGACAAAACGTCATGAGCGACTTTACCGTCGATCCCGTCATCGCCTCGCTGACCCACCAGGTGGCTGACTGGCCGCTCAGCCGCGTGTTCGTCTACAACGATGCCCGCTACCAGTGGGGCTTGCTGGTGCCGCGCCGGGCCGGTGCGATCGAGATGTGCGACCTGTCCGCCGAGGACCAGCAGCAACTGATGGCCGAGATCGTCAAGCTGTCGGGCATGATCCGCACCCTGCCGGGGGTCGAGAAGCTGAATGTTGGCAATCTGGGCAACATGGTGCCCCAGCTGCATGTGCATGTGATCGGCCGCTTTGCCGGCGATCCGGCCTGGCCCGGCCCGGTCTGGGGCCACAGCCCCAACAAGCCTTGGCCGAACCCGGCTGAGGCGCCGCTGGCGAAACTGTTCTAGCGCCGCAGGATTCCGCCCAGCGCCCCGCGCACGATGGCGCGGCCCACCGTGCCGCCCATCGATCCGCCGATGGAGCGGCCGATATCCGCCGCCATGCCGCCCACCACCCGTGTGGTGACCGAGCGGGTGATGTCGCGGGCAATGATCTGGCCGGTGCTGAGGCGCTGGCCGCGCGGACGGCTGGTGCCGAAGATCGCGCCCAGCACGCCGCCCAATCCACCCACCAGCCCGCCGCCGCCAGCCTGTTCTGTGGGCGCGGGCGCGGCCTTGCCGGCGATGCGCTGGCCCAGCATCTCGAAGGCGGATTCGCTGTCGATGGCCGTGTCGTATTTGCCCAGAAGCGGGCTGGCGGCGATCACCGCCTTGCGCTCGGCGGGCGTGACCGGGCCGATGCGGCCAGCCGGCGGGCGCACCAGCGCCCGTTCCACGATGGCGGGAATGCCATTGCCTTCCAGGAAGGAAACCAGCGCCTCGCCCTTGCCCAGTTCGGTGATGGCCTGGGCGGTGTCCAGTTTGGGATTGGGGCGGAAGGTCTGGGCGGCGGCGTTGACCGCCTTCTGGTCGCGCGGGGTGAAAGCGCGCAGCGCATGCTGCACCCGGTTGCCCATCTGGGCCAGCACGGTTTCGGGCACGTCCAGCGGGTTTTGCGTGACGAAATAGACGCCCACGCCCTTGGACCGGATCAGGCGCACCACCTGTTCGATCTTTTCCAGCAGCGCCTTGGGCGCGTCGTTGAACAGCAGATGGGCTTCATCAAAGAAGAAGACCAGCTTGGGTTGGGGCGGATCGCCGACTTCCGGCAGCTCCTCGAACAGCTCCGACAGCAGCCACAACAGAAAGGTCGCGTACAGGCGCGGCGTCTGCATCAGCTTGTCGGCGGCCAGGATGTTGACGATGCCGCGTCCGTCGCGGTCGGTCTTCATCAGGTCGCCCAGCGCCAGTGCCGGTTCGCCGAAGAAATGCGTCGCGCCCTGGTTTTCCAGCACCAGCAGGGCGCGCTGGATCGAGCCCACGGTGGCCTTGGCGACATTGCCATAGCTGGCCGCCATCTGGCGCACCTGGTCCAGGGCATCCGTATCGTCCTTGCCCGCCGGCACGATGCTGTCCAGCATCTTGCGCAGATCCTTCAGGTCGACCAGCGGCAGGCCGCATTCATCGGCCACGCGGAATGCGATGTTCAGAACGCCTTCCTGCACATCGTTCAGGTCCATCATCCGCGCCAGCAGCAGCGGCCCCATTTCGGAAACGGTGGCGCGCACCGGATGGCCCTGTTCGCCGAACAGGTCCCAGAAGATGGTGGTGAACTGGTCCGCCTGCCAGGACAGGCCGATGTCCTGGGCGCGTTTGGCGATGAACGCATTGTCCGCGCCGGGCTGGGACAGGCCCGACAGGTCGCCCTTGATGTCGGCGGCGAAGACCGGAACGCCGGCGCGGGCGAAGCCCTCGGCCAGCACCTGCAGGCTGACGGTCTTGCCGGTCCCGGTGGCGCCCGTCACCAGGCCGTGCCGGTTGGCCAGCCCCAGTGTCAGCCAGGCCGGATTGTCACCCTTGCCGACGAACAGGGCCTCGGCCTTGTCTGCATATTTCGCCATTTTCCGCTTTCCCCACAGCCAGTCCGCATATTGCCGTCCGTGCGGGGCCGGTCAATCGCGTGGGGGTAACCACCCATTAACCATAAAGCCGCAGATTGCCCCCATGCAGGCGTCAAACCCACAAAGCCCTGGGATCCACGCGCCCTGGGCCAGCGAACGTTCGGCGGTGGTTGCCGCGCTCAAGCACGCGGCCGCTGCCACCGGCTCGGACTTTCACTATCTGCTGGGCACCGCGATGCGCGAATCCAGCCTCAAGCCCGGCGCGAAATCCGCCCATTCCTCCGCCACCGGCCTGTTCCAGTTCATCGAGCAGACCTGGCTGGGCCTGGTGAAGACCCATGGCGCCCAGTATGGCCTGGCCTCCTATGCCGACGCCATCAACCGGGGTGCGGACGGCCGCTATCATTGCGATCCGGGGCTGCGCGCCTCGGTCCTGGCGCTGCGCAAGGACCCGCAGACCAGCGCGCTGATGGCAGGCGAGATGGCCAAGGACACGCAGAAGCAGCTGAGCGGCGAGCTGGGACGCGATGTCTGCGGCGGCGAACTCTATGCCGCCCATTTTCTGGGGCCCGAAGCGGCCTGCCGGCTGATCCGCCTGAACGAGCAGGACCCCAGCGCCAGCGCCGCGGCCCAGTTTCCCCAGGCCGCCGGGTCCAATCGCAGCGTCTTCTTTCATCACGACGGCTCGCCCAAATCGGTGCGCGACGTCTACAACTGGGCGATGCGCCAGCCGGGCGCCGATGGCGCGGTGCGCGTGGCACAACTGCCAGACATCACGCCCCCCGTCACCGCGCAGCATGCGCGCACGGTGGTCGCCGGCGCCCATGACGCCGAAGTCCAGATGCTGATGATGAGCGTGCTGAACTGGCAGCCCCAGTCCAGCGTCATGTCGGGTGTCATGTCAGGCGGCATGGCCGATGGCCTGGGCGGCAATATGGGCGGCGGCTTCGCCAGCAACTTCAGCGCGCTGACCATGCTGGGCGCATCGGGCCGCACGGGCGCTTCGCCGCTGTCCTTCGGGCCGGGCCTGCTCAGCATCCTCTCGGATGCCCGCACCAATTCACGCAATTCGCAAAGCTAGGCTTTTGCCAGCATCTCGCTGACCTTGGCGTCCAGTTCGGCGCACAATGTCTGGGCCATTGGATTTTTGACGTCCGTGATGTTCTGGCGATGGATCACCTGCACGGCCTGGACATGGGCATCCACCAGCCCGGCCGGCAGGTCGCCGCCCGGCGGTATCTCGCCCAACAGCCGCGACAGCGAGGCGGCAATGCGCGCCACCAGCGGGGAGTTGAAGGTCGCGGCCTGGCCCTTGATGTCGTGCGCCGCGCGCAGCAGGGCCGCCCGGCTTTCCGCGCCCGGTTTCTTGGAAAACTGCTTGCGCGCTTCCACCAGCCGCCCGACATCCTGGTCCAGCCAGGCGGCAAACTCGCCGCTGAGATTTTCCAGGGCGCTTTCGGCGCGCTTGAGCGCACCCATGTCGATGCCGCCAAGCCCGCCGCCGACCTTGGCCTTGAGCATGTTGGGCGGCATGAACAGTTCGATGGGCTGCTGACGGGCCATGCGCGTTACTCCGCTGCCTGCTGCGCGGTGTCGGCGCGCCGTTCGGGACCGTGATACTCGTCATTGGCCCGCCGCCGGCGGCAGGGGCCGAAATAGATCTTGGTGCGCACAAAGGGGCGGGGATGTTCGATCACCGACACCAGGCGCGACATCAGGGTCTTGGCTGCGACCGGTTTGGCGATGAATTCATTGGCGCCGGCGTCGCGCGCCTGGCGCACATGATCGACGCTTGTATAGCCGGTCAGCATGATGACCGGCACGAAGGGATTGGGCGCCTGGGCATCGGTGCGGATCATGCGGGTCAGCTCGATCCCCGACATGCCTTCCATCATCCAGTCCAGTATGACGACGTCCGGGTTGTTCTCGCGCAGAAGCGGCCAGGCGCGCTCGGCGCTTTCGGCCTCGAACACCTGCTGAACGCCGAAGGCCTGCAGGATCGTGGAGACAAGCTTGCGCATGTGGACGTTGTCGTCCACCACCAGAACTTTCAGCCGGTCAAAGCGATACCCGCTCATTGCGTCCCCCGTGCGCCCGACAGGATGGGCGCACATTTTCATTATGGATAAATGGACGTTAAGCCTGTGTGAAGGCAAGGCCCGAAAGGGCCGCTTTCAGGCGGTTTTTGGGGTGTCCGGGACGGTTCAGTCCGAGAACTGCTCGGCCAGGATGCGCTCGTCCAGATTGTGTCCGGCATCGTACAGCATGGTCATGGAGATGCTGCGGTCCTCGGCCACGTCCACCGCGCTGACATCGCGGACCTCGAAATCGTCCGCCACGGCGCTGACCGGCCGCTTGGCGCTTTCCAGGATTTCGAAGCGCACCGTGGCCCGATGCGACAGGATGGCGCCACGCCAGCGCCGGGGCCGGAAGGCGCTGATGGGGGTCAGGGCCAGCAGCGCCGCGTCGATCGGCAGGATCGGGCCGTGTGCCGACAGGTTGTAGGCGGTCGAGCCGGCCGGGGTGGACACCAGGACGCCGTCGCAGATCAGTTCGGATATGCGCGCGCGCCCGTCCACCATGATGCGGATCTTGGCGGCCTGGCGGGTTTCGCGCAGAAGCGACACCTCGTTGAAGGCCAGGGCCTCGGTCATGCCATCGGCGCCATGGGCCTGCATCCTGAGGGGGTGGATCACCGCTTCCTCGGCCGCCGCCAGGCGGGTCAGCAGGTGCTCGGTGCGGTATTCGTTCATCAGAAAGCCGACCGAGCCCAGGTTCATGCCGTAGATCGGCTTTCCCTTGCCGACGAAGGCATGCAGGGTCTGCAGCATGAAGCCGTCGCCACCCAGCGCCACGACGATATCCGCGTCATCGGGACCGGCGTCGGGATGACGGGCGCGCATGGCGGCCAGGGCCGCTTCGGCTTCGGGGGCTGCGGTGAAATGCAATCGGGTCATGGCGGCGCCCTATAGCATGCCGGGTGCGGCTTGTCCGCCCTTGCGGCGGCCGGGGCATGTCGGGGCTGGCTGGGCCTAGTTGGGTACAATACGGCGCAGTTCGTCCTGCGCGCTTTCGCGATTGAAGCCGATGAACACCTTTTCGGCGTCGGCCAGTTCCTGCTCGCTCAGCGTGATGTGGCGCCCCCGGCCCTGGCGGGACAGGTTGAAGACGGTCGAAAAGACCGAGCGGTCGATCCCGGCGGCGCGGCAGCCAAGGGCCACGGCGCGCGCGCCTTCTTCATAGAAGACCTTGCGGAACAGCGGCAGGTCCATGTCCAGCATGCGCGAAAACGCCAGGTCGAACAGATCGGTCTGGCCCTGGCTCAGCACGCGCATCAGGAAGCCGGCCTTCAACTGGCCGCTGGCCGCCAGCTTGTCGATCAGCTTCTGGGCGCTGTCGGCGGGGGGATCCTTGGGGCGCGGCGGCTCGCTGTTGAGGACGATGGCGGCCTCGTTCAGCGCGGTGTCGACGCGCCGCTGGGGCAGGTGATAGTTGGTGCTGATATAGGATTTCAGCGCGTCGGAAACCCATTCGCACATGCTGGTGGCAAGCTGGGGCGGCAGGTCGTGCCGGCGCACCAGTGGCTCCTGCAGGCGCGCGAAGGCGCGCGACTTGCTGACCAGCGTTTCATAGCTGGCGTTCGAAATTTTCGCGGTCGCATTGCGAACCAGCGCCAGCAGCACCGACTCGCAATTGCTCTTGACCAGTTCGGCGGTGACGGGCGCGCCGATGTTGGGCCGGCCGGCCACGGCTTCCTGGTGATCGTCTCCGGCATTGGCGATCAGCCGCAGCATGTCGGACTCGGAAAGCAGGGGGCTGTTGAGGATCAGCGGGCGGGCGACTTCGATCGTGTCATCCACCAGAAGCAGGATCAGGTCGTGCGGGGCGGTGGTATCCTCGGCCAGGCGCTGGGCCAGTGCGATGCGGATCGCCATTTCGACATCGCGGGTCAGGCGGCGCAGAATCTCGCGCATCAGCTGGCGTTCGCGCTCGTTCAGCCCGGTGCCCTGGATGCGGTAAAGCGAGGCGACGGCCAGGTAGATTTCCTCGCGGCTGGCCCCGTCCTTCGGGTTCATGGCCAGCTGCGCCAGGCGGCTCATGTCGCTCATATCGTGTGCGGTAAGCCCCACGGTACTGTTTCCCTGGCAAAAACCTTGCGGCCGCATGAGCCGCCAATAACCACACATCTAGCAGCGGGACGTTAACAGCCGATTAAGTCTCTTGACGGCGGGCCCCCAAAGCGTGTGCGTTTCCTCCCATGGCCCGCGACAAAACCTACCTTCTGGCGATCGATCAGGGCACGACCTCGACCCGGGCGATGCTGTTCGACGCCCAGGCGCGGCCGGTGGCCAGCCATTCGGTGCCCCTGCGCCAGATATTCCCCGCCAATGGCTGGGTCGAGCATGACGCGGGCGAGATCTGGCAGGCGGCGCTGGAATGCTGCCGGGCGGTCCTGCATGGCCTGCGCGGCGGGCAGGTGGCGGCCATCGGCATCACCAACCAGCGCGAAACCAGCCTGATCTGGGACCGCAAGACCGGCGCGCCACTGCATAATGCGATTGTCTGGCAGGACCGGCGCACCGCGGCCCGCTGTGCCCAGCTGCGAAAGGCCGGCAAGGCGACGATGATCGCGCGCAAGACCGGCCTTCTGCCAGATCCCTATTTCGCCGCCACCAAGCTGGAATGGCTGCTCAAGCATGTGAAGGGACTGAAGGGCCGGGACATCGCCTTCGGCACCATCGACAGCTGGCTGATCTGGAACCTGACGCGTGGGGCGGTGCATGCCACCGACGTCACCAATGCCTCGCGCACCATGCTGTGGAACCTGAAGACCCGCGACTGGGACGACGAACTTCTGAAGCTGTTCAAGGTGCCTCGCTCGGTTCTGCCCGAGGTGCGCGAAAGCCGGGGCGACTTCGGCGCCGCCGATCCGGCCCTGCTGGGGGCGGCAATCCCCATTCTGGGGGTGGCGGGCGACCAGCAGGCCGCCTGTGTCGGCCAGGCCTGCTTCACGCCGGGCGACGTGAAATCCACCTATGGCACGGGCTGCTTCGCGCTGGTCAATACCGGCCACGCGGTGCCCCGTTCCAAGAACAGGCTTCTGGCCACCGCGCTTTCACGCCGTCAATATGCCATCGAGGGCAGCATCTTCATCGCTGGGGCGGTGGTGCAATGGTTGCGCGACGAGCTGAAGATCCTGCACGGCGCCGCCGACAGCGAGGCGCTGGCCAAACAGGCCCGCGAGGCGCCGGGCCTTTATCTGGTGCCGGCATTCACCGGCCTTGGCGCGCCCTATTGGGACGCGGATGCGCGCGGCGCCATTATCGGAATGACGCGCGATACCGGCCGTGCCGAGATCGTTCGCGCCGCGCTGGATGCGGTCTGCTACCAGACCCGCGACCTGCTGGAGGCGATGCGCCGGGACGTGGCCGCCGCAGGCCTGAAACGGCTGACCCGCCTGAAAGTCGATGGCGGCATGGTGGCCAATGACTGGTTCTGCCAGCGGCTGGCAGACCTGACCGGCCTGGCGGTGGACCGGCCCCGCGTGATCGAGACGACGGCGCTTGGCGCGGCCTATCTGGCGGGGCTGGGGGCAGGGCTGTTCCGCAACGAAAAGGACATCGCGGCGCGTTGGGCCCTGGATCGCCGCTTCCGGCCGGCGATGAAACCCGCCGCGCGCGACAGGCTGTATGCCGGCTGGCAGCGTGCGGTACGGCGGGTTCGCAGCGAAAGTTCCGATAAATAATATCCGCGATATCCGCCAATTCGGCGCCATTCGCCGCCACGGTGGATTGACCCGCGCGGCGGATGATCCATAGTTGCGGATACAACCTGGCGCGTCCGATCGCGCGAGTTGGCGTTCTGCGTAGCAAAAAAGAAAACGGTCCCGCGCAAGTCTGGATTTGCGCGTTGCCAAAACCTTTGCCGGGGGGCTGGGGTTGGAAGATGCATGCGCGCCGCGGGGCGATCCCGCGCTTTATCTGACACGGCTTTTCCTGCCGGTAACCGAGCCCGACGGCACCCGGGCGCTGCTTTGTGCCGACCTGTCCGCGGAAAACAGGGCATGGCTGAAGGCGCATGCCGGTGCGCTGCCGATCCGGCCGGTGTCGCGCGACGCACTGGTGGCGGCGGTCAAGGCGTCCTTCGATGCAGGCCTGCTGGACGAGGCGATTTTCTGCCTGTCGCGCAGCAATCCCGAACTGTCGGCGCGGACCGTCGTGACCCGCGGACAACGTGTGATCTTTGCGCTTGGCGCGGTTCTGCTGGCCGCGACTTTTCTGTTTTATCCGGCGGGCACCGGCCGCGCGGTCATGATGGCGCTTTCCGCCGCCTATGCCGCCAGCGGCCTGTTCCGCGCCAGTCTTGCGCTGCTTGGCAGCGGGCGCAAACCGCCGGTCAAGCCGGCGGTGGCGGCGCTGCCGCTCTATTCCATCCTGGTGCCGCTGTACCGCGAGGTGGCGGTGCTGCCAGGCCTGGTGCGGGCGCTGCGCGCGCTGGACTATCCGCCGGACCGGCTGGACATCAAGCTGGTTCTGGAAGCGGATGATCATGACACCATCGCCGCCGCGCGCGCCCTATGCGACAGCGGCGAGGGGCCGTTCGAACTGGTGCTGGTGCCGCCGGGCGGGCCGCGCACCAAGCCCAAGGCGATCAACTTTGCGCTGGCCTTCGCGCGCGGCGAATATCTGGTGATCTATGACGCCGAGGACCGGCCCGAACCCGACCAGTTGCGCCGCGCGGTGGCCACCTTCCGGGCAAGCCCGCGCACCATGGCCTGTCTGCAGGCGCGGCGTTTGCGCCATAATACCGCTCACCTGCATGTTCGCGCTGGATTACGCCCTGTGGTTCGATGTGCTGCTGCCGGGCCTGGACCGGATCGGCGTGCCCATGCCGCTGGGCGGCACGTCCAATCACTTCCGCACCGCGATCCTGCGGGCGATCGGCGGCTGGGATGCCTTCAACGTCACCGAGGATGCCGATATCGGCATCCGCCTGGCGCAGTTGGGCTATGGCGTGTCGATGGTCGATTCCACCACCTTCGAGGAAGCGCCCACCCGCCTGGACGTGTGGCTGCGCCAGCGGTCGCGCTGGATGAAGGGCTATCTGCAAACCTGGCTGGTGCATATGCGCGACCCGGTGGCGCTGGCGCGTCGCACCGGGCTGGCAGGGTTTCTGTCGTTCCAGCTTTTCATCGGCGGCGCGCTGGTTTTTGCGCTGGTCACGCCGCCCTTGTGGCTGGCCTTCCTGGCCGGGCTGCTGCTGGCCGATGCGGGCAGGGCGCCGGACCCGCTGATTGCGGGCAGCGGATTGCTCGCCTCCAATCTTCTGCTGACCTGGCTTGCGGTGCTGTCGCCGCGCCGTCGCGGCTGGAGTTCGCTGGCGCCCTATGGGCTGACGGTTGTGATCTATTGGGCGATGATTTCCGCCGCCGGCTATCGCGGCCTGTGGCAGCTCTTCACCCGGCCCTTCTTCTGGGAAAAGACCGAGCATGTCGGGGCGCCGCACTGACCATGCGCTGGCCTCCGCTTGTGATGCTGTTCATGCTGGCGGGCGTTGGCCCGGCGCATGCGGCGGCCTGGATGCGCGATGCCGGACGCTGGCAGATGATTTCCAGCCTGATCTACACCGACGCCCGTCACAGTTTCGGCAATGGCAGCAGGGCCGGCACGCCCACCCAGTTCCGCCGCGCGCTGTTGCAGACCGATACCGAGTATGGCTGGAGCAATGCGCTGAGCCTGTTCCTGCGGACCGAAAGCGCCTTCGTGCATGTGCGCGATGCATGGAACCGGTCGGATGCGGTCAGCAACGCTTTCGAGGGCGGGTTTCGCTATCACCTGGGCGACAATGTGCTGACGGATTATGACACGCTGTCGCTCGAGGCGATGGCGCGCCAGGCTGGCGCCTTCAACTTCAGCGTATCGGCCAACGGTACCGCTGGCGGGCGGGCGGCAGGGCTGCGCCTGCTATATGGCGCGCCGTTCAAAATGGCTGGGCTGGATGGTTTTATGAATGCCGAGGCGGGGCAACGCTGGCTGTCGGCCCCGCGCCCCGACGAGACGGTGCTGGACCTGACCGCAGGGCTGTGGCTGACCCGGCGCACAATGGTCATGCTGCAGAATTTCAACGTGGTCAGCGGCGCGGCGCGCCGGCCTTATGTGCGTTACCGCAGCCACAAGCTGCAACTGTCCTATGTCTGGCGCTGGTCGCCGCGGTTCGCCCTGCAGGGCGGGGCGTATTTTTCGCCCGCGGGCACCAATGCGCTGCAGGAGAGCGGGCTGGTCCTGTCGCTGTGGAGCAATTTCTGAGGGGGGCCTCACGCACCGGCTTTCTCCCCCTTCGGCGCTTAGCGCCAGGAAGGGGGAGATGGCTGTAGCGACTTAGGAACATGCGGTGTGGAGCGCCGCATGTGACGACAGGAAGCGAAAGCCTGAGGGGGTCAGTTAGAAGGATACCAGTCCAGCAGCCGCACTTCGATGCCGCTGCCCGCCAGCGCATCGCGGAACTTGGTGATGTCCTGTCCCTTGTAGTGATAGGGAATCGCCACCTTGGGGTGGAAGGCCTTGACGGCTTCGGCGGCTTCCTCCGGCGTCATGGTGTAGGGCAGGTTCATCGGGATGAAGGCCACGTCGATACCCTTCAAGGCGCGCATTTCCGGTGTGCCTTCGGTATCGCCGGCGAAATAGAATTTCCTGTTGCCATAGGTCAGCACATAGCCGTTGCCGCGGCCCTTGTCGTGATAGGGCGCGCCCGACGGCTGCATGTGGGTGATGTTGTACATCGGCACCGCGGTGATCTTCCAGGAATGCCACATGGTCGACTGACCGTTGGCCAGGACCTTGGCTTGGGCGACGGTCTTTTGCACCGCGGCCGGTGCAATCACCGTCGTGCCGCTTTTCGACAGGGCCGTGACATCGGCCGGGTCCATATGATCGCCGTGAATGTCGGTGATCAGGATCAGGTCGCCCGGCGGCAGGCCATCGATCTTCGCCGGCTTGGCCGGATCGATATAGATGCGGTCGCCGCCTGCCTGGATCATCGCGGTGGCGTGATAGATCGGGGTGATCGATACCGCGCCGGCATCGGTGTTGAAGGTCTGGGCGGGTGCGGCCGCCGCCGGCAGCGCGGCGCATGACAGGACAAGGGCGGCGCTGAATCCGGCGAGGCGAAGCAGGCGGGGCGTCATGGCGTTTCTCCTGAATTGGGCGCGCGAAGGATCGCTGCGCACCTTGTGGGTGTCAACAATGGGTGGGTGTCAACAAAAGCCGGGACGGAAATCCGTGTCAGCGCCCTCCGGTGTCGTCGCCGACATGGCCGGTATAACGGGGGCCGTTGACCTGCACGACAAAACCATCGGGATCGTTGAACTTGAAGGATTCGTCGTCGCCGCGCGAACCGGGCGTGATGGCAAGGCCATGCGCGGCCACCTTGGCACGCATGGCCTTGCCATCCCAGCCCTGGATGCCGAAGTCGTAGTGATCGAGCGCCGGTGCGCCGGGCTTTTCCTCGATGCCAAAAAAGCCGTCGCCAACGCTCAGGATGTGAATGGTCTTTGAGTGCTGGGCCAGCTTCATGCCGAAAAAGTCCTGATAGAAGCGCGATGTCTTTTGCAGGTCGGGCACGCGCACCGTGACATGGTTCAGGCTGACGGCCTTGAGGCTGGGCTGCGCCGCGGCAGGGGCGGCGCCCGCCGCCAGGCCGGCCAGCGTGGCGGCCAACTGCCGCCGGGTCAGCACACCTTTTTCGAAATCCCCCAGCATCTTTTCGACAAGTGCCTGCATGTGTCCGCTCCCCTTGTGATGTTTTTGTTCTCCGGGCCGCCCTGGTGGCCTGCCGGCCGGGATGCTAGCGGCAGGGCCTTCATCTGTCAGTAACCATGGAATTTTAGGCCGGCGCGGCCGGCGGGCATTGCCTTCAATTTTCAGGATCGTGGAACCGGATTCGTAAGGGGGCCGGGTGTAGCTTCGCGCCTGTTGGGGCACGGCAATGCACGAAGAACAGACCACGGACATCAGGACCAGGCTTTTGGAGACGGCCGCCGCCTTGATTGCGGACGGCAATCCCAAATTCTCCATCTCCATGCTCTGCCAGAAGGCCGGTGTCGAACGCGAGGTCTTCCGGGCGCATTTTTCCGGCCGCAATGCCCTGATGGCGGCGCTGGACGAAGCGGCTGCGGCACCGGCGCCGGACGCCGCTCCGGCGGATCATGCCATTGATGACGTTCCGCAACCGGCCCCCGAGCCGACACCGGATCTGAACCGGGACATGGCGCCCGCGCCGGCCCAGAGCTTTGGCGCCATGCCGGACGCCTGGCTGGAACGGCGGCTGCGGGTGTTCGAACGGGCGCTGACCGCGCTGGAGGCACGCGCCGATGCGACCCAGCGCGAGCAGGAGGCCACGATTGCCCGGCTTGAGGAGCGCGTGCGCCTGCTGATGGGCGAGGCGGCGGTCAAGCAAGCCCTGCTGGAAGACGAAGTGGCGGGCGAGGCACAAAGCCTCCGCGTCGCCAATGGGGGCACCGTGACCATGCGGGCCATGCTGCGGCCCGACCTGGAAGCTGCGATCACCGCCGCCCCGGCGCTTGAGCCCGACATTGATGCGGCGCCGGACGAAGCGGTCGCCGAGGATCCGGAAGTGACGGAGGCCCTGGCGCGCCAGGCGGCGCTGATGCTGCCGCTGGACGCCCCGCCGCAGGAAAAATCCGTCCCGCGCGAGGAAATGGCGGAGCTTCTGAAGTGCGCCCGCCAGGTCGCCCAGTCGATCCGCGATGCCGAAAAGCCCAGGGCACGCCCGCGCAGATGGTGGCGGCTGCACTGGCTGCTGCTGGGCTGCCTGTCGCTTGTGGCGCTTTTCATTTGTGCCGGGCTGCTGCTGGGCGAACCGGCCCGGGCGCTACAGGCCTGGTCCGCGCCGCTGCCGTCCGGCAACGGGATCAGCCATCGCCAGGTTTCCGGCGACGCCTTCGCGCGCATGGTGGCACGCGCCGATCATGGCGATGCACGGGCCCAGGCTGGGCTGGCGCTGGCCTATCTGCGCGGGTCCGCCGATCCGCGCGTGGCGATGAACTGGGCGGGGCAGGCGGCCAAGGCGGGCAATCCCATGGGCCAGTATCTGATGGGAACGCTGTATCACCAGGGCGGTGGCCAGGGCGCCGGCGTGAAGGCCGATCCCGGCCTGGCCTTCCGCTGGTTCGCGGCGTCCGCGCGCCAGGGCAACATCAAGGCGATGCACAACTTGGCCATCGCCTATGCCGAGGGCTTGGGAACGCCGAAGGATGCCGCCAAGGCGGCGCACTGGTTCGCGCGCGCCGCCGAGCATGGCTATGTCGACTCCGCTTTCGACCTGGCGGTCCTGTATGAGCGCGGCGACGGCGTGAAGCAGGACCCGGTGCTGGCGCTGAAATGGTATCAGGTGGCGGCGATGGCGGGCGATCATCCCTCGCAGTTGCGGGCCGATTTCCTGCGCCATCAGTTGGGACCGCGCCAGGCCGCCCAGGCCGACGCCCAGGTGCGCGCTTTCGAACGGCTGGCGCCGCTGGCGGCCGCCAACACACTGCCCAGTTTCTAGGAATGGGCGCCGTGATGGCGCGCCCAGACCTTGGTGAATTCCGCGCCCAACAGGAAAATCTGGGCCGAATAATAGACCCAGACCAGCATGACGATCACCCCACCCGCCGCGCCATAGATGCTGGCGGTGATGAAGCGCGACAGGTACAGGCCGATCAGCGCCTGTCCGCCCTCGAACAGAATCGCCGAGCCGCAGGACCCCACCAGGACGTCGCGCCAGCGCAGGCGGCAGTTGGGCAGCAGCTTGTAAAAGGCGGCGAACAGCAGCGACACGACAACAAAGGACAGGCCCAGATTGAAGGTCTGCACCAGGGCGCGCGGGACCTTTCCGGCATAAAGATCGCCGGCAATGTGCGCGCCGGTGGCGATCAGCATCGAGAACAACAGCAGCAGGCCCAGCAGGATCACCAGCATCAGGCTGAGGAAGCGCCCGCGCAGCAGCTGGTAAAGATAGGATTCGTGGCGCGGCGCTTTCCAGATCACGTTCAGCGCATCTTCCACCTCGGTGAAAAATCCCGATGCTGTTACCACCAGGGCCGTGATGCCGACGATGCTGCCGGTCACGCTGTGATGGCCGCCGCGCACATGCAGGATCGCCGACTGGACCAGGTCGGCGCTTTCCTGGCTCATGATGCGGCGCAACTGGTAATGCACCGCGCCGCTGGCGGCGCTCTCGCCCAGCACCAGGCCGGCGATCGCCGTGGCAATGAACAGCACGGGCGCGAGCGCGGTGACGGCATAAAAGGCGATCGCTGCCCCGCGGGTCAGCGCATTGTCCTCGAAAAATGCGTCGACGCCTTCGCGAAGCAATCTCCAGGCTGTCAGGCGTTCAGGCATCGCGCGGCTTGAACCTCCTTCAAAGGCGTCCGGCGGCGAAAGTTCCCCATGTTCCCATTGCGGGTTCCCCTTTTGCCAACGTGCGCGTGGCCGGGAAGTTTCGCCGCAGATTGGCACCGCAATGGCATTTCAGGCGTTTCCAGCTTGCGTCCTGTTGTAAGTTGCTGATTTTCATGACTGTTGTGCAGCCCGCACCCCATACGCCGCCGCCCCGATGGCAACGGCGCCGCGCCGCCATCGCCATCGTGCTGGCGCTGGTCGCGCTGCCGGTTGTGCTGTTGCTGGCGCTCTATTTCATGGACTGGAACAGCATGCGCGGGCCGGTCAGCGCTTATCTCAGCCACCGGGCGGGACGTGAAATTCACATCAACGGCGATCTGTCGGTCGATCTGTTCCGGCTGCAACCGCGCGTCGATGCCCGGGATGTCGAAGTCAGCAATCCGGGCTGGATGGCGGATACATCCACGTCCGCCGGCACGCCCGCCGGCACGCCCGCCGGCCGGTTCGACGACATAAAGCTGGAATTTCGCCTGTTCCCCCTGCTGCTGGGCAAGCTGGTGCTGCCGCTGGTGCAGCTGGAAAAGCCGCAGGTGTTTCTGGTCCGCCAGGAATCGGGCCGCACCAACTGGGACAGCGACAGCCCCGGCGATGGCGCCTGGAAGCTTCCGCCCATCCAGCATTTCGCGATTCATGACGGCCAGGTCCGGATCGAGGACAATGTCCGTGATCTGACCTTCACAGGCACCGTCAATTCCCACGAGGATGGCGGGCGCGGTGCGGCCTTCGTGCTGACCGGCAAGGGCACGCTGAACAAAAATGCCTTTGGTGCCGACATCAACTGCGATCCGCTGCTGCATGTGAATGCCGACAAATCCTATGGCTTCACTGCCGACATTCGCGCGGGCAAGACCCATGCGCGCATTCGCGGCGCCATCGACCATCCCTTCCAGCTCGACCGCTACCATGCCGACCTTACGCTGTCGGGCGACAATCTGGCCGATGTCTATTACCTGACCGGCCTGACGCTGCCGGGCACGCCGCCCTATCAGTTGAATGTGACGGTACGGCGCGATGGCCAGGTCTATCGGCTGACCGACCTGCATGGCGTCATGGGAAAGTCGGACCTGGCCGGCAATCTTTCGATCGACGTGTCGGACAAGGTGCCGGTGCTGGCCGGGCGGCTGGCCTCGCGACACCTGAATTTCGCCGATCTGGGCGCGCTGTTCGGCGGCGGGCCGCAGCAGGCCGTCGCGGACGGTCATCTTCTGCCGGACACGGTGCTGCATACCGAGCGGCTGCGCCAGACCAATGCCGAGATCGATTACAGCGCCGCCAAGGTGGACAGCCGTGATTTTCCACTGACCAGCCTGGGCGTGCATGTCAGCCTGGAGAACGGCGTTCTGGTGCTCAAGCCGCTGTCCTTCGGCATGACCCAGGGCCGGCTGGGCGGCAGCCTGAAGATCGACGCGCGCCATGACATCCCGGTGACCAGCCTGGACGGCCAAATCAGCGGCGTGGCGATCGCCAACTTCATCAAGGGCGCCGACAAGCCGCTGCATGGCGCGCTGTCGGCGCGCGCCCAACTGACGGGGCGCGGCCGCTCGGTGCACCAGACCGCGGCGAGCGCCAATGGAAAATTCACCGCGGTCATTCCGCAGGGGCAGATACGGCGCTCGCTGGCCGAATGGATGGGCGTCAATGTCATTTCCGCGCTGGGGCTGAACCTGTCGGGCGATGAAAGCAACAGCGCCGTGCGCTGCGCGGTGGCGCAGTTCGACGCCAAAAACGGCGTGCTGACGGCGCGGCGGCTGGTTTTCGACACCGAGCCGGTGCTGGTGGAAGGTGGCGGCACCGTCGACATGAACCATGAAACCATGGATCTGCGCGTGCAGGGCAAGCCCAAGCATTTCCAGCTTCTGCGCGTGCGCGCACCGGTGACGGTGACGGGCCGCTGGGATGCGCCCAAACTGGGGGTGGAGCCGGGCCAGGCGCTGGGGCAGGGCGGCATTGCCGCGGCGCTGGGCTTCTTGAACCCGCTGGCGTCGGTGCTGGCCTTTGTCGACCCGGGTTTGGCGAAAGACGCCAATTGCGCGCCGATGATCCAGCAGGCCCGGGCGGGAAAGCTGCCGGCAAAATCGCAGCCGAAGAAGAACTAGTCGGGTTCGCCCAGACGGTGCAGCACCCGCTTGCGCGCCAGCACGCGGTCGCGGTCGGTGACATGGATCAGGTTGCCCAGCCGGCGGATCAGCGCGTCTTCCTCCGGGTCCAGCACGCCGTCGGCATAGGCGACTTCCCACATCATCTCTATCAGCTCGACGCGTTCGTCCGGCGTCATCTGTTCGAACACCACCCGCGTATAGGGATGAAGCTGGGTCATGGTGGCATTGATGTTTTCAGCGTTGGACAGAAGCGCGCCGCTTTCATCGGCGCTCAGCCCGAACTTCTGGGTCAGGAGGCGGCCGATGACGTCGCGCTCCTCTGATGAAAATGTGTCATCGCGGTGCGCGGCTTCCACCAGCAGCACCGCCACCGCCAGGCGGCGGTCCGGTTCGGTGCGCGGCGGCTCGCCGGCGGAAAGAAAATCGAGAATCTGCTGCAACATGACGGATTTTGGAATGTTTGGGTGCGGTGCTAAGCGTCTCGCAAACAGCTTGGCAAGTCCAATATTTTCGCGCCAATGGCTTGCGGTTCCGGCCCCAATTCCCATCTTGTGGCGCGGGTATTCGCGCGAAGGGAGCGCCCATGACCATTTCGAAGCTTTTGCCGAAGATTTTCACCGTTCTGGGCCTGTCGCTGGCCCTGGCGGGCTGCGGCGTCAACAGTATTCCGGCCAAGGACCAGGCGGTAAAGGCGGCCTGGGCCAATGTGCAGGCGGCCTATCAGCGCCGCGCCGACCTGATTCCCAATCTGGTCGCCACCGTGCAGGGTTATGCCAACCAGGAAAAATCCGTCCTGACGGAAGTGACCAATGCGCGTGCCCGCGCCACCAGCGTGACCATCGACGCTTCGCAGATCAGCGATCCGGCGGCGCTGGAGCGTTTCCAGCAGGCCCAGGCGCAATTGTCCGGCGCGCTGGGGCGGTTGCTGGCGGTCAGCGAGAATTATCCCGACCTGAAATCCAACACCAACTTCCTGGCGCTGCAGTCGCAGCTTGAGGGCACCGAGAATCGCATCGAGATCGCGCGGCGCGACTACAACGGCGCGGTGCAGGACTACAATACCGAGCTGGTGACCATCCCCGGTTCGCTGTGGGCGGCGACGATCTACAAGTCCTACAAGCAGGCGACGCCCTTCTCGGCCAGCGCTGGTGCGCAGAACGCGCCCACGGTGAACTTCAACACCTCTGGTCCCGCGGCGCCGCCGCAGCCGGCGCCCGAAGCCGCCCAGCCCGGCACGCCGTAACGCATGCGGGTATTCGCGGCCATCATCGCCTTTGTCTGCCTGATCGCGCCCGGCCTTGTGCCGGGCGCGATGGCGGCGCCAAAGTTTCCCGCGCTGACCGGCCGGGTGGTGGATGATGCTCATATCCTGTCCGAGGGCACCCGCCAGGAACTGACCCAGAAGCTGGCGGCGCTGGAAGCAAAAACCTCACGCCAGCTCGTGGTGGTGACGCTGCCGTCGCTGCAGGGCTATGAGATCAGCGATTACGGCTATCAGCTTGGCCGCGCTTGGGGCATCGGCCAGGAAAAACTGAACAATGGCGCGCTGTTCATCATCGCGCCCAACGAGCATCGCACCCGCATCGAGGTCGGCTATGGGCTGGAGCCCATCCTGACCGATGCCATGTCGTCGATCATCATCCAGACCAAGGTTCTGCCGGCCTTCCGCCAGGGCGATTTCAACGCCGGCATCGTGGCGGGCACCGATGCGCTGGTCGAACAGCTTTCGCTGGATACCTCCACCGCGGAAAAGCGGGCGGCGGCGGCCAAGCAGCAGTTGGCCGACCAGCGCGGCGGCGATCATTCGGGCGCCGGGGCGATCATCTTCATCATTCTTCTGTTCATCTTTTTCCGCGTATTCGGCGGCTGGGGCGCGCTGCCCTTCCTGTTCATGGGTGGCGGCGGGCGCGGGCGCGGCGGCTGGGGCGGCGGTGGCGGATGGAGTGGCGGCGGCGGCTTTGGCGGTGGCGGCGGCTCCTTCGGTGGCGGCGGCGCATCGGGGAGCTGGTGACATGCTGACAAAGGACGATCACGCCCGCATATCGGCCGCCATCGGCGAGGTGGAGCAGCGCACGCGCGGTGAAATCTTCTGCGTGCTGGCGCGCGAGGTTTCGCATTACCGGGAGGTGCCGCTGGGCTGGGGGGCGCTGGCGGCGCTGCTGGTGCCGCCGCTGCTGATCCTGCCGGGGCTGCACCGGCTGGCGCTGGCGGACATTTTCACCAGCTGGACGGATGAATCGGTGCATGCCGTCGAAGGCCTTATCATCCGTACACTGACGATATACTCGCTGATCCAGGCCGGGCTGTTCGCCGTGGTCGCGCTGATCGTGTCGCTGCCGCGCGTGCGCCGGGTGATGACACCGCGCTTCCTCAAGCGTTTCCGGGTCAACCAAGTGGCGCGCCGCCACTTTGTCGCCGCGGGTGGGCGCCATCACGAACCGCATATCCTGATCTTCGCCTCGCTGGCCGACCGCCAGGTCGAGCTGGTGGCCCATGAAGCCATTCACAAGGCGGTGGGCGAGGGGCCCTGGAACGCGGCCGTGGCGGCCGTCACCGAGGGCATGAAGACGGGCAAGCCGGCGGATGGCTTCATCAGCGCCATTCGCATCTGCGGCGACGCCCTGGCGGCGCATTTCCCGCTGGAGGGCGCGCCGCGCAACCAGTTGCCCAACACCCTGCTGGAGACATAGTCTCGCCCCAACAAAATCGGGGAGACGACATGAAAATCCTGACAGGTGCGCTGCTGATCGGCCTTCTGGCCACGCCGGCGCTGGCCCAAACAAGCATTGCCCGTCTTGATCCGGCGCTGGACAAGGTGATCGCGCCGGGCACGAAGATCGACAAGGTCGCCACCGGCTTCATCTTCACCGAAGGGCCGATGTGGAAGAACGGCAAGCTGTGGTTCAGCGATGTGCGCGGCGACAAGGTGCGCACCTATGACCCGGCCACTGGCAAGGTCACGGTGATCCTGAACGATTCCGGCGGCATCAAGAACGCCCCGCCCACCGCCAATTTCGGCTCCAACGCCATGGTGACGGACAAGGACGGTTCGATCCTTCTGACACGCATGGGCATCGGCACGATCGAGCGCATGGACGACCAGGGCCGCCTCAAGCCTTTCCTGTCCAAATACGAGGGCAAGCGGCTGAACAGCCCCAACGACCTGGTCTTCACAAAAGACGGCGCGCTGTGGTTCACCGACCCGCCCTTCGGCCTTCCCAAGATGGACGCCGATCCCGGGAAAGAGCTCAAGTTCAATGCCGTGTTCCGCTATGCCGATGGCAAGCTGACCCCGGTGATCACCGACCTGAAGGCGCCCAACGGCATCGGTTTCTCGCCCGACGGCAAGACGCTCTATGTCTCCAATTCCATGCCCGACATGGCGGTCTATGCCTATGACGTGGGGCCGGGCGGAAAGGTTTCCAACCGGCGCACGGTCATCAGCTATCCGGGCAGCGCCGATGATGTGCCCGATGGGCTGAAGGTGGACAGCGCCGGCAACCTGTGGACAACGGGCCCCGGCGGTGTGCGGATCATCAGCCCGGCCGGCAAGGTGCTGGGCCAGATCAAGATTCCGGAAATTGTCGCCAATGTCGGTTTCGCGGGCGACGGCAAGACGGTCTATCTGACCGGCTCGACCAGCCTCTACCGGCTGCAGAGCAAAATCCCGGGCGAGATCCCGATGTATTACCGCAAGTAAGCCGGCTCCATGCAAAAAGGCGCGCGTTCCGTGCGGGGCGCGCGCCTTTTGTTTTGCAGGGGTTCTTTTGTCAGTGGGCGTTGGCCGGATCGGCCATGAAGGCTTCCTTGGTCTTCATGTCGCGCGCAACCCCGATCACCATCAGCTCCAGCGGCGCGCTGCCCGCCTTGAAGCTCTTGGTCTGGCCCAGGTCGACCGGAATGGCGTCGCCCTTTTTGACCGGCGCGGTCTCGCCGTTCACCGTCACCGTGCCGTCGCCCGAGATGACATAATAGGCATCGCTCATGTCCGGCGTGGTGGTCGCCGTCGTGGCCGCGCCCGGCTGGATCAGCAGGTGATCGACATAGGACCAGGGTGTGAAGAACACCGCCGGGCCCAGCGCGCGGCGGCGCGACACCCCGGGCTCGCCATCCACCGGTTTGAGCAGGCTCTTGTCCATGTGCAGGGTGACGAACTGCGGAATCTTGTCCAGCGGCGCGCCGACACGGTCGTCCTGGAGGTCGAAATTGTCATAGACCTTGGACATTCCGACATTGATGTTCATCCATTCGATGTCGTGGTCGGTCGGATTGTAGACGCCATGGGCATCCCCCATGCGGTCGGGCGCGCCCCAGGTTCCGGTCAGCTGCGCGGTGCGGCCGTTGATGGTGAACTGGGCGGTGTCGTCAAAAATGACGAACATCTCCTCGCAATGGTTGTGGAAGTGCTGGCCGATGCCGCTATGGGGATGGATCACGCCACGGTGCAGGAAGATTAGGTTGGTCGACAGCGCGTTCGCCCCCATGATGGGGCCGAAATTCATCGTGCCGGCGCCTTCATGCACGCCGCTGATCAGGCGGGTTTTCGCAGGGTCGTAATGGCCGATCTTCTCGGCCAGGGGCACATTGGCGGTCGCCGGCGCGGTGGGCGGCTTGGGCTGCGCGCCCGCAGCCGTGGAAAGACAGATCGTGGCGCCGCACATCAGCGCGGCGGCAAGTGCAAGCCGTTTCATCCCCATGCCCTTTCTGGTCTGGCCCCTTCTTGATGCGCCCTTATGCGGACAGGCGCAGTTTCTTGCTCTCTCCCGTCAGAACGTCCATCGCCGCCAGCACGCCGCCCGCCTTGTGGGGTACCTCGGCGACCGTCAGGCCCATTTCCACGCCCGACAGCGCCGCCATCAGCGTCAGTTCGTTGATGTCGCCCAGATGGCCGATGCGGAACACCTTGCCCAGCACCTTGCCCAGGCCCATGCCCAGCGAGATGTTGAAATGCTCCAGCGTGGACTTGCGGAAGGCGTCGGCATCGAAGCCGCCGGGCATGCGCACGGCGGTCAGCACCGGCGAATAGGCCTTGGGATCGGCGCACTGCAGTTCCAGGCCCCAGGCCTGGACGCAGGCGCGCGTCGCCGCCGCCAGCCGTTCGTGGCGGGCAAACACATTGTCCAGCCCTTCTTCGCGCAGCATGTCCAGCGCCTCTTTCAGGCCATAGAGCAGGTTGATCGCCGGCGTGTAGGGGAAGAAGCCGTTCTCGTTGAACTTCAGCATCTCGTTCCAGTCCCAGTAGGACTTGGGCAGGGTGCTGGTCCTGGTGGCGGCCAGCGCCTTTTGCGAGACGCCGGTGAAGGCCAGGCCCGGCGGCATCATCATGCCCTTCTGCGAGCCGGACACGACCACGTCCACGCCCCATTCGTCCTGGCGCACCGGCATGGAGGCCAGCGCCGATACCGAGTCGATCATCAGCAGGGCCGGGTGATGGGCCGCGTCCATCGCCTTGCGGATCGCGGCGATATCGGTGGCGCAGGAAGTGGCGGTTTCATTGTGCACCACCATCACGGCCTTGATGGTGTGGCTCTTGTCCTCGGCCAGCTTCGCCTCGACCGCGGCGGGGTCGACGCCGTGACGCCAGTCGGTCTCGATCATCTCGACCTTCAGGCCCCAGCGCTTGGCGATCTGGCTCCACAGCACGGCGAACTGGCCGGTCTCGGCCATCAGCACGGTGTCGCCGGCCGACAGGGTATTGGCGATGGCCGCTTCCCAGGCGCCGGTGCCCGAAGCGGGGAAGATGATGACGGGATCGCGGGTGCCGAACGGCTCCTTGATGGCTTCCAGCACTTCCTTGCCCAGCTTCTGGAACACGGCGCTGCGATGGTCGATCACCTGACGGTCGATCGCCCGCTGAATCCGCTCCGGGACCGGGCTGGGTCCGGGGATTTGAAGATAGTGCATGCCCTGCGCCATGGTGTCCTCCGCAAGCTGTTTTATGGGGCCCGTTTGGGCCGCCTTATAATTGCATTGCTTTTAGCCCGGAACGGGCAAAAAGTCGGGAAAAAACTGTCACAGGGACGAAACTTAACCACATGCCAGCCATGCTGAATCCCGGCCTGGAAAGGCGCCTGAAAGCCCATGTTCCGGGCCAGGTCCTGTTCGGCGCCTTCGACCGGGGCCGCTATGCCACCGATGCCTCCCACTACCAGATGATGCCCGCCGGGGTGGTGGTGCCGGACGATATGGATGGGGCGCTGGCGGCCCTGGCGGTGGCGCGCGAGGAGGGCATCGCCGTGACCGCCCGCGGCGGCGGCACCAGCCAGTGCGGCCAGACGGTGAACAGCGGCCTGATCGTGGACGGGTCGAAGAATCTCAACCGCATCCTGTCGCTGGACGTGGAGGGCCGGCGGGTGCGGGTTCAGCCGGGCATCGTGCTGGACGACCTGAACCGGCAGCTGAAACAGCATGGCCTGTGGTTTCCGGTGGATGTGTCCACCTCCAGCCGCGCCACCATCGGCGGCATGACCGCCAACAACAGTTGCGGCGGCCGCTCGCTGCGCTACGGCACCATGCGGTCGAACGTGCTGGGCATCGATGCGGTGCTGGCCGACGGCACCGCCCTGCATTTCGGCGAGGTCGCGCCCGACCTGTCGGATGCCGATCCGGCGATCCGGCCCCTGGCGGAAAAGCTGATGGGCATCGGCGCGCGCGAGGCGTCTGAGGTCGATGCACGCTTTCCCAAGGTGCAGCGCCGGGTGGGCGGCTACAATCTCGATGCGCTGGACCCGCGCCGCAACCGCATCAACCTGGCGCATCTGCTGGTGGGATCGGAAGGCACGCTGGCCTATTCCACCGCCATCGACCTGCAATTGTCGCCCGTGCTGGGCCGCCGCGCGCTGGGCGTGTGCCACTTCGGCAGTTTCCACGCGGCGATGGACGCCGCCCAGCATCTGGTGACGTTGAAACCCATCGCGGTCGAGCTGGTGGACGACACCATGCTGGGCCTGGCCGCCGAAATCCCCATGTTCCATGCCACGCTGGCGGCGATGCTGAACGGCAAGCCCGCCGCGATCCTGCTGGTGGAGTTCGATTCCGGCGAAGAGGAAAACCGCCGCCGCATGGTTCAGCTGTCGCAGATGATGGGCGATCTGGGCTTTGACTTCCGCAACGAGGGCGCCAAATGGGGCGGGGTGGTCGAGATTTACGATCCGGCCCTGCAGAACGCCGTTACCGAGCTGCGCAAGTCCGGCCTGAACATCATGATGTCGATGAAGGACCAGCGTAAGCCGATTTCCTTTGTCGAGGATTGCGCGGTGCCGCTGCCGCATCTGGCGGAATATACCGCGAAGCTGACCGAATGTTTCGAACGCCATGGCACGCGCGGCACCTGGTACGCCCATGCCAGCGAGGGATGCCTGCATGTGCGCCCGGTGCTGAACCTGCGCCAGGAAAAAGACGTCAAGGCCATGCGCGCCATTGCCGAGGAAGCCTTCGAACTGGTGCGCCAGTACAAGGGCAGCCATTCGGGCGAGCATGGCGACGGGCTGGTGCGCAGCGAATTCCACCAGCCGATGTTCGGCGACCGGCTGGTCAGGGCTTTCGAGGAGGTGAAGGATACTTTCGATCCCGCCGGAATGATGAACCCCGGCAAGATCGTGCGCAGCCCCAGGTTCGATGACCGCAGCCTGTTCCGCTATGCGCCCGGCTATCAGGTGCGCGATTTTTCCCCCGCGCTGGACTGGTCGGCCTATCCCGGCGCGGTCGGCGGGTTCCAGGGGGCGGCCGAGCAGTGCAACAACAATGGCGCCTGCCGCAAATCCGAGGGCGGGGCGATGTGCCCCAGCTATCGCGCCACCCGCGACGAGCAGCATGTCACGCGCGGGCGCGCCAATACCCTGCGCCTGGCGCTGTCGGGGCAGTTGGGCGCGGACGCCTTCACGTCCGACGCGATGATGGAGACGATGAAGCTGTGCGTCTCCTGCAAGGCGTGCAAGCGCGAATGCCCCACCGGCGTGGACATGGCGCGCATGAAGATCGAGGTGCTGAAGGCGCGCGTCGATCTCTACGGCTATCGCCTGCGCGACCGGCTGATCGCGAACCTGCCGCGCTATGCCCGTGCGGCGGCCTGGGCCGCGCCGCTGCTGAACCTGCGCAACAAGAGCGCGCTGTTGCGCGCGCTGTCGGAAAAGATCGCCGGGTTCAGCGCCCGCCGTTCGCTTCCCGCATGGCGGCGCGACCGTTTCGATCATCCCGGCGAGAGTTTCGGCCCGGCGCTTGGGGCAGAGGTCGTGCTGTGGGCCGACAGTTTCAACGCCGCCTTTGAACCCGATGTGCTGCGCGATGCGCTGGCGGTGCTGACGGGTGCGGGCTATCGTGTTCATCTGGCTGCGCCAAAAGACGGTGGCCGGCCGCTATGCTGCGGGCGGACCTATCTGGCGGTGGGCAATGTCGATGCCGCGCGCGCCGAAATGCGCCGCACGCTGGACGCGCTGGAACCGTTCTTCGCCCGCGGCGTGCCGCTGGTGGGGCTGGAGCCGAGCTGCCTGTTCTCCTTCCGCGACGAGGCCCAGGCCATGCTGCCGGGGGCGCAAAGCCAGCGCGCCGCCGCCCATGCCCTGCTGTTCGAGGAGTTCGTCGCCCGCGAGGCAAAGGCCGGACGATTCAAACCTCTGTTCAAACCGGCTACCGCCAGGGTGATGCTGCACGGCCATTGCCACCAGAAAGCCTTTGGCGCGATGGGGGCGGTCGAGACGGCGCTGCGCCTGATTCCCGACATCAATCTTCAGACCATCGACTCCGGTTGCTGCGGCATGGCCGGCGCCTTCGGCTATCAGGCCGAGACCATCGATATCAGCCTGAAGATGGGCGAGATGTCGCTGCTGCCCGCCGCGCGCGCCGCCGATGGCGATACGGTGCTGGTTGCCGATGGCACGTCCTGCCGGCATCAGATTGCGGATGGCGCCGACAGGAAGGCCGTGCATGTCGCCAGCCTGCTGGCGGCGCACATGAGTTAGGTCACGCAGATGGACACGAACAAGGGGCTTTTCCGGGGGCTGACCAACTATGGCGACAAGGATTTTGCGCGCTATCTGCGCCGGTCCTTCGCACGTTCCATGGGCGTGTCGGGCCCGATGCTGGACGGGCCGGTGGTGGGGATCGCCGCCACGGGGTCGGACTTCAACAACTGCCACCGCGCCATGCCCGAACTGGTCGATGCCGTCTGCCGCGGCGTGCTGGCGGCGGGCGGGCTGCCGCGCGTCTTTCCCACCATCTCGCTGGGCGAGGTTTTCCTGAACCCGACCTCGATGATGTTCCGCAACCTGATGGCGATGGACACCGAGGAGATGATCCGCGCCCAGCCCATGGACGCGGTGGTGCTGATCGGCGGCTGCGACAAGACCGTGCCGGCGCAGTTGATGGGCGCGGTGTCGGCCAATATCCCGGCGGTGCAGCTTGTCACCGGGCCGATGTCGACGGGCCGCTATCGCGGCGAGCGGCTGGGCGCCTGCACCGATTGCCGCCGCTTCTGGGGCCGCCACCGGGCGGGTGAGATCGACGCCCAGGAAATCGGCGAGATCGAAGGCAATCTGGCGGTCACGTCGGGCACCTGTGCGGTGATGGGCACGGCCAGCACCATGGCCTGCATCGCCGAAACGCTGGGCATGGCGCTGCCGGGTACCGCCGCCATCCCCTCGGTGCATTCGGCGCGCCTGCTGGCGGCCGAGGCATCGGGCCGCGCCGCCATGGCGCTGGCGCGCGCGCCGATCACGCCGCGCCAGGTGGTGACGGAAAAGTCGGTGGAAAATGCCCTGCGCGTGCTGATGGCGGTGGGCGGATCGACCAATGCCATCATCCACCTGACGGCGATTGCCGGGCGGGCGGGCGTGGACATTTCGCTGGACCGGCTGAACGCCATTTCAGACGAGACGCCGGTGCTGGTCGACCTCAAGCCGGTGGGCGAGGGGTATATGGAAGATTTCTTCGCCGCCGGCGGCATGGGCGCGGTGCTGCGCGAACTCAAACCGTTGCTGCATCTGGACACGCTGGACGTGGAGGGCCGTACCCTGGAACAGCGGCTGGCCGAGCCACTGGACTATGTCGACCGCAAAGTGGTCCACACGCTGGATGCGCCGGTGTCGAAGGTGGGCGGGCTGGTAGCGCTGACCGGCACGCTGGCGCCGGGCGGGGCGATCCTGAAGCGCGCGGCGGCCACCGAAAGCCTGTTTGAGCATGAAGGCCGGGCAGTGGTGTTCGAAACGCTGGAGGACCTGTCGGCGCGCATTGACGATCCGGCGCTGGATGTCACCGCAGGCGATATCCTGGTGCTGAAGAACGCGGGCCCCAAGGCCGCCTCCATGCCGGAGGCGGGCTATCTGCCCATTCCGAAAAAACTGGCGCAGCAGGGGGTGAAGGACATGGTGCGGATTTCCGATGCGCGCATGTCGGGCACCGCATTCGGCACCGTGGTGCTGCATGTCACCCCCGAAAGCGCGGTGGGCGGGCCGCTGGCCGCCGTGCGCAATGGCGACCGCATCCGCCTGTCGGTGAAGGACCGGCGCATCGACCTTCTGGTGGCCGAAGATGAAATCGTGCGCCGCATGGCCGGGTTGGCCCCGCCGCCGGTGCCCGAACGCGGCTATGCCGCGCTCTATCAGCGCCATGTGCTGCAGGCTGACAAGGGCTGCGATTTCGATTTTCTGGTGGGGCAGTAGCCGTGTCGAGACTGCCGCGCGGCGGCGCTACGCTGACGCTAGCCGCCGCTTGGCATTCGTTCCGTTCGCCTTGCGAATGGAACGAATGGTGCCGGCTGCAGGATTTGAACCCGCGACCCCCTGATTACAAATCAGGTGCTCTACCAACTGAGCTAAGCCGGCTGTCCGTTACGGATCAATTACTTGGGTTCGATCCGGGACGCAATCGAATTGCAAGCACTCCAGCATTGTCGTTTAAAAGTATTTAAGGCGCTCTTTTTCCTACTGAAAATGTAAGAAAGGGGCCGGGCGAATTTGTCGACGGCATTAGCCAACTCTCGATTTTCCGGCTGGCAGGCATGTCTCTCAGTCATTACAAATATCTGAGTTGCTGGCGCTGATAAATCGGGTTGGGGTGAGCAGATGGACCTAGTCGAAAGGCTTCCAGGTTGGCTCCGTTGGATATTGGTACCTTTCGCCTGCGCATTGGCGTTGGTTTTGGTCCATATGGCGGTGCGACTGTTTTTTTGGTTCCAAGCTCGAATGATGGGGCTAGGTGAAGGAGCTTGGCTGGAGATAATCACCGACACGGTGATTGTCGGAGGGCTCACAGGTTATGCAACGGTGCGTATTGGTAGTTTGGTCGCTCCGTCGAACCAAAAAGTCGTCAGTCTGGTAATCGGCGGCGTGGTAGTAATGCTTGCGGGAATTTCGTTGTTTGGATTGGCGATTAAGCACGAGTGGAGAGGGGTGGTGGACGTATTGGCCACAGTTATTGGTATTGGCGTAGCCATCTATCAAGTTTTTGAAGAAGAAGAGTCAAAGAGGAAATGGAGTTCGCCAGAGCATTCGAATTGAATGGTGATTTTTGGACGGAGTCTGAGTAATCACTTAGGCGGTATGATCTTCAGGGCGTGTAATCGTAGAGGTAGCGCCAGCGCTGCTCGCCGCCGGGCGGAACATGGATGGCGATATAGGGTTCGACCGCCTGGACCTGCGTTACCGAGAAGATGTTGATTTTGGTCATCGGGCTGTCACCCCGGATCTGGACGCCCGCGCCGGTCGGGCCGGTGATGCGGATGTCGTAATCGTCGGCGGTGCCGCCGAAGCCGGTGATGGGGAAGGACAATCGTTCCTTGAACTTCTGGGCGCGCAGATAGACCAGGCTGTTGCCCTCGATCGCCATCAGGTCGGGTGCGGGCGGATTGGCGGCCTGGGCCGTGTCGGCCTTCACCGAAAAGGGAAAGCTGATGCGGATGCCGCTGTTGCCGGGTGTCAGCGTCAGGAAGTTGTGGTCATAGACGGTGGTGTCGATGGCTTTCGTGCCGGTGTTCTTCAGCACATGGTCGATTTCCATCATCCGCGTGCCGGGGATCAGGCTGATGGTCTTTTCATAGTCATAGGCATAGCCCGCACCCGAAAGGCTTTGGCTGAAGGTGACGCTGGTATCGGTGGCGCGGGTTTCGCGCTTTCCGGCGTCGACGATCTCATAATGCCGGTATTTGTCGTACGCGCCCGTATCGGGCTGGCGCAGCACGCCCACGCCGATCTTCACAAACAGGCCGGGCCTGGGGGCAAAGTCCAGCGGCGCGAATTCCTCCACCGGGCCGCTGGTGGCGCTGTCGGGTCCGGCCACCAGGTCGCGCCCGACATAGACATAGTCCAGCACTTCGGGCGCGGTGCGTTCGAACCAGGGGCCGTAAAATTCGGTGTCGCCCGCCTTCAGGCTGGTGATCACCCCGGCCTGGTCGAAACGGGTGCCGCGATAGAAGCCTTTTTCAAGGTCCGGCGGACGCACCACCGCGCGCAGCTTGCCATTGTCCAGCACCAGCGATGGCGAGGACGCCAGAAGATCGGCGACCGGATGGGTGACCTTGGGCTGCGGCTGCGCCGGCTGGGCATCGGCGTTCAGGACGGTGCCCGCAAGAAGGCACAGCGCCAGCCCCGGAAATGCCAGAAAGGGTGTTCTCATTTGCTGTCGTCGGGCCCGTAATAATCCAGCGTGTGGGTCCAGCTTGTCGACTGGCCCGGCGCCAGCTTGACGTCCATATAGGGCTCGATCCCCATGGTCGAGGGTACCGACCACCACAGCAGCCGCGTCACCGGCTTGTCGGCGCGGATGCGCACGCCAAACCCGGTCTTCGTCGCGGTGACGCGGAAGTCGTTGTCGCTGGCCGACGTGCCGAACCCGGTCAGGTCGCTGGCCACCTGTTCGCGCCCCGTCAACCCGCGCAGATAGGTCATGGTGTTGCCGTCGAACTTCACCACGTCGTCCGGCATGGGCCGGGCATGGTCCAGCTTGAAGGGCGCCTTAAGTTCCACGCCGTCCTCGCCGGGGCTGAGCGTCATGAAATGATGGTTGTAGACGGTGGTGTCGATGGGGTGCCTGCCGGTGTTTTTCAGCGTGTCCTTGATCAGCAGGGTCGGCTTGCCCGGCACCAGCGTCACCGTCTTGGTGAAGACATAGCCATAGCCGGACGGATCGCTCGCAACGGTCTGGGTAAAGGCAATGCTGTTGGCCGTCGCATGTGTGGTGCGCGTGCCGCGATTGAGGATGGGATAGGTGTGGAAGCGGTCATAGGTGTCGTTGTCGCGCTTCAGGATGCCGACACCGACCTTCAGGAACCGTCCGCCGGGACCGGCCTTGTCGAAACCGTTCTCGCCGAATTCCTCCACCGGGCCCGCCGCGACATTGTTGTTGTTGGCCACCAGCCCGTCATCGCTGTCATAGGTGAAATTCTGCACCACCGGCGATGTCTTGACGAACCAGTAGCGGCCATAATCGTGGCCCTTGTAGGTGATGTGGGTGATCATGCCGGCATGGTCGAAGCGGGTGCCGCGATAAAAGCCGAACACCCCCGGCAGATAGACTTTTGCGCTCACGATGCCGTTGGTGATGGTCTTGCTGGGCATGTCGTCCCAGGAACTGGCGGGCGTGGTGCTGTTGGGCGGCGGCGGCACATAGGGCGCGTGGCCCTGGGCGAAGGCGGCGCCCGTGGCGGCGACGGCAAACAGGCCGGCAAGCATGACTTTCATGGCGACACTCCCGCTTTTTTGTCTTTTGGGCCGTAATAGTCATAGGTGTAGGTCCAGCGTTTGGTTTCGCCGGGCTTCAGGTGAATGGCGATATAGGGCTCCAGGCTGTAGGTGCGGTCGATCGACCACATGTTGATCTTCACGATGGGCTGGTCGCCGCGAATGCGCTGGCCGAAACCCGTCTTGGTGTTGGTGACGGTGAAGTCATAGTCGCTGGCGCTGCTGCCGAATCCGTCCAGGTAGCTGCGGACCATCTCACCCGGCGGCACCGGCGCCAGATAGCGGATCGTCTTGCCCTCGACCCTTGCCAGATGGGGCTGGAACGGTGTCTGCGGCTTGATGGCAAAAGGCGCGGTGATGACCAGATGTTCGTTGCCGGGGCTCAGCGTCAGGAAATTGTGGCAATAGACCTCGGTATCGATGGTCTTGCTGCCCGTGTTGGTCAGCACGTGGCTGATGGTCATCTGCGGCTTGCCCGGCACCAGCGTGACCGTCTTTTCATAACGATAGCCGATGCCGGATTTGGGATCGTCGATCACCTGGGTGAAATGGGCGCTGTTCTTTGTCGCGGCGAATGTGCGGGTGCCGTCATTCAGCGCGGGCAGGGTGGGAAAGCGTTTGGGATCGTCATTGTCGCGCTTGAAGATGCCGATGCCGGGCTTCAGGAAGCGGCCGCCCATGCCGGCATCCTCGAACCCGACGGCGGAAAACTCCTCCACCGGGCCGCTGACCGCGCAGCATGACGTCTGCACATAGGGCGGCTGCGGGCCGGTGACGGTGGGATCGGTGACGAACCGGTCGAACCAGTAGCTGTCGTAATCCTGTCCCTGATAGGTGACGTGAAACACCACCCCGGCATGGTCGAAACGGGTGCCGCGATAAAGTTCGTTGGGGCCCGGCGGATAGACCTGGGCGGTCAGCGGGCCATTGGTGATGGTGACGCGGTGAAAATTTTCCAGCGCCGATGCGGGCTGGGTGCCGGGCTGCGATTGGGCCGGGGCGGCGGCCCCCGCCAGAAGCAGAAGACCGATGGCCGCGCGCCGCATCTTAGTTCGGCCCGATATAGTCGTAGGTATAGGTCCAGCGCTTGGTCTCGCCCGGTTTCAGCGCGATTCCCACATAGGGCTCCCAGCTGACATTGGTGGCGATGGACCAGAAATTGATCCGCGCCAGCGGCTGGTCGCCGCGAATGCGCTGGCCGAACCCGGTCTTTGTGTTCATCACCGTGAAGTCATAGTCGCTGGCGCTGTCGCCGAACCCGCTGATCGGCGAGGTTACGCTTTCGCCTTCCTTCACCGCGCGCAGATACTTGATGGTCTTGCCGTCCACCGCCGCCGCATCGGGCGCGAAGGGCCGCTCGGCCGTGATGGCGAAGGGCGCGGTGATGGTGATGTTCTCGTTGCCGGGGCTGAGCGTCAGGAAATTGTGGCAATAGACATTGGTGTCGATGTCCTTGGACCCGGTGTTGGTCAGGCTGTGTTCGATCACCATCTGCGCCTTGCCGGGCACCAGCCGGATCGTCTTGGTGTAGCGATAGCCATAGCCGCTGGGCTTGTCGGCCAGGGTCTGGGTGATCCGAACCCGGCTCTTGTCCGCATCGACCCTGGTGCGGCCTGCATTGACGATCGGATAGGGGTGGACATGGTCTTCGGTTTCGGTCGTGCGCTTGAGCATGCCGATGCCGACTTTCAGGAAATTGCCATCCATGCCGGCGGCGTCGAAGCCGATGGAGTCGAACTCCTCCGCCGGGCCGGCCACCGCACTGGCCGGGTGCACCACCACCTCGCCATTGTGCCAGGTGAAGTCGTGCACCGCCGGGGAATAGGCGCTGAACCAGGGCCGGCCATAGTCCTGCCCCTGATAGGTGGCGTGGGTGGTGATGCCATTATGGTCGAATCGGGTGCCCCGGTAGAAACCCGCCGGACCGGGCAGATAGACCCTGGCCGAGACCTGGCCATTGGAAATGTCCCGATGGGGGGTATTGTCCAGGGCGCTGACCGGCACGATGGTGCTGTCGGATATGGGCTGATGGGGCTGGGCCGCAGCGGGCGCTGCCGCCAGAAGGGTTGCCCCCAAAGCCAGGCCCCACGCCAGGCCAAGCGTCCGTGCCGCCATCTGAAATCCCCCTTTTGCGTCCCCCGCCGTCCCCCTGTATGAGGAACGGGCATTTTTCGAGACTTTGGCACAGTTCAGCCCGCCATGAAACGCATCCTCATCACATCCGCGATTCCCTACGTCGCCGGGGTCAAGCACCTTGGCAATCTGGTCGGTTCCATGCTGCCGGCCGACATCTTCGCCCGTTACTGCCGCAGCCGCGGCTATGACACGCTGGCGATCTGCGCCACCGACGAGCATGGCGCCCCGGTCGAGCTGGCCGCGCTGGAAGAGGGCGTGCCGGTCGCCGACTATGCCGCCAAGTGGCATGCCGTGCAGAAGGACCTGGGCGAGAAGTTTGGCCTGAGCTGGGACAATTTCGGCCGCTCCTCGTCGGCGCAGAACCATGAGCTGACCCTGCACTTCGCCCGCAAGCTTTGGGCGAACGGTTTCCTGGAGCTGCGCACTACCAAGCAGGCCTACAGCGCCACCGATGGCCGCTTCCTGCCCGACCGTTACGTGATCGGCACCTGTCCGCATTGCGGCTATGACCGGGCGCGCGGCGACCAGTGCGAGAACTGCACCCGCGTGCTGGACCCGATCGACCTGATCGAACCGCGCTCTGCTGTGTCGGGTGCCAAGGACATCGAGATCCGCGAGTCCACCCACCTGTTCCTGAAGCAGTCGCAGTTCGCCGACAAATTGCGCGCCTGGATCGATAGCCACAAGGCCGACTGGCCCCAGCTCGTCACCTCCATCGCCTACAAGTGGCTGGACGAGGGGCTGAAGGATCGCGGCATCACCCGCGACCTGGAATGGGGCATCCCGGTGCCCGACGACATTGCCGACGGCGCGCTGAAGGGCAAGGTCTTCTATGTCTGGTTCGACGCGCCCATCGAATACATCGCCGCGACCAAGGAATGGGCCGACAGGAACGGCCATGGCGATGCCTGGAAGGACTGGTGGCAGGGTGGTGACGCGGTCACCTATTGGGAGTTCATGGGCAAGGACAATGTGCCTTTCCACACGGTCGGCTTTCCCGTCACCATCATGGCGTCGGGCGAGCCGTGGAAGCTGGTCGACCGGCTGAAAGGCTTCAACTGGCTGAACTATGACGGCGGCAAGTTCTCGACCTCCGGCAAGCGCGGCATCTTCATGGACAAGGCGCTGGACGTCGCGCCCGCCGATTACTGGCGCTACTACCTGATCGCCAATGCGCCCGAAGGCAGCGACAGCAATTTCACCTGGGAGCATTTCGCCGGGGTCATCAACAAGGACCTGGCCGATGTGCTGGGCAACTTCGTCAACCGCGTGACCAAGTTCTGTGTCGCACGTTTCGACGGCCAGGTGCCGGGCGAGGGCGATTATGGCGAGGACGAACACGCGCTGATCGCCGACCTGGACCGGCGCATCGCGGCTTACGCCGAACTGATGGAACAGGCGGAATTCCGCAAGGCCATGGCCGAACTGCGCGCCATCTGGGTGGCGGGCAACGAGTATCTGACCCGGGCCGCGCCCTGGACCCATATCAAGACCGATCGCGAAAAGGCGGCAGTGGGCGTGCGCATGGGGCTGAACCTGGTGCACCAGTTCGCGCATCTGATCTGGCCGGTGATGCCCGATTTCGCAAAGACCATTCACGAATGCATCCAGCCGGTCGGCTATCGCGGCGGGGTGATCCCCTTCCCGGAAGAGGGCATGAAGGTGCTGCTGGACGACCTGACGCCGGGCCAGCCGATCCGCGCGCCCGAAACGCTGGTGGCCAAGATCAGCGACGAACAGGTTGCGGAGCTGAAGGAACGCTTCGGCGGCGGCGCGGCCTGATTACATTCAGCCCGGTGCGTGGACGATCAGCGGCGCGGCTTCCACGTCCGGCTCGGCGCTCAGCGTCTCCCAGCCGTTCTGGGTCAGCGCTTCCAGCGGCGAGAACTTGACCTTGTAGTCCATCTTGTCGCTGCCCCGGACCCAGTAGCCCAGATAGACGTAAGGCATGCGCTGGGCCATGGCGGCGCGCACATGATCCAGGATCATGAAGGTGCCCAGGCTGCGCGCATCCTCGCCGGGATGAAAGAAGCTGTAGACCATCGACAGGCCATCCTTCAGCCGGTCGGTCAGGGCCGCGGCGACCAGCGTGCCATCGGGTTTGCGGTATTCGACGATATGGGTGGAGACGGGCGTTTCCTCCACCATCGCCACATAATCGAACAGGCCCATGTCGCTCATGCCGCCGCCCGGATGGCGCGAATCCAGATAGGTCCGCAGCAGGGCAAACTGTTCGCGCGTCGCTTCGGGGGCGACCTCGGTGCGGACAAGATCGTCGCTGCGTTTCAGCGTGCGCCGCTGGCCGCGGCTGGCCGCGAACTGATCCGCCAGGATGCGCACCGACACGCAGGCATTGCAGCCCTCACAGGCCGGGCGATAGGCGATGGACTGGCTGCGGCGAAAACCCGAATGGGTCAGGGCTTCCGACAGGGGCTGGGCCAGGGTTCCGCCCAGCCGGGCAAAGACCTTGCGCTCCGTGCGACCCGGCAAATAGGGGCACGGGCCCCCGGGGGTCAGGAAAAACTGCGGAATGCGTGTACTGCGTTGCTCGGTCACGGCCCAAACCTGCCCCGTACATCGGCAGTATGACAAACAATTCTGCCGCCGCGCATTCGTTTTTTGCGGTTTTCAGGGGATTTTTGTGCAGCTTTTGGTTTACGCGCCCGCTTCAGAGGCCTGGATCGGCGGGAACCGGCGGGGCCTCGCGCAGCAGGGTGATGGACAGGCGGCGGTTGGCGCTGGCGCTGGGGTTCTCCGGCAGCAGCGGCTCGGACCCGGCCTTGCCCGAAATCTCGTAGATGCGGTCCGATGTCAGCCCGCCCGACTGGAGCAGCGCGCGCGCCTCGTTGGCGCGGGCCGCCGAGAGCTGCCAGTTGCCGCCCGTCGCCGACACGTCGTTCACCGCGGTATGGCCGCTGATCGACACCCGGTTGGGCAGGGTGGAGACGATGCCGCCGATCACCGACAGCAGCTTTTTGGTGTAGGGCATGGGCTCGTCCGAGCCCTGCTGGAACATCGGCCGGCCATCCTGGTCGACCAGCTGGACACGCAGGCCCTGGGGCGTGTTTTCCAGAATCACCTGATGCGACAGGTTGGCGATGTCGGGATTGTCCTGGATCGACTGGCGGATCGCTTCGGCGGCATGGGCGAAATCGCTGTCCTGGGCCGAATGGGCGCTGGTGCTGTCCTTGTCCAGGTCGGCATCGGCGCCGCCCTGGGAGGCGCCGTTGGCCAGCGCCTTGACCGGCGAATCGGGGGAGGGCGGGCTCTGTTTCTGCATCACCGACTGGGCGCCGCCGGCATGGGCGCTGTCTTCCCCCATCACCTTGCCGCCCAGCACGCCGCCCGAGCCCGAAACGGTCTGGGCGATGGACTGGGGCGCGAAATAGTCGGCAATGCCGCGCTTCTGCTCGGGCGTGGTGGTGTTGATCAGCCACATCAGCAGGAAGAAGGCCATCATCGCGGTCACGAAGTCGGCATAGGCCACCTTCCAGGCGCCACCGTGGTGGCCGCCATGTCCGCCCTTCTTGATACGCTTGATGACAACCGCGTTGTCGCCGGCCATGATGCCGCAAACCCCAAATTAAGTGCCAATACCCGGGTGGGACTTGCGGTCTGTCGCCGCTATGCCCAACCTTGTCCGATCATGCACAACCCGGCTTAACCGAGTGTGAAACCGGGCGGCCTCAGGATGACTTATGGATTTTGATACCCGCGCCTTTCGCCACGCCCTTGGCAGCTTCCCCACCGGGGTGGCCGTGATGACGACCACGGGGGCGGTGCCCGGCGAGGCCGAGGACGTGTCCCATATCGGGATCACGGTTAACTCCTTCACTTCGGTATCGCTCGATCCGCCGCTGGTGCTGTGGTGCATCGACCGCCGTTCGCGCCGCTATCCGGCTTTCGCCGAAGCGCCCGGTTTCACCGTCTCGATCCTGGCGGCCGGTCACAAGGCCGTGTCGTCGCGGCTGGCGGGGCCGGGCGAGCACCGGCTGGAAGGAATCGCCCTGACGCCCACCGCCCTGGGGCCGCCGGCACTGGCCGATTCGCTGGCGGTGTTCGAATGCGCGCGCGAGCAGATCTGGGATGCGGGCGACCACGCCATTCTGCTGGGCCGGGTTCTGCGCTTCGCCAGCCATGCCCAAGCCGGCGCGCCGCTAGTCTATTTCAAGGGCCGCTATGGCGCCCTGGCACAGGGCACCCCGCCTGAGGGCGTTGCGGGCCGGCGCGTGACCGACAAGGACTGATATTCGGCAGGGGCTGGCCGGGACCGGGCGTGGCTTCGCTGCCACGCCATCAACTATTCACAGGACCGGATACCGCCGAAACCCGGATTCTTCCGCATCCGCGAACACTGTCACGCAACCGTTACAAACCCGTCATCGTCCTGTTGTTCCCCGCGGCGATAGCAGCCGCGCGCGACATTGCGCGGAACATTCTAGGGACTGAGGGTAGTGATGAACATGGGGAAACTGGCACTGATGACGGGCGTTGCCGCCATCGCGATGGGAAGCGCTGCGTTCGCCAAGACGGCCGACGCGAATGCGCCGACGATCTCCGCCGCAATGCTGGGCGCTGAGCAGCCCAAGGAAGCGCCCCTGCGTCTGGCGCAGAACGACATGCCGCCCAGCAACTCGGAACTGGATGCGCGCCTGTCGGCTCTTGAGGAAGAGCTTCAGAGCTCTGAAATGCGCGCCGCCGAGGCCGCGAACAATCCGCCCAAGGCGCCGGGTGGCTGGTGGGACAACACTTCCATCGACGGCCGCATGTATTTCGACTTCTCGAACATCAACAATGAAGCGAACGGCGTGCGCGTCGCGGGTGGCGGCAACGGCACCAACTTCGACATCAAGCGCTTCTATGTGGGCATCAACCACACCTTCAACAGCATCTTCTCGGCCAACGTCACCACCGACACGACGTATGACAGCACCACCGGCGCCGGCCAGATCTACATCAAGAAGGCCTATCTGCAGGCCAAGCTGGACCCGGCCCTGACCATCCGCCTGGGCGCCGCCGACCTTCCCTGGGTGCCGTATGTCGAAGGCCTTTATGGCTATCGTCACCTGGAAAACGTGATGATCGACCACACCAAGTTCGGCACCAGCTCGGACTGGGGCATTCACGCCCTGGGTACGGTGCTGGACGGGCTGGTCAGCTATGACTTCGCCGTGATCAACGGCGGCGGCTACAAGAAGATCCCGACCGGCGGCGGCACCAACCGCGCCGACAGCGTGGACTTCGAAGGCCGCGTCAGCGCCGAATATCAGGGCTTCAACCTGGGCGTTGGCGGTTACAGCGGCAAGCTGGGCACGCCTTACGGCACCACCACCTACCACACCGCCGACCGCTTCGACGTGATCGGCGCCTATGTGGCGAACGGCTTCCGCCTGGGCGTGGAATATTTCAACGCCAACGACTACTCTGCCGGTCTGATCAAGACCAAGGGTGTTGGCGACAGCGCGCACGGCATTTCGGGCTTTGCCTCTTATTCCTTCACCCCGGAATGGTCGGTGTTCGGCCGTTATGACTCGGTCGACACCAACACCAAGTCGGCGCCTGGCCGGAACAACGAGTATTACAACATCGGCGTTCAGTACAGCCCGACCAAGATCGTCGACCTGGCGCTGGTCTACAAGCATGAAGCCGCTGTTAACGGCGTCACCAGCACCTCCAACGGTTCCATCGGCTCCAACACCGGTCTGAAGACCGGTGAGTACAACGAGTTCGGCCTGTTCGGCCAGCTGCGCTGGTAATAGGATCGAAGGGCGCGCGCCGCGCGCCCTTCGCGCCATCTTTTTATCCCGCGTCCGTTTCGGGCGCACATGAAAGGCCCCGCGCTGCCTGGCAGCGCAATTGAAAGGACAACATGATGAAGTTTTCTCTGAAGACGGTTCTGGTGGCGGCGGCGGCGACAGCCCTGATGACCACCAGCGCTCTGGCGGTGAACCTGACCGGTGCCGGCTCCAGCGCGATTTTCCCGGTGCTCCAGGTCTGGGCCCAGCAGTATCAGCAGCAGACCGGCACCCAGATCAACTATCAGCCCATCGGTTCGGGCGGCGGCATCAAGCAGATCGAATCCAAGACGGTCGCGTTCGGCGCCACCGACAAGCCGCTGATGCATGACGAAATCGCCAAGAACAACCTGATGCAGTTCCCGCAGGTCATCATCTCGATCGTGCCGGTCGTGCATCTGCCCGGCATCAAGCCCGGCCAGATGGTCCTGAACGGCGACGTGCTGTCCAAGATCTACATGGGCCAGATCAAGAAGTGGAACGACCCGGCGCTCAAGGCGCTGAACCCCAACGTCAACCTGCCCAACATGGCGATCCTGACGGTCCATCGTTCGGACGGTTCGGGCACCACCTTCAACTTCACCAACTATCTGGGCAAGGTGAACGCCGAATGGCAGAGCAAGATCGGCTCTGACACCGCCGTGTCCTGGCCCGGTGGCGTTGGCGGCAAGGGCAATGCCGGCGTCGCCGCGCAGGTCGCCCAGCTGGTCGGCTCGATCGGTTATGTCGAATACGCCTATGCCAAGCAGTCCAACCTGGTGTGGACCGACATGATCAACTCGGCCGGCAAGCGCGTGCAGCCGACCCTGGCCGCCTTCCAGGCCGCCGCCGCCAATGCGGACTATGCCAAGTCGCAGGACTTCTACCTGGTTCTGACCAATCAGCCGGGCGATGCCTCCTGGCCGATCACGGCGACCACCTGGGTGCTGCTGCGCACGGACACCGCCAAGGCGACCAACGAGTCGGCCGTGAAGTTCTTCGACTGGGCCCTGAAGCACGGCCAGGCCGCTGCCGAGAAGCTGGACTATGTCCCGCTGCCGGACGTGGTCGTGAAGCAGATCGAGGCCGCCTGGGCTTCGCAGCTGAAGGTCACGCCGTAACATTTCAGTCCTGAAGTGATCGGGGGCCGGCAGGGAAACCTGCCGGCCCCCTTGTTTTTGCGGCCCTGGCGGCGTGCGGGGCAGCGCTTTTTGCAGGGGAGGGCCGCTTAAAAAGCAGCCTTATCTTCTTGCGCGTTATAATAACGCTGCTTATGTTCTCGGCCATGAAATCCGCGAACAATCTCGACCGCGACATGCTGGTGCTGATGCACGACGTGGCGCGCATGATGCGCACCCGCTTCGACCAGCGCGCGCGCGCCTATGGCATGACCCGGGCCCAGTGGGTGATCCTGGCGCGGCTGTCCTATCAGCCCGGCATGACCCAGAACGAAATGGCCAGCCTGTGCGAGGTGGAGCCGATCACGGTGGGACGCCTTGTCGACCGCCTGGAAGCCCGCGGGCTGCTGGAGCGGCGCATGGACCCGGCGGACCGGCGCATTCGCCGCCTGCACCTGCTGGAGGCTTCTGAGCCGATCCTGAATGAGATTCGCCGCTACAAGAACGACCTTTTCGCCGACCTGACCGAGGGCCTGGACGAAAAGGCCATCGAGACTGTCGTCCAGACCCTTCTGTCCATGAAGGAAAAGCTTACCACCGAGCCCGGCAAACAGGCCGCGGCGGGAGAATAGCCATGTCAGCCGCCAACGATTCCGCTGCCGCGATTCCGGGGGGCCGCGCCCCGTCCGCCGGCTTCGACCGCGCCCGCCTGCGCCGCATCCTGATGGTCGGCGGCGTCGCCGTGTTCCTGGCGGCGGCGGCGGTGTTTTACCTGATGGGCGGGCGCTATGTCGTTTCGGACGATTCCTACGTCCACGCCAACAAGCTGATGGTCTCCACCGACGTGTCCGGGCTGGTCGAGACGGTGAAAGTGCGCGAGGGCCAGCATGTGAAGGCGGGCGATGTCCTGTTCACCCTGGACCCCAAGCCCTTCCGCATCGCGCTGGAAAACGCGCAGGCCGCCCTGGCCAGCGCCGAACAGGATGTGGAATCGACGCGGGCCCAGTATCGCGCCGCCCTGGCCCAGGTCAGCGCCCAGCAGGCGCGCGTGAACGTCAACCAGGCGACGTATGAGCGTTACGAAGCGCTGGCCAAGCAGAATGCCATTGCCGCCATCCAGGTCGACGATGCCCGCGCCGCGCTGCTCAGCGCCAAGGCGACCATGGCCTCGCTGCGCCAGACCGCGGCGACGGAACTGGCCAAGCTGAACGGCAACCCCAACCTGCCGGCCAACCAGTCACCGGCCTACATGAAGGCCAAGGCCCAGGTCGACGAGGCCCAGCGTCAGCTTGACCATGCCACGGTGCGCGCGCCCTTCGACGGCATCGTCAGCGAAGTGGATTCCCTGCAGCCCGGCACGCTGGTGATTTCGGCCCTGTCGGCCTTCACCACCACCAGCGCGGTGGGGCTGATCGGCGACAAGACCTGGATCGAGACCGATCTGAAGGAAACCGAACTGACCCATATCCATCCGGGCGCGCCCGCCACCTTCACCATCGACACCTATCCGGATTGCAGCTGGGAAGGCCATATCGACAGCATCAGCGCCGGCAGCGACAGCTCCTTTTCGGCCCTGCCGGCCGAGAATGGCAGTGGCAACTGGGTCAAGGTGGTTCAGCGCATTCCCGTGCGCATCGACATCGACAAGAGCCATTGCGACCGGCCGCTGCGCGTGGGCATGAGCGCGGTGGTTTCGATCGACACCGCGCACCGCCGCTGGTTCCGCCTGCTGAACGGCCTGTAGGATCCCGATGGATCACCAGCCTCACGCCGCCCATCAGTATGACAGCAAGATCGCCGAATGGGCGGTCCTGCTGGGCTCGATGGCGGGCGTGTTGATGCAGGCGCTGGACACGACCATCGTCAATGTGGCGCTGCCCTATATGGAAGGCAGCCTGTCGGCCAGCCGCGACCAGATCACCTGGGTGCTGACCAGCTACATCATCGCCGCGGCGATCATGACCGCGCCGGTGGGCTGGATGGCGGCGCGCTTCGGCAAGCGGCATTTTCTCATCACCTGCATCGCCGGCTTCACCCTGGCCTCGATGGCGTGCGGTGCGGCCATGTCGCTGGAACAGATGGTGCTGTTCCGCCTGATCCAGGGCGTGTTCGGCGCCGCCCTTGGTCCCTTGTCCCAGGCGGTCATGCTGGACATGTATCCCCCCGCCAAGCGCGGCAGCGTGATGGCGATCTGGGGCATGGGCGTGATGCTGGGCCCCATTTTGGGCCCGACGCTGGGCGGCATGCTGACGGACGCTTATAGCTGGCGCTGGGTCTTCTATATCAACGTGCCGGTCGGTATCGCCTCCTGCGTCGCGCTGTGGATATTCTTCAAGGACACCGACCGCGATTCCACCCTGCGCTTCGACTGGTTCGGCTTTGGCGCGCTGTCGGTGGGGCTGGGCGCGCTGCAGCTTGTGCTGGACCGGGGCACCAGCAAGGGCTGGTTTTCCTCCGGCGAGATCGTGGTCGAGGCGATTGTCGCGGGCATCGCCGTCTACCTGTTCCTGGTCCACATGCTGACGGCGGAAAAACCCTTCATCCCGCGCGAGATTTTCAAGGACCGCAATTTCACCGGCGGGGTGGTGCTGATGTTCGTGATGGGCATGGTGCTGCTGGCCTCCTCGGCGCTGCTGCCGCCCTATCTGCAGAACCTGTCCGGCCGGTCCGTCACCCAGACCGGGTTCCTGATGGTGCCGCGCGGCCTGGGCGTGATGCTGGCCATGGTTTTCGTGGGGCGCCTGACCATGAAAATGGATCCGCGCCTGATCATGACGGCCGGCGCCACCCTGATGCTGTGGTCGCTGTGGCACATGACCGGATGGACCCCCGCCGTCAGCACTGGAACCTTGTTCACGGTGACCTTCATGCAGGGCGTGGGCATGGGCTCGGTCTTTGTCCCCATGAACCTCGTGGCTTTTGCGACACTTCCGGCAAAACTGCGCACCGATGGGGCCGGCCTGACCAACCTGACGCGCAATATCGGCAGCGCCATCGGGGTGTCACTGACCAGCACCATCCTGGCCAGCAGCGTCCAGACCATTCACGCGCACCTGACCGCCTATGCCACGCCTTTCAACCGGGCGCTGGGGGTGAACGGCCCCTCCATGATGATGAATCCGCAGATTCCTTTTGGGTTGGCAAATCTGAATTCTCTCCTAGAATACCGCGCGCAAGTTCAGGCCTACGCCAACGACTTCCTCTTCATGTTCGTGGTCAGCCTTCCGGTCTTCGCCGTGATATGGCTGATGAAGAGGCCCGAATTTGCGGGTGGAGCAACTCCTAAAATGGAAGTGGTAGAATAATGAAAACCGCATTTATCGGTCTGGGCGTGATGGGCTATCCGATGGCGGGGCACCTGCAGAAGGCCGGCCACGACGTCACCGTCTACAATCGCAACGGCGCCAAGGCGCAGGCCTGGCAAAAGGAATATGGCGGCAAGACCGCGCCCACGCCGGCCGAGGCCGCCAAGGGGCAGGAGATCGTCTTCTGCTGCGTGGGCCGCGACAGCGACCTGCGCGAAGTCACGCTGGGCACGGACGGCGCCTTCAGCACGATGGACAAGGGATCGCTGTTCGTCGATCACACCACCGCATCGGCCGGCATCGCGCGCGAACTGGCGGCGGAAGCCGGCAAACGCGGCTTCGGTTTCGTCGATGCGCCCGTGTCGGGCGGCCAGGCCGGTGCGGTGAACGGCAAGCTGGGCATCATGTGCGGCGGCTCCGAAGCCGATTATGCCCGCGCCGAGCCGGTGATGGCCGTCTATGCCAAGCTGGCCAAGCGGCTGGGCCCGCCCGGTTCGGGCCAGTTGACCAAGATGGTCAACCAGATCTGCATCGCCGGTATCGTCCAGGGTCTTGCCGAAGGCTTCAGCCTGGCGCGCGCCGCCGGCCTCGACATCAAGGAGGTCGAGGAAGTGATCTCCCAGGGTGCGGCGGGAAGCTGGCAGATGGAGAACCGCTACAAGACGATGGATGCGGGCGAATACAATCACGGTTTCGCGGTGGAATGGATGCGCAAGGATCTGGGCATCGCGATGGAAGAGGCGCGCAAGCAGGAAGTCAGCCTGCCCATGACCGCGATGGTCGATCAGTTCTACGCGGAAGTGGAAAATCTGGGCGGCAAGCGCTGGGACACCTCCAGCCTGTTTGTCCGCCAGGAAGCCGCGCGCAAAGGCAACAAGGGATAGCATCAGCATGGACGAACGGGATCAGAGCATGGTTGCGGCCACGATGGCGGCGCCCGAAAAGGCGGCACGCGGTTATCATCATGGCGACTTGCGCAACGGATTGCTGGATGCCGCGCGCGCCATCCTTGAGGAAGAATCGCTTGCGGCGCTGACCCTGCGCGCGGTGGCACGCCGCGCCGGGGTCAGCCACGCGGCGCCCTATCGCCATTTTCCCAATCACGAGGCCCTGCTGGTCGAGCTGGCGATCGAGGGGTTCGACGAGTTGCGCGAGGCGATCGTCGAGGCGGCCAAGCTTCATGGCTCGGACCAGGAGCGCATTCCCCATATCGGCGCAGCCTATATGCGTTTCGTCGCCGCCCGGCCCGCGCTGGCGCGGCTGATGTTCGGCGGCCAGCTTCCCAACCGCGACCAGTTCCCGACGCTGGGGCTGAAGGCCGACGCAATCGGCACCGAGATCGGCAATGCGCTGTCCGATCCGGCGCTGGGCATGGCGGTGTGGTCGTCGGTGCATGGCCTGGCCATGCTGGTGCTGGAAAATGTCATCGACCTGGGCCAGCGCCGCTCGGGCCTGCATGTGCTGCCGGCGCGCGCCGAGATCGTGCTGCGCAGCCTGTTCTCGACCGCGCGCGACTGAGCCCAGATTTTCAGTCCTGTTTCTTGAGACCGACCAGGAACTGCCGCGCCATCGCGTGGTAGAGCGATTCCGGCTGGATCACCCGTGAGACGCCATAGCCGATCAGCGCCGCCAGAAGCAGCGGCAGGCGCATCGAGCTGGCGTTGGTCATCTCGCCCAGAATGACGGCCGAGGTGATGGGCGCCTGCACCACGCCCGCGAAATAGGCCGTCATGCCCAGAAGCACGATGGCGCCCGGGGCATGGACGTGCAGCAGCGCGGCAATGGCCTCGCCAAGGCCCGCGCCGATGGACAGGGTGGGAGCGAAGAAGCCGCCGGGAATGCCCGAACAGGTCGAGGCAACCGTGGCGATGAACTTCAGCGGCGCGAACAGCATCGACATGCCGCTGCCTTCCACCGCCTGGCGCGCCGCCTCATAGCCGGTGCCGTAGGTCGCGCCGCCGCTGATCAGGCCGCACAGCGCCACGATCAGCCCGCCGATGAAGGCCACCAGCATCACGTTGCGGGTGGGGCTCCTGGCAATGTAACGCCCGGTCATGGCGTTGATCTGCAAAACGGTGCGTGCGAACAGCGCGCCCAGAATGCCGCCCAGCACACCGCAGATCGGCAGCGCGACCCAGTCGATGGTGACGGTCAGCATCGAGGCGTTGCTGCCGAAATAGGAATAGTTGCCGACCAGTCCCAGCGAGGCCATGCCCGCCAGGATCACCGCGATCAGCACCAGGCCGCTGGTGCGAAGCTCGAAGGCGCGGCTCATTTCCTCGATCGCGAACACGATCCCGGCCAACGGTGTGTTGAAGGCCGCCGCGACGCCGGCTGCCGATCCGGCCAGGATCAGCCCGCGCTGGCTGATCATGCGGCCCACCTTGGCAGAATAGAGCATGATCGCCGCGCCGACCTGCACGGTGGGGCCTTCGCGGCCGATGGAGGCGCCGCAGGCCAGGCCGAACAGGGTCAGCATGATCTTGCCGAAGGTCAGGCGCAGCGAAAGGATGCGCGAGCGCATGTCGGTGTCGCGGATGTGGCGCGCGGCGATGGCCTGGGGAATGCCCGACCCCTGGCTGCCGGGGAAATAGCGCGCCGCCACCCAGGCCGAGAAGGTAAAGCCCAGCGGCGTCAGCACCAGCGCGATCCAGGGATTGAAAACCAGCGTGTGGAAAAGCTCGGTCGCCTGGGTCGCCGCCGCCGCGAAGGCCACGCTGATCACGCCCACGCCGATCGCCCCGCCCCAGAACACCAGGCGCATGCGCCACCGCCGGCCGGAGAACAGGATCTTGCGATGGCGTTGCTTGATGAAGGGCGTGTCGGACATGCGGTATACGGACTACTTTCCCAGCAAACGTGCTGCTTCAGGCGCGAAATAGGTCAGGACGCCGCTGGCGCCGGCCCGCTTGAAGCAGGTCAGGCTTTCCATCATGGCGGCATTGCGATCGAAGGCGCCATTGCGCGCCGCGAACTCGATCATCGCGTATTCGCCAGACACCTGATAGGCGAAAACGGGGATGTTGAAATTGTCCTTCACCGTGCGGATGACATCCAGATAGGGCAGGCCCGGCTTGATCATCACGCTGTCGGCGCCTTCCTCGATGTCCAGCGCCACTTCGCGCAGGGCTTCATCCAGGTTGGCGGGGTCCATCTGATAGGTTTTCTTGTCGCCCTTCAGCCGCGCGCCCGATCCCACCGCCTCGCGGAAGGGGCCGTAATAGACCGAGGCATATTTGGCGGCATAGGACATGATCTGCACATGGCCAAAGCCGTTCTCGTCCAGCGCGGCGCGGATGGCGCCAACACGCCCGTCCATCATGTCGGAGGGGGCGATGATGTCCGCGCCGGCCTTTGCCTGCACCAGCGCCGACTTGATCATCACGTCGATGGTCTCGTCGTTCAGGATTTCGCCGTCACGCACCAGCCCGTCCTGGCCGTCGCTGGAATATTCGTCCAGCGCCACATCGGCGATCAGGCCGATTTCGGGAACCGCCGCCTTGATCGCGGCCAGCGCCCGGCACATCAGGTTGTCCGGGTTATAGGCTTCCGCGGCGGTCTCGCTGCGCCGCTCGTCCTGGGTGTTGGGAAACAGTGCCAGGGCGGGAATGCCCAGCGACACCGCCTCCTTCGCCGCCGCCACCGCCAGGTCCACCGACAGCCGTTCCACGCCGGGCAGGGTGCTGGCGGCGGTGCGGGCATTGTTCCTGTCGATGATGAATATCAGGCCAGATCAGGTCCGCCGGCGACAGGCTGGTTTCGCGCACCATGGCCCGGCTCCAGGCGGTTTGGCGCAGGCGGCGCAGGCGTGTGGCGGGATAGGCGCTCATTGCGTTCCTTTTGCGGGGCTCTCTTGCCAATTCGGCCGCGCCCACGCAAGTAGACGCAATGCAGCAGCATTGCCACATTCTGGCCGAAAAGTGGGCGCGCTGGGACTTGACCTGAACCGCCCGAGGCGCCTCAATGCCCTGACCCCGGACATGGTGGCGGGTATGGCCGCGCATCTGGCCGAATGGGCCGCCGATTCCGCAAATCCGCGCCGTTGCGGTGCAGGGCGCGGGCGATCGGGCCTTTGGTGCGCCGGCGGCGACATTCGCCTGGTGCAGCAGTCCGTGCTGGCTGCGACGATGCCGGGCCCGCTTCCTGGCCCAGGAATACCGGCTCAACGCCCCGATCGGGCTTATCCTTAAACCTTACATCGCGCTCATGCACGGTTTCGTGCTGGGCGGGGGCGCGGGCGTATCGGTGCATGGGCGCCTCAGGCTGGCCGATCCGGGCATGTCCTTCGCCATGCCGGAAACCGCCATCGGCTTTGTTCCCGACATCGGTTCCAGCCATTTCCTGGCGCGCTGTCCCGGCCGCCTGGGCCTTTACCTGGGCCTGACCGGTACGCGGATCGGGGCGGGTGATGCGATGGCCGCCGGTCTGGTCGACATGATTGTTTCGCGCACGGATTTTCCCGCGCTGCTGGAACGGCTGGCGGCGGGAGAGGAACCGGAAGCGGCCGCACGGGCATTTGCGGGCAAACCACCGCCACAGGCGCTGGCCGGGCACCGCCGCCGCATCGACACGGTCTTCGCCGCGCCATCGGTGGAGGCGATCCTGGAACGGCTTGACCGCGACGGCAGCGAATTTGCGCTGGATACCGCCGCGCTGCTGCGTGCGCGTTCGCCAAGCTCGCTCAAGCTGGTGTTTCGCCAGTTGCAGGCCGCGCCGGGCATGAGCCTGCGCGAATGTCTGACCATGGAATACCGCCTGGCGCTGCGCGTCATCACGCGTCACGATTTTGTTGAAGGCGTGCGCGCGGCCTTGGTGGACAAGGACCGCAATCCGCACTGGCGGCCCGCCGCGCTGGCCGCTGTGCCGGAACAGGACATCGAAGCGGCATTCGCGCCGCTGGCGCGCGACTTGTTCGCCGATTGAAACGGCCTCGTTTACCGCGTGTTATCCGCGTTGGCGAATGTCGCCATGCGGGCTTGCATGAAGGCGCCAACCAACGCGGATTTTACGCGCCTTTAAGACATCCCCCCTACTGTGGCGGTAACAATAGGTGGGCTCCGCAAAAAGCGGGGAAGACAAATGACAGCATTGGCCAAACCGCAGGCCGCGGCGGCGCTCAGTGGCGCCTCGTCGGTACGCAAGCATTATCTCGAGACGCTCAATCTCGTGGAGCGGCTGCATCGTCAGTTGCTCGACGTGATCAAGGATGAGCTGGATCGGCGCGACGAGCGCGAGATCAACTCGGTCCAGGCGCTTCTTCTGTTCAATGTGGGCGACCAGGAACTGACCGCGGGCGAGCTTCGCACGCGCGGGCACTATCTGGGCTCGAACGTCTCCTACAACCTCAAGAAGCTGGTCGAGGGTGGGTATATCCACCACGAACGCTCCGAGGCCGACCGCCGCTCCGTGCTGGTGCGCCTGACGCGCAAGGGCGAGGCGGTGCGCGACATGCTGGGTGAACTGTTCGATCGCCATCTGCTCTCGCTGGAAGCGGTGGGCAATGTCGACGGCAGCGACCTGGAAGGCATGAATGTCAGCCTCAAGCGCCTGGAGCGGTTCTGGATCGACCAGGTCCGCTTCCGGCTCTAGAGGATAGAGTGACCGCCGCGATGAACGCGCCCTTTGCCGTTCCCGTCTCCGGCCAGATGCGCCGCCCCGGCGAGGAAATCAGCACGGCCAGCGCAGAGCTGCCGGTGGCGCACCTGATCGCCGCCTGCGAGGCAGTCTTTGATGCGCTGCGCGCCGATGCCGAGCAGGATTGGGAACGTCATCCCCAGAGCCACGGAATCTGGCAGGCCGAGTATGGCGACAAGGATGCCTGGCTGGCCGCGATGGTGGCCGAAAGGGGGCCGGTCAAGCTGCACCGGCTGTGCCAGGCGGCCCAGGCTGCCGGCGAAACCCGCGTGCGCGTCGGCGCGGAAGAGTTCTGGAAGATCGCGCCTTTCTACAAGGCCGGCTGAGGGCCGCAATCAGGATTTCGACCGGAACCACGGCACGAAGCTGCTGACCTGCCGCTTGTAGGCGGCATAATCGGGCCGCCGTTCGCTTATCGTGTCTTCCATCAGCGTGACGCCGGAAACCTGCAGCAGCAGGAAGGTCATCAGCAGCGGTGACAGGATCAGCCACCACGCGCCTGCGGCCGAAAATCCGATCAGGAAGAAGCCCCACCACATCAGCGCCTCGCCGAAATAGTTGGGATGGCGCGAGACGCCCCAAAGCCCGCGATCCAGCACCTTGCCCCGGTTGGCCGGATCGGCGCGAAACCGGGCCAATTGAAAATCGGCCAGCGCCTCGAACAGCAGGCCGGTCCCGGCCAGGGCGATGCCGGCATAATCCAGCACGCCCAGATCCGGTGCGCCGGCCAGCATGGCGGCAACCAGCGGGGCAGGGACGAACCAGATGAGAATCGCTTGCAACAGGAACACCTGCACCAGGCTCCACCACCACCAGCGGGCGCCGAACTGGCGGCGCATGGCGGCGTAACGATGGTCTTCACCGCCCTGGATGCTGGAATGGCGGGCGAAAATATGGGCAGCCAGCCGGATTGCCCAGATGTTCACCAGGAACAGGGCGGCCGAAGCGCGCGGGCCCGAGGCAGGGGCCAGCCAGGCGGCAATATCAACCACGCCGGCCACGCCGGGGCCCCAGAAAATATCGATAATGGAGACATCACGCAGGCGCAGCGAAAGCAGCCACAGCAGTACCGCGGCGCAAAGCGCGAAGACCAGGCCCCACAGGGGCGGGCTAAGGTGCAGCGGCATCATGTGACAAATTGCGTGGAATCAAACACTTCTTTCGGTCTATCCTGTTTTATCGGGGCTCGGGTCTGATCCAAAGGCAGTTTCCATGTCGTTTTCCTACCGGTCCAGTTTTCAGGATGCCCTGGCCGCGCTGAAGCGCGAGGGCCGCTACCGCGTGTTCGCCGACATCCTGCGCGAATGCGGCGCCTATCCCAAGGCCGGGCTGTTCGAGAACGGCGTGACCTATACGGACAATGGGGGTCGGCCGATCACGGTCTGGTGCTCCAACGACTATCTGAACATGGGCCAGCATCCCAAGGTGCTGGCGGCGATGCATGAGGCGGTCGATGCGGTCGGCGCCGGTTCGGGCGGCACCCGCAACATTTCCGGCACCACCCACTACCATGTGGAGCTGGAGCGCGAACTGGCCGACCTGCACGGCAAGGAAGCCGCACTGCTGTTCACTTCGGGCTTCGTATCCAACGACGCGACCCTGTCGACCCTGGCCAAGGTGCTGCCGGGGCTGATCATCTTCTCCGACGAACTCAACCATGCCTCGATGATCGAGGGCATCCGCCACGGCGGCACCGCCAAGTATGTCTTCCGTCACAATGACATGGAACATCTGGAGGAACTGCTGAAGGCGGCCAATCCGGCCGCCCCCAAGCTGATCGCCTTCGAGAGCGTCTATTCGATGGAAGGCGAGTTCTCGCCCACCGAAAAGATCTGCGACCTGGCCGAGAAATACGGCGCGCTGACCTATATCGACGAAGTGCATGGCGTGGGCCTTTACGGGCCGCGCGGCGCGGGCGTGGCCGCCCGTGACGGCACCATGGGCCGCATCGACATCGTCGAAGGCACGCTGGCCAAGGCGTTTGGCGTGATGGGCGGCTATATCGCCGCCAGCGCTGAGCTGGTGGACTGCATCCGCTCCTTCGCCCCGGGTTTTATCTTCACCACCTCGCTGGCGCCGGTGATCGCGGCGGGCACGCTGGCCTCGATCCGGCACCTGAAGTCCAGCGACGTCGAGCGCCAGACCCTGGCCGACCGCGCCGCCATGCTGAAAAGCAAGATGGCCGCGGCGAGACTGCCGGTCATGGAAAGCCCCAGCCATATCGTGCCGCTGTTCGTGGGCGATGCGGCGCTGTGCAAGTCGGTGTCGGACACGCTGCTCAAGGACCATGGCGTCTATGTGCAGCCGATCAACTATCCCACCGTGCCGCGCGGGACCGAGCGTCTGCGTTTCACCCCGTCGCCCGCCCATAGCGAGGCGATGATGGACGCGCTGGTCGCGGCGCTGGTGGTGGTGTGGGACGCCCATAAGCTGGCCCGGGCCGCTTGAGGAGCGACCGGCGACCCGCAGCGCAGCGCAGGGCCGTCCGGCGCGACCAATTAAAATGACCGCGGCGGGGCAGGGGCCCATCTACGTCGAATTCGTGAGGCAGGGGAACGTGGTCAAGGCCACGGCCATCGATCCGCAATCGGGGCTTGAAGCCTCGATCGTCGGCCCGGCCAGCGCGCCCCAGGCCATGCTGGCCCAGGCGGCACGGCGCAAGCTGGACTATCTGGCCCGCAAGAAGGACTCGTCTTCCTGATTTTCAGGTCCGGCGGCGGCGCTTGGGCGGCGCGGCGCGGCCCAGCCCGATCTTCTTGGCGAAGTCGCTGCGCCGCTTGGCGTAATTGGGCGCAACCATGGGGTAGTCGGGCGGCAGGTTCCAGCGCGCACGATATTCGTCCGGCGACAGCTTGAAGCGCGAGCGCAGATAGCGCTTGAGCATCTTCAGCTTCTTGCCGTCCTCCAGGCAGACAATGTAGTCGGCGGTAACGGACTTCTTGACTGGCACCGCGGGCGTGCGCTTGAGGGGGGCTGCCTCGCCGCCGCTGCTCATCCCGCCCAGGGTGGCATGGACATTCTTGATGATGACCGGCAGGTCGCCGGGCGCGACGGGGTTCTTGCTGACATAGGCGGCCACGATCTCGGTCACCATTTTCAGGATGTCGTCTTCGCCGTCCTTACGCATACGCTTGCTCCTTGCGCGGTTCCCGGAACCTGGGAAGCGCGATCTTCGTCTTTTGCGGCAGCATCGCGGCGTAAATGGGGCCGCTGCCTTACAAATTCCAGTCCGAACAGCGGGCTGCGGGGGCCCCGGCCCGGTTCAATCAACCATGATTCCGGGGTGTTTTTGCATTCCCACCGGCGATCTTCACCAAGATGCTAGATTTGGTGCGGGGAAGCGGTTAAATCCGCCATTCCTGCGTGGGGGCGCAAAATCCGCCCTTCGCCCGTCCCTGAGTGCCCCATCCCGAACGAGGCTTGCATGTCGGCCAGCGCCACCCCCGATGAACAGATTTCCGGCTTTTTCACCCAGGGGCTTGCCGCCGCTGATCCCGACGTGGCCGCCGCCATCCAGGACGAGCTGAACCGCCAGCGCGACAAGATCGAACTGATCGCCAGCGAGAACATCGTCTCCAAGGCGGTGCTGGAGGCCCAGGGCTCGGTCTTCACCAACAAGTATGCCGAAGGCTATCCGGGCAAGCGCTATTACGGCGGCTGCGAGTATGCCGACGTCATCGAGACGCTGGCGATCGAGCGGGCCAAGAAACTGTTCGGCGCGAACTTCGCCAACGTCCAGCCCAATTCGGGCAGCCAGATGAACCAGGCCGTGTTCCTGGCGCTGCTGCAGCCGGGCGATACCTTCATGGGCCTGGACCTGGCATCGGGCGGGCACCTGACGCACGGCTCGCCGGTCAACATGAGCGGCAAGTGGTTCAAGCCGGTTTCCTATGGCGTGCGCCAGGACGACCAGCTTCTGGACATGGACCAGGTCGCGGCCAGCGCGCGCGAGCACAAGCCCAAGCTGATCATCGCCGGCGGCACCGCCTACAGCCGCACCTGGGATTTCAAGCGCTTCCGCGAGATCGCCGACGAGGTGGGCGCCTATCTGATGGTGGACATGGCGCATTTCTCCGGCCTGGTGGCCGGTGGCCAGCACCCCAACCCGGTGCCCCATGCCCATGTCGTGACCTCGACCACCCACAAGTCGCTGCGCGGTCCGCGCGGCGGCCTGATCCTGTGCAATGACGAGGCGCTGGCCAAGAAGTTCAACTCGGCCATCTTCCCCGGCCTGCAGGGCGGCCCGCTGATGCATGTCGTTGCCGCCAAGGCGGTGGCGTTCGGCGAGGCGCTGAAGCCCGAATTCAAGACCTATGCGAAGAATGTCGTCGACAATGCCCGCGCCCTGGCCGCCGAACTGAAGGCGCAGGGGCTGGACATCGTGTCGGGCGGTACCGACAATCACCTGATGCTGGTGGATCTGCGTCCCAAGAAGGTCAATGGCAAGTTCACGGAAAAGGCGCTCGATCGCGCCTTCATCACCTGCAACAAGAACGCCATTCCCTTCGACCCCGAAAAGCCCTTCGTCACCTCGGGCATCCGCCTGGGCACGCCGGCGGGCACCACGCGCGGCTTCGGCCAGGCCGAATTCCGCGAGATCGGCAAGCTGATCGTCGAGGTCGTCGATGGCCTGTCGGGCAAGAACCATGAAGACGGCGATCCCGAATCCGAGGCGCTGGTGCGCGCCAAGGTCGGCGATCTGTGCCGCCGTTTCCCCATCTACCCATAAAGAGAGGTCAGGATGCGCTGCCCCTTTTGCGGACATGACGACAGCCAGGTGAAGGACAGCCGTCCCTCCGAGGACAATTCGGCGATCCGCCGCCGGCGCCATTGCCCCGAATGCGGCGGCCGCTTCACCACCTTCGAGCGCGTGCAGCTGCGCGAGCTGATCGTGGTCAAGAAGACCGGGCGGCGCGAATCCTTCGACCGCGACAAGCTGGAACGGTCGATCAACCATGCCCTGCGCAAGCGCCCGGTGGAGCGCGAGCGCATCGACCGCATGATCACCGGCATCGTGCGCCGCCTGGAGTCGATGGGCGAGAACGAGATTCCCGCCAATGTCATCGGCGAACTGGTGATGCAGGCGCTGGCCAGCCTGGACAAGGTCGCCTATGTGCGCTTCGCCTCGGTGTACCGGAATTTCCGCGAGACGCGCGATTTCGAGACCCTGATCGGCGAGCTGCAGGGCGAAGACAAGCTGGATTGATGTCCTCCGCCGGCCTGGACAGAACGGGCGGTGCGGCAACCGGGATGAACATCCTGGTTCTGGAGTCCCGCTATTTTCCATCCGTTGCCGAGGCGCTGGTCGATGGCGCCACCCTGGCGCTGGAAAAGGGCGGCGCGCATTTCGAGCGTTTCTCGGTCCCCGGGGTGCTGGAACTGCCCGCCGCCATCGCCATCGCGGCGCGCCGCGAACGGCCGTTCGACGGCTTTGTGGCGCTTGGCTGCGTGGTGGGGCACGGAACGGTGCCGGACATGCTGCTGCGCGAGACCGGGCGCGGCCTGATGGCGCTGGGCTGCGAGGGCCTGGCCATCGGCAACGGCGTGCTGCTGGCCGAGAATGAGGATGCGGCGCTGCGCATGGCGCTGGACCAGGATGCGGGCGGCGATGCGGCGCGCGCGGCCCTGTCGCTGGTGGTGTTGCGCCAGCGGCTTGGCATTTTGTCGTGAGAACAGAGTTGTGAGGATTGTTTCGTGAGTCAGGCTGAAGAACGCCGCGCCGCCCGTCTGGCCGCGGTGCAGGCGCTGTACCAGATGGAAATGTCGGGCGAGGGCGCCGAGGAGGTGGCCGAGCAGTTCGTCGCCCACCGCTTTGCAGAACTCAGCGCGGCGGGTACCGCCACGCCGGATGAAGGCTTCTTTCACACGATCCTGGAAGGGGTGCCGCAGCACCAGACCGAGATCGACCGCGCCATCGCCGCCGCCCTGTCGCAGAACTGGAAGCTGGAACGGGTGGATTCCATCCTGCGCGCCGTCATGCGGTGCGGTGTCTTCGAACTGGTGGCGCGCCGCGACGTGCCGGCCCGGGTGGTGATCGATGAATATGTCGCGGTCGCAAACGCCTTCTTCGGCGGCGACGAACCGGGGTTCGTCAATGCCGCGCTGGACACGATCGCCAAGCGCAAGCGCGCGGCGGAATTCGGTCTTCCCACGCCGGAAGGCGAAGTTGAGTTTTAGTCGCGTACCGCTGGCCTGCGCCGCTACCTAAATATTTTTTCATCATTTGTCTTTTTGTCGTGGTGTCGCCGCCAGCGGCCCATTGCGCGTGTTTTTGCGACAGGGCTTTCCCAGATTTAATGCTGGCCGCTGCACCATCATGCCAAGACTTGCGTGCGAAAATTTGGCTCGTGCCAGGCTAATTGGCATCGGGCGATTGGAGCTTTCGCCGGCGCGATCTGTGCCAGGAATAATACCAGTGGAGGATTTCATGGATATCAAGAAGCGTGACTTTCTGGGTCTCGCTGCCGGCGTTGGCGCGGTCGCCGGCCTGAGCAGCGCCGCCGAGGCACAATGGGCCAAGCCGGCGGCGGAAATGCCGGGCGTTCGCACCCAGCGCAACAACCTGGCGAACAGCAACAAGCAGCCTTCGACCGTGGACTGGAACTACAAGCCGCGCCGCATCAACAAGGCGATCGAGCTGTGGGAAGACGGCCAGCCGATCTACTATAACGGCTCCGGCCTCGGCCCGGGCGTCGATCCCTATGCCCAGGGCGTGAAGATGGCGCGCACCTGGTACGACGCCATCAATGTCGAGATGGAGCATGGCGCGCTGGACTTCTCGCAGTTGCGCGAATTCATGCGCGGCCTGGTCGATGGCGGCCCGACCCGCAGCGGCCACCGCACCCCGGCCGTGTTCGTCGAAACCTGCATTATCGGCCTGGACGAGCCCTATATGCGGGCCAACAGCTGGGTGATCGAACAGCTTCTGGATTGCGGCGTGCACGGCATTCACATGTGCCACGCCCGCGACACCAAGGCGGTTCAGGTGGCGATGCAGATGGGCTGCCGCTATCCCTTCAAGCGTCCGGGCGTGCCCGACCTGCCGATGCGCGGCCTGCGCGGTTCCTCGGCCGGCTATGCCGCCCAGATCTGGGGCATCAACACCTTCCAGTACAATCATGTTGCCGATCTGTGGCCGCTCAATCCCAAGGGCGAACTGATCTTCGGCGTGAAGATCGAAGACACCTATTGCGATGAAACGGCCGCGGCCACCATCGCCCTGCCGGGCATGTCGATGGCCGAATGGGGCCCGGGCGACCACAGCTACTGGCTCTATGGCCTGGATGTGATGCCCGACGATGGTTCCAAGCCGCCGGATATCATTGCCATGCCGGAAATGCGCAAGGTGCGCCAGAACGTGCTGGACCAGTGCAAGAAGAACAAGGTGAACTTCCTGAACGCCGCCAGCACCGATCCCAATCATCTGGATTACATCATCACCCAGATCAAGGACGGCGCCATGGTGCTGGAATGCGGTGAGGACGCTGCCGTGATGGGCCGCGAATACACCAAGCGCAAGATGCCCGTTTAACAAGACGTCTGTTTAAGACGCACATGCATTGCGAAGGGGCGGCGCCGCAAAACAGCGCCGCCCTTTTTGCATCTGTCCGTTGTTGCATCTGCGAAGGTAGCGGAAACAGCCGATAAAAACGGGCGGTGCGGGTTGAAGAGGACCCCATAGCTGGGCAATGTTGCGCAATTACCAAACATTCATGGGGAGCGAAATGGACATCAAGAAGCGCGATTTTCTGCTGGCGGGCGCCGCACTGGGGGCGGGTCTTGCTGCAACGAGCGCGAAGGCCGCCGAACACAAGCAGCCGTCGTCGGTCGACATGAACTACAAGCCGCGCCGTCTCAACAAGGTGATCGAGCTGTGGGAAGACGGCCAGCCGATCTACTACACCGGCTGGGGCGTGAACGAGACGAACGATCCCTATGAGCAGGGCGTCAAGATGGCCAGCACCTGGGCCGACGCCATCTCCATCGAGATGGAACACGGCTCTTTCGACATGAAGACGCTGCGCGACTTCATGCGCGGCCTGCGCGATGGCGGGCCCACCGCTTCGGGCCACAAGTTCCCGGCCACTTTCGTCACCCCGCCGGTGATCGGCCTGGATGAACCCTATGCCCGCGCCAACACCTGGGTTCTGGAACAGATCCTGTGCTGCGGCGTGACCGGCATTCACATCTGCCATTCGCGTGACGCCCAGGCGATCGCGACCTACATGTATATGGGTTGCCGCTATCCCTTCCAGGATCGCCCCAATGTGCCCAAGATGCCGATGCAGGGCCTGCGCGGCAACAGCGCCGGCTATGCCGCCAATATCTGGGGCGTGTCGGGCGGTACCTATCAGCACATCGCCGACCTGTGGCCGCTCAATCCGCGCGGCGAAATCTTCTTCGGCGTGAAGATCGAGGACACCTATGGCGACAAGGCTGCCGCCGACATCCTGGCGTTGCCGGGCATGGCGATGGCCGAATGGGGTCCGGGTGATCACAATCTTTGGCTGAATGGCTACAACAGTGTCGCCGAGGGCGGCCTGTCGGGCCATCCGGTGGTGCGCGATGCCAGCGGCAAGGTGATCGAGGACGTCTCGGCAATGCCCAACATGGAAGCGGTCCGCAAGAACGTCCTGGATCTGTGCAAGAAGAACAATGTGAAGTTCCTCAACGCCGCCGAGACCGAGCCGGGCCACAACAATGTCATCCAGCAGATCAAGGATGGCTGCATGGTGGTTTCGGCCGGCCGCGAGGGTGAGAAGGTTGCCCAGATGGGCCGCGAATACACCAAGCGCAAGATGCCTGTCTGATGACAAGGGTCTGATCTGATCTTTCCGAACCTGCGAAAGGCGGCGCGTTCCACGCGCCGCCTTTTGTTTGTGCATTTTGCATTTGCGAAAAGAGTCCCGGTTCCGCAACGCGGAATACAGGTTTGCCCATGTGCCGGGGTGCTTGCGCGCCTGCGGGCATGGGTGCAAGTTCGCGCGCGGTCCGCAAGGGGCGGACTGATCCCTTCATCGCATCTGGCGGAGCAAATTCATGGACATCAAGAAGCGAGACCTACTGATCGCGGGCGCGGCGCTGGGCGCCGGGCTGGCGGCCACCAGTGCGAAGGCGCAGGAGCGTGCGGTCAATTCCGGCACCCAGCCATCCAGCGTCGACCGCAGCTACAAGCCGCGCCGCCTGAACAAGGTGATCGAGCTGTGGGAAGACAACCAGCCGGCCTATTACACCGGCCCCGGCATCGGCCCGGGCGTCGATCCCTATGAGCAGGGCAAGAAGATGTCCAAGACCTGGGCCGACGCCATCTGCTACGACATGGAGCACAATCCGCTCGACTTCACCTCGCTGCAGGCCTTCATGAAGGGGCTCGCCGACGGTGGTCCCACCGCCAGCGGGCATCGCATTCCCTGCGTTTTCGTCTCCACGCCCATCATCGGTCTCAGCGCCGAATACATGTGGGCCAACAGCTGGGTGTTCAGCCAGCTTCTCGACACCGGCATCATGGGCATTCACATCTGCCATGCCCGCGATCCCAAGGCGATCGAGGTCGCGGCCCAGGCCTGTGTGCGCTTCCCGTTCAAGTATCCGGGCGTGCCGGCGCTGCAGTATGAAGGCCTGCGCGGTTCGCCCCAGGTCTATGCGCCGCGCATCTGGGGCGTCGAGATGGGCAAGTATCTGCATGTCGCCGACACCTGGCCGCTCAATCCGCGCGGCGAGATGATCTTCGGCGTGAAGATCGAGGACACGCACTGCGACGCCAATGTGAACCAGACCCTGGCCGTGAAGGGCATGTCGATGGCCGAATGGGGCCCGGGCGACCATGCCTATTCGCTCTATGGCCTGGAGGCCTTCCCGGAAGATGGCCGCGACATGGGCGAACTGGCCGCGCGGCCAGAGATGAAGGCCGTGCGCCAGAAAGTCCTGGACCTGTGCAAGACCAACGGCCTGCGATTCCTCAACGCCGCGCGCGCCGACGACAACAGCGTCGACAGCGTGGTTCAGCAGATCAAGGACGGGGCGATGATCCTGGAGTCCAACGAGGACGCCGCGATCAAGGGCCGCGAATACACAAAACGCAAAATGCCTGTTTAAGCTGGCCGCGGCTTACTCCCCCTTCGGCGCGCGGCGCCTGGAAGGGGGAGGTGTCGCAACGATGGGTCTGCCTTTAGGCAGACCGAGTTGCGACAGAGGAGGATCAAGGCAAAAGGCGGGGCGGCTGTTGCCGTTCCGCCCTTTGCATTATGAATGCCGGCATGGACGAGTTTGAGATCATTGCGCGGTATTTCGCGCCTCTGGCGGGCGAGGGCGCCTTCGGCCTGGGCGATGACGCGGCGGTGCTGCCACTGCTGGCGGGCCACGATCTGGCCGTCACCACCGACGCGATTGCCGCCGGCACCGACTTTTTCGCGGACGATCCGCCGGGCACGGTGGCGCAAAAGGCGCTGCGGGTGAACCTGTCCGACCTGGCGGCCAAGGGCGCGGCGCCTGCCGCCTATCTTCTCAATCTCACCTTGCCGCGCGACGTCGGCGAGGATTGGCTGGCCGACTTCGCCCAGGGCCTGAAACAGGACCAGGCGGAATTCGCCGTCTCGCTCCTGGGCGGTGACACCAGCGCGAGCGATGGCGGGCTTTCCATCGCGGTCACCGCGTTCGGCTTTGTGCCGCAAGGCCGGATGCTGCGCCGCAGCGGTGCGCGCATCGGCGATCATGTCTATGTCACCGGCACCATAGGCAATTCCGGTGGCGGTCTTGCTGTATTGCGCGGCGCAGGCCATGCGCTCGCGGCGGCGGCACGCGACAGTCTGGTTGCGCGCTATCGCGTGCCCCAGCCGCCGGTCGGTTTCGGCGCGGCGCATTTGCTGCAAATCGCCCATGCCGGTGTCGATGTTTCCGATGGTCTGATTGCCGACCTTGGCCATATAGCCAGTCAGTCGGGCGTCGCCATTGTCGTTGATGGTGCGCGCGTGCCGCTGTCCGATCCGGTGCGGGCGCTTTGGGGTGCCGATGCACTGGTCCGGGCGGTGATGGCGGGCGACGATTACCAGATCGCCTTTAGCGGCCCGGCGGGGCTCAATGGCCCCTTCACGGCCATCGGCCATGTGGAGGGGGGGACGGGCGTGCGCCTGATGCTGGACGGGCGCGAAGTGCCTATTGAACGCCCCGGATTTCGCCACTTCTGAGCCCGGTTTCGAGGGTTAACCAATCCCTAACCCCGATCTGGGAGGCTTGGCGCATGAAACGCACGGCCCTGCTTCTGTGTCTGGCGATTGGCGCCCTGCTGGCCCTTGCGGCGGAAGAGGGCGGCCATGGCGGCGGCGGTCATGGCGAAGCCGCCAAGGCCGGCGCGCCGGGCACCAATGTCGAGATGCCCTTCCTGATGGCGCCCGTCACCGACGAGGCCGGCAAGCTGACCGGCTATGCCTATATCTCCACCCGGCTGACGGCGACGTCGGCGGGTGCGGTGCTCGCGGTACGTGACAAGATCCCCTTCATCCAGGACGCATTTGTCCGCGATGTGAATGCCGGCCAGGTCACCGGCGAAAAGACGCCCGATGCGGTCGACATTCCCGCCCTGGAAGCGCGCCTGCTGGCCGATGCGCGCAAGGTGATGGGCAAGGACCAGGTCAAGACCATCACGGTCTGTACCGTCCAGATGTCGCCCCTCAAGTCCAACAGCCCGCAGGCCCGCACCTCGGCCGAGGCCGCGGATTCGCATGGGCAGGCGGCCGCGCCCGAAAAGCCCCGCTGCGGCTGACATCAAACTGTTTGAAATATTTGCCTTTTCCGACGGTTGCCTGAGCGGGTGCCTTTTGGCACTCTCGCGCTGCCCTTGAAGCGGCGCGCCGTACCGGACTCCAGGATACGGCCCCGGCCATGGGGATCGGTACGCCGGTTCCCACGGCTCGCGCCATCGGACCGGCCCCGACCCGCACATAAGCATGCTCGGGGGGCTCTCCGGGTTCGGATAAGGGGATACGCATGGAACTCTATATCATTCTGGCCTGCGGCGTGCTGGCGCTGCTGTATGGCCTGTGGACCATCAAGTCGGTGCTGGGCCTGCCGGCCGGCAACGAAAGGATGCAGGAAATTGCCGCCGCGATTCAGGAAGGCGCGGCGGCCTACCTCAATCGCCAGTACACGACCATCGCCATCGTCGGCGCGGTGATTTTCGTGCTGGCCTGTGTGTTCCTGGGCTGGCAGGTGGGCGTCGGCTTCCTGCTGGGCGCGGCGCTGTCGGGCGCGGCCGGTTATATCGGCATGTATGTCAGCGTGCGCGCCAATGTGCGCACCGCCGAAGCGGCGCGCTCCGGCCTGGCGTCGGGCCTGTCGGTGGCGTTCCGCTCCGGCGCGGTCACCGGCATGCTGGTGGTCGGCCTGGGCCTTCTGGCCGTGGCCGGATACTTCTTCTTCCTCACCACCTGCCTGGGGCTTTCGCTTGAGGATCCCGAGCAGGGCCGCATGATCACCGACAGTCTTGTCGGCCTGGGCTTTGGCGCGTCGCTGATCTCGATCTTCGCGCGTCTGGGCGGCGGCATCTTCACCAAGGGCGCCGACGTTGGCGGCGACATGGTGGGCAAGGTCGAGGCGGGCATTCCCGAAGACGATCCGCGCAACCCCGCCACCATCGCCGACAATGTGGGCGACAATGTCGGCGACTGCGCCGGCATGGCGGCCGACCTGTTCGAGACTTTCGCGGTGACCACCGTGGCCACCATGGTGCTGGCCTCGATCTATTTCACCGGCGAGATGAAAAGCCAGCTGATGCTCTATCCGCTGGCGATCGCCGGGCTTTCGATCGTTACCTCGATCATCGGCACCTTCTTCGTGCGCCTGGGTTCGGGCGGATCGATCATGGGCGCGCTTTACAAGGGCGTGATCGCCACGGTGATCCTGTCGCTGATCGGGCTGTGGCCGCTGACCAATGCCATGATCGGCATGGACAGCGTGCTGGAAATCGGCGCGACCAGCTTTACCGGCATGACGCTGTTCTGGTGCGGTGTGGTCGGCCTGGCCGTCACCGCGGCGCTGATCGTGATCACCGAATATTATACCGGCACCAACTACCGGCCGGTGAAGGTGATCGCCCAGTCCTCGGTCACCGGGCACGGCACCAACGTGATCCAGGGCCTGGCGGTGTCGATGGAATCCACCGCGCTTCCCGCCATCGTGATCTGCGTCGGCATTGTCATCACCTATCTGCTGGCGGGCCTGTTCGGCATCGCCATCGCGGTGTCGACCATGCTGTCGCTGGCGGGCATGATCGTGGCGCTGGACGCCTTCGGACCGGTGACCGACAATGCCGGCGGCATTGCCGAGATGAGCGGGCTGGAAGGCGATGTCCGCAAGACCACCGACGCGCTGGACGCGGTGGGCAACACCACCAAGGCGGTGACCAAGGGCTATGCCATCGGTTCGGCCGGTCTTGGCGCGCTGGTGCTGTTCGCGGCCTATACCCAGGACCTCAAGCACTTCGTGGAGCAGGGCTCGGGCTTCTTTGCCGGCATCGAACTGCCGTCCTTCAGCCTGGCCGATCCCTGGGTTGTCGTCGGCCTGTTCTTTGGCGGCATGCTGCCCTACCTGTTCGGCGGCATCGCCATGACGGCGGTGGGCCGTGCTGCCGCTTCGGTGGTCGAGGAGGTGCGCAAGCAGTTCCGCGAAATGCCGGGCATCATGCAGGGCACCCAGAAGCCCAACTATGCCCGCGCCGTGGACCTTCTGACCAAGGCCGCGATCAAGGAAATGGTCGTGCCCTCGATCCTGCCGGTCTTCTCGCCCATCGCCCTGTTCGTGATCGTCACGATGGTGGCGGGCAAGACCAGCGCCTTCAACGCGCTGGGCGCCATGCTGATGGGGGTGATCGTCACCGGCCTGTTCGTCGCCATTTCGATGACCAGCGGCGGCGGCGCCTGGGACAATGCCAAGAAGTTCATCGAGGACGGCAATCACGGCGGCAAGGGCAGTGATGCCCACAAGGCCGCGGTGACGGGCGACACGGTCGGCGATCCCTACAAAGACACCGCCGGTCCCGCCGTCAACCCGATGATCAAGATCACCAATATCGTGGCGCTGCTGCTGCTCGCCACGCTGGCGCATCTTGGCTAGTTGATACGGCACAGGCCCCGCTCCCCCTCCTGCGCGGCAGCGCATGGGAGGGGGAGGGTGAGCAGCGACAGCGTGCGAACGTAGCAACGCGCAGCATCCAGACATGCCGCGCATCAAGCAAAGTTGCGAAGGCCGGAGGGGGTGAAAAAGAGGGGCGCGGGGTTATGCTCCGCGCCTTTTTCCTTTCCGGTTTTCGTGGCGGGGCGGGGCAACATGAACTATCGTTCATGGCGCCCTCGCAAGCAGGAGCACCGCCATGACCGGATTGCTCACCCCGGACGAACTGTCCGGCCTGACGCCCGCCGAACATTGTCCGCACGCCACGCCCATTCCAACCCAGCCCGTCTCCAGCGACGAGTATCTTCCCGCGCCGCAGAATGAAAAGCAGCGCCAGGTCGAGGCCCGGATGCTGGCGATGGCCGACGAACTGGGAACACGGCGCGGCCTGGACCGCCGCCGCTTTTTCCAGACCGCGTCCGGCATGGCGGCGGCCTTTGTCGCGATGAACGAGGTCTATGGCGGGGTGTTCGATGCCACGCCCGCCGAGGCGGCGACGCCCGACGCCGCCGACGCCCGTGCGGCGTCGCTGAAAGACCAGTTCATCATGGACATGCACACCCATTTCCTGCGCGACGACACGCGGCTGCTGGGCTTCGTGGCCATGCGGGAATCTGTGGGCCGCACCGGCTGGAACAAGCAACTGTCCGGCAAGGAACAGACGATCGCGGACCTGAAGTTCGACAACTACAAGAAGGAGATGTTCCTCGATAGCGACACCAAGATCGCGCTGATCTCCTCGGCCCCGTCCGAGATCCGCGAGGACTGGTTTCTCACCAATGCCCAGATGGCGCAGGCGCGCGCGCGGGTGAACCGGGAGGCCGGCAGCCAGCGCCTTCTGGCGCACGCCATCTTCACGCCCGGCCGCCCCGGCTGGCTGGAGGAGCTGGATGCGGCGATCGCGCTCAAGCCCGACTCCATGAAGGGCTATACGGTGGGCGACAACACCCACAAGGACCTGGCGCGCTATCCCTGGCGCATGGACGATGAAAAGGTCGCCTATCGCGGCTATGAGAAAATGCTCAAGGCGGGCATCCGCAATGTCTGCGTGCACAAGGGGCTGTTCCCGCCTTCGACCGAGGCACGCTTTCCCAACCTGACGGCTTATGCCGGTGTCGACGATGTGGGGCAGGCGGCGAAAGACTGGCCGCAGCTGAATTTCATCATCTATCACTCCGCCTATCGCCATGTCGGCGGCGATCCGGCGGTGGCGCTGGCGGAGTTCGAAAAGACCGGGCGCATCGCCTGGACCAGCGACCTGGCCGATATTCCCGCAAAGTACGGCGTGAAGAATGTCTATGGCGATCTGGGCCAGCTGTTCGCCATGACGCTGGTGGCCCAGCCCAAGGTCTGTGCCGCGCTGATGGGGATATTGCTGAGGGGTCTGGGCACCGATCGCGTCACCTGGGGCACCGACGCGCTGTGGACGGGATCGCCGCAATGGCAGATCGAGGGCCTGCGCCGGCTGGAAATTCCCGAGGACATGCGCCGCCGTCACGGCTTCGCGCCGCTGGGCGCGGCGGATGGCCCGGTGAAGACGGCGATCTTCGCCGACAACAATGCGCGGCTCTATGGCATCGACAAGCCGAAGGCGGCGATGGCGATCGCGGGCGACCGCTATGCCATGGCCAAGCGCGACTACGACAAGGCCGGGGCCAATCCCAGCAATCTGCGCTACGGCTATGTCAATCCGGCGCGTTCGGGCTGATCGCCGAACGTGATCAGGGAATGGGTCCGCCGCCGTTGCCGGGATTGACCTGCTGGATGGGCGTGGCCTGGGTACCGGGCGTGGCGTTCAGCAGCTGCTGCAGGAAGGTCAGCTCGCGGCCGCGCGCCGGTGTCTCGCGCGACTCGAACGCGATCACATGGCCGTCCTCCAGCCCGTAATGGCGCAGGCCCGTCACCCGGTTCTGCTTGTCGAAATAGACCGCCAGGATCTGTCGGCGCAGCACGGTGGGGTGGAAGAAGGCCACCTGCTTTTCGGTGGAAGAGATGTAATACCAGACGTCATTGCCGAACGGCGCGGTGGTCGAGGGATAGCCCAGCCGTTCCTGCACCGTGGTCTCGGTGTCGGTGCCCGGCTTGATCGAGGCTTCGGTCTGCGCGTCGCCCAGATAGCCGCGCTGGCTGACAATGGGGGTGCAGGCGAACAGCAGGATGGCGGCGGCGAACCCCGCGGCGGTCAGGACAAGTTTGGACGTTTTCATCACTTCGACCTTGACGCCCCCGCTCCGGCTGGTGTGCTAACCTCAGGCGGCCGGCAAGGCAAGCCCCGCCGGTCCGGGAAACCCTAAATGTTGAACAGTTGAATGTTGAATTTGCTCAGGAAATCAGCCGCGCGCAAGCGTGATGGCGCCCGCCTTTATGACGCGCTGGTGGTGCGGGCCCGCCAGCCGGTGTTTTACCGGGATCTGGGAACCGCGGACAGCATCGACGGGCGCTTCGATCTGGTGGTGCTGCATGCCTGGATGGCGCTGTCGGCCCTGCGGGCCGCGGATATGGGCCAGGCCGCCCAGGGCCTGACCGACGCGGTCTTTGTGGGCTTTGACGAGGCGATGCGCGAGCAGGGCGCCGGGGACATGGGCCTGGGCCGCAAGATGAAGGCCTTTGCCAACGCCTTTTTCGGCCGCATGGGGGCCTATGAAGAGGCCGGGCAGGACCGCGACGCCCTGGCCCGGGCGCTGGCGCGCAACCTTTATCGCGGGGCGGCGGTGGACGGCCGGGCTCTGGCCATGGCCGATTATGTCCTGGCGGCGCCGGGCCATCTGGCGGCCGGGCTGCCCGAAACGCTGGATTTTGGGCCGCTTCCGGTCATGGGGCTGCAAGGGGCGGTGCCATGACCGCGCCGCTGACCCATTCCTACAATCTGGGCCGTCTGGGCAATGCGGGGGACCGGGTGGACTTTGCCGCCGATGCCGATCAGCGCGCAGCCATTGCCGCCTGGTCCGAGGTCCTTTCAGTCCAGGAATTCGCCGTCACCGCTGATATCGCCAAGCTGGGCCCCACCCGCTTTCGGGTCGCCTACCAGCTCGTTGCCGCCGTGACCCAGGCCTGCGTGGTCAGCCTGGAGCCGGTTCCGGGGCGGATCGAGCGCCGTTTCAGCCGGGAGCTGGAATTTGTCGGCGCCCGGCGGCGCGGCGCCAGCCCCGAATCGGGTGGGGGCGACCTGGTGCTGGACCCCGGCGCCGAGGAGGGGCCCGAGGAGATCGAGAACCTGCATTACGACCTGGCCGGGCCGGTTCTGGAGGAATATTCCATGGCCCTGGACCCCTATCCGCGGGCCACGGGCGCCCAATTCGTCCCCGAAAGCCCGGACGTACAGGCGGGGGAGCCTGCCCGCCAGAACCCCTTTGCCGTGCTCAAAAGCCTGAAAAAGCCCGGCTGAGCCCGAAAAATGACGGGGGCGGGCAGGCGGCTTTTGGCTTGAAACCGCAGGGGCTTTCCTGCTACCCACGCCCCCTGTTTTGCCCGCCGGATTTCCGGCCCGGGCCTGAAGGAGTGTTCCCGCCATGGCGGTCCCAAAGAGAAAAACCTCGCCGTCGCGCCGCAACATGCGCCGGTCGCACCACGCCCTGACCGCCGCTGCCCATGGGGACTGCCCCAATTGCGGCGAGCCCAAGCGCCCGCATCACATCTGCGGCGCCTGTGGCCATTACGGGGACCGTGAGGTCGTCAAGGCCAGCAACTGACACCTTTCCCTGAAAGGTGGATGTGGCTCACACCCTGACAGTTTCGATCGATGCGATGGGCGGCGATGCCGGCCCCAGCGTCGTCGTAAGCGCGCTGATGCGCACTGTCGTGCGCCATCCCGGCGTGCACTTCCTGCTGCATGGCGATGAAGCGCAACTGCATGCGCTGGTCGAACGCCACCCGCGCCTGAAGAATTGCGTCAGCGTGCGTCATGCCCCCGGCCGCGTGGCGATGGAGGACAAGCCCAGCCATGTGCTGCGCCGGGGCCGCGACACATCCATGTGGCACACCATCCTGAGTGTGAAGAATGATGAGGCGAACGTTGCCGTCAGCGCCGGCAATACCGGCGCGCTGATGGCGGTGTCGATGTTCAACCTGGGCATCATTGAAGGCGTGGCGCGGCCCGCCATCGCCTCGATCTGGCCGACACTGAAGGGCCAGACGGTGGTGCTCGATTGCGGCGCCAACGTCACCGCGACCGACGAACAGCTGGTGGACTTCGCGGTGATGGGCGAGGCCTTCGCCCATGCCATCTTCGGGCTGGAGCGGCCGCGCGTGGGACTGCTCAATGTCGGCTCCGAGGAGCAGAAGGGCAATGACGCGGTAAAAGGGGCTGCGGCGATCCTGCGCGGCTCCAACCTGCCCATCGCCTTTCACGGCTTCATCGAGGGCGACGACATCACCAAGGGCACGGTGGACGTGGTGGTCACCGACGGTTTCACCGGCAATATCGCGCTGAAAACCGCGGAAGGCACCGCCAAGCTGGTGGCCCAGTTCCTGCGCCAGTCGCTGCGCCGTTCGATGCTGGGCCGGCTGGGCGCGGTGATTGCCTCGGGCTCGCTGAACGCGCTGCGCCGCAAGCTGGATCCGCGCGCGTCCAATGGCGGCATATTCCTGGGCTTGAACGGTGTGGTGGTGAAAAGCCATGGTGGCACCGACGCGGTGGGATTCGCCAGCGCGCTGGATATGGCGATCGACATGGCCAAGGCCGACATCAATGCCCGCATCACCGCCGACCGGCGGTCCATCGCGGCCAAGTCCGCCGGCGACCGGGCCGCCGAACTGTGATACGCGCACGCATCATCGGTTGCGGCGCCTTCCTGCCGGACAACATCGTCACCAATGACGACCTGGCCAAGAAGGTCGACACGTCCGACGAATGGATTCGCGAGCGCACCGGCATCCGCCAGCGCCATATCGCCCGCGACGGCGAAACCACATCGGACCTGGCGGTCGCGGCGGGGCGCGCGGCGCTGGCCGATGCCGGTATCGATGCCGGCGAACTGGACATGGTGATCTGCGCCACCACCACGCCCGACGAAAGCTTTCCGGCTACGGCCACCATCGTGCAGGCGCGCCTGGGCATGAGCCGCGGCGCGGCCTTTGACGTGCAGGCGGTGTGTTCGGGCTTCATCTATGGCCTGGCGCTGGCCGACAGCCTGATCCGCACCGGCGCGGCGCGCACCATCCTGCTGATCGGCGCCGAGACCATGTCGCGCCTGCTGGACTGGACCGACCGCAGCACCTGCGTGCTGTTCGGCGACGGGGCCGGGGCGGTGGTGCTGCAGGCCCATGAGGGCACCGGCGGCAATGCCGACCAGGGCGTGCTGAACGCCAAGCTGTTCTCGGACGGTCGGCTGCACGACATGCTCTATACGGACGGCGGCGTCTCCAAGACCCAGACGGCCGGCAAGCTGAAGATGCAGGGCAAGGAAGTCTTCAAGCACGCGGTCACCAACATCGCCGCCGCCATCCAGGCCTCGCTGGACGATGCCGGCCTGACGGTGGACCAGATCGCCTGGTTCGTGCCCCACCAGGCCAACCAGCGCATCCTGGACGGCACCGCCCGCAAGCTGAATATCGACCCGTCCCGCGTGGTTTCGACCGTGGCGCTGCATGGCAACACCTCGGCGGCCTCGGTGCCGCTGGCGCTGTGCACCGCGGTCCGCGACGGGCGGATCAAGCGGGGCGACCTGGTCCTGCTGGAAGCCATGGGCGGGGGCTTTACCTGGGGTGCCGCCCTGATCCGCTGGTAGCCGCGCGGCCTGATCGTCATTACCCGGACCGCAACTTAAAGGTCTCCGTCCAAGTCTTTGATCTTGACCGTTATTCGCGGGCGGGTTTACCGTTCTGTGGATAACTAGAGAGTCGTCAACATGACCACTGGAACCTTGACCCGCGCCGACCTCACCGAAGCCGTCTTTCAGGCGGTCGGCCTGTCCCGTACCGACTCGGCCCAGATGGTCGAAGACATGCTGGAAGAAGTCTGCGGCGCGCTGGCCCGCGGCGAAACGGTGAAGCTGTCGTCCTTCGGTACCTTCGCGGTGCGCCAGAAGTCGCAGCGCATGGGCCGCAATCCCAAGACCGGCGACGAGGTGCCGATTGCCCCGCGCCGGGTGCTGGTCTTCCGTCCCAGCCATGTGCTGAAGGCGACGATCAACGGCCAGGAACATAACGGTAGCGAAGGTCCGGGGAGCGAGGACTAGGTGTCATCAGCAGCATTCGCCTATTCGCCGAAGTCGGCGGAGGCATTCCGCACCATCAGTGAAGTGGCCGACGAACTGGATGTGCCGCAGCATGTGCTGCGCTTCTGGGAAAGCCGGTTCGCGCAGATACGCCCCGTCAAGCGCGCGGGCGGCCGCCGTTATTACCGGCCCGAGGACATCGACCTGATCAAGGGCGTGCGTGCGCTGCTCTATGACGAGGGGTTCACGATCAAGGGCGTGCAGAAGGTGCTGAAGGAGCGCGGCGTTCGCCATGTTGCCGGCCTGGGCCGCAATGGCGCCGCGCCCGCAGCCGAGCCCGAGCCGGTGGTGATCGAAAAGATCGTCTATGTGGAAAAGACGGCGGCGAAGAAGCGGTCCACGCATCTGCGCGCGGTGCCGACGCAGGAAATGACCCTGCCGTTCTTCGATATGCCGGAAGCTGAATCTGAGGCGCCTGCCGCGCCGCAGATCATCCGGGCCGATGAGACCCGTGACGCGCCTCAGGCGCCGGATGTGGCTGAGGTCGATGAGCCGGTCATGGATGCGTCCGATTGGGACGAGGCCAATCTGGCGCCCGACCTGGAATGCGGCGCGGGCGAGGCGCAGGCTTATGCCGGCGACGATCTGGATGACGTAGATGTCGCCGATGCCGCCGCCGAAGAGGCCGTGGCGGACGAGGACGGGATGGCCGCGGAGGATCGCGCCCGCCTGGAGGAGATTCTGGACGAGCTGACCGGCCTGAAAACCCGCCTTGTCACGGCGCGGGCCAGCATCCAGCCTGCGGCGTAATTGCCCGGAAAATAAGCCGAAATTGGCGGTTGCTGCGGCGGGGCCCCGCCACTATAGTCCGCCGCCTTTCCATACCCCCTGGGCCTTCGGGTCCATCAAAAAATACGTCGGAGCGTGGCGCAGCCTGGTTAGCGCACTTGTCTGGGGGACAAGGGGTCGGAGGTTCAAATCCTCTCGCTCCGACCATTCATTTCCGCACGACATGCGAAAATGAATGCCAAGCCTTTTCAAAAAACTGGTTTTACGGCGCCGCCTTCAGGTAGCGGCTGGCGAAGGCGATGAAGGCCGGCCAGTTGGGCGCGGGCGTGTGGCCATAAGGATGCTGACGCCAGGCGACATCGCCGCTGTCGATCAGTGTGTCCATCGGCGGGAAGGTGCCGCTGCCCAGACCCTTGTGCCCCAGCAGCGTCCAGGCCGAGCTGGCCGCCGATGCGGCCATGAACATGCCGCGCGCATCCTGCCAGGCGTCGCCCGGCGCATAGTCGGGGTCGGTGATCAGCGCGCCGCCGCCGAAAAAGACCGGGCGCGGCGCGACAAGGGCGATGAATTCGTGGGAATCGACCGGCATCTCGTTGGGCGTGTGCCCGGCGGCGGCATAGCGCAGGAAGTTGCCGGCAAACCAGTGAAACTCGTTGCTCCCTGCCAGGTTGCCGATCGTCTCGCCATAGTTGCGCCGGTAGAGGTTCGCGCCGCCCGCACCCGATGACGAGATATAGCCGATGGCGATGCGCGGATCGTCGACCATCGCCACCAGCGCCGCCTTGCCGCCGCGCGAATGGCCCATCACGCCGACGGCCTTTGCATTCACATCCGCATCGGTCTGCAGATAATCCAGCGCGCGGCTGTCCGCCCAGGCCCAGGCACGCAGCACGCCCCAATCGTCCAGGCTGCGCGGCTTGCCCCTGTTGGTGAGGCCGATGATGCCCTTGCCCAAGCCCGCGCCATTGTCGGCCTGTACGCCATTGTAATCGATCCAGACAAAGCCCCAGCCCTTGGCCAGCAGAAGCTGCGCGGAGTCGGGCGGAGTGTCCGGCTGCTTCAGCAGATGCACCGGCGCGCCGGGCGGACGATGAAACACCGGGCGCGGGCGGATCGAGCCGCCGCCAATGATCACCGGCACCTTGCGGCCCTGCGTGGCGGCGGGGGTGACCACATCCATGTCGATGGACACGCTGATCGATGGGGCGGCGGAATTGTCGACCCGGCCGGTGACATGCTTGACGATCGCGGCAATGCCCGCCACGTCGCGGCGTTCGGTGCCGGTCACGCGCCAGGTCACGCCCGGAATATGGGCGGGATACTTGCCGTACACATTCTCGTCGAACAGCGCCTTGATCTGGGCGCGGCGGGCCTGCCACTGGGCGGGCGTGGTGACCGTCGTGCCGTCATTCAGCACCATCAGCGGCGGCAGATCGGGATAGGGATTGGCCCTGGCCTCGTCGTAATTGGCGTTGCCGGGCGCGCCGATGTCATAGGCGGTCGCGCCCTTCTGCATCCGCGCGATGCCCAACAGGTTCATCTCGCGCTGGCGCTCGGCAGCTGATGCGGCGGCGATGGCGGCACGGTCCTGTGCCAAGACCGGCGTGACAAGCGCCGGCGCCACAATGGCAATGCCGCACAGCAGCAAAATTCCAGGCGCATATTTCACAAACATGGCACGTCCCCCACACCTTATGACGCCCGCGGCGGTGAATTCATCAACCGGACGGCACACTTTGAGAGATGTGCGGGCTCGCGCCGGGCGGAGGCCATGTTAGGCTGCGTTTCCCGGGGAGGATAGGGCATGCAGAAGACCGGCTGGAACCGGCGCGGAGCGATGGCCGGTGCGGGCGCAGCGCTGGCGTTGTCGCCATATCGCGCCGCCGCGCGCGCGCCGTTGACCGTGGGCGATGTTCTGGGCCGCATGAAAACCCGCATCGGGACCGAATGGTTCGAGCGCGGCGTGGACCATATCGTCGCCGGCAGCAGTGATGCGCCGGTCACCGGCGTCGCCACCGTGATGATGGCGACCTTTGATGCGCTGAAGGCGGCCACCGCCAATGGGCTGAACTTCGTCATCACTCACGAGCCGACCTTCTGGTCGCACCCCGATCATGTCGAGCAGATTCAGGACGATCCGCTCTATCGCACCAAGCTGGCCTATATCCGCGAACACAATCTGACCGTCTATCACCTGCACGACCACTGGCATGCCAGGAAGCCCATCGACGGCATCAACCTGGGCATGATGCAGAAGATGGGTTGGCAGCCCTATATGGACAGCCAGAACAACCGCATCTTCAACCTGCCGCCAACCACGCTGAAGGCGCTGGCCGGACAGTTCGCCAGCACGCTGGGCGACCGCACGATGCGGGTGATCGGCAAGCCGGACCTGGCGGTCAACCGCGTCATCGCAAGCTGGGGCAATTGCAGCAGCTTTCCCGGCATTCCCTATCTGGACGAGGCTGATGTGCTGGTGATCGGCGAGGCGCAGGACTGGGACCTGATCGCCTATGCCCGCGACCTGGTCAGCGCGGGGAGGCCCAAGGGGCTGATCGTGCTGGGGCATGTCCTGTCCGAACAGTGGGGCATGCAGGCGTGTGCGGACTGGCTGGCGGGCTTTGTCACGGAGGTGCCGGTGCGCTTCGTGCCCATCATCCAGCCCTATTGGCGGCCGGCCGATCCGGTGTTCGAGATCAACACGAAAGTCTGAGCATGGCCGCGCGATCCCCTTTCATGCCCAATCCCACCGGACCGGTGACGGCGCTGCAGGTGATCGAACAGATCGTCGCGGCGACGGGTGCGGACGGCCGGGCGAAGACAATCGATCATGTCAGCGCGGGCGATCCGCTGACTCCCGTGGCGGGCATCGCTGTCACCGCCATCGCCTCGCTGGATTGCCTCAGCCGCGCCGCATCATCCGGGCACAATCTGGTCGTGACCTACGATCCGGGCTTCTGGTCCACCAACGACACTCTGGATGGCGTGGAAGGCAACGCCCTGTTCCAGGAAAAGCGTGATTTCATTCGCGACCACAAGCTGGTGGTGTTCAACCTGCACGATCACTGGCTGGACCGAAAGCCCAATGGCTTGACCGAAGGCATGGCCAGGATGCTGGGCTGGACCATGCCGGGGCAGGGCGAGGTTTTTGACATCGGCGAAACCACGCTTCTGGCATTGGCGGGCGACCTGCAGGCCAAACTGGGCGATACGACCATGCGGGTGGTGGGCGATCCGAAACTGCCGGTGCGGCGCGTGGGCGTGGCGCTGGGCAACGCCGCCCAGATGCCCACCATCGCGTTGTTGAACGGGCCGGCCGATGTGGTGCTGGCGGGTTATTGTCGCGAATGGGAAGCGGTCGAATATGTGCAGGACATGATCGCCAGCGGATCGAAAAAGGCGATGATCCTGCTGGGCGAGGTGCTTTCGGTCGAACCGGGCATGCGCTTTTGCGCCGACTGGCTGAAGACTGTCGTTCCGGATTTGCCGATTGCCTTTCTGCCGGTTGGCGAAGGCTATTGGTCGCCTGACATCTAGAACAACAACCATCTGAGGGAACGCGCAATGGACATCAAGAAGCGGGACTTCCTGTTCGCGGGCGCCGGCATCGCCATCGCCGGCGAGGCCCTGGCCCAGCAGGCGGTGCGCCAGCCGCGCTGGGTCTGGTCGGGCAAGCAGCCCTCGACGGTCGATCCGAACTACAAGCCGCGCCGCATCAACAAGGCGATCGAGCTGTGGGAAGACGGCCAGCCCATGTACTATGTCTCCTGGGGGCCGTCGGGCGAGGGCAACGGCTATGAGATGGGCAAGAAGATGGCCCAGACCTGGGCCGACGCCATCTGCATCGACCTGGAACATGCCTGCTTCGACCTGGCCGATGTGCGCAACTTCGTGCGCGGGCTGGTGGATGGCGGTCCCACGCGCAGCGGTCATCGCACGCCGGCCACCTTCTGTCCCATGCCGATCATCGGCTACAGCAAGGAATACATGGAGCACAACAGCTGGATGGTGGCGCAGATACTGGCCTGCGGCGTGATGGGCGTGAATGTCTGCCACGCGCGCGATCCGGGCGCTGTGGCCGCCGCAATCCAGGCGATGCGCTATCCCTTTCCCTATCCGGCCAGGGCGCGCGCGGCGCTGGGCGACCTGCCCTATGGCGGCGAGGGTTTGCGCGGCAATGGCAGCCAGGGCTTTGCCGCGCGCATGTGGGGCATCAACAACAACCGCTATACCCGCATCGCCGATGTTTGGCCGCTCAATCCCGATGGCGAGCTGATGCTGGGCCTGAAGATCGAGGACAGATGGGCGCTGGACAATGTCGAAAAGACATTCGCCGTACCCGGCATCGCCTTTGCCGAATGGGGGCCGGGCGACATGGCAATGTCTTTGAACGGGCTGAGCTTCTATCCCGACCCGCCGGTGCCGCGCAAAACCGAATACAGCGTACCGTCCTCGATCGCGCCCAATGTCGCCGAAGCGCGGTTGCGCGTGGCGGCGGCCTGCCGGGCCAGCGGTGTGGGCCTGCTGGACACCTGTATCCCCGAAACCGTGGTCGACAGCATCAAGGTGGGCGCAAAGGTGCTGGAATGTTCGGAAGCCTCGTCGCTGATCGGCCGCGAATATACCAAGCGGCGGATGCCGGTATGAAAGTGGCTCTGCGCGGTGCGCTTGTCATGGCGCTGGCACTGGCCGCCGCGCCCGCCATCGCCGCCCCGCGCGAAGACGATTTCACCATCCACGATTTCCGCTTTCACGATGGTTCGGTGCTGCCGGTTCTGAGGCAGCATTACACGACGCTGGGTGATCCGAAGAACCCGGCGGTGCTGGTGCTGCATGGCACCGGCGGCACGGGCAATGGCATGCTGGGCGCCAGCTTTGGCGGCGAACTGTTTGGCCCCGGCCAGCCGCTGGATGCGGCGCGCTATTTCATCATCCTGCCGGACTCCATCGGGGCCGGGAAATCCTCCAAGCCGTCCGACGGGCTCAGGATGAAATTCCCGCGCTACAATTACGATGACATGGTTGCCGCCCAGCACCGGCTTTTGACCGAAGGTTTGGGTGTTCGTCACCTGCGGCTGGTGATCGGCAATTCCATGGGCGGCATGATGAGCTGGACATGGACGGAAAGCTTTCCCGGGTTCATGGATGCGGCGGCGCCGCTGGCAAGCCAGCCCACGGCGATGGCGGCCCGCAACTGGATGCTGCGGCGGATGATGATCGAGACGATCAAGGCCGATCCGCAATGGAAGGGCGGCAACTACACGGTGCAGCCGCATGGGCTGACCATCGCGCGGGCCTTTTTCGGTCTGGCGACCAGCGGCGGCGATCTGGCCTGGCAGGAGCGTGCGCCCACGCGCGCCGCCACCGATGCAATTGTCGATGGCGAGCTGAAGGAGCCTCCGCGCGGCGACGCCAACGACACGATCTACCAGTTCGACGCTTCGCGCGACTACGATGCCGCGCCGAAACTGGAAAGCATCACGGCCTGGGTGCTGGCGATCAATTCCGCCGATGATGAGCGCAACCCCGCCATCACCGGTACCACCGAACGGGCGATGAAGCGGCTGGCGCATGGAGACTATTATCTGATCCCCGCCAGCACCGCCACGCGCGGCCACGGCACCACCGGCAATGCCGCCTTCTGGAAAGACCGGCTGGGGGCCTGGTTGGCGAAAGTACCCTCGATCGCTGTTGGGCCCTAATCGTCCTCGGCGATGAAGCCGCTGGGCGCATCCGTATCCAGTTCGGGCACTTCGGTCACCCCGCGCCCGACATGGCTGTGGCGATAGCCATAGGCGAAATAGAACACCAGCCCGATGGCGGCCCATATGGGAAACAGCACCATCGCCGGGGTCGGCAGGAAGAAGAACAGGGTAATGCAGCCCAGCGCCGACACCGGCGCGAAGAACCAGATCGCCGGGGTGCGGAAGGGGCGTTTGCGCTCCGGCGCGGTGTGGCGCAGCACCAGCACGGCGATCGACACGATGGCAAAGGCGAACAGGGTGCCGGAATTGGAAATGTCGGCCAGTTGCCCCACCGGCAGGAAGGCTGCGGCGCCGGCCACGCACACGCCGGTGATCCAGGTCACCACATGGGGCGTGTGAAAGCGCGGATGCACCCGCGACAGGACTTCGGGCAGCAGGCCGTCGCGCGACATGACGAAGAAGATGCGGGTCTGGCCGTACAGCATCATCAGGATGACGGTGGGCAGCGCGATGCCCGCCGCCAGCCCCAGCAGGTTGCCCACCATCGGGTGATGAATGGCGCGCAGCACATGGGCCAGCGCCTCGCGCGAACAGACCAGCGGCTGGGTGGCGACATGGGCGCATTGCGCCGCCAAGCCCATCGAGCCGGGCTCCAGGATTTCGCCATGCGGGCCGTAGAGCGGCTGGGCCCCGAAGGAGCCGATCGCGCCCGCCGCCACCAGCAGATAGATGATGGTGCAGATCGCCAGGCTGCCGATCAGGCCGATGGGCACGTTGCGCTGCGGGTTCTTGGTTTCTTCTGCGGCGGTGGAGACGGCGTCGAAGCCGACATAGGCAAAGAAGATCGAGGCGGCGGCCCCGATCACCCCCACGGTGCCCCAGCCATTGGGCAGGAAGGGGTGGAAATTGCCGCTCTGCATCACCGGAATGGCCAGCGCGATGAAGGCGCCCAGCGCCACCAGCTTGATGGTGACCAGCACGGCATTGACGTTGGCGCTTTCGCGGGTGCCGATCACCAGCAGCACCGTGATCAGCATGGAGATGAAGATCGCCAGCAGGTTGACCACCCCGCCGGCATAGGGCCCGGCAGCCAGGGCGGGGGGTATGACGATGTGAACCTGCGCCAGCAGGCCCACGATATAGCCGGACCAGCCGACCGCCACGGCGCTGGCGGCCACCGCGTATTCCAGGATCAGCGCCCAGCCCACCAGCCAGGCAACGATCTCGCCCAGTACGGCATAGGAATAGGTGTAGGCCGAGCCCGAAACGGGCACCATCGAGGCCAGCTCGGCATAACACAGTGCCGCCACCGCGCTGACCGCGCCGGCGATGACGAAAGAGATCATCATGCCCGGGCCGGCCTTCTGTGCCGCTTCCGCTGTCAACACGAAGATGCCGGTGCCGATGACGCCGCCGATGCCCAGCATGGTCAGCTGGACCGGTCCCAGCGAGCGGTGCAGGGATTTCTTCTCGGCCGTGCGCAGCACGGCATCGAGAGATTTGACGCGCCACATACCCCAACCCTCCGCCAGTGAACGATCAAATACCAACTGCTTCGGGCGGTTAATTCAAGCTTCGCAGGTGCGGCATGAACGCTCTTTGGGCACGCATTAAATTTGGGCAAGAACGTCCTGGGCTTCGGGATGCCGGCGGAACCAGATGCGCGCGAAGGAACAGCGCGGTTCCAGGCGGAACTCCTGCGTGCGGGCCGCATCCGTGATGGCCTGCATCAGCCGCCCGGCCGCGCCGGTGCCGCGCAGGGGCGGCTCGGCCTCGACATGGGGAATGACATAGACGCCGTCCCGGACCCGATAGTCGGCCCAGGCCATAAGCCCGTTTTCGTGGATTTCGAACCGGCTTTCGTCCCGGTTGTCGATCATGGCCGCTTCGGTTCCCGGTACATCCAGGGCAGGGACAGGCCGATGGGAATGATCCAGGCGGTGCCCGCCACGGCATAGAAGAGCAGGGCGACATACCAGGGCGCGCCGGGCAGGACGCGCCACTGCAGGCCCGCGATGAACAGGGCATAGACCGGCAGCCAAACGAAGACGATCAGGATGGCGGCAATCAGGGTCTTGATACGGCGGGACATTTTGACCTTGGACGGGAGTGCGGCGAAAGGCTATCAGATGCCCGCCATGTCGCAGAACCCAAATTTCCTGAAGACCCGCCGGGCCGTTGGCGTATGGCTGCTGGGCGTGGCCGTTGTGATCCTGGCCATGATCACCATCGGCGGGCTGACGCGCCTGACCGGATCGGGCCTGTCGATCACCGAATGGGACCCCATCATGGGAGCGATCCCGCCGCTGAACCATGCCGCCTGGCTAGACGCCTTCCACAAATACCAGCAGATCCCGCAATACACGCTGGAAAACCGGGGCATGAGCCTGGAGGCCTTCAAGGGCATTTTCTGGTGGGAATGGTCGCACAGGCTGCTGGGCCGGTTGCTGGGCTTCGTGTTCTTCGTGCCCTTCGTCTGGTTCGCCGCCGTGGGCGCCATCAAACGGGCCGACTGGCCGCGCATGCTGCTGCTGTTCGTGCTGGGCGGGCTGCAGGGCCTGATCGGCTGGTGGATGGTGGCCAGCGGGCTGGAGGTTCGCACTAGCGTCAGCCAGTACCGGCTGGCGATCCATCTGGGCACGGCGTTGCTGCTGCTGGTGGCGATGATCTGGATCGCGCTGGAGTACCTGAAAGGGACCGAGGGGCGCGGTAATGCGCGCCGCGGTTACTGGATGGCGGCATTGGTTTATGTGCAGATGCTGCTGGGCGCGCTGGTGGCGGGCCTGCATGCGGGCCTGGTCTACAACACCTGGCCCGACATGAACGGGCGCGTCTTTCCCGAAGGCGCCTTTTTTCACAGCCCCTGGTGGATCAACTTCTTTGAGAATGACGGGCTGGCCCAGTTCGACCACCGCATCGGCGCCTACATCGTCGCCGGCATGGCCGCCTTCATCTATGCCAAAGGCATCAAGCTGACCGGCGCGGCCAAGACCAGCGCCAAGCTGGTGGCGGTCATCACCACCATCCAGATCGGGCTGGGTATCGCCACGCTGCTGCTGATGGTGCCAGAGCATCTGGCCGCGGCGCACCAGGTCACCGCGGCCCTGCTTCTGTCAGCGTCGGTCTGGCACGCCTTCGAGTTGAAGCATCGCGCCTGACGCAGTTCAGGTCATCGCCTGTTCCAGGTCGGCGATAATATCGGCCGCATCCTCGATGCCGATGGACAGGCGCACCACGTCAGGGCCAGCGCCCGCCTTCACCCGGTCCTCGTCGTTCAACTGGCGATGGGTGGTGGAGGCCGGGTGGATGATCAGGCTGCGGGTGTCGCCGATATTGGCCAAGTGGCTGAACAACTGCACGCCGTTGACCATCTTCACGCCCGCCTCGTAACCGCCCTTCAGGCCGAAGGTGAAAACGCTGCCCGCCCCCTTGGGGCAATATTTCCTGTGCAGGGCGTATGAGGCGTTGTCCTCAAGCCCTGCATAATTGACCCAGCTCACCTTGTCGTTGGCCTTCAGCCATTTGGCGACTTGAAGCGCATTGTCGCAATGCTTCTGCATGCGCAGCGGCAGCGTCTCCATGCCCGTCTGCACCAGGAAGGCGTTCATGGGCGACAGCGCCGGGCCAAGGTCGCGCAGGCCCAGCACGCGACAGGCGATGGCGAAGGCCATGTCGCCGAAGGTCTCCCACAGCTTCATGCCGTGATAGGAGGGGCAGGGCTCCGACAGGGTGGGATATTTGCCGTTGCCGTAATCGAACTTGCCGGCATCGACCAGCACGCCCGCCATCGAGTTGCCGTGGCCGCCCAGGAACTTGGTCGCCGAATGCAGCACGATGTCGGCGCCCCATTCGATCGGCCGGATCAGGTAGGGCGTCGCCAGCGTGTTGTCGATGATCAGCGGCACGCCCGCGTCGTGGGCGATCCTGGCCAGCGCTTCAATGTCGGTGATCAGGCCGCCCGGATTGGCGATGCTTTCGGCATAGAGCGCCTTGGTCTTGGCGTCGATCAGCGCCTTGAAGCTGTCGGGGTCCGTCGTGTCGGCCCACTTCACATGCCAGTCGAACTTGGCGAAGCCCTGGCTGAACTGGTTGATCGAGCCGCCATAAAGCTGGCGCGCCGCCACGATGTTGGCGCCCGGCTCCATCAGCGTGTGCAGGGCCAGAAGCTGGGCGGCATGGCCCGACGCGCAGGACAGGGCCGCGCGCCCGCCTTCCAGCGCCGCGACGCGTTCTTCCAGCACCGCGTTGGTGGGGTTCATGATGCGCGAATAAATGTTGCCGAAGACCTGCAGGTTGAACAGCGCCGCGGCATGGTCGGCGTCCTCGAACACAAAGGCGGTGGTCTGGTAGATGGGGGTCGCCCGCGCGCCGGTGGCGGGGTCGGGCTGGGCGCCGGCATGCACCGAAAGGGTGCTGAAGCCATAATCGGACATCGTCTTCCTCCTAGTTCAGATGTTCTATTTGCAGATCGTCTTCGATGCGCCGCACCCAGGCCGCGACATGGGTGGGCAGCAACAGCCCCGCCTGATGGGCAAAGCGTGTATAGGCCACCAGCGCGATATCGGCGAGCGACAGTTTTTCGGCCACGAAATACTGCCGGGTCGCCAGATGGCCTTCCATCAGGCCCAGAACCGCGTCGCAGCGCGCGGGCAGGGCCGGATCGATCTCATGATCGGGCAATTTGAGATAGTGCTTGCGAAAACGCAGCACCGCGATCGCGGTCTCATGGCTGTACTGCTCCCAGAACAGCCATTGAAACATCAGGGCGCGGTCGAAGGGATCGCTTGGGATCAGGTCTGACCCTTCGGCCAGCAGCAGCATGATGGCGTTGGACTGGGCCAGCACGCGGCCATCGGGCCAGGCGACGGTGGGCACCTGGCCGGCGGGATTGAGCGCCAAAAATTGCGGCGCGCGGGTTTCCTTGGCCAGCACGCTGGTCTCGACCCAGTCATAGGGAATGCCCAGCCGGTCGGCGACGAACTTCACCTTCAGGCAGTTGCCCGAGATGGAGTCGCCATAGACGGTCATCGCGGCGTTATCGAGCGACATTATTTCCTGCCCAGGCTGCCGCCGCGGCCGAACAGCAACGGCTTGCGGTTGTCGATCACCTTGCGGTTGATGCCCAGCCAGCCCATCTCGCCGGAAAAGCGGCCATGCTCGATCTTGGGGCAGCGATCCATGATGACGGTCAGGCCCGCTTCCTTGCCGATGCGTTCGGCTTCCTCGCTGATCACGCCAAGCTGCATCCACAGAACCTTCACGCCCAGCCGGTCCTTTTCCGCGACCACCTCGCGGGCGATGTCGGGGGCGTATTTGGCCTCGCGGAATATGTCCACCATGTCGACCGGCGCCGGAACGTCCTTCAGACTGGCATAGGCGGTCTGTCCCAGAATGGTCTTGCCCGCCGCGCCCGGATTGATGGGGATGACCTTGTATCCCTTGTTGAGCAGATACATCATCGCAAAATAGGAGGGGCGGATGTCGTTGCCGCTGGCCCCGACCATGGCGATGGTCTTGACGGTGCGCAGGATGGTCTTGATCTGTTGGTCGGGATAGCTGGGCATCAAAGGGGCCAATCGGGTTTGCGTTTGTCCAGGAAGGCGCCGATGCCTTCCTCGGCTTCGGCGTGCAGCATGTTCTCGGTCATCACCTTGCCGACAAGGTCGTAAGCCTCTGCCAGCGGCATCTCAAGCTGGCGATAAAAGGCCTGTTTGCCCGTTTTCAGGGTGTGGCGCGGCTTGGATGCGATCTGTTCGGCCAGCGCCTGGCATTCGGCGGTCAGTCTGTCGGCTGGGGTCACGCGATTGACCAGTCCGATCCGCAGCGCCCCCGGCGCGTCGATCGGCCGTCCGGTCAGCAGCATCTCCATCGCCGCCTTGCGCGGCATGGCTCGCGACAGCGCCACCATGGGCGTGGAACAGAACAGGCCGATATCGACGCCCGGCGTGGCGAAGCGCGCGGTATCGGACGCCACCGCCAGGTCGCAGCTTGCCACAAGCTGGCAGCCGGCGGCGGTGGCCATGCCCTGCACCTCGGCGATCACCGGCTTGGGATGGGTCACGATGGCCTGCATCATCGCCGAGCATCGGGCGAACAGGTCCGCATAGGCTGCCGCGCCCCCGTCGGCATCGGCGCGCGGGCCTGCATTTCCTTCAGGTCGTGACCGGCGCAGAACACATCGCCAGCCGCCGCGATCACGATCACCCGCGTAGCGCCGTCGCCGGCCGCGCCTGCCAGCGCCGCTGTCAGCCCCGCAACCAGCTCGCGCGACAGGGCGTTGCGCTGGGCCGGCCGGTTCAGGGTCAGGGCAGCACGCCGCCAGATTGGGCGGACAGCAAAAGGGAGGGTATCGATCATCAGGAACAATCAGATGCCCTGACGGCAATTCCATCCCGCCGGAGCCGGTCCGGCGAAAACCGTCAAATAGCGGTAATATAATACCGTATCGCTAAACGCCCGGTTTATCGACATTTCTGTTGACCGGCGGCGCACGGACCCGTATACGCCCCGTCAAACAAGAGATTTGCGCCATGAAAACATACTCGGCCAAAGCATCCGGAGATCGAAAAGAAGTGGGTCGTGATCGACGCCAGCAGGCTGGTCGTCGGCCGCCTGGCTTCCATCATCGCCATGCGCCTGCGCGGCAAGCACAAGGCCACCTACACGCCTCCACATGGACTGCGGTGACAATGTCATTGTCGTCAACGCGTCCAGGTCGTGCTGACCGGCAAGAAGCTGAAGGACAAGGTCTACTACCACCACACCGGCTATATCGGCGGCATCAGGAACGCACCGCCGCCGCCATCATGGCCGGCAAGCATCCCGAGCGGATCGTGGAAAAGGCGGTCGAGCGCATGGTTCGCGCGGTCCCTGGGCCGCCGCCAGATGTCCAACCTGCGTCTATGCCGGTGCCGAGCACCGCATGAGGCCCAGCAGCCCGGAAGTGCTGACGTGGCCAAGATGAACCCCAAGAACACCCAGTACAAGGCGGCCTGAACATGGCGGAAGAGAACAAGTTCACCGAGCTGAAGTCGACGCTGATCAAGGCAAGCAGGCCGACAGCGACGACGCTTCAAGAACCAGGACAAGCGCGACGCCCAGGGCCGCGCCTATACCACCGGCTGGCGCAAGAACGCGGTGGCCGCGTCTGGATGCCGGGCACCGGCAAGATCACCGTCAACGACCGCGACGAGACCGTCTATTTCGCCCGCCCGGTGCTGCGCATGATCCTGCGCCAGCGCTGGTCGCGGCCAACCGCGACGGCCAGTTCGACGTGGTGGTCACCGTGTCGGGCGGCGGCCTGTCGGGCCAGGCGGGCGCCGTGCGTCACGGCATCTCCCGCGCCCTGGTCGCCTATGAGCCGGCGCTGCGCGCCGCGCTGAAGCCGGGCGGCTTCCTGACCCGCGACCCGCGCGCGGTCGAGCGCAAGAAGTACGGCCGTCCCAAGGCGCGCCGCAGCTTCCAGTTCTCGAAGCGCTAAGTTTCGCGACTGCTTATGGAAAGGCCGCATGCCGCAGGGCATGCGGCCTTTTTCATGGACCGTCCGGCGCCGGCCCGTCGGGTACCGGAAGCGAACCGAGAGCCGCGCGATAGGCGCCCCAGCGATCGGCGATCTGCACGTTCAGCGTGATCGCAATCGCGCCCAGAACGACAGCGGCGCCAATAAAGAAAAGAAATGGGCGCAAGCCCACCCGGACCCGGCTGCGCTTTGGGCCAAGGCGTATATATACCACGCGCTTGCGTGTGATCATGGCAGCCTCCCCGGACCAGGGCGGTGCGCCGGGGGAGACGCACCGCCCGGCCGTCACAGCGACTGGTGCAACACGACCCGGATGGAGCGTCCGGGCATCACCACCTCGTCGCGGTTGAACGCAACGGCATTCCGTTCGATCTCATCGGCCAGGTTGTGGCCCACCACCGCGATCGAAAAGCCCGGCCTTTCCGCGAAGGGGTGCCATTCGGCATGGGCCGAGACATCCACGTAACCGGGCGTGGTGGTTTCATAGGCGCCGATCTCATTCTGATCGCCAACGCCCATCACCAGGAAGCCGGCATTGAAGGACTGGCTGTCCCAGGACAGACCGCCGCCCACGCGGAAGGGCTGAATGCGCGGCACATTGCCGAAGCCGCCGCCGAAGGTGGCACGCACATAGTCGGCCAGCATGTTGACGCCCAAGGTGCCGCTTTGCGTCTGCCACAGCGGCGCCGACGCCTTTGCCTCGAAGCCCCAGAAGTCGGCGTCGCGCTGGGCGTAGTTCAGCTCCTTCAGCTCTTCGCTGTCACCAGGCACGCAATTGCCGTCATCGTCACAGGTGCTCCCGGTCAGGTCGCCGTAGATATAATTGTCGAAGCTGGAACCCCACAGCGAACCTTCCAGATCGATCGGGCCAAGGCTGGTGCGGAAGGTGCCCTCCAGCGAATTGGAGCGTTCGATCTTCAAGGTGGGGTCGCCCGTCTCGAAGGTGCCGGGGCCGTCATGGCCGCCGCGGGCGAACAGTTCGGTCTGGGCCGGGGCCCGCGCCGTGCTGGACAGGGTCAGGCCCAGCTTCAGGTTGCTGGCGGCATCCCATAGCAGGCCGGCCGAGCCGCTGACCGGCGTAAAGTCCAGCTTGGTGAAGGTGTTGGACGCAGGCGTGCCGGACACATGCACCTGTTCGATCCGGCCCGCCGCCTGCAATTTGAGATTGGCGGTGAAAGGCAGTTCGGTGAACAGATAGCCAGCCTCGGAAATCGTGTTGCTGGGATACAGATAGCCGGCGTCCTCACCCAGCGCCGAATAGCTGCGGTTTCCGACCTGCACGCCCAGAGCGGTGTTGGAGAAGGGGCCGATTGGGCCGAACAGGGCCTCGGCGCGGCCGTCGAACTGATCATTGAGGAAGGTGGTGGCGATGGTGCCGTCTCCCTCAACCTCGTTATGAGCATAGATCGAATAGCTGGCCTGAAGATTGATCTTCTGCAGGGCGCCGGCATCGACCGCAAAGCTGTCATCGGTCGTGAATTTGGTCTGGCGCATCACGATATGGGAAACCTCGGCGGGGATGCCGTAATCGGCGTCGTAATGGGTGACCGACGCGCCGACCCGGCTGTCGCCGAAGAAGTAGGACGAGCCGCCGGAAAAGCCGTCCTGGTTGCTGAAGGAGTTCGCCTGCATGCCCAGCGGGGTGTCGTAATCGCCGTCGCGGCGCAGGAAGGCATCGCCATGGAAGGCGAAATTGCCGGCGGCGGCATCGAACATCACGCCGCCCTGGCCACCCTGGGACACGCTGTCATAGCTGCCATTGGCCTCCTGACGCAGTTCGCCGGGCAGGGACAGGGGGACGCGGTTGTCGATGGCATTGACCACACCGCCGATGGCACTGCTGCCATAGCGCAGCGTGCCGGCGCCGCGCAGCACCTCGATGCGCTGGGTGACCATCGGATCGATGGGAACACCGTGATCGGGACCGATGTCGGAAACGTCGGAACTGGACAGGCCGTTTTCCAGCACCGCCACGCGGGCGGCGTCCATGCCGCGGATCACCGGGCGGTTGGCCCCGGCGGCGAAACCGGTTCCGGCAACGCCGGGAACGTCCTTGAGCGAGTCGGACAGGCTGGCGCCCCCCTGGTTCAGGATCTGGTCGCGATCGACCACATCGACAATGGTGGCCAGCTGGTTGGGGTCCTGCGCGAAGGGCGAGGCAGTGACCACCACAGTTTCGACAGTGGACGGCTGGGCGATCGCCGTGGCGGGAACAAGAAGGCATGCGAGTGCGGAACCCGCGAGAAAGCGCGTGTGAATGGGCATGTCAGACTCCGGGGATGCACGCTGTCGCGCGTCATCCGGCTTGGATGGAATGGGGAATGCGCGGGCTGGCCGTCAGCGGGCGTGCCTGCGCATCAAGATGAGAGGAGTCTCAAGCCTGCGGAGGGCCGCGATTGCGCCAGACAAAAGACGGCGGCGCCTTGGGGACCGAAAGGTCGGGCCCGGAGGGAAGGACGGCAAGACCGCTGATCGGCAGGATGATCAGCGTGGTGGCGACAGCGATCGCGGAGTTCAGCGACGTGGCGAAGTGGCAAAGCGGACATTTTGCCGGATTGTCCGGCAAGGGCATGTGCAGCGGCAGCTTCGTGGTCGCCGGGCCGGACGCGGCTTCGTCTGCCATTGCCAGCGCCACGGACTGGGTTGCCGAGATGTCGTGAACATGGGTCTGGGCGACAAAGCCCTGAAGGGTGAATGCAACCAGGAAAAGCAGCGTCAACGCCATGCGCAACCGCGCCGCCACATCAGAAATGGGCAGGGCGTTCCGGCGCAAGGCTGCTGAACGCGATGTTGCGTGCAAGGTCATATCCCTTCGCACATATTGTTTATCCCGATCCGTTGATACGCAAGGATTTTATTGTCCCGGCTTGTCGCGCTTTACCCGCTGTTGCGCAGGCTGGCCGAGATGCCGTTGATCGCCATGTGAATGCCCTTGTTGGTGTTCTCGTCAGCCTGGCCGGCGCGGCGGCGCGCCATCAGGTTCACCTGCAGATGGTTGAGGGCGTCGACGTAAGGCAGCCGGCTCTGGATCGAGGCGGCCAGGCGCGGATCATGCTCCAGCAGCTTGCCCTGGCCTGTGATCGCCAGCAGCGCATCGTGCGTCTTCTGCCATTCGGCAGCGATGCGGGCCGACACCTGGTCAGCCAGCGCGCGATCCTCGACCAGGCCGGCATAGCGGCTGGCGATGTCCAGGCTGGACTTGGCCAGCACCATTTCCATGTTGGCCAGCATGGTGCGGAAGAAGGCCGAACCGGCGTAGAGCGGTTTCAGCGCTTCGATCCCCACCGTTTGCGCGGCGGTGCCGAAGCCATACCAGCCGGGCAGCATCACGCGCGCCTGCGACCAGGAAAAGACCCAGGGGATGGCGCGCAGATCCTCGATGCGCGGCGACTTGCTGCGCGAGGCCGGACGGCTGCCGATCTTCAGGTCGGCGATTTCCAGCAGCGGCGTGGCCTGGCGGAAATAGGTTTCAAAACCCGGCGTGTCATAGACCAGCGCGCGATAATGGCCGAACGCCGCCTGGCTCAGCGCCGCCAGAAGCGCCGCGCCTTCCTCGCCGTCGGCCGCGTCGCTGCGCGGCGTCAGTTCGGCCAGCAGCGCGGCAGCGACGATGGTCTCCAGGCTGGCGCGTCCGATGACCGGATCGCCATACTTGGACGACACCACCTCGCCCTGTTCGGTGATGCGGATGCCGTTGGCCGACGCGCCGGCGGGCAGGGCGCGGATGGCGTCGAAACTGGAGCCGCCGCCGCGGCCCACCGCGCCGCCGCGCCCGTGGAAAAAGCGCATGTGGATGCCGCGCTCGCGCCCCAGCTTCACCAGCCGGGCGATGCCCGAGCGGATCTCCCAGTTGGACGTGACATAGCCGCCATCCTTGTTGCTGTCGGAATAGCCGATCATCACTTCCTGCAGGCCGCCCTGGCCGGCCAGCATCGCCTGGGCCAGGGGCGACGCGAAGAATTCGCCCATCACGTCTGCGCTCTGGCGCAGGTCCTCGATGGTTTCGAACAGCGGCACGATGCGAAGCTGGGCCTGGGGCTGGTCGCCCGGCCGGAACAGGCCGGCCTCTTTCATCAGCAGCGCCACTTCCAGCAGGTCCGACACGCTGGCGGCCTTGGAGATCACATATTGCGCCACCGCGCCCTGACCGAAGTCGCGCTTCATGGTGGCGACATGGTCGGCGATCGCCAGTTCGCGCGCCGTCTCCGGCGAATAGTCGGCGTAAGGGCTGCGCAGCGGGCGGGCGTGGGAGAGTTCTTCCTCCAGCAGCGCGGCGCGGCGCTTTTCATCCAGCGCCAGATAGTCGGGCTCGGCGTCGGCGTTTTTCAGCAGCTCGGCCACCGCGCGCTCATGCACGTCGGAATTCTGGCGCACGTCCATCACCGCCAGGTGGAACCCGAAGGCGGCAACGGATTCGCGCAAGGCCAGAAGGCGGCCATCGGCCAGGTCGGCATCGCCGCTGGCGATCAGCGATTGGGCGATCACATCCAGGTCGGCGGCAAAATCCTCCGGTGCGGCATAGCGCTGGTCTTCATAGCGGGCAGGGCGCACCGGCCCGCGCCCCAGCAGCGCCTTGCGCGTGGCGGCCAGCCGCGCATAGCAGGTGACAAGCGCGCGGCGATAGGGTTCGTCGATCTGGTGTACCGAGGTGTGGTCGGGCGTCGCCGCCAGCGCCATCAGTTCCGCGCTGGGCGTGACCAGCGAATCCGACAGCGACAGTTCGGCGCCCAGGGCGTGCACCTCGGCCAGATAGTAATCCAGCACGATCTCGGACTGGCGGCGCACCGCATAGTCCAGGGTCTGGGGCGAGACATTGGGGTTGCCATCGCGGTCGCCGCCCACCCAGGAGCCGGGCTTCAGATAGGGCACGATTTCGCCGGTCATGCCGAACAGCCGGGCGAAGCGCCGCTTCACCATCGCCAGCTGGGGCAGGAAGGTGCGCGCGAAGATGGCGATATTGTTCTCGATCTCGTCGGTGACCTGGATGCGGGTGGAGCGCAGCATGCGCGTCTGCCACAGAATGCGGATGGCGCGCTTGAGATGGGCGTCGATCTCGGTCAGTTCGGCGGTCTGGGGGCTGGCGGTGTCGCGCGCCTGCAGCAGCTCGCCCAGCTCGATCTCGCGGTCCAGCACCGATTTGCGTCGCACCTCGGTCGGGTGGGCGGTGATCACCGGCACGAACAGCGCCCCCTTCAGGAAGGCGGTGACCTTGCGCGCCGACAGGGCGGTCTGGTGCTCCAGCCGCTGCATCGCGCCCGCCCCAAGCGCGCGGGTTTCCCGGCGCAGGGCATGATCGTCGGCAATATTGGCCAGCTGGGAGAAGATCGAGAAGGCGCGGATCAGCAGCAGCGTGTCGTCCTGGGAAAGGCCGGTCAGAAGCTTTTCCAGCCCCCGCTCGCCCGCCCGGTATTCGCCCACCGACTGGCGGCGGATGTCTTCGACGAGCTGAAAGGCCTGGGGTCCGTGCTGTTCGCGGATGACTTCGCCCAACAGCCGCCCCAGAAGGCGGATGTGGGCGCGTTCCGCGTCGATACGTGTCGATTGTGCGGTCATGGCCGCACTATGACTCATTTTTCGCTGCGGTGCAGCGTGAAGTTTTGCGGAGAAAACTAGGCTGGCGGGGCGACGGGCCTGCGTGGGTCGAACACCGGCGGCGGGGGGCCATACATGTTGTCGCCCGGATCGCCCACCTGGCACCAGAAGTAGATCAGCAGCAGGGCCATCAGAATGCTGGCGACCCAGATCAGCCAGAGCATCGGCAGCAGGGTCAGTGCGAAAAAGCCCACCGCGAAGAAACTCACCGCGGTGATCAGGCCCAGGATCAGGGTCAGCGCCATCAGGAAGAACAGAACCCAGACCAGTTGGCCGTTGCGGCCGATGTCCTGCAGCCGGCGTGCGCCCAGGCTGGTGGCCGGCAGCAGCACCGCCAGATTGTACAGTGTCTCCAGGGGCATATGCAGGATGGTGCCGGCGATCTTGGCCGCCAGGAAGGCGATGAAATTCGCCAGCACGAAGTACCAGAATTCCGCCCGGCCGACCCGGCCCGACATGTCGAAATAATGCTGGGTCAGGATGCGCTTAGGTTATCGAAAATGGCGTGCGGATCCATGGCCAGTCCCCTCGCAAATCCCGGTTGCCCTGAAGCTATATGTCTGCAGTGGCCCGGTTTGGCGTAATGCGCCAGGCGCAGGGCCGGTTTGCGACAGATTTGGGAGGCAAACCGGGTCCAGGCTAAGCTTACACGCCAATGGCCATTCTGGCTCAGGGACCAGGCACATGACGGCACGGATTTTCATCGACGGCGCGGCAGGCACCACGGGGCTGGAAATCCGCCAGCGCCTGGAAGGCCGCAGCGAGCTTTCGCTGATCGCCCTGTCGGATGCCGAGCGCAAGGACGCGCGCGCCCGCAAGGCGGCCCTGAATGCGGCCGATCTGGTGATCCTGTGCCTGCCCGACGATGCCGCCCGCGAGGCGGTGTCGCTGATCGACAATCCGGCGGTGCGGGTGATCGACGCCTCCAGCGCACACCGGGTCGCGCCGGGCTGGACCTATGGCTTCGCCGAGCTGGAGCCAGACGGATATGGCAAGATCGCAGCCGCCAAACGGGTGTCCAATCCCGGCTGCTGGCCCACCGGCTTTCTGGCGCTGATGCGCCCGCTGGTGCGCGCAGGCCTGGTGCCCGCGGATTATCCGGTCAGCATCAGCGGTGTTTCGGGCTATTCGGGCGGCGGCAAGGCGATGATCGCCGAGTTCGAGGACCGCCAGTCGGCGGCGTTCTCCAAGACCGTCTCGCGCGTCTATGGCCTGTCGCTCAGGCACAAGCATATCCCGGAAATGACCCGGCATGCCGGGCTGTCCCACCCGCCGGTCTTCGCGCCCGGCGTGGGCCGCTTCTATCGCGGCATGCTGGTGGAAGTGCCGCTGGCGCTGTGGGCGCTGCCGGGCACTCCGTCGCTGGGCGATGTTCAGGCGGCGCTGGAAGCCGCCTATGCGGGCCGTCCGCTGGTCAAGGTCGCCGGCCGGGCCGAAAGCGCCGCCCTGACGGCGCTGGATGCCGAAGGCATGGCGGGCACCAACGCCATGACCCTCCATGTGTTCGGCAACGAGGAGGCGGGTCAGGCCCGGCTGGTGGCGCTGCTGGACAATCTGGGCAAGGGCGCGGGCGGTGCGGCGGTGCAGAACCTGAACATCATGCTGGGCCTTCCCGAAACACAGGGCCTGTAGGCGGAATTTCTTGGCCAGAAATTTTTGGCCAGAAATTCGTGGCCAGAAATTCGTGGGAAGCCGCCGGGCCTCATGCTACGGGAACGCATGTTTCGAGGATGGGCAGGCCTGGGCGCCGTTGTCGCCGCCGCGATCGTGCTGTTTGCGGGCGCGGTTCTTTACGCCATCCATGCAGCGCCCGATCCGCGCGGCTATAGCGGGCTGGAATTGGAGCCCATGAGCGCGGCCGCCCAGGCGCGCACCCCCTTTCTAGACCGCGGCGGCGCGCTGATTCACGCGGTCGCCAAGGACAGCCCGGCAGCGGACGCCGGCATCAGGCCGGGCGAGGTGGTTGCGGCCATTGACGGGCGGCCCGTCCGGGGCGCACGCGCGGCGGCACGGCAACTGCGCGCCGCGACGGTGGGCACGCATCTGACGCTCAGGCTGTATGACATCACCCAGGGCGAGGTGAAGCCGCGCGATGTCGCCGTCACCATGGGCCCTGAACCCGACGCCCCCGACCTTTTGAGCGTGCGCCCGCCGCGCACCTTGGCCAAGGCCCCGCGTCCGGCCCCCATCGTTGCCGCCAATGCCGCCTGGTCGCGGCGCATCCTGCGCGGGCCGACCATCCGCCCGGTGCCGCTGTTCGGGCTGGGGTCCGGCAAGTGCAACGGCTTCGTGCCGCAGGGCTGGCGTGTGGTGGGTCATGCCGCCGACAATTCCATGTTCCGGGTCGCCGCCGCGCAGGGCTTTTCGCACGCCATCTTTCAGAGCGCGATGCTGGACGGGGCCAGCGCGGACGACTTCGTCCGCGATTACCTGACACGGACCTTCGCCTCGAAGGCACTGGTCGCGCCGCCGCAGCCGCGGCCCTATGGCTTTGTTCTGTATGATTTCGGCAATGCCAAGGGCGGGGCGGGCTTTGTCATCGCCCGCGTGAGTGGCAATCGCATCGCCATGTGGATCGCCGCCGTGCCGGGCGCCGATGTCAGCTGGGCCAAGTCCCAGACCGGGGCGGTCGCGCTCAGCCTGACCTGCGCCGCACCCCATGCGCCAAAGCCGCGCCCGCGCGATCCGGGCCTGCTGGCGACGCGGATCTCGCTGGACTGCATCCGCGGCGCCTGCCGCGAGACCGATTTCGCCGCCACCTATCTGACCGTGCTGCGCCGGGGTTATGTGCACAACACCAAGGGCGAGATGTTCCTGGTCAATCCGCGCCGCGATTTCTGGCAGAACGGCGCGGACGGGCCCGGCTTTTATCGCCAGACCGGGGGCGAGAATGAAAAGCTGGAGCCGGGCCGGATCAACTGATCCGTCACCAGGGCTGCATAGCGGCGCGCCAAAACCGGTGGAATAAGCGGCAGGTTGCACATTGGTTGGCCTGACGGGGGCGTAACGGCACAGATTTTACCGGCAAATTGCCGCCGGGCGCTTTACGGGACCGATGTGCAGGTTCAGCCTTGGGCCGTTGACGCAGCAGGAACCTGCCATGCCGCTTCATTCCACGGTTGCCGCCGTGACGGCCCGCATTGCCGCGCGCTCGCAGCCGACGCGCAGCGCCTATCTGGACCTGATCGCCCGCGAACGCGACAGCGGTGTCGACCGGCCGCGGCTGGATTGCGCCAACCTGGCGCACGGCTTTGCCGCCGCCGGCGAGGACAAGCCGAATATCCGCCGTGGCGGGGCGATGAATATCGGAATCGTCACCGCCTATAACGACATGCTGTCGGCGCACCAGCCCTATGGCCGCTATCCCGAGCAGATCAAGCTGTTCGCGCGCGAGGTCCGGGCCACCGCCCAGGTGGCGGGCGGGGTACCCGCCATGTGCGATGGCGTCACCCAGGGCCAGCCCGGCATGGAGCTTTCACTGTTCAGCCGCGACGTGATCGCCCTGTCCACCGCCATCGGCCTCAGCCACGGCATGTTCGAGGGCGCGGCCCTTTTGGGCATCTGCGACAAGATCGTGCCGGGACTGATGATGGGAGCGCTGCGCTTCGGCCATCTGCCGACAATCTTCATTCCGTCCGGGCCGATGCCCAGCGGCATTCCCAACAAGCAGAAGGCGCGGGTGCGGCAGGAATATGCGCAGGGCAAGGCCAGCCGCGACGAACTGCTGGAGTCGGAAAGCGCCAGTTATCACACCGCCGGCACCTGCACTTTTTACGGCACCGCCAATTCCAACCAGATGATGATGGAGGTGATGGGCCTGCACATGCCGGGTGCGGCTTTCGTTGCGCCGGGCACGCCGCTGCGCCAGGCGCTGACCCGCGCCGCCGTGCACCGGCTGACCGAAATGGGCTGGGACGGGCCCGATTATCGCCCGCTGGGCAAATGCGTGGACGAAAAGGCGATCGTCAACGCGGTGGTGGGCCTGCTGGCGACCGGCGGATCGACCAACCATGCGATCCATATTCCCGCCATGGCGCGCGCCGCCGGCATCCTGGTCAACTGGGAGGATATCGACGAACTGTCCCATGCGGTGCCGCTGATTGCGCGGGTCTATCCCAATGGTGCGGGCGACGTGAACCAGTTCCATGCCGCCGGCGGCATGGCCTTTGTCATCGCCGCCCTGCTGGAAGCGGGGCTGCTGCATGACGACATCCTGACCGTCAGTCCCGAAGGACTTGCGGCCTATGGCCGAGCGCCGGATCTGGAAGGTGAGGCGCTGGTGTGGCGGGCTGCGCCGTACACACCGCTGGATGACACCATGCTCAGGCCTGTGTCGGATGCTTTCCAGCCCGATGGCGGCATGCGCCTGGTGCGCGGAAAGCTGGGCCGGGGCATCTTCAAGACCAGCGCCGTGGGCAGCCATCGCACGGTCCAGGCGCCCGCGCGGGTGTTCGACAGCCAGGAGCAGGTGACGGCGGCCTTCAAGGCGGGCGAGCTGGAAAAGGATGTCGTGGTTGTGGTGCGCTTCCAGGGGCCGCGCGCCAATGGCATGCCCGAACTGCACAAGCTGACCCCGCCGCTGGCGGTGCTTCAGGATCGCGGGTTTCATGTGGCGCTGGTGACCGATGGGCGCATGTCGGGCGCCAGCGGCAAGGTGCCCGCCGCGATCCATGTCCATCCCGAGGCGCTGGCAGGCGGGCCGCTGGCGAAGCTGCGCGATGGCGACATGGTGCGCCTGTGCGCGGATGAGGCGCTGCTGGAGGTGCTGGTCGATGAGGCCGAATGGGCCGCGCGCACCAACGCACCGCCGCCGCCGCCCGCGAACGGCACCGGGCGCGAACTGTTCGCGGCGATGCGGGCCGGGGCGATGAACGCGGAAGAGGGCGGATCGGCAATTCTTACTGCGCTTTGACCTTCACATAGGTACCCGGCGCATCGCCCAGGATTTTGATGCCGCCGTCACCGGGCTTGCGTGCCTTGACCTTGCCGCCTGACAGCTTCGACAGCCAGCGGTCCCAATCCGGCCACCAGGAGCCGGGATGTTCCGCCGCGCCTTCGCGCCAGGCCTCCAGCGTGGCGTGTTCGCCGGGCGCGTCATTGGTCCAGTACTGGTACTTGCCCGCGGCGGGCGGGTTGATCACGCCTGCGATATGGCCCGATCCGGCGATGATGAAACGCAAGGGGCCGCCGAACAGCCGCGCGCCCTTGAACACCGAACCTGCGGGCGCGATGTGATCTTCCTTCGCGGACTGGAAATAGACCGGCACGGTGATCTTGGACAGGTCCAGGGTCTGGCCGGCCAGTTTCATCCGGCCGCTGGCCAGTGCGTTCTTCTGGTAGCATTCGCGCAGGTAGGACAGGTGCAGCTTTTCGGGCATCCGCGTGGTGTCGGAATTCCAGTAGAGCAGGTCGAAGGGCATGGGCTGCTTGCCCAGCATGTAGTTGTTGATGACGAAGGACCAGATCAGGTCGTTGGCGCGCAGCATGTTGAAGGCGCCCGCCATTTTCGAGCCGGGCAGCACGCCGCCTTCGCTGTCCATCCGGGCCTTCAGGGCCTCGAGCTGCGCTTCGTCGACAAAGACCGACAGTTCGCCCGCTTCGCTGAAATCGGTCTGTGCGGCCCAGAAGGTGGCGCTGTGGATGCGGTCGTCCCCGGTCTTCGCCATATAGGCCAGGGTGGCGGCCAGCAGGGTGCCGCCGATGCAATAGCCCACGCAGTTGGGGTCCTTCACGCCGGTGGCCTTTTCAACCTGTTCCAGGGCGGCGAAGATGCCTTCGCGCATATACTCCTCGAAGCCCTTGTTCGCGGCGCGCGCGTCCGGGTTGACCCAGGAAACCAGGAAAACGGTGTAGCCCTGGGCGACCAGCCAGCGCACGAAGCTGTTCTCGGGCCGCAGGTCGATGATGTAGAACTTGTTGATCCAGGGCGGGAAGATCAGCAGCGGCCGCTCATGGACCTCTTCGGTCGTGGGCGCGTACTGGATCAACTCCATCGTATCGTTGCGGAAGACCACCTTGCCCGGCGCGGTGGCGACGTTCTTGCCGATCTCGAAGCCGTCGGCGGACTGGCGGATCGACAGTTCGCCCTGGCCGCGTTCGATATCGGCCAGAAGATTGTTCAGCCCGTCGACCAGGTTCTGCCCGTTGCTGGCGACGGTGGCTTTCAGCACGTCCGGATTGGTCAGGGGGAAGTTGGTCGGTGCCAGGGCGTCGGCGAACTGGCGGGTGTAGAAGGCGATGCGCGCGCGCTCTTTCTCGTCCACGCCGTTCAGGCCCGCCACCATCTCCTGCAGCGCCCCGGCGGTCAGCAGATAGCTCTGCTTGATGAAGTCGAAAATCTCGTTCTGGCGCCATTCCTCGGCGCGGAAGCGGCGGTCGCCGGGCGCGGGCTCCACCAGGCTGGGGGCCTCGCCGCCCAGCATGCGCCGGGCGGTGGCGTCCCAAAGGCTCAGGAAGTCGTTCAGCCAGCGCGTCTGGGTCTGGGCCACCATCTGCTGATTGGCACCCAGCGCGCGCGCAAAACTGGCCATCGCGCCGGAGATGTTGAGCGGATCGAGCGGAGCGGCCTGCGCGCCCGATTTGCGGCGTGCGGCCATGCGCGCGGCATAGTCGACCAGCAGTTCCTGGCTCTTGAGCGCCACCGCCACCATGTTGCGGGCGAATTGCTGTCCGTCGAATGCGCTGGTCTGGGGGCCGGTCTGGCGACCTGTCTGGCCTGTGGATGATTCGCCTTTGGCCGTGCCGGATGCCGTCCTGGTGTCATCCTGGGGCGCATGCGCGGCGCTTTTTGCCTTGCCGCCCGCCTTTCCGGCGCGTTTGGGGGCCGGGTCGGTGGATGGCTTTCGCGAAGCTTTTGCGGTCATGATGGGGGCTGCTGCCTTGCAAAATCCCTGATACCGCGCCCCGGCGGTGCGGGGCAAGGCGGGTATTGGCGGTCTTGAGACGGCGCGCGCGCCCAAATACCGCAAACAGTTCATGTATTTTGATTATCGCCGCGCTGGCGTGGGGGCCTTTGTCGCGGTATATCGCAGATATGGGGTTTGGTGCGCGCTGCGCGCCGGCGTTCATTGGGCTATTGGATTCGACATCAGGATTTTCGGACGATGACCAAACAGTTTGCCCGTCCTGTGGTGCGGCTTGCCGTCGTGCTGGCATTGGCGATGGGGACCACCGCCTGCGAGACCGTCAGCGACACGGTCAGCGATCTTGATCCCACCGGCCTGTTCGGCGGCGACGACACCGCGCCGCTGCCCGCCGATGATGCCAATGCGCCGCCGACCGCCAGCACCGACGCCAATGTGAACACGCCCGACCTGGCGGCGCTTCCGCCGCGTCCCGCCGCGCCCGATGCCGCGGCCCAGACCCAGGCGGCCCAGCAGGTCGCCGCCGCCGGTACCCAGGCCCAGTACAGCGCCGATGCGCTGCGCGCCGGCACCGAGGCCGCCGCGCCGCCGCCGCTGGCCCCTGGATCGGTACCGCCCAGTGCGGCTGCGCCCACCGCGCAGGCGGCGATGGATGCGCCCCCGACAGCCGAGGCCCCGCCCAGTGCTGCTCCGCCAAGTGCTGCTCCGCCGACGGCCAATCCCGTCATGGCCAGCAATGCGCCGCCCACCGCCGAGGCTCCGCCTGCGGCCGCGCCGCCGTCCGCGGAACCTCCGGTCGCCGCGCCTGCCCCTGCACCGGCGCCCGTTCGGTCCGCAAGCGTGACACCTCCGCCTGGCGCGGAACCGGCCGTTCCCGCGGTTCCCCCGGCGGGTTCCAGCGGTGCGATGATGGCGGCCGCCAATCCGTCCGACGCCGCGCTGGGCTTCAAGCGGTCGTCCGCTCCCGCGCTGGACCCCAGCATCTCCAAATGGGTGGCGGGGCCGATCCTGGCCCATTACCGCCAGACCGCGGCCCAGGCGGGAACCGCCGGCCAGGCCTCGGGCGATGACAGCGGTTCGAATGGCAGCGTGATCGCCAACCTGAACGCCGCCCCCGGAACCCCGGCCGGCATGGCGGCGGCCATGAATGGCGGCGTTCCGCCCAACGAGATCATCTATTTCGCGGGGGACGGGACTTCCCTGTCGGCCAAGGCCCGCAAGCAGGTCAGCGATGCCGTCGCGGCCTTCAAGGCCAATGGCGGAACCGGCAGCATCAAGGTGGTGGGGCATGCCTCCAGCCGCACCGGCAACATGTCGATCGAGCGGCACATGGAACTGATCTTCCGCAGCCGCAGCAGCGCGCCAATGCGGTGGCCCAGGCCCTTATCAAGGCCGGCATTCCGGCAGCCAAGGTCCAGGTCGAGGCGGTGGGCGACAGCCAGCCGATCTATTACAGAATCCATGCTGCGTGGCGAGGAAGGCAACCGCCGGGCCGAGATTTACCCAGGGTGAGGCGCGGTCCGTTGCAGGCGGACGAAATGGTCCACTGACCATTTCGAGCGCCGAACGCCTGAGCGCAAGCGACGGGCCGGAGGGATGTTCCCACGCCATCGTCCCTGGCCACGCCCTGAAAAGCCCTATTTTTGCTCCTGCGCGGCACCTATGCCGGACCTGATATTGACGGGCGGGGCGAATACCCCAGAATCGCACCTTCGCCGGAGGTTCCGCATCAAAGCTCATCGACCATGAATACCGATTTCTACTGCATCAAGCGGCTGCCGCCCTACATCTTCGAGGAAGTAAACTGCCTGGAAGCCGCGCGCGGCCGGGCGAGGACATCATCGATTTCGGCATGGGCAACCCCTGACATGCCGACCCCCAGCATATCGTCGACAAGCTGTGCGAGACCGAGGCGCGACCCGCGCGCCAGCCGCCACAGCGCCAGCCGCGGCATCAAGGGCCTGCGCCGGGCCCATGCCGCCTATTACCAGCGCCGCTTCGGCGTCACGCTGACCCGACCGCGAGGTGATCGCGGCGTTGGCTCCAAGGAAGGCTTCGCCAACCTGGCCATGGCCATCACTGCCCCGGGCGACGTGGTGCTGCGCCCAATCCGGCCTATCCCATCCACGCCTCGGTTTCGATGATTGCGGGCGCGGCCATCCGCCATGTGCCGGCCACCAGCCCCGAGGAATATCTGTCGCGCATCGGCATGGCCACGCGCCATTCTGTGCCGTCGCCGCTGGCGATGGTGGTGAACTATCCGTCCAATCCCACCGCCCAGGTGGTCGACCTGGACTTCTACAAAGAGGTCGTGCGCTTCGCCAAGAAGCACGAGATCTGGGTTCTGTCGGACCTGGCCTATGCCGACATCTATTTCGGCGACAATCCGCCGCCCTCGATCCTGCAGATCGACGGTGCGAAAGACATCGCCATCGAATTCCAGTCCCTGTCCAAGACCTATGCCATGCCCGGCTGGCGCATGGGCTTTGCCGCGGGCAATGAAAAGCTGATCGGCGCGCTGGCGCGCATCAAGTCCTATCTCGACTATGGTGCCTATACGCCCATCCAGGTGGCGGCGGCGACCGCGCTGAACGGGCCGCAGGATGTGGTCGATGAAATCCGCGCCGTCTATCGCGCGCGCCGCGACGTGCTGGTGAAAAGCATGGCGCAGGCGGGCTGGGAGATTCCGGCGCCCGAAGCCTCGATGTTCGCCTGGGCCCCGGTGCCCGAGCGCTATCGCGAGAAGGGCTCGATGGAATTCGCCAAGGACCTGCTGATCCATGCCAAGGTGGCGGTTTCGCCGGGCATCGGCTTCGGCGAGTATGGCGAAGGTTTCGTGCGCGTGGCCCTGGTGGAGAACGAGCATCGCATCCGCCAGGCGGCGCGCAATGTGAAGAAGTTCCTGACCCAGGGCACCAACATGGCGCCGTCCGACCTGTCGGACATGGCGCCGGCCAAATAGCAGATGTGACCGGGACGGTATGAGCAGCAAACCTTTCAAAATTGCCATTGCCGGGCTTGGCACCGTGGGCGGCGGCGTTGTGCGGGCGCTGTCGGCGCATGGCGCCGAACTGTCACAGCGCGCGGGCCGCGCCCTGACGCTGACCGGCGTTTCCGCGCGCGATCCCAAAAAGGATCGCGGCTTCGAACTGGTGGGCTGGACCGCCGATCCGCTGGAGCTGGCACGCGGAGATGCCGATGTGGTGGTGGAGCTGATCGGCGGCGAGGAGGGCATCGCGCGCGATCTGGTCACCCAGGCGCTGAAGAACGGCAAGCATGTGGTGACCGCCAACAAGGCGCTTCTGGCCAAGCATGGCAGCGAGCTGGCCGAGCTGGCCGAAGCCCATGGCGTGACGCTGAAATTCGAGGCCGCCGCCGCCGGCGGCATTCCGATCCTCAAATCCCTGCGCGAAGGCCTGATCGCCCAGCCGGTCGCGGCGGTGCGCGGCATCCTGAACGGCACCTGCAACTACATCCTGACCGAGATGGAAATCACCGGGCGCCCCTTTGCCGCGGTGCTGAAGGAGGCCCAGGCGCTGGGCTATGCCGAAGCCGATCCCACGCTTGATGTGGGCGGCGGCGATACCGCGCACAAGCTGGCGCTGCTTTCCAGCCTGGCCTTCGGCACCCGGCCCGATCTGGATTCCATCGCGGTGGAGGGCATTGCCCATATCACCCCGGACGACATCGCCTATGCCCGCGAGTTCGGCTTCCGCATCAAGCTGCTGGGTGTGACCCGCCGGATTGGCGACGGGATCGAACAGACGGTGCACCCGGCGATGGTGCGCCAGCGGTCGCCGCTGGCCAATGTGAACGGCGCGCTGAACGGGGTCATGGTCGATGCGGGTGCCGCCGGGTCCTATTTCTTCTCGGGCCCCGGCGCGGGCGAGGCGCCTACCGCCAGCGCGGTCATTGCCGACATTGTGGAGGCCGCATCGGGCGGCCCCGCCCCGGTTTTCGGCCAGCCCGCCAGCGAACTGCAAAAGCTGACCCCCGCCGACGGCAAGGCGGCCGTCGCCCCCTGGTACATGCGCTTCGAAGTGCTGGACGAACCGGGCGTTCTGGCCCAGATCGCGACCCATCTGGCCGAGGCCGGGGTCTCGATCGAGAGCATGATCCAGCGTGGCCGGGCCCCCGGCGAGCCGGTGGCAATTGTCATGATCACCCATGAGACTGCCCAGGCCGCCGTGGAACGTGCCTTGAAGGCGATAGCCGCGTCGGACAAGGTGCGTTCGCGCCCCTGCATGATTCCCATGGAAGCGGCCTGACAAGGGGCCGTCACAAGAAGAGAACCGTATCCATGACCGAGATTACTCCTCCCGAAGTTGCCTATCCGCTGGACCGCGCCTTTGCGCTTGAGGCGGTGCGCGTGACCGAAGCCGCCGCCATCGCGGCCTTTGCCCAGATCGGGCGCGGCAACGAGCACGACGCCGACCAGGCCGCGGTCGAGGCGATGCGCGCGGCCTTCAACCGGCTGCCGATCAGCGGCACCGTGGTGATCGGCGAGGGCGAGCGGGACGAGGCGCCCATGCTCTATATCGGCGAGAAGGTCGGGCAGGGCGGCCAGGCCGTCGACATCGCCCTCGACCCGCTGGAAGGCACCACCCTGACGGCCAAGCAGATGGCCAATGCCCTGGCGGTGATGGCCATGGCCGAGCCAGGCACCATGCTGCATGCGCCCGACACCTATATGGACAAGATCGCCATCGGCCCGGGCTATCCCGAAGGGCTGATCGACCTGGATGCAGAACCGGCGGCCAATATCGCGGCCATCGCCCGCGCCAAGGGCATTTCGGCGGAAGATGTCACGGTGCTGGTGATGGACCGCCCGCGTCATGAAGCGCTGATCGCCAAGATCCGCAAGGCCGGGGCCAAGGTGAAGCTGATCACCGACGGCGATGTGGCCGGGGTGATCGAAACCACCGACGCTTCGACCGGCGTGGACATTTACATGGGCACCGGCGGTGCACCCGAAGGCGTGCTGGCGGCCGCGGCGCTGCGCTGCATCGGCGGCCAGATGCAGGGCCGGCTGGTGTTCCGCAACGAGGATGAAAAGGCCCGCGCCGCCAAGTGGGGCGTGACCGACCTGAACCGCAAATACGACCTGCACGAACTGGTGTCTGGCGACGTGGTGTTTTCGGCCACCGGCGTCACCGATGGTTCGATGCTGCGCGGCGTGCACCGCGAAGGCGACTTCATCACCACCGAAAGCGTGGTGATGCGTTCGGTCACCGGCACGGTGCGCTGGATCAAGGCGCGCCATCGCCGCAACAAGGGTGTCTGAGGCGGCGTCCGCGTCACCTTCGGCGGCGGCGTTCGATGTCGCCCGCTCCTTTACGGGCAGGCGCTGGCTGCTGCGCCCCGCCGATGCCGGTATCGAGCGCGAGTTGCTGCGGTCCATCTCGCCGGTCCTGGCGCGGTTGCTGGCGGTGCGCGGCATCGGTCCCGCCGAAGCGGCCGATTATCTTTCGCCCCGCCTGAAGAACCTGCTGCCCGATCCGTCGGTGCTGAAAGACATGGACAAGGCGGTCGTCCGCCTCGCCGCGGCGCTGGAGGCGGGCGAGGCGATTGCCGTCTTTGGCGACTATGACGTGGACGGCTCGACCTCGGCGGCGCTGCTGAGCGATTTTCTGGGCGCGCTGGGCGCACCGCCGCGCATCTACATTCCCGACCGCATGACCGAAGGCTATGGCCCGTCGCCGGCGGCGATGGCCACGCTGCATGGCGAGGGCATCAGGCTGGTGGTGACGGTCGATTGCGGCGCCGCCGCCACCGCCGCGCTGGAGGAGGCCAAAAGCCTGGGCATGGATGTGGTGGTGCTGGATCATCACCGGGTCGAATCCAGCCCGCCCGCGCTGGCGCATGTGAACCCCAACCAGCCCGGTGACACGTCCGGCCTGAACCATCTGTGCGCGGCGGGCGTGAGCTTCCTGTTCCTGGTGGCGCTGAACCGCCATCTGCGCGATTCCGGTTTTTATGAAAAGCGGGACATCGCCGAACCCGATCTGCGCCTGTTCCTGGACCTGGTGGGGCTGGCGACGGTCTGCGATGTGGTGCCGCTGACGGGGGTGAACCGGGCCTTTGTCCGCTTCGGGCTGGGCCAGCTTTCCACCCTGTCGCGGCCGGGGCTGGCGGCGCTGGCCGGGGTAGCCAAGGCACGCGGACCGTTCACGCCCTATCACCTGGGCTTCGTCCTGGGGCCGCGCATCAATGCGGGGGGCCGGGTGGGCCGGTCTTCCCTGGGCGTGGACCTGCTGACCGCGCGCGAGGCCGAGGCGGCCCAGGATTTCGCCCTGCAACTGGACCTGCACAACCGCGAACGCCAGGCGATCGAGAAGGCCATCCTGGAGGAGGCGACCGCCATGGCCGCGACCCAGGAAAACGCGCCCTTCGTGCTGGTGGCGGGCGATGGCTGGCATCCGGCGTGGTGGGCATCGTCGCCGGTCGGCTGAAGGGAGCGCTTCAAGAAGCCCGCCTTTGTCGCTGGATTTGAAGGGGAAATGGGGCGCGGCTCGGCCCGCTCGATCCCCGGTATCGATGTCGGCGGCATCATCCGCGCTGCCGCCGAGGCGGGGGCGATCGAGTATGGCGGGGGCCATGCCATGGCCGCCGGATTCTCGCTGATGCACGGCCAGGTCGACCGTTTTCGCCAATTCGTCGAGGACGCCTTTGCCGGAACCGGCGCGGCGCTGGCGGCGGCCAACGACCTGTATCTGGACGCGGTCAGCTCTGCTGGCGGTGCCAACATCGCCCTGGCCCAGGAACTGGCGGCGGCCGGCCCCTTTGGCGCGGGCAACCCCGAACCGCTGCTGGGGGTGCCGGACCTGCGGGTGGCCTATGCCGATGTGGTGGGCGGTGCGCATGTGAAGCTGCGCCTGGCGGCGGGCAGCGGCATGCTGGACGCCATTGCCTTCAGGGCCGCCGATACGCCGCTGGGACAGGGGCTTCTGGCCAGCCGGGGCGGGATCATCCATGCCGCCGGGCGGCTGCGCCAGGACGACTGGAACGGGCGTGTGCGCGCCCAGCTGGAGGTCGAGGACGCGGCCCCCGCCACGGCCTGACATTCGGACCGAAAGGGTCTGAACCGGCTTGCAAATCCCGGCTTTGGCCGGTAAACCCCCGGCTCCTCCGGCAGCGCCCTTCGTCTATCGGTTAGGACCCAAGATTTTCAATCTTGTAAGAGGGGTTCGACTCCCCTAGGGCGCGCCAGTTTTTCTTAGCGAACGCAGTGAGCTTAGAAAAACTGAGCGCCACCGAGCGGCGAAGCCGCGAGTGGGCGCCAGGCAGCTTCCCAGGTGTTCCAGAAACTGAGCGCCTCTTCGAGCCCGAAGGGCGAGGGATGTGCTATGCCGCTTTGGCGGGCCGCCGCGACAGCGGAAAGAGGGCTGCGCGGCAGCGCAATTTCCAGCCATTGATATTGCCGGGGCAATTGGTGCGATAGTCCCGCGGCGGCTTTGGGGGGCGTGGTTGCCCTTGGGTGCCGGTTCTGCGCAACTGCTCTCCATGGACGAGGTATTACTGGGGCATGGTTCTTTGCACCTTCGGTGCCGGCGCCGGCCGCATTATCTGTGGAACGAGGTATGGCAATAAAGACACGTCTCAGGGCGCTGTATACGGGCGATAGCCAGATCGCGCGGCGCTATCGCTACGGCCTGCTCATTTTTGATGTGGCCGTCATCCTCTACATGATCGTCACGTCCTTTTTTGAGAGCAGCGTGCTGCTCGAGACCCTCGACGTCCTGATCGGTCTGATTGTTGCCGCCGAATTCGGCGCAAGACTGATGATCAGCCGCGACGTTTGGCGGGACTTGCTGATGCCGGCAGGCATTGCCGATGTTGTTGTGATCCTGTCTCTGCTGGTTCCCGTCGCCGGTGAGGGTTTTGCATTCGTGCGGGTACTGCGGACGCTTCGCCTGATGCGCTCCTATCATCTATTAAAGGGGCTTCGAGCCGACTTTCTCTATTTTCGCCGAAATGAAGCAACGATTTTCGCGCTCATCAACTTGGCCCTTTTTGTCTTCGTGACGACCGCTTTGGTGTTTGAGCTGGAACACAAGGTCAATCCGGGCATCCAGAATTATGCAGACGCTCTCTATTTCACGGTCGCAACGCTTACGACGACCGGCTTTGGCGATGTCACCCTTTCGGGTCCCCAGGGTCGTCTGATCTCGGTCGCCATCATGATATTCGGTGTCTCGCTGTTCGTGCGGTTGATCCAGATTCTTTTCCGTCCGGCCAAGGCGACATATGAATGCACCGGTTGCGGGCTGACCCGCCATGACCCCGACGCGGTTCACTGCAAGCATTGCGGGAAGCTGATACACATCAAGACGGAAGGTGCGACCTGAATGGCGGGCGCCCGGCTTTCGGCAAATCCCGAATGAGGCGCAGGCGAGGCGATGGTTTCCATGACGAACCGGCGAGTTTTCATAGCGCAAAGTGCTGCCATCGGTGTCGCCGCAACCGTGTTCCGCCCGGTCGCCGGGGTGGCCCGACCCGCGGGCACGAATGGGCCGTCCGCTGGCATGGCGCAGACGGTGCTGGGTGCGATGGATGCCGACAGGCTGGGCTGCACGCTGCCGCATGAACATATCGCCGATGGCCCATACTTCCAGGACAAGTGGCCCAACGGCGGCAGGCGCGAATTCACCAATCAGGCCGTCGCCCAGCTCAAAACGGTGCGGGCGGCGGGAATTGACACTATCGTCGATCTGACCCCCTACGATGTCGGGCGCGACATCCGGTTTCTCGAAGAGGTTTCGCGCAGGTCCGGCATTCCTATGATCGCCTGCACCGGCCAGCGGTTTTTCCCGCCGCAATATGCCGGTGTGACCATGCCCTCGCGCACAATCGAGGGGCTTGCCGAATTCTTCGGGAAGGAGATTTCGCAGGGCATCGACGGTACCGGCATCCGGGCGGGCGTCATCAAGATCGGAGTTGTTGGCAAGGAGCCAACCGAGCTCGAAATCACGGGCTTGCGCGCCGCCGTCAGAACCAGCAGGGCCACGGGCGTGCCGATACGCATCCATACCCATGCCGTCGATCGCGCCGCGGACAATCTTGTCGCCATTCTGGATGACGAGGGCATGAACCCGGCCAAGGTGTCTTTCGATCACAGCGATGACAGCGGTGATCTGGATTACTTCCTGGGCCTGGTCAGGCGCGGCTATTCGCTTGGAATGGATCATGTTCATCGCGGGCTGATGCCAAACGCCAAACTCTCTTTTGAAAGGCGCGCGGAATGCATCGCGCGCCTGGTCGAAACCGGGTTCGCCGGAAATGTCTTTCTGTCCCAGGACGAGGAGTTGGGGGGATCGCTCCTGCCGGAGGATGTGAAGGATTTCAGGAGCAGGCTCGATCCGCCGGATGGGCTGCTGTTCACCACGCGAAAACTGATACCGCGCCTCAGGCAGGCGGGCGTTTCCGGCCAGGACATTCGCGTCATGACGGTTGAAAACCCCAGGCGCTTTTTCGGCGTGTCCCAGGCGTAAGTTCCGCCGCGTCACTGGTCTTTGGATGCATCCATCGCGGGCGGCGTGCGCGCGCCGATCCAGCCGCGCCGGCGGAAATACCAGATCATGCCGCCGGCCACGATCGCCATGGCGGCCAGCAGAGTCGGATAGGCCTCCGGCATGGACAGTTCGGGCATGTCCTGGAAGTTCATGCCGTAAATCCCGGCCATGAAGGTCAGCGGAATGAAGATGCTGGCCATCAGCGTCAGAACCTTCATGACCTCGTTGCTGCGGTGGCCCAGCGTGGCCAGCGCCGTATCCATCAGGTCGCCCGCGGTGTCGCGCAGGGATTCGATGATTTCGACATTCTGCGAGGCGTGATCGTGCGCATCGCGCAGATAGGGGGCGACCTCCGGTGCGATCAGCGGGTTCTGCAGATGGCTCAGTTGCAGCAGCGCCTCGCGCTGGGGCCGCGCCAGCCGTCGCAGCACCGTCAGCTTGCGGCGCAGGTCATACAGCGCGGTCAGGTGCTGCGGGCTGGGGTTGGCAAGCAGGTTTTCTTCCAGATCGTCCATTTCGTCCGAAATGTCTTCCAGGATCGGTGTGTAATGGCCGACCAGGACGTCCAGCAGCGCATAGGCCAGATAGGAGGGGCCGCCGGTGCGGATCGGGCGGCCGGCGCCCTCGCGAATGCGCTCGCGCACGCGATCGAAGAAGCCGAAATAGCGTTCCTGGAAACTCACCACATAGTTGCGCGCAACCAGGATGCAGACCTGGGGCAGGGGCACACGCGGATCGACATCGTCCTGGGGCGCGCGCGCCACGATCAGCACATAGTCGTCATAGACTTCCGCCTTGGGCCGTTGCGGCACGTTCACCGCATCGGCCAGCGCCAGGCGGTGGATATTGAAAATCTCCCCGATCCTTTGCAGCGTGGCCGCCTTGCCCAGCCCCTGGATGTCGATCCAGGTCGTGCTGGCGGTGCCGGCATAGTCGTGCAGGGCCTCCAGGTCGTCGATCTGCCGTTCCTCGCAGGTCTGGGCGTCATACTGGAACACCCGCACCACCGGCGGCGGCGAGCCGGCCGGAAGCACCAAGGTGCCCGGCCGCGCGCCAATGGATGATTCAGGGTCTGGCGTCATCGGCAATCTCCCGGGCCCATACTAGCCCAAATTTGGGATCGCATGTCCTGCATGGCCGAATTTGCGCATGCGCAATCCGCTGGCCGCCGTGGAACCTTGCGCCACGCCATATGCGCCAGGCCACATGGATCAGGCCACATGGATCAGGCCGGATCGAGCGAGCTGTGCCACAGCTGGCGCCCGTCCAGGTCGTTGATCGACAGCGTCAACGCGCGGCTGGCCGGATCGATCTCACCCATGCCGAAGAATTGCAGGCCCGCGCGCGGGCTCTTGTCAGCCAGCGCGGTGGGCACCGTGGCATGCACGACCTGCGGGCCGAAGGTGGGATCGAGGAAATTGTCCTCCATCGAACCGTTGCCCGCGTTGATCGGTCCCGCCACGATTTCCCAGAAGGGAAGAAAGTCGCCAAAGGCCGCGCGGCCGGGATGATAGTGGATGGCGCTGGCATGATGGACATCGGCGCTGATCCAGACCGTGTTGGTGATGGCCCGCGCGCGCATGAAGGACAGCAGATCGGCCAGTTCGGCCTCGCGTCCGCCCGGTGCGCCCCGCCGGCCATTGGCAAGGCCCTCGATGCTGCCCGGGGGTTCGCCCTTCAGGTGATCCTTGACGGTCAGCGACAGCGGCATGTCCGACGCGATCAGCTTCCAGACCGCCCTTGATCGCGCCAGCGCGTCCTTCAGCCAGGCGATCTGGCGGTGTCCGAACATGCCGGCGCCCGGCGCGGCCGCGCCCGCATCGGGGTTCGGGCCCTTGAAGCTGCGGGCATCCAGAATGAAGACATCCAGCAACGGGCCCCAGGAAAATGCGCGCTGCACGCCCGGCGCATTGGCGGCCATCCGCATGGGGTTGAATTCGGCCATGGCCTGGCGCGAGAAGCGTGCGATGCGGTCAACCGGCGTGCCGTCGGGAAGAATCTTGCCCGGATACCAGTTGTTGCTGACCTCGTGATCGTCCCATTGCGCCAGCATGGGGACATCGCTCAGGAAACGGCGCTTGTTGGTATCCATCAGATTGTAGGCGAAGGCGCCGCGCAGGCCCTCCAGCGTGGCGGCGACCCCTGCCTTGGCGGGCGTGACGATATTGCGCCAGGTGCCGCCGCCCGGCAGCGCCACCGAATCCGTCAAAGGCTGGTCGGCATAGATCTGGTCGCCCTGGTGGATGAAGAAATCGGGCCGCGCGCGGCGCATGGCGTCGTAAATGCGATAGCCGCCCAGGTCGGGATTGATGCCGAAGCCCTGTCCGGCTTCATCGCCGGAGAAGGTGAAGCGGATCGGCCGGGGTGCGCCACCGGGCAGGCGCAGGCGCCCGCTGGTCCAGTCGCTTATGGCTTTCGGGTCATCGGGATGATGAAAGGCGACGCGGTAGTGAATCTCCGCGCCGGGCGGCAGGCCGGTCAGGTCCAGTTTGGCGGTCAGTCCGGTGTCGGGCGTGGCCAGCGGGCCTTCGCGGCGCTGGGCCTTTGCAAATCCGGGATCGCGCGCCCATTCCACCACCATGCGGGCGGGGCGATCCGACGCGCCCCAGATCATCGCCCGGTCGGTCAGCAGATCGCCGCTCATGACGCCATGGGGTATCAGCGGCCGGGCCCGGTCGGACGCGATGATGGCGGCGTGCGCGGGCGCAAGCGCCAGGCCGAACAGGCCCGCGCCGGTCTTCAATATTCCGCGCCTGTCCATACTCATCTCCCCCCATCGGCACCTTGGCTTACAGTCCCGCACTTTCATGGCAATCGCGCAATGGCGGATATTCTTGCGTTGGCGCAATGCCGGGCGCCGGACGCGCTGTAGTGTGCCGGCGCAACCCCGGCGAGCGTATCATGAAAGACTTTCCCGCCCTGACCCGCGACATTTCCGCCAGCCTTAAACAGCTCAGGCGCGACCAGCCCGATGCGATGCAGGGCTTTTCGGCCCTGGCGCAGGCGGCAGCCAAGGACGGTGCGCTGGACCGCAAGACCAAGGAACTGATCGCGCTGGCCATTGGCGTGGCGCTGCGTTGCGAAGGCTGTATCGGCTTTCATGTCGAGGCGCTGGTGAAGCTGGGCGCCAGCCTGGCCGAAGTGGAGGAGGTGCTGACCATGGCCGTCTATATGGGCGGCGGGCCGGCGCTGATGTATGCGGCCGACGCCCTGACCGCCTTCAACCAGTTCTCGGACCAGGCGCAAAATCCACCCGCCTGAGGCGCGCACCTAACCGCAACGTCATTCGACATTCACGGCGGCGGAGCCCTATTGTCAGGGGCTGCCGTGATTTTCTGTTGGAGGATTGCAACCACATTCAGGCCGATGATGAGGCCAAGAAATCAGGGAGGTTCCGATGCGTGACCTGAAAACGCCGGCGCTTGCGCTGGCATTACTGTCCTTGTGCGCCGTCCCCGTCCTGGCGCAACCGGCGCCGGCCAATGCGCCAAAGCGCATGTCGCTGACGAGTTATTCTTTCAAGGATGGCGGCATCATTCCCGACAAATATACCCAGGCCAGCGAAGCGGTGCCCGACTCCCCGGAACTGAGCTGGACGGGCGTGCCCGCCGGCACGCAAAGCTTTGCGCTGATCGTGGACGATCCCGATACCGCGCTGCAGAAGACGACCAATGAAGTTCTGCACTGGGGCGCCTTCAACCTGCCGGGCACGATGAATGCGCTGCCCGAGGCGATCCCCGACACCCCCAAACTTCCCGATGGCACCATCCAGATCATGAACACCGCCCATCAGGCCGGTTATCTTGGGCCGGGCGCGCCGTGCTGCGTCTATCACCATTACACGTTCCAGCTTTATGCGCTGGATACCAAACTGAGCCTGGGCCCCGATGCCACCCGCGCGCAGATCATGGGCGCGATGGATGGCCATATCCTGGCCAAGGCCGTGCTGGTCGGACGCTTTCACAAGCCGATGAAGTAGGCCCGCTGGTGAACGCGCAATGTCGCCCCTTCGGCGCGTAGCGCCTGTAAGGGGATCTGCCGGCAGAGGGGTTTACTTCAAAGACTCCATGTCGATCACGAAGCGGTATTTCACATCGCTCTTGAGCATGCGTTCATAGGCCTTTTCGATATCCTGCATGGCGATCATCTCGACGTCCGAGGTGATGCCGTGCTTGGCGCAGAAGTCCAGCATCTCCTGGGTCTCCGGGATGCCGCCGATCAGCGAGCCGGCAATCGCGCGGCGCTTGAACACCAGGTTGAACACCGCGGGCGAGGGATGCGGCGTGGAGGGCGCACCCACCAGCGTCATGGTGCCATCGCGCTTGAGGAGGGCGGTGAAGGCGTCCAGGTCGTGCGGCGCGGCCACGGTGTTGACGATCAGGTCGAAGCTGCCGGCATGTTTGGCCATCTGTTCGGCGTCCTTGGACACCACCACCTCGTCGGCGCCCAATGCCTTGGCGTCGGCGACCTTGGCGGGCGAGGTGGTGAAGGCGACGGTGTGTGCGCCCAGCGCATGGGCCAGCTTGACGCCCATGTGGCCCAACCCGCCGATGCCCACGATGCCGACCTTCTTGCCGGGGCCCGCGCCCCAATGGCGCAGCGGCGACCAGGTGGTGATGCCCGCACAAAGCAGCGGCGCGGCGGCGGCCAGGTCCTTTTCGGCATGGGTGATCTTCAGCACGAAATGTTCGTCCACCGTGATCGCCGCGCTGTAGCCGCCATGGGTGTTTTCCGGCGCGCCGAGCGGGCCGTTGTAGGTGCCGGTGAAACCGACCGGTCCGTCGCAATACTGTTCCAGGCCCTCTTCGCAGGAGGCGCAGGTGCGGCAGCTGTCGACCATGCAGCCCACGCCCACCAGGTCGCCCGCCTTGAAGCGATCCACCTGGCCTCCCACGGCGGTCACACGGCCGACAATTTCATGACCGGGCACGCAAGGGTATTTGGTGCCGGGCCACTCGCTGCGGGCGGTGTGCAGGTCGCTGTGGCAGACGCCGCAATAGAGAATCTCGATGGCCACGTCCTTGGGGCCGGGCTCGCGCCGCTCGATGGTGTGGGGGCCAAGCGGGGTGGTGGGGCCTTTCGCGGCATAGGCTTTGGTCTGCATGGGCGGCTCCTGGAAAAAGGCGGGAAATGTCTGGACTTAGATAGCGCTGGCGGGCGGCAGGAAAAGGGGATTGCGGCTATTCGTCCTAATCCTGTTGACGCAGTGCAGCAAGGAACTTACCACCGCGCCAATCATTGAGGATTCCCATGCGCATCGACCAGATTCCCGTCGGCAAGAACGCCCCCCAGGACGTCAACGTCATCATCGAGGTGCCGATCGGCGGCGAACCCATCAAGTACGAGCTGGACAAGGCCTCCGGCGCGCTTGTGGTGGACCGCTTTCTCTATACGGCCATGCGCTATCCGGGCAATTACGGCTTCATTCCCCACACCCTGTCGGGCGACGGCGATCCGGTGGACGTGCTGGTTGCCAATTCCCGCGCCATCGCGCCGGGCGCGGTGATCAGCGTGCGTCCCGTGGGCGTGCTCCTGATGGAAGACAATGCGGGCGCGGACGAGAAGATCATCGCGGTGCCGTCGGACCATATCTCGGCCCGCTTCCACAATGTCACCAACTATGACGACCTGCCCGAGATCACCCGCCAGCAGATCGAGCACTTCTTCGCCCACTACAAGGACCTGGAGCCTGGCAAGTGGGTCAAGATCATCCGCTGGGGCGATGCCGAGGAAGCCCGCAAGCTGATCCAGGAAGGCGTGGCGCGCGCCGCCAAATAGGCGCCGCTACCAGCGATAGGCGAACTGCACCATTGCGCCGTCGGGCGTCGGGGTCATCGACGTCTGGATGTGATAGCGCTTTTCGAACGGCGTGGTCAGGACATAGCCATAGCCCGCGGCCAGCGCCGAGCTGGCCAGCGTGTCGTACCAGTGATGTTTCTTGGCCTGCACGCGGCTGTAGGACACGAACTGGGTGACGGCAAAGGCGGGCAGGCCATACTCCCAGCCATAACGGCCCCAGAGAAAAGACGAGCCCGAGGCGGACAGCGCGGTCGTGTCCGATGGAAAGGAACGATAGTCCGATCCGTCGGGCCTGCGCTCGCGCACGATGCTTTTTAGGCCATAGGCCGTGCCGACGGTCAGCAGCGTTTCGGCCAGCAGCTGGGCTGAGCCGATGCGATCATGCTTGATCAGGGTGATGCCGCCCGCGACCAGCGGCAGGGCGATGGCCATGGCCGTGCCGGCGCTTTCGATCGTCTTGCTGCCCGCGGATTTTGTGCCGGCATATGCCGGCATGCTGCACAAAAGACCCGCGGTCACCACGGCCGCGGCCTGGCGTTTCAAAGTGTCCAATTCGGCGCTCCAGTTCGTATGTCGTCTAGCGGCTGCCGGGGAGCATCCGCTTGAGAATGTCGTTTCTGTCGATGAAGTGGTGTTTCAGCGCGCCGGCCAGATGCAGTGCGATGAAGCCCAGAAGCACATAGATCAGCACATTGTGGATGTCGCCGGCCTCATGCCCCCAGGCCGATCCCTTGGGGCACAGCGCGGGCAGGGGCACCAGGCCGAACAGCTTGACCTCCCAGCCGCGCGAGTTGGCGGCGGCCCAGCCCAGCACCGTGATCACGAACACCAGCAGATAGAGCATCCAGTGCGTGAAGGTCGCCAGCATGCGTTCCCAGTTGGTGTCCGCGGCCGGTTCGGGCACCGGGCTCTTGATGCGCCATGCGAAGCGCAGAACGATCGCAAGAAGGATCAGCGCGCCGACCAGCAGATGCCAGTGCACCCACCCCGCATCCTGCGTGTTGCGCCCGATATGCGGCATGATCGAACCGATGGTGTACTGGGCCACCAGCAGCGCCACGACCAGCCAGTGAAAGAATTTGGCGGTCGGTCCGTAAGTGGAACTGGTTTGCAACGTCACTCCCCCAGCGTGTTTGGCTGGCGTTCAGAATATTGCATCGGCGCGTATAGAAAAATTGGTTTTTATCAACTATTTACTGAGACGCATTCGCGGTGCGGCGCCAGGGCCTGTCGACCAGCCAGGCCAGCAGGATCACGAACAGGTAAAAGCCCAGCCCGAATGATCCGATGATCACCGGGCTTTCGGGCTGGCCGGGCCCGGCCGCCAGAAACAGCGCAATCAGCACGCCGCCGAAGATCCAGGCGCGCCACGGGCTGCGCCCTTCCGACCACAGGCACATGCCCCACCAGGCCGCGCCCGCCGCGACCATCAGCGACTCCAGCCAATGCTCCAGCGCCGGATGATCCCACAGCGACAGCCCCACCACCGGGCCGCCGGGCCATAGCGGCAGGTCGGGCCGATGCACCAGCAGGTCCAGAGGCCAATGGGAAAAGACCACCAGCGCCAGCAGCCAGGCGCTGCGCGTGTTCACGGCAAACAGCTTGCGCGCTGCCAGCCAGGTCAGGCCGGACCAGACCAGCGCCGCGGCCAGGCTGTGCGACCAGGGGTAGTCGGTGAAGGCGAGCGGCGTGCCCGTCTGTCCGGGCGCGGGCGCGAAATGCTCGATCCCGGCAATGATCAGCACGCACCAGATGATGTCCAGAAGCTGCGTCGCAGCGGCGAAAACCCATAGCGGCGGGGTGTGACGGCAGCGCCGTCCGGCCAGCGCGACGGCATAGTGACCGATCATCATGACAGGCAGGTCCCCCGATTGGCCGGTTCCAGCCCGGTCTTGCACAATCTTTTCATGACACCGCCCGGCAATGCTTTTCAAGCCGGGAGAATGCATGCGAGATTTTGCCGGACGAAGCCATCTGGCCAGGAGTGCGGCGCATGCCCGGAACATCTGCGACTTTGAAGGCCGGAATTCTGGGAACGGGCCTGGTGCTGATGCTGCCGGCCGCCGCGTTGGCGGGCCACGGCAAGGCGGGGCTTTGGACCGTCACCTCCACCACCAACATGAACATGGCGATGCCGCCGGAAGTGGCCGCGCAGATGAAGGCCATGAACATGAAGATGCCGTCCAACACCCATACCAGCCAGATGTGCATGAGCCAGGCGGAAGTGGACGCCAGCACGCCGCCGCATATCGACCAGGGCGCGACGGGCTGCACCACAAAGGTCACTTCGGCATCCGCATCGGGCATGACCGCGGTGATGACCTGCACGGGTCGGATGAAGGGCACCGGCAATGTGAAGGTGACCTATAGCGGCGCCGAACATTATACCGGCGCCTACAGCTTCAAGGGCACGGTGGAGGGCAACCCCACCGACATGAAGACGGACTTCAAGGGCGACTGGGTCAAGGCCGATTGCGGTGCGATCAAGCCCTACAGCCTGCGGACCCAGTGACGGATCAGGTCTCGCAACTGGCCGGAATGCTCGCCGCTGCCAGCAGCGCGGTGGTGTTTACCGGCGCGGGCATTTCCACCGAATCCGGCATTCCCGATTTCCGCTCGCCGGGCGGGATCTGGACCCGGATGATGCCGATCGATTTTTCCGACTATCTGGCCGATCCCGATGCGCGCCGCGAATCCTGGCGCCGCCGCTTCGAGATGGAGGAAACCTGGAATGCGGTGCGCCCCAATGCCGGCCATCGCGCGGTGGCCGAACTGGCGGCGCGGGGTATCGTTTCCCATGTCATCACCCAGAATATCGATGCGCTGCACCAGGCCAGCGGTGTTCCTGCCGACCGGGTGATCGAGCTGCATGGCAACACCACCTATGCCAAATGCTTGGATTGCCAGGCGCGCATGGAGATTGCCGACATCCGTCGCCATTTCGAGGCGCACGGCGACGCGCCCGCTTGCGGGGCCTGCGGCGGGATCGTCAAGACCGCGACCATTTCCTTTGGCCAGGCCATGCCCGAAGGCGAGATGGCCCGCGCCCATCGGGCGACGGAAGGCTGCGATTTGATGCTGGTTCTGGGCTCCTCGCTGGGCGTCTATCCGGCGGCCGGATTTCCGCTGCTGGCCTGCCGGCGCGGAGTGCCGCTGGTGATCGTGAACCGCGAACCGACCCCCCAGGACCGTTTCGCGGAACTGGTGATCCGCGATGAAATTGGCCCCACCATGGACTCGGTTATTGGCGCGCTATAGGCAAAAATCCGCATGGGGAGGGTGTTTTTAACCCGTTGCCCCGCCATATGGGATAGTTAGACTGTCCGAATCCCCCAATACCCCAGCAGCCGGAGAATTTGCCTTGCGCCGCGCAGACGAAGAACACGACGAAAAGGACGACAAGTCCAAGGCCCCCGAGCCCCAGAACAGCGAAATCGCAAAGGCCCTGTTCAAGTCGCGCACCGTGCTGGTGTTCGGCGAAGTCGACATGAAGATGGCCGAGCGGGTCACCGCGCAGCTTCTGGCCTATGCCGAGAGCGAGGGCGACATCCGGGTGATCGTCAATTCGCCGGGCGGCCATGTGGAGTCGGGCGACACCATCCACGACATGATCCGTTTTGTCGGCCGCCGTGTGAAGATGATCGGCACCGGCTGGGTCGCGTCCGCCGGCGCGCACATCTTCCTGGGCGCGCACAAGGAAAACCGCTTCTGCCTGCCCTTTACCCGCTTTCTGCTGCACCAGCCGCTGGGCGGGGTGCGCGGCCAGGCCAGCGACATCACCATCGAGGCCGAGGAAATCATCAAGATGCGCGCCCGCCTGATCAAGGAGATCGCGGACGAGACCGGCCAGCCCTATGAAAAGGTCGTGGCCGACACCGAGCGCAATTTCTGGATGGGCGCCGAAGAGGCGGTCAAATACGGCCTGGTCGGCAAGATCGTGCGCGAGGCGTCCGAGGTCTAGTCCCCGGAGCCTGGCCCCTTGAGGGCCTTCAGTGCCGCCCTGAGCGGCAGCATCACGCAGACATGGCGGCCGGGCAGGTCGGTCGCCCCGGCAAAGGCCGCATAGCCCGGTTCCGGGGGCGTGCCGCCCGCCAGCATGGCTTCCACGCCTTCTGCCAGCGCCGCCAGGCCCGCACCGTCGCGGCCCGGCGCCAGCCCCGCCAGCAGCGCGGCCGAGGCCTGGGTCAGCACGCAGGCGCGGCTGTCATGGGCCAGGGAGGCGATCCGGTTGCCCTCCAACGTCATCTCGATGGTCACCCGATCGCCGCAGGCAGGATTGTGTTCGCTGGCGCTGACATGCGGCGCGGGCAGGTGGCCGGCATGGCTGGCATCGGCGGCCAGGCGCAACAGGTCCCGACGGTAGAGCAGGTCCTCGCTCACCTGAGGGGCCACATCAGGTTTTTTGTATATCGCTTTGTTTTTGATGAGTAATCCCGGCGGGCCCGGCGGCCGTTCACGGCCATGTTGTCAGGGAAATCAAAGGGCATGATCACAGTCTATACCGGCCCGCTGCGGGGTCCTAGGCGGCTTCGGGACGGGGCTGTGCCGCGGGCATGCGGGGCAGCTGCATGCGGACCCTGAGCCCGCCCTGTTTGCGGTTTTCCAGGACCACCGCACCGCCATGTCCTTCGACAATGGCCTTCACCAGGCTGAGGCCCAGGCCGGTGCCGCCGGTGGCTTCATTGCGGGAACTTTCCAGCCGGACGAAAGGCTCGAACACCCGCTGGCGGTCGCTTTCGGGAATGCCAGGGCCTTCGTCCTCAACCACGATCTCGTAGCCTTCCGCATTGCCGGTGATGCGGACGTCAGCCTTGTTGCCGTAGGCGACGGCATTCTCGACCACGTTGCGAAGAGCCCGGCGTATCTCATTGGGGCGGCAGGAAATCGGGGCTGCCGCATGGCCCGCCCAATGGACGGGCTCGCCCAGATCGTCCAGGTCGGCGCACAGGCTTTCGACCAGCGCCGACAGGTCGACATTGCGCTTGGTTTCCCCGCCGGTGCCGCGTGCCGCCGCCAGCACCTGTTCGGTCAGGGCCTGAAGCTCGTCCAGGTTCCGCATCAGCCCATCGCGCAGTTCGCTGTCCTCGATGAACTCTAGGTTGATCCGCATGGCGGTGATCGGGGTGCGCAGGTCATGGCCCACCGCCGACAGAAGGTGGCGCTGGCTTTCCAGGGTGCGGGTGACTTTCTCGGCCATGGCGTTGAAGGCGGCGGCGGCATTGCGCACATCGTCCGGCCCCTGCTCGACGACATGGGGGCGCCCCGAACCATCGGCCATGGCGGCGGCGGCGCCGGTCAGTTCCGACAGCGGCCGCACCACCCGCCCCGCCATCACGGCGGCGCCCGCGGAGGCAACCAGCACGGCGATCACGGCCGCGACCATGATTTCGACCGGCCAGTCAGGCGTGGGACGCATGAACACGCCGCTGATCGCACTGTGATTGCTGATCGGCACAATGGCCTGAATCATGTCGTGCGGCGGATTGGGCTGGCGCGAACGAACCGGGCGCAGCGACGGATCAATGTCCTTGAGCGGCTGGTACAGATGCACGACCACATCGGTCTTGCGCGGGTGGCCGGCGGGCAGGGCGTCGCCAATGCGCTTGGCAAGCGCCTGTTCATCGGGCGTCATCACCCTGGAACCGTAGTTTTCCGGGACTTCGCGAAACCGCCAGGACGGCACGCTCATGGTGCGCATCACCACCAGACGTGCCTGGGGCTGCACCTGACTGACGGACGCCGCGACCGAAGCGGCACGGTCGACCATGCGCTCGATGATGTAGTTCTGCGCCTGGGACTGGCTGTTCACATAGTAGTAGAACGCCACACCGATGTTGGAGATGGCGACCGCACCGGCCACCACCACGATCAGCTGAACGGGCAGGGTGCGCGGCCAAAGGCGAAAGCGCATCACGCCATCTCCGGGTCCATGGCGAAGATATAGCCGCCGCCCCAGACCGTCTTGATGTAGCGGGGGTTCTTGGGGTCGGGCTCGATCTTCTTGCGCAGGCGGCTGACATGGTTGTCGATCGACCGGTCGAACAGATCGGCATCGCGCCCCTTGGTCAGGTCCAGAAGCTGGTTGCGGGTCAGCGCGATCTTGGGCCGTTCCAGCAGCGCCGAGAGCAGGCGGAATTCGCCGCTGGACAGCGGCATCGCCACGCCATCCAGCCCGATCAGTTCGCGCTGGCCGGTGTCCAGCGTCCAGTCGCCGAACTTCACCCGTTCCGCGCCGGGCGGCTTCTGGCGCGGCGGCAGCGCCTGGGTCCGGCGCAGCACCGCGCCCACGCGCGCGATCAGCTCGCGCGGCGAAAAGGGCTTGGCGATGTAATCGTCCGCGCCCATTTCCAGGCCGATGATGCGGTCGACTTCCTCTCCCCGGGCGGTCAGCAGGATCACCGGAATCTGGCTGGTCTCGCGGATCGAGCGGCACAGCGACAGCCCGTCCTCGCCTGGCATCATGATGTCCAGCACGACCAGGTCGATGGCCGAGCTTTTCATCACCTTGCGCGCCGAGGCCGCATCCTGCGCGGTCGTCGCCCGGTAGCTGTGTTCGCGCAGATAGCGGGCCAGGGGCTCGCGGATATCGCGCGCGTCCTCGACCACCAGGATATGCGGCTTTGCCTCGTCCTTGATCATGGGCCTTAGTTTTGAAGCCATGCCTGTACTCCACGCAACATCCAATTGTCGCAAAGCCTGTCAGCCAAGAGTTTCAACCAATTACGGAGAAAAGGGAATTGCCGGCACGGCCTTTGTGCGAAGCAGCAAAGGGGGCATCTGACGCTGGATGCGCCGCCCGGCATGGCCGCCAGCCACCGAGAAAAAAGTAATATTATCTCGCTTTGTGGTCGGTCTCCCCTTTTCGGGGGGCTTTCAATGATACAAAATTGCAGAAAATGTGCGGCCATGCTGGGAGGGCTTCATGGCGGAGGCGCAAGCGGGCGACAGCCTGACCGTGACAGGTCAGGTGAAGTGGTTCGACGCCAGCAAGGTCTATGGCTTCATCACGCCCAGCGATCCGGCTGGCGGCGATATTCTGTTGCACCAGACCTGCGTGCGGCAGTCCGGCTTCAAACAGGCATTCGAAGGCGCGCAGGTTGTGTGCGAGGCGGTGCGCGGGCCGCGGGGCATGCAGGCCAGCAGGCTGCTGTCCCTGGACAATTCCACGGCACAGGTGATGCCCTTGAGTGACGACCGACCGCAGCGCTATGTCGCCGAGCCGAAGGGTGCGCCCTTCGAAGCCACCGTCAAATGGTTCAACCGCGCCAAGGGCTATGGCTTTGTCAGCCGGGGCGCGGGCACGCCGGACATTTTCGTTCACATGGAAACCCTGCGCCGCTGCAATGTGCGTGAACTGGCCGAGGGCCAGCGGGTGCGCGTGCGGGTAGGAGACGGGCCCAAGGGCGAAATGGTCGCCGACATCACGCTCCTCGACCCCTGACCGGGGTGGGCCGCAAGGCCTTCATCGTCTTGTTGCAATTGCAGGGTGCCGTGGGATAGTCGCGCCTCATGCGTGCGCTGCTGCCCATTTTTCTGCTGCCGGTCCTGATGGCGGCCGCTGCCGGCCCGGCCCGGGCAGCGTCCTGTCCCGCGCCAAAGTCCTATGCCTTCCAGGTCACCGGCGAGATACGCCGCGACCTTCCCGGCTTCACCGAGGGGCTGGAGGTGCATGACGGGCGCCTGTACGAGAGCACCGGCGACGTGGTTGGCGAAACCCGCATAAATGTGATCGACCGGGCGAGCGGCAAGGTCAGTGCCTTGCGCAACGACCATCACGACTATTTCGGCGAGGGCCTGACCTTTTTCGGCGGCCGGCTCTACCAGATGAGCTGGCGCGAGCATCGTGTCTTCGTCTTCGACCTTCAGGGCCGCAAGCTGAAGGAGCTTCACAATCCGCGCGAGGGCTGGGGCCTGACCCATGATGGCAGCCAGCTGATCGCCTCGGACGGGTCCAGCCAGCTTTTCTTTCTCTCCCCCGCCGATTTCAGCACCCAAAGGTCGGTCACGGTGCGGGTGGAGGGCCAACCGCTCTCCAACCTCAACGAACTGGAATATGTCGATGGCGCGATCTGGGCCAACGTCTTCCAGGACTGGCGGGTGGTGAAAATCGCGCCCACGACCGGCTGCGTGCTGGGGGTGGCCGACCTGAGCGGACTTTACAACCGGCTGTCCCCGGCCGAGCGGACCCAGGTGGCTTCGGACGGCAATTTCGTCCTGAACGGGATTGCACACGATGCGGCAAGCGGCCAGTTCATCGTCACCGGCAAATACTGGCCGGTCCTGTTCACCGGCCGGTTCGAGCCCCAATAGGGCGCTTTTCTGTCCGCTTGCCGCCGCCCGCGCCGCCGTGTAAGGCAAGGACCGGCGACCGGAGCGTAGCGCAGCCTGGTAGCGCATCTGCTTTGGGAGCAGAGGGTCGCGTGTTCAAATCACGCCGCTCCGACCAACCGTTTCGTGCCCCCGCGGAACGGATGCCAGGCCAAAAGTCCGGGGTGGTGGAAGTGTGTTCAAGAGGGACGATCATGCGCGCGCGTATCTACAGACCGGCCAAGAACGCCATGCAGTCGGGCAAGGCCCGCACCCGCCAGTGGCTTCTGGAATTCGAACCGGAGACCGCCCGCACCATCGACCCGCTGATGGGCTGGACCAGTTCGGGCGACATGCGCCAGCAGGTGACGCTGGAGTTCGACACCGCCGAGGAAGCGGTGGCCTATGCCGAAAAGCACGGCATTCCCTATCAGCGATTCGAGCCGCATGTGGCGCCGCCCCGGCCCAAGGCCTATTCCGACAATTTCCGCTATGACCGCAAGGTGCCCTGGTCGCACTGAAACCCGGCCTTTGCGGCCGGAGCGGCATTCACCCTTTTTCGGTGCGATTGGGCTAGATTCGAATCGGGCCCCGTAGCTCAGCTGGATAGAGCACCCGCCTTCTAAGCGGGCGGTCGCTGGTTCGAATCCAGCCGGGGTCACCATTCATGCGCTCACGGTAGGCACGCTTCGCGCGCTGCCTCCGCGGGGGCGGCGGATTTCTTGCTGTTCTTGGCGCCGGGGCACGGTCTTCTGGCACCTTTCGGTTCCTTAATCTGGCCGGTTTTGCGCCCAACGCGCCGCAGTTGTGAAGCCGCGCCGGCCTGGGCTAATGTCCCGCGCGCCGGACCGCCCGCCGCTTTGGGCTTTGGTCCGGACCACAAACATCCGCCGTTACTCAGCATCTGAGCGACTGGGCGTGCTTCACTGGGAGAGTTTTGGGTGTCGCGCAAGAATATCATCATCGCCGTTGCCGTTGTCATTCTGCTCGGCGCGGCCGGCGCCGGAGCCTGGTTCCTGTGGGGCAACAGCGGCGCCAGCACGCCGTCCGGCGAAAGCGCGGCGGCCAATGCGCCGGTTTCGACGGCGGACAGCGGGCCAACGCCCGACCCGGTCCTGGTGGTGATCGACCGCGCCGCGATCATGCAGTTCTCCAAGGCCGGCCAGGACATCAGCCGCCAGGTGCAGGACTTCACAAAGGAGACCCGCGGCGAACTGGACGGCCAGTTGAAGTCACTGGAAAGCCAGGGCAAGGCGCTGCAGCGTGACGCCGCAAGCCTGTCGCCGGACGAGCGCCAGAAGCGCGTCGCGGCATTTGAAAGCCGCCAGGCCGCCCTGCAGAAGGTGGTGAACCGCAAGGAAACCCAGGTGAAGTCGGCGGTCGAAAAGGGCCGTCAGGCGATGGAGAAGGTGCTGGCGCCGATCCTGGAGGACATCACCAAGGAGCATGGCGTGAACCTGGTGCTGGACAAGCAGGCGGTTCTTTTCGCCTCGGAAAACACCTTCGACATCACCCCCGAGGTGATCGAGAAGCTGAACGACAAGCTGCCGACGGTGAAGATCGACTTCACCGCGCCGCCGGAGTCGCCGGCGAAGTAGGGTCTTCGGCTTTCGGGCCGGTTTCCGCGCCGATCCAGTCCAGATAGGCGGGCAGGCCCGCGACGAATCCCGTGCCCACGATCTGCGGCACGCTGTAGGGATGCAGCGCCTTGATGCGCGCGATCGCCGGCTCGAACAGCGCCGTGCGCGTCTTGATCAGCAGCAGCGTCTCCGGCTCCTGATGCACCTTGCCCTGCCAGCGATAGACGCTGTCGATGCCCAGCATCTGGGCGCAGGCCGCCAGCCGTTCGTCGACCAGCGCGGCGGCCAGCCGGGCGGCGGCGTCGCGGTCGGGCAGGGTGGTCAGCAGCATGCCGTACTGGCCCGGATCGGGCTTGGGTGCGCCGGTCACGGCAGCGAGGCCTCGATGATGGCGGATGGCGGCCGGTGCGGACTATGGGCGCGGCGCGCGAAGGTCAGGATGTGCTGCACCGTCTCCTTCAGGCCGGTGGTGACGATGTCGCATTCCGTCGCCTCGATGCTGTCCAGATAGCGCGAGGAATCCGACAGGCCCCAGAACAGCGCCATCACCGGCGTGTCGGGCATGCGCTTGCGCAGCCGGCGCACCTGGTAGCGCGCATTCTTGAAGGTGCCCGGCTCCAGGTAGGAGACGCAGGTCACCCGCACCCCGTCGCAGTTCAGCTCGCGGATATTGGCGGCCGAGGTTTCCTCGGACGAGACCACGCGCGCGCCCACGCCATACTTGCCCAGCATGTCCACCAGCAGCATGGCGGCGGCTTCGTCCAGCGCGCCGCGTCCGGCCACGCACAGGACCGGCTGGCCCTTCCAGTTTGGCGGCAGTTCGGGCAGGCCCGCCGCATCGTCATCCTCGCGGTCGGACAGGTTCTGGATCAGTCCCTTCACCGCATCGCGGATTCGGCCCTGGCGCGTCTGGTCCAGCACGCCGCGATTGACGTCCGACTGGGCCAGCATCAGTGCGCGCGCCGCCACTTCGTCGTAATAGGCCGAAAGCGAATTGGCGCGCAGAAATTCCTCGGCCTCGTCCGCGGCTTCGTCCGGGTCTTCGGCCAGCATGCGCAGATACAGGCTCTCCTCGAAACTCAGCGCCGGCTGGTCGCCCAGCATCACGTCCAGGAATTTCAGCCCCTCGACATGGCGGCCCAGCACCACGAAGCACATGGTCAGCGGCGTGGACAGCAGAAGGCCCACCGGGCCCCACAGCCAGGTCCAGAACACCGCCGCGACCACCACCGCCACCGCCGACAGGCCCATGGAGCGGCCATACAGGAAAGGCTCGATCATCTGGCCGGTCACCGCCTCGATGCCGCCATAGAGGGCCATGGTCCAGACCATCTTTTCCCAGCCCGGATCGACCGCCAGCGCCAGGAAGAAAGGAAACAGGAAGGCCAGTGGCACGCCGACATAGGGGATGAAGCGCAGCAGCATGCTCATCAGCGCCCACAGGCCGGCATTGGGAATGCCGATCAGCCAAAGACCGGTGCCGATCACCAGGCCGAACACGGTGTTGATCAGGGTCTGCAGGAACAGATAGCGCGACAGGCGCGCCGCCGCTTCGTCCAGCGCCACGGTCGTTCGCTGCATGTCGCCGGATCCGGCCAGGCGCACGAAGCGGTCTCGCAGATCGTCCTTCTGCAGCAGGATGAAGCCGACAAAGACCAGCGCCAGGCCGATCAGCTCCAAGGGCTCGACCAGCGGGCCCAGGACATTCTGCGCCACTGCCCAGGGCGTCTGGACCGTGCGCCGGATCACCACCGGCACCGGCTTGATCTGGTTGCTGGGCGTGTCCTCGATCACTTCCTCGCTGCGGCCGCCGGAGATCTGGCTGGCAAGGCTTTCCACCGTGCGGTTCAGCCGCTCGATGGTGCCGTTCTGCATCGCCGATCCGACCACCGACTGGATCTTGTGGGACAGGTTGGACTGGTAGTGCGGCAGCTCGGACGCCAGCCGGGCAAGCTGCGAGCCCATGAACATGCCCAGCGAGGACAGGATCACGATGGCGAAGACCAGGCTGATCAGCACCGGCGCCAGGTTGCCCAGCTTGAGCCGCTTGAGCAGGCTGACCAGCGGCGCCAGGGCGAAGCTCATCAGGATCGCCAGCGCCAGCGGCATCAGGATCGGGCGGGCGAAATAGATCGCGCCGACCACCACGGCCGCGATGACCGCGGTCATGAATTTGGGTGTCAGCGTGTCGGTCCTGCTGGCAGGTCCGCGCTGGGATTTGTTCAGCTCGGCCAAGCGGTTTCTCCCGGGGGCATGACTATAACCCCTTGGGAACCGTTCTGCTTCATTTCAGGCGCCGAAAGAAGCAGGCGGGGGCGCCGGTGTGGCAGGCAGGCCCCATCTGGTCGACTTTCAGCAGCAGAACATCGCCATCGCAGTCGATCCAGGCCTCGATCAGGTGCTGGTGGTGGCCGCTGGTTTCGCCCTTGCGCCAGACTTTCTGGCGCGAGCGCGACCAATAGGTCACTTGGCCGGTGGTCAGCGTGGTTTCCAGCGTGTGGCGGTTCATCCAGGCCATCATCAGCACCTGGCCGGTGGCGTGGCTCTGGGCGATGGCGGGAACCAGCCCATTTTCGTCGAATTTCACCGTCTTCAGGAAGGCGTCGTGGCTCAGCGTGTCGGTCATGGCCTGTCCTTACAGGGCGCCGCCCAGCCGGGCAAAGCCCTTCTGAAGGTCGGCGATCAGATCGTCCGGGTCTTCCAGCCCGGCATGAATCCGCAGGACCGGCCCGTTGGCCGCGAAGGGCCGCACGGTGCGGTGGATATGGGCCGGGATGGCCAGGCTTTCAAACCCGCCCCAGGACCAGCCCATGCCGAAATGGGAGAGCCCTTCCAGCATGGCGGCGACCGCCGTGTCCGCCACGGGCTTCAGTTCCACCCCGAACAGGCCGCAGGCGCCGGAAAAATCGCGTTTCCACAGGGCGTGGCCGGGATCGGCGGGCAGGGCGGGATGCAGCACCCGGGCAACCTCGGGCCGGGTGGCCAGCCAGGTCGCCAGCGCGATGCCGGTGGCCTGATGGCGCGCCAGCCGGGTGGGCAGGGTGCGCAGCCCGCGCAGGCCCAGGAAACAGTCGTCGCCGCTGGCATACAGGCCCAGCGTGCCGTGGGTATCGGCCAGCCGGGCGGCATGCGCCTGGTTGGCGGCGACATAGCCCAGCATCACATCGGCATGGCCGCCGATATATTTGGTCGCCGCCTGGATCGACAGGTCGACGCCGTGCTTGAGCGGCTGGAAGAAGAGGGGCGTGGCCCAGGTATTGTCCATCAGCACCGACGCGCCGACCTTGTGGGCGGCGGCGGCGATGGCGGGAATGTCCTGCACCTCGAAACTCAGCGAGCCGGGGCTCTCGCAGAACACCGCCTTGGTGTTCGGCTTCAGCAGCGGGGCGATGTCGTCGGTGGGGGCGTAATAGCTGGTCTCCACGCCCAGGCGCTTGAGCACCCGTTCGCAGAAATGGCGCGTCGGTTCATAGCAGCTGTCCACCATCAGAAGATGATCGCCGGCGCTGCACACCGACAGGATGGCGGTGGTGATGGCGTTCAGGCCCGACGGCACGATGGCGGTTTTGGCCGCGCCTTCGAGCGCGCAGATCGCTTCCTCGAAGCTGCGGCTGGTTGGGGTGCCACGCCGGCCATAGGTATAGGGCGCCTTGCCGGTCATCAGGCTGTTCACATCGTCGAACAGGATGGTCGAGGCGCGATAGACCGGCGTGTTGACCGCGCCGAAATGATCCTTGCTCATGCGGCCCAGGCCGATGGCGCGGGTGAAGGGGCTGTTGCTGTCCGAGTCCGTCATGCTTCGCTCAATCGTGCGATTTGTTCAGATAGGGTTCCAGCGGCTTTTCCATCAGCCAGATCATCACCCCGGACACAAGGCCGATGGCGGCGATCATCAGGAAGAAGGCGGGATGGCCCATGCTTTCCCAATAGGTGCCCAGCCATCCCTGAATGAAGCCGCCGCCCAGGAAGTTGGGAATGAAATTCACCGCCATCATGATCGAGACGATCCGCACCGGCGCCACCTTGGAATAGAGCGACATGCTGATCGGCGACAGAAATATCTCGCCAGTGGTGATGATGACGAAATAGGCCAGCAGCCACAGCCAGCTTATCTTGTGGCCCGCCCCGTACCAGGAGGCGAAGGCGATCAGCACATAGGACGCCGCCAGCATCGCGCAGCCATAGGCGATCTTGTACATGGAGTTGGGTTCCTTCAGGTCGCGGGCCTGCCGCGTCCATAGCGCCAGCACGAAGGGCGTGAAGGCGAAAATGATGAAGGGGTTGAAGGCCTGGAACCAGGTGACGGGGATTTCCCAGTTGATCACGCCGGGGATTAGCCGCCGGTCGGTGGCGGCATCGGCGAACAGGGCGATGATGTTGCCCTGCTGCTCGTAACAGGCCCACCAAAGGGTCAGCGGCACCACCAGCAGCACCAGCGCCAGCACCGACTTCCATTCCTCGGATGAGAGCGGCGTGCGGTCTTTCTTTGTCGCCTTCTTCTCGCGCAGTCCTTCGGCGGGCAGATGCTTCCAGCCCAGCACATAGACCGCCAGCGCGATCAGCATGCCGACGCCCGCCGCCCCGAAGCCGTAATGCCAGCCGACGGTTTCGCCCAGCGTTCCGGCGACCAGCGGCGCGATGAAGGCGCCCAGATTGACCCCGACATAAAAGATCGAATAGGCGCGGTCGCGGCGCTCGTCGCCGGGGCCGTACAGCATGCCGACCTGGGCGGTGGTGTTGGTCTTGAAGAAGCCGCCGCCGAATATCAGCAGCGTCAGCGCGGGAAACAGCATCGCCTCGGACGCCATCAGGAAATGGCCGAAAGCCATCATGATGATCCCGACCATCGCCGCCTTGCGCTGGCCCAGGTAATTGTCGGCCATCCAGCCACCCAACAGCGGCGTGGCATAGATCAGCCCGGTATAGGTACCGTAGATCAGCGACGACAGCGGCTGGGGCGCCAATGGCCCGGCCATCATCTCGAAGAAGGCTTTTACCTGCGGATAGAACAGCACATGTTCGACATGGCCGGGCAGCAGCAGGTACTTGACCAGATAGAGCACCAGCAGCGCGCGCATCCCGTAATAGGAGAAGCGCTCCCACATCTCGGTGCCGAACAGGAAGGTCAGGCCCCTGGGATGGCCGAACCAGGTTTTTTCGGCTGTGGTGGTGCTCATACGGGAAATCCGGCGGGGTGACGGGGCCAGATTGCCCGCAAATCCCGCAGAATCCTAGGGTTGCGGGCTGGGGAATATCGCCGCTACCCGATCAGTTCCACGAAGCGGTCCTCGCGCGAATAGGCCGTGAAGCCCAGCCGCTGATACAGCGGCAGCGCGCGCGGATGATCCAGGGTGCAGGTGTTCACCGTCAGCCGCTTGATGGGAAAGGACCAGGCATTCACGCAGGTATGGTAGAGGAAGAAATAGCCAAGCCCCCGGCCAATCGCCTCTGGCATAAGGCCGAAATAGGAAATGTTGATCTGGCCGTCCTTGCGCAGGTCCAGCTCGGCCATGCCGGCCGGAGTTCCTTCCGTATACAGAACATACAGGATGTTGCGCGGGTCCTGGATGACCTCTTCCAGCTTGTTGGGGGGCAGGCGCTTGCGGTCGACCCACAGATAGGCGTCGCCAATCGTGTCGTACAAGTAACGATAGAAATGGGCGGGCGGCTTTTCGCTTCTCAGCATCGCCACCTTGCCCTTGGGCTGGGGCGGCGGCGTCGCGGACGGCCTGGACGTCATTTCCAGGAAAGTCACCGTCATCGGAACGCGCCGGCCCGGCTTGGTCATGGGCAGTCCACGGGCGCTTCGGGACGTCCGCCCCATTCGGTCCAGGACCCGTCATAGAGCGCGACCTGGGTTGCGCCGATCCGTTCCAGCGCCAGCATCAGGATGGCGGCCGAGATTCCCGAACCGCAGGTGGTGACGATGGGGGCCTTCACATCGACACCGGCCTCCGAGAACAGCACGCGCAATTCGTCATCCGACTTCATGGTGCCGGCGTCCGTCACCGTGGTGCGCCAGGGCACATTGGCCGCGCCCGGCATGTGGCCGCCGCGCACGCCGGCGCGCGGTTCCGGCTCCTCGCCGATGAAACGGGTGCGGCTGCGCGCATCGACCATGCGCGCGCTATTGTCCCGCACGATTCCCATGACGTCGTCGAAATTGCGCATGATCTGCGGGCGCGGCGCGGCGGCAAAGGTCGTGGGCGCGGGCGTGACGGGCCCCGATTCCAGCGCGCGGCCTTCGGCCTTCCATTTGAGAAGGCCGCCATCCAGCACCATCACCTTGTCATGGCCCATGGCCCTCAGCATCCACCAGACACGTGGGCTGGAAAGCATGCCGTTATGGTCATAGACGACGACCATCGTGTCATTGCCAATGCCCAGCGCGCCGACCTGCCGCGCGAACTGATCCGGCGCCGGCATCATGTGGGGCAGGTCGCTGGCCTGGTCGGCAATGGCGTCGATGTCGAAATAGACCGCGCCGGGAATGTGCGCCGCCAGATAGTCATTTTCGGCATTGCGCGGATCGTCGGGCATGTACCAGTTGGCATCGACCACCCGCACATCCTCCAGATGGGCGGCCAGCCATTCGGTGCTGCACAGGCTGCTCATCGGGCTATTCATAGGGCACGCTCACGGGCTTTTTGTCGGCCACCAGCCAGGGCGGCAGGGGCAGGTTCTTCTCGCGCAGGAAAGCGGGATTGAACAGCTTGGACTGGTAACGGTTGCCGTAATCGCACAGCACCGTGACGATGGTGTGGCCCGGGCCCATGTCCTTTGCCATGCGGATCGCGCCGGCGACATTGATGCCGGTCGACCCGCCCATGCACAGGCCTTCATGCTCCAGCAGGTCGAACACGATGGGCAGGGCTTCCTCGTCGGAAATTTCATAGGCGTCGTCGATCGGCGCGCCTTCCAGATTGGCGGTGACGCGGCCCTGGCCGATGCCTTCGGTGATCGAGCTGCCATGGCTTTTCAGCTCGCCGGTCTTGATCCAGCTGTAGATCGCGGCCCCCAGCGGATCGGCGGCGGCGATGCGGACATTGGGATTGCGCTGCTTCAACGCGATGGCGACGCCGCCTAGCGTGCCGCCCGATCCCACCGCACAGGTAAAGCCGTCGACCTTGCCGCCGGTCTGTTCCCAGATTTCGGGGCCGGTGCCTTCGACATGCGCCTGGCGATTGGCAACATTGTCGAACTGGTTGGCCCAGATCGCGCCATTGGGTTCGGTTTTCGCCAGCTGTTCGGCCAGCCGACCCGACAGCTTCACATAGTTGTTGGGGTTCTTGTAGGGAACGGCCGGCACCTCGATCAGTTCGGCCCCCAGAAGGCGCAGCGCGTCCTTCTTTTCCTGGCTCTGGGTTTCGGGGATCACGATGACGGTGCGAAAGCCCATGGCGTTGGCGACCATGGCCAGGCCGATGCCGGTATTGCCGGCGGTGCCTTCGACAATGGTGCCGCCGGGACGCAAGAGCCCGCGGCGAACCGCATCCTGGATGATGAACAGCGCGGCGCGGTCCTTGACCGACTGGCCGGGATTGAGAAATTCCGCCTTCCCCAGGATTTCGCACCCTGTGGCTTCGGAGGCATGTTTGAGGCGGATCAGCGGGGTATTGCCGATCGCGGCGATCACGTCGCGGCTGATGTGCTGCATGGCGGCAAACTAATCGCCCACCCCCGTGGCATCAAGCGCGGCGGCGTCAGGCTGGCCGCTTGATGGCCTGGAATGCGTCCAGGGCGCGGGCGCGGCCTTCGCCCAAATCCACAATCGGTGCGGGGTAATCGGCGGGCGGCGTGGGGGCGGTCCAGGGTTTGTGGATATGACGGTCTGACAGGCCCGCAAGTTCGGGCACGAAGCGGCGGACATAATCGCCCTTGGGATCGAACTTCTCGCCCTGCAGGACCGGGTTGAAGATGCGGAAGAAGGGGGCGGCGTCGGCGCCGCATCCGGCCACCCACTGCCAGTTGGCGGCATTGGAGCCCAGGTCGGCATCCACCAGCGTGTCCCAGAACCATTCCTGGCCGCGCCGCCAGTGAATGCCCAGATGCTTGATCAGCAGCGAGGCTACGATCATGCGCACCCGGTTGTGCATCCAGCCCGTCTGCCAAAGCTGGCGCATGCCGGCATCGACAATGGGGATTCCGGTCATGCCGCGCTGCCAGGCGCACAGGTCCTTTTCGCTGCGGCGCCAGGGGAATTTCCGAAACCGCTCATCCAGCGGCCGGGTCGGCAGATCGGGATTGTGATACAGAAGCTGGGCGCAGAATTCGCGCCAGCCCAGCTCTTTCAGGAATGTCTCCGCGCCTTCGTTCTGCGGCCGTGCGCGGACCGCGTGCCAGATCTGGCGCGGCGATATCTCGCCCCAATGCAGATGCGGCGACAGCCAGGACGTGCCGTCCTGGTCGGGCCGGTCGCGCGCCTGTTTGTAGCCGGCGATGTGATCCAGAAAGTCATAGAGCGCGGTGCGCGCCTGTTCCTCGCCCGGCGTCCAGTCAAAGCCCTTGGCCCAGTCCGGCTTGGCGGGCAGCAGGTGCCAGTCCGCCAGGCGGTCCGATTGGACGTCATCGTGGAAATGCATCCGGTGCGGCGCCTGGTGCGGCTTTTCAATCTCCGCCATCTGGCGCATCGCGTTCCAGAAGGGCGTGAAGACGCGGAAGGGATGGCCGCCCTTGGTCCTGATCTCCCAGGGCTCATGCAGCATCGTGCCCTTGAAGCTTTCGACCGTGATGCCGCTACCGGTCAGCACCTTCTTGATCGCGGTGTCGCGGGCGACGGCGAAGGGCTCATAGCAGCGGTTCCAGGTGACGCTTTCGGCGCCCGTCTCCTCCGCGATCGCGGCACGATTTCCTCCGCCTTGCCGCGGCGCAGGATCAGCATGCCGCCCTTGGCTTTCAGCTTTGCGTCCAGCGCGGTCAGGCTGTGATGCAGCCAACCAGCGCGACGCCCCGCCCATCGCCCAGTCGCCGGGCGTTTCGTCGTCCAGCACATAGAGGCAGACCAGAGGCTGGCCCGCAGCCGCATGCAGCGCGGGTTGTCGGAAAGGCGCAGGTCCTGACGGAACCATACGATGGTTAGGCTGGTCATGCGCCTGCTACGCGCCGCATGGCGATCTGGATCATTTTTCATCAGCGCGGCGCATTCGCCATGCCGGAAGCAGGGCGTAATGTGTCGTTGACTATGCCGATCGCCTGAGCGAAGGCGTAGACGATGACCGGCCGCAGAAATTGAAGCCGCGCTGCTTCAGCTCCTTGGCCAGTCCTTCGCTCATTTCTGTCTGGGCAGGGACCTGGATCGGAGGTCTTGAAGCGTTGATCTGCGGCTTGCCGTCGACATGTTTCCAGATCAGCTCGGTGAGCCGCCGGCCTCCTTTCCTGGATGTCGAGCCACAGCCGAGCGCCTTGATCGCCGCCTCGATCTTGTGGCGCGGCTGCGGATGATGCTGTCATTCTTCAGCAGCCGGTCGATGTCGCGGCTGCCATAGCGGGCGATGCGCTCAGGGTCGAAGCCGTGAAAGGCTTTCCGGAAATTTTCCTGTTTTCGCAGGATGGTGATCCAGGACAGGCCGGCCTGAAATCCATCCAGCACCAGCTTTCTGCCTAACGCGCGCGGTCGATGCCCCATCTGCTGTCGTGATAGGACAGATGAGCGGTCATGCCGGGCCAATGGCAGCGTGCTTTCAGGCCATTAGCCCCTGACTTTTTGGTCGCGCGGACGACGCCGCCTGCGCGCGGCTGTCCGGCGCTCCAGCCAATGACACCGCTGTCGTTCAGTCGCCATGACCGAATCGTTTCATGAAGGCTTGACCAGTGCAACGGCAATTTCACCGGCGCGGACCTGTCCGCCGCTTCTCGCCAGCCGGTCCAGCCGCACCAGCGCCAGCCCTGATCCGCCATCGGCGGTCAGAAGCTCGCCAATGTCCTGATCGCCCGCGTGAATCGCGGTGCCGGGCGGCAGGCAGCGGCGTTGGCCTGCACCGTCAGGATGCGTTTCTGGCCGTGGCGCGATGCTTCATGCGCGAGGTCAGTCTCTGGCCGATATAGCAGCCCTTGTGAAGGAAATCGCGTTCAGCTCTTGTCCAGCCCCGCATCCAGGGCGAAAATCTTCGGTTCCGAAGTCCGCGCCTTCGGGCACGCCCAGTTCGCGGCGCAGCGCGTGATAGGCGGCGGGGCCGGGCAGGTCGGCTGGCATCTCCGCCAGCGTGCCGATGCTGCGCCGGGGCAGGCCGGGATGGCGCGGATCGTCGAATGTGACAGCGCGGTCGGCATAGGATTCGGGCCGTCCGTCGGGATGGCCCTTCAGGGCGGCAAAAACCCCCAACTGGTCGCGCGGCTCGATCCCGACCTGGGCGCGCAGGCGGTACATCTTCAGCTTGCGGGCCAGGGCGTCGCGCACGTCAGCCGGGCAATCGAGCAGAATCGCCCCATCGCCCTGCACCGCCAGGAAATCGAACAGAATCTTGCCCTGGGGCGACAGCAGAACCGCATACAGGGCCTTTCCGGGAACCAGCCGTCCCAGGTCAGCTGGTGACCAGGCCCCGCAGAAATTTGGGCCTGGGTTCCGGTCAGCGCGCCAGAACGGCGCGGTCGTTTCAGCTGAATGGGTTCCGAATGTCTCCTGGTTCAGGGGCTCCGGCCGCGGCTGCTCAATAGTGGGGGTGGGCTAACAGCCGAAGCCATGACCCAGTGAATCCGGCCGATACGGGAACACAGAAGGCGGCCAGAATGACAGAAAGTTTCGATCTTCTGATCCGCGGGGCGCATCGTCGCCCGGCGGCATCGCCGAAGCAGATATCGGCGTCCGCGGGGCGCATTGCTGATCGGCGCACTGGCCAATGCCGGGCGTCCGAAGCCTTCGACGCGAAGGGCTGCATGTGCTGCCTGGCGCCCACATCGACAGCCAGGTGCATTTCCGCGAGCCCGGCAACGAGCACAAGGAAGACCTGGCCACCGGCAGCCTTGCCGCCGCGTTGGGGGAATCACCGGCCTGTTCGAAATGCCCAACACCGCCCAGCGACCACCACGCGCGAGGCGATCAACGACAGCTGGCGCGCGCCAAGGGGCGCATGTGGTGCAAACCATGCCTTTTATGCGCGGGGCAACGCCGCAGAATATCGGCGCGCTGGCCGAGCTGGAGCGCATGCCCGGCGTGTGTGCGGATCAAGGCGTTCCTGGGCTCGTCCACCGGCAATCTGCTGCTTAGCCGGCCTGAAGGACATCCTGGCGGCGCTGGAAGTCGGGCCATCGCCGTCGCGGTGCATTCCGAAGACGAAGACCGCACTGATCGAGCGCAAGCCGCTGGCTGAACGCGGCAAGCCCGAAACCCATCCGGTGTGGCGCGACGTGAATCGGCGCGCATGTCGCCGAGCGTTTTTTGCGCCCGGCGCGTATGGCGCCCTGGCTGCATGTGCTGCACATCACCACCGGCGACGAGATCCCGCCTGGCCGCGGCCAGGACATCGCTACCGCCGAGACCACGCCGCAGCATCTGACCCTGTCTGCGCCCGAACTGTGAGCGGCTGGGCACCGCGTGCCCAGATGAACCCGCCGTCCGCGAAGAGCGCCACCGCCTGGCCCCGTGGATGCGGTGCGCCAGGGCGTGATCGACGTGATCGAGCTCGGATCACGCGCCCCATACCGCGAGGAGAGGGACAAGGAGTATCCCGCTTCGCCATCGGCATGCCTGGCGTGTAGACGCTGGTGACGCTGCTGCTGGATCACGTCATCAAGGGCAACATGTCGTCTCGAACGTTTTGTCGACCTGACCGCGCATGGCCCGCAGCGCATTTTCGGCATCGCCTCCAAGGGGCGCATCGCCTGCGGTTATGACGCCGACTTTACAATCGTCGATATGGGCCTGACGCGCGAGATCCAGAACAGCTGGATCGCGTCGCGCTGCGGCTGGACGCCCTTCGACGGCATGAAGACGAAGGGATGGGCCGTCGCAACGATCTTGCGGCGGAGCCTTCGTCATGCGTGACTTTGCTGTCGTCGGCGCGCGGGCGGCGAACCGATGCGCTTCGTGGAAACCCTGGAACCGGTTGATGCTTGACGCATCGGCCAAATTCGGGTCGCCTTGCGGGGCGCCGGGGAGATTTGACATGTCAGCAGGAAATCCCGGCCAGCGATGAATTATGTCATCCTGGTCATGTCGGGCATTGTGATGGGGCTGATCGCGGCAGTCCCCATCGGTCCGGTCAATCTGATTTGCATTCGCCGCACCTTCGCCTTCGGTCCGGTCAATGGCTTTGTGTAAGGCTGGGCGCCGCGCTGGGCGACGGCGTGTTTGCGGCCATCACCGGCCTGGGGCTGACCTGGATCGCCAGCCTGATCGAAGGCTATGCCACCATCATCGAGGTGGTCGGCGGCGCGATGCTGATCTGGATCGGGTTCAAGACCTTCACCCATCCGCCGGTGCTGCCGAACCCGGATGAAAACTGCCCCGAAAAGGCCGCGACCAGCCTGGCGCGGGCGATGGTTTCGACCTTCGCGCTGACCGTGACCAATCCGGCGACGCTGCTGTTCTTCACCTCCATGTTCGCGGGCTTTGGCGGTCTTGCGGGCGGCGCCGGAAGCTTCAACGATGCGGCCTTCGTGGTGGCGGGCGTCGTGGGCGGTTCGGCCGGCTGGTGGCTGGCCCTGACCACCCTGATCGGGCTGTTTCATACCAAGATCGACGAAGCCTGGATGCGGCTGATCAATCGCGGCTCGGGCCTTCTGCTGGTCATATTCGGCCTGGCGGTGCTGATTCACGTCGCCAGAAAGCTGTTTTTCCTCACGCTTTCGGGCATTTAACCTACAATCGGGTTTGACGGGCCGCGCGCCGCCGCGGCCCTGTAACCGCTATGGCGCGGGGGCCCGGCGCGCTAGAATGGCGCCCGGTACGAACCACTGGATCAGGGGGGGCGCAGGAGAGTTTTATGCGATTTCTGGTAGCGATTTTTGCCGTGGTTGGGACGCTGGCGATGGCGGCCCCTTCCTTTGCCGTCGACGATGCCCTGTCCATCCAGGCCAATCAGGATTACCTGGCCGCCAACGCCAAGAAAAAGGGCGTGATCGTTCGGCCCAGCGGGCTGCAATACAAAATCCTGCAAAACGGCTTTGGCAAGCGGCCCAAGGGCACCGACACGGTCAAGGTCTACTATACCGGCACCCTGATCAACGGCACGATCTTCGACGGCACCTCGCCGGGGCTGCCCGCCAGCTTCCGGGTCAATGCCGTGATTCCCGGCTGGGCCGAGGCGCTGCAGATCATGCGCGAGGGCGATCACTGGCAGCTGACCATTCCCGCCCACCTGGCCTATGGCGCGCGCGGCGCGCCGGGCGGCATCGTTCCGCCCAACCAGACCTTGCTGTTCGACATCCGCCTGATTTCCACCACGCCTGCGCCCAAACGGGGCGAGCCGGGCTATATCCCGGATCCGGGCGACGAGGACGACGAACGCTAGAACCGACGGAACGGGGAACCGATTGCTGAACTGGCTGATGCGATTGCTGTCGTCGCCCTATCTTCAGGGCGGCCGGCTGCGTATTGCCCTGGCCCTGGTGATGGTGGTGGGCGGCAGCGCCCTGTTCTGGGCCAGCCGTGACCGCACCGTAACCGCGCCCGAATGGGACGGGCAGGTGCGCGGCATCGCCTACAATCCCAGCCACTTGTTCGCCGAAAGCGATCAGCGCCGTGTCAGCCAGGAGCATATCGCCCGCGACCTGGAACAGCTCTCGCACCTGACCAGCCATATCCGCACCTATACGGTGGCCGGCGGCATGGACAAGGTGCCGGCCATCGCCCGCCGCTATGGCATGACGGTGACGCTGGGCATCTGGATCGGTCCCGACCTGGTCAAGAACGAGAAAGAGATCGAGCTGGGCATCCGCACCGCCCAGGCCAACCGGCGCACCATCGACCGGGTGGTGGTGGGCAATGAGACCCAGTTGCGCGGCGATGTCTCGCCCGACCGGCTCAATGCGTATATCCGCCGCGTGCGCGCCGCCCTGCCGGCCCGCATCAAGGTCACCACGGCCGAGCCCTGGTCGACCTGGATGCTGACGCCGGAAGTGGGGAAATATGTCGACGTCATCTTCGTCCATCTTCTGCCCTACTGGGAGAATGCGGACATTCGCGGCAGCCTGAAGGCCAGCGACAATTTCTACAATCACATCCAGAACGAGTTTCCCGACAAGCCGATCATCGTCGGCGAGGCGGGCTGGCCGTCGGAAGGGCGCACGCGCGGCAACGCCGTGGCCTCTGTCGCCAACGAGGCCTGGTTCGTGCGCGCCTTCGTGCAGTTCGCGATGGAAAAGGGCTGGGACTATTACCTGATCGAGGCCTATGACCAGCCCTGGAAGAACCGGGGCGAGGGAGCGGTGGGCGCCTATTGGGGCCTGTTCGACGCCACCGGCCATCCCAAGTTCGCCTTCACCGGCCTGCTGCGCACCTTCCCCGAATGGCGCGGCTATGCGCTTATGGCCTCGGTTCTCAGCCTGCTGCTGGGCCTCTTGATCCTGGGCCGCATGCCGCGCATGCGCCAGTATGGCTATCTGATGATGGGCGGCATGATCGCGCTGGTTTCGACCGGCCTGCTGGCGCTGATCGACGCCACCGCGCTGGAATATATCGACCCCACCGACATCATCGCCATGGTCGCCATGTCGCCGCTGGTGCTTCTGGCCTGTGCGGTGATCCTGACCGAGGGGGTGGAGCTGGCGGCCAGCCTGTGGCGGGTGGACCGGCGCGCCGTGCGCCTGGGTATTCCCGAAACCGCGCCGCGCATTTCGATCCATGTGCCGACCTACAACGAGCCGCCCGAAATGGTGATCGGGACGCTGAATGCGCTGGCGCGCCTGGACTATGACAATTTCGAAGTCATCCTGCTGGACAACAACACGCCCGATCCCGAGGTCTGGCGTCCGGTCGAAGCCCATTGCCGCATGCTGAACGCGATGGGAGCGGAGCCCCGCTTCCGCTTCTTCCATTTCGAACAGGTCAAGGGTTTCAAGGGCGGGGCGCTGAACCGTGCGCTGGCGCTGACCGATCCGGCGGCCGATTATGTGGCGGTTATCGACAGTGACTATCAGGTGGCGCCCTTCTGGCTGCGCCGGGTGATCGCCTACTTCGCCGCGCCGACCGTGGCGCTGGTGCAGGGGCCGCAGGACTATCGCGACCAACATGAGAACGCCTTCAAGGCGATGGCCTATGAGGAATATCGCGGCTTTTTCCATATCGGCATGGTCGAGCGCAACGAGCACAACGCCATCATCCAGCACGGCACCATGACCATCGTGCGCAAGAGCGCGCTGGAGGCCGTGGACGGCTGGAGCGAATGGTGCATCACCGAGGACACCGAACTGGGCCTCAAGCTGTTCGAGGCTGGCCATGAGGCAGTCTATGTCCATCAGAGCATGGGCAAGGGCCTGATGCCCGACACGCTGGAAGCCTTCATGACCCAGCGCTATCGCTGGGTCTATGGCGCCATGCAGATGCTCAAGCGCCATGCGCGGCCGATTTTCTCCGGCGGCACGCAATTGTCCTGGTCGCAGCGCTACCAGTTCCTGTCCGGCTGGCTGCCCTGGATCTCCGACGGACTGGGCATGGTGGTTACCCTTCTGGCGCTGGTCTGGACGCTGCTGATGTGGACCATTCCCAGCCATATCGATGTGCCCATGCCGGCCCTGTCGGCGGCGGCCATGGCGCTGTTCGCCACCAAGTGCCTCAAGACGCTGCTGCTCTATCCGCCCAAGGTGAAGTCGGGACTGAGGGGCGCTTTCGTCGCCTCGGTTGCGGGCCTGTCGCTGACCCATACGGTGGGCAAGGCGGTGTGGACGGGGCTGATGACATCGGGCAAGCCGTTCCTGCGCACGCCCAAATGCGCCGACCCGGCCAGCCTGACCCAGGTCTCCCGCGTGATCTGGCAGGAGGCGACGCTGCTGGTGCTGCTGTTGGCGGCGATGGTGTCGATGGCCTTCGACCGCGGCTTCCAGGACCCGGCGGTCAGCCTGTGGATGGTGATGCTGGGGGTGCAGGCGCTGCCCTATGCGGCGACCTTTGCCACCGCCTATGTCAGCGTCCTGTCCAACAAGCCGGCCGAATCGGCACCCGGAACCCAGCCCCTTGTGCGCGAAGCGGCATAAAAGCCCGCAAAGCGGCATAAAGTTGCGCGAAGCGGCCTGAAACGGGGCCAGAAACGGGGCCAGTCTGGCCGGACTTGAACCGGGGCCCCACCAAGCCGATATTAGAGGCCTGACCGCAAAGGGGTGCCGCCCGGTGATGACCTTCCTTTTCGTGCTGTTCGCGCTTTACTGGCTGCCGACGATCATCGCCATCGCCCGCCAGGCCCGCTCGGCGCTGGGCGTGGCCGTGGTGAACCTGTTTCTGGGCTGGACGGTGATCGGCTGGATCGTGGCGCTGATGTGGGCGCTGGCGGCCACCAATGGCCCACAGGTCGTGGTGATCGAGAACGGCCGGGTCGTCTCCAGCCGCTAGGGCTATAACCGCGCCACCGGCGGCACGGTCTTGCCGGGATTGAGGATGCTGTTGGGGTCGAAGGCGGCTTTCAGCGCGCGCATCGCATCCAGTTCTTCATGGCTCTTGTAGCGGGGCAGCGCGGCCACCTTCATCACCCCGATGCCATGCTCGGCGCTGATCGAGCCGCCAAACTGTTTCACCAGGTCGTGCACGCAAATCTGCACCGCGTCCCACTGCGCCAGGAAGGCCGGGTCGCCGCCCGTCCGGGGGGAATTGAAATTGAAGTGCAGGTTGCCATCGCCCAGATGGCCGAAGCTGACGGCGCGCGCGCCGGGCACGATCTGCTGCACCGCGGGCACCGCCTGTTCCAGGAAGGCGGGAATGGCCGCGACCGGCACCGAGATGTCGTGCTTGATCGAGGCGCCTTCGCGTTTCTGCGCTTCTGACACGCTTTCGCGCAGCTTCCACAACTGCGCCGCCTGGGCTCCGCTTGCCGCCACCACCGCGTCGGCAACAAGGCTGTCCTCGATCGCCGCGCCCAGCGCGCTTTCGAAGGTGGCCGCCAGGTTGGCATCCTTGCCGCCGGTGGCTTCCAGCAGCACATACCAGGGCGCGGACGCGTCCAGGGGATCGCGCGTGCCTTCGATATGCTTCGTGACAAGGTCCAGCGCCAGGCGCGGCATGATCTCGAAGGCGCTCAGCATGCTGCCCGTGGCCGCCTGCATGCGGCCCAGCAGCGCCACCGCCGCCTGGGGCGAGGGCAGGGCGGCGAAACCCACCACCGAAACCTCGGGCATGGGATAGAGCCGCAGCGCTGCCGCCGTGACCACCCCCAGCGTGCCTTCGGAGCCGATGAAAAGCTGCTTGAGGTCGTAGCCGGTATTGTCCTTGTGCAGGGTGCGCAGCATGTCCAGAACCGTGCCGTCGGCGCGCACCACCTCCAGCCCCAGCACCTGTGCGCGGGTCATGCCATAGCGCAGGACATGGGTGCCGCCTGCATTGGTGGCGATGTTGCCGCCTATGGTGCAACTGCCTTCCGAGGCCAGGGAGAGGGGAAACAGAAGATGGGCATCGGCGGCGGCCTGCTGCACGCCGGCCAGGGTCACGCCGGCCTCGACTATCAGGGTCATGCCGCTTGGGTCCAGCGCGCGCACGCGGTTCAGGCGCGCTGTCGACAGCAGCACTTCGTCGTGAAACGGAATCTGCCCGCCCACCAGTCCGGTATTGCCGCCCTGGGTGACGATGGGCGTGCGTGTCTGGTTGCAGATCGCCAGGATGGCACTGACCTCGGCCGTGGTGGCAGGCTTGAGCAGCAGCGGCGATGTGCCCCTGTACTTGCCGCGCCATTCTTCCAGATGCGGCGCCAGCTCCGCCGGGTCCTGCGAAAAGCCTTTCGCGCCGACCGCGTTCTTCAGCCGGTCCAGAACTTCGCTCATCGCGGCGCCGCCGCCCGGGCAAGCCGGTCATTGATGGCCTCGCCAAGGCCCTGATCGGGAATGGGCGAGACCGCGATCGGCCGCCCTTCAAGGTCCAGCGCGCGCAGCATGGCGAACAGGTTGGCCGCCGCTTCCTTCAGGTTGCCGCGCGGCGACAGGTTCATCGCGCTGTCCACATCGCCGAAGCCCAGCAGCAGTTCATCGCCCTCAGCCGCGCTGGCGTTGAGCCGCAGCGCCGCGGCGGGCGCATAATGGCTTTCCAGCTGGCCCGGCGACCGGATGGTGTCATCGGCGGCGGCCAGGGGGCCGATAACCGCTTCGATCTCCTGGCGGGTGATGGCGCCGGGCCGCAGCAGAACCGGCGCGTCGCCGTCAAATCCGATCACGGTGGATTCCAGGCCCAGGGGCGCCGCGCCCGCATCCAGGATCAGGTCGGCCTTGTCGCCCAGTCCTTCGGCGACATGCTGTGCCGTGGTGGCGCTGACGCGCCCCGACAGGTTGGCGGATGGGGCGGCGATCGGCGTCTGGGCGATTTGCAGCAGCGCCATTGCCACCGGATGAGAGGGCACGCGCACGGCCACCGTGTCCAGCCCGGCGCTGACCAGCAGCGACAGCGGACTTTCGGCCCGGCGCGGGGCGACCAGGGTCAGGGGGCCGGGCCAGAAGGCTTCGGCCAGCCGCCGCGCGGCGGCGGGCAGGTCCACATGGCTTTCGGCCTCCGCCAGGCTGGCGACATGCACGATCAGGGGGTTGAAGCTGGGGCGGCCCTTGGCGGCGAAGATGGCGGCCACCGCCTCGCCATTGGTCGCGTCCGCGCCCAGGCCATAGACCGTCTCGGTGGGAAAGGCGATCAGCCGTCCCGCGCGCAGAAAGGCAGCCGCATACGCGATCGCGCTGGGATCGGCGGCAGGCATCATGCTGGCGGCGCAAACGGTCATGGACGGACTCTAGCGCCCCGCGGCCACGGGCCGAAGGGCTAACTGGCGGCTTTGGGCGCGGGCAGCTTGATGGGGCGGATGCTGCCGGTCTGCTGCGGGAAGGGAATGGAGATGCCCTCGGCGTCGAAGCGCTGCTTGATCGCCTTCTGCATGTCGAAGAACACGTCCCAGTAGACAGGGTTGGGCACGAAGCAGCGCGCGATCAGATTGACCGAAGATGAGGCCAGCTCGTTCACCGGCGCCATCGGGGCAGGGTCTTTGAGAACGCGCTCGTCGCCGGTCATGATGTCCAGCAGGATCTTCTGCGCCTTGTCGATGTCATCGTCATAGTCGATGCCGACGATGATGTTGATGCGGCGGGTTTCCTCCCGCGTGTAGTTGGTGATCGGGTTGGAGAAGATCTGGGAATTGGGCACCGCGATATAGACCTTGTCCGGCGTGATCAGCACGGTGTTGAACAGGCTGATCTCGCGCACCGTGCCGCCGGTGCCGCCGGCCACGTCGACATATTCGCCGACGCGGAAGGGCCGCAGGAACAGCAGCATCACGCCCGAGGCGACGTTGGACAGCGTACCCTGAAGCGCCAGGCCGATGGCCAGGCCGGCCGCGCCCATCAGCGCGATGATGCTGGTGGTCTGCACCCCGAACTGGCCCAGCACCGCCACCAGGGTAAGCGCCATGATGACGTAGCCGACGGTCCGGACCATCAGCGGCTTGATCGTGTCGTCGATATGGTGGCTGCGCGCCAGCACGCGGCGCAGCCAGCCAGAGGCCCAGCGTGCGATGGTCCAGCCTGCCACCAGGATCAGGAATGCCATCAGCAGATTGATCGCGCCATTGGTCGCCATCACCGTCAGCGCGGGCAGCGCGGACTTGATGGCGGCCGGCAGGCCGGCGGCTTCCTGGATGGCGGCGGGGACTGCGATCGGATCGGCCATGCTGTTAACCCTGCAAATATATGGGGCGCCGTCAGGGCGCGGCGAACTTGACCGGGCTTAGACTTTCGCGCCAATGACGCAACGTTGCGGCGGCTGTTTTTTCCCCGCCTTGTGGCTTTTTTGTCTGGCGGTTCCGCTTTTGCGGTGGCCGCGGCTGCGCCGGGCCGGTGGAAATCGCCCAGGCCAAGGTCGTGGCGTGCTGAAACGCAACGGGCCTTCTGATTCCTGCCGGATGGCCGCGCCATCAAGCGCGGAGGGCATACGCCTGAACCGGGCCCAGCTGGGCGAGAGATAGGAACTGCCGTCGCGCCGGACGTGCTGGCGGTGCTGCGCGACATGACAGCGAAAAGCCCGGTCACCTTCTGGCACCGCCCTGCGGCCTAAGGAAGACCGTTACGACCGTGTGCGCGCCTTTGCTGTCGATGGAACTGGCCAGCAGCGCTGCTGGAGCGGGCCTGGCGCGGGCGGCGCCGTCACGACTGGGGAAATGTTCTCTGCGGAACTGACGTAGGCCGAAGCGCGCGGGCGGCAGCATGCCGGGGGCTGGAACAACAGTGGACAGGCCAGCGCCCAGTCCTATCGCGCGCGGCGGACCGCACGAACTGCGCGGCACGGCCGAATTTTCAGGTGGTCGAGGGCCAAAGTGACCAATGTTTGGCAACAGTGGTGGGCGTGTTTTCATCGATCGGCAATGACTGCCAGGGGATTTCGGTTCACCATCGCGCCGCAGGACCGGGCGCAGTTCCGCAAGCTGAACCGGCTTGCGGCGGCAGTGATGTGGCATTCGCGGCATGGTGCAGGACTATCGCGGCCGCCCGGAGATCGCCCTGTCCAATCCCGGCCAGATTGAGCTCCCTGAACTAGCGTCTCGCATCGACAGGGGTACGGCCCGGCGTTTCCACCGGCCTTCGCGATAGAGAATTCGCAGTTGTTCGTTATCAGGCGTACCTTCTTTTGACCAGCATGCTCGACGCGCGCTTGATCGCCGCGGTTTCACGGTCCGCTCGACGGCGGCGACTGCGGGCCACGGGCCAGGGTCTTCTACAGAGCTGGCGCTCGGAATAGGACTGTTCTGGGCTGGCCGCCGGCGGTGCAGATCGCGCACCACCTCGGCGATGGACACCCAGGTCACCGGAGTCGATCTTATTTCGTATTCCTGGCGCGCGGCGCGACCACACGGTGCGCTTGATGCGGGCGCGGTCTCTGAGCGTGTTCAGCGCGCTGCCCAATGACTTCGGGGGCTCACAGCTCTGCGCATGCCCACGGACTCTGGCCTCTTGGGCGACCTCGGAACGCGCAGGGTCATCTTGTCCTTTCGAAATCTCGATGACGAAAGCTGAGCTTGTAACCGGTTGGCGACTCTGCTCCTCGATGCCGGCAACTCAGGCTGACGCCGTGGGTCGGATAAACGTGACGTGATCGTTATCTTGAACTCGCTTCTTGTCTGAACTGGCGAGTCTTCTGGCGGCGGCGGCAGGGCCGTTGCCTCGGCGGGGTTGAGTTTTCAGGGTAATATCTTTTCCAGCGTGGACAAAGCGCAGGCCCACCGGAGGACTTCGGCAGGCGCGCGTCTGCTCTATTTGAACGAGAAAGACCATATCACAGAATCCTTCAGAACCGAAGGACAATTACGCCAAGCAATTGAATTTGCGATATTTATTTAACCAAGGGCAGGAATTCAAGCCGCAGATTCAACCGCTTGTCACGACAACAGGCACGCACACTCCGCCGCTGCGGCAGGGACAGGGCTGCTGCCGGCCGAAAAAAGCCGATGTTTCCGTGCAAGCGGATCAGGAGCCGCTGCCGGTTCCGGGCTGAAGAACTTCGAACTTCTGTCCGGTACGCCCTGCATGTCCTTGGCGTCGGCCGGCGGTTCGCCCTTCTGGCTGATGTTACCAGACCTTGGCGTATTCGGCATTCACCGACAGCCACTTTTCCAGGTGTCTGGATTCGGAAATGGCCTCGATCGCCCTTCGGGTGGGCATTCACCGTACACGCCGCAGCTTCAGATGCATTCGTCCGGGCGGATCACCAGCATGTTTTCGCCTCGTAGAAGCAATCCACGGGCAGACCTCAACGCAGTCCATGAACTTGCAGCCTGATGCAGGCTTCGGTGACGACATAGGCCGCGTGTGCTCCAGACAGACGGCGGAAACGCAGCATTACGGCATGGCTGCGGCAAGCTCCCTTAAACAGCGCAGACCAGACATGCGACTGACCTGCAAGTTCCGTCATTCCAGGATTTCGCACAGCATTCGCGCTTGCTGGCTGGCCTGGGTGCTTCGCTCGCTGGCCAGCGCCAGAACCTTCAGCGCCATCACCTGGCCGCCGCGCCCCAGGGTCAGCACATCGCCGGGCCGCACAGCCTGGGCGGCTTTCTCAACCCGCGTGCCGTTCAGGCGCAGCCGCCCGGAGCCCGCCGCGGCCTGGGCCAGGGCCCGGCTGCGATAAAAGCGGGCGCAAAACAGCCATTTGTCGATGCGTCCCGACTGCGGGCTGGGCGCGTCGCCGCTCATGCGCGCCGGACCAGCTTGGCCAGTTCGGCAAAGGGCGAATTGGGATCGACCTTTACCGGCCTTGGCGCGCGGGCCCGCTGCGGCTTGGGGCGGCGCGGCGCCTTCTTCGGCTGGCGGCGCCAGACCGGCGCGGCCCCTTCAACCTCGGCCAGCTGCCAGCCCAGCGCGGCCAGCACGGCGCGGCCTTCGTCCTTGCCGGCACCCAGCAGCGAGATCACCCGCCCAAGCACGCTTTCGCCATCGGCACCCGATGCCAGCGCCTTTTCCAGCTCGTCCTCCAGCCGCTCCAGCATGTCGAAGCGGATGGCGCGCCGCGCGATGACGGCAAAGCCGGCGGGGCGCAGGGCATGCAGGTCGGTGCCCTTGTCGATGGCGAAGGATGTCAGCCCCGGCGCGGGCGCGGCGGGCGGTGCATCCTTGCCTTGCCATACGCCCCACAGCAGCGTCAGCAGCGCCGCCGCGTCGGGCCGCAACAGGCGTGTCAGATAGACATGCCGACGACCGAACCACACGCCGAAGGGCCGCAGCGCCTTGATCAGCGGGCCCAGGCGCTCGGGCAGGGCAAGACCGTCGCGGTCCAGCGCGCCGAAATTCTCCGTCATCTGATGCGCCAGGCCGCGCGCCGGACCGGCCAGCGGGCCCTGGAAGGCGCCTTCGCTGCCGGTGCGCGCCTCGGCGGCCGCCTGCAGCGCCAGCAATGCGCCCAGCCGGTCCCGGATGCGGGCATCCAGCCAGCCCTGCAGGCGCGCCTGCAACGGCTCGGTCTTCACATGCTCGTCGGCCAGCACCTGGATGGTGGGCGCCAGCGGCGAGGGGCCCTTGACCAGCCGGGCGACGATGGCGCCGTCCCACCACAGCTTGCCATGTTCGCTCAGCGTGATGGCGGTATCCTCCGCCCCAGCCAGTGCGGCGCTGCGGGTGGCGATTTCGCTTTCCAGTCCTTTCAGCGCGGCGGCGCGCAGGGTGCGGCCATGAATGCCCCCGGCGCGCACAGCGCGCCCATTTTCATCAACTGCGCGCGGGTCGGCCACGAAACGGAAACCGTCCAGCCGGCCGATCGCCTCGCCGCCGATGGACACGCCGCCTGCTTCGTCCAGCGCCAGTGAGGCGAATTCGTCGTCGCGCAGATGCTTCATCAGCACCGAGGTGCGCCGGTCGATGAAGCGCTGGATCAACGCCTGGTGCAGTGCGTCGGACAGGCGGTCCTCCACCGCGCGGGTCACGCCCTGCCAGTGCGCGCCGTCGGCGGTCCAGCCGGGCCGGTGGGCGGCATAGGTGAAGGTGCGGATCATCGCCAGCCGCCCCGACAGGGTGGCGACATCGCCTTCGGTCACATCGGCGCGGGCGATCTGGCGCGTCAGCCAGTCGTTGTCGATCACGCCCGCATCGCCCGACAGGAACAGGTAGATGGCGCGCACCAGGCGCACATGCTCGTCGGTGGACAGTTTGCGGAAGTCGGGAAGCTGGCAGACATCCCACAGCCGCGTGACCGCATCGCGCGATGCGGCGATGGCGGCGATCTCATCATCCTCGGACAGGAATTTCAGCGCCACCGCATCGGATGCGGGCCGCGCGCGCGTCAGGCCGCGTTCGGGCGGCGGTGCGTCCAGGCTTTCGATCAGCGCGGGCAGGGGTGCGAAAATCAGCGCCGAATTGCGCCATTGCAGCACCCGTACCGGGTCGTAGCGATGGCTTTCCAGCCGCGCGACCAGTTCTTCCTCGAAGGGCTCGCAATCGCCGGTGACGCCGAAGGTGCCGTCGGTGCAGCGCCCTTAGCGCGCCCGGCGATCTGGCCGATCTCGTCGGCGCGCAGGGCAAGCGCATACGCGCGCCCGTCAGCGAACTTCGCGCGCGGCGAAGGCGACATGGTCGACGTCCATGTTCAGCCCCATGCCGATGGCATCGGTCGCCACCAGGAAATCGACATCGCCCGACTGGTAGAGTTCGACCTGGGCGTTGCGCGTGCGCGGCGACAGCGCGCCCAGCACCACCGCGGCGCCGCCACGCTGGCGGCGGATGATCTCGGCGATGCCGTAGACGTCCTGGGCGGAAAAGCCGACGACGGCGGATCGGCGCGGCAGGCGCGTCAGCTTGCGCGGGCCGGTATAGGCCAGGTCCGACAGCCGCGCCCGGCTGGTGAACCAGCAGCGCGGAACAAAGCGCTGGATGATGCCGCGCATCGTGTCGGACCCCAGCAGCAGCGTCTCTTCATCGCCGCGCGCATTGAGCAGCCGGTCGGTGAAGACATGGCCGCGTTCGGGATCGGCGCAAAGCTGAATCTCGTCGATCACCAGACAGGCGACGCGAATGTCCAGCGGCATGGCCTCGACGGTGCAGACATAGAAACGCGGCGCTTTTGGAACGATCTTCTCTTCGCCGGTGATCAGCGCGACTTCCGCGGGGCCGCGCAGGCGCACGATGCGGTCATAGACCTCGCGCGCCAGAAGGCGTAGCGGCAGGCCGATCATGCCGGACCTGTGCGCCAGCATGCGTTCGATGGCGAAGTGGGTCTTGCCGGTGTTGGTGGGCCCCAGGATCGCCGTAACCCTGGCGGCGGGGCGGGCAGTGTCCATGGCTCTTAGATGGCCTATTGCGGGCCAAGTGCAAGAAAAAAGGGCCCCTTGCGAAGCCCTTTCCACATCTGCGGCCACATGTGCGGATGCCGGATCATTCGGCGTGGCGGATGCCTTCGCGGACCTCGTACATGGCCTGGTCGATCAGGCGCATCGCCTTGACGCGGTGACCGCCCTTGTTGGCCCTGGCCGCCTGCAGTTCCGAGCGCGCCTCGCGCAGGGCCCGCAGGGCGCCCTCCATGCGCGGCTGGCGGGCCATGGCGTAGCCAATGAACAGGCCGCTGCTCAGAACGGCTGCCAGCAACAGGACCGTGCCGATGGTCTTCCACAAATGCGTCATCGAAAATCCCCCAGTTTGCGTGCAGGCATGATCGCCGCCCGTCCGGGATTCTAGTGGCAAAGCATGACAGGAACAGGCTGTGGATGCCGGACGGCGGATGAATACGTATACGGAACGTATCGGGTCCGAATCACTAACCTATTAAAAATCTGCCTTTGTTCTCATACATTTAGCTGTCGAAACCCCGCCGTTAACCACCACATCTAGTGGCAGGGGCCATTTTTGGCACCTTGTCAGGCGCCACCGACTCCATTCCGTACCCGGAACATTACGGAGCGGCAATTGGCGGGAAGAATTGGCGAATTCCGGTTCAGGACTTGATCCCGCTGGGGGCTGAACCATCCACCTTCACCGTGCTGGCCAGCACCGCCACGACTCCATATTTGGTGTCGGCCCACACGCGCAGCGGCACGACATAATCACGGCCGGTGACATCGCTGTGCACGGTGGTGATCCAGGCATTGATGGTGGGAAAGCTCTCATTGTTCTTGATGACGCGCGGCTTGAATCCGGCCAGCTGCTTGTACTTGATCGCGCACAACAGGCCCTTGCCCTTGTAGAGGCCGTTGTCCATGTCGATGTCGATGTCGCGGACCTTCTTCATCTCGATATTGTAGCGGCGGCGGCCATCGAACACCGGCGCGACAAGCCCGCACGGATTGTCGGCCTTGGCGCCCGCGCCGCTGACGATGAACATCACGGCGCTGAGCGGATCGAGCGTGCCCTTCTGCTGGTCGGGCTTCACTTCATAGCCGGTGACCGAATAGACGGGATCGGCGTAAAGGCGCGGCGCACCGCCATTGTCATAGGTCAGCGACACTTCCTGCTTCTTGCCGGCATGGCCGATGTCGAAACTGTCATACAGCGCGGGCTGGAAGCTGTCGGCGCCGACCTTGCCCGAGGAGGTGGCCTGGATCTCGGCCTGCCAGAAGGCATTGACCACGCCCGACGTGGTGAGGTTGGAGACGACATGATAGTCGCCGCCGCGGATGGTGGCGTCCATGTCCACCTTCCCCAGCGTGATGCCGCCGGCATAGATGGTCATCGCCATCTGGATCTTGGAGGCGGGCTGGGCCGAGACCTGGGCGCCGGCGCCGCCGGCCGCGCGGGCAGGCAGATCCGCTCCGGCGGGCACCAGAAGGCAGGCCGCCAGCGCGGCGGGCAGAAGAGGGCGGCGGGTCATTGCGGGCATCCAGAAAGGCATCTTGGCGTGCATCCTGTGTCCAACGGGGTGTTTTTGTCAGGGCTGGCGGTTATACCGTCGCCGGAGCGGTTCCGGCAAACCCCAGTCGCGGCGGTGGTTTACGCCGCAATCGGGGTCCGGACAGGGGCATTTTCGGCCGCCGCTTGACCTGCGGGCGGCATTTCCCTATGTACCAGCCCTCTTTTCGGCCAAAAACGCCGGAAAACCAGGAAAACCACCGCGAATCCCGCACTTTACGCGAAGCCAAAGAGAAGCCGCCATGTCACGTCGCTGCGAATTGACCGGAAAAGGCCTGATGGTCGGCAACAATGTCAGCCACGCCAACAACAAGACCAAGCGGATCTACCGCCCCAATCTGCAGATCGTGGCGCTGGTCAGCGAGCTTCTGGGCAACAGCTACAAGCTGAAGATTTCCGCCAATGCGCTGCGCTCGGTGGACCGCAATGGCGGCCTGGACCCGTTCATCCTGAAATGCAAGGACGCGCAGCTTTCGCCGCGCGCCCTGCGCCTGAAGCGCGCCATCGCCAAGAAGGCGGCCGCCCAGACCACGGACAAGAAGGCGGCCTGAAGCCGCCTTTTCCATCTTTCTCCCTGAAAGTCCGTACGCATTTACCCTGACGGGCGAATGCGGCACCGTCTTTGCGACGTCACCACCCGAGTGTTTCAATAAGGGTCAGGTTGCGCCTGGATACAGTGGGCGAACCGCGGTCCGGCAACGGACAGGTGGGTGTCGTGAAAGCCTTTTCATTTCAAAACGGGACATTGCGCGCGCCGATGGCGGCGCTGGAGGCCGATGAAGGGCCCTATCGCCTGCGCCGGTCCGAGGACGCGGCCTGGCCGCCCAAGGAACGCGCCTATGGCGGCCAGGTCGAGGATCTGCGCCAGCGGCTGGCTTTTCCGGCCCTGGTGACCGCCAGGCTTCTGCTGCCGGTGATGCTTCTGGCGACGCTGATGGAGGCCGCCTACCTCTATACCGATGCGCTGCTCTATCTGCCGACCGCGCCCGTCGTGGTGCAAAAGGCGATGCTGGCGATCAGCGACCTGATCCTGCCGATGGCCTGGTTCTCCATCCACCTGACCAACCGGCGGCTTGGTGCGCCTTACGCCTTCGGCCAGCTTGTGGCGGGCATGGTGCTGATCGCGCTGGTGGCGGCGATCAATCCCTACGACATCAACAACTGGATCAACGCCACGCCGGCGCTGTCGCTGCGCGCGATGCTGGCGTTCTGCGTCGCCTTCTTCCTGGCGAACTTCGCGTCCATCACCTTCTTCGACGGCGCGCGCGGACCGCGCTGGTGGAGCGCGCCGCTGGCCGCGTCCTTTGCCGCCAGCCTGGTGTTCAGCGCGATCTATTATCCCGCCGCTTTCGCGGGCGGCGAGCAGGTGGCCTGGACCGATTCCGCGCTGGTGCATTTCGCGCTGTTCTTCGGCGAGTCCGTGCTGCTGCTGATCCCCTATTGGCTGCTGCGCCCGGCGATGCAGGACCGTCCGGCGCGACCGTCAGAAGAGCGACCGGCGATCCGGAGCAGCCGCACAGGACCGTCCGGCGCGACCGTCAAAGAAGTCAGGCGTCGCGCCAGGCCCGCACCACATGCGCGCCCGCGCGCGGCGTCTTGTCGGGGCGGTTCAGGTAGCGCATCCCGATCTCGACCGGTCCCAGATCCTCCACGCCGTCGAAACCGTGCCGCCGCAGCAGCGCCGCCATCTGAGGCGGATCGAAATAGGAAAGCCAGGGCTCGCCCATGCCGGCGGCCCGCTGGCGCAGGGACTCGACCTGGACGCGGGTGCGCGGGTCGTAATTTTCCAGTGGCTCTGGATAGTCGAACACGATCTGGGCGCGTGGAATGGCGGTCACGAAGTCCAGCGTGGCGCCGATGGCATCGGCGCTCAGATAGGGCACGACGCCCAGCCAGATGAAAAACGCCGGGCGCAAGGAATCAAAGCCGCTTTCGTCCAGCGCCGCACCCAATGTCTGTTGCTCGAAATCCGCCGGAACGAGGCGCAGGCATGGGGGCAGGTTCAGGCCCGCCAGGCCAAGCTGCCGGCGTTTCCAGTCCTGGGTATCGGGGTGATCCACCTCGAACACGCGCAGGCGCGCGAACGGGTTGCGCAGCGCGAATGTGTCCAGCCCGGCGCCCAGCACCAAAAGCTGCTCGCAGCCATCGGCCACCGCGCGCGCCAGCGCATCCTCGGCAAAGCGGGCACGCACGGCCAGGAACTGGCGGAAATGCCGGCTGCGCGGGGTGACACGCGCGGCGATCGCCGTATCTGCATCGGGGCCCAGGATGGCGCGCGCGAACGGGTCCTTGAAGATGCGCCCGCCATCGAGCGTCTGGTGCGCCGCCCGGTGAAGCGCGACGCCCAGGGCGGTGCGGCTGGGGCCGTTCACGCCGCGCGTCGGCCGCGCCGTCCCGGCTGGGGACCGTCCTCGGCGAACAGCGCGGTCAGCTGTTCGGTCATCGCCCCGCCAAGCTGTTCGGCATCCACGATGGTCACGGCGCGCTTGTAATAGCGCGTCACGTCATGGCCGATGCCGATGGCCGACAGCTCCACGCTGGAGCGGGTCTCGATTTCCTCGATCACCCGGCGCAGATGCTTTTCCAGATAGTTGCCCGCATTCACCGACAGGGTTGAATCGTCGACCGGCGCGCCGTCGGAAATCACCATCAGTATCTTGCGCTGTTCGGGGCGCGCGATAATGCGGTTGTGCGCCCAGGTCAGCGCCTCTCCGTCGATATTCTCCTTCAGCAGGCCCTCGCGCATCATCAGGCCCAGATTGAGCTTGGCGCGGCGCCACGGCTCGTCCGCGGCCTTGTAGACGATGTGGCGCAGGTCGTTCAGGCGGCCGGGATTTTGCGGCTTGCCCGCCGCCAGCCACTTCTCGCGGCTCTGGCCGCCCTTCCAGGCGCGGGTGGTGAAGCCCAGGATTTCGGTCTTCACGCCGACGCGCTCCAGCGTGCGGCCCAGAATGTCGGCGCACATCGCCGCGACCATGATCGGGCGCCCGCGCATGGAGCCGGAATTGTCCAGCAGCAGCGTCACCACCGTGTCGCGGAAGGTGGTGTCCTTCTCGCGCTTGAAGGACAGCGGATACATCGGGTCCATGATGATGCGCGGCAGGCGCGAGACATCCAGGATGCCTTCCTCCAGGTCGTATTCCCAGTGGCGGTTCTGCTGGGCCATCAGCAGGCGCTGCAGCTTGTTGGCCAGGCGCGCCACCACGCCCTGCATCGAGGCAAGCTGCTGGTCCAGGAAGTGGCGCAGCCGCGCCAGCTCTTCGGGCTCGCACAGGTCGGCGGCGGCGATCTCCTCGTCGAATTCCGGGGTGAAGACCTTGTAGCCCCATTCGTCCTGGTGGCTGAAGGCGGCCTCGTTGCGCTGGGGGCGGGTGCCGTCTTCCGGTTCGGTCGCGTCGGACATTTCCTCGGCCTGGTCGGCCTGGGCGTCGGCGTCGATTTCCTCGCCATCGTCGGACTGGTCGGCGGATTCGCTGCTGGCGGTCTCGCCGTCCTCGCGGGTTTCCTGGTCGTTGCCCTCATTGTTGTTGCCGTCGGGGCTTTCGCCCTCGGCTTCTTCCTCGGAGGACTGGTCGCTGTCGGTCTGGTCGCCGAAGGCCAGGTGATTGAGCAGGGTGCGGGTCAGCTTGGCATAGGCCTGCTGGTCGCGCAGCGCCCCGTTCAGTGCGCGCAGGTCCTTGCCCGCCTTTTCCTCGATGAAGCCGCGCCACAGATCGACGGCGGGCGCCAGGCTGGCGGGCGGCTTCTGGCCGGTCAGCTGTTCGCGCACGATCAGCCCCAGCACATCGGCCAGCGGCGCTTCCTCGCGCGCACGCGCCTTGCCCAGGCCGCGGTTGAGCAGGCGCTGTTCCAGCCCGGCGGTCAGGTTTGCGGCCACGCCTTTCAGCGCCAGCGATCCGATGGCTTCCACGCGGGCCTGTTCGGCGGCATCGAACAGCGCACCGCTTTCGGCGGCGGCGGGGCGCATGCGGCTGTCCAGCTTTTCGTCGTGATAGGCCTTGCGCAGGGCATAGGAGTCGCCGGTGCCGCGCACCAGCGCGATGTCGCGCGCCGACAGGTTGCGCGCGGGCGAGGGCAGGCGCGCCTTCAGGCCTTTCAGCCCCGGTGGTTCGGAGGAATAGCTGACTTCCAGTTCCGGCTCGCCAGCCAATGACCGCACCGTCGTGGCGACGGCCCTTTTGAAGGGTTCTGACGGACTCTCGGGGCGGCTCACAGCGGGCCCTTTTTTGTATGGTCGCGCGGCCTGACGGCTTCGCCTGGCTCGCCTGGCCGACGCTCCGGGCGCTTGAAAGGTTCGGACGGGGATTCAGGCTTTCCCATGACCATCCTGCTGGATCACCCACACAGAGCGAGCGATATTCTTGCTAGGCGACAAGCACTTTCGCGGCGCTTTCCGGCAGTTCTTCACCGAAGCAGCGCTGATAGAACTCGGCCACACTGGCCCGCTCCAGTTCGTCGCACTTGTTCAGGAAGGTCAGCCGGAACGCAAATCCGACATCGCCGAAGATTTCCGCATTCTGCGCCCAGGTGATCACCGTGCGCGGGCTCATCACCGTCGACAGGTCGCCGGCGACGAAGGCGTTGCGGGTCATGTCGGCCAGCCGCACCATCGCGGCGATGGTCTTGCGGTCGAAGTCCGGCACCTTGGCGGCGACGATTTCCTCTTCGGCGTCGTGGCTGAGGTAATTCAGTGTGGTGACGATCGACCAGCGGTCCATCTGGCCCTGGTTGATCTGCTGGGTGCCGTGATACAGGCCGGTCGTGTCGCCCAGCCCGATGGTGTTCGTCGTGGCGAACAGGCGGAAGGCCGGATGGGGATGGATCACCTTGTTCTGGTCCAGCAGGGTCAGGCGCCCGCTGGCTTCCAGCACGCGCTGGATCACGAACATCACATCGGGGCGCCCGGCGTCATATTCGTCGAACACCAGCGCCACGGGCCGCTGCAGCGCCCAGGGCAGAAGGCCTTCGCGGAATTCGGTGACCTGAAGTCCGTCCTTCAGCACGATCGCGTCCTTGCCGATCAGGTCGATACGGCTGACATGGCTGTCCAGGTTGATGCGGATGCACGGCCAGTTCAGCCGCGCGGCGACCTGTTCGATATGGGTCGACTTGCCGGTGCCGTGATAGCCCTGGATCATCACGCGGCGGTTGAAGGCAAAGCCCGCCAGGATCGCCAGGGTGGTGTCGCGGTCGAAGCGATAGGCCGGATCGATTTCCGGCACATGTTCGCTGGGGGTCTTGAAGGCGGGCACCTTCATCTTGGTGGCGATCCCGAACAGCGGCGCGGCCTCGACGGTGGTGTCGGGCAGCAATGTCGGATCGAGAGTTTCGGTATGGGTGCTCATCAGCCTTGGTCCGCAATGCCCGGCGCGAACTGCGCGGCCGGGCCGCGGCGCCTGTTCAGGAAATCAGACCGGATGCGCGCAGCACCCCATAGGCCTTGATGACCTGCTTCAGGCGTTCCTCGGCACCCCGGTCGCCGCCATTCGCGTCAGGATGAAAACGCTTCACAAGCTCCTTATACCGCGCCTTAATCTCGATCAAGGTGGCGTTGTGCGCCAGCTGCATCGTGTCCATGGCCATCGCCTGCAACCGGGTCAGATGGCGTTCGGGACGGCGCGGACCGGTGCTTTCGCCTTCCTCTGCAAATAGCGCATGGCGGTCATCCACCTCGAACGGGCCTTCCTTGAACGGCCGCTGGCCGTTGCGGGCCTTGGCGGCGCGCTTGCCCAGGGGCCAGGTCGGGCGGTGGCCCAGCGAGGCTTCCTCGCGGAACCGTGCCAGGTCGGCATCATCCATGCCCTTGAAATAGTCCCAGGCCTCGTTGTGGGCCCGGGCATGGGCGGTACAGTACCAGATATATTCGCTCAGATCGGTGCGCGAACGCGGCACCCGGCATTCGCCGGGCCCGATGCAGCCTTCGGCCTCGCACATGCGAGTGTGCGTTTCGGCCTTCTTGGCGCGCGGCTTGTCCGGCTTGATGCGGATGTCGCTTTTGAAACGGGAAGGGCGGGTCGAAACCATGTCCTGAATTATGGGGTCGAAGCGGTAAAAGACAAGAAAACGAATTGCTTGACTTTGTTCGGCGCATGGCTTGCGCTAAACGGGTGCCCATGACCGTTCGACAAGCCATTCAGGACAAGCTGACCGCCGCATTTTCGCCCCAGAGTCTGGCGGTGACCGATGAAAGCGCGCGCCATGCCGGACATGCCGGTGCAACCCGCGATGACGGCAGCCAGGGTGAGACGCATTTCCACGTCCGCATGGTCAGCGCCGCCTTCGAGGGCGTGATGCGGGTGGAACGCCAGCGCCGGGTTCACGCCGCGCTTCATGATGAACTGGCCGGTCCGGTGCATGCGCTGTCGCTGGCGCTGCTGACGCCGGCGGAATCCGAAAAGGGCGCCGCGCGCGGTTGAACCGCCGCTATTGCGGCCAGGAGGCTGCCGGGGTTGCCGGCGGAATGATCCGAAGCGCGGTGATCTGGTTGCGCTGGCGGCGCATGATCTCGAACACGAAGCCGAAATAGGCGAAGCGTTGTCCCACTTCGGGAATGGTGCCGGACTGGGCGATCACCAGGCCGGCAATGGTGGTGGCCTCTTCCTCGGGCAGGTCCCATTGCAGCTCGCGATTGAGGTCGCGCACCGGCACGGTGCCCTCGACCAGATAGGAGCCGTCGGGCCGGCGGCGCACATCGGGCAAGACGTCCGCGCGCTCGGGAATCCTGCCCATGATTTCTTCGATGATGTCTTCCAGCGTCACCAGCCCCTGCAACGCGCCATATTCGTCCACCACCAGGGCGAAACGGGCGTGGTGCTTGCGGAAGGCATGAATTTGATCTTCCAGGCGCGTGGTGTCGGGCACGAACCACGGATCGGTGGTCAGGGCGGCCATGTCCAGCGCGTCGACATCGCCATTGGCGTCGGCCAGCGCCTGGGCCAGGTTTTTCACCTGCAGCACCCGCACGATGTTTTCCGATTCGCCCCGCCACAGCGGAATGCGGCTGTGCCGGCTGGCCAGTATGGCCTTGACCAGCGCGCGGCGCGGCATGTCGATGTCAAAGCTTTCCATGTTGGTGCGATGGCGCATCACGTCCGCAATCTTCAGGTCGCCGAAGCGGAAGACGTTGTGAATGTATTCGGCCTGCCCGGTGCCCACCTTGCCATGCTCGGCGGAGACTTCGACCAGGCCCTCGATCTCGTCATCGGTCAGAATGTCGTGATGCGGCGTCTCCTTGACGCCGATCAATGTCAGGATCGAGCGTGCCGCGGTGTTCAGCAGCCAGTTCAGCGGATAAAAAAGCAGAAAGCTGGCGCGCAGGGGGTAGGCGATCCACAGCGCCACCGGCTCTGGTTCGCGGATCGCCAGGGTCTTGGGGACCTGTTCCCCGACAACGATGTGCAGGGACGAGAACACCAGGAAGCCGACCGCGAAGGAGGTGACGTGCAGCGCCGGTTCCGGCATGTCCAGACCGCCAAGCGCGGGGCGCAACAGCGCCGCCACCGTCGGTTCGCCGACCCAGCCCAGGCCGAGCGAGGCCATGGTGATGCCAAGCTGGCAGCATGCCAGGTGTGCCTCGATATTGCGCAGGATGTTCTGCACCATGCGCGCGCCAAGACGGTTCTGTTCCGCCAGCGCGTCGATGCGGAACCCGCGGGACTTCACCAGGGCGAATTCCGCCGCAACGAAGAAGGCGTTGGCGGCCAGCAGAAAAACCGCGAGCAGAATGTCGACGATATTGGAATTCATGGCCGCAAGCCCGCACGGCTGCTGATGTGGGGCGGCCTTGGCCGGGCAAAAATGGCAAAAGCGGACATCGGTATGCAGCGCCTGATAAAAAGCCCGCAATGATAGCGGCGTTTCAACCGTTCGTCAGGACCGATTTTAGCGCCGCCAGCGGCACCTCGCGGGTGACAAAGGCCTGGCCCAGCCCCTTGAGCAGAATGAAGGTCAGCTTGCCGTCCGACACTTTCTTGTCATGGCCCATATGGCCGATCAGCTCGTCGGTGTTGGGGCGTGTCCCGGGAATGTCGCTGATGGCAGCGGGCAGGCCCACGGCCTTCAGATGGCGGATGAAACGGTCCGCATCCTGGCCGGGGCACAGGCCCAGTTCCACCGACAGGCGGAAGGCCAGCGCCATGCCGACGGCCACGCCTTCGCCGTGGATCAGCCTGTCGGAGAATCCGGTCGCCGCTTCCAGCGCATGACCGAAGGTGTGGCCCAGGTTGAGCAGCGCGCGCTCGCCGCTTTCGCGTTCGTCGCGCGCCACGATGGCGGCCTTCATGCGGCACGAATGGGCGACGGCGCCGATCAGCGCATCCTGGTCGCCGGCAAGCGCGGCGGCGCCGTGCGCTTCCAGCCAGTTGAAGAAATCGGCATCGCCCAGCGCGCCGTATTTCACCACCTCCGCATAACCGGCCAGCAGTTCGCGCCGGGGCAGGGTGGTCAAAAGCGCGGTATCGGCAATGACAATGCGCGGCTGGTGGAACAGGCCGATCAGGTTCTTGCCTTGCCGTGCGTTGATGGCGGTCTTTCCGCCCACGGATGAATCGACCTGGGCCAGCAGCGTGGTGGGCACCTGGGCGAAGGCGACACCGCGCTTGAGCACGCCCGCGGCAAAGCCGGTCAGGTCGCCGATCACCCCGCCGCCCAGCGCCACGACCAGGCCGTTGCGGTCCAGCCCCATGTCCAGAAGCTGCCCGCTCAGCGATTCCAGCCCGGCAAAGCTTTTGGAGCCTTCACCCGCGGGCATGACGATGGGCTTTGCGGCGATGCCCGCGTCCGCCAGCGCCGCCAGGAAGGGCGCAAGATGCAGATCGGCGACATGGGCGTCGGTGACCACCGGCACGGTGCCGCCCGGCCGTACCAGCGGCTTCAGCAGCGCGCCCGGCGCAAGGCCCGCGCCGACATGGATGTCATAGGCGCGGTCGCCCAGCCCGACGGTGACGCGCTCGGTCTTGGTGGTGGTGCTCATGGGGTTTCGCATAGCCCATGGGCGGTCAGGGCGGCAACGATCTTGTCCAGCAGCACCGCATGGGGTTCATCCGCCGATTCCAGCACCAGGTCGGCCTGGGCATAAACAGGCTCACGTACCGCCAGAAGCGATGTCAGGGTGGCGCGCAGGTTCCGACCGGCCAGAAGCGGGCGGGTCTGGCTGGCGCCCTGGCGCTTTTTCACCCGCCCCACCAGGATTTCGACCGGCGCCTTCAGCCAGATGGTGAAGGCCTTTTCGCCCATCAGGGCGCGGGTTTTGGGGTCCATATAGGCGCCGCCGCCCGTCGCCAGCACATGGGGCGCTTCGCCCAGCAGGCGTGCGATCACCCGCCGCTCGCCATCGCGGAAATAGGGCTCGCCGAAGCGGGCGAAGATTTCCGACACGGTCATGCCGGCGGCTTCCTCGATCTCGTGATCGGCATCGCAAAAGGGCACGCCCAGGCGCGCGGACAGGCGCTTGCCGATGGAGGTCTTGCCCGCCCCCATCATGCCCACCAGTGCAACGGTCTTTTTCAGTCCGGTCATGGCCTGTCCTGTTCGCGCCCTGCGATACACCAAAGCCGCGCCATGCTAAAGCTGGGACATGAGCCGCCGTCATTCCGAGTCGAAGCCGAAGGCCGATTCGGCGCATCAGATCGAAGCCTTTCTCGACATGATGAGCGCCGAGCGCGGTGCCAGCGCCAACACGCTGGCGGCCTATCGCCGCGACCTGGCCGATTTCGCCGCCAGCCACGATGCCGCGCGCGCCAGCCGCGCCGATGTCGGCCGCTATCTGGAAAGCCTGTCGGCGGCGGGCATGGCCGCCAGCACCCAGGCGCGCAAGCTGTCGGCGCTGCGACAGTTCTATGGCTTCGTCTATGGCGAGGGCTGGCGCGCAGACGATCCCACCCAGACGGTCGAGGCCCCCAAGCAGGGCCGCCCGCTGCCCAAGATCCTGTCCCGCGCAGACCTGGAAACCATGATGGCGCGCGCGGCTGAGAACACCACGCCGGAGGGGCTGCGCCTGTCGGCGATGCTGGAGCTTCTCTATGGCGGGGGCCTGCGGGTCACCGAACTGGCGGGGCTGAAGCTGACGGCGGTGCGCACCCGCGAGAATTTTATCCGCATCACCGGCAAGGGTGGCAAGGAACGCCTGGCGCCGCTGTCGCCGCCCGCCCGCGAGGCCCTGGAGGCCTATCTGGCGGTGCGTGCGAAATTCGTGAAGCCGGGCGGCAAGGGCGGGCAGAACAATCCCTGGCTGTTCGCCTCGCGCGGGGCCGAGGGCTATCTGACCCGTCGGCGCATCCATCAACTGCTCAAGGCGCTGGCGCTGGATTGCGGGCTGGACCCGGCCAAGGTCTCGCCCCATGTGCTGCGCCACGCCTTTGCCACCCATCTTGTGGAAGGGGGCGCGGACCTGCGCAGCGTGCAGACGCTTTTGGGCCATGCCGACATCGCCACCACCCAGATCTACACCCATGTCGCGCGCGATCACCTGAGCCGGGTTGTCGGCGCGGCCCACCCGCTGGCCAAGGCAAAAATACGCCGCTGATGCTGGGGAATGGCATTAACCCATTGGAACTGTTGCCTTCCAAGGGCATTTCCTTTCTGGACTGCCTGTGTCATTTTCCCGCCGAACCCGCGAAACATCAGGCCGCATGCATTATCTGGATTTCGAACGTCCCATCGCCGAACTGGAGGGCAAGATCGTCGAGCTGCGGCAGCTCGCCGGCGAAGACCCCACCATGGAAATCGACGCGGATGTCGAGCGGCTGACCCAGCGCGCCAGCCAGATGGTGTGCGATACCTATTCGCACCTGTCGCCCTGGCAGAAGGTCCAGGTCGCGCGCCATCCGGGCCGTCCGCACTTCCTGGACTATGCCCGGCGCATTTTCGACGATTTCACCCCCCTGGCCGGGGATCGCGGCTTTGCCGAGGACCGGGCCGTGGTTGCCGGGCTGGCGCGGTTTCGCGGCCGCCCCGTGGCCTTCATCGGCCAGGAGAAGGGCAACGACACCGAAAGCCGCATCCGGCACAATTTCGGCTCGGCCATGCCCGACGGCTATCGCAAGGCGGTGCGCATTTTCGAGATGGCGGACCGCTTCGGCCTGCCGGTGCTGTCTTTCGCCGATACCGCCGGCGCCTATCCCGGCGTTTCCGCCGAGGAGCGCGGCCAGGCCGAGGCCATCGCCCGCTCGATCGAGGCGGGCCTGTCGCTGAAGGCGCCCTTTATCGCCACCATCATCGGTGAGGGCATGTCGGGCGGCGCCATCGCCATCGCCGCGGCCAGCCGCGTCTACATGCTGGAACATTCGATCTATTCGGTGATCTCGCCGGAAGGCTGCGCCTCGATCCTGTGGCGCAGCGCCGAGAAGGCGCAGGACGCCGCCACCGCGCTGAAAGTCACCGCCCAGGACCTTCAGTCGCTGAAGGTGATCGACGCGATCATTCCCGAACCGGTGGGTGGGGCGCATCGCGACCCCAATGCCGCCATCGATGCGGCCGCCGACCAGATCGCCGCGGGCCTGAAGGAAATGGACGGTCTGTCGGGCGAAGAACTGCTCAAGCAGCGCCGGGCGAAGTTCCTCGCCATGGGGCGCAATCTCTGATGAAGGACTGGCGATGGACCTGCTTTTGGATGGTCCTCGCCTGTATCAGTTGCCAGAGCGCTGCCGCCGATCCATGCGATAGGATTCCAAAGGTTGTCGCGGATTTTCTGGATAAGCACGCAGACCAAACTTTGGTGTCACTGGACTCGCTAGTGCCGGACGATCAGGCTCTTTGGCGAGCGAAAAGGCCGCAATTTTGTCCCGGCTTTGCAGTTCTGGATTTTGCAGGGGATGGGCATGAATCCTACGCATTGGCCCTTCTTTCAAAGGATATGAAAAAAGAGGCGGTCGTTCTGCTTCGATCAGGCAATGGCCGCCATTCTGTGCGAATGCTCATGGAGCCAAGACCGGTCAGACGCCCGCTAGCAATCTGGCGCAGCGAGAAGGGGCCGGTCGACGATTGGCAAACCGGAAAGCGGTTCCGTGCCAAGCATGACGTTTTGGTGGTGGAGCAGTTGGAAGCCAATTCCACGGTGTATTTCCAGGATGGAAATCAAATCCGGTCCGTTGTGGTTTCCAATTAAAAGGCCCGCTCGCGCGGGCCTTTTGTTTTTCACTTGCCCATATCTGCGGCTGTTGGACAGCGCCACGCGCGAGACCCAGCCCTTGTTGCCGACTTCGTCCTGCACCTCGACCCATACGCCATTGGTCTGGCCGGTGGGATACAGGATCATGCCGGGCGACAGGCTGCGCACCGGCGGTGCGGTCTCGTCGGCGGCCGAGCGCATGACGCCGGGCAGCGACAGCGTCACCGCCTGGGCCGGCGCGGTCTGGGCCGGGGCGTCGGACAGGCCGCCCATCTGTTCCACCAGCTTGGAATAGGCATCGATATAGGCCAGCGTCACCACCTGGCCGATGGCGGTGTTGGCATAGTTGCTGACGCCCGCGCCGCCGAAGACACCGCCGCCGAAGCCGCCGCCGCCCACGCCGAAGCCCACATCAGTCTTGTCGCCATGGCCCTCTGCCATGATTTCCTGCACGCCGGTGCGCACATTGGTGACCGACAGGACCACGTCGGCGGTCTTGGAGGTGATGGAGATGTTGGAGACGATGGCGCCGGCCACGCCGCCCATGAAGCCGCCCAGCAGGCCGCCGATGGCGGTGCCGCCGGAATTGGCGTTCTTGCTGGTGATGTCGGGGACCATGATGTAGTCGGCGGCGACAAGCTGGCCATTGCCGATATTGGCGCCGCCCTGCAGCGCCCCGCCAGCGGCCAGGGCGCGTTCCTGCTGGGCCAGTTCAAAGCCGCGGCCGCGATCGACCAGGGTGAAGCAGCCGGAGCGCTGCACCATGACCTTCAGCAGCGCCTCGGGCGATTCCAGGCCCAGGCCCTGCCACCATTTGTTGTCGGGTTCGCGCACCGCCAGCGCCCCGATGCGATGGGTGCAGGTGGGGATCATGTCCTTGGCTTCTTCGGTCTTCTCGCGGATCGACGCGGCGAAAACCGGCGCGGGCATCGCGCCCGTCACGGCAATGGCAGCCGCAATCGCGGCACATTTACGCAAGCCCATGAAAACACCCCCGGCAATTGCTTCGTTCGGGCGCAAGGCGCCCAGCCCTCGCGCGGGAAGATAGCCCAAGGTGAAAAATTGGCAATGCCCCGGCAACGCCGACGGGCGCGTCAGAATGCGCGCCCGCGATACGCCGATCGTACGGCGGCTACGTCAGTGCCCCGTGACTGTGCTTGAACTTGCGACCCGAGCCGCAGGAGCGACGGGCAGGCGCGCGTTAGAGTGCCGTCGCCCGCGCGACCAGAATAAACCGTGCGGCGATCAGGCCAGTGCCCCGTGGCAGTGTTTGAATTTCCGGCCAGAGCCGCACGGACAGGGCGCGTTGCGCGCGGTGCGGCCCCAGGTGCCGGGATTGTTGGGATCGATGTCCGGCACCTCGGCCCAATGGGGCTGGCCGTCCGGTTGCTCCATCTCGTTCAGCCCGGTCAGCGGGTCCAGGTGCGAGGCCTGCATCTGGGGCAGGGGCGTCGATTCCAGCGGCGGCGGCTGCAACTGCACGCGCGCATGCATCAGCTGATCGACCGTCTCGGTCCTGAGGCGGTGGAGGAAGGCTTCGAACAGTTCGAAGGCCTCGCTCTTGTATTCGTTCAGCGGATCGCGCTGGCCATAGCCACGCAGGCCGACATACTGGCGCAGGTGATCCAGCGCGATGATGTGTTCGCGCCAGTTGTGATCCAGGATCTGCAGCAGCAGGCCCTTTTCGACATAGCGGATCACTTCGGGACCGAATTCGGCGGCGCGGGCGGCGGCGCGTGCTTCCACCACCTTCAGGATGCGCTCGCGCATTTCCTCGTCGGCGATGCCGTCCTCGCCCGCCCATTCCACGACCGGAATCTCGATGTCGAAGATGCGGTGCAGCTCTTCCTGCAGGCCCTTGGAATCCCACTGTTCGGCATAGGCCTTTTCGGGGATGTGGCGGGCCACCAGATCCTCGACAACCTCCTCGCGGAAGTCGGCGATCTGGTCGGAGACATCGTCGCTGGACATGATCTCGCGGCGCTGTTCGTAGATCACGCGGCGCTGGTCGTTCAGCACATTGTCGTACTTCAGGATGTTCTTGCGGATTTCGAAGTTGCGCGCCTCGACCTTCTGCTGCGCCTTTTCCAGGGCCTTGTTCACCCAGGGATGGGTGATGGCTTCGCCTTCCTCCAGGCCCAGGCGGGTCAGGATGCCGTCCATGCGCTCGGAGCCGAAAATCCGCATCAGGTCGTCCTGCAGCGACAGGAAGAACTTGGAGGCGCCGGGGTCGCCCTGGCGGCCCGAACGGCCGCGCAACTGGTTGTCGATGCGCCGGCTTTCATGGCGTTCGGTGCCGATGACGTAAAGGCCGCCGGCGGCCAGGGCGCGTTCCTTGTTGCGGGCGACCTCGTCCTTGATGCGGGCGATCTCGCGTTGGCGGCCTTCCTCGTCGGTGATGCCCTCCAGTTCGGCCTTGATGCGCATCTCGACATTGCCGCCAAGCTGAATGTCGGTGCCGCGGCCGGCCATGTTGGTGGCGATGGTCACCGCGCCCGGCACGCCGGCCTGGGCGACGATATAGGCTTCCTGCTCGTGATAGCGGGCGTTCAGCACATTGTGCGGAATCTTGCGCTTCTTGAGCATGGCCGAAAGCTGTTCGGACTTCTCGATCGAGGTGGTGCCGACCAGCACCGGCTGGCCCTTGACCATGCATTCGGCCACCAGCTTGGCGATGGCGGTGTCCTTCTCCTCGGCGGTGCGATAGACCTCGTCGTCGGAATCGATACGCGCCACCGGAACGTTGGTGGGAATTTCCAGCACGTCCAGCTTGTAGATGTCCATGAACTCGGCCGCCTCGGTCAGCGCCGTGCCGGTCATGCCCGCCAGCTTGGAGTAGAGGCGGAAATAGTTCTGGAAGGTGATCGAGGCCAGGGTGACGTTTTCCGGCTGGACCTTGACGTCTTCCTTGGCTTCCAGCGCCTGGTGCAGGCCTTCGGAATAGCGGCGGCCTTCCATCATGCGGCCGGTGAACTCGTCGATGATGACCACCTGGTCGTTCTTGACGATGTAGTCCTTGTCCTTCTGGAACAGGGTGTGCGCCTTCAGCGCCTGGTTCACATGATGGACGACCGAGATGTTCTCGGTGTCGTAGAGATCGCCGTCTTCCAGCAAGCCGGCCTCGCGCAGAAGCTGCGCCATATGCTCGTTGCCCTGCTCGGTCAGCGAGACCTGGCGGGACTTCTCGTCAAGGTCGTAATCCTCCTTGACCAGCGAGGCCATGACCGCGTCCACCGAGCGGTACATCTCGGTCAGGTCCTCGGTGGGACCCGAAATGATCAGCGGCGTGCGTGCCTCGTCGATCAGGATGGAGTCGACTTCGTCGACGATGGCGAAGGCATGGCCGCGCTGGGCCATGCTTGCCATCGAATATTTCATGTTGTCGCGCAGATAGTCGAAGCCGAACTCGTTGTTGGTGCCATAGGTGATGTCGGCGGCATAGGCCTCGTGGCGTTCCTCGTCGGTCAGGCCGTGCACGATGCAGCCGGTGCTCATGCCCAGGAAGCGATAGACCTGGCCCATCCAGTCGCTGTCGCGCTTGGCCAGGTAATCGTTGACCGTCACCACATGCACGCCTTCGCCGGCCAGCGCGTTCAGATAGGTCGGCAGGGTGGCGACCAGGGTCTTGCCTTCGCCGGTCTTCATCTCGGCAATGGCGCCCGAATGCATGACCATGCCGCCCACAAGCTGGACGTCGAAATGGCGCTGGCCCAGGGTGCGCTTGGCGGCCTCGCGGACCACCGCGAAGGCTTCCGGCAGCAGGTCGTCCAGGGTTTCGCCCTTTTCCAGCCGCTCGCGGAAGGCGGGGGTCATGCCGCGCAGTTCCTCGTCCGACATGGCGGTGAAGCGCGGTTCCAGGGCGTTGATCTTGGCGACCGTGGCCCACATGGGGCGAATCTTGCGCTCGTTGGCGGAGCCGAAAAGCTGTTTGGCGAGCGAGCCGATACCCAGCATGAAATCCTCTTCAGCCTAAATCCCACATCTGGATCCCATAACGGGGCCGGTTCTTGGGGTCCCACCCGGTCCATCCAGACGTCCAGGCGCGCGGGAGACATAAGAACGCCCTATCTGCTTGTCAAACATGGCCTCTTGCCAAACGGGGCAATTCTTCGATGATCCGCGCCCGATTGCCTGCCCGATTTGCGGCAGGAACGGCCAGGCGCAGGGGAATTCCATGCCAAAGACCAAAAAAGCGGCAAAAAAGCCCGTGAAAACCGAGGGAAAAGTCACCCGCAAGACCGCCGCCAAGCCTGTATCGGCGCCGGCCAAATCGGCTGCACATGCGGTATCGCCCCTGGCGCCAAAAAGTTTCGCCAAATTGCCGCCCCTGGCGGGCGTCCGGCTGGCCACCGTCGCTGCCGGGGTGCGCTACCAGCAGCGGACCGACGTGCTGCTGGCCCTGATGGCGCCGGGAACCCAGGCGGCGGGGGTCTTCACCCGCTCCAAGACCGCCTCGGCGCCGGTCCTGTGGTGCCGCCAGAAGCTGGCGGACGCGGACGGCCAGGCCCGGGTGCTGGTGGTCAATTCCGGCAACGCCAATGCCTTTACCGGCAAGGCGGGCATGGACGGGGTGCGCGAGATCGCCGCCGAGGCCGCCACCGTCGCCAGTTGCAGCGTGGAGGAGGTCTTCATGGCCTCGACCGGGGTGATCGGCGAGCCCTTGCCCAGCCACAAGATCACCGCGGTGCTGGCCGACCTGGTGGCCCAGGGCGCGGCGGGCAACTGGCGCGCCGCGGCCGATGCCATCATGACCACCGACACCTACCCCAAGCTGGCGACCGCCACGGCGATGATCGACGGTCACAAGGTGACGATCAACGGCATTGCCAAGGGCTCGGGCATGATCGCGCCGGACATGGCGACCATGCTGTCCTTTGTCTTCACCGACGCCAGCCTGTCGGCCAAGGTTCTGCAGGATTGCCTGAGTGCGGGCGTGGGCCCGTCCTTCAACGCCATCACGGTGGATTCGGACACATCGACCAGCGACACGCTGATGCTGTTCGCCACCGGCAAGGGCGCCCGCCATCCGGCCATCGCCAAGGCGAACGACAAGCGGCTGACAGACTTTCGCCGCAAGCTGGACGGGTTGCTGCTGGACCTGGCCTTGCAGGTGGTGCGTGACGGCGAGGGCGCGCAGAAACTGATCCGCATCGACGTCACGGGCGCGGAAAACGACGCCGCCGCCAAGCGGGTGGGCCTGTCCATCGCCAATTCGCCGCTGGTCAAGACGGCCATCGCCGGCAATGACGCCAACTGGGGCCGGGTGGTGATGGCGGTCGGCAAGGCGGGCGAGGCGGCCGACCGTGATCGGCTGAAGATCAGCTTCGGCGGCCATGTTGTCGCCGAAAAGGGATTGCGCGCCGCCAAGTATGACGAGGCGACGGCCACCCGCGCGGTATCGGGGCGCGAGGTCGAGATTGCCGTCGATCTGGGGCTGGGCAAGGGCGCCAGCCGGGTTTGGACCTGCGACCTGACCCACGGCTATATCGACATCAACGGCTCTTATCGCAGCTAGCCGGCCTCTGTTATTGTCGGAACCGTACCTATATTGACGGCGAAACCTCGCCGGTATCGGGCATGAACCATATTCCCACCCGCCGTGCCGTTCTGGCCGGCTGCGCCGCCATTGCCGCCTTTCCCGCCCATGCCCAGGGCGGCAAGCAGGCGATGACGGCCCTGCGAGCCCTGGAAACGCGCAGCGGTGCGCGCATCGGTGTGGCGGCGGTGGACAGCGCCAATGGCCATGCCGTTTTCTGGCGCGAGGCCGAACGCTTTGTCATGTGCTCGACCTTCAAGCTGTCGCTGACAGCGGCGGTGCTGTCGCGCGCCGGGAAGAATGCACTGTCACTGGACACGCGGCTGCATTATCCAAAGCCCGTGCTGGGCCATTCGCCCGCCACCACCCAGAACCTCGCGCAAGGCATGACCATCGCCCAGCTTTGCGAGGCGGCGATGATCTACAGCGACAACACCGCGGCCAATCTGCTCCTGGAGCAGGTGGGCGGGCCGCAGGCCGTGACCGCTTTCTGGCGTTCGCTCGGCGATCGCACCGGCCGGCTGGATGACAATGAGCCGAAGCTGAACGTGCCCGACGGAGAGCGCAACACCACCACGCCCGCCGCGATGATGGCGGACCTGAAGATGCTGCTGCTGGGCGATGTGCTGGCGCCAGCCTCGCGCACGCAGTTGCTGGACTGGATGCATGCCAACACCACTGGTGGCACTTCGCTGAAGGCGGGGCTGCCGGCGGACTGGCGCATCGGCGACAAGACCGGCGCGGGCTTTGCCGGCACCGGCATCGTCAATGACATCGGCATCATCACCCCGCCGGGCCGAAAGCCGGTCCTGGCGGCGGTCTATAGCGAGAAGTCCGGCTACCCGGTGCTGGCCGAGGTCGGCCGCATCCTGGCTTCCGCCTTCGCCTGACACGCATTCCACCGGCCCGTCACCCCTTCTGCGCGTAGGCGCATGGAAGGGGGAGGTGTCACAAGGAGGTGTTTGCGGAACGCAAACCCGACTTGTGACGGAGGGGGTTCAAACCAACGAAGCGTCCAGGCTGATCTCGCAGTTCAGAACCTTGGAGACCGGGCAGCCCTTTTCCGCCATGCCCGCCAGTTCCTGGAATTTGGCATCGTCGATGCCGGGGATTTTGGCCCGCAGGGTAAGGTGTGACTTGGTGATGGCGAAGCCGTCGCCCTGCTTGACCAGGCTAATCTCGGCCTTGGTGTCCATCTGCTCGGCGGTGAAGCCGGCTTCGCCCAGGATGAGCGACAGCGCCATGGTGAAGCAGCCGGCATGGGCGCCGCCGATCAGCTCTTCAGGGTTGGTGCCCGGCTGGCCCTCGAAGCGGCTGGCAAAACCGTAGGGCACATCGGCCAACGCCCCGCTCTTGGTGGAAATGGCGCCCTTGCCGTCCTTCAGGCCGCCCTTCCAGACCGCCGTTCCGAATGTCGTCATGCGATGTCTCCTTCCGCGTCGCGCAAAATGCGCTATGGGCAATACGCCCCTGGCTGGGGCAAGGTTCCGGGCAGCAGGTTAGCGCATGGACGCAATCTGTTAACCCTGTCGTTTAAGAGGGCATTAGCCGCGTGACGTCATGATGAACAGGCCGCAAGAAATGACATTGGTGGTTGCGGCGGCTTTGGTGGATCCCGACGGCCGGGTGTTGATTGCCCAGCGGCCCGAAGGCAAGGCAATGGCGGGGCTATGGGAATTTCCTGGCGGCAAGGTGGAGGCCGGCGAGCGGCCCGAGGATGCGCTGATCCGCGAACTGGCGGAAGAGCTGTCCATCACCGTGCGCGAGCCGTGCCTGGCGCCCTTTACCTTCGCCTCGCACAGCTACGAGAATTTTCATCTTCTGATGCCACTGTATGTCTGCCGCCGCTGGGAAGGCACGCCGGTTGCAAGTCACCATGCGGCGCTGAAATGGATCAGGCCACGAGACTTGATGAGGGACGCATGCGCCTATCCGATGCCGGCCGCCGACCTGCCGCTTTTGCCCATGCTGCGCGATCTGCTCTAGGCGCCTTCGCCGCCGACAATCGCGGCGCCACCGCGATCGAATATGCCCTGATCGCCAGCCTGATTTCCGTGGTGATCGTGGGCTCCCTTGTCACCATCGGCGACAAGCTGGGCACCTTCTTCACCTCTTTGGCGAGCGGCTTTCAATAGTCTCCTCGACCGTGCCCAGCGCATCGGCCAGGCGGGTCTTGGCGCTGCCGGGCGCCAGCGGTTTCTGCTGGCTTTCATGCGGGGCCCATCCGGTCAGGTAGAGTGTCTCGAAACGGGCCCGGATGCGGCCGTCATGGTCGCCATGACGCGCGCCATAATGGGTCAGCACGGCGCCCAGCGTATCGCGGCGCAGCGGCTTGCGGCTGCGCTGTGACAGGACATTGGTGAAGCCGTGGGCGCGCAGGTCGCGCGCCAGGCCGAAGAAATCGCCATAACGCACCAGCAGGCGTTCCACGTCGCTGACCGGCAGGGCGAATCCGGCCCGCTGGAGAAGCGCGCCGGCATCGCGGACATCGACAAAGGGCGAGACGCGGGGGCTGATGCCGCCCAGCGTTTCGGTTTCGCCATGCGCGAAGGATTCGCGCAGCTCGGCAAGGGTGCTGCCCCCCAGCAGGGCCGCCACGAAAAGCCCGTCCGGTTTCAGGATACGGCGGATCTGGATCAGCGCGCCGGGAAGGTCGTTGACGGTCTGGAGCGAAAACAGGCTGACGGCCAGGTCGTAGCCCTGGGAGGGCGCCTGAAGCGCATCTGCGGTCCCGAACTGCGCCCGGTCCCAGCCATGGGCGAACCCCGCCAGGGGCGCCGGGATCGTTTGCGCGCTATCCCCGATCCACAGGCCCCGGTCGAAGCGGCGGGTGACCGCGGCCAGCCGGTCGGCCAGCCCGTCCGCGCCCGCCTGCACCAGGAAACGCTCGCCCTGGATGCGGCTGGCCCGCGCGCCGGCATGGGCAACGGCGGCGGCGTCAAACAGGGGGGGATGGCCGGTCTGCATTGTCCCAAGACTTAGCGTCTGGGCGTCACCTCGTGCTAGCCTTGCGGGCAAGATGGCATCGAGTTTGGGCCGGACGGGTGCCGGCGTGCTGGACATCCTGTTTCCGCCGCTGTGCATGGCCTGCCGGATTCCGGTCGCCCACACAGGGCTTTGCGCCGATTGCTGGGGTGCGATCACCTTTCTGGACGGACCGGCCTGCGCCTGTTGCGGTCTGCCTTTTCCGGTCGACCTTGAAGGCGAGAACCGCTGCGCGGCCTGTCTGGCCAGTCCGCCCGCCTTTGATTCGGCGCGTGCGATTCTGGCCTATGACGACAAAAGCCGCGGCGCGATCCTGGCGCTCAAGCATGCTGACAGACTCGATCTGGTGCCGGGCTTCGCCCGCTGGTTGACGCGGGCGGGACAGTTGGCGCTGTCGCGGGCCGAGATTGTCGTGCCGGTGCCGTTGCATCGCTGGCGGCTGTGGCGGCGGCGTTACAACCAGGCCGCCGAACTGGCGCGGTGGCTGGCCAGGGCGCATGGCCTGGCGCTGTCCAGCGGGGCGCTGGTGCGAACCCGGCCCACCCCCAGCCAGGGGGCCATGGCATCGGCGCGGGCCCGGCGGCGCAATGTGCTGGGCGCGTTCCGGGTGGCCGATGCGGCGGCGATAGCGGGCCGGCGGGTGCTTCTGATCGACGACGTGGTGACGACCGGGGCGACAGCCGAGGCCTGTGCACGGGCCCTGCGCCGGGCCGGCGCCGCCGAGGTGCATGTGCTGGCGCTGGCGCGCGTTGTCCGCGCCGCCGACATGCCTATATAAATGGGCATGCCTATATAAGTTGCCGTAGCAAACCGTATCGAAAGCGTCATGAAACCCGTCCGCATCTACACCACACCGATCTGCCCCTATTGCGTGCGCGCCAAGGCGCTGTTGGAGAAGAAGGGCATCGCGGCCGAGGAGGTCGACGTTTTCATGGACGCCGACGCCCGCAAGGACATGGAACAGCGCAGCGGCGGCGCGCGCACCGTGCCGCAGATATTCATTGGCGACACCCATGTGGGCGGCTGCGACGATCTCTATGCGCTGGAGCGCGAGGGCCGGCTGGACTCGCTTTTGGCCTGAAAAGCTTTTCGCCTGAAAACTGGCCGGATTGCGGGCTTTTTCGATCCGATTGACGGGCTGGACGGCTGGACAAAGCCGCTTGCCGTCACGAATAATGACGAACATTTCAGCCCCAAACCAGAAAACTGCCAGGAGAGACGAGCCATGAAGAAGATCCTGCTTGCCGCTGCCGCCGTTTGCGTCGCCGTACCCGCGCTGGCGCAGATGAATCCCGCCCCGACCATCGCCCCGGCGCCGACCGCCGATGAAATGAAGATGCCGCGCCCGGCGCGTGCCCACGGCATTCCCACCGCGCTGGCGATCGAAGGGGCCGAAGCGGCCAACGCCACCTGCCAGGGCAACGGCTACAAGACCACCGCGATGATCACCGACAGCGCGGGCGTGCCGATCGTCGTAATCTCCAATGACGGCGCCGCCGCCATCACCCAGCGCATCGCCATGTCCAAGGTGCAGGCGGTGCTGAAGTACAACATGACCAGCGGCGAAGTCGCGGCCAAGGCCAAGACCGACAGCGCCATGGCGGCCGAGATCAAGGCCAATCCGATGATCGACACCGCGCGCCAGGGCGCGGTTCCGATCATGGCGGGCGGCACCCGGGTCGGCGTGTTCGCGGTGTCCGGTGCACCGGGCGGCGACAAGGACGAAGTGTGCGTGCGCGCCGGTCTGGCCAAGATCCAGGACCGCGTGAAGTAAGGACGGTTCGTGACGGCATTCCGGGCGGCCTGTGTCCAGACGCGCGCCAGCGACGATGTCGCGGAGAATATCCGCGCGGTGTCGGAGCTGGTGCGCGATGCCGCCGCCCGGGGCGCCCATTTCATCGCCACGCCGGAAAACACCAACCTGATGGCGGCCAATGCCGCCGCCAAGCTGGCGCGCAGTTTTCCGGAGGATGAAGATCCGTCGATACCCGCCTATGCCGCGCTTGCGCGCGAATTGAACGTCTGGCTGTCCATCGGCTCGCTGGCCATCCGGCTGGACACCGAAAAGACCGCCAATCGCAGTTACCTGTTCGCGCCCGATGGAAAGATCGCTGCGCGCTATTCGAAGATCCACCTGTTCGATGTCGAGGTCGCCGATGGCGAAAGCTATCGCGAGTCCGCCACCGTCACGGGCGGCGGCGCGGCGGTGCTGGCCGATACGCCCTGGGGCAGGCTGGGGCTGACCATCTGCTACGACATGCGCTTTCCTGCGCTTTATCGCAAACTGGCCCAGGCGGGGGCCTTTGCCTTCACCGTTCCATCCGCCTTCACCGTGCCGACCGGCATGGCGCACTGGCATGTGCTGCTGCGGGCCCGCGCCGTCGAGAACGGGGCCTTTGTTATCGCCGCGGCCCAGGGGGGAACCCATGCCGGCAACCGGCGCACCTACGGCCACAGCCTGATCGTGGGGCCCTGGGGCGAGATACTGGCCGAAGCGCCCGGCGACACGCCAGGCGTGATCGTGGCGGATATCGACCCCGCGCAATCGGCCGCCGCACGCGCGCGCCTGCCCAGCCTGACGCATGACCGTCCCTTCCAGGGGCCGGATTGCTGACAAGGGAATCCTGACCAATGGATGTCTTGCCAAGCCGGAGCGCAGGCCTCATTTTTGTGACGCAAGCGTACCGGTCTGGGGGCAGGCCGGCTGGAGCAGGACGGTGATTGCGTACAATTTGCGATGCCACAAAGGGCATGAGTTCGAGGCCTGGTTCCGCAGCAGTTCGGCCTTCGACGAACAGGTCACGGCAGGCCATGTGACCTGCCCAAGCTGCAATTCGGTGCGGGTTGAGAAGGCGATCATGGCGCCCGCCGTGGCGGGCACCAAGAAGTCGCGCAAGCCGGCGGCGGAGGCGCGCCAGATGCGCCAGTTCATGACGGGGCTTCGCAAATATGTGGAGCAGAATGCCGACTATGTCGGCCCCCAGTTCGCCGAGGAGGCGCGCAAGATTCATTATGGCGAGACCCCGGACCGGCACATCTATGGGGAGGCCACGCCGGAGGAAGCGCGCGAGCTGATCGAGGAGGGGGTGGATGTCGCGCCCCTGCCGCCCGATCCGGACAGCGCCAACTAGCCGCTACATGGTTTCCTTGATGCCCGCTTTCAGCAGCCACCAGTTCACCGGATAGGCGGTCGCCAGCCCCGCCAGCATGGCAAGCTGCATGGCGAACCAGAACTCCACCGTTTCCGCCGTCACCCGGAACAATCCGAACTGCACGATGGCCATGAAGCCATACATGCCCACCTGCCAGGCGGTCAGCGACAGTGCGTCGGCCTTGAGCGCGGCGACAATGCCGTTCCTCACCCCCAGGCCCCGCATCGGGGCGATGGAGAAGAACTGAAAGACGATGCCGATCGCGAAGGCCAGGACGAAGTCCAGCGTCCAGCCGGCGAAAATGGGTTCGTTCCAGATCGTGCCCAATCCGAACCAGAACAGGGTGGCGGGCGCGATCAGCACCAGGCTCTCGGCGATCAGGTCGCCCAGGCTGCATCCGGCGCCGCAGTGACAGGCCGCCACCGCGACGGCCAGCGGGAAGGGCGCCTTGCCGTGCCCGTACTGGCCGTGCCGGCGGTGCAGCCACAGCGCCAGCGGCCCGGCGAACAGGCCGACCAGTGGCCAGACCCAGTTCATCACGGCCATGTGCTCGGGGCGCCGCCAGACCTGGAAGGCCAGAAGCAGGGCTGAGGCCAGGCCGATGCCGATGGACAGGCTGGCGACGAAGTGGAGCCAGGACGGGATCATGTTTTGCTAACGCCCGTGTCTGCGAGGCGTGCCGGAATTGGTTCCAGGCTTGCTGGTTCAGGCCCGGGCGACCAGCATGTAATTGACGTCCACATCAGCGGACAGCCGCCAATCCCAGCCCAGCGGATCGAAAGAAACGCCCTGTCTTTTCAAGATGGTTAGGCCGGACTGTTGAAGCATGAACTCAAGATCGGAAGGGGCAATGAAGCGGTTCCAGTCATGGGTGCCATGGGGCAGCCAGTTCAGCACATATTCCGCGCCGATCTTGGCCAGGGCCAGGCTCTTGAGCGTCTTGTTGAGAGTGGCGACAAAGGTCAGGCCGCCCGGTTTCACCAGCCCGGCGCAGGCGGACAGGTATCCGCTGACATCGGCCACATGCTCGACCACTTCCATGTTCAGCACCACGTCGAACTGCCGGCCTTCGGCGGCCAGCGCCTCGGCGGTGGTGGCGCGATAGTCGATATCCAGCCCGCCTTCGGCGGCATGGGCCCGCGCCGTGCCGATATTCTTTTCGGAGGCATCGGCGCCGGTCACGGCAAAGCCCAGCCGGGCCATGGGCTCGCTGAGCAGCCCGCCGCCGCAGCCGATATCCAGCAGGGTCAGTCCCTCGAAGGGGCGCAGGGCCTTCTGGTCGCGCCCGAAATGGGCCGCCGCCTCGGCCCGGATGAAGGACAGGCGCACGGGGTTGAACTTGTGCAGGGGGGCGAATTTGCCCTTGGGGTCCCACCACTGGGCGGCCAGGGCGGAAAACTTGGCCACTTCGCCGGGATCGACGCTTGGATGTGCGGATTTGGGATGTGCGGGCTTGGGATTTGCGGGCTGGGGATTAAGCGTGGCGGTCATAAAGCGGCCTTGAGCGGCGAAGCGGCCTTGTCTATGTAGGCCGCCGTCAAATCCGGGGCAAACATGGCGACGATTGCGATGAAATTCGGCGGCACTTCGGTGGCCGACCTGGACCGCATCCGCCATGTGGCCGGCCTGGTCAAGCGCGAGGTCGAGCGCGGCAACAAGGTCGCGGTGGTGGTGAGCGCCATGGCGGGCGAGACCAACAAGCTGGTCGCCTGGACGAACGAGGCCGCCCGGCCCGATGGCGCGGCGGGCAGCCATGGCATTCCCGACCAGCGCGAATACGACGTCGTGGTGGCGTCCGGCGAACAGGTGACCAGCGGCCTTCTGGCCATCACCCTGAACGCGATGGGCGTGAAGGCCCGCTCCTGGCTGGGCTGGCAGGTGCCGATCGAAACCAGCGCCGTGCATGGCGCCGCCCGGATCGAGGGCGTGCCCGCATCCGCGATGAAGGCTGCCGTCGAAGGCGGCGAGGTCGCGGTGGTGGCCGGTTTCCAGGGCGTGGCCCCGGGCACCCGCATCTCCACCCTGGGCCGCGGCGGTTCCGACACCAGCGCGGTGGCGGTGGCGGCGGGCATCGGCGCGGACCGTTGCGATATCTATACCGACGTGGACGGGGTCTACACGACCGACCCGCGCATTGTTCCCAAGGCGCGGCGGCTGGACAAAATCTCCTTCGAGGAGATGCTGGAAATGGCCTCGCTGGGCGCCAAGGTGCTGCAGACCCGTTCGGTCGAGATTGCCATGCTGAACCGGGTGCCCACCCGCGTGCTTTCGACATTCACGCCCGATGTGGGCGGTACCCTGCTTTGCGACGAGGAAGACATCGTGGAAAAGAAACCGGTCACCGGCATCGCCTATAGCCGCGACGAAGCCAAGATCACCCTGCAGAAGGTTCCGGACCGCCCCGGCGTGGCCGCCGCCATCTTCGGGCCGCTGGCCGATGCCGGGGTCAATGTCGACATGATCGTGCAGAACGTGTCGGAGGACGGCGACAAGACCGACCTGACCTTCACCGTGCCGCGCAGCGAACTGTCCAAGGCGCTGGCGGCGCTGGAATCGCGCGCCGACGCGATCGGCGCCGGCGCCGTGACCCATGACGCCGGCGTGGCCAAGGTGTCGATCATCGGCATCGGCATGCGCACCCATGCGGGCGTGGCCCAGACCATGTTCTCGACCCTGTCCGAGAAGGGCATCAACATCCAGGTGATCTCCACCTCCGAGATCAAGGTCAGCGTGCTGATCGCCGAGGAGTATGTCGAGCTGGCGGTGCGCGCCCTGCACACGGCCTACGGCCTGGACGCCGCCTGACACGGCGGGGAGGGTGACGCCATCGCCCGAATGGCCCAAACTGTGTGGGTCATGAGTTTCACTGCTGATTCCCGGGAAAGCGCCTGATGTCCGCCGCTGGGGGGCCACGCCTGCTGCTGCGCCGCCTGCGCGAGATCATGGCGGAGCAGACATCCGCGCAGATGCGCCTGGACAAGCTGGTGGGCGTCATCGCCTCCAACATGGTGGCCGAGGTCTGCTCGATCTATCTGCGCCGGGCCGGCAAGATGCTGGAACTGTTCGCCACCGAAGGCCTGAACCCCGGTGCCGTCCATGCCACCCGTCTGAAGGAAGGTGAGGGCCTGGTCGGCCTGGTCTGCGAGACGGCCGAGGCGGTGAACCTGTCGGACGCGCCCGCCGACCCGCACTTCTCCTATAGGCCGGAAACCGGCGAAGACCCGTTCAAGTCCTTCCTGGGCGTGCCCATCGTGCGCGGCGGCCAGGTGTTCGGCGTGCTGACGGTCCAGAACCAGGCCGAGCGCAACTATGCCGAGGAGGAGGTCGAGGCGCTGCAGACCGTGGCCATGGTGCTGGCCGAGGTGGTGGCGCAGGGCGGCTTCTTCGACATTTCCGAGCTGGACGAGCCGGAACTGCGGATCGACCGGCCGCGCAAGTTCATGGGCGAGGGGATCAGCGAAGGCGTGGCGGTCGGCCATGTCGTGCTGCACGAGCCGCGCGTGAAGGTCGAGCGGATGATCGCCGACAATCCGGTCGAGGAACTGAAGCGCCTGGAAGAGGCCATCAACGCGCTGCGCGTGTCGGTGGATGCGATGCTGTCCTCCAGCGAGCTGGACCTGACCGGCGAGGGGCGCGAGGTGATCGAGGCCTATCGCCTGTTCGCCTATGACCAGGGCTGGCGCCAGCGCATGCGCGATGCGGTCCGCACGGGCCTGACCGCCGAGGCGGCGGTGGAACGCGTGCAGGACGAAACCCGCCTGCGGGTGCAGCGCCTGGGCGATCCCATCCTGCGCGAGCGCGCCCATGACTTCGACGACCTGGCCCGCCGGCTGCTGCGCCACCTGACGGGCGACGGCGACGAGCATGAAAACCTGTCGGCCGGCGCGGTGCTGCTGGCGCGTGGCATGGGCCCGGCCGAACTTCTGGACTATGGCCGCGACATGCTGGTGGGCCTGGTGCTGGAGGAAGCCGCCATCACCAGCCATGTCGCCATCGTCGCCCGCTCCATGGGGCTGCCGCTGGTCGCCTCGCTGGAAGGCATCACCGACAGCGCGCGCTCGGGCGATGTGGTGGCGGTGGATGGCGAGACGGGCGAGGTGCATTTGCGCCCCGCCGCCGAGATCGTGCAGGCCTTCGAGGCCAAGCGCGCCCTCCTGGCCCAGGCCCAGGCCCGCTTTGCGGCGGTGCGCGATCTGCCGGCGGTGACGCGCGACGGCGTCGCCATCCGTCTGATGATGAATGCCGGGCTGGAATTCGACATGCCGCAACTGGCCCAGTCGGGCGCGGACGGCATCGGACTGTTCCGCACCGAATTGCAGTTCATGATCGGCGAGACCATGCCGCGCCTGTCCGACCAGGTGGAATTCTACCGCTCCATCCTGGACGGGGCGGGCGACAAGCCGGTGGTGTTCCGCACGCTCGATCTGGGCGGCGACAAGGTGCTGCCCTATGCGCGCTGGGAGCGCGAGGAAAATCCCGCGCTGGGCTGGCGCGCCATCCGCATCGCCCTCGATCGTCCGGCGCTGCTGCGCTATCAGGTGCGCGCGCTGCTGATGGCCTCGGTCGGGCGCACGCTGCGCATCCTGTTGCCGATGGTCAGCGACGTGGACGAGTTCAACCGTGCCCGCGCGCTGATCGACCGGGAGATCGAACGCTTCCGTCTGCTGGGCCAGGCGCGGCCCACCCAGGTGCTGGTGGGCGCGATGCTGGAAGTGCCGGCGCTGGCCTTCATGCTGCCGCAGCTGATGCGCAGCGCCGATTTCGTGTCGATCGGCTCCAACGACCTTCTCAGCCTGGCCTTCGCCATCGACCGCACCAATCCGCGCGTGGCCAAGCGCTATGACAATCTCAATCCCGCCTCGCTCACCCTGATCCGGCTGATCGTGCAGAGCGCGGCGGAAAATTCGGGCGACCTGTCGCTGTGCGGCGAGATGGCGGGGCGCACCCTCGATGCCATGGCGCTGCTGGGGCTGGGCATCCGTACCCTGTCGATGCAGCCGGGCCAGATCGGGCCGATCAAGATGATGATCCGCTCCCTGCATCTGGGCGAGGTTTCCGCTTTTGTCGACCGGTTGTGCGGGCGCACCGACCACAGCCTCCGGACCCGCCTGTCGGCCTTTGCCGCCGAGCGGGGGATTGTCCTGAAATAGGCAAAAATCCCCGATTCCCGCTTTTTTGCGGTGCAGCGGTTGTGAGACGGCCTCGCAATCGGATAGGATTGCATTACAGACGGTTAGCTGGACCGGCGAGGGGGCCAGGGTGGCTTCCGCGTGGCTTTGTGCCCAGATAATGAAATGACCAACGCGACGCAGACAGCCATGGAAAATGACGGCGGACCCGAGAACCTGAACGCCCGCCGGCGTATCCATTTGCGCGAGATTTCCGGGGAGGACGACTCCCCCCTGGATTCGGTGGGCCAGGACCTGCGCAACGCCCGCCTGCGCCGCGGTGACGAGATCGCCCAGGTCTCCCGCGCCCTGAAAATCCGCAAGGATCATCTGGAAGCCCTGGAAGAGGACCGTCCCGAGGACCTGCCGGGCCGCACCTATGCGCTGGGTTTCGTGCGCTCCTATGCCCAGTATCTGGGGCTGGATGCGGGCGAACTGGCCACGCGCTATAAGCACGACATTTCCGGCCGCGCCGAAGAGGCCGCCGAACCGGTCGCCCCGATCCACCAGGATGAACGCCGCCTGCCGCAGGGCTGGCTGATCATCGCGGTCCTGCTGGTGGGCGTGCTGGGCTATGGCGTCTGGCATCTGCTGTCGGGGCGCGAGGATGCCGGCCAGGCCGTGCCGCCCGCCCCATCGCTCAGCCCGCCCAAGCCCGCAACGCCCAAGCCGATCGTGGTGCCCATGCAGCAGCAGGGCGCCGCGCCGTCTTCGTCGGAACAGGCCGATGCCGCCGCGCCGGACGAGGCCATGCCCGCCCCCGCCGCCGGTCCCCAGACCCCGGCCACCCGGATTGAAAACCCGGTTTCGGCCCAGCCGGTGGCCGATACCGGCGCCGATGATTCGGCTTCAGGCCCGGCGGTTCCGTCCTCGGGCCGGGTTTTCGGCGAGCAGAACAGCAATCCCCGCGTGGTCCTGCGGGCACGCGGTTCCACCCGGGTGACCGTGCATGGACCCGATGGAATGCTGTATATCAACCGCGATCTGGCCCCCGGGGACGTCTATCGCGTGCCCAACCTGACCGGACTGACACTTGCAGTTGCCGACGCCGGTGCTATCGAGGTGGATCTGGACGGCCAGGCACTGGGCCGGGTCGGCCAGTCCCATCAGGTTCTGGGCAAGGTGTCCCTCGAGCCCCAGTCGCTGATGGACCGCTTCAACAGGTAAACAGGAACTCCGCATGAGCGTTCGTGCCTATCGCGATATCCAGCGCCGCCCTTCGCGCCAGATCATGGTGGGCAAGGTGCCGGTTGGCGGTGATGCGCCCATCACCGTGCAGACCATGACCAACACCATCACCGGCGACGCCAAGGCGACGATCGAGCAGATCCGCCGCATCGAGGATGCCGGCGCCGACATCGTGCGCGTGTCCTGCCCCGACGAAGACGCGACGAAGGCGATGAAGGCCATCACCAAGGCCGCCCATATCCCGATCGTGGCCGACATCCACTTCCACTATAAGCGCGCCATCGAGGCGGCTGAGGCGGGTGCGGCCTGTCTGCGCATCAATCCCGGCAATATCGGCAGCGCGAGCCGCGTGAAAGAGGTCGTGCAGGCGGCCAAGGATCACGGCTGCTCCATGCGCATCGGCGTCAATGCCGGTTCGCTGGAACAGGACCTGCTGGAAAAGTACGGCGAGCCTTGCCCCGAAGCGATGGTGGAAAGCGCGCTGAACCACGCCAAAATCCTCGATGACCTGGATTTTCGCGAATACAAGATTTCGGTGAAGGCGTCCGATCCCTTCCTGGCGGTCGCCGCCTATCAAGCGCTGGGCGATGCCATCGACTGCCCGCTGCATGTCGGCATCACCGAGGCGGGCGGCATGATCTCGGGCACGGTCAAGTCCTCCATCGGCATGGGCATGCTGCTGTGGAGCGGCATCGGCGACACCATTCGCGTGTCGCTGTCGGCCGATCCGGTCGAGGAAGTGCGCGTCGGCTTCGATATTTTGAAATCGCTGAACCTGCGCCATCGCGGCGTGAACATCGTGTCCTGCCCCTCCTGCGCGCGCCAGGGTTTCAACGTCATCGACACGGTGAAGCTGCTGGAAGATCGGCTCAAGCACATCTCGACCCCGATGTCGCTGTCGATCATCGGCTGCGTCGTCAACGGGCCGGGTGAGGCGCGCGAAACCGACCTGGGCTTTACTGGCGGCGGCGCGGGCAAGGGCCATGGCCAGATCTACCTGAACGGCAAGCCCAGCTACCGGCTGGAGAATGACGATCTGGTCGAGCATGTCGTGCAGCTTTGCGAGAAGAAGGCCGCCGAGATCGAGGCGCAGCGCAATGGCGATGCCGCTTCCGAGCCGCTCGAAGCCGCGCAGTAGCGAGATACATGGAATGGGGGCAGCCGCGCGCCGTCGCGGCTGCCTTTTTGTTTGAGCCAACAGAAGAGGCGACCGTGATCCCTGCTGCCAAACTCGACCGCCTGCTCGACCGCTTCGCGGCCATCGAGAGCGAGATGGCGTCCGGCGTGGCGGGCGATGCCTTCGTCAAGCTGTCCCGCGAACATGCCGAACTGGCGCCGGTGATCGAGACCGTGCGCGCCTATCGCACCGCCATCTCCGACCTGGAAGGCGCCGAAGCCCTGATCGACGACCCCAGGACCGACAGCGAGATGCGATCGATGGCCGAGGAAGAACGCGCCGATCTGCGCGAGCGGCTGGAAACGCTGGACCATGATCTTCGCATCGCGCTTCTGCCGCGCGACGCCGCCGACGATTCCAGCGCCATCATCGAAATCCGCGCCGGTACCGGCGGTGACGAGGCCGCCCTGTTCGCCGGCGACCTTCTGGCCATGTACCAGCGCTATTGCCAGCTTCAGGGCTGGAAGACCGAAATCATGTCGCTGTCGGAAAGCGACATGGGCGGCTTCAAGGAAGCGGTGCTGGAGGTCGAGGGCCGCGGCGCCTATGCCCGCCTGAAATTCGAGAGCGGCGTGCACCGGGTGCAGCGCGTGCCGGAGACCGAGAACCAGGGCCGCATCCACACTTCAGCCGCCACCGTGGCGGTGCTGCCGGAAGCCGAGGATGTCGATATCGAGATCAACGAAAAGGACCTGCGCATCGATACCTATCGTGCGCAGGGCGCGGGCGGCCAGCACGTCAACAAGACCGACAGCGCCGTGCGCATCACCCATATTCCCACCAACACCGTGGTGGCGATGCAGGAGGAAAAGTCCCAGCACAAGAACCGCGCCAAGGCGATGCTGCTGCTGAAGGCCAAGATTTTCGATGCCGAGCGCCGCCGGGTGGAGAGCGCCCGCGCGTCCGAGCGCAAGGGGCTGGTGGGATCGGGCGACCGGTCCGAGCGCATCCGCACCTACAACTATCCGCAAGGGCGCGTCACCGATCACCGCATCAACCTGACGCTTTACAACCTGGCGCGCATCGTGGCGGGGGACGAGCTGAACCAGGTGATCGACGCGCTGGTGGCCCAGGACCAGGCCGACCGCCTGGCCGAATATGAAGCGGCTGATTCTTGAACGGAAAAGAACATCCTCTCCTTTCGTGCCATGCACAGGAAGGGGGGAGGCGTCGCAGCGCTGTGTCTGCCTTTAGGCAGACCGAGCTGCGACAGAGGGGGTTCAACCCATGAACCATGAAGAGGCCGCGCGGGCGCTTGCCGCGGCGGGCATCGACAATCCGCGCGCAGAGGCGCGGTTGCTTCTGGCCCACCTTCTGGGTGTGGGCCGCGACGCCACGCTGACCGCACCCACCCTGTCGCCCGATCAGGCACGGGCCTATGCGGCACTGGTCGCCCGCCGGGCGGCGCATGAGCCGCTGGCCTATATCACCGGGCGCAAGGAATTCTGGAGCCTCAAATTCGCCGTCGGCCCCGGCGTGCTGGTGCCGCGTCCCGATACCGAAACCCTGATCGAGGAGGCGATCAGGCTTTATCCTGACCGCAGCCTGCCGCTGCGGATCGCCGATCTGGGCACGGGCTCGGGCGCGATCCTGGTCGCCGCGCTGACAGAGTTTCCCAACGCGACGGGTATCGGCTTTGAATCGTCGCCCCAGGCCTTTGCATGGGCCAGCCGCAATGCCGCCGCCCTGATGCCGGATCGGGCGCAGATGCGGCCGGCGGACTGGAGCACGGCGACCGGTCCGTTCGATCTGATCTTCTCCAACCCGCCCTATATCCCCGGCGGCGACATTGCCGGGCTGGCGGCGGATGTGCGTGACCATGAACCGCTTTCCGCGCTGGATGGCGGCGCCGACGGGCTGGATGCCTATCGCAGCCTGGCGCGGCTGCTGCCGGGCCTGCTGGCCCCCGGCGGCCACGCCATTCTGGAGATCGGCCAGGGCCAGGCGGGGGGCGTGGAACCCCTGTTCGGGGGGCTTAAGCTGCTGCGGATCGGGGCCGACCTGGCCGGAATTCCCCGCGCCGTGGTCCTGAAAAAGCCTTGAAAAGCCGCAACAATTCGCCCCTTGGAAACCGCCGGGCAATCCGCTAGTTTCCTTGCAAGGGATCGTAGATTCCGCCTGCGCCGCTTTGGGAAGCGGATAAGCGGGAGGGGCCGGCAGCCAAAAGCGCCGGGCAGGGGACCGTCAAAGCGAACCAGATGAACCGCCGACAGGCAGCGCCTTTTGCGCCATGCCGTCGGCAGGGAAACAAGACAGTTTCAGTAACCAGCTAGGAAGAATGGGGCACAAGTGAATCGTTCACGCAGAGGTGGCCGCAAGCCCAAATACAGCGGCGGTGGTGGCGGCGGCGGCAACAATGGCGGCGGCGGCTTCAATCCCAACCGCACCTATGATTCCAGCGGACCGGAAGTGAAGATCCGCGGCTCGGCCAGCCACGTCTATGAAAAGTACCTGCAGCTCGCGCGCGACGCCAATTCCAGCGGCGACCGGGTGATGGCCGAGAATTATCTTCAGCATGCGGAACATTACTACCGCATCATGGCGGCAACCGCCGCCCAGCAGGCCCAGATCCAGGCCCAGCAGGCCCAGAACCGCGCCAGCCAGCAGCCCGCCAATGGCGAGGGCCAGCAGCCCGCGGCCCAGCCCCAGGGCGGCAGCGCGCCGTCCTTCTCGCTGGCCGAAGGCGAGGCCCATGGCGAGGAAGCCGAAGCCTCCTGACCAGCTGCGCAGTGTTTGCGTTTTCGCAAGGCGGCGGCCGCCTCTCTCTGCAACCTGGGGCTTGTACCCCGGGTTTCGCGCCCCATATTTGACGGGAACGGTGCCCGCAAGGGGCCGTATCTTGAGCCTGCGCCCATCCGGGGCAGGTGGGAGGCAGTATGGATATCGAGAAATTCACCGAGCGGTCGCGCGGTTTCATTCAGTCCGCGCAGTCGCTGGCCCTTCGCGAGGGCAATCAGCAATTCACCCCTGAGCATCTGCTCAAGGTTCTCATCGATGACGAGGAAGGCCTTGCCGCGCGGCTGATCACGGCCGCGGGCGGCCGCGACGCACAGGTTCGCCAGGGCGTCGAACTGGCGCTGGGCAAGCTGCCCAAGGTGTCGGGCGGATCGGGCCAGGTCTATCTTGCGCCGGAAACCGCGCGCCTTCTGGACAGCGCCGAACAGGTCGCCAAGAAGGCCGGCGACAGTTTCGTCACCGCCGAATATCTGCTGCTGGCGCTCTGCATGGCGTCGGGTAGCGAAAGCGCGCGCATCCTGAAGGATGCCGGCGTTACGCCCGCGGGCTTGAACGCGGCCATCTCCGATCTGCGCAAGGGGCGCACCGCCGACAGCGCCACGGCGGAAAACGCCTATGACGCGCTGAAGAAATATGCCCGCGACCTGACCGAACTGGCGCGCTCGGGCAAGCTGGACCCGGTGATCGGTCGCGACGAGGAAATTCGCCGCACCATCCAGGTCCTGTCACGCCGCACCAAGAACAATCCGGTGCTGATCGGCGAGCCGGGCGTGGGCAAGACCGCCATCGCTGAAGGCCTGGCGCTGCGCATCGTCAATGGCGACGTGCCCGAGAGCTTGCGCGACCGCAAGCTGATGGCGCTGGACATGGGCGCGCTGATCGCGGGCGCCAAGTTTCGCGGCGAGTTCGAGGAACGGCTGAAGGCCGTCTTGAACGAAGTCTCCTCCGCCAATGGCGAGATCATCCTGTTCATTGACGAGATGCACACGCTGGTCGGCGCGGGCAAGAGCGAGGGGGCGATGGATGCCTCCAACCTGATCAAGCCGGCGCTGGCGCGCGGCGAACTGCACTGCGTCGGCGCCACCACGCTGGACGAATACCGCAAGTATGTGGAGAAGGACGCCGCCCTGGCCCGCCGTTTCCAGGCAGTGTTCGTTGGCGAGCCGACGGTGGAGGACACGATCTCCATTCTGCGCGGCCTGAAGGAGAAATACGAACTCCATCACGGCGTGCGCATCACCGACACGGCCATCGTGGCGGCGGCGACCCTGTCCAACCGCTATATCACCGACCGCTTCCTGCCCGACAAGGCCATCGACCTGATGGACGAGGCGGCATCGCGCCTGCGCATGCAGATCGATTCCAAGCCCGAACAGCTGGACGAGCTGGATCGGCGCATCATTCAGCTCAAGATCGAGCGCGAGGCGCTGAAGAAGGAAGCCGACAAGGCCAGCCAGGACCGTCTGGTGACGCTGGAGAAGGAACTGGCCGATCTGGAGGATGAATCCGCCGCGCTCACCGCCAAATGGCTGGAGGAGAAGAAGGAAGTCGCCGACGTCCAGTCGCTGAAGGAAAAGCTGGACCAGGCGCGCAGCGAGGTCGAAGTGGCCCAGCGCAAGGGCGATTTTGCCCGTGCCGGCGAGCTCAGCTATGGGGTGATCCCCGACATCGAGCGCCAGCTCACGGCGATCGAGGAAAAGGAGAAGTCCGGCAACGCGCTGGCCGCCGAATCCGTGACCGCCGAGAACATCGCCCAGATCGTTTCGCGCTGGACCGGCATTCCGGTCGACAAGATGCTGGAGGGCGAGCGCGAAAAGCTGCTGCAGATGGAAAGCGCGCTGGAAGCCCGCGTGGTCGGCCAGGACGATGCCGTGCGCGCCATCGCCAACGCGGTGCGCCGGGCCCGCGCCGGCCTGCAGGATCCCAACCGGCCCATCGGTTCGTTCCTGTTCCTGGGCCCCACGGGCGTGGGCAAGACCGAGCTGACCAAGGCGCTGGCCGCCTTCCTGTTCGATGACGACACCGCGATGGTGCGCATCGACATGAGCGAGTTCATGGAAAAGCATGCCGTGGCCCGCCTGATCGGCGCGCCGCCCGGCTATGTCGGCTATGAGGAGGGCGGGGTGCTGACCGAGGCCGTACGCCGCCGCCCCTATCAGGTGATCCTGTTCGACGAAGTCGAAAAAGCCCATGCCGATGTCTTCAACGTGCTGCTGCAGGTGCTGGACGACGGCCGCCTGACCGATGGCCAGGGCCGCACCGTGGATTTCAAGAACACGGTGATCATCCTGACCAGCAACCTGGGCACCGAATTCCTGGGCACCGGCGAAGATGAAGCAAAGGGCCGCGCGCAGGTCATGGCGGCGGTGCGCGCGCACTTTCGGCCTGAATTCCTGAACCGGCTGGACGAGATCATCCTGTTCCATCGGCTGACGCGGGACAATATGGACCGCATCGTCGACATCCAGATCGGGCGGCTTGGCAAGCTGTTGGCCGACCGCAAGATCGCAATCGACCTGGACGAAAAGGCGCGGCACTGGCTGGGCAATGCCGGCTATGACCCGGTCTATGGCGCGCGCCCGCTCAAGCGGGTGATCCAGCGCCGTCTGCAGGACCCGCTGGCGCAGCTGATCCTGGAAGGCAAGGTCGGTGACGGCGATACCGTCACGGTCAGCGCCGGCAAGACGGGGCTGGTCATTGACGGCCAGGAATTCGCCGTCGGCCATGACGAACTGTCCGACGCACCGCCGCCCGGCGTGACGCTGAACTGAAAAAAGCCCGGTGATGTCCGTCACCGGGCTTTTTGCATGGCCGGATTATTTCGCTTTCGCCTGGCGCAGGTCGGTGGCGATGTCGGCCACCTTGGTTTCCAGCGGCGTGGTGGCAATCAGCCCGTCGATCTTCATCCGCTGTTCCTGGAAGGCACGCAGCAGCTTGCCGGCCAGCTGGCGGCCCTGCGCCATCTTCAGGGTCAGGGGATTGACCTGCTTGTTGTTGACGAAGGTCTCGTAATGCAGGTGCGGCCCGGTGGTCAGGCCGGTGTTGCCGCTATAGGCGACGATCTGCCCCTGGCGCACATGCGAACCGCGATGCAGCCCCGGCGCGAAGCGCGACAGATGCGCATAGCCGATGGCGTATTCGCTGTTGATCCTGATCTTCATGAAATTGCCATAGCCACGGGCCCGGCCCATGAAGATGACCTCGCCGGAGCCGGACGCCATGACCGGCGTTCCCACCGGCACCGCGAAGTCGACACCCTTGTGCATGCGCGAATAACCCAGAACCGGATGGAAGCGCGAACCGAAGCCTGACGAGATGCGCGCGCCATCGACCGGCGTGCGCATCAGCAATCCGCGCGTGGACTGACCCTTGGGGTCGAAATATTCGGGGGAATCGTTGGGATCCGGCTGGAACCGGTACATGGGGATCTGCTTGCCGTTCAGCTCCAGCATCGCATAGCTGATCGAGCCGTATTTCGCCGGCTGGCCTTCGGGCGTGTAGTAATAGTCGTAATAGACTTCGAAGCGGTCGCCCGGCTGCAGGTCGCGCTGAAAGTCGACCTTGTAGGAGAAGATGTGGATCATATCGACCACCACATCGGCGGGAATGCCCGCCTGCATCGCCGCCAGATAAAGGCTTGAATCGATCGTGCCCCCGGCGCGGTGCCGGTGCACCTCAAGCTGCTTGGTCACCGTCTGGGCGCTGAAGCTGCCCTCGGTGGTGCGGGTGACGGTGATGTCCTGTTCGATGGTGGGCGAAAAGGTCAGCGACAGCAGCCGCGAGATGGGCTGCGAATCCTCCGGCGTGGAATCGCTGGTGTCGTCCTCGGCATCGACCGGCACCACCACAGGCTTCTTGTTGACCATCACCACCGTGGTGCGCGGCTGGCCGGTGGCCTTTGCGGCAGTGCCGCCGCTGGCATCGATCACCTTGGCAACCGAATAGGTGAGGTCGAATGTCTGACCGGCCCGCAGGCTGCGCGGATTGAAATCCTTGCCCAGCGCGGAAACCACGCCGGTCGCGTCCTGGGCCGAAATGCCCGCATCCTCCAGCGCGCCCACCAGCGTGTCGCCGGGGTCCAGCGTCACCGTGCGGCTTTCCACGCCCGGTTCGGGATTGGCATTGTCGGAATTGTCGGGCTCTGCCGGCTGGCTGGCATGCATCAGCTTGATGAACAGCGCATAGGGCAACGAGGCGCGGCCCGGCGCCACCATCGGGCGCGACACCGGCAGGATGCCCATCGCCATCCAGGCCACGGCAATGGTGACGGTCAGGGCGGTGACGGTGGAGACAGCGGCCCAGCGCCCGTCGGTGGAGGACAGGGCAGCGCCCGCGCCGCGCATCCTGTGCTGCAGCCGGTCGGCAAAACGCTGCATGCCCGATGGCCGGGAAATGAAATCGCGGGTCTTGCGGTCCACGCTGGCTCCGTCGTCGCTGGAATGCGGCACCGGCATGTTCCCCGACATGCGCCGTGCAATCCCAACCCTGCTAATTGTTGTGCGGCGCCCATCCCCAAGCGCGCGACCGAATCTCATATAACCGTCACAGCCGGGCCAGGGTCAACCCTTTGGGAGCACCCTTGGCCCTGTCGTAAGGATTTGTTCCCACGGGGAGATTCAAGCCGGAATGCGATGGAACTGGGCCGTGCTTTTCCTGCTGATGTGGCCGACAGCGCCCGCGCTGGCCTGGGGCGTGGAAGGCCATGAAGTCGTGGCGGCCCTGGCGGCGCGCCACCTTACACCGCAGGCCGCCGTCCAGGTCCGCACGCTGCTGGGCGGCGATCCTGCCGCCGCGATGATTGCCGAATCCGACTGGGCCGATGAAATCCGCGACCGGCGGCCCGAAACCGCGCGCTGGCATTACGTGAACATTCCGGTGTCCGCCACCGGCTATGATGCGCGGCGGGACTGCCGGGGCGGCGATTGCGTGGTGGCGCAGATCGGTCGTGACCTCGCGGTCCTGGGAAACCGCCAGTTGCCAAAGCCGCGCCGGGCCGAGGCGCTGCGCTTCCTGATCCATTTTGTCGCCGACATTCACCAGCCGCTGCACGCCGCCGACAACAGTGACCGCGGCGGAAACGACATTCACCTGCGCTTTCGCGGCCAGGACACCAGCATGCACCATCTGTGGGACATGCAGCTGGTTCAGGCCTCCAGCCGCAACCCTATGACCGTGGCGGCGCGCATCGCCGCCAGCGTGCCGCCGGCAACCTGGCGGGCCTGGCAATCGGGCACGCCGGCATCCTGGGCCAATGAATCGCTGATGCTGGCAAAGCGCGATGTCTATGCGGTGACGGGCGGCAAACGGAATGTCAGGCTTGATCCGGCCTATGCCGCGCGCGAGGCGCCGGTCGCGCGTATCCAGCTTGCGCGCGCCGCCGCGCGGCTGTCCTGGCTGCTGAACCGCACGCTAAAGTAGCCTATTCCGCCGCGAGGATGGTGTTCTTCACCATCGGATAGATCTGGTTTTTCCAGCGCGAGCCGGAAAAGACGCCGTAATGGCCGACGCCCGCCTGCACATAGTGCTTCTTGCGGAAGGGTTTGATGTTCACGCACAGGTCCTGGGCGGCCATGGTCTGGCCCAACCCGCAAATGTCGTCGCGCTCGCCTTCCACCGTCAAAAGGCCGATCTTGCGGATCGCGGACGGATCGACCAGCCGGTTGCGATAGGTATAGATGCCGCGGCCCAGATGATGTTCCTGGAACACCTTCTGCACCGTCTCCAGATAGAATTCCGCCGCCAGGTCGGCGACCGAGAAATATTCGTCATAGAAGCGGCGGTTGGCGTCGGCCTTTTCCATTTCGCCTTTCAGGATATGGCCGAACAGGTCCATGTGCGCGCGCACATGGCGGGCGATGTTCATGGTCATGAAGGCGGACAGTTGCAGGAAGCCCGGATAGACGTGGCGAAAGGCGCCGGCATAGCGGCGCGGCACGCTGGTGATCAGGTTCTGCTCGAACCAGTCCAGTGGATGCTCGTTGGCCATTTCGTTGACCCGGGTGGGATTGATGCGGGTGTCGACCGGGCCTGCCATCAGCGTCAGGCTGCGCGGGGTGGCGGGGTGTCCGTCCTCGGCCATCAGCGCGGTGGTCGCCAGGATGGAAGGGCAGGGCTGGCACACCGCCACGGCGTGCACGCCTTCGCCGATATGACCCAGGAAGGCCATCAGGTGATCGATATATTCGTCGGTGCCGAAACGGCCTTCGGCCAGCGGCACGTCGCGGGCGCTTTTCCAGTCGGTGATGTAGACGTCGTGATCGGCCAGCATGGTCTGGACGGTGTTCCGCAGCAGGGTCGCGAAATGCCCCGCCATGGGCGCGGCCAGAAGGACGCGCGGCTGGCTGGCGGCATCGCGGTCCTTGGCGAAATGCACCAGCCGGCCGAAGGGCAGGTCCAGGGCCACTTCCTCGCGGATCTCGCACAACCGCCCGGCCACGCGCACGGGTGCGATGTCATAGGCGGGACGGTCATGGATCATCTGGGCGCGGGAGAAGATTTCGGCGCCCGCCGCCGCGCAGCGCAGCCAGTAATTGGCTGCCGGTCCCGCCAGCGTGTCGCCCAGCGCGGTGCTGGCAAGGCTGGCCGCCGCCCGAAAGGGGGTCAGGAAATCCTGCTGGGCCTGATAGGCGTCGTAAAACATCATCCGATTCCGGCCCGCGCGGCCACCAGACCCTATACGAAAAGGCTGAAACTTCGTTCAACTTCCATGCTGCAGTGCAAAAAAACCCTTGTCAACGCGGCAGAACCAGCGAAGACTGGATTCCATGAGCAAGGCCGTCCTGACGATTTCGAGCAAGAATTATTCTTCCTGGTCGCTGCGGGGCTGGCTGCTGTGCCGCATGGCCGGGCTGGATTTCCGCGAGGAAGTGCTGTCCAGCGACGATCCCGACGCCCGGGCCGAGCTGTTGCTGCTGTCGCCATCGTTCCTGGTGCCGCGCCTGGTCCATAACGGAATCACGGTGTGGGACACGCTGGCGATCGCCGAATATCTGCACGAGGAATTTCCCCAGGCCGGCCTGCTGCCCAAGACCCTGGCGGCCCGCACCCATTGCCGCTCGATCTCGGGCGAGATGCATTCGGGCTTTGCCAACCTGCGCTCGGCGCTGCCGATGAACCTGAAGGCCCATTACAAGGGCTTCAAGGTCTGGGCGGCCGCCCAGGCCGATATCGAACGGGTGGTGACGGTCTGGCACGAATGCCTGAAAAAGTATGGCGGGCCCTATCTGTTCGGCGAGCGCCCCTCGCTGGCCGATGCAATGTATGCCCCCGTGACGACCCGTTTTCAGACCTATGACGTCAAGCTGGACCGCACCTGCGCGGATTATTGCGAGACCATCCTGAGCCTGCCCGACATGATCGAATGGATGGAGGAGGCGCGCGCCGAGCCCACCGCGGTCGAGGAGCTGGAAGCGGAATTCTGAAATAGGGTATCTGAAATTGGGGGTCAGGGCCCTTCGTTCGGCTTGGTCTGAAGCTGGACGAAGTTCTGGATGCCCATCTGTTCGATCAGGCGCAACTGGGTCTGCAGCCAGTCGATATGCTCCTCTTCGCTTTCCAGGATGTCGGTGAACAGTTCGCGGCTGACGAAATCCTTGACCTGCTCGCAATGGGCGATCGCCATCTTCAGGTCGGGCAGGGCCATCATCTCCAGCGACAGGTCGCACTTGATGACCTCAAGCACATCCTCGCCGATCATCAGCTTGCCCAGGTCCTGAAGATTGGGCAATCCGCCCAGGAACAGCACGCGCTTGATCAGCTTGTCGGCGTGCTTCATCTCGTCGATGGATTCTTCGTATTCCTTGTGCGCCAACTCGCTCAGGCCCCAGTCGGCCAGCATGCGCGAATGCAGGAAATACTGGTTGATCGCCGTCAGCTCGTTCTTGAGCACCTTGTTGAGAAAGGTGATGACGTCGGGATCGCCGGACAGCGAGGCGTGCGGGGAGGGGCCGGGGGTTACTCGGCTGCCAGCGCCAGGGCGCGGCGGTTTTCTTCCAGCATTCCGTCGATTGTTTCCTGGCATCGTCCGCAATTCTTTCTCACGCCGCAGCGCGTATAGACTTCGTCCGAACACTGCGCGCCGCTCATGATGGCGGCGCCAATGCGCTGTTCGTTCAGCCTATTGCAGACACAGACGATCATCCAAGCAGGGCCCGGTTGGGATACCCGGATAAAATGGTTTACATGCGAGTGATTGTCAATGTCGTTCGCAAGTCATAGGGCGACTGCGAATATATAGCAATTATTTCAATGGCTTGTTTTGGCTACCATGGCGGGAAGGCGGCAGCGGCCTGACGCTGCACGCTGACATAGTCGGTCTTGCCGGTTCCCAGCACGGGAATGGATTCCACTATCAGCACCTGGCGCGGCACCGCCAGCTCGGTGACCCCGTGATTCTGCGCCCAGCCGATCAGGTCCACACGGGCCGCTTCGGCGGCGTCGGTGACCAGCACGATCTGCTCGCCCTTGCGCCCGTCGGGAATGGCCACCGCGGCATGGGCATTGTCTGGCCACAGGGCGGCGGCGATGTTTTCCACCACCGCCAGCGACACGGTCTCGCCGCCGATCTTGGCGAAGCGCTTGAGCCGCCCGCGAATGGCGACAAAGCCCTCATCGTCGATCGAGACGACATCGCCGGTGTCGTACCAGCCATCATCCAGCGGAACGATGCGGCCGGGCGCATCGGGCCGGATATAGCCCAGCATGACGTTGGGCCCTTTCAGCAGAAGCCGCCCGGCGCCCGGAATGCCTTCCACCGGCTCCAGCCGGGTTTCAAGTCCGGCCATCAGTCGGCCAACCGTGCCCGGATGGTTGGCCTCGGCCTGGTTGGCGGCGACCACGGGCGCGGCCTCGGTCACGCCATAGCCTTCCAGCAGGGTGATGCCGCACTTGCGCCGCACGAAACTGCGGGTCTCGTCGCGCAGCCGCTCGGCCCCGCACACCGCCAGCCGCAACGACTTCAGCTCATCGGCCTCGCTGATGCGGGCATACTGGTGGATGAAGGTGTCGGTGGACAAAAGGATGGTCGCGCCCGTCTTTTGGATGCGCTTGGTGATTTCGCGCGGCTGCAGCGGGGTGGGATGGGTGATCACTTTCACGCCTGCGATCAGCGGCAGCAACGTGCCCACCGTCAGCCCGAAACAGTGAAACACGGGCAGGGGATTGAACAGCACATCGTCGGGATAGATGTCGATATGGGCACGCACCTGGGCGATATTGGCCAGGATGTTGCGATGGCTCAGCGCCACGCCCTTGGGCTCGCCCTCGGTGCCGGAGGTGAACAGGATCACGGCGGGTTTTTGCGGATCGGCGCGGCGCGACAGGGTGCGCGGCATCAGCCTGCCCAGCACCGCCGTCACCTTGTTGGCCAGCGACAGGTCCTTGCGGATGTCTTCCAGATAGACGATCTCGAAACCGTCCAGCGCGGCGATTTCGTCCTGCAGCTTGGCGACCTCGACCAGGCGGCGGGCGGTGACGATGCGCTTGACCTGGGCGGTGCACAGCGCGCTGGTCAGGCCTGCCGCCCCGCTGGTGAAGTTGAGCATGGTCGGCACGCGGCCATAGGCCGTCAGCGCCAGGAAGGTCAGGGTGGAGGCCGCGCCGGTGGGCAGCATCACCCCCACGCACTCGCCCCGCGCCGTGCCCGCCTTCAGGGCATGACCCAGGCCGAAGGCGGCCCGCAGGATCGCGTCATAGCTCAGGGTGCGCCCGTCGCCATCCACCAGGATTGGCGTGGCGCCGCCGAACTGGGCGCGCGCCGCCAGGAACGCCTCGAATATGGACCGGTCCGCGTCGCGCACATCAAAGGGGATGCGGGTGGTTTTGCCGTCCTCAGCCATGCCTTCCGGTCGTGTTGAGGCCACGTGTTGCGGCCCTGTCTCCCTGGAGAGGCCTGTTTACCTCAACTGGCGTGGACATGCCCAATCCAGCTCTGGAAATTGCGGACAAGCCGGGCGCGCCCGGCGGGCGAGGCATTCTGCATCAGCCGCGCAAGCTGGGTGCGCAGCGGCTTTGATTCGGCCCAAAGCTTTTCGGCCTGCGGTTCGATCGCCCCGCGCAGCGGGCGCACCACCTGGCGTTCCAGGCGGCCCGGTCCGATCAGGGCCACGGTCAGGGCGGCAAGGCCGGCGGTGCCCACCACCATATAGGCGATGCGGGCGGGGCGGCTGGTCGCCAGGCCCAGCAGCGTGCGCTCCGGCGTGGCGGCGTGGTGCACTTTCTCGACGGCGCGGACGGCATGGCGGCCCGAGGGGCGCGATTTGGCGTGAGCGGTCATGCGGAAATCTCCCTTCGCAAATATCCCTTAGCAACGCATGGGAACCCGAATTGTTCATTGCGCCGGGTCAACTGCCGTCAATGATCGCGGACCGACCCGTCCACCGCATCCCACATTTCCGGGAATTCCCATTCGGGGATGCCACGTTCATTGTCGACCAGGTTCTCGTCCAGTTCCACGCCCAGGCCCGGCCCGTCCAGATTGCCTTTCAGAATGATGTTGCCTTCGGTCATGGTCAGTGGCGTTTTGATGTAGCTCTTGCCAAGGGGGCTGCGCGAGACGCCGGGCGGGCCGCCCTTGACCGCCTGCAGGCTGGGCACTTCATGCGCCAGGAAATTGGGGATCGAGGCCGCCACATGCATCGAGGCGGCAAAACCGATGATGCCTTCCTTGGAGTGCGGCAGCATGTCGGCATAGAAGGCTTCGGCCAGCGCGGCGATGGCCTTCATCTCGGTGATTCCGCCGGTGTGGGTGATGTCGGGCTGCTGAAGCTGGGCGGCCCCGTCCACCAGCAGGTCCCGGAACTGCCATTTGGTGACCATGCGTTCGCCGGTGGCAAAGGGCACCGTGGTCTTCTTCGCCATCTCGGCCATTAGCGGCAGGTTCTGGAACTGGATTGGCTCTTCGAAGAACCAGGGGCGGAACGGCTCCAGCGCCTTGATGATCTGCATTGCGGCGGGTGGTTCATGCTCGCCATGCATCTCGATACCCAGGTCGAAATCTGGACCGACCAGTTCGCGGATCGCCTTCACCTTCTCCACGAACCCGTCGATGTAATAGGGGCTTTCGGAGGCGCGCGACAGCCGCCCCCTGGTCGATGACACGCTGGTCTTCATCGATTTGTAGCCTGCGGCCAGGACATGCGTTCTGGTTTCCTCGACGCTCTCGGCCTGGCCATAGCATTTGATGCGGTCGCGGGTGGGGCCCCCCAGAAGGTCATAGATGGGTGCGCCCAACGCCTTGCCCTTGATGTCCCACATGGCGATGTCCACCGCCGACAGCGCGCTCGTCAGTATTACGGCGCCCCGATAGAAGGCGTGACGGTAGATCGCCTGCCAGTGATGGGCCGGCCGCCGCGGGTCCTTGCCGATCAGATAGGGTTCCAGTTCCTTGATTGCGGCGACCACGGTGGGGATGCGCCCTTCCACCGTGCCTTCGCCCAACCCGGTGATCCCTTGCATCGGTGTGCATCTTCACGAAGATGGTGCGCAGCGAATTGACCGGAATGATTTTCAGCCCGGTGATCCGGATGGTGTCGCGCGGATCGATCCGGGCCAGCGGTCCGGGCGTGGCGGCCTGGGCTGTGCGCTCGGCCCCTAGAAGACCGGCCATGCCGGTCGTCATCAGGGCCAGCCAGTCGCGGCGTGTGGACATGGGCACGTTTCCTTTTCAATGGCCTTTTGAGGCTCTGGCGGAAGCGTCGCTGGGCCGGGCCCCCGTCCGGCTGCCCCGCAGGGGGCAAGGTTTCTTACGCCATCCTGCGCCAATATGTCAGGCCCGCAGGGCTGATCCGCAGCCCAGGGGCGTTTTGACGGCGTGATTTTCGCCGCGCCAGCCGCTATATCTGGCCCATGACCATTGTGATCGACACGCGCGGCCCCCGGCACCCGGAAAAGGCTCACCGGCCCGACAATGCGGTGCCCCGCAAGCCGGACTGGATCCGGGTCAAGGCGCCGGTCAGCCGCGAATATGTCGCCACCCGCCAGGTGGTGCGCGAGAACAAGCTGCACACGGTGTGCGAGGAAGCGGCCTGCCCGAATATCGGGGAGTGCTGGACCAAGCGGCACGCCACCATGATGATCATGGGCGGCACCTGCACCCGCGCCTGCGCCTTCTGCAATGTCAGCACCGGCCTGCCCGATGCGCTGGACGCCGAAGAGCCCGAAAATGTCGCCCGCGCGGTCAAGAAGCTGGGCCTGGCCCATGTGGTGATCACCTCGGTCGACCGCGACGACCTGGCCGATGGCGGGGCGGATCATTTCGCGAAAGTGATCAACGCGGTCCATGCGCAAAGCCCCGGCACATCGGTGGAAGTGCTGACGCCCGACTTCCTGCGCAAGGATGGTGCGATCGAGACGGTCATGACGGCGCGCCCCGAAGTGTTCAACCACAACCTGGAAACGGTGCCGCGGCTTTACCTGACCATCCGGCCCGGCGCGCGCTATTACGCCAGCCTGCGCCTTTTGGAGCGGGCCAAGGAGCTGATGCCCGATGGCTTCACCAAGTCGGGGCTGATGGTGGGGCTGGGCGAAACCCGCGAAGAGATCATGCAGGTGATGGACGACCTGCGCGCGGCGAAGGTGGATTTCCTGACCATCGGCCAGTATCTGCAGCCGACGAAGAAACATGCCCGGCTGGACCGGTTCTGGACGCCGGAAGAATTCGCCAGCCTGGAGTCCATCGCCCGCGCCAAGGGCTTTTTGATGGTGTCGGCCTCGCCGCTGACGCGCTCCTCCTATCACGCCGACAGCGATTTTGCCGAGCTGAAGAAAGCTCGCCAGCAGCGTTCCTGACATGCACCGCGAGACGCGGCTTGTTCCCTATCCGGCCGGTCTGATGTACCGCGTGGTGGCAGAGGTCGAGCATTATCCCGAATTCCTGCCCTGGGTTCTGGGCCTGCGGGTCAAGTCGCGCACGGAGCGTCAGGTCATTGCCGAGATGCTGGTGGGCTATAAGGGCTTTCGCGAACGCTATACCAGCCGCGTCACCCTGGACCCGCAGAACCACCGCATCGATGTCGAGCAGGCCGAGGGGCCCTTCCGGACCCTGGTGAACCATTGGCGGTTCACCCCGCGGGACGATGGCTGCGCGGTGGATTTCGCCATCGACTTTGCCTTCAAAAGCCGCATTCTGGGCGCGGTGGCCAGCGCGGCCTTCGAAAAAGCGCTGATGAAAATGACCGAGGCCTTCGAGGCCCGGGCCAAGAAAATCATGGAAGAGGAGGGCGTGAGATGAAGGCTTCAATCAAGGTGTCCGCGATGGCCGCGATGCTGGTGCTGGCGGCGCCCGCCCTGGCCCAGGCCAAGACCATCTTGTTTATCGGCAACAGCTTCACCTTCGGCGCCAATTCGCCCGCGCACTATTACCGCTCGGGCACCGTCACCGACCTGAACGGGCCGGGCAAGACCGGCAAGACGGTGGGCGGCGTGCCCGCCATCTTCAAGGCCTTCACGCAGCAGGCCGGACTGGATTACGATGTCAGCGTCGAGACGGTGGGCGGCAAGGGCATGGACTATCACTATGCCGAGAAGCGGGCCCTGATCGACCGGCCCTGGGACGTGGTGGTGATGCACGGCTATTCCACCATGGACCAGGCCCATCCGGGCGATCCGGCCTTGCTGGTCTCATCGGCGGCGGACATGACGACCATGCTGCGCAAGGCCAATCCCGATGTGAAGGTTTGGCTGGACGCGACCTGGAGCCGTGCCGACCAGACTTATCCCGACGGCAAGCCTTGGCATGGCAAGCCCATCCAGCAGATGGGCAAGGATGTCCATGCCGGCTATCTGAAGGCCGCCGCCGCCGCCCATGCCACCGGCGTCGTTCCGCTTGGCCTGGCCTGGAACCGGGCCTTCGACACCGGCGTGGCCGACACCAATCCCTATGACGGAATCGATGACGGCAAGCTCGATCTGTGGTCCTGGGACCATTATCACGCCAGCATTTACGGCTATTACCTGGAAGCGCTGATGGTGTTCGGAAAGGTGACGGGCAAGGACCCGCTGTCGTTGGGCGAGAATGAATCCGTCGCCGAGGATATGGGCTTTTCCAAACCGCAGACCCATGCGCTGCAGCAGATCGCCCACGACCAGTTGGCTGCGAACTAAAGCAGGCTTTCGGCCAGTTCCAGCGCCGCCTCGATGGTGACAAAGCGCACCTGGGTGCGGCCGATATTGCCGAACAGATGGCGTTCGACCACTGCTTCGCCGCCTGCGCGCATCGCCGCGACATAGACCAGCCCCACCGGCTTTTCGTCGGAGCCGCCGGAGGGACCGGCAATGCCGGTGACCGCCACGGCAAGCTGGGCACGCGAACGGGTCAGCGCGCCGGCTGCCATCGCCGCTGCGACCGGTTCGGATACCGCGCCATGGCTTTCCAGCAGGTCGTGCGGCACCCCCAGCATCTCTTCCTTGGCCTGGTTGGAATAGGTGACAAAGCCGCGATCGACCACATCCGACGACCCGGCGATTTCGGTCAGAAGGCCCGCGATCAGCCCGCCGGTGCAGCTTTCGGCAGTTGCGATCGTCACGCCCTTGCCCCGCGCCGCCGCCAGCAGGTCCACGGCCTGCTGGATCAGCTGCGGCGCGAAGATGACGGATCCGGGCATTGAAACGCTCCTGATGTCAGAAGGGCAGGACGAAGCGTGCCGCGACGACCAGCACGCCGGCCATCAGCCCGGCAATGGCGTCGTCGGTCATCACCCCGATGCCGCCGCTGAGATTCTTGTCGGCCCAGCCCACCGGCCACGGCTTCCAGATGTCGAAGATGCGGAACAGCACGAAGGCCAGCGCAAAGCTGGGCAGGGAAATGCGGTCGCCGCCCGGCACCAGGCCGCCAAAATTCAGCAGGCAGAAAGAACAGGCCAGCCACTGACCGGCCAGTTCGTCGATCACGCATTCGGAGGGGTCGTCCCGGCCGGTCTCGCGCACATGTTCGCCGCAGGCCAGGATGCCGATCACCATCGCGCAGATGGCAGCGCCCAGAATGCCCATGCCGCCGCCGCCGAAGATCGCGATCAGGATCGCCAGCGGCACCGCGATGGCGCTCATCACCGTGCCGGGCGCGACTTCGAAATAACCGATGCCGAAGACCGAGGCGACGACGGTGGAAGCGCGGGGAAGTTTCATGCGGGCAGTCTCACGGTTGCGACGGCCTGGGCGGCCAGGCCTTCGCGCCTGCCGGTATAGCCCATGCCCTCGGTGGTGGTGGCCTTGACGCTGACGCGGTCAATGTCCAGCCCAAGGATTTCGGCGATGCGTGCGCGCATGGCCTGGCGGTACGGGCCGACTTTTGGCCGCTCGCAGATCAGCGTGACGTCGCAGTGAATGACCTGACCGCCCTTTTCCGCGATCAGCGACGCGGCATGGGCCAGGAACTTGTCCGACGACGCGCCCTTCCAGCGTTCATCCGTGGGCGGAAAGTGCTGGCCGATATCGCCGGCGCCGATGCAGCCCAGCAGCGCGTCGGTCAGGGCGTGCAGCCCGGCATCGGCGTCGCTGTGGCCCAGCAGGCCGTGATCGTGGGGCACCTGGATGCCGCACAGCCAGACGTGATCGCCCTCGGTGAAGCGGTGCGCGTCATAGCCCATGGCGGTGCGGGTTTCCCCGGTGGACAGCAGAGCGTTGGCCAGCACGAAGTCTTCCTTTGTCGTCAGTTTGAGATTTCGTTCATCGCCCTCGACATGCTCCACGGCGATGCCGGCCAGCTCGGCCAGCGCCATGTCGTCGGTCACGGCGGTGCCGGCATGGGCGCGGTGCGCCGCCAGGATATCGCCAAAGGCAAAGCCCTGCGGGGTCTGGGCGCGGAAAAGATTGTCGCGCGCAACCGTCGACCAGCCCGCGCTTTCGCGCCGGCGCAGCGTATCGGCGACCGCCAGCATGGGCAGGGCGCCGCGTGCGCCTTTCTCAAGCGCCTGGGCAACTGCCGCGATGGTGCCGGCGCTGACAAAGGGGCGGGCGGCATCGTGAATCAGCACGAAATCCGGCGGCCCGTCCGGGCCTGCCGCCAGGGCTTCCAGTCCCAGCCGCACCGATTCCTGCCGGGTGGCGCCGCCCGGCACGGGCGCGGGCAGGGCCAGGCCCGCCAGCGCCGCCGCGGCCAGGTCTTCCTGGCCGGGTCCGATCACCACCTGCACAGGATGGCTGCGGAACGCCTCGACCGTCCGGCGCAGCATGGGGGTACCCGCCAGATATTCATATTGTTTTGGGCGGCTGAGCCCGCTGCGTTCGCCCTTGCCAGCGGCAACAATCAGGACGGCAAGACGGGGCATTTTGGCTCCAGATTGGCAGTGTTACCGGTCAACATTTTACCGCATTGCAGCGTGATAAATGTTTGCCGCGAAGAGAATTGCCTATAACATGGCCACTAGTGATTTATGACCAAACAATAGGCACAGATTGGTCGCGCGCGTCTTACAGAAATTCCGCTCACCGGACAATCCGGGGTTGGCTTTTATCGCCAATGCCCTGCCCATGGCTATCCTGGTGATCGGCACCAAGCGGGAAATCCTGTTCGCCAATCCGGCGGCCGAGCAGTTCTTCGACACCAGCGCCACCATGCTGATGAAGAACGCCCTGTCGGACATCCTGCCGTTCGACAGTCCCCTGTTTCAGCTGATCGCCCAGGTCGAGGAACGCGGCTCCTCTGCCGCCGAGCGGGACGTGGACCTGTCCACCCCGCGCCATGGCGAGCGCATCGCCGATGTCACCGTGACCCCGCTGTCCGAACCGGAGGGCGCGCTGGTGCTGACCCTGCAGGAACGCAGCCTGGCCCAGCGGATGGACCGCCAGCTTCTGCACCGCGGTGCGGTGCGCTCCATGCACGGCATGGCGGCGGTGCTGGCGCATGAAATCAAGAATCCGCTGGCGGGCATTCGTGGCGCCGCCCAGCTTCTGGAAGAACAGCTTGCGCCGTCAGAACGCGAGATGACGCAGCTGATCGTCGCGGAATCCGACCGCATTCGCGGGCTGATCGACCGTATGGAAAGCTTCGGCGATACGCGCGGGCTCACCCGCCATCCCGTCAATATCCACGAGGTGCTGGACCGGGTCCGCAAGGTGGCCGAGAACAGCTTTGCGCGCGGCATCACCATCACCGAGAATTTCGATCCGTCGCTGCCGCTGGTGCTGGGCGATCACGACCAGCTGATCCAGGTGTTTCTGAACCTGGTGCGCAACGCCGCCGACGCGCTGCCCGAGACGGGCGGCGAGATCACCCTGACCACCGGCTATCGCCCCGGCGTGCGCTTTGGCGCCGGCCTTTCGGGCGAGCGGCTGTCGCTGCCGCTGGAAGTCACCGTGCGCGACAATGGCGGCGGCGTGCCTGCCGACCTGATGCCGCATATTTTCGATCCCTTCGTCACCACCAAGGTGCGCGGCTCCGGCCTCGGGCTGGCGCTGGTTGCCAAGATCATTGGCGATCATGGCGGAGTGATCGAATGTGATTCCGTACCCCGGCGCACGATTTTCCGTGTGCTTTTGCCCAAAGCCCTGGCGGAGGAATAGCGATGGCCGCCACCATTCTTGTTTGTGACGATGACAGTGCGATCCGCACGGTGCTGAGCCAGGCCCTGGGCCGGGCAGGCTATGATGTGCGCACGACCGGAACGGCCGCGGGCCTGTGGCGCTGGGTGGCCGGCGGCGACGGCAACCTGGTCATCACCGATGTCGTGCTGCCTGATGAAAGCGGCTTTGACCTTCTGCCGCGCATCAAGCGCATCCGGCCCGACCTGCCCATCCTGGTGATGAGCGCGCAGAACACGCTGCTGACCGCCATCACCGCGGCCGAGCGCGGGGCCTTCGAATATCTGCCCAAGCCGTTCGACCTGAAGGCACTGACCAATGTCGTGCAGCGCGCGCTGGCAAGTCCGGGCGGGTCGCGTCGCGATTCGACTCTGGAGCCGGCCGAGGAACGGCTGCCGCTGATCGGCCGCTCGCCGGCGATGCAGGAAATCTACCGCGTCATCGCGCGTCTGACACAGACCGACCTGACCGTGATGATCATGGGCGAAAGCGGCACCGGCAAGGAGCTGGTGGCCAAGGCGCTGCATGACTATGGCAAACGCCGGCACGGTACCTTCGTGGCGGTCAACATGGCCGCCATTCCCAAGGAACTGGTGGAAAGCGAACTGTTCGGCCATGAGCGCGGCGCCTTTACCGGCGCCACCAATCGCGGCATCGGCCGCTTCGAACAGGCCGAAGGCGGCACGCTGTTCCTGGACGAAATCGGCGACATGCCGCTGGAGGCACAGACCCGTCTTCTGCGCGTGCTGCAACAGGGCGAATACACCACCGTTGGCGGGCGCACCCCGATCAAGACCGATGTGCGCATCATCGCCGCCACCAACCGCGACCTGCGCCAGTTGATCAGCCAGGGCCTGTTTCGCGAGGATCTTTATTACCGCCTCAACGTGGTGCCGCTGCGCCTGCCGCCGCTGCGCGAACGGGTGGAGGATATTCCCGACCTGGTGCGCCACTTCCTGCGCAAGGCCGAGGATGAAGGCCTGCCGCACAAGAGCCTGGACAATGACGCGCTGGAAATGCTGCGCCGGCACCGCTGGCCCGGCAATGTGCGCGAGCTGGAAAACCTGATCCGCCGCCTGGCGGTGCTGCATTCGGGCGATACCATTCCGGCCAGCGCCGTGGCGGGCGAACTGAAAGAGCCCGCAAAGGCCATCGCCGCCGAAGCAGGCGACGAGCCGCAATCGCTGTCCCAGTCGGTCGAGCATTACCTGACCCAGTATTTCCTGGCCCAGGGCGACAAGCTTCCGCCGCCCGGCGTCTACGATCGGATCGTGCAGGAGGTGGAGCGGCCGTTGATCTCGATCTGCCTGGCCGCCACGCGCGGCAACCAGATCCGCGCCGCCCAGCTTCTGGGCCTGAACCGCAATACCCTGCGCAAGAAGATCCGGGACCTGGGTCTTGAGGTCATTCGTGGGTTGCGAAGCGAATAACGCCGTTGGGCGGTATTCGCGAGCAACGGCGCAGGGCGGCGCGCGACAGCGCCGTGAGCCGCCCGAGCCCGGACTTGCGGAGCGAATAGCACCCAAGGTGCTGTTCGCGGCTCCGGGGGCAGGTCCGCTCACATTTTGCGACCAAAAGCCTGAATAGCCTGTATTTTCGCGGATTTTCCCGGTCCGGCGGCGCTAACCACTGTGCCGGAAATAACACGCAGCATTCTTGCAACAGTCCGTGGCTCGGATACAGTCCTGTCACGAAGACCGGCGTCGGGGTGGGAGCCGGTCCACAAGGAAGACATGGTTAGCGAAGTATCGTTCCCGGAGAGGCGCGCACGCCTGCGCCCGCTGTCGCGGCCCAGCCAGCTGGCGCTGGCTGTCGGCGCGCTGGCGGCCCTGTCGGGCTGCGTCACCTATGCGCTGCTGACCGGGCTGACGCCCTACACCCCCACACGCACCGGCCTTGCGGTGCTTCTGCTGGTCAACCTGACCCTTGTGCTGACGCTGGGCGCGCTGATCGCCTGGCGGGTGGTGCGCCTGTGGGCCGAGCGCCGCTCGGGCCGCGCCGGCGCCAAGCTGCATGTGCGGCTGGTCACCTGGTTCTCGGCCATCGCGGTGGTGCCGGTGATCCTGGTCGCCATCTTCGCGGCGATCACGCTGAACCTGGGCCTGGAAGCCTGGTTCTCGGACCGGGTGAAGACGGCGCTGGGCAGCGCGGTGAATGTCGCGCAGGTCTATGTGAAGGAACATGAGACCTCGATCATCAACGATGTCAGCTATATCGCCGACGCCCTGCAGAGCGATCCGCAACTGTTCGACGAGGAAAAGCATGTCCGCGCCGGGCGGCTGTTCGCCAAGCTGGGCACCGTTACCCAGAACCGCGGGCTTCAGGCCGCCTATATCCTGGACGGCAAGGGGCGGGTGCTGGGATCGACCAAGCAGCAGTCGGTCAAGGACCCGCCGCCGCCCAAGCCCGCCGACATCACCGCCTCGCGCGACAGCGTGGTGCTGGATACGCCAGACAACGGTACCGTCACCGCGCTGGTGCAGCTGCATGCGCTGAACGACGCCTATCTGGAAGTGGTGCGCGTCGTCGATCCCAAGGTGTTCGGCTATTACCTGCGCACCAAGGCGGCGGTCGGCGAATACAACCGGCTGGACGAAAACCGTTCGGAAGTGGCGCTGGTGTTCGCGGCGCTTTATGCGGTCGTGTCGCTGGCGATCCTGCTGGCCGCCATCTGGTTCGGCCTGTGGGCCGCCAACCGGCTGGTGCGCCCCATTTCCAGCCTGATCGATGCGGCCGAGAAAGTCTCGGAAGGCGACCTGACGGCGCATGTGCGCGTGGCCCAGGACGATGACGAGCTGGGCACGCTGGGCGAAGCCTTCAACCGCATGACCCACCAGCTGTCGGCCCAGCGCGAGGACCTGATCGCGGCGGGCCGACAGATCGACATTCGCCGCCGCTTCACCGAGACGGTGCTGTCGGGCGTCAGCGCCGGGGTACTGGGCCTGGACCGGGAAGGGCGCATCACCATCGTCAACCGCGCCGCCGCCCGCCTGCTGGATTCGACGCCCGAGGACATGGAAGGCGCCCATTATGCCGAGGCCATCCCCGAACTGGCGGCGCTGGTGCGCCGGGCCATCGGTGAGCCTGTGGGCCATGCCGGCGGCGAGGTCACGCTGAAGCGCGGCGGCAAGACGCGAACTCTCAGCGTGCAGGTCTCCAGCGAGGCGACGGCGGAGAGCTTCGTCGTTACCTTCGACGACATCACCGATCTTGTCAGCGCCCAGCGTACCGCCGCCTGGGCCGATGTGGCCCGCCGCATCGCCCACGAGATCAAGAACCCGCTGACCCCGATCCAGCTTTCCGCCGAGCGGCTGAAGCGCAAATATTCCGGCGAAATCACTTCCGATCCGGAAACCTTCCAGCAATGCACCGACACGATCGTGCGCCAGGTGGGCGATATCGGGCGCATGGTGGACGAATTCTCCAGCTTCGCGCGCATGCCCACCCCCGTGATGCGGCGCGAGAATGCCCAGGAACTTGTGCAGCAGGCGGTGTTCCTGCAGCGCGTGGGCAATCCGGGCATCACCTTCACCACCGCGCTGCCCAAGGAGCCGGTCTATTTCGAAGGCGACGGGCGGCTGATTTCCCAGGCCCTGACCAATGTGCTCAAGAATGCGGGCGAGGGGATCGCCGCGCGCATCGCCAGGGGCGATGACGAGCCGGGCCGCATCGAGATCGCGCTGGAAAGGAACGGCGCGACCTTTGCCTATCGCATCACGGACAATGGCGTGGGCCTGCCGCCCGAACACCGCCACCGCCTGACCGAACCCTATGTCACCACCCGCGCCAAGGGCACCGGGCTTGGCCTGGCGATCGTGCGCAAGATCATGGAAGACCATGGCGGCGACATCGCCCTGGGCGATTGCGAAACCGGCGAGGGGGCCCAGGTCATCCTGACCTTCCCCTTCACACAGAAACAACCAGAAGACTTGAACAACAAAGGATCTGAAGATGAGCAAGAACGGATCGCTGATCGCGTCTGAAGTTCTGGTCGTCGATGACGAAGGCGATATCCGGGACCTGATTTCCGGCATCCTGAAGGATGAGGGCTATGCCACGCGCACGGCGGGCGATTCCGAGTCCGCGCTGGCCGCGGTGCGCGCGCGCCGGCCCCAGCTTGTGATCCTGGACATCTGGCTGCAGGGCAGCAAGCTGGACGGCATCGAGGTTCTGGATGTCATCAAGCGCGAGCAGCCCGAACTGCCCGTGGTGATGATTTCGGGCCATGGCACGATCGAAACCGCCGTCGCCTCGATCCGCAAGGGCGCCTATGACTTCATCGAAAAGCCCTTCAAGTCCGACCGTCTGCTGCATGTGGTGGAGCGCGCGCTGGAATCGGCGCGGCTGAAGCGCGAAATCCAGGAGCTGAAGCTGAAAAGCGGCGACGAGGGCGAGCTGGTGGGCCAGTCGCCCTCCATCACCCAGCTTCGCATGCTGATCGAGAAGATCGCCCCCACCAACAGCCGCGTGCTGATTTCCGGGCCCGCCGGGTCGGGCAAGGAAGTGGTGGCGCGGATGATCCATGGCCGCTCGCGCCGCTCGGCCAACGCCTTTGTCGCCATCAACTGCGCCACCATGGAGCCGGACCGGCTGGAAGCCGAACTGTTCGGCATCGAATCCGGCGAAGGGCCGCGCAAGACCGGCCTGTTCGAGCTGGCGCACAACGGCACGCTCTATCTGGACGAAGTGGCCGACATGCCGCTGGAAACCCAGGGCAAGATTCTGCGCGTGCTGATTGACCAGACCTTCACCCGCGTGGGCGGCCAGGGCCGGGTGCAGGTGGATGCGCGCGTCATCTGCTCGACCACGCGCGACCTGCGCGCCGAAACCGAAGCCGGGCGCTTCCGCGAGGACCTGTATCACCGCCTGAATGTCGTGCCGGTGCGCGTGCCCTCGCTGGCCGAACGGCGCGACGACATTCCGGTGCTGGTGGATCATTTTCTCAAGCGGCTGTCGGCGGCGGCGGGCCTGCCCATGCGCGCCATCGGTGACGATGCGATGGCGGTGCTGCAAACCCATGGCTGGCCGGGCAATGTGCGCCAGCTTCGCAACATCGTCGAACGGCTGCTGATCCTGGCCAGCGATGATGTCACCGAGGCGGTGACGGCCGACCTGTTGCCCACCGACCTGGGCGGCAATGTCGGCGGTGGCAAGAATGGCGACCTGGTGATCTCGCTGCCGCTGCGTGAGGCGCGCGAAATCTTCGAGCGCGATTACCTGATGGCCCAGATCAACCGCTTCGGCGGCAACATCAGCCGCACCGCCGCCTTCATCGGCATGGAGCGTTCGGCCCTGCACCGCAAGCTGAAGTCGCTGGGTGTCGGCCCGGCCCAGGGTGTTCCCAACTGATGACAAAGAAATGGTCGGCCAGCCGCGCGCCGGCCGGGCGCATCGCCTATGTCAATGGCCGCTATCTGCCGCACGGCGAGGCGGCGGTGCATATCGAGGACCGCGCCCTGCAACTGGGCGACGGCATCTATGAAGTCACCAATGTCATAAATTTCCAGCCGATCGACGAGGAAGCGCATCTGGAGCGGATGGAGCGGTCGCTGCGCGAGATCGGCATGGCGATGCCGATGGGCCGCGCCGCCCTGAAGCTGGTGATGCGCGAAGTGATTGCCCGCAATCGCATCCCCAACGGGCTTTTGTATCTTCAGGTGACGCGCGGGGCGGTGCGCCGCGATCACGTTCCGCCCAAGGATGGTCCACGCCCGACCCTGATCCTGACCATGCGGGCCCAGGACATGGCGGGGCTGGCGTCGCGGATGCAGAAGGGCATTGCCGTTTCGACCCAGCCGGACATCCGCTGGGGCCGCTGCGATATCAAGACGGTTCAGCTGCTGCCCAACCTTCTGGCCAAGCAGGCGGCCAAGGCCGCCGGCGCCTTCGAGGCCTGGCTGATCGATGCGGACGGCTATGTCACCGAGGGGGCTTCGACCAATGCCTGGATCGTGGATGCGGACGGCACGGTGATCACCCGCGACCTGTCCAACGCCATCCTGCCCGGCGTGACCCGGCGAATCATGCTGGAGGCGATGGCCGAGGGGCAGATGAAGGTCGTGGAGCGCAAATTTACCCTGTCCGAAGCCCTGGCCGCGCGCGAGGCCTTCATTTCCTCGGCAACGGGGGCCGCCGTGCCGGTGGTGGCGATCGACGGCAAAACCATCGGGCAGGGCGTGCCCGGGCCGCTAACCCGGCGGATTTACGGGCTTTATGCCGCCAGGGCCGGGATAAATTCGGACTGAACGTCGGATTTGCTCTTTCGCAATTGCAGCAATCGACTATGCTGATCGGCAAGATGCTACCCGTGGACCCCACCGCGGAGCTGAAACAATGGGCCGACCCATGAGCGATAAACAACAGAACCTTCAGGACACGTTCCTCAACGCCGTCCGCAAATCCAAGTCCGCCGTGACCATCTTCCTGGTCAATGGCGTCAAGCTTCAGGGCAACATCACCTGGTTTGACAATTTCTGCGTGCTGCTGCGCCGCGACGGCCAGTCCCAGCTGGTCTACAAGCATGCCATCTCGACCGTGATGCCGCTGGGCCCGATCCAGCTTCAGGACGAGCCGGCCGAGGGTTGATTTGACCGGTTCCCATTTCGAGGGGCCTCAGCCCGATTGGGCAACTGGCGCACGCGCTTTCGTCATCCATGTCGAGCCGAAGGATCGCGCCGGCCGCAAGCTGCGCGATGCCCAGGCCCGGCTGGACGAGGCCGTCGGCCTGACCGCCGCCATCCATCTGGATGTGGTCGCGCAGCAGATCGCGCCCTTGGGCCGCGCCACGCCCGCCACGCTGCTGGGCAGCGGCAAGGTCGAGGAGATCGCGGCCCTGGCGCGCGATCTGAAGCCCGATGTCATCATCGTCAACGCCCATCTGTCGCCGGTCCAGCAGCGCAACCTGGAGCGGGCGTGGAACAGCAAGGTGCTGGACCGCACCGCCGTCATCCTGGAGATATTCGGCGAACGGGCGGCGACGCGGGAAGGCCGGCTTCAGGTCGAGCTGGCGCACCTGACCTATCAGCGCTCGCGCCTGGTGCGGTCCTGGACCCATCTGGAGCGCCAGCGCGGCGGCTTCGGCTTTCTGGGCGGCCCCGGCGAAACCCAGATCGAAACCGACCGCCGCCTGATCGGCGAGCGCATCACCAAGATCAAGAAGGAGCTGGAGACGGTCAAGCGCACCCGCGGCCTGTCACGCCAGGCCCGGGCCAAGGTGCCGTTCCCGGTGGTGGCGCTGGTCGGCTACACCAATGCCGGCAAATCGACCCTGTTCAACCGGCTGACCGAATCGGTGGTGCTGGCCCAGGACCTGCTGTTCGCCACCCTGGACCCGACCATGCGGGGGCTGACCCTGCCGGGGGGCACGCGGGTGATCCTGTCGGACACGGTGGGCTTCATCGCCGACCTGCCGACCGAGCTGGTGGCCGCCTTCCGCGCCACGCTGGAGGAGGTGCTGGCCGCCGATGTCATCGTCCATGTGCGCGACGCCGCCCATGACGAGAGCGAGGCCCAGAAGGCCGATGTGCTGAAGGTGCTGGAAGACCTGGGCGCCGAAGCGCCCGCGATCGAGGTGCTGAACAAGATCGACCTTTTGGAGGAGGACCAGCGCGCGGGCCTGCTGGCGCGCAGCGGGCGCGGCGAGGTTGTCGCTGTCTCGGCCCTGACCGGCGAAGGGCTGGACTCGCTGAAAGCCCTGTTCGCGCGCTTCGTGACGCGTGACAACATCACCCTGAAACTGAGCCTTCCGGCGGCGGATGGCGAGGGGCTGGCCTTTGCCTATCGCCATGCCCAGGTGCTGGAACGGCGGGTGCGGGCGGACCGGATCGCGCTGGTGCTGCGGGTCAATCCCGATGACATGGGCCGCTTCGAAAGCCGCTTTCCCAAAAATCTCAAGGTTCTGGAGGTGGTTGGGGGCTGATCCTCAACCGCTATGTCAGGGTGCTTTTTCCAGCGCCTTGGCCGCCTGCCACAACGCCTCCATCTCTTCCAGCGAGGCGGTACCGGGCGCGGTGCCGCGGGCTGCAAGTTCGCGCTCGATAATGCTTGAAGCGGCAGGTGAATTTGGCATTGGCGGCGCAAAGGGGCGGCTTCGGATCGACCTTCAGGTGCCGGGCCAGATTGGCCACCACGCAGCAGGTCGCCGATTTCCTCTTCGCGCTCGGCCTGGGTCTCGGCAGCAATGACCTCGCCAGGCTTCCTCGGCGATCTTGTCAGCGCACCAGTTCGGCGTTATTCCAGTCAAATCCGATGCTTGACGCGCGGCGTTGAAGTTTTTCGGCCCGCATCAATGCGGGCAGGGCGCTGGCAACATCGTCCAGCAGGCTGACCTGGCCCTTGGCCGCGCGCTCGCTTTCCTTCAGCTTTTCCCAGAAGTCCTTCTGGCTGGCGGCGTCGGTTTTCGCGGCTTCGTCGCCGAAGACGTGAGGGTGGCGGCGGATCATCTTGTCGGTGACTTCGGCCACCACATCGCCGAAGTCGAACAGGCCGGATTCCTGGGCCATGCGGGCATGGAACACGACCTGGAACAGCAGGTCTCCCAGCTCGCCCGGCAGCGCCTTCAGGTCGCCGTCCTGGATGGCGGTGGCGACCTCATAGGCTTCCTCGATGGTGTAGGGCGCGATGGTCTCGAAATTCTGGGCGCGATCCCAAGGACAGCCGTCGGGCCCGCGCAGCCGCGCCATGATGTCCAGCAGGATCGCCACATCGCGGCCGGGCTCAATTTTCGGAAGATTCGTCATGCGGGCATTGGAAGGGGCTGGCTGGTTGGCCGCAAGCCGCCATTTCCCCGCACCAGCCAATTTCTCGTATAAGTAATATTATGGGAAATAATATGTACGGAACGCCGGGAAAAGGCCGATATAGCCACTTATGGGCAAAAGAAAACCGCCGTGACCGGATTGGCCACGGCGGCAGTCTTATGCTCGCGCGTTGAGCTCGCGCGTTTGTCTGTCGCTGATCAGTTGACCAGATTGGTGGGACGGCCGGTGCTGGCCGAGGCTGTGCGGTCCACGACCTTGAACCGGGACAGTTCGCGGGCGGCCGGCGCATAATCCGGCTTCAGCTCCAGGGCCTTCTTGTAGTCCTGATAGGCCGCCGGATAATTGTGCGCCTCGTCCTCCATCACGGCCCGGGCGTAGTAAGCCACATGCAGATTGTGGGCGCCCAGCTGCAGCGCCTGGGCGATGTCGGCCCGGGCGGCGGCATGGTTCTTCTCGGCGACATAGAGCGCGGCCCGGTTCACATAGGCATCGCCCATGCGCGGATCGATCGCCAGCGCCGCGTTATAGTCGTTCAGCGCGGCAGCCCGGTTGTCCATGCGGCCCTGGATGATGCCGCGATTGACCAGCAGCGCGGCGCGCTGGGTCATGTTGGGATCGCTGAGCGCGGTGTTGCAGTGCCTGAGGCCGTCGGCCAGGTCACCGCCCTGGGCCGCCACGCTGGTGCAAACGCGCGCGGCATCGACATTGTAAAGCTGGCGGTGCACCGGCGTGATCGCGGACGCAGGCGCGGCGAAGGCGGCCAGAACGGCCAGCGAGGAAAACAAGGCAAAGGTCTTCATGGCATGCTCCCTGAAATTGCCCGCATGCAGAGTCGCGGGTCTGTTGGCACGGAGTCTTTCACGGGACCTGCCACGCCCAAATCGGGAAATGCACTTTGCGACGGAAAAAGACATGAATGCCGTGCTTTTGGCGCTGCCTTGACTCTGGGCAATGGCGCAACCGCGAAATGTCAGCACAAAAATGCGGCGTCCCAACCGGTTGCCCGCTTGTCATGCAGGTAATTGGCGATACTGTCTGGCGCACAAAACAATTGGTTGGGGAGTTTCATGCCGATATCCGCAAAGTCCGTTCTGCTGGGCGTGGCCGCCATGGCAATCGCCGCCGCCATTCCGGCATCCGCGCAGCAGCGCCAGTTGTTTTACGCCTGGGCGCCCAAGCCGTCGGTGCCCACGCCATGGACCGCGCCGAACAAGCCCGTCTGGCGCTATGCGGAGATCGTCGCCGCGCACAAGGGACAGAAAAGCTGGGTGCAGCCGATCGTGCGCGATCACGATTACAGCGCCGATTACATCCAGATGGCGCCGGGCGAAAAAACCCGCACCCAGTTCTGGGCCGACGATCCGGTCTTCTGGTGGATTGCCGACGGTCAGGTCCGTTTCCATATCCAGGGCCAGCAGCCCTTCGTCGCCTCCAAGGGCTTCATGGTGCAGGTGCCCTATCGCACCCCCTACTCCATGGAGACTGTCGGCGATGCGCCGTCGGTGCGCTTCGAGGTGCGCCGCGCCGGCCGCACGCCGCTCTATCCGGTCGCCGACAAGGCCAATCCGGGTCCCGCGCCCAAAGCCGACGGCAAGACCTATGTGCTGAGCCGCTACACCAACACGCCCAATCCTTACGGCGATCACAAGCCCTATCTCGATTTCATCAAGGACTATGTGAAGAACCCGAATGCGCCGACCGCGCATTTCCGGTTTGTCGAGGACGACGACAACTTCATGAACATCATTCGCGGCCACGGCATGCCAACGCCGCCGGACAGCGACAAGGGCCACTTCCACATCGACTATAACGAGTTCTGGGTCATCGCCGAGGGTTCGATGGACTACAAGATGGAAGGCATGAAGGTCTTCACCGCCCATGTGAACGACATCGTCTATGCGCCGCAGGGCCGCTGGCACCGCGCAAGCTGGGCGGGCGATGGCATGTCCACCCGCATCGCCATCAATCCGCGGCGCGAAGGCATGCACAATTACGACGTCAAGCCGGACTGAAAACAGGCCGCGCGAAATAGCGACAGGTGGCCGGGCCGGACCCGGCCACCATTTTTCAGGAGTAGGACGTATGAAAGCCAAAACCCTGCTGTTCGCCCTGGCCATGCCGCTGGCTGTTTTGCCGGCCCATGCCCAATCAGGTCAGGCCCAACCGGCGCAGAAGCTGTTTCAGTCCGGCGCCGACATTCCCGCGCTGATCGCCCAGGCCAAGGCCAACCAGAAATCGCCCACCGCCAATTCGATCATGCCGATCGTCACCCTGGCGCCTTATCGCGTGCAGCTGGAATACCGCACCGGCCTGACGCCGCCAACGCTGCATCATGGCGAGGCCGAACTGGTCGAGGTTCTGCAGGGCGCGGCGGACCTGGCGACCGGCGGTCAGTTGACGGGCGTCAAGCCGCCCCGGCCCGGCAGCAGCACCGAGATGGGCACCGGCATCGCCGGCGCCAGCAAGCGCCACATCGTCAAGGGCGACTATGTGATGATCCCGCCGGAGACGCCCCACCAGTTCCAGGGCATCAACGGCGAGTTCGTCATCATGAGCGTGCATCTGCTGATGCCGCCCAAATAGTCCCGGCGCTATTCGTCGTCGGGCAGCGCGAAGACGTAGAGCATGTTGCCGGTCGGGGCGCGGTGCACCTCGTCCAGCAGCGCGGTCGGCTTCTGCTGCGGGCTGCCGCCGCCCAGGCCGGTGGTGACGGCGATATACTGCTTGCCATCCAGGCTGAAGCTGACCGGATAGCCCTGCACCGTGTTGCCCAGCCGGGTCTGCCACACGATCTTGCCGGTCTTGGCGTCCACCGCCTTGAAGTGGCGGTCGAAGTCGCCGACGAAGGCCAAACCGCCGCCCGTCGACAGCACCGCCGACAGGAAGGGCGAGCGCTGCTGCCAGGTCCACATCCGCTTCATGTCGCTGGTGCGATAGGCGGACAGGCGGCCCATATTCTGGTGCGTGCCCGGCATGAAGAAGAACTTCTGCGACGCGGCGGTGCCGCCGCCGCCCAGCTTCATCTCCACATCATGGCCCTGGATCATCACGCAGCTCTGGCTCAGCGGAATGATCAGCAGATCGTCGGGCTGGTCATAGCTGGTCGCCTGCCAGTCATGGCCGCCTTCCGGGCCGGGGCATGAGGAAAACCATTCGTTGGTCTTCTGGTTCAGGATGTCCGAGCGATAGGTCACCTCGCCCGTCTTGTGGTCGATCTTGGAAAAGACGTTCTGGAAGATGGTTTCCTTGACGCCCAGGAACTTGCCGGTCTCGCGGTCCAGCTTCCACAGCAGGCCCGGCTTGCCGATGGTCATCAGCGTCTTCTGGTCGCCATGGTCGATCAGCACGCGCTCGAACACTTCGTCCAGGTCCAGGCTCTCGCCTGGGGCGTGCTGGAAATACCATTTCAGCTTGCCGTCATCGGGGTTGAGCGCCAGCGTCGACGACGAATAGAGCGTTGCCGCATTGCCGCTCTTGCGGCTGGCGCGGAACCAGGGCTTGGTCTGGGCCACGCCCCAATAGGTCGTGTTCAGATCCGGATCGTATGTGCCCGCGATCCAGGTGTCGCCGCCGCCGCGCAGCAGGTTGGGCAGCCCGTTCCAGGTGTCGCCGCCCGGCTGGCCTTCCAGCGCGGTGGTATAGAACTTCCAGGCCGGCTTGCCGCTGTCGGCGTCAAAGGCGCTGATATAGCAGTTGTTCTTGGAATAGTTGTCGCAGCCGGTCAGCCCCGTCACCACCTTGCCGCGCATCACCATCACGCCGCCGGTGTTGGAGTTGTTGGGATTGCCCAGCGCGTGCGACCAGACTTCCTTGCCGGTGCGCGCGTCCAGCGCATGGATCTTGGCGTCCGTCGTCGCGACAAAGACCTTGTCGTGATAGACGGCCAGGCTGCGGGTGCCGCCATAGGAGATGACGGAAACCGGACCCAGTCGGTTTTCCCAGATCAGCTCGCCCGTCCGCGCATCGATCGCCTGCACCGTGTTGGAGGTGTTGGACAGGAAAATCACGCCCGCATGCACGATCGGGGTCACCTGGTTGGCGCCCCCTTCGTTCATGTTCCACGACCATTTCAGCGTCAGGTGCTTGACGTTCTGCGCATTGATCTGCTTGAGCGGACTGAAGCTCCAGCCCTGGTAATTGCGCCGGTACATCAGCCATTCGCCGTCCGGCGGATTGCGCAGCATCGCGTCGGTGACGTCGACATAGTCCTTCACCGTGCCCTTGACCGTATGGCCAAGCTGAAAGGCCGGCGGACGCAGGCTGGGATTGGTGTTGCGCTGGGGTGTTGCCGCGCCGCTGCCCGCGGGCGCAGCGGCCGCGATCTTATCCAGGCCGGCCGGCATCTTGCCGTTCGCGATGGTCGAGACCTTGACGTCGGTCGTCTTGGTGAGGGCGGTGGCGCCCATCTTCGCGCCGTTGGCCGCCAGCAGATAGGCGGTGATGTCGGTGTAGGTTTTTTCGCTCAGGCTCGCGGGTGCGCCGGCCGGCATCGACAGCGCGATGAACTGGTAGAGGTCCTTGGTCGACCGGTTGCCCCAGCTGGACACGAAACCGGGACCGCCCAGCGCGGGCGCGTCGCCACCGCCCGCCAGATTGGCGCGATGGCATCCGGCACAGGACTGGCCATAGGCGGTCTTGCCCGCCGCGACCTGGGCCTGGGTGATGACGGCTGCGCCCTGCGCGGTTGCATTCTGGGCGAAGGCGAACGGCACAAGGCCCACGCCCGCGGCAAGGCCGGTTACGGCGACGGCGGCCAGGAATTGGTTGCGTGCGCGCATCTCAGTTGTCCCCCTCGCCGCCATTGGCCGGTTCCAGCCAGCCCTGCAGATTGCCGTCCGGCGCTTTCTGACTGTCCACGCGCACATAGATGGATTGACGGTTCAGCGCCTCAAGCTGGGCGGCGCCCAGCGTCACGCTGCCGGAGATGGAGCCGCTTGTGTCATGCGTCACGGTCAGCGTTCCGATCGCATCGCCCGGCACGCCCTTGGCCAGGCCGGTCCTGAGCCCGGCGGCGGTGGCCGGAGACGTCAGGTCCGAAAAACGCCCGGTGACCGTCAGCCTGTTGCCATCCAGCGTGGCGCTGACCTGGCCGATGGCCCCGATCACGATCGCGCGCGTGGTCGCATCGAACGGCGTCGGGTCCAGCTCGGCTTCATAGGTCTGCGCGGACTGGGCGAAGGCCCAGCCCGGCGTTGCGGCGAGCACAAGGCCCGCCAGAATCAGACTGTGGCGTGACATGCCCCGTATCCCCCTGCCCTGTACCCTGCGAACGCGTTCGTGTCAGATCTGCGGCGGCAGCTTGATGCCCAGCACGTCGCGCAGATAGTTGATGTTGATGGCAATGTAATCATCGACCTTGCTGCGGTCATTGCCGCCCAGTGCATCATAGCCGGCATCGCCCTTGCGCGGGCCGTCCACGTCGAAGATCGCCCAGCCCTTGAAGTGCCTGTCGCGCAGGATCTTGAACACGCCGGGGAAGTCGACGCCGCCGCCGCCCAGATTGTGATAGACGCTGGCGATCGCATGCTGTTCGCGCGTCGGGGTCGACTTGTTGCCGCGATACTTGGCGAACGTGTCCTTCAGATGCACTTCCGACAGCCGCGAAAAATACTGGTCGATGATCTTCACCGCATCGCCGCCGCCCAGCGTCAGGTGCCCGGTATCGGCGCACAGCCAGACATATTTCGGGTCGGTGCCGTCCAGCATGGCGTGGACTTCCTCCACCCGCTCCACCGGGCCCCAGATATGCGGATGCGGCGACAGGCGCACGCCATATTCCAGCGTCTTGCGGCCCAGCTCGTTCAGCGTGTTGCACAGCCGCTTCATCTGATCAGGGCTGGGGCCGCCATCGGGACGCGCGCCCATGTTGATCTTGAAGTGATCGCAGCCCAGCGGGTGCAGGAAGTCGCGGACAAAGGCGACATGGTCGTTGATCGTTTTCGGAATCTTGGCGACGTCGATGAAATCGGTCGACATGCCGTGGCCGCCATTGGAGGCGTCGATGAAGGTGATTCCCGCATCGTCGAACAGCTTCTTCAGCGCCAGCGGGCGGTTCAGATAGTTGGTGATGCCATTGGAATAGAATTCGATGCCCTGCAGGCCGACCGCGGCGATCATCTTGATCGCTTCCTCGGTGGTATAGGCGGGGTTCACGTTCAGGCCGGCATCGTTCCAGATCGAGCTGGTGGTGCCGAAGAGGATGTCGGGGTTTACCGGGTCCAGTGACTTGTGGTTGATCGGCTTGGCAAGCGCACCGGCTGGCGTCAATGCGGTGGACGCGGCCAGGGCGCTGGCCCCGATGATGAAGTGACGGCGCTGCAACGCGCGGCTGGCAAGCATGGCCATAGGCATCCCCCTGAACGGCCCTTTGCGCCGGGCAGTGCCACAGCCAAAAAGCCAATTGTTGTTTCTGCGCCCGATGCTTGGGCGGGGGCCGGTTCAAGTCAAGGGGACAGGCGCCAACTGCGCGAAGCTGCCTCATGCCGGAGGTGCGCGAGCGCTAACATTGTGTTGCGGCGCAGCACGACAGGGCTGTCATTCCTTCCACATTTACAGCTATCGGCAAAAGTGACACCGTTTGCATCGGCGCGCCGCGCGCCAAGGGGGCCGCGCGGGACAAGCAAGATAAAGCGACGCCAAGGAAACGCATTTCCAAGGGGAGATATATCATGGACAGCACGCGTAGGACATTCATGGGGATGAGCGCGGCGGCCGCTGCAATGGCGGCGGGGCCGGCTTTCAGCGCGCCTGCATCCATGGTCAAGGACAAGTTCTGGATCGCCGCGGTCACGCCCTGTGCGCGCGGAAGCTATGAATTCGATCCGGGTGCCTATCGCGAGCAGCTGCAATGGTGGAAGTCCCAGGGCGCCGACGGCATCCTGGTGCTGGGCACCAATGGCGAAGGGCCGTCCTTCTCGGTCGCCGAACGCAAGAAGATTGCCGAGTTCGCCCTGAAGAACAAAATGGGCCTCGACATGATCGTCACCACGGGCACGGCCAATTTCAAGGAAACCGCCGAACTGTCCGAACATGCCGCGGGCGTGGGCGCCGACAGCCTGCTGATCCAGCCGCCCTTCTATTTCAAGAACCCGAAAGTCGAAGGCGTTCTGGACTATTTCAAGCTGGTGATGGCCAAGGTGCCCAACACGCCGGTGCGCTATTACGACATTCCCCAGGTGACCGGCGTCACGATCAACCCCGGCTTCGTCACCGCGATGGCCGAGCGCTATCCCAACTTTGTCGGCATCAAGAACTCGCACGGCGTGGCTGCCGAGTTCGAGGCCCTGTCCACCCAGACTCCCAAGCGGCTGAACATCATTTCGGGCACCGACAACAACATGCTGACGGCGCTGAGCCATGGCAATGGCGTGATCCTGGGCTCGGGCAATGTCTATACCAAGCTGGTCGCCAACATCTTTGCCGCACACCGCGCCGGCAAGGATCCCAAGCCGGCCTATGACAAGCTGGTGCAGGCGACCACGATGATGAAGGCCAATGGCTATGGCTCGAACTACAACGCCATCAAATACGCCCTGAACCTGATGATGGGCACCAGCCGCATCAACGTCGCCCGCCCGCCCCATGTGCCGCTGACCGATGCGGAAATGGCCCAGATTCGCAACGGCGTGGCGCAACTGAAGCAGATGACCGCCGCCTGATCCGAACGGGTCGGCTGCTGAAGGTCAGGGGGATTGGAATGGCTTTTTCCAAAACGAAGACGCGCGCCTGCCTGGCGGCGCTGGCTGGCATGATGTGTCTTGCGCCGCTGGCGCTGGCCCAGGATGCCAATGCGCCGGTCTGGTATGCCTGGTCGCCAAAGCCCGATGTGCTGCCGGCCTATGGCGACAACCGGCCGGTGACCCGTCTGCCCGCGGTTCTGGCCAAACACCGGGGCCAGAAGCGCTGGAGCGAACAGGTCATCGCCACCAAACGCTATGACGCCAAATGGATCCAGGCCCAGCCCGGCGACAAAAGCCCCAATATGTACTGGGCCGATGACAGAATCTTCTGGGTGGTGTGGGGTGGCCAGATCCGTTTCAGCATCGATGGCCAGCAGCCGTTCATCGCCAGCAAGGGCTTTCTGGTCCAGGTGCCCCAGCGCACGCGCTATGCAATGGAAACGGTCGGCGACGGCCCTTCCCTGCGCTTTGAAGTGACCCATGCAGGCATCCCGCCGCTCTATTCCGGTGACCAGCCCAGGCCCGCCAATGTGCCCGGCGCCCATTACATGAAGATCAGCACGCCGACGGCACCCGAAGGCTATGACGAACTCAACCGGCCTTATGTGGATTTCCTGAAGGATGTGGTGGCCGCCGATCCGCTGCACGCTCCCAAGCGGCATTTCGTCGTCCATGACGAGGCCAACCTGGTGAACATCATTCGCGGCATGGGCGTGCCGACGCCGCCTGACAGCAATCGCGGCCACTTCCATATCGGCGATGACGAGTTCTGGTTCATCCTGGAAGGCCGGTGCGATTTCCTGATCGAGGATACCGGCCTCGTCACCGCCGATGCGGGGGATATCGTCTTCGTGCCGCCGGGACGCTTTCACCGCGCAAGCTGGGCGCTGGGCAAGGACGGCAAGCCGGCCATGGCGACGCGCCTGTCCTTCAATGTCAGCCCGCTGCTGTTCCACAATTTCGCCGCCGACGCGGCCGGCCGCCAATAGGAGATGACGATGCGCACATCCCTGAAATTTGCCGGCCTGAAATTCGCCGGCCTGAAACTTGCGGCATGCCTGATGGCCCTGTTGATGGTGCCGGCCATGGCCCAGCCGCAGCAGCGCAAGGTCTATCTGGACTGGGCGCCCAAGCCCGATCGGCTGCCAGAATATACCGGCGTCAACAGGCCGATCACGCGCCTGGCCGATGTGCTGGCCAAGCACAAGGGACAGGCCAGCTGGACCGAGGATGTGATCGAAACCGAACGCTACAGCGCCAGGTGGATTTCCATGGCGCCCGGCGAAAAGACCCGCCAGATGTTCTATGGCGACGACCGCACGGTGTGGGTGGTTTGGGGCGGCAAGGTGCGTTTCCGCATCTACGGCCAGAAGCCTTTCGTCGCCTCAAAGGGATTCCTGGTGCAGGTCCCGCTGCGCGTGCCCTTCAGCATGGAGACGGTCGGTGACGAGCCATCGCTGCGCTTTGAAGTGACGCGGGGTGGCACCCTGCCCTCCTATCCCGCCAATGAGGGCGAGCCGATGCCGCCGCCGCGCGACGGCCAGCATTATGTCAAGGTCAGCTATCCGCCCACGCCCGTCGCCGGCGGCATGGACGAATACACCGAAAAGAACAGGCCCTACATGGATTTCTTCAAGGATCTGGTGGAGAAATATCCCACCGGCGGTCCGCGCGGCGGCCTGTTCATGGGCGATCACGACAACCAGGCGGCGATCATTCGCGGCATGGGCGTGCCGATCCCGCCCGCGACCAACAAGGGCCATTTCCATATCGCCAATGACGAATTCTGGTTCATCCTGGAAGGCAAGATCGCCTATGAGATGGAGGGCAAGGGCCTGATCGTGGGCGATGCCGGCGACATCGTGCTGGCGCTGCCGGGGCGCTTTCACCGCGCCGGCTGGGCGCCCGGCCAGATGGATACCCGCCTGGCCTTCAACCGCAGCCCGACCATGCAGCACAATTATGCCGAGGACGCCAACGGCACCCAGTAATTTTATCCCCTCCGGCCTTCGCAACTTTGCTTGACGCGCCACGCAAAGGCTGTGGCGCGCCTGCGCGTCGCTACGCCCCGCCTTCCAGCGTGCAGAGCACGCGAAGGGGAGGCTGAGTTAAAAGTCTATCTGCATCCCGTCATAGGCGGGCTCGACGCCGGGTGGCAGTTCGCGCCGAAGCGTCTGATAGTCCATGTCGACATGCATGTTGGTCAGGACGGCGCGCCCGGGCCTGACCCGCGCGATCCATTCCAGCGTGCGGCCCAGATGGGCATGGGTGGGATGGGGCCGATGGCGCAGGGCATCAACGATCCAGCATTCCACGCCGTCCAGCACCGCGAAGGCATGGTCGTCCAGGACATCGACATCGGGGCAATAAGCCAAGGGCCCCACCCGGAAGCCCAGGCTGCGGATGCGGCCATGACCGACGCCGAAAGCCAGCACGCGCAGCGGCCCGCCCGCGCCGGGAATATCGAAGGGCGCGAAAGGTTCGGGCAGTTCGTGGCCGTTCAGGATCGGCGGATAGCCGCTGCCGGGCGGTGTTTCGAAGCAATAGCCGAACTTGACCTTCAGGCTTTCCAGCGCCTTGCGGTCGGTCCACAGGTCCAGCCGGTGCTTCAGGTTCATGGTCACGACACGCAGATCGTCCAGGCCGTGGGTCTGGTCGGCATGATCGTGTGTCACCAGCACGCCATCCAGCAGGCCGGTGCCCGCGGCGATCAACTGTTCGCGCAGATCGGGCGACGGATCGACCAGCACGCGGGTGTTGCCGCCCGCCTTGCGCCGGCTGATCAGGATCGAGGAACGGCTGCGCCGGTTCCTCGGCTCGGCAGGATCGCAATCGCCCCAGTTGGGACCGCCCTCGCCGATCCGCGGCACCCCGCCCGACGACCCGCAGCCCAGGATGCGAACCGACAGCGTCATGCCTGTCCCATCACGCAGGCCCATCATGCGGGCCGCGCGACCTTGGTGAACAGGCCGAAGAAGTTGTCCGTTGTGGCATCGGCCAGCGCTTCGACCGTCACGCCTTTCAGGTCGGCCAGCATTTTGGCGGTATGCACCACAAATGCCGGCTCGTTGGTCTTGCCCCGGTGCGGCACCGGCGCCAGATAGGGCGCATCGGTTTCCACCAGCAGCCGGTTCAGCGGCACGGTGGCGATGACATCGCGCAGTTCCTGCGATTTCTTGAAGGTGGCGATGCCCGACACCGAGATGCAGAAGCCCAGCGCCAGCGCCGCATCGGCCAGTCGCTGGGTGCCGGTGAAGCAGTGGATCAGACCCTTGAAAGCGCCCTTGCCCATCTCCTCTTCCAGGATCGCGATGGTGTCGTCATCGGCGTCGCGGGTGTGCACGATCACCGGCAGGCCGGTCTGGCGGGCCGCGGCGATATGGGCGCGGAAGTTCTGCCGCTGCGGCTCGCGCGGGGAATGTTCGTAATAATAGTCCAGTCCCGTCTCGCCGATGCCGACCACGCGCGGATGGGCCGCCGCCTCGATCAGGGCGGCAGGCGTGTCCAGCAGTTCCTTTTCGGATTCATGGGGGTGCACGCCGACGCTGCACCAGACATCTGGGAATTTCTCGGCCACCGCGCGCACCCCGGCAAAGCGCTTCAGTTCGGTGCCGATGGTCAGGCAGGTGCCGACACCGGCAGCACGGGCGCGCGCCACCACGGCATCGACCGCGCCTTCATAATCGGGAAAATCCAGATGGCAGTGACTGTCGACCAGCATGGCTAGAGCATTCCTCCCCTGGCGACATGGGCCAGGTCGCGGGCCGCGCTGAGCACGGTCTGGCGCGGCTCCAGGTTCAGCGCGCGGGCGCGGGTAAAATCGTTCTCCAGGCGCGACAGAAGCTGAACCCAGGGCTGAAGATGCGCCCCGCCCATCTCGGCACGGCCGCGGATGCGCGCGGCCAGCGCCTCGGTCAGGAAGGCGCCGAACTGTTCCAGCCCGTCCGGCATCCGCATCAGTTTTTCGCCCAGCGTCATCAGCGCCAGGATGTCGGGCGCGTTGGCCTGCTCGATCAGGCGATCGGCCTCGCCCGCCAGCACCGCGCCATCGCCCGCCGCAAGCGTCAGGCCCGCGCCGATGCTGCCGGCAGCCAGGCGGATCAACCCGGCCCGTTCTTCGGCGGTGGCCGCGGGCACATGCCGGCGCAACAGGTCGTCCATCACCGCATCGTCCAGCGGGCGCAATTCCAGCCGCTGGCAGCGCGAGCGGATGGTGGGGAGCAGCCGGCCCGGCGTGTTGGACAGCAGCAGCAGCATGGCGTTTGCTGGCGGCTCCTCCAGCATCTTCAGCAGCGCATTGGCGGCGCTGTCGTTCATGTCGTCGGCGGTGTCGATGATGGCGACGCGCCAGCCGCCCGCGCCCGATGTCATGCCGAAAAAATCGGCCAGGCGGCGGATCTCGTCCACCGGCAGCACGCTCATCAGCTTGCCCGTCTTGGGGTTCACCCCCCGGCGCAATACCAGCAGGCCCGGATGGCCCTGGGCCGCGACCTGGCGGGCGGTCGCATCCGACGCCTCCATGCCCAGGTCTTCGGGGCCATCGCTGGTCGCGCCATAGGCCAGCAGATAACGGGCGATGCGATAGGCCAGCGTCGCCTTGCCGATGCCCGGCGGCCCGCAGATCAGCCAGGCGCTGGGCGGGCGGCCCGCGCGCAGGGCCCGGGCGGCGCGCCCCAGGGCGGCGGACTGCCCTTCCAGCGCGAAAGTCTCGCGCGGATGGGAAAATCCGTCGATGCGGTCGCTTTCATGCGCCTCCGCTGGTGTGCTGCGCCGGGCCATGGGGTCTTATAGATCGAAACGCGCGGCAACGGCCGCGAAAATCGCCGCCGCGACCTCGTCCTCGCTGCCGGCGGCGTCGATCACCCGGCAGCGTTCCGGAAAGCGGCGCGCAATGTCCAGAAAGCCCTGGCGCAGGCGCTCGTGGAATTCGGCGCCGAACTTCTCGAACCGGTCCTCGCCCGCGCCGCGCGCCTTGGCCCGCTTCAGCCCGATTGCCACATCCAGGTCCAGAACCAAGGTCAGGTCCGGCTTGAAGTCGTCCAGCACGGCGCTGTCGATCCGCCGGATGGTTTCGCGGTCCAGCCCCCGGCCCACGCCCTGATAAACGAAGGTGGAATCGCTGAACCGGTCGCTGACCACCCATTTGCCGTCCAGCAGGGCCGGACCGATGGTACGGCCCACATGGTCGGCGCGGGCGGCATAGGCCAGCAGCGTTTCGGTCATCACATCCCAGCGTCCCGGCTCGCCGGTGACCATCAGCTTGCGGATTTCCTCGGCGCCGGGCGAGCCGCCCGGCTCGCGCGTGGCCACCACGGTGATGCCGCGCTGCTCCAGCGCCGCCGCCAGCCGGCGGATCTGTGTGGACTTACCGGTGCCCTCGCCGCCTTCCAGGGTGATGAAGCGGCCCGTCACTGGCGCAGCCACGGGATCAGTCATGGGATCACTTCCGGGGCCAGATTTTGCTCATCGCCGCGCGCCACATGCCGCGGATGAAGCCGACCTGATCGACCTGTTTGGCGGCATAGACCGGCACGGACAAAGGCGGGAAATCCGGTGCGGTCACTGTCATCATGCCAACCTTCTGGCCCGCCGCAATGGGCGCCTTCAGGTCGGGATAATACTTCACCAGCACCTTCATCTTCTCGTGGGAGTCGACCTGCATGGCCACGTTGACGTTCTGTTTGACCACGACCGGAACCGTATAGTCGATCCCGTTCAGGACAGGCGCGTCGCCCAGCGGCTGGCCCGCCTTGGCGACCGTATAGGAACGGAACTCGCGGAAGGCCATGTCCATCACACGGGTGGCTTCCTCGGCGCGCTTGATGTTGGGGAAATAGTCATTGTTGTATTGGGGATAGCGCAATCCGTTGAGAACCAGGATGAAGCGCCGGTCGCCCCGCTTGGCCGAAGCGGTGATGCCGTACCCCGCCGCATCGGTGTGGCCGGTCTTCAGGCCGTCGGCGCCTTCCAGCTGTCCCAGCACCAGGTCGCGATTGGGCTGGCGGATATTGTTCCAGACGAACGCCTTCTCGCTGAAATAATGGTAGTATTGCGGATAGTCGTTGATGATGTGGCGCGACAGCTTGGCCAGGTCCAGCGCGCTCATCAGCTGGCCGGGCGGCTCGGGCAGCCCGTCCGGATTGACGAAGGTCGACTGGTCCAGCCCCAGCTCCTTGGCCCGCTTGTTCATCATCTTGACGAAGCCTTCGACGGTGCCGCCCAGCGCCTCGGCCACCACGATGCAGGCATCGTTGCCGGACTGGATGACGATGCCGCGGATCAGGTCCTCGACCGGCACGCGATTGCCTTCGCGCACGAACATCTTGGAACCGCCGGTCTTCCAGGCGCGCACCGACACCGGGAACGTGTCGGTCAGCTTCACCCGCCCGTCCTTCAGCCGCTGGAACAGAAGCTCCACCGTCATCAGCTTGGACATCGAGGCCGGCGGCATCGGCGTCAGGCCGTCCTTCTGCCACAGCACCTGGCCGGTGTTGGCGTCCATCAGCAGGGCATGTTCGGCGCTGGTCTGCAGCGCGGCCCAGGCGGGCGACGCGGCCCCGGCGATGGCGGCGGCGAGGAATGCGAAGGTTACGGCGAGGCGGCGAAGCATGGGGTCTCCCGGACGGTTATTGGTCCACGACGATCTGCGCGTCGTTGGCGCCCGCACCGGTGATGCGGGACAGTTCGGCATCGGCATCGGCAACCGAGGTCAGCGGACGGCTGCGCACCCGGAACAGGGTCTGGCCGCCTCGGTTGAGCGTGGAAATCCTGAGGTCGCCGCCCAGCTTGCTCATCAGCGTGCGGGCGTTCTGCATGTTGGAAAAGGCCCCGACCTGGACATAAAGCCGGGTGGCGCGCGGCACCGATACCTCGGTCACCTTCCCGTCGGGCTCGTCGTCCGCCAGCGTTTCGGGCGGTGGCGGCGCGGGCCGCGGCATGGGCCGGGCGGCGGCCGGTGCAGCCACGCTGGCGCCGGGCACCGCATCCAGCGCGCTGCTGGCGACCTTGCCGCTGGGCGCGGCCGGCAGGGCATTGGCGATCTCGGGCGGCGTAATGGGCGCCGGCGCACCATTGCCCAGATCGGCGCGGTCCAGATAGGTCACACGCACCCTGGCGGTTCCGCTGCGCACCATGTCCAGCAGCTCGGCGGCGCGGCGCGACAGGTCGATGATGCGGCCGCGGGCATAAGGGCCTCGGTCGTTCACCCGCACCACGATGGACTTGCCGTTTTCCAGGTTTGTCACCCGCACGTTGACCGGCATGGGCAGGGTCTTGTGCGCGGCGGTCAGCTTGTCGCCGTCATAGATTTCGCCGTTGGCAGTGCGCTTGCCATAGAAGGTGGGGCCGTACCAGGAGGCGATTCCGGTTTCGTCATAGTCCGGCTGTTCGCGCGGATAGTACCAGACATTGTCGATCTGGTAGGGCCGGCCGACCTTGTAGACACCGGCCGACTGGGGAACGGTGACGGTGTGATCCACCGGCGGTGGCGGTGGCGGCGCGCTGGAACAGGCCGCCAGAAGGCCCGCAACCGATCCCGCGGCCAGAAGCCGAATTCTGAACAATCCCGTCACGTTTCGATTCGTCCTTTGCGTGACGCTAGAGGATGGCGCGCGCCATCGCAAAAGATTCAGCAATCCCCGACCTATAGCGCAGCTTTTGGGGCATCATTTGGGCGGCGGGCGCGGCCAAACCGCCCGGCCATGGGAACAATTGCGCCGGGCGCGGGCCTCCTGTATCTCCCGCGGGCCGGATGGGTGGCCGAGTGGTTTAAGGCAGCGGTCTTGAAAACCGCCGGGCCTGCAAGGGTCCCGTGAGTTCGAATCTCACCCCATCCGCCATTAGTCTTGCATCTTGCCCACCTAATTTTGGTTGCTCGATAGTCATTTCCAATCGAATTAGCATGAGGCTCCGGTGAAAAGCCCCGCAAAGCTCTATCGGTATCGTCCATTAACCGATGCCGTCTTTGATCGCGAATTGGACACGCTTGAACAAAGCTATTTGTACTCGTCGTTGTTTTCTTCAATGAACGATCCGATGGAGGCGTTCTATGAGGTTGGAGGCCCCGCTGATCACATCATCGACACATGGTTACAGCAGTCGAGCATGCGAACTGCGGATTTGTATGAAACGCTCGCGAAGGCCATAGAATCTTTCGCTCTCATTTCTTTTTCCAGCGCACATGAAGACTTTCCGATGTGGGCATATTACGCCAGCAATTTTGCTGGCATGTGCTTGGAATTCGATGCAGGTCGTCTATTGATTGGAGAGCTGCAAAACGAGCAGTTGCTGCAAGTAAACTACGCTCGCAACCCGCTCCCTCCGGTCACGCTTTCCGATTTTGCCTCAACCCGACTTCCAAAAGCGATAACATCGCGTATATCCCGCAAGAGGATAGAGTGGAGCCATGAAAAAGAGTGGCGATATGTAACCGGGAATAGTGGAAAGAAGCATTATCTGGATGATGCGCTTCGCCGAGTATTCTTGGGGCCGCGAATATCCCAAGCCAATGCGGATAAAATATGCCAGGCGCTAGATCGCCGAAACACCGAAGTGCTTGTGGCTAAAGTTGACGGGTTCAAAATGCTTTTTCATAGCATCAAACCTGCGAGGCCCTTGGAAGAATGTGACAGAGTGGGTGCCGGTGCGTTCAAAGTAGGCGAAGATTTCCCGGTAGACGATGAGATCAAACGTTTTCTCAACGTTCCAATCGCAGATTGTATCGCATTGTGTCGGCAGATGGCGCTCCAGCCGAACATGGAAAAGTTTTTTGGAATTGATCTGAATATCAGAGGTGATGCACTTTACATATGGACTGAGTACAAGTTGAGAAATAACAATCACGTTTTCAACAGGCGTTATTTCGACAAGAATCTCAGAGTCATCAGTCCCGAATCCTGACAAACCGAATTTTCTACAGTTGGGAAGGCAACTTCCTTCAAGGGGGCTCCCTGACCAACAGGATCGACACCATGGCCAAACCGATCGTCGCCCTCACCTTCGGCGATGCCGCCGGCATCGGGTCTGAACTCGTCGCGCGGCTGGCCGCCATGCCCGAAGCCCGCCAGGCCACGCGCCTGCTGCTGGTGGGCGATGAATGGGTGTGGGAGGACGGCCAGCGCATTGCCGGCCTATCCACGCCCGTGCGCAGGATCGGCAATTTCGCACAGGCGCGCCAGCAGGAGGACGACGACATCCTGTTCCTGCCGCTGGACACGGTGGTGCAGGATGCGGTGACGCGCGGAACGGTCAGCCAGGTCGCCGGCGCGGGCGCCCGCGCGGCACTGGATGCCTGCCTGAGGCGGCCCAGCGGCGAGATCGACGCCATCTCTTTCGCCCCGCTGAACAAGCAGGCGATGAAGCTGGCGGCATGGCCTTCGAGGACGAGCTGCACTATTTCGCCGACCGGCTGGGGGTGACGGACTATTTCTGCGAGTTCAACACGCTGGCACGCTGTGGACCTCGCGCATCTCAGCCATGTGCCACTGGCCGATGTGCCGCAATACATCACTCAGGAGCGCATCAGGGATGCCGCGCGGCTGACCTATCGGACGCTGAAGCGCGATTTCGCCCGCCGCGCGCAGGCAGTGGCGGCGCTGAACCCGCATGCGGCGACGGCGGCACCTGTGGCCGCGAGGAAATCGACATCATCGCGCCTGCCGCGCGCGCCCTGAACGATGAGGGCTGCCCATCAAGGCCCCTACCCGCCGATACCATATTTTTTGAAGGCGCGCGACGGCAAGCTGACGCCATCGTCACCATGTATCACGACCAGGGCCAGGTCGCCGCCGGTTGCTGGGCTTCGAGCGCGGCGTGACGGTTCAGGGCGGACTGCCTATCGCCATCACCACCCCGGCGCATGGCACCGCTCTTCGATACGCCGGGACCGGCAATGCCAATCCCCAGGCGATGCTTCAGGCGCTGCTGATGGCGGCGCGGCTGGGCGCGGCTAACTCCATCCGGCAAGGCGAAGACATAGATCGCCTGGCCATAGAGCGGGCGGTGCACATCACGCAGCATGGTCGACGGCCCGGGCTGCCGCCGCCAAGGCCGGTGGTGACCGCGACATACCGCTTGCCGTCGACCATGAAGCTGACCGGATAGCCCTTGACCGTGGTGCCCAGGCGGGTCTTCCACAGCGTCTTGCCATTGCGGACATCGACGGCGCGGAAAACGCGATCGAAATCGCCGACAAAGGCGACATTGCCCGCGGTCGAGACCACGCCGGTCAGAACGGCGCCTTCTGCTGGAAGGACCAGAGCGGTTTGAGGTCGGAGGTGATAGGCCGACAGCCGGCCCATGTTGCCGTCCGATCCGGCATCTCGAAATAGGTCAGCGAGCCGTTGCCCAGCATGAAAACAACGACTGCGACAGCGGCAGGATGATCGCGTCGGTGACCGGCGTATAGCTGGTCGCCTGCCAGTCATGGCCGCCCTCGGCCTGGGACAGATGAGTGCCACTGGTCCACCGACTGATTCAGGATGTCCTTGCGATAGGTCGGCCGCCCGGTCTTGGGATCGATCTTGTCGAAGACGTTCTGGAACACGGTTTCGGCATGGTTCAGATACTTGCCGGTCACCCGGTCCAGCTTCCACAGAATGCCCACCTTGCCGATGGTCAGCAGCGATTTTTCATCGCCGTGATCGACCAGCACGCGCTCGAACACTTCGTCCAGGTCCAGGCTCTCGCCCGGCGCGTGGTTGTACCACCACTTCAGCTTGCCGGTGTCTGGGTCCAGCGCCAGGGTGGAGTTGGCATAGTCGGTGTCGCCCGCGCCGCTGCCGCGTAGATCGCGCCGCCACGGCTTTGCCTGGGCGGTGCCCCAATAGGTCGTGTTCAGTTCGGGGTCATAGGTGCCGGCGATCCATGTGTCGGCGCCCTGGCGCTTGGCGTCGGGCAGATCGCCCCAGCTGTCGCCGCCCGGCTGGCCCTTCAGCGCCACGGTGGTGAACTTCCACACCCGCTTGCCGGTCTTGGCGTCATAGGCGCTGATATAGCAATGGTCGTTGCCGTCCTCGCTGCCATAGTTACAGTGGTTCAGGCCGGTCAGCACCTTGCCGTTGATCACCATGACGCCGCCGGTGTTGTTGCCGCGGATCTTGGGATTGTCGATCACCGGGGTCTTCCAGACCGTCTTGCCGGTGCGCGCATCCAGCGCATACAGGTCAGCCTGGGGCGTGGCGATATAGAGATAGTTGTCATACAGCGCCAGGCTGCGGGTCTCCACGGTGGAATCGCCGGGACCGTGATGGGTGACCGCCGGGCCCAGCCGGTTTTCCCAGATCAGCTCGCCGGTCTTCGCGTCCATCGCCTGGACCGTGTTGCTGCTGCCCGACAGATACATGACGCCGTCATGGATGATGGGCGTGATCTCGGTGGTGCCGCCTTCCGGCAGCTGCCAGGTCCAGGCCAGTTGCAGCTTGCCGACATTCTCGGTGTCAATCTGCTTGAGCGGGCTGTAGCTCCAGCCCTGGTAATTGCGCCGGTACATCAGCCAGTCGCTGTCCGGCGGATTGCGCAGCATCGCGTCGGTGACCGGCGTGTAGTTTTTCACCTCGCCCTTCACCACCTGACCCAGCGGAATGGGCGCCACGCTTGGCACCTGCGGGCGCGCGCGGCCGTTCAGCACGTCGCGCGGCGTCAGCCCGGTGGCGACGCTGCCGATCTTGTCGCTGGTGTCCGGCGTCAGCGCCTTGCCGCCCGGATTGGCGCCATTGCCATGCAGGATGAAGGCGACGATGTCGACATAGGTCTTTTCCGGCAGGCTGCCGCCGCGGCCCAGCGGCATGGAGCCATGCACCTTGTCGTAAAGCTGCTGGATGGTGCGGTCTTTCCAGGCGCCGATGAAAGCGCTGCCGGTCAGCGGCAGGGCATCGTTGGCGCCCATCATGTTGGCCTGGTGGCACATGGCGCAGTTGGCGCCATAGGCCTCGCGGCCCGCCTCCATCTGCTCGGCGGTGAAAGGACCGATGCGGCCCTGCTGGCCATGGGCGGCGACACCCAAAAGCGCGGCCGCGGCGACGGCTGCCGATACAAGCAAGTGTGTCTTACGCATGGGGTGCCCCTTTGCCGGGTTCGGCTATTGTGTTTGTTCAGTTCTCGTTTGTTCAGTTCTTCGGCGTGTCGAGCTGGGGAATGAACCAGTGGCCTTCCTGCGGCACATTGGGCCCCACCGTTTCATGGGCGGGGAACAGCCAGCCCCACAGCGTGCCTTTGGGCCCCCAGGGATAACCGGGCGGCGCATTCTCGCTGTTGATCTGGATGTAGAGCTTGCCGGTGCGAAGGTCCTTCACCTGCTGGGCGCTGAGCGAGAAGGTGCCCGAGATGGTACCGCTGGTGGACTTGGTCACGTCCAGGTCCAGGATCGATTTGCCGGGCACGCCCGCCACCGGCGAGGTGAAGACATGCGCCTCGGTGGCGTTGGACGGCAGGCCGTGAAAATCGCCCTTGATGGTGACAGTGCGCCCGTCCAGCACGGCGGTCGCATCACCGCGGCCCGCGATCACCGCCTTGGTTTCATCGTCCAGCGGCATCGGGCCCAGATTGGTCTGGTAGCTGCTGGTCGCGGCGACGGCCGGAACGGCAAGTATGGACAGCCCCAAGGCCAGGGCCGCGGCAAGTCTGGACACGTTTTCTCTCCCCCGGCCGCTCAGGGTTCTCCCCCTGGCCGATCAGGCCGCTTTGATAGGCGGCGCTTGTTCGGGGCGCAGGGTGCCAAATGTGACGGCCCGTCACAACAGGCGATTGCCTATTTCGGCTTGCCATTGCCGGCAATCGCCGGGTCCATCGCGGCCAGGTCTGCCCGATAGCTGGCGATATCGGCGGTGGGAAAGTTTTTTGGCACCTTCTGGGTGACATGGCCAGTCGCGGCCCATTCCGTGCCGCGCTGCAACAGGGTCATGAAGCCGACGCCGGACAGCGCCCAGGCGTCATGCCCCAATGTGGTGTGAAAGATGCGCCCCTTGCCGAAGCGGAGTGCCATCGCCATCGGCTCGTCATGGCCGCTGCCATGATTGGCGGGATCGGACCAGGCCGTCGCCAGCACGGTCATGTTGCGGCCGGGCCCGCGCAGATGGGCGTAAAGTTCGTCGCCCATGTGCATCCAGCGCTCCGGCAGGCCCCGCATGATGGGATGATCCGGCGCGCGGGTGACCATGCGGAACGGCAGGCGCTTGCCGTGCATGCCCGCCGGACCGGGTTCGTCATCGGATACCAGCTTGCTGTTCTCGAAATACCAGTGCGGCCCCGCCGCCTTGTTCCGCCCGCGCCAGCCGCCAAGCCCGGTCATTTCGTTCCAGGCCGGCCAGTCCGGAAAGGCATTGTTGGCGGCATGCACCACCACAAGTCCGCCGCCGTTTCGCATATAGGTTTCGAATTTCGTCTTCAGCGCGGCGGGCCAGTCCGGTGCGTCGTAATTCCAGACCACGACCTGATACTTTTCGAATCCGGGATCGAAAGCGGCGATGTCCGCGCTGTCGGAGCGTGGCGCGCTGACCACGGTCACGTCGAAGATGCCCGCATCCTGCAGTTCGCGTTTCATCACCTGGGTGGTGACCGGCCAGTCGTGATAGGCGGCGGCACTTTCGCCATCCAGGATCATCACCCTGATGGGCGCGGCCAGCGCGGCCCCGCTCCACAGCATCACGATCGCGGCCAGCACCCACTTCATTGCAGCGGATCCATCGCGGTGAAGGGCGAACAGCAGGGCGTGCCGATGGCATGCAACTCCATCACCTCGGCACGGGTCCCGTCGGGATCGAGCAGGTTCAACTGCCACTTGGCGTCGCGGCCAATCTTGGGCACGAATTGCTGGCCGCGCGCATCGGCCTGTCCGTCCAGGCGTCCTTCGTTCCACAGCCGGGTATAGGCGGCCTCCATACTGGGCACACCCAGCGAGAAATGGTTCAGCACGCCCATCTGCGCCTGATTCAGGGTCTTGTCGGTGACCATATATTCCAGCCAGTCAGTACCATCGGGCACCTGCTGGGATATCCAGGCTGGCGGTCCATCATCCTGCATGCCGCCATACCAGTAAGGCCGAAAGCCCAGCACGGCACGAAAGAAACTGTCTTCCCTTGCGCGGTCGTGAATGACGAAGCCGACATGGATGATGTGGGTGGACAGCCCCCCATCGGCCACCGGCGCCGGGGCCGCGGGTGGCTGAACGAATTCCACGGCATGGCCTTCGGGATCGTGGACGGTGAACCAGCGGCTGCCATCGCTGCCGGATTCAACGGCCGCAGGCACGGCGATCTTGTGTTCGGCCAGATAGCGCCGCATCGCTTCGGCGTCTGCCGTGTTGAAGGCGACATGATCCAGCCGGTTCGGCCCGGCATTGGCGGGCAGCGGCAGGACTTCGACATACTGGGTCGGGCTGAAGAAATAGCGCGCACCATCGGGGTTTTCTGGGTCGGGCCGTTTCACCGCCCCCAGATTGTGAACATAGAAATGTTCGGCCTTGCCCGGATCGCCGGCATAGACGCCGATATGGGAAACGCCGGTGATGGCCGGACGCTCGGCCGCAAGGCATGGACCGATCATCAGGCCCGCAAGGCCGATCAATACCGGATACCGCAATGTCATGACCGTCCCCCGCCCTGTTGTTTGCGACAGCATAGGCCGTTCGTGATACCGTTACCAGTGTGCAGACTATGCAGGCAGAACTGCCACGCCACACCGGAGCACGATTTCATCATGCCCTTGCATCCCCAGGCTGCCGAAGCCATTCGCATCGCCAGTGATCTTCCCACCGATTTGCCGCCCTCGCGCCTGCGCGCGGCCTATACCGAAAGCCGTCTGACGCTGCTGGCGGACAAGCCCGGTGTGGCGATCACCTATGAGCTGGCGATCCCGACCGATTACGGCCCGCTGCCTTGCCGCTTCTATCGTCCGACCAAGGGCGGCTCGCCCTGCCCGCTGATGGTTTTCTATCATGGCGGCGGCTTCATGCTGGGCAATCTGGAGCTTTATGACACGACCTGCCGGCGGCTGGCGGTCAAGTCCGGCTGCGCCGTGTTGTCGGTGGGCTATCGCCTGGCGCCCGAAACCCAGTTTCCCGGCGCGGTGGAAGACGCCTATGCCGCCACCCTGTGGGCGGCGCGCAATGCGGCGCGGCTGGGCATCGATCCGGCGCGTCTGGTGGTGGGCGGTGACAGCGCGGGGGGAAACCTGGCGGCGGTCATCGCGCAGATGGCCCAGGACAGCGGCGATTTTCCCATCGCACTGCAGGTGCTGATCTATCCCATGGCCGATATGAGCCGTGAATATCCGTCCCATGTCCGCAACGCCAGCGGCTACATGCTGACGACAAAGGCGCTGCACTGGTTCATGGACAATTACATTCCCGATCACGCCGACCGGCTGGACCCGCGCGCCTCGCCCATCCTGCGGCCCGACCTGAAGGGCCTGCCGCCCGCCCTGGTGATCAGTGCCGAATTCGATCCCCTGGCGGATGAATGCGCGGCCTATGCCGACCGGCTCGCGGCGGCGGGCGTTGCCGTCAACCATGTCTGCTTTGCCGGGATGATCCATCCCTTCCTGACGCTCAGCGGGATCGTCGAGGATTCATCCAGGGCCGAAGACCTGATCACGGACGCCATTCGCGCGCTCTAATGCGCGCGCACGTCGCGCGTCACTTCGGCCAGCAGCTTTTTCTCGGGCTTTTCGCGCGCCAGAAGAAAGATCGTGGCAACGATCAGCGCCGCGCCCAGCCAGTCCATCACCGTCCAGCGCACACCCAGCCACAGCACCGCCAGCACGGCGGCGGCAAAGGGCTCGGCACAGGAGAGCAGGCTGGTGCGCTGCGCCCCGATCAGCCGCACCGCCTTCAGGTAGAAATAGAAAGACAGCAACGTGCCGAAGACAAAGATGAACAGCAGAAAGCCGATGGCAATCGCATCCCACTCGCCCGCAATGTCCCAGGGCTGGCGGCGAAAGGACAACGCGATCCCGCCGATCAGCATACCCCAGCCGGATATATACGAAGCCTTGTAGCGGTGCAGCAGCCCCACCGGCTGCAGCGAGTTGAACGCCGCCGCCACCGCCGAGGCCAGGCCCCAGAACAGCGCCAGCAGTGAGATGGAAAGTGCACCAGCCTTGCCGTGTGTCACCAGCAGATAGGTGCCCGCCATGGCCAGCGCGATCGCCGCCAGCTCGCGCCGGCTGGGCCAGCGCCGTCCCACCAGCGCCAGCCATACCGCGATCATGGCCGGGCCGGTATATTGCAGCACCGTCGCCGTGGCGGTGTTGGAGGCATGGATGGCGGCAAAATAGGTGTACTGCACCGCCAGCATGCCGAAGATGCCGAAGATCAGAAGCCGGACCGCATCGCCCTTGTCGCGCCAGGGCGCCAGAACCTGCCCGCCGTCGCGCGCCGCCGAAAAGCCGATCAGCAGCGCCCCGGACACCAGCATCCGCACCGTCACCAGCCAGTCCAGGTCGACGCCGCGATGTTCGAACAGGAACTGCCCGAAGGTCCCGCCCACACCGAACAATGTGCCGGCCAGCAACGCGATGACGAAGCCGGTCCAGCGGGTCCGATGGCCCGCATCCGTCATGGCTTATCTCATGTCTTCGGGGCGAAGGGCGGTCAGGCGCAGCGGCGCGGTCCGCGCATCGGCCTCGCCGCGCGGTTTGGCCGGTTTGGCAGGCGGCGTTTCGTACTGCCGGTATTCGGGATTCTGGTCCAGCCGGATGAAGCGATAGCCTTCCTCCAGCAGCGGCGGCACAACCTCGCGCACCAGCGCGGCCGAATTGACCTGGATGCAATGCATCAGCACCACGCCGCCATCCTTGCGGCGGATCTCGCGGGTATAGCCCTTGGCGCAGGTATGGGGCGACCAGCCCTTGCGCCAGCAGGTCCAGTCCGCCGCAGACATGACATAGCCGTCGCGGGTCATGCTGATCTGGCCGCCGACATCCCAATAGATGGGGCCGATATATTTGCGCAGTTCCGGGTCGGCATTGAGAATTCCCTGGTGCGCGTATTTCCAGGAGCCATAGGGGGCGCGGAAAAAGCGCGGCTCACCCGGCCGCATCAGCGGCGCGATCTGTTCATCGACATCACGCACCTGGGCAATCAGCCTTTCGGGCTGGGCGTCATAGGAAGCGCCCAGCAGCGCATGGGTGGCGCTATGGTTGGCCAGCAGATGCCCCTCGCGCGCGATGCGGGCCAGGATGTCGGGATGGCGATGGGCCTGGTTGCCGACAATGAAGAAGGTCGCCTTGACGCCCAGTTCCTTCAGCGCATCCAGCACCTCGGCGGTGTGGGCGTTGGGACCGTCGTCGAAGGTCAGGGCGATGGTGTGGGTATGGGTAAGGCCAGAATGAAAGATGGTGCCGCGCTGGAACAGGGCAAGCCGTTCGGGCTCACCGCCCGCCCAGGCAGGCGCGGCCGCCAGCAAAAGCGCAGCCATCATCGTCGTCAGCAGCGCTTTCATCCCGCCAGCCCGATCACCATTCCAACCCGCCGATGTTTACCGTTCACGCCCGCCGGGGCAAGCGGTCACAGCGCGGCAGTGCAGCAAATCGGCTAACTTTCCACGGAAATCTTGGCATTTGCGGGGGTGACCATGCTGACGCGACGCGGCCTTATGGTTAATGGCGCGGCTGCCGCGCTGGTCTTTTCCGGCGGCGCTCGGGCGCAGTCATCCGGCGATGCGCTGGCGCTGCACCAGCGGCTGATCTGCCTGGACACCCATCTGGACACGCCCGCCAGCCTGGCCCGTCCCGGCTGGGACATCATGCAGCGTCACAGCATGGACAGCGACATGACCCAGGTGGACGTGCCGCGCATGCGCGAAGGCGGCCTGGATGGCGGCTTCTGGGCGATCTACACCCCCCAGGGTCCGCTGACGCCGCAGGCCAAGATGGCCGCGCGCAATGCCGCCCTGCTGCGCGCCGCCGAGATCCGCGAAATGGTCGCCGCCCATCCGGAAACCTTCGAACTGGCCTTCGAGGCCGACGACGCCGCCAAAATTGCCGCCAGGGGCAAGATCATCGTTTTCCAGAGCATCGAGAACTCCTATCCCCTCGCCGACGATGTCAGCCTGCTGCGCGGCTTTTACGCGCTGGGCGTGCGCCTGGTCGGGCCGGTGCATTTCAAGGTCAACCAGTTCGGCGACAGCGCCACCGACAAGCCGCACTGGAACGGCCTGTCACCGGCAGGCAAGGAGTTGGTGGCGCTGGCCAACGACCTGGGCATGGTGCTGGATGCCAGCCATTCCGCCGACAGCGTGTTCGACGACATGATCGAACTTTCGCGCGCGCCGATCATCTGTTCGCATTCGGGCTGCCGCGCCGTGCACGACCATCCGCGCAACCTGGACGATGCCCGCATCAAGGCGCTGGCGGCCAAGGGCGGCACCATCCAGATCAACAGCTACAACGATTATCTGGTATCCGTGCCGCCAAACCCGGAGCGCGCCAAGGTGGTCGGCCCGATCTATGGCAAGCTGGAAAATCTTTCCGCCATGACGCCTGAGCAGGCTACCGCAGCGGTGCGCGAGGCTGCCGCCACGCTGAAAGCGATGAACGCCAAATATCCCCAGCCCCGGGCCACGTTCGAAGACTATATGAAACACGTCACCCATGCGCTTGACCTGGTCGGGCCCGACCATGTCGGCGTGGGCTGCGACTGGGACGGCGGCGGCGGCGTGGCGGGCATGGAGGATGTCGCCTCCCTGCCCCGCATCACCGAGCGGCTTCTCAAGCTGGGTTACACCGAAGCGCAGCTCGCCAATTTCTGGGGCGGCAATGCGCTGCGGGCCCTGAAGGCTGCGGAGACCGCCCGCAAGACCTGATTGGCAAACGCCGATAGCTTGCCTAGCATCGTCCCGAACAGAGGAGACGGGCGTGGGCAAGGAACGGCTGCTGGCCATGACCGATGGCGTCACCGCCATCATCATCACCATCATGGTGCTGGAACTGAAGGTGCCGGAGCACGCCACGCTGGAGGCGCTGGCCGAAGGCTGGCACACCTTCCTGGCCTATGCCTTCAGCTTCATCTATGTGGCGATCTACTGGAACAACCACCACCATTATTTCCACCTGGTGCATCGGGTGAACGGCGCCCTGCTGTGGGCCAACTTCAACCTGCTGTTCTGGATTTCGCTGGTGCCCTTCGCCACGGCCTGGATGGGCGAGACCGAATTCGCCCCGGTGCCGACCGCGGTCTATGGCCTGGCGCTGTTCCTGCCGGCTTTGTCCTGGTGGCTCATGCAGCGGGTGATCATGCACGACCAGGGACCGCAGTCCCTGATGCGCCAGGTTCTGGGCAGGGACCTGAAGGCAAACCTGTCCCCCCTGCTTTACGCGTCGGGGATCGGCTCATCCCTGTTGCTGCCCTGGCTGGGCATGCTGTTCTATTTCGGCGTGGCGCTGATCTGGCTGGTGCCGGACCGCCGCATTGAACACATGGCGGCCCGGCAGCATCCCTAAGCTTGTTCCGCCATTAAATATCCGCGTAGCAGCGGACTTCTTCGTCGGCGCCCGGCGTGGTCAGCGCGCCGTAGCGCGCGGGCCCAACATTTTTCGCGAAGCGTGCCAGCGCTCCGGTCTTGAAGCCCGGCGGCTTGGGTTTGAAGGCCTTCTTGCGCGCCTCCAGTTCGGCATCGCTCAGTTCGACCTTCAGTTCGCCGGTTTCGGCGTCGATCACGATGATGTCGCCGTCCTGCAAAAGGCCGATCGGGCCCATGTCGGCGGCTTCGGGGCCGACATGGCCCACGCACAACCCGCGCGTGCCGCCGCTGAAACGCCCGTCGGTCAGAAGCGCGATATTTTCCACGCCCTGGCCATACAGCGCCGCGGTGGTCGACAGCATCTCGCGCATGCCGGGGCCGCCCCTGGGACCTTCCCAGCGGATGACGATGACATCGCCTTCCTTGTAGTCGCGCCGTTCCACCGCCGCGAAGGCATCTTCCTCGCAATCGAACACGCGGGCGGGGCCGCGATGCTTGATATGCTTGAGCCCCGCGATCTTCACGATCGCGCCTTCCGGCGCCAGGTTGCCCCTCAGGCCGACCACGCCGCCGGTGGGGGCCAGCGCCTTGTCCACCGACACGATGACCTTCTGGTCGGGGTTGAAGGTGATGTCCTTCAGGTTCTCGGCCACGGTCTTGCCGGTGACGGTCATGCAGTCGCCATGCAGCAGGCCGGCATCCAGCAGCGCGCGCATCAGCATGGGCACGCCGCCGGCTTCCCACAGATCCTTGGCGACGTATTTGCCGCCCGGCTTCATCGAGGCGATGTAAGGCGTCTTCTTGAAAATCTCGGCCACGTCGAACAGGTCGAACTTGATGCCCGCCTCGTTCGCCATCGCCGGCAGATGCAGCGCCGCGTTGGTCGAGCCGCCGGAAGCCGCCACCACCATCGCGGCATTCTCGAATGCCTTGCGGGTGCAGATGTCGCGCGGGCGCAGGTTTTTTTCCAGCAGCACCATCACCTGCTCGCCCGCCTTGTAGGCGAAGTCGTCGCGCTCCAGGATTTCGGCGGGCGGGCCCGACGAATAGGGCAGCGCCAGGCCGATCGCCTCGGCCACCGTCGCCATCGTGTTGGCGGTGAACTGGCCGCCGCAGGCCCCTGCCCCCGGACAGGCGACCTTTTCCAGTTCCATCAGTTCGCTTTCGGGCATCTTGCCGGCGCTGTGCTGGCCCACGCCCTCGAACACATCGACCACGGTCACATCCTTGCCGTGGAAACGGCCCGGCATGATCGAGCCGCCATAGAGGAACACCGACGGCACGTTCAGCCGCAGCATCGACATCATCATGCCCGGCAGGGACTTGTCACAGCCCGCCAGACCGACCAGCGCGTCATAGCAATGGCCGCGCATGGTCAGTTCGACCGAGTCGGCGATGACCTCGCGCGACACCAGCGAGGAACGCATGCCCTCATGGCCCATGGCGATGCCGTCGGTCACGGTAATGGTGCAGAATTCGCGCGGGGTGCCGCCTTCGGCCTTCACGCCCCGCTTGGCCGACTGGGCCTGGCGCATCAGCGCGATGTTGCAGGGCGCCGCCTCGTTCCAGCAGCTGGCCACGCCGACGAAGGGCTGGTGAATCTCCTGCTCGGTCAGCCCCATGGCGTAGAAATAGGAACGGTGCGGCGCGCGCTCCGGACCTTCGGTGACATGGCGGCTGGGCAGCTTGGACTTGTCGAACTTGGACATAAAATTTCCTTGGCAAGGCGGAACGGGCGCGACTATTGCGCCGTCGCCGCCCCCGCTCAAGGCGGTTTTGAAGATGGCTGCCTTGCGCCGCAGCAATAAACTGGAATTATTCCAAACTATGTTGACAAGGTGTCGCAAAAGGAATTTAGAATAATTCCAGACATAAGGAGGCGCACGATGGCAAACGACAAATCCGAAGGCAAATGCCCGGTCATGCATGGATCAGGCGGGCACAGGAACCGCGACTGGTGGCCCGAGCAGCTCAACCTGGAGGTGCTCAACAACAACGCCAGTGCATCCAATCCCCTGGGGCCGGATTTCGATTATGCCGCGGCCTTCAACAAGCTGGACCTGCCGGCGCTGAAGAAGGACCTGACCGCCCTGATGACGGACAGCCAGGACTGGTGGCCGGCCGATTTCGGCCATTATGGCGGCCTGTTCATCCGCATGGCCTGGCACAGCGCCGGGACCTATCGCATCACTGACGGGCGCGGCGGCGCCGGCAGCGGTCAGCAGCGTTTCGCGCCGCTCAATTCCTGGCCGGACAATGCCAATCTGGACAAGGCGCGGCGCCTGTTGTGGCCGATCAAGCAGAAATACGGCAACAGCATTTCCTGGGCCGACCTGATGGTGCTGGCGGGCAACGTTGCGCTGGAGTCGATGGGCTTCAAGACCTTCGGTTTCGCCGGCGGCCGCGTCGATGCCTGGGAGCCCGAAGAACTCTATTGGGGCCCCGAAGGCACCTGGCTGGGCGACGAACGCTACAGCGGCGAGCGCGAGCTGGAAAACCCGCTGGCTGCCGTGCAGATGGGCCTGATCTATGTCAATCCCGAAGGCCCGAACGGCAAGCCCGATCCGGTTGCCGCCGCCCACGACATCCGCGAAACCTTCCGCCGCATGGCGATGAACGACGAGGAAACCGTCGCGCTGATCGCGGGCGGCCACAGCTTCGGCAAGACCCATGGCGCGGGCGATCCGTCGCTGCTGGGGCCGGAGCCGGAAGGCGCGGCCATCGAGGACCAGGGTCTGGGGTGGCGCAGCCGCCACGGCAAGGGCTTCGGCGGCGACACCATCACCGGCGGTCCCGAAGTCACCTGGACCCAGACGCCGACCAAGTGGAGCAATTTCTTCTTCGACAACCTGTTCAAATACGAATGGGAGCTGGAGAAGAGCCCGGCGGGCGCCCTGCAATGGCGGGCCAAGAATGCACCCGCCGACGTGCCCGACGCGCATGACCCGTCGAAGAAGCATGTGCCGACCATGCTGACCACCGACCTGTCGCTGCGGTTCGATCCGGCCTATGAGAAAATCTCGCGCCGCTTCTACGAGAACCCGGATCAGTTCGCCGAAGCCTTTGCGCGGGCCTGGTTCAAGCTGGTCCATCGCGACATGGGGCCGAAGGTCCGCTATCTGGGCCCCGAAGTGCCGGCCGAAGACCTGATCTGGCAGGACCCGGTGCCGAAAGTCGATCACGCGCTGGTGGATGACAAGGACATCGCGGACCTCAAGGCGCAGATCCTCAAGGCCGGCCTGTCGGTTGGCGAACTGGTTTCGACGGCCTGGGCTTCGGCCTCGACCTTCCGCGGCTCCGACAAGCGCGGCGGCGCCAATGGCGCGCGGGTGCGCCTGGCGCCCCAGAAGGACTGGGAGGTCAACCAGCCCGCCCAACTGGCCAAGGTGATCAAGGCACTGGAAGGCGTTCAGACCGCGTTCAACGCCGGCGCATCCGGCGGCAAGAAAGTCTCGCTGGCCGATCTGATCGTGCTGGGCGGGGCTGCGGCCATCGAGAAGGCGGCCGCCGATGCCGGCACGCCGGTCACGGTGCCCTTCACCCCGGGCCGCACGGACGCCAGCCAGGATCAGACGGATGTGGAATCCTTCGCGCCGCTGGAGCCGCGCGCCGATGGCTTCCGCAACTATCTGCGCGGACCGCAGTTGATGCGGCCCGAGGAAGCGCTGATCGACAAGGCGCAGTTGCTGCGGCTGAGCGCGCCGCAAATGACCGTGCTGCTGGGTGGCCTGCGCGTGCTGGGCGTCAATGCGGGCAAGTCCGCGCACGGCGTCCTGACGGTCCGGCCGGGCATGCTGACCAACGACTTCTTCGTCAACCTGCTCGACATGGGCACGAAGTGGAAGAAGACCGCGGACGCCAATGTCTTCGAGGGCCATGACCGCAAGAGCGGCAAGCCGCTGTGGACCGCCAGCCGCGTCGATCTGGTCTTCGGTTCGCACGCCCAGCTCAGGGCGCTGGCCGAGGTCTATGCCCAGAACGATGCGGGCAAAAAGTTCGTGACGGACTTTGTGACCGCCTGGAACAAGGTGATGAACGCAGACCGGTTCGACTTGGCCTGACAGCGTATCCGCCAAAGAAAAAGCCCCGGGCTGCCAGAAGCGGCCCGGGGCTTTTGCATGCGAATATGACTGTTAGCGATAATAGTAGTGACGGCGGCCGTGACGATCCACGTAATAGTCGTGATGGTGACGGCTGTAGTGGCGCACATGGCGGCTGTGACGGTTACAGTCGCTGCTGCGGGCAATGGCGTTGCCCGCGAAGGCGCCGGCCACGCCGCCGATCACGGCGCCACCGACCGAGTGGGTCGCAACACCGCCAATTGCGGCACCACCCACGGCGCCCAGCGCCGTGCCGGTGTCATGGCTGTGGCCGCTGCAGCCATCCGCCAGGGCGGGGGTCGCGCCCAGCGCAATCACGGCCAGCGCGGCAAACGCAAAACGCTTCGTGGCCTGATTTCTCATGGTCGATCTCCTGTTGCTGCGGGGGATGGCAGTATCCGTCCCCCCTTCACAGGATTGAAAACGGCCCGGGCGAAAAAATGGTTCCCCTGCGAACCGCTGGCAGCAGCATGGCCGAATAAAGGCGAATCGCAGGGCCCTCAGGATCCCAGCGCGGGATAATCCGTGTACCCCTTTTCACCGCCGGCATAGAAGGTCGACGTGTCCCAGGCATTGAGGTCGCTGCCCGCCGCAAAGCGCGTCACCAGATCGGGATTGGCGATGTACAGCTTGCCGAAGGCCACGGCATCGCACCAGCCATCGGCCAGGGCCTTTTGCGCGCTTTCGAAGGTAAAGCCCTCATTGGCGATATAGACGCTACCAAAGGCGTCCTTCAGTTGCGGGCCGATGGGGTTCTTGTTGGGTGACGGGCGCGGGTTGCCCTGGGAGTCGACAAGACTGTCCGCCGACTGTGCTTCGCGCGCCGCCAGCCAGCCCAGGCCGCGCCGTCCCAACTCGCGCGCGACATAGGTGAACGTGCCCAGCCGGTCGCTGTCGCCCATGTCGTGGGCATCCATGCGCGGGGCCAGATGCACGCCGACACGCTTTGGCCCCCAGACCTCGGCACAGGCATCGGCGACTTCCAGCATCAGCCGGGCACGTTTTTCGCGGCTGCCGCCATAGGCATCGGTACGGTGATTGGTGGAATCCTGCAGGAACTGGTCAAGCAGATAGCCATTGGCGCCGTGAATGTGCACGCCGTCGAAGCCGGCCTTCCTTGCGTTCTCAGCACCCCGGCGATAGGCGGCGATCAGGCCGGCGATCTCGGCGGCTTCCAGCGCGCGGGGCGTAACGAATTCGCGCTGGGGCCGCAGCAGGGAGACATGCCCCTTGGGCTTGATGGCGCTGGGTGCCTCGGGCAGCGCGCCGTTCAGGAATTCGGGATCGGAAATGCGCCCCACATGCCAAAGCTGCAAAACCATGCGCCCGCCCGCGTCATGCACCGCCGCAGTGACCGTCTTCCAGCCTTCAACCTGTTCATCCGACCAGATGCCCGGCGTGGCGGCATAGCCGACGCCCATGGGCGTGACCGCCGTGGCTTCCGAGATGATCAGCCCCGCATCGGCGCGCTGGCGGTAGTAATCGACCTGAAGCTGGGTGGGCACACGCGTGTCCGCCGTGGCGCGGCTGCGGGTCAGGGGCGCCATCACGATGCGGTTGGACAGGGCGATATCCCCGCATTGCAGCGGATCGAACAGTGTGGGCACCGGCAACTCTCCGTAAGACAACCATCGAAGAGTTAGGCAGCCACCTGCCCTGCTTCAACCCTTATGCCAACACGGAATTGCCGCGGGCTATTGCAGGCGCGCGATGGCGGCGGTGAGCCGTTCTGCCAGCGCCGCCGCTTCGGCCCGTTTTTCGCGCTGCTCGTTCAGCACATCCTCGGGCGCGCGGGCGACGAACTGTTCGTTGGACAGTTTGGCGTCGAAGCGGGCGATTTCGTCCTGCGCCTTTTTCAGGTCCTTTTCCAGCCGCGCACGCTCCTTGGCGAAGTCGATGACATCGCCCAGTGGCAGCGCCACCACCGCCTCGCCCAGCACGAACTGGGCAGACCCCTTGGGGATCTCCGGCGCAGCCTCAGCCGACGACAGGCGCGCCAGCGTGGCGATGACATCGATGTGCCGTGCCAGGCGCGCGGCGCTTTCCTCGCTGGCCCCGCTTAGCACCAGCGGAATCTTTGCGCCGGCAGGCACGTTCATTTCCGACGCACCGAGCGCACGCCCTTGCCAGTCAAGTCGATGACCCAGTTCATCTCGAGCATTCGCTTCGCTCACGGACGCGCTCCTACTTAATCCCCTTGAGATAGAACGTGCTGATGGTCGGCCAGTCCGCGTCACAGCAAGCACCATCGCGTCTGGCGGTGGCAGCCCACAGTTCTTCGGTGATGAAGGGCGGCGTAAGGGGTGTAGCAATTCCAGGATCTGGTCGCGCGCCAGGCGGTGGTGGCGCGGGTCTCAGCCTTCGCCGCACGCGTCGCGTGCCAGTCTGGAAGATCGGCTTGGTGATCTCCACATACCAGTCGCAGAAGACATCGCATAGACAAAGTGATATGCGGCGCTGGCTGCGTTGTTATAAGAGAAATCTTCAATGCATTTCGTGACATCGGAAATCGCAGCGGCGGTTTCTTCGACACATCCATTTGTTGACGACTTCCGTAACCGAAGCCGGATCGAAACCCGGCACCGTGGCGCAGCCGTTCATCTCGCAGAAGCGGGCGGTGTTCCACAGCTTGGTGGCGAAGTTGCGTCCCGACTCCACGCGCGTCGGGCCGATGCGCATGTCGCGGTTCTGGCCCGCCGCCAGCGCCAGGGTGAAGCGCAGCGCATCGGCGCCGAATTCGTCCACCAGGGTCAGCGGATCGACCACATTGCCCTTGGTCTTGGACATCTTGGCGCCCTGCTCGTCCAGCACGCGGTTGTGGATCACAACATCGCGGAACGGCACATCGTCCAGGAACCACAGGCCCATCATCATCATGCGGGCGACCCAGAAGAAGATGATGTCGAAGCCGGTCACCAGCACGCTGGTGGGATAGAACCGCTTCATCTCAATCGTGGCGTCCGGCCAGCCCAGGGTCGAGAACGGCCACAGGGCGGAGGAGAACCAGGTGTCAAGCACGTCCTCATCACGCCAAATGAAGATTACTTTGTTATCCCTCATCTGCTCGCGCACATTCGGTGCAATCAGATCGAGATATTTGGAGAGCACCACAACAGGTTTTCTGTATTGCTCCTCTGCTTGCTGAATCCTTCGGCCTCTGAAAGAGCAGAAGACTTATTCTGACCAGCCTAAGCCGACGATACTCATAGCTCCCACCTGCCGTCGGTTTAGGCCCCCACCGGAATCTGGTGGCCCCACCAAAGCTGGCGCGAAATGCCAGGGCCGGATGTTCTTCAGCCAGCCGAAATAGATGTTGGCCCAGTTCTCGGGTGGAATCTGGTGCGCCCTCTTCCACCGCCGCAATCGCCTTGGCGGCCAGCGGCTCGACGTTCAGATACCATTGCTCGGTCAGGAAGGGGCTCCAGCACGACGGTCTTGGTCTTTTCGTCATTGCGGCACCGAATGGGTGATCGCCTCGATCTGAACCAGCAGGCCGGCGGCTTCAGGTCGGCGACGGCAGTCTTCTTGCGCGCCGCCTCGCGCGACAGGCCGCGATAGGGCGCGGGCAGTCATCGGTCAGCGTGCCGTCCTTGTTCCGGGATGTTGATCACCGCCAGCTTATGGCGCTTGCCGACCTCGAAGTCGTTGAAGTCATGGGCCAGGGGTGATCTTGACCGCGCCGGTACCTTTTCGGGATCAGGAATAGTCATCGGCGATAATCAGGAATCTGCCGCCCGGTCAGGGAGACTGCCATCTTGCCGACCAGGTGGCGATAGCGTTCGTCATCGGGATGCACCGCCACCGCCGTGTCGCCCAGCATGGTTTCGGGCCGGGTGGTGGCGATGGTGATGGTCTCGTCGCTGTCCTCGATGGGATAGCGGATGTGCCAAAGATGGCCCTTCTGCTCGATATTCTCGACTTCCAGGTCCGACACCGCCGTCTGCAGGCGCGTGTCCCAGTTCACCAGCCGCTTGTCGCGATAGATCAGTCCCTGGCGATGCAGCTCCACGAACACCTTGGTGACGGCCTTCGATAGCCCCTCGTCCATGGTGAAGCGTTCGCGGCTCCAGTCTGCGGAGGCGCCCAGCCGGTGCTGCTGGTCGACGATGGCGCCGCCGGATTCGGCCTTCCACTTCCAGACTTCCTCCAGGAATTTCTCGCGGCCCAGGCCCTGGCGGCTCATCTGGCGTTCGGCCAGCTGGCGCTCGACGATCAGCTGGGTGGCGATGCCGGCATGGTCGGTGCCCGGCTGCCACAGCACATCCTTGCCGCGCATCCGTTCGAAGCGCGCCAGGATGTCCTGCAGCGTGTTGTTGAGGGCGTGGCCGATATGCAGGCGCCCGGTGACGTTGGGCGGGGGGATGACGATGGAAAAGGCCTCGGCCTCCGGCCGGGTGCCGCAACGATAGGCGCCCGAGGCTTCCCACTGGGCGGTGACGCGCGCTTCCACGTCCTTGGAATTGAAGGTCTTGTCGAGCATGAGAAAAAAGCCGGAAAGTCCAGGCGGGCTTTCCGGCTTTTTTGGGCGCGGGTCAAGCCCGCATATTGCAATACGGGGTCAGCGTTTGGCGCCGCGCGCCTTTACGACCCGTTCTACCTCGGCGCGGACGGCCCCTTCCAGCAGGGCGGGGAAATGCTCGTCCATCCATTCGCGGATCGCCGGCTTCATGCGCTCGATGATGGCGGGGGAATTGTCGGCCAGATAGCTGCGCAGGACCGGCTCGAAGCTTTCGCGCACGGCGCGCTCGAACACGGTTTCCACGGTGGCCGCATCGATCGGGGCGATGGGCGCCGCCGGGGCCGGTGCGGCCGCGGGAGCCTCGTCTTCCTCCGGGATGGAGGCGAAAACGTCGTCGACAGCCTGGCGGGTGCTGTCCGAGAAAATGTCGCTGGTCGCCTCGGGTTCGGGCGCCGGGTCGGCGGGTTCGAAAACCACGTCATGTTCAGGCTCGGGAGCCGGTTCCGGGATCGGTTCAGGCGCCGGGGCCTCGACTTCCTGGGTCAGTTCCAGAACATCGTCCTCCATGACCGGCTCAGGGGCGATTTCGGGCATGGGGGCGGGTTCGGGCGCCGGTTCCGGCGGAGGCGGCGCGGCGTCCTCGGCACCGCCTTCCGGCGTGTCCTCGGAGATGATCTTGCGGATGGAGGCGAGAATTTCCTCCATCGTGGGTTCGTGCTGCGGGTCCGACATCAAGTTGCTCCACATGCCGCCGGGTCGAATCGGGCAAGCCAAAAGGGCCCGGCAGAAGTCTCAAGACCCTAGGACAGTGCCAGCCTGATGGCAAAGATAAGGTTAAGCAAGGCGTCCCGCCCCGGTTAAATACCGGCGTGTACGGAGAAATTCGCCCAAAACGGCCCGATCCGGGGATCAGAAGACGAAGCCCATCGCCTTCTTGAAGCCCGCCAGCAACGGCACATCGGCGTCGAAATCCGGCCGCCGGCCCACCACCCCATGCTCCTTCACGAACAGCTGGGCGCGGCCCTGGGCTCCGTCCTTCATCACCGCCACTAGCCGCCCGCCTTCGGCCAACTGGGCCAGCAGCGTGTCGGGGGTCTGCTCGATGGCGCCGTTGACGAAAATCACGTCATAGGGCGCATCCGCCTTGAAGCCTTCGATCAGTGCGCCCTGGGTGACGGCAATGCGGCCTTCAGCCCCCATCAGCGCCTCGCTGGCGATGCGAACCAGGTCGGCATCCTGTTCCAGCGCCACGACAGACTTGGCCAGGCGGGCCAGGACGGCGGCGGAATAGCCGGTGCCGCAGCCCACATCCAGGACATGATCGTCGGCAGTCACCCGGGCCAGTTGCAGCAGCTTGCGCGGTCGCGCAGGAGGTTCAGCCACCAGCACCGGCACATCGGCACAGGCCAGCGCCCTGGACGCGGTGCATGAACGCCGCAGCACCGCCCCATGGCGGCATGGATGCGGGCATCGGTGACATTGCTGGCGAATCTGGGCTTCAATCATGTTGGAAGCGCGGCGGCGGACATGGGACCGTCCCTGGCTGGGTGAATCCGTCCGCTTATACGGCTCGTCCCGCCCGCTGACAACGCGGCTATTGTTCGCCGGCGGCGCGCTACGCGCGCCGCCTCCGCGGGCGCGCCGGACTCCCGGCGGGGCGCGGTCGCGCCCAGTTGAAGGCACAGCCTCCGCCGTGAGCGGTAATAAGGTTGTGGCGGGACACGGCAATCTGTTATAGCCGCCAGCCGCTTGCCGGGTGACCCGGCAGACCGACAGTGAGGCCACGTGGCGGAGTGGTGACGCAGCGGACTGCAAATCCGCGTACCCCGGTTCAATTCCGGGCGTGGCCTCCAATTTTCCAGCTTGCTTCGTTTATTTCGGTCGCGCGGGCAACGCTCCTCGCTGCGCTCCGGGCTGCCCGGCGCTCTGTTCCGGGCGTGGCCTCCAACCCTATCCCGAAACCTTCTCGATCAGACGCCTGAGGGCCGGGTCCGGGACATCGGCGAAGCGATAGACCTTCAGGAATTCCAGACCGGCTTCCGGCGATTTGTGCCAGGCGATGCGCGCCTCATAGGCCAGCCGGTCGCGCATCTGCAGGAAGTAGACCGAAGGCGGAAGGCTGGGCGCCTCGTCCATGTGAACCCGCGCCCCGGCAAAGGACAGATCCAGCGTATGGCACTTTATCCACTGGCTGGCGTCGGGCATGGCCAGAAAGCTGCCAAAACTGACCCGGCGGCGCACATGGGCCCGGCGGTTGACCTGGGCCTCGGAACCGGCCGCGCGAAAACTGATAAGCCCCACGATGTATCGCCTGCATATTCTTCTTCAGCCCTTTGAATTTGAACCCAAAGCCACTGAATTTGGCTCAACGGAGCGGCTTGCATTTTACGAAAATCGGATCACAGAATTTCCTTAATCGGCTGTAACACTCAGGCCATCTCATCATAACCACCTTGGGGGAAATGCATGTTCCGCACCTTTTCGATTTCCGGCTGCCTGGCCGTCGCCGGCTGGCTCGCCGCATCGGCCGTCCCGGCCCTGTCCGAAGAAATCCTGATCCACGACGCCAAGTCCCAGCCCGAAAGCCTGGCCGCGGCCGCCAATGGCGACCTGTATGTCGGCAGCGCCAGCTCGCCCTTCATCTACCGGATCAGGAAGGGCACCACGGACGTGGTCCCCTTCGTTGACGCAAGCGCCGAAGGTCCGGGCACCTTCTTCTTCGGCCAGCTTGTCGATAATGCCACCAGCACCCTTTGGTCCTGCCAGCTCACGCCGGTGCCGGGCGCGACCCCGGTTCGCCGCACCACCGCGCTGCGCGCCTTCGACCTGGCCAGCGGCAAGGAAAAGATGCGCTGGACGCTGCCGGGCGACAACACCACCTGCAACGACATCGCCATCGGGCCCGACAAGGCGGTCTATGTCTCCGACACCGCCAATGCGCGCATCTATCGCCTGCCCGCCGGCGCCAAGTCCGCGGAACTCTATCTGGAGCACCGCAACCTGACGGGCATCGATGGCCTGACCTTCCTGAACGGCACGCTGTATTTCAACAGCGTGTTCTTCAACAACCTGTATCGCGTGCCGGTGGGCGCCGACGGCAAGCCCGGCACGCCGGTCCAGATCTGGATGGACGCGCCGGTCAAGGGCATCGACGGCATTCGCGCGTCTGGCGACACGCTGCTGCAGGCCGAAAACGGCTCGGGCAAGATTCACAGCCTGACGCTGATGGACGGCGACCGCGCCCATGTGACCGTGCTGAAAGACGGTCTCGACACCCCGACGGGCGTGGAACCGGCCGGAGACGTGATCTGGATCGCCAATCGCGGCGCCGGCCAGGCCGTCTCGATCCCCATGCCGAAATAGGACGTATTCGGGGCCGCGCACTGCGCGGTCCCGAATCACCCGCTTCCGCAAAACCGCCATTTCCGGCGTGAACGGGCCCGCGAAGATGATTTTTCCGCAATCACCGGCTTGGTTAAGCTGTTGTTAACCGTCCCGGGCGCAATCTGCGGTCGTCTTCCTTGAAGACACCCCACCATTACCCAACGCCTTGGGGCCGGGTTCGCCCGGCCTCATTTTTTTTGGCTTAAGGAACCATCCCGTGGAAATCCTTGGGAATTTAAGAAAGAATTTCCCCTAGCCATGGCAATAAAGTCGCGCTAGATAGCGCGCCCTGTTCCTCGGTAGCTCAGTGGTAGAGCAATCGGCTGTTAACCGGTTGGCCGCAAGTTCGAATCTTGCCCGGGGAGCCATTCTTCTTCAAAGGCTTAGAGCGAAATCGTCCGCTCGCCAAACCTTCCGCAATTTGGCATTCGACACCATTAGGGGCGCTCGACCCGATGCTTCGCCGTGCCCTGGGCTGGCCTCGGAATCGCCTCCCGGTTAGCCTCCAGGCCTGAAACGGTCCTGGCCGGTTCGCCGGCCCCTTTTGGTATCCGGAAAATATCGGAAACACCGTGAACAGAGGAGATTTTGCACCCATGGCGAAAATCCTTCTCGCCGGCGTCGCGGCCTTCGCCGTGATGCTCCCAACGCTGACCCTGGCGGATGCCGGCGCGGGCAAGCCATCGCCGGCGCCACAATCGGGCAAGGGCATTGTCTACAATACCGGCGGCTGCCCGGCAGGACAGATGCGGAAATATCCGGATGGCGGCGCGGGGCCGGGATCCGACTGCGGTACCTGGGGGTTCGACGCACCGGCCATCGCGCGCGTCAACTCGATGCCCCAGCACAATATGCACTGGGCCTGCGCCAACCCGTTCGCCTCGTGCGACCCGGGCGGCATGAGCCTCTCGATGGAAATCCATGAATAGGCACGCATTTGGAGTCGTCCTGATTGTCCTGGCCGCCGGCGCCGCCCAGGCCGCGCCCCAGCACCAGGACTGGCAGACCCGCCACCAGGACGATCGCTTCGTGAACCGCGTGATGATGCAGGCCTGGGCCGATGCCGACAGCGGTCCGGCGCGGCTGACGCTCTATTGCGATACCGAGAACGGCTTTCGCGTGATGCTGATGCCGCATCGGGCCCTGATGCCAGAAGGCCCCGCGCAGGTCCGTCTTCAGATCGACAGGCAGCCGCCCGTCAGCCTCAGCGCCAGCGCCTTTGGCGACGAGGAAACCGATGTGGTCACGCTTTACGGCACCGCGCCGGTACAGTCCGCCTTGGCCAAGGCCAGGCATGTGACGCTGCACTATGCCGGCGGCGGCGCATCCGGCGAGATGGATTTTACTTTCGGGGGACTGGAGGCGGGACAGCCAATGGTGATGAAGGTCTGTCCACTCCGCCAATGACGGGGCGGTGTCAGCCGCGCCCGCGATAGGGCGCCACGCCCTGATCGGGCAGCCACAGGCCCTTTGGCAGCTTGCCCACTTGCCAGAAGACATCGATCGGCATGCCGCCGCGCGGATACCAGTAGCCGCCGATCCGCAGATAGCGTGGGCGGATCGCCTCCACGATGCGCTTGCCGATGGCGATGGTGGTCGCCTCATGGAAGCTGCCGACATTGCGGAAACTGCCCAGATAAAGCTTCAGCGACTTGGATTCGACGATCCTGCGGCCCGGCACATAGTCGATGACGAAATGGGCGAAGTCCGGCTGGCCGGTGATCGGGCACAGGGTGGTGAATTCGGGCGCGGTGAAGCGCACCAGATAATCGGTGCCCGGATGGGGATTGGGGACCGCTTCCAGCACCGCCGCATCGGGCGTATCCGGCTGGGCGACCGCCCGGCCCAGCTGGGTCAGCTTTCCGGCGGGATTTGCGGGCTGCTTTTTTGCCATCACGCTTCGTACACGCAGGTCTGGCCATAGGACGGGCGGCGCAACTTGACCCGCGCCACTTCCGGCAACTGCGCCCGGGCCTTTTCGAAAATGAACCGCGCCAGGTTTTCCAGCGTCGGCTTGGACAGGCCCTCGATCTCGTTCAGCAGGCGGTGGTCCAGCATTTCGCGGATCGCCTTCAAGGTGGCGTCCACCTCGGCGAAATCGCGCAGGAAACCGGTTGCCGGATCGGGCTCGCCGCGCAGCGTCACCTCGGCATAGAAGGAATGACCGTGCATGCGCCGGTATTCCGGAGCGCCGTCCAGGTAATGGGCGGCGTCGAAGCCGAATTCCTGTGTCAGTTCGATCATGGCCTTTAGATAACCGGGCAAAGGGCCTTTTGAAGGGCAAACCTGTCCAAAGACGGGGCTTCTGGCGCTTTGCCCCGCCCCGGTCAAGGTTTCCGTGGCGGATTAACACAAATTGGATTGCGCCCGCCCGCCGGAACGCCAAAATGCGCCCCGATGAAAACCAGCCCCAACCCCTTGCGCCAAATCCTGAAATGGCTGGCGGAACCGGCCGTGGTGGCCGCCGTCATGGTCTGCGCCACCACCGCCATCGCCCAGCCCTTCTATGTCCCCTCTGGCTCGATGGAGCCGACCATCCAGATCGGCGACGCCCTGTTGGGCAGCAAATTCGCCTATGGCTACAGCCGCTATTCCCTGCCCTATGGCGTGGGGCCGGATTCGGCTCATCGGCTGTTCGGCCGCCTGCCCGCGCGCGGCGATGTGGTGCTGTTCCGCCTGCCCCGCGATCCCAAGGTCACCTATGTGAAGCGGGTGATCGGCCTGCCCGGCGACCATGTCCAGATGATCCACGGCCAGCTTTTCATCAATGGCGTTGCGGTGCCGCTGAAGGCCGCCGGATCGGGGATGGTGGAGGAGGAAGACGGCAGTCACCGCAGCGTCGCCCGTTTCATCGAAACGCTGCCGGGTGGGGTCAGCCATCCGATCTTCAAGATGGGCTGGAACGAACCCCTGGACAACACGCCCGAGGTCGTGGTGCCCAAGGGACACCTGTTCATGATGGGCGACAACCGCGACAACTCGCTGGACAGCCGCGTGGCGGCGCGTGACGGCGGCGTGGGCATGGTGCCGGTGGAAAACCTGGTGGCGCGCGCCGACCTGACGCTGGGCTCGGTCGATTATCTGAACGCCCGCAACCCGGCCGGCTGGTTCAGCCGCATCCGCCTCTCGCGCTTCCTGCACCTGATTTGATTGTTTCGGCAGGCTGAGACCCGTCTCCCCTTTTGCGCGAAGCGCATGAAAGGGGAGATGTCGGCAACGCTGGGTCTGCTGGAGGCAGACCGAGTTGCCGACAGAGGGGTTCAAAATTAAAGAGACTCTTCTCCAGTTTCGCCGGTGCGCACGCGCAGCGCCTGCTCCAGGTCCAGCACGAAAATCTTGCCGTCGCCGATGCGGCCGGTGCGGGTGGCGCGGGTGATCGCCTCAATCACCGCGTCGGCACGTCCGTCCGGCACCGCGATCTCGAGGCGCAGCTTGGGCAGGAAGGCGATCTTGTACTCGGCGCCGCGATAGATCTCGGTATGACCCTTCTGGCGGCCATAGCCGCGCACTTCCGTGACGGTCATGCCCTGAATGCCGATCTCGGTCAGGTCTTCGCGCACCGCGTCGAGACGGTGGGGCTGAATGATGGCAACGATCATCTTCATGGCGTTCTCCTGCCTTCTAGCGCATGACGTGATAGCCGGTTTCGCCATGCGCGGCGAAATCCAGGCCAATGGTTTCGGCTTCGGGATCGATACGCAATCCCACGGTCATCGCCGCCACCTTGGTGATGACAAAGGTGGCAACCGCCGACCACAGGCCCACGCTTACCACACCGATCGCCTGGGCGGCGAACTGGCCGGCCATGTCATGGGCCAGCGGCGCGCCGCCGGTGCCCACGATCGAAAGGACAGGCAGCAGCAGCGTGCCCAGGGCGCCGCCCACGCCATGCACGCCCAGAACGTCCAGCGCGTCATCCACGCGCACCACCTGTTTGACCATCAGCACGGCGATGAAACAGACCCCGCCGGCAAGTGCGCCCAGCAGCACCGCCGCCAACGGGCCAACCACGCCCGCCGCGGGCGTGATCGCCGCCAGTCCCGCAATGGTGCCGGTCACCGCGCCCACCAGGCTGGGTTTGCCGAAGCGCAGCCATTCGATCGCCATCCAGGTGATCGTCGCGGTCGCTGCCGACAGATGCGTGACCAGCATCGCCATGCCCGCATCGGCGCCCGCCGACAATGCGCTGCCGGCGTTGAAACCGAACCAGCCCACCCACAGCAGCGAGGCGCCCACCATCACCATCCAGGGCGCATGGGGCGGGCGGATTCCGTGGGGAAAATCATGGCGCGGCCCCAGCATGGCCGCGATCACCAGCGCCGAGACACCGGCGGTGACATGCACCACGATACCGCCGGCGAAATCGATGGTCCCGCGCGCGGCCAGCCAGCCGCCGCCCCACACCCAGTGGGTCACCGGCACATAGACGATCATCAGCCACAGGCCGGAAATCAGCAGCACCGCGCCAAAGCGGATGCGCTCGACATAGGCACCCACGATCAGCGCCGGCGTGATGGCCGCGAAGGTCATCTGGAACATGACAAAGACGGTTTCGGGGATCGAAAGGCCGGGATGAACGGCGGCGCGGCCCAGATGCGCCAGCAGGAAGGCCCCTGTATCGCCGATCCAGGCCCCGTTGCCGGTGAAGGCCAGGCTGTAGCCGGCCACGAACCACAGCAGCGAGGACAGGCAGGCCACCGCAAAGCATTGCACCAGAACGGAAAGGATGTTCTTGGCCTGGACCAGCCCCGCATAGAAGAGCCCCAGCGCCGGGATGGTCATCAGAAGGACCAACCCCGTGGCGCTGATCATCCAGGCCGTATTGCCGCTGTCGATCACCGCGTTCCCCCACAAAACGATCTGTTCTTCATCACATTGCCCGCGATAAGGGCAAAATGACGTGCCTAATTGTTGTGCAGAGTGTCCACAGCGGGGCGGACTGGCAAGGGCCCCTCGTGCGGCAAAGCGCCGGTGAGCACTGTCACCGCCCTGACAAATGCCCGCGACAGCATGGCCATGCCGGCAATATTGCGCCGGGGTAATGCCCATGCTAACTGGCACCGCGCCTGTTGGGGTGACTCGTGGGCGCTAAAAATATGTCAAATAAATCAATATATTACACCACAGCGCGACGGCGGCCGGAGAGGCGCATTTCCGGGAGCCGCAAAGGATGAATGTGACGAGCGAAAAGGCGGAAACGGGACTGGCGGGACGCTACGCCACGGCCGTGTTCGAACTGGCCCGCGATCAGGGCGCGGTGGACACTGTTAGCGCCGATCTGACGGTCCTCAGAAAGGCCATGCAGGAGAGCGCCGACCTGGCCCGGCTGGTCAAATCGCCTGTGTTTGGTGCCGAAGAACAGGCCAAGGCGCTGGAGCCCGTGCTCGCGCTGCTGGGCACCTCGCCGCTTTCGACCAAATTCGTGCTGACCGTCGCCCACAAGCGCCGCCTGTTCGCGCTGGAAGACATCATTGCCGCCTTCGAACGGCTGGTGGCGCGCGCCAAGGGCGAGACCGAGGCGGAAGTCACCGCCGCGCGCCCGCTCAAGGATGGCGAAATCGCCGAGCTGAAATCCGTGCTCAAGGCCCGCCTGGGCCGCGAGCCGCGCCTGAACGCCCGTGTTGACCCCGCCCTTCTGGGCGGACTGGTCGTCAAGGTCGGCTCGCGCATGATCGATACGTCCCTTCGCACAAAGCTCGATGGGCTGCGTGCGGCCATGAAGGGGTGAGGAACGATTGGCCGTAGGCCAACGAAACGGTCCAGTGGACCGTTTCGAGTGACGAACGCCCGGAGCATAAGCGACGGGCCGGAGAGATTGGGCCGCATCACCATAAGGCCGGTGAGCGGCAAGTGACGAACGCCCGAGCGCAAGCGAGGGCCGGAATGAGAAATACCCGGTGCACCAGCAACGGGCCACACGATTAAACGCCTCGCCCAGGATCGGGTCAGGCAGAACGAGAATGAAGGAACCAGACGATGGACATCCAGCCCGCAGAAATCTCGGCCATCCTGAAGCGCGAGATCCAGAACTTCGGCGCCGAGGCCAAGGTCTCGGAAGTCGGCGAAGTGCTGAGCGTCGGCGACGGCATTGCCCGCGTCTACGGCCTCGACAATGTGCAGGCCGGTGAGATGGTCGAATTCCCCGGCGGCGTGAAGGGCATGGCCCTGAACCTGGAAACCGACAATGTCGGCTGCGTTATTTTCGGTTCCGACGCCACCATCAAGGAAGGCGACACGGTCAAGCGCACGGGCGCCATCGTTGAAGCGCCGGTCGGCAAGGGCCTTTTGGGCCGCGTGGTCGATCCCCTGGGCAATCCCATCGACGGCAAGGGCGAACTGAGCGATGTCGCCGAGCGCCGCCGCGTCGACGTGAAGGCGCCAGGCATCATTCCGCGCAAGTCGGTGCATGAGCCCGTGCAGACCGGCCTGAAGGCCATCGACACGCTGATCCCGATCGGCCGCGGCCAGCGCGAGCTGATCATCGGCGACCGCCAGACCGGCAAGACCGCCGTCGCGATCGACGCCATCATCAACCAGAAGGCCGTCAACGCCGGTACCGACGAGAAGGCCAAGCTGTACTGCATCTATGTCGCCATCGGTCAGAAGCGTTCGACCGTGGCGCAGATCGTCAAGACCCTGGCCGATGCCGGTGCGCTGGACTACACGATCATCGTGTCGGCCACCGCCTCCGACCCGGCGCCGCTGCAGTTCCTGGCGCCCTTCGCCGGCTGCGCCATGGGCGAATGGTTCCGCGACAACGGCATGCATGCGCTGATCATCTATGATGACCTGTCCAAGCAGGCCGTCGCCTATCGCCAGATGTCGCTGCTGCTGCGCCGCCCGCCGGGCCGCGAAGCCTATCCGGGCGACGTCTTCTATCTGCACAGCCGCCTGCTGGAGCGCGCCGCGAAGCTGAACGAGGACAATGGCGCGGGCTCCCTGACCGCCCTGCCCGTCATCGAAACCCAGGCCAACGACGTGTCGGCCTATATTCCCACCAACGTGATCTCGATCACCGACGGCCAGATCTTCCTGGAAACCGACCTGTTCTATCAGGGCATCCGCCCGGCGGTGAACGTCGGCATCTCGGTGTCGCGCGTCGGCTCCTCGGCCCAGATCAAGGCGATGAAGACCGTCGCTGGCCCGATCAAGGGCGAACTGGCCCAGTATCGCGAGATGGCGGCCTTCGCCAAGTTCGGTTCGGACCTGGACGCCGCCACCCAGAAGATGCTGGCGCGCGGCGAGCGCCTGACCGAGCTCTTGAAGCAGCCGCAGTACAAGCCCTTCGCCGTCGAAGAGCAGGTCGCCGCGATTTACGCCGGCACCCGCGGCTATCTGGACCCCTTCCCGGTGAACAAGGTGCAGGCGTTCCAGGACTCGCTGATCTCCAAGCTCAAGACGTCCTATCCGGACTTCCTGGAAGGCATCCGCACCGGCAAGACGCTGACGCCGGAACTGGAAACCACGCTGAAGAAGGCGCTGGACGACGTCTCCAAGTCGTTCGCCTGAAGGGTCTGACGCGCGATGGCATCCGTAAAGGAAATGCGCACACGGATCGGAAGCGTGAAGTCCACGCAGAAGATCACCAAGGCGCTTCAGATGGTGGCGGCGGCCAAGCTGCGCCGCGCCCAGATGGCGGCGGAAGCCGCCCGCCCCTATGCCGCACGCATGGCCGGCGTGATCGCCAACCTGGCGGCCGGCGTGTCCGGCCCCTCGGCGCCGCTGCTGCTGGCCGGCACCGGCAGGGACCAGCGGCATCTGGTGATCGTGGCCACCTCCGACCGCGGGTTGGCCGGCGGCTTCAACTCCTCGATCGTGCGCGCCGCGCGCGAGAAGATCAGCGCGCTGATCGCGGCCGGCAAGGATGTGAAGATCATCACCGTGGGCCGCAAGGCGCGCGACCAGCTGCGCCGCAGCTTCGGCGAGCGCATCATCGACACCTATGAGGTGGGCCTGAAGACCCCCGACCTGGCCAAGGTCAAGCCGATCGCCCAGCGCGTGCTGGACGCCTATATGGCGGGCGAGTTCGACGTGGTCACGCTGGTTCATTCCTCGTTCAAGTCGGTGGTCAGCCAGACCCCGCGCGTGCTGCAGCTGATCCCGGCCGAGGTCGAGACCGGGGGCACCGCCCCCTTCTACGACTATGAGCCGGACGAGGACACGATCCTGGAGGCGCTGCTGCCCCAGAACATCTCGATCCAGATTCTGTCGGCGATGCTGGAAAACAATGCCGGCTTCTTCGCCAGCCAGATGACTGCCATGGACAATGCGACCCGCAATGCGGGCGACCTGATCAAGGCCCTGACGATCCAGATGAACCGCACCCGTCAGGCCCAGATCACCAAGGAACTGATTGAAATCATCTCCGGCGCCGCCGCCGTCTAGCGGCGTTAGGCGGCAGCCGGGCCGCCGCAATGAAACAAGGCGTTAGGCGAAAGCCGGACCGCCGCAATGAAATGGGTTCAAGCGCAAGCTGAACCGTTGAAGGAAAGAGAAAGCCATGACCACTTCCAATGCCAAGGGCCGCCTGCAGCAGGTGATCGGCGCCGTCGTCGACGTCGTCTTCGAAGATGGCAACCTGCCCGCCATTCTGAACGCGCTGGAGACCAAGAACACCGACGCGCGCACCGGCAAGGAAGTCCGCCTGGTGTTCGAAGTCGCCCAGCATCTTGGTGAGAACGCCGTGCGCGCCATCGCCATGGACACCACCGAAGGTCTGGTGCGCGGCCAGGAAGTCGTCGACACCGGCGCCCCGATCCGCGTGCCGGTCGGCCCCGCTACCCTGGGCCGCATCATGAACGTGATCGGCGAGCCGATCGACGAAGCCGGTCCGATCAGCCAGGAAAACACCGCGATCATCCATCGTGAGGCCCCGACCTTCGCCGAACAGGCGGGCTCGGCCGAAGTGCTGGTCACGGGCATCAAGGTCATCGACCTGCTGTGCCCCTATACCAAGGGCGGCAAGATCGGCCTGTTCGGCGGCGCCGGCGTCGGCAAGACCGTCACCATGCAGGAACTGATCAACAACATCGCCAAGGCCTATGGCGGTTACTCGGTTCTGGCCGGCGTGGGCGAGCGTACCCGCGAAGGCAACGACCTGTATCACGAGATGATCGAGTCCAACGTGAACGTCGACCCCAAGAAGGCCGGCTCCACCGAAGGCTCCAAGTGCGCGCTGGTCTATGGCCAGATGAACGAGCCGCCGGGCGCGCGCGCCCGCGTGGCGCTGACCGGCCTGTCGGTCGCGGAATATTTCCGCGACGTCGAAGGCAAGGACGTGCTGCTGTTCATCGACAACATCTTCCGCTTCACCCAGGCCGGCTCCGAAGTGTCGGCGCTGCTGGGCCGTATCCCGTCGGCGGTGGGCTATCAGCCGACCCTGGCGACCGAGATGGGCAACCTGCAGGAACGCATCACCTCCACCACCAAGGGTTCGATCACCTCGGTGCAGGCGATTTACGTGCCCGCCGACGACCTGACCGACCCGGCACCTGCCACCTCCTTCGCCCACCTTGACGCGACCACCGTTCTGTCGCGCGACATCGCCAGCCTCGGCATCTTCCCGGCGGTCGACCCGCTGGACTCCACCAGCCGCATCCTGGACCCCCAGGTGATCGGCGACGAGCACTACACCGTCGCCCGCCGCGTGCAGGAAGTGCTGCAGCAGTACAAGGCGCTGAAGGACATCATCGCCATTCTGGGCATGGACGAACTGTCGGAAGACGACAAGCTGGTGGTTGCGCGCGCGCGCAAGATCCAGCGCTTCCTGTCGCAGCCCTTCTTCGTGGCCGAGCAGTTCACCAACGCGCCGGGCAAGTTCGTGGAGCTGCCCGACACCATCCGCAGCTTCAAGGCGATCGTCGACGGCGAGTACGACCACCTGCCCGAGCAGGCCTTCTACATGGTCGGCGCCATCGAGGAAGTGGTGGCCAAGGCCCAGAAGATGGCGGCGGAAACGAGCAAGGCGGCCTAACCAATGGCAGCGAACAAGATCGCCTTCGACCTGGTTTCGCCGGAGAAGCTTCTGCTCTCCTGCGCCGCCGACATGGTCACCGTGCCCGGCACGGAAGGCTATATGGGCGTGATGGCGGGGCACAGCCCGCTGGTCTCGACCCTGCGCGCCGGCATGATCGATGTGGAGATCGACGGCAAGGACGACCGCTATTTCATCCGCGGCGGCTTTGCCGAGATCAATCCGGAGAAGATCACCGTGCTGGCCGAGGAAGCCATCCCGATGACCGAGCTGGACCTGGCGGTGCTGGATCAGCGCATCAAGGACGCCCAGGAAGACGAGATCGCCGCCAAGACGGACGCCGCCCGCCAGCGTGCGGCCCAGATGGTGGACGACCTGAAGCTGGTCCGCGCGGCTTTCTAGGTCGGTCCGGCAATCGCCGGCACCCGGCTCAGAAAACGCCGTAGCCCCCGTAAACTTGCAGGTTTTCAAGGGTTTTACCCCCATCAAAACCATTGCGCCCGCCCCCCGAAGCCCGCTAACCCTCGGTTTGCGTTCGCTTCGCGGGCGCGGATGTCTTTGCTATAAGGCGTTCCAGTGAGGGAGCCGGTCATGACGGGTGTTGCCGTCTACAAGCAGGGTTGGGGCCTGGACGATGTCCACTGGTCCCTGTTCGAGGCCGACAAGGTCGCGCCCGGCCTGCTGGCCGCGGTCAAAGCCGCCGCCCTGGTCGAGTACAACGCCCCCGACTATGTCACCTATCTGAAGCGCGTCTTCGCCGATGCCGGCCAGGCGACGCTGGACGCGATCGAGCAGTGGGGCCGCGAAGAAGCCCAGCACGGCAAGGCGCTGGGCCGCTGGGCCGAGATGGCAGACCCGGAATTCAGGCTGGATGAAGCCTTTGCCCGTTTCCGCAAGGGCTATACCCCGCCCCATTTTTCCGGCGACAGCGCCCAGAGCGTGCGCGGCTCGCGCCGCGGCGAGATGATCGCGCGCTGCGTGGTGGAAAGCGGCACCTCCTCCTATTACTCGGCCATGCGCGATGCGTCCGAGGAGCCTGTGCTGCAGGAGATTGCGGGCCGCATCGCCGCCGACGAATACCGCCACTACAAGCTGTTCTACGACACGCTGCACGCCCAGCCCGAACCGGACCTCAGCTTCTGGGCCAAGCTGATGATCGCCATCGGCCGGGTGCGCGAAAGCGACGATGACGAACTGGCCTATGCCTATTACTGCGCCAATGTCCCGGCATCGCAGGAAGCGGTTCTACCCTACAACCGCAAGAAATATTCCCGTGCCTCGGCCGCCACCTCCATGGCGATCTACAACCGCAAGCATATCCAGAAACTGGTGCAGATGGTGGTCAAGGCCGTCGGCGCCGATCCCCATGGCTGGATGGCCAACATGATGGGCGCGATTTTGTGGCGCCGAATGCAGTCCAAGACGGCCTGACAACGCGCCCGGCCGCATTTGCCGCAAGGTTCCCCCTGGGCCCGGCAACCTTGCGGAACACCGCCGGGCCCGTGCGCATTTCCAATAAAAGACTTTTCTTCAAGAAAAAGGCATTGGGTCACATGGTACGGGATTTTGTCATTATCGGCGGGCTGTTAGCCGTTGCCGTCCTGCCTGCACAGGCACAGGAAGACGGCATCGCCCCCGAAGCGCTGAACAGCCTGTCGCGGGTGCATGTCGCCGCCATCACCGCCAAGCCGGTTTTCGACATTCATGGCGAGCGCATCGGCAGCATCAGCGGCGTCACGCCGACCGGCGACGGCATGGTGTGGAGCGTCACGATCCGTCTGGAAAATGGCCGCCAGGTGAACGGCCAGCCGGCAAACGGCGCGCCGACGCAAAGCATCCTGGCGAGCCAGGCCAGCTTCGACGGTGAGCGCGTGGTGGCCGACGCCCCGCGCAGTTAGCCCGCAACAGGCTCGAAGTCGCCGCTTTGGGGATTACGCACCAGCAGCTTGCCCGATGCGACGCCGAAATAGGCGCCGTGCAGTTGCAGTTCGCCCTTCTCGACCGCCGCGGCGACGAAGGGAAAGGTCATCAGGTTCTTCAGCGACAGCGTGACCGAGGCGAATTCCAGCTTGTGCAGATAGTCGTCATCGTCTGACTTGGGCTGGGCCAGTGCCGCGGCCGCGGGCGCGATCTGGCTGACCCATTTGCCGATGAAATCGCTTTCGCTCAGCGGCGCGGCGTCGGTGGCAAAGGCGCGGATGCCGCCGCAGAAGGCATGCCCCAGCACGACAATGTGCTTTACCTGCAGGGCGCGCACGGCGAATTCCAGCGCCGCGCTGGCGCCATGCTGACCGCCGCCGGCCTCGTAAGCCGGCACCAGGTTGGCGACATTGCGCGCCACCAGGATCTCGCCCGGCGCGGCATCGAAGATCACTTCCGGCGACACGCGGCTGTCGACACAGCCGATCACCATGATGGAGGGCGACTGGCCGGTCGCCGCCAGGTCACGATAGCGGTCCTGCTCGTCAGCGAAGCGTCCGCCCAGGAAGGTGCGATAGCCCTTGGTCAGCCTGTCCGGAAAAGCCATTGGGATCAGGCCTTCCGCTTGACCATCATCTGCTTGATCTCGGCGATGGCTTCCGCCGGGTTCAGCCCCTTGGGGCAGGTATTGGTGCAGTTCATGATCGTGTGGCAGCGATAAAGGCGGAAGGGATCTTCCAGATCGTCCAGGCGCGCTCCGGTCTCCTCGTCGCGGCTGTCGATCAGCCAGCGATAGGATTGCAGCAGCGCCGCCGGGCCCAGATAGCGTTCGGAATTCCACCAGTAGCTGGGGCACGAGGTCGAGCAGCTGGCGCACAGGATGCACTCATACAGCCCGTCCAGCTTGGCGCGGTCTTCCGGCGACTGTTTCCATTCCTTTTCCGGCTCCGCCGACTTGGTCTGCAGGAAGGGCTGGATGGAGGCGTACTGGGCATAGAATCCGGTCAGGTCCGGCACCAGGTCCTTGACCACCGGCATGTGCGGCAGGGGATAGACGCTGACCGCGCCCGACACGTCGCTGATCGCCTTGGTGCAGGCCAGGGTGTTGCCACCGGCAATGTTCATCGCGCAGGAACCGCAGACCCCTTCGCGGCAGGAGCGGCGGAAGCTCAGGGTGGGATCGATCTCGTTCTTGATCTTGATCAGCGCGTCCAGAACCATCGGCCCACAGCTGTCCAGGTCCACCGTATAGGTGTCCATGACCGGGTTTCCGTCTTCATCCGGATTGTAGCGATAGACCTTGAACTCCTTGGACCGCTTGGGCTTTTTGCCATTGGCGGCGGCCGGTGCGGGCCAGGTCTTGCCTTTGCGCACCCGGCTGGCTTTCGGCAGCATGATCTCGACCATCAACGCATCTCCCAACGCATGTCCAAAGGCAAAAACGGGCCCGACCCGGCCAGTCTGCCATGCCCACCGGGCCCGGCAAACGCCCGTGGCGGGAATAGCTGCCGCGCGGCTTTTCGGTATCCCAACGGGAACAGGCCGGGTTTAGCGGATCGGGCGGGGCCCGGTCCAGCGATTCGAAGGCTGGTGGAAAAACGCCTCAGCCCCGGACCTGTTCGAACACCCAGGCGATGTCGGCGGGAGCCTCCTTCATGCTGCCGGTGATCACCAGCTGCTCGGCCCGTCGCACGAAACCGCCGCCCAGATAGACGCTTTCCTCGACGCCCAGTTGCCCGCCCCCGGCGCGGAAACGCCAGCCCTCGCCGCCCGGCAGCTTGAGCAGGATCGCCCCGCCCTCCAGCCGGGAGACCCGCACGTCCGGATGGATGTGAAAGCGCACCGCATAGCCCAGCCCCGGTTTGAAGGCGCCGCCGGCGGGCACCAGCCGGTCGCTGCCGGTGACCGACAGGCCCTGGGGCGACATTGTCACCTTGCGCTCATGGCGCACGCCGAAGGCGTCCACATAGCCATCATGCATGGTTTCCACCGACCAGCCCTGAGCGGTCTCGACCCGGCGTGAAATCGCCTCGCGCGGCCCGCCCGTCAGGCGCGGCCCCAGAAGATCGCGCGCCAGGCCCGCCGGCAGGATCGCGGCGCTGGATGTATCGGCCACGGTGACGGTGGAATGCGCCGCGGTCGCCCTGAGCGCGGCGTTCCAGTTTTCGTGCGCCAGTCCGCCGGTGCCGCAATTGACCACCATCCTGTCGCCGCCCGAACTCAGCTCCAATGCGCCGGTGCTGGCATGGGCCTCCAGCGAAAAAGCCCCCGCCGCCGGCTTGCCGCAATCGATCAGGCACAGGCTGCGTGAGGCCGACAGGCGCTGAAAGCCGCTGTGGCGGGCATGAAAAAATGGCTGGCCGCGAATGTCGTCGCGCGCCAGCAGGCCCGCCACCATGCGCGGATCGCATTCGCTGCCGCCGTGAAACAGCCCCAGCGCCCCGTCGCCGTGCCGGAAGAAGCGCAGCATCGGGGCCATGCGGTCATGGGCATTGCGCACCGTGTGCGGCGGTTCCTGGCCGATGGCGCTGAGCGACTCCATCACCATGATGACATGGCGGTATGCGGTCAGCAGCGCCTCGGGCGAGCGGCTGACATGGCCGCCGTCGGGCAGGATCTGCCGCGCCAGTTCGGCCTCCAGCCGCTGAAGTCCCGTCTCCAGCCGCTTTTCGCTGTCGTCCAGGCAGATGCCCGACAACGCCAGCACCGCGGCAGCCTCCAGCCGCGGCAGCCCATCCGGCGCTTCCTGGCAGATGCGCTCCAGCATGCGCGATTGTTCGCGCAGCGACACGAACAGGCGCGAGCGCCACATCAGTTCGGAATTCAGCACCACCAGCCGGCCATGGCTGAAAATGTTGGCCAGCCGCCGCGCCATGATGTGCGCCAGCCAGACCGGCTCGCTGTAATGGCCGTAACGGCGCACCCATTGGCCGATCAGGTTTGTGGCCAGCCGCCGCGCCGGTTCGCCGCCTGCGGTGGACAGGGCTGGCAGCCACTGAAAACTGTGCAGCGCCTCATGCCAGGCGCGATTGGGCGGCGGCAGGTCGAACACCGACACGCCGGCGGGTACATCGACCACCTGCCCATGGAAGCGGAAACGCCCGCGCAGGAGGCTGTCGGCATCTTCCAGACGGCGCGGCGCCGCATCCCAGGGATAGAAAACGATATGGTCGGCAAGCTGGCCCTTGAGGAAACGGCGATAGACCCAGCCGCCGCGCCAGGCCACGCGCAAGGGCGTTGCCGCCCGCCGGAGGCCTGCCCGGACAAGCTCGGGGAGGAGCGGCAGGAGCGGTCCCTGTCCCATCTCAGCCCCTTAAGGCTTTGATGTTCGCGGCATAGGCGGAAGGCCCGCCGGTGAAGACCGAAGTGCCGGCCACCAGAACCGTGGCCCCGGCGGCAACCGCGCGGCGCGCGGTGTCCGGGGTAATGCCGCCATCGACTTCCAGGGCGATGTCGCGCCCGGTTGCGTCGATGCGCGCACGTGCCGCCTCGATCTTGCGAAGCTGGCTGTCGATGAAGCTCTGGCCGCCAAAGCCGGGGTTGACGCTCATGATCAGGATCAGGTCGACCAGGTCCATCAGGTTGTCGATGGCGTCGATCGGCGTGCCGGGGTTCAGCACCACGCCCGCCCGTTTGCCCAGCTTGCGGATGTGCTGAAGGCTGCGATGGATATGCGGCCCCGCCTCTGGGTGCACGGTCAGCCCATCGGCGCCCGCCTCGGCAAAGGCGTCCAGATACGGATCGACCGGTGCGATCATCAGGTGCACGTCAAAGGGCTTTTTGGTGTGGGGCCGCAGCGCCTTCACCACCGCCGGGCCGATGGTGATGTTGGGCACGAAATGGCCGTCCATCACGTCGACGTGAATCCAGTCGGCGCCCGCCGCCTCAATGGCTTCGATCTCCGCGCCAAGCTTGGAGAAGTCGGCGGAAAGCATGGAGGGCGCGATGAGAACGGGACTGGCCATGGGGTTAAGTGCCGGATTCCGGCTGCGGCTGCAAGGCGGTCGCGTCCGGGCCGGGCGGTGCGACCGGCTGCAGCGCCCTTCGGTCACGGGCCAGCGCCAGCAGCAGCACCAGGGTCGCCAGCCAGATCAGCCGCGACTCATAGCGGTCATGGGGGTTGGAAAAGGTGCCGCAGATGATGGCGTTGCCCATCAGCGCCAGCAGCACGAAGGCGGGCAGCGCCCCCTCGCCCCAGCGGCGCAGGACGACGGCGTGCTGGATCAGTAGCAGCAACCCCAGGATCGACATCGCACCCACCGGCACATGCAGCAGGTTCAGGGTCTGGAAACGCAGCAGGCCATGTTGCTGGCGCGCGCCCAGATAGGCATGAAGCTGGCGCGGGATCATGCGCCTGAACTGCGGTTCCAGCACCCATTCCTGGGGCACGATGCCGTCGCCGGTGCGGAACATCAGCATCTGGTGCACCGTGTCGTCGACCGCCGCGCGCAGGTGCATGAACGGATAACGCTTCAGGCTGTCGACAATGATCCGGCGGTCTTCCTGCTGTTGCTGGTGGCCGGAAAACCCACCCAGGGCGCGAAAGCTGCTGTCGCCCCACAGCCAGGCATCGGCCCGGCGCTTGAGCCGGTTCTTGTAGGCGCACAGCCGGTAGGTGGCGTTGCCGTCCGGCGGACAGGTGTCGTCCAGCAGCCGCTTGACGATCCCGTCCTGCATCAGGCGGGCGAAGACGAAGACCGATCCCGACTTGCTGATGAAGACATCGCCCGTCATGGCGAAATTGCCCGCCACGATCAGCACCAGCGCCACTGCCAGGCCTGACAGGCCCCCGTACAGACTGGGTTTGGGCAATCCCGGCACGACCCGCCATGCCACAAGCCGCAACAGGCCCGCCGCCAGCAGCAGGCCGCAGATCAGCCCCAGATGGGAAGGATGGCAGGCCACCGCCAGTCCGGTGATCGCGGCCAGGGCCGCCTGGTGGCCCCTGCCCAGCCGGCCCCGCCGGAACAGCAGCAGCCAGCTTCCCAGCACCACCAGCGGGGTCATGCAGTCCGGCTCGACCTGGCCGGCATAAAAGCCGATCCCTGTCAGGAGGGTCAGCCCCGCGCCAACCGCCAGAAACTGGCCCACGGTCAGCCCCGGAACCTCGGCCCGGGCCGTCTGGTGGATCACATAGGCGCTCAGCCCCGCCTGCAGGACCACGATGGGCCACAGGCTGAAGGCGCCGCCCGCCGCGAACAGCAGCTCGGCATAGACCGGCGCCCGCTCCACCAGGAAGACATGGCCCAGCCCCTCCAGCACATAAGCGCCGGTATCGTAGAAAATCAGGGGAAAGCCGTTCCACAGCGCCACCCCCAGCAGCATCAGCGCCACCAGGGCGCTGGCCAGCACGCCTGCCAGGCCGGTGGCCGGCATGGCAGCCAGCCCCCTCAGACCGGGTTTGAGCAAACTGGGCCTGAACGGTGATTCGACCGGCTTCGACACGCATCCCCCACGCGCGGCGATTCTGCCGCAATTGCGGCCCGGAAACGAGTGGACACCCACCAATTGCGGCATTACGGATGCGCAATTGCAGCGGTTGACTGGGACGGCACCGCACCTAAACTCCGGCCCGGTTTCGATAGACATACTCTGGCAGGCACTGATGGCGGATATTCCGCAGACCCCGCCCGCGAAAACGCGGCCGCTTTCCCCTCACCTGACCATTTACCGCTGGCCGGTCACGATGATGACCTCCATCACCCACCGCGCCACCGGCATCGCCATGGCGGTGGGGATGCTGATCCTGGCCTGGTGGCTGGTCTCGATCTCCAACGGTCCCGAAGGCTTTGACAGCTTTCATGCGGTGATGGACACCCCGCTGGGCCTTCTGGTCCTGTTCGGCCTGACCTGGTCGCTGGCCTTCCATCTGTGCAACGGCATCCGCCACCTGGCCTGGGACCTGGGCTATGGCTTCTCCAAGCCGGGCGCGCGCCAGGCCAGCATCGTGGTGATCGCCGTGTCGCTGGTCGTCGCCTTCGTCATCTTCGCCATCATCTGGACGGGCAACGGGGGATATCTGAGATGAGCACCCCCCTGCAGCGCGTTCGCGGCCTTGGCGCTTCCCATTCGGGCACCGGCCATTTCTGGCGCCAGCGCGTCACCGCCGCCGCCCTGGTGCCGCTGTCCCTGTGGTTCCTCTATGCGGTGATCGGCCTGGCCGGCACCACCGAAGTGTCGGCGCTGATCTTCTTCGCCCATCCCTGGAACGCCATCCTGATGGCCGCCTTCGCGGTGATCGCCCTCTATCATGCCGCATTGGGTCTTCAGGTGGTGATCGACGACTATGTCCACACGCCGGGGACCAAGATTTTCCTGTTCCTGCTGATCCGCTTTGCGGTCATCGCCACCGGCTCGACCTGCATCTTCGCGCTTCTGCGCATCGCCGCCCAATAGGTTGCCCATGTCCGCCTACAATATTGTCGATCACACTTTCGATGTCGTCGTTGTCGGCGCCGGCGGGGCGGGCCTGCGTGCGACGCTGGAATGCGCGCTCAAGGGCCTGAAGACGGCCTGCATCACCAAGGTCTTTCCCACCCGCAGCCACACGGTTGCGGCGCAGGGCGGCGTGGCCGCATCGCTGGGCAACATGGGCGAGGACAACTGGCGCTGGCACATGTACGACACCGTCAAGGGGTCGGACTGGCTGGGCGACCAGGACGCCATCGAATATCTGTGCCGGCACGCGCCCGAGGCGGTGTACGAACTGGAGCATTTCGGCATGCCCTTCAGCCGCACGGCCGAAGGCAAGATCTACCAGCGCGCCTTTGGCGGCATGACCAGCAATTTCGGCCAGGGCATCGTGCAGCGCACCTGCGCGGCGGCCGACCGCACCGGCCATGCCATGCTCCACACGCTCTATGGCCAGTGCGTGAAGCATGAGGTCAACTTCTTCATCGAATATTTCGCCCTCGACCTGATCATGGAAGACGGCGCCTGCCGCGGCGTCATGGCCTGGTGCCTGGACGACGGCACCATTCACCGTTTCCGCGCCCACAAGGTGATCCTGGCCACGGGCGGCTATGGCCGCGCCTATCAAAGCTGCACCGGCGCCCATACCCAGACCGGCGACGGCAACGCCATGGTGCTGCGCGCCGGCCTGCCGCTGCAGGACATGGAGTTCGTGCAGTTCCACCCCACCGGCATCTTCGGCGCCGGCGTGCTGATCACCGAAGGCGTGCGCGGCGAAGGCGGCTATCTGACCAATTCGGAAGGCGAGCGCTTCATGGAGCGCTATGCCCCCAACGCCAAGGACCTGGCCAGCCGCGACGTCGTCTCGCGCGCCATGACCATCGAGATCCGCGAAGGCCGCGGCGTGGGCCCGAACAAGGACCATATCCACCTGCACCTGTCGCATCTGGACCCCAAGATCATTCACGAACGCCTGCCCGGCATTTCGGAATCGGCGCGCATCTTCGCGGGCGTCGATGTCACCAAGGAACCGATCCCGGTGCTGCTGACCGTCACTACAATATGGCGGCATCCCGTAGCCCATACCGGTGAGGCGCTGACCCTGAAGGACGGCAATCCCGACAGCGTGGTGCCCGGCCTGATGGCGGTCGGCGAAGCGGCACTGTGTGTGCATGGCGCCAACCGCCTGGGCTCCAACTCGCTGATCGACTGGTCGTGTTCGGCCGCCGCATCGAGCCGCCGCCCTGTCCGCGTCAGCAGCCATCTGGGCCCAGAATGCCGAGGAGGCGTTGAACCGCTTGACCGCATCCGCCACCAAGGGCCCACCCCACCGCCGTCCTGCGTGCGCCATGCAGAAGGCGATGCAGGGAAGACGCCGCCGTGTTCCGTATCGGCGAGTCGCTGGAACAGGGTGTCAGGCGCATCGCCGCCATCTATGGCCAGCGCGGCGACCTGGGCATCCAGGACCGCTCGCTGATCTGGAACACCGACCTGGTCGAGGCGCTGGAGTTCGACAACCTGGTCCAGCAGGCCGCCGTCACCGTGGCCGGCGCCGCCAACCGCCAGGAAAGCCGCGGCGCCCATGCCCGCGAGGACTTCCCCAACCGCGACGACGACAACTGGATGAAGCACACCCTGGCCTGGCTCAATGTCGACAACGGCGAGACCCGCATCGACTATCGTCCGGTCCACACCTACACGCTCACCGACGAAGTCGAATACATCAAGCCGAAAGCCCGCACCTACTGATGGAAGTCAAGGCGCCGCCATCCTGGTTTCACCGGATTGCCGCGCTGTTTCTTTCACTCTCAAGCAGCGGAATTGCAGTCGCTCTTTTGTTTGGCGCGATGTTCGGCTTGCATTGGAGGCTGGCAGGCCAGTTTGTTGCCATCTCTTTGCTCGTGGGCGCTTTGCCTGCGCTCGCGATCGGCATGGTTCTACTCAAGCGGAAAATCAGAAGTCTGATGGCATTCATGGCGTTCGGAAGCATCGTTGCAGTTTTCTGCGTTTCAGCGGCACTCGCCGTTGCTACGGGCGACACGAATATCCTGCAGGCTCTGCCCATAGGGTGTCTTTTTGGAATTCCGTCAGGGGTTGTCGGTGGGGGTGCGGCTTGGTCCTATTTGCGCTTTTTGGGATTCTTCGGCTCCACCTGAACCTTTGCCGCAAACCTGCCCTATTCCGTTCAGCCACGGTTCAGCGCCGCCGGACGATTTTGCGCCTGCCTACCCGGGCAGCCGGGGGCCTTTGATGGGAGATTTTTCATGCCGATGAAGAAATTGCTGCTGGCGGCGGCCGGCGCCTTAAGCCTGAGCGTCCCGATGGGCGCCGCCTTCGCCCAGCCGGCCTGGGTGCCGCCGGGCAACGACCCCAACGGCTATTACAGCCAGGCCGACCGTGACGGCTATTACGATCGCAATGGCCGCTATCGTGATATCCGTGTACCGGCTCCTCCGCCCCCCAGCGCGCGTTACTACGAGCGCGGCCGCTATGAACAGGACTGCCGGCGCGGCAACGCCACGGCGGGCACCATCTTCGGCGCGCTGGCGGGCGGGCTGATCGGCGGCGGCGTCAGCCACGGCAATGGCGGCGCGGTTGTCGGCGGCGCGGTGCTGGGCGGCCTGTTGGGCAACACCATCGCCAAGGACATCGACTGCGACGACCAGCCCTATGCCTTCAATGTCTATGCCGAGGGCCTGAACGGGCCGGTGGGCCGCCGCTATGAATGGCGCAACGGCCGCAACTATGGCTACTTCACGCCGACGCGCGAATTTCGCCGCCGTGGCGAAGTCTGCCGCGAATTCACCGAGACCACATGGCGCGGCGGCCGGCGCGTCACCCGCACCGGCGTGGCCTGCCATGAACGCGGCGGCCACTGGCGCTTTGACTAACGGCGCTTCGACCAGGCGCAATCAAATCCATGCGGAACAGGCCCCGGCGATTCGCGCCGGGGCCTGTTGCATGCCGGTACGGAACGGAACCGAACCGGATTTGACGAGTTTTGAAAGACATTGTGGGGCAGAACCGAAAGGAGACCATGATGTTCAAGAAAACCATGATCGCCGCGGCGATACTGGCCCTGGGCTGTGGCAGCGCCATGGCGGATGAATGCAGCGGCCGCGACCATACCGGCGGCACGATCCTGGGCGCCATCGCCGGCGGTGTGCTGGGTGGCGCGGTCAGCCACGGCAACGGCGGCGCCGTTGTCGGCGGCGCGCTTCTGGGTGGCCTGGCGGGCAACGCCATCGCCCGCGACATGGATTGCCAGGACCGGCCCTATGCCGTGCGCTCCTATCACCAGAGCTTCCATGGCCGTGTCGGCCGCCGCTATCACTGGCATCGCGGTCCCGACCGTGGCTATGTCGTGACCCATCGCGAATACCGCCGCGGCCATCGCATCTGCCGCGACTTCACCCAGGTTGTCTATCGCCACGGGCGCGAGTTCGACCGCGACGGCACCGCCTGCCGCCCGATGGACCGCGACGACTGGCGGTTCATGTAACCCGGTCAGAGCAGACCTTATGGAAACCCCGGCCCCGCCGGGGTTTCTTTTTTTGCCGTCCCCCATGAAACCGGCGCAATTAACCGGTCTCGCGCAAGACTTGGGTAACCATTGGGCCCTAGCATGGGGGCCGATCCATCAGGCGTATTGCACCTCCCATGTCGGAATCCTGGACCATCAGCGTCGGCGGACGCATCTACGGGCCCTACAGCCTGGAGCAGATGCAGGGCTTTCACGCGGAAGGCCGCCTGGCCGATCATTCCCTGATCGCCCGCTCGGGCGAGGAGCAGTTTCATCCCGCCCATGAGGATGCGGACCTGGCCGCGCTATTCATGGCGTCCGGCGTGGAGCAGCCGCAAGCGGACGAACCGGCGCACGTCGAAACAGCCCATATCGAGACGGCACATGGCGATGCCGGACATGCCGCGCCCCATCGCTTCGGCCGCAGCGAACCGGAAATTCCCACCGGGCCTTCGCACTATGTGATCATCGCCGACATGAAGTCGCGCTCGATCGCCGGCCTGGAAGAAGAGATTTTCAACATGGGCCCGGCGCACCATTTCATGCCCCAGGCCTGGGTGCTGACCAGCGAGATTTCGCTCAACACCATCCGCAACCGGCTGGTGCAGAAGCTGGGCAAGATCGACACGCTGTTCATCGTGGACGCGGCGCGCGACAAGGCGGCCTGGTTCAACTTCGGCCCGGAAAACGACTCCCGCGTGCGCCGCATGTGGAGCCGCCCGCAGGAATTCTCCGGCACCGAGCGCCGCTCCATCCGGCGCGCCTGAGCCCCGCGATCCTCATGCCTCCGGCTTGAGCCCCGCCGCATAGCGCCGGCCATTGGCCACATAGATCCGCGCCGACTGGCGCAGGCCCTCGATCTGCTCTGGCCCAAGGTCACGCATCGCCTTGGCGGGCGAACCCAGGATCAGCTTGCCATCCTCGAAGGTCTTGTCTTCCGTGACCAGCGCGCCCGCGCCCACCAGGCTGTTTGCGCCGATCCGCGCCCGGTTCAGCAGGATCGCGCCCATGCCGATCAGGCTGTTGTCGCCAACGCTGGCCGAATGGACGATCACGCGATGACCGATGGTGACGCCACGGCCAATGGTCACCGGCTGGCCCGGATCGGCGTGAATGACACTGTGATCCTGCACGTTCGACTCCTCGCCGATGGTGATCCAGTCATTGTCGCCGCGCAGCACCGCGCCGAACCAGACCGTCGCGCCCTTGAGCAGGCGTACCTTGCCGATCAGGACGGCGTCGGGCGCGATCCAGCAATCGCCATCATCCGGCAGCTGCGGCGACACGCCATCCAGGCTGTAAAGCGGCATCGGGACACCTCCATCGATAATTCACACACCGCAGCGCAAAAAAAGATACCCTCAAAACAGGCGGCTTGATTCGCCTACGGACAGTAATCTCCAGAACGGGCAGCAATGTCCGCAATGGGTTGTATCGTCCGGAATGTCTATGGGGGTATCGGCACTGGTGCTTGTCGCACTGCATTTGCCTCAACTGCCACGGGCCGGGACACCGGAAAACCCCATCCCTTCACGCACACTATCCCTCACACATCAGGAGTATTTATGGCCAAACGCTCCATGCGTTCGAAGTCGCGTGACTCTGCCTTTACCACCCAGGAGAATGTCCATGCCCTGTTCCCGGGCCGCTGGTCGCCGCACGATCCTGACGGTCAATTCCGGGACCGCAAATACGTAAAGAACATCCGGGCGATGAGCCCGGCCCAGCAGCAGCTGATGGACGCCATCGAAAGCCAGAGCGTGGTCCTGGCCCTGGGTCCGGCGGGCACGGGCAAGACCTATCTGGCCATCGCAAAGGCCGTGGAGGCACTGGAAGCGGGCCGGGTTCAGCGCATCGTGCTGTCGCGTCCCGCCGTGGAAGCAGGCGAAAGCCTTGGCTTTCTGCCCGGCGACCTGACCGAGAAGCTGGCGCCCTATCTGCGCCCGCTCTACGACGCGCTGACCGAGAGGCTGGGCACCAAGCGGCTGAAGGCGATGCTGGCCGATGGCATCATCGAGATCGCGCCGGTGGCCTATATGCGCGGCCGCACGCTGAGCGAATGCTTTGTCGTGATCGACGAGGCGCAGAACTGCACCTACACCCAGATCAAGATGCTGCTGACCCGCCTGGGCTGGCGCTCCACCATGGTGCTGACCGGCGATCCCGACCAGACCGACCTGCTGCCCGGCATATCAGGCCTGGCCGACATCGCCGCCAGGCTGGAGAAGCTGGGCGACGTTCCGGTGGTGCGGCTGGCCGAAGGCGACATCGTGCGTCACCCGCTTGTCGCCTCGATGCTGACCGTTCTGTGAGGAGACGCTAGAGCGCCAGTTCGACAATCAGCGCGCCGATCAGCACAGCCCAATAGCCGGCAATGGCGACGGCAAAGCCATAGGCCGCGCGTGAGCAGTCCTTGGCGCGAAAGGAACGCGTCGCATTTTCAAGCAGAACGCTGGGGCCCGCCACGGCCATCACGCCATAGTGAAGGGCCGTGGCGGTCCGGCTTTTCGGCCTGCGCGCCATGATCCTGTAAAGGTTGGCGACGATCCCCGACAACGTCATGCCGCCGGCAAACGAATAAAGAAGAAGGTGAACCCCGCGCATTCCGCCCTCCCTCAGCGTGTCTGCCGGCCGGCCGCCAGCAGGCCCTGGACTTGATCATTGAGCGCGGCACGCGGATGCGCCGCCTGCAGCTCGCTCTGCATCGCCGCCAGGCGCGGCATGTCGATATGAACCGCGCCGCTCAGGCAGGCGGCCGCCGCGAAGGCAAATAGGGCTTTCAACAAAAGTGACATGTCCCGTTCTGACGCAAAATTGAGGCTTCCGGGTCACGCGTCGCAAGAATTGGGCAAGTTGGCCCCGGCGGGCGTGCGGGCGCGCCGCGCCCGTCCTAGACTGGACCGGCAACCAACTTGTCCATCAAGAGGCAGGGTCATGCGCCCCACAGCGGGCGAAAAGCAGGAATTCCACCAGCATTCGGGCTGGCTGATTCCACTCGCCTTCGCGGTTGCCGTCGTCCTGATGTGCGGGCTGATCCTGGGCTGGTACCTGCGGCCCGGCGTGCGCACCAGCAGCGCCCCCACCGGGGAATCCCGCATTGTCCATCTGAGCGTTCATGGCGTGCGGCTGGGCGTTCCCGCCAACTATATCCAGACTGCGGGGGCCCGCGACGGCGGCAATCAGGAAAGCGTCACGCTGCTGGCGCTGTTCCCCGCCTTCCACGGTTATTCCCCGTCCGATGCCGCGCTCTTCGCCGGCAACATGCCGGACTCGCCGGTGATCCGCATGACGCTGCGCGGCGACACGACAGGCCTGAACCCGCGCGAAAGGCTGGACCGGATCTATCGGCCCTATATTTCCAACCCTGCCGGCAGCAGGAGCGATTTCGGCCTGACCCGCTATGACTTCGCGGGCGGCTCCGGCTATGACGGAAACGAGCTGTTCGCGGGCAATGACGCACGCGGGCTGGAGCTGTTCCTGTGCGAAAAGCCCGCGCCCGATGTGCCAAGCCCGAACTGCCTGGCGCTGGACCGGCTGCTGAGCCACGGCAGCGGTCACCAGGCCACCCTGTCCTGGCGCTTCAAGCGTGCCTATCTGGCGCGCTGGCGCGAGGTGACCGACGGCGTCTATGGCCTGATCGCACGATTTGAAAAATCCGGCTGAGGCCGGGGGCCGGAATGTCAGCCGCGGCTGGCGGGCGCCTCAGGCAGGTCCATTTCCAGGATCGCCATGTTGAAGCTGTAGGAAATCTCGCCGTCTTCTTCGTCCCGGAACAGCACGCCGATGAATTCGCCGTTGACCTGCACCTCGACGGAATCGGTCTGCTTGGGCCGCTCGACAAGCGTGATGGTGTCGAGGCGGAACAGGTTGCGAAGATATTTTTCCAGACGCCAGATTTCGCTGCGGGTCAAAACGGATCCCTCACCAGAATGAGCGGCTGAACTGACACGGCGGGCAACCCGCCGTCAAGACGCCTGCCAGACCCATCCGCTGTCAGCCCGTATTGCCGGGTTCCTCGATGATGTGATTCATCTGCTGCGAAGGCCGCTCGCCGCAATCGCAATTGACCAGCTTGGCCGGCACACCCACCGCGGTGCAGTGCGCGGGCACCGATTTCAGCACGACCGATCCGGCGCCGACCCGGCTGTATTCGCCGATCTCGATATTACCCAGGATTTTCGCGCCCAGCGAAATCAGCGAGCCACGGCGAATCTTGGGATGGCGATCGCCCTCTTCCTTGCCGGTGCCGCCCAGGGTCACGCCCTGCATGATCGAGACATCATCCTCGACCACCGCCGTCTCGCCGATGACCACGCCGGTGGCATGGTCGATCATGATGCCCCGGCCCATGCGCGCCGCCGGATGGATGTCGACCGCGAAGCGTTCCGATACCCGGCTTTGCAGAAACAGCGCCGTGGTGCGCCGGTCATGCTGCCACAGCCAGTGGGCGATGCGATGGCACTGCAGGGCCAGGAAGCCCTTGAAGAACAGGAAGGCATCGGCGTGCGAATGGCAGGCCGGATCGCGCTCGAACACCGCCGACAGGTCCGCGCGCACCGCAGCCCCGATCTGGGGATCGGCAGCCATGGCCTCGTCGATGATCACGCGCACGGCCAGCTGGCCCAGGTCCTCGGCGCCCAGCTTGCGCGACAGGTGATAGGACAGCGCCTGTTCCAGCCGCTCATGCTGCAGGATGGTATCATAGACAAACCCGGCCATGGCCGGCTCGCGCAGGGTGATCGTCTGCGCCTGCTCGCGCAGCTGCGACCAAATCGGGTCGCACGGGGCTATATTCTCGCGCGGGGATACCATGGGCTGTCCTCTCTGGGCCGTGCTTGTACCACGGAAACTTGTAAAATTTCAAAACACCCCGAAAGCGGGAAATTTCCCGGTCAGCGGGGCAGTTCTTCTGGGTCTTGGCCTTCTGGGGTAAATGGGAAGCCCAACAGTTCTTCCAAGGTCCGCCATGCCCCGATTTGCCGATCTCCAGGTTCCCCCCTTCAACCAGACCGCCAATGGCCCGCTGGACCTGTTGCTCAGCCGCCGCTCCGCTTCGGCCAAGGCCATGACCGGTCCCGGCCCGACCCCGGACCAGCTGGCGGATCTGCTGAAATGCGCCGCCCGGGTGCCCGATCATGGAAAACTGTTCCCCTGGCGTTTCCTGCTGTTCGAGGGCGAGGCGCGCGCCCGCGCCGGCGATATCCTGGCCGAGGCCACCCAGGCTGACGGCATGCATGAGCGCCAGGTCGAGGAAGAGCGCGGCCGCTTTCTGCGTGCCCCGCTGGTGATCGGCGTTATCTCCACCGCACGGGAGATGATCAAGATTCCGGTCTGGGAACAGGAACTGTCCGCCGGCGCGGTCTGCCAGAACATCCTGATCGCGGCGGCGGCGATGGGGTTCGGCGCCAACTGGCTGACCGAATGGTATGCCTTTCACCCGGTGGTGAAGGAACGGCTGGGATTGAAAGCGGGCGAACGCGTGGCGGGGTTCATCTATGTCGGCCATCCCGCTGCGCCGCTGGAAGAGCGCCCACGCCCCGACATGGCCGCGATCGTCAGCCGCTTCTAGGCGGCCAGCATGAAGCCATAGACGATAATCAGCACGGCCAGCCCGGCGGAGGTCAGGGCAAACGGCAAGGAGTCCATTTCAGCGTCCCTTGAAAGAAGGGCTGAAATGGTCGCTGCCAGCGCCGGTTCAACCTGCGCGCCGCGCAGGGCTGCCCTGCCCGGTCAGCGTTGCACGTTCAGGAAGGGAACCGAGCCGCCTGGCGGCATGCTGGTGGGCAACTTGCCGTCCCATTTTTCCGCCGTCACCAGGGCGGGGATGCCGGGATTTTCCTTCAGCGCCTGGCCGCGTGCCTTGATCGCGGCAGCCTCGGCCTGGCCCTTCACCTCGATGGCATGGGCCTGGGCTTCGGCCGCGGCCTTGACTTCATAGGCGGCAGCATCGGCCTGGGTGATGCGCCGCGCCTTTTCCGCGAGCGCCTTCTGCTGCAACACGGTTGCCTGCATCCGGTCCTCGACCGCCTGCTCATAGGAATCGGAGAAGTCGATATTCTCGATCTGCACCGACTCTACCACCAGCGGTCCCTTGACCGCATTGCGCACGGCGTTGACGACTTCTCCGTTCAGCTTGGCGCGGTCCTGGATCGCGCTGGCGGCATCGAACTGGCCGAAGACATTCTTCACCTGCTCGAAGACCCGCGGATCGATCAGGCGCACCAGCATGTTGTCGACATTGCCGTACTGGGAATAGACCTCCTCCGGGTTGGTGACGTGGAAGGTCACCGACACGACCATGTCAGCAGGCTGCTGGTCGCGGCTGTAGGCCTGCACCTTGGGATAGCGCTGGGTCTGCTGCTGCACCGTGATGTGTGCGACCTTGTCGATGATCGGCAATTTGAAATGCAGGCCCGGATTGGCCAGCCCCACGATCGCGCCGGTGCGCAGGATCACCCCGCGTTCGCCCTGATCAACGGTATAGTAGGCTGACAGGAGCAGTATCAGCGCAATGACCGCCGCAAAGATATAGAGGCCGCTTGCACGAAACCCGCCGCCGAAATTCTCCGGCAGCGGAAGCTGGATATTCCGCTCCATCCCGATCTCCTCCGGGCTTCCTCGATTCGAACGATGAAAGAATGCCCCCGGCTTTGCAATCACAACCGGATGTCAGGCGAGCAGATCAGGGGATACCGATCAGCTTGTGGGTCTGCAGGCTCAAACGCCATTGCGAATGGGCCAGGCAATAGGCCGTGGCGGCCTGGGTGTTGGCGGTACGGGACGCATTGTCCATCGGCTGCAGGAAGAAATGGCGGAAATCCTGGCCCGCATAGTTTTCCGGCGGTGCGCCGTCCTGGGGATAGACCAGCTTGAGCTCGTCGCCCCGTTTCAGCACCTGCTCCGAACCGGCCTTGGGGCTCACGCATATCCAGTCGATCCCCGGCGGCGCCAGGATGGTGCCGTTGGTCTCCACGCCGATCTCGAAACCCTGGTCGTGCAGCGCATTGATCAGCGCACGGTCCAGTTGCAGCAGGGGCTCGCCGCCGGTGCACACGACATAGGGCTTGCCCCGCCCCTGCTGCGGCCAAAGCGCAAACACCGCGCGCGCCAGCGCCGGCGCGTCGGCAAACTTGCCGCCGCCCGGGCCGCCGGTACCAACAAAATCGGTGTCGCAGAATTTGCATACCGCGTCGGCGCGATCACGCTCCAGCCCGCTCCACAGATTGCAGCCGGCAAAGCGCAGGAACACCGCGGCGCGGCCGGCCTGCGCACCCTCGCCCTGCAGCGTGTAATAGATTTCCTTCGCCGAATAAGTCATGATTTTTCTGGTCGCACGGTCGACGGCGCCGCTTCGCTCGCCTGCCCGATGCTCCCCGCGCGGTACCTTGCATAACCGGCGGCGCGCAATTCGCAGGCCGGACAATGGCCGCAGCCATAGCCCCAATCGTGGCGCTGATCCCGGTCTCCCTGATAGCAGGTGACGCTTTCGCCAATGATCAGATCCACCAGCGCCGAACCGCCAAGCTCTTCGGCCATTGTCCATGTCGCCGCCTTGTCGATCCACATCAGCGGCGTGTGAATGCGGATATCGCGCGCCAGGCCCAGGCTGAGCGCCTGCGCCGTCGCCATGATCGTGTCGTTGCGGCAATCGGGATAGCCGCTGAAATCGGTTTCGCACATGCCGCCCACAAGATCAGGAATATCCCGCGCCGGTAACCCAGCGCAGCCGCCGCCAGTCAGGAACATGATATTGCGGCCGGGCACAGGTGGTGCGGCGACCGCTTTCGCCCATGGTGATGGCGACATCTTCGGTCAGGGCGCTGCCGCCGATGGCCTTCAGCGTATCCAGCGGCAGAAGATGGTCCGCGCCCAGCCTTTCGCCGTTGGTGAGCGCCCGCATGGCCGCCAGCAGGACCGGCCGCGCCGCAAGCTCGGCGGCATGGCGCTGGCCATAGTCAAAGCCCACAGTTTCGACCCTGTCGAAGCGCGCGAGCGCCCAGGCCAGACAGGTCGTAGAATCCTGGCCGCCGGAAAAAAGAACGAGTGCGCTTGTGGGCATGGCCGGGCTGTTTACCCCGCCCGGCCGCCGCCGCAAACATCTATCTTGGGAAAAGCGCCGGTCAGCCCGCCAGCGCCTGCGGCGCCTGTGCAACGCATTTGGGCGGCAGGCGCAGGATGATGGTGGTGCCGATGCCGACCGCGCTCATGATTTCCAGCCGCCCGTCATGCAGTTCGATCAACGACTTGGAGATCGGCAGGCCCAGCCCGGCGCCCTCGAAACGGCGCGACAGTGTGCCGTCCAGCTGGCGGAACGGTTCCAGCGCGGCGGTAATCGTCTCCTGCGCCATGCCGATGCCGGTATCCTCAACCAGCAGCGTGGCGCCGCCATCGCTTTCAACCCGCGCGGCAACCCGGATCGTGCCGCCTTCCGGCGTGAATTTCAGCGCGTTGGCGAGCAGATTGCCGATGGCCTGCGACAGGCGGCGCGGATCGACATGCAGCAACGGCATGGCATCGCTGATATCGACCTCGACCTTGCGCGCGTCATGTGTGATGCCGCGCGCAAGCTTGATGGCGTGGTCGACGATGTCATGAACATTTTCCGACCGCGCATCGATGGTCAGAAGCCCGCCTTCCAGGCGCGAAACATCCAGAACGTCATTGATTACCGACAACAGGCGCGCGCCGCTCTTGTGAATGTCGCCCGCATATTCCTGATAGGCGGGATTGCCCACCGGGCCCAGAACCTCATCGCGGATGATCTCGGAAAAGCCCAGTACCGCGTTCAGCGGCGTCTTCAACTCGTGGCTCATCGCGGCCAGGAACGCGGCCTTCATCTTGTTGGCGATCTCGGCCTGGCGCAGGGCTATGCGCAGCGCCCGCTCGCGCTCAAACTTTTCGGTGACATCCTCGACCGTGCCTTCATAGCAGATCAGGGCGCCGGACCAGTCGCGCACGGCCCGCGCATTTTCCGATATCCATATCCGCTTGCCCGAACGCTGATAGATCTCCGACACGAAGTCCGTGACGATGTCATGCGCCTGCATGCGTTCGCGAAATTCGCTGCGCCGCCCTGGCTCCACATAAAGCTGGGCGCCGATATCGGTCAGGCCGGTGATCAGCGTCTGGGGTGAGGAATAGCCATAGATGTCCGCCAGGGCCTGGTTCACGGCGATATAGTGGCCGTCGGGCGTGGTACGAAAAATACCTTCGACTGCATGGTCGAAGAAAGCACGATAGCTGATCTCGCCGGCGCTTACGCGTTTGCGCGTGTTTTCCGCCACACGCGACAGAAGCGCCAGCACAATGCAAAGGACGGACAACAGCGCCAGCCCGCCAACAAACTCGTCACCCAGGTCCACGGCAAAGCCGAGCCCGACAACGATGCCCGCCACGAAGGTGGCAAAGCCAATGGCAGCAGCAGGCGAGCCTTCGCCTGTCTTCCGTTCAGGAGAGTCGATCGACAAGGCCATGCTCATGCGTGTTGTATGCGGATACCGGGTGCGGTTTACACGTCCTTCTTACCCGCAATTCCTAAATGTCCGGTTTCCGCTATCCGCCTTGTATGAAAAGGCGAAAAGCCGCCCCGTTAAGACGCCGTAAATCTCCATAAAGATGCTGTTAAATGACGCGCCCACCGCACCATGACCCAGTGCGGGATCTGGCGCGGGCTTGGTCCTTGTGCCCAATCGCGCGGCATTTTGCGCCACCTTGCGCGGGCAATTGTTCCCGAACCGGCTTTGTGTGAGATTGCCGCACGCGCCCGTCTGGCGGCGCAAGCAACAACAAGACCGCATGGACCTGCTGCACGTCATTCACCCGCTGTATGTCGTCTCCGGTTTCGCGGTTGGCTTTCTGGTCGGAATGACCGGGGTCGGTGGCGGATCGCTGATGACACCGCTGCTCATCCTTCTGTTCCATGTCCATCCGGTCACCGCGGTGGGCACCGACCTGATCTATGCCTGCATCACCAAGACCGGCGGCAGCGCCGTCCATGCCTGGGGCGGCAGCATCGACTGGCGCATCGTGCGCCGGCTCGCCCTGGGCAGCCTGCCCGCGGCCGCGCTGACCATGCTTGCGATGCGGCTTCTGGATATCGGGCCGGGCGGCCAGAGCGTGCTGGTGACACGGGTTCTGGGCGTTGCCCTGCTGTGCACCGCCGCCGCGCTGCTGTTCCGCCGCCATCTGCTGGCGACCTACGCCAACCGGGTCGGCACCCTGACCGGGCGCCAGACTTTCTGGTGGACGGTGGCGACGGGCGCCGCGCTGGGCCTGCTGGTGACCATCTCCTCGGTCGGCGCGGGGGCGCTGGGCGTGACTGCCCTGATCCTGCTCTATCCCGAACTGCCGGTGGTCAGGATCGCCGGCTCCGACATCGCCCATGCGGTGCCCCTGACGCTGCTGGCGGGCATGGGGCACCTGCTGGACGGCGGCGTGGACAAGGTCGTGCTGGTCTCGCTTCTGTGCGGCTCCCTGCCCGGCATCATGCTGTCCAGCCTGTTCGCGCCCCGGCTGCCAGACCGCGCCCTGCGCCTGATCCTGGCGGGGACCTTGACGATCGTCGCGTTGCGGCTTTTGTGGCCCCATGCCTGACCGATCCTCCAACCCGCCCCGCGCATGGCAGCGCATGCTGTCCGGCCGCCGCCTGGACCTTCTGGAGCCCAGCCCGCTGGACATCGAGATTGCCGATATCGCCCACGGCCTGGCCCGGGTGGCGCGCTGGAACGGCCAGACCAAGGGTGCCCACGCCTTCTCGGTCGCCCAGCACAGCGTGCTGGTGGAGCGGCTGGTCAGCGAGCTATCGCCCAGGCTGGCGCGGGAGGCGCGCCTGATGGCGCTGCTGCATGATGCGCCAGAATATGTTGTCGGCGACCTCATCAGCCCGTTCAAAGCCGCAGTTGGCATGAATTACAAAAGCTTGGAGGAAAAACTTCAGGCTGCAATTCACCTGCGGTTCGCCCTGCCGGCCCAGGTCCCGGCTACGCTGAAAACCCTGTTCAAGCGCGCCGATCACCTGTCCGCCTATTACGAGGCGACCCAGCTGGCCGGCTTTGAGGAGGTCGAAGCGCGCCGCCTGTTCGGCCGGCCCCCGGCGCGCCTTCGTACCCCCCGGTTGGTTCCCCTGCCCACCGCCGAGGCCCAGGCGCTTTTCCTGGCCCGGTTCCAGCGGCTCTGCCCCGCCTGACATCCCGAACATGGGCAATGCCGGCCAATCGGGCTAGAACATCCCCATGCCACGCCTTCTGGTCAGCCCGCTTTCGAACCTTGCCGAAACGCTCGACAGTCATGCCCCATCCCATTTGGTGAGCCTGCTCTCGCCCGAGCACATGATCGCCACGCCCATGGGCTATGCCATCGAAGCCCATCTGAAGCTGGGCATGAATGACGTGGCCGATGCGGCCGCCGGCACCGCCCCGCCCGGCCCCCAGCATGTCGAGCAGTTGCTGGCGTTTGCGCGCGCGTGGGATGCGCGGGCGCCGCTGGTCATCCACTGCTGGGCCGGGATCAGCCGCTCCATGGCCTCGGCTTTCATCATCCTGTGCGACCGGCTGGGACCGGACCGCGAGATCGAGATCGCCCGTGCCATGCGCCAGCGCGCGCCCCATGCCGCACCCAACCGGCTGCTCGTCTCGCACGCCGATGCCGCGCTGGGCCGGGGCGGGCGCATGAGCGCCGCCCTGAATGCGATGGGCCCGCCCGTGGCGGTCGAACAGGGCGTCCCTACTGTCTTTCCGCTGGAAGGCCTGTGAGGATAACTGGTGTGAGAGTATCTGAGATGGTGTTACCATGAGCACCAAGGCCAGCGCCGTTTCCATCGGCCTGTCCGCCGCCATCGTGGCGGTGGAAGGCGAGATGCCGTCCGTGCTGGTGGTCAGCCATGAAGGCACGCACGACGCACTGCCTTTCGGCCCCTTCGATCCGGTCCATCACCGCACCCTGGAACAGGGTCTGCGCAAATGGGTCGGCGAACAGACGCGTTTCGACCTGGGCTATACCGAGCAGCTCTATACCTTTGGCGATCTGGGCCGCCACCGCAGCGCCAGAACGATGAAGCAGCCGGGCCATGATGCGGGCACGCGCGTTGTTTCGGTGGGCTATCTGGCCCTGACCCGCCGGATCGGCGAAGCGCCCGGCACACAATGGCGCGGCTGGTACCATTATTTTCCCTGGGAAGACTGGCGCGACAACCGCCCGGCCATGATCGACGAGGTCATCCTGCCGGCGCTGCAGAAATTCGTGCGCGACGCCCCCAATGGGGATGTCGCCGAACGCCGGCGCGAGCGGGTCAATATCTGTTTCGGGGAAGGCTGGGACGAAGAGCGGGTGCTGGAACGATACGAGCTTCTCTATGAAGCCGGCCTGGTCGAGGAGTATCACCGCGACGGCGGACAGCGGCAGGCGCCAAGGGGCGCGGTCCGCCTGGGCACGCCGATGGTGTTCGACCATCGCCGCATCCTGGCCACGGCGATCGCCCGCCTGCGCGGGAAGCTGAAGTACCGGCCGGTGGTGTTCGAGCTGATGGCGCCCACCTTCACCCTGCTGGAGTTGCAGCGGGCGGTGGAGGCGCTGGCGGGCCTGCGCCTGCACAAGCAGAACTTCCGCCGCCTGGTCAACGAACAGGGTCTGGTCGAAGGCACCGGCAAGTTCTGCACCCCCGCCCGGGGGCGGCCGGCCGAGCTGTTCCGATTCCGCCGCGAGGTGCTGCGCGAGCGCCCCGCGCCCGGCGTCCGGCTGAGCGCACGGCGCACACGTCCCGGCTGACCGGGCCTCGCCCATCGCCTATCCCGTTGGCGTATTTCAACAAAGCTGCGGCGAAACGACATAAAACCGCAACGCATGGCTGATCCGCGCGTTAGCGACTCTTGACCCCTTAATGCTCCGGTGTAGCATTAGTCATGAACCGGCTCCTTGAAGGCCGGGTTTTTTGCCCTAGATATATACTCGAAGTGAGTATTTATCCGCGGCAAGGAGGTCCAGATGGGTGTCGAACTTGCCTATACCGATGCGGTGGCCCGCGCCACCGACCGGCTGTATCCCAAGGTGGCGAAATTCGTTCCGCCCGCCGAATGGCATGCCTATGCCCCGGTGATCGCCGAGATCAACCGCCTCAAGCGGGAAAAGAACGCCGTCATCCTGGCGCACAACTACATGACGCCCGAAATCTTCCACTGCGTCGGCGACTTTGTCGGCGACAGCCTGGCGCTGGCGCGCGAGGCCGCGCGCACCGATGCGCAGGTTATCGTGCAGGCCGGCGTCCACTTCATGGCCGAGACATCCAAGATCCTGTCGCCGCAAAAGACCGTCCTGATCCCCGACATGCGCGCGGGATGCTCACTGGCCTCCTCCATCACCGGGGCCGATGTGCGCCTGCTGAAACAGAAATATCCCGGCCTGCCGGTGGTGACCTATGTGAACACCTCGGCCGACGTGAAGGCGGAAAGCGATATCTGCTGCACCAGCGGCAATGCCGTGAAGGTGGTGGAAGCCATCGCCAGCGATTTCGGCACCGACACCGTCATCATGATCCCCGACAAGTATCTGGCCCGCAATGTGGCGGCGCAGACCGGCGTGAAGGTCATCACATGGGAAGGCGCCTGCGAGGTGCATGAGCGCTTCACCGCGGACGAGATCCGCGACTATCGCGCCGCCCATCCCGGCATCGTGGTGCTGGCCCATCCCGAATGCCCGCCCGAAGTGGTGGCCGAGGCCGATTTCGCCGGATCGACCGCCGCGATGATCGATTATGTCGGCGTCCATCACCCCCAGCGCGTGGTGATGATCACGGAATGCTCGATGAGCGACAATGTCGCCGCCGAAAATCCCGGCACCGAATTCATCCGCCCCTGCAACCTGTGCCCGCATATGAAGCGCATCACACTGGACGGCATCCTGCACAGCCTTCAGACCATGACCCATGAAGTGATCGTCGATCCGGCGATCGCCGCGCGCGCCAGGGCGCCGATCGACCGGATGCTGGCGGTCAGGGCCTGACGCCATGCGCCACATGGACAATATCATCGAGACGGACGGCGCCCTGATTTTGGGCGCCGGCATCGCCGGGATGTTCACCGCGCTAAAACTGGCGCCGATGCCGTGCATCGTCCTGTCGGGCACCCCGGCGGGCCAGTCCGGCTCCAGCGCCTGGGCGCAGGGCGGCATCGCCGCCGCCATGGGCGAAGGCGACAGCTGGCAGAGCCATGCCCACGACACCGTGATGGCGGGCGCGGGCCTGTGCGATCCGGCCATCGTCGAGCTGGTGACGCGCGAAGCCCCCGACCGAATTCACGACCTGCTGGCGCTGGGCACGCCGTTCGATCGCGCCGCCGATGGCAGCCTGGCGCTGGGCCGCGAGGCGGCGCATTCCACCTCGCGCATCGTCCATGTCCGCGGCGATGGCGCGGGCGCGGCGATCTGCGCCACCGCCGCTTTCTGGCGGCGCGCACGCCCTGGCAGGCCAGCGCATCACCCTGCTGGAAGGCCATCATGCCGTCGAACTGGCGATGGAAGACGGCCGCGTCTGCGCATCTTTGCGGGTGGGCCATGGCGCGCACGCCCGCATCATCCTGCTGCGGGCCGCGCGGTGATCCTGGCCAGCGGCGGTAGCCGGCGCTGTGTACGCCGTGACCACCAACCGCGCTGGAAGCGCGCGGCGGAAAGGATTGGCATGGCCGGCCGCGCGGGCGCGTTATCGCCGACCCGGAATTCGTCCAGTTCCATCCACCGCCATTGCCGTGGCAGGAATTCCCGCCGCTGGCGACCGAGGCGCTGCGGCGAAGGCGCGGTGCTGATCAACAGCCGCGGCGAGCGTTTGCTGACCGCCGTGCATGCCGATGCCGAACTGCGCCGCGCGATATCGTGGCGCGCGCCATCTCATCGCCAGATCGCATCCGCTAAAAGGTGTTTCGGACTGCCGCGAAGCCATCGGCGCCGATTTCGCGCGGTCACTACCACAGTCCATGCGTCCTGCATGGCGGCGGGATCGATCCGGCGATCCAGCCCATCCAGTTGGCACCGGCGGCGCACTATCACATGGGCGGCATTGCTGCGCGACGCGCATGGCACACCTGCTGCCCGCCTGCTGGGCGCTGCGAATGCGCCGCCACGGGCCTGCACGGCGCCAACCGGCTGGCCTCAATTCCCTGCTGGAAGGACTGGTGTTCGGCGCCCGCGTGGCCCAGGACGTGGCCGGCATGCTGGCCCCCGGCCCCGTGCGCGGCACCCCCCAGGCGCCGGCCAGCCATGCCAGCCCCGCCCCGCCCCATGTCCTGCGCAACGCCATGACCCGCCTGGCCGGGCTGGAACGGGACGCAGCGGGCCTCAGGGCGGCCCTGGCGACCATTTCCCGGCTGGAGCGGGCAGGCACCGAGCCAGCCCTGGGGGCCAGACACGCCAGTCTGCGCCAGCTGGTCGCGGCTGCCGCCCTGGCCCGCACCGAGTCCCGGGGCGGCCATTGGCGCACCGATTATCCCCAGGCGGCCCCCGTGGCCCAGCGAACCCTGATCACCCTGGCCGATGCCGCCCGCATCGCCGAACAGGCCCCGACACGCAGCCCGCCGCGCCCGCAAATGACAGCCAGCGCGCTTGCCTTCACCGGCCGCCGCCGGACCTGCTGGTCGAGCCGCAGGTCCGCGCCGCCCTGCTGGAGGATCTAGGCCGCGCCGGCGACATCACCAGCCAGCTGACCATTCCCGAAGACGCCACCGCCAGCGCCCGCCTGGTGGCGCGCAAGCCCGGCCGCATCGCCGGGATGATCGCCGCCCGGCTTGCCTTTAGTCTGGTCGACCCGGCCCTCTCCTTTTCAGTTGCGATGATACCGGACGGCGCCGATGCCGAGTGCCGGGGCACGCTGGCGACCATCGCCGGCAGCGCCCGCGAGCCTGCTGACGGCCGAACGGGTGGCACTGAACTTCTGGGCCCCACTTCGGGCACCGCGACCGCCACGGCGCGGCGCTGGTTCGCGCAGTGGAGGGCACGAAGGCGCATATCGTCTGCACCCGCAAGACTGCCCGGCCTTCGGCTGCTGCAGAATATGCGGTGCGCTGCGGCGAGCTTCAATCAGCCGCTTCGGCCTGGATGACGCCGCCATGATCAGGACAACCACATCGCCGCCGCCGGAGGCATTGCGCCAGCCGTGGCGCAGCTGCGCGCCGGCCTGGGCCACATGGTGAAAATCGAGATCGAGGTCGACAGCCTGTCCCAGCTCGAGGCCCTGAAGGCGGGCGCCGACGCCATCCTGCTGGACAATATGAACACGGACGATCTGAAACGCGCCGTGGCCGCAACTGCGAAACCTTCTGGCGGCCGCGCGCTGGAAGCCTCCGGCAATGTCTCGCTTTCAAGCGTGCGCGCAATAGCCGAGACAGGCGTTGATTACATCAGCTCCGGCGCGCTGACCCACAGCGCGCCCAACCTGGATATCGGTCTGGTTTCTGGAACCGCTCAGGACGCGCGGGTGCGTGCGACGCCGCGATAGAAAATGTGGTTGCCGATCTGGGTGGTCTTTCAGCGTCTCGGCCCATTCGGGCGTCACCGAAACCGAATGGAAGTTGGTCGCCCCGCCGGTGGTGTTCCGCAGCGGCACTTCGCCGGTCAGGATGCGGGCGGCCAGAACCTCGGCCCGGCGCCAGGCGCGCGGCTGCTTGGTCTTGTCCATGGCGCCGTTGCAGGCGAACGAGAACTGGCAACCCGGATGCCCCTTGCCCTCATAGACGACCGCGCAGATGGAATGGCCATAATTGCCGTGGTTCATGCGGTGGAACACGACTTCGGCGATCGCCTTCTCTCCGGCTTCGCCCTCGCCGCGGGCCTCGTAATACATGACTTCCGCCAGGCAACGGTGCTCGCGCAGAAGCTGCGCCATGACCGAATCCTGGGGCGCCTGCTGGGCCGGCGCCTGGACCGCGGGGGCCACCTTGGCGGCAACGGCGGCGACTTTATCCGTAGACGGACGATACGCCAGGGATGCCCCCACAGCGGCGCTGGCCGTGGCCAGGATGATCGCCAGCGATGCAAGAAGCACGCGGTCGGAACGCGAAATCGCGTCGTTGGTTCGTTTCGGCATTTTTCGGTGAGACTCTTTTTTCGGCTCGAGGTTTCGCTAGTTCAATCAGACTTGCTCTACTTCGCTCTTGCGGTGTTTCCGCCCCTGTTCAGGCTTCATGTCGCAGTTGCTGTTTCGATGAGGCTGTTTCGATTAAGCGTCGTCCTTCAAAAGTTCCGAATGGTTCCCAGCACCATTGGGCGCGGCTTTTGCCTCCCAATTTCCGAGTCGTCAAACAATTTTTTTCATTAACGTGACAGAGCGTCACGAAAAGCCTGAAAATCCAATGTTTTCCTATGCTGTCTACAGAGTTCAGACGTCCCTGCGACTCTTTTCCAGTGCCGCCTGCGCCGCGGCCAGACGCGCAACCGGGACACGAAATGGCGAGCAGGAAACATAGTCCAGCCCTGAGTCGTGACAGAAGCGGATCGAGTCCGGATCGCCGCCATGCTCGCCGCAGATGCCAAGCTTGATGTTCGCGCGCGTTGCGCGGCCACGCTCCGCGGCGATGCGCACAAGTTCGCCGACACCTTCCACATCGATCGAAACAAACGGATCGCGCGCGATCAGACCCTTGTTCAGATACTCGCCCAGGAACATGCCCGCATCGTCGCGGCTGATGCCGATCGTCGTCTGTGTCAGGTCGTTCGTGCCAAAAGAAAAGAACTGCGCCGTCTCGGCAATCTGTCCCGCCCGCAGCGCCGCGCGCGGCAGTTCGATCATCGTGCCGATCATGTAGGCGGGCACCTTGCCCTTGTCGGCCTTGATCGCCTCGGCAACGCCCGCAATGCGGGCCGCCAGCGCATCCAGCTCGGCCTTGAAGCCGACCAGCGGGATCATGATTTCAAGCTGCACCGGCGCACCGCCCTTTTCCTCGACCGCCAGGGCGGCTTCCAGGATGGCGCGGGCCTGCATTTCGTAGATTTCGGGATAGGTGATGCCCAGGCGGCAGCCGCGATGGCCCAGCATGGGGTTCGCCTCATGCAGGATCGTGGCGCGGGCGCGCAGCTTGGCCACGCTTGAACCGGCGGCATGCGCCACTTCCTCGAATTCCTCCTCCTTGTGGGGCAAAAATTCGTGCAGCGGCGGATCCAGCAGACGGATGGTCACGGGCAGGCCCGCCATCTCGGTGAAGATGGCCTCGAAATCGCCGCGCTGGATCGGCAGCAGCTTGGCCAGCGCCTCTTTGCGCCCCTCCTCGGTGTCGGCCAGGATCATCTGGCGCACCGCGATGATGCGTTCGGCATCGAAGAACATGTGTTCGGTGCGGCACAGGCCGATGCCTTCGGCGCCGAACTTGCGCGCTGTCGCCGCATCCGTGGGCGTATCGGCATTGGTGCGCACCTTCAGGCGGCGCACCTCGTCGGCCCACTGCATCAGCGTGCCGAAATCACCCGTCAGTTCAGGCTGGCGCAGGCCCACGCGGCCCTTGAACACCTGGCCCGTCGCGCCGTCGATGGTCAGAATCTCGCCGCGCTTGATCACGACATCGCCCGCCGTCATCTCGCCCTTGGCGGCGTCGATCTTCAGCATGCCCGCGCCGGACACGCAGGGGCGCCCCATGCCGCGCGCCACCACGGCGGCGTGGGATGTCATGCCGCCGCGCGCGGTCAGGATGCCGCGCGCCGCATGCATGCCGTGAATGTCCTCCGGGCTGGTTTCGGCCCGTACCAGGATGACGTCCTTGTGATCGGCCGCCAGCTTCTCGGCTTCCTCGGCGGTGAAGGCCACCTCGCCGGTGGCCGCGCCAGGCGACGCACCCAGGCCCACGGTGATCTGTTCCCGTGGCGCATCGGGATCGAGTGTGGGATGCAGAAGCTGGTTCAGCGCCGCCGGCTCCACCCGCGTCACCGCCACGGTCTTGTCGATCAGCCCCTCGCCCACCATGTCCACCGCCGCTTTCAGGGCGGCTTCGGCGGTGCGCTTGCCGGCGCGGGTCTGCAGCATGAACAGCTTGCCTTCCTGCACCGTGAATTCCACGTCCTGCATGTCGCGGTAATGCTGCTCCAGCCGGTCGCCGATCGCCTTCAGCTCGGCATAGGCGTCGGGCATGGCCTCTTCCATCGAGGGGCGCTTGCCGCCCTGACGCTCCCGCACCAGCTTGGAGATGGGCTGGGGCGTGCGAATGCCCGCCACCACGTCCTCGCCCTGGGCGTTGATCAGGAATTCGCCATAGAGCAGCTTTTCCCCCGTTGCCGGATCGCGGGTGAAGGCGACGCCGGTGGCCGATGTCTCGCCCCGGTTGCCGAACACCATGGCCTGTACGCTGACCGCTGTGCCCCAGTCTTCGGGGATATGGTTGAGCTTGCGATAGGTGTTGGCGCGTGGGCTATGCCACGACCCGAACACCGCGCCGATGGCGCCCCAAAGCTGTTCCTGCACATCGTCCGGGAACGGCTTGCCCAGTTCCTTTTCCACCCGCGCCTTGTACAGGCCGGCGATATGCTTCAGGTCATCGGCATCCAGGTCGGTATCCAGCTCGATGCCCTTGCTGTCCTTTTCCTCGTCCAGGATTTCCTCGAACAGCGCATGATCGACGCCCAGCACGACATCGGAATACATCTGGATGAAGCGGCGATAGCTGTCATAGGCAAAGCGCGGATTGCCCGTCAGCTTGGCCAGACCTTCGGCGGTGTCGGGGTTCAGGCCCAGGTTCAGCACCGTGTCCATCATGCCGGGCATCGACACGCGCGCGCCCGAGCGCACCGACAGCAGCAGCGGCCGCGCCGGATCGCCCAGCGTGCCGCCGGCGATACGGCCGATCTGGGCCAGCGCTTCATCGACCTGCGCCTTCAGGTCGGACGGATAGGTGTGCCCGTTGGCGTAATAGTAGGTGCAGACTTCGGTGGTGACCGTCAGGCCCGGGGGAACCGGCAGGCCCAGATTGCTCATCTCGGCCAGGTTGGCGCCCTTGCCGCCCAGAAGGTCGCGCATCTCGCTGCGCCCCTCCGCCTTGCCGTCACCGAATGCATACACCCACTTGGTCATACTGAAGGTCCGTCATGATTTGCTGAGGCCCCAGCCATGGCATTGCAGCATAGGACGCCGAAAGCCCAAAAAGCGGGAAAACCGTGACAAAACCGGCATGCGAGACGTAAACTTTAACAGCAGCGGGAGCCAAGCGTTAGCGCAATCAGCCGCTTCGATTCTGGAAAAATCCGCCACCAGTAGCGCCGCACGCAGCCCCGCCAGCAGGTTCAGCCGGTTCTGGCGCACATCGGCCCTCGTCGGCATTGACCTTACAGCCCTCGAAGAAGGCGTCGACGGGACTGCGCAGGGCCGCCATCTCAAGCATCGCGCCTTCAAAGTCTTCCGCATCCAGCTTGGGGCCCGATCGCGCAGGAACTGCTTTGCCAGCGCCGCATGCAGCGCCTTGTCGGCGGGTTCGCAGCAATGTGTCGTTCACCGCCCCGTCGAAGGTGGTTTTGTCGCTCTTCTCTTCCGCCTTCAGGATATTGGCGGCGCGCTTGTAACTCGGCCAGCAGATTGGCGCCCATCATCGCTTTTCAGGAAGGCTTTGCAGCGCTTCAACTTTCCCACTACCCGGCGGAAATTTGTATCCGATTGCCCGGCAAGACTGCGTCAAGAAGGTCGTGCCGCGCCCCCGCATCACGAAGATTTACCTTCAACCTGTCTGCAAAAAAGCAAACAAATCATCTGGCTATACCGCCGAGAAGTGCCGCCAATTCGAAACGAATGTTATTCCCCACGATGATCCTCAACGCTCCAAGCGCAGCGCGGCGCAGCGCAAAGGGGTCGCCAGAACCAGTCGGCTTCTCACCAACTATAAAAAAACCTACGAGCGCATCCAGCTTATCGGCTAGCGCCACGGCGATGGCGACCTTGTCGGTCGGCACTGCATCGGACGGACCGGCGGGCTTGTAATGGTCGCGGATCGCGTCGGCCACCGCCGCATCCTCGCCGTCATGCAGGGCGTAATAGCGGCCCATCACCCCTTGCAGTTCGGGGAATTCGCCCACGACGCCGGTGGTCAGATCGGCCTTGGCCAGCAGCGCCGCGCGCTTGGACTTTTCAACGTCTGCGCCGATCTTCCCGGCAATTTGGCCAGCCAGCGCCACGATGCGCTGCACCCGCTCGGCCTGGGTGCCCAGCTTGGCATGAAAGACGATGCCTTCCAGCGCCTTTACCCGATCGGCCAGCTTGATCTTGCGATCCTCGTCCCAGAAGAACTTGGCGTCCGACAGGCGCGCGCGCAGCACCCGTTCATTGCCCGCCACGATTTCCTTGCCGCCATCGCTGGCGATCATGTTGGCGACCAGGGCAAAACGGTTTGCCATCTTGCCGCTCTTGGGATCGCGCAGCGAAAAATACTTCTGATGGGTGCGCATGGAGGTCTGCAAAATCTCCGCCGGCACATCCATGAACTGGTCCTCAATGGCGCCAATCAGCACCACCGGCCATTCCGCCAGGCCCGACACCTCGGCCAGCAGCCCCTCGTCCGGGATCATTTCCAGGCCATGCACAAAGGCCGCCTGTTTGACGCCCTCGAAGATGATCGCCGCGCGTTCCTCGGCATCCAGAATGACATGCGCGGCGCGCAGCTTCTGTTCATAATCGTCGAACCGACGCGCCTCGATCTTGCCGTCCGAAAGAAAGCGATGTCCCCGCGTATGCAGCCCGCTGGAGACCCCGGCAAAGCTGAACGGCACCACCTCGCCATCGAAGCTGGCCAGGATGGAATGCAGCGGCCGCACCCAGCGCGTGGTCACGCCCGGCTTCCAGCGCATCGACTTGGGCCAGGGCAGCCTGGCCATGGCTTCGGGAATGATCTCGGCCAGCACCGCGGCGGTCTCGCGGCCTTCCCGCTCGATCACCGCGATATAGACGTCGCCCTTGGGCGTGGACTGAACCGTCAACTGGTCCTTGCCCAGCCCGGTCTTCTTCAGGAAGCCTTCAATGGCGGCGGGCGGGGCATCCACCTTGGGGCCCTTCAACTCCTCGCGCACATCGCTCTGCTTCGCCGGCAGGCCGGTGATCGCCAGGGTGATGCGGCGCGGGCCGGAAAAAGCCTTCGCCGCCTCGAACAGCAGCCCGCGATCCGACAGCGCGCCCACCATCAGGCGCTCGAAATCCTTTGCCGCGCCCGCCTGCATGCGGGCGGGAATTTCCTCGCTGAAAAGCTCAAGCAGAAGATCGGGCATCAGGCCTGCCCCTTGTCGGCATAGCGCGGCTTGTAGGCCCCCATCGGCGATTCCAGCCAGGCCGCGCAGCAGGCCTGGGCCAGCGCCCGCACCCGCCCGATATAGGCGGCGCGTTCGGTGACCGAAATCACCCCGCGCGCCTGCAGCAGGTTGAAGGCATGGGACGCCTTGATGCACTGGTCATAGGCGGGCAGCACCAGCTTTTGGCCGGTCAACAACTCCGCGCACTGCTTCTCGGCATCCTTGAAATGCTGGAACAGCATCTCGGTGTCGGCGCGCTCGAAATTGTAGGCGCTGAACTCGACCTCGGCCTGGTGAAAGACCTCGCCGTAGCGGAACTGGTCGTTGAAGGCCAGGTCGTAGACGAATTCCACGTTCTGCACATACATGGCCAGACGTTCCAGGCCATAGGTCAGCTCGGCACAGACCGGATCGCAGTCGAAGCCGCCCACCTGCTGGAAGTAAGTGAACTGGGTCACTTCCATCCCGTCGCACCACACTTCCCAGCCCAGGCCCGCGGCGCCCAGCGTGGGGCTTTCCCAGTCGTCCTCGACAAAGCGGATGTCGTGCAGCGCCGGGTCCAGCCCGATCGCGCGCAGGGAGCCCAGATACAGCTCCTGCACATTCTCCGGCGCGGGCTTCAGGATCACCTGATACTGGTAATAGTGCTGCAGCCGGTTGGGATTTTCGCCATAGCGACCGTCGGTGGGCCGGCGGCTGGGCTGCACATAGGCCGCCTTCCAGGGGCGTGGGCCAAGCGCGCGAAGCGTGGTGGCGGGGTGAAAGGTGCCCGCCCCCATCTGGTCGTCATAGGGTTGCAGGATCAGGCAGCCATGCTCCGCCCAATAGGTCTGCAAGGTCAGGATCAAGTCCTGGAATGTCTTGGCTTTCGGCACGATTCGACCATCTGGAAAGTTGGCCGGAACCTATAGGCGGGCCTGTCCCAGGGCAAGCGCCGCCCCGTCGCGCAGAACCGCATCGGCCCCATCCGTCCAGCCGCCATCGGCCTCGGTGCGCGCACCAGCCCTGCCAGCAGGGGCCAGCGGGCGCAGCGAACCAGCGCGCCTGCACGATCACCCGTTTGGCAGGCCCACCTTGCAGGGCCATAGGGAACACTGCCAGCCCCCGGTCCGGCGGCTGCGGCCAGCGCCTCGGCCAGCCGGTCGGCACGGATAATGAAAGTAAAAGCCGCCAGAAACGGTGCGTTGCAGGCCCAGCCTCAACCAGCCTGTCAGCCGTCCTGCATCCATTTTCGCGCCCGCCCGCACCGGATCTGGTGACACCCTGTCCGGGACCCGCGAAAGGGCGGTTGCACAACACCTGGTCGAACCTGCGCTTGAGAGACGGCGGCAGCGCAAAGACATCAGCGGTGACAACATCCAGCATTCGCACCGTTGCTGGCCGCATTGGCGCAGGCAAGTTCGGCGGACGGCGGATCGATCTCCACCCCTGTCAGCGACAGCCCCGGAACCCGCGCGCAGCAAGGCACAGGCTGGCCGCGCGCTGGTTCCCAGACCCAGTTCCAGAACCTGCATGCCTGCCGCCGCCGGAACCGCCGCCGCCAGCATCACCGCATCCAGCCCGGCCTGCAGGCCGCCGGGCCCTGCGCCGAGATGCACGCGTCCGTCCAGCAGGCTGTCGCTCACGGCATCTGTTGTCTGGCATGACGGCGCGCAGCAGCGCCTCGGCCCGCGAATCATCATCGTCGGCGACCATCAGGCGCCGCGGCAAAAAGCCCATGCTGCCGTCCATGACGCTGGCATGGGCATCGGCTGACGACGGATCTGATGCCTCCTGCGACAGAAGATTGGGCGGCGCAGTCCGCCACCAGCATGTCCGTGGTTTCAGCAGAACCGCCCGCATGGCGTCTTTATGAAAAAGCGGCCATTTTGTCCCCAGCTTCCTGTTCGGCCCCTGCTTCGGTGGGTAATCTGGGGATGCATGGCTGGGCCCGAACATCATCGCAAATCCAAAATCCAGGGACGTCTCGCCGGTCGAGCGGCTGCATGCCCTGCGGCTGCGGACATGGGCGCGACCGACCGTCTGATCCACGCGCGCATGACCTCTGGCGTGGCGCTGATCCCCGACCCCGCCCGGCACCTGATCGATCCTGGCGGCAAGCGGCTGCGCCCACTGCTCACCCTGGCGGCGGCGCGCGCCGGCGGTCGCACCGCGACGACCATGCGGCTGGCCGCCGGGTCGACCATTCGTTCACACACAGCAACCCTGCTGCACGACGATGTCGTCGATGAAAGCGCTTCGCCGCGGCAAGGTCAGCGCCAGCTGACCTGATGGGGGCAACAAGCCCAGCGTGCTGGTCGGCGATTTCCCGTTTTCGCGCGCCTTCCAGTTGATGGTCGAAACCGGCGATCAGGCGGTGCTCGACATTCTGGCTGGTGCCTCCGCCGTCATCGCCGAGGGCGAGGTCATGCAGCTCAAATCCTCAACAATCTGGGGTGAGCGAGGAGGGCATTACCTGACGGTGGTTTCGGCCAGACCGCGCGCTGTTCGCCGCCGCCGCCCAGGCGGGCGCCCTGCTGTCGGGGCGCGAGGAGGCCTATGTCGTGGGCATGCGTGCCTATGGCCAGAATCTCGGCATCGCCTTCCAGCTGGTCGACGACGCGCTGGATTATTCAGGCCGTCAGGCGTTGATGGGCAAGACCGTGGGGGACGATTTCCGCGAAGCGAAGATGACCTTGCCGATCATCCTGGCCCATGCGCGCAGCCGCCCGGAAGACAAGCCGTTCTGGCAGCGCGTCATCGAAACCGGCAACCAGACCGAAAGCGATCTGGACCGCGCCATCACCCTGGTGGAACAGACCGGCGGCATCCAGGACACGATGCACCGTGCGCGCGCCTATGCCGACGCCGCCAAGGCGGCACTGGCCGTGCTGCCGCCCAGCGATATTCAGGCCGCGCTGGCCGATATCGCCGATTTCTGCGTCGAACGCGCTTATTGAGAAAAAAGAACTGGGCGCGACTGCGCCCCGGCGGAAGTCCGCCGCCCCCGCGGAGCCGCCGTGCGCAGCACGGCTGGCGTGAGCGAAATCAAGGCTTCTTCTTGAAGTCGAAGCCCTGCTTTTCCAGAAAATCGAACAGGCCGATGGCCAGTCCCTGCGCGCCCGCGGCGGGCAGCACGATGCGCCCCACGACGGTGCGATAGACCGGGCCCGGACTGTCGCCGTGATCGGCGCGCAGCGATTCCAGCGTGATGGTGATATTGCCGTTCGACGCGGAAAAGCCCGTTGCCGCAGAGGCAAACATCTCGGGCGCAAGCGGGTTGTCGATGAATTTGATTGCCGGGGCCTTGGCCATGGGCGCCTCCTTCATGAGCGCCGCATGTTCCCGTCTCATGCTTAATTTGGTCTTAAAGCCCGCCTTAAAGCCCGTCTGGCGTGGGGCCGATATCCTGGCCAAGCACTTCCTCGGCATGACCGCGGGACGGCACAAAACCGGCCGCGCACCACCAGCCGGGATGCGCCTGGGCGATGGCCGCACTGGCGCGCACGCAGCAGTCATCATCGGCGAACAGGCCGAAACAGGTCGCGCCGCTGCCCGACATGCGCGTCAGCAAGGCACCCGGCTGCGCGGCGATCGCGTCCAGAACATGCCCAATGACAGGTTGCAGCCTGCGCGCAGGTTCTTCCAGATCGTTGCCCGTGGACTCCAGAAACCGCAGCAGGTCGCCGGTATCGCCAAAGCCGCCTTTTGGCAGCGTCATGTCCACGCCCCGGCGCGTGTTCAGGGCCGCGAAGACCGGACTGGTCGGCACCGGCACGCCCGGATTGACCAGCAGCATCGACAGGCGCGGCATGACCACAAGCGGCGTCAGGATTTCTCCGCGTCCTTCCATGAAGGCCGGCCGCGCGGCCACGCAGACCGGAACATCCGATCCCAGATTGCCGCCCAGCTCGGCCAGCACCGCATCGTCGATCGCCAGGTCCCAAAGGATCCGAAGCCCCCGCAATGCCGCCGCCGCATCCGACGATCCGCCGCCAATTCCAGACGCCACCGGCAGGTTTTTCGTCAATGTCATCGCCACGCCCATCGCGCCGGGCGCACGTTCGCGCAGCAGCCGCGCCGCACGAAGGACCAGATTGTCCTGCTCGGCCTGCAGCCCCGGCGCGAACGGCCCGTCCAGGCGCAAGCCAATGCCGTCGGCCTCGCTGAGCGACAGCCGGTCCGCGGCCGGGCCCTCGCCGGTGAAAACCGCAAGGCTCTGCAAGGGATGAAAGCCGTCATCCCTGCGCGCGCCCACATGCAGGAACAGGTTGACCTTGGCCGGCGCCAATTCGCTGATCATGGGCCGGTCAGACGGGCAATTTGGCAAGGCCGGATTTCAGCTTGCGGGCGATCACCGCCTTGTCGGCCTCGTCCTCGCTGAAGGTGATCGCGTGGTTCCACTGGAAACGCGCCTCTATCTTGCGCCCGGCGCGCCACAGCGCATCGCCGAAATGGTCGTTGATCGTGGGATCGCCCGGCACCAGAAGCACTGCAGCCTCCAGCGTCCGCGCCGCATCCTGGTAGCGTCCCAGCTTGTAATAGGCCCAGCCGACACTGTCGACGATATAGCCGTCATAGGGCCTTAAGGTGCGTGCCTTCTCCAGCATGGTCAAGGCTTCGGGAATGCGCCGGCCACGGTCGACCCAGCTATAGCCCAGATAGTTGAGCAGCTCGGGCTGGTTGGGCGAAAGACGCAGGCCGGTTTCGATGTCCGCCTCCGATTCATCGAGCCGTCCGGTGCGTTCCTTGGCCATGGCCCGGGCATAGAACAGCGTCCAGTCGCGCCGCTCCGGCTTCTTGATCAGCGATACCGCACGGTCATAGGCTTCAATCGCCTTGGGATAGTTTTCCGACGAGCGATAGGTGTCGCCCAGCGCCGTCCAGCTTTCCACATCCTGCGGATCGTCGGCGACGACCTTTTGCAGGCTTTCAATCGCCGCCTCATTGTCGCCGCTGCGCTGAAGGTCCAGCGCCGCCTGCACCGCCGCCATCCGGTGATAGGGCGATGATGGCGGAATAGCCTGATAGATTGCAATCGCCTGGTCGAACTTGCCCAGGGTCTCGAAACGGTCGGCCAGAAGAATCTGCGCCAGGTTCAGGTCCGGCCGCAGATACAGCGCCATGCGCAGGTAAAGAATGGAAACATCGGCGCTCTGTTCGCCGGTCAGGGAGGCGGCGATCCCGAACAGGGCCTCGGCCACGCCGTCCTGCGCCGAGCGGATCATGGCGTCCGGCTTCTCGTGCTTTACCACCCGCTGCAGCCCGGTCACGGTGACGGCGGACAGACCCTGATTGCCCAGATGCGCCTGATACAGCGCCGCGGCTTCATCGCGGCGGCCATTGCGCTCCAGGAAACGGCCATAGGCTTCCAGCACGCGCGGCGTGACGGACTGGCCGGCCATCGCCTTCTGAAAATCGGCGTCGGCAATCTTGTTCTCGCCCATGAATTCATGCAGCAGCGCGGCATGGAAGGCGGCCAGGTTTTCCGCGCCCTTTTGCGCCCGCAAGGTCGCCAGGTCCGCCTCCACGGCGGCCTTGTCGCGCTGCGCGGCCGCGGCCCAGGCATCGAACAGCGACAGCGTCAGCTGGGTGAACGGCCCCTTGGCAGATTGCGCAAGATTGGCCCGCGTGTCCTTGTAGTCCTTGTCCTTCAGCGCGATCACCGCCAGCGCCAGGCGCGCGGCGCGGTCATCGGCATCGGTGGCGATGACCTTGCGGGCGTATTCACCCGCCTTGTCCATGTCCCCGGATGTGCTGGCATAGAAGAAAGACAATGCCAGAAGGCTGGGATTGGACGGATCGTTGGCCAGGCTTCGACCGTAATAGGAGGCGGCCTGGTGCAGGTCATGTTCACCTGCCGCGAACCGCGCCGACAGATAGGTGGAGAAGGCCTGCGCCTGGCGCGCTTCGGAAGAAGCCGGCGGAACAGAGGTCACATCGGGATTGACCTGCGGAAATCCCGCGCACCCGGCCAGCAGACCGGCGGCAAGCACAAGGATGGGTAAGCGTGACAAGCCGGCTCTCCTAAAGATTCGTGTAGTTGGGGCCGCCGCCGCCTTCCGGCGGCACCCAGGTGATGTTCTGCGACGGGTCCTTGATATCGCAGGTTTTGCAGTGGACGCAGTTCTGCGCGTTGATCTGGAACCGGGATTGACCGCTTTCCTCGACAATTTCATACACGCCCGCCGGGCAATAACGCTGCGCCGGTTCGCCATACTCGGGCAAATTGACCGAAATGGGAATGGCTGGATCGGCCAGTTTCAGGTGAACAGGCTGATCTTCCTCATGATTTGTGCCCGAAAGGAACACGCTGGACAGCCGGTCGAAGGTTAATTCACCGTCAGGCCGGGGATAGGCGATACGCGGACTTTCAGATGCCTTGTGGAGGCTGGCAAAGTCGGGCGCCCCATGCGCAAGGGTTCCAAACAGGGAAATGCCGAACAGCTGGTTGGTCCACAGATCCAGCCCGATCAGCGGCAGCGCGGCCCATGTCCCCAGCTTCGACCAGAGCGGCTTGGCATTGCGCACACGCCACAAATCCTTGCCGACCCAGCTTTCGCGCCAGGACGTCTCATAAGCCGTAAGCACATCATTCGCCCGGCCCGCCGCCAGCGCATCCGCTACGCTGTCGGCAGCCAGCATCCCGGTCTTCATCGCATTGTGGCTGCCCTTGATGCGCGGCAGATTCATGAACCCGGCCGCGCAGCCGATCAGCGCGCCGCCGGGAAAGACCAGTTTGGGAACCGACTGGTAGCCGCCTTCCGTCAACGCCCGCGCGCCATAGCCGATGCGCTTGGCGCCCTTCAGCATGGCGGCGATGGCCGGATGCGTCTTGGCCCGCTGAAATTCCGCGAACGGGTCCAGCCAGGGATTGCTGTAGTTCAGGTGCACGACAAAACCGACGGAGCAGAAATTCTCGCCCCAGTGATAAAGAAACAGCCCGCCGCCGGTCTTGCTGTCCAGCGGCCAGCCCATGCCATGCATCACCAGCCCTGGCCTGTGCGCGTCCTTGGGCAGCTCCCACAATTCCTTCAGCCCGATGCCGAACTTCTGCGGCTCGCGTCCCTCGCGCAGGCCGAATGTCTTTTCCAGTATCTTGGACAGCGAGCCGCGCGCGCCTTCGGCGAACAGCGTGTACTTGCCGCGCAGCGCCATGCCCGGCGTGAAACCGTCCTTGTGATGCCCATCCCGGCCGACGCCCATGTCGCCCGTCACGACGCCCCGAACCGCGCCGTCCTCGATGATCAGGTCGGCAGCGGGAAAGCCGGGATAGATTTCCACCCCCAGGGCCTCGGCCTGCGTACCCAGCCATTTGCAGAGGTTGGACAGGCTGACGACATAATTGCCGCGGTTTCCCATCAGAGGCGGCAACAGAAGATGCGGAATCGAAAAAGCGCCGCCTTTCGTGAAGCAGACGAAACGGTCATCGCTGACGGGTGTGTCCAGCGGCGCGCCGCGCTCCTTCCAGTCGGGAATGAGTTCGCTCAGCGCCTTGGGGTCGATAACCGCCCCGGACAGGATATGGGCGCCGATCTCCGAGCCCTTTTCCAGAATGCAGATGCTGGCGTCCGGCGCCCTCTGCTTGAGCCGTATCGCCGCCGCCAGCCCGGCGGGCCAGCCGCCCAGCGATGACGACGTGAATCCAGTCGGGGCGCGCGGGCACGATTTCGGCCATTGGGGCCTTGATCGCATCCCTTTTCTGGCACTGGCCAGCGACCGGCGCCCAGCGGGGTCATGACGGTGTCGCCCGGCGGGCCGATCATCCGCCACGGCACCCGAAAGGCCGTGACCGGCAATATCGGCGATGGCGATATGGGGCACCGGCCCCCAGCGCAGCCACAGTGCGCCATCGGGATCGCGTGGGCAGGGCGCGGCCTTGCGTGTCCAGCGCGCCGATGCCCACGCCCCTGCGCAGATAGGTCAGTGGATCGCGCCCGTCGGTGCTGACGGTGATGGCGGGGCTTTTTTCCAGCACGCGTAGCGTTTCGCCGGCCAGGGACGGCAGCAGCCGCGCCTTCGACATGGAAGGCGGTGGGCACCTTGCGCACCAACGCCATCCGCCACCGGCGATCAGGTTGGAGGCGCCGATGCCCGAAGCCCCTGCCTCCAGCACATCGGGCGCGCCCGATGCGGTGGCGACGAAGCACCCTGGCGAAGGGATTTTGCGCGCCGCGATAGACGAACTTTGCCCGCGCGATGCTGGGGCGCATCGGCCTGGCCGGCACAGCCAACGCGGGCACCAGAAGGTCCATCCGTTTGCCGCCGCCACCAGCGCCGCGCCGGGTTCCCTCGCAGTTTCGACAGGGCGGCGCGGGCTGCGTCGCTGTTCGCATCCTTGTCGGTCGGCAGTTTCAGGATCAGCCGTTGCTGGGAGGGTTCGGGCACCGGGGCGGTGGTCAGCACAAGGGCGCGCGCACCCGTTTCGCGCAGCTCGCCGGCCACCCTGGCCATGGCGTCCTCGTCCAGGGCGGGTGCAGGTCCAGCGCCACGACATCCGGCCTATCTGCTGCGCCAGCCCGCCCACAAGAAACTCGCCTGGCGCGATCTTCAGGCCGTGCGCGACCGGCTGGAATCCCTCTCCTGAGACACCGGCCGCCGCGCAAACCATATTTGCGGGTCGACCTTGCCCCAAAGCGCGGCGCAGTCTAACGATATGGAGTCGCTGGCAATTTCCAGCGGTCTAGCTGTCCGGGGCGGAAAAATTCTCAAGTCTCACGCAATCAGGCGCGTCATGTTGGCGATCGGCTTGGCGGCCGGCCTGTGCAGCCATGCCCGCGCCGAGACGCCGCCGGCGGCCATGCGCCCCGCGCCATCCGGCCACACCGCCCCGCGCGTCCTCAGCCCTGAGGATGTGGCGCTCTACCGCGACCTGATGAAGGCCGAACGCGCTGGCCAATATTCCCGCGCCAAGACCATCTTCGCCAGGATCAGCGATCCGCTCCTGCTCGGCTATGCAGAGGCGCTGCACTTCAAGTCGGCCTCGGCGCACAGCGTCAAGATCGGGCCGCTCAAGGAATGGCTGGCGGACAATCGCGACCTGGCGATTGCCGACGACATCTACCGGATGGCGGTGGTCCGCTCCACGCGCAAGGTGCGCCGCGGCGGCAAGCTGGTCACGGTGGCGGTGGTTACCTCCATTCCCGCCCCGACCAGCGTGGGCAGCCGCACCGGCGGCTATGAGGATGTCGAACTGCCCGAGCCCTATCCTTCCGCACAGGCGGGCCGCAGCGTGATGCCCGGCATCATCGCCGCCATTCGCGCCGGCGATCCCGACAAGGCGCTGGCGCTGATGCGCTCGGTCGAAGCGACAACCACCCCGGCCGACCGCGCCATTCTCGCCCATCGCATCGCCGCGTCCTATCGCGCCGAAAGCCGCGACGCTGACGCCTATGCCCTGGCGATGTCGGTCTCCGATCCGTCCGTGCCGCAGCTGATGTGGGATGCCGGTCTGGCCGCCTATCGTCTGGGCCGCTGGCAGGACGCTGCGGCGCAGCTGGAAAGGCTGGCGCAGACGCCGGCCGCGCAAAATTACCTTCGCGCCCAGGCCGCCTTCTGGGCTGCCCGCGCGCATATGCAGGCGGGCGAGCCGCAAAAGGTGATTTCCCTGCTGGATTTCGCCGCCAGCAACGAGCCGACTTTCTATGGCCTGATCGCCGAACGGGTGCTGGGCATCGATACCCAGACCGGCTTTGCCGACGCCATCCTGAACCAGGCCGACTTTGCCGACCTGATGCGCGATCAGTCCGCGCGCCGTGCAGTCGCCCTGTGGCAGATCGGGGAAAGCGACTATGTCGGGCCGGAACTGAACCGCGCCTTTGTCCGCAATGACGAGCGGCTGGACCCGGCCATGGCGGCGCTGGCCCGCGACATCGGCGTGCCCAATGTCGAACTGCGCGCCAGCGAGAAGTGCGCGGCGCGCGGCATCATGCTGACCGGCCTGTTTCCCATGCCGGCCTACAATCCCGATGGCGGCTACAAGATCGATTCATCCCTGGTGCTGGCCTTCGCCCGCATCGAGAGCCGTTTTCAGACCGGCGCCACCTCGCCGGCGGGGGCGCGCGGGCTGATGCAGCTGATGCCCGCCACCGCGCGGCACCTTGGCGTGAAGAACCCGGACTCGCTTTACGATCCGGGCACATCCCTGTCGGTGGGACAGCTCTACATCACCCGGCTGCTGGACCAGCTGGATGGCAACCTGCTGGAGCTTGGCGGCGCCTACAATGCCGGACCCTCGGCGGTGAACCGCTGGCTGGAGACCAAGGCCGGCGCCAACGATCCGTTGCTGTTCGTCGAAAGCATCCCGGTCTACGAGACGCGCTCCTATGTGAAGCGGCTGATGCTCTATCACTGGCTCTATCGCCGCCGCTTCGGCCAGGACGCCAAGAGCCTGGAAGAAACCGCCAAGGGCAACTGGCCGCTCTACCATCCGTCGCGCGAACTGTCGGCCTCGGCGCGCGAACGGCCGCTGCAGCTGAGCGCCGAAACCGGCCAGCAGGATTCCCGTTAAAGCTTCGCCAGCACCGTGGACGGAACGCGGATCGCGTGCAGCAGGCTGAGCGCCAGGCCGCGCAACGCCCCCTTGGACGGACGCGCCACATTCACCGCGCGCGCGCGCAGGCGGATCAGGCGGCGCCGGCCTATGCGCCGGACGATGTCGGCATCCTCCATCCGCGACAAAGCGCGAAAGCCGCCGACCTGATTGTAAAGACGGCGCGGCACCAGCAGCCCCTGATCGCCATAAGGCAGCGCCAGCAGCACCGAGCGCAGCGCGGCCTTGGCCTCCGCCCGGCGCGCCTCGCCGCCGAAATCCTCAAGGGCGAAGCGGAACACGGCCGCGCGCGGACGCTCAAGCTGCGCCTGGTCGATGAAGGATTCCACTTCGGTATCCCAGCCCTGCTCCAGCGCGGTTTGCGGATGCAGGAACAGCAGCCAGTCGGACTTTGCCGCCGCGACACCGGCAATATATTGCGCCGCGCGGCCGCTCTGGGCATGCACGATATGCGCGCCCACGGCGTCGGCGATCGCCAGCGTGGCATCGGACGAGCCGGCGTCTGCCACCACGACTTCACGCACTACACCGCGCACCGCCCCGGCAATCAGGCCATCGAAGCAGCGGGGCAGCAGGCGCTCGTCATTCAGGGTGGGCACGATGACACTGATCATGTCGCCATAATGGCGCAGTCGGACGAAGCCGCAAACGGAATTTCGGCCATATCGTAAGCAAGCCCATGATTTGCCTTCAATTTGTGCATTTCGGATGGACAGAAGGTCGCGGCCACCCTCCGATCACGGGAAACGCCAGCAGGCGAGGATTGCGTCCAACAGATGCAAAGTCGGCCACGGCATTCGTACTTGTTTTGTTCTCATTCAGTGCTACTGTCGCGGAATGACGACAGTCCTTGATTCGACCATGCGTCCCGAACGGTTGCGCGGGCGCGGTGCGCTCTCCAACGCCGTGGGCCGCTACGAGCGGCACAGCCGCACGCTGCTGGATGACGGCTGGTCCAACAGCCGCGCTGCCCCGGCCATGCCGCAACGCGAAGTCCCGTTCGCAGGCGATGAAGACAGCCTGCCGCCGCTGCGCACCGAAGTAACCCTGGACGCATCGCGCACCATCATCGCGCGCAACCAATCCCCCGACATTTCCTTCGACCAGTCCATCAATCCCTATCGCGGCTGCGAGCATGGCTGCGTCTATTGTTTCGCCCGTCCCAGCCATGCCTGGCTGGGCATGTCGCCCGGCGTGGATTTCGAAACCCGGCTGTTCGCAAAACCCGATGCCGCCCGGCTGCTAGCAAAGGAACTGTCCGCCCCCGGTTATGTGCCGAGGACCATCGCCATCGGCACCAACACCGATCCCTATCAGCCGGTGGAACGGACCATGCGCATCACCCGCTCCATCCTGGAAGTGCTGCGCGACTTCCGCCATCCGGTCGCCATTGTCACCAAGTCGCCGCTGATCCTGCGCGACCTGGATATCCTGTCCGAGATGGCTGGGATGGGCCTGGCAAAGGCCGCCATTTCGGTGACCACGCTGGACCGCAAGCTGGCCCGCGCGATGGAACCGCGTGCGGGCACGCCGACGCGCCGCCTCCAGGCCATTCGCGGCCTTGCCGATGCAGGCGTGCCGGCGGGCGTGATGTTCGCTCCCGCCATTCCCGCGCTGAACGATCACGAGATGGAAGCGGTTCTGTCCGCGGCCCGGGAGGCGGGCGCGCGCTCAGCCGGCTATGTGCTGCTGCGCCTGCCGCTGGAGATCAAGGATCTGTTCCGCGAATGGCTGGACGCCAACGCGCCGGACCGGGCGCGCCATGTCATGACGCTTGTGCGGTCCATGCGCGGCGGCAGGGATTACGATCCCAACTGGAACACCCGCATGAAGGGTACCGGCCCCTATGCCGAGCTCATGGCGCGGCGCTTCCACATGGCCGTCAGGCGGCTGGGACTGAACCAGCCGTCAAAACCCCTGAACCTTGGCAAATTCCGTCGCCCGCCCCAAAGCGGCGACCAGATGGCGCTGTTCTGAACCGTCCGTCTGAGCGGCGGCGGGCGATCACAGTGGCAGGCAGTCGCCATCGCGCTATAAGCCGGACATGCCGCATTTCATCCATGAGTCGCGCCTGCTGAAGACCCTGGACGGGCCCGTATGCGGCGTTGACGAAGCCGGGCGCGGGCCGCTGGCCGGTCCGGTCGTTGCCGCCGCGGTGATCCTGCAGAAAGGCCGCATACCCAAAGGCCTCAACGACTCCAAGCAACTCAGCGAAGGCGCACGCGAGGCGCTGTTCCCGCAGATCATGGAAATGGCGGTGGGCGTCGGCGTGGGCGAAGCCAGCGTGGACGAAATCGACCTGCTCAACATTCGCCAGGCGACCCATCTGGCCATGTCGCGCGCGGTTGGCGCGCTGGCCGTGCCGGCGGCCTTCGCCCTGGTGGATGGCAACGATGCGCCCGCCCTGCCCTGCAAATGCGACACGCTGGTGGATGGCGACGGCATAAGCCTGTCCATCGCGGCGGCGTCCATCATCGCCAAGGTCACCCGCGACCGATTGATGGTCCGGCTGCATGGCGACCATCCCGGCTACAACTGGATTCGCAACAAGGGCTATGGCACCGCCGAGCATATGGCCGGCCTGAAGCAGCACGGCATTACCGTGCACCACCGCCGCAGCTTCGCCCCGATCCGCAATCTGCTCACCGACCACAACATCTAGTGTGGGGATGAATCCGGGGACTCAATTCATAACGCTTTGATTCACCAAGACTCTTGACGGGCGAATCGACCCGAATCACTGTGAATCCCGCTGTGAACATTTTGGGCGGGGCTCATGAATTTGGAATTGAACCGGATCATCCGGGGCGACTGTGTGGAAACCATGCGGGCCCTGCCGGAAGGCTGTTGCGACCTGGTCTTCGCCGACCCGCCCTACAACATGCAGCTGCGCGGCCAGTTGCACCGGCCCGACCAGTCCAAGGTCGATGCGGTCGACGACGCCTGGGACCAGTTCGCCAGCTTTGACGAATATGACCGCTTTACCCGTGAATGGCTGACCGCGGCGCGCCGCTGCCTCAAGGACAATGGCACGCTGTGGGTGATCGGCTCCTATCACAACATCTTCCGGGTCGGCGCGATCCTGCAGGATCTGGGCTACTGGATTTTGAACGACGTGGTGTGGCGCAAGACCAATCCCATGCCCAATTTCAAGGGCCGCCGCTTCACCAACGCGCATGAGACGCTGATCTGGGCCGCCAAGCATCCGCGCCAGCAGTACACCTTCAACTATGAAGCGATGAAGGCGCTGAACGACGAATTGCAGATGCGCTCGGACTGGACGCTGCCGATCTGCTCGGGCAACGAGCGGCTGAAGGACGAGAGCGGCCAGAAGGCCCATTCCACCCAGAAACCGGAATCGCTGCTGCACCGGGTGGTGGTGGCCTCGACCAAGCAGGGCGATGTGATCCTGGACCCCTTCTTCGGTTCGGGCACCACCGGCGCGGTCGCCAAGCGGCTGGGCCGCCATTTCATCGGCATCGAGCGCGAAAAATCCTATGCCGATGTCGCGCAAAAGCGCATCGACGCCATAGAGCCTGCCGAAGCCGAGGCCATCAAGGTCACCGGCTCCAAGCGCGCCGAACCGCGCATTCCCTTCGGCTGGGTGGTGGAACGGGGCCTGCTGCCGCCCGGCACGGTGCTGCATGGCGCCCGCAAGGGTCACCGCGCCAAGGTGCGCGCCGACGGGACATTGGTGACATCGGATGCCACCGGCTCGATCCATCGCATGGGCGCGCATGTGCAGGGACTGGATGCCTGCAACGGCTGGACCTTCTGGCAGTTCGAACTGCCCGGCGGCGGCTATGCCCCGATCGATGTGCTGCGTCAGCGCTTGCGGGCCGAGCTTTCCTGAGAGGCGAACAGCGGGCCGCCTTCGTCCAGCCCGTGTTCCACGATCTTGCGCATGACCGTGGGCAGCGCGGCATCAGGCAATTGCCCGCGCGGCACCCATTGGCCTTGCGTTTTGGGACGGCAGGCGACGCGCCCCACATAGACTTCGATCTCAAGTTCGAAGTGGGTAAAGCCATGACGCACGAGGCCCGGCCGCTTTTTCCAGTCCGCCGGGAACGGCGCCTGTTTCAGGCTCCAGGCGCGGGCGAATAGCCATTCCAGTCAGCAGAAGGCGGCTGCATCATCGAGCGCGACATCCAGGGCTTGTGTGGGAACTGATCATGCCCAGCACTGGAACATTTGGGGAACACAAGAGGCTGCTCCTGCGCTTCAGCGGACATGGGCGCGATTGACGCCTTGACCAGCACCAGGCTTGGATGCCGCGCCCCAGAAGGCGACCTGGATCATCATCCGTCCAGGACAATTCAGGGCGCAGGCCGGACGCTTGGCCGCAGGATGGCGCTGCCCAGGTCCATCAGGGCCTGCACGAAATCGCCTTTGCCCAATCCGGTACCAGCGCCTGGCACAGCCGGTGCAATTCGGCCTTGGCTTTTGGCATCGGCGTTTCGACAGCATAAAGCCGGGCGATCACACGCTCGGCATTGGCATCCATCGCCGCCTGTTTTTCGTCATAGGCGATGGCGGCGATGGCCCCGGACGTGTAGGCGCCCACGCCCGGCAGGGCACGCAGCGCTTCGGCGGTGCCGGGAAACCGCCCACCCATCTCCTGCGCAACGACCTTGGCGGCTGCATGCAGATTGCGAGCACGCGCGTAGTATCCAAGTCCCGCCCAGGCGGCTAGGACATCGTCCTGCCGCGCTGCCGCCAGTGCGCCCACCGTTGGCCAGCGCGCCAGGAACTTGCGGTAATAACCGGCAACGGCCTGCACCGTGGTCTGCTGCAGCATGATTTCGGACAGCCAGACGCGATAGGGATCGGCGCGTTTGCCCGCCGGCGCCCGCCAGGGCAACACCCTGCGGTGGACATCGTACCAGGCCAGCAGGCGCACGCTCAAAGAGGGCTGTTGTGAGGTCCGGGCGCGCGGCATACTGGCACCATGGCCCGAAGCCCCCGCGAGACACAAAGCCAATCCGGCGACCATGCACAGGCGCCTGCCCGCCATCGCCGGGTGGTGCCGGTGGCAACCGACACGCGCAGCGTGGGCGCCATTGCCTTCGCCCGGGCCGGCTTTGCCGATCCCTCGCTGGTCCTGCGCTGGCCCGAGATTGCCGGTCCCGAGGTTGCCCGCCTGGCCCAGCCCACCCGGCTGACCGAGGGTCCGGCGGGCGGCACCCTGACGCTCAGCGCCGTGCCTGGGGCGGCCCTGTTCCTCGCCCACGAAAAACGCACCCTGTGCGAACGGATCAACGCCTATCTGGGTCGCCCCGCCGTGGCCCAGATCAAGTTCAGCCAGGGCGCGCCCCTGACGCCGCCTGCCCGGCAGCCCCGGCAGCAGCCGGCTGGCCCCCTGCCCCCCGCCGACCCCAGCCGCCGCTATACCGGCCCCGAGGGACTGGCCCGTGCGCTTCAGGCCCTGGCACGCCGCAGGACGACCTGACGCCGGCCAGGACCTTAAATCACGGCCAAAACGGCGAAAAAGCCGGACTTTTCCGGCACCTGTCCGAAGCCGGACGTGCGACTCATTGGACCGGGCCCCGGTTCTCTGCCAAAAACCGTCCCGAACCAAGGCGGAGAATCACACGTGTCGCGCAAAACCCTCCTGATCCTGGGCGTCGTCGTTCTGGCCGTGCTGGGCGCCGTTGCCTGGTATGCCCTGTCCGGCTCGTCCACAGATGCGGCCACGGCCCAATCCGCCCAGGGTTATGAGATCCTGCCCACCGACCGGACCATGGGGAACCCCAAGTCCAAGGTGGTGCTGATCGAGTATGCGGCGCCCAGCTGCCCGGTTTGCGCGGCCTTCAACGAACAGTCCTTCCCGCAGCTGAAGGCCCAATACATCGATACCGGCAAGATTTTCTATGTCTTCCGCGTCTTCCCGCTGCGCCCGGACGATGGCGCGGCCGAGAAAATCGCCCGCTGTCTGCCTGAGGATAAGTATTTCGACTTCATTGACCTGCTGTTCAAGAATCAACCCCAATGGGACGTTGAATATGGGGTAACCGACGTCCATGGCGGACTTGTACGGCTGGGCCGGATCGCCGGCATGAGCGCCGACCAGGTCGACCAGTGCATCGCCAACAAAGCTGAGGATGAACGCATCAACAAGGTCGCCGCGGATGGCGAGGCCAAATACAACATCACCGGCACGCCGACCTTCATTCTGAATGGCGTGTCCCAGGGATCGGGCAACATTCCGTTCGATACCATTTCGAAACTCTTGGACAAGGCGCTCGCCGAGCAGAAGTAAGCGGCGGGTGAGCAGCGCAGAGGCGGCGCAAGTCAGTTGAAGTTCACCAGGCTCAGGCTTTCCGGTTTTAAATCCTTCGTCGAACCGACGGAGCTGTTCATTGAGCCCGGCCTGACCGCGGTGATCGGGCCCAATGGCTGCGGCAAGTCGAACCTGTTCGACGCCATGCGCTGGGTGATGGGCGAAACCCGCCCCTCCTCCATCCGCGGCAGCGAGATGGACGATGTGATCTTTTCCGGCAGTGCCGGCCGGCCCGCACGCAATGTCGCCGAAGTCACGCTGTTCATCGACAATGCCGATCGCTCCGCGGGCGGCGCCTATGCCGATTTCGACACGATCGAAGTGTCGCGCCGCATCGAGCGCGAAGCGGGCAGCGTCTATCGCATCAATGGCCGCGACGTGCGCCAGCGTGACGTGCAGATTTTCTTCGCCGACGCGTCGTCCGGCGCCGGCTCGACAGCCTTTGTGCGCCAGGGCCAGATCGGCCTGTTGATCAGCCAGAAGCCGCTGGCTCGCCGCGCCATTCTGGAAGAAGCCGCCGGTATCGGCGGCCTGCATCAGCGTCGCCACGAGGCCGAGCTGCGCCTGCGCGCCGCCGAAACCAACCTGTCGCGCCTGGAAGACGTGATCCACGAGGTGGAGGGGCAACTTGCCAGCCTCAAGCGGCAAGCCCGCCAGGCCGCGCGTTATCGCAACCTGTCCGGCCATATCCGCAAAGCCGAGGCGCTGGCGCATCACCTGCGCTGGATCGCTGCCGAGGCCAAGGCCGCGGCGGCGGCCGAGGATCTGGCCAAGGCCGCGAGCAATGTCGCCAGCGCCACCGAACTGGCGGCCCAGGCATCGACCGCCCAGAGCCAGGCCGCTGAGGTGCTTCCGCCCCTGCGCCAGACAGAAGCCGAAAAGGCTGCCGCCCATCACCGGCTGATTGCCCAGCGCGAACAGCTCGATGCCGAGGAAACGCGCGCGCGCGAAGCCGCCCAGCGCATCCGCCAGCTTATTGCCCAGGGCGTGTCCGACAGCCAGCGCGAGCAGGCGCTGGAACAGGATGCCCAGAACGCGCTGAGCCGCCTGGCGGAGGAACACCAGACGCTGAGCGAAGCCGATGCCCGCGCCGGCGACGACATGAGCGCGGCGGAAAATCTGGCGGCCGAGTTTGCCCAGACCCTCGCCGAAGCCGAAGGTCTGCTGGAAAAGCTGACGGCCGAACTGGCGGACTGGAACGCCCGCAAGGCCAGCCTGGAGCGCGGCCAGAGCGTGGCCGCCGCCCTGATCGAAACCAGCAAAGGCCAGCTTGCCGATGCCCAGGCCCGGCTGGACCGGGCGCTGGAAGCCGCCAAGGACGCGCCGGACGTTCATGCCGCCGAAGCCGAAACCGAACGCGCGCGCACCGTGTCGGAAAATGCCCGCACCGCCGCCGGCGCGGCGCGGACGGCCCGCGGCGACGCCGAAGCGGCGGAGACGACCGCCCGCGGCCCGTTGGAGGACGCCGAACGTGAGGTTCAGCGCCTCACCGCCGAGGTCAAGGCGCTGAGCGACCTGCTGCATCCGGAAGGCGAAGGCCTGTTCCCGCCGCTGGTCGATGCGGTGACGGTGCAGGCTGGTTATGAAACGGCGCTGGGTGCAGCGCTTGGCGAAGACCTGCAGGCGCCCCTGGACGATTCCTCGCCCCATCACTGGCGCGATCTGGGCACGTTCGATTTTGATCCCGTGCTGCCCGACGGCTGCAAGCCACTCAGCCAGTTCGTGCAGGCGCCCGCCGCGCTGGCGCGCCGCCTGGCGATGACGGGGCTGGTGTTTCCCGATCAGGGCGCGGCGCTGCAAAAGCAGTTGAAGCCGGGTCAGTGCCTGGTATCGGCGCGCGGCGACCTGTGGCGCTGGGACGGCTTTGTCGCCAGCGCCGATGCGCCGTCGGCCTCCGCAATCCGCCTGGCGCAGCGCAATCGCCTGACCCAACTGGAGAGCGATGCGGCACAGGCGCGGGAAGTCCGCGCGGCCCGCTTTGCCGAATATTCCAGTGCCCGTGATGCCGCCAACGCCGCGCGCGAAACACTGCGCACCGCCGAGGGCGAAGAGCGCGCCGCCGAACAGGCGCTTATCGGGGCCCAGGACCTGGCGGCCCGCGCCGCCCGCGCCGCGGCGGAACGCGCCTCCCAGCTGGCATCGCTGGAAGCGGAAATTCTGCGCCTGACCCAGTCGGTTCAGGCCGCCGAGGAATCCCATGGCCAGGCCGTTTCCGGGTTGGAAGAGCTGGGCGACGGAATCGCACTGAACCAGTCCGTTGCCGACGCACGCAGCAGGACGGCAGAGGCCCGCACCGCCAGCACCGAGGCCCGCGCCAGCCTGGAATCGCTGCGCCGCGAGGTTGCGACCCGCCGCGCGCGTCTGACCGGCATCGGCGAAGAACAGGCCCGCTGGGAATCGCGCCGCACCGCCGCCACCGACAAGGTGAACGAGTTGGCCCGCCGCCAGGAAGAACTGACCGCCGAGCTGGATGCCGCCGAAAAGGTGCCGGAGGAAATCTCGCAGCGCCGCAACGCCCTGATGGATGCCATCGCGCTGGCCGAAACCGCGCGCCGCGAGGCTGCGGATGCGCGCCAGGCCGCCGAAAACATTCTGGCCGAGGCCGACAAGGAAGCCAAGAACGCCGATGCCATCATGGCCGCCGCCCGCGAGGAGCGCGCCCGCGCCCAGGCCCTGTCGGAAGCCGCTGCCCAGCGCATCGAGGAGCTGAAGACCCGCATCCAGGACGAACTGGAATGTTCGCCGGCGGAATTGCCGGAGCGCGCCGAAATCAAGGAAGGCGAAGAATTGCCGCCTCTGGAACAGGCGGAGAAGCGTGTCGAGCGCCTGAAGAACGAGCGCGAACAGCTGGGCGGCGTCAACCTGCGCGCCGAAGAGGAAGCGGCCGAACAGGAAGCCCGCATGACCACCCTGGCCGCCGACCGGGAAGACCTGACCGGCGCGATCGAGCGGCTGCGCCGCGGCATCCAGAGCCTGAACAAGGAAGGCCGCGAGCGGCTGCTGGCGTCGTTCGAGAAGGTCAATGCGAATTTCCAGGAGCTTTTCACCAAGCTGTTCGAGGGCGGCGAAGCCCGCCTGACCTTCACCGAATCCGACGATCCGCTGCAGGCGGGTCTGGAAATCTTCGCCCGTCCGCCGGGTAAGCGGCTGCAGAGCCTGGCCCTGCTGTCGGGCGGCGAACAGGCGCTGACCGCCCTGGCGCTGATTTTCGCCGTGTTCCTGGTCAACCCTGCGCCCGTCTGCGTGCTGGACGAAGTGGACGCCCCGCTGGACGACGCCAATGTCGAGCGTTTCTGCAAGATGCTGGGGGAAATGACAAAATTGTCCGGCACCCGGTTCCTGGTGATCACCCATCACGCCCTGACCATGAGCCGGATGGACCGCCTGTTCGGCGTCACCATGGCCGAACGCGGGGTCAGCCAGCTGGTGTCGGTGTCGCTGTCGGAAGCCGAGAAGATTGCCGCCGAATAGCGGACGCCTCCGTCATCGGATCGCCATGAATCGCAGCCGCCGTGCGGCCCCCGCCGGCAAGCCCGCGCGACATAATGCGCGCGCATTATTTCACCAGGAATATCATATGCTTGCGTGGAATCTGTCTTTCTTGACACCCAATAGGGGCAACCCTATGGTCCGCCCGCCTTCGAAGCGCCGCGAAGGCCGGATTTTCGGTTGTTTTTCGGACTTTGGGAGACGGTTTTGACGGCTCCGGACCCGGACAGGCTGGCCGAACTGGGCAAGCGGCTCGACGAGCTTCAGACAAACCGCGCGGCCGGGACCAAAGGTTCGCCGCCCGGCCAGTCGAGCATCGCGTTCCGCTTTGCGACCGAAATGGTGGCGGCGCTGATCGTGGGAGGTGGCCTCGGTTGGGGGATCGACTGGCTGTTCGGCCATTTCGGATTTCACACCCGTCCGGTCTTTCTGATTTTGTTTTTTGTGCTGGGCGCTGCCGCGGGAATCCGCAATGTCGTGCACGCCGCAGCCGAGTTGAACGCCGAGATCGCACGCGTCCAGAAGGGTCAGCGGTCCGATGAGGAGAAATAGGCCGTGGCCATGAATCCGATGGAGCAGTTTGCGATCAAGCCGCTGGTCTCGGCGCCGCTGTTCCAGATTGCGGGTCATCCGATCTATTTCACCAACCAGGCCCTGCTGATGATCATCGTCGTGGTGGCCTCGTCGCTGTTCCTCACCCTTGCGGTCAAGCCCGGCCGGCTGGTGCCGACCCGCGGTCAGTCGATGGCCGAACTGTCCTACGAATTCGTCGCCAACATGATCCATTCGGCGACCGGCGAAGACGGGCTGAAATTCTTCCCGTTCGTTTTTTCGATCTTCATGTTCGTGCTGTGCTCGAACTTCTTCGGCCTGATCCCCGGCTCGTTCACGGTAACCAGCCAGATCGCCGTCACATTTTCGCTGGCCTGCCTTGTGCTGGGCCTGGTGGTGGTGACGGGCTTCATCAAGCACGGCATCGGCTTCCTGAAACTGTTCGTGCCGGCGGCCCCCTGGTATCTGCTGATCCTGCTGGTGCCGATCGAAGTCATCTCCTTCCTGACCCGCCCTGTCAGCCTCTCGGTCCGTCTGTTCGCCAACATGCTGGCAGGCCACACCATGCTGGCGGTGTTCGGCGGCTTCGTCGTGTCGCTGGGCGCGGCGGGAGGCATCTTCACCGGTCTTGCCATCGCACCCATGCTGCTGATCATCGCGATCATGCTGCTGGAGCTTCTGGTCGCCTTCCTGCAGGCCTATGTCTTCGCGATCCTGACCTGCATCTATCTCAACGAAGCACTTCATCTTCACGATCATCACTGAACCTGAACCAACGAAGGGACTAAGAAATGGAACTTGCAGCTGCAAAGATGATTGGCGCGGGCATTGCCTGTATCGCGCTGGTCGGCGCCGGCATCGGCATCGGCAACGTGTTCGGCAGCTACCTGTCGGGCGCGCTGCGCAATCCGGGCGCCGCGGCCACCCAGACCACCAACCTGCTGCTGGGCTTCGCGCTGTGCGAAGCGACCGGCTTGTTCGGCCTGGTCATCGCCCTGATCATCCTGTTCACGTAATAAAACGCTGATGGCCGAAGAAGCGCATACCGCGACCACGGAAGCCCCCCACGAGGGCGGCTTCCCGCCGTTCGACACGACGACCTTCCCCAGCCAGCTTTTCTGGCTGGTGGTGACGTTCGCGTTCCTGTTCACGGTGCTGTGGAAAGTGGCGGGACCGCGCATCAACGGTGCCATTACCGGCCGGCGCGGCGCGATCAACAGTGCGATCGAAGCCGCGCGCAAGGCCCGGGGGGATGCGGAGGCGGCGGAAGCGGCCTATCGCACCGCGCTTGCGGGCGCCCGGGCCCGGGCCAACGCCCTGGCGGAAGAAAACCGCCAGGCGTTGAACGCCGAAATCGCGCAGGCCAAATCGGAAGCCGACGCCAAGGCCGCTGAAGCCATGGCCGAGGCCGATACGCGCATCGCCGCCACGCGCGATGCCGCCAAGGCCCATGTGTCTGTCGCGGCGCGCGATGCGGCCATCACCATCGTCGCCCGTCTGACGGGCGATACCGTCAGCCCCGAGGACGCCGCCAACGCGGTGAAGAGCTGAGCCATGGAACTCTTTCACGAAGCGGAATTCTGGGTTGCGGTCGGCTTTGTGCTGGTCATCACCCTGCTGGTGTGGAAGGGCGTGCCGGGCATCGTCGCCCGGCTGCTGGACGCCCGTGCGGCCTCCATTTCGGCCGAGCTTGACGAAGCCAAGCGGCTGAACGCGGAAGCTGCCGCGCTGCTGGCCGATTACCAGAAGCGCGCCGCAGGCGCGGAAGCCGAAGCCGAGCACATCATCGCCGAAGCCAAGGCGGAAGCCGCCCGCTTTGCCGAGGAATCGCGCAAGGCGCTGGGCCAGCAGATCGAGCGTCGCAGCGCCGCGGCCCGGGACAAGATCGCCCAGGCCGAGGCGGCAGCGCTGCACGAAATTCGTGCGCTGGCCGCGGACGCGGCGGTGGCGGGGGCCCAGAAGCTGATCGCCGCGCGGCTTGACGATGCGCGCTCGGCCGCGCTGGTCGACAGCGCGATCAAGGACCTGGGCGACAAGCTCAACTAAAAGCCTGCCCTACTCCGCCGCCTGGACCTTTGCGTCGTCCTGGCTGATCCAGGTTTTTGCCTGCGCGAAATCGGCGTTGAAGAACACCTTCACGGGCTGTTTCAGGAACACGCGGAACAGGTTGGTCATGTCGCGAATCCAGGCGACATCGGTGACCACGGCAATGCGGCCCCATTCCTTCAGATGCTGGAAGCCCAGGCGCGCGTCCTCGACCATGGCGCCGGCCTGATAGCCCTCGAAATCCTCGCCCATGTGAATGAGCACCTTGAGGGGGCGGTGGCCGGCCTTCAGCCTGGCCTCCACGGCGGGGACCAGGATGGCGTTGTAGTCCTGGGCGCTGACCTTGCCGGTGGCGCGGACGGCCAGCACGTCGTCGGGGAAATCACTCATGATGTGGAACATGTGCGCCTCCTGCGGTTTGGGGTTCCAGAGGTAACGCACCAGCGTGCGCCCCGGTTTGCGACGACGCAAACATGACAGGGACGTCACTTTCCGGGTTTGGGCTTTTTCTCCCGGTTTTTGGCGATTGCCGCGCGGATCAGCGCCTTGAAGGCCTTTTCATTGAGCTTGCCGCCCTCGCGGATGTCGATGGCGCGGCGGACATTGCCGTCCAGGCTGGCGTTGAACAGGTGGGCGGGGTCGGGGAGCCCTGCCCCCCTGGCGAAGGTCAGCTTGACCACGGCCTTGTAGGTTTCGCCGGTGCAGATGATGCCGCCGGATTCCCAGACCGGCACGCCGCGCCATTTCCAGGTCTCCTCCACATCGGGGGCGGCGGCGTGGATCAGTTCGCGCACCCGCGCCAACGTCTCGCCGCGCCAGTCGCCCAGATCCTTGATGCGGGCGTCGATCAGCTTTGCCGGGGATTGGGCCTTGGGGGGCATGGGCGTGTCTCCTGAACCGCAGTCGGACATGGGCAGCGGGCATGGTCAAGCATCCGGCCCGGCGGGGCGCGGGGGTGGCGTGGCCGGGCCGCGAAGGCGGCCATGTGTCATCTGCCGCTGCTTTTCACAGCGGCGGCCTTCCTTTCGGAAAGCCCGCTTGAGCCTTTCGGCCCAGCCACGCCCGGCGATTTTCGGCCGCTCCAGCCCCTGACCAGCATCACAAGCGGACATGTGTGTAGTGCCAAGCCTTGCCCACATGCCCCGCCTCCCCGAAGGGGGCGGCTACCGATTGCTCAGTCTCCCATCCCGGCTGGCGGCCCATAAGAACCGCCAAAAGGGACGGACTGTCGTTCCACCCCTTCCAGGGTGGAACGCCCGCTGCACGATCGTCTCGTGCCTGTTGGCCCCAACCGGTCGTCCCGGCCCTGAGCCTCAAGGGATTGCCTTCACGACCTCGTGGCCAAGGCAGGTACGTCATCCCTGAACCGTCCACGACGCCGGCCTGGCTCCCGTTTCAGACGTTCCGGAACGTCCCCGCTTGAGCCAGGCGGGATCAGGCTAGGCGCATGTCGTGTTGGATAGGAAGGGTGGATAGAGATTTCCACGCGCTGTCCACGCAGCAGGGTCGGCGCGCGGCGCAACTCGAGCCCCCCAAAATCAGCAATACAACTTCACAAAATTAACCCAGCTTCAACGCCTCCAACGGGTGCGCTGCGCCACCGTAAGGCGCCAGACTGGCCTCTATTACTTCACGCGATATTCCAAGCCGCTTCTTGACCCATCGACGCAACGGCTCAGAGAGAGGAACCGTGAACCCAGAAATCCGAGAAGGGGTAAGCTTTCGACCATAAGAAAATCGCCACCGCTCTTCATGCAAGCATGCGGCGACAATAACCAAATCCGCTTCGGTTAATCTCTTGCCCGGCTTAGGCAACAGGACAAGACAATCGTCATTAACCGCAGCAGGCTCCAACTGGACAAACGCCTCTCCGATACTCCCAGTCTGCGCAACAGTAACAAAGGCTGGCTCCAAAACCCTCGGAAAGTCGAGCCATCCATAACAACCATTATATTCCTCGGTAGGCGAAACGATCAGACTACGACCCGGCGATAGGCCCTCACGACTATGGAGCTCCTTCATTCCATAAAATATGTCGAAAAGACCACCCACAGTACCTTCGGCTTCACTTATCCCAGCTCTGTTATTTAGACGCGCCTTGGAGATCATCTTCCGATACGGTTGCATTACAATTGAACCAGCAGAAATGGCCTTACGTTGTTCAATTATCTCGCTCGCATATCGAGTGTAAAATGACGCAAGACGCCTAAGTAATACATCGATGTCGAGCTTAAGTTGCTCTTCATCGTAAGACGCTGATTCGATGTATGCTCCGGGAGCCCATTCATCGCCCCCATAAACATTTGCCCCTTTTGCAAACCCAGGAGAGGTAGCATGATTCAATATAGCATCCAGCGCTTGTGGTATCTGGTTTCCACCAGAAGGCCATTCAACGCGTGCACCCTTGCGAAGCGCAAAACCGTCCCTCTGGAGGCGAATAAAAGAAGTCTTTCTGCTCTTATTATGAGGCCCACCCTTCTCCAAAAGTACAAAAGACGTGGTAGCGGCTGCGAACGGCTGGAAGAGCTCATCTGGGAGCTGACAAACTGAAAGAAGACTGTTTCTTTTCAAAGTTCGCGCGCGCCACTCGGCCTTATCTTTTTTTACGAGAAGGCTCATGGGAAGTATAACCGCAAGCACACCCTTATCTTGGAGGCTGTCAAGCGCACGATCTACGAAATCTTCGATCGGCGTATCCGTCTTCTTGTGTGGAAAGGGCGGGTTCATTAATGCGATGTTGGCCTTACCGATCGGGAAATCGCCTTCTGAAAAACAATCGCCGCGATGTACACCAGTAGACCCGTCACCTCGCAAAATCATATTCGCTACACAAAGCGCAGCGGTAATGGGCTCTTCTTCGAACCCGATCAATTTGCGTTTAACTACCTGAACCATCTGCGCACGGGACAGGCCGTGCTCACGCCAAATCCGCTCCATGCATGCAACAAGAAACCCCCCAGTGCCGCATGCCGGATCTATGACCGTGTCTTTTGGCGAAACCTCGCAAGCATCGGCCATAAATTTGGTAATGTGCCGAGGTGTAAAGTACTGACCGATCGTATTGCCGCCGGTGTATCGAAAAAAGGTTTCGTAAAGTTGGCCTAGATAATCGTGCTCTGCCGTAAGAACGGTTACATTCAAGCGCTCAAGGATTCTCGCAATCCGACGAGCTTTGTTTTTTAGTTTATCGTTGGCCTCATCAACACGAAGGCTCTTCGCGAGATCGCGCTTACCGGCCTTAACGAATGCCTCCATGCAAGCGCGGTTCACATCACCTAAAATGAACCTCGGGTCGCGATTTATCGCACCCTCAGACCACCAGAGCGCCAACATGATGGCAGCAACAACAGCAGGCCTAAATTCATCCTTGATATGAGCTTCGCGGAGTAGACGATTCATCTCGTCTGCGCGAGACGCGAGCACTTCTGGCGGAGGGATGGTCGGGCGAAGCTCGGCAGATGCCGATGGAATCGCCACCCTAACTAAATCGTCTCTTGTCGGAATCCAGTTTATCGGTTTGCTCTCATAGGAAACCGTTTTCCAAACGCGGCCAGTATATTTCGCCACACGAAGGGCGAATTCATCGTCGGACGTACCGGCTATGCCAATAGCGAGCGGGTGCCAAGTATCGATAAAAAGTTGTTTTGCGTAGCTCTGCGCTTCAGCGATCGCTAGATCAATTTTGCTAGCTGACGCTTTGGCCTCAATGACAGCCAATGGTGTTCCAGACCTACGGTCTATAAGAATTGCTTCCGGGACACCGTATCCGGTACCTGTTTTACTTGCATTAGCAAGTAATTCCGCCAATTCAGGAAACCGTCGATATTCTTGCTGAAATAAAACATCGCGTTGAACGTCCCACCCTTGCGATTGAAGCAGGTCGTTCAATAAATGCTCAGCTCGACGCTCAGACGCCTTCCTTAGCGCTGCCATACCCCCCTCCCACAACGTTCAATAATCGTATTGACCTGCTGCCCGAAAGTGCCCTCAGTTTGAGGTAGAGTCCGTTCCTTGAAGGAGACGGACGATGAAGAAATCCCGCTACACCGAAGAACAGATCATCGGGATATTGAAGCAGCATCAGGCCGGGCTTGGAGCCAAGGAGCTGTGCCGTAAGTACGGCATCAGCGACGCGACCTTCTACAAATGGCGGTCCCGCTACGGCGGGATGGAGGTGTCTGACGCCAAGCGGCTGAAGGCTTTGGAGGACGAGAACCGGCGGCTGAAGAAGCTGCTGGCGGAGACGGCGCTGGATGCGGCAACGCTGAAGGAGATGCTGGGAAAAAACTTCTGACGCCCAGGGTGCGGAGACTGGCTGTGCGCTGGGCGATCGAGGAGAGAGGCTATACGCAGCGGAGGGCCTGCCGGTTGGTGGGCCTGGAGCCGAAGACCTACCGCTATGCCACCAAGCGGCCTGACGATGCTGTGCTGCGCCAGCGGCTGAAGGACCTGGCGTCCCAGCGGCGGCGGTTCGGCTATCGGCGGCTGCACCTGCTGCTGCGCCGGGAGGGCGTCGTGCTGAACCGCAAGAAGCTCTACCGGCTCTATCGTGAGGAAAGGCTGACGGTGCGCAAGCGTGGTGGCCGCAAGCGGGCGCTGGGGACCAGGGCACCGATGGCGGTCCCGCAGGGATCGAACCAGCGCTGGTCGCTGGACTTCGTCTCCGACACCCTGGCTTCGGGCCGCAAGTTCCGGATGCTGACGGTAGTCGATGACTTCAGCCGGGAGAGCCTGGCGGTGGTCGTGGACAACTCGCTGTCCGGCATCCGGGTCGCCCGCGAGTTGGACCAGATCGTGGAGATGCGGGGCACGCCCTGCATGGTGGTCAGCGACAACGGCACCGAGTTCACCTCACGCGCCATACTGGCGTGGCAGGAAGAAAGAGGCGTGGAATGGCACTACATCGCGCCCGGAAAGCCGACCCAGAATGGCTTCATCGAGAGCTTCAATGGCCGGCTGCGCGACGAGTGCCTGAATGAGCATCTCTTCGCCAGCTTGCCCGAAGCCAGAAGGATTATCGAAGAATGGAGGATCGACTACAACACACTCAGACCGCACACGAGCCTGAACGGGCTCACACCGACAGAGTTTGCAGCACGCCCCATCCAGGGGCATAACCAGAACAGACTCTCCCCATAAACGGGGGCATTACGGGGAGCAGGTCAGTATGCCTGTACCTTTAGAGCATGATTCGAAAATATGTTTGGAAAGCTTATATTGAGGGCCAATCGCGCGGTTCCCATCCCGTTCAGAGCATCTACTTTTCCGGATACACAACCCGCAGATGCAGCTCTTTCAGCTGTTTGGGGTTTGCCGGGGCCGGGGCGTTCATGAGCAGGTCCTGGGCGGACTGGGTCATGGGGAACATGGTGACCTCGCGCAGGTTCTCCTCGCCCGCCAGCAGCATGACGATGCGGTCGATGCCGGGCGCGGTGCCGCCGTGCGGCGGGGCGCCATAGCGGAAGGCGTTGAGCATGCCCTTGAACTTCTCTTCCGTCTCCTCACGCGCGTAACCGGCGATCTCGAACGCCTTGAGCATCACGTCGGGGTCGTGGTTCCGGATCGCGCCCGATGACAGTTCGTACCCATTGCAGACGATGTCGTACTGCCAGGCCTTCAGCCCCAGGATGGTGTCCCTGTCGCCCTTGTCCAGCGCCAGGAAGGCATCGCGGTCGAACTGGGGCATGGAGAAGGGATTGTGGGAGAAGTCGATCTTCTGCTCGTCCTCGTTCCACTCATACATGGGGAAGTCGACGATCCAGCAGAACTTGTATTCGTCGTCCCTGATCAGACCCAGTTCGCGTCCAAGGCGGGTGCGGGCCATGCCGGCGAGACTGGCGGCACGCTCGGTCTTGTCGGCGGCGAAGAACAGCGCATCGCCCGCCTGGATGCCGGACGCCTTGACCAGTTCGGCCTGGGCGGCGGCGGGAATGAATTTGGCGATGGGGCCCTTGCCGACGAGATTTCCCCCCTCGTCTTCAAAGGTGACATAGCCCAGGCCGGGCGCGCCCTCGCCCCGGGCCCATTCGTTCAGCTTGTCGAAGAAGCTGCGCGGCTGGCTGGCGGCGCCGGGCGCGGGAATGGCGCGCACGGTCTTTTTCTTGAACGCCTTGAACTCCACATCGTCGCGGGCGAAGACGTCGGAGACGTCGACGATCTCGATCGGGTTGCGCAGGTCGGGCTTGTCGGTGCCGTATTTCAGCATCGCCTCGGCAAAGGGGATGCGGATGAAGGGCGGTTTGGTGACCGTCTTGCCCCTGGCGAACTCCTCGAACACGCCGGCCAGCACCGGCTCGACCGCGGCGAAGACATCATCTTGCGTCACGAAGCTCATTTCCAGGTCGAGCTGGTAGAACTCACCCGGCGAGCGGTCGGCGCGGCCGTCCTCGTCGCGGAAACAGGGGGCGATCTGGAAGTAGCGGTCGAAGCCCGCGACCATGATGAGCTGCTTGAACTGCTGGGGCGCCTGGGGCAGCGCATAGAACTGGCCGGGATAGCGGCGCGAGGGCACCAGGAAGTCGCGCGCGCCTTCGGGGCTGGAGGCGGTCAGGATGGGGGTCTGGAATTCGGTGAAGCCCTGCTCGATCATCCGCCTGCGGAGCGATGTGACGATATTGGCGCGCAGCATGATGTTGTCGTGCAGGCGCTCGCGGCGCAGGTCGAGGAAGCGGTAGGTCAGGCGCGTCTCTTCCGGATAGTCGTGATCGCCGAACACCGGCATGGGCAGTTCCTGGGCCTGGCCCTGGACGGCAGCGGTCTCGATCCGCAGCTCGATCTCGCCGCTGGGCAGGTCCCTGTTCACGGTGTCGGGCGTGCGGGCCACGACCTTGCCGGTCAGGGTGAGCACCCATTCGGAGCGGGCGGCATCGACGGTGGAAAAGGCGGCGCAGTCCGGCTCGATCACGCACTGGGTGATGCCGTAATGGTCGCGCAGGTCGATGAAGATCAGCCCGCCATGGTCGCGCCGCCGGTTGACCCAGCCGGACAGGCGGACGGTCTGGCCGACATCGGCTGCGCGAAGCTGGCCACAGGTATGGGTGCGATAGGCGTGCATAGGCGGAAAACCTTGAGAAAACGCCGGGTTTTGGCGGTTTTGGGGGGGCGGGTCAAGTATGGGGCCGGGGGCGGCGGGAAGCTTGTGTTTTCTGTCGCAAAGACCGGCTAGCGTCGGCCGGTCGAAAGGGAATCACGCATGAAGTCTGCCATTTTTGCCCGGCTTTTCGGGGCCCTGGCCCTGGTCGCCGCCACCGTTCCGGCCCTGGCGCAAGGCCAGGACAAGCCCCACAACATCATCATCTTCGTGGCGGACGGGCTGCGCTATGGCAGCGTGGAGCCGGGGAACATGCCCAACATGGCCCGGCTGAAGACGCAGGGCGTGGACTTCACCAACAGCCACTCGCTGTGGCCGACCGTGACCACGGTGAACGCCAGCGCCATCGCCACCGGGCATTACATCGGCGACACCGGCAATTTCGGCAACACGCTGTATGCCGGCAAGCCGATGCTGACCGAGAACCTGTCGCCCTTTGCCGGGGTCGAGGACAACATGGTGCTGGCCGAGATGAACGAGAAGTTCGGCGGCAACTACCTGAACGAGACATCGCTGATCGCGGCGGCGCGGGCGCAAGGATTCCAGACCGCGGTGATCGGCAAGCTGGGGCCGACGCGCATCCAGGACCTGACCGCGAGCCCGGACGGCAGCCAGACGCTTATTCTGGATGACAAGACCGGCCATGCGGGCGGGCTGGCGCTGCCGCAATGGTTCACCGCGCAGATGAAGATGAACTTCGTGGGGGCGTCGACGCCCGCCACCACCCTGCCCGCGATCGAGCAGGAACTGTACCTGATGAAGGCGACGACGCGGATCGTGCTGCCGCACTTCAAGGCGGAGGGAAAGCCGTTCGCGATGCTGTTCTGGAGCCGCGATCCGGACATCACCCAGCATGGCGCCAAGGACAGCGTGGGCGAATATGAGCCGGGCATCAACGGGCCGTCGGCCAGGGCGGCGACGCGCAATGCCGACACGATGCTGGGCGAACTTTTGCAGGCGCTGAAGGACCAGGGGCTGGACAAGACCACCGACGTGTTCGTGACCGCCGACCACGGCTTCATCACCGTGGCCCATGCCAGTGCCACCAGCCCGTCGGCGCATATGGACCTGGCGCTGCCGCTGACCGATCTGAAGCAGGGCTTCCTGGCGACCGACCTGGCGGCGTCGCTGGGCATGCCGCTCTACGATCCGGGCAAGAACAATGCGCTGGTCGATATCGGCAACGGCCAGCACCTGTCGGGGGGCTCGGCGCTGCTGGGGGCCGACCCGAACAATCCCGATGTGGTGGTCGCCTCCAATGGCGGGGCGGACCTGATCTATCTGAACGGGGCGGACGCGAAGGACAATGCCACCGCGATCGTGAACTTCCTGTCGACCCAGGATTATACCAGCGGCGTCTTCGTCAATGACGCGCTGGGCAAGATACCGGGGGCGCTGCCGATGAGCGCGGTGAACCTGATCGGATCGGCCAGGACGCCGGTGCCGTCGATGGTGGTGAACTTCCGCAGCTTCGCCAACTGTGCCGAGCAGCTGATGTGCGCCGTCTCGATCAACGATACCGGGCTGGCGACCGGCCAGGGCAGCCATGGCGGCTTCAGCCGGGCGGAGACGCGCAACTTCATGGCCGCGATCGGGCCGAGCTTCAAGGCGGGCTATGCCGACCCCGCACCCATCAGCAATGCCGATATCGCGCCCACCATGGCGCATCTGGCGGGGATCGACCTGCCGGCCAAGGGCAAGCTGACCGGGCGCGTGATCGGCGAAGCGCTGAAGGGCGGCAAGGCAGCGGCTGTTTCGCGCGAAACGCTGGCTTCCGAGCCGGATGCGAACGGCAATGCCACCATTTTGAACGTCGAGCAGGTGGACGGACGGCGCTATTTCGATGCCGCCGGCTATGCCGGGCAGACGGTGGGCCTGAAGGCGCCTTGAGGTATCAGCCCGCGTCGGGCGCCAGTTGCACCCGGTCCAGCGGCACGGTCATGCGCCAGAAAAAGCCGGCGGACGGATAGCCCAGCTCGACCTGCGCGCCCAGCGAAACCTTGGGATTGCGGTCGATCATTACCGTGCCGAAGCCGCTCTTGGCGGGTGGATTGACGGCGGGTCCGCCCTGCTCCTGCCAACCGACGCTTAGCGTGCCCGCGCCCCGGTCGACCACACAATCGATCCGCACGATGCCCTTGGCGTCTGACAGCGCGCCATATTTGGAGGCATTGGTCGCCAGCTCGTGAATGGCCAGGCCCAGCGTCTCGGCGGCGGATGGTGAGAGCAGGATATCCAGGTCACCGCCCAGCAGCACACGCGATCCGACAAGGTCGGCCACCGTGGCGAGCTGCGAGGACAGAAGTTCGCCCAGCGGCGTGCCGCCCCAGTTGCGGCGCAGCAGCAGGTCCTGGTTGCGCCCCAGGGCCTGAAGGCGCTGGGACAGGCTTTCGGAATATTGCCGGCCGACGGTGCGCGACACCAGCGCCTGCACCACGGCGATCATGTTCTTGGCGCGGTGGTTCACCTCACCCATCAGCAGACGGATCTGCTGTTCGTTTTCGCGCTCGGCGGTGATGTCGGTGTTGGTGCCAAACCAGCGCCACACGCGGCCTTGCGGATCCAGCACGGCCTGGGCCCGCGACAGGAACCAGCGATATTCGCCATTTTTGCCGCGCAGCGGAAACGTATCTTCCCAGGCCTGTCCGGCATCCAGGCTTTTCTGAAACCGCGCCTTGACCCGTTCGACATGGTCGGGATGGTGAACCTTGGTCCAGCCCCACCCCTTCATCTCGTCCAGGGTGGTGCCGGTATAGTCGTACCAGCGGTCATTGTACCAGAAGATGTAGCCGTCGGCGTCGGTGATCCAGGCCAACTGGGGAATGTTGTTGGCCAGAGAACGGAACATGCGCTCGCTGTCTTCCAACCGCGTGCGCACATCGAGGGTCTCGGAAATATCGTGCGCGATCTTGGAGGCGCCAATGATGGCGCCGGACCTGTCGCGCAGGGGCGACACGGTCACCGCCACCGCCACGGGGCGGCCATCCTTGTGCTGACGGACGGTCTCGAACTTGGGGACGGTCTCACCGGTCCTGACCCGCGCCAGGATTTCGTCTTCCTCGTGCTGGCGATCGGCGGGAATGATCCGGCGGATCGACTGGCCGACAATCTCTTCAGCCGTCCAGCCGAAAATCTTCTCCGCCGCCCGGTTCCAGGTTCGGACGATGCCGTTCAGATCCTTCGACACGATGGCGTCAAAGGAGTTCTCGACGATGGCGGCATAGCGCGCGCCTTCGTCGGCATAGTCTCCCGCTGGCCTGTCGCCGTTCGTCATTTGCCTGCAATCACCCAGCAGCACCCAATCGCCGGGATTACGCCGGCATGGGCGCGTAAAACATTCGCGAAGTCCAGAAATTCAGAGCCAAGCACAGGCGCGGCGCGCCGTGAAATGTCCCAACCGTAAGCATCCATCCCCCCTGCCGTTGCCGGTCCAGCCCATGACCATGCCAGAGACGGTTCGCCCGCCGGTATGACCACATCGAAATAGGCTTTCCGCGGCCTTTGCAAGACGTTTCTCGGCACGGAAATTCTACAACCTGAATGCGCTAAATCGTCCGGGTACGGCGGGCGCGATACCGTACAAATGCGGTTAATCCCCAGTCTGGCATGGCAGGCCAGCCAGCCAGGCCATGAAAGCGCGGCAATTAACACGGCGCATCGGGGGCCGAATCCGGCTATCACGGCCCGATGCGTATTGTTGACAATAATGAAGCCCTGGCGGGGCTGGTCGCCGACCTTTCCGGGGCCGGCTATCTGGCGCTGGACACCGAATTCCTGCGCGACCAGACCTATTATCCGCGCCTGTGCCTGATCCAGGTCGCCTGTCCGGGGGTGGAGGCGATCATCGACCCCCTGGCGGACGGCATCGACCTGACGCCCTTCTACGACCTGATCCGCCGGCCCGACATCGTCAAGGTGCTGCACGCCGCACGCCAGGACATCGAAATCTTCTGCCTGCAGGGCGACGTGATCCCCCAGCCGCTGTTCGATACCCAGATCGCCGCCATGGTGTGCGGCTTTGGCGATGCGGCGTCCTATGAGACGCTGGCGCGCAAGGTGGCAAAGGTTGAGATCGACAAGTCGGCACGCTTTACCGACTGGAGCCGCCGTCCCCTGTCCAAGCGGCAGCTTGAATATGCCCTGGCCGATGTCACCCATCTGCGGGTGATCTATGAATGGATGAAGACCCAGCTTGAGAAGACCGGACGGGCCGAATGGGTGGCCGAGGAAGTGGCCGCGCTGCAGGACCCGGCGCTGTACCGCCAGGACCCGGAGATGGCCTGGCGGCGGCTCAAGCCCCGCTCCTCCAACAAGCGTTTCCTGGCGGTGCTGGCCGCCATCGCCGCCTGGCGCGAGCGCGAGGCGCAGACCCGCGACATTCCCCGCGGCCGGGTGCTGAAGGACGAGGCGCTGAGCGAGATCGCCGCCCACCCGCCGGACAATGCCGAGGGGCTGGAACGCATCCGCTCCATTCCCAAGGGCTTTGCCGCCTCGCGCATGGGCAAGGGGCTGATGGAGGCGATCACCGCCGCCGAGAATGCGCCGCCGCCCGAAGGCCCGGCCGCCGCCAACCGCGAGCGGCGCCGGCGCGATCCCTCGCCCGCCGTGGTCGACCTACTCAAGACGCTGCTTCGGCTGAAGGCCGAAGTCGCCCGCGTGGCGCCGCGCCTGATCGCGACGTCCGAGGATATTGAAAGACTGGCCGCGAACGAGGACGATGACGTGGCGGCCCTGATGGGCTGGCGGCGCGAGGTGTTCGGCAACGACGCCATCGCGCTGCGCAACGGAGACCTGGCCATCGCCCTGGAAAAGGGCGAGGCCGTCGTGGTGGAACTGGAAGCCGAAGCGCCCACGCCGTGAACGGCGGGGCCTTCACAGGGAGGACGACATGAAAAAGACCTTGATGGCCGCGGCGATGCTGGCGGCGGGGACCGCGATGGCGCAGGCCCAGCCCGCCGACTGGTTCACCATGAAACTGACCGCCGATATCGCCAAGCCCGCGCCGGTGGCGTGGAAGCTGGTGGGCGGCGAGGACTGGTGCTCGGTCGCGCTGTACCTGGACGTGAAGTGCGCCATCGACAAGGGCAAGGGCGAGGTCGGCAGCCTGCGCACCATCAACGGCTCGATCCTGGAGATCGCCGTGGCGCGCACGCCGCTGTCCTTCACCTATGCCCAGCCGGAAGCCAAGAACTTCTATCACGGCACCATGGCGGTGGAGCCGGTCGACGCCACCCATTCCAGGCTGGTCTATACGCTGATCTGGAACCAGACCGCGGTGGGCGATGCCAAGGCGCAGGCCGAGGCGCGCGACAGCCGCAAGGTGCGTTTCCAGGCGGCGGTCGACAAGATGGCCGCCCACGCCAACGCCGCGCCGTAAGGCGCGGCGCTTTCGCGGCGCGCTAAAGCTGCTGCACGGAGCCGAGATCGAAGCTGGCGCCGGGCGGATTCTCGCCGATCATCAGCGTGGTGTCGCTTTTGAAATGGTGCGGCGGCACCGGCAGGTTGTAGGGCGCGGGCACGCCCTGGAACACGCGGCCCGCCAGGTCGTATTTGGAGCCGTGGCAGTGGCACAGCCAGCCGCCCGGTTCATTGGCGACCAGCGTGCCGGTGTCGGGCGAAAAGGTGGGAATGCAGCCCAGATGGGTGCAGATGCCCACCAGCACCAGCCATTCGGGTTTGAGCGAACGCGACCAGTTGTCGGCATAGGCGGGCTGCTGGTGCTCTTCTGATCGGGGATCGCGCAGGATGTTCAGCAGGCGCGGCAGGCGCAGCGTCGCCTGCATGGCGGGCGTGCGATGGACGATGAAGATCGGCATGGAGCGCCAGCGCACGATGATCTGCTGGCCGGGCGCGACATGGGCCAGGTCGACCGCCATGGGGGCGCCCGCGGCCAGTGCGGCCGAGGACGGGTTCATCTGGTCGATGAAGGGCCAGGCGGCAGCGGCGGCACCCAGGCCGGCCATGGCGCCCGCGGCGACATAGAGAAAATCGCGGCGCTGCACATCATGGCGCACGGGGTTTTCGCCGGGTTCGTGATCGGGACGATGGGTGGCATCAGTCATGGCGGGCCATGAAATGGTAATGGCCGCGCGCGCCCGGCCGTTCCGGCCCCGGCGCTTAAGCCTTCGTCATGGCCCGGAAACATGGGGAAACAGGCTGAAAAACAGGCTGAAAAACAGTCTGAAAGCATGAAATCCCGGACATTTCCTGCCGCATCTTAGGCGGGGGCTAACCGTGGCGGCGCGATGCTTGGTGGGCAATGTCCCCGGAAGGCAGCGATGCCCCCAACCAGCCGCAGCTTCGGCCGCCGCGCCGCATCCGTCACGCCAGCGCGCTTCACATCAGCGCCCGTCACGTCTGCGCCCTTCATATCGGCATCTGGCCGCGATGAAGCGCCCCCGCCGCAACTGCCCGGCGCGCCCATCGACTGGTCGGCCAGCGACCCCGAACTGGACGCCTGGAAGCAGGCGCGCAGGGGCGGCGGGATGATCCCCTGGCGGCAAATGTCGCTGATGGCGTCACTGTGTTTCGGGATCGCGTCCTTCGTGCTGCCCGACGACGTGAACCGCACGGTCAACTGGCTGCTCTACGGCCTGATGGCCGTCAGCTTCATCGCGGGCATCCGAAAGCGTAACAAGGCGTGAGGGATTTTGGCCGTCCGGGCAGGAGCGCCAAGCGACGTGTACAAGACGTACACGAGCGATGGCGCGACACACCCGGCGGGCAAAAGAACCGCGCCTAGGCCTCGTCGAGGTTGACGGCGCCAGTGAGCAGATCGGGCTCGGCCGGTTCGTTCGGATCGTAGGGGTCCTCATCGGGGCCCAGCGCGTCGGACGGATTGGGCACATCGAAGCCGGCGGGCGGGATCGCCTCCAGGAAGCCGGCGGCCTTCAGCTCGTCGGTGCCCGGCAGGTGGCCGACGCTTTCCAGCCCGAACTGGACCAGGAAGGCCTCGGTGGTGCCATAGGTGACGGGGCGGCCGGGCGTGCGCTTGCGGCCGCGGATCTTCACCCAGCCGATCTCCATCAGCGTGTCGACCGTGCCCTTGGACAGGGCGACGCCGCGAATGTCCTCGATCTCGGCGCGGGTGACGGGCTGGTGATAGGCAATGATCGCCAGCGTCTCGATCGCCGCCTTGGACAGGCGCTTCTGTTCCGGCTGTTCCTTGCGCAGCAGGAAGGCCAGGTCGCTGGCAGTACGGAACTGGTATTTTCCGGCGACGCAGCAGAGGTTTACACCGCGCTTTTCATAGATGGCCTGAAGTTCGGACAGCACGCCCTTCACATCGGCGCCCTCGGGCAGCGAGGCGGACAGCGACTTGAGGTCCAGCGGTTCGCCGGCGGCGAACAGCAGGGCCTCGACCATCCGCAGATGCTCGGCATTGACGCCTTCGGCCTCAGGGCCCGCTTCGGTTTCGGACACTTCAGGGGCATCGGGTGCGGGGGCTTCGGGCGCGGGCGTTTCAGTCACGGCGTCCATCTGGTCTTCAATCGTCTCAATCATCTTGGCCACACTGGTTCTTTTCTGGCTCATGTCAGGCTCCCGGTCTCAGGCTCCCTTCCTGTGCGCGCACGTCAGGCATTGGGCGCGGCGCCGCGGTCCCGTACGAAAATTTCGGCAAAGGCGGTGGACTGCTGCAGCTCGATCTTGCCGTCGCGGGCCAGCTCCAGGCAGGCCAGCAGGGTCGAGGCCATGGCCGAGCGGCGCCGGTCGCCGCCGGACCATTCGAAGGGCAGCAGCCGGGTCAGCGCGCTCCAGTCGCTGATGCGGCCCAGCATGCGTTCCAGCCGCTCGCGGGCTTCCTCGATCTGCAGCACGATGGGCTGGACCGGGCGATAGACCCCGCCGCTGACCTTGCGGACCCGTTCGGTCGCATAGGCGGTGAGCAGGTCGTAGAGGCTGTCCTTGTAGGTGCGCAGCTTGACGACATTGACGGGTTCGGGATCGCCGCGCCCGAACACATCGCGGTCCAGCCGCTCGCGCCCCATCAGGCGGGTGGCGGCGGCGCGCATCGCATCCAGCCGCTGCAGGCGCCAGCGCAGGCGGGTCGCCATTTCGTCGGCGCTGGGCTCGCCGTCGGGGCCCTTTTCCTGGGGCAGGATCAGGCGCGATTTCAGATAGGCCAGCCAGGCGGCCATCACCAGATAATCCGCCGCCAGTTCCAGGTTCAGCTTCTTGGCGGATTCGATGAACTCCAGATACTGCTCGGCCAGCTTGAGGATCGAGATCTTGGCCAGGTCGACCTTCTGGTTGCGCGCCAGGGTCAGAAGCAGGTCCAGCGGGCCGGCAAAGCCGTCCACCGCCACCATCAGCGCCTCGTCGTCGGCGGCGATCACGGCGGATTCGAAATTGTCGAAATTCGCGGGATTGGGTTCGGCGGCGGGCACCGTTTCGGGGGTTTCGGGCTGGCTCATGCGACGGCTCCCGCCAGCAGGGCCGAAAGGCGCGCGGATGCCGCCGCGGCATCGAAGTCCGGGGCGATCCCCAGGCGCGCCATGGCGCCCTGCGCCCGCTTCAGGGGCAACCCTTCCAGTGTCTTCGCCTCGCCGGCCACGTCCGTCATCTCGTCCATATCGCCGTTGCAGTGGAGCAGCACGTCGCAGCCCGCAAACAGGGCGGCACGCGCCCGCACCGACATGGGGCCGTCCAATGCCTTCATGGACAGGTCGTCCGACATCAGAAGCCCCTCAAAACCGATCTCTCCCCGTATCACATCCCGGATGACTTTGGGGCTGGTGGTGCAAGGACGCTGTGGATCAATCGACTCATAAACAACATGCGCCGTCATGGCCGCCGGGCAGTGATTCAGGCTGCGGAAGGTCACGAAATCGCTGGCCGAAAGTTCCTCGGGCCCGGCGGTCACGCGGGGCAGCGCCAGGTGGCTGTCGGCCCCGGCCCGGCCGTGCCCCGGTATGTGCTTCATCACCGGCAGGACCGCGCCGTCCAGCAGGCCCTCGATCTGGGCCTTGCCCAGGTCGATCACGGTCGCCGGATCGGTGCCAAAGGCCCGGTCGCCGATGATGTCATGGGCGCCGGGGACCGGGACATCCAGCACCGGCAGGCAATCCACGTTCAGGCCCAGGCCGGTCAGGTCATGGGCGATCAGGCGGGCGTTGAGGTAGGTCGCTTCGCGGGCGGCTTCGGGATTTTGCGCATGGAGCGCGCCGAACCGGGCCGCCGGGGGCCGTTCGGGCCAGTGGGGCGGCTTCAGCCGGGCCACCCGGCCACCTTCCTGGTCGATCAGCACAGGCGCGTTTACATCGTCAACCGTTTCACGCAATTGCCCAACAAGTTCGCGGACTTGCGCCAGGTCCTTGATGTTGCGCGCGAACAGAATGAAGCCCCAGGGCCGGGCGTCGCGGAAGAAGGCAAGCTCGTCCGTGGCCAGGGTCAGCCCGGCGCAGCCATAGATGGCGCGGCTACGCATCCCTATCGCGCCAGGAAGCAGTTGCCGCCGTCAGCTTTCAGGCGGTCGCACATGGCCAGGGCCACATCGCGATCGGCAAAGCCGCCGACGCGGGCGCGGTACCAGATGCCCTTGTCCCCCAGATCGACGCGCTGGACGTCCAGCCCATGACCGGAGATCAGCGTGGCGTGCCGGGCCTGGAAGGTCTTCCAGGCGGCCTGGGCATCTTCCTGACTCTTGAAGGCGCCGATCTGCAGGAAGTAGCTGCCGGCAGTGGCGGGCTTGGCGGCAGCCGGCGCGGGCGTCAGCGCGCGGGGCGCGGCGGTGGCTGCCCCTGTCGGTGCGGCGGCAGGTTTGGCGGGCGCGGGCTTTGCCGGGGCCGGCTGAGGCGCCGGTTTGGGCGCAGCGGCCTGGGGCGCCGGTTTTGGCGGCGGCGCGGGCTTGGCAACCTCTTTGGGAACTTCGGGCGCCGCCTCGGGCTTGGCCGCCTGATTCGATGCGGTCTGTCCGGCGCCGCCGGTTTCGGCGGGCGTGTCGTCCACGGCATCGTCGGGCGGGGCCGGCTGCTCGTAAATCTTGAAGCCCTGATAGGGAACCTGAGCGCCGCCGGGCTGCTGTGGCGCGACACGCGCCGGGCCGTCGGCGGCGGCCAGCACGGGGGTCTCGCCGCGCCCGCGGGCCACGCCCTGGGTATAGGCCAGGTAGACCACCCCGGCGAACATCGCCAGCACCACCAGCGCCAGGACGATCAGAAGCGGAAGGCGCGAGCCTTCGACGTCTTCCTCTTCCTCGGACGCATCGTAAACCCGCACTTCGTCGCTGGGTTCATAGACGCGGCGTTCGTGATTGACCATCGGCACTGCTTCCCGAATCTGTGACGGCGATCCTAGCACCTGTCCGGGCCTTTTTGGGGCTCGCGGAATCGCACCCGCGCGGCCCCGAAAGCCGCGCGAATCACACGTCGATATCGCGCCGGAATATCCGGCGATATTCCGCCAGGGCATACCGGTCGGTCATGCCGGCGATGTAATCGCGTACCACCGAACCGGTGGCCGCGTCACGGGGGGCGCCGCAGGTTTTCGCCCAGTCCGGCGGCAGCAGCGCCGGATCGGCGCTGAAGGCGGCGAAAAGCTCGCCGACCACGCGGCGCGCGCCGTCCATCGAGCGGGTGACCAGCGGATGGTGGTAGATGTGTTCAACCTGGAAGGATTTGAGCGCCTTCAACTGCCCGCTCAGCGCCGGCGAGAATTGCGCGGTGGCCCGCCCTGCCCCGCGCAGCGCCGCCGCATCGGTGAAGGCGCCGTTTTCCAGGTTGGCGCGGGTCACGGCCAGCACGTCTTCCATCAATGCACTCATCAGTGTACGGATCAATTCGCCGATGAAGCGCGACAGTTCCAGATTGCTGCCATGGGCGGCGATCACGCCCTTCACATGGGCGCCGGCGAGCGGGGCTTCGCCAAGCTGGGCGATGGTCAACAGGCCTGCACGCAATCCGTCGTCGAGGTCGTGGTTGAGATAGGCGATGTCGTCGGCCAACGCGGCGAGCTGCGCCTCAAGCCCCGGCCAGGTATCCAGTTCAAGCGGCCAGCGGGCGTCGAAGGATGCGATGGGGCCAGGGAGCGGCTTTTGCAGTTTGCTCAAGCCAGCCTCCCCTTCGGGCGAAGCCCGGGAGGGGGAGGTGGTTTCAGCGTGCGACGGCGACCCCGGGGAGCCGAGCGAAAGCTGAAACCGGAGGGGGTCATTTATAAGAAGCGGCCCGTTATGTTTGACCAGCCCTTCCAGGGTTTCCCAGGTCAGGTTCAGCCCGTCGAAATCGGCGTAGCGGTGCTCCAGCCTGGTGACCAGCCGCAGCGTATGGGCATTGTGGTCGAAGCCGCCGATGTCGCGGGTGGCGGCGTCCAGCGCCTCCTCGCCGGCATGGCCGAACGGGGTGTGGCCCAGGTCGTGCGCCAGGGCGACGGTTTCGGCCAGGTCTTCGTCGGCGGCCAGACTGCGCGCCAGGCTGCGGGCAAGCTGGGCGACCTCCAGCGAATGGGTCAGGCGGGTGCGGTAATAGTCGCCTTCATGCTGCACGAAGACCTGGGTCTTGTGCTTGAGGCGGCGAAAGGCGCTGGAATGGATGATGCGGTCGCGGTCGCGTGAATAGCAGGACCGGGTGGCGCTTTCGCTTTCCGGGTAAAGCCGTCCGCGGCTGGTTTCAGGCCGGGCCGCAAAGGGCGCGCGCGGGCCCGGCGGGCTGACGACGGGGCCCAGAAGACGGCCAGCAGATGCGGGGTTGGTTTCGGCCATTGCGGGGACTACATAGAGGGATGGCGTGGAACTGCAAGAGTTCCGCCCGGCCATGCGAGAAAAACCTTATGACTGCCATGCCCATTACCATTTCCGACCGTGCCGCCCGCCGGATCGCCCAGATCCTGAAGGCCGAGAGCCAGCCCATGATGCTGCGCCTGGCCGTGACCGGGGGCGGGTGCAGCGGGTTCCAGTACAATTTCGCGCTGGACGATGCGCGCACCGACGACGACCTGGTGCTGGAAAAGGACGGGGCGACGGTGCTGATCGATCCGATGTCGCAGGATTTCCTGCATGGCGCGGAAATCGACTTCACCGACGACCTGATCGGCCAGGCTTTCAAGGTCAACAATCCCAATGCGACGGCAAGCTGCGGCTGCGGCACCAGCTTTACCGTCTGATGCCAAGTTCGCCTTGGCCCCAGTCAACGCATTTCACCCGTCCAGCCTTGTCTAAAACGGGCCTGGGCGAACGGAAAACCGCATGAAAGTCGCCACCTGGAATGTGAATTCGATCAAGGCGCGGCTGGAGCCGGCGCTGGCCTGGATTCAGCAGGCCAAGCCGGACGTCGTGGCGCTGCAGGAGATCAAGTGCGTCGACGAGAAGTTCCCGGCCGCGGAATTCGAGGCGCTGGGCTATAATTGCGCCGTACACGGACAAAAGACCTATAACGGCGTCGCCCTGCTGTCGCGCTCCCCGATGGAGGATGTCACCCCGCGCCTGCCCGGCGGCGACGATACCGATGACCATGCCCGCTATCTGGAGGCGCTGGTGACGGGCAAGAAGGGCATGGTGCGGGTGGCCGCCATCTATGCCCCCAACGGCAATCCCCAGCCGGGCCCCAAGTTCGACTACAAGCTGGCCTGGCTGGAGCGGCTGCGCGTGCATGCCAAGGCTTTGCTGGCCAATGAGGAGCCCATCGTGCTGATGGGCGACTACAATGTCATTCCCACCGAACTGGACGCGGACAGGCCGAAGGCCTGGGCGAAGGACGCGCTGTTCCAGCCGGAGTCGCGGGCGGCACTGCGGCGGATCGAGAACCTGGGCTATACCGACGCCTTCCGCGCGCAGCATCCGGAGGGCGGGCACTATACCTTCTGGGACTATTTCGGGTCGTGGGAACGCAACAACGGCATCCGCATCGACCATCTGCTGCTGTCGCCCCAGGCGGCGGACCTGCTGAAGGCGTCAGGCATTGACCGCGAGGTGCGCGGGGCATCGGAAAAGCCGTCCGACCATGTGCCGGTGTGGGTGGAGCTGGATATCTGAGCCGCATCCGCCATGCCCCTGCCCCAATCTGCCTCCTATAGTGGCCGCGCCCAGACCGGACCGATCATGGCCTTTCGCCTGCCGCTGACCATTGCTGCACTGTTCATGTTGGCTGCCGCGCCTGCCCTGGCCGGACCCAAGGCCGTCGCCGAGCGCGTGTACAAGGTCGACAGCGTGACCGCCACGGCCAAGGGCAATTCCATCACCATCCAGGCCAAGGGCGCGGTGAATTCGGGCGGCTGGACGCAGGCCCGGCTGCGGCTGCTGCACAATGACGGGCGCACCCTGACGCTGGAATTGCTGGCGTTGCCGCCGCCGCCCGACATGACGGTGATCGAGGTGCTGGTACCGGTGAAGGCTGGTACCGAGGTGCGGGTCAAGCCGGGGATCGCCACGGTCAAGGTGCAGGCCGAGGCCAACGAAATCACCACGCAGATCCTGCACTAGGTCCTGCATTGGCCGCATTGCATTTTACTTGGGGACCTCGGCGGTCTAGACCGGAATGAGGAGGCCTCTATGCAAATCGACGTGATTTCCGACACCGTCTGCCCCTGGTGCTTCATCGGCAAGCGGCGGCTGGCCCGTGCCATGGCGCTGCGCCCGCGCATCGAGTTCGAGGTGAAATGGCGGCCCTTCCGGCTGGACCCCAGCATGCCGCCCGAAGGCATGGCGCGCGACGCCTATATGAAGGCCAAGTTCGGCGGCGACGCGCAGATCGCCCAGATGGACGCCATCATCGCCGCGGAAGGCGCCAAGGAAGGCATCGAGTTCGATTTCGCCGCCATCCGCTGGCGGCCCGACACGCTGCGCTCGCACCGGCTGGTGCGCTGGGCCGAGGCGGCGGGCGTGCAGGACGATGTGGTGGAGCGGCTGTTCATCGCCTATTTCGAGAATGGCGAGGATATCGGCGACATTCGAATTCTGTCGGACATTGCCGACTTTTGCGGCATGGACGGGGTGGAAGTGGCCCGGCTTCTGGAAGGCGACGAGGATACCGCGCTGGTCGAGCGCGAGGATCAGCTTGCGCGCGAGATCGGCGTGACCGGCGTGCCCGCCTTCATCTTTGGCGGGCGGGTGGCGGTGTCGGGCGCGCGCGAGCCCGAAGTGCTGGCCAGCGCGATCGACAAGGCGCTGGAGATGGCCGAGGCCGGGCCGGACGCGGACGACGCCGAAGAGGCCTAGCCCGGCCCGTTATATTCGTACCAGGTGAGCCAGAAAGGCGCGCGCTGGTCCTGGCAGACGACATCGGTGGCGCGGCCCGTGTGTTTCATGTCCTTCACAAGACAACCGGCGGGCGACATTTCACTGTCCATCAGATGGCGCGTCCAGACGGTGCCATCGGCATTGGCCTTGTAGAAGAACAGGCCCGCGGTGAGGCCGTTGCCGCCGGCGACAATTTCCGGCCGGCCATCATTATCGACATCGACCAGCGCCAGGGCATGGCCGCCCTTGAGCGTGTCGTCGATCACCTGGCGCGTATATCCATCTTTTTCATCAGGCATGTGCACCACCACCATGTTGCCGTGGAAGGGTTCGATGGTGACGAAGAATTTTTTGCCGTTGAAATGCCCGATGGCGGATTCGCCGCTGCCGCCGCCCGGCCAGGGCGCATCCCTGCCTTTGGTCAGCAGCACGCGGTCCCAATGGCCGTCGTGCAGCATGTGCGCGTAAGTGCCCGAATAGCCGGAGGTGATGATGTCATCGCGGCCATCGCCGTCCCAGTCGGCGATGGTCAGACCGTGCACGACGCCGTGGTTTTCCAGGGTGATGGTTTCGCGCTTCCAGTCCTTGTCCGGGCGATAGACGTAAAGCGGCGTCACATTGCGGTCGGGGTCGGGAAAGCCGGTGGCGGTGCCCGCCAGGATTGGCGCCACGATCACCGCCAGCCTGCCGTTACCCTCCACGTCGGCGAAGCGGACGCGGTGGGTGGTGGGCACCTGGTCGATGGTGCGCAGGACTTTCCAGGCGCCCTTGCCGTCCTCGTGCAGGATGGCGATGGCGCCGGTGTCTTTGTGCGGGTCGGTGTTGAAATGATAGGCGAGCAGGATTTCGGGCTTGCCGTCGCCGTCGATGTCGGCGGCGTCCAGATAGACGGGCTTGGGGGCGTCCGGTTCGGTGATGACCAGGTGCGGCGTCCATGCAGGGTTCTCGTACCAGTTGATCCGGTCGGCATTCAGGCCCAGCGCCACGACATCGGGCCTGCCGTCCCCGTTGAAGTCGGCGACGGCGGCGGAATAGCCGCCGGCAATGTCCCGCGCGATGTGATGGATGGTGAAAGGTGCGGTGACCGGCGGCGCCGTTTCAGGTGTGGCGTCCTCAGCCAATGCGGGCGCGGCGGCCAGCAGGAACAGCGCGGCTAGGGTGTGGCGCATGCGTTTCCCCGTCTTGTTGTTGCTTGGAGGCTAACGCAATCGCGTGTTGACGCAAACACAGGCCCGCCTCCCCCTTTGCGCGAAGCGCTCAAAAGGGGGAGATGGCCGTAGCAACGCGAAGGGGCGGCACACAAAGTGCGCCGCCCCAGAGCAAAGTTGCGAAGGCCGGAGGGGGTTACCCGTCAAGTCAGGCGGCGTCGGAAACCACGCGGTTACGGCCCGAACGCTTGGCGCGGTACAGGGCCTGGTCGGCGCGGTGCAGCAGCTTTTCGGCGCTGTCGTCCGCACCCTCCAGACGGGCGATGCCGATGGAGATGGTGATGTTCAGCTGGCCGGGCGCGCGGCTGATCTTGACCGGCGTGGTCTCGATCGACTGGCGCAGGCGCTCGGCAATGTTGGTGGCGAAGGCCAGGTCGGTGTCGGGCATGGCGACCACGAATTCCTCGCCGCCATAGCGGCAGGCCAGGTCGATGCCGCGCACATTGGCGGCGATGCGGCCGGCAAATTCCTTCAGCACCTCGTCGCCGATGTCATGGCCGTGGGTGTCGTTGACCTGCTTGAAATAGTCGATGTCCATGATGACGAAGGCCAGCGGGCGTTCGTTGCGGCGCGCATTGTCGATCAGGTTGTCGAGATGGCGGCTCATGTAACGGCGATTGTGCAGGCCGGTGAGCTGGTCGGTGATCGCCATCTCCAGCGAAAGCTGCACATTGTGGCGCAGCCGGTCGGCATAGCGCTTCTTGCGAAGCTGGGTGCGCACGCGCGCAACCAGCTCGTTCTTGTCGACCGGGCGGGTCAGGTAGTCGTTGACGCCCATTTCCAGCGCCTGGGTCAGCTTGCGCTTGTCGCCGTCGGACACCACCACCAGGATCGGCACATGGCGGCCTTCGGGCAGCGAGCGCAACTGCGAGCACAGGCGCAGGCCGTCAAAGCCGCGCATGCCCAGGGACACCACGATCAGGTCGAAATCGCCGCCCTTCACGCGCACCAGCGCTTCCTCGAAGGTGTCGGCAGAGGCAACCTGGTGCAGCGGCGTCAGCGCGCCGGTGAACCAGGCCACGGATTCGGCGCGGTCCTCGATCACCAGGATGCGGCCGGTCAGGCTGTTGTCGGTCAGCGTCTCGGCCGGGTCGATCAGGCCCATGCCCTGACCGGTGGTCTCGCGCATGCGAAGCTCGTCGGTCATCAGCTTCAGGCGCACCAGCGACCGCACGCGGGCGAACAGCGCGGAATCATCGACCGGCTTGGTCAGGAAATCGTCGGCGCCTGCCTCCAGGCCGGCGACGCGGTCCGACGGCTGGTCCAGCGCGGTGACCATCACCACGGGCACATGGGCGGTCCTGGGGTTGGCCTTGATGCGGCGGCAGACCTCGAACCCGTCCATGCCGGGCATCATCACGTCCAGCAGGACGATGTCCGGCACCTGCTCGTCCATGCGAGCCAGGCATTCCAGACCGTTGAAGGCGGTGACGACCTCGAAATATTCCGCCGTCAGCTTGGCTTCGAGAAGCTTGACGTTGGAGAGGATGTCATCGACGACCAGAACCCGTGCTGTCATCGGTCTAGCCGATGAACTGCCGCACGGTGTCCAGGAAGCTGGTAACCGAGATGGGCTTGGAGATATAGGCTTCGCATCCGCCCTGGCGGATGACTTCCTCGTCGCCCTTCATCGCGAAGGCGGTGACGGCAACGACGGGAATGGCTTTCAGGGAATCGTCTTCCTTGAGCCACTTGGTGACTTCCAGGCCCGAGACTTCGGGAAGCTGGATGTCCATCAGGATCAGGTCGGGATGGTGCTCGCGGGCGATGTCCAGCGCCTCCATGCCGTCCTTGGTCTGCAGGATGTTGTAACCGTGGGCGTCGAGCAGGTCGTGGAAGAGCTTCATGTTGAGCTCATTGTCCTCCACGATCAGAACCGTCTTGGTCTTGGCGTCCATGATATTACTCTCCGGCACGTCGCAGCGCCTTTCCCTGGCGCATACTGGCGCCAAATCTCCAGCGCCCGGACGGCTTCTGGCTCCCGCGCAGTATTAGGGAATATGTCTTAACGCTCCCTTGACGGTGGACGGCGGCGCCCTCCCCTGATCGGGTGGCCAAGTGCCTGCCCCGGCACGGCTTTTGGGGGCCCGGCGGGTTCCCCGGAGCCGATGGCCGATTTGATCGCCGGGTGGCCCCCGCTATAACAGCGCCATGACCCCGGAACGCGCCGAGATTCTCAGCCTGGAGGGCCTGGGCTGGCTGGCCGGGGACGAAGACGCCCTGACCCGTTTCCTGTCCCTGTCGGGGGCCGATATCGGCGCCCTGCGCCAGGCCGCGGGCAGCCCCGACATGCAACTGGCCGTGATCGAGTTCCTGCTGGGCCAGGAGGACCTGATGCTGCGCTTCTGCGAGGACGTGCAGGTCAAGCCCGAGGCCCTGCACCAGGCGCGGCATGTGCTGGGGGGCGCGCCCGAATGAGCACGGACATGCGGCCTCGAATGCGGATTGGGCTGGACCTGGGCGGCACCAAGACCGAATTGCTGGCCCTGGGCCCCGATGGCGCCGAATTGTGGCGCAGGCGGATACCCACACCGCGCGATTTTGCCGGCACGGTCGCCGGCATTGCCGCGCTGGTGGCCGAGGCGGAAAGCGCGCTGGGCCGTCGCGGCAGCGTGGGCCTGGCCATTCCGGGCTGCGAAACGGCGGGCGGCACGGTCAAGAACGCCAACTCCACCTGGCTGAACGGCCAGCCGCTGCGCGCGGCGCTGGAACAGGCGCTGGAGCGGCCCATCCGTCTGGCCAATGACGCCAACTGCTTTGCCCTGTCGGAAGCCCAGGACGGCGCGGGCCAGGGCGCGCATGTGGTGTTCGGGGTAATTGCCGGGACGGGCGTGGGCGGCGGACTGGTGATTGGCGGACAGGCGCTGATCGGGGCGCATGGCGTGGGCGGCGAATGGGGCCACATGCCCCTGCCCTGGCCGGACCGGGACGAGATGCAGGATGCGCCGGCCTGTTACTGTGGCAAGCGCGGCTGCATGGAGGTGTGGTGCAGCGGAACCGGGCTGACGGCGGACTTTCGCCGCATGACCGGACAGGACGCACCGGCGGACCAGATCGCCGCGTCCACCGGCCGCAGCGAACAGGCGGCGATGGACCGGCTGGTCGACCGGCTGGCGCGTGGGTTGGCGGTGGTGTGCAACATCGTCGATCCCGATGTCATCGTGCTGGGCGGCGGGGTATCGAACGTGGCGCGCCTGTATCGCGACCTGCCGGCGCTGGTGGAGCATTATGCCTTTACCCTGGAAGCGCCGCCGCGGATCGTGAAAAACCGTCATGGCGACGCCAGCGGGGTTCGCGGTGCGGCGTGGTTGTGGCCGCAAAACGATGCTGTCTGACTGGCCGGCCTTTTGCCGCGACTGCCTGAGCGACGCGAAGGCCGATGCGCCCTGTTCCGCCTGCGGTTCGACACGCATCCTGGCCCATCCCGAACTGGAAAGCCTGGCCATCGCGCACCTGGATTGCGACGCCTTCTATGCCGCCATCGAAAAGCGCGACGATCCTGCGCTGAAGGACAAGCCGCTGATCGTTGGCGGCGAGGTGCGCGGCGTGGTCTCGACCTGCTGCTATATCGCGCGCAAATACGGCGTGCATTCGGCCATGCCGATGTTCCAGGCAAAGAAGCTGTGCCCGCAGGCGGTGGTTCTGAAGCCCCGCCACAGCCATTACGCCGCGGTGTCGCGCCAGATCCGCGAGATGATGCAGGCGCTGACCCCGCTGGTGGAGCCCTTGTCGCTGGACGAAGCCTATCTGGACCTGTCGGGAACGGCGCGCATTCATCACATGAGCCCGGCGCGCACCATGGCCAGGCTGACGGCGCGCATCGAAAAGGAGATCGGCATCACCGTCTCGGTGGGGCTGTCGGGCAACAAGTTCCTGGCCAAGCTGGCGTCAGACCTGGACAAGCCGCGCGGCTTCGCGGTGATCGGCCTGGCCGAGGCCAAGTCGTTCCTGCGTGACAAACCGCTGGGCATGATCCGCGGCGCGGGCAAGGCGACCCAGGCGCGGCTGGCGCGCGACGGCTTCACCACCATCGGCCAGTTGCAGGATGCCGATCCCAAGGAGCTGGCGCGCCGCTATAGCGCCAGCGGGCTGTGGCTGTCGCGCATGGCCAATGCCCAGGACAATCGCCCCGTCGATCCCGGCGGTGAGATGAAGACCATCTCATCGGAAACGACCTTCAACAGCGACATCGCCGCCTATGCCGAGCTGGAGAAAATTTTGTGGCGGCAGGCCGAGCGGGTGTCGGCCCGGGCCAAGACGCTGGACCTGGCCGGCCATACCGTGGTGCTGAAACTGAAGACCGCCGACTTTCGCCTGAAGACCCGCAGCCACACGCTGGACGCACCCACGCAACTGGCCGACCGCATCTTTCGTACCGCGCAGGCGGCGCTGAAGCGCGAGGCCAATGGCACACGCTTTCGCCTGCTGGGGGTGGGGATCGCCAACCTGGCCCCCGCCAGCAGCGCCGATCCCAAGAGCCTGATCGACGGCCAGAGCGACCGGCGCGCGGCGGCCGAACGGGCGATGGACCGCATCCGCGCGAAATTCGGCGGCGATGCGGTGGGCACCGGCCGGGGCCTGAAAACAAAAGGCCTCAAGGCAAAAGGTCACGGAGAAAAGAACTAGCGCGCGGCGATGGCGGCGGCGCTTTTCACATCCGATGCGATCTGCTGGGCGCAATCATAGGGCGGCTTGGCCGGGCAGACCTCGGCCGCCTGGCCGATCTTTTCGCCGCCCTGGAAGAAGGCCAGCGTGAATTCGATATGGTCCTTGTTGCGGAACTCGGTATAGCGCCAGCCGCCGGGCACGCTGAGGACAATGGTCTTGGCATCGGGCGTTTCCTGGCGCGCAAAGCCGTCGCCGGACAGCGCCTCGTCGATCGCCGCATTCATGGGATCGGTGATGTAGGTCTTCTTGTAGGTATAGGAAACCACGATGGTTTCGTCCTGGGCAAGCGCGGGGCCGGCCAGCCCGGCGGCGATGATCAAGGCGCAAATGCCCACACGTTCAACTGTCATCCATGTCTCCCAAGCATGCCGTAAAGATCGGGCCGGCGGTCGCGGAACAGGCCCCAGGAAGCCCGCTGGCGCGCCAGTGCCGCAAGATCGAAGCGCGCGATGGCCGCGCCTTCATCCTGCCGTCCCCGTTCGGCCACGATAGCCCCAGTGGCATCGGCGATGAAAGAGGAACCGTAGAATGTGATTTCGCTGGTCAGCTTTTCGGTGCCGATGCGGTTGGCGGCGATCACCGGCATCAGGTTGGCGGCGGCATGGCCCTGCATCACCCGGCGCCAATGATCGCGGCTATCCAACGGCGGTGCGGGCGGCGGTTCCGACCCGATGGCGGTGGGATAAAGCAGCGCCTGCGCCCCCATCAGCGCCATGGCGCGGGCGGCCTCGGGAAACCACTGGTCCCAGCAGATGGCCACGCCGAAGCGGCCGAACTTCGTGGTCCAGACCTGAAAGCCGGTATCGCCGGGGGTGAAATAGAACTTCTCCTGATAGCCGGGGCCGTCCGGGATGTGCGACTTGCGGTAAAGCCCCAGCACCGTGCCGTCGGCATCGATCATCGCCAGGGAATTGAAATGGGCATGGCCGGCGCGTTCGAAAAAGCTGACCGGCAGCACCACGTTCAACGCTTTCGCCAGCGCGGACATGCGGGCGATCAGGGGATTGCCCTCGAACGGCGCGGCATGGGCGAAATGCGCCGCATCCTGGTCCTGGCAGAAATAGTACCCCTCGAACAGTTCCGGCAGCAGGATGACATTGGCGCCCTGCCCCGCCGCGTCGCGCACCATCGCCTCGGCGCGCGCGATATTGGCGGCGCGGTCGGCGGTGACGGCGAATTGCAGGGCGGCGAAGGTGACCTCACTCATTGGGGTTCCTGCTGGGTGATACAGTGGATGCCGCCGCCGCCCGCCACGATGTCCAGCGCGGGGACCACCGTTATATCGCGGCCCGGAAAGGCCAGCGCAAGGGTTTCGCGCGCCCGTTCGTCATGGGGATCGTCGAAGGACGGCATGATGAGGCCGTCCTTGGACAGATAGAAGTTCACGTAACTGGTTTGCAGCAACCGGCCCTGGGCGTCGCGGCGGATATTGCGGGGCTGCAACAGTTCGATGACCTCGAACCCCTCCGCTTTCAGGCGGGCGCGGGCGATGCGCACCGGCGCCGCATCGGGATGGTCGGCGCTGTCGGGCACGCCCAGGATGACGGTGCCGGGCTTGGCGAAGCAGGCGATATTGTCGACATGGCCGTCGGTTTCGTCATCGCTGAAACCGTCACCCAGCCAGATCACCCGGCGCGCGCCGATGGCATAGTGCAGCACCTGTTCGGCCACGGCACGGGTCAGGCCGGGATTGCGGTTGGGGTTCAGCAGGCATTGCTCGGTGGTCAGGATCGTCCCCTGCCCGTCGCTGTGGATCGCCCCGCCCTCGCAGATGATGGAGGCGGGATGGAACGGCACGCCCGCCTGCGCAGCGGCAGCGGCGGCGAAGGCGGCGTCCCGGTCGAACGGCGCATACTTGCCGCCCCAGGCATTGAAGCGCCAGCCGATCGCGGCCCTGTCGCCAGCAGGGTCTTTCACGAAGGTGGGGCCGATGTCACGTGCCCAACTGTCATCAAGCGGAACCGCAAAGATGTCCGCGCCGGTCATGTCGGAAGCTTCACTGGCGTCGGCGGGATTTGCGGCGATTGTGACAGGCTCGAACCGGGCGATGGCGCGGGCGACAGCGGCATGGGCCCGTTTGGCGGCATCCATGCCATCGCCCCACAGTTCGGCGCGGCACGGCCAGCACATCCAGGTGCGGGCATGCGGCTCCCATTCGGCGGGCATGACAAATTCACCTCATGGGTTTGTTATAGCGGGCGCGGGCGCCAGGCTGTAGCCTTGTCGAATTCCGAAATGAGGTCCGACATGTCCGCTGTTTCCCGCCTGGCCGAACTTGGCATCACCCTGCCCACCCCGCCCGCGCCGGTGGCCAGCTATGTGCCCTATACCTTCAGCGGCAACCAGGTCTTCATCTCCGGCCAGATCCCGCTGAAGGACGGCAAGCCCCAGTATATCGGCAAGGTCGGCCATGACATCTCGCTGGAAGACGCCCAGGCGGCAGCACAATTGTGCGCCATCAACATTCTGGCGCAACTCAGCGCGGCCTGTGACGGCAATCTGGACCGGGTGGTGCGCTGCCTGAAGCTGGGCGTGTTCGTCAATGCCGTGCCCGATTTCGGCCAGCAGCCGGAAGTGGCCAATGGCGCCTCAGACCTGATGGTCGCGGTGTTCGGCGACGCGGGCAAGCATGCGCGCGCCGCGGTGGGCGTGGGTTCGCTGCCGCGCGGGGTGGCGGTGGAAGTGGACGCGGTTTTCGAGATCTCGTGACGGATACAGCAGTCGGCCGCCTTGTCACCAGCGCCGCCGAGATCGGGGCGGAACGCTGGAACGCGCTGGCCAATCCGGCCGGGCTGGCCCAGCCGCATCCCTTCACGACCTTTGCATTCTTTCACGCGCTGGAAGCGTCGGGATCAGCCACGGCGAAACCGGCTGGCAACCCTGCCATCTTTTTTTATCGATGCCCCCCTTCCGGCCTACGCTCGCTCGAGCGAGCAGGCACAGCCACCTCCCCCGCCGGGCGGGGATCTGGCTTATCATGCCGCTGTATCTGAAAAGCCATTCCTATGGCGAGTATATGTTCGACCACGCCTGGGCCGACGCGCTGGACCGGGCGGGCGGCGACTATTACCCCAAGCTGCAATGCGCGGTGCCGTTCACGCCCGTCACGGGCCCGCGCCTGCTGGCGGCGGACGATGCGGGGCGGCTGGCGCTGCTGAAGACGGCGGCGGCGGCGGTGCGCCAGATCAAGGCGTCGTCGCTGCACATCACCTTTCCCACGCAGACCGAATGGGCGCTGGCGGGCGAGGCCGGATACCTGCAGCGCACCGGCCAGCAGTTTCACTGGGAGAACAGGGGCTATGGCAGTTTCGACGAATTCCTGGGCGAACTGTCCTCGTCCAAGCGGAAGAATTTGCGCAAGGAGCGCGCCAGCGTGCGCGAGGCCGGGATCACCTTCGACTGGCTGACCGGCCGCGACATCACCGAGGCGCATTGGGACCAGTTCTTCGAATTCTACATGGACACGGGCGGGCGCAAATGGGGCACGCCCTATCTGACGCGGGATTTCTTTTCCCGGCTTGGTGAAGGCTTGGGCGATCAGACGCTGCTGATCCTGGCGCGGCGGGACGGCCAGACCATTGCCGGGGCGCTGAACCTGTTCGGGGATGGGGTGCTGTTCGGCCGCAACTGGGGGTGCAGCGAATATGTCCCCTTCCTGCATTTCGAGACCTGTTACTATCAGGCGATCGACTTTGCCATCGCGCGGGGGCTGAAGCGGGTTGAGGCCGGGGCCCAGGGCGAGCATAAACTGCTGCGTGGCTACATGCCGGTGCCGACCTACAGCGCGCATCTGATCGCCCATCCGGGGCTGGCGCGGGCGGTGGACCAGTTCCTGGAGGCCGAGCGGGTGGCGGTGTCGGAGAATTTGGCGGACCTGGCGGCGCACGGGCCGTTTCGCAAACGCGATGGGGAAAATTGATGGCCTATGACAGGAACAACATTTTCGCGAAGATCATTGCCGGGCAGATTCCCTGCGTGAAGGTGTTCGAGGACGAGAAGACTTTGGCCTTCATGGACGTGATGCCGGAGGCCGAGGGTCACGTGCTTGTGGTGCCCAAGGAGGACGCCCAGGACATTCTGGACCTGTCGGCGGAGGGGCTGACCGCGATGATGGCGACGGTGCAACGCGTGGCGCGGGCCGTGGATGCGGCGCTGACGCCTGACGGCATCCTGCTGAAACAGTACAACCGCGCGCCCGCCGGGCAGAGCATTTTTCACGTCCATTTCCACATCGTGCCGCGCTGGGAAGGCGTGCCGCTGGCGCCGCACGGCAAAGCCATGGTAGAGCCCGCCACACTGGAACCCATCGCCGCCAAGATACGGAGCAAGCTGTGATCATCGAACGCGCCATTTTTGCCATCAAGCCGGGCCAGGCCGACGATTTTGAAAAAGCCTTTGCGCTGGCCGCGCCGCTGATCCGCGCCGCCAAGGGCTGCCGCAAGGCCAACATGCACCGGGGCATCGAGAACCCCGACAGTTTCATCCTGCTGTGCGAGTGGGATTCGGTGGAAGACCATATGGTCGGCTTTCGCGAATCCCCCGCCTTCACCGAGTGGCGCGCGATCCTGAGCCCGCATTTCGCCAGCCCGCCGGCGATGGAGCATTACACCGCGGCGCTATAAGGCCCCTCCCCATCCCTGCACGACGGGATGAGGAGGCAGCCGGAGTTGCCCCTCCGGTTCGTGATCTTCAGGCCTGGCCCATCAGGCCAGGTGGGTGATGATGTGCACGGCGGCGTGCAGGCTCATCAGGCCGAAGGCGCCGGCCAGCAGGAAGTGCAGGACATTGCTGAAACGTTCGCCGCGTGCGGCGGCGGTGGGGATATGGGGCATGGGGAAATACTCCTTGGGGTTAATGCCCAGGCAGTAAACCCTGCATCTGTCGCACCCCTGTGCGCGGACGCGCGATTGTCATCGCACTTTGCCCCTGCCCGCGCGGTTGCAAGACAGTTTGCGCGAACCCTGCAGATCTGTTCATCAAGGCGCCGGATCAGCCCGGCATTGCGGCAAACGCCTTCAGGCCCGGCGGGATCACCACCCAGTCCGGCGCATCGCGGGTGAAGATGGCGATGGTGGGGTGGAAGGCGGACGGGTCGTCCAGCGAGCCGGCATAGATGGTGTGGCTGGCGCTTTCGCCCCACTTGCCGCCGAACACCAGCCCGCCGCAGACGATGCAGGAATTGCGCACCGCCTCGCGCCCGTCGGCATGGGCCAGGCGGTGGACCGTCCAGCGGCCGGTGACGGACAGGGCCGAAGCGTCGAAATTCATGAAGGGAATGAAGCCGGAGCCCGACGCCTTGCGGCAGTCGGCGCAGAAGCACAGGCCCATGGCGTGCGGCGGCGCATGGGCCTTCCAGCGCAGGTCGCCGCACAGGCAGCCGCCAGACAATTCTTTGGTCATGGCAGTTCGTGCGCCTCTTGTAGCTGAAAATTCACTTCATACTCAAACAAACTGACGCCCGGGACCATAGAAGCTGAATACCGAAGGTTGGAGCCGATGCCTTTGGCAACAATTATTCCCGACACCCGCCTTCCCTTTCCGATGGTCTGCGTTACCCAGCCCATGTACCGAGTTAACTGCCCCACCGCTCGATCCGAACTGTTCGCCCGCTTTAACTCGAAAACATAGAAGTCACCGTTTTCATCTATCGCTAAAATATCAATCAACCCAACCGCCGTTGGAAACTCCACCCCGTCACGGCCCGTTGGGTCTACAAACAACTTCAACTTTTTCTCGGTGATCGAAAGCGTATGGAGATTCGCGGCGAGAAAATCTCTCAACTGGTATTCCAATGTAAAAATTTGGTCCGCCTCGCCTTCTTCGGGGGCAACCAAGGCGCCATTTTCGCCCAAGGCGTCGCCTATATTTTGGACCTGAGACGCTGCGCCAGGCTGAATAAGACGAAATTCGCCGGCAGACTCTTGCTTCGTCCATCCAAGGCGGAGCAAGGCGTTGCGCAAGTAGTGCGATGTGACTTCATTAGGGTTCACGCCAGAGAGAACGTCAGGATGTTGTCTCAACCACTCTTTAAGCGGATAGATTTCGATCCCGCCATCCTCTCGCGGCAGCACGATAAGATGTCGTTGAACCATCACTCCACCCCTTTTTTTCACTTTGCCCTGCTGGCAAACAAGACTCGAGCATTTATCACCAATACCCGATCATGCGTCCGCCAGTTATGGCAGTAAGCCAAAATGTCAGTGACAGCGAGGCGCCCAGCGCCAGGCGCAACCGCTCGCGCGGGACAAGATCGCGCGTGCGGTGCGCCCGCCAGGCCGTGGACCGGTGCACCAGCCAGACATTGACCAGCGCCAGCGCGATGGCTGGGAATTTGACCAGCAGGAAGGGATTGCCGGCATAGTCGCCTGCCTTGACCGACAGCATGGGAAAGCCGCTGGCCACCGCGATGCAGAAGCCGGTCACGGCCAGCGACACGGTGGGCCGTGACAGCGCCGCCACCGGCACGGACCGCCACAGGCCCAGCAGCCGCAGGTCCAGCACCACGATCGCCCCGAACAGCATGGCGATGCCGATGATGTGGGCCAGGTTCAGGATGCCGTAGCTCCACACGCCCAGCGAGCGGGTGAAGACGCCCAGCGGCGAGCCTTCAAGCCAGACCAGGGCCCCCGCCAGACTCACCGTCTATTCGCGGTCGGGATAGACGTGATACTCGGCGCTGCCGTGGCGGACATAGATGGTCTTCATCTCGTACCGGTTCGGCTCCAGGCTGCGGTTGCCGCGCACCGTGACGGTGTCGCCCACCGGGATCAGGCCTTCCTTCAGCCCGGCACGCGCGGCGCGGGCCGGCGGCGCCAGGGTAATGGCCCAAACCTGGTTGTTCACCTTGATCTTCATGGTGGTGTGGGGGCCGGCCATGTCGACGCCTTCCACCACCGTGCCGGTCAGGGAGGAGACGTTCTCCTCCTGGCCGCTCCAGCCGTGATGGGCCGCAGCCGGGGAAACGAGCGCCGGGGTGACAAGCGCGAACGATGCGGTAACTGCAAACAAAGCGGGATGAAATCGCATGACGAAGCACCTCCCTTACTTGTTGCTGACGTTTTCCTTCTTCGTTCCCTTGTTCGCCGCCTTGGCGCCGCGCGGCGCGCGGGGGCGTGCCTCGGCAGCGGGAATGATCTCGAACGCCAGCCTGTCGGCCTCGCGGTCCAGCAGCACGCGCACCGTGCCGCCGCCCTTGAGCTTGCCGAACAGGATTTCCTCGGCAAGTGGCTTTTTTATGTTGTCCTGGATCACCCGGGCCAGCGGGCGGGCGCCAAAGGCGTCGTCATAGCCCTTTTGCCCCAGCCAGCGGGTGGCTTCGGGCGCCAGCTCAAACGTGACGTCGCGGTCGGCCAGCTGGGCTTCGAGTTCCAGCACGAACTTTTCCACCACCCGGTCGATGGTTCCGCGCGACAGCGGCGCGAAGGGAATGATCGCGTCGAGGCGGTTGCGGAACTCGGGCGTGAACAGCTTCTTGATCGCTTCCTCGTCCTCGCCCTCGCGCTTGCCGCGGCCGAAGCCGATGGCTTCGCGCGCCGCATCGGACGCGCCCGCATTGGTGGTCATGATCAGCACCACGTTGCGGAAGTCGATCTTCTTGCCGTTGTGGTCGGTCAGCTTGCCGTGGTCCATCACCTGCAACAGGATGTTGAACAGGTCCTGATGGGCCTTTTCGATTTCGTCCAGCAACAGCACGCAATGGGGATGCTGGTCGACGCCGTCGGTCAAAAGGCCGCCCTGGTCGAAACCGACATAACCGGGCGGCGCGCCGATCAGGCGGCTGACCGTGTGGCGCTCCATATACTCGCTCATGTCGAAGCGCAGGAACTCCACCCCCAGGATGGAGGCGAGCTGCTTGGCGACCTCGGTCTTGCCGACGCCGGTGGGACCGCTGAACAGATAGGAGCCGATGGGCTTTTCCGGCTGGCGCAGCCCCGCCCGTGACAGCTTGATCGCCGACGACAAGGCGTGGATGGCGTCGTCCTGGCCATAGACGACGCGTTTCAGATCGGCTTCCAGCGATTTCAGCGCCTCGGTATCAGACTTGCTGACCGACTTGGAGGGGATGCGGGCGATCTTGGCGATGATGTCCTCGACATCCTTGACGCCCAGCACCTTCTTGCGCCGGCTTTCGGGCAGCAGCATCTGGGCGGCGCCCAGCTCGTCGATCACGTCGATCGCCTTGTCGGGCAGCTTGCGGTCGTTGATGTACTTGGCCGACAGTTCCACCGCGGCGCGCACGGCGTCGGCGGTGTAGCGGACCTTGTGATAGCTTTCGAAGTAGCTCTTGATCCCCATCAGGATCTTGACGCTGTCGTCCAGAGACGGCTCGGCCACGTCGATCTTCTGGAAGCGGCGCACCAGGGCGCGGTCCTTCTCGAAATACTGGCGGTATTCCTTGTAGGTGGTCGAGCCGATGCAGCGCAGCGTGCCCGCCGCCAGCGCGGGCTTGAGCAGGTTGGAAGCATCCATCGCCCCGCCCGAGGTGGCGCCCGCGCCGATCACGGTGTGAATCTCGTCAATGAACAGGATCGCCCCTTTCAGGTTCTCCAGCTCCTTGACCACGGTCTTCAGCCGTTCCTCGAAATCGCCGCGATAGCGGGTGCCGGCGATCAGCGAGCCCATGTCGAGCGCGAAAATGGTGGCGTCTTTCAGGACGTCGGGCACCTCGCCGCGGATGATCTTGCGCGCCAGGCCCTCGGCAATGGCGGTCTTGCCCACGCCGGGATCGCCGACGAAGAGCGGATTGTTCTTCTGGCGGCGGCACAGGATCTGGATGGTGCGCTCGACCTCCTGGGCGCGGCCGATCAGGGGATCGACGCGGCCGGACTTGGCCTTTTCATTCAGGTTGATGCAATAGGCCTCAAGCGCCTCGGTGCCCTGCTTGGCGGGCTTCTCGCCCTCCTCTTCCTCGTCGGCGCCGCGCGCCGGCTTGGGCTGGCTCATGCCCGGGCGCTTGGCGATGCCGTGGCTGATATAGCTCACGGCATCCAGCCGGTTCATGTTCTGCTCCTGCAGGAAGTAGACGGCATGGCTTTCGCGCTCGGTGAACAGGGCGACCAGCACATTGGCGCCCGTCACCTCGTCGCGGCCGGAATTCTGGACATGCAGCACGGCGCGCTGGACCACGCGCTGGAAGCCGGTGGTGGGCTTGGCCTCTTCCCCGTCCTCGATCACCAGGGTGGCCAGGTCCTCGTCGATATATTTCTGCACGGCGCGGCGCAGCACATCCATGTCGACATTGCACGCCTTCATCACCTGGCTGGCGTCGGTGTCGTCGATCAGGGCGAGAAGAAGATGCTCGAGCGTGGCGTATTCGTGATGCCGTTCGCTGGCGAGCTTGATGGCGTGGTGCAGTGCCTGTTCCAAACTCCGCGAAAGTGAAGGCATCTACGCTACTCCTTTTCCATCGTACATTGCAGGGGATGCTGATGGCGCCTGGCGAGTTCAATCACCTGGGCAACCTTGGTCTCGGCGACCTCGTATGTAAAGACGCCGCACACGCCCACCCCATGACGATGAACGTGCAGCATCACGTCCACCGCATCCTCCCTGTTCTTGCTGAAGATCTTCTCCAGGATATGCACGACGAACTCCATCGGCGTGTAGTCGTCATTCAGAAGCAGAACCTTGTAGAGACTCGGCTTCTTGGTCTTGGGGCGCGTTTTGGTGACGATGCCGGTACCGGCATTGTTGCCGGTTCCGCCCAGATCGTCATTGTCGTCACCATCGTCCTTCATCTGAAACCTGCAACCCAACCCTGCAACCTTGCGCCCGGAACGCCCGCGATCGGCGAACCGGCCCGCCCATCCTAAACCAAGATCGGCGTCTTTGAAGGGGGGTGACGGGGCCGCAAGCATGACAAGTGTGGGTTGCGCCCCCCGATTTCAAGATGGGTTAAAATGCAAATGGGCCCGGACCATCAGGTCCGAGCCCATTGCAACTTGCAACGCAGCCGCAAACGGTGCGGCGCGAAACAGGCGATCGCGATCAGGCCACGCGGGCGGTCTGAACCACGTCCAGCCAGGCCTGCAGGCGGCCCTTCAGGGGCGCGTAGCTGTCCTTGGTGGCGGCGGTCATCATCTCGCTGACCTTGCTCAGCTCGCCGACATACGATTCGAACGCCGACTTGGCGAAGTCGGTCTGGAATTCGAACGCCTCATGCACGGACTTGGAGCCCATCACGGCCTTGGTGGCGGCGATGGAGTCTTCAATCGACTGCTTGGAATAGGAATAGATCTCGGTGTTCAGGCTCTCGATGCCCTTGCCCGCGACGGTGGCGGACTTCATGCAGGCCTCGGCGGTTTCCTTGCCGAAGCCGAGAACGGCATCGTAATTCTTCAGGGCTTTCTCCAGGCCGGTCTTCAGGGCCGCAGCGCCGTTCTCCAGGGTGGTTTCGGCCGTCGCGGTCGCCTTCTCACCGGCCGATTTTGCTTTCGTCATGTCATGTCCTCTCTTGTGTTAGGGCACGACCGGTCGATCCGGTTGCCTGTTGCAGTGCAACATGACGTATATGGGAGTATCCCCACTGGGGTCAAGGGTAAATTGTTGCGTTGCACAAAATTGTGATTCGAGGGGGTCCGGGGGAACCCGCGCAACTTGCTTAAGGCATCCTAAAGGGCGGAAACTTATAGTGGAATCAGGCTTCCGCTTGCGGAAGATGTCACAATTTGGTCTTGTGCCGCCATGGGAGCGCCGGATTTGGCCATGCCACGATTGGGATCCAGATCTTTACCTTGCGGACGGCGCCTGCTGAGCTTGGCGCTGGGGCTTCTGCTTGTCCTGCCGCTGCTGGCCGCCGACCCGGCCATGGCTGCCAAGAAAAAGAAAAGCAGCCGCGCCCGCACCCCGATCAGCGCCACCGACCCGGCCAAGGACGCCGCCCTGGTGATCGACGGCTCCAACGGCAAGGTCCTCTATGCGCGCAACGAGATGGCCGAGCGCCATCCCGCCTCGCTGACCAAGATGATGACCCTGTACCTGCTGTTCGATGCCTTGCGCCACGGCAAGCTGTCGATGGAGACGCCCCTGCCCGTCAGCCGGCATGCCTCGCAGCAGAAGCCGACCAAGCTTTACCTGAAGCCCGGCCAGACCATCACCGTGGACGAAGCCATCCGCGCCATCGTCATCCGCTCGGCCAATGACGTCGCCTCGGTGATTGCAGAGGCGCTGGGCGGCACCGAATCGCATTTCGCGGTGATGATGACCGAACGCGCCCGCAAGCTGGGCATGATGGACACCAATTTCCACAATGCCTCGGGCCTGCCCGATCCGTTGCAGATTTCCACCGCCCACGACCTGGCGATCCTGGGCCGCCACCTGGCCTATGACTTTCCCGAATATTACAGCTACTTCGCGCTGGAAGGCTTCAAGTACAAAGGCAGCTGGTTTCCCACCCACAACAACCTGATCGGCAAGTATGAGGGCGCGGACGGAATCAAGACCGGCTATACCGGGGCCAGCGGGTTCAATCTCGTCTCCTCGGTGGTGCGCGGGCACACCCACCTGATCGCGGTGGTGCTGGGCGGGCGCACCGCGGTGCGCCGCGACCGCGAGATGGAACGCCTGCTGGACCAGACTTTCGCCAAGATCGACACCAATCCCACCCTGGTCGCCCAGATCAACGTGCCCTGGCACAAGGGCGAGGCCACGGCCGGGCCGGTGCTGGCCAGCCTGACCCCTGCCCTGGCGTCGGCCAGGCCGCAGCAGCACTATCAGGACCTGTCCGGCATTCCCGCCGTCATCCAGGCCGCCGACGAAGACGCGGCCGAAAATGCCCGCGCGCCGGACGAGCGTTACGTCCCCGCCCCTGTCGCGCGCCCGGCCACCGCGGTGGCGGCCGCCGGCCCGGCCATGCCGCTTGTGCCGGCCATTCGCCCCACCCCGCGCCCGGGTGGGCAAGAGGCGGCCCCGGTGCGCCTGGCCATGGCCGGGCCCGCGGCAGCGCCCCCCCAAAGCCCCGCGCAAGCCGCGCCCGTGCGCGTGGCCAATGTGCCCGTTCCCAAGATGCGGCCCAGCGTCGATCCCGACGCCGATGAAGGCGAAGGCGACGCCGACCCGCCAAGTCAGTCGTCGAAGAACTGGACCATCCAGATCGGCGCCTATGCCGACCGCGCGCTGGCCAGCGCCCAGCTTGCCAGTTATGCGGACAAGGCCAATGACGTGCTGGCGCGCGCCAAGAAGATCATCGACCCGGTGCAGTCCTCCAACGGGCACACGCTCTATCGCGCGCGCTTCGGCCTGTTCGCCGAGCGCGAGGCGCGCGAGGTCTGCAGCCGCCTGACCCAGCGCGGCCAGACCTGTTTCGCCGCCGTCCAGACCCGCTGACACAGCCATGACCGAACTGGTGACCACGCTGGCCGGGCTTCGCGCGGCGCTGGCGCCGTGGCGCGACGGCCCCATCGCGATGGTGCCGACCATGGGCGCGCTGCATGACGGCCACCTGTCGCTGGTGCATGAAGCGGCGCGGCACGCCCCGCGCACCGTGGTGTCCATTTTCGTCAATCCCACCCAGTTCGCGCCGCACGAGGATTTCGACGCCTATCCGCGCACGCTGGAAGCGGACATGGCCCGGCTGGACGGCAGCGCCGACATCGTCTTCGCGCCAAGCCCGGCGGAAATGTATCCGCGGGGCTTTGCCACCCTAGTCAGCGTGGGCGGGCCGTCGCAGGGCCTGGAAAGCGATTTTCGTCCGCACTTCTTTGCCGGTGTCGCCACCGTTGTCGCCAAGCTGCTGCTGGCGGCGATGCCCGATGTCGCGGTGTTCGGCGAGAAGGACTATCAGCAGCTTCTGGTGGTGCGGCGGCTGGCGGCGGACCTGGGCCTTGTCACGCGCATCGTCGGCGCGCCGACCCTGCGCGAGGCGGACGGGCTGGCCATGTCGTCGCGCAATGCCTATCTGGATCCGCGCGAACGGACGATCGCGGCGCAGATGAACCGTATTTTGAAAGATGTCATCGCGCGCGCCGCCGGCGGCGACCTGCATGGCGCCGAGGATGAAGGCCGCGCCGCGCTTCTGGATGCGGGATTCGACAAGGTCGATTATGTCGCCATCCGCGATGCCGCAAGCCTGGCGCCGGTGCGCGACCTGTCGCGGCCCGCACGCGTTCTGGCCGCCGCCCATCTGGGCCGCACGCGGCTGATCGACAATATGCCGGTGAACGTTTAAGCACGCGCTGCGCTAGAGAAGGCCCAGCGCCGCAAGCTCGCGTTGCAGATGTTCGGGCAGATCATCGCCGCCCTTGCCGCGCTTGAGATCCGGCGGCGCGTCGGCCTCTTCCAGATAGCGCCAGCCCTGGAAAGGACGGCGCGGACGCAGGGCGACGGGAATCAAGTCACTGTCATAAATCAGGCCGCAATGCGGGATGCCGTTCTTTTGCACTGCACGAAAGCCAAGCAGCTTTTGCCGCGCCGCAATATTACCCTTGATAACCCAGTACAAAGAACCGCCATCCAGCAGTTCTGCCGTTCTTTTGGGCGTCATGCGCGTAATGTGCATGAGTTCCGGCGTTTTTTTCTTGGCGCGCTGTTCTTTCCGGCGCAAACTTTGCCAATCGGCAAGTTCGGCAATGCTATCGCACCCGACGCACAGCTTGATCAAATGAAGTGCCATAGGGAGCGCATATCCGGGTGGAGCCGGAAACACAATCCAAAGATCGGTGGATGGAGCAACTCCACAATCACGAAACCGGTCGCTTCTCAGGGGGAGAAAATGATCATCAATCGTAAGATATGCATGGCTTTGGCATTCACGATGGTTGCGGGCACGGTTGCGCCCGCCCTTGCCCAGAACATCCATCAGCAGGAAGCCGAAGCGGCAGCCGCGCGCCGTGCCGAACGCGCCGCGATGCGCAAGGCCGAGGCGGAAGCCCAGGCGCAGTATGAGGCCGAACTGAAAGCGCAGCAGGAAGCCAAGGCCGCACAGAACAAGACGGCGGCCGCCGGCACCGCGGCAGCCGGCGCGGCCACGCCCAGCCAGTCGCAGTAACCGCGCAATCCATCACAGAGCGCCGGTCCGCGCATGCGTGCGGGCCGGCGTTTTTTGTACCCGCAGGTACGCTTTACCGCTCAGGCCCGACCGCCTTTGGCAGGACGGAAGAACACGATGCCGCCCAACAACCCGCCGGGTAGGATCACAACGGCGGCCTGGAATGCGACGTAGAGTCCGAACATGACGAAATTCAATATATGACTTGCGCCGATCCCGCGCGGCCCATGCCACAGCGCCAGAAAATCGGGCAGAGCAACGGCCGAGAAAAACAGGCTGGCAAACAGGGGCGGAATAACCGGGGCAATCAGCGCTTTCCAAACCCAGAACAAATGCATTGCCTCTCCCAATCTTTCCGTGATCGTAAAAGCTACACCGAATGCGGCCATTGCGAGCAGCGCGAGAACTGTTGTCTCCAACAGCAGAAAAACGTTGGCTGCGTGTTTGCTGGACACGTGCTGTTCGTACATCAGCCAGATATGAATGACCGGAAACGTAACAAGCGTTGCGACCAAAACACCAGCGATGAACCGTCTGTGAGATGGCCAATGACTTTGCACGACCGGCATCGTTTTGCCTCCAAAGACGAACAGCAGATTGTATGTCACGCACTGCTATAGCTCTTGCGGCGGCAAACGGCCAAATCTGGCGATCAGCGATTCCGCTTGCAGAGCGGCTGAAGGCGAGAGCGCGCTGGACATCCTTACGATGATCTTCCGGGTCGGTGATTTCGCCTGCCGCGGCCGCCCTTAAGACGCTGGCGCGCGGGCGGCCTTGGCATTCACAATGCGCGCCCTCAGTCTTTTGCGAACCGAATATCTTCAGCTTGAATTTCCCTGTCGGTGATTTCGCCTGCCGCGCGCGCCCTTGAGGCGCTGTCGCGCGGGCGCGCTTGGCATTCGATTGCCCTCGCCTGGCGAGGGTAATCGAATGGTGCGGTCGAGAAGACTCGAACTTCCACGGGTTGCCCCGCTACCACCTCAAGGTAGTGCGTCTACCATTCCGCCACGACCGCACAGTCCGATGGGAATTTCCCGGCAGGCCGGGGGGTTTAGCAACCCCCGCAGGGCAAGACAAGAGCGGGCAAAAGCGCCCGTCAGATGCCGCCGCCGTCGGTGAGGTGGATGCCACACTCGTCCTTGTCCAGGCCGGACCAGCGCCCTGCCCGGTAATCCTCGCCCGCCTGGACCCGGCGGGTGCAGGGCATGCAGCCGATGGAGGGATAGCCGTCCTCCACCAGCGGGTGGCGGGGCAGCTTGTGGGCCGTCATATAGGCTTCCAGCTGTTCCAGGCTCCACTGCCACAAGGGATTGAAGCGCAGGCGGCCGTCATGGAATTCGACCGGCTGCATGGCGGCGCGCTCGCGGGTCTGGAAGCGCTTGCGGCCGGTGATCTGGGCGGCAAAGGGCGCCAGGGCGCGGGCCAGCGGCACCACCTTGCGGAAGTTGCAGCAGGCGTCGGTGTCGCGCGACCACAGCGTGCCTTCGGGATCGGCGGCCTGGCGCGCCTCCAGCGAGGGCGACAGCGAACGCACGTCGCCCAGGCCCAGAATGTCCTGCAGCCGGTCGCGGTAGCGCAGCGTCTCGCCGAACAGCTTGCCGGTGTTGAGGAACAGGATCGGGGTGTTGGGATCGACCGACGCCACCATGTGCAGCAGCACCGCCGATTCCGCGCCAAAGGACGACACCACCGCCGTCTGGCCGGCCATCTCGCCGGTCAGGGCCAGTTCGATGATCTGCTGGGCGTTCAGGCCATCGGCCTTCGCGGACAGGGCGGCAAGCCGGGCGGCCTGCTGCGCGTCGGGCTGGCCGCCGGCGCGGTCCATGGCGCGCGGCATCACCCCGCGCGCGGCATCGATCACGGAGACCTTGCTGACGGTTGCCGACTTGGCGGCAGCCTCGTTGACAGAACTCATAACCATCCCATCCGCGCGAGCAGCTCGCGCACATTCTCGGACACCTGGCCGGTGGACAGGCCCTCGGAGCGCCAGCGGGCGCGGGCCATGCTCAGTTCCTTCAGCCGGCCGGTCCATTCGGGGCCGAACTGTTCGGCCAGAACCTCGCGCAGGGCGCGGGCCAGCCCCGGCACCTGCCCCCCGGTCGAGGCGGTCAGCAGCAGGTCGCCCCGGCGCACCAGCGCCGGAACATGAAAATCGCAGAGGGGCAGGACGTCCTCGACATTGACCAGCACCCCCAGGGCCCGGGCGCGCCCGGCCAGCTGGCGGGATTCCCCCTCGCCCAGACCGGCCACGAACAGGACCGTCAGAGGCTTCAGGGCGTCGTCTGGGGCGTCATCGGGCAGAATGACCGCGTCCACCCCCGCCTCGGCCAGGAGGGCCGCCCGGCGGTCGCGCGCAGCCCCACGGCCCACAAGGCCGGCCTTGATATGCTGGGGGTTGAGAACGAGCGGGAGCATGGGCGCCTCTTGACGTCGGGGAGACGTATGCGCTTGCGCCCTAAAATGCAAGAATTGGGTGGGGAATAAAATAAACTACGAAAATATTGTGTGTTATTCGTAGTTCCGGATCAGGTCCACCACCGAAACCGCGATCTTGTCGCCGCTGATCTGGATCTCGCCGCGGGCCACGGGCTTGTCGTTGGCCAGGATCTGCACCGGGTCGTCCTGGTGGGAATCCAGCTCGATGACCGCGCCACGGCCCATCCGCAGCAACTGGTGCATGGGGATGACCGACCGGCCCAGGACCACCGAGATTTCGACCTTTACATTATCGACATTGGAAGCCATGCAGCCTGCCCCTAGATTACGGCCAATCCCTTGACCGGCGTGAGTCCGGTCAGGGTGGCCGATTATGGTTTCGGAAAACTTAATTTGGACGCGGCACGCAAATCATCTGTCCAGGACGGGGTCGAATGGGTCACCAGCCGCGAGCCGGTGGCCTATCCTGACGCCGTCGCCGTGATGGAGGCGCGCGCCGCCGCCATCGCCGCCGGACAGGCCAATGAGTCAGTGTGGCTGCTGGAGCATCCGCCCATCTATACCGCCGGGACCAGCGCGCAGGACGCCGATCTTCTGGACGCGCGCTTTCCGGTCTATCGCACCGGGCGCGGCGGCCAGTTCACCTATCACGGGCCGGGCCAGCGCATCGGCTATGTCATGCTGGATCTGAAGCAGCGGCGGCCGGACGTGCGCGCCTATGTGCACGACCTGGAGGACTGGCTGATCGGAGCGCTGGACCAGTTCGGGGTGAAGGGCGAGCGGCGCGACGGCCGGGTGGGAATCTGGGTGCAGCGCGGCCTGAAAGAGGACAAGATCGCCGCCCTGGGGGTTCGCATAAAACGATGGGTGACGTTTCACGGCGTGTCGCTGAACGTCGATCCCGATCTGTCGCATTTTTCGGGCATCGTGCCGTGCGGGGTCTCGCAGCATGGCGTCACCAGCCTGGCCGACCTTGGCATCAAGACGACGATGGACGATGTCGACGCGGCGCTGCGCCGTTCATTTGAGAAGGTTTTCGGATAGACGCATTTGTCAGTGGAATTTTCGTCAAACGACATTGGGCTGAACATAATAACGGGGGTCTGACATGCCACGCGTATCTGCCGCTTTCTTTTTCACCGCCGCAATTTGCCTGTTCCTGGGCATGCTGTGGGGCATCCATATGGGCGCCTCCGAAAACATGACCACCACGCCGGCGCATGCCCATCTCAACCTGCTGGGCTGGGTGACGCTGTCGATCTACGGCACCTTCTATGCGCTGACGCGCCAGACGATGTCGGCGAAGCTGGCCTGGGCCAATTTCTACCTGTCGGCCGGCGGCGTGGTGGTGCTGATCCCCACGCTGGCGCTGTTCCTGATCGGGGGCAACGACCCGGCCTATATTCCGGCGCTGATGGTTGGCGAGCTTATGTCGCTGGCCGGGCTGATCGTGTTCGCGATTTCGGCGGCGCGGGAATTCCGGCGAGCCATGGCCTAAAGCGAGGGGCGCCGGTGGAAACCTTTTTCCGCCGGTGGCTCGCTGTTGTGCAGGTCCACGGCGCTTACCCGGGCGCCGGCGGGGCCGCGCGTGGCGCTGGACACGAATGCCTCCACCGCCTTGGTCGGGCCGCTGACCAGCGCCTCCACCGTACCATCGGCGCGGTTTCGCACCCAGCCGTCCAGCATCTGCTGCTGGGCCGAAATAATCAGATAATCGCGAAAGCCCACGCCCTGCACAAAGCCATGCACCTGGACCCGCAGCGACGTAATATCCTCGGTCAAGATCATGCTCCTGTGGTGGGTGACTGGCTTGTTCCTAACATAATGCGCTAGTCACGGCAGACAAGATGGCATCCCCCGCGCCCACCCTTACCCGATCCGTCAGCCTGTCGCGTTCGCTGGGCCTGGCGGTGTTCCGCGCCCATATCGAAAACGGACTGTCGGTGGCGATCGGCGTGGGCCTGACCGGGCTGGCGGCAGGCACGCTGGGCTTTTCGGCGGCGATATCGGCGGGCATGGGCGCGCTGTGCGTGTCGATCAGCGATCGCAACGATCCGCTGAGCCAGAAGCTGTGGATCATGGGCATGGCCTTCACCTGTGCCTGCGTCTTCACCGCCCTGTCGGCCTTTTCCACCTTCTCGCTGCCCGCCTTCATCGCCGTGACGGCCTTTACCGGCCTGTGGACGGGGCTGATCAGCGCCTATGGCCGCTGGGTGCTCAGCCTGGCGATGACCTGCGTGCTGGCCTTCGTGCTGACCATGGGCGAGCATTTCACCACCGTGTCGGCGGCGGCCGATCACCTGCTGCTGTTCGTCTGCGGGGCGCTGATCTACACCACCTATGCGGTGACGGTGGCCTGGGTGTTCGACGATCGCGGGCGCCGTCTTTTGCTGGCCGAGGCGATGCGCGCCTTCTCCGGCTATCTGCGCGCCAAGGCCGCGCTCTACAATCCCGACGCCGAGGGGCCCGGCGCCTTCCGCGCGCTGATCGACGCCCATGCCACCCTGGTCGACCGGATGCAGGCGGCGCGCGACAGCCTGTTCGCGCGGCGCAGCCACCGGCTTCAGTTGAAGCGGATCGACACGCTGGTGGCGCTGCTGGACGCCTTCGAAACCGTGCTGTCGTCGGACGCCGACATCGAATATCTGCGCCGGGCGCCCCATCGCGACCTGATGTGGCGGCTGAACCGCTTTGTCCATGACATGGCTGACGACGTGGACGGGCTGACCCTGGCGCTGCGGTCGCGGCGCGCCCATACCAGCCCGCGGGTGCATGAGACCGAGGCCGCCGATCTTCTGGCGGCGGTCGATGCGGCCCTGGCCGCGGCACCGGGCGACCGCACGGTGCAGGCGCTGCTGGCCAGCGCCAACAAGCTGGTGCTGGCCGACCGCTATGTCGCCGACCTGGCCCGGGCGCTGGACAAGGACACCCCGCCCAGCACCCTGGCCGCCAGCCTGGACCTGGACCTGTTCCGGGCGGCAACGCCGCGCGGCTATCGCGTGCTGCTGCGCCAGTTCACCATGACATCGCCGGCGCTGCGCTATGGCCTGCGCCTGGCGCTGGCGATGACCACCGGCCTGCTGGTGACGCTGCTGATGCCGCGCTTTGCCCATGCCAACTGGGTGCTGCTGACCATCGCGCTGATCATGCGCGCCAACTACAGCGTCACCCGCCAGCGGCGCTGGGACCGCGTGACCGGCACGCTGATCGGCTGCGCCCTGGCGGTACTGTTCATCTATACTTTGCCCACGCCGGTGCTGCTGCTGGTCATCGTGCTGGCGGTGGGCACCAACCACGCCTATGGCATGGTGAAATACCGCATCACCGCCATCGGCGCGTCGGTGCTGTCGCTGCTGCTGCTGCATTTCGCCGACCCGCTGCTGCATCCCCAGTTCTTCGAGCGCATCATCGACACGCTGATCGGTGCGGGGCTGAGCTGGGCCTTCAGCTATCTGCTGCCAAGCTGGGAGCGCAACGACCTGCCCGGAACGGTGCGCGGGCTGCTGGCGGCGGACGCGGCCTATGCCGCCGCCGCGCTGCGGCGCGAGCATGTGATGGCGGACTACCGGCTGGCGCGCAAGAAGGTGCTGGATGCGGTGGCGCAGCTGTCGGGCGCCATCCGCCGCCTGGCGGACGAGCCCAATGCCAATCGCCGCGCGGTGGCGGGACTGGGCGCACTTTTGGGAGCGAACTATCTTCTCGCCTCCGACCTGTCCTCCATGCCGGTGCTGGTCAAGCTGCGGGCGCATGAGCTGGATGCGGGCGAGGCCGATGCGGCGATCGATGCGGCGCGGGCGCGGGTGATGCGGCTGCTCGATCCCGCCGATCCCCTGCACGGCAGCGAGGCGGATGCGCGCGCGCCGCGCGTCAGCATCTCGGCCCTGCAGGGCAGCGAGGCGATGGAGGTCCTGGCGCGGCGGCTGGACCATATCGAACACACCGCCCGGCGCGTGGCGCATCTGGCGGCACGGCCCAGCATAGAGAATCTGTAATCGAGAATCTGTAGACGGACCGATTCGCGTCGAACGGCCACAGCTTTGTCACGGCCCCCTGCGGCAATGCTGACATATTGTTTTCACAACTGCATGGGAAACCTGTGGCCGGCGGCGCGTTGGTAGAATCGGCGCCCATGGATGGAACAGGTCATGATTCACGTCAGGTATATCGCAGCCGGAAGCCCCGTGGCGGAGCACACCGCCCGCACCATGTTCGATGCGCGCCGGCTGGTCGACCAGGCGGCGGCGCCCGCGCTGGCGGATCGCGCGGTGATCTGCGCCATCAACGCCCAGGGCGAGGAAGTGGAAATCGAAAGCCGCGTGCTGGAAAACTGACAGCGCGGACTAATGGCCGTCATCGGACCAGTGCGGCGGGTCCGACACCAGCTTGATCACCCCGAAACTGGCCCCCACCTGGATCAATTGCGGATTGGACCCGGTGCGCGGCGCACTGTCGATGACATGGCTTTGGCCATCGAAATCGATGATCCGCAGCGCGCCCTTCCAGCTTATCGTCATGTCCACGGCGCGCCGCTGGGTATGGCGGCTGACCAGGGCGGCGGGAAACTTGATCTGGTAGCGGTTCATCATCTGGCGCGCGGCGGCGCGGGCCGAGCTGGTATGGCCGTTGTGGGTCCAGTCGATATTCACCCCGGACATGGGCGGGACCTGGGCCGGGTCCTGGCCGCTGGAGCCCACCATGCAGCACCAGTGCATCAGATAGGCGCGTTCTGGCGGGCGGAAGGTGGCATTGACCACCACCTTTGCCCCGCCGCGTTCCATGCGCGAGATGAAGGCGCGCAGCCGGTTGCCGAATTCCGGCAACAGGTCATCCAGCGAGACGCTGGTGGGAAAACGCGCGCACCATGACGGACCCGAAACCTCGGCCATGCCCCTGCCCCAACCGTTTCGCGGCCAGTCTAGTGCGAGTCGATGGCGGAAATATCGTCCAGCACGGCGCGGATGCGTTGGACAGCGCCGGCCAGGTCGCGGGCTGCCTCCTCGCGCCAAAGCCGAAGGATCACATAGCCTTGCTCGGACAGAAGGCGGTCGCGGACAATGTGGACAGGCGTGCGGCTTCCCGGCGCACCCGCCTCCAGGCTGATCACCAGGCGCGCGTCATGCTCGACGAAATCCAGGATGAACGTCTTGAACGGCGCGCGGCGGCGGAAGCGGTATCCGTCCAGCTCACGCAGCCGCGCCCATAGCCGGGTTTCCAGGTCGTTGCGGTATCCCAGCGGGCGGCGGCGCTGCATCGGCCCGTCAGCGCGACAGCGCCATCAGCGCAAAAGCATGACCCAGTTCCTGGGCCAGGTGATTGGCGCGGGCCTCGGCCTCGGCATCCATGCCCCAGATGCCGGCCTGGTAGTTCTCGTCGATGCGCGACAGGGCGAAGGCGCGCGGTGCATCGACCTGACCTGCCGCCGCGGCCAGCGCCAGCACCAGCGAGCCGGTGATCGAGGCGATGACATGCAGCCCCGCCAGGGCGTAATCGTCCTGCCCCTCCACTGCGGCGCGCAGGGCGGCCAGCGCGGCGGGCGGCTGGTCGGCATGGGTCACGCCCGCCACCACGGTCAGGCGTGCGCCATGGGTGGCATCGACCCAGGCCAGAAGCGGGTCCCAGCCTTCAGCCTGAAGACCCGCCAGCGCGGGCGGCTCGTGCGCGCGGTAGCAGAGAAGATCGTTGTCGCCATAGCGCAGGATGGCGTCGATGGTCTGGGGGCGGTTGGCGCTGATGCCGTCGATGGCGGTGTTGGACAGGCGCAGCAGCGGCATGGTGGTGGGCTCCACCGTCTCGCCCTGGGCGCGCCATTCGTCGGCGATCGCATCGGCCAGCTTTTGCGTGGGCACGATGAAGGCTTTGCCCGCCGGGGTCTTGATGCCGCGCCCGTCCAGCAACACCGCGAAACCGTCACCGACGGGGGAAACCGAGACATCCTTGTAGAAACGGTTCATCTCCTCTTCGCCTTTTTCTTGGGCGGAAAGGGATCGCGGCGATCGTCCGGGTCGAAACCCAGCAGCTCCCAGCTTTGCGCCATGTGCGGCGGCAGCGGCGCGGTGACCTGAAGCCGGGTGCCGTCGGGGCGGCCGATATCGATGCTGCGCGCATGCAGATGCAGCCTGTCGGCGATGGCGCCCTTGCCCTTCACATCGGTGCCGCCATATTTGAAGTCGCCCACGATGGGCGTGCCCAGCGAAGCCAGATGCACGCGGATCTGGTGGGTGCGCCCGGTCACCGGCCGCGCCGCCACCCAGGCATAATCATTGCCCGCCGTGCCCATCACCGCAAATTCGGTCAGGGCGAATTTGGCGTCTTCATCCTCGCTGACGGCCATGCGTTCGTCGCGGCCATGGGGGCCGTGACCGCCTTCCTTGGCCAGCGCCGCCTTGATGATGCCGTTCTTGCGATCGGGCACGCCGCGCACCAGCGCCCAATAGACCTTGGAAGCGTCGCGGTGCTTCAACGCCTCGGCCAGGCCGGAGGCTGCCAGGGCGGTGCGCGCCACCAGCAGCACGCCGGACGTATCGCGGTCCAGCCGGTGCACCAGCTTGGGCCGCGTGCCGCGCTCGAACATCAGGCTGTCCAGCATGCCGTCGACATGTTTGCTCAGGCCCGATCCGCCCTGGGTGGCCAGGCCCGATGGCTTGTCCAGCACGATGACATGTTTGTCCATGTAGAGGATGCGATCCGCCAAGGAGCCCATCGGCTTTTGCGGTGCGGGCTTTTTCGGTTTGTCCGGCTGGGTGGCGTGTATCACCTGGGGCGGCAGGCGCACGGCCTGGCCCGCGCCCACGCGGTCGGCGGCCTTGGCGCGCTTGCCGTCCAGCCGCACCTCGCCCTTGCGCAATAGCTTTTCCAAGAGGCCGTGGGTGACGGCGGGATAGTGCCGCCTGAACCAGCGGTCCACCCGGATGCCGTCATCGTCCGGCGCAATGGTGACGGTTTCAGCCACGGGCAGTCTTTCGCATCAGAAGGCGCGCACGATCCACAGGCCGGCGAAGATCGCCAGGATCGACAGCACCGCGGAACCCACGACATAGACGCCGGCCTGGGTCCACTGGCCGCGTTCGATCAGCATGGCGCTTTCCAGCGAGAAGGTGGAAAAAGTGGTGTAGCCGCCCAGCACGCCGGTGGTCAGGAAGGCGCGCATTTCCGGCGTCACGTTCATTTTCAGGGCCAGCAGCGCGGTCAGAAGGCCCATCACCAGGCCGCCGGTGATGTTGACGACAAAGATGCCGAAGGGAAAGCCTTCCCACCAGGACGGCTGGATCAGGCCCGCGATCCAGTAGCGCAGCGTTGCGCCCACCGCGCCGCCCAGCGCCACACCCAGAACAATGCCCATTCAGCCCTCCTGCCCGCGTTTGCCGCGTAGCTTTGACCAATAATCGAGGCGTTTTGCAATCTCGCGCTCGAATCCGGTTTCGCGTGGCGCATAGAAGTTCTGGCGCGCCATTGTTTCGGGAAAGTAATTCTGGCCGGAAAAGCCGTCTTCGGCATCATGGTCGTATTGATAGCCGGAACCGTAGCCCAGGTTCTGCATCAGCTTTGTCGGCGCGTTCAGGATATGCGCCGGCGGCATCAGCGAGCCATGCTCCTGGGCAGCGCGGCGCGCGGCGCCAAACGCCTTGTAGACGGCGTTGGATTTGGGCGCGGATGCCAGATAGAGCACGCACTGGGCCAGCGCGATCTCGCCTTCCGGCGCGCCCAGGAAATCGAACACATCCTTGGCGGCCAGTGCCTGTTGCACCGCTTGCGGATCGGCCAGGCCGATATCCTCCACAGCCGCGCGCACCAGCCGGCGGGCGATATAGAGCGGCTGCTCGCCGCCCGCCAGCATGCGCGCCAGCCAATAGAGCGCCGCATCCGGATCGGAGCCGCGAATGGATTTGTGCAGGGCGGAGATGAGATTGTAGTGCTCCTCGCGCCCCTTGTCGTAGAGCGGCATGCGCCGCTGCACGACTTCGGCCAAACCCGCCACATCCAGCGGCTTGACCGTCTTGACGCCCGACAGCTCCTGCACCAGGCCCAGCAGATAGCGGCCATCGCCATCGGCCATGGCGCGCAGGGCGGCGCGTGCCTCATCCGTCAGGGGCAACGGGCTGCCGTAATAGTCCTCGGCCCGTTCCAGCAGAACTTCCAATGCCGCGTCATCCAGCCGGCGCAGCACCAGCACCTGGCAGCGCGACAGCAGCGCGCCGTTCAGCTCGAAGGACGGGTTCTCGGTGGTCGCGCCCACCAGCACCACGGTGCCGTCCTCGACCACGGGCAGGAAGCTGTCCTGCTGGCTGCGGTTGAAGCGGTGGATCTCGTCGACGAAGAGCAGCGTGCCCTGCCCCGTGCGCCGGCGCGCGCGCGCGGACTCAAAAGCCTTCTTCAGGTCGGCGACACCGGAGAAGACAGCGGAGAGCTGTTCGAAATGCAGGTCGAAGGCCCCGGCCAGCAGCCGGGCGATGGTGGTCTTGCCGGTGCCGGGCGGGCCCCAAAGAATGATGGAATGGGGCACGCCGCGCGCCACCATGCGGCCGAGGGGCGCATCGGGTGCCAGCAGATGATCCTGTCCCACCACCGCATCCAGCCCGCCCGGGCGCAGCCGGTCGGCCAGGGGGCGCGGCGCGTCATCGGCCAGGCCGGAGGATTCGAACAGGTCGCTCATGCCCCCTTATAGCGCCGGGGCCCGGCGAAAACACCGCCCCTGCTCCCCCCGCGCGGCAAAGCCGCTGGCGGGGGGAGATATCGCAACGATGGGTCTGCCTTTGGGCAGATCGCGTTGCGACAGAGGGGGGCTTTTACAGATTGAACTTCACGCCCACCGAAAGGCTGTTGGAGGTGTTGCCGACATTGGCAACCGAATCCAGGTTGGCATTGTGGGCGTTCTGATAGCGATATTCGGCGAACATGGCGGTCTTGTCATTCAGCCGGTATTCGGCACCGCCCAGAAGTTGCCAGCCGAAGACGGTGGAATCGCCATACTGGCTGCCGTCGACGCTGGTGGTCACCGCGCCGATGCCGCCGCCGCCATAGAGGCTCCACGGCGTGGAAGTCGGCAGGTGGTAGGTCAGGTCGGCCATGTAGCTGTCGGAGCTGTGGCTGACATTGGGACCGATATAGTCGCCGGAATTGTGGAAGTAGTCGGCATCCAGGCTGACGCCCGGCAGGCCGCTGAGATAGGCGCCCACGCGCGCGCCGGCATTGTAGCCGCTGTCGACACCGGCATGGCCGGCGCCAAGCGCCAGGGCGGGATGGGAGCTCCACCCCCCAAGCACCGAGACGTAGGGCGCGTCGATATTGAGGATTTCGGCGTTGGCCGCACCCGCGCTGACCAGGAGCGCGGCGGCGGCAGAGGCAATCATAAACTTTTTCATGTCAGTCCCTTTGCTTGGGTGCCCCCCATGCGAAAGGACTAACGCGGCATTTGCGAAAGCGGTTCGCCCGCGAATGCCGCACAGCATCAGATTTGATGGCGGGAAACAGAGTGCAACAAAAGGCCATGCCGCAATGTCGCCGCAAGCCTGACGAAGCCGCCTTTAAATGAACATCATCCGGCTGCGGACAATGTCATCCGCCGCCCGCCGCGCAGGATCACCAGGTTCCAGCGGCGCGTGCCGTTCAGCAGACGCTGCAGATCGGCAACATTGGCGACATGCTGGCCATTGACGCTTTCAATGATGTCGCCGGGCTGGAAGCCGTAATTGGCGGCGATCTGCGTGCCGGTTTCCAGCACCGCGACACCCTTGCTCATCAGGTCGATCTGAAGTTCCAGCGCGGTGGCGGGCGAGACATTCTCGACCTTGGCGCCGGTCAGCGGATTGCGCCCGCCGATGCTTTGCACATCGCGCGGCGGCGTTTCGGGCGGCAGGGCAAGCGTGACGGTCACATCGCGCGGCTTGCCGTTGGTGGAGACATGCATCTTCACCCTGTCGCCCGCCCGGTGGGTGGCGGTGCGGTAGTTCAGCGACTGCATGTCATCGACCGCCGCACCATCGACGCTTTCCACCACGTCGCCGCTGGCGATGCCGGCACGCGCCAGGGGACCGCCCGGATAGACATCCTTGATCAGCACGCCGCCAGGCTTTGCCAGCCCCATGCTTTCGGCGATGTCGTTGGTCACCGCCTGCCCCGTCGCGCCGACCCAGGCCAGCTGCACGCTGCCGGGCTTGCCGTCCTTCAGGCCGCCTTCGACGCCCTCGACGACGCGGCGCGCCAGGTTGGCGGGAATGGCGAAGCCGATGCCGATATTGCCGCCGCTGCGCGAATAGATGGCGGTGTTGATGCCCGCCAGCCGGCCATCGGTGGTGACCAGCGCGCCGCCGGAATTGCCCGGATTGATCGCCGCGTCGGTCTGGATGAAGAACTGATAGTCGTTGGCCGAGCCCTGGGTGCGGGCCAGCGCCGAAACGATGCCCATGGTCACGGTCTGGCCGACGCCGAAGGGATCGCCCACGGCCAGCACAAGATCGCCGACCTGCACCTTGTCGCTGTCGGCGAAGGGCACCACCGGCAGGCGCTCGCCCTTGGTGTCGATCTTCAGAACCGCCAGGTCGGTGCGCGGATCGGCCAGCAGCACCTTGGCCTTGAACTCGCGCTTGTCCGACAGCGCCACCACGATGTCGGTGCCGCCCTGCACGACATGGTTGTTGGTCAGGATGATGCCGTCCGAGCGCACGATCACACCCGAGCCCAGCGACTGTTGCACGCGCTGGCGCATTTCCGGCGTGGCGCCGAAGAACTGCGAGAAGAAGGGATCGTTGAACAGCGGATTGACCTGAACCTGCTGGACGGTGCGGCTGTAGACATTCACCACCGCGGGCACCACGCGCTTGACCACCGGCGCGAAGGTCAGGTTCACCTGCTGCATCGAGGCGGGCACGGTTGCAGGCGGGGATTCGGTGCGCAGCTTTTCGGGCACTGCGGCCTTGTCACTGTCCGCCGTCATGGCAGGTACTGCGAAGAAGAGAGCCGCGCCGGCCAGAACGGCCGCGCCGGCGATGATCGAAACCGTCTTCATCAATCCCAGCTTTCCGATGTATTGCCGAAGTTTCACGCGCAAACCCAAATGAAAAAGGGCGGCATCGCTGCCGCCCCAAATCTAATAGAAACCGTGGCGAAAATCAGGCCTGGCTCAGTCTTCGCTGTCGTCGGCCACTTCCACCGGGCCCGAATCCTGGCCCTTGGCGGAGACGTCGCGATCGACGAATTCGATGATCGCCATCGGCGCATTGTCGCCATGGCGGAAGCCGCAGCGCATGACGCGGGTGTAACCGCCCGGACGGCCGGCATAGCGCGGGCCGATCACGTCGAACAGCTTGGAAACCTGGGCGGCGTCCTTGATCTGGGCCAGCGCCAGGCGGCGCGCGGCCAGGTCGGAGGTGCCGCGGCGCGACAGGGTGACCAGCTTCTCGATCACGGGGCGAAGGTCTTTCGCCTTCGGCAGCGTGGTCTTGATCTGCTCATGCTTGATGAGGGCGGCGGTCATGTTGCCCCACATCGCCTTGCGGTGCGATGCGGTGCGGTTGAACTTGCGGCCCTGATTGCCGTGACGCATGGGAGGTGCTCTCTCTCAGAATTCTCAGTACTGGTCTTCGTAACGCTTGGCGAGATCTTCGATGTTCTCCGGCGGCCAGCCCGGCACTTCCATGCCCAGGTGCAGACCCATCTCGGCGAGAACCGCCTTGATCTCGTTCAGCGACTTGCGGCCGAAGTTCGGAGTGCGCAGCATCTCTGCTTCCGTCTTCTGGATCAGGTCGCCGATATAGACGATGTTGTCGTTCTTCAGGCAGTTGGCCGAACGCACCGACAGCTCCAGCTCGTCCACCTTCTTGAGCAGGACGGGGTTGAAGGCCAGGTCCGGCTTGGCTTCCTCGGTGGTGCGCAGCTGCGGCTCTTCGAAGTTGATGAAGACCTGAAGCTGGTCCTGGAGGATGCGCGCGGCATAGGCCACGGCATTGTCCGGGGTGACGGCACCGTTGGTTTCGACGGTCAGGGTCAGCTTGTCATAGTCCAGGATCTGGCCTTCGCGGGTGTTTTCCACCTTGTAGGAGACCTTCTTGACCGGGCTGAACAGGCTGTCGACCGGGATCAGGCCGATCGGCGCATCTTCGGGACGGTTGCGGTCGGCAGGGACATAGCCCTTGCCGCTGTTGACCGTCAGCTCCATGCGGAAGTCGACCTTCTCGTCCAGGGTGCAGATGACGAGTTCGGGATTGAGCACTTCCACGTCGGAGGTGCCCTGGATGTCGGCGGCGGTCACCTCGCCCGGGCCCTGCTTGCGCAGGGTCACGCGCTTGGGGCCTTCGGCATGCATGCGCAGCGCGATCATCTTCACGTTCAGCACGATGTCGGTGACGTCTTCGCGCACGCCCTGGATGGACGAGAATTCGTGCAGCACGCCCTCGATCGAGATCGCGGTCACGGCGGCGCCCTGCAGCGACGACAGCAGCACGCGGCGCAGGCTGTTGCCCAGGGTCAGGCCAAAGCCGCGTTCCAGCGGCTCGGCGGTGATGGTGGCGATCCGGCCGGACTCGTGACCGGTTTCGGTCTTGAGCTTCTGCGGCTTGATCAGTTCCTGCCAGTTCTTCTGAAACATGTTTTCCTCATCGTGTCCCGGACATGTCGGACCATGTCCCATACGTGCGAGGGGTTAAGCGTAAGTCCGAATACGAATTAGACGCGGCGGCGCTTGGGCGGGCGGCAGCCATTGTGCGGGATCGGGGTCACATCGCGGATCGAGGTGACGACCAGGCCCACCGACTGCAGCGCACGCAGCGCCGATTCACGGCCCGAACCGGGACCGGAGACTTCCACTTCCAGGGTGCGCATGCCGTGATCGACGGCCTTCTTGCCCGCATCCTCGGCCGCCATCTGCGCCGCATAGGGCGTGGACTTGCGGCTGCCCTTGAAGCCCATCATGCCGGCGCTGGACCAGCTGATCGCATTGCCCTGCACGTCGGTGATGGTGATGATCGTGTTGTTGAAGGTCGCCGCGACATGGGCCACGCCCACCGCGATGTTCTTCTTTTCCTTCTTGCGGGTACGCCCGCCCTTGCCCTTCGATTCGGCCATTTTACTTGGTCACTTTCTTCTTGCCGGCGATCGCCTTGGCAGGGCCCTTGCGCGTGCGGGCATTGGTATGGGTGCGCTGGCCGCGGACCGGCAGGCCCTTGCGGTGACGCAGGCCCCGATAGCAGCCCAGGTCCATCAGGCGCTTGATGTTCATCGCCACGTCGCGGCGCAGGTCGCCTTCGACCAGGAAGTCGCGATCGATCGTCTCGCGGATCTGGATGACTTCGGATTCGGTCAGATCGCTGACCCGGCGGGCCGGATCGATTCCGAGCTGGTCGATGATCTGTTTGGCGATGTGAGGCCCGATTCCGTGAATGTAGCGCAGGGCGATTTCCACGCGCTTCTGGGTCGGGATATTGACGCCGGCAATACGTGCCACGAGCTGTTCTCCGAGGGCTGTTAAGCCGTTGATCTGGTTACCAGAATTATGAACGCCAGGTATCCGGCCAAACCCGGCCATGGGCGGATGCGAAAAAACGCCCCGAAATGCCGGAAATGACAGGAAAAACTGTCGAGAGGGCGCGGATTATAGGAAGGACCCCCCTGCCGTCAATGGCCAGACGAGAATAATTGTCGCAGGTCTCCATTTAGGCCGCTCCGCCCTGCCCAAGGCCGGTCCGGGGCGCCCAAAACAGCCGAAAAACCGCCCCTCACGATGTTGTGAAAGGCGGCCCCGGAAGGCGGGCAGGAACGGGCTTTCAGGCCGGAACGGTGTCCAGGACGGCGGCGATCTGGCTGGTCACCGACTCGACCGGGGCCATGCCGTCGACCGTCTTCAACTTGCCCTGGCGGCGGTAGAAGTCGATCAGCGGAGCCGTGTTCTTGTAATAGACGCCCAGCCGGTGCTTCAGGGTTTCGGGGGTGTCGTCGCTGCGCAGCACGCCGCCGGCCTTGATGCGGGCCTCGACGCGCGAGAGCAGGACCTCATCCTCCACCTTCAGTTCCAGCACCAGGTCGATCTTGCGGCCGCGCGCCGCCAGCATGGCGTCCAGCGCCTCGGCCTGGGGGATGGTGCGGGGAAAGCCGTCGAACACCGCGCCGCCCGTGCAATCGGGCTCGTCATAGCGCTGGCCGATGATGTCGATCACCACCTCGTCGGGCACCAGCTCGCCCTTGTCGAGAAGCGCCTTGCAGCGCACGCCCAGCGGCGTTCCCGCCGCGATGGCGGCGCGCAGCATGTCGCCGGTGGACAGTTGCGGCAGGCCCCGCGCATCCTTGAGAATTTTCGCCTGCGTGCCCTTCCCCGCCCCCGGAGGTCCGAACAATACCAGGTTCAACGGCGCGCTCCCCTTAGTTTTGATTTTTTCAGCAGGCCTTCATACTGCTGGGCAACCAGATGGCTCTGAATCTGGGCCACCGTATCCATCGTCACGCTGACCACGATCAGGATCGAGGTCCCGCCCAGGGCGAACGACAGGTTGTATTCATAGAACATGAATTCCGGGATCAGGCAAACCACCGTCAGGTAGGCCGCGCCGATCACCGTGATGCGGGTAAGCGTGTAGTCGATGAACTGCGCGCTTTTCTTGCCGGGCCGGATGCCGGGGAACACGCCGCCATACTTCTTCAGGTTTTCCGCCGTCTCCTCCGGGTTGAACACGACCGAGGTGTAGAAGAAGGCGAAGAAGATGATCAGCAGCGCATAGAGGATCATGTAGAGCGGCTGGCCGCGGCTGACAAAGGTGACCACGGTCTGCAGCCAGCCCGGCAGGTTCTGGGCGTTGAAGCTGGCCACGGTGGTGGGCAGCAGCAGGATCGAGGACGCGAAGATCGGCGGGATGACGCCCGACACGTTCAGCTTCAGCGGCAGGTGCGAGCTTTCCCCGCCATAGACCTTGTTGCCGACCTGTCGTTTTGGATAGGTGACGAACAGGCGCCGCTGGGCGCGCTCCATGAACACGATGAAGCCGACCAGCACCACGGTGAAGGCGCCGAAGAAGATGACCAGCAGCGGGTTGGTCGCACCGGTGCGCGCCGATTCCAGCGTCTGGGCGATGATGGTGGGAAAGCGCGCCACGATGCCGGCGAAGATGATCAGCGAGATGCCGTTGCCGACGCCGCGGCTGGTGATCTGTTCGCCGATCCACATCAGCAGCATGGTGCCGCCGGTCAGGGTGATGACCGCGCCGATGCGGAAGAACCAGCCGGGATGGATGACGATCTGCCCTGCCCCGCCGAAATGTTCGAGCCCTACGGCGATGCCCCAGGCCTGGATCGCGGCCAGGGCGACGGTGCCGTAACGGGTATACTGGTTGATGATCTTCTGGCCGGCCGCGCCTTCCTTCTTCAGCGCTTCCAGTTCCGGAAACACCGTGGTCATCAGCTGGATGATAATGGAGGCCGAGATGTAGGGCATGATGCCCAGGGCGAAGACCGCCATGCGCCCGACCGCGCCACCCGACAGGGTGTTGAACACGTCGAGCAGGCCGCCGCCGGACTGCTGGATCTGCTGGGCCAGGGCCGCCGGGTCGATGCCGGGCATGGGGATGTAGGACCCGATGCGGGCCACGACCAGCGCCCCCAAGGTGAAGAAGATGCGCTGGCGCAGTTCCTTGGCCTTGCCAAGGTTTGCGAAATTGAAATTGGCGGCCAGTTGTTCGGCTGCAGATGCCATCAGGCTGCTCCCAATTCGCGCCGGCCCAAAAGCGGGTGCCAGAATCGGCGGCGCGTGAATCCCGCCCTTATATAGAGGCTGCGTCCCGCCCTTTCGAGGCGGGACGCGCCATAATGTTTACGCCTTGCGGGCGGCGCGCTTTTCGGCGGCCTCGGCGCGGCGCTTCTGGCGCTTGCCCGGCTCGCCCTTCTTGTTGGCATAGACCTTCTTGGTGAAGGTCGTGGTCAGGCTGCCGCCGGCCTTTTCGACCGCTTCCTTGGCGGCGGCGCTGGCGCCGGCCACTTCGATGTCGATCTTGGTCTTGATCTCGCCCTTGGCCAGCAGACGGATGCCGTCGCGGCTCTTGTGGGCCAGGCCGGACTTGCGCAGCACCTCTTCGGTGATCTTGGCCGACGCATCCAGGCGCTTTTCGTCGATCGCCCTCTGCAGGCGGCCCAGGTTCACCTCGGAAAAGTCTTTGGCGAAGATGTTGTTGAAGCCGCGCTTGGGCATGCGCATGTGCAGCGGCATCTGGCCGCCTTCGAAGCCATGCACCTGGTTGCCGGTACGCGCCTTGGCGCCCTTGACGCCGCGGCCGCTGGTCTTGCCCAGGCCCGAGGAGGAACCGCGGCCCAGCTTGTCCTTGCGCTTGTGGGCGCCGGGATTGTTGCGGATTTCGTTGAGCTTCATCGGATTACTTCCCTTCCTCGACGATCTCGACGAGGTGCTTGACCGCATTGATCATGCCGCGCACCGAAGGGGTATCCTCCAGCGTGCGGGTACGGCGGATCTTGCCCAGGCCAAGGCCCTTGAGGGTCTGCGCCTGGATGTCCGGCTTGCGGTTGGCGCTGCGAATCTGGCGGACGGTGACCGTCTTCGCCGGCTTGGTCTTTTTCTCGGCCATTGTCCTGTTCCTTTAGGCGCTGGCTTCCGCGGCCGGCGCATCCTCGCGGCGAGCGAGAATTTCCGACACGGAACGGCCACGGCGCTGGGCGACCATGCGCGGGCTCTGCTGGTGGGTCAGGGCGTCGAAGGTGGCGCGCACCATGTTGTAGGGGTTGGAGGTGCCCAGCGACTTGGACACGACATCGCCCACACCCAGCGCCTCGAACACCGCGCGCATCGGGCCGCCGGCGATGATGCCGGTACCGGCCGGGGCCGGACGCACGACAACCTTGCCCGCGCCGTGATGGCCGCGCACTTCATGATGCAGGGTGCGGCCGTCCTTCAGCGGAACGCGGATCATCGCCTTCTTGGCGTCGTCCGTCGCCTTGCGGATGGCTTCAGGCACTTCGCGCGCCTTGCCGTGACCGAAACCGACGCGGCCATTGCCATCGCCGACCACGACCAGGGCGGCAAAACCGAAGCGGCGGCCACCCTTCACGACCTTGGCGACACGGTTGATGTGCACCAGCTTGTCGATCAGATCGCTCTGCTCTTCCTTGTCGCGCCCACGGCCACGGCCGCGCCCGCCGTCCCTGGAATCCCGCTGCTGTCCTTCGCGTGCCATATCTGGTCCTTACCTTCTAAAGCGGAGCGCGTGGCCCGCCATGAAAACCTTAAAACTCGAGACCGCCTTCGCGGGCGGCGTCGGCGAGCGCCTTGATGCGCCCGTGATAGATGTAACCGCCACGGTCGAACATGACCTGGGTAACGCCGGCGGCCTTGGCGCGCTGGGCGATCTTCTTGCCCACCTCGCCGGCCGCTTCCACGTTCCAGGACTTGGCAGTCTTGCCGTCCTTCTCGTTGGTCGAGGCGGCGGCCACGGTCACGGCCTGGGCGTCGTCGATCACCTGGGCATAGATGTGCCTGCCCGAACGGAAGACCGACAGGCGCGGACGCGAGCCGTGGGTGGACAGGCGGTGACGGTTGCGCGACTTGCGCTTATCGAAGAGGTTCGTGCTCATCTTACTTCTTCTTGCCTTCCTTGCGGCGGACATATTCGCCTTCATAGCGCACGCCCTTGCCCTTGTAGGGCTCCGGCGGACGCCAGGCGCGGATTTCCGCGGCGACCTGGCCCACCAGCTGCTTGTCGATGCCCGACACGCTGATCATGGTGGGCTTTTCGGCGGTGATGGTGATGCCATCGGGGATCGCATAGGGCACGTCGTGGCTGAAGCCGAGCTGCAGGTTCAGGGTCTTGCCCTGCACCGCAGCGCGGTAGCCGACGCCCTGGATTTCCAGCTTCTGGGTGAAACCGGTGGTCACGCCGGTGACCAGATTGTTCACCAGCGTGCGCGACAGGCCCCACATCTGGGCGGCGCGTTCCATCTCCTTGCGGGGGCTGACGGTGATGCCGCCATCGCCCAGCGCAACGGAAACTTCCGGCACCAGCTTGACGCTCAGCTCGCCCTTCGGGCCCTTGACCTTCACGGTCTGGCCGTCGATCGAAGCGGTGACGCCCTGGGGCAGCGCGACCGGCCTTTTGCCAATACGGGACATCGATAGCTCCTTAGAACACCTGACAGAGAACTTCGCCGCCGACATTCTTCTCGCGGGCCGAGGCGTCGGTCATCACGCCCTGGGGCGTGGAGAGGATCGACACGCCAAGGCCGGCGCGGTGCGGTTTCAGATCGCTGACAGAGGAATAGACACGGCGGCCGGGGGTGGACACGCGCTTGATTTCGCGAATGACCGGCAGGCCCTCGTGATACTTCAGTTCGATTTCCAGCTCGCGCTTGCCCTTGGTTTCCACCTCGGCATAGCCGCGGATGTAGCCTTCGGCGGTCAGCACGTCGAGCAGACGCACGCGCAGGCGCGAATTGGGGGCACGGACCTTGGCGCTGCGGCGCATCTGGCCATTGCGGATGCGGGTCAGAAGATCGCCAATCGGATCGATGATCATGGTGTTCTCCTTACCAGCTCGCCTTGGTCATGCCGGGGACCTGGCCGAAATTGCCAAGCGAGCGCAGCGCGATACGGCTCATCTTGAGCTTGCGATAGTAACCCTTGGGACGGCCCGACAGTTCGCAGCGGTGATGGATGCGGACCTTGGACGAATTGCGCGGCAGCTTGGCCAGCTTCAGGCGGGCGGCGAAGCGCTCTTCCTGCGGCAGGTTCTCGTCTTCGGCCTGGGCCTTCAGCGCGGCGCGCTTGGCGGCATACTGGGCCACCAGCTTTTCGCGCTTCTTGTTCCGGTTGATCTGGCTCGTTTTTGCCATGACTGCCTCAATTCGTGAACGGAAACTGGAAGCCTTCGAGAAGCGCCCTGGCTTCCGCGTCGGTCTTCGCAGAGGTGTTGAAGACGATATCCATGCCCCACACGGTTTCGGTCTTGTCGTAGTCGATTTCGACGAAGACGATGTGCTCCTTCAGGCCCATGGCATAGTTGCCGCGGCCGTCGAAGCTCTTGCCGCTGATGCCGCGGAAGTCGCGCACGCGCGGCAGCGCGGTGGTGATCAGGCGGTCGACGAACTCGTACATCTGGTCGCCGCGCAGCGTGACCTTGGCGCCGATCGGCAGGCCTTCGCGGATCTTGAAGGAGGCGATGGCCTTCTTGGCGCGGGTCGGCACGGCCTTCTGGCCGGCGATCGCGGTCAGGTCGTTCAGCGCCTGCTGGATCTTCTTGCCGTCCGAAGCCGCCTCGCCCGCGCCGATGTTCAGCACGACCTTGTTCAGCTTGGGCACCTGCATGGCGTTCTTGTAGCCGAACTTCTCCATCAGCGACTTGCGGATGGTTTCGTTGTAGCGCTGCTTGAAGCGCGGCACATAGCCGGCCTCGGTCGCGCGTTCGCCAAGCGACACGGACGTGCCCTTGTTGACTTCGCGGCGCTTGGATTCGTCCTTCTTGGACGGCTTCGCCTTCTGGCCTGCGTCAGACATCGATGACCTCACCCGACTTCTTGGCGAAACGCACCTTGCGGCCGTCGCCCAGCGTCTTCATTCCAATGCGCGTCGCCTTGCCCGACTTGGGGTCGACATGCGCGATATTCGAAAGCTGGATCGGCGCTTCCTTGCTGACGATCCCGGCCTGCTGCGTCTGCGTCTGGCGCTGGTGGCGCTTGACGATGTTGACGCCCTGGACCAGTGCGCGGTCTTCCTTGGGGAACACCTTGAGCACCGAGCCCTTCTTGCCCTTGTCGCGGCCGGTCAGGACCACGACATTGTCGCCCTTGCGGATATTGCTCATCACAGAACCTCCGGCGCGAGCGAAATGATCTTCATCTGACCCTTGGAGCGCAGCTCGCGGGTGACCGGTCCGAAGATGCGGGTGCCGATCGGCTCGCCCTGCTGGTTGACCAGCACGGCGGCGTTGCCGTCGAAGCGGATCAGGCTGCCATCGGGACGGCGCACGCCCTTGGCGGTGCGGACCACGACGGCCTTCAGCACTTCGCCCTTCTTCACGCGGCCGCGCGGAATGGCTTCCTTCACGGAGACGACAATGATGTCGCCAACATCGGCGTAACGGCGGTGCGAACCGCCGAGCACCTTGATGCACATAACGCTCTTGGCACCGCTGTTGTCGGCAACATCGAGCTCAGTTTGCATCTGAATCATGGTTTTGCTCCCTTCGCGCCGTTACTTGCCGACGCGGCCAACCACTTCCCAGCTCTTCAGCTTGGAAAGCGGACGGCATTCCTGAATGCGGACGACATCGCCCACCTTGATCTCGCCCTTTTCGTCATGGGCGTGATACTTCTTCGACCGGCGCACGGTCTTGCCCATGAGCGGGTGGAGGAAGCGGCGTTCCACCTGCACCACCACGGTCTTGGCGTTCTTGTCGGAAACGACGGTACCCTGAAGAATTCGCTTGGGCATGGGCTTAGGCCTTGGTCTGGGCAGCGCGGCGCTGCTCGGTGAGAACGGTCTGGATGCGCGCGATGTCACGGCGCAGCGTGCGGATGCGGCCGGTGTTTTCCACCTGGCCGTTGGCCCGCTGAAAGCGCAGGTTGAACTGCTCCTTCTTCAGGCCGACCAGCTCGGTCGCCAGTTCGTCCACGCTCTTGGCGCGGAAGTCATCGGCCTTGCTCGCCACTTTCGCGGCGGTGGCCTTTTTCGCGGGGGTCGCTTTCTTAGCCATATCGATTGTCCTCAGGCGCCGGTGCGCTGGATGAACTTGGTTGCGATCGACAGCTTGGCCTGGCCCAGGCGCATCGCCTCGCGGGCGGTCACCTCGTCCACACCGTCGATCTCGAACAGGATGCGGCCCGGCTTGACCTTGGCCACCCAGTATTCCGGCGCGCCCTTGCCCGAGCCCATGCGCACTTCGGCGGGCTTCTTGGACACCGGCACGTCCGGGAAAATGCGAATCCACACGCGGCCGGCGCGCTTCATCTGGCGGGTGATCGCGCGGCGGGCCGCCTCGATCTCGCGCGCATTCAGGCGTTCAGGCTCCAGCGCCTTGATGCCATAGGAGCCGAAAGCCAGGGTGGTGCCGGCCTTGGCCGCGCCATGGATGCGCCCCTTGAACTGCTTGCGGAATTTTGTGCGCTTGGGTGACAGCATGGTTCTTCTCTTTTACTCGGCGGCAGCCGGGGCGCGCTCACGCGCCGGACGGCCCTGGCCTTCATTCTCGCTGGTCTGGCGCTTTTCGGTGGCGAAGGGATCATGCTCCATGATCTCGCCCTTGAAGATCCAGACCTTGACGCCGCAGGTGCCATAGGTGGTGAAGGCGGTCGCGATGCCATAGTCGATGTCGGCGCGCAGCGTGTGCAGCGGCACGCGGCCTTCGCGATACCATTCCACGCGGGCGATTTCGGCGCCGCCCAGGCGGCCCGAGCAGGTGATGCGGATGCCCAGTGCGCCAAGGCGCATGGCGGTCTGCACCGAACGCTTCATCACGCGGCGGAAGGCGACGCGGCGTTCCAGCTGCTGGGCGATATTCTCGGCCACCAGCTTGGCGTCGATTTCCGGCTTGCGGATTTCCACGATGTTCAGGTGCACCTCGTCGGTGGTGTACTTCTGAACGTCGCTCTTCAGCTTCTCGATGTCGGCGCCCTTCTTGCCGATCACCACGCCCGGACGGGCCGAGTGGATGGTGACGCGGCACTTCTTGTGCGGGCGCTCGATCACGATGCGCGACACACCCGCGGCCTTCAGCTTGTCGCCGAGATACTCGCGGATCTTGATGTCTTCCTGCAGAAGCTTGCCGTATTCCTTCTTGCCCGCATACCAGCGCGAGTCCCAGGTACGGTTGATGCCCAGGCGCAGGCCCGTGGGATTGACCTTCTGTCCCATTACGCAGCTTCCTTCTTCGACTTGGCGGCCGGCTTCCTGGCCGGGGCCTTGCCCGCGGGTTTGGCCTTGGCCTTGCCCTTCACGGGCTTGGCGTCTTCCTTTTTCTCTTCGCGCGCTTCCTCGACCACGATGGTGATCTGGCTGAAGAACTTCTCGATGCCACCGGCATTGCCGCGGGCGCGCGGGTGGAACCGGCGCAGCAGCAGGTTCTTGCCGACAACCGCTTCCTTCACGACCAGGTCGTCAACGTCCAGGTCGTGGTTGTTCTCGGCGTTGGCGATGGCCGACTGCAGGGCCTTCTTGACCACGCCGGCAATGCGCTTTTCGCTGAACGTCAGCTCGTTGAGGGCGCGTTCGACCTTCTTGCCGCGGATCTGCTGCGCGACCAGGTTCAGCTTGCGCGGAGAGACGCGGATATTGCGCGCAACCGCCATCGCCTGATGGTCGCCCAGAACACGCGCGCGTGTTTGCTTTCCCATCGTGTTAACCCCTCTTCGCCTTCTTGTCGCCGGCGGTATGGCCATGGAAGGTGCGGGTGGGCGAGAACTCGCCCAGCTTGTGACCGACCATGTCCTCGGTCACAAGCACCGGAATGTGCTTCTGGCCGTTGTAGACGCCGAAGGTGATGCCCACGAACTGGGGCAGGATGGTGGAACGGCGCGACCAGGTCTTGATCACGTCCTTGCGGCCGGAGGAGCGATAGCCCTCCGCCTTCTTCAGCAGATAGCCGTCTACGAACGGGCCTTTCCAGACAGAACGGGTCATGAGCTAGCCTTGCCTTTGCGGGTGCGCACGATGAACTTGCTGGTGCGCTTGTTGACGCGGGTCTTCGCGCCCTTGGTGGGTTTGCCCCAGGGGGTGACCGGGTTGCGGCCGCCCTTGGTGCGGCCTTCGCCGCCGCCATGGGGATGGTCGATCGGGTTCATCGCGGTGCCGCGGACGTGCGGGCGACGGCCCTTCCAGACATTGCGGCCGGCCTTGGCGATGACCTCGTTCATGTGGTCGGGGTTCGACACCGCGCCCACCGTGGCCATGCAGGTCAGCGGGATCTTGCGCACTTCCGACGAATTCAGACGGATCAGCGCATAGCCCGCGTCGCGGCCCAGATACTGGGCATACGCGCCGGCGCTGCGCGCGACCTGGCCGCCCTTGCCCGGCTTCATCTCGATATTGTGGACGATGGTGCCCACGGGCATGGCGCCCAGCGGCATGGCATTGCCCACCTTCACGTCGACCTTCTCGCCGGACACAACGGTGTCGCCCACGGCCAGGCGCTGCGGCGCCAGGATGTAGGACAGCGTGCCGTCCTTGTACTTCAGCAGCGCGATGAAGGCGGTGCGGTTGGGGTCATATTCCAGACGCTCGACAACAGCCGGCTCATTGAACTTGTTGCGCTTGAAGTCGATCAGGCGATAGCGGCGCTTGTGGCCGCCGCCGCGGAAACGCACGACGATGCGGCCGTGATTGTTGCGCCCGCCCGTGTTGGACTTGCCTTCGGTCAGCGCCTTGACCGGGCCGCCCTTGTGGAGGCCCGAACGATCGACCTGGACCAGCTGGCGCTGGCCGTTGGTGTTGGGCTTGTACTTCTTCAATGCCATCTTACAGCCCCGTCGTAATGTCGATCTGGTGGCCCTCTTCCAGGGTCACGATCGCCTTCTTGATGTCGCTGCGCGTATAGACCTTGCCACGGGCCATCTTGCGCTTGCCCTTGACCACCACGGTGTTCACGGCCTTGACCTTGACCTTGAACAGGTCGGCGACCGCCTTGGCGATGGCGGGCTTGGTGGCGGTGAGCGGCACCCGGAACACGACCTGGTTGGCCTCGGTCATGCGGGTCGCCTTTTCGGTGATGATCGGCGAAAGGATCACGTCATAGTTGATGGTCATTTCAGGCGCGCCTCGATCGCTTCAACAGCAGCCTTGGTCAGGACCAGCTTGTCGCTCTTCATGATGTCGTAGACGTTGATGCCGGCGACGGGCAGCAGCGAGACATTGGCCAGGTTGCGGGCCGACAGGTGGAAGTTCTTGTCGAACTCGCCATCGACGACCAGCGCCTTGCCCAGGCCCATCTTGCCGAACTGGGCGGCCAGCGCCTTGGTCTTGATGTCCTTGGACTTGGCTTCGTCCAGCACGACCAGCGAACCGTCCTTGGCCTTGGACGACAGGGCGTGGCGCAGGCCCAGGGCCTTCACCTTCTTGGGCAGGTCGAACTCGTGAGAGTGGTTGACCGGACCCATCGCCTTGGCGCCGCCCACGAACAGCGGCGCGCTGCGCGCACCGTGACGGGCATTGCCGCCGCCCTTCTGGCGGCCGAACTTGTGCTTGGTGCGGTTGATCTCGCCGCGGGTCAGCACCTTGTGGGTACCGGCCCGGCGCTTGGCGAGCTGCCACACGACCACGCGCTGGATCAGGTCGGCGCGCGGCTCCAGGCCGAAGATGGCGTCGTTCAGTTCGACGTCGCCGGCGGCCTTGTTATCGAGATTGAGGACCTTGGTCTTCATGGCTTAGCCCTCGGACTTTTCTTCGGTGGCGGCTTCGGCAGCGGCCGGAGCGGCAGCAGCCTGGCCACGCTTCTTCACCGAGGCAGGCATGGGAACGTCCTTGTTCGGCCGCTTGACGGCGTCGCGCACCATCACCCAGCCGCCCTTGGAGCCCGGCACCGCGCCGCGCACCATGATCAGGCCGCGTTCGACATCGACTTTCGCCACTTCCAGATTCTGGGTGGTGACGTTGTCGACGCCGTAATGGCCGTGCATCTTCTTGTTCTTGAAGGTCTTGCCCGGGTCCTGACGGCCGCCGGTGCCGCCCAGCGAGCGGTGGCTGATCGACACGCCGTGGGTGGCTTCCAGGCCGCGGAAGTTCCAGCGCTTCATCGCGCCGGTGAAACCACGGCCGATGGTGACGCCTGTGACGTCCACCTTCTGGCCCGCCACGAAGTGGTCGGCCTGAAGCGTGTCGCCAACATCAAGCAGGTTCGCGGGATCGACACGAAACTCCGCTACCTTGCGGCGGGGTTCGACTTCGGCCTTGGCGAAATGGCCGCGCTCGGCGCGGGTCGCATTCTTGGCCTTGGCAAAGCCGGAACCGAGCTGAACGGCCGTGTAGCCGTCCTTTTCCTGGGTGCGGGTGGCCACGACGGCGCAGCCGTCCAGCTTGAGCACCGTGACCGGGACATGGGTGCCGTCTGCGAGGAACAGACGGGTCATGCCGACCTTCTGGGTGATGACACCTGTGCGCACGAAACGCTCCTTACAACTTGATCTCGACGTCCACACCGGCAGCCAGGTCGAGCTTCATGAGAGCATCGACGGTCTGGGGTGTGGGCTCGATGATGTCGAGCAGCCGCTTGTGAGTGCGGATTTCGAACTGCTCGCGGCTCTTCTTGTCGACATGGGCGCTGCGGTTGACGGTGAAGCGCTCGATGCCGGTGGGAAGCGGAATGGGCCCCCGCACCTGCGCGCCGGTGCGCTTTGCCGTGTTCACGATTTCCCGCGTCGAATTGTCGAGAATCCGGTGATCGAAGGCTTTCAGCCTGATGCGGATATTCTGGCTTTGCATAGGAGTCTTCCTTCGATGCCCGGGCCGATTACTTCAGGATCTTCGCGACGACGCCGGCACCAACCGTGCGGCCGCCTTCACGGATGGCGAAGCGCAGCTTCTCCTCCATGGCGATCGGCACGATCAGCTCGACCTCGATCGAGATATTGTCGCCCGGCATCACCATCTCGGTGCCTTCCGGCAGCTTCACGATGCCGGTCACGTCGGTGGTACGGAAATAGAACTGCGGACGGTAGTTGGCGAAGAACGGGGTATGACGGCCACCCTCGTCCTTGGTCAGGATATAGGCTTCCGCCACGAAGTTGGTGTGCGGGGTCACCGAGCCCGGCTTGGCCAGAACCTGGCCGCGCTCGACGCCTTCACGGTCGACACCGCGCAGCAGCGCGCCGATATTGTCGCCCGCCTGGCCCTGGTCCAGCAGCTTGCGGAACATTTCCACGCCGGTCACGGTCGTCTTGCTGGTCGGCTTGATGCCGACGATCTCGACTTCCTCGCCGACCTTCACGATGCCGCGCTCGACGCGGCCGGTCACCACGGTGCCGCGGCCCGAGATCGAGAACACGTCTTCGATCGGCATCAGGAAGGGCTGGTCGACCGGACGGTCGGGCTGGGGGATGTATTCGTCGACATTGCGCATCAGCTCGAGGATCGCCTCGTGGCCCAGCTTCGGCTCCTTGTTCTCAAGCGCCATCAGCGCCGAGCCGCGCACGATCGGAATGTCGTCGCCCGGGAACTGGTACGAGGACAGCAGCTCGCGCACTTCCATCTCGACCAGGTCCAGAAGCTCCGGATCGTCGACCATGTCGCACTTGTTCATGAACACCACCAGCGCGGGCACGCCGACCTGGCGCGCCAGCAGGATGTGCTCGCGGGTCTGCGGCATCGGGCCGTCCGAAGCGGACACAACCAGGATCGCGCCGTCCATCTGCGCGGCGCCGGTGATCATGTTCTTCACATAGTCGGCGTGGCCGGGGCAGTCGACGTGGGCGTAGTGGCGGTTCTCGGTCTCATACTCGACATGCGCCGTCGAAATCGTGATGCCGCGCGCCTTCTCTTCCGGCGCCTTGTCGATCTGGTCATAGGCGGTGAACGTCGCGCCGCCCGTCTCGGCCAGCACCTTCGTGATCGCTGCCGTCAGCGACGTCTTGCCATGGTCAACGTGACCAATCGTGCCGATGTTGCAGTGCGGCTTGTTACGCTCAAACTTCGCTTTCGCCATTGTAGTTCTCCTGAACCCTTATCTTTTCATTGGCCGCTGACGGCCGCGTGGTTTTAGGCGTATTTCGCCCGAACTTCGTCCGCGATGGCCTGCGGCACCTGCTCATAGTGATCGAAGACCATCGAATACTGTGCGCGGCCCTGGGACATGGACCGCAGCGTGTTGATGTAGCCGAACATGTTGGCCAGCGGGACCATCGCGGTCACAACCTGGGCGTTGCCGCGGCTGTCGGTGCCCTGCACCTGGCCACGGCGGCTGTTCAGGTCGCCGATCACGCCGCCCAGGAAGTCCTCGGGCGTGACCACTTCCACCTTCATCACCGGCTCCAGCAGCTTGACCGCGCCCTTGGCGGCCAGCTCGCGGAAGGCCGCGCGGGCGGCGATGTCGAAGGTCAGCGCGTTGGAGTCGACTTCGTGATAGGCGCCGTCGACCAGCTTGGCCTTGAAGTCGATGACCGGGAAGCCGGCCAGCAGGCCCGACTCTTTCTGGTTGCGCAGGCCCTTTTCCACCGCTGGGATGAATTCCTTGGGCACCGCGCCGCCGACGACTTCGTTCTCGAAGATGAACCCTTCACCCGGCTCCAGCGGTTCGAACTCCAGCTTGACGCGGGCGAACTGGCCCGAGCCGCCGGTCTGCTTCTTGTGGGTGTAGTCGACCGCGACCGCCTTGGTCAGGGTTTCGCGATAGGCCACCTGCGGGGCGCCGACATTGGCGTCGACCTTGTAGTTGCGGCGCAGGATGTCGACCTTGATGTCCAGATGCAGTTCGCCCATGCCCTTCAGGATGGTCTGGCCGCTTTCGGTGTCGGTCGAGACGCGGAAAGACGGATCTTCCTGGGCCAGGCGCACCAGCGCCATGCCCATCTTTTCCTGGTCGGCCTTGGTCTTGGGTTCGATCGCGACCTCGATGACCGGATCGGGGAATTCCATGCGCTCCAGGATCACCGGATTGTTGGGATCGCACAGCGTCTCGCCGGTGGTGGTCAGCTTCAGGCCGGCCAGCGCGACGATGTCGCCCGCGGCGGCTTCCTTGATGTCTTCGCGGCTGTTGGCATGCATCAGCAGCATGCGGCCGACGCGTTCGGTCTTTTCCTTCACCGAGTTCAGCACGCCGGTGCCCGACGTGACGACGCCCGAATAGACGCGCACGAAGGTGATGGAGCCGACAAAGGGGTCGTCCATGATCTTGAAGGCCAGGCCGGCGAAGGGCGCGTTGTCGTCGGCCGGACGGGCGACTTCGTTGCCCTTGGCATCGATGCCCTTGACCGGGGGAATGTCCAGCGGCGACGGCAGATAGGCCACGACCGCGTCCAGCAGGGGCTGCACGCCCTTGTTCTTGAAGGCGCTGCCGCACAGGACCGGCACGAAATTGAAGCCCATCGTGCCCTTGCGGATCAGCTTCTGCAGGTCCTCATAGGACGGCTCGGTGCCGTTCTCGAGATAGGCTTCCATGGCGGCGTCGTCGACTTCGACGGCGGCTTCGACCAGGGCGGCGCGCAGCTCGGCGATCTTGTCGGCATATTCGGCGGGGATTTCGACTTCGTCGAACTTCGCGCCCAGCTGCTCGTCATGCCAGACCAGCGCCTTCATCTTCACGATGTCGATGATGCCCTTGAAGTCGGCCTCGCCGCCGATCGGCCAGGTCAGCACCATCGGGCGGGTGCCCAGGCGGTCGACCATCATGTTCACGCAGCGCTGGAAGTCGGCGCCGGTGCGATCCATCTTGTTGACGAAGCAGATGCGCGGAACCTTGTACTTGTCGGCCTGGCGCCACACGGTTTCGGACTGGGGCTCAACGCCGGCGACCGCGTCGAATACCGCCACCGCACCGTCCAGCACGCGCATGGAACGTTCCACCTCGATGGTGAAGTCGACGTGGCCGGGGGTGTCGATGATGTTGATGCGGTGATCGTTCCAGAAGCAGGTCGTCGCCGCGCTGGTGATGGTGATGCCGCGTTCCTGCTCCTGCTCCATCCAGTCCATGGTGGCAGCGCCGTCATGGACTTCGCCGATCTTATGCGAACGGCCGGTGTAATAGAGAATGCGCTCGGTCGTCGTCGTCTTGCCCGCATCGATGTGCGCGGCAATGCCGATGTTCCGGTACATGTTCAGGGGCGTGGTGCGGGCGGTCATGGGAAAAGTCCTGCGGGGGTATGTCCTGGGTTACCAGCGATAGTGCGAGAAGGCGCGGTTGGCGTCGGCCATCTTGTGGGTGTCTTCACGCTTCTTGACGGCGCTGCCGCGATTGGAGGCGGCGTCCATCAGCTCGCCCGACAGGCGGCCCTGCATGGTCGGCTCGTTGCGAGCGCGCGCGGCGGTGATCAGCCAGCGGATGGCCAGCGCACGGCTGCGGTCGGCGCGAACCTCGACGGGCACCTGATAGGTGGCGCCGCCGACGCGGCGGCTGCGCACTTCCAGTGCCGGGGCGACGTTGCGAAGCGCCTCGTGGAAGACGGCAAGCGGGTCCTGCTTGGTCTTGGCGGCGATCGTGTCGAAGGCGCCATACATGATGCCTTCGGCGGCGCTCTTCTTGCCGTCATACATCAGGGAGTTCATGAACTTGGCAATGACCAGGTCGCCATACTTGGCGTCCGGGTTGATTTCGCGGCGTTCAGCGCGGTGGCGGCGGGACATCGTGTGTCTTCCTCTTATTACTTGGGACGCTTGGCGCCATAGAGCGAGCGGCGCTTCTTGCGGTCCTTCACACCCTGGGTGTCGAGCACGCCGCGGATGATGTGATAGCGCACGCCCGGAAGGTCCTTCACGCGGCCGCCGCGGATCAGCACGACGCTGTGTTCCTGCAGATTGTGGCCCTCGCCCGGGATGTAGGACAGCGCTTCGAAGCCGTTGGTCAGACGGACCTTGGCGACCTTGCGCAGCGCGGAGTTCGGCTTCTTCGGCGTCGTGGTGTAGACGCGGGTGCACACGGCGCGCTTCTGCGGGCAATGCTGCAGGGCCGGAACCTTGTTCCGCTTGGGCTTGTCGCTCCGCGGCTTGCGAATGAGCTGATTGACTGTCGGCATTCCCACTTTTCCTCTTTGCGGCCATCCGTGCACGGATGGTCGCGCGAAACCCAAAAACCGGACGCGGGTGCCATTACCCGGTCCGAAGCTGCGGAGGACTGAGGGCCTTTGGCCCCGAGTCGCGCGTCTAAAGCTCTTAAACTGGCTTCCCAGCAGCGTTTTTGCCGATTTTTCGGCAAACAGCCTGCCCTGGAAGGTGGCGCCTTATATCCACGGGGGTGGACAGGGTCAAGCGGCGCCGGGACACAAAATTTCGGGGCCGGGCGCCCGCCCTTCCGAACAATGTTTGCACTGGTAATTTATTGTGCTATTGCAGCAAAACGGCAATACGCTAAAGTTGGCCCGTTACCCGTGAAACCGTCACTTATATCTGTTGGAACCTGAGCGCATGCGGCGCGCCACCGTCCTGACCAGCCGTCCTGCTCATCCGCTGTTGTCGCGGCGGGTGCTGGCGCTGGCCGCGATTCTGGCGTTTTTCCTGCAAAGCTTGGCGGTCCAGACCCACATCCATCCGGCCGGGCCCCATCTTCTGGTTCCCTCGGCCGCCGCCGCGGGCCAGCCCCTGCCCGCCGGCCCCCTCAAAAGCCCCGACCTGGACCAGGGAAGCTGCCGGCTTTGCCAGGAAATGGCCCATGCCGGGGCCTATCTGACCCCGGTCATCAGCTTCCTGCCGGTGGCCCTGGCCTTTGCCGCCGAGCCGCTCTTCCTGGAGCGGACCCAGAACCCACGCGCCGCGCCGGCCTTTGGCTGGCGAAGCCGCGGGCCCCCGCGTCACTGATCTTCCAGACCTGATCGCGCGCAGGGCGAATCTGCCCTGCTGACCGCATCCCCGTATTCGACCCGGGATGCCCGCCTGTCATTGGAGTATCATTGATGTACCGCGTATTTATCCTGTCCGGCGTTGCCGGCATCGCCCTTGTGGCAGCCAGCCTGTCTGCCCAGGCGCAATCGGACGAATCCACCGAATCCGTCACCGTCACCGCCCAGCGCCTGCAGGACGCCCGCAACGGCATCCAGACCCAGACCGGCGCCTCGACCTATACGATCACCTCGCACGACATCCAGAACCAGCCCGGAGGCGACAATCTGGGCCTGAACAGCGTGGTGCTGCAGGCGCCGGGCGTGGCCCAGGACAGTTTCGGCCAGTTGCATGTGCGCGGCGAACATAACGGCCTGCAGTACCGGCTGAACGGCATCATCCTGCCCGAAGGCATCTCGGCCTTCGGCCAGACGCTGAACCCGCGGCTGGCGGAGTCCGTGCGGCTGATCACCGGCGCGCTGCCCGCCGAATATGGCCTGCGCACCGCCGGCATCGTCGATATCCAGACCAAGACCGGCTTCACCGATGGCGGCACCGCGGGCGTCTATGGCGGCAGCCACAGCACCCTGACGCCGTCGGTCGTCTATGGCGGCACGTCGGGGCGGTTCAACTATTTCATCTCCGCCGACTACACCGCCAACACGCTGGGCATCGAATCTCCCGACGGCAGTTCCGATCCGGCGCATGACCGCACCGAGCAGTATCACGGCTTCGCCTATCTGTCGGAGATCCTGGACCAGAACACCTCGCTGAGCGCGGTGCTGGGCACGTCGAACGGCATCTTCCAGATTCCCAACCGGCGCGGCCTGCAGCCGGGCGGGCTGGACGGCATCGTGGGCCTGGGCCCGCTGAACCCCGACAGCGGCAACTATGTGCTGGACGCCAATGGCGCGACCACCTTCCCCTCGCTGGGGCTGGATGAGCGCCAGCGCGAGATCACCCATTACGCCATTCTCAGCTACCTGCATTCGCATGGCGACATGGACACGCAGGTGTCGGTGTTCGGGCGCTATTCCAGCCTGTTCTTCACGCCGGGCGCCAATGTGGGGCCGCTGCTGTATGACGGCATCTCGCAGAAGGCCTACAAGCGCGATGCCGCCTATGGCCTGCAGGCGGAATCGGCCTGGCACGGCTGGGACGGCCATACCGTGCGCTTCGGCGCGCTGTACCAGGCCGACGATACGCTGTCGCAAACATCCTCGCGGGTGCTGGCGACGGCGGCGGGCGGCGCGGCCAATGCCAACCCCAATGCGCTGTGCCTGGACCCGGCACAGACCTGCCAGACATCGGCCACGCCGCTTTCCATCGCCGACAATGGCAGCAAGCACGGCTACAGCTACAGCCTCTATGTGCAGGACGAATGGAAGATCGGCGACGATCTGACCGTCAATTACGGCCTGCGCTATGACGCCTTCGCCGCCTATGACGCGGAGAACCAGCTTTCGCCGCGCGTCAATGCAGTGTGGACGCCGCTGGACGGCACCACCATCCATGCCGGCTATGCGCGCTATTTCTCGCCGCCGCCCTTCGAGCTGGTGGCCTCCTCCCAGGTCGCGCTGTTCGACAACACGACCGCGGCGGCGGCCAGCGGCGCCAACACCACGCCCAAGGCCGAACGCGCCGACTATTACGACATCGGCATGGAACAGAAGCTGTTCGACCACTGGACGCTGGGGCTGGACAGTTTCTTCAAGGCCTCGTCCAACCTGATCGACGAAGGCCAGTTCGGCGCGCCGATCATCCTGACCCCGTTCAACTACGGCCAGGGCCGCCAGTATGGCGCCGAGTTCAGCCTGAACTATCAGGATGACGGCTTCAGCGGCTATGTGAACGCCTCATACGAGCGGGCGGTGGGGCGGCAGATCGTGTCGAGCCAGTTCCAGTTCGATCCCGCCGACCTGGCCTATATCGCCAGCCATTACATCCCGCTGGACCATGAACAGATCGGCACGGTCTCGGCCGGGGCGACCTATGACTGGGATGGCACGCGGCTGTCGAGCGACCTGCTCTATGGCACGGGCCTGCGCCGCGACGGGGTCACGCCCAATGGCGATCACCTGCCCAGCTATGTGACGGTGAATTTCGGCATCGCCCGCGATTTCGACGTGAACGACCAGGGCTTCACCGCGCGGCTGGACCTGATCAACGCCTTCGACCAGCGGTACGAGATCCGCGACGGCACCGGCGTGGGCGTGGGCGCGCCGCAGTTCGGCGCCCGGCGCGGGGTATTCGTCGGGCTTTCAAAAGACCTCTAGCAGCCTACTCAGGCCCTGCTCCCCCCTTCTGCGCGAAGCACATGGAAGGGGGAGGTGGCGCAAGGAGGTGTTTGCGGTACGCAAACCCGACTTGCGACGGAGGGTGATCAGCCAAAGAGATCGAACTTGGTCCCGGCGACACGCGCCTCATGCTCCAGCAGCTTGCGCTTGAGCGGCAGGCCGCCGCCATAGCCGGTCAGCTTGCCGTTGGCGCCGATCACCCGGTGGCAGGGCACGATCAGGGCGATGGGGTTGGCGCCGTTCGCCGCCCCGACCGCGCGGGCGGCGGTGGGATGGCCGATGGCCTTGGCCACCGCACCATAGGAACAGGTGGTGCCGAAGGGGATCTTCAGCAGCGCCTTCCAGACTTTTTTGTCGAAGTCGGGCCCTTCCATCGCCAGCTCCATGTCGAAGACCTGGCGCTTGCCGGCGGCATATTCGTCGACCTGGCGCTGGATGGCGGCCAGCTTCTTCTCGTTCTTCTCGGCCGTGGGATCGACCTTGGCCGCGCCGGTGGCGCGCAGGTGAAAGCGCAGCAGCCGCCCCTCCTCGTCCACCCAGGCGGCAAAGGTCTGGAAGGGCGATGTGATCGGGGCCCAGTAGCGTTTCATCAAACGGCCTCCTTGAGTGACGTCCAAAGGTGCATGGTCGCCAGGCTGCGATGGGGGGCAAAGGCGCTCATCAGCCGGGCGGCTTGGTCGGGATCGGGCCGCGCCGCCAGACCGTGCAGCCGCTGCAGCGCGGTGGCCAGCGCGCTGTCGCCCACCGGGGCGGCGTCGGCAAAGCCGGTGCGCAGCAGGACATAGCGCGCCGTCCAGGTGCCGATGCCGCGCCGGGCGGTCAGGCGTTTTTCGGCGCCGATGGCCGAACCGTTTGCCAGTCCCTCGATATCCAGCTCGCCCCTGGCCACGGCCTGGGCGGCATCGATCAGATAGCCGGCCTTGGACCGCGAATAGCGGCGGCCGTGAAGCGCCGAAACATCGATGTTGGCAACGCTTTCCGGGGTGGGATGCGCGCGCATGCGGCCAACGGGTTCGCCAGCAATTTCAATCAGTTCCCGGCGCAAGCTGACAGCAAACTTGATGTTGATCTGCTGGCCGATAATGCCCCAGCACAAGGCGTCGAAGCCGGTGGGCAGCAGCGGCAGGCGCAGGCCCCGGCGCGGGCGCACGAAGGCGGCATGGCGGGTCTCGAACGGCGTGACCTCGCTGGTCAGGGACAGCATGCGCAGCGCGGCGGCATGCAGCGCGGCCATCGCGGCGCGGCCCAGCTTGCGCTCGGCATGGACCTTCACCCAGGCGCCCTCTTTCTCCAGCGAGATTTCCAGCACCGCGGGACCGTCGTCAGTGACAAAGGCCTTCCAGATGCGGTTGCCTTCGCTGCGCTCGGACAGGCCCTCGGGGTCGCGGGCGTGATAGGCCAGAATCTCGGCGGCGCGGTAGCCGGGCGGCAGATGCAGCAGGAAGGTCCTGGCCCCGTCCAGCGCGCGCCAGGCCCCTGGGGTCATGCGCATCTGGGCCAGGAACTGGCGGTGGAAGACCGACTCCGATTCAAAGCCCGCGCCGAAGCCGACCTCGGCGATACGGGTTCGGGTCGCCAACAGCTCGGCGGCGGCATGGGCGACGCGGCGGCGGCGCAGCCACTGGGCGGGGGCCAGATGGGCATGGTCGCGCAGCAGGTCGCCCAGCTTGGTCTGGCTGACCCCGGCCATCTTCGCGAGAGCCGAGACGTCGGCCACACCGGCAGGATCGGCGGCGACGCGGGCGGACAGGCCATCGAACAGGGCCAGGTTTTCGTCCTCCCCCCGGTAGAACAGGTCGGGGCGGCAGCGCTTGCAGGCGCGCAGGCCCGCGGCCTGGGCGGACGCCTCGGTGGGAAACAGGCGGACATTTTCCGGCTTGGGTGGGCGGGCCGGACAGGACGGCAGGCAGTAGATGCCGGTCGACAGCACGCCGATCAGGAATCTGCCGTTCAGTTTGCCGGCGCGGGCATCGTCACGGGACCAGCTGAAGGGTTCGGGCAGCGTCATGGGGCAAATATAGGGGGCCCCTGCCCGCCGCGCCTCCTGAATCCACCGTTGGATGTTGGCGGCGGGCCCCAATGCCCGGTAAGCGCCTGAAGGCGGGAAGGAAAACCGCGTGGATTGCCCGGATGCCGGGACGGGACAATACTGGGCTTATGCACTGCCCCCTCCCCCGTGGTGTCGCCAAGCGCCTTAAGTGCGACGAGGACGGGGCGCGCCGTGTGCGCCAAGCTGGATAAGCGGACGAAAGCGAAACCTTCAAAATGACCGAAGAACAAAACTTGATCGTTCATTTCCGCTATGGCTCAACGGATTTGACGAGGCTTTTTGAGCTGGAAGACAAATTGGAAGCGGCAATCAACGCCGCGAATGCCGGAGAATTTGACGGCGAGGAGGTCGCAGCGGACGGCAGTGACGGCTTTCTTTACATGTTCGGGCCCAGCGCCGACCGTTTGTTCGAAGTGGTCACACCTATCCTGAAGGCGGCCGACTTCATGCGGGGCGCCAAGGTGACCTGCAAATATGGATCAATGGGCACGGAAGCACGCGAAACTATTGTGGTTCTGCCGGACTAGTTTGGTCCAGGCGGCCAGTTTGTCGAAGTTGGCGCACAAAGAAAAAACGTTCTTAACTGGTGGGCCTGCGCAACCAATATGGAAACTTCCTACATGCGGAAGAAAAGCCGATGCGGATTGCCGCAGATGCCGGGACAGGACAGCCACTGACCCGCTGCTCTGCTGCTCGTTAGCCAACGCCCTTTGCGTTCGCCAAGCGCCTAGAGTGCGACGAGGACAAGGCGCGCTTTGAGGCCAAACTGGGGAAGCTGGCGAAGGCGAAGCCGAAATGATCTCCGTCATGCTCTTTTTCCTCGTTGCGGGATGGGCGGCGATGAGGTCATCACCGCCCTGCTGTCAGGCGTGGCGAAATGCAGACAGGCCGTTTCAGCCGCAGCGAAGGCCCATTGTCTTCTGGATCGTGGTGCTGGGTACGCGTCGCGCGCTTGTGGCGGGTGCCCTCTATGGGGATGCCGATCGGCGCCGGGATGTGGCACACAATCCAGATTGCTTGGTGCGGTTTGTCAGAGATAATATCGCCAAAAGAAAAAGGCCGCCATTGCTGGCGGCCCAATTCTTGACGCCAAAGAGCCCGCCTGCGCGATGACAGCTACTCGCCGCCAGCGGCAGGCTGGCGATCGGCTCATTGGCGCGGCTTCTTCCGCCGCTTCAGCCTGGATAGCGCAGTCGCGTTCGTTCCGCCACCCTGGCGCAGGCGGGCGATGGCGCCGCCGGTGCCGGCAGGATCAGGCGGCCGACAATCGTTCTCCTTCAGGTGCTTCCAGCATGTCGGCCTTGCCGTTGACAGCGGCCTCGGTCAGCACGCGTTGGTTTCCTGGAAGAACTGGCGAAAGACCGAACGGTCTGCAGAGACGCCTTTGGTGATGCCACAGCAGGATCCTCGCGCGGCCTTCTTCCGCCAGCTACGGAAGCGCTTCGGCCTCAGCCTTGGCGTTGACGGCATCCAGCCTCCGGAACTGTCGACATGCTCGCCCGCGATCGGTGGGTTTCGCCACCCTCGACGATCTCGATCTTCTGCATCATCTGGCAGATCGCTGTTCTTGTCGTTAACCCGCCCTGCAGATAGACGTCCTGGATTTCCTTGACCAGATGGGTCGCCAGTTCCTCCATCCCCTTGATGCGCAGGATGTCCGTGCGGGCTGGATTTGCCTTCGACGATATAGTGATCGCCCTTTTCCCGCAAATTCCCCTTCGCGCGCGCTGATGTAGCACCCGCTTGGGGATGAGGTACTCGGTCGGGTGCGGCTTTTCGCCGGACGGAGCGACGCGGCGCATTCTTAGTCCTTGCCGAATTCGACAAAGCCGTCGGTCTCAGCCAGCACGCCCGCTTCCGCCCGGGCTTGCGGGCTTCAGACTGGTTCGGCCACGCGCGACGAACCGGTGATGTCGCGGGTCTTGGCGCCTTCGGTCGGCACGCAGGCGAGCGTCGCCAGCATGGACACCGGCACCGTCCTCGACCGTGAGATGGCGTCGGGCGAGATAGCCTTGACGTCGCCGCCCGAGCAGCATCTGAACCAGCTTGCCGCTCTTGTCGACGATGACGATGGCCGGACGCAGGTCAGGGAACGTTACTTTGCCGGCGCCGCGCGCGTCAGTCACCACAGACGAGACGCCGGTCTTTTCATCCGACACTTCGCGCAGGGTGACGCCGAACTGGTCTTCATGCTTCGCAGCGGCCACGTCAGGTTCAGCACCGGAAGGGCGTTGGGTTCCATTCCGCGATGCGATTCTTGCCCTTCATTGGCCTCGTCCCGCAGGCGCACCATACGTTGATGCGATGGCACTGTTGCATCGGTATTGATGACACCATGTTGCGGCCATCCGGTCAGTTCGCCGTCAGATTTTCTTGACGACGCTCTTGTTTCACCGATCTTGATCTTGCCGCCGTCGCCGGGGACGCCTCGATCTTGGACGCGGCGCAACCTGGGCCGCACCGCGTCAGGTGCGCATGGTCAACTGGGTGCCCAGTTGCGCCCGATCGACTGGGCGGTCTGCATAAACCGCCTCCGCCGATAATGGCCCGACCGAGGTGCCGCGCAGGTCCTTGCACGCCTTCCTGCAGTTCAGGTCAGCACCAGGCACGCGCACCTTTGGATGTGCGCTTTTCAAACCTCGGCCCAGGTCACCAGTGCTGTGCGCTTATTGATGATCTCGCCGGTGTCGGGATGCGCTTCCCTCGGCAAGCGGTGCGGCGAATGCGTTCCGTCGGCAGGCCTGGCGCGCCGTCGTTCGGCCTGGCGGACGAGACGCCCTGGTGCCGTCTCCAGGTGATGATGCGGTGCGTTGGCCGTCGGCGCGGTCTTTAAGCGCGGTGTCGGCCAGGCCTTGCCGTCGGGTGGGTGAAGTACTCCGGCACACAGTCGGTACTGGCGGATTCAAACGGGATCGGCGTTTCGATGATCGACCGTCAGGACGGGCCATCGGGCGCGCGCAAACCGCTGCTTTATCTGCTGTGGCGAACCGCAGGCGCCCGAATATCATCGCGCAGATGGAGTTCATCTCAGGATGCGGCCAGTATCGGGGTCGATCTTCGGCTCGGAGATTTCCTTCATCATTTCGGCGGCGACCTGGTCAGTGCGCACTTGGACCAGGTGTCGACGGCAAGTTTGTACTTCTCCTTGTCGGTGGTCAGACCGTCCTGATACTGCTACCTGCTCATACTCGCGCACCCGATGACTGGTCTCGTCGATCAGGCGGGTCTGGGTCAGGCACGACCATGTCGTCCTTGCCAGAAACTGATGGTACCGGCCTTGCGGGCTTCACCCGAGGCCAAACTCATCAAGCGCGATCGGCGGGAACACAGCACAGTCTCCTTTCTGGCCCCGCAGTAGCGATAGACCTCGTCGATCCAGCTGGCTGATCTCCTGCTTGCGCAGCAGGCGGTTGACAGTTCGAACGGGATGTTCGGATGACGCAGCAGGATGTCGGCGATCAGCGCCACGGCCCGGCGTGCAGTTCCACGCAGCGGGTGATGGGATTACCGGGTCCACGGTCTTGTAGCGCGCTGATCTTGGCGTGCAGCGTCACCGACGGGAGAAGAGCGCATGCTCGATCGCCGATGTCGTTGAACACCGTACCCTCGCCCGGCTCTTCGGCTAGTTCCTGGCGCTGAAATTTAATACAGGCCTGAAACGATGTCTGGGTCGGCACGATGATCGGCTTACCGTTGGCGGGCGACAGGATGTTGGTCGACATCAATAGCACGCGCGCTTCCAGCTGGGCGCTGGCGACAGCAGGGAACGTGCACGGCCATCTGGTCGCCGTCGAAGTCGGCGTTGAAGTGTGCAGACCAGCGGGTGAAGCACGGATCGCCTTGCCTTCGATCAGCACCGGCTCGAACGCCTGGATGCCCAGACCTGCCCGGTGCAGCGTGGGCGCGCAGTTCAGAAAGAACCGGATGCTCGCCGGATCACCTCTTCCAGGATAACTCCCAGACTTCGGGCTTTTCCTTTTCGACCAGCTTCTTGGACTGCTTGACGGTCTGGGGCTTCCGCAGCCTCAGACGGGCGCCAGTGAAGGGCTTGAACAGCTCCAGCGCCATCTTCTTTGGGCAGGCCGCACTGCCGGGTGCAGCTTCAGCTCCAGGCCATTTGATGACCGAACGGCCCGTCAATCGACGCGCACCCAGCAGGTTCTGGCGGAAACAGCCCTGCCTTCAGCATGTCGGCCGCGACTTCCAGCAGGCGCTTGTTGGCGCCGGTGATCCGCAGCCGCAGCGACCATTAATCCCGAACAGCGCATCCACCATTCAGCATACGCTTTTTGGGTACCTGACGATGTCGGGGGCCTTCAGCTCGATCAGGCGCTGAACCCGGTTGTTGCGGTTGATGACGCGGCGATACAGGTCGTTTGGGGTCAGGTGGCGAAAACGGCCGCCGTCAGCGCCGGGACAAGCAGGCGCAGTTCCGGCAGGAATGACCAGGAATGACCGTCAGGATCATCCATTCGGGGCGGTTGGCCGAGTCCATGAAAGGCTTCGACGACCTTCAGGCGCTGACCAGCTTCTTCAGCTTTTCACCGCCGGCACCGTCGGCAACCTCGTTACGGATGTCGTCCCGCATCTTTTTCAGGTCGATGCATCAGCGGCTTGCGGATCGCCTCGGCGCCGATTTCACGGCGGTGAAGCTGTCGTTCCCCGTATTCGTCCTGGGCCTGGTAGGTCGTCCTCGGTCAGGAGCTGGCGCTCCTTCAGCGAAGTCAGGCCGGGTTCGATGACGATGCTGAGTTCTCGAAGTACAGAACGCGCTCCAGATCCTTCAGCGTCATGTCCAGGATCAGGCCGATGCGGCTGGGCAGCGACTTCAGGAACCAGATGTGCGCGACGGGGCTGGCCAGTTCGATATGGCCCATGCGGTCGCGGCGCACCTTCTGCACGGTGACTTCAACGCCGCACTTTTCGCAGACGATGCCCTTGTACTTCATGCGCTTGTACTTGCCGCACAAGCACTCATAGTCCTTCACCGGGCCGAAGATGCGGGCGCAGAACAGGCCGTCACGCTCCGGCTTGAAGGTGCGGTAATTGATGGTCTCCGGCTTCTTGATCTCGCCGTGGCTCCAGCGAAGAATCTGATCCGGGCTGGCCAGCGAAATCTTGATGCGGTCGAAGGAAGGAATCTCCTTCTGCTGACCGAAGACATTCATCAGTTCCTGATTCATGTACGAACCTTTCCGTCCGATTTGAGAAGCCCCCCGCCCATCGCCGGGCTTAAGGCGGGGGGATATGCGATGCGTTCAGCCCCTAGTTCGTCGGGCCGTTGACCAGTTCCACGTTCAGCGCCAGCGAGCGCATTTCCTTGACCAGGACGTTGAACGATTCCGGGATACCGGCCTCGAACGTGTCCTCGCCGCGGACGATCGCCTCGTACACCTTGGTGCGGCCGGCCACGTCGTCCGACTTCACGGTCAGGATTTCCTGCAGCGTGTAGGCGGCGCCATAGGCTTCCAGCGCCCAGACTTCCATTTCACCGAAGCGCTGGCCGCCGAACTGGGCCTTGCCGCCCAGCGGCTGCTGGGTGACCAGGCTGTAGGGGCCGATCGAACGGGCGTGGATCTTGTCGTCCACCAGATGGTTCAGCTTGAGCATGTAGATGTAGCCGACCGTGACCTGGCGGGTGAAGGCGTCACCCGTGCGGCCGTCGAACAGCGTCACCTGCCCCGACTGGGTCAGGCCCGCCTGGTCGAGCATGTCGACAATGTCGTGCTCCTTGGCGCCGTCGAACACCGGGGTGGCGATCGGAACGCCGGGGCGCAGATTGTCGGCCATCTCGCTGATCGCGCTTTCGTCCAGCTCGCCCAGGCGTTCGTCATTGCCATAAACGGTCTTGAGCTGGCGGCGCAGCGGCTCGTACTTGCCGTCGCGCTTGACCTTTTCCAGCGTCTCGCCGATCTGGCGGCCAAGACCCGCACAGGCCCAGCCCAGATGGGTTTCGAGAATCTGGCCGACATTCATGCGCGAAGGCACGCCCAGCGGATTGAGCACCACGTCGACCGCGGTGCCGTCTTCCAGGTGCGGCATGTCCTCGATCGGCACGATGCGGCTGATCACGCCCTTGTTGCCGTGACGGCCGGCCATCTTGTCGCCGGGCTGCAGCTTGCGCTTCACCGCCACGAAGACGCGGACCATCTTCATCACGCCGGGGGCCAGTTCGTCGCCGCGGCGCAGCTTTTCCACCTTGTCGGCGAAACGCTTGTCCAGGCGCGACTTGGATTCGTCGTACTGCTGGCGCAGGCCCTCGATTTCCTGCATCGACTTGTCGTTGCGCAGGCCGATCTGCCACCACTGATGACGCGGGATCGTGTCCAGCACGGCTTGCGTGATCTTGGTGTCGGGAGCCATGCCCTTGGGACCGCTGGCGGCGGTCTTGTTCAGCAGGATCTCCTCCAGGCGCGCGAAGATGTTGCGCTCCAGGATCGACAGTTCGTCGTCACGGTCCTCGGCAGAACCCGTTTCTTCCTCCAGCCCGCTCGATCGACATGGCGCTGGTCACTTTATCGCGACGCCGTGGCAGATTGAGAACCACTTCGACGATGGTGCCAGTCACGCCGCTTGGCACCCGCAGAGTGTCGCGGACATCAGCAGCCTTTTCGCCGAGATGGCGCGCAACAGCTTCTTCCCGCGGGGTCATCAGGGTTTCGCCCTTCAGCGTCACCTTGCCCACCAGATGTCGCCAGCTGAACCTCGGCGCCGATATAGACGATACCAGCTTCGTCCGGGGTTCTTCCAGGCCTCCTCGCCCACATTACCGCAGGGGATGTCGCGGGTGATTTCCTCCGGACCCAACTTGGTGTCGCGCCATCGTCTCAAAGATTCCTCGATATGGATCGAGGTGAAGACGTCATCGCGCACGATGCGTTCGCTGATCAGGATGGAGTCCTCGAAGTTGTAGCCGTTCCAGGGCATGAAGGCGACGGCGTTCACACTTTAGAACCAGCTCGCCCAACTGGGTCGAGGGACCGTCGCAGATGATGTCGCCCTTGCGGACCAGATCGCCCACCTTCACCAGCGGACGCTGGTTGATGCAGGTCGAGGCGTTGGAACGCTGGAACTTGCGCAGGCGATGTCGATGCCCCGGCAGGTGGGATCAGCCTCGGTCGCGCCGGATGACGATACGGTGGCATCCACCTGATCGACGATGCCGGCGCGTGAGCCGAGATGGCGGCGCCAGAATCATGGCCACGATCTCGCCCGTACCGGTGCCCACCAGCGGCGGCGCACTCGAGGCCTGGCAGCGGAACGGCCTGACGCTGCATGTTCGAACCCATCAGCGGCGGTGGCGTCGTCGTTCTCAGGAATGGCGCCAGGGCGGCGGCAACGGACACGGCTGCTGGGCGAAACATCGATGAACTCCTGGTCGGGCGTGGTCGCTGACGAAGTTGCCGCCCTTGCGGCAGAACCCAGGCTCGTCGGTCAGCCGGTTGCGGCTGTCGACCGTCGCGTTAGCCTGGGCACCACCATGGCATGGCCTCTTCCATCGCCGACGAATGAACCACCTCGTCCGTCAGGTGCTTGTTGTCCACCCCCTTGCGATGGGGCTTTCGTGAAGCCGTACTTGTTCACGCGGGCAAACGTCGCCAGCGAGTTGATCAGACCACGTCTTCGGAGCCTTCCGGCGTCTCGATCAGGCGGATGCAGCCGCAATGCGTCGGATGCGTCGCGCGCTTCAAAGCCAGCGCGCTCGCGGGTCAGACCGCCCAGGCCAAGCGCCGACATGCGGCGCTTAATGGGTCCAGTTCCGACGGCGGGTTCTGCTGGGTCACTTGAACTGCGAAAGCTGGCTGGAGCCGAAGAATTCCGCGCACCGCAGCACGACCGGCTTGGCATTGATCAGGTCGTGCGGCGCTGACCGTATCGATGTCGACGCGCTCATGCGTTCCTTGATCGCGTTCCGTGCGCAGCAAGCCGACGCGGAACTGGTTTTCCATCGAAGCTCGCCACCGAACGCGCGGCGGTTGCCCAGGTTGTCGATGTCACGTCCCGTTTGCGCGCGCCCGTCGCGCCAGGTCCTGTAGCCAGGATCGCCAGGATGTCGTCCTTGCACAGCACGCGCATCGTGTCGACGTCCAGGCCATGCTGCGTGTTCATCTTCCGCGCGGCCGACCGCGGACAGGTCATAGCGTTCCCGGATCGAAGAACAGCTGGCCGAACAGCGTCTCGGCGGTGTCAAGCGTCGGCGGCTCGCCGGGGCGCATCACGCGATAGATGTCGATCAGCGCCTGCTCGCGGCCGTGGTTCTTGTCGACCGCCAGCGTGTTGCGGATATACCGGATGCGATATTGATGCCGTCGATGTTCAGCACCTCGATCTCGCTGAAGCCCGCTTCCAGCAGGTCCGCCAGATTATCCGGCCAGTCGGCTCGTCGCCCGCTTCGACATAGATCTCGCCGGTTTTCCGGGTTGACCATATCCCAGCGCGCGAAGAGGCAGCCGATCGAACCACGTCTTCGCCAAAGGCGACGTTGACGCCCTCTTCGCCCGGCTTGCGCAGGGGCGCACACGGTGATCTTGGCGCCGGCTTCGCCGGATAACTTCGCCGGTCATGGCATTCTCTTCCAGTCGCTGGTCGACCAGCGTTTACGCATCAGGCGGGTCCAGCAAAGTGGTCAGTTGCCGTCCTTCTGATGCTTGAAGGCGATCTTGCCGTAAGTAATCAGAATGTCTTCCTGGCTCAGGCCCAGCGCATAGAGCAGCGTCGTCGCCAGCGGCTGCGGCGGCGAATCGTCACCCACATGCACGATGTCTTGGCGTCGAATTCGAGAAGTCAACTTAGAACCGCGATAAAGGAATGACGCGGGCGGCGAACAGGCTGCCGACAGTGGGTCTTGCCTGTCATGGTCGAAAGACGCCCGGCGAGCGGTGCATCTGGGAAACGATGACGCTCGGTGCCGTTGACGCGACAAGGTGCCGTTCTCGGTCATGAGAGGAACGTCGCCCATATAGACGTCCTGTTCGCTTGATGTGTGCAGCGGCCGAGCAGGCGCCGGTTTCCTGAGGCCGCTCAGACACGATCAGCCGCAGCGTCCCTCGCACCAGCGGCGCGGCATATGGGTCATCGGAGCGCTGCTGGCACTCTCGACGTCATGCCATAGGCTCCTCGAGTGGCAATCCACATGTTGTTCCCGAGCAGCAATTCCCGGAAAAAGTCCTTGATCAGACGGACCACCAGCGGAAGACCGTTTCAGGCCCTCGTCGCGGCGGCCTTCCTCGGGCTTGTCGGGCTGCAAGAACTGGTCATGGGAGATTGCGCTGAACCTCCATTGAGGTTCGGCATCTGCGCGATCTCCTGGATCTTGCCAAAATTCTTGCAAGCCTTTTTGCGCCAGTGAAGAGGTGTGTATGGATCCTTTACGGCTACGAGAAGCCGTTACTGCGAAGCTGGAAACCCAGCGGTTTCAACCAATGGCAAACGCCACCAGCCCCTCCGGCGAACAGATCGCCGAAGGAAAGTCAGGTGAACGAAATATGCACGACAGAGCGGTTTCAACCGCTGCTGCCTCCTTATTACTTCGAAATAAACCTTGGCACCAGCGTCTTCAAAGCCTTCTTGATCTTCCGCAGCTTCGTCCTTCAGCACGTCAGCCTTCACTTCCTTAGGGCGCCCTCGAGCCAGGTCCTTGGCTTCGCCTTGAAGGCCCAGGCCCGTGATCGCGCGCACTTCGCCAGTCCACATTGATCTTTTGTCACCAGCGTCCGGTCGGGACGACGGTGAACTCAATCTTCTCGGCAGCCGGGCAGCGCCACCAGCAGCGCCAGGGCGGCAGCGACGGCGACGAGCGCGGCAACGAGACGCCCACTTTCTTCCAGCAGCTTCGCCAGGTCGGCGGCTTCCAGAACGGTCAGGGACAGGTCTTCGACCAGCTGTTCAATCTTCGACATTTAAAGTTCCTTTGAGTTCAGGTTTGGATGTTTACGTTGGTAAGCGGTGGTGCCTTACGCAGCGTCCTTGCTGGAATAGGCGCTGATCACGGGCAAGCTGACCGCCAGGCGCCTGCAGAACACCGGCGATCTTGGTCGCCAGGGCCTACCTCAAAGGCCAGTCACCCTGGGTTCATCGAGCGGCGGCAGGGTCGCCAGGCTTTCACCCCATCCCGGCGTCCAGAGCCGCTGCTTCGACCGAAACCACCCAGGATCACGAGCTTCTCGTTATCATGGCGTGAAACCGCAGCCACCTTCAAGCGGCGACGGATCATCGCGGCAGCGATGCCGTAGGCCTTGAACAGGTGGGTGATGCCTTCATTCTGGCGTTCCTTTAAGGCGCGCACCGCCAGACGGTTCTTTGGCCACGCGGAACGGGGGCGCCCTGGGCGCGCGCATACGCGCGCTGAATCGCTCATCTGGGCCACCATCAGACCAGGTAGTGGGCAACCACCACCGAGCCAGCATTCGCAGGGCTGGTTCGGTCTTCGACGACTTCGCCTTCTTGGCTTTTCCACTTTGCTCTCCTACATACAGAACGTTGGCGATCCCGTGCCTACCCTGTTATGCTCAAAACCTGCCCCAGGGTCCAAACCCGATCTTGCAGGTCACCTCCGAATTTCGGTTCATTCCTGTCTGTGCTGGAGCGTTTGGGTCCTTCTTGGCGAACCAACCAAGGGACCTCCAGCAGTCCTCAGACAGTTCCGGCGATCGCCGCCGGAATTCAATCTGCGGCCTTACGCGGCCGCGCCCGTCGCATCCACCGAGGCAAGGGCGATCTTCACGCCCGGGCCCATGGTGGAGGAGATGGAAATCTTCTTCATATAGGTGCCCTTGGCGCCCGACGGCTTTGCCTTGATCACGCTGTCCACGAACGCCTTGACGTTGGCGATGATCGCGTCCTCGGTGAAGCTGGCCTTGCCGACGCCGGCCTGCACGATGCCCGCCTTTTCGACGCGGAATTCTACCGCGCCGCCCTTGGCGTCCTTGACCGCCTTGGTGACGTCCATGGTCACGGTGCCGACCTTGGGGTTGGGCATCAGGTTGCGGGGCCCGAGCACTTTGCCCAGACGGCCCACCACACCCATCATGTCCGGGGTGGCGATGCAGCGGTCAAAGTCGATCTTGCCGGCCTGAACCTCGGCCGCCAGTTCGTCGGAGCCGACGATGTCGGCGCCCGCGGCCTTGGCCTCGTCGGCCTTGGCGCCCTTGGCGAAGACGGCGACGCGCACCGAGCGGCCGGTGCCCGACGGCAGCGAAACCACGCCGCGCACCATCTGGTCGGCATGACGCGGGTCGACGCCCAGGTTCAGCGAAACCTCGATGGTCTCGTCGAACTTGGCGGTGGCGCGCGCCTTGATCAGCTTGACGGCCTCTTCAACCGAATAGGCCTTGTTGGTGTCCACGCCTTCCAGGACTTTCTTGTAGCGCTTGCTGGTCATGGCGGTTAGTCCCTCACCGTGATGCCCATCGAACGGGCGCTGCCCTCGATCATCAGCATCGCATTTTCGATATCGTTGGCGTTGAGGTCCTTCATCTTCGTCTCGGCGATTTCACGCACCTGGGCGCGGGTCACCGAACCGGCGGGCGCGATGCCCGGGGTCTTGGAGCCGGACGACAGCTTGGCCGCCTTCTTCAGGAAATAGGACGCCGGGGGCGTCTTCATTTCGAAGGTGAAAGACTTGTCCGAGAACACGGTGATGGTCACCGGGATCGGCATGTTCTTTTCCTGGTCCTGCGTCTTGGCATTGAACGCCTTGCAGAACTCCATGATGTTCAGGCCGCGCTGACCCAGCGCGGGGCCGATCGGCGGCGACGGATTGGCCGCGCCGGCGGGCACCTGCAGTTTGACGTAACCGGTAATCTTCTTTGCCATTTCTCGCCGCCTCCTTCGCGGCTTAGCGGTTCAAACGACATCCGAAGATGTCTCCCGCGGGATCATGGGGTGTCCGGACACGGTCCCGGACCGACCTTTGCGGGGCCAAAGGCCCCCAAACTCACATCTTCTCGACCTGGGTGTATTCCAGCTCGACGGGGGTGGCGCGGCCGAAGATCGACACCGCGACCTTCAGGCGGCTGCGGTCCTCGTCCACCTCTTCCACCACGCCGGTGAAGGAGGTGAAGGGGCCGTCGGCGACACGCACCTGCTCGCCGATCTCGAAGGTGATCGACGACTTGGGATGGTCGGCGCTCTCGGTCGCCTGGTTCAGGATGCGCTCAACCTCGCCCTGGCGCAGCGGCATGGGCTTGTTGTTCTGGCCCAGGAAGCCGGTGACCTTCGCGACGTTCTTGACCAGGTGATAGACCTCGTCCGTCAGGCGGGCGTTCAGCAGAACATAGCCGGGCAGGAACTTGTGCTCGGCCTTGACCTTCTGGCCGCGGCGCACTTCCAGCACTTCCTCGGTCGGCACGACCACATCGGCGACCAGGTCGTCCGGTCCTCACAATGGCCTGGCGCAAGATCTCCTCAGCGCACCTTTTTCTCGAAGTTCAGTAGGGTGTGCACGATACTTTCCTGGCGCCGTCGACAACCTTGGGCGCAGCTTTCAGTCGTAGTTCCTGCGTCGCTCATCAGAAAATCCTCCGGCCGCCGATCAACACCAGTTCACCATAGTTCAGGATGGCGTCGACTGCAACGAAAGAACACCATGGTCAGGCCAACCGCGGTAAGACCATGATCGTGGTCAGCCAGGTTTTCCTTGAAGGTCAGCCAGGTGACCTTCTTGCGTTCGCGGTTGACCTGGCGGAAGAACTCGATCAGGCCGACGCAGCGCACGGCCACCCGGCTCACGCCCGCCACCGCCAATTCTGTCTTTCTGTTGTCGTATGCACATCACTCTTCGGAGCTTTGGCAGGGGCGGAGGGACTCGACCCCCGGCCCTCGGTTTTGGAACCGATGCTCTACCAATGAGCTACACCCTAAACTCAATCACGCGGCCACCGACATCCCTGGTAGGAGCACGCCGGCGCCGCCCGTTGCGAAATCCCCTGCGCCAGGATTTTCGCAGCAACCTACCAACCGACCGGCCGCCTACGGATGGCGAAGCTGCAGCTTCTCACTCACGCCAGCGATCAGCACGATCAGCTCGACCTCGATCGAGATATTGTCCTTGACATCACCACCATCTGGTGCCCTTCCGGCAGCTTCACGATGCCGGTCGTCGATGGTACGGGTAATAGAACGCTGCGGACGAGGTAGTTGGCGAAGGAGACGGGTGCTGACTGGCCGCCCTCGTCTTGGTCAGGATAGGCACCGCCACAGGGGATTGGTGTGCAGGGGTCCACCAGGCCAGCTTGGCCAGAACTCTGTGGCCGCCTCGACGCCTTCACGGTCGACACCGCGCAGCTGCCGATATTGTCGCCACCTGGCCCTGGTCCAGCTTGCCGGAACATTCCACGCCGGTCACGGTCATCTTGCTTGCTGTTAAGTCGGCTTGATGCCGACGATCTCGGCTTCTCGCCGACACTTCCACGTGCCGCGCTCGACGCGGTCCCTCCTGATGCCGCAGCCGAGATCGAAAGAACACGTCTTCGATCGGCATTCAGGAAGGGCTAGGGTCGACCAGACGGTGGTCGAGCTGGGGATGCAAGCGTCGACGTGCGCATCAGCTCGAGGATCGCCCTCGTGGCTTTAGCTGACTCGCATTTCTCAAACGCCATCAACCGAGCCGCACCACGATCGGAACAATCGCCCGGGGAACACTAGTACAGGACAGCAGCTCGCGCGCCATCTCGACCAGGTCAAGCTCCGGATCGTCGACCATGTCGCACTTGTTCATGAACACCACCAGCGCGGGCACCGACTGGCGCCAGCAGGATGTAGCACTCGCGGGTCTGCGGCATCGGGCCGTCGGACGCCGACGACCAGGATCGCGCCGTCCATCTGCGCAGCGCCGGTGATCATATTCTTCACGCGAGTCAGCGTGGCCAGGGCAGTCGACGTGGGCGTAATGGCGGTTCTCAGTCGCCACTCGACATGCGCCGTCAAAGAAATCGTGATGCGCCTTCTCTTCCAGCGCCTTGTCGATCTGGTCATAGGCGGTGAACACAACGCCGCCGTCTCAACCAGCACCTTCGTGATCCGCTGCGTCAGCGACGTCTTGCCATAGTCGGCAGCCCAATCGTGCCGATGTTGCAGTGCGGCTTGTTACGCTCAAACTTCGCTTTCACTTCATGACTTTTGTCCTTCGTTCTCAAAGCCGCCTGTGGCGGGATAAACTCTTTCGTCGGCCTGCAATTCTGGAGCGGGTGAAGGGAATCGAACCCTCGTCATCAGCTTGGAAGGCTGTTGCTCTACCATTGAGCTACACCCGCCCTATTCGACTTCCTTCTTTCGCAGCACGTCTGCCTTTCGCGCCCTTGCGGGCAGGGAATGGTGGAGGGGGTTGGATTCGAACCAACGTAGGCGTAGCCAACGGATTTACAGTCCGTCCCCTTTAGCCACTCGGGCACCCCTCCGGTTTTAGATTTTTCCCAACTGGTTCAATGGATTAAACAACCTAATGACCGGCCGGCGCTGCTGCTCTCACCCAGTTGGCCAAAAGGGCGAGTTTGAAAAAGCCTCCAGTTAGGTGTGGCCGCGGATCGCGGGTTATTGTTCAGTCAGACCGGGGTGTCAATAGTCAGTTTTGGCCATAATCGCCGGGAATCCGGTGGCTTTTTCCGCTTCCGCTTTACCGGCCCTTCCACTCCTTTATAAGCGCGCCATGCGAAACAAGAATTTCCGCAAGACCGGCCGCCCTTCCCCGCCCCGCAGCGGCGGGGGCCAAAGCCCGCGCGGCAGCCAGAAACCCGCGAAAAAGCTGGAAAAACGCAGCGAGAGCAAGGCGGAACCTCGGCGCGAGGGCATGCGCGGCGGCCAGTGGCTTTACGGCCTGCATGCGGTCCAGGCCGCCCTGGCCAACCCCCGCCGCAAGCTGGGCCGGGCGGTCCTGACCCCGCGGGCCGCCGAACAGATCGGCGAAAAACGGCTGGCGCGGGTCAAGGTGGAACTGGCCGAGCCGGGCGCGATCGACAAGTTCCTGCCCCCGGGCGCCGTTCACCAGGGTGCGGCGCTGGAAGCCTGGCCGCTGAAGGGCGAGAGCCTGGAATCGGTGATCGCCGGGACCGCCAGGGGCAAGCGCGTCATCCTGGTCCTGGACCAGCTTTCGGACCCCCACAATGTGGGCGCGATCCTGCGGACCGCCGCGGCCTTTGGCGTGGCCGCCGTGGTGGTGCAGGACCGCCATGCCCCGCCCCAGTCCGGCGCGCTGGCCAAGGCGGCATCGGGGGCGCTGGACCTGGTGCCCTATGTCGAGGTGGTGAACGTCGCCCGTGCGCTGGACGAACTGGGCGAGCACGGCTTCTGGCGCGTGGCCCTGGCCGGCGACGGCGCCCAGCCGCTGTCCGAGGCGGTTCCCGCCGATCACGAGACGGGCGATGTGGCGCTGGTGCTGGGCTCGGAAGGCGCGGGCATCCGCCGGCTGGTGCGCGAACGCTGCGAGGTTGCCGCCTTCATCCCCATCGACAAGGCGATGGAAAGCCTGAACGTCTCCAATGCAGCGGCGATCGCGCTCTACGAGCTGCGGCGCTGACCGGAACCCGACTCTGACAAGGCAGTTATCTCCCCGACATCAACGGGAGAGACAGATGCGCTCCATCATCCTGTGGGCAATCGGCATTCCGCTGCCGATCATCATCATTCTGTGGCTGCTGACCGGTCATGCCTGATGCCCTCCCCCCGCTTCGGCGGGGGAGATGTCGCAGCGATGGTGAGTAGCGGCAGCGTACGAACGCCGAAGGCAATCGCGCAGCGACAGAAGGGGGTACTAGAAAAGCGCGGCGACGGAATTGTCGCCGGCATAATCCTCGATCTGCACCAGCACCTTGTAGCCGTCGGCCATCTTCAGGTCGCCGTTGGCGTCGCGCATCAGCGTGCCGTCATTGCTCATGGTCTGGGTGCGGGAGTTGTAGGCGAAGCGCGGCACCTCGCCCTTGTATTCGCTGCGGATCAGTTCATAGAGCGTGCGGGCGTTCTCGGGCGCCAGATGCACGCAGCCCGCGCTGGCGCGCTGGCCCAGAAGCGCGATGTCGTCGCCGCTGGCGGCATGGATCGCCAGCCCCGTCTGCAGGCCGCGGCGCTCCCAGTTGAAAAACATCGCGTACGGCATGGGCTGCTTCCACGAATAGGACGTGTACTTGCGGTACATCCGGCCCGGGTCGAGTTCGTAATAGCCGCGCGGCGTGTCGGTGAAGGTGCTGCGCCCGCGCGGGGAAGTCTCGCGCTGCTCGCGGCCGGTGGAGGCTGGCCAGTCATAGAGCAGCGCCAGCCTGCCGCCCGCCTGCTTGCGGAAGACATACATGCGCTGGGCCAGCGGGCCGTGGTCGGACTTGCTGACATAGAGGAACAGGTCGAAACCCTTCAGCATGTCGGGCGTCAGGTTTTCCTTCAGCCGTTCGGACACCGCCATCGCGCGCGCCGCCGCCCTGGTCTGGGGTGCGTGCGCACCGGGCGCGTTGCGCGCAAGCCTGTCGGCTTCCAGCGGCGGCGGTTCGGGAATGACAACCGACGGCGCGTTGCGGGCGATGTCGACCGGCGGGGCGGATGGTGCGCGGTCGGCCAGGCGCGGCGCCGGCGCTTCGGGCGGCGGCGTCAGGTCCGGCAGGATGGTGATGGTGGTTGACGCGGAGTAATCGGCGTCTGCGCCGCCGGGCGCGGCCAGCGCCTGCGGGTCCAGGCTGCGCGGGGCGATGTCCAGCGTGCGTGACCGCGCCAGGGTGCGCGCATCGTTGGGGCCGGGCGGTTCGATGGCGATGGTCACCGCGCTGTCGCCATAGGGCGCATCGTCCAGCCGGTCCAGGAAGGTCTTGTCGGCGTTCTGGGCGGTGCGCAGCACCGGCTGCCACAGCCCTTCATCCAGCAATGCACCCAACCGGCCCGCCCCACCACGCAGCGCCCCGCCCAGGTCGGGATGCGCGGCATAGGTCGCCGCCAGCACGAACACCGCGGCGGACGCCAGATAGGACAAGGCAAGGGTACGCAAACCGGACATCGAAACGCAGCGCCGCGGGGGATACGGCTGAAACTATACCGATCCAGTTTGGCAATGTCTCGTTCTGAGACAGTGCTTGCGGCGTCAACCTGTGCGCCGGCGTCCGTTAACCTTGTTGCGGGTCGGCGAAGCGGTCGGATTTGGAGAAACCGCGCGGCGCCAGGCGCCCCGCCTGGGCGCGCGCGCCCTTCCAGTCCTTGAGTTCCGACGGCGTGAAGGTGCGGCCGTTGGCGTCCTTCAGGCCCGCCTTCCAGGTGAAGCCGATGGCATCCGACAGTTCGCTGTCCTTGTAGCGCTGCAGGTAGACGCCCTGCCCCCTGGCCAGTTCGGGCACTTCCGACAGCGGGAAGATCAGCAGCTTGTGGTTCTTGCCGATCACCGCCAGGTGATCGCCTTCGACGCCATGGCAGGCCACCGCCTCGATCCCCGTCTTCACATTCATCACCGCCTTGCCCTTGCGGGTCATGGCGATGGCGTCGTCCTCATTGGTGATGAAGCCATGGCCGCTGGTGGCGGCGACAATCAGCTTCCTGCCCGGCACATGCACAAACATGGTGACGATGTCGGCTTCCGGCGGCATGTCGATGAACGTTCGGATCGCCTCGCCCAGCCCGCGCCCGCCCGGCAGCTTGGCGGCATCCAGCGTGTAGAAGCGCCCGTCGGTCGCCAGCAGCATGATGCGGTCGGTGGTCTGGGCGTGGAACCAGAAGCGGCCCCGGTCGCCTTCCTTGTACTTGACCGCGTTCGACTGTTCCTGGTGCCCCTTCAGGGCGCGCAGCCAGCCCTTCTGCGAGCAGACCACGGTGATCGGCTCCTGCACCACGGCATTGGCGATCTCTTCGACCTGGTCGGCCAGGGCGGTCATCTCGGCAACCTCGGCGGCCTTGGCGATCTCGCTGCGGCGCCGGCCGATTTCGGTCTTCAGGCCGAAGCGGGCATCGATCTCGCGCATTTCCTCGACCAGCTTTTCCGACTTGAGCTTCTCGGAGCCCAGCATCTTCTTCAGCGCCTTCTGCTCTTTGGCCAGGTCGGCATGTTCGGCGCGGATCTCCATCTCCTCCAGCTTGCGCAGGGAGCGCAGACGCATGTTGAGAATGGCGTCGGCCTGGTTCTCGGTCAGCTTGAAGGCCTTCATCAGGACCGGCTTGGGCTCATCCTCGGTGCGGATGATCCTGATGACCTTGTCCAGGTTCAGATAGACGGCCAGATAGCCTTCCAGCACTTCCAGCCGGGTGGCGATCCTGTCCAGCCGGTGCCGGGAGCGGCGCTCCAACACCTCGCGGCGATGGGTGATGAAGGCGGTCAGCACCTCGCGCAGGCTCATGACGCGCGGCACCAGCCCCTTGTCCAGCACGTTCATGTTCAGCGGCACGCGCACTTCCAGGTCGCTGCTGCGGAACAGTTGCTCCATCAGGATTTCGGGATCGACGGTGCGGGATTTGGGCGTCAGGACGATACGGATGTCCTCGGCGCTTTCGTCGTGAATGTCGTCCAGCAGGGGCAGCTTCTTCTGCTCCAGCATTTCGGCGATGCGTTCGATCAGGCGCGACTTCTGCACCTGATAGGGAATCTCGGTGACGACGATCTGCCAGGCGCCGCGCGCGCCCTCTTCCCGTTCCCAGCGCGCGCGCAGGCGAAAACCGCCCTTGCCGGTGCGATAGGCCTCGGCGATGGAGGCCGGGTCCTCGACCACGATGCCGCCGGTGGGAAAGTCGGGCCCGCGCACATGCTTGAACAGCGTGCGGTCCTGGACGTTGGGATTTTCGATCAGCGCGATGGTGGCCGCGCACAGCTCGCCCAGATTGTGGGGCGGGATGGCGGTCGCCATGCCCACCGCGATGCCGTTGGCGCCATTGGCCAAGAGGTTCGGGAAGGCGGCGGGCAACACCACCGGCTCGCGGGTTTCGCCGTCATAGGTGGTGCGGAAATCAACCGCGTCCTCGTCCAGCCCGTTCAGCAGGGCGGCGGCGGCATCGGTCATGCGGCTTTCGGTGTAGCGCATGGCCGCGGCGTTATCGCCATCGACATTGCCGAAATTGCCCTGGCCGTCGACCAGCGGATAGCGCACCGAGAATTCCTGGGCCAGCCGCACCAGCGCGTCATAGATCGCCTGGTCGCCATGGGGGTGATAGCCGCCCATAACATCGCCCACCACCTTCGCGCATTTCTTGAAGGCCGAGCCGGGATCGAGCCGCAGCAGCCGCATGCCATAGAGGATGCGCCGGTGCACGGGTTTCAGCCCATCGCGGGCATCGGGCAGCGCGCGCTGGGTGATGGTGGACAGGGCATAGGCCAGATAGCGTTCGGCCAGCGCCTTGCTCAGGGTTTCGGAGCGGATTTCGTCGGGTAAGGCAACCATGGTTCAGCTTTTAGACGATTCGGGTGCCATCGCATCCAGAGGATTGGCTGTCCGCGAGCGCGTCCAGGCTCAGTTGGCTTCCGGCAGCATTTTGGCTGTCCGCGAGCGTCCAGCCGGGTTCTGGCCATTATGTCCCGCCGTGAGGCGCAGCACCCGTTCCAGCAGGAAATGGCCGGTCAGCTTCAGCCCGGCGGCGACGTCATCGGGGTTGGCGGCATCGTCGCGGTCAGGGAACCCGGCAGGCGGAACAGGCGGTTGGCACAGACGCCGGCCCCGGCGCGTCGAAACGGCGCGGCCGAGCGCGGCGAGACGGCCAGGTCGTCGGTGTCGCCGGTGGCGCGCATTCTCCGCTGGGTCCAGCCCGAAGCCCAGCGCATCCAGCAGCCCCGCCTCAGCGCACATAGGCGGCAGCCAGTCTTCCGGCTTCGCCGTCCATCCATCGCATCCAGCAGGATCGCGGCGGCGTCATGAACATTGGCATGGGCCTCGCGCTCGGGCAGCGCGGCGGAACAGACAGCGGCAAAGGCGTTCCAGTCCGCCAGCCCGGCGCGGCTTTCCATCAGCTCGCCCGCCCGCGCCGTGGCCAGTTCCCAGGTGAAGCTGCCCAGATGTTCTTCCAGCCGGGCGCGCCACTGGACATGCACGGTGTTGCCGGGCTGCGGGTGGAAGCTTGATCCGGCGCGAGCCGCCGCGCACCAACCCTGCTGACAACCGTGGCACGGGTCAGCAGTTCCAGCACCGCGCCGGTTTCGCCATGGCGCGGGCGGACAGGAGTTTGATAGCGGTGTCATTCCATTCCATAACACCCCTCAGTCGGAAGGAAATCCAGCCCGATCTCTTTATAATGTTCGGACTTTTCAGCCCAGTCCTCGCGCACCTTGACGAACAGGAACAGGTGGACGCGCCGGCCCAGCAGTTCTTCCAGTTCGGTGCGGGCCAGTTCGCCGATCTTCTTGATGGTGGCGCCGCCCTTGCCCAGCACGATCGCCTTCTGGCCGTCGCGCTGGACATAGACGATCTGGTCGATGCGCACGCTGCCGTCCTTGCGCTCTTCCCACTTTTCCCGGTCTCGACCATTGCTGGCATAGGGCAGCTCGTCATGCAGGCGCAGATAGAGCTTTCGCGCGTCACCTCGGCGGCCAGCAGGCGCAGCGGAATGTCGGCGGCCGGTCTTCGGATACAGCCAGAGGCTTTCGGGCATGCGCGCGGCGAGCGGCGACATCGGCCACGCCCTCGCCCTTCAGGGCGGAAATCAGAACACGTCCTCGAACTGCCCTCGGCATACAGCTTTTCCACCAGCGGCAGCAGCCGTTCGCGCTTCAGACCGTCGATCTTGTTCCCAGCACCAGCGCCTTTTCTTGGCAGGCGCGGATTTCCAGGTTTCCCAGGATCGCCATCGTGTCGCGCCCGGCAGAGCTGTTGTCGCGCTCGGTCAGGTCAGCGGCATCGACGATCAGCAGCACGCAATCGGCTTCCTCGGCCCCGCCCAGGCGGAGGTGACCATGGCGCGGTCAGCCGCAGCGCGGGCGAAAGATGCGGGCGTGTCGACAAAGACGATCTGGGTTTCGCCGGTCAGGGCGATGCCACCGGCATGGGGCGTCTGCACCTTGGGGCTGAAGCGATCGCCACCTTGGAGCAAACAAGCTGGTTGATCAGCGTCGACTTGCCGGCATTAACCGCGCCGATGATGGCGCAGAAGCCGCAGCAGTGTCGCCAGGTCCTCTCCGATTTTCTCCGGCCAGCGCTGGCAGTTTGCCGCCGCATCCCTGTTCGGCAGCACGCTTGGAGCCGCCCTCGCCGGTCACCGCATTCAGGCCCGGCACCCGCGCCTCGACCGGCGCGGCGCGTGGTCAGGGCCGCTGCGGTCCTTCAGCGTATAGACCGGCGCGCCGCCGCGCCCGCGTCCCTGGCTCCATTCCTGCAGCCGGGTCTTGGCGTCGCGCATGTCGGTGCCAGGGTTTCATACAGCGGCGCCCAATAGCGTTCGACAAAGGCGCGCGCCACATCCCATGCCGCCATCCAGATAAGCGCAGCGATCACCACGCCTGCAGGCGCCCGACAGGATGGCGGGCTTAGCGCGCGCCGCCCGCCTTTTTCCGGATTGGCCAGGATGAGATGTTCGGCCAGACCGGCGGCTTCCGCCGCGGTGGCGCAGGCGCCGCGCGCCAGGGCGACTGAACTCTCAGCGCCAGCGCGCCTTCGCATCGCCAGGGATATAGAGCGTACGCAGCCTTTCGGCGACGATCAGACCCAGCACCCGGTCGCCCAGAAACTCCAGCCGCTCGTTGGAGGTGGCGCTGTCGGCGCTGGCATGGGTCAGGGCGCGGCGCAAAAGAGCCGGATCGGAAAAGTGGTGACCCAGCCTGTCTTCAAGGGAGGCCATGCGGGGCTATTTGACCAGCGACAGGATGCGCGAATAGCGGATCGAGAACGGCCACTTCCACACTTCCCAGATATGGGCGCTGCCATTGGTGGAGAAGAAGCGGATCACCGCCTTGCCTTCCAGGTTCTCGGCGGGGACGTATCCCACCTCCTGGCGGCTGTCGTCGGAATTGTCGCGGTTGTCGCCCATCATGAAGTAATGGCCGGCGGGCACGTAATAGGGCTCGGTATTGTCCAGCGGCCCGTCGGGATCGCGGTCCAGCGTCAGATAGGATTTCCCGCTGGCAGCGTCTCGCGATACTGGGGCACGTGATGCTCGACGCCGTCGATGGTCTCGACATAGTCGTCGACCCGGGTGCGCGGCACGATCTTGTCGTTGATGTACAGGCGGCTGCCGATCATCTGGATCTTGTCGCCCGGCATGCCGATCAGCCGCTTGATGAAGTCGGTCTTGTTGTCTTCCGGGAACTTGAACACGATCACGTCGCCGCGCGTCGGCTTGAAGTCGGGAAAGCGGTCATGCATCAGGTTGCCAAGGGCCAGCCGCCGAAGGGAAAGGTGTAGCGCGAATAGCCGTAGGAGAATTTCTCCACGAACAGATAGTCGCCCACCAGCAGCGTCGCCTCCATCGAGGCGGAGGGGATGTTGAAAGGCTGGAACAGGAATGTGCGGATGACGATGGCGATCAGGCCGGCATAGATCACCGTCTTGGCGAGTTCCCCCCAGGATTCGCCTTCCTTCTGCTTGGTGCCATGCGCTCGCTGTCCGACATTCTGCTGAATTTCCAAAAGTGAAAGGACAGAAATGGCCCGCGCCGCCGCTGTCAAGGCAGGCCGGGGTTAATCTTCACGGCAGAGATGATTGACGATGGCCTGGGCCGGGGGAAATCGTCGGTGATGGTCAGGTCGATCTGTGCGGTGGCGCCGCAGAAGTCAATTTCCAGCCTTTTCAACGCCCGCCGGTCAGCCGGATGGTGGGTTTGCCGCGCAGGTTCACCACCCCATGTCGCGCCAATAGACGCCTGATTTGAGCCCGGTGCCCAGGGCCTTGGCGCAGGCCTCCTTGGCAGCAAAGCGCATGGCATGGCGGCGGGCTGGGCGCGGCGGTCGGATGGCGCGTTCGATGTCGGTGAAGTCGGTTCAGGAAGCGCCGCCGTGCCGTTCGATGGTCTTTTCGATGCGGCGAATGTCGATCAGGTCTGCCATGCCCAGGATCGTGCTGAGACTCGCCCGCAGCCCTCGTCCATGAGGCGGCGCATCTCGCGGATGGAGGCGTCGAGCGACAAAGCCGCCTCACCGACTGGGGAAGTGGCCGATGTTCAGTTCAGCGATCTGCGGGATCGCGGCGATGGGGCGACATTGTCGAAAGTCAGGCCGTGGCCGGCATGCACCTCCAGCCCGATGGAGGCCGCAAGCCGCCGCCCCAAGGATGCAGGCCAGCTCGGCAGCGCGCGCGTCGCCGTGGCGTTCGACGACGCGCGTGCAGTTCGACGACCGGCGCGCCCAGCGCGCGATGCGTCCAGCTGCTCGCGCGCCGTCTGATGAACTGAACGCGGATATTGGCTGGCGCAGCGCACGCACACCAGCGGCGCCAGACGGCCCAGCTGGCCTGCCGCGTCGATGCCGCCTCGGTGGTGCGCCCTCGCGCTTCTCCGCACGATGGCGGCGGCGTGCGGATGGTGGCGCAGGGCATGTATTCGAATCCATAAACGATAACCGCGACCTGGAAACCCAAGCAGATCACCAAAAATGAAGCGCCCATTCCCGCCAAACCGGAATCGACCAGGGTATCCAGAGAGTCAGCCCAAAGAGCGGTAAAAAGTAACGCTCCCAGCATAAACGGAATTGCAAACGGCCAAAGCACACCCGGCACAAGCCCAAACAAAAGCAGCGTTGCTGGACCAAAAAAGCAAATCCCAAACCAGACTGCATACAGGAAGCTGCGGCCGATTTTTTCCGCGAGAGGCAAACTCTCCGTCACGCCAGTCCCCGGCTCCCCGGCTTGACCGCGGGGGTGTCTTTCAGGTGCGGCGGCAGCTTGTCGGCCGGCCAGGCCTGGACCTTCCAGTCGGCCAGCGCGATCAGCGGCACGCCCACCTTGGCCTTGCCGCCGCTGCGGTCGATCAGGCAGCAGGCCGCGACCACCTTGGCACCGGTCTTCCTGATGGCGGCGATGCATTCGCGGGACGAAACGCCGGTGGAGACGATGTCTTCCACCATCAGCACCTTCTGGCCCTTTTTCAGCTCGAAGTTGCGGCGCAGCTGGAATTCGCCGTCCACCCGTTCGACATACATGGCGGGCAGGCCAAGCTGGCGGCCCATCTCATAGCCGGGCACGATGCCGCCGACGGCGGGCGAGACGATGGCGGTGATTTCGCCCTTCACCTGCTCGCGCACCTTTTTCGCCAGCGCCTTGCACAGCTTGGCGGTGCGCCTGGCGTCCTGGAACACCAGCGCCTTCTGCAAAAACTTGTCGGAGTGCAGCCCGCTGGACAGGATGAAATGACCTTCCAGCAGCGCACCGGCCTTCTTGAACTCGTTCAGGACTTTTTCGACTTTCATATTCCGTGCCTTGAAAGGGATTAAGCGATGGCGTCTTCCGGATCGCGGACGCGGCTGACCGATTCCACGGCATCCGACACGCGCAGCGCGCCCTGGATATTCTGCAGATGGGGCACGTCGCGCACCTCCACGTCGATCAGGAAATCGAAATAGAGCGGATTGCGGTTGGCGATCTTCATGTTGGAGATGTTGCCGCCATTGCCGGCGATGGCGGTCATCACCGCCGCCAGCGCGCCCGGATTGTTGTTGATGCGCACCAGGATGCGCGCCACCGACAGGCCGCTTGAGGCGCCGCCGCCCCAGCTGACGTCCAGCCAGTCGTCCATGTCGGATGCCTGTTCCAGCGCGCCGCAGTCGATGGTGTGGATCACCAGCCCCTCGCCGGGGCTGTTCAGGCCCACGATCCGGTCGCCGGGAATGGGATGGCAGCATTGGCCCAGGCGATAGGAAATGCCCTCGGTCAGGCCCTTGATCGAAATGGCGTGGCTTTCGCCGGGATGCGCGGCCTGCTTGATCTTCTGCTTGTTCTTCAGTTCGGGAAAAACCGCTTCCAGCACCTCGTGCGGGCGCAGCGCCCCGCGCCCGACATCGGCAAAGACGTCGTCGGCCTTGGCCAGCCGCAGCTTCTTGGCCACGCCCTCGACCGCCTTTTCGGTCAGCTCGCGCTTTTCGTCGCTGAAGACCTTTTCCAGGATCTTGCGGCCGAACTTTACATGCTCGTCGCGCTGGGCATGGCGCAGGAAACGGCGGATTTCCGCGCGCGCCCGGCCCGTCACCACGAACTGTTCCCACATCGGCGAAGGCGCGCTGTCGCGCATGGAGATGATCTCCACCTGGTCGCCATTCTTCAGCGGGGTGTGCAGCGGCACATGGTTGCCATTGACCTTGGCGCCCACCGCGCTGTTGCCCAGGTCGGTATGGACGGCATAGGCGAAGTCGATCGGCGTGGCCCCGCGCGGCAGGGAAATCAGCGAGCCCTTGGGGGTGAAACAGAAGACCTGGTCCTGATAAAGGGCCAGCTTGGAATGCTCCATCGCCTCCTCGGCGGTGTCACCCTTTTCCAGAAGGTCCACCATGTCGCGCAGCCAGCCATAGGTGGCGCTCGGGCGACTATGTCGGGCACCGCCTCTTGTGCTCGGTGCGCAGCCGCCCCGTTCGGCGATGTCGTGCATCTCCTGGTGCGGATCTGATTTCAACGCGCTGCTTTTCAGCCCGATCACCGTGGTGTGGATGGAGCGGTAGCCGTTCAGCAGGCGTCGAGATGAGTCGCCAGGCGTTCGGGCACCATCTGCCCGGTTGGTATGGATGATGCAGCGCGCGGTAACAGTCTCCAGCGAGCCGACGATCACGCAGGATCCGAAAATGTCGGACGGCTGCTCGAAGGACAGCTTCTTGGTCTGCAGCTTGCGCCAGATGGAGAAAGGACGCTTGGCGCGGCCATAGACCCAGGCATCCTCTCCGCCAGGCGGCGCGCCAGTCTGGTCGGCGATGCAGCCCGCCGGTCGCCCGACACCATGTCAACCGCCGCGAAATGGGTGACGATGGGTGCGCGCTTCGGCGTCCAGTTCGGCGAGGCAGGTCTCTTCCAGCTCTCGCGCATGTTCTGCATGCCGATGCGCCCGGCCAGCGGGGCATAGATGTCGACGGTTTTCCTGGGCGATGCGGCTGCGCTTTTCGGCTTCTCGATATAGCCAAGCGCGTGCACGTATTTGGCCCAGCCTGTCAGCCAACGACCAGCAGCGCGGATGTCGCTGGTGATTAGCCAGCGAACACGGAAATTCTCGGCCTGCTTGGTGCGTTCGGAGAATAGCTCCAGTTGGGAAAGCTTGGTGACGCCGTCGACCAGGTTGGCGATTTCCTCGCCGAACTTGTCCCTGATCTCCTCATAGGTGACCAGCGTGTCCTCGATCGTGTCGTGCAGCAGCGCGGTGACAATGGTCGCCACGTCCAGCTTCAGGTCGGTCAGGACCGCGGCCACCTCCAGCGGGTGGGCGAAATACGGATCGCCCGAGGCGCGGAACTGCTTGCCATGCGCCGTCATCGCGAAGACATAGGCCTTGTTCAGCAGGTCCTCGTCGGCGCCCGGATCATAGGCCAGAACCCGCTCGACCAGGTCGGTCTGGCGCATCAGCCGGCGGCGGCCGCGCGGCGGCGGCGCCGGGCGGGATGCGGGCTTTTCGACCGAAGGGGCCTGTGTGGGCGGTGTCATGCGTCAAATATAGGCGCGAAAACAAGAAAGCCGAAACCCGAAGGTTCCGGCCTTGCTTGGCAAATGGTGAAGAGCGCCTGGGGGGCCGCTCGCCCAAACTCGCGGCGTTCGCCACTCAAAATGGTCCACCGGACCATTTTGTCCCGCCTTCGGCGGGCCGTGGCTCACTCTTCGTAGTCCGCTTCCGGCTCCGGCTGCGGTTCGGCGCGGCGCTGGGCCTCGGTGGTCAGGGCGCGCAGCAGTTCTTCCTCGGTGACCTGGCGGGCGTGGGGATCCTCGCGGTCGTCGGTCTCGGGGCGGGTCTCTTCCGGCTCGTCCACCTCGGCATGCTTCTGCAGCGAGCGGATGTAATCTTCCTTGGCCTCGTCCGGCTTGATCAGGCGGGCCGCGATCTCGCGCAGGGCCACGACGGGGTTCTTGTCGCGGTCGCGCTCCAGCATGGGCTCGGCGCCGCCCGAAAGCTGGCGGGCGCGGAAACCGGCGGTCAGCACCAGGTCAAAGCGGTTGGGAATCTTGTCGACGCAATCCTCGACGGTAACGCGGGCCATGGGGATCCTTTGCGTTTCTAGGAAATTCAACAGGTTAGCGGCCCGAAAGGCCTGACCTGCCGGGGGATTGAGCGGGGCATAACAAATATCGGGAGGTTCGCCAAGGAAAAGCGCAAAGCGCGCGGCCACTTATATTATGGCAGGCGTTCCGGCACGTCCCGGTCGGGCAGCCGCGCCAGAAGTTCCGCCGCCGTGGCGCCCGTCACCGGGTGGCGCCAGCCCGGGGCGATCTCGGCCAGGGGGACCAGCACGAAGCTGCGTTCGGCCAGGCGCGGATGGGGAAGATGGAGCGGCCCCGACATGACCGCCCCGTCATGGTCGATCACGTCGATATCCAGTGTTCTTGGGCTGTTGGGCACGGAACGCAAACGGCCGTATTCAGTTTCCACTTCGTGCAAAAGACCCAGCAGTTCAGCGGGTTGCAGTTTCGTATCGACAATGGCAACCGCGTTGACGAAGGAAGGATCGGCCGGATCTGGCCAGGCCGGGGTCTGATAGAAGGACGATACGGCCACGATATGCAGGCCCCGGGCCTGGAGACGGGCCAGCGCGGCGCGCAGCGTCGCCGCCGGGGGACCGGATTTTGAAGGCAGATTTGCGCCAAGGGCGATTACGGCCATGGCGCACACGGACAGGTGGAGCAGTGGGGGATATGAAGGGCGCAGCGGCGAAAGCCGTGCGCCGCCGGCTGCCGGGTAGTTTGGGCAGGGTTGTTGGAGGTCATGATGCTTTTTTATCCGTCCGAAAGACTCGCATTGTTCATCGACGGGGCCAATCTCTACGGCGCGGCCAAGGGGCTGCAATTCGACATCGACTATAAACGGCTGCTGGAACTGTTTGCCCGCAAGGGCACGCTGGTGCGCGCCTTCTATTATACCGCGGTGGCCGAGGACCAGGAATTCTCGCCCCTGCGCCCGCTGGTCGACTGGCTGGACTATAACGGCTTCTCGGTGGTGACAAAGCCGCTGAAGGAGTTCACCGACGCCGCCGGCCGGCGCCGGGTGAAAGGCAACATGGACATCGAACTGGCCATCGACGTGCTGGAGATCGCCCAGACGGTCGACCATGTGGTGATCTTTTCCGGCGACGGCGATTTTCGCCGCCTGGTCGAGGCGGTGCAGCGCAAGGGCAAGCGGGTCAGCGTGGTCTCGACCATCCGCACCAGCCCGCCGATGGTGTCCGACGAACTGCGCCGCCAGGCCGACAATTTCATCGAGCTGGACGAGCTGCGCGCCCAGATCGCCCGCGACGGGGCCAAGTCGCCCCAGTTCGTCCAGAGCGCCTGAGTGGACGCGGACGGGGATTGCGCGCCCCGGTCCGACCGGCTCTAACCGGGCGCATGAAAGCGCCCGACCAGCCCAAACATGATTGCCCGCTCTGTCCCCGGCTGGCGGACTTCCGCGCGGCCAACCGGGACAGGTATCCCGACTGGTTCAACGGGCCGGTGCCCAGCTTCGGGCCGCTGGATGCGCGCCTGCTGATCGCGGGGCTGGCGCCGGGTCTGCAGGGGGCCAACCGGACGGGCCGGCCCTTCACCGGCGATTGGGCCGGCGACCTGCTTTACGCGACGCTTCTGAAGCACGGGCTGGCGCGCGGGACCTATGACGAACGGGCCGATGACGGGCTGGAATTGATGGGCTGCCGGATCGCCAATGCGGTGCGCTGCGTGCCGCCGCAGAACAAACCTTTGCCAGTGGAAATAAAGACTTGCAGGCCGTTCCTGATGTCAGAACTGAGCACACTGCCGAATGTGAAGGCCATCCTGGCGCTGGGCAAGATCGCCCATGACTCGGTGTGCGACACGCTGAAAATCCGCAAGGCCACCCACCCATTCCGGCACGGCGCGACCTATGAAAATGTCGGTGAGGGACGAATGTTTACACTCGTCTCCAGCTATCACTGCTCGCGCTACAACACCAATACCGGGGTGCTGACGACACCGATGTTCGAGGCGGTGGTGGCCCAGGCGAAGGCGGCGGCGGGGATCACCTGATCTGTCATTCCCGGCCGAGCGCCATCAGGTGCGAGGGGAAGGGAATCCAGGTATCAGACCAGCCCGGCCGCCAGATCATTCCAGCCGGAATTGACCGCTTCGATCAGGCGAATTTTCCAGGCGCGCTTCCAGCCCTTGATCTGTTTCTCGCGCGCAATGGCAGCATCTACGTCGCTGTGAATTTCGTACCAGACAAGCCAGTCCACGCCATAACGGCGTGTGAAGCCGGAAATGGCCTTGGATTTGTGTTCGGACAGGCGGCGGGCCAGATCGTTGGTGACGCCGACATAGAGGGTGCCATTGCGGCCGTTGGCCAGCATGTAGACGCAATAGTCTTTCATCACGCACCTGGGTCCCCTTCCCTCGCCCGCCTCCGGCAGGCTCGCCGGGGACGACAGCAGGGCTAGCCGTAGCGCTGTTCCTTCCAGGGGTCGCCCTCGTTGTGATAGCGCGCACCTCCAGAAGCCGGGGCGGTCCTCGGCCAGGAACTCGATCCGGTTCACCCACTTGGCGCTCTTCCAGAAGTACCAGTCAGGGATCACCACCCGCACCGGACCGCCATGCTCGCGGGCCAGCGGCGCGCCTTCCCATTCATAGGCAAGCAGGACGTTGGGATCGGCAAAGACCTTCAGCGAGACATTGGTGGTGTAGCCGTCATAGGCATGGAAGACGATGTGGGTTGCTTCCGGCTTCGGCCTGACCAGATCGAGCAGCGTCTTGCTGGACACGCCCTTCCAGTGATTGTCGTAGCGGCTCCAGGTGGTCACGCAATGGATGTCGCTGACATCCTCGATCGCCGGCAGGGCGCGAAATTCGTCCAGCGTCCAGTGCAGCGGGTTTTCCACCAGCCCCGTCACCCGCAGCCGCCAGTTTTCCGGCTTCACGTCGGGCTGCACCCCCAGATCCAGCACCGGCCAGTTCGCCGTCAGCTTCTGGCCGGGCGGCAGGCGGTTCACATGGCCCTGGTCGGGGCGGCCGGTGATGGCGCGGCCCTGCTCCGCCCACTGCTGCTTGGAACGGATCAGCTTGTCCTTGATCTTTCCAATGAGATTGGGGCCGATCAGTGAGGGCTTTTCGTCGTCGGCCATCCGCTTACCCCTTGCTGCGCAGCAGGCGGGCCTTGTCGCGGGCCCAGTCGCGCTGCTTCTCGGTCTCGCGCTTGTCGTGCAGCTTCTTGCCCTTGGCGATGCCCAGCTCCAGCTTGGCGACGCCGCGCGGGTTGAAATACATCTTCAGCGGCACCAGCGTCATGCCCTCGCGCTGGGTGGCGGCGGCCAGCCGGGCGGCCTCGCGCTTGTGCACCAGCAGCTTTCGCACCCGCTTGGGCTCGTGGTTGAAGCGGCTGGCCTCGTTGTATTCGGGGATATAGGCGTTGACCAGGAAAAGCTCGCCATCCTTGGCCTGGGCATAGCTTTCAGCGATGGTCGACTTGCCGCCCCGCAGGGATTTCACCTCGGACCCGGTCAGGATGATGCCCGCCTCCATGGTGGAATCGATCGCGTAGGAGAAGCGGGCCTTGCGGTTCTCGGCGATGATCTTTGACCCGTCGTCTTTCTTCTTCTTAGCCACGATACCATCCTGCCGCTCGCTGGCCTGCCGCTCGCTGGAGCTCGCGGCGTTCGTCGCTCAAAATGGTCCACCGGACCATTTTGACCACCTTCGGTGGCCGCGCCTCACCCTTGCGGTTTTCGGCGATGATCCTGGTGCCGTCGTCTTTTTTCTTCTTGGCCATGGGGGGAAAATAAGGCGGTGGCCTTAAATCTTCAAACCCGCCCCGGCCATGGCGTTGCGGATGCGCTCGCGGGCCGCATCGCTGGCCTCGACCAGCGGCAGGCGCACCTCGGCGCTGCACAGGCCCAGCAGCGAGGCGGCGTATTTCACCGGCGCGGGGCTGGGTTCGCAGAACATCGCGTCGTGCAGCGGCATCAGCACGTCCTGCAGCTCCAGCGCGGCGGCGAAATCGCCGCGCATGCAGGCTTCCTGGAACAGGCCGCACAGGCGCGGCGCGACATTGGCGGTGACCGAGATGCAGCCATGGCCGCCATGGGCCATGTAGCCCAGCGAGGTGCCGTCCTCGCCCGACAGCAGCAGCCAGTCGTTGCGCGTCTTGCCGATGGCCAGGCGTTCGCGGCTGGGGCGCATCAGGTTGGTGGTGGCGTCCTTGACCCCGATGATGTTGGGATGGGCCGACAGGCGCGCCATCGTCTCCACCGCGATGTCCACGATGGCCCGGCCGGGGATGTTGTAGAGGATGATCGGGATGTCGACCGCATCCGCCACGGTCATGAAGTGGCGGTACATGCCTTCCTGCGACGGCTTGTTGTAATAGCCGGTGACATGCAGCACCGCGTCGGCGCCCGCTTCCTTGGCGAAGCGCGTCAGCGAGATCGCCTCGACGGTGGAGTTGGAGCCGGCGCCGGCGATCACCGGCACGCGGCCGGCGGCTTCCTCGATGCAGATCTCGATCACCCGGCGGTGCTCGGCATGGGACAGGGTCGGCGATTCGCCGGTGGTTCCACAGGGAACCAGGCCGTGGCTGCCCTCGGCGATCTGCCAGGAGACCAGCTTCCGGAAGGCGGCCTCGTCGACCTTGCCGTCCTGCATCGGGGTGATCAGGGCGGGGATGGAACCTTTGATACGATCGATCACGGCGGTCATGGCGCTTCTCTGCAGTTGGTCTTCTTGTTCAGGCCCACTTGTTCAGGACCGGGGCAATTTCCGGTCCCGGTCACATTTGTGCCCGTGAGCGATCCCATTATGGCCGAGGGACCGCTGCTTCGTCTAAGCTGATCCCGGAGATTCAACAAGCTGTCTGTCGGGGCCATCCGCCATGTTCCGCCCGCGTGTCTATCTGTCCGTCGCCGCCGTGGCCGCCATTTTGGCCGCCGCGCTGGGCGTGGCGGGCAGCTTGGGCCTGGATGGCGCTCAGGCCGAGGACGCCAGGCCCGCTGCCGTGCCGGCCGCCCAACCTCAAGCTCGGCCGCAGCCCGCCCCTTCACCTGCCGCCCGCCCCCTGCCCAAGGGACTGATCCGCCAGGGCGATGTGGTGATGATGGAGCCCATCGCCGATGACGACGACCTGCGCGACGGCGACGAGGACCTGAACATCCGGCCCAGCCGCCTGAAGGTGCTGAGCGACGCCGAACATGCCCTGTTCGCCCAGGCTTTCGACGCCGCCGATCACGGCGACTGGACGGCGGCGCGCAACCTGGCGGCGCAGAACACCGCCGCCAGCGGCTATGCCGCCACCGCGCGGCGGCTGCTGGAATGGCGCTATGCGCTGGATAGCAACAGCGGCGCCAGCTTTGCCGACATCGACGCAGTGATCCGCGATACCGAGGCGAAGGGCGCAGAGGCGTGGCCCCTGGCCAGCCGCCTGCGTGCGCGGGCCGAGGAATCCCTGCCCGGCCCCGCCGATCCGGCCGCCCTGACGCCCGCGCAGATCGTGGCCTGGTTCGGCACCCACGCGCCGGTGACCGGCATCGGCCAGGTCCGGCTTGGCGAGGCGCTGGTGGCGACAGGCCAGGGCACGCGCGGCGCGCGGCTGATCCGCCAGGGCTGGGAGAATGGCGATTTCGACAGCGCCACCGAACTGGACATCATCCAGCGCGACGCCAGCCACATCACGCCGCAGGCCGACCGGGCGCGGCTGGAGAACCTGCTGTGGCGCGGCCAGGTGACGGCGGCGCGCCGGGTGCTGTCGCGCGTCAGCGGGCGCCCCGCCGAGATCGCCGAGGCGCGCATCGCGCTGCGCCGCGGCATCGCGCGCGCCACCAAGGAACTGGCCAAGGTGCGCGGATCGACCGATCCCAGCCTGCTGTTCGACTGGTCGCACGCCCTGCGCATGGCGGACCGCGATTCCCAGGCCCATGCCATGCTGCTGCGGGTGGAAGCCGCCCCCATGGTCAAGGACCATGCCGCGCGCTGGTGGGGCGAATGCAACGCCCAGGCGCGCGACGCGCTGGCGGCGGGCGATCCGAAGACCGCACTGGCCCTGACACGTCATTGCGGCTTCACCGAGGGCGTGCATTTCGCCGAACAGGAGTTCTTCGCCGGCTTTGTCGCCCTGCGCTTCCTGAAGACGCCCAAGGCGGCGCTGGCGCATTTCCGCAAGCTGGACGAAGGCGTGGGCCGGCCGATCAGCAAGGGCCGGGCGCAATACTGGATGGGCCGCGCCTATGAGGCGATGAAGGACGATGCCAGGGCGCTGGTGCATTACCGCGCCGCCGCGGCCTATCCGGAGACCTTCTACGGCCAGGTGGCGCTGGCGCATATCGAGGCCGAGCCCACTTTGCATCTGACTGACAGCAAGGTCGTGGCGGCCCCGCAAGCCGCCGTGGAAGCCGATCCGCTGATGAACGAGATCAAGGTGCTGGCCGACCTGGGCCAGCCGGCAACGCTGCGCACCTTCGTGCTGCGCGACGCGGGCGCCCATCCCGATCCGGGCCACCAGAAGCGGCTGATGATGCTGCTGGCAAGCTGGGGCTATCCCGAACTGGCGGTGCGGCTGGCCAAGCAGGCGAGCTATGACGGGGTGTGGATGCCCAACTACAGCCATCCGGTGATCAAGCTGCCGGCCTATCAGGGGCCGGGCGATGCGCCGGATTCGGCGCTGGTGCTGGGGCTGATCCGCCAGGAGACGGAGTTCAACCCCTATGCGATCAGCCGCGCCGGGGCCAAGGGCCTGATGCAGATGATGCCCGCCAGCGCGAAACTGGCGGCCAAGCAGGCGGGCCTGCCCTATCGCCCCGCGGCGCTGCTGGACGACACCGACTACAACATGCAGCTGGGCATGACCGAATATCGCGGCCACCTGAACCGCTATGGCGGCTCGCTGGTGCTGGCGGCGGCGTCCTACAATGCCGGACCGGGCAACACCCGCAAATGGCTGGGCAGGATGGGCGATCCGCGCGACGGCGGGGTCGATCCGATCGACTGGATCGAGCAGATCCCGTTCAGCGAGACGCGCAACTATGTGCAGAGGGTGCTGGAGAATACCGAGGTCTATCGCGCCCGGCTGGCGGGGGACAAACCGGTGCCGCTGATGATCCTCAGCGACCTTTACGCGCCCTCACAGCCGCGCATGGCGCTGCTGACGCCGCCTGCGGGCGGCATGCCCTCAGCGGCAAGGGCGAATTAGGCGGCGGCCCGGAAAATATTGAGCCACTCACGCGCCAGGCGCTGGGCTTCGGCGATCTGGGCCGGGGCCATTTCGCTGGCAAGCTGGTTGCGCCAGCCCTTGGCGGCTTCCACGCCGCGCACGGCGGCCAGATTGAACCATTTGTGGGCCGCCACGAGGTCGATGCCGACGCCCTGACCGGTCGAATAGGCCAAGCCGAGATTGTAGAGCGCATCGGCGCGCCCCTCTTTCGCATCGCGCTCATACTGCGCCAGGCTGTCTATATCGATGCACGCCACAACACATCCCTCCGTCGAGCGCTCACCGCGTGGGATGCCGTCCACAATGGACAAAGCCCCTTCACGCTTGGGGGTATCGTGCCGCGCGAAAGCTAAGACGAGGTAAATGGCTCTTAGCCTTAATCGCTAACAACCATTAGGCATGGTGAAGGAAAGGCTAACGCGCTCTTTGCCCGAAGAGGTGCCTGGCCTCTTCCGCCGTGATCGGCTTGCGCAGGTCCGCGGCCAGCGCCTTGCCGCGCCGCACCGCCGGGCGCGCGCCCACCCGGTCGCGCCAGGCCAGCACGTTGGGAAAGTCGGTCAGCGGCACATGCTTGCCCGCCGAAAGCACCCAGCTCCAGCAGGCGATGTCGGCGATGGAATAACTGCCGGCCAGGTAGCGGCGGCCCGCCAGGCGGCGGTCCATCACCCCCAGCAGGCGGTGAACCTCGTCGGTGTAACGCTTCTGGGCATAGGGGACTTTTTCCGGCGCATAGTTGTTGAAGTGGTTGGCCTGGCCGGTCATCGGCCCCAGCCCGCCCATCTGCCACATCAGCCATTCGTCGACCGCCACGCGGGCGCGCTCGTTCGCCGGGTAGAAGCGGCCATACTTGCGGCCCAGATACTGGAGGATGGCGCCGGATTCGAAGACCGAGATGGGGCGCCCGCCCGGCCCGTCGGGATCGACAATGGCGGGCATGCGGTTGTTGGGAGAAATCTTCAGGAAGGCGGGGGCGAACTGCTCGCCCTTGCCGATGTCGATGGGGTGCACTTCGTAGGGCACGCCCAGCTCCTCCAGCATGATCGAGATTTTGTGGCCGTTGGGCGTGGGCCAGTAATAGAGCTGGATCGGTTTGGGGGCTTTGGGAAGCCTGGAGGCCGCCTTTTTCGCCGCCTTGCGGGCCGGGCGCGCGGCTTTGACTGTCCGGGTCGATGCCTTTTTTGCAACTTTTTTCAAAGGCTTGGCTTTGCGGGCGGTGTTCCTGGCCATGACATTCCCCGTGCGGTGACACCCCGACAGATGGACCCGCAGCGCGCCGATCACAACCCCTGGGCGGCCCCCTGAAAGCAGCTTGGCCGCGGTACCTTTACGGGACCGCGGCCTTCGCTTTAATCATCGGATGCTCCCCGAGTGAATGATCAGGGGACCCGAGAAGAAGTGACTTAACGTCAATTACTTCTTCTTGGCGGCCTTCTTCTTGGCAGCCTTCTTCTTCGCAGGCTTCTTGGCAGCCTTCTTCTTCGCCGGCTTCTTCGCAGCCTTCTTCACGGTCTTCTTGGCGGCCTTTTTCTTGGTCGCCTTCTTCTTCGTGGCCTTCTTCGCGGCCTTCTTCTTCGCAGCCATAGTGAACTCCTCTATCGTTCGTTTGGGTCAGAACGACTCGCGCCGCCCCCCAAAACGCGAACAATATGAGTTACTTGCATTTTGAAATGCAACAGTCCCTTGACTTTTGAAAAGCCCGGTTTTGCGGCCAGCGCAGGAAAACCCCATTTTACAAGGGTTAAATCACTCTTTCCGTATACGGATGAATTTCCCGGCGGTCGGCCGCCTTTTCCGCGCGATTGCACATTTTGTGCGAATCACCCTTCGTCCGGCAGGTTGAGTCGGACCTTGAGCGCGGCGTTGACCGCCGCCGGATTGGCCTTGCCCCCCGTCTGCTTCATCACCTGACCGACGAACCAGCCGGCAAGTTTCGGCTTGGCCTTCACCTCTTCCACCTTGTCGGGGTTGGCGGCGATCACCGCCTCGATCGCCGCGTCGATGGCGCCGGTGTCGGTCACCTGTTTCATGCCGCGCGCCTCGACGATGGCCGCGCGCGGGTCGCCGGTGCGTGTTTCCCACTCGATGTCCAGCACATCCTTGGCGATCTTGCCGCTGATCAGGCCCTCGGCGACCATCGCGACGATGTCGGCATTGGCCTTTGCGCTGACCGGGCCGTCATTGATCGCCAGGCCGGCCTTGTTCAGGCGGCCGAAATACTCGTTGTTCAGCCAGTTGACCGCCGCCTTGGCCTCGGCGCCCGCCGCCAGCATGGCCTCGAAGTAATCGGCGGTCTCGCGCTCGCTCACCAGCACCGCGGCGTCATAGGCCGACAGGCCCAGCGCCATGAACCGCGCCTTCTTCTCATCCGGCAGTTCGGGCAGCGAGGCGCGGATCGCCTCGACCCAGGCCGGATCGAGTTCCAGCGGCAGCAGATCGGGGTCGGGGAAGTAGCGATAGTCGTGCGCCTCTTCCTTGGAGCGCATGGACCGGGTTTCCCCCGCCCTGCTGTCGAACAGCCGGGTTTCCTGGACCACCGTGCCGCCGCCCTCGATCAGGTCGACCTGGCGGCGCGCCTCATATTCCACCGCCTGGGCGATGAAGCGCATCGAGTTGACGTTCTTGATCTCGCAGCGGGTTCCCAGCGTCTTGAACGAGCCGGTGCGGCGGAACTCCTCATAGCCGCCGATCTTGCAGACCGAGACATTGACGTCGGCGCGCATGGAACCTTCGTCCATGTTGCCGTCGCAGGTGCCCAGGTAACGCACGATGGCGCGCAGCTTTTTCAGGAAGGCCGCCGCCTCCTCGCTGGAGCGCATGTGCGGCTTGGTGACGATTTCCATCAGCGCGATGCCCGACCGGTTCAGGTCGACATAGGAACTGTCGGGATGCTGGTCGTGCAGGCTCTTGCCGGCATCCTGTTCCAGGTGCAGCCGCTCGATGCCGACCGGGATGGTCTCGCCATCCTTCAGGTCGATCAGCACCTCGCCCTCCCCCACAATGGGGTTCTTGTACTGGCTGATCTGATAGCCCTGGGGCAGGTCGGGATAGAAATAGTTCTTCCGGTCGAAGATGGAAGACATGTTGATCTGGGCCTTCAGGCCCAGGCCGGTGCGCACCGCCTGTTCGACGCATTTTTCGTTGATCACCGGCAGCATGCCGGGAAAGCCGGCATCGACGAAGCTGACCTGGCTGTTGGGATCGGCCCCGAAGCGGGTCGAGGCGCCGGAGAACAGCTTGGATTCGGACAGGACCTGGGCATGGACCTCCATGCCGATCACGATCTCCCAATCGCCGGTTTCACCCTTGATTGTCTTGGCTTTTGCAGGCGCGCTCATACGGACCACCATTTGGCCGGGGAATGCTTGAAATCGGCGGCCTCTTCGACCGCGCGGGCGGCGCGCAAAAGCGTGCCTTCATCGAACGCCTTGCCGATCAGCTGAAGCCCCAGCGGCAGGCCGTTTGCAGTCAGGCCGGCGGGAACCGCGATGCCGGGCAGCCCCGCCAGGTTCACCGTCACGGTGAAGACGTCGTTCAGGTACATCTCCAGCGGATCGGCGGTCTTGGAACCGATCGCGAAGGCCGGGCCCGGCGTGGCCGGGGTCAGCAGCACGTCGCACTGGTCGAAGGCGCTGGTGAAGTCGCGCGCGATCAGGGTGCGCAGCTTCTGGGCCTTGGCGTAATAGGCATCGTAATAGCCCGCCGACAGAACGTAGGTGCCGATCAGCACGCGGCGCTGCACTTCGGCGCCGAAACCCTCGCCGCGGCTGCGCTCGTACAGGTCGGTGATGTCCTTGGGATCTGCGGCGCGATAGCCGAAGCGCACGCCGTCGTAGCGCGCCAGGTTGGACGAGGCTTCGGCGGGCGCGACAATGTAATAGGTCGGCAGCGCGTATTTTGTGTGGGGCAGCGAGACCTCCACGATCTCGGCCCCCTGCGCCTTCAGCCAGTCGGCGCCGCGGGTCCACAGCGCGTCGATCTCGGCGGGGACGCCGTCGATCCGGTATTCCTTCGGGATGCCGACGCGCAGGCCCTTGATCGAGCCTTCCATCAACTGCTCATAGTCGGGCACCGCCAGATCGGCGCTGGTGGAATCCTTCGCATCCACCGAAGCCATGGTCTTCAGCATGATGGCGGCATCGCGCACGGTCTTGGTCATCGGCCCCGCCTGGTCCAGCGAGGAGGCGAATGCCACGATGCCGAAGCGCGAGCAGCGGCCATAGGTGGGCTTGAGGCCCACGCGGCCGGTGACGGCAGCCGGCTGGCGGATGGAGCCGCCGGTATCGGTGCCGGTGGCGGCCAGGCAAAGATCGGCGGCCACCGCCGCCGCGCTGCCGCCCGACGAACCGCCGGGCACCAGATTGGCGTTGGAGTCGTTGGCGCGCCAGGGATTGAACACCGGACCGAAGAAGCTGGTCTCGTTGGACGAACCCATGGCGAATTCGTCCAGGTTGGTCTTGCCCAGCATCACCGCGCCGGCATCCCACAGGTTCTGGGTGACGGTGGATTCATAGGGCGGCACGAATTCGCCCAGGATTTTGCTGGCCGCCGTGGTGCGCGTACCCCTGGTGCAGAACAGGTCCTTGATCGCCAGCGGCAGGCCTTCCAGCGCCCCGCCCTCGCCCTTTGCGATGCGCTGGTCGGAGGCGTCGGCCATCTTCAGCGCCTGTTCGCCGGATTCGGTGATGAAGGCGTTCAGCGGCTTTGCCGCCTCGATCGCCGAGACGAAGGCGCCGGTCAGCTCGCGCGAGGAAACCTTCCCGTCCCGCAGCGCGTCGCGCGCCTGGGCCAGGGTCATGGAAATCAGATCGTTGGACGCAGCCATTATTCGACCACCTTGGGCACGATGAAGAAGTGGTCCTCGCTGTCGGGGGCATTCTGCGTCAGCGCGTCGGCCTGGCCGCCGTCGCTGACTTCATCCTTGCGCCACTTCAGCTTCTGGGCGGCGACCGAGGTCATGGCGGGCACGCCCTCGGCATCGACTTCGCCCAGCATCTCGACCCACTGGAAAATGCCGTTCAGCTCGTCGGCCATGGGCGCGATCCGCGCTTCGGGGACGGCGATTCGGGCAAGTCGGGCGATGCGGCGCACGGTGTCCTTGTCGACGGACATAATCCCTCCTGAAGGGTGCGTTTGCTGTGTTAGAAAGCGTGACTTGCTAGCAAGGGGGTGCCCCCGTGGCAAGCACGCGAAAAGCCACAAAAGAGGGGCCGTTTTGGGGGTCGTTCCGCTGGAAGAATTGAGCCTGCCGCCGGGACTGCGGCTGCTGGGGCTGGATCTGGGGGAAAAGACCATCGGACTGGCCCTGTCGGACCGGCTTTTGTCGGTGGCCAGCCCCTACAAGACCCTGAAACGGGGGAAATTCTCGGCCGACGCCCCGATTCTGGACCATATAATAAGTGTCGAGGGGGTCGGCGGGCTGGTGGTGGGCCTGCCCCTGAACATGGACGGATCGGACGGCCCCAGCGCCCAGTCGGCCCGCGCCTTCGGCCGCAACTGGGTGGCACGCAGCCCCCTGCCCGTGATCTTCCAGGATGAGCGGCTTTCGACCAGCGCGGTGACCCGCACCCTGCTGGAGGCCGATACCAGCCGGCGGCGGCGCGACGAAGTGGTGGACAAGATGGCCGCCGCCTACATCCTGCAGGGCGCGCTGGACCGGTTGAGGAATCTGCGTTGAACGAGACCAGACCCGCGCGCTTTCTGTGGCTGCTGCGCCCGCCGGTGCCGATCGATGCGCGCACCGAGCGCATCTTCCTGCTGGTCGGCGTGGCGGCGCTGTTCGCCGGCTATGACGTCAATATCTTCGGCCTGGCGACGCCGCAGATTCAGCATGCGCTGGGCATTCCCGAAAACCAGATCGGCCTGACGCTTGCCTATTTCCGTGCCGCGGCGCTGATCGCGCTGGTGATCGCCGCCAGCGCCGACCTGGTGGGGCGGCGGCGGCTTCTGCTGGTGACGATCTTCGGCCAGGCGATCTTCACCCTGCTGACCGCATTCGCGCCCGGCTACCTGTCTTTCGTGGGCGCGCAGTTCCTGACCCGCGTCTTCGGCTATGCCGAAGAGATGCTGTGTTTTGTGGTGATTGCCGAGGAAATCACCGCCAAGGCGCGCGGCTGGGCCAATTCGGCGCTGGTGGCCTTTTATTTCGTGGGTGCAGGGCTGGCGGCGGGCATTTTCGGCGCAATCGACATCCTGCCCTATGGCTGGCGTTCGCTCTATTTCCTGGGCGCGGTTCCATTGTTCCTGGTCGCCTTCCTGCGCAGCCGCCTGCCCGAAACCAAACGCTTCGAACAACAGGGCGAAGGCGAAACCGGGCTGAAACGCGGCGCGATCATCGCGCTGCTGAAGGACCTGGCACGGCAATATCCGGGCCGCGTCGCCATCGTGCTGACGGCGGCGGCGGCCTTCGGCTTCGCCGTGTCGCCCGCAACCTTTATGGCGCAGAAATATCTTCAGGAAGTGGGCCATTACACGCCCGCACAGGTCAGCATGCTGCTGATTCCCGGCGGTCTGGCGGGACTGGGGCTGGCCATCGCGGCGGGCCGGCTTTCCGACCAATTCGGCCGCAAGCCCATGGTTCTGGCCACCGCCACGCTATGCGGCCTGAGTTTCTATCTGTTCTTCGGCGCAGGGCCCCATTGGGCCATGCCCATCCTGTGGATCACGGGATTTTTCGGCTTCTTCGCCGCCGACACGCTGGTCGCGGGCTTTGCATTGGAGATCGTGCCGACGCATTATCGGGCCACGGTCGGGGCGTTGCGCTATCTGATCGAAATCGGCGCGGGTGCAGGCGCGCTGGCGCTGGAGGGTGTGCTGTACGACCAGTTCGGCGGCCACGGACCCGCTCTGCAGTGGCTGCTGGTGACAATCCCGGTCACGCTGATCGCAATCCTGTTCCTGCCAGAGCCGGCGGGAAAGACGCTGGAGGAGATGGCATGAAATTGCTGACCGTGCTGCCGCTGCTGTTGCTGGTCATGGCGTTCGCAACGCAGGTCCTGGCGACACGGGCCCATGCCGCCACCACCTGCCGCAACAGCCCGGCGGTGACCGACAAGTGCTCGGTGGTCAGCGGCAGCCTGGGCCTGACCGACGGCGTGGGCGTGACGCTGAACACCGACGACGGCAAGCGAATCCTGATCAAGGCGCCGCCCGACAGCAATGCCGACATTCCCCGCACGGTGATGCAGAACTGGCTTTACTGGCAGTCCAAGACCGGCCGGATGGATACCCGCATCAAGGGCCGCTACCAGATCTGTCCCCTGCCCACCCAGGTCAACAAGGCGGGGATCGCCGATTTCGCCTGCATCAACAGCGCCTCGCACCTGACTGCCGACAAGTCGGCGCAAAGCGCCACCAACTGACGCGTTAACCACCCAGACTTGCGGGATCGCCCGCATGCGCCTATAAGCCCGGCTTTAATGACATCGCAGCCCCAGCCCCCCCTGCTCTCCTCCAGCCATCTGCTGGGGATCGCGGGGCTTTCGCCGTCCGAGATCACCGCCCTGCTCGACCTGGCCGAGACCTATGTCGCCCAGGGGCGCAGCGGCGACAAGAAGACCGCCCTGCTGAACGGGCGCACCCTGATCAACCTGTTCTTCGAAGCCTCGACCCGCACCCAGTCCTCGTTCGAGCTGGCGGGCAAGCGGCTGGGCGCCGACGTGCTGAACATGAGCGTCAAGACCAGCTCGGTCTCCAAGGGCGAGACGCTGATCGACACCGCCACCACGCTGAACGCCATGCGCCCCGATCTTCTGGTGGTGCGCCATCACGATGCGGGCGCCGCCGAGCTGCTGTCGCACAAGCTGGACTGCTGCGTGATCAATGCCGGCGACGGCGCGCACGAACATCCCACCCAGGCGCTGCTGGATGCACTGACCATCCGTCGCCGTGTCGGCGGGTTTGAAGGGTTGGTGGTGGCGATCTGCGGCGATGTCCTGCACAGCCGGGTCGCACGCTCGAACCTGCGGCTGCTGTCGATGATGGGCGCGCGGGTGCGGCTGGTGGCGCCGCGCACCCTGCTGCCGGCCCAGGCCGAGCGTTTCGGGGTCGAGATTTTCACCGACATGAAGGCCGGGCTGGAGGGCGCGGACATCGTGATGATGCTGCGCCTGCAGCTTGAGCGCATGGCCGGCGCCTTCGTGCCGTCGGTGCGCGAATATTTCCGCTTCTATGGCCTGGATCGCACCAAGCTGGCCTGGGCCAAGCCGGGCGCGCTGGTCATGCATCCGGGCCCGATGAACCGGGGCGTGGAGATTGCCTCCGACATCGCCGACGATGTCGAGGTCAGCCTGATTTCCGAACAGGTGGAGATGGGCGTGGCCATCCGCATGGCGGTGCTGGATGCGCTGTCCAGAACCATTCCGCGGGAGGGCCGCAACGTATGATGCGTCCCGTCGCATTTAAAAACGTACGCCTGATCGATCCGGCCAGCGGGCTGGACGCCAAGGGCGGCCTTTTGGTCGACAATGGCCGCATTGCCGATATCGGCCCGCGCCTGTTCAACGACGCCGAACCTTCCGATCCCGAAGTGATCGACGCGCGCGGGCTGGCATTGACGCCCGGCCTGATCGATGCACGCGTCTTCACCGGCGAGCCGGGCAGCGAGCATCGCGAGACGCTGGAATCGGCCAGCGCGGCGGCAGCGGCGGGCGGCGTGACCACCATGGTGGTGATGCCCAACACCAATCCGGTGATCGACGAGCCCTCGCTGGTGGACTTCATCCTGCGCCGCGCGGCGGGCACCGCCAAGGTGCGCGTGCAGCCCTGCGCCGCCCTGACCAAGGGGCTGAAGGGCGAAGTGATGACCGAGATGGGGCTGATGCGCGAAGCCGGCGCGGTGGCCTTTGGCGATGTCGATCGTACCGTCGCCAATGCGCGGGTGCTGCGCCGGGCGCTGGCCTATGCCGCGACCTTCGATGCGCTGGTCGTGGGCCATGCCGAGGACCCCGACCTGACCGCGGGCGCATCGGCCACCGAAAGCGAATTCGCCACGCGGCTGGGCATTCCCGCCGCCCCCGCCGAAGCCGAGGCGATGATCGTGGCGCGCGACATCGCCCTGGTCGAGATGACCGGCGCGCGCTACCACTTCGGCCAGGTTTCCACCCGCGCCAGCCTGGCCTTGATCGCCGCCGCCAAGGCGCGCGGCCTGCCCGTCAGTTGCGGGGTCAGCGCCCATCACCTGGCGCTGAACGAACTGGATGTCGGTCCGTACCTGACTTTCCGCAAGGTGCGCCCGCCGCTGCGCAGCGAAGACGACCGCGCCGCAATGGTGCAGGGCGTGGCCGATGGCACCATCGACATTATCGTCTCCAGCCATGAGCCGCAGGGCGCCGACACCAAGCGCCAGCCCTTTGCCGCCGCCGCCGCCGGATCGGTGGGTTTGGAAACGCTGCTGCCCGCCGCGCTGGCGCTGGCCCATGACGGATCGGCCCCGCTGGCGCGCGTGATCGACGCGCTGAGCACGGCACCTGCGCGCATCTTCGGCCTTGCCGGCGGCACGCTGGCCAAGGGTGCGGTTGCCGACCTGACGCTGATCGACCTGGACGAACCCTTCCAGCTCGATGCCGCGATGCTGCACAGCCGCGCGCGCAACACCGCCTTCGAGGGGCGCAAATTCCAGGGCCGGGCGAAGATGACCTTTGTCGGCGGCCAGTGCGTGTTCGACGGCCGATAGATTTTCGCGCCGAACCCTGCCATCGTGCCGCCCCATGCTGACGGGCACGATTCTTCTTCAGGCACTATTGCTCGGCTATCTGCTGGGATCGGTGCCGTTCGGCCTGTTCTTCACCCGCCTGTCAGGCGCGGGCGACATCCGCAGCGTGGGCAGCGGCAATATCGGCGCCACCAATGTTCTGCGCACCGGCAAGAAGTGGGCCGCCGCCGCCACGCTGTTGTGCGACGGCGCCAAGGGCGCGGCCGCCGTGCTGGCCGCGCGCGCGATGCTGCCGCCGGGCGCGGAAGTCTTCGCCGCGCTGGGCGCGGTGCTGGGCCATCTGTTTCCCGTCTGGCTGCGCTTCAAGGGCGGCAAGGGCGTGGCCACCTTCCTGGGTGTTTGCCTGGCGCTCTACTGGCCGGTGGGGCTTTGCGTGGCCGGCATCTGGCTGGGAGCGGCCTTCATCTGGCGCATCTCCTCGCTGTCGGCGCTGATCGCCATCGCGCTGTCGTCTTTCCTGTTCCTGCTGTTTCACCGCGACAGCTACGCCGCACTGGCGCTGCTGCTGTCGGCACTGATCTATACCATGCACCGCGAAAACATCCGCCGGCTTATCAGGGGCGAGGAGCCGCGTATTGGCGCCAAGGCAAAGAGCGCCAATGCAGAAAGTCCTGACTGACGCCGAACGGCTTGACTGGCTGCGCCTGGCGCGCACCGACCGGGTGGGTCCCGTCACCTTTGCGAACCTGATCGCCCGTTTCGGCACAGCCGGCGCGGCGCTGGACGCGATCCCCGGCATGGCGCGGCGTGGCGGCGGCAAGAATTTCACCCTGCCCGAAGCGGCGGCGATTGCCGGTGAGATCGCAGCGCTGCAAGGCTTGGGCGCGCGGCTGATCTGTTCGTGCGAGCCGGACTTCCCACGCGGACTGGCCGCGCTGGACCCGCCACCGCCCGTGATCAGTGTGCTGGGCCATCCCCATCTTCTGAAGCGCGAGATGGTCGCCATTGTCGGCGCGCGTAATGCCAGCGCGCTGGCGCGCAAATTCACCGACATGCTGGCGCGCGACCTGGGCTTTGCCGGGCTGGTGGTGGCTTCGGGCCTGGCGCGCGGCATCGATGCGGCGGCACATGAGGCGGCGCTGGCGGTGGGCACCGTGGCGGTGGTGGCCGGCGGGCTGGACGTGATCTATCCGCCGGAAAATGAACGGCTCTACCACGCCATCCGCGAACAGGGCGTCATCATCTCGGAAATGCCGCCGGGCGAAGCGCCCCAGGCGCGCCACTTTCCCCGCCGCAACCGGCTGATCAGCGGACTGGCGCGCGGCGTGGTGGTGGTGGAAGCCGCCGAACGTTCCGGCTCGCTCATCACGGCCGATTATGCGCTGGAACAGGGACGGGAGATTTTCGCCGTGCCGGGCTCTCCCCTGGACCCGCGCGCAAAGGGCCCCAACCGCCTGATCCAGGACGGCGCGACACTGACCCAGAATGCACAGGATATCCTGGCCGTGCTGACACCCATGCTGGGCGGAGACTTCGCCGAGCCGGGACGCGATCTGCCCGGCGCGCCGCCCGCCGCCATATCCCAGGCCGAGGCCGACCGGGTGCGCGCGGCGGTCGAGGAAGCCCTGGGGCCGGCGCCTGTCGCAATCGACGAGCTGATCCGCCAGCTGGATGCGCCCGCAGCCGCCGTGCTGACCGTGCTTCTGGAGCTGGAGCTGGCGGGCCGCTGCACGCGCCTGCCGGGTGGCCAGGTCGCGTGGTCCTGAGCTGTCATGGTCTTGATGGCCAAGCCGGGTTAGCCTCGGCCCCCTAAAAACAACAACAGGCTGGGAGGCATTTCATGACAGGCACGGCAATCGCCAATCCCGCCCCATTGGGGCTTGCGGGCTTTGGGCTGACGACGGTTCTTCTGAGTTGCGTGAATGCGGGGCTTTTGCCGGCGGGCGGCGAGCCGGTGGTCATTCCCCTGGCGATGGCCTTCGGCGGCACCGCCCAGATCATCGCCGGGATCATGGAATTCAAAACCGGCAATGTCTTCGGCGCCACCGCCTTCACCAGCTATGGCGCCTTCTGGTGGTGGTTCGCGCTGCTGCTGATGCTGGGCGGCAATCATGTGCTGGACCTGTCGGGCGCGGGCAGCGCCATCGGCGTGTGCCTGCTGCTGTGGGGCATCTTCACCCTGGGCCTGTGGGTCAGCACCTTCCGCCTGGCGCGGCTGATCTTCGCCATCTTCACCACCCTGTGGATCGCCTTCTTCCTGCTGGCGGGCGGCGCGCTTCTGGACAATCCGGCGCTGCACACGGCCGGCGGCTGGGTGGGGCTGCTCTGCGGATCGCTGGCGCTCTATGGCAGCTTCGCGCTGGTGGCCAATGCCACCTTCGGGCGCGAGATCGTGCCGGTGGGCAGCCGCTAACCGCCGATGGCGCGCTGCTGCCGGATCGGCCCCTGCTGGATCGTCTGGTCCCGGCCGGAAGGCTGGTCCCGGGCGACCAGCCGGGCCTCGGTCCGCGCCAGTTCCAGCAGATGGGCCAGCACGCCCAGGCCCTGGGTCTGGGCGATGCGGCGCATATTTTCCAGCAGATCGCCCATATAGGCCATGGATTCCACGGGCGAAATCGCCCCCCCGCCGGAAGCGGGCGCCGGAAAGGCGGGCTTTTTGCTGGGCAAGGCCATTACGGATTCGGAAAGGAATTGCGGATTAACCATAAGCGAGACATGGCCAGAATACAACCATAGGTATTATCAATGGTTCAATTTCGGCAAAATACAACTCTTGGTACTGTTCCGTCGTCCCGCCCGGCGTTGACAGGCCCCTTCGGCTGCGATCAAGGTCCGCCCCCATTCGGCCCCGCTGGCCGATTTTCACAGGTTCCACCCTTGCAGGCCGGTCCCGCAGCGCCAGATATGCCCCTGTTGTCATCCCAGTTAGGTGTTAATTCCTAAATGCACGTCCTGATCGTCGAGTCCCCCGGCAAGGTCAAAGCCATCAACAAATATCTGGGCAGTGACTACAAGGTCCTGGCCAGCTTCGGGCATATCCGCGACCTGCCGTCCAAGGACGGCTCGGTGAACCCCGACGAGGACTTCGCGATGGTGTGGGACGTGGACGCCCGCGCCCAGTCCAAGATCAAGGACATCGCCGCCGCCGTGAAGGGCGCCGACAAGCTGATCCTGGCCACCGACCCCGACCGCGAGGGCGAGGCGATTTCCTGGCACATCCTGGAAGTGCTGAAATCCAAGAAGCTGCTGAAGGACCTGCCGGTCGAACGGGTGGCCTTCAACGCCATCACCAAGTCGGCGGTGACCGAGGCGATCCAGCATCCGCGCCAGATCGACCAGGATCTGGTGGAAGCCTATCTGGCGCGCCGCGCGCTGGACTATCTGGTGGGTTTCACCCTTTCGCCGGTCCTGTGGCGCAAGCTGCCGGGCGCCCGTTCGGCGGGCCGCGTGCAGTCTGTGGCGCTGCGCCTGATCGTGGAGCGCGAGCAGGAAATCGAGGCCTTCAACGCCCAGGAATACTGGTCGATCGATGCCGACCTGACGGCGGATGCCGGAAATTTCCAGGCCCGCCTGTTCCAGCTTGACGGCAAGAAAGTCGAAAAGCTGTCGCTGACCAACCAGGCCGACGCCGACCGCGCGGTGGCCGCGATCAACGCCCAGTCCTTCAAGGTCGGCAGCGTCGAGGCCAAGCCGGTCAAGCGCAATCCCGCCCCGCCCTTCAAGACGTCGACCCTGCAGCAGGAAGCCGCGCGCAAGCTGGGCTTCAACGCCAAGCGCACCATGCAGATCGCCCAGGGCCTTTATGAAGGCGTGGAGATCGGCGGCGACACCACCGGCCTGATCACCTATATGCGTACCGACGGCATCACCATGGTCGGCGAAGCCGTCAACGAGGCGCGCGATGTCATCGGCTCGCGCTATGGCAAGCGCTATGTGCCCGGCGCGCCGCGCGTCTATGCCAACAACAATGCCAGCGCCCAGGAAGCGCATGAGGCGGTGCGCCCCACCAGCTTCGCGCGCCCCCCCGAAGAGGTCGCCAAATATCTCGATGCCGACGCCGCCCGGCTCTATGAGCTGATCTGGAAGCGCGCCGTCGCCAGCCAGATGGAAAGCGCCGAACAGGAACGCACCACCGTCGACGTGGTCAGCGCCGATGGCCAGATCACCCTGCGCGCCACCGGCACAGTCACGCTGTTCGACGGCTTTTTGACGCTGTACCTGGAAGGCCAGGACGACACGGTGGATGACGATGGCTCGCACCTGCCCAAGCTGGCGGCGGGCGACGCCACGGCCATCGACAAGGTCAATCCGGCGCAGCATTTCACCGAGCCGCCGCCGCGCTATTCCGAAGCCAGCCTGGTCAAGAAGCTGGAAGAGCTGGGCATCGGCCGCCCCTCCACCTATGCCTCGATCATCTCCACCCTGCGCGACCGCGCCTATGTGAAGATGGACCGCCAGCGCTTCATTCCCGAAGACAAGGGCCGGCTGGTCACCACCTTCCTGAACAGCTTCTTCAAGCGCTATGTCGCCTATGACTTCACCGCCGATCTGGAAGAGAAGCTGGACGAGGTTTCGGCCGGCGACCTGAACTACAAGCAGCTGCTGCGCGATTTCTGGGTCGAATTCTCGGCCGCTGTCGGCGAGACCAAGGAACTGAAACTCAGCCAGGTCATCGACGAGCTGGACGAGGTTCTGTCGCCGCACATCTTCCCCACGCCCGGCGACGGCAGCGATCCGCGCAAGTGCCCCGCCTGCGAAAACGGACGGCTGAACCTGAAGCTGGGCCGCTATGGCGCCTTTGTCGGCTGCACCAACTATCCCGACTGCAAGTTCACCCGCCCCATCGGCGCGACCAGCGAGGAAGGCGATGCCGGCCCGGTGGACATCGGCGAAGATCCGGAGACGGGCCAGAAGATCACCCTGCGCACCGGCCGCTTCGGCCCCTATGTGCAGCTTGGCGAGGAAGGCGACGGCGGTCCCAAGTCCAAGCCCAAGCGCAGCGGCATTCCCAAGGGCACCGACAAGAGCGATGTCGACCTGGAACTGGCGCTGAAGCTGCTGGCGCTGCCGCGCGAAGTGGGCCAGCACCCCGAGGACGGCAAGAAGATCAGCGCCAATTTCGGCCGCTTCGGGCCCTATGTGGTGCATAACGGCATCTATGCCTCGCTCGACTCCCCTGAGGACGTGTTCGAGATCGGGCTGAACCGCGCCATCACCCTTCTGGCGGAAAAGAAGGCGCGCGGGCCTGGCCGCCGCGGCGCCCAGTCCCTGAAGGACCTGGGCGAATCCGGCGGCAAGCCGATCAAGGTGCTGAAGGGCAAGTTCGGCCCCTATGTCAGCGACGGCGAAACCAATGCCACCCTGCCCGAAGGCACCGAGCCGGAAAGCGTGACGCTGGAACAGGCGCTGGCCTGGATCGCCGAACGCGCGGCGAAAGGCGGCAAGAAGAAGAAAGCCACAAAAAAAGCCGCGGCGCCGAAGAAGGCCGCCGCGAAAAAGGCCACGCCCAAGAAGGCGGCGGCAAAAAAGAAGGCTGCGCCCAAAAAGGCCGCCAAGAAGGCAACAGCCAAAACCTCCAAAAAGAAGGCCGCCGGGCCAAAGGCCAAAGAGCCTGAACTGACCGGCGAATAGACTTGAAGAAAACCAAACACGACAAACACACGCCCGCCCCGTTGAAGGCGCGCGTGCTTGAACTGCTGGCCGAACATCCCGGCGCGGACAAGCGCGATCTGGCGAAACAATTGGGCCTGAAAGGCTCGGACCGCATCCAGCTCAAGCGGGTGCTCAAGGAACTGGCCGCCGACGGCGTCATCGAAGGGCGCAAGAAAACCGGCTTCACCAAAAAGGGCGAACTGCCCGGCGTCACCGTCATCCAGGTCACCGGCCCGGATGCGGACGGCGAACTGATGGCACGGCCCCTGTCCTGGGAGGGCGACGAAGAACCGCCCGCCATCTATGTCACCCCGCCCAAGACCGGCGGCGCACCGGGACCGGGCGACCGCCTGCTGGCGCGGCTGGAAAAACATGGCGACAGTTATGAAGCACGCATCATCCGCAAGCTGGAGGCGGCCACGCCCAACCGGCTGGTCGGGGTGGTGCGCGAACTGCCCAAGGGCTGGCGGCTGGTGCCCATCGACAAGAAGGCGCGCAGCGAGTTCGCCATCGACAAGGCCGACCTGAACGGCGCGAAGAACAACGACCTGGTCGCCGCCGAACCCGCGCATGGCCGCATTGCCGGCTTTTCGCGCGTGCGGGTGGTCGAGCGTGTGGGCAGCATGGAAAGCCCCAGCACCATCAGCCTGATCGCCGTTCACGATCACGGCATCCCGGTGGAATTTCCCGGCCCCGTCATCGATCAGGCGAAGGCCGCCAAACCTGTCGATCCGAAAGGCCGCACCGACCTGCGCGCCGTGCCGCTTCTCACCATCGATCCGCCCGATGCGCGCGACCATGACGACGCCATCTGGGCCGGCCCCGATCCCGATCATCCCGGCGGCCATATCGTGCTGGTCGCCATCGCCGATGTCGCCCATTACGTCACCCCCGGCTCGGCGCTGGACAAGGAAGCCTTCAAGCGCGGCAACAGCTGCTACTTCCCCGACCGTGTCGTGCCGATGCTGCCGGAGGAATTGTCGGCGGACCTGTGCTCGTTGCGCGAAGGCGTGGACCGCGCCTGTCTTGTGGCGCGCATGGTGTTCGACGCCCAGGGCCACAAGAAGAGCCACCAGTTCCTGCGCGCCGTGATGCGCTCGGCCGCGCGGCTGAGCTATGCCGACGCCCAGGCCGCCTTCGACGGCAAGCCGAAAGACGGCATGAGCGCCACGGTCAAGAAGACGCTGGCCGACATCTGGGACGCCTACAAGTCGCTGACCATCGCGCGCGGCAAGCGCGATCCCTTGGACCTGGACCTGCCCGAGCGGCGCGTGGTGCTGGGCGAGGACGGCCATGTCGCCTCCATCGCCTTCCGCGACCGGCTGGAATCCATGAAGCTGATCGAGGAATTCATGGTCCTGGCCAATGTCGCCGCCGCCGAGGCGCTGGAAAAGGCCAGGACGCCGCTGATCTACCGGGTGCACGATACCCCGTCGAAGGAAAAGCTGTTCGCCTTTTCCGATTTCCTCCGTACCCTGAATATCTCCTTCGCCAAGGGCCAGGTGGTCCAGCCCGGCGCCTTCAACCGCGTGCTGGCCGCCGCCAAAGGCAAGCCGCATGAGGCGGTGATGAACGACGTGGTGCTGAGGAGCCAGGCCCAGGCGATCTACGACCCCGCCAATATCGGCCATTTCGGCTTGAACCTGGCCAAGTATGCCCATTTCACCTCGCCCATCCGGCGCTATGCCGACCTGATCGTGCACCGCGCGCTGATCCGCGCCTTCAATCTGGGCGACGGCGGTTTGAGCGACCGCGAGATCACCGCCCTGCCCGCCATTGCCGAACACATCACCATGACCGAGCGCCGGGCCATGGCGGCGGAGCGTGATTCCACCGACCGCTATGTCGCCGCCTTCATGCAGGACCGCATCGGCGAGAGTTTTGACGCGCGGGTGTCGGGGGTGACGCGCTTTGGCCTGTTCGTGCGGCTGGCCGAGAGCGGCGCCGACGGGCTGATCCCCATCCGCGAGCTGGGCGGTGACTATTTCCGCCATGACGAAAAGCGCCAAGCGCTGGTGGGGGAAAAGACCCGCGCGGTGTTCGGTCTCGGCGACGTGCTGCGGGTCAAGCTGGTCGAGGCCGCGCCCATCACCGGCGGCATGCGATTCGCCCTGGCGGACGGCTCGGGCGGCGGGGCACCGCGCCGGGGCAAATCGCCCGGCAAGCCCACGGGGAACCGCAAGCCCGGCGGCCGCAAGACGGACAAAGGCAGCAAAAAGCGCCCCTTCAAGGCCAAAAAGCGCTGAAAACCGCCATTTTTGACCGGGACCGGCGGCCAAACCTTGACAGCGCCGGGGGCTTGAGCCAATTAGCGCCCCCTTGAGCCCCTCTCGACACCGTTTGGGGGCGCCGTTTCTTTCTGGAGTTTGTCATGGCGAAGCCGACCACCGCGAAAATCCGCCTCAACAGCGACGGCGGCACCGGCTTTTTCTATGTCACCAAGAAGAACACCCGGACGATGACCGAGAAGTTCTCGATCAAGAAGTACGATCCGGTGCTGCGCAAGCACGTGACCTTCAAGGAAGGCAAGATCAAGTAGAAATCCGGCCGCAACGCCGATAGTTTGGCGCGCCCATGCAGCGCGCCCTTTCCCGACTTTCCTCTGAAACATTCGATTGCCTGATCGTCGGTGGCGGCGCCACCGGATGCTTCATCGCGCGCGACGCGGCCCGGCGCGGCCTTTCCGTGGCGCTGGTGGAGACGAACGACTTCGCCTCAGCCACCTCGGCGCACAGTTCGCGCCTGGCCCATGGCGGCCTGCGCTATCTGCGAAACCTGGAAATCGGGCTGGTGCGCGAATCCTTAAGCGAGCGCGGCACGCTGCTGAAGATCGCGCCGCATCTGGTGCGGCCCCTGCCCTTTCTGCTGCCGCTCTATGGCACGCCGCTGACCGAACGGCTGAAGCTGGCGGCGGGACTGACGCTCTACGATCTGCTGGCGGGCGGGCAGTTGCCGCGCCATCGCTGGATCGGCCGTGCTGAGGCGCTGGCCCGCGCACCGGTGCTGGAAGGCGATGGCGCAACCGGGAAATTCCGCGGCGCCTTCGAATATCACGACGCCCAGATGTATGCGCCCGAGCGCATCGCGCTGGAGAACCTGATCGATGCCGACGCCCACGGCGCGGCGCTGGCCAATCACCTGTCCTGCGAAACGCTGCTGATGCGGGACGGCAGGATCGAAGGCGCCAGCGTGCGCGACGCGCTGAGCGGCGAGACATTCGACATTCGCGCCCGCAGCCTGGTGGTCGCGGCGGGCCCCTGGGCCGACCTGTTCCTGGAAAAGGCCAGCGGCAAGAAAGCCGAACACAGGCTGATCCGCTCCAAGGGCATTCACCTGATGGTGCCCAAACTGTCCGAGGCGGCGCTGGCGATCGAGGCGGGCAACGGCCATCTGTTCGCCCTGCCCTGGCGCGGCCACACGCTTTTGGCCACGACCGACACGCCCTTCAGCGGCGATCCGTCCACCGTGGCGGTTCAGGACAGCGATATCGCGCTGCTGCTGGGCGCGTTCCAGAAATACCTGCCCGCGGCGGGGCTGACCGAAGGCAGCATCCAGGCCTTCTATGCCGGGCTGCGCCCGCTGGTGGCGGATGGAAAATCCGGCGGCACCTATAACGTCAGCCGCCGCGCCGAACTGGTCGACCATGCCGAAGAAGGGCTGGACGGCGTGTTCTCGGCGCTGGGCGGCAAATGGACGACCAGCCGCGCGTTGGCGCAAAGCGTGACCGACGCGCTGGCGGCAAAGCTGGAGAAAAAGACCGAACGCTGCACCACCGCGAGCGTCCCCCTGCCCGGCGGCCGCTTTGACGATTTCGAGCAGATGCTGCGCGGCTTCAACAAGACCTGGCCGGGCATCGCCGCGCTGCGTCCCATGGCGCACATGCTGGGCCGGCGCCTGCCCGAAGCGCTGAAGGGCGCGCGGCTGACCGACCTGATGCCCTTCAACGAAAGCGGCGACACCCCGGCACAGATTGCCTTTGCGCTGAAAGAGGAAATGGCGCTGACGCTGGAGGACATGGTGATGCGCCGCACCGGCATCGGCCTGTTCGGACCGCCTGCGCCGTCGGTGCTGGCGCGTGTCGCCGGCCTGATGGGCGATCATCTGGGCTGGGACGAAGCGCGCAAGATGCGCGAGATCGAAAGCCTGGCCCCGCTTTACCGGAGCGTGCCGTGACCGCCTTTGCCGTGTTCAATCCCGCTTCGGACGGCGGGCGCACCGGGCGCCACTGGCGGCGCATCGAGGATGCGCTGGGCGCGATCTTTCCCGCCATCGAGGCGGTGCCCACCCATGGTCCCGGCGAGGCGGCGCACCTGGTGCGCGACGCGCTGCGGGACGGCCATCTGGACGTGATCGCGGTGGGCGGCGACGGGGTGATCAACGAGGCGCTGAACGGCTTTTTCGATCGCGGCGCGGCGGTGTCGCCCGAGGCTGTGTTCAGCTTCGTCAACACGGGCGGAGACGTTGCGCGCGGGCTGGGCATCGAACCGGGTGCGGTGGGCGCGATCGCCCATCTGCGCCGCTCGCACATCCGCAAGGTGGATGTGGGGCGCGTCTCCTGTCTCAGCCGCGAGGGCGTGCCGGTCACGCGCTATTTCCTGGACGAAGCCTCGTTCGGGCTCAGCGCATCCATCGCCCGCTCGCTGGGTCAGGGCCGCATCGCGCGGTTGCTGGGACGCGGCTTTGCCCGCCGCCTGGGAACCTTCAGCCAGCTTCTGGCCTGGCATGAATGCCGCGTGCGGCTGATGGCCCCCGATGTCCATGGCGAACAGGCCGGCGGCTTTGACGAGATCGCCGGCATCGCCTCGGTGGTGGTGGCCAATGGCCGGCATTTCGGCGGCGGCCTGAATGTGGCGCCCGAAGCCTCGGTGCAGGATGGGCTGTTCGACGTGGCGGTGATGGCGGGCGGCAGCCGCCGGCGCATCCTGGCCGACCTGGCCTCCATCCGGCGGGGCACCCATCTGGACAATCCAGCGCATCGGATGCTGCGCACCGCGCGCCTGACCGCGGCCCCCACCCTGGACACCGACGGGCCGGTGGCGGTGGAAACCGATGGCGAAGCCGCCGGGGTGCTGCCCGCAACCTTTGAAATCCTGCCCGGCGCGGTCAATATCCGCCTCTGACGCGCCCATCGAAAGGCCCAAGCCGGGCCCGATTGCGCTAGTGTGGGCCCATGAACGCCACGCAGATTCGCAAGAGCCTGCCCGATGCCGCCTGGCGGCGGCTGGAGGAGGCGCTTGGCATGCCCGCGCTTCTGGTGACGCCGGCGCGCGCGCTGGACGATATCCAGACAGCCCCCAGCCGGTTGCCGCCCAACATCCTGAAAGAGATGACGCGCCTTCTGGGCGAAGGACGCGTGTATCAGGCGCTGGCCGCGCGTGCCGCGCACATGCCGGGCTTGGATGCGCAGCTTCGGCTGCGCCAGGGCGATGCGGGCGGCGTGCCCGATGCGGTGCTGCGCCCCGCCGACAGCGCCCAGCTTGTGGCGCTGCTGCGCCTGTGCGCCGATGCCGCGATTGTGGTCGGCCAGCAGGCTTGCGGGGCGGCCGATGCTGTGCATGTCGCGCTGGACCTGTCATCGCTGGACGCGATCGAGGACATTGACACGCTGTCGGGCCAGGTGCGCGCGGGCGGCGGTCTTGGTGTGGCGGCACTGGATGGCGCGCTGGCGCCGCGCGGCCTGATGCTGGAAAGCGCCACCGCCGATCCATCGATGACCGTGGCGGCATGGGCCGGGCATGCGGCGCGCCTGCCTTGCGGCCTGCGCGGCCTGCGGCTGGCGACGCCGCAGGGCCCGGCGGTGCTGGACGACGACCCGGCAATGGCGGCAGTGCTGGCGGGCGGCGGCGTGGTCACGGCCGCGACACTGGCGGTGCGCCGCAGGCCCGCGGGCAGCGAACCGTTGCGCTGGTGTTTTCCCGATTTTGCCGCCGGCCTGGCGGCGCTGCGCGAGGCGGCGCGCGAAGGGCTGGCGCTGATCCATCCGCACCTGTCCGACGATCAGCAGACCGCGCTGTTCGACAGCCTGGAGCCGGAGCCGTCGATACTGGCCACGCTGTGGGCCCGCCTTCGCAAACAGCGCACGGGCGGGGCATCGCTGTCATTGCAACTGTCGCGCGGCGAACAGGCCCAATTCAGGGCCATTGCCACGCGGCTGGGCGCATGGGCGGCGCCGGTGCGCGAACGCATGGCGATGCGCGCGCTGGCCCAGGCCCTGCTGGAACGCGGCGCGGCCATGGACCAGGTCAGCCGCCGCGCACCCTGGGCAAAACTGCCGGGACTCTATGCCGCCGCGCGCACGGCGCTGGACGGCGCGATGATCCAATCGGCGCCGCGCGATGGCGCGCGCGGACTGGTGATGGCATCGCTGGATGCACCCGACGCGCATGGCGCAAACCTGACGCTGCGCTGGATCTATGCCCGCAAGCTGGACGATGAAGTGGCGCAGGCGAAATCCATCCACGCGCGCGCGCTGCAGGTGATGGCCTCGCCGTCCGATCCGCTGGCGGCGGCCGTGCGGGCGGCCATGACCGATGTGCTGGACCCGAAAGGCATTATTCGCCCGCTTTAAGCGGCACGGCTAAGCCGCATCGAGGGCCGCGCGCACCGCCCTGGCGGCGGCGCTCATCGCCGCGCTGGCTTCGGGCAAGACGGTCTGCAGGTAAATGAAACAATGCACCAGGTCGGGATAATCGGCGATCTCGACCGGCACGCCCGCCGCGCGCAGCTTGTCGGCATAGGCCACGCCGTCATCGCGCAGGGGGTCATAACCGGCCAGCATCACATAGGCTGGCGGCAGGCCGGAAAAATCCTGGGCGTTGAGCGGCGAAACTTCGGGCGCGGCGCGGTCGACCCCCGCGGGAAGATAAAGCGAGAAGAAATGCTCCATCATCCGCCGCTCGATGAAATAGCCGCTGGCGAATTCGCCGGACGAACGCGTTGTGCCGCCGATCTGGGTGACCGGAAACATCAATAGCTGATAGGCCAGCTTGATCCCGCCCCTGGCGCGCACCGCCTGGGTGACCGCCGCGGCCAGCAGCGCGCCGGCACTGTCGCCGCCCACCGCCAGCTTGCCTGCATCCAGGCCCAATGCGGCCGCCTCGTTCTCGATCCACAGCGTCGCGGCCAGCGCATCGTCCAGCGCCGCCGGATAGACATGTTCGGGCGCCAGCCGATAGTCGACCGCCACCACCGTGAAGCCGCCTTCGGCAACAAGCTGGCGGCAAAGCCCGTCATGGCTGGAAAGCCCGCCCACGACGAAGCCGCCGCCATGAAAGAAGATCAGGCCCGGCATGGGGCCGCTGGCGGCCACGGGGGCATAGCTGCGCGCGCGGATTTCGCCGCCGGGGCCGGGAATGGTGAAATTCTCCACCTTGCCGACCGGCACATCCTTTGGCCCGGTCAGTTGCAGCATGCCGTTGAAGGATTCACGCGCCAGCATCGGCGGCAGATCCCACGGCCTGGGGCGCGGGATTTCGGCGGCACGGTCCAGAAAGGCTTTTACCAGAGGGTCGAGGGGCATGAGGTTCCCGGCGAGAGCAGCCATGCTAACGCGCGGGGGCGGTATTTGGCCATGACCCCATCTTGCCGCTGCAAACACCTGTTTCAACCAGCACAGGCCCTCCTCCCCCTTATGCGCATGAGTGCATTCAAGGGGGAGGTGGTTTCAGCGAGCGAAGGCGACCGGTTCGGGAGCCGAGCGGAAGCTGAAACCGGAGGGGGTTGAATTAATGAATGCTGATTCTGGAGCGGGGGTCGACGCGGCCAGAGCTGATATCGCCCAGAAGCACCAGCATCAGGAACCAGAACTGCGCCCGCTCATGGGCGCCTTCGGCTTCCAGGGTCATCACCGCGCGGCTGGCATAGTCGGCGGCCTTGGGGCCGTGCTCGGCGGCAAGGTCGGAGGCCAGGCGGTAGAGATCTCCGGTCGACATTGTCATGCCATCCAGCATGGCAGAGCGACATGAACGCAGGCTTAACCGCGATTTGGGCGCTTGATATGAAATATATCCTATTTCTTTCAAGTGCTTGCCTATGAACTACACGGCGGCACCGTGCTTTGCTATATACCCCGCTCAACTTGGCGTGGTTTTCCGGTGGGCGACAAAAAAATCCTCCTGATCATCGGCGGTGGCATCGCTGCCTACAAGGCGCTGGAGCTGGTGCGCCGGCTGGCCGAGCGGGGTGTGAAATCACGCGCCATCCTGACCGCCGCGGGGGCCCAGTTCGTCACCCCGCTGTCGCTGGCGGCGCTGACCGGCGATCAGGTCTATCAGGACCTGTTCAGCCTGACAGACGAAGCCCGCATGGGCCATATCGAACTGTCGCGCAGCGCCGATCTTGTGGTGGTCGCGCCGGCAACCGCCGACCTGATGGCCAAGATGGCGAACGGGCTGGCGAACGATCTGGCCTCGACCACGCTTCTGGCAACCGACAAGCCGGTGCTGATGGCGCCGGCGATGAACGTGCGCATGTGGCAAAGCGCGCCGGTGCAGCGCAACGCCGAAACCCTGCGGCGCGACGGCGTGCTGTTCGTGGGCCCTGATGACGGCGAGATGGCCTGCGGCGAATTCGGGCCGGGCCGCATGGCCGAACCCGATGCGATTGCCGCTGCAGTGGAGCGGGCATTGACGGGCCACGCGCCGCTGAAGGGCCTGAAGGCGCTGGTGACGGCCGGCCCCACGCAGGAGCCGATCGACCCGGTGCGTTTCCTGGCCAACCGCTCCAGCGGCCGCCAGGGCTATGCCATTGCCGACGCGCTGGCGCGGGCGGGCGCGCAGACCACACTGGTGTCGGGGCCGGTGGCGATCGATCCGCCGCGCGGCGTCAAACTGATGCGCGTGACCACGGCGCGCGAAATGCTGGCCGCGTGCGAGGCCGCCCTGCCCGCCGATATCGCGGTGATGTGCGCGGCGGTGGCCGACTGGCGGCCGCAAATCGCCCACAACAGCAAGATCAAGAAGGGCGGACAAAAGAACGATCAGCAGAACGACCAGTCCCTGGCGCTGGTGGAAAATCCCGACATCCTGGCCAGCCTGGCCGGGCATGCCGCGCGCCCGCGCCTGCTGATCGGCTTTGCCGCCGAGACCGACGATGTCGTCGCCCACGCCGTTGAAAAACGCACCCGCAAGGGTGCCGACTGGATCGTCGCCAACGACGTGTCCGGGGACGTGATGGGCGGCACGCGAAACCGCGTGCATCTGGTCAGCGCGGCGGGCGTGGAAGACTGGCCGGACATGACAAAAACAGACGTCGCCGAAAAACTGGCGGCGCGCATCGCACAGACCATCAAGGGGGCAGCATGAAACTTCTGATCAAGCGGCTGGCGCACGCCCAGGACCTGGCCTTCCCGCATTATGCGACGGAAGGATCGGCGGGGCTGGACCTGCTGGCCGCCGTCGAGGCCGAAATGGTGCTGGCGCCGGGCGCGCGCGCCGCCGTGCCCACCGGCATCGCCATCGAACTGCCGCTGGGCTTCGAGGCGCAGGTTCGTCCGCGCTCTGGCCTGGCGCTGAACCATGGCATCACCTGCCTGAACGCGCCCGGCACGGTGGACAGCGACTATCGCGGCGAGGTCAAGGCGATCCTGATCAATCACGGAACCGAACCCTTCCGCATCGCGCGCGGCATGAAGATTGCCCAGATGGTGATCGCCCGCCACGAACAGGCCGAACTGGTGGAAGTGACGGAACTCAGCGACAGCGCGCGCGGCGCCGGCGGCTTCGGTTCCACGGGCATGACAGCGGCGGTCAAGGCCTGATGCTGAAACTGTCGCGCAAGACCCTTTTGGCCCTGGAAGCGGTGATCGACATCGCCTTCAACGCCCGGCCCGAACCGGTCCAGGCCAAGGAAATCACCGCCCGCCAGGGCGTGCCCCAGCGTTACCTGGAACAGGTGATGCAACAACTGGTGCGCGCGGGCATTCTGAAAGGCGTGCGGGGCCCACGCGGCGGCTACCGGCTGGCGCGCGAGCGGCGGCGCATCTCGGTGGGCGATGTGGTGCGGGTGGCCGAAAGCATCGAGGATGACGAGGACCGGGGCTGCCCCCGCTCGGACCTGGGCCAGCGCATCGTCGCGCCCTTCGTGCAGACGTTGCAGGAAGAGCTTATGGTGCGGCTGGACTCGGTCACCATCGAGGATCTGTGCCAGCGGGCGCGCCATGCCGGCGTGGATGCCGGGACCGACACCAGCGCCGATTTCACGATTTAAAACAGGGATTCAGGAGGACGGCCATGCAGACAGGAAAGCCCGGACGCGGACGCATTTATGACTCCATCACCCAGACCATCGGCGACACGCCGCTTGTCAGGCTGAACCGGCTGCCCAAGGAGGCGGGCGTGAAGGCGGACATCCTGCTGAAACTGGAATTCTTCAATCCCATCTCCTCGGTCAAGGACCGCATCGGCGTGGCGATGATCGAGGCGCTGGAAGCCCAGGGCATCATCACGCCGGGCAAATCCACACTGATCGAGCCGACATCCGGCAACACCGGCATCGCGCTGGCCTTCGTGGCCGCGGCCAAGGGTTATGAGCTGATCCTGGTGATGCCCGAAAGCATGTCGCTGGAGCGGCGCAAGATGCTGCAGCTTCTGGGCGCCAAGCTGGAGCTGACCGAAGCGGCCAAGGGCATGAAGGGCGCCATCGCCCGCGCCCATGAACTGGTGGCCGAACATCCCGGCGCGGTGATCCCCCAGCAGTTCGAAAACCCGGCCAATCCCGACGTGCACCGGCGCACCACCGCCGAGGAAATCTGGAACGACACCGAGGGCAAGGTCGACATCGTGATTTCCGGCGTGGGCACCGGTGGCACCATCACCGGCGTCGGCCAGGTGCTGAAGGAAAAGAAGCCCGGCGTGAAGATGATCGCGCTGGAGCCGGAGGATTCCCCGGTCCTGTCGGGCGGTCAGCCCGGCCCGCACAAGATTCAGGGCATCGGCGCCGGTTTCGTGCCCGCCATCCTGGACCGCAAGGTGATCGACGAGGTGGTGACCATCTCCAACGAGACGGCGCTGGAAACCGCGCGCCAGGCGGCGCGGGAGGAAGGCATCCCGGTCGGCATTTCCTCTGGCGCGGCCATCGCGGCGGCCCTGGAAGTGGGCGCGCGGCCCGAGAATGCGGGCAAGACCATCGTGGCGATCATCCCCTCCTTCGCCGAACGCTATCTGTCGACGGCACTGTTTGAAGGGTTGTGAGCGCGCAGCCAACAACGCCGCGAGCCTGAGCGAACGGCCGGGACACCAGCGCTAAAGAGACCGTAGGTCCATCAACAGATCCGGCCTGTCGGTGCAGATTGCGTCCAGGCCGGACAGGCGGCGCATGTCAGCCGGGTCATTGACCGTCCAGGCGCCGACCTTCAGGTCGCGTGCGCGGGCATGGGCGACATTGTCATCCGTGGCGTCGCGGAAATTGGGAAACCAGCCATCGGCGCCCGCCGCCGCGATGGTGTCGATGGCGGCGCGCGCATCGCCCATCAGCTTGTCGGTGGTGAACCAGCACAGCGCCGCCGGATCGGCCGCCTTCACCGCCAGCAATGCGCGCCAGTCGAAACCGACAAAGATCACATTCTCCAGAACGCCCGCGGCTATGACGGCGTCATGCGCGGCTTCGGCCAGCAGCACCGGATCGGCGCTGTCGTCGCTGGCGCCGCATTTCAGTTCCACCATCAGCACAAAGGGATGCGGCGCATCCGCCGCCAGGTCCAGCACCGCCGCCAGCGGGGGCACGCCCTGCCCGTCCACCGGCGTCAGTGCGGGATGGCGCAGCGCGTAATCGCTGCCCGGACGCGCGCGGCCGATATCCCATGTCTGCAGCTGTTCGGCGGTCAGGTCCTTGATGCGCGGCCCCGGCGCATCAAGCCATGCGCCATGGGCGCGCGCCACATCGGCCATAAGGCGATAATCGTGATGCACCACCGGCACGCCGTCGGCGGACAGTTGCACATCCAGCTCGGCGCCATCGCAGCCGCGGGCGATCGCATCGGCAAAGGCAGCCAGCGCGTTTTCGGGCATCAGCCCGGCGCCGCCGCGATGGGCGATATTGAGCGGCTTTGCCATCAACAGTCCTTGTTGCTGAGCCGCACCTAAACACAGGCGCCGCGCACGGCCAACGCCCGATTGCATGGAATTTGCGATAGTTTCGCGTCACGCGGACCCGATGTCAGAGCCGCCAGTCATGGAAAAACAACCCGGCCAGCACCCAGGGCGTCTGTTCGTCGGGCGCGAAAACGCGCAGTGCAACCAACTCGTAGCAAAGCTGGATCCGCCCCTGCTGCATCAGGCGCACCTCGACCACCAGCGGCTTTCCCGTCCGCAGCAGCGCACGCATCTGCGCGGCATGGGCGCTGAACTGGCCCGCGCCAGACAGGGCCGACAATCTTTCGCCCCGCACATCGCGGCCAAAGCGGCGCAGCAGCGCCAGACCGGCAAGGCGAATGCGGAAATCGCCATCGACGGGCTCATAGAGCATCAACCCGCTGAGAATTTTCGCCAGCGGGCGCGCAGGCACATCGCGGCCGACGACAAAGCGGCCTTCCGCCTCGCGGGCCTGCCAATGCGACAGCAGAAGCCGCGCCCCGCGATGCGCCGGGGCCTGGCGCGGTATATGGACTTCCTCGAGTTCGCCGATCCCCGTCTGGTCCCAGCACAGTCCCAAAGCCTGCATGTGATGTCCCTCTGTTCGGTCAGGACAGCGCGCCCCCCGGCGCAATGCGGCTATCGGGAATGATGGTATCCACCCCCGGTTGTGACGCCTTTAAAGCTTGAGGGATGGTTTGAGGAAAACTTCCATAAAAATGTCACGGCTCCGCCTGGCGGCGGGCCATTGACAGGCACAGGGCCCGGGCGTAACCCGGCGGCCCGAAATTCCTTTCCCTTTCCAGCATCCCTGTTCCTTTCCAGCATCGAGGAGGCCCGCATGACCATCACCGCACCGCGCACGCGCGCCGGCCATCGCATCGCCATTCCGGGACTTCGATAGCGCACCGCCTTGCCGGCGCCGTTCGAACCCTCCCGGGCCCCTCCCCGCGGAGGGTTTTTCATTTTCATCCGTTCCAGAATGCCATGAGCGAACCAGAAATTACCGAAGCCACCAATCCCGGCCCCCTGATCGCCGGAACCGGCCGCGCCGCCTGGATGGGCGAGCTGCGCGAACTGCTGCGCCTGGCGCTGCCGCTGGCGGCGACCCAGCTTGCCCAGATGGCGATCCTGGCCACCGACACGCTGATGCTGGGCCATCTGAGCAAGGAGGCGCTGGCCTCGGCCGCGCTGGGCAACACGGTGTTCTTTTTCACCTGGCTGCTGGGCTGCGGGCCCGCCCATGCCGTCTCGCCGGTGATCGCCCACGCGCTGGGCGAGAACAGGCCGCAGGAAGTGCGCCCGGCCACGCGCATGGGCCTGTGGGCGGCGCTGATCATGACCCCGCCGCTGCTGGCGGTGCTGCTGACAACCGGGCCGATCATGCGCGCGCTGGGCGAAGCGCCACTGCTGGCCGGCGGCGCGGGCATCTTCACATCCACGCTGTGCTGGGGCCTGCCTTTTGCCATCGGCTTCCAGGTGCTGCGCAACTATGCCACCGCTTTGTCGCGGCCGGTCGCGCCGATGATCGTGATGCTGGCGGCCATCGTGTTCAACGCGCTGGGCGACTGGTGCCTGATCTTCGGCCACCTGGGTGTTCCGGCACTGGGGCTGTGGGGCTCTGGCCTGGCATCGGCGCTGTCCAACGTCTTCGCCTTCACGGCGATGCTGGCAGTGATCCATCTCTCGCCTGCCCTCAGCGCCCATCGCATCCTGAAGGATTTTCGCCTTCCCCACTGGCCGCACCTGAAGGAGATGTTCCGCCTGGGCGTGCCCATCGGCCTGACCACCATCTTCGAGGCCATGCTGTTCAACGCCGCCACGGTGCTGATGGGCCTGTTCGGCGCCACCATGCTGGCGGCGCACCAGATCGCCATCACCATTCCCTCGCTGACCTTCATGGTGCCGCTGGGCGTGGGGCTGGCCGCCACGGTGCGCGTGGGCCTGGCAGCGGGCGCGGGCGACATGCATGCGGCGCGGCGCGCAGGCTTCACGGCCATGGGCGTGGCGATGGCCTTCATGACCGTGACGTCGGCCCTCCTGCTGCTGTTCCCGCGCGCCATCGCCAGCGCCTGGTTCTCGTCCGATGCCTCGAACGGCGAGGCCATTGCGCTCACAGTGGTGTTCCTGCATGTCGCCGCCGCCTTCCAGATCGTGGACGGGTTGCAGGTCAGCGCGGCGATGGCGCTGCGCGGCCTGAAGGATGCGCGCGCGCCGATGTGGATCGCCGGCGCCAGCTATTGGCTGGCCGGATTTCCCATGTGCCTGGCGCTGGGCTTCGGCCTGAAAATGGAAGGCCTGGGCATCTGGATCGGCCTGGCCTTCGGCCTGGCGGTGGCGGCGCTGCTGCTGGTGTGGCGCTTCTTCTGGCTGTCAAAAAAGATGCGCGACGGCGAACAGCAGGCTGGCGGCAATCAGCGCCAATAGCGTCAGCAGCACGATGCGGGCGGGACGCGCGCGCCGTTCCTGCTCGGCGGCGATGGCGCGGGCGGTATCGGGATGCAGGCGCATGCCGCCCTCGGCCACCATCTGCGACAGGCCCTCGGCATTCTTCACAAGCTGCGGCAGGTCCTGGGCCAGCTTGCCCAGCGCGCTGAGGCTTTCGGCGGCCTTGGACAGCGCCGCTTCCGGGCCCATCTGTTCATGCACCCATTTCTCGGCCACCGGGCGGGCGGCCTCCCAGATGTCGAAATCCGGGTCCAGGCCGCGGCACACGCCTTCGACCACCACCATGGTCTTTTGCAGCAGCACCAGTTGCGGCTGGGCCTGCATGTCGAAGCGGCGCGTGGTTTCGAACAGTTGCGCCAGCAGCCGCGCGATCGACACGTCGCGCGCGCTGCGCCCGAAAATCGGCTCGCCAATGGCGCGCAGCGCCTGGGCGAAGGTCTCGACCGGATGGGTGGGCGGCACGAAGGAAAATTCGTAATGCAGTTCGGCCACGCGGCGATAGTCGCGCTGCAGGAATCCGGCCAGCGTGCCGGCCATGAAACGGCGCATGCCTGCATCCAGCCGCCCCATGATGCCGAAATCCACCGCCACCAGCCGCCCGTCCGGATCGATGAACAGGTTTCCGGGATGCATGTCGGCATGGAAAAAGCCATCGCGCAGCGCCTGGGTCAGGAACGAGCGCATCACCATCACCGCGACCTGGCGCGGATCGCGCCCGGCCGCCGCCAGCGCCGCGCCATCGCGCACCGAAACGCCATCGATCCACTCGCTGGTCAGCACCGGCTGGGCGGTGCGCGACCAGTCGATATGGGGCACCCGGAATTCGGCTTCCCCGCGCGTGCGTTCGTAAAGCTCGCTGGCGGCGGCGGCTTCCATCCGCAAATCCAGCTCCAACGCCACGCTGGCCTCCAGCGTCGCCATGACCGCGGTCAGGCGCAGCCGCCGCGCCTCGGCCGACAGCGCCTCCGCGACGCGGGCGAACAGGGCAAAGGCATGAAGATCGCGCGCGAACTGTTCGCGGATGCCGGGGCGCAGGATCTTCACCGCCACGCGCACGGGGGGATCATCCGCCGTCTGCGCGCGATGCACCTGGGCGATGGAGGCCGCGGCAATGGGCGCACCGAAGCTGGAAAAGAGCTGCTCCACCGGCTTTCCAAACACGTCCGCAATTTCGGCACGCGCCGCCGCCTCGCTGAAGGGGGGCAGCCGGTCCTGCAGATGCTCCAGTGCGCGCGCGACATCGGCGCCCACCACATCGGGGCGCGTGGCCAGCATCTGGCCCAGCTTGATCGCCGCGGGGCCCAGCTTTTCGAGCGCGCGGGCCAGGCGCGGCCCCGCATCGGGCTTCTTGCCACGCAACGCCAGCACCGGCCCGGCAAGCACGCCGGCGGCCTGGACAAGGCGCAACAGGCTGGAAACGGGATTCATGCGTGCACGCCCTAGATCCGCCAGGCCGAGTGCATGGCGGCAATGCCGCCCGACAGGTTGCGGACCTTGACCTGCTCCAGCCCCGCATCGGCGATCATGGAGGCGAACTTCGCCTGCGGCGGAAAGCGGCGGATGCTTTCGGCCAGATAGCGATAGGAGTCCTCGTCCTTGGCCACCACGCCGCCGATCCTGGGCATCAGCTTGAAGGAATAGGCGTCATAGAGCGTGTCCAGTCCCGGCACCTCCACCTTGGAGAATTCCAGGCACAAAAAACGCCCGCCGGGTTTGAGCACGCGGCGCGCTTCGCGCAGCGCCGCATCGATATGGGTGACATTGCGGATGCCGAAGGCGATCGTATAGCTGTCGAAATGGCTGTCGGGAAACGGCAGGCATTCGGCATTGCCGCAAACCCAGTCCAGCGCCGTCTCGCCTTTTTCCGCCGCGCGGCGCACGCCCTCGCCCAGCATGTCGGCATTGATGTCGCAGACGGTGATGGCGGCCTCGCCGCCGCGCGACCTGGCCATGTCCGCAATGCGGAAGGCGATGTCGCCGGTGCCGCCGGCCACATCCAGGCTGCGCCAGCCCGGTCGCGGATTGAGCCACTCGACCATCGCATCCTTCCAGATGCGGTGAACGCCCGCGCTCATCAGGTCGTTCATCAGGTCGTAGCGCGCCGCGACCGAGGAAAAGACCCCCTTGACCAGGCCTTCCTTGTCGGCTTCCGGCACCTCGCGGAAACCGAAGCTGGCGGTTTTGCCCGAATTGGCGGTGTCATCCATCATGGCCGGACCATAGCGCGGGCCGGGGGCGATGGGCTACGGTTGGTTCCCGCGACTCTTCACCCACCCAGATGCCCGAATTGCCCGAAGTCGAGACCGTCCGCATGGGCCTTCTGCCCGTGATGGAGGGCCATGTCATCACCCACGCCCAGACACGGCGGGGCGACCTGCGCATCCCCTTCCCGCCCCGCTTCGTGGAGCGGCTGGAGGGGCGCAAGGTGCTGCACCTGCGCCGGCGGGCCAAATATATCCTGGCCGACCTGGACAGCGGCGAAACGCTGGTGATCCATCTGGGCATGAGCGGGCGCATGAGCGTTTTTTCGGAAGGAAAGCCCCGCAAGATCGGCAGCTACGTCTATGACGTGGCGCCCGCCACGGCGGGCACGGACAAGCACGACCATGTCGTGTTCGAAACCGATGTGCCGGCGAAGATCGTCTTCAATGATCATCGCCGCTTCGGGCTGATGACCCTGGTCGCCACCGCGCATCTGGAACAGGACAGGCTGTTCAAGGATGTCGGCGTCGAGCCCTTGTCGGACCGTTTCAACACCGCATTCCTGGCCAAAGTGCTGGAAGGCAAGAAGACGCCGATCAAGGCGGCGCTGCTGGACCAGCGGCTGATCGCGGGGCTTGGCAACATCTATGTCTGCGAGGCGCTGTTCCGGGCCAGGATTTCGCCCAAGCGCATGGCCGGTTCGATTTCCCGCGAACGGCTGGCGCCACTGGCGGCGGCGATAAAGAAAGTGCTGAAGGACGCAATCGCCGCGGGCGGTTCCACCTTGCGCGATCACGCCCAGGCCACCGGCGATCCCGGCAATTTTCAGCACCGCTTCCTGGTCTATGGGCGCGAAGGCAAGCCTTGTAAGCTTGCGGCCTCAAGCAGCGAAGCGGTAGGCCATACAAAAGCATGCAGGGGCGTTGTAAAGCGCATCGTGCAATCGGGGCGTTCCACATTCTATTGTCCCAAATGCCAGAAGTGAGAGTGAGATGAGCGCTGTTCTCGTGAAGACCGATGGCCCCATCGGCATCGCCACCCTGAACCGGCCCGAGGCGCTGAACGCGCTGAACAACGAGCTGCTGGATGGGCTGGCGGCGGCGCTGGAGGCCTGGGATGCCGATCCCGCCATCCGGGTGATGATCGTCACCGGTTCGGACAAGGCCTTTGCGGCGGGCGCCGACATCAAGGAAATGGCGCCCAAGAGCTTTTCCCAGATGCAGGCGGAAAATCCCTTCGGCCGCCAGATGGACCGCATCCTGCGCATCAGGAAGCCCATCATCGCCGCGGTGGCCGGTTTCGCGCTGGGCGGCGGCTGCGAGCTGGCGATGGCGCTGGACATCCTGATTGCCGCCGATACCGCCAAATTCGGCCAGCCGGAGATCACCCTGGGAATCATGCCCGGCCTGGGCGGCAGCCAGCGCACGCCGCTGGCCATGGGCAAGGCCAAGGCGATGGATCTGTGCCTGACCGGGCGGATGATGGACGCCGCCGAGGCCGAGGCGTCCGGCGTGGCCTCGCGCGTGGTTCCCGCCGAGATGCTGATGGACGAGGCCCTGAAGGCCGCCCGCAAGATCGCCGCCCAGTCCCTGCCCGCCGTGATGATGCTGAAGGAGGCTATCAATCGGGCTTACGAGAGGCCCCTGGCCCAGGGCCTGGCCTATGAAAGGCGGGCCTTCCATGCCCTTTTTGCGACCCATGACCAGAAAGAGGGCATGGCGGCCTTTTCCGGGAAGCGCAAACCGGCTTTTCGGGACGAATAGGCCCCCAAATCCGCCGGTTCTGTTTGACCGGAGCCGTTTTGGGGGGTATATGCCCGCCTCTTTCGCGAAAAGCCCGTAAGGACGACCCATGCCCAATATCGCCTCCGCCAAGAAGCGGACCCGCACCACGGCCAAGCGCACCGCCATCAATACGGCGCGCAAATCCCGCGTTCGCGGCTTTATCCGCAAGGTCGAGGAAGCCCTGACGTCGGGCGACGCCTCCGCCGCCAAGGCCGCGCTGGCCGCCGCCGAGCCGGAGATCATGCGCGGTGTGTCCAAGGGCGTGATGCACAAGAACACCGGCTCGCGGAAGGTTTCGCGCCTGGCGCAGCGTGTCGCGAAACTGTCGAAATAGGGCAAAATCAAGGAAGGCACTGTAATCCTTGGGGATTACAGTCCAGATGGGGTCCGGTCACAAAACCGGGCCCTTTTTATTTGTCCGTACCCGGATATTAACCAATCGGTAACCATTTCGGCGGCGCAAAATTGCGTCGCCGCGGCTAAGTGGCTGAACTGTCAGGGTGAGTCGGGAGATTTCATTTTCCGTATACGGTACAACCAGTTAGCGGGGGTCACAAAAGCGAAAAAATTTTCGAATCAGGTGACTGTTCGGCGTTTGTCCCCTTGATGCCGTGACCGGCTTGGACGTATCTTTACCAACCGATGGGGCGGACGTAAGGCAATGGCGAAGTATTCAATAAGTAGAACCAAAGTATTCGCCGGTTGCCTGCAGTGTTTTTACAGCACCGCCGGGCAGAGTAGGCACTAACTTCTTCAAAATGTGACGTTTCAGTGCTGGGTGAAAACCCGGCAACAGCAGGATTTTCGCTCGGCGGCCCCCATGGTTTCTTCCCCTACCCTCCAATATGCCGGTGATGTGACACCGCGCGAGGCCTGGAAACGGCTGGAAGCGGACCCCCGGGTCCAGCTGATCGACGTGCGCACGACCGCGGAGTGGAACTTCGTCGGCCTGCCCGACCTGGCCCCCCTGGGCCGCCAGGTCCATTGCGTGGAGTGGCAGAGCTTCCCCACCGGCGCGCCCAATCCCGAATTCCTGGGCCAGGCCCGCGCCGCCCTGGACGCGGCTGGCGCCGGCCAGGACGGGCCCGTGCTGCTGCTGTGCCGATCGGGCGCGCGCAGCCGGGCGGCGGCCATCGCGCTGACCGGCGCCGGCTATCAGGCCTGTTTCAACGTCTCGGAGGGCTTTGAGGGCGACCGGGACGGACAAGGGCATCGCGGCACGCAGGGCGGCTGGAAGGCCGCCGGCCTGCCCTGGCGGCAGAATTAGGCGGGGTGGCAGTGGCGTTTCTTCAGGTCTGGAGATGACACCCGCCTTCGGGCGGCAAGGACGGGCTTACACGACCGGACACAAAAATGTGCCGGAGCAACAACAACGGCGCCCATTTGGGGCCATTTCGAACGGGTACGACGATGGTACAGACAACAGGGAAAACAATGCCTCCGGACTGGCACGCCGCCTGGACAGCGGTGCGCGAACGCATGCGGCGCGAGCTGGGCGATCCGGTGTTCGAGGCCTGGATCAGCCCGCTGAGCCTGGAGTCCTTCGACGCCGATGAGCTGAAGATCGGCGCGACCAAGCCCTTCGTGCGCAACTGGGTCGCCAACCATTATGTTGCCCGCATCGAGAAGGCCTTCCTGGCGGAAGGATTCCATCCCGCCTCGCTGTCGATCGTGATGGCGGCCACACCCGCGCCGGCCATCGGCGGCGCCATTCCGCGCCAGGCCCAGCACCAGGAGCCGCCGGCGGCTTCGGTCTCCTATCTGCCGCCGCGCAGCGAAAGCCGCGGCCTGGCCCAGGGCGAGGACGACAAGGGCCTGTGGAACCGGATGCTGCATCCCCAGCAGACCTTCGAAAGCTTCATTCCGGGCCCGTCCAATGAATTCGGCCATGGCGCGGCGCGCGCCTTCGCCAGCGGCGAGCAGGCCGACATTCCCCTGCTCTACATCCATGGCGGCTTCGGCTTCGGCAAGACCCATCTGCTGAACGCGGCGGCGCTGGAATTCCGCAAGCGCGGCAAGCGCACCCTGTTCCTGCGCGCCGAGGACTTCATGCGCCACTTCCTGGGCGCGCTCTATCGCAAGGACACGCTGGCCTTCAAGGAAGAGCTGCGCACCGCCGAAGTGCTGATCATCGACGACCTGCAGCACATCTGCCGCTCGGCCTCGACCGCGGCGGAATTCCTCTACACCGTCAACGCCTTTGCCGACCTGCGCCGCCGGGTGGTGATCGCCGCCGACCGCGCGCCGGGCGCGCTGGAAGGCGGGCTGGGCGCCGATGTGAAGTCGCGCCTGGCCGGCGGGCTGGTGGTGGGACTGGACAAGCCGGAGCGCGAAACGCGCCTGGCGATCCTCAAGTCGCGCGCCGCCGAGTTCAGCCGCCACAAGCCCGAAGTGGTGCTGCCCGACATGGTGCTGGAACGCATCGCCGACCTGGAGGATGCCAGCCCGCGCGAGATGATCGCCATCTTCACCAAGCTGGCGACCTATGCCGACCTGACCAAGAAGCCGGTGACGCTGGAAGTCGCCGAGGAAGCGGTGGGCCTGCGCGGCGGGCCCGGCGTGAAGACCTCGATCGAGGACATCCAGCGCAAGACCGCCGAGTTCTACAAGCTTGAGGTCAAGGACTTCCATTCGCCGCAGCGCGCGCGCCGCGTGGCCCGCCCGCGCCAGGTCGCCATGTACCTGTCGCGCAAGCTGACCACCCGTTCGCTGCCGGAAATCGGCCGCCGCTTTGGCGGGCGCGACCACACCACGGTGCTGCATGCCTGCCGCCGCATCGAGGCGCTGATCGTGGAAGATGCGATGTTCCGCCAGGAAGTCGATTTTCTCTCCCAGATGCTGCAGAGAAAAGGCGACCTCTGAGCGCCCTGATCGAAGCGCATGACCTGACCAAGCGGTTCGGCGCCGTCACGGCGCTGGACCGCCTGTCGCTGGCGATCCCGGAAGGCGGCGTCTATGGCATTCTGGGCGCCAATGGCGCGGGCAAGAGCACCTTCTTCCGCCTGTGCCTGGACCTGATCCGGCCCAGCGGCGGATCGCTGGCGCTGCTGGGCGGCACGCCCGCCATGGTGCCGGTGCGCCGGCGCATCGGTGCGATGATCGAAACGCCGCGCTATTACCCCACCCTGACCGCGAGCGAGACGCTGACCATGCTGGCGTGCGCCAGCGGTGTGCGCGATCCCGACACCGCGTCCTGGCTGGGCCGCGTGGGCCTGGGCGAGGCCGCGCACCGGCGCGTGCGCCATTTCTCGGTCGGCATGAAGCAGCGGCTGGGTATCGCCGCCGCCCTGATCGCCCGGCCCAGCCTGTTGATCCTGGACGAGCCGACCAGCGGCATGGACCCGGCCGGCATTCTGGAGATGCGCACCCTGATCCGCGACCTGGCGGCGAAAGATGGCGTCACCATCCTTCTGTCCAGCCATCTGCTGGATGAGGTGCAGCGCACCTGCGACCGGGTGGCGATCTTCGCGCGCGGCAAGCTTGTCGCCGAAGGCCGCATCGACATGCTGCTGGCGGGCCAGGAAAAGCTGCGCCTGCTGGCGACATCGCAGGGCGCGCTGCTGGCGGCGCTGGGGGCGCGCGGCACGCCCGATGGCGCCCCGGATGGCGATGGCGTATTGGCGGCGGTAAGCCGTGCCGAGGCCCCTGCCCTGCTGCGCGCGCTGATCGAAAGCGGCATCGACCTGGTCGAGGCGCGCTGGGTGGGCGGCGAGCTGGAGAAGTTTTATCTCGAACAGACATCCCATTCGGCGGGCCATTCGGCGGGCGGCGATCATGCTGGGTGACGCCATCGCCGCCGAGGCATTCCGCGTGCGCCGCGCCGGGGGCGTGCTGTTCTGGGGTTTCCTGGCGGTGCCGCTGAGCATTCTTCTGTTCAACCTGCTGCTGGACACCTGGATCCGCCTGCACCTGCACATGCCCGTCGCGCTGGACATCGGCCACCAGATGGTCAGCGGCGTGGGCCTGACCCAGTCGGCCTTCTTCCAGGTGTTCTATGCCGCCGCCGCCGCGACCCTGTTCGCCGCGGACTATCGCTGGGAGACCTGGCGGCTGATCACCCCGCGCAATTCGCGCGTCAACCTGATCCTTGCCCGCTTCATCGTCTATGGCGCGGCGACCGCCGTCAGCCTGGTGCTGCTGGCCGTGGTGGCGCTGGTTCAGAGCCTGTATGCCGCCGCGATCGGCAGCGTGGTGCTGACCCCGCCCCAGGGCCCCTTTGTGCTGCCGCTGCTGGGCACCGCCGTGACCGGCTGGTGCGAGTTGATGGTGCTGGGCGGGATCGTGGCGGTGATCGCCATCGCCTTTCGCGCCGCCACCGGGGCGCTGATGACGGCGATGGTGTTCAGCTTCGGCCAGTGGATCGCCATGGCGCTGATCCATCCCTGGGAGGCCACGCCCGGCTGGTATGCCGCCCTGCCGCGCCTGTCGGCCTATGTGCTGCGGGCCTTCGTGACGGGCCAGGACCTGGCGCCGGGCATCGGCGCCAATGCCGCCCAGGCCGGGCTTGCGGCGGTGTGCCTGCTGGGCTGGATGGTGCTGGTGGGGGCCTGTGCGCTGGGGCTTTTCCAGGCGCAGGAACTGGCCCGCGAATAGGCCGGAAAAACCCCGGATTTCCGGGCAAAATCAGGGCTCTTCGCAGGGCCTTTTCTTTGCCCTTTCGGGCCTGTTTTGGTATGTTTTCTGACTTGAGTCTTGGGGCCTTTTTGGGGCTCTCCCAAACACAAGAAAACGGGATTTTTCCGGGCCTTTCCGAAGGACCCGGCCCGCGGGCAACACCGGGCAACAAGGCGGCTGAGAACCCATGAAAATCAATGTCGAACGCGGCGCGTTCCTCAAGGCGCTGAACCATGTGCAGAGCGTGGTCGAGCGCCGCAACACCATTCCGATCCTGTCCAATGTGCTGATCGAGGCAGGCAAAAGCGAACTCAAGCTCACCGCCACCGACCTGGACATCGAGATCGTGGAGGCGCTGCCCGCCGATGTGCTGCGTGCCGGTTCGGCCACCGCGCCCGCGCACATGCTCTACGACATCGTGCGCAAGCTGCCCGAAGGCGCCCAGGTCCAGGCCGAACTGCTGGCCTCCGAAGGCGGACGCCTGGCGGTGTCGGCCGGCACCTCGCGCTTCGAGCTGGCCTGCCTGCCGCGCGAGGATTTCCCGCAAATGTCGGCGGGCGCTCTGCCCCACCAGTTCCGCCTGGCGGCCGACGACATCAAGCGCATCATCGACAAGACGCGCTTCGCCATCTCGACCGAAGAGACGCGCTATTACCTGAACGGCATCTATCTGCATGCCGCCAAGGACGCCAAGCCGCCGGTGATGCGCGCGGTGGCGACAGACGGCCATCGCCTGGCCCGCTATGAGCTGGAACTGCCGGACGGCGCCGGCGACATGCCCGGCGTGATCGTGCCGCGCAAGACGGTGGGCGAACTGCGCAAGCTGCTGGACGATGCCGACGGCGCGATCGATGTCGCCCTGTCGGACACCAAGATCCAGTTCGGCTTCAACGGCGTGGAACTGACCAGCAAGCTGATCGACGGCAACTTCCCGCCCTATGAGCGGGTGATCCCGGCGGGCAACGACAAGGCGCTGGCGCTGGAAGCCAAGGAATTCGCACAGTCGGTCGACCGCGTGTCGACCATCAGCGCCGACAAGACGCGCGCGGTGAAGTTGAACCTGTCCAAGGACAAGGTCACGCTGTCGGTGGTCAATCCCGAAAGCGGCACCGCGACCGAGGATGTCGGCGCCACCTACAGCGCCGGCGCGCTGGAGATCGGCTTCAACGCCCGCTATCTGCTGGACATCACCAGCCAGATCGAAGGCAAGGAAGTGCGCTTCCTGCTGTCGGATGCCGGTTCGCCCGCCATCATCGAGGACGCGGAGGACGCGCGCACGCTGTACGTCCTCATGCCTCTCAGGGTCTAGGATTGACTGGCGCCACCCATCCCGGTTCCGAGGCCAGACCACTATCGGCTGGGGCACCGCTGGCTGCCCCCCTGGCGGTGACGCGCCTGCAACTGACCAATTTCCGCTCCTATGCGGCGACCGAGCTGGCAGTGGCCGCGGCCCCTGTGGTGCTGGCCGGGCCAAACGGCGCGGGCAAGACCAACGTGCTGGACGCCATCTCGCTTCTGTCGCCGGGCCGCGGCCTCCGCGGGGCGAAGCTGTCCGATCATGTCCGCAAGGGACCGGCGCAGATGGACGGCCCGCTCTGGGCGGTGGCCGCAACGGTGGCGCGTGGGCATACCAGCCACCAGATCGGCACCGGCCTGGTGCAAAGCGGCAGTGTTTCGGGGAAGCGTGAAGTGCGGTTGAACGGCGCGCCCGCATCCTCCTCCGCCGACCTGGGCGACATCGTACAGCGATCTGGCTGACGCCGGCGATGGACCGGCTGTTCATCGAATCCGCCACCGGGCGGCGGCGCTTCCTGGACCGGCTGGTGCTGGGCTTCGATGCCGCCCATGCGCGCGCCAGCACCTGCTACGAAACCGCGATGCGCGAGCGTGCGCGGCTGCTGAAATACGGGCCGCGCGATCCGGGCTGGCTGGACGGGCTGGAAAACGAGATGGCCGAGGCGGGCATCGAAATCGCGCGGGCCCGCGCCGCCGTGGTGGAACGGCTGTCGCGCGCCCTGGCCGAACGTGAACAGGCCGGCGTGTTTCCCGCCGCCGCGCTTTCGCTCAGCGACGAACTGCATCTGGGCAGCGCCGAAACATTGCGCGACGGCTTCGCCGCGGGGCGCATGCGCGACGCCGAGGCCGGACGCACGCTGAGCGGCCCCCACACCACCGACCTGAATGTGCGCCACACCGAAAAGCGGATGGAGGCGCGCGACTGTTCCACCGGCGAGCAGAAAGCGCTGCTGGTGTCGATCATCCTGGCCGATGCGCGCGAACTGTCGCGGATGCGCGCGGGCATGGCGCCGATCCTGCTGCTGGACGAGATCGCCGCCCATCTGGACGCGATGCGCCGCGCCGCCCTGTTCGAGGAAATCACCGCTTTGTCGGCCCAGGCCTGGATGACCGGCACCGACCTGTCGCTGTTCGACGGCGCCAGCGCCCAGATCTTCGAGGTGCGGGACGGCGGCTTTGCCCCCCAGGAGGCGGCGTCATGATCGCGCTGCACAGCTATCTTCTCTATATCGGGCTCTATGCCGTGGCGGTGGCCACGCCCGGTCCCGGCGTCATCGCCATCATCGCGCGCGCGCTGGGATCGGGCTTCCGCTCCACCATTCCGGCGATGGCGGGCATCCTCGTGGGCGATCTGTGCCTGATGACGCTGAGCGCCTTTGGCCTGGCGCTGGTGGCGCAGGCGATGGGGCAACTGTTCCTGATCGTGAAGATCGCGGGTGCGCTCTACCTGCTGTTCCTGGCCTGGAAATACTGGACCATGCCGGTCGCGGAAACCGGCGAGGTCGTGCCCGCCCTGCCCGGCGACATGCGCCGCGGCTTCCTGGCCTATTGGGGCCTGACACTGGGCAATCCCAAGGCCATCGCCTTTTTCGTGGCGCTGCTGCCCGTGGCGATCAATCCGCGCCACCTGAGCGCCATCGGCTATGGCCAGCTTGTGGCAGCCACGCTGGTGGTCATTCCCACTGTCATTCTCAGTTATGCCGCCCTGGCCGCGCGGCTCAAGACTTTCGTCGGCAGCGTGAAGGCCCGCCGCCGCATCAACAAGGGCGCCGGCGCGGTGATGGCCGGCGCTTCCGCTCTGATCATCGCCAGTTAATGAGTCAGGTGAACGCCATGTCCGAACCCAACATGAACGCCTACAACGCCGACAGCATCAAGGTGCTGAAGGGCCTGGATGCCGTGCGCAAGCGCCCCGGCATGTATATCGGCGACACCGATGACGGATCGGGCCTGCATCACATGGTCTATGAAGTCGTCGACAATGCGGTGGACGAGGCGCTGGCCGGTCATGCCAACCGCATCGACGTGGTGCTGAATCCCGACGGCTCGTGTACCGTGCGCGACAATGGCCGCGGCATCCCGGTCGACATTCATCCCGAGGAAGGCGTGTCGGCGGCGGAAGTCATCATGACCCAGCTGCATGCCGGCGGGAAGTTCGACGAGAATGCCTACAAGGTGTCCGGTGGCCTGCATGGCGTGGGCGTGTCGGTGGTCAATGCCCTGTCCGATTTCCTGGACCTGCGCATCTGGCGCAACGGACGGGAGCATTACATGCGCTTCCGCCAGGGCGTGCCCGATGCGCCGCTGAAGGAAATGGGCGATGCGGGCGGCAACAAGGGCACCGAGGTGACCTTCCTGCCCTCGCCCGCCACCTTCACCAAGACCGAGTTCGACTATGCCACGCTGGAACACCGGCTGCGCGAACTGGCCTTCCTCAATTCCGGCGTCACGATCATCTTGAGCGACAAGCGCGGGGTGGAGCCGCGCGAGACCACCCTGCATTACGAAGGCGGGCTGACGGCCTTTGTGACCTATCTGGACCGCGCCAAGCAGGCGCTGATCGGCGCGCCGCTGATGATCCATGCCGAGCGTGACGGCGTGACGGTGGAAATCGCCATGACCTGGAACGACAGCTATCACGAGAGCACGCTGGCCTTCACCAACAACATCCCCCAGCGCGACGGCGGCACCCATGTCGCCGGTTTCCGCGCCGGGCTGACCCGCGTGGTCACCAAATATGCCGAGGAAATGCCGTCGGGCAAAAAGGACAAGGTGGCGCTGACCGGCGATGATTGCCGCGAGGGTCTGACCTGTGTGCTGTCGGTCAAGGTGCCCGATCCGAAATTCTCCTCCCAGACCAAGGACAAGCTGGTGTCCAGCGAGGTGCGCCCCATCGTGGAAGGCGCGATCATCGACCAGTTGACCGCCTGGTTCGAACAGCACCCGAACGAAGCCAGGTCCATCGTCGGCAAGGTGGTGGAAGCCGCCGCCGCCCGCGAGGCCGCCCGGCGCGCGCGCGAGCTGACCCGGCGCAAGGGCGCGCTGGATGGCGCCAGCCTGCCCGGCAAGCTGGCCGACTGCCAGGAGCGCGATCCGGCCAAGTGCGAAATCTTCATCGTCGAGGGCGACAGCGCCGGCGGCAGCGCCAAGATGGGCCGCAACCGCGCCAACCAGGCGGTGCTGCCCCTGCGCGGCAAGATCCTGAACATCGAACGGGCGCGCGGCCGGCAAGACAAGATGTCGTCGGACAGCATCGTGTCGCTGATCACCGCGCTGGGCACCGGCATCGGGCGCGAGGAGTTCAACCCCCCGACAAGCTGCGCTATCACAAGATCATCATCATGACCGACGCCGACGTGGACGGCGCCCATATCCGCACCCTGCTGCTGACCTTCTTCTACCGGCAGATGCCCGAACTGATCGAGCGCGGCCATATCTTCATTGCCCAGCCGCCGCTCTACAAGGCCAGCCGCGGCAAATCCGAACGCTATCTGAAGGACGAAAGCGAGCTGCAGGATTACCTGATCGAGGACGGGATCAGCGGCGCGGTCTTGACCCTGCACAGCGGCGAAGAGGTCAGCGGCACGCATCTGCGCGAACTGATCGACCATGCCCGCCAGGCCGTGGCCGCGCTGGGCGGTTTCCCGCGCCATTATCCGCGTTTCGTGCTGGAACAGGCGGCGATCGCCGGCGCGCTCAATCCCGACATCCTGAACGATGCCGAAAAGGCGGCCGAGGCGGCGACCTATATCGCCCGGCGGCTGGACACATTGTCCGAGGAATATGAACGCGGCTGGCATGGCGAGCCTTCGGGCGATGGCGGGCTGAAGTTCTGGCGCGACCTGCGCGGCGTGCGCGAGGCGGTGGCGATCGACGGGGCGCTGATTGCCTCGGCCGATGCGCGCCGGCTGGACCGCATGGTGGGCGAGTTGCAGGCGACGTACCTGGAAGCGGGCTCCCTGCGCCGCAAGGACGAGACGCGCGAGGTGCGCAGCCCCACCGAACTGCTGAACACCATCCTGGAATGGGGCCGCAAAGGCCTGGCGATGCAGCGCTACAAGGGGCTGGGCGAAATGAACCCCGACCAGCTTTGGGAAACCACGCTGGACGAGAATGCCCGTTCGCTGCTGGCGGTGAAGGTGCAGCACGCCGACGAGGCCGACGAGCTGTTCGCCAAGCTGATGGGCGATGTGGTCGAACCGCGCCGTGAATTCATCCAGGACAATGCGCTCTACGCGGCGGTGGACATCTGATGCGCCTGCCCGCCCTCAAGCGGCTGAAGCTGCCGAGGGTGGGTGGATGGATCGGGGCCGGCGCGCTGGCGGCGGCGTCCTTCTGGGCGGGTCACAGTTTCGACCGATGGACTAGTGCGGCGCCACAGGCGGCGGTTCAGGCGCACAAGGCTGCCGATAAAGCTGCGGATCAGGCGAAGCCCGCCAAGGCCGCCGCACCGAAATCGTCCAAGGCAAAAGACACGCTGCAGCCGGGCACGGTCTATGTGCGCCGGGGCGGATCGGTGTTGCGCGACGCGGCCAAATGGTCTGGCCATCCCCTGGCACACAAGGACAAGGGCGCGGGCGTGATCCTGCTGGAACAGAGCGGCGACGGCTGGGCGAAAGTGAAAGACGGCAACGTCACCGGCTGGATGCGCGCATCCGTGCTGGGCGACAAGCCCTAGGCTTGAGCCGACACCAGCCAGCAGGCGATGGTCAGGCGGATGGGCTCGCCATCTTTCTGGCGCGCGGCGAACATCGCTTCCACGGCGCTTTCCACCTTCGCGCGGGTATCGTCATCGGCCTCGCGCAACAGGCGCGCGGTGGGGCCCAGATTGACCATCTGGAAGGCCGCATCCTTTGGCGATGCGCCCATGTCCATGTGCCCGTCGAAAGGCGCGATGGCGATATCCTGAAAGCCTGCCTCGCCCAGAATGCCGCGCAGCCGCTGCGGATCGGCAAAGGCGAAGGGGCCGGGCGCGTGGGGATCGGCGGGCGGCTGGGGCGGCACGAATGTCTTCGCAACCTCCAGCGGCAGGGTCACCCATTCATTGTCCGCCGCCGGGCGCCAGCAGATGAAGGCCATGCGCCCGCCCGGCTTCAGCGCCCCGCGCAGATGGGCGAAGGCGGCCGCAGGCGCATCGAAGAACATCACCCCGAAGCGCGAGAACAGAAGATCGTGGCCCGGTGCGAAGGCACAGGCCGCCGCGTCGGCCCGGACAAATTCCAGATTGTCCGGCACGCCGCCTGCCCGCGCCTGGTTCAGCAGCGGCTGCGAAACATCGACGGCGGTGACATGACCGCCCGCGCCCACCGCCGCCGCCAGCGCCCGGCTGGTGGTGCCCGCCCCGCAGCCGATGTCCAGAACCCGCTCGCCCGCCGTGGGCGCGGCCAGCGCCAGCACGGCGCCGGACGCTTCCGACAGGCTGGCGTCCATGCGCGCCTGGAAACGGGCCCATTTTTCCCCGACAGGCCCGTTCCAGTATTCGATCTGGTCGTCGTTGCCCGCCATGTTCGCCTCCCGTCCGCCCGTTACTGCTGCTGGCGCTTGCGCATCGCCAGGGTGCGAAGGCGCAGCGCATTCAGCTTGATGAAGCCCTGGGCGTCCTTCTGGTCATAGGCGCCCTGGTCGTCCTCGAACGTCACCAGCTTCTCGCTGTAGAGGCTATGGGGCGAGGTGCGGCCCACCACGGTGGCGTTGCCCTTGTAGAGCTTGACCCGGACCGAGCCGGTGACGAATTCCTGGGACTTGTCGATGGCCGCCTGCAGCATCTCGCGCTCCGGGCTGAACCAGAAGCCGTTATAGATCAGCTCGGCATAGCGCGGCATCAGCTCATCCTTCAGGTGCGCCGCGCCGCGGTCCAGGGTGATGCTTTCGATGCCGCGATGGGCCGACAGAAGAATGGTGCCGCCGGGCGTCTCATAGATGCCGCGCGACTTCATGCCCACGAACCGGTTTTCCACCAGGTCCAGCCGGCCGATGCCGTTGGCCTTGCCCAGCGCGTTCAGCCGGGTCAGCACGGTGGCGGGCGACAGCTTTTCCCCGTCGATGGAGACGGCATCGCCCTTCTCGAAACCGATCTCGATATAGGTCGGCTTGTCGGGGGCTTCCTGCGGGCTGATAGTGCGCATGAAGACCAGGCTGTCGGCTTCCAGCGCCGGGTCTTCCAGCACCTTGCCCTCGGACGAGGAGTGCAACAGGTTGGCGTCGACACTGAACGGCGCCTCGCCGCGCTTGTCCTTGGCGATCGGGATCTGGTGGCTTTCGGCAAATTCCAGCAGGCGTGTGCGGCTGGTCAGGTCCCATTCGCGCCACGGCGCGATCACCTTGATGTCGGGCTTGAGGGCATAATAGCCAAGCTCGAAGCGCACCTGGTCGTTGCCCTTGCCGGTGGCGCCGTGACACACGGCGTCGGCGCCCATCTTCTCGGCGATCTCGATCTGCTTCTTGGCGATCAGCGGCCGGGCGATGGAGGTGCCCAGCAGGTAGACGCCCTCATACTGGGCGTTGGCGCGGAACATGGGGAAGACATAGTCGCGCACGAACTCCTCGCGCAGGTCCTCGATGAAGATGTTTTCGGGCTTGATGCCCAGCATCTCGGCCTTCTTGCGGGCGGGCTCCAGCTCCTCGCCCTGGCCCAGGTCGGCGGTGAAGGTGATGACCTCGGCGCCATATTCGGTCTGCAGCCATTTGAGGATCACCGAGGTGTCCAGCCCGCCCGAATAGGCCAGCACCACTTTCTTCACGCCCGACTTGCTCACGCTGCCTGCTCCATTTTCGCCCGCCTTCCAGTTGAATCAATGGGTTGGCGGCAATTCCTGAAAGCGGGGTTGAATGCGATTTTCCCGCCGGGGCCTTGATAGCGGGCGCGCGCGAAAGGTCAAGCCGGGGGACAAAGCCGGATATGGCTGGCTCAGTTGGGCATCCGGGCGAGCTGGCCGGACTGGACCTGCTCCAGCGCTTCGCGGGCCTGACGCGCCGATGCCCGTTCCTTGACGCTTTCGGATTTGAGCTGACCGCAGGCGGCCATGATGTCCCGTCCCCGGGGGGTGCGCACCGGGCTGGCATAGCCGGCGCGGTTCACCACCTCGGCGAACTTCTCGATCTGGCTCCAGTCGCTGCAGGCATAGGGCGCGCCGGGCCAGGCGTTGAAAGGGATCAGGTTGATCTTGGCGGGAATGCCCTTGACCAGCCGCACCAGTTCCTTCGCATCGGCGATGGAGTCGTTCACATCCTTCAGCATCACATATTCGAAGGTGATGCGCCGGGCATTGGAGGCACCCGGATAGCTGCGGCAGGCGTCCAGCAGTTCGCCAATGGGATACTTCTTGTTGATGGGCACGATCTCGTTGCGCAGATCGTCGCGCACCGCATGCAGGGAAATCGCCAAGCCCGAGCCGATCTCGCTGCCGGCGCGCGGGATCATCGGCACAACGCCCGCGGTGGAAAGGGTGACGCGGCGGCGCGACAGGGCAATGGCGTCGCCGTCCATGGCGATGGCCAGCGCGGCCTTCACATTGTCGAAATTGTACAGCGGCTCGCCCATGCCCATCATCACGATGTTGGTGACCTTGCGGTCGGGGGCGGTGGAGGGCCAATCCGCCAGCGCGTCCTTGGCGATCATGATCTGGCCCAGGATTTCGCCGGGCGTCAGGTTGCGGACCAGCTTTTGCGTGCCGGTGTGACAGAATTTGCAGGTCAGGGTGCAGCCGACCTGGGAGGAGACGCACAGCGTGCCGCGATCTTCCTCGGGGATATAGACCGTCTCGAACTCGATGCCCGGGCCGGTGCGCAGCAGCCATTTGCGCGTGCCGTCCTGGCTGACCTGGGCGGTGACGATGTCGGGCCGCGCCAGGGTGAAGCGCTCTTCCAGCAGGGTGCGGAAATCGCGCGCCAGGTTGGTCATGGCGGCGAAGTCACGCGCACCATGCACGTAAGTCCAGTTCCACAACTGGCCCACCCGCATCGACAACTGCTTGTCGGGCACGCCGGCCTCGGCCAGCGCCGCCTTCAGGGCGGCGCGGTCAAGACCGATCAGGGTGGCCGGGCTGGTCATCACATGCCGCAGGCGGCGTGCGCCTTGTCCAGCGCAGCGGAAAAGCCGTTGAGCGAATAGGTGTCGACCGTGGTGGTGCCGCGCTTGGACAGGCCGCGCGCCACGGCGGTCACGCCACCACGCATGGCATCAACCAGCTTGGCGTTGTCGGACAGGTTCTGCAGCCAGCCGCTGCCGTCGGGCTGAAGATTGCGCATGAAGAAGGTGAACTTGTCGCTGCCGATGCCCAGGCTGGCGGAACCGCCCTCCTTGGTGGGATAGCCATAGACGATCTGGGGCTCGGCCCTGACCTGGCGGGCGGGCCAGTCGCTGATCATCAGAAAGATCGGCCCGCGCTTTGCGCCGCGCGGCTGAACCGCGCGCGGCTTGGACAGGATATAGCAGGTGTGGCTTGCACCCTGCCCGGCGCTATAGGCCGACCAGCTGTCGAACACGCCCAGAAGGGTGGCGGATTCGGCGGCGGCGGCAGGACCGATGGCCAGGAACAAGGCGGCCATGGCGAGCAGCACATTACGAAACATGTCGACTCCGCGAGACTTGAACGGTCCGGTTTTATGAATGAATTCGGACCTTTGTGTGATGGATGCGCGCGAGCATAGGGACTTCGCCCCGCCCGCTCAACCCATTCCGGGGTTCCCGGTGATTCGCCCTCGCCGTACGCCGGGGTCTATTCGCGCAGGCCGTAGCCGCGCGAGAACAGCCGCCACACCGTGCCGCCCAGCACAAGGATCATCAGCAGGGTCAGGGCGACGGACAGGCCCTGCGGCGCCTCATCGACGCCGATCATCGCGCCGCGAATGCCGTTGATGAAATAGAAGAAGGGATTGCCCCACAGCATCCAGTGCAGCCAGCCGGGCAGCATTTTCAGGGTGAAGAAGCTGCCGCCCAGCATCGACAGCGGGGTCAGGAAGAAGACCACCGGCATGTTGAGCTGCTCGAAGCTCTTGGACCACAGCCCGACCAGGATGCCGGCCAGGCCGAAGATGGTCGACACCGCCACGATCCAGAAGATGAACAGCGGCCAGGATTCGATGGTGGTGGCGCCGAAGAACATGCCGATGAAGAGAATGCCGATGCCGGTGATGGAGGCGCGCAGCACCACCGTGGCGATCGAACCCACCACCATCTCCAGATAGGACAGCGGCGCCACCAGCATCTCCTCCACGAACTTGATGAAGCGGGAGAAGTAGATCGCCGATGACGATTGCAGGAAGGCGGCGTTGATGATGTTCATCATCAGGATGCCGGGCATCACGAATTCGATATAGCGATGGCCGCCGATGGTGCGCATCGTGCTGCCCAGCACGAATCCGAAAATGAAGATGAACAGCAGCGCGCTGATCCAGGGCGCGATGAAGGCCTGGATCGGAACCCGCATCATGCGCTGCACCTCGCGGCGCACGATGGTGTAGAGCCCGATCCAGTTGACACCCATGGGGGTCAGGTTTTCGGCAGCACCGCTCATCTATTGCCCCGCGACATGATCGGCCTCGGCGCCGGTGGCGGCCAGATAGGCGTTTTCCAGTCCACCGGGCGCCCCGGCAATTTCGGCCTTGGTGCCCTGGCGCACGATCTTGCCGGCATTGACGATGGCGATGTCGCGGCACAGCCGCTCGACTTCCTCAAGATAATGCGAGGTCAGAAGAATGGTGCGCCCGTCGCCATTGATGTCCTGCAGGTAGCGCCACAGCACCCGGCGCAGCTCCACGTCCACGCCGGCGGTAGGCTCGTCCAGGATGATCAGCCTGGGATCGTGCACCAGCGCGCGCGCCAGCACGACGCGGCGCTTCAGCCCGCCCGACAGTTCGCGGAAGCTTTTCTTCAGGTGCGGCGTCAGTTCGAACCGCTCCATCAGGTAATCAACGCGCGATTTGCGCTGGGCGCGGTTCATGCCGAAATAGCCGCCCGCCCAGTCCACGATCTGGCCCGGCGTGGCGAAGGGATCGACGTTGAATTCCTGGGGGCACAGCCCGACCAGGCGCCGCGCATCGCGGTAATTCTTCACCGCGTCCAGGCCGAAAATCTCGATCGTGCCGCTGGTGGGCTCGGCGATGCCGGTGATGCAATGGATGGTGGTGGACTTGCCCGCCCCGTTGGGGCCCAGAAAGCCGAAAAAGTCGCCCTCGTTGATGGTCAGCGACAGGTCGTCGACCGCGACATTGCCGCGGCGATAGACCTTGCGAAGATTGCGGACGGAAAGGGCTGGCGTGGGCACGAAAAACTCGGACAGGGCGGGGCGGAAAGCGCAGGCCCTTTATATGGAGCCGAAACCGGGTTTGCCAACCGGCAGAATGTCCTCAACTTTCGCGGGGTCTTGCCAGCGGCGCCCCCCAGGTGTGCGGCGGCGGCACTTCGGCCCCCTCCCCGCCCGCCTTGACCGGGCGCTGGCCATGCCCGCCCAGGCTGAGCATCCGGTCGTACAGAACGATGGCCCCGGCCATGCCGACATTGATGGAAAAACGTGTGGGGATCTTCACAACAAAGTCACATGCGCCAAGCATCTGTGGCGAAAGCGAAAAACGCTCCGCACCGAAGACATAGGCGGCGCGGTGGGGATGACGGAAGCGCGGCAGCGCCACCGCATCGTCGGTGATCTCGACCCCCACCAGCCGGCAGCCGGTGGGCAGGCGCATCTCCTCGAAGCTGGGGAAGGAATAAAAAGGCAGCGCCCCCTGGGCACGGCTGGTGTCGGACTGGGCATCGGACAGTTTCAGGCGCGGGGCGACGGAAAAAAAGAAACTGGCATCGAAGGCGTGAGCGATGCGGACCAGGTTGCCCAGGTTCATCGGCTTGGAAATGCCGTCGACCCCCACCCCGAAATATCCGCGCATAATTCTTAACCCCCTCCGTCGCAGCTCGGTCCGCCTGCGGCAGACACAGCGCTGCGACATCTCCCCCTTCCAGGCGCTGCGCGCCGAAGGGGGAGAAAATACTCAGGGGTTCTAACATGAAAGACCGGCTGGGCTAGTCCTTGGCGGCCTTTGCCGCGGCGGCGGCCTTGGCGTCGGCGGCGCGCATCTCGGCGGTATAGGGCACCACCGAAGTGATGATGCATTCGGGCGGGCCGGCCACGTCATGGGTCACCACCTTGTCGCCCCGCGCCAGGCAGGACAGGCCGCTGCCGAAGGCGCGGAATTGCAGGCCCATATGGTATTGCAGCCCCGTGCAACGGGCGGCGAAGGTCAGCTTGAACTGGTGCCGGGCGCGGTCGGTCACGATCAAAGAGCGATTGCCGGGAACCGGTGTGTAGTCGAATATGTTGGCCGTGCGCAGGCAATCGGCGGGCGCGTCCGCCGGTTTTGCATCCTGCGCGTTTGCGCAACGGATCATCAGGGCCGGCATGCCGGCCATCAGAAGGGTGGCGAAGATGGCAACAGGTGTCTTCATGCCCGGCTCCCGGGATTGCGCGGCCGGCCGATGGCGAAATTTCCATGCGGCCCGGTTTCACATCGGCCCGGCACGATAGCAGGCCCTTCAGGATAACGGCAAAACCGCATGTTCGATCCCAGATCCCTGCTGCAGCCGGATGCCCGCGCACGGTTTCGCAAGCGGCTGAGCACCGCCGCCCTGGGCAAGCTGGGACCGGGGCTGGTGACCGGCGCGGCCGACGACGATCCCAGCGGCATCGCCACCTACAGCCAGGGCGGCGCCTATTCCGGCTATGGCCTGCTGTGGACCATGGTCCTGACCCTGCCCCTGATGATCGCCATCCAGATGATCAGCGCCCTGATCGGCCGGGTCACCGGCGGCGGGCTGGCGCACAACATGGTCCGGGTTCTGCCGCGCAGCCTGGTGCTGGCCATGCTGCTGCTGCTGTTCGCCGCCAACACCATCAATGTGGGCGCGGACCTGGCGGCGATGGGCGAAGCGGCGCGGCTGGTGACGGGCTTCGAGGGCCATGGCCTGTCGGTGCTGTTCGCGCTGGTCTCGATGGGCCTGCAATTCTTCGTCCCCTATCGCAAATATTCGCGCCTGCTGATGGGGCTGACCTTCAGCCTGTTCGCCTATGTCGCGGTGCTGTTCCTGGTGCCGCTGGACTGGGGGCAGATCCTGACCGGTCTGACCGGGATTCACGCAGACCTGAGCGAGCGGGCGGCCACCACCATCGTCGCCATCTTCGGCACCACCATCAGCCCCTACCTGTTCTTCTGGCAAAGCGCCCAGGAGGTCGAGGAAGTCGGCCAGGTGCCCGGCGAAAAGCCGCTGCTGGACGATCCGGGCGAAGCGCCAGGCGCCATCGCACGCATCCGCATCGACACCATCGCGGGCATGGTCGTGTCCAACCTGATCGCCATCGCCATCATGATCGCCACCGCCGCGACACTGCACCGGCACGGCATTACCCACATCACCACCGCCGCCCAGGCCGCCGAGGCCCTCAAACCGCTGGCGGGCGATTTCGCCTTCACCCTGTTCGCGCTGGGCATCGTGGGCACCGGCCTTCTGGCGATCCCGGTGCTGGCCGGGTCGGTCGGCTATGCCGTCAGCGAAACCATGGGCTGGAAGACCGGGCTGGACAACATGCCCTGGCAGGCGGGCGGCTTTTACGCCGTCATCGGCCTGGCGATGATCCTGGGGCTGGCCATCGGCTATTCGCCCATCAACCCCATCCAGGCGCTGTACTGGAGCGCCGTGATCAACGGGCTGGTCGCGGTGCCGCTGATGGCGGCCATGATGTATGTCGCCAGCCACAGGATGATGGGGCAATTCCGCGTCGGGCCGGTTCTGGGCACGCTGGGCTGGCTGTCGACGGCGGTGATGGCGGCCGCCGCCGCGGCCATGATATATGTCAGCGTCCGTTGAAGGGCTGCATCAAGGGTGGCTGGCATGGAAATACTGGGCTGGATCGTGTTCGGCGCCGTGGCTGGCTGGATCGCCAGCGCCATCATGGGGCGCCAGGCCAGCGGCTGCATGGTCAATATCGCGCTGGGGCTGGTGGGCGCGCTGGTGGGCGGATTTCTGTTCCGCGCCCTGTCCGGCGATTTCGCCTATGAGCAGCATGGCCTGTTCGTGTCGATGATCGTGGCGGTCATCGGCGCGGTGCTGGTGCTGGTGGCCTGGAACGCGATCAACCGCCGGCGATACTGAACCGCATCATCCGCCGCGCACATCGGCGCTGGCGATGTGCTTGACCGCATCATGGGCCTGCTGGCGGTAATAGCCCACGAAACGGCGCGGCTCATGCGCGTCATAGGGCTCCAGGTTGTGGGCCCAGCGATAGCCAATGGATTCATAGAGAAGCTGCGCCGACACGCTGTAGGGACCGCCCGCCGCCACAGGCACGTCATAGACGACCGTGTCCGACCCGCCCTTGAAGGCCGGATCGTTCCGCGCCGCGCCCACCACCGCCACGCGCTGTTCGGCGGTGGCCTTGTCGAAGCCCTTGGGCAGCAGGCGGTTGTCCTTCAGGTAATGGGTGCCCCATAGCAGGCCGGTGGTCACCTCGTTCTTGTAATTGCCCATGATGGATTCGTAGATCTGCACCTGGTCCGGGCTGGTGATGCGCGCATAATGCGGCTCGTACTTGCTGGCGTCGGCGTCGTTGTCGTTGCCCACGATCGAACCATCGGGCCGGGGCGCGCCGGATTCGAACACGACCTTGCCGGCCGCGTCGCGCACCGTGACATGCAGCCAGGCGCGGCGTGCGGGATAGGCGGTGGGCAGCTTGTGCCCCGCCCTGTTCACGACATGCACCGAGAAGTTCAGCCGGCCATCGGCAAAATGCGGCGCGCTGACGGAAATATCCGCCGACTTTTCCGCCAAAAGCGCTTCACTGCGCCGGGCCGAGGCTTCCAGCTCATCCGCCGGTGCGGCCACGCCCAGCTCGTCGCGGTGCGTGTTCAGCATCCGCAGCAGGAAGGCATTGGCGCCGACAAAGATGTGCCGCATGACGCCGTCATGCAGATCGGCATGGATGGAGGTGATGGGCGCCTTGCCCGCCACTTGCGTCATGTGACAGGACTGGCAGGACTGGGCATCGGACTTGTTGTCGGCATAGTCGCTGTGTTCCCATTCCTGGTACGGCACCTGTTCGGGCAAGGTGCCCGCGACATTGCCCTTGTCGTCCAGCGCATTGGTCAGCAGCGTGTGACAGGAGGCGCACAGCGCCGAGCTTTTCACATGGTCGCCCTTTTCGGGGATGTAGCTGGTGGCCGAATTCATCAGCCGCTTGCGCCCCGCATCGGGATCGTCGAAGGGGCCATAGATGACGCGCTCTTCCTTGGGCCGCGTCACGTCGATCAGAAAGCCGCCGTCCAGGCTTTCCTCGGTACCGAAATTGTCCGGCTTGATCTGGTGGCACAGGGTGCAGGACACGCCATCGGCGGCCAGTGTCGCCATGACGTCCTTGGCATCTTCAAGCCTGCCTTCCGGCTCAACCATCGCCTTGCCGCTGCTGATCTCGGACAGGTATTTCAGCACCTTGCCCTGCAGGCCCTCGGCATGGGCCTGAAACCGCTGCATCGGCATGTGGCAGGTGGAGCATTTGTCCTCGATGGCGGCGGTGGCCATGGGGTGATCGATCGTCTCGCGGCGGATCGACGCCTGCCAGTAAGGATCGCGCGAGGAATTGGCCATCACCGATGCGCGCCATTGCGTACCGATGGAAATGTCCTCGCCGTCGGGCGCCTTCACCTGGCTATGGCAGGAGATGCAGTGATCCGATGTGGTGAAGAGCAGGTGATCGGGCGGCAGCGCGGCATGCGGATCGGCTTCCGATGCGGCCACGCCCTGGATTGCAAACACGCCCCCGGCCATGACGGCGCAACAGGCAAGAGCAGCAACGGCCACGTTGAACTTGCGCGTCATTTTCATTCGCATGCATCTGGCAAGAACACGCGTGAGTTAGCCGTGACTTGGTTATTGCGTCAACGCGCATCCTGGTCCTATCTCTTGCGCCAACAATCACAGCGCGATCTGGAGCGTTGCTTGCCGACCGCATCAAGGCCTGTCCTGTGGGTGATCGCAGCCCTGCTGCTGATGACGCCGCTGACCGCCGCCGCTGCGCCTGCGTCGCAATTACTTCCACCCGCATCGCAGCCCGACGGACGCAAGCTGTTTCAGGAAAATTGCGCGGCTTGCCACGGCGAAAACGCCAGCGGCGACCGAAAACCGTCGGACCTGGGCTTTGATTTTCCCATGCCGAACTTCACCGATTGCAGCTTCGCCACGCGCGAGGCCAATGGCGACTGGGCTTCGACCATCCATCGCGGCGGGCGCGCGCGCGCCTTCCCGCGCCAGATGCCGGCCTGGGACGAGGCGCTGAGCGATGATGAAATCGACGCAATCATTGCCTTCCTGCGGACCAAGTGCACCAAGTCGGGCTGGCCGCGCGGGGAATTCAACCTGCCGCTGGCCATGTTCACCGAAAAGGCTTTCCCGGAGGACGAGGTCTACAACCAGACCGAATTCAACACCGAAGGCCCCGCCGGCTTCACCAACACCACCATCTTCGAAAAGCGTTTCGGCAAGCGCGGCCAGCTGGAGGTGAACCTGCCGATCAGCAGCGTCTATGACGGCACGCGCATGCAGACCGGCATCAGCGACATGGGCGTGGCGTGGAAACAGAACATCCTGGCCGATGTCGACCAGGGCACCATCTTCAGCCTGCTGGGCGAGGCGGTGCTGCCCACCGGCAATGCGCGCAAGGGGCTGGGCGACGGCGTCTTCCAGTTCGAGACCCATGCCCTGTTCGCGCAATTGCTGCCCCAGGATTTCTTCCTGCAGGGCGACATCACCGGCGTGTTTCCCACCGGCGCGAACCTGCCCGATGCGGGCGAAGCGCGCTTCGGCTTTGGCCGGACCTTTGCAGAGAATGACGGATGGGGCCGGGCCTGGACGCCCCAGGTCGAACTTCTAACGGCGCATGATTTCACGCCGGGCGCGGGGATCGACTGGGATATCGTTCCCCAGCTTCAGGTCAGCCTGTCGGCGCGCCAGCACATGCTGCTGAGCATTGGCGAGCGCATCCCCCTGAACGACCGGGCCACACGCAAGCCCCAGTTTGTCATGTACCTGATCTGGGACTGGTATGACGCCGGTCTGTTGCAGGGGTGGCGCTGATCAATAGTCGCGGCGATCGCGATAGTCGCGGTCGCGGCGGTCGCGATAGGGATGGCCGCAACGGCGTTCATAGGCGCCCCGGTCATTCTTCCACACCGGATCACCCAGATTGAGGTCGCACGGATCGGTCGCCGCGCCGATCACCGCGCCGCCGACCGCACCGGCCGCCGCGCCAAGCGCCGCATTGCCGGCCGCCGCGCCGATCGCCGCACCGCCAGCCGCGCCCAGAAGCGCGCCGGACGCCGCACGATCGCCGGGATTGGTGCCGCACCCGGCCAGAACCAGCGCAGCAGCCAGGGCCGTGCCGGGCAAAATCTTGTTCATGAGCATGTTCGGCTCTCCTTCTTGCAATGAGCCGGAAACGATTGGGCGCGGGCTTTTGTTCCCATCCGGATCTGCCGCGCCCAATGGCGGCGGAATCGTGGCATGCGCGAATCAGCGGCCCGCCGCGGAAAATGTGAAGGGATTGAATCCCCGTGCGGCCAATGCGGCCCAGGCGGTGGCGCCAAGATGGGGAATGTGGAAGTAGCGCCGCTCCTGCGATGTGTCGGTGTCCAGGCGAAAGCCGGTGGCGGCATCGCGGTCGCTGGCATAATAGGCGCCGTCCGGCGCGCGGGCCTTTTCGACGATTGCCGTCAGTCGCGCGGCATCCTTGGGACGGCCCATGACCTTTGCCAGCAATGCGGCCTGGGCGGTGCCTTCGGTCCACACCCCGCCGCGCGCCTGGCTATAGGCAAAGCCGCCATCCACCGTCATGCGTTCCCGCGCCACCGTCAGCGCATGACCATATGCCTTCGTGCCGAACGCCAGCAGCGGCCAGATCTGCGCGTCCAGCGCCAGGAAGGTGTTCAGGGTTTTGCCATCCAGCCCGGTGCCCACGGCAAAGCAGCCGCAGTCCCTGCGCCACATGGCATCGACGAATGCACGAGCCTGGCGCGCGCGCAGCGCCCAATGATCGCTATGGGTGGCGCGGGCCAGCGCGGCGAAGGCGGCGGCCAGGTCGACATTGTGCTCGGTCGACTTCCATGTGTTGCGCTGGGGATCGGGCTCGCCGCCGAAGGCGCCGCCGGTAAAACCGGGATTCGAGAACGACCTTTCAACGAACCGCGCGATGCGCTCCGCACCATGCAGATACCTGTCCCCTGCTCCGGCATGATGCAGGCCCAGCAGCGCCAGCATTGCCCAGGCCATGTTGCCGGTATCGCTGCCGGCCTGGTAGCCGTCCTCCACCCAGCCGTCCTTGCCCTGCCACCCGCCCAGCGCGACAGGGATTGCGACCGGCCCGGCCAAAGTGCCGTTGCGCAACCGGCCGTCCTTCCAGAAACGGTCGTGATCCAGCGCCGCCAGAATGGCATCGCCGATGCGCCCGGCGTGGGCGGCGTCGCCGCAGCCGGTCAGCGCCAGCGTGGCGGCGGCATTGTCATAGAGGAAGGCGACATCTTTCAGCGCCTTGTCGGTAGCGGTGGGATAGCTGACGACAAAGACCGGGGCTTTGCTGTTTTTTGGCCCGGCCTGATCGACCTGACGCGCCAGCACCGCACAGGCCGACGGCGCGGCATCTGCGGCTGCAGGCAAACCAAGCGCCAGGACCGCCAGAAGCAAGGCGATCCTGGCCAGCATCATTCCGCCGCGGGCTTGTGCAGGTAAATCTCGCCGCCGGACTGTTTGAACTCTTCCGACTTCTTTTCCATCGCGGCGCGGATTTCGGCGGTCGACAGCGTATCGTTCTTGCCCTTCGCCGCGTCGCGCACTTCCTGGCTGATCTTCATGGAACAGAATTTCGGCCCGCACATGGAACAGAAATGCGCCACCTTGGCGCCTTCGGCCGGCAGCGTCTCGTCGTGATAGAACTGGGCGGTCTCCGGATCGAGCGCCAGGGCGAACTGGTCGCGCCAGCGGAACTCGAACCGCGCCTTGCTCATCGCGTCGTCCCAGATGCGCGCGGCGGGATGACCCTTGGCCAGGTCGGCGGCATGGGCGGCGATGCGATAGGCGATGACGCCCTGTTTCACATCGTCCCGGTCGGGCAGGCCCAGATGCTCCTTGGGCGTGACATAACAAAGCATCGCGGTGCCGAACCAGCCGATCATTGCCGCGCCGATGGCGCTGGTGATGTGGTCATAACCCGGCGCGACATCGGTGGTCAGCGGCCCAAGCGTATAAAAGGGCGCCTCGTCGCAGGATGCCAGCTGCCGGTCCATGTTCTCCTTGATCTTGTGCATCGGCACATGGCCGGGGCCTTCGATCATCACCTGGACATCGTGGCGTTGGGCGATGCGGTTCAGCTCGCCCAGCGTGTCCAGCTCGGCAAACTGGGCCGCGTCGTTGGCGTCGGCGGTCGAGCCGGGCCGCAGGCCATCCCCTAAGCTGAACGACACGTCATACTGTTTGAGGATTTCGCAGATGTCCTCGAAGTGGGTGTAGAGGAAATTCTCCTTGTGATGGGCCAGGCACCATTTGGCCAGGATCGAGCCGCCGCGCGAGACGATGCCGGTGACCCGGTCCGCCGTCAGCGGGATATGCGCCAGGCGCACCCCGGCATGGACGGTGAAATAGTCCACCCCCTGCTCGCACTGTTCGATCAGCGTGTCGCGGTACAGGTCCCAGGTCAGTTCCTCGGCGATGCCGCCGCACTTTTCCAGCGCCTGATAGATCGGCACGGTACCGATCGGCACCGGCGAATTGCGCACGATCCATTCGCGGATGGTGTGAATGTGGCGGCCGGTCGACAGGTCCATCACCGTGTCGGCGCCCCAGCGGATCGACCAGACCAGCTTTTCCACTTCCTCGGCGATGCCGCTGGTGACGGCCGAATTGCCGATATTGGCATTCACCTTGGTCAGGAAGTTGCGGCCGATGATCATCGGCTCGGTTTCGGGATGGTTGATGTTGGACGGGATGATGGCGCGGCCGCGCGCCACCTCGTCCCGCACGAATTCGGGCGTGATGTGATCGGGGATGGCGGCGCCAAAGCTGTTGCCGTCGGCCAACGCGCTGCGGCCCAGGTTTTCGCGCGCGGCGATATACTTCATCTCCTCGGTGATGATGCCCTGCCGCGCATAATGCAGCTGGGTGACGTTGCGGCCCGGCTTTGCGCGCAGCAACGGAATGTCCTTGCGGTCGAACTGGGGCACGGTCAGCTTTTCGCCCGCCTTCAGCCCGTCATCCTCGGGCTTGCGGGCACGGCCCTGATATTCCTCCACATCGCCGCGCGCCACGATCCAGTCACGGCGCAGGGCGGCAAGGCCGCGATCGATGTCGATCTCGACACTGTCGTCGGTATAGGGGCCGGAGGTGTCGTACAGGCGCACCGGCGCTTCGCCGCCCGACAGCGGCACCTCGCGGAAGGGCACGCCGCCTTCCATAACCTTGCGCGAACCGGGCAGCGCGCCGCGGCTGATCGCGATGGACTTGTCGAGAATGGGTTTGTTCATTTGCCTCTCCCTACGCCGGTCTTCTTCGGGAGCCGAAGGGGGGCCGGATCAGGTTCAAAGGGATTCGCGGAATTGCGATCTCAGGCCGCCAGACCAGGCCGGGCAGCCACCCCCGGGAAGCGCGCACCATAACGCCGCCGCCCCGCCTGCCGCAAACGGTTTAAGAGACCGGATTTGGGGGCTAGGCTGGGCGTTACACCACAGAGGACACCAGCAACAGGGATACCGCCATGGCCATGTTCAGCCCCGAAAACCGGAACCTTTCGCCGGAACATCAGCGCATCTATGCGCTGTTCGAGGTCTGGTACACGGCGGTGGACTTCCTGGCCTGCGCGCTGTTCACCACCGGCAGCGTGCTGTTCTTCTGGAAGGCAACCGAAACGGACGCGCTGTGGTGTTTCCTGGTCGGCTCGCTGTTCTTCATGCTCAAGCCGACCATCCGGCTGTTGCGCGAGCTGAAATATCTGGAAATGGGCAAGTGGCAGGCACTGGCCGATCGGGAGCGCGGCTAGTCCGCCGCGAACTGGTTGAACTCGGCGATCAGCGCCTTGACCGCCGCGCTGACGATCTTTTCGCCCGCCGCGGCGCTGGCCTGGGACGGGTCCGAGCCCATGCGCCCATCGGGATAGCGGCGGCGAAAATCCTCCGCATCCAGGATGGGACCGTTGGGGGCGATGCGCGGGCTCATCGCGACCTGCCGGGCCGCCTCGGGATAGCCGAACCAGGTGACCGAGACTTCGGACGGGGTGGCATGGCTGCCCTCGCCCACCGGGAAAAGCTGGCGGCACACATCCATCACGCCCGGCAGCTCCCACCAGTTGCGAAGAGAACAGCGCAGCGGCGGCTGGTTGTGACCGGCGCCCGCAAAGCTCACACCATGATAGATTTCGCTGAAGGCGGCAGTGATGGTGGCGATGTTGCCGCCATGCCCGTTCAGCCAGTACAGCTTTTCGAAGCCGTGGCGGCGCAGGCTTTGCGCCCAGTCCATCATCGCCGCGATCATGGTGCTGGGGCGCAGCGTGATGGTGCCGGCAAATGCCATGTGATGCTGGGCCTGGCCGACATTGAAGGTGGGCGCGACCAGAATGCCGGCCGCATCGCCGGCGCGCCGCGCGATGATCTCCGGGCACAGGGCATCGGTGCCCAGAAGACCATTTGGGCCGTGCTGCTCCGTCGAGCCGATGGGAATCAGGATTGCCCGCGATTTGGCCAGATGGGCCTCGATTTCCGGCCAGGTCGAAAGCTGAAGTTGCATAAGATGCCTTGCGGTTGATGGGTGGATCATAGCACCATCGCGCCCGAGGAAAGCCCAAATAGAGCGCCAGATATGTCCGACAGCCTGATCCCCGTACCGGCGGAATGGAAAAAGCGCGCCTTCATGGACGCCGACACCTACAAAGCCGCCTATCAGCGCGCGCTGTCCGACCCGGAAGGCTATTGGCGCGAACAGGCCGGCCGGCTGACCTGGGACAAGCCCTTTACAAAGGTGAAGAATGTCAGCTGGGACGCCGCCAACCTGTTCATCAAATGGTTCGAGGACGGCGAACTGAATGTCACCGTCAACTGCATCGACCGCCACCTGGAGCGGCGGGCCGACCAGACCGCGATCATCTGGGAAGGCGACGACCCGGCCGACAGCAAGCACATCACCTATCGCGAACTGCATGCCGAAGTCTGCAAATTCGCCAATGTCCTGAAGGCGCGCGGTGTCCAGAAGGGCGACCGCATCACCATCTACATGCCCATGATCCCCGAAGCGGCCTATGCCATGCTGGCCTGCGCCCGCATCGGGGCCGTGCACTCGGTGGTCTTCGGCGGCTTTTCGCCCGACAGCCTGGCGGGGCGCATCACCGACTGCGATTCAAAGGTCGTCATCACCGCCGATGAAGGCGTGCGCGGCGGCAAGGCGATCCCGCTGAAGGCGAATACCGACGCGGCGGCGGACAAGGCGCCGGGCCTGACCACCGTGATCGTGGTGCGCCGCACCGGCGGGGCGATCCAGATGAAGCCCGGCCGGGATGTCTGGTATCACGAGGAAGCCGCCAGGGTACCGGCCGATTGCCCGCCCGCGCCGATGAATGCCGAAGACCCGCTGTTCATCCTTTACACCTCCGGCTCCACCGGAAAGCCCAAGGGCGTTCTGCACACCACCGCCGGTTACCTGTTGTGGGCCTCCTATACCCATCACTATGTCTTCGACTATCACGATGGCGAGGTGTTCTGGTGCACCGCCGATGTCGGCTGGGTCACCGGCCACAGCTATATCGTCTATGGCCCGCTGGCCAATGGCGCCATCACGCTGATGTTCGAGGGCGTGCCCAACTATCCCACCACATCGCGCTTCTGGGAGGTGGTCGACAAGCACAAGGTCAACACCTTCTATACTGCCCCCACCGCAATCCGCGCGCTGATGCGCGACGGCGACGCGCCCGTGACCAAGACCAGCCGCGCCAGCTTGCGTCTGCTGGGCACGGTGGGTGAGCCGATCAACCCCGAAGCCTGGAGCTGGTATCACCGGGTGGTGGGCGACGGGCGCTGCCCGGTGGTGGACACCTGGTGGCAGACCGAGACGGGCGGCCACCTGATCACCCCCCTGCCCGGCGCCACCGACCTGAAGCCCGGTTCGGCGACACTGCCGCTGCCCGGCGTGGTGCCCCAGATCGTGGATGCGGACGGCAAGGTGCTGGACGGCGCGGTGAGCGGCAATCTGTGCATCGCCCAGTCCTGGCCGGGCCAGATGCGCACCGTCTATGGCGATCACCAGCGTTTCATCGACACCTATTTCAGGACCTATCCGGGCAAGTATTTCACCGGCGACGGCTGCCGCCGCGACGAGGACGGCTATTACTGGATCACCGGGCGCGTCGACGACGTGATCAATGTGTCGGGTCACCGCATGGGCACGGCGGAAGTCGAAAGCGCGCTGGTGCTGCATGTGCATGTGGCCGAGGCCGCGGTGGTCGGCTATCCCCACGACATCAAGGGCCAGGGCATCTATGCCTATGTCACGCTGAACGCGGGCGTGGCGGCGGACGATGCGCTGATGGCCGAGCTGAAACAGTTTGTCGGCAAGGAGATCGGCCCCATCGCCAAGCCCGATGTGATCCAGTTCGCGCCGGGCCTGCCCAAGACCCGCAGCGGCAAGATCATGCGGCGCATCCTGCGCAAGATCGCGGAAGGCGACACCTCGACCCTGGGCGACACCTCCACCCTGGCCGATCCGTCGGTGGTGGACGACCTGATCAAGAATGCTGCGGTGAAATAGCGTGCTGGTTTTTCTCTATTTTCTTGCCGCCATGGGGCTGGCCTATTGGGCCAAGATCCATGGCCGCAACCCGGCGCTGTGGTTCATCCTGGCGGTGGCGCTGACGCCGCTGGGTGCGTCGGTGGCGCTGATGGTGGCCGACCGGATCGGCTTTCGCGCTTAGCTCTTCTTGAACTGAAGGGTGACATGGCTGGCCGGCGGCCCTGACATCTGGCCCAGCCATATGTCCCAGGCATAGAAACCAGCCAGGCCCGCAACCAGCAATACCGCCAGCAGCACGGCGCCGGTCATGACAGGCCCCGCTTCGGGATGGGGAAGATGCATGGCACGCTCCATCGCTACCCGTTCCAAACGGGTTCCGTGCCAAAGCGGTTCCTGATCCCGGTTCCGTCAGCCGTGGCGCACGCCAACGCTGACGGCGAACCCGTCCATCGCCTGGGCCAGTTCAATGTCCTTCTGCGTGACCCCGCCCGCGTCATGGGTGGCCAGCGTCACGTCCACCCGGTTGTAGACATTCGACCATTCGGGATGGTGGTCCATCTTGGCCGCAACAAGGGCGCAGCGGGCCATGAAGGCAAAGGCCGCATCGAAATCGACAAAGGTGAAGCGGCGGCGGATCGCCTCGCGCTCACGCGCCAGTTCCCAGTCCGGCAGGCGCTTGAGCGCCTGTTTCAGTTCGTCAATCGCCAGTTTCGTCATCACCGTCACCATAGTCCTCGAACACCCGCAGCGGAAAATCCTCTTCCACGCGATAGATGCTGCCGTCGCTTGTCAGCCGGCTGGAATAAAGGTGAAAGCCCTCCACATCAAACGGCGCGCTGGTGTAAAGGCCGTTATGGCCCAGCCAGGCGCGCAGCCGGTCCATGTCGGGATGGCGCATCCGCGCCAGGGTGACATGCGGCGTGAACTTGTGCGCGTCCTGCGGCTGGCCGACGCGGCGGATGGCGGCGTCCACCTTGCGCTGCAGGTGATCGAGCGCCGGATTGGGCCGCGCCGCCGCCCAGATGCTGTGCGGCCGGCTGTTGCCGAACTGGCCCACGCCATGCAACTCCAGCGTGAAGGCGGGTGCGTCGATCCCGGCCAGCGCGTCCTTGATCGCCGCCATGTCGCGGCCATCCACCTCGCCGATGAAGCGCAGCGTCAGGTGCATCTGTTCGCGCGTCTGCCAGCGCGCGCCCGGCACCCCGCCCTGGATCAGCGCCAGCGAGGCGGCGACGGTATCGGGAATGGACAGGGCAACGAAAAGGCGCATGGCATCAGGCCTGGCGCAATGGCAGCGACTTGCGGAACACCGCCAGCACCGCGCCATAGAACAGCGCCGCGATCGCGATGGCGGCAGCCAGGGCGGGTATGTCGCCATGCTTGCCCACCAGGTCGACACCGATCCAGGCCCCGGCCCCGCAGGCCAGCGCCGCCAGAAGCGCCACCGGCAGTGCACGGATGAAGACCGTCTCGATCGCCAGCAGCGCGCGGCTGCGGCCATACCAGGTCAGCATGCCGACATTGATCCAGGCGCCAAAGGCGGTGCTCAGTGCGATGCCCGCCACCCCAATGCCCAGCCCCCAGACCAAAACGAATTTCAGCGCGATATTGCAGGTCATCGCGATCACCGTGGCGCGCATGGGCGTGACCGTATCATGCCGGGCATAGAAGGTGGACGACACGATCCGCAGCAGCGCCATCGCCGGCAGACCCAGGCCATAAGCCGCCAGCACCTGGGCCGCCAGCGTGGCCGCGCCTTGGTCGAAGGCGCCATGGGCGAAGATGGCGCGCATGATCGTGCCCGGAATTGCGATGAAGGCGCAGACAAAGGGCAGCGTCAGCAACAGGGTCATGGCGGCGGAACGGTTCTGCGCCCGGTCGGACCCTGCGCGGTCGCCGCGCGCCAGCCGCGCCGACATTTCCGGCAGCAGCACCGTGCCCAGCGCGATGCCCAGCACCCCCAGCGGCAACTGGTTGATGCGGTCGCCGTAATACAGAACCGTCCGGCTGCCGGTGGGCAACAGGCTCGCAATCACCGTGTCGATGAAGGGGGCGATCACCACACTGGCCGCGCCCACCGTCACCGCGCCGAAGGCGACAAAAAACTCCCGCACCTCAGGCGTCCAGCGCGGCAGGGTCAGGCGCAGCCACAGCCCTTCCTTCCAGCCCGCCCACAGGATGAAGACAAGCTGCGCCACTCCGCCCAGCAGCACGCCCCAGGCGGCGGCATAGGCGGCGTTGGGAAACCAGTGCCAGCCGATCAGGGTGGCGATCATGGAAAGATTGAGCAGGTTCGACCAGGCCGCCGCCGCCCAGAAACGGTCGATGGCGTTCAACATCGCCGAAAGCTGCACCACCACCAGGGTCAGGATCAGATAGGGAAAGGTGACGCGCGCCAGCGACACGGTCAGGGCGAATTGCTCGGGATTGTCGACAAAGCCGGGCGAGACCAGTGTGATCAGCTGGGGCATGAACAGCATGGCCAGCACCAGGATCACCGCCTGCGCCGCCATCTGCCAGGAAAATATCTGGTCGGCGAAGCGCGCCGCCTCGGCCTTCCGCTCCTTGGCATGCAGCGCGGCATAGCGCGGCAGGAAGGCGGGGTTTATCGTGCCCTCGCCGAAGATGGCGCGAAAATTGTTGGGGAACAGGAACGCCACCAGGAACGCGTCCGACAGGATGCCCTTGCCCATGATCCAGGCCAGCAGCGCATCGCGGACAAAGCCGGTGATGCGCGAAGCCAGCGTAAATCCGCCGACCGAAAGCAGCTTGCGCAGCATCAGTTGGTCTCCGCCGCGGCGACCAGCTTTTTCACCAAAGGCAGCATGCGCGCGACGATCACCTTCACCCCGGCCGGATTGGGATGCATGCCGTCATCCTGGTTCAGCTTCGGGTTCATCGCCACGCCATCCAGGAAAAAGGGATAGAACAGCACGCCGTATTTCTTCGCCAGGCGCGGATAGATGGCGTCGAAGGCGGTGTAATATTCCTTGCCCAGATTTTGCTGGGCCTTCATGCCGGTCAGCAGCACCCTGATGTGCGCGGCTTTCAGCTTTTCCAGAATGGCGGACAGGTTCTTTTCCGTCTCTGCCGGGGCGATGCCGCGCAGCATGTCGTTGGACCCCAGCTCCAGGATCACCGCATCGGGATGATCGGCCAGCGACCAGTCCAGCCGCGCCAGGCCGCCCGCGCTGGTATCGCCCGACACGCCGGCATTGATGACGGTGGCATCGATGCCGCTTTTCTTCAGCGCCGCCTGAAGCTGGACGGGAAATTCGGTGCCCGGCGGCAGGCCATAGCCCTGGGTCAGGCTGGAACCCAGCGCCAATATCTTGAGCGGCGCGGCCACGGCCTGCCCCACCCCTGCCATAAACACCAGCAGAAGTATGCTAAGGAGAAATCTGACCGCGCGCGGCATCATCACTAGATCGGTATCCGAGTCGCCATGAACAATCCCCTGCCTGACGCCGAATTGCCAGCCCTGCAACTGAGCGATGTCCGGTTGACGCTGAACAGCATGGCCGGGCCGGTGGACATTCTGACCGGCATCGACCTGACGGTCGGCGCCGGGCAGACCGTGGCGCTGACCGGGCCATCCGGTTCGGGCAAATCCTCCCTGCTGATGGTGGCGGCGGGGCTGGAAAAACCGACCAGCGGCAAGGTGCTGGTGGGCGGCACCGACATCACCCGCATGGGCGAGGATGCAGCGGCCAAATTCCGCCTGGGCCGGGTGGGCATCGTCTTTCAATCCTTTCACCTGATCCCCACCATGACGGCGCTGGAAAATGTCGCCGTGCCGCTGGAGTTGATGGGCCTGGCCGACGCATTCGACCGGGCCGAGCGCGAATTGCGCGCGGTCGGGCTGATCCTGCGCACCGACCACTATCCGGGCCAGCTGTCGGGCGGCGAACAGCAGCGCGTGGCGCTGGCCCGCGCGCTGGCGACGGGCCCGCAGATCACGGCCCTGTTTCGACGAACCCACCGGCAACCTGGACAGCGGCACCGGCAGCGGCATCGCCGACCTGATCTTCGGGCTGAACGCCGAACGCGGCGCAACCCTGTTCCTGGTCACCCATGAGGAAAGCCTGGCGGCACGCTGCGGCCGGGTGCTGCGCATGGCCGACGGCAGGATCGCATCGGACAGCAGCGCATGACGGCCTTGCGGCTGGCGCTGACATTTGCGCGGCGCGAATTGCGCGGCGGCTTTGCGGGCTTTCGCATCTTCTTCCTGTGCTTAGGCCTGGGCTCGGCGGCGATCTGCGGCGTGGAATCGCTCAGCGAAGCCTTCCTGACGGGCCTGCAGGACCAGGGCCAGGTGCTGCTGGGCGGCGATGTCTCGGTGCGGCTGGTCCATCGCCCCGCCAGCGCCGAAGAGCGTGCCTTCCTGGAACGCCAGGGCCGCGTTTCCGAATACATCTCCATGCGGGCGATGGTCTATGCCCAAGGCGGAAAGGGCCGCCAGCTTGTGGAGCTGAAGGCGGTGGATGCCAACTGGCCGCTGTTCGGCGCGCCGCGCTTTGCCCCGCCCCAGAAGCTGTCGGATGTGATCGCCTGCGAGGATGACGGCGTGTGCGGGGTCGCCGCCGAACAGGCGCTGTTCGACCGCATGCATGTGAATCGCGGCGATCTGGTGCGGCTGGGCGACAGGACCTTCCGCATGATGGGCGTGCTGGAGAAAGAGCCCGATCGTGTCTCCACCGGCTTTTCGCTGGGCCCGCGCCTGCTGCTGTCGATTGACGGCGTGAAGGGCACCGGGCTGATCTCGCCCGCCAGCCTGACCAACTATACCTATCGCGTGGCGCTGAAGCCGGGCGTGAGCATCGCCGGCTTTCGTGCCGCCGCCGAAAAGGCCTTTCCCGATGCGGGCTGGCGCATCCGCGACCGCCACGACGCCGCGCCGGGCATCCGCCGCTTCGTCGAACAGCTCACCATGTTCCTGACCCTGGTGGGGCTGGTGGCGCTGGGCGTGGCGGGGGTGGGCGCGGGCCAGGCGATCGGCGCCTTCCTGGACCGCAAGCGCGCCGATGTCGCCATCCTGAAAGCGATGGGCGCGGGCGGCGGCTTTGTCTTTCTGACCTTCTTCCTCCAGGTGATGACGGTGGCGCTGGCCGCCACGGCGCTGGGGGCTTTGATCGGCGCGGCGCTGCCCTTTGCCATCGTCTGGATCTATGGCGAGGCGCTGCCGGTGCCGCCGGCCTTCGGCCTTTATCCCCTGCCCATCCTGCTGTCGCTGGCCTTCGGACTGTTGTCGGCGGTGGCCTTTTCCGTGCCGCCGCTGAGCCATGCGCGCGACGTGCCGCCCGCCAGCCTGTTCCGCGATGTCGTCTCCCCGGCACGGGCGGAAGGGCAGAATTTCTACCGCGCGATTTCCGCCGCCGCCGCATTGGCGGTGATGGTGCTGACACTGGTGGTCGCCCCCTCGCCCATCTTCGCCGCCGAGTTTCTGCTGGGCGCGGTGGCGGCGCTGGCGCTGCTGCGTGTGCTGGCCGAGGGCCTGCGCCGCGCCATCGCGCGGCTGCCGCGTGCGCGCAATCCGGTGCTGCGCCTGGCGCTGGCAAACCTGGTGCGCCCCGGCGCGGCCACCGGCGGCATCGTCACCGCCCTGGGGCTGGGGCTGACATTGCTGGCGACCGTCACGCTGCTGTCGGCCACCATCAGCCACCAGGTGTCTGGCGCCTTGCCGGAACGGGCGCCAAGCTTCTTCTTTGTCGACATCCAGCCGGACGAGGCCGACGCCTTCGACAAGGTCATCAAGGGCTTTTCCAGCGCCAGCGCCTATCAGCGCACGCCAATGATCCGTGGACGGATCACGGCCCTGAACGGCGTGCCCGCGGCCAAGGCCGAACCCAATGTCGATCCCGACGCCAAATGGGCGCTGAACGGCGATAGGGGCATCACCTATGCCGCCACCCCGCCGCCGGGCACCCAGATCACCAAGGGCAAATGGTGGGCGCCCGACTATCGCGGCCCCACCTTGATCTCGCTGGACGAGGCCATCGCCAAGGGCACCGGCCTGAAGATCGGCGACACCATGACCCTGAACGTGCTGGGGCGCGAATTCACCGGCACCATCGCCAGCCTGCGCGATGTCGACTTCACCAATGGCGGGCAGAATTTCGTGCTGGTGCTGTCGCCCGGCCTGATCGACAAGGCCCCGCATGCCTTCCTGGCCACGGTGCGGGTCGACGACGCGCAGGAAAACGCGCTCTACATGGCGGTGACCGACCGCTTCCCCAATGTCTCGACCATCCGGGTCAAGGACGCCATCACCCAGGTGCAGGGCCTGCTGTCGTCGCTGGCCGAAGGCGTCAGCGCCGCCAGCCTGGTCACCATCCTGGCGGGGCTGCTGGTGCTGGCGGGCGCCATCGCGGCGGGGGCGCGGGCCCGGCTGTACGACGCCACCATCCTGAAGGTGCTGGGCGCAACACGCGGGCGAATCGCACTGGTTTACCTGATCGAATATGGCGTCTTGGGCGCGGCCACCGGCGTGATCGCGCTGGCGGCGGGCACGCTTGCGGCCACGGCGATCGCCTGGTCGATCCTGGGGGTGCCGCTGTCCTTCGACCTGCGGGCGGTGGCGGTGACGGTGCTGGGCGGCGGGGCGGCGACGCTGCTTTTCGGCATGATCGGCGCGCTGGCAGCCCTGTCGGTGCGCCCGGCCCGGCGTCTCAGGGCAAGTTAGCCCTTAACCTTTGTTATTTCGTCATTTTCCGGCTGCCGATTTCGCCCGAAATCGGGGTTCCCCGCCTTGATACCGCCACAGGAAACCACGATATAATAGCGACCAAAGGGAGTAGAACATGGCTGACTTCGACAATCGCATCTGGGCTGGCGCCGCAAGTGGCGCGGGCACGATCGATACCGGCCTTCGGGCGTACATGCTCAAGGTCTACAACTACATGGCCGGCGCGCTGGCCCTGACCGGCGTGGTTGCCTATGGGGTTGTGCAGACCGGCCTGATCAACCTGTTCTACCACGCCACCATGACCACCAATGGCGTGGCGCTGCAGCCCACCATTTTGGGCTGGGTGGTGATGCTGGCGCCGCTGGCGATGGTCTTCTTCCTGTCCTTCCGCATCATGCATATGAGCCTGCCGGCCGCGCAGGCGACCTTCTGGCTGTATGCCGGCCTGGTCGGCGCCTCGCTGTCCTCGATCCTGCTGGTCTATACCGGCGCGTCCATCGCCCTGACCTTCTTCGTCACCGCCGCCACCTTCGGCGCGATGAGCCTGTGGGGTTACACCACCAAGCGCGACCTGACGGGCATGGGCAACTTCCTGATGATGGGCCTGATCGGCATCCTGATCGCGATGCTGGCCAACATGTTCTTCCATTCGGCCGCGATCGAGTTCGTGGTCTCGATCCTGGGCGTGCTGATCTTCACCGGCCTGACCGCCTGGGACACCCAGAAGATCAAGAACACCTATTACCAGGTCAGCCATGACGGCACCCTGGCCGGCAAGATGGCCGTGATGGGGGCGCTGAGCCTCTATCTGGACTTCCTGAACATCTTCCTGTTCCTGCTGCGCTTCCTGGGCGACCGCCGCTGAGCCAGCGAAACATGAATCGAAAAGCCCGGCAGAAATGCCGGGCTTTTTGTTTGCCTATTTGTCCAAAGCCTTCAGGAGTTTTTTGTCGAAGACCTTGAGGACCTGGGCCAGGTCGTGGCCGCGCTTCAGGACCAGCCCGCCATGGGCGATCACGCTGTACTGGCCCTGCCGATTCTTCAACTTTGGCCGCTTTTCGATTCGGAACAGCGGCATCTCGCTGGCGCGGCGGAAAATCGAGAAAACCGCGGCATCGGGCAGGAAATCCAGCGCGTAATCGCGCCATTCGCCGGCGGCGACCATGCGCCCATAGGTTGTGAGGATTCGACTCAGTTCGCGGCGGTCGAAACAGATTTGCAGGGCCGGCTGTGCGGCGGGCGCCTGACCGGCCAGGGCGGCCGCGGCGCGGTGTAGCGATATGGGTTCTTCCACCATCCGAAAAGCATGATGGGACGGCAGCTTACGTCCCGCAAGCCCGGATTTTCAGGCCTGCGCTGGAATTCCTGTCGGGAATGTCATTCATCCTGCCGCCGCGAAAAGGTCACGATTGAACCATTTGGCAGCCGTTTTCGGGAGCGACAGTAGCTGCGTCGGTTGACTGTCAGGTCGATCGGGGCCGGATAAACAAGCCCCCCAGCCCCTTTCCGGGTCCGAACGATCCGGTCAACCGACAACTTCCTCCCCCAAAAAAGTCACAGCCCGGAACGCGCAAGCGACCCTTGCCGCGTGCACGAGCCTTTCCTCCCCTTTCGGCGCGCAAACGCTTGAGCAGGATTGGAAACTAACCACCAAGACTTTTGAAAAAGGCGCGCATGATGGCGTCGACCTGGCCGAACACCCCGCCGACCATGCCGGTCAGGGTCATGACCATCACCCCATAGGGCAGCGTGGCCTGGGGCTCGGCACCCAGCACATTGGACAGGCCCACCGCCGACAGGCCGCAGGCCGCCCCGATCACCAGCCCGCCCAGCACGCCCTTGGCGAAGCCGCGCGCCAGGTCGCGGGCATAGAGCAGCCCGGCGGTGCCGGCGATCATCATCGCCCCGAACAGCAGGAAATGGTCGCGCACCCAGGGCTTGTAATGGCTGACCGCCACCAGGACGCATTCGAACAGCACCCCCACCGCGATCGCCCGGCTGAGGAGCCGCCTGTCGACAATGTCTTTCATGGCCCAAAGCCTAGCGCGCGGGTCAATTAGGTAAAGCCCCATCCTTGCGGGGTTCCGCCCTTTTCTCTAAGCAATCCGGTCATGACCGAGACGGTTGCGATGGGACGAGACGGCGCGGGCGACCTGTTCGTGCGCGACCTGTGGTACGTGATCGCCCTGTCCAGATCGTTGAAGCCGGGCGCCATGCGCCGCGAAATGCTGCTGGGCGAGCCGGTGCTGCTGGGCCGCGGACGCGACGGCAAGGCCTTCGCCATGCGCGATATCTGTCCCCATCGCGGCGTGCCGCTGTCGGCGGGCAAGATGCTGGCGAATGGCGCGGTGCAGTGCCCCTATCACGGCTGGGAGTTCCGCAAGGATGGCGTGTGCAGCGCCATCCCCTCGCTGGTCGAGGGGCAGGACATGGACTGCACAAAAATCAGCGTGCGTTCCTATCCGGTGCGCGAGGATGCCGGGCTGATCTGGGTCTATGTCGCCGCCAGGCCGGGCGCCGCACCCAGGAACGAGCCGCCCGTCATCGATGTGCCGGTCAAGAAGATCAGATGGCATGAGACGCAGCTTTTCCGCTGCTCCATCGACCATGCGGTGATCGGGCTGATGGACCCGGCCCATGCCGCTTACGTCCACGATCACTGGTGGTGGAAACGCAAGGCGCGGGTGAAGGAAAAGCATTACGCCCCCCTGCCCACCGGCTTTGTGATGACCGCGCACAAGCCATCCAAGCCGGCCTATTCGCTGCTGGGCGACGTGACCACCGAGATCACCTTCGAGCTGCCCTCCACCCGCTTCGAAACGCTGAAGGGGCGGCTGCTGGGCCACGGCTTCAAGATCGTGGGACTGACGGTCTGCACCCCGCGCGATGCCGAAAACACCGACATCATCCAGGTGTTCTGGTTCCCCTGGTGGCTCAGCTTCATCCTGCCGCTGTTCTGGCTTTTGGGGCCCACCTTCATCGGCGACGACCGCAAGATCGTGGAACTGCAGCGCGAGGGGCTGAAGTTCAACCCCAACCTGATGCTGATCCAGGACGGCGACCAGCCCGCCATCTGGTATCACCGGGTCAAGAAAGCCTGGGCGGAATCGACCGAAAAAGGCACGGAATTCGTCAATCCTGTGCGCGAACGGGTCCTGCGCTGGAAAAGCTGACGCGGGCGGCCGATTCAGGGGTTGCGCCCCCCGGCCCGCCACACTAAACACCCCCCTTAACCTGCATCCCAGGCCGGCCCTCGCGCGTGTCCCCGCGCGGGTCTTTTCACGCGCCAATCCGAGATGGGCCCATGCCAAAAAGAACAGACATCCACACCGTCCTGATCATCGGCGCGGGGCCCATCGTTATCGGCCAGGCCTGCGAGTTCGACTATTCGGGCGCCCAGGCGTGCAAGGCGCTGCGCGAGGAAGGCTATCGGGTGGTGCTGGTCAACTCCAATCCGGCCACGATCATGACCGATCCGGAGATGGCGGACGCCACCTATATCGAACCCATCACCCCCGAATTCGTCGAGAAGATCATCGCCCGCGAACGGCCCAACGTGCCCGACGGCAAGGTCTTCGCCCTGCTGCCCACCATGGGCGGACAGACCGCGCTGAACACCGCGCTTTCGCTGCGCAAGATGGGCGCGCTGGAAAAGCACAATGTCGAACTGATCGGCGCCACCGCCGACGCCATCGACAAGGCCGAGGACCGCGAGCGCTTCAAGCAGGCGATGGCCGCCATCGGGCTGGACACGCCCAAGGGCATCACCCTGAAAGGCGACCTGCGCCAGAAAAAGGACCAGGACGGCCAGCCCATGTTCGACGGCGAAGGCAATGCCGTGACCGAACTGGCGCCGGAAAGCTTTTCCAAGGCGCTGGCGGCGCTGGACCAGGTGGGCCTGCCCACCGTCATCCGCCCCAGCTTCACCATGGGCGGCACCGGCGGCGGCATCGCCTACAACCGCGAGGAATTCTTCGCCATCGTCGAATCGGGGCTGGAAGCCAGCCCCACCCGCGAAGTGCTGATCGAGGAATCGGTGCTGGGCTGGAAGGAATTCGAGATGGAGGTGGTGCGCGACAAGGCCGACAACTGCATCATCATCTGCTCGATCGAGAATATCGACGCGATGGGCGTGCATACCGGCGATTCCATCACCATCGCCCCGGCGCTGACGCTGACCGACAAGGAATATCAGCGCATGCGCTCGGCCTCCATCGCGGTGCTGCGCGAGATCGGGGTCGAGACCGGCGGATCGAACGTGCAGTTCGCCGTGAACCCCAAGGACGGGCGCATGGTGGTGATCGAGATGAACCCGCGCGTGTCGCGTTCGTCCGCGCTGGCGTCCAAGGCCACCGGCTTTCCCATCGCCAAGATCGCCGCCAAGCTGGCGGTTGGCTATACGCTGGACGAACTGAAGAACGACATCACCAAGGTCACGCCGGCCAGCTTCGAGCCGACCATCGACTATGTGGTCACGAAAATCCCGCGCTTCGCCTTCGAGAAATTCCCCGGCGCCGAACCCCTGCTGACCACCTCGATGAAATCCGTCGGCGAGGCGATGGCCATCGGCCGCACCTTTGGCGAGTCGCTGCAGAAGGCGCTGCGCAGCCTGGAAACCGGGCTGACCGGCCTGGACGAGATCGCGCTGGACACCGACGTCACGGAAATTCGCGCCGCCCTGGCCCGCGCCACCCCCGACCGGCTGCGCCTGACCGCCCAGGCGATGCGCTACAATTTCCCGCTGGACGAGATCCAGCGCATCACCGGCTATGACCCCTGGTTCCTGGGGGAAATCGAGCACATCGTGCGCACCGAGCAGGCGCTGGCCCGCGACGGCCTGCCCACCGATGCCGCCGCCTTCCGCAGGCTGAAGGCGATGGGCTTTTCGGATGCGCGCCTGGCCATCGTGACCGGGCAGAGCGAGGCGCAAGTCCGCAAGGCCCGCCAGGCACTGGACGTGCACCCCTGCTTCAAGCGCATCGACACCTGCGCCGCCGAGTTCGAGGCGCTGACGCCCTACATGTATTCCACCTATGAGACGCCGGTGGGCGGCGCGGTGGTGTGCGAATCCAATCCCACCGACGCGAAGAAGATCATCATCCTGGGCGGCGGGCCCAACCGCATCGGCCAGGGCATCGAGTTCGACTATTGCTGCTGTCATGCCGCCTTCAGCCTGTCGAAGGCCGGCTATGAGACCATCATGGTCAACTGCAATCCCGAAACCGTCTCCACCGATTATGACACGTCCGACCGGCTCTATTTCGAGCCGCTGACCCTGGAGGACGTGCTGGAGATCATCGCCAAGGAACAGGAAAAAGGTTCACTGGCCGGGGTGATCGTGCAGTTCGGCGGCCAGACGCCGCTGAAGCTGGCCAATGGCCTGCGCGATGCGGGCGTACCGATCCTGGGCACGTCAGCCGACGCCATCGACCTGGCCGAGGACCGCAAGCGCTTCCAGGCCCTGTTGCAGAAGCTGAACCTGAAGCAGCCCAGCAACGCCACCGCCATGACGGCGGATGAGACGGTCAAGGCCGCCTTCGAGATCGGCTATCCCGTGATCCTGCGCCCCTCTTACGTGCTGGGCGGGCGCGGCATGGTCATCGTCTCCGACGAGGCCGAGCTGAAAAAGCAGGTGGAATCGGGCGAACTGTTCCGCATCAGCGGCGAGAACCCGGTGCTGATCGACGGCTTCCTGAACCGCGCCACCGAAGTGGATGTGGATGCCATCTGTGACAAGGATGGCGACGTCTTCATCGCCGGCATCATGGAGCATATCGAGGAAGCCGGCGTGCATTCGGGTGACAGCGCCTGTTCGCTGCCGCCGCGTTCGCTGTCAAAAGAGATGATCGCCGAGATCGAACGCCAGACCGAAGCCATGGCGCGCGCGCTGGGCGTGCAGGGCCTGATGAACGTGCAATACGCCATCCAGGGCGACGAGATTTACGTGCTGGAGGTCAATCCGCGCGCCAGCCGCACCGTGCCCTTCGTCGCCAAGGCGATCCTGCAGCCGGTGGCGGCCATCGCCAGCCGCGTGATGGCGGGCGAGACGCTGAAATCCATGAACCTGTCCAGGCCCAATCCGCGCCAGGTGTCGGTGAAGGAAGCGGTGCTGCCCTTCAACCGCTTCCCCGGCGTGGACACGGTGCTGGGCCCGGAAATGCGTTCCACCGGCGAGGTCATGGGCTCGGACACCAGCTTTGCGCGCGCCTTCGCCAAGAGCCAGATCGGCGCCGGCACCAAGCTGCCGATCACCGGCACCGTGTTCTGGTCGGTGCGCGAGGCCGACAAGGACCTGATCGTGCAGCCGGCCCGCGAACTGGTGGAGATGGGCTTCAAGCTGATCGCCACGCGCGGCACCGCGCGGGTGCTGGAAGAAGCGGGCCTGCCGGTCAAGACCATCAACAAGGTGCTGGAAGGTCGGCCCCATGTGGTCGACGCGCTGAAGAATGGCGAGATCCACCTGGTGTTCAACACCACCGATGGCGCCCAGGCGCTGGCCGATTCCTCGTCCATCCGCCGGGCGGCGCTGACCCTGAAAGTGCCCTATTACACCACCCTGGCGGGGGCGCTGGCGGCCACCCAGGCGATCAAGGCGCTCAAGACCGGCTCCCTTGAAGTCGCCCCGCTGCAGTCATACTCTTAAGGGATGCACCGCCGGGATATTTAGAAAAATCCGGCGATTTCAGTGCCTTAGAGCTTATCACCCGCGTGGCGGCCGGGGTCACCCCCGGTGGCACGCGCGGTTTTTTGCCCTTTGGGCAGAACGGGACGGGACATGGAAAAGATTCCGATGACGGCTGCGGGCTTCAAGGGCCTGGAAGACGAACTGCAGCGGCTGAAGAATGTCGAACGCCATGAAGTGATCAAGGCGATCGCCGAAGCGCGCGCCCATGGCGACCTGTCCGAGAATGCCGAATATCACGCCGCCAAGGAGCGCCAGAGCTTCATCGAGGGCCGGGTGCTGGAACTGGAAGACCAGATCGGCCGCGCCGACATCATCGACGTGTCCAAACTGTCGGGCGACAGCGTCAAGTTCGGCGCCACCGTCACCCTGGTGGACGAGGACACCGAGGAAGAGCGCAAGTTCCAGATTGTCGGCGACGTGGAATCCGATGCGAAGCGCGGCAAGATCTCGCTGTCCAGCCCGATCGCGCGCGCGCTGATCGGAAAGTCGGTGGGCGACACGGTGGAAGTGGCCGCCCCCGGCGGCGCGCGGTCCTACGAGATCGTCAAGGTCGCGTTTCTTTAAGCCTTACCAGACGCCCGGGATGAACCGCCTGGTGCCCGCGCGATAGGCGGCATATTCGGGAAACGCCTCGGCCAGCACCTGCTCCTCGAAATGGCTGCGCGCCACCTGCAGCGCGATCACCGCCACCGCCAGAAGCGCCGCCCAGGGCTGCTGGAACAGGATGACATTGCCGATCATGCCGGTCAGCTCGGCGACATAAAGCGGATGGCGCACGAAGCGGTACGCGCCCGTCGTCACCAGCACCCGCGCCTCGGGCAGGATGGAAAAGGCCCTGCCCAGCCGCGAGACGATCACCACCGATAACGTAAAGCCCACGATCAGCAGACCGTCGGACACCAGCAGCCAGCCCAGCGGCGGCGTGGCCGTGGGCAGGTACAGAATGCCCACGCCCAGGAAGGCGCCGGTGAAGCCGCAGGCCTTTGCCAGCAGGCTTTGCGAACGGCGCACCGGCACGCTGCGCGCGATCAGCAGCCACACCAGCAGCGCGTTGAAGGTGGCCGAGGCAAACAGCGCGAAGAACAGCAGCGCGCCGTGCAGCGTCGCCTGGCCCGACACCAGCGCCGCGCCCAGCGCCACAAGGCCGGGCCGCAGCTTGATCGCCGCCCCGCCGAACCAAAGGATCAGCGGCAGCGCCATCAGCAGGTCATAGGCCTTGGTGGCGCGAAATTCGCTGAAGTTCATGCTTCACGCCGCGCCAGCAGCGCGACCAGTTCGGCCACCTCGGTGAAACACCCATCGGGCGACACGTCCAGCAGGGCATCGCGCAGGCGGGCAGAAAACTCGTCCTGCCGCGCGCCCAGCCGGTCGGGCGAACAGGTGGACATGGACAAGGCGCGGCCGATGATGTCATCGACCGAAAGGGGCTGGCGGACGGTGACCGAAAGCCAGTCCAGCTGGGTGAAGGCGGATGCAAACAGGAACGGCTCGTAGCGGCGATGCCCCCCGTTACGCTCCTTTCTGTGCTCCCCCTCACTGCGGCCGAACTTCCGGGCAACGTCATACAGGACCTTGAACCAGCGATTTTCGTCCAGCGGCGGATGGGCGTCGTGAAACAGGGCGACGCCGCCCTTCGGGCCCACGATGCGGTCCAGCATGGCCAGGGTCGCCGCGCCATCCATCCAGTGAAAGGCCCGCCCGATCGTCACCAGCTGATAGGGCCCCATGCCGGGCGCCAGGTCGTGGGAAGCGCCGTCTTGGAAATCCACCACCACCCCCTCGGCGGTTGCCGATGCCCGGGCGGCGGCCAGCATGGCCGGTTCCGGGTCCAGCGCGGTGACGCGAAAACCCTGCCGCGCCAGTGGGATCGCCAGCATCCCGGTGCCGGTTCCCAGATCCAGCACGCAATCCCCCGGCGCAAGCCCGGCCAGGGCGGTCACCCGCCGCAGCAGCCGATCAGGATAGGCCAGCCGATAGCGCTCGTAATAGGCGACATTGCCGGCAAACCGCCCTGTGCCGTCAGGCGCGCGCATCTGGGGAACCTTTAGGACTTTGCATTGTTGTTCATAGGCTTATACTAGCCCTACCCCAATTTTGAACGGAATCATGGCCAATATCGCGCTGGTTGACGACGACAAGAACATCCTCGCCTCGGTGAGCATGTTGCTGGAGCAGGAAGGCTACCACGTCCGCACCTTCACGGACGGAGCCGCGGCGCTGACCGCGCTGACCACCACACCGCCCGATCTGGCGATCCTGGACATCAAGATGCCGCGCATGGACGGGCTGGAGCTGCTGCGCCGCCTGCGCCAGGCGAACGACGCGCTGCCGGTGATCTTCCTGACCAGCAAGGACGAGGAAATCGACGAGCTGATGGGCCTGAACGCCGGGGCCGACGACTATATCCGCAAGCCCTTCTCCCAGCGCCTGCTGCTGGAACGGGTCCGCGCGGTGCTGCGCCGCGCCGACGCCAAGGCCCCCGCCACGCCCGGCGAAGCGGCCAAGAGCGAGGCGCTGGTGCGCGGCAAGCTGGCGCTGGACCCCCAGCGGCATGAATGCACCTGGGACGGCAAGCCGGTGCGCCTGACCGTCACCGAATTCCTGATCCTGCAGGCGCTGGCCCAGCGGCCCGGCTTCGTCAAAAGCCGCGACAGCCTGATGGACGCCGCCTATGACGACCAGGTCTATGTCGACGACCGCACCATCGACAGCCACATCAAGCGGCTGCGCAAGAAGTTCAAGGCGGTGGCCGACGATTTCGACGCCATCGAAACCCTGTACGGCGTGGGCTACCGCTACCGCGAGTAATGCCCCACTTCTCCGCCCTCACTTGGCGCATCATCGCCTTCAACGCCCTGGCGCTGATCGTGCTGACGGGCGGCGTGATCCTGGTGCAGGCCTCGGGACGCGGCCTGGTCGAGGAACGGCTGACCGGCATTCAGGAGCAGGCCGCGATCATCGCCGGCACACTGGCCGACTATGCCAGCGACGCCGATACCCATGCACTGAATGCCACCGAGGCGGAATCGCTTCTGCGCCAGCAGGTCGCCCCCACCCGGCTGCGCGGGCGGCTCTATCTGCCCAGCGGCCGGCTGGCCAGCGATACCCGCTATCTTCTGCCGCGCAACATCGTGCAGACCCAGGAACTGCCGCCGCTGGACCGCTGGAGCCAGTTCACCCAATGGGTGCACCGGCTGTATGAGGGCCTCATGGGCGTGCGCCCCTTCGCCCAGCTGCCGCCCTATTACGAGGCCGGCGAGGATGGCCGTGTCTATCACGAGGTCGGCCAGGCGCTGGACGGCGTCACCGCCAGCGCCGAGCGGGTGGACGACCGCAACCGCCTGATCCTGTCGGTGGCCGCCCCGATCCAGCAAAAACCCTTCCGCACCATCTATGGCGTGCTGCTTCTGTCCACCGAAGGCGGCGACATTGACGGCATCCTGCGCCAGGAACGCGCCACCCTGATCGAGGTCTTCGCGGTGGCCTTTGTCGTGATGCTGCTGTCCTCGCTCTACCTGGCGGGCACCATCGCCGAGCCGGTCAAGCGGCTGGCGGCGGCCGCCGACCGGGTGCGCTTCGGCCGCGGCGCGCGGCGCGACATTCCCAATTTTCCCGAGCGGGATGACGAAATCGGCGACCTGGCCGACAGCCTGAAGGCGATGACCGCCGACCTTTATGACCGCATCGACGCCATCGAAAGCTTCGCCGCCGATGTGGCGCACGAGCTGAAGAACCCCCTTACCTCGCTGGCCAGCGCGGTGGAGATGTTCTCGCGCAGCAAGGACGAGGAAGGCCGCGCCCGGCTGCTGACCATCATTCGCGGCGACATCAAGCGCATCGACCGGCTGATCACCGACATTTCCGACGCCTCGCGGCTGGATGCGGAACTGTCGCGCGAGACGCCCGAGCCGGTGAGCCTGTCGCGCCTGCTGTCCACCATCGTCGAAATCTACCGCATGACCGAAAACCCGCACGGCGTGGAATTCGTGCTGGAGGACAGGCTGCCCGAAGGCATGATCGTGCGCGGCCGCGACGAACGGCTGGGACAGGTGTTCCGCAACCTGATCGACAACGCCATGTCCTTCAGTCCCGATGGCGGCGCCGTCACCATCACGGCCACGCGGCACGAGGCGGTGGCGCGTGTGACGGTGGAGGATGACGGCCCCGGCATTCCGCCCGACAATCTGGAATCCATCTTCCAGCGTTTCTATACCGAGCGGCCGACCGAAAGCTTCGGGCGCAATTCGGGCCTTGGCCTGTCCATCGCCCGCCAGATCATCGCCGGCACCGGCGGACGGGTCTGGGCGGAAAACCGCGCCCCCGGCAATGTGCAGGGCGGCGGCGCGCGGCTGGTTGTCGAACTGCCGGTCGCCAGCGCATGAGCGGCGAAATCAACATTCATGCAAGCTGCGTCGCCATCGGCGGTTGCGGCGTGCTGCTTCTGGGGCCCAGTGGATCGGGCAAGTCCGACCTGGCGCTCAGGCTGATCGACGGCGGTGCAAAGCTGGTCGCCGATGACCGCACCCTTGTCAGGGTCAAATCCGGCAGGCTCCACGCCAGCGCCCCCGCCACCATCCGGGGCCTGATCGAGATACGCGGCGTGGGCATTGTGGCCATGCCGGTGCGCGCCAGCGCGCCCATCGCACTGGTTGTAGAACTGGGCCGGGAGGGCGCGCGGTTGCCGCAGCCGCGCCAGTGGAAACCGCCCAAGGCATTGGCGGGGCCCCTGAAACCCGCCGTTTTTCCGCCCCTGCTTGTGCTGGATGCCCGCCTGCCCTCGACCCCGGCGCGCATCCGCGCCGCGCTTGCCGCCCACGCCAGGGGCGCGTTCCGCGACACTTTTAACCAGGGCTGAGACGGCGCCCATTATCCATGGCGGCCAAATAAGTCTTTTACTCCGCAGGGCTTTTGTTATCGTCCGCGCCTTCAAACGGACACCACATGATCGGCATTGTTTTAGTTACGCATGGGCGCCTGGCGCAGGAATTCATCTCCGCCATGGAGCATATGGTCGGGCCCCAGACCCATCTGCGCGCCGTGTGCATCGGACCGGAAGACGATATCGAGCGCCGCCAGCGCGAGATCGCGGCGGCCGCCAAGTCGGTTGATGTGGGGCGCGGCGTGATCATCGCAACCGACATGTTCGGCGGCACGCCCTGCAACCTGGCGCTGACCCTGCTGGAAAAAGGCAAGATCGAGGTGCTGGCGGGCGCCAACCTGCCCAGCCTGATCAAGCTGATCGACATCCGCAACCGCCTGCCGCTGGAAGACGCAGTGAAAGAGGCGATCGAGGCGGGCCGCAAATACATGCGCGCGGGCAGCGCGGACCTGGGCTGACGGACAGCCAGGCCGATGAGCGAGATGTTGCGCGCCTGTGTCGTCATTCCCAACAAGAAGGGCCTGCATGCGCGCGCCAGCGCCAAGATCGTCGAGGCCGCGGCGCGGTTCCAGTCGGACATTCATGTCATCAAGGACGGCGTGTCGGCGAATGGCCGCTCCATCATGGGACTGATGATGCTGGCCGCCTCGCTGGGCAAGGAAGTGGAGATCACCGCCCAGGGCCCCGATGCGGCCGAGGCGATGAAGGCGATCCTGGCGCTGGTCGACGCCAAGTTCGGGGAAGACTGAGTGCGGGCCGCACGCACGCTGGCGGCAACGCTCACCACGCTCCTGCTGGCCTTCTGGCTGGCGCTACCCGCGGCCGCCGATGCCACCACCAGGGTACAACCCTCGCTCTGGCATGTGACAGGCCCTGAAGGCGAAGCCTGGCTGTTCGGATCGGTGCATGTGCTGCCCCCCGACATCGACTGGCGCACGCCACAGATCGATGCGGCCATCGCCGCCGCCGATGTCTTTGTCTTCGAGGTGCCGCGCGATGCGGCCACCAGCGCCCACGTCCAGCAACTGATCGCCGAGCGCGGCTATCTGCCCGAAGGCGTGCAATTGCGCGACCTGCTGCATCCGGCGATGCAGGCAAAGTTCGACGCGGCACTGGCGGCATCGGGCCTGCCGCCGGCGCAGGTCAACCAGGAACGGCCCTGGCTGGCGGGCCTGCAGATCCTGTTCGCCCAGATGGGCAAGCAGCAGTTCGACAGCCAGACCGGCGCCGATGCGGTGCTGATGGGGGTGGCGCAGGCGGACGGCAAACCCATGCGCTATCTGGAAACCATCGACGACCAGTTCGCGCTTCTGGCGCCCGACGATCCGGCGCTGGAACTGGACCAGTTCGAATCCAGCCTGTCCGACCTGGACGATCCCGGCGCGGTGGTCGGGCCCATGGTCGATGCCTGGGGCCGCGGCGACCAGGCGGCGCTGGCCGGTCTGGTGAAGGCGGACATGGAGGACTTTCCCGCCGCCCGAAAAGCGCTGTTCGACGACCGCAATGCCCGCTGGGTGCCCAGGATCGAAGCCATGCTCAAGGAAAAGCACAGCTTCTTCATCGCCGTGGGCGCGGGCCATCTGGCCGGACCGCAAGGCGTGCCCGCGCTGCTGCGCAAGGCGGGTTATCAGGTTGACGGGCCCTGAGCCGGAAGGTGAGCCCGGTCATAACCACCTGACAAAACAGGCATAATCGGACCAATCGCCTCGTATCCAGGCCGAACTGGATAACGATATGCATATTTCTTTATATCCTTCTTGCCCCTGTGCCGCCGCCGCGCTATAGCCGGACACGAAATTTTGTCAGGGATTCCCCGCATGGCCGCCTTCAACGACTACATCGTCAAAGACATCACCCTCGCGGACTGGGGCCGCAAGGAACTGAACATCGCCGAGATCGAGATGCCCGGCCTGATGGCCACGCGCGAGGAATACGGCCCGTCGCAGCCGCTGAAGGGCGCGCGCATCGCCGGCTCGCTGCACATGACCATCCAGACCGCGGTGCTGATCGAGACCCTGAAGGCGCTGGGCGCCGACATCCGCTGGGTGTCGTGCAACATCTATTCGACCCAGGATCATGCCGCCGCGGCCATCGCCGCTGCCGGCATCCCCGTCTTCGCCGTCAAGGGCGAGACGCTGGAGGAATACTGGAACTACACCGCCAAGCTGTTCGACTGGCATGGCGGCGGCTATCCCAACATGATCCTGGACGATGGCGGCGACGCCACCATGCTGGTGCATGCGGGCCTGCGCGCCGAAAACGGCGACACCGCCTTCCTGGACAAGCCGGAGAATGAGGAAGAGACCGTCTTCTACGCCCTCATCAAGCGCCTGCTGAAGGAAAAGCCCAAGGGCTGGTTCGGCGAGATCGCCGCCTCGATCAAGGGCGTCTCCGAAGAGACCACCACCGGCGTGCACCGCCTCTACCAGATGGAGAAGGACGGCAAGCTGCTGTTCCCCGCCATCAACGTCAACGACAGCGTCACCAAGTCGAAGTTCGACAATCTCTATGGCTGCCGTGAGTCGCTGGTCGACGGCATCCGCCGCGGCACCGACGTCATGATGTCGGGCAAGGTGGCGATGGTCGCCGGCTTCGGCGATGTGGGCAAGGGTTCGGCCGCCTCGCTGCGCCAGGCCGGCTGCCGCGTGATGGTGTCGGAAGTCGACCCCATCTGCGCCCTGCAGGCCGCCATGGAAGGCTATGAGGTCGTGTCGATGGAAACCGCGGCCCCCCGGGCCGACATCTTCGTCACCGCCACCGGCAATGTCGATGTGATCACCGTCGAGCACATGCGCGCCATGAAGGACCGCGCCATCGTCTGCAACATCGGCCACTTCGACAGCGAGATCCAGGTCGGCGCGACCAAGAACTACAAGTGGCACAACATCAAGCCGCAGGTGGACGAGATCGAGTTCCCCGACGGCAAGCGCATCATTCTTCTGTCGGAAGGCCGGCTGGTGAACCTGGGCAACGCCATGGGCCATCCCAGCTTCGTGATGAGCGCCTCCTTCACCAACCAGACCCTCCCCCAGATCGAGCTGTTCAAGAACGAGGGCAAGTACGAGAAGAAGGTCTATGTGCTGCCCAAGGCACTGGACGAAAAGGTCGCCCGCCTGCATCTGGGCAAGATCGGCGTCGAGCTGACCGAAATGAGCGACAAGCAGGCCAGCTACATCAATGTGCCCAAGGCCGGCCCGTTCAAGCCGGACACCTATCGCTACTGATTCCCCTCATCGGGGGCGAAACGGGCGCGACCGCGCCCCGGCGGGGGGCCGCCGCCCCCGCGGAGGCCGCGCGCAACGCGCGCTGGCCGTGAGCGATAAAGGAAAAGGCGCGCCGCCCCTCCGGGCGGCGCGTTTTTTCTTGCCCGGCCGCCAGCGGGCCACGCACCCCGTTAGGACTCTGTTCACGAAGATTAACGCCCTGAATTGACTCACAATTTATCCCCAGCCCCGAAATCTGCCCCTCCGATCCGTATGTGGGTTTTAGGAAATTATTAACCACAATCCCTAGGCGGACTCAGCCTCCAACGCTATCTTGTTGATTCAACAGTGATTCGCCGGCCACGCCGGTCTTAACGGGGGCAGTCGGGAATGCGTCCCATTTCGGGACAGGTGGGGCAGCGGGCCAGATGGCCCCTGGCCAGGGTGTGGGGACAACGGGCAGGTCTGCTGTCCGGCTGCGCCATCGCCCTCGCGCCTGCCCTGCTGGCGGGCCCGGCCCATGCCGAGGTCGCCGAACTCACCCTGTCGGCCCCCACCTTCCAGTCGGGCAACCTGGTCGTGCTGTCGGCGTTGGCCTGCGGCGGCGTCGCGCTGGCGATTGCGGCGGGGCTGTGGGCGCTGGCCGAACAGCGCACGGCGCGGCGGCTGCGCCGCTCGCTGCGCACCATGGCGGCGCGCACCAAGGCCGCGGTGGGCGAACGCGATGCGCTGCTGGGCGCCGCCCGCGGATCGCTGGTGGTGTGGGGCCGCGACGGCGCGGGACCCTTCTCATACGCCGGCGGCGACGAGATGCTGCAGTCCTGCCTGAAAGGCGCCGACGCGCTGGCCCTGTCCAGCGCGCTGGACGGTCTGTCGGACAAGGGCGCGGGCTTTGCCATGACCGCGCATGACGAACACGGCAAGCAGCTTTCCCTGCGCGGGCGCGCGGTGGGCGGCATGGCGGCGGTGTGGCTGGAAGAACCGGTGGCGGCCGAAGCCAGCGGCGACTTCCGCGCCATCCTGGATGCCCTGCCCGTGCCGGTCTGGCTGCGCGACAAGGGCCTGGCGCTGAGCTGGGCCAACCACGCCTTCCTTCAGGCCACCGGCGCCAGGGACCTGGAGACCGCGCGGCGCGAGCAGATGACGCTGGACAAGTCCGAGCGCGAACTGGCGGCCGCGGCGCGCGGCAAGAACGCCGTTCAGGAAAGCCGCCTGTTCTCGGTGGTGGGCGGCCAGCGGCGCGCACTGTCCTTCCGCGAAATTCCGCTGGGCGACGCGGGCATCATCGGCACCGCCATCGATGTCAGCGAGGCCGCCGCCGCCGAGGCGCGCCTGCAGGCCCACGCCGACGCCCATGCCGACACGCTGGACAAGCTGGCCACCGCGGTGGCGATCTTCGACCGCGACCAGCGGCTCAGCTTCTACAACCGCGCCTTCGCCAGCCTGTGGGGCCTGTCCGAGGACTGGCTGGACAAGCATCCCAGCGACGGCGATGTGCTGGACCGGCTGCGCGACATGCGCAAGCTGCCCGAACAGCGCGACTATCAGGGCTGGAAGCGCCAGCGCCTGGCGCTGTACCAGAACGGGCGCGAGGCCAGCGAGGACAGCTGGTATCTGCCGAACGGCCAGACCATCCGCGTCATCAGCCAGCCCCATCCCTTTGGCGGCCTGACCTTCCTGTATGAAGACGTATCTGCCCGGCTGGCGCTGGAAAGCGACTACAACACGCTGATGAAGGTGCAGAGCGCCACGCTGGATACGCTGAGCGAGGGCGTGGCGGTGTTCGGCCCCGACGGCAAGCTGAAGCTGCACAACGCCGCCTTCGAAGGCATCTGGGACATGGAGAGCGACGAGCTGGCGGGCGAGCCGCATGTGCGCACCATCGCCGAACTGGCCCGCGACAAGTTCGGCGACGAACCGCGGCTGTGGGAACGGGTGATCCAGGCGGTGTCATCGGGCGCGCGCCAGCAGGATGACCTGGGCGAGACCGAACGCTCCGACCGCACCGTGCTGTCGCTGACCACCTCGCCCCTGCCCGACGGCGCCACGCTGGTCACCTTCGTCGATGTCACCGACCGCTTCCGCATCGAGACCGCCTTGCGCGAACGCAATGAAGGGCTGGAAGCGGCCGACCGCCTCAAGTCCGACTTCATCAAGCATGTCTCTTACGAACTGCGCACCCCGCTGAACACCATTCTTGGCTTCTCCGAACACCTGGCCAGCGGCGTGCCCGGCGCGCTGAACCCGCAGCAGAGCGAATATCTGCAGGCCATCGTGTCGGGCGGCAACACGCTGAAGAACCTGATCAACGACATTCTGGACCTGGCGCTGGTGGAATCGGGGGCGCTGCGGCTGGAGCTGCACCGCGTCGACCTGTACGACCTGATCACCGACGTCGCCACCCATGCGCGCGAATGGGCCAGCAAGATGGGCCTGGCGCTGGATGTGGAATGCGCGCCCGGCGCCGGCGTGTTCCTGGCCGATCCCCGGCGGCTGCGCCAGATTCTGTTCAACCTTCTGTCCAATGCCTTCAAGTTCACGCCGCGCGGCGGCCAGGTGCTGCTGTCGGGGCGGATCGTCGACGGCGATGTGCAGATTTCCGTGGCCGACAACGGGCCGGGCCTGTCACCCGAGGTCAAGGCCAGCGTGTTCGAGCGCTTCTCGGCCAAGAGCCAGCCGGGCAACCGCGCCGGGGCGGGGCTGGGCCTGGCGCTGGTCAACCGCTTCCTGGAGCTGCATGACGGCTGGGTGGAGATCGAAACACCGCCGGGCGGCGGCACCCGCGTGCGCTGCCATATCCCCCGCCGCGCGCCGGACGAGGACAACAGCCCGCAGATCGGCAGCGACAATACGGCTTATCTCTAGATTTCGGCTTTCGCGCTGAAACCAGCGTTGCAGCTAATGCTGGCTCTTGGGCAGGCGCAGGATGATCCCGTCAAGCGCCGGCGTCATGCGGATCTGGCAGGACAGGCGGCTGCTGGATTGCCGCTCGGGCGCGAAGTCCAGCATGGTCTCTTCCATGTCGGTCTTGGGCGGCAGCTTTCCTTCCCATTCGGGATCGACATAGACCTGACAGGTGGCGCAGGCACAGGCCCCGCCGCAATCGGCATCGATGCCCGGCACCAGATGCTTGACCGCGCCTTCCATCAGCGACCAGCCCTCGGCCACCTCGATCGTGTGCGCCTTGCCGGTGCTTTCGATATAGGTGACCTTGCCGGCGGCCCTGTTCGCCATCAGCCCATAACTTCCTTGATCTTGATCGCGGTGTCGGCCAGCCGCGCCGGATCGACCGCGGTGCCTTCGGCGATCAGCTTCTTGCCGATCAGGTAATCGGGCGCGGCGTTCACCGCCTCCACCGCCGCGATCTTGCCGTCCCGCAGATGGAAGACCGAGAATTTGCGCGATGCCGGATCGCCGCGCTGGACCAGCGTGTCGGTCGGCCGCGCCAGCCCGGCGATCTGCAGCTTCAGGTCATACTGGTCCGACCAGAACCACGGCACCTCGGCATAGGTCTTGGGCTTGCCCACCATCGCCAGCGCGGCATGCTTGGCCTGGTCGATGGCGTTCTGCACGCATTCCAGGCGGATGGCATGGCCCTCGCGGCCGACATGGCGGGTGCAGTCGCCCGCCGACCAGATGGCCGGATCGCCGGTCATGGCATTCTGGTCGACCACGATGCCGTCCTCGCAGGCCAGGCCCGCTTCGCGCGCCAGCTCCTCGCACGGCACCACGCCGATGCCCACCAGCACGATGTCGGCGTCATAGGTCTGGCCGCCCGCGCGCACCCATTCGACCTTGCCATGGCCACCGATTTCCTCCACGCCCGTCTTCAGGCGCAGGTCCACGCCCGCCTTCTCATGCTCGGCGGCATAGAAGGCCGAAAGCTGCGGCGACACCGCGCGCGCCATCAGCCGGTCCATCGCCTCGAACACCGTGACCTTCAGGCCGCGCTTGGCGGCGACGGCGGCAACCTCCAGCCCGATATAGCCGCCGCCCACCACCGCAATGCGCTTGCCCTCGGTGAAGACGGCCTGCAGCCCGTCCACGTCGGCGATGGTCTTCAGGTAATGCACGCCCGGCAGCTCGGCGCCGGGGCACTTCAGGCGGCGCACCCGCGCGCCCGTGGCCAGCAGCAGCTTGCCGTAAGGGATGCGGCGGCCATCTTCCAGTTCGACCTCGCGCACGTCGCGATGGATCGCCCTGGCGCTGGTGTTGACCAGCAATTCACAGCCGGCCTGGGCATAGTAATCGTCGCCCTTCAGGAACAGGCGCGCGCGCTCGAACTGGCCCAGCAGATAGGCCTTGGACAGCGGCGGGCGCTGATAGGGGGCATAGGCCTCGTCGCCGATCAGGGTGATGGGGCCTTCGAAGCCCTCGGCGCGCAGACTCTGCACCGCCTGAATGGCGGCCTGGCCGGCGCCGATGATGACGATGTTATCCTGGTTATCTGCGGCCATGTCCATCTGTCGCTGTGCGTTGCGGCGCGGGGCTAGCATGGTGGGGGATGGGGCGCAACCAGACCCTTCCGCGCGCCGCCCGGCCACGCTAAAAGCCTTGTCATGGCTGACAATTTTGACCCCGGCGGGCAGATTTTCCGCGCCCGGACCGCCCTGCCCGATCTGGCGGCGACCGGGGCGCTGGGCCAGGCGGTTGCAGCCGGGCTGAAGCGCGGCGACGCGGTGGCGCTGTGGGGCGACCTGGGGGTGGGCAAGACAACCCTGGCGCGCGCAATCCTGCGGGCGCTGGGCGTGACAGGCGAGGTGCCCAGCCCCACCTTCACCATCGTGCAGAGCTATGAGACGCCCGCCCTGCTGGTGAGCCATTACGACCTTTATCGCCTCAAGTCGCCGCGCGAGATGGCCGAGCTGGGCTTCGAGGACGCGCTGGACCAGGGCGCGGTGCTGGTGGAATGGCCCGAACGCGCGCCCGAGGCCCTGCCCCCCGACACGCTGCACATTCGCCTGACGCTGAACGACGGCGCGCGCATTGCCCGCTTCACCGGCCCGGCGCACTGGCAGGAGATTTTGCATGTCTGATGCCGTGCGTGCGGGTGCTGTACGTGCCGGGGCGATGGCCGATTTCCTGGCCGCAGCGGGCTGGGGCGATGCCACGGTCGCGCCGCTGCCCGGCGACGCTTCCACCCGCCGCTATGCCCGGCTGACCAAGGGCGGCGTCACCGCCATGCTGATGGACCAGCCGCAGCAGGCCGAAGCGCCCACCGCACCCGCCGACGCCACGCCCGAACAGCGCCGGGCGCTGGGTTACAACGCGGTGGCGCGGCTGGCCGGGGCCGATTGCGCCCGCTTTGCCGCCGCCGCCGCTTACCTGCGCGGGCTGGGGCTGGCCGCGCCGCAGATACTGGCCGCCGATCCGGCGCACGGTTTCGTCATTCTGGAAGACCTGGGCGATGCCCTGTTCGCCGACGTGCTGACGCAGGGTGGCGATGAGCCCGAACTCTACAAGGCCGCCGTCGAAGTGCTGGCGAAGCTTCATGCCACGGATGCGCCCGCGATCATCGGCCCCGACAAGCCTCTGTTCGCCTATGACGGCACCGCGCTGATCGCCGAAACCGATCTTCTGACCGAATGGTTCTTTCCCCTGGCGCTGGGGCGCGCGGCGACGGCGGACGAGATCGCGGAGCATCGCGGCCTGTGGCGTGCGGCGCTTGCCAGTTTGAATGCCGAAAGGCGCGTCTTCGTGCATCGCGATTATCATGCCCAGAATCTTTTGTGGCTGCCCGCGCGCCAGGGCGTGGGCCGTGTGGGCCTGATCGATTTCCAGGACGCGGTGGCCGGCAGCCCCGCCTATGACCTGGTCTCGCTGATCGAGGATGCGCGCCGCGATGTCGATCGGCACGTGGCGGCGGCGGCGGCATCGCATTACCTGAACGCGATGCGCGCACAGGGCACGCCGCTGGATGACGCCACCTTCCGGCACGAGATGGCGGTGATGGCGGCCCAGCGCAACGCCAAGATCGTGGGCATTTTCGCGCGCCTGCATCTGCGCGACGGCAAGGCGCGCTATCTGGCGCTGCTGCCGCGGGTATGGGCCCACCTGGCGCGCGATCTGGCCCATCCGGCGCTGGCCGATCTTGGCGCATGGTATGATCGCCTGATTCCGCCGGAAAAGCGCGCAATCGCAGAACAAAAGGCTTCCTGAGTGACCCAAGTTACCCGCGCAATGATCATGGCCGCCGGTCTGGGCACGCGCATGCGCCCGCTGACCGACGACCGGCCCAAGCCGCTGGTGACGGTGCTGGGCAAGCCCCTGATCGATCATGCACTGGACCGGCTGGCGGCGGCGGGCGTGACGCAGGTGGTGGTCAATGTGCATTACCGCGCCGACATGCTGCGCGAACATCTGGCGCGGCGGCCGGGCATGGATATTCATATCTCGGACGAAAGCGGTGAATTGCTGGGCACCGGCGGCGGGGTGGTGCGCGCCCTGCCGCATTTCGACGGTCAGCCCTTTTTCATTGTGAATTCGGATTCGGTGTGGACCGATGACAACGCCCTGAGCCGCATGCAGCAGCAGTGGAACGGCGCGGACATGGACGGGCTTCTGCTGCTGGCGCAGATGTCACGGGCCATGGGCTATGACGGCGCCGGCGATTTCGCGCTGGATGGACAAGGCCATATCGCCCGGCCCGCCGGTCCCAAGCCCTTCGCCTATCCCGGCGTGCAGATCGTGCATCCGCGCCTGTTCGACGGCGCGCCCAGCGGCGAATTTTCCACCAACATGATGTGGGATCGTGCCATCGCCGCCGGCCGGCTGTTCGGCACGGTGATGGACGGCATGTGGCTGCATGTCGGCACCCCCGCCGCGCGCGACGAGGCCGAACGCTATCTGGCGGCGCTGGCCTGATGGCCGGCGTCTTCACCATCCCCGCCAGCGCCGATTTCGCGGCGGTGCTGGCCGATGGTGTGTCGGCGCGATGTGGCGGCGATGCGCTGGCGATTTCATCGGCAATCATCTACCTGCCCACACGGCGCGCGGCGCGCGGTTTCGGCGACGCCTTTGCCAGGGTGATGGGCGGGGCGGCGCTGCTGCCCCAGTTCCGCGCGCTGGGCGAAAGCGAGGAAGACGAATTCCTGTTCGACGTGCTGGGCGACGATGTCGAACTGGCGCCCGCGATCAGCCCCATCCGCCGCCAGTTGCTGCTGGCCAATCTGGTGCGGCACTGGAAGACGGCAGAAGGTGAGACGCTGTCCTTCGCCCAGGCCGCATCCCTGGGCGCCAGCCTGGCGCGGGTGATGGACGATGTCGAAACCCAGAATGCCGATCTCAAAAAGCTGAAGGAGGTCATTCCCGCCGCCCTGGCCGAACACTGGCAGGACGTGGCGCGCTTTCTGGACATCATCGACGCGCAATGGCCGAACATCCTGGCCGCCGAAGGGCGCACCAATCCGGCGGCGCGGCAGGCGGCGGTGCTGACGGCGCTGGCGGCACGGCTGAAAGCACATCCGCCCGAAGGTCTGATGATCGCCGCGGGCTCTACCGGCTCGATCCCCGCCACCCGCGCACTGTTGAAGACCATTGCCGGACAGCCCAACGGCGCGGTGGTGCTGCCAGGGCTGGACCTGGCGCTGGACGCGGAAAGCTGGAATGCGCTCGATCCCGGCCATCCGCAATATGGCCTGAAAGTGCTCCTCCAAGACCTTGGCGTGGAGCGTGTCGATGTGCAGCCCTGGAGCGATGCGCCCGCCAACGCGCCGCGCGAGGCGCTGCTGCGAGAGACGCTGCGCCCCGCCCCCACCACCGATGCCTGGCGCGCGCTGGCAAACAACGGCAAGGACGAACTGGCGCGCGGGCTGGACGGCCTGTCGCAGATCACCGCGGCCAATCCCGGCGAGGAAGCGCTGGCCATCGCGCTGGCGCTGCGCGAGGCGCTGGAAACACCGGGCCGCACCGCCGCCCTGATCACGCCCGATCGCGGGCTGGCGCGGCGCGTGGCGTCCGAAATGCGCCGCTGGGGCGTGACCATCGACGATTCCGCCGGCCGGCCGCTGGCGCACATGGCGGCGGGCAGTTTCCTGTGCCTGCTGGCCGAGGCCGTGCAGGAGGATTTCGCGCCCGTGCCGCTGCTGGCGCTGCTGAAACATCCCTTCGCGCGGGCGGGCCAGGATGCGGCGGCCTTCCGCGCCCGCGCGCGCGAGCTGGACCGCTGGTGCCTGCGCGGACCGCGCCCCGATCCGGGACTGGACGGTATCGCGCGGGCCATCGAAAAGGCGAAGGACGCCTATCGCCCGCCGCCGGAAGACGCACGGCTGGCGCTGGCGGGCTGGTGGTCCGCGGTCGCCGCCATCCTGAAACCGCTCGAAGAGCTCTGGGCGCGCGGCGAGGCAGTGCTGGCCGACCTTCTGGTCGCGCATGTCACGGCGGGCGAACTGCTGGCCTGTGGCGACGTGCACGAAGGTTGCCTTTTGTGGGCGGGCCCGGATGGCGAGAAGGCACAAACGCTCTGCGCCGAACTGGGAGAGGCGGCGGCCGAGCTGGCGGCAATCGAGCCATCGTCCTATGCGCCGCTGTTTCGCAGCCTGGCGATGGGCGTATCGGTGCGCAGCGGCTTTGGCCGTCATCCCCGGCTGGCCATCCTGGGCCCGCTGGAAGCGCGGCTGCAGCGTTTCGACCTGACGATATTGGGCGGGCTGAACGAAGGAAGCTGGCCGCAGGGCGCCGGCAACGATCCCTGGTTCTCGCGCCCCATGCGCGCGGCGCTTGGCCTGGAACAGCCCGAGCGCGGCATCGGCCAGGCGGCGCACGATTTTGCCGGCCTTGCCGCCCAGCCCCAGGTGCTGTTGACCCGCAGCCAAAAGGCAGATGGCGCACCCGCCATTGCCTCGCGCTGGCTGCAGCGGCTGGATCAGCTGGCCGCCGGGCTTGGCATCGCCCGGCCGCCCGCGACCGATTATGCGCGGCTGGCCGCGCGGTTAAGCGATGTGCCGCAGGCGACACGCATCGCCCCGCCCATGCCGCGCCCGCCGGTAAAGACACGCCCGAGCCGCCTGTCGATCACCGAGATCGAAACCTGGCTGCGCGATCCCTATGCGATCTATGCCAAGCATGTCCTGAAACTGCTGCCGCTGGAGGCGCTGGACCAGCCGGTCGGCCCGCTGGAGCGCGGCACCGCCCTGCACCTGGTGCTGGAACGGTTCGTGCGCGCGTATCCGAACGCCCTGCCCGGCGATGCGGTGGAGAAGCTGGCGGTCATTGCCGATCAGGTGTTCGACGAACAGGGCATCCCGAAGGCGGCGCTGGCGGTGTGGCGGCCCCGCTTTCTGGGTGCGGCGCGCGCAATCGTCGCCTTCGAGGCGGCGCGGCGCGATGCCATCGCCGCTTCCCATCTGGAAATCAAGGGTGCGCTGGAATTTCCCCGCGCCGAGGGCGCTTTCACCCTGTCTGGCCGGGCCGACCGCATCGACATTCTCACCAACGGCGCCGCCGCCATTCTGGATTACAAGAGCGGCACGCCGCCCAGCAAAAAGCAGGTGGAGCGCCTGCTGTCGCCGCAGCTTCCGCTGGAAGCGGCGATGTTGGCGCGCGGCGCCTTTGCCGAGGCCGGCAAGCGCGACACCGAGGAAATGCTCTATCTGGGCCTGGGCGACGAAAAGACCGCCAGCAAGCCGACCACCATTCGGCGCCATGCGGCTGGCCAGCTTTTCCTTCTGCCGCCTGGCCACCGCATCGCGCGCTTCGACGATGCACCACCGTCCCTCGCGCATCATTCCCTATCGCATCGACATCGAAGGCGATTACGACCATCTGGCGCGGGTGCGCGAATGGTCGGTCTCCGGCTGGGGGGACGAGGAATGAGCCGCCCGCCCTCTGTCATCGCCTCCGATCCCGACATTTCGGCCTGGGTCGCCGCCAATGCAGGATCGGGCAAGACCTATACCCTGGCCAACCGCGTTGCGCGCCTGCTGCTGGCGGGCGCCAATCCGGCGCGCATCCTGTGCCTGACTTTCACCAAGGCCGCCGCTGCCGAGATGCAGGCGCGCCTGTTCGCCCAGCTTGGCAAATGGGCGATGCTGCCCGACGACGACCTGCGCGCCCATATCGTCGAGATCGGCGGCGACGCCCATGCCGGCCTGCCGCGCGCGCGCCAGCTTTTCGCGGGCGCACTGGAAACGCCGGGCGGGCTGAAAATCCTGACCCTGCACGCCTTCTGCCAGATCGTGCTGTCGCGCTTTCCCATCGAAGCGGGCGTGCCCCCCGGCTTCGACGTGCTGGACGAAGCCTCGGCAGGCGCGCTGATCGGTCAGGCGCGCCAGCATATCCTGGAGCGTGCGGGCACAGGCCGCGATCCCATGCTGGCTGCCGCCATCGCGCTGATCGTGCGCGAAACCGGCGAAGGCCGGCTGACCGGAATCCTGGATGCGGCGCTGGGCGGCGACCGGCGCAGGCTGGAACGCTTCTTCGCCGCCAACCGCGACATCGGCGCTGCCGTCCGCAAGGGCCACGGCCTGGCCGATGGCGAAACCATGCAGTCCATCGCCGATGATTTCTGCGCCGGCGTCGCGCGCGACATCGAAACACTGCGCGAAATCCACGCCTGGCTTTCCACCGGCAGCACCAACGACCTGAAGGCGGCGGTGCGGCTTGAAACAGTGCTGGCGCGGCTGGGCGATGGTGGCGGCTTTGCCGCGCTGGGCGACCTGCTGCTGACATCGGCGGGGGAGCCGCGCAAGAGTCTGGCCACCGCCAAGCTGGCAAAGGCCCGCCCTGATCTGTCGGACTGGCTGAACGATCTTCAGGCCCGCTATTGCGACACCGCCGAGAAGCGCAGAAACGCGCGCGCCGCCGAACTGGCGCATGCGGCGCTTGGCGTCGTCGATGCAGTACGCCGCCATTTCCGCGCCGCCAAGCGGCTGCGCGGCGTGCTGGACTATGACGACCTGGTGATCGAGACCCAGAAGCTGCTGCGCCGCGCGGGTGCGGCGGCCTGGGTGCTCTACAAGCTGGACGGCGGCATCGACCATGTGTTGATCGACGAGGCGCAGGATACCAGCCCCGAACAATGGGACATCGTGCGCAGCCTGACCGAGGAATTCTTCGCCGGGGAATCCGAACGCGGCCCGCGCACCATCTTCGCGGTGGGTGACGAGAAACAGTCGATTTTCTCCTTCCAGGGCGCCGACCCGGCCCAGTTCGAAATCAACCGCCGGCATTTCACCGAGATTTCGCTGGGAAAGCTGGTCAACCAGCCGCTGGAAACCTCGCGCCGCTCCACGCCCGACATTCTGTCCTTTGTCGACAGGGTGTTCGAAAGCGAGGCGGCCCGCGCGGCCCTGACATCCAGCGGCACGGCGATCCAGCACATCGCCCATCGTGCAGAAGACAAGGGCGGCATCGAATTCTGGCCGCCGCTGTCGCCGGACGACAGCGAAGAGGTCGATCCCTGGGCCCCGGTCGATGCGGTGCAGGCGGCAAGCCCCGTGGCGCGGCTGGCGGTGCAGGTGGCCGAGCGCATTGCCGGCTGGCTGAACAGCGGCGCGCGCCTGCCCGGCCATGACAATCCCATACGCCCCGGCGACATCATGATCCTGATGCCGCGGCGCGAGCCCTTCGGCGGCGAGGTGATCCGCCAGCTCAAGCTGCGCGGCGTGCCGGTGGCGGGTGCGGACCGGGTGCGCCTGTCCCAGCAGATCGCGGCGATGGACCTGATCGCGCTGGGCCGCTTCGTGCTGCAGCGGGAAGACGATCTGACGCTGGCGGCGCTGCTGCGCTCGCCCTTGTGCGGGCTGAGCGAGGAAGACCTGTTCAGCCTGGCGCATGACCGCAAGAGCGATTTGTGGCGGGCGCTGGTGGCGCGGCGCAATGATTTTCCAGCGGCGCACGACCTGCTGGCCGCGATGCTGGAGCGGGCCGACTATGCCCCGCCCTTTGAATTCTATGCCCATCTTCTGTCGGGGCTGGGAGCACGCGAAAAACTTCTGGCGCGGCTGGGGCCGGAAAGCGCCGATGCGATCGACGAATTCCTCAGCCTGACGCTGACCTATGAGCGCGGCTTCAGTCCGTCGCTGGAAGGCTTCCTGGACTGGGTGGAGCGCGGCGGCACCGAGATCAAGCGCGACATGGAACGCGGCCGCGACGAAGTGCGGGTGATGACCGTGCACGGCGCCAAGGGGCTGGAGGCGGACATCGTGATCCTGCCCGACACGACCTCGCGGCCCGGCGGGCTGCGTCAGCATGAGGGCCTGCTGCACGCCAATGGCGTGCCGGTGTTTCCGCTGCCCAAACAGGACGCGCCGCAGATCGTGGCGGACGCCAAGGCCGCCGCGGACGATGAGACCCTGAACGAGCATCGCCGACTTCTCTATGTGGCGCTGACCCGCGCGCGCGACCGGCTGTTCATCTGCGGCTTCACCGGCAAGCGCGGCGCGATCGAGGACAGCTGGTATGGCTGGATGCGCCAGGCCGCCGAGGGCATGGGCGTCCCGGTCACGGAAGGCGACAGCCAATTCCACGCCATCGGCACGCTGACACATGAAACAGGGGCGATGGCCACGCCCGAACACGCCCCGAACGCGGCGGCCCTGCCCGGCTGGGCCGCGACTGCCGCGCCGCCGGAACCGGCCACACCCAATCCCATCCGCCCGTCGGAGATCGGGGACAACGAAACCGGATCGGGCCAGCCGCCCGCCACCTCGCCGCTGGGCGGGGCGCGGTTTGCGCGCGGCGTCGTGGTGCATGACCTGCTGGCGCGCTTGCCCGACATTTCGCGCGAAGCGCGGGCGCACCGCGCCCTGAACTATGCCGCCGCCCGGGGCTTTGCCGGCGCGGCTGGCGAAGAACTGGTGGCCGAGACGCTTGCGGTGCTGGACCACCCCGATTTCGCCGAGGTCTTCGGACCGCACAGCCGGGCGGAGGCCGCCATCCATGCCAGCCGCCCCGACCTGGGCCTGAAGGCGCCGATCACCGGGCGCATCGATCGGCTGGCGGTGATGGATGACCGCGTTCTGATCGTGGACTTCAAGACAAACCGGCCGGTTCCGGCCAGCGCGGATGCGGTGGCGCCGCTCTACCTCGACCAGATGGCGCTCTACCGGGCGGCGGCCCAGGCGATTTTCCCGGGGCGGCGAATCGACTGCGGACTGGTTTTCACCGACGGCCCGCGCCTTTTGACCCTGCCCCCGGCGCTGCTGGATGCCCGGATTGCGGGCCTTGCCGCGCGGCTGGCCGGGGCACCTTGACCCCCGCAGGCCCCCTTCCTAGATAGAGGCAGCGACATTGAGGATAGTTCCATGCCCATCAAAGTGACCGACGCCTCCTTCCAGGGCGATGTGCTGGATGCGAAGAAGCCCGTGCTGGTCGATTTCTGGGCGGAATGGTGCGGTCCCTGCCGGATGATCGCCCCGGCGCTGGATGAGCTGTCCGAGGAACTGGGCGAAAAGCTGACCATCGCCAAGATCAATATCGACGAAAATCCCCATGTGCCGACCAAGTATGGCGTGCGCGGCATTCCCACCATGATGATCTTCCAGGACGGCCAGGTCGCGGCCACCAAGGTGGGCGCCCTGCCCAAGTCGAAGATCAAGGAATGGATCGAAAGCTCGATCTGAACCCGGGGCGTACAACGCGCCCAATTCGCACTTGCACACATTGATGCCCCCGATACGATGGCCCCTGAGAGGGCCATCGTTTCGCTATAGGGGCTTGTCATGCGTTCAACCTTTCGCCGAAGCGGCCTTGCCGCCGCCTTCCTGCTGCCCTCCGTCCTGGCCGCCATCGCGCAGACATCCCCAGGCACATCGCTTGCGGCGCAGTTCGACTCCCACCTGAGCGCCGCCGACCAGTCGGCCTGGATGAAGCTGATGGCGTCCGAGCCCAACCAGGTCGGCAGCCCGCACGACAAGGCCAATGCCGAATGGCTGCTGGCCCGCTACAAGGAATGGGGCTGGGACGCCCATATCGAAACCTTCCAGGTTCTCTATCCCACGCCGGTCGCCGAGATGCTGGAGATGGCGGCGACGGATGACGCCCCCGCCTTCACCGCCACGCTGCAGGAACCGCCCATTCCCGGCGACACCAGCGCGACGGCCAAGGACTATGCCCTGCCCGCCTATGTCGCCTATCAGGGCGACGGCGACGTCACCGCCCCGCTGATCTATGTCAATTACGGCATGCCCGACGATTACAAGCGCCTGGCCGAGATGGGCGTCGATGTGAAGGGCAAGATCGTCATCGTGCGTTATGGCAAGGGCTGGCGCGGGCTGAAACCGAAACTGGCCCAGGAACATGGCGCGGTCGGCTGCCTGATCTATTCGGACCCCGCCGATGATGGTTATGCGGTGAACGGCGTCTATCCCAACGGGCCGATGCGCCCGCCGGGCGGCATCCAGCGCGGATCGGTGACCGACATGACGCTGTTCCCCGGCGATCCGCTGACGCCGGGCATCGCCGCAACCAAGAATGCCAAGCGGCTGACGCGCGAAACCTCGCCCGCCATCCTGAAAATCCCCACCCTGCCGATCTCCTATGCCGACGCCACCGTTTTCCTGAAGACCCTGACCGGCCAGCCGGTGCCGTCCGCCTGGCGCGGCGGCCTGCCCATCACCTATCGCGCCGGGCCGGGCAACCGCGCCGTGCATCTGATGGTGCAGTCCGAATGGAGCCTCAAGCCCGCCTATGACGTGATCGCCATGCTGAAGGGCGCGCAATATCCCGACCAGTGGGTCATTCGCGGCAATCACTTCGACGGCTGGGTGTTCGGCGCCTCCGATCCCCTGTCGGGCCAGGTGGCGCAGATGGACGAGGCGCGTGCACTGGGCGCGCTGGTCAAATCCGGCTGGCGGCCCAAGCGCACCATCGTCTATGCAAGCTGGGACGCCGAGGAGCCCGCCCTGCTGGGCTCCACCGAATGGGTGGAAGCCCATGCCGCCGAGCTTCAGAAAAAGGCGGTGCTGTACCTGAACAGCGACGGCAATTCGCGCGGCTTCCTGGGCGTGGGCGGCAGCGAGGATCTGCGCCATTTCGCCAGCCAGGTCGCCGACGCCATTCCCGATCCGCAAACCAAGGTCTCGGTCGGCGCGCGCGCGCGCGCCGCCATCCGCGTGGAAGCCGCCGGCCCCGGCGCGCGCGAGGCCATCAAGGCCCAGGCAAAGGACGCCGCCGATCCGGCCAAGGACCTGCCCATCGATCCCCTGGGTTCGGGCTCGGACTATTCGGGCTTTCTGCAGCATCTGGGCATCGCCACGCTGGACATCGGCTATGGCGGCGAAGGCACGTCGGGCGGCGTCTATCACTCGCGCTACGACACCTGGGAGCATCACACCCGCTTCGTCGATCCGGGTCTGGTCTATGGCAAGGTTCTGGCCCAGACCGCGGGCCGGCTGGTGATCGGCGCCGCCGATGCCGACCTGCCGCTGAACACGCCCGATACCTTTGCCGCGGCGGTGGGCGAATATCTGAAAGAGGTCAAGAAGCTGGCGGACGACCGGCGCAAGGCCGCCACGGAACGCGCGGTGCTGCTGAAAGCGGGCGTCTTCGCGCTGGCGGCCGATCCCACCAAGTCGCATGCCGATCCCGAAGAATTGAAGACGGTGCCGGATTTCGATTTCGCGCCGCTGGACACGGCCCTGGTGCGGCTTCAGGCCAGCGCGGCGGCCTATGACACGGCGGTGGCGGCCCATGGCGCGGCGCTGGATGCGGGCAAGCGCAGGCAGCTCCTGGCGCTGTTGCAGTCCATCGGCCAGACCCTGCTGGTGGATCAGGGCCTGCCCTTCCGCGACTGGTACAAGAATGTGATCACCGCGCCGGGCCGCTTCACCGGTTATGGCGCCAAGACACTGCCCGGCGTGCGCGAGGCGATCGAGGAAGACCGTTTCGACGACGCCGTCCGCTATATCGGCATCACTGCCGGGGCGCTGAACGCCTATAGCGCGCGGCTGGACCAGGCGGTGGCCCTGCTGAACGGCTGAGCGGAACGGTTAGCTGTTCTCGGCCAGTACGCGCCCCGCCAGGTACAGCGAGCCGCAAACCAGGATGCGCGGCGGCACACTGTCGCCGTCGATGCGCGACCAGGCCGCGACCTGCAGCATGGCGTCCTCAAGGTCCTCGGCGGGGGCGGCTTCAAGCCCCACTGCCTTGGCGGCGTCATACAGCGCGCCCGCGCCCATGCTGTTTTCCTCGCCCGGAATGGCGACCGTCGCCACCCGCCGCACCAGCCCGCGCCAGGCGCTGAGATAGCCCGCCGCATCCTTGTTCGCGAGCATGGCGCAGATCATGTAGAGCGGGCGCTCGCCGCGCTCTTCCAGGTCGGCGATGGCGCCGGCCAGCGCCTGGGCGCCATGCGGATTGTGCCCGCCATCCAGCCAGATTTCCGATTCCTCAGGCGCGCAATCGATCAGCGGCCCACGCGTCAGCCGTTGCAGGCGCCCCGGCCATTCCACCGTCTGCAATCCGCGCTCCACGCCCGCATCGCTGCCCCAGCCGGGCGAGGCCCCGCGCCAGCGCGCATGGCGCAGCGCGGCGATGGCGGTGCCCGCAGTCTCGATCTGGTGGCGGCCCACAAGGCGCGGCAGCGGCAGGTCCAGCAGCCCCGTCTCGTCCTCATAGACCATGCGGCCATGTTCCTGGCGGGCGGTGAAATCCTGTCCGAAGACATGCACCGGCACGCCCATGCGGTCGGCCTGGGACAGGATGACATCGCGCGCGATCTCGGCCTGCGGTCCCACCACCAGCGGCGCGCCCGGCTTGATGATGCCTGCCTTTTCCAACGCGATCGTCGCCAGGTCGGGCCCCAGGAATTCCAGATGGTCCAGCCCCACCGGCTGGATCACCGTCATGGCCGGGGGCGGCACGACATTTGTGGCGTCGAAACGCCCGCCCAGCCCCACCTCCAGCACCACCGCATCGGCAGGGTGGCGCGAAAAGGCCAGGAACATCGCCGCGCCGGTGATCTCGAAGAAGGTGATGGGGCGGCCGTCATTGACGCGCTCCACCTCCTCCAGCAGCGAGGCCAGCTCTTCCTCGCCGATCAGCTGCCCGGCGATGCGGATGCGCTCGTGGAAATGCACCAGATGCGGCGAGGTGTGGACATGCACGCGAAACCCATCGGCTTCCAGCATGGCGCGGGCAAAGGCGCACAGGCTGCCCTTGCCGTTGGTGCCCGCCACATGGATCACCGGCGGCAGACGCTTTTGCGGATCGCCAAGGTCGGCCAGCAGGCGCTGGATGCGGTCCAGCTTCAGGTCTATCTTCTTGGGATGCAGCGCCAACAGCCGCGCCAGGATCACGTCACTGTGCTGGCCGTCGGCGAGTTTGGGGATCATGGCGAAAGGATCAGGCCGCGTTCACGCCGCCATTGCCGTTCTTTTTGGGCGGCGGTGCGGGGCTGCGGGGCTTGGGCTTTGCCTGTTTGGTCAGGATGTGCAGCACCTGCGAGAGCGTCGCGCGCATCTCCTTGCGCGGGGTGACCATGTCCAGCATGCCGTGATCCAGCAGGTATTCGGCGCGCTGGAAGCCCTCGGGCAGCTTCTCGCGAATGGTCTGCGCGATCACCCGCGCGCCGGTAAAGCCGATCTGCGCGCCCGGTTCGGCGATCTGCACATCGCCCAGCATGGCATAGCTGGCCGAGACGCCGCCGAATGTCGGGTCGGTCAGCACCACGATATAGGGCAGGCCCGCCTCGCGCAGCATGTCGACCAGGATGGTGGCGCGCGGCATCTGCATCAGCGACAGGATGCCTTCCTGCATGCGCGCGCCGCCGGAGGAGACGAACAGGATATAGGGCCGCTTCTCGGTGATCGCGGCCTGGATGGATTCCACAAGCGCCTCGCCCACGCCCAGGCCCAGGCTGCCGCCCAGATAGTCGAAGGGCTGCACGCCGATCATCACGTTCAGACCGTCGATGGTGCCGCGCGCGGCGGTGAAGGCTTCGGGGCGCCCCGTCTTGGTGCGCGCTGCCTTGATCTCGTCGGCATATTTCTTTTCGCCGCGGAAATTCAACGGATCGGCCGGCACCGTCGGCGGCGTCAGTTCGCTGAAGCTGCCCGCGTCGAAGGTATAGGCGAAACGCTCGGCCGGGCCGATGCGCAGGTGATGGCCGCAGGCCGGGCAGACATGCAGGTTCGACAACAGGTCGCGATGGAAGATCATGTCGCCGCAGGACGGGCACTTCTTCCACAGATTGTCGGGCGTGTCGCTGCTGCGGTCCTTGCCCATCAGCCCCTTTATGCGGGGCCGCACATAATTGGTGATCCAGTTCATGCGTCCACCTTAGCATGACGGGCGGCATGCGTGGAACCGGCCAGATCGCGGGCCAGTTCCAGCACCGCGGCGATGATCGTGTCGCGCGAATTGTCCAGATTGTCGGCGATTTTGCCGACAATCGCTGACCCCACCACAACGCCATCCGCAAGGGTGGCGATATTGGCGGCCTGTGCGGGCGTGCGGATGCCGAAGCCCACGGTGCAGGGCAGATCGGTGGCGGCGCGCACCCGCGCCATGGCGGCGCGCACCTGATCTTCGGGCGCGGACTTGGTGCCGGTCACCCCGGCGACGGAAACATAATAGAGATAGCCGCCCGCGCCATCGAGCACGCGCGCCAGGCGCGCCTCGTCGGTGGTGGGGGTCACGAAGCGGATCAGGTCGACGCCCTGGGCGCGTGCCGGCACGCGCAGCACCTCGTCCTCCTCCACCGGCAGATCGACCACGATCAGGCCATCGACACCGGCCGCGGCGACATCGCGGGCGAAGCGCGCGGTGCCATAGGCATGGATGGGATTGTAATAGCCCATCAGCACGATCGGGGTGGTGCTGTCCGACTTGCGGAACTTCCTGACCATCTCCAGCACCTTGACCATGGTGGTGCCCGCCTTCAGCGCGCGCATGGAGGAGGCCTGCACGGCCGGACCGTCGGCCATGGGATCGCTGAACGGCATGCCCAGCTCGATCACATCGGCGCCCGCCTCCGGCAGGGTCGACAGAATGGAAAAGCTGGTTTCCATGTCGGGATCGCCTGCGGTGATGAAGGGCACGAAGGCGGCGCGGCCCTCCTTCTTCAGGCGCGCGAAGGTATCAGCCAGTCTGCTCACAATTTCTCTCGCTTCACAGTTTTTCCCCAAGGGCTTCGGCGACGGAGAACACGTCCTTGTCGCCGCGGCCCGACAGGCAGATGGCGACGATCTGGTCGGCCTTCATCTGCGGGGCGATCTTCATGACATGGGCGACCGCATGGGCCGATTCCAGCGCCGGGATGATGCCCTCCAGCTTGGACAGCAGCACGAAGGCGTCCAGCGCCTCAGCGTCGGTGACGGCGAAATACTTGGCCCGGCCCGCATCCTTCAGCCAGCTATGCTCGGGCCCGGTGCCCGGATAGTCCAGCCCGGCGGAAATCGAATGGGCCTCGATGATCTGCCCGTCATTGTCCTGCAGCAGATAGGACCGCGCACCATGCAGCACGCCCGGCGTGCCCTTGGAAATGGTCGCGGCATGGCGCGGCGTGTCCACGCCCTCGCCCGCCGCCTCGACGCCGTGAATCTCGACCGACGGATCGTCCAGGAAGGGATAGAACATGCCCATCGCGTTGGAGCCGCCACCGACACAGGCCGTCACCAGGTCGGGCAGCCGTCCCTCGCGTTCCAGCATCTGGGCGCGGGTCTCGTTGCCGATCACGGTCTGGAAATCGCGCACCATCGCCGGATAGGGATGCGGGCCGACCACCGAGCCGATGATGTAGAAGGTGTCCTCGACATTGGCGACCCAGTCGCGCAGCGCCTCGTTGGTGGCGTCCTTCAGGGTGCGCGAGCCCGAGGAGACGCCGCGCACCTCCGCCCCCAGCAGCCGCATGCGGAACACGTTCGGCTTCTGCCGCTCCATGTCCACTTCGCCCATATAGATGGTGCAGGGAAGCCCGAAGCGCGCCGCCACCGTGGCCGTGGCCACGCCGTGGCTGCCCGCGCCGGTCTCGGCGATGATGCGGGTCTTGCCCATGCGCCGCGCCAGCAGGATCTGGCCCAGCGTGTTGTTGATCTTGTGCGCGCCGGTGTGGTTCAGGTCCTCGCGCTTGAGATAGATTTTCGCCCCGCCCAGATGCGCGGTCAGCCGCTCGGCGAAATAGAGCGGGCTCTCGCGGCCGGCATAATGGGTCAGAAGATCCTTCAGCTCGGCATGAAAGGCCGGGTCCTTCTTGGCGGCCTCATAGGCCTGTTCCAGCGACAGGACCAGCGGCATCAGCGTCTCGGCCACGAAGCGGCCGCCATAGGCGCCGAAGTGACCGCCGGCATCGGGACCGGTGCGGAAGGAATTGGGAATGGTGTTCATGCGGCAACCTGCGGACGGGTGGCGGCGATGAAGGCGGCAATGGCCGTCACATCCTTCACGCCGGGCGCGCTTTCCACGCCGGAAGAGACATCGACATATTTCGCGCCGGACTGCTGGATGGCGCGTCCGACATTGTCCGGCGAAAGCCCGCCGGCCAGGAACCAGGGCTTTACGAAGCTGCGGCCCGAAAGGATCTTCCAGTCGAAGGCCGCGCCATGGCCGCCGCGCCGGTCGGCGCCTTCGGGGGCGCGCGCGTCGAACAGAAGCATGTCGGCAACCGCCTCGAAGTCCGGCACCACCTGAAGGTCGGCGCTTTCGGCCACCGCCAGCGCCTTGATCACCGGCAGGCCGAAGCGGGCGCGAATCTCGGCGGTGCGGCGCACATCCTCGGCGCCGTGAAGCTGAATCAGGTCGGGTTTGATGGCGCCGATGACCGAATTCAGTTCGCCGTCATCCATGTCGGCCACCAGCGCCACCACCTGAAGGCGGCCGCGCATGCGCTGGGCCAGGGCCTGGGCGGGCTCCATGGCCACAAAGCGGGGCGAGCGGCGGTGAAACACCAGGCCGCCATAGGCGGCGCCCGCGCCTGCTGCCGCGTCGACTGCATCGGCGCTGGTCAGGCCGCAGATTTTGACAGCAATAGTCATGGGCTGCGGCTTATGGGCCCGGCGGGCCGATAAATCAAGCGATGCCGGGAACCAGCCTTAACCGGCTGAAATGCCTAAGCTTTGGGCAATATCGCGGGCCGCCAGGACCGGGTCCGGGGCCGCCGTGATGGGGCGGCCGATCACCAGCACGCCAGCGCCGGCATCCCTCGCCTCTTTGGGGCCCATCACGCGCTGCTGGTCGCCCAGCGCGGCCCCCGCGGGGCGGATGCCCGGCACCACCAGCAGGAAGTCCCGGCCCATCTCGCGGCGCAGCCGTTCGATCTCGTGTGCCGAGCACACCACCCCGTCCAGCCCGCTTTCGCGCGCCAGGGCCGCCAGCCGCAGCACCTGGTCGCCCACCGATCCGCCGATGCCCATGGCCGGCAGGTCGCTGTCGGAGAGGCTGGTCAGCATGGTGACGGCGATCAGCCGGGTGGCGGGATTGGTGCTTTTGACCGCATCCAGGCCGGCACGCATCATCGCCGCCCCGCCCTGGGCATGGACATTGGCGATCGAAACGCCCAGCCCGGCGGCGGCGCGGCACGCCCCCGCGACGGTGTTGGGGATGTCGTGGAACTTCAGGTCCAGGAAGACCGGCAGCCCGGCATCGGCAAAGGCGCGCACGCCATCGGGGCCATGGGCGGTGAAGAATTCCAGGCCCAGCTTGAGGCCGCCGACATGGGGACGCACGCGCTCGGCCAGCTGCAGGGCATAGTCGAGATCGGTGGTGTCGAGTGCGACAAAAACCGGATTTGCGGGAACATTTGCAGGAACAGGCGTCACGGTTCTTCGGACCGGAGGATTACGACTCCGGCGTACCGGCGTTCAGCCTTTCGCGCAATTCCTTTCCGGTGCGGAAGAAGGGCGCGCGCTTTTCACCCACAGCCACCGGCTCGCCGGTGCGCGGATTGCGGCCCATCCGCGACGGACGTGTCTTGACCGAGAAGGCGCCGAAGCCGCGAAGTTCCACGCGATGGCCTTCGGCCAGCGCCTTGCTGATGGAGTCCAGCACCGTTGTGACGATGCGTTCCACGTCGCGGTGATAAAGATGCGGATACCGGGCGGTAAGCCGCGCTACCAATTCAGACTTGATCATCCCCAGCCCCCTTGAGGGACACGTCACCGGTTCAGACCCGGCATCCTTTGGTAACGTTGTCAGAGCATTTTCCGGCCGTCAACCGGAAGCATCTGAAAAGTCAGACTTTTTCCGGTGTTTGTTCCGCAGGCGTCACATTTGGGCCGATTGCGGGCCCCAGCGCCCAACTTTTAAGCGCCTTGCGCCCCGCCGCCGGGCCGTTGAAAGTCCCGCCAACCACAAATCGGGGAGCGGGACATGAATTTTCGGCATATCGCCCATCGGGCAGCCCTGGGCGCGGCCCTGGCGGCGGGACTGATTCTGACAGCCGCGGGGGCGGCCCCAGCGACGGCAGCCGCCGCCGATTCCACCTGGATCGGGGCCTGGGGCTTCGTGCCCACCCCCCTGCCCCCGGGGGTTACGCCCGGCCCGCGCGCCAGCCTGCCCGACGTCGCGCCGCTGGCACCGCAGATCGATATCCCGGCAACCGAGCCGGTGGTGCGCCACCCGCTTCTGATCGACAATCCCGGCAACCTACCGGTGGACGCCGCGCCCGGCCGCGATCCCTCCAATGTCACGCTGCGCCAGCTTGTGCGCGTGGCGGTGGCGGGCAAGCGCATTCGCCTGCGCGTGACCAATGAAGGCGGTGCCGATGTGCTGGTGCTGGGTTCGGTGCATGTCGGCGTCGCCGGCCCCGACGGCAGCGTGATGGCGGGCACCGACCATGTCGTGACCTTTGGCGGCAAGGGCGCCGTCGCGGTGCCCGATGGCGCGCCGCTGCTGTCCGATCCGGTCGACATGAAGGTCGATGCATTGCAGAAGCTGGTGATCTCGCTCTATGCGCCGGGCACGCTGGCGCGCGGCGGCCACAGCCTCTACCAGTATGTGGCGGGCACGCCGGGCGATCACACCGCCGCGGCCACCCTGCCCAGCCCCAGCATCATGCGCCTGACCAGCCTGGTCAGCGAGGTCGAGGTCGATCCCGTCACCGCGCAGAACGTCGTGGTGACGCTGGGCGATTCCATCACCGAGGGCGCCCAGTCCACCAACAACGCCTTCCGCGGCTGGCCTGACCGCCTCGCCGAGCGGCTGAGCCAGAACGCGGCGGGCCGCAAATGGTCGGTGGTCAATGCCGGCATCGGCGGCAACCGGGTGCTGCGTTACGGCTCGGGCCCCAGCGCGCTGGCCCGTCTGGACCGCGACGTGCTGGCGGTGCCCGGCGTGAAGGTCGTGATCCTGCTGGAAGGCATCAACGACATCGGCCGCGGCTTCACCATGCGCGGTCCCCAGGAAGCGGTCACCGCCCAGGCGCTGATCGACGCCGACAAGCAGATCATCGAGCGCTGCCATGAAAAGGGCATCAAGGTGATCGGCGCAACGCTGACGCCCTATCAGGGCGCGGGCTATGCGGCCCCGGCGGGCGAGGAAGTGCGCACCGCGCTGAACAACTGGATCCTGCATGGCGGGGCCTTCGACGGGGTGGTGGACTTTGCCGCCGCGACCGCCGATCCCAACAATCTGCTGACCTTCCGCCCGGCCTACAACGATTATGACCACCTGCATCCCAACGATACGGGCTACAAGGCGATGGCCGACGCCATCGACCTGTCGATGATCACGGGCAACTGATGACCGGCAACTGATCGTCGCGAATCGCCTATCGGACCGGCCGTGCGATACCGCACGGCCGGTCTTTTTTTCGCACACAAGCATCCACAGCCGCATGCGTGCAGCAATCCGCCGCACAACGCGCTGCCGCGCAATCGAATCTGAATCGCGCGCTAAGGATTTTTCCCGCGCAACGCATCGATCAAGCTGGCGTTCGCCCAACAATCGCGTGGGAGAGTTGCGTATGACAGAAAGGGAAAGCGAGCCCGCCAATCCGGCGAATCCGCTGGAAGAGTGGCGCGAGCCGCCGGGCTGGCTGGGGGAATATGTGCGCCGCGTGAAGCGGTATGTGCAGGCCCGGAACGGCCCGGAGCCGTCCGAGGCGGCGCCGTCGGGCTGACGGCGCTGCGCGAGCTGGCGGCGCTGCGCGAGCTGGCGGCGCCGCGCGAGATGGCGGCGCCGCGCAGGCGGACGTTACTTGCCGCCGTGTTCGGCGTCGTCCTCGACCTCGAGCAGATTGCCCTCGGTGAACAGATAGGTCTTGAGCTGCTTGGCGAAGACGTCGCTGTTGCGGCGCAGCCATTCCAGCACCATGGCGGCATGCTCGACCTCCTCGCGCATATTGTGCAGCAGCACTTCCTTCAGCGCGGGGTCTTCGCAATCGTCGGCGCGCTGCTGGTACCAGTCGGCGGCCTCCAGCTCTTCCATCAGCGAGACGATCGCCTGGTGCATGGTGATGGTCTTGGTGCTGAGGCGTTCGCGCGGGGCGTGCAGGGTCTCGCTGGACATGCGGGTTTCATCCTTGAAAATGACGGCCCCGTAATAACCGATCCGGGACCGCTGTTGAACCTGGGGGGCCGTTGCGCCGCGCCGGAAAACCGGCCGGCCGGCACATTGTATACAAACCTTGCCGTCCGCGTCCGCCCCCCTTAGGGTCGCGGCCACGAAAAATCCGGGCCGGTTTCCCTGGCCCCGGGACAAAAATTTCTCAGCCAGAATTTCAGGGGAGTTTCGCCATGCGCAGACGCGACATACTGGGTGCAACCACTGCGGGGGCCGCCGCGGCCGCCCTTCTGACCAGCCGCGAGGCCCTGGGCCAGGAGCGGATGGACAAGGCCATGCGCGGCATGCCCTCGCCCAAGATCAAGGACATCAGCGTCATCGAATGCGCGCCCCAGGGCGTGCGCCTGACGGTGGTCAAGGTGACCACAGACCAGCCGGGCCTGCACGGCTTCGGCTGCGCCACCTATACCCAGCGCGCCGACCTGGTGAAACCGGCGGTGGAAAAATATCTGCGCCCCTTCATGATCGGAAAGCCCGCCGACCGCATCGAGGATGCCTGGCAGGCGATGTACAACTCTTCCTACTGGCGCAACGGCCCGGTCCTGAACAACGCCATCAGCGGCGTCGACCAGGCGCTGTGGGACATCAAGGGCCGCATGGCCAACATGCCGGTCTATGAGCTGCTGGGCGGCAAGGCGCGCGAGGCGGTGGACACCTATGGCCATGCCTCGGGCAGCGAGATCGCGGACACGATCGAAAGCGCCCGCGCCTACATGGCCAAGGGCTTCCGCCATGTCCGCGTGCAAGTGGGCGTGCCGGGCATGGCCGGCTATGGCAGCCGCGCGGGCGGCCAGCGCATCCCCTCGCTGCATGATGCCCCGGTGTTCGAGCGCGAGGCGGCGCTGAAGCGCGCGCTGAAGCTGCTGGAGACCGCGCGCAAGGAGCTGGGCGACGAGATCGAGCTGCTGCACGACGCCCATGAACGCTACACCCCGACCCAGGCGGTGGAACTGTGCAAGCAGGCCGAGAAATTCCGCCTGTTCTTCCTGGAAGATGCGCTGTCGCCCGAAGACATCATGTGGTTCCCCAACATCCGCCAGCAGACCTCGACGCCGCTGGCGATGGGCGAACTGTTCAACAGCCCGCATGAATGGACGCCGCTGATCAAGGACCGGCTGATCGATTACATGCGCATGCATGTCTCGCAGATGGGCGGTCTGACCCCGGCCCGCAAGGTCGCCGCCTTCGGCGAGATCTTCAATGTGCGCACCGCCTGGCACGGCCCCGGCGATGTCAGCCCCATCGGCCACATGGCGATGTGCCACCTGGACCTGTCGATCACCAATTTCGGCATCCAGGAATATTCGGAATACAACCAGGCCCACCAGGAAATCTTCCCGGGCCTTCCCGAACTGAAGAACGGCTACATCTATGCCAACGACCGGCCCGGCTGGGGCATCGAGGTCGACGAGAAGGCGGCGGCGAAATATCCCTTCCACCGCGACAATCCGCTGAACGGCGGCTGGGGCGAAATTCGCCTGCCCGACGGCCAGATCATCAAGCAGTAACAGGCTGCATTGCAGCGGGCGCCGGCCTCGTCACCGAGGCCGGCGCTTTTCTTTTTCACGCGGCCCTGATGAACAGGCCGATGGTCAGCGCCACGCCGATGGCGACCGCCGCGCCGCGCAGGAATTTCTCGTTCACGCGGCTGATCATGTGACCGCCGACCCAGCCGCCGATCACCGCGCCCAGGCAGACCACGCCCGCCTGCAGCCAGTGAATCTGGGGCGAGAAGATGAAGATCGCCACCGCACTGGCATTCATCACCCCGGCCAGCACATTCTTGGTGGCCTGGGCGTTGCGGATGGTCAGGCCCGCCGCGGTCAGCGCCGCCAGCATCAGAAAGCCGATGCCGCCGCCGAAATAGCCGCCATAGACCGATATGAAGAACTGCGCCGTGCCCGCCATTGCCGCGCCCAGATGCGCGCTGTTGGCCCGCTTGGGTCCGAAACTGCCCCAGGCAAAGACCGAGGTCGCGAACAGCACCAGCCAGGGCACCATCTTGGCGAAAATGTCGGAAGGCGTGACCAGCAGCAGGACCGCACCCACCACGCCGCCGGCCAGCGAGATCAGCACCAGGGTGCGAAAGCCCAGTCCGCCCGCGCCGGCGACATGCAGGCGACCGCCCCAGCTTGAGGTGATCTGGCCGGGAAACAGGGCCACGGTGGAGGTGATGTTGGCGGCCAGCGCGCTCATGCCCGTCAGCATCAGCGCCGGCAGGGTCAGAAAGGTGCCGCCGCCGGCCAGGGCATTCTGCACCCCGGCCCACATCGCCACGAAAAATAGGATCACAAGCCCCGTCATGGCGTCCCCCGCATGGCCCCTTTCTTATGGCGCCGATGTGACATGGCCCGCGCAAACCGGCAAGTCCCGGTGGCAAAGCCCCGTTCATGCGCGCCAGGCGCGCGGCATTGCGGCGGAAAATGGGCATTTGCCGTCGCATTGCTGCTATTCATTGACAGCGGTACCAGCGCGGATGTAACCGCTCCCACGATTTCACGGACCCCTTGGTGGGTCCATTGGGGTGTGGCCATTGGCGCACCTGGCTGATCACAGGACCCTGCGGCGTAAGCGCAGCGCCTGATTTTGCAGACATATTTTCCAATCGCGGCGCGTGGGGACGTCCGCATTGCATGGAGTGCGTGCGTTGAATGCTATCGAATCGTCCAACCGGGCGCGGATGCTGTCGGTCTATGCCGCCTTCGCCGACGGACATCTGGACCCCCTGTTCGACGTTCTGGACGAGAATGTGGAATGGGTCGTGTCGGCGCCGCGCGAATTCTTTCGCTTCGGCGGCACCTTTCGTGGCCGCGCCGGGCTGAAGGAATATACCGCGCTTCTGTTCCTGGATTTCCACTTCACCCGTTTCGCGCCGCGCGCGACCATCGCGGCGGGTGACCAGGTTTGGGCCACCTTCGCCGTCGAGGTGTTTCACCGCGCCAGCAAGAAGCATTTCCCGCTCGACATCACCGTCATGTGGACGATGAAGAATGGCCGGCTGCTGGCGCATCGCTGCGTTTTCGATACCGCCCAGGCGCTGCTGCAGATGGGCGAACTGCCGACCGCCGCCTGACCCCCGTTTTTCCGCCATCTGCGCTGCGCGCTGCCGCCGCTTGACATAGTTCAATATTTCATGAAATATTGAACTATGAAATCCGATGATGCCATCCAAAGCCTGTCGGCGCTGGCCCAGCCATCGCGGCTGGATATCTTTCGCCTGCTGGTGAAGGCCGGGCCCGATGGCCTGGCCGCCGGTACGATCGCCCGCCGGCTTGCCATCGCCCCCAACACGCTGTCGGCGCAACTGGCCATCCTGGCCCAGGCCGGACTGCTGGACAGCCGGCGCGAGGGCCGCTCCATCATCTACAGCGCCGATTTCAGCGCCATGGCGCGGCTGCTGGTGTTCCTGACCGACGATTGCTGCGGCGGGCGGCCGGAAGTCTGCGCCCCGCTGTTCGACCTTGCGCGCAGTTGCTGCAAACCAGCCGTCAAAGAGCCCATTGCCAAAGAGAAAGTCAGATGAACGCCGACACCCAACCGGCCGGTCACCGGCCCTTCCATGTGCTGTTCCTGTGCACCGGCAATTCGGCGCGTTCGATCCTGGGCGAAGCCATCCTGAACCGCATCGGTCATGGCCGCTTCCATGCCTTCTCGGCCGGGTCGCATCCCAAGGGCCAGGTGCATCCCCAGGCCATCGCGCTGCTGCAGCGGCTGGGTTATCCCACCCGCGAACTGCGCTCCAAGAGCTGGGACGAATTCGCGGCGCCCGGCGCGCCGCAGATGGATTTCATCTTCACCGTCTGCGACGACGCGGCGGGCGAGGTCTGTCCGGCCTGGCCCGGCCAGCCCATGACGGCGCATTGGGGCGTACCCGATCCGGCCGCCGTGACCGGTGACGAGAAGCACATCATCGCCGCTTTCCGCGACGCCTATACAGTGCTGCAGCGGCGCATCGAGCTGTTCTCCGGCCTGCCCCTGGCCAGCCTGGACCGCATGACCCTGAAGCGGCGGCTGGACGATATTGCCGCCGGCCAGAACGCGGATGCCTGACATGCCTGTTGTGGCGCGCCGCCTGGCCGCCGAGGCGCTGGGCACGGCCTTCCTGCTGATGGCGGTGGTGGGCTCCGGCATCATGGCCGAGCGGCTGGCGAACGGAAATACCGCCATCGCCCTTCTGGCCAACACCATCGCCACCGGCGCGGCGCTGATGGTGCTGATCGCCATTTTCGCGCCGCTGTCGGGCGCCCATTTCAACCCGGCGGTGACGCTGGTCATGGCGGTGCGGCGGCAGATGCCCCCTGCCCTGGCGCTGGCCTATGTGCTGGTTCAGGTCGCCGCCGCGGTGGCGGGCGTGTGGCTGGCCCATGCCATGTTCGCGGCGCCGGTCATCGAAGCCTCGCGCCATCTGCGCGACGGGCCGGCCCAGTGGCTGTCCGAATTCATCGCTACCTTCGGCCTGCTGGCCACCATTCTTGGCGCCATTGCGCTCAAGCCCGCCGTGACATCGCTGCAGGTTGGGGCGCTGGTGGGCCTGTACATCACTGCGGCCTACTGGTTCACCGCCTCCACCAGCTTCGCCAATCCCGCCGTTACCCTGGCGCGGGCGCTGACCGACAGCTTTTCAGGCATCGCGCCCGCTTCGGTGCCGGGCTTCCTGATCGCGCAGCTTGCCGGCGCGCTGGCCGCCAGCGCGCTGTTCGGCTGGCTGCTGACACCGGGCGTGCAGGAAACCTAGCCAAACGTAAACGAGAAGGCCCGCACGCCCGGATCGAGGAATTCGATCTGGAACGTATGGTCCTGCACGTCGCCCTGCTGGCGCACCAGCTGGTACAGCCGCTCCTCGCGCACCACGCCATTGCCGTCCGCATCGGTGTCCATGCCGTGATCGGCGCCGGGGGGATGGCCGTCAATGGTGATGCGGAAGCGCACGGCCTTGTCCGCGCCCATCACCAGATGCAGGTCGCGGGCGTGGAAGCGGAAGGTGATCTTGCCTCCCGCGCCGGCCAGCACGGCCTTTTCCTTGCCCACCGTCCAGTCGCCCGACAGGCCCCACTGGTTCACCGCCAGCGGATAGGGCGTCTCATAGGAATTGGCGGCATCCGGCTTGACCGGCCCGGCGGCGAAGTTCTGGGCCCGGCCATAGCCGATATAGGTTTCCGGCGACTGCAGCGCGGACTTGTCGGGCGCGGCCTGGGCGCCCTTGCCCGCCGCATCGGCCATGCCGCCGGGCACATCGGTGCGCCCGGCCTCTTTCAGCAGTTGCTGGATCACCTGTTCGGAGCGGGCATATTCCCCCTCGCCGAAATGGGTGTGGCGGATGCGCCCTTCGGCATCGATGAAATAGTGCGCGGGCCAGTAGCGGTTCTGGAACGCCTGCCAGATCGAATAGTCGTTATCCAGCGCCACCGGATAGGTGATCCTCAAGTCCTTCACCGCCCGGCGCACATTGTCCGGGTCCTTCTCGAAGGCGAATTCGGGGGCATGCACCCCGATCACCACCAGTCCGTGCGGACCGTATTTGGCCGCCCAGGCCTTCACATAGGGCAGCGCCCGCAGGCAGTTGATGCAGGAGTAGGTCCAGAAATCGACCAGCACCACCTTGCCGCGCAGTTGCTCGCGCGTCAGGGGCGGCGAATTCAGCCACAGCGTGGCGCCATCCAGCGGCGGCATCTGGCCCAGCACCGGCAGGTCCGAGCCGGCGACACGGGTCTGCTTGACCGCATGGCCCATGCCGGTGCCGTTGACCAGCGCCTGCTCCAGCGAGGCGGTCTGGGCGGTGGAGATGCGGGTGAGAAATCCGGTGTCCAGCCCCAGCGCGATGGCCACCACCCCCGCCAGCACCGCCACGCCCAGCCCCCGGCGGATCCATTCGCCCGCGCCCAACGATTTCTTCATCGCGGCAAAGACGCGTCCGCCGATCAGCAGCGCCGCCGCCAGTGAGGTCGCAGCCCCCAGCGCATAGGCCAGCAGCAACAGGCTGGTCGAGGTGCTGGCACCGTTGATCGCCGCACCCGTCAGGATCAGCCCCAGGATGGGACCGGCGCAGGGCGCCCACAAAAGCCCCGTGGCCGCACCCAGCAGCAGCGATGAGCCGATGCCGGCCTCCGCGCCCACGCGCGATGACAGCCGGTCGCCCAGCGCCACCAGCGGCTGGGTCAGCCGCTCGGCCAAAACCGGAAACAGCAGCGTCAGCCCGAACAGCCCCAGCAGCACCAGCGCCACCGCACGGCCATAGGAATTGGCATGTACCGCCCAGCTTCCCCCCAGCGTCGCCAGCGTCGCGATGCCGGCGAATGTCACCGCCATGCCGATCAGCAGCGGCAGCCCGCTTTTCAGGAAAGGCCGGTCGGCGCGCGCGAACACGAAGGGCAGCACCGGCAGGATGCAGGGGCTCAGGATGGTCAGCACGCCGCCAAGCCAGGCGAGCAGGAACAGGATCACGGGCGTTACCTCCGAAAGGCTTTCTAGCATGGACCCAAAGCCGGCAGGGTCATGGTGGCATTCGTCTTCCTGCCCGGCCCGGTTACAGCCGCGCGCCGCTGGCAGCGCGCCAGCCCTGCACTCTTTGCACGCCGCCGGCAGGCGCTGCGCCCGTATACTGCAGCGCAACAAGGGAACCGTGCCGTGACCGCGACCCATCTGACCCCGCGCGACGCGCTGCTGGCGCTGGCCATCGTCTTTGTCTGGGGCACCAATTTCGTGGTGATCCGGCTGGGGCTGGATGCGCTGCCGCCGCTGTTCTTCGCCACCCTGCGCTTCGGCTTCGTGCTGGTGCCCGCCGCCTTCTTCCTGAAGCGTCCCGCCGTGTCCTGGCGCAGCCTGGCGGTCTATGGCCTGGCGACGGGGCTGGGCCAGTTCGGCCTGCTCTTCATCGCCATCAAGAGCATGATCTCGCCCGGACTGGCCTCGCTGGTCGTGCAGATGCAGGCTTTCTACACCATCGCCATTTCACTGTGGCGTGCGAACGGGCGCGGCACCGCGGCGGCCGAGAAACTGTCGGCGCATCACTTCGCGGCCTTCACCCTGGCGCTGGCGGGCATGGGGGTGATCGCCGCCAACACCGGCAGCCATGACGGCAATGGCGTGACCTTGCCGGGGCTGGTGCTGGTGCTGCTGGCGGGCCTGGGCTGGGCGATCTCCAACCAGACCGCGCGCGAGGCCGCACAGGATGCGCGCGCCGCGGGCCAGCCGCTGAACATGCTGGCCTTCGTGGTCTGGGCCAGCCTGTTCTCGCTGCCGGTGCTGCTGGCCCTGTCGCTGATCACCGAGGGCCCCGCCGCGATCGCCGCCGGGCTTCATCAGGCCAGCGCCGTCACCTGGGCGGCGGTGCTGTGGCAGAGCGTGGGCAACACCATGTTCGGCTACACCTGCTGGGCGATCCTGCTGTCGCGCTATCCCGCCGCCACCATCGCGCCGCTGTCGCTGCTGGTGCCAATCTTCGGCTTCGGCGCCAGCGCGCTGATCCTGGGCGAGCCGTTGCCCGTCTGGAAGGTCGCCGCGACCGTCCTGATCATGGGCGGACTGGGAGTGAACATCCTGTGGCGGCCGCGCAAGGCGATGCTGGCGGGCGAACCCGACTGATCAGTACCGCTGCTTGAAGATCAGGTAGGTCAGCGTGTGGCCGGCGGTGGAGGTGAACAGGTGCGGCATGCCCGGCGGCAGCACCAGCCGATCGCCCGCATGCAGTTGCTGGGTGGTGGCGCCCACCAGCGTGCCGCCGCGGATTTCCTGGTTTCCGGTGTCGTGGCCGCCCTGCTGGGTGCCGCCATAGGTGACGGTGCCTTCCCCCGACACGACATGGATGTAGTCGTACCAGTGGCCATGCGCCTCGACCCCGGTGTTGATGCCCCGGGTGACGTATTCGATGAAATAGTTCTCGTGGTCGATCACGATCTTCGAAGCGGTGCCGCCCGTGGTCAGGCGGGTCATGGCCTCCACCTCGGCGGCCGGCTGGTAGACGAATGCGTCGGCGGGGGTGGTGTGCAGCGGCTTGGCGGCCTGGGCCTGGGCCAGCACCGGCAAGGCGGCGAGCATGGCAGCCCCGGCCAATCCCCTGCGGGCATGGCGGACGAACTTCGGCGAGATGGTCATTGGCGTTTCCCCTTTTTTGCGGCCCGGCGGACAAGCCCGCCTGCCGTCCCCTTGAAGGCGCAAGATTAGCCAGCCGGCCCAAAAGGAAAAAGGGCGCGGCCAGCAAAGGACGCGCCCTTCTTGAGATCAGACGATGGACGGGACAGGCCCGTCCAAAGCCTTATTTCTTCGCCTTTTTGGCCTTCTTGGCCTTCTTCTTCGCAGGCTTTTTCGCGGCCTTCTTGGCCGGCTTCTTGGCGGCCTTCTTCGGCGCGGCCTTCTTGGCCTTCTTCGGGGCGGCCTTCTTGGCAGCCTTCTTCTTCGCCTTCTTCTTCGCCTTCTTCACGGGCGCCGGGGCCGGCGCCGCAGCAGCAGCGGCAGGATCGACCGGAGCCGCCTTCTTCATAGCCATGTTCAACTCCTCAAAATTGACAGTGGCGGCGATCTAATCCGATTCTCGAAAAAAGAGTGAGAGGTTGATGCAACAGGGCAAGCACAATGCTGGACGAGCGTGACAAAAAAGGCGCGGGGTCAAACCCCGCGCCTTGATCGTTTCGAAGAGGGAAGAGGACGACTACTCGTCGGTCGTCCGCTTCTTCAGCGCCGCACCCAGGATGTCGCCCAGGCTGGCGCCGCTGTCCGAAGAACCATACTGCTCAACGGCTTCCTTCTCCTCGGCCACTTCGCGGGCCTTGATGGAGAGGCTGACCTTGCGGCTGGTCTTGTCGATGGAGGTGACCATGGCGTCGACCTTTTCGCCCTTGCCGAAGCGTTCGGGGCGCTGGTCGCCGCGGTCGCGGGCCAGGTCGGCGCGGCGGATGAAGGAGCGCACGCCGCCTTCCAGTTCCACCTCGATGCCGCCGTCATTGACCTCGGTGATCGTGCCGGTGACCACCTGGCCCTTGCGCAGCGGGGCCCCGCCGGCGCCGGCGGAGTCGATCGGGTCGGACTCAAGCTGCTTGATGCCCAGGGAGACGCGCTCCTTCTCGACATCGATGTCCAGCACCTTGGCCTTGACCATCTGGCCCTTCTGATAGTCCTTGATGGCCTCTTCGCCGGACTTGGCCCAGCTCAGGTCGGACAGGTGGACCATGCCGTCGATCTCCGAATCCAGGCCCACGAACAGGCCGAACTCGGTGATGGACTTGATCTCGCCCTCGATGGTGCTGCCGATCGGATGACCGGCGGTGAAGGCGCTCCAGGGATTTTCCTGGGTCTGCTTCAGGCCGAGGCTGATGCGGCGCTTGTTGGAGTCGACCTCCAGCACGGCCACGTCCACCTCGGTGCCGGGGGTGACCAGCTTGGAGGGGGCCATGTTCTTCTTGACCCAGGACATTTCGGAAACGTGGACCAGGCCCTCGACGCCCGGCTCCAGCTCCACGAAGGCGCCGTAGTCGGTGACGTTGGTGACCTTGCCCTTGAACTGCACGCCCACCGGATACTTGGCGGCGACGCCTTCCCACGGGTCGGTCTGCAGCTGCTTCATGCCCAGCGAGATGCGCTGGGTGTCATGGTTGATCTTGATGATCTGGACATTGACGGTCTGGCCCACCGACAGGACCTCGGTCGGGTGGCTGACGCGGCGCCAGGCGATGTCGGTGACGTGCAGCAGGCCGTCCACACCGCCCAGGTCCACGAAGGCGCCATAGTCGGTGATGTTCTTCACCACGCCCTCGACGATCTGCTTTTCCTGCAGCGAGGCGACCAGGCTGGTGCGCTCCTCGGCGCGGCGCTCTTCCAGGACGGCGCGGCGCGAGACCACGATATTGCCCCGGCGGCGGTCCATCTTCAGGATCTGGAACAGCTGCTGCTGGTTCATCAGCGGGCCGACGTCGCGCATGGGGCGCACATCGACCTGGCTGCCCGGCAGGAAGGCCACGGCGCCGTCCAGGTCGACGGTGAAGCCGCCCTTGACCCGGCCGAAGATCACGCCGTTGACGCGCTCCTGATCGTTGAAGGCCTTTTCCAGCTTGATCCAGCTTTCCTCGCGGCGGGCCTTGTCGCGGCTCAGCACGGCTTCGCCCAGGGCGTTCTCGACGCGCTCCAGATAGACCTCGACGGAGTCGCCTTCCTTGATGTCGGCGGGCACGCCGGGCATGGCGAATTCCTTGAGTGAGATCCGCCCTTCGGTCTTCAGGCCGACATCGACGATGGCGAAGTCATTCTCGATGGAAACGATGGTGCCCTTGATGACCGAGCCTTCCTGGGGGCTCTGGGTCTCGAAGGACTGCTCCAGCATGGCCGCGAAATCTTCGCGGGAGGGAGCGGCAATGGAAGTCTCGGTCTTGGTGACGGCTGCGGCGCGGGCCATATGAAGTTCCTGAACAATGGTTGTGCCGACGGCATTTGCGCCGCGGACTTCCCGAAGCACGCCAATGCGGCCCCGGGCGGGGTTGGGATTTGGTGAAGTAGGCGGAAGTGCCCGAAAAGGACGCCGGGCCTCCTTTAGCCCCTGTGGCGGTCCTTGAGCATGCCCTCCAGTTGGGGTCGAACCTTGGGTTCCACCAGGCGGAGGGCTTCCGCGAACGCGGGCTCTATACCCAAATCGGAGGTATCGAGCAAGGCGGCGTCCGGCGCCTGCTTCAGGGGCGAGACCGGCCGGGCCTTGTCGGCGGCGTCCCGCGCCATGAGTTCGGCCAGCAGACCGGCCTCGTCCCGGGCGATCCCCATGGATTTCAGCTCCAGCCAGCGGCGGTGGGCCCGCAAGTCGGGGCGGGCATCGACATAGAGTTTGGCGGTCGCATCGGGGGCGATCACCGTGCCGATGTCGCGCCCATCCATCACCGCGCCCAGGCTGCCGCCCGGCGGATGGGCCAGGAAGGACTTCTGGAAATCCAGCAGGGCGGCGCGCACGGCGGGGATGGCCGCGACCTGGCTGGCGGCCTGACCCACCACATCGGTGCGGATGGCCGGATCGCCCGCCCGCGACAGATCGATGGTGCGCGCACCCCGGACCGCATCGGCCTCGGCGGACGGGTCGCCCTTGGCCTCCAGCACCGCCAGGGCGGTCAGCCGATAGAGCGCGCCCGAGTCCAGATGGGCAAAGCCGTAATGGGCGGCGAGTTTCTTGGCCAGCGTGCCCTTGCCCGATGCCGCGGTGCCGTCGACGGCGATGACGATACTCATGCGAACACCGCGCCGAGGCTTTTCATCAGGTCCATATATTCGGGGAAGGACGTGGCGATCATGGTCACGTCATCCACCGTCACCGGGGCCTGCGACGCCAGCCCCATGGTCAGGAAGGCCATCGCGATGCGGTGGTCCAGATGGGTGGTGACGGTGCCGCCGCCCGGCACGCCGCCAGATGAACTATCAGGCCCCAGGCCCTGCACGATCAGGTCGTCGCCCTCGATCCGGTGCGGCACGCCGTTGGCGGCCAGCCCGGCAGCCACCGCCGCCAGCCGGTCGCTTTCCTTCACGCGCAACTCTTCCAGCCCCAGCATGTGCGTCTCGCCGACGGCAAAGGACGCGGCCACCGCCAGGATGGGATATTCGTCGATCATCGAGGCGCTGCGCGACGCCGGCACGGTGACGCCCTTCAGCGTGCTGTGATGGACCACCAGGTCGCCGATCTCCTCGCCGCCGCTGCTGCGCCGGTTCTCGATGGCGATGTCGGCGCCCATTTCCAGCAGCGTCTCGATCAGCCCGGTGCGGCGCGGATTGAGCAGGATGCCCGGCAGCTCCACCCGCGAGCCGGGCACGATCAGCGCCGACACCAGCGGGAAGGCCGCCGAGGACGGGTCGGACGGCACCTCGATGGCGCAGCCGGTCAGCCGCGCCGGCCCGGTCAGGGCGATCACTTCGCCGCCCTCGCTGAGCGGGGTGACTTCGATATCGGCGCCAAAGGCCTTGAGCATCTTCTCGCTATGGTCGCGGGTCAGCACGTCCTGGCGGATGCGGGTTGTGCCGGTGGCGTTCAGCGCCGCCAGCAGCAGCGCCGACTTCACCTGGGCGGAGGCGGTGTTCACATGCACCTGCGCGGCCTGTGCGCCGCCCGCGCCGTGCAGGGTGAGCGGCATCAGCACCTTCTCGCCCTGCCCTTCATAGCGGATGCCGAAAACCTCCAGCGGCTGGACCACCCGCGCCATGGGCCGCGAGCGCAGGCTGGCATCGCCCGTGAACACCGCGGTAATGGGCGTGGTGGCCATCGCCCCCATCACCAGGCGCGAGCCGGTGCCCGAATTGCCGAAATCCAGCGGCTGGGCCGGGCTCTTCCACTGCCCCACCCCCGTGCCGGTCACCAGCCAGCGGCCGGGCGCTTCCTGCGTCAGGGTCGCGCCAAAGCCGCGCAGGGCGCCTGCGGTGGAATGGACGTCGCCCGATTCCAGCAGCCCGGTCACGCGGGTCTGGCCCTCGGCCAGGGCCCCCAGGATCAGGGCCCGCTGGGAGATGGATTTGTCGCCCGGAACCTGGGCCTGGCCGGTCAAAGCCGGGCTTTTCCGGGCCGCCAGGGGGCGGGCGTTTTCAGGGGAATGGGGGTGGGTCATGGGCCGGATACAGAAGGGGTGAACAAGGGGATAAAGAGGGCTGAAGGAAAGACCTTTACAGGCGGGGCAACCCGTGGCAAACGCGCCCCTCCGAAATCCTCTTCTTCACGGGTAGCACATCTTGGTCAAGGCAGATCTTGGAACCAAACGGGCCTGTCCCAGCTGCAGCGCCAGGTTTTACGACCTGGGCAAGCGGCCGATCGAATGCCCGAAATGCGGTGCCAGCTTCGAGCCCGAAACCCTGTTCAAGCAGCGCCGCAGCCGCGCGCCCGAACCCGCCAACGGCGCGGTCGACGCCTCGGATGCCGATGACGACGACGAGGAGGATGAAGACGAGGACGAAGCCGCCGAATCCGATGAGGACGAGGAGGAAGAGACCGTCGAGGAAACCCCGCTGAAGGTCACCGCCACCGGCGAGGACGAAGACGGCGAGGACGAGGAAGAAGACGAAGAGGACGAGGAAGAAGACGAGCGCGACGGGATGCGCGTGGTCGATGCCGACGAGTCCGACGACGACGATCTGGAAGATATCGAGATCGACGACGAAGATGACGACGACGATGACGACGATGACGACCTGCTGGGCGAGGTCGAGGACGACGAGGACGACGTCTCCGGCATCATCGACGCCGACATCGAAAAGGACGAAAACTGATTTTTGACGCCGCGCGCGCATTGCGGGCGGCACGCGGATCGGCTACCAGACCGGTCCGATTTGGTACGGGGCCATAGCTCAGCTGGGAGAGCGCCTGCATGGCATGCAGGAGGTCAGCGGTTCGATCCCGCTTGGCTCCACCAATTTTCGCCCGGACAGGGCGGTGTAGTTCCTGAAAATCGGTGGTGGCGAAAATTGGTGGGGCCAAGCCTCCGTTTGCGCGCGCCTCATTCCAGGCCGTGACCACCGCCCCGGTGAATCCGGCAGAAGGTCGCCACCAGCGCCGGCAGGTCCTTCAGGCTTTCCGGATCGATCTTTCCCATCACCCGGTCCAGCGTCACGGCAAAGGCGCCGTCGGGCGTGGGCCCGTCCAGCCGCTCGAACCCCATGCTCCATTCGCCGAAGGCCCGCTGCGCCTGACGGTCCAGCAGTATCTGGGTGTCCCAGTGGCGCTGATCCCTGGCGATCCGGTCATAGACCGCGCCGACTTCGTGATCGGGCCCTTCGAGCACCTGCAGAAAGGCGCCCTCCAGATAGAGAAGCATGCCCGTGATCTGGTGCGCGCGGTTGTTGCGGCGCGCGCTTTCCAGAATGGCGTTCAGGTCGCTGTCGTTGAGATCGGTGCGGGTGTTGCTGACATAGAGAAGCTGGCGAATGGACATCCGCCCACCCTATCAAAAGACGGCGAAACGAAAACCTTCGGGCCGCATCGCCCTTGTATCCCCTGCCCGGCCACGCCATTTTCCCGGCATGGCAGCCCCCAAGCTCACCAGCCGGCAGACGGAACTTATCGCCAAGGCCCTGGCCGAGCCGCGCCGGGTCGAGATTCTGCGCCAGATCGGGTCCTGCAATGGCAGCGCCGCATCCTGTGCCGCCCTGCGCGAAACCCAGGACATCACCCCGGCCACCCTTTCCCATCACATCAAGGAACTGGAAAATGCCGGCCTGGTGGAGACCCGCATGGAAGGCAAATTCATGCATCTGTCGCTGAACCGGCCGGTGCTGGACGCCTATCTGGCAAGCCTTTCAAAGATTTAGCCGCATCTTCAAAAAAAGCTGCCGCGCCCCTTGAAGCTGTTGATTCGACAATCATCTAACTGTCGAACCAACAAGGGAGCTCGTCATGAGCAGCAACGGCAAACTGAACGGCAAGGTCGCGGTGGTCACCGGCACTCAAGGGCATCAGGGGCGGGCATCGCAAAAGGCATTCCCGGCACAAAGGCGCCAGCGTGATCCAATATGCCGGCGACGAGGCGGGCGCGCAGAAGACCGCAGCGGCGATCGTGGAGGCTGGCGGCAAGGCGATCACGGTGCAGGGCAATGTCGCAAACGAGACAGATGTGAAGCGCCTCTTCGCCGGGCGAAGAAGGCTATAGCAAACTCGGTGTGCTGGTGAACAATGCCGGCGTCTACGGCCCCGCCGCTCTGACCAGGTGACCGAGGAATGATTACCAGCGCCAGTTCGGCATCAACGTCTGGGGAAACCATCAGGCAACCCCGCGAGCGCTTCCCTGTTCAGGGGACGAAGGCGGCAGCGTGATCAATATCTCCTCGATCGTCAGCCGCAAAGGCGCTGACCTGGCGGTCTGTTCAGGCACCAAGGGCGCGGTCGACGCGTTGACCCAGTCGCTGGCCGCCGAACTGGGCCCGCGCAAGATCCGCGTCAACGCCATCAATCCGGGCATGGTGAAACGAAGGCACCCATGCCGCCAGCTTCATCGGCAGCGATTTCCAGAAGCATGCGGAAGCCTCGCGCCGCCTGCGACCGCATCGGCCAGCCGCAGGACATCGCCGGCGTGGCGGTCTTTCTGGCCGCCAATAATTCGAGCTGGCTGACCGGCGAAAGATTACGGTATCAGGTGGTCTAGTTTCCTCCTCCGGCCTGGAACGAACTTCGCCGTACCCCGTCTAAAGACAGGGCATGCGATTCAAACAAGACCATCGTTGTAACCAGCGCATCCGGTCTGCGGGCTGGCTATTGCCCAGGCCGCCCAGGACGAAAGGCGCGGCCATCCGTCGCGCTGGACCGCGGCTAACCCCTTCGACAATGCGCGCGTTTGCGACGTGTCGGACGAGAACAGGTCGCCCGCGCCATCATAATCTGGGCCCGCGTCGACGGGCTGGTGACCAGCGCCGGCATCGCGCGCGCCGCGCCAGGAGTCGACGAGACCGAGATGGCCGATTGACGCGGTGATGGCGGTCAATGTGCGCGGCGCCTTCCTGGCAGCCCATGAAATGCCCTGCCCTGATGCGCGCCTATGGCCCGAGATCGGTGAATGCACCTGTCCTCAGGCGTGGCGACCACCGGCACGCGCAACCGCGCCTCTGGCGCCTCCGGGCGCCATCACAATCCTCATGACCCGCAACATGGCGCTGGACTATGCAGGACAGGTGCGGGTGAACTGCCTGTGCCCGGCTTCGTCCAGCACCGCTACTGGCCCACAATCTCGCCGGAACGCCGCGCCAAGCTGACAGCGGCGTTGCATCCCCCTGGGCCGTGGGCGAGCCGGAGACTGTCGCCCATGGCGTGTTCCTGCTGTCCGACCAGGCAAGCTGGATCACCCGGACAGGCCATTGCGGTGGACGGCGGCTTCAATGCCGGCCACATGGACGATATCTGAACCCGCATAAACTTGCCCCCAAAGGCAGTTAAGGGCCTGAAGAAACGCGGTTCGCGCCCGGTTGGGCAAAGACGGATACAGGCTCGCCACGACGATTCAACAGGGAACGGGACTTGAGCGCTTTCATCGACGCCCGCACCATCGAAACCGGAACCAGCCAGAGCCCCGACCTGGCGATCATCGGGGGCGGCCCCGCCGGCATCGCGCTGGCCATGGCGCTGGCCGACACGCAATTCAAGGTGCTGCTGCTGGAATCGGGCGGCATGAACTTCGATCCCGCCGTGCAGAAGATGTATGCGGGGCAAGAGACCGGCTACGAGCCGCTGGATGCCGATCGCCTGCGCTATCTGGGCGGCGGCACCAACCATTGGGGCGGCTGGTGCCGCCCGATGGACGCCAGCGATTTCATGATTCGCGACTGGGTGCCCAGCTCCGGCTGGCCCTTTGGGCGCGAAACGCTGGAGCCCTATTTTCCCCGCGCCCAGTCGCTGGTCGAGGCGGGCGCCTGGGCCTATGACCGCGGCGGCGACGCGCTGGCATCCAGCCACGCGCCCATGCTGCCGCTGGGCAAGGGCGGCATCTACACCACCTGGTTCCAGTTCTCGAAGATGCAGGACGACGTGCTGCCCACCCAGTTCGGCCACCGCTATGCCGATGATCTGCGGGGGCAGGCCAACCTCACCGTGTGGCTGAACGCCAATGTCACCGGCATCCGGCTGGCGGCCAACGGCGCGTCGGTCGACCATCTGGACGTGGCGACGCTGAACGGAAAATCCTTCACCGTGAAGCCGCGCTACACGGTGCTGGCCTGCGGCGGGATCGAGAATGCCCGCCTGCTTCTGGTCTCCAACGATGTGATGCAGACCGGTATCGGCAATGGCGCCGACCTGGTGGGCCGCTATTTCGCCGACAATCCCATTCCGCGCGACGTGGCGACCATGGTGGTGTTCGGCGGCAAGCTGGCCTCCTATTACAGCGACCGGATGGACATGGGCCACGGCGCCCGCCTGAAAGCGGCCTTCGCCCCCACCGACGATTATCGCGGGATCGCGCGCATCGGCGGCTCGCTGACCACGGTGGAACAGCCGGTCGACCTGGACGATGTCGGCAAGGCTGCGGTGGCCACCACCGCCGCGGCGCTGGGCGTCGATGCCGGATCGGCGCGCGCCTACTCGCTGGGCTGCGGGCTGGAGCTGATCCCCGATCCCGACCGCCGCGTGACCCTGACGCCGGAGAAAGACGCGCTGGGCCTGGCGCGGCTGAAGATGGTCAACACCATCTCGGACGAGGATTTCGCCCGCTACCGGCGCACGCTGGAGGAACTGGGCCGCCAGCTTCTGGCCTCCAAGTCCGGCATGCTGCGGATCAACTGCACCACCCGCGAGGAGTGGATGAAGAACATGGACTGGGGCCATCACCATCTGGGCACCACCCGCATGCATGACGATCCGCGCCGCGGCGTGGTCGATTCCAATTCCAGGGTGCACGGCCTGCCCAACCTCTATGTCGCCGGCTCCAGCGTCTTTCCCAGCTATGGCGCGTCCAACCCCACCATGAACCTGATCGCCCTGACCCTGCGGCTGGCCGATCACATCAAGGCGGTGATGGCATGAAACGGCGCACGATGATCGCGGGCGGTGCGGTGGCCGGGCTGGCGGCGGCGGGCGCCTGGCGTCTCGGCCTGCTGGGCGGGTATGCCCCCACGCCCTATGACGACCTGCTGGACCAGTTGGATGCGCGCGACGATGCGATCCTGCTGGGGCAAAAGGCGACCGACATGCCCGAAGCGCGCGCCCTGGCCGACGAGCTGCGCAGCCATATCGGCGAAGCGGGACTGGCGGCAGCGGTGAGCGGCGACATCGCCGCCGGGCGCATGACCGAAGTGGCGGGCTGGATCCTGCCCCAGACCGTGGCGCAGATGGCGGCGCTGGCCGCCAAGGCCTAGGCAGCGCAGCCCTTTATCAGCCCGCGCAGGGAATTGCCGAACCAGACCGTGCCGTTCAGATCGTCCGGCGTCAGGACCGCCTCGCGCGCACGTCCCTGGGCGATCAGCTGCGCGCGCAGCACGCCCGGCAGCAGGCCGCAGGCCAGCGGCGGCGTCAGCAGAACCCCGTCCCGTTCGACAAAGATGTTGCTGCGCGCGCCCTCGCAGATCTCGCCCCGCTCGTTGCAGAACACCGCCTCTTGCACCCCCAGGTCTTCGGCCGCGCCGTCATAGGCCTCGCGCCAGTCGGTCTTGTGGCGCAGCAAGGCATCGCCGCTGAACAGGCGGCGCGGCGAGACGGCAAAAGTCCAGTGCGGCGGATCGGGCGGCAGGTCATGGGCGCCGGCGGCATGGTTGCCGGCTTCATCCAAGGTCAGCCGGACGCGCAGCGGGCCCACCCTGCCCTGCACCGCGGCCTCCAGCGCGGCGCGGGCGCGCACACCGTCAAAACCAAAACCGAACACCGCCGCACTGGCCGCCATGCGCGCCAGGTGCGCCTCCAGGCGCACGAATGCGCCGTCCCACCGCAGCGTCTCGATCAGCGACAGCGGGCGGCGCGCGTGCGCGAAAAACCGCGCCTTGAGCAGGCATTCGGCATATTCGTCTTCGGCGCGCGAATCCTGCACCACGCCGCCGCCGACGCCCAGTTCGCCCATGCCGCCGGTAATAGTCAGTGTACGGATTGCGACGTTGAACTGGGCGCTGCCGTCCGGCGCGAAATGCCCGACCGCCCCGCAATAGGCGCCGCGCGGGCTGTCCTCCAGCGCGCGCAGCACTTCCATCGCCCGGATCTTGGGCGCGCCGGTCACCGAGCCGCAGGGAAACAGCGCGCGCAAGACATCGGCGGGACCGCAGGCGCGCGCCGCTGCGCCGTCACAGTCAGGCTCATAGCACGTCGGTGGGTGGATAGCTTTCCACCGCGAACAGGCCGGACACCGCCACGCTGCCGGTCTGCGCAATCCGCCCCAGATCGTTGCGGATCAGGTCCACGATCATCAGGTTTTCGGCCCGGTTCTTTTCACTCGCTGCGAGCGCCGCGCGTTCCAATTCATCGCTCACGGCGAGCGCGCTGCGCGCGCCGCCTCCGCGGGGGCGCCGGACTCCCGGCGGGGCGCGGTCGCGCCCGTCAAGTTCATCGCTCACGCCCTGCGCGCTGCGCGGCGCGGTGCCTTTCATCGGCCGCACCGTCATCGTCCCGTCGTGCCCAGCGGCAAAGAAAAGCTCGGGCGAGATCGACACGACCTGCCGCGTCCCGTCATCGACATAGCCGCAATGGTCCGCCCCGCTTTGCGCCCGCAGCTGCTCGTAGAGCGCCAGCGGATCGCCCACAAAGCCGAAGCGCGCGCGAAAGCTGAGATTGGCCTGATAGACGTCGCCGGTGGCGATATAGGCCTTCACGGCGGCGAAGCGCGCCGCATAGGCCGCCGCATCCCATTGCGGCATCAGCGGCCCACACCAGGCCCTTGCCCCGGCCGGGTCAGCCGCCGCCTCGGGGCCTTCAAACACGCCCAGCCGCAGCAGCGGTCCTGCCCCCTCCGGCATCTGGCGCAGCAGACGCTTTTCCAGCGCATAGCCCAGCTCATACCCCAGCCAGCCGGCGACATGGCGGCCCGCCGCCAGGGCGACTTCCAGCGCCCGCAGCGCGGCGGGAACCTGGTCGGCCCGGTCGGCCGCGATCACCGCCAGCGGATTGCGGAAGACCCGGCGGGGCCCGAAATCGAGAATGACCTGCATCTGCAACCTGCCGGAAACCACAACCTGTGCGTGCCTGATGCCCCGGCACACGTCTTGAATGGGAACGCAGGCGCACCATATCAGGTCAGACCGGGTGCCAAGAGGGCCTTGGTCGATACCCCTGGAGGGGCAGCCGCTCAAAGGAGGGCTGGACAGATGAACAGACACACGCCCTTCGGCAGCCCGCTGCTTCTGGGCTTTGAGGACATGGAAGCCCTTCTGGAGCGCGCCCGCGGCGCCTCTGACGGCTATCCGCCCTACAACATCGAGACCCTGGATAACGGCGGAATCCGCATCACCCTTGCGGTGGCCGGCTTTGCGCCCGACGAACTGAGCGTGACCGAAGAAGGCCGCCAGCTTGTAATCCGCGGCCGCCAGACCGACGTAAATGAGAAGACATTCCTGCATCGCGGCATCGCCGCGCGGCAGTTCGTGCGGAACTTTGTGCTGGCCGATGGCATCGAAACCGTCGGTGCGGCGTTGGAAAATGGATTGCTGAAGATTGATTTGGCCCGGCCCAAAGCCCGGCCGGAAGTGAGGGTCGTTAAAATCAGCACTGGAGTAGCGTCATGACCGACAGATTCGAGATCGACGAGAGGGACGAACAGCAGACCGGGCCGCGGCTGACCTATATCAAGCCGACCGGCACAGCCGAGGCCCACCGCCTTGGCCTGATCCCCGCCAATATCGACCTGCCGGACGGCACGATGCTCTATGTCCTGCATGCCGAAGATGGCAGCGTGCTGGGCTTCACCGATGGCTATGAAAGCGCCTATGGCGCGGCGGTGCAGAACGAGCTGACCCCGGTCAGCCTGCACTGATCCGGCACCACTTGTGAATTGCGGAAGGCCGGAAGCGATGCTTCCGGCCTTTTCGTTTGGAAATATCCGCTGGTTGGGCGCTATGGTGCGGCCTGCTGCCCTAACGGATATGTCCATGCGCCTTGCTCTTGCCGCCGCCTTTGTGATTGCCCTTGCCGCGCCAGCGCTCGCCCAGGATGCGGCTGGCGGTCAGACCGCTGCCACGACCAGCCAGCAGAACAACGACGTGCCGCTGCTGGGCGCCGGCGAAAGCCTGCCCGCCTCGGGCGCCAGTCAGGCCGGCGAGCCGCCGCTGATGGGCGCGGGCGAGGCATTGCCGCCCGCGCCAGAGCCGCCCAAGCCCACCAACCCGCCCATGACCGGGCCCAAGATTCTGATTTCCACCTCGATGGGCGACATCACCGTGCAGCTCGACGAGGTGCGCGCGCCCAAGAGCGTGGCCAATGTCATGCGCTATGTGCGCGAAAAGCATTATGACGGCACATGCTTTTACCGCGTCGCCAAGGGCTTTGTGATCCAGATGGGAAGCTGGACCGCCAAGATGCAGGGCCGCCAGGTGCACAAGGGCCCCGTGCCGCTGGAAGCCGATAACGGCCTGCACAACCTGCGCGGCACTCTGGCCCTGGGGCGCGAGGAAGCACCCGACAGCGCCAAGGCGGAGTTCTTCATCAACCTGTCCGACAATCTGGGGCTGGACCACAGCGCCGACGACACCGGCAACACCACAGGCTATGCGGTGTTCGGCGCGGTGATCGACGGCATGGACGTGGTGGAAGCGATCGGCAACACGCCAACCGGCGATGGCGGCCCGATGCCCGGCCAGTGGCCGCTGACCCCGGTGGTGATCAAGAAAGTCGTTGTCCTGAAATAGCGATCGCGCTAGCGCGAAGGATTTTTCGCGGTGCGCAGGAGCACCGAGCGACTAGCGCGTGCAATTTTGCGGGCTGGGCAGAAGCAAGGATCAGCATCGCTCTGCGGCTCCCTCCCCCTATTGCGCGCAGCGCATAAAGGGGGAGGTGGTCGTAGCAACGCGCAGGCGCGGCGCGCCAGAGCGCGCGGCGTCAAGCAAAGTTGCGAAGACCGGAGGGGGTAAGACTTAAGCGGCCTGGATGCCGGTGCCGCCGTCTTTGTTGCTGGTCAGGATGGCGTACAGCGCCTCGGGCGTGGCCGCGGCGCGCAGCTTCTCGCAGACCTGGCGGTCGCGCAGCAGGCGCGAGACGCGGGCCAGGGCTTTCAGGTGATCGGCCCCGGCATTTTCCGGCGCCAGCAGCATGAAGACCAGGTCGACCGGCTGGCCGTCCACCGCCTCGTAATCGACGGGCGAATCCAGGCGCGCGAAAATGCCGGTGATGGTGGACACCTCGGCCATGCGGCCATGCGGGATGGCGATGCCGGAGCCCACGCCGGTCGTTCCCAGCCGCTCGCGCTCCACCAGGGTTTCGAACACGCGCCGCTCGGGCAGCCCGGTCAGGCTGTGGGTGCGCGCGGCAAGTTCCTGCAAAAGCTGCTTCTTGCCCTGGGCCTTGAGCGCCGCAACCACGGCTTCAGGCGCGAGCAAATCAGAAATATTCATCGGCAATCCCGGCTTGGCGGCGCCTGTCGGTCGGCGCGCCCAGATGGTGCGACACTGCCCCCATCAGGGAGGCGCGCAGCTTGAAAGCGGCGGTTGAATAGGCCGGTAGGCCCGCCCTGTCAATGAAACTGTCCGGGGCCGGTAAATGGGGCCGCCAAACCCGCCCAAACGCGGCTTTCGGCGTGCTGCACTGCCCAATTCCGCGGCAGGCCGCCTAGGCGGCGCCGACGGATTTCAGCCGCCTGCGCTCCACGGAAGACGGGATTCGCATGGCTTCGCGATACTTTGCGACGGTGCGGCGCGCGATGTTCACGCCGTCGGCGGTCAGCAGCGAGACGATGCGGTCGTCGGACAGGATCTCGCGCGGCGCCTCATTGTCGATCATTTCGCGGATGCGGTCGCGCACCGCCTCTGCGGAATGCGATTCGGCGCCGTCGATCGACTGGATCGAGGCGGTGAAGAAATATTTCAGCTCGAACAGGCCGCGCGGCGTGGCGATATACTTGTTGGAGGTCACGCGGCTGACGGTCGATTCATGCATCTGGATCGCATCGGCGATGATGCGCAGGTTCAGCGGCCGCAGGTGGCGCACGCCATAGGTCAGGAAGGCGTCCTGGTGGCGCACGATCTCGGTGGCGACCTTCAGGATGGTGCGTGCGCGCTGGTCCAGGCTTTTGACCAGCCAGTTCGCATTGGCCAGGCAGTCGGCCAGATAGGTCTTGGAATCCTTGTCGCGCGCACCCAGGGAAACCTGGCTGTAGTAGCGGTTGTTGACCAGAAGGCGCGGCAGGGTGTCGGAATTCAGTTCGATCTGCCAGCCGCCATCGGGGCCGACGCGCACGAAGACGTCGGGCACCACCGGGGTCACCGGCTCGGAGCCGAAGGCCAGTCCCGGCTTGGGGTTCAGGGTGCGAAGCTCACCGATCATGTCGGCGATATCCTCGGCATCGACCCCGCACAGGGCGCTGAGCGCGCTGATGTCGCGGCGCGCCACCAGATCCAGGCGGGTCATCATCGCGTCCATCGCCGGGTCCAGGCGATCGCGCGCCTTCAACTGCAGCGACAGGCATTCGGACAGGTCACGCGCGCCCACGCCGACGGGATCGAACCCCTGCAGCACGCCCAGGACCGCCTGCACATCCTCGATCTCGCAGCCCAGGCGCTGGGCCACTTCCATCAGGTCGGCGCGCAGATAGCCGGTCTCGTCCACCGCATCGATCAGCGCGGTGCAGATCATGCGGTCCTCGGGCAGAAGCGCGGCGATGGAAAGCTGGCCTTCCAGATGATCCTTCAGCGACAGTTCGGCGCTGACCGAGGATTCCAGCGCGTCCTCGCCTTCATAGACATTGCCCGAGCGCACCGTGGTCCAGTCGGTCAGGCTGCCGCTCATCGGCGCCTCGGCGGCCTTCGAGACCTGCTCGCCGTCATACATGTTGTCGTGCGCGGCCTCGTCCATGTCGGCGGCGCGGGAAAAATCGTCACGCGACAGCGCCTCGTCGGCGCGTTCGCCGGGCGCGGATTCGGAATTGGCGGAATCGGGATCGGACACCGGCGCGGCCTCGCGGTCGTCGCGCTCCAGGATGGGATTGCGTTCCAGCTCGGCCTCGCAATATTCGGCCAGCTCGAGATTGGACAATTGCAGCAGCTTGATCGCCTGCTGCAATTGCGGCGTCATGACCAGCGACTGGCCCTGCCGTATCTCAAGTCTTTGTCCGAGCGCCATGATCCCTGCTTACAGCGAAAATCTTTCGCCCAGATAAACCCGCCGGACATCGCGGTCGCTGACGATCTCGGAGGGCGTTCCCTCCTTCAGCACCTGGCCATCATGCAGGATATAGGCGCGGTCGATCACATCCAGCGCGTCGCGCACATTGTGATCGGTGATCAGAACGCCGATGCCGCGATCCTTCAGATGCTTGACCAGGTCGCGGATCTCGCCGACCGCGATCGGGTCGATGCCGGCAAAGGGCTCGTCGAGCAGGATGTAGGACGGATGGGTCGCCAGGCAGCGCGCGATCTCGACGCGCCGCCGCTCGCCGCCCGACAGCGCCACCGATGGCGTGTTGCGGATATGGGTGATGCCGAACTCGGCCAGCAGCTCCTCGACCACCGCTTCCAGGCGCGCGGAGTCGGTTTCCAGCAGCTCGGCGGTGGCGCGGATATTCTGTTCGGCGGTCAGGCCGCGGAAGATCGACGCTTCCTGCGGCAGGTAGCCGATGCCCAGCCGCGCGCGGCGGTACATGGGCAGCCTGGTGATGTCGTGGCCATCGACCTCGATCGAACCGGTGTCGGCCGCGATCAGGCCGGTGATCATGTAGAAGGTGGTGGTCTTGCCCGCGCCGTTGGGGCCCAGCAGGCCGACCGCCTCGCCACGCCGGAGCGAAAGGGAAACCGAACGCACGACGGGCCGCTTGTTGAAGCTTTTGCCGACGCGATTGACGACAAGACCCCGCCCGCCCTCGATCACGCGAGGATGGTTTTCGATGCCTTGCAAGGTATTGGCGTCGCTCACTTTATCGGTCATTCCACATACTCACGGCAAAAATCATGCCTGTTTGTGCTTAAGGAAGCATGAAGCATGATTATGCGTCCCGGTTCGGCTGTCAGGCTGTGTTTCATTGCGAATCCTGCGTCGGGGTGAAGACGCCCTGCACCCGGGCCGGCGGCGCCCCCGAGGTGCCGCGTCCGCCCGCGCCCAGCGTGGCCTGGCCGGTTGTCAGGTTCACGGTCAGCTCGGCGCCGCGCATCACATCCTTGGCGCGCTTCAAGACCACATTGCCGCTCATCACCACGGTGCGCGGGCCCACCGAATAGACACCCATGTCGCCCGTGGCGGTGCCAGAGGCCGGCGAATCCACCACCACATTGCCGCTGGCGGTGACCTTGTCGGCCTTTCCGGCGACCGATGTGATGCGGACCTGGTTGGCGCGCATCCTGATGTCGCCCTGGGTCACCAGGACATTGCCGACAAAGGTGCCGGTCTTGCCGTTGAGGTCGGCGACAAAACGGTCGGACGAAACCTTGATGTCCTGGACGGGCTTGGCGGGGGTGGCCGCCATCAGGCTGCCGCTGACGGCCAGGCCCAGAACGAAGGCGGTTGTGAACGCGGCAAGGTTCTTCATGACCGGTTTCCGTTGAATTGCATTTCCACATGGCCGCTGAGGGTCAGAAGCCCGGTATTGCGGTCGGCATGGAAGGCGTCGGCCCGCAGCGTGCCGTCCGGCCCCTGCCCCGTGACCTCGTCATGGCCGTGGATGACATTCTGCTTCAGGTTCATCGAGGCGGCCTGGGTGTGCAGCTCGTAGCCGCTGTCGGTGTACAGGTCGATGCCGCCCGCCATTTCCAGCTTGCCGGTGGCCATGTCGACCATGCCCGATTGGGCGCGCGCGTTCAGCCAGGTCTTCTTGTCCAGCGCCAGGTCGGCTTCGATCTTCTTCAGGGTGGCGCGCTTGGCGTTGTGCGCGTCCTGCACCGCCATCTCGGCGGTGATGACAAAGGGATTGCCCTTGGCGTCGGTGCCGGTCAGGCGCGGATGCACCATCGACAGGTCGTTCTCGACATGGCCCAGCTTTTCATAGGTCACCTGGGCGCGGTGTGGCGCGCGGGCGACGAAGAAAAAGGCCAGCACGGCGGCGATGATCAGGAAGGCGCCCAGCGACAGAACCCGCTTGGCCAGCACCACGAAGCGCGAATAGGCCAGCGCCTGCATCATCGTGGTGCGCGCGCGCGACGACCAGTCATGGCGTCGCGATTGTTCCTCCCGTGCGGCCATCGTCATCGATCCCTAGCCCGGTCCTGCCCTGAGGCAGTCATGGATATGCAGCACCCCGATGGGCCGGCGCGCGCCCTCAGCCGGGTCGAGCACGAAAAGCTGGGTGATCTTCTTTTCGATCATCAGCGCCAGCGCCTCGGCGGCAAGCTGGTCGGGATGGGTGATCTGGGGGCCGCGCGTCATCACCGCGCCCGCCGTGCGGGTGGAAAATTCGCTGTCGAAATGCCGGCGGATGTCGCCGTCGGTGACGATTCCCAGCAGTCCGCCATCCTCATCCACCACGCCCACGCAGCCCAACCGGCCCGAGGCGATGGCCAGCAGCGCCGCATCCATCGGCGTGTCGGCGCGGCACAGCGGGATGGCCTCGCCTTGGTGCATCAGGTCGCGCACCCGCACCAGCGCCCGGCCCAGGCTGCCGCCGGGATGAAAGTCGCGATACTGGTCGGGGGAAAAGCCCTTGCGCTCCATCAGCGCAACGGCCAGCGCATCGCCCAGCGCGATCATCATGGTGGTCGATGTGGTGGGCGCCATGCCCATCGGACAGGCTTCGGGCACCACGGGCAGCAGCAGCTTCACATCGGCCGCGGTCATCAGCGTGGAGTCGGGTTTCGCGCCCATGGCGATCATGGGAATGCGATAGCGCTTGGCATAGGTGATCAGCGCCGACAGTTCGGCGGTCTCCCCGCCCCAGGACAGCAGCAGCAGCACATCGGCGCGCGTCACCGCGCCCATGTCGCCATGGCTGGCTTCGGCGGGATGCACGAAATAGGCGGGCGTGCCGGTGGAGGAAAAGGTGGCGGCAATCTTGCGGGCGACATGGCCCGACTTGCCCATGCCCGACACGATCACCCGGCCCTTGGCCGCCAGCAGCGTGCCCACCGCGCGGGTGAAGTCCCCGTCCAGGGATGCCGAAAGGGTCAGCAGCGCCTCGCTGGCCAGGCCCAGCACGCGGCGCGCGGCGGCCAGATCGCCGGCGGCGCTTTCGGGCACGGCCGGTTGCAGTTTCGCCTCGGAAGGAACCATGTATCCCTTTGATCGGGTTAATATTTATTCAGACCCCATCACTTTAGCGCAGAAGCGGGGGGCCACCCAAGCGAAATTCGTGCCAGACGGGCCGGCGCCTGTTCTGGCATGACACACAGGACGACCACTAGGCCCGCCGCTAATGCGCGAAGATGTCGGTTTCGTCCCAGCCCGCTAGGTCGAGTTCGGCCCGCGTCGGCAGGAAGTCGAAGCAGGCCTGGGCCAGGTGGGTGCGCCCCTCGCGCGCCAGCATGGCATCCAGGGCGGTCTTGAGCTGGTGCAGGTGCGCGACGTCGTTGGCGGCATAGGCCAACTGCTTTTCCGACAGGTCGGCCGCGCCCCAATCGGAAGACTGCTGTTCCTTGTTCAGTTCCACGCCCAGAAGCTCGCGCACCAGATCCTTCAACCCGTGGCGGTCGGTATAGGTGCGCACCAGCTTGGAGGCGATCTTGGTGCAATAGACCGGCTTGCAGTCCACGCCCAGCCACTTGCGGAACATGGCGATGTCGAAGCGGGCATAGTGAAACAGCTTCAGAACCTTCGGATCGGCCAGCATCTTCTTCAGGTTGGGCGCCGCATACTGATCGGCGGCGAACTGCACCATGTGGCAGACGCCGTCGCCGCCCGACATCTGCGCCAGGCACAGCCGGTCGCGCACCGGGTTCAGGCCCAGCGTCTCGGTGTCGATGGCGACCATGGGACCCAGGTCCAGCCCGTCCGGCAGATCGTTCTGATAGAGCTTCATTTTCATGGCGGTCTGCATATCCCAGCCCCCCGGTTTGGGCAACTTTTCGCGCACGGCAGGCGCACCGCTTTTGCGGGCGCACATGTCCCGGCCCCTGATATAACAGCGCAAATGGAAGAAAAGGGTGAAGCCCACAGGACGATGCCGGAAGGGTGGCGCGGCGGGGCGCTGTCGCTGCTGCTGCACGGCCTGCTGCTGGCTGCGGCCATCGCCTATCTGGCGCACCGTCCGGTGCTGTCACCGCCGCAATTCCACAGCATCCCGGTCGAGATCGTGCCCCTGATGCAGGTGCTGGGACAGGCCACCAGGCCGGGCCCCAGCACAAGCGAGGCCAGCGCCCATGCCGCCCGCGCCCGCCGCCAGCCGGCCGCCGCGCCGCAGAAAGAAGGCACCAGCCCCAGGGGCACCCGCCAGCCCGAGGATGAATTATCCGCAAGACTGCGCGCGCTGGCCCAGCTTCGCCAGGACGACGACGCCACGGTGCCCGGCAGCGCCAGCGTCGGCGGCGGCAGCGGAACCGGCGCGGGCGCCTATACGCTCAAGGATTTCGTGCGGGCGCAGATACTGCGCCGCTGGCTGCCCCACCTCTCGCACCCCTGCGCGGCAGCCAAGCGAATGCCGGTGACATTGCGTTTGCGCCTGTTGGCCAGCGATGGCACCATCGACCCAGGTCACGATTGTCGAACAGCGCGGATGAAAAACGACGAGGTCCCCGACGGCACTGGCGGTGTGCTGGCGCCGCGGCGCCGCTGCCGCCTGTCTCGCGCTGGGGACCACCGACTCATCCCGCGCGGCAGACGCTGACCATCGAACCGCGCCAAGCGCTGTTTTACGCTCGCGGCCCCTCCGTCCAGCCCGACAATGTGACAGCATGCGGCAAACCAGCATCGCTGCGCCGCCGTTTAGCCTTCGCAACAAAAAGGTCGCGCGCCAGCCAGAACCCCAATCATGGTCGGCAAAGTAATCCTCCGCGCCGCTTTTTCGGTGCTGGTGCGCCGTCGCCTGCGAATGAAGATGGAATGTTGTTCCACGACCCGCCGCGGATCGCCATGACATGCAGCCCGGCTCGGTCCAGGGCGTGCCGTCGGCGGGCGCACCCGCATAGCTGGGATGCCAGCAGTCGGCGGTCCATTCCCAGATATTGCCCAGCATGTCCTTCAGCCCGAAGGGATTGGCGGCAAAGCTGCCCACCGGCGCCAGAAGCCGGTTGTCCCAGCGCGAGCCGCAGCCATTGCAGTTGGCGTTGTTCTGTCCGATCGCCGCGCCCCACCAGCGCGCGGTTTTCGTTCCGGCGCGGGCGGCATATTCCCATTCCGCCTCGCTGGGCAGGCGATAGGGTCCATCCTTGCGCGCGGCCAGATCGGGACGGGCGATGCGCGCGCGCTTGTTGATCCAGGCGATGTAGGCCTCGGCATCCTTCCAGTCCAGGCACACCGCCGGCCAGTCGGGCGGCTCCTGGTCCGATGGCGCGGTGGCGATGCCGCGGCCAAGCTGATGCCAGCTCATGCCCAGCAGCGCGTTGCAGGGCTGGGGCCGATAGCCGGTGGCGCGCAGGAAATCGAGGAAGTGCTCGCTGGTCACCGGCTCCTGCGCCAGGGCGAAGGCCCTGACAGACACCGCGTGCTGGGGCCCTTCATTGTCGAAGCGGCCGGGCTCGCCCACCGGGCTGCCCATCACGAAATGCCCGGCGGGAATCGCCACCATCTGCGGACATTCGGGACATTCCTGGAACTGCCGGTCCAGGGCGGCGGTATCCGCCGGCGCCACCGCCGCCAGCACCAGGCAGGCCAGACTGAGACAGACCAGGCTGAAAAGGCGCGACATCGGGCAAGGTTCCTGTGTGGCCGGCCCGTACGGCCGCGCAGCGCCACACCATACGCGCGGACGGCCCCAGGCCAAAGGCTTGTCCCAGCGGACAAAATCCGGCCATATCCATGCCCTGAACAGACGGTGGGGGACGTCCTGGACAAGCCATTTCACAGACTGGTGATACGGACCGAGGCGATCCGCCGGCGCCCGCTTCTGGCCTATGGGCTGGCCGTCGTCATGCCCGTGCTTGGCATGACAATCCGCTTCGCGCTGGGCGGCACCATGGATGGCTTTCCCTTCCTGACCTTCGTGCCGCTGGAAACGCTGGCGGCCTTTCTGGGCGGGCTGGGACCGGGCATTGTTTCGGCCGTGCTGGGCGGTTTGATCGCCAACTATTACCTGATCGGCACGCCCGGCTCGTTCTCCCTGCCCTGGCCGGACGGCTGGGTGGCGATGGTCTTCTACACGCTGATGATGGCGCTGATCATCGCCCTGAACACGGGCATGCTGAACGCGCTGGAGCGGCTGCGGGCCAGCGAGAGCCGGCTGGAAAAGCGGGTCGAGGAACGCACCGCCGCCCTGCATGCCGAGATCGCCGAGCGCAGCAATGCCGAGGCCACCATCCGCCAGATGCAGAAGATGGAGGCGCTGGGCCAATTGACCGGCGGGGTGGCGCATGACTTCAACAACATGCTGTCGATCGTCATCGGCAGCATCGAGATGGCGCGCCGCCGCCTGACCGGCGCCGAACATCCCCGCATCGCCCAGTCGCTGGACAATGCCACCGAAGGGGCCCGCCGCGCGGCCACGCTGGTGGCGCGGCTGCTGGCCTTTTCACGCCGCCAGCCCCTGGCGCCCAGCATCCTGGACGCCAACAGCCTGGTGACCGGCATGAGCGACCTTCTGCAGCGCACGCTTGGCGAGCATATCGGCATCGAAACGGTGCTGGCGGGCGGTTTGTGGCCCAGCTATGTCGACGCGCCGCAACTGGAAAATGCGGTCCTGAACCTGGCGGTCAATGCCCGCGACGCCATGCCGGACGGCGGCAGGCTGACCATCGAGACCGCCAATGTTCCGCTGGATGCCGTCTATGCCGCCGCCCATGAGGATGTGACGGCCGGCGATTATGTGATGATCAGTGTGTCGGACACCGGCACCGGCATGAGCCCCGAAGTCGTCGAGCGCGCCTTCGATCCCTTCTTCACCACCAAGGATATCGGCAAGGGCACCGGTCTGGGTCTCTCGCAGGTGTTCGGCTATGTCAAACAGTCGGGCGGCCATGTGAAGATCTATTCCGAGCCGGGCCGCGGCACCTCGATCAAGCTCTACCTGCCGCGCCATCTTGGACAGGGCGAAGATGCCCGCCAGTCCCTTCCACAGGCGAAGGTGGAGATGGGCAGCACCGACACGCTGGTGCTGGTGGTCGAGGACGACGCACAGGTGCGCGCCATGAGTGCGGGCGCGGTGCGCGAACTGGGCTATGGCGTCGTCGAGGCTGCCAGCGGCGAGGAAGCCCTGGAAATCCTGAAAGGCGGAAAAAAGCCGGCCCTTCTGTTCACGGACGTGGTGATGACCGGCCTTTCCGGCCCACAACTGGCCGAGCAGGCCCGCCAGATGCAGCCGGGCCTGAAGGTGCTGTTCACCACCGGCTATACCCGCAACGCCATCGTCCATAACGGCGTGCTCGATCCGGGGGTGATGCTGCTGCCCAAGCCCTTTACACTGGACCAGCTTGCCGCGCGGCTGCATGAGGCACTGTCATGAACATCCTGGTTGCCTGCGACTCCTTCAAGGACGCCCTGTCCGCCGAAGGCGTGTGCCTGGCAGTGGCCGCGGGCCTGGCGCGCAGCCATCCCGAAGCCTCCATTACCTGCATGCCGCTGTCGGATGGCGGCGAAGGGGTGCTGGACGTGCTGCGCGCGCCGCTGGATCTCAGCCCGGTGACGATCGACGTGATGGACCCGCTGTCGCGCATCATTCCGGCCCAGTATGGCCTGTCGGGCGACAGCAAGGTGGCGCTGGTGGAAATGGCCGCGGCCTCGGGCCTGCAACTCGTGACGCTGGAGGAACGCGATCCGCGCAAGACCTCGACCTACGGCACCGGCCAGATGCTGGCCGATGCACTGGCGCGCGGCGCACGGCGCGCGGTGCTGGGCATCGGCGGCAGCGCCACCAACGATGCCGGCCTGGGCATGGCCGCCGCGCTGGGCTGGCGCTTCAAGGATGCGCGCGGCGATGCGGTGCCGCCCGATGGCGGTCACCTGGCACAGGTGGCGCGCATCGTGGCGCCGCCCGGCCCGCTGTTCGAACAGGTCGACGTGCTGTGCGACGTGACCAATCCACTATACGGCCCCAACGGTGCGGCCTGGATCTATGGCCGCCAGAAGGGCGGCGACGATGCCACGCTGGCGCAGCTGGATGACGGGCTGACCCATATCGCAGCCCTGGTGAAGCGGCAGCTTGGCCGTGATGTCGCCGACATGCCCGGCGCGGGCGCGGCCGGCGGGCTGGGCTTTGGCGCCATGGTCTTTCTGGGCGCGCGGCTGCGGCGCGGGATCGAGGTGGTGCTGGACCTGGTCGGCTTCGACGCCGCCGCCAGGAAAGCCGACGTCATCATCACCGGCGAGGGTCACCTGGACGGTCAGAGCGCCCAGGGCAAGCTGATCCAGGGCCTGTGCGGGCGCAGCCACGGCACGCCGGTGATCGCGCTGTGCGGGAAGCTGTCGGCCACGCCGCAGCAGATCCGGGAAATGGGGCTGAAAGGCGCCACCTGCATCAACAGCGAGGAACGTCCGCTGGCCCAGATGCTGGCGGCGACGCGGGAAAATCTGGAGCGTACGGCCGAAAGGCTTTCGCTGACCTAGAAGGCGGCGACGATGCCGCTGCCCGTATCCGCCTCGGCCATGCACATGTCCAGCACCATCGGATGATGGTCGGATGGCCCCTTGTCCAGAACCTCCGATGCCGAACAGGCGACGCCGCGCGCGATGCAGCGGTCCAGCCTGAGCGCCACGATCTTGCCGGCGCGATGGGTGCGCTTGCGCGGGCCGATGTCCCGGAAACCCTGAAAGCCCACGGGACCCACCGCATTGAAATCGCCGATGATGGCGCTCGGCCCCTCCATCTGCTCCATGATGTGGCGCAACTGGTAGCGGTTGAGGAACTGGCCGTGGCTCAGATGCACATTGGCGATGGTGATGCCATGGAAGTTGATGATCTGGGCCAGACGCGGGGGCACGCGCCCCGGCAGGATCGAGGCAGGCAGCCGGATCGCCGTGGAGGCGGGAAAGGGGTGCGGGCTCCACGCCGCCAGGCCATAGATGCGCTGCTGCATGGGGTGGCGGAAGAAATAGCCGCCGACCAGCGAGGGCAGCGTCATGATCTCCTCGGTCGCTTCCTGCAGCAGCAGCAGGTCGGGCCGGCTGGCATGCACCAGCCTGGCGACATCCTCGGCAGCCGCGCCCACCCGGCGCAACAGGTTCCAGCTGACCACGCGCAATCGCCCCGGAGCGAGGGGGGGATGGACGGCGGAGGAGGCGGGAATTGTTGTCATGGGCTTGGGGCGGCGCGCGGCGCCATGTAAATCTGCTAGTGTAAACTGTTGAACTTCAAACTGGTTTCCGGGCCCGCATCGGCGGGTTCGCCCACCATAAAGACAATTCGGTATACGGCAAATGTTCCTGCTTCCGGCCGACCCTACCTGGATCGAAATCCTGGGCCTTGTGCTGCATGTCGCGCTGGCGGGATCGGTCTCCATCGACGTTCTGCTCAAGAAAAGCGACGTGCGCGCCGCGCTGGGCTGGATCGCCCTGGCCTGGTTCTCGCCCATCCTGGGCGCACTGATCTATTTCCTGTTCGGCATCAACCGGGTAACGCGCCGCGCGCTGAAGCTGCGCCGCCATGACGATGGGCGCACCGGCGCCGATGGTGGCCCCGCCGCACCGGATGGTCATATCGCCCTGCTGAACGAAGTCAGCGCCCGGGTCACGCGCGAACAGCTGACCGGCGGCAACGAACTGACCCTGCTGGAAGGCGGCGACGAGACCTATCCGGCCATGCTGGAGGCGATTGCCGGTGCCCGCCATTCCATCGCCCTGGCCTCCTACATCTTTCGCGCAGACACGGCCGGCCGCGAATTCTGCGACGCGCTGATCGCGGCCCACCGGCGCGGGGTCGCGGTGCGCGTGCTGCTGGACGGGGTGGGCGCGGGCTGGGTGTGGTGCCCGCCGCGGTCCTGGCTGCTGCGCGGCGGGGTGCATTGCGCGCTGTTCCTGCACACCTGGATGCCCTGGCGCATGCCGTTCCTGAACATGCGCAACCACAGAAAGCTGCTGGTGGTGGACGGCGAACTGGGCTTTGTCGGCGGCATCAATATCGGGTCGGAAAACCTGACGGGCAAAAGCCGGCGCCGGCCGATCCGCGACATCCATTTCCGCGTCCGCGGCCCGGTGGTGCGCGCACTGATGGACACCTTCGCCCGCGACTGGAGCTTTGCCACCCATGAAAGCCTGGACGACGATTTCTGGTGGCCCCGGCTGGAACGGCATGGCGACATCTTCGCGCGCGGCCTGCGCTCGGGCCCGGACACCGACCTCTACAAGCTGGAAACCATCCTGGGCGCGGCGCTGACCCTGGCCAAGGATCGCATCCGCATCGTCACGCCCTATTTCCTGCCCGATGCGCGGCTGCAATTTGCGCTGCACCAGGCGCGGCTGCGCGGGGTGAAGGTGGAGATATTGCTGCCCGCCCGCAGCGACCAGCGCCTGATGGACTGGGCCATGCGCGGCCATCTGCGTTTCTTCCGCCACATGGACATCACGTTTTTTGCCAGTCCCGGCCCCTTCGACCATACCAAGCTGTGCACCATCGACGGGCGCTGGTGCCTGATCGGCAGCTCCAACTGGGACGCGCGCAGCTTCCGGCTGAATTTCGAATTCGACCTGGAATGCATCGACGGGGCCTTCACCGCCGATGTCGATGCGCGCATCGATGCCAAGCTGGCGCGCGCCAACCGGCTTTCGCCCGATGCGCTGGCCGCCGAGCCGGTCTGGCTGCGCCTGCGCAACGCCGCCGCGCGGCTGATGATGCCCTATCTGTGAGGACCCGGCGGCGTGTCCGCGGGATCGTCGATCAGGATGCGCATGGCGTCACCCTCGGGATCGTCATACTGGCCGCTGCTGATCGCCCACATCAGGATCGCCAGCGCGCCCAGGCCCACGCCCAGCGCGCACAGGATGATCATGGCGATGCCGCTGATCATGACCGGCCGCCCCCCATGTTGAGGCGGAGCGAATTGAGGCTGACCAGCAGCGAGGAGCTGGCCATGGTGGCCGCCGCAATGATCGGCAGGATCAGCCCGATGGCGGCCATGGGGATCGCCACGACGTTGTAGATCGTCGCCAGGGCAAAATTCTCCATCACCAGGCGGCGGGCCTTGCGCGCCACGTCATAGGCGCCCGCCACCGCCATCAGCCGGTCGCTGCGCAGCACCATGTCGGAGGCAAGCTGGCTGACCTCGGCAGCGCTGCCCGGCGCGATCGAGACATGCGCCAGCGCCATCGCGGCGGCATCGTTCAGCCCGTCGCCCACCATCAGAACCTTGCGGCCCTGGGCGCGCAGGGTTTCCAGCCGCGCCACCTTTTCGGCGGGGCCCACCCGGGCATGCCAGACATCGACCCCCGCCTCGGCCGCAATCGCCGCCGCCGTTGCTTCCCGGTCGCCGGTCAGCATTTCGATCCGCAGGCCGCGTGCCCGCAAAGCCGCGATCATCGCCGCCGCATCCGGCCGCAGCGCATCGCGCAATTCGAAGTGCACAGGCGTGCCATCGCCTTCGCGGAACCACAGGGCGCTGCCCTCGCCCGTTTCCGCGTCCTGCGCACCGCACCAGGCCGCGCTGCCCAGCCGGACAAGCGTGCCGCCGTCATCGTATTCCAAACCGGATCCCGGCACTTCGCGCACACCCGGCGCAACCGGGCCCAGGCCCGCCGCGCCCGCCAGTGCGCGCGCCAGGGGGTGGGAACTGGCACGCGCCAGCCGCGCCGCGCGTTCCAGCACACCGGCGTCAATCGCATCGCGATTTTGCAGGACAAGGCTGCCGCGCGTCAGGGTGCCGGTCTTGTCGAACACCGCGGTGTCGATGTCGGCCAGCCGCTCCAGCGCGTCGCCCGACTTGACCAGCATGCCCTCGGCGAACAGCCGCCCGGTGGCGACGATCTGCACCGCCGGCACCGCCAGCCCCAGCGCACAGGGACAGGTGATGATCAGGACGGCGATGGCATAGGTCATGGCATGGGCGAAATCGGCACCCGCCGCGATCCAGCCCGCGAACACGGCAATGGACAGGATGGAGATGGCGGGCACATACAGCCGCGCCGCGCGGTCGGCCAGGCGGACATAGACGCTGCGCCGCTGGCGTCCCGCTTCCAGCAGCCGCGCCAGGTCGGCGACCAGCGACTGGTCGGCCCGCGCCAGCGCCAGCAGTGTCACGCCGTGGCCCACGATCACCGTGCCGGCTTCCAGTTTCGCGCCCGCCTTCACATCCACCGGCAGGCTTTCGCCGGTGACCAGCGAGACGTCGGCCTCGGTCGCGCCTTCTTCCAGCCGCGCGGTGACCGGCACCCGGTCGCCGCTGGCCAGCAGCAGCCGGTCGCCGGGCGCGATGTCGCGCGCCGCCACGGTTTCGACCACGCCATCGGTGCGGATGCGCCGGGCAAGCTGGGACTGCATCGCCAGCAGATGCCGGGCCGCGCCCTGCGCCTTGTCGCGCAGCCGATAGTCGAGATAGCGGCCGATCAGCAGCAGGAAGGCCAGCATGGCGGCGGCATCGAAATAGGTCTGCTCCGCCCCGGCGATGGTTTCATACAGGCTCAGCGCCAGGGCCAGGATCAGCGCCGCGCCGATGGTGACGTCCATGTTGGTGGTGCGCCGGGCCAGCGCCCGCGCCGCGGACCGGAAAAACGGCTGGCCCGCATACAGGGTGACCGGAATGGCGACCGCCGCCGCCAGCCAGAAGAATATCTGGCGCAACTGCGGCGACAGGTCGACACCGCCATACCAGATGCCGTCGGTCAGCCCCATGACGAAGACGGTGCCGAAGCCGGCCACCGCCAGGCAGCGCAGCAGGAAGCGGCCCTCGCGCTCGCCTTCATTCAGTGTTTCGCCCGCATCGAAGGGCTGGGCCTCATAGCCCAGGTCGCGCACCCGCTCCAGGATCGCCAGCGGCGCGACCGGCGCGCCCTGCCAGACGACCTGCAACTTGCCGGTGGACAGGTTCAGCCGCGCCCCGGTCACGCCGGGCACCGCCTTCACACCGGATTCAATCTTGGAAATGCAGCCAGCGCATTTGGCGCCCTTGACCAGCACCTCGAAACGCGAAGACCCGTCCGCGCCCGGCTGGACGAAACGGGTCAGGTCGCTGAGCGTGCGCGCATCGCGCGGCGATGCCGCCCCTATGGCACCCATAGCCGCCTCGCCGCTTCGAAGGGTTCGCGTCCGCCCCGCGCCTGAACCTGCACCTCCCAGTTGCCTGGCGCCACTTCGGGCAGGTCGGCCTGGTATAGCCCCGGTCCGACCTGGGCCAGCACCAGTGCCTGATCGCGGTTTTCGTCGGCGGGATGGCGCAGATCGCCTGTCAGCTTTTCACCGCCCACCGGCGCGCCGTCACGGTCGTGCAGCGACAGCAGGATGCGCACCGCACCACTGTCCAGCCGCGCCGCCGAGATCGCGGCCTGCCAGCCTGCGGCCTTCTGTTCGGCCCGGCGCGACAGGGTCTGGTTGAATTCCACGCCCTGCAGATAGGGCTTCTGCTCGTCCTCGCCGCGGAATGTCGTGGCGGACACGGTGATGAAAACCGCATTCATGGCAATGATGATACCAAAAAATCCCGCCAGCCAAAGCAGCACGCCGCGACCTGTCAGCTTGTTCATTTCGCGCCTCCCGTGATGAACACCGACTCGATCTGGCGGCTTTCCTGGTGTACCGGCTCGGTGACGGTGAAGTTGATGTCGCGGCTGCCGCCCGTTCCCAGATCGGCCTTGTCCACCGTGACCAGCACGCGCACGGTGCGCACCTTGTCGGCGTCGACATGCAGCACCGCCGGCATGGCATCGCTTTCCAGGCCGATCACCTTGACCTCGCGGGTCTTCAGGCCGCCGACCGAAAGCTGGAAGTCGCGCGGCATGTTGGCCTGGTTCAGCAGCTTGATGGTGTAGCCGTTGCGCACCGCGCCATCGGCCAGCGTGACATAGTTGGGATTGCGGTCGCGCAATACGTCCATCTCGACCGATTTGCGGGTGGCAAAGGCATAGACCATGATCGCGCCCACGATTCCCAGCACCGCCGCATACAGGATGGTGCGCGGGCGCACGAAGCGGAAGCGCGGCTTTTTGCCCACCAGCCGGCGATGGATATTGGCGTCGGTGTCATAGGCGATCAGCCGCGGCGGCTGGCCGATCTTGGCCATGACATCGTCGCAGGCATCAATGCACAGCCCGCAATTGATGCATTCCAGCTGGGCGCCGTCGCGGATATCGATACCCATCGGACAGGCCGCGACGCACTGGTTGCAGTCGATGCAGGAGCCGCGCCCTTCCCAGGGATCGCCCTTCCTGTGCGGGCCGCGCGGCTCGCCCCGGTCATAGGCATAGGTGACGCACAGCGCTTCCTTGTCCGTCATCGCCGCCTGGATGCGCGGCCAGGGGCACATGTATGTGCAGACCTGCTCGCGCATCATGCCGCCCAGCGTATAGGTGGTGAAAGTCAGGATGCCGATGAAGGCATAATTGCCGACACTGGCGGTACCCGTCACAAGCTCGTGCAGCAGGGTCGGCGCATCATTGTAATAGAAGACCCAGGCACCGCCGGTCGCCACGGCGAACAGCAGCCAGATCGTGTGCTTGGAGACGCGCTTGGCGATCTTGCCGGCGGTCCAGGGCGCCTTGGCCAGCTTCATGCGGGCGTTGCGGTCGCCCTCGATCTTGGTTTCGACCCAGATGAACAGGTCGGTCCAGACCGTCTGCGGGCAGGAATAGCCGCACCACAACCGGCCGAACAGGGCATTGATGAGAAACAGCGACACCGCCGACAGGATCAGCAGTCCGGTGATGTAATAGACCTCCTGCGGCCAGATCTCGATGAAGAAGAAATAGAAGCGCTCATGGGCGAAATCGACCAGCACCGCCTGGTTGGGCGCGTGCGGGCCCCGGTCCCAGCGCACCCACGGCACCAGATAGTAGATGGAGAGCGTGACGGCCATCATCGCCCATTTGATCTTGCGATAAAGGCCGTCCTGCTCGCGTGGATAGATCGGCACCCGCGACTTGTACAGCTTGCGGTTGGCGGCGCTGTTGGTGGCCTGGGCGTCCGAACGCGCGACCCCTTCGGCCGCCTGCTGTGCGCCGTCACGCCTGTCGATCACCGTATGCACGCTTACCACCCTTTATCCTATTCGCCGCCGCCCAGGCTGTGGACATAGACCGCCAGTGCCTTGATGGTCGCCGGCGACAGCCGCCCGCCCCAGGTCGGCATCACGCCGCCATGGCCATTCCAGATCTGGTCGCGAATATCGGCGGGCGTTGGCCCATAGAGCCATTCATTGTCGGTCAGGTTGGGCGCGCCGACACTGCGGTCGCCCTTGCCTTGTGCCCCGTGACAGGCCGCGCAATTGTCCGCGAACAGCTTGCCGGCGCGGCGCACCGCCGCCGGATCGGCCGGCCGGCCCGACAGATGCACGACATACTGGGTCAGGTCGGCCACCTCGGCCGGCTTCAGGATACCGTCACGCCCGAAGGCCGGCATCTGGGACTCGCGGGTATCCTGCGCGCTGGAGCGCACACCCACAGTTATGGTGTGCTGAATCTCGTCCAGCTTGCCGCCCCACAGCCACACATCATCGTTCAGGTTGGGATAGCCGTGCGCGCCCTGGCCGCCGGACCCGTGGCACGGCGCACAATTGTCGCCGAACACGGTCTTGCCCTCGGCCATGGCGAACTGCAGCAGGTCGGGATTGTCCTGAATCTGCTTCAGCGTGGCCTGGTTCAGCGCCTGCTCCTTGCCGGCACGGGCCGCCTGAAGCGCACGCACATTGGCCATCACCTCGTCGCGCTGGGAATGATCCAGCATGCCGTGGGTATAGCCGTGCAGCATTGGCCAGGACGGCATCACGAACCAGTAGCCCACCGCCCAGACGATGCAGGCGATGAAAAGATACAGCCACCAGCGCGGCAGGGGCGTGTTCAGCTCCTTGATGCCGTCCCATTCATGGCCGGTCGTCTCGGTACCCGAGACTTCGTCAATTTCCTTCTTCGACATTACTGCCCCTCGTCTTCGAGCGGAATCCGCGCGGCCTGGTCGAACTTGGCCTTGTTCTTCGGCCAATAGGCGTAGACCAGTGCGACAGCGAACATCGCGGTGAAATAGACGGCGTCCCAGCTGCGGGTGAACGCCAGCACTTCCTCATAGGCCCAGCGTTCCATGGCTACCTCCGGTTGCCAGGCGCGTCGGCCTGGTAGGTCTTGAAGTCCACCAGCGTGCCCAGCATCTGCAGATAGGCGATCAGCGCATCGGCCTTGGTGATCTGGCTGGGATCGCCATCGAAATCGCGGACCTGCACCTTGGCGCCATAGCGCTTCTTGAGGGCATCGGCGCCGTCGGTATCGGGGGCAACCTGCGCCTCCAGGTCCGCCTGGGCGTTGGCGATCTGATCATCGGTATAGGGCACGCCGACATCGCGGCTGGCCTCAAGCATCTGCCTGATGTCGCGATAGTCCAGCGGCGTCTTCTCCAGATGGACGTAAGGCGGCATGATCGATTCGGGCACCACCGAGCGCGGATCGGCCAGGTGGGCGCGATGCCATTCGTCGGAATATTTGCCGCCAACCCGCGCCAGGTCGGGGCCGGTACGCTCGGACCCCCACAGGAAGGGATGGTCGTACATGCTCTCGGCCGCCAGGCTGTAATGGCCATAGCGTTCGACCTCGTCGCGCAGCGAGCGGATCATCTGGCTGTGACAGACATTGCAGCCTTCGCTGACATAGATCTTCTGGCCTTCCAGCTCGAGCGGCGTATAGGGCCGCATGCCGGAGATCTTCTCGATCGTGCCGTTCACCCAGAACAGCGGGGCGATTTCCACCGCGCCGCCGATCGCCACCACGATCAGGATGCCGACCAGCAGCAGGATCGAGTTGCGTTCGAACTTTTCGTGTTTCATTCCGCCGCCTCCGGCACCAGGGCAGCCGCTTGCGCGGGCGCGTCCTGACGCACCGTTTTCCACAGGTTGAAGACCATGATCAGCACGCCGGCCAGGAACAGCCCGCCGCCCGCGGCCCGGATGATGTAGTAGGGATGCATCGCCTGAACGGCTTCGGCGAAGGAATATTCCAGGAAGCCGAACTCGTTATAGGCGCGCCACATCAGGCCCTGCATGATGCCCGCCACCCACATGGAGGTGATGTAGAGCACGATGCCCAGGGTCGAGATCCAGAAGTGCCATTCGACCAGCGCGTTGGAGTAGAGCTTCTTCTTGCCCCACAGCCACGGCACCAGGCAGTAGATCGCGCCGAAGCTGACATAGGCGACCCAGCCCAGCGCGCCCGAATGGACGTGCCCGATGGTCCAGTTGGTGTAGTGCGACAGCGCGTTGACCGTTTTGACGCTCATCACCGGACCTTCAAAGGTCGACATGCCGTAGAAGGCAACCGACACGACCAGCATGCGCAGCACCGGATCGGTCCGCAGCTTGTCCCAGGCCCCCGACAGGGTCATCAACCCGTTGATCATGCCGCCCCAGCTGGGCATCCACAGGATGATCGAGAAGGTCATGCCCAGTGTCTGCGCCCATTCCGGCAGCGCGGTGTAGAGCAGATGGTGCGGACCCGCCCAGATGTAGATGAAGATCAGGCTCCAGAAATGGATGATCGACAGGCGGTAGGAATAGATCGGCCGCTCGGCCCGCTTGGGGATGAAGTAGTACATGATCCCCAGGAAGCCCGCGGTCAGGAAGAAGCCCACCGCATTGTGGCCATACCACCACTGGGTCAGCGCGCTCTGCACACCCGAGAACAGCGAGTAGCTCTGGCTCTGCAACAGCGACACCGGCCAGGACAGGTTGTTCACGATGTGCAGCATCGCGATGGTCACGATGAAGGACAGGTAGAACCAGTTGGCCACATAGATGTGGCTTTCCTTGCGCTTGATGATCGTGCCCAGGAAGGTGAGCAGGTAGCAGACCCACACCACCGTCAGCCAGAGGTCGGCATACCATTCCGGCTCGGCATATTCCTTGGACTGGGTGATGCCCAGCAGGTAGCCGGTGCCGGCCAGCACGATGAAGGTGTTGTAGCCCCAGAAGACGAACCAGGGCAGCGAGCCGCCCCACAGCCGCGCCCGGCTGGTGCGCTGCACGACATAGAAGGAGGTCGCGATCAGCACATTGCCGCCGAAGGCGAAGATCACCGCCGAGGTGTGCAGCGGGCGCAGGCGCCCGAAGTTGGTCCAGGCCTCGCCCGCGAAATAGAACCAGTGCGGAAAGGACAGTTGCAGGGCAAGGATCAGCCCAACCGCCATGCCGGCCACCGCCCAGAACATGGAGGCGATCACGCCCGCCCGCACCACGTCATTGGCATATGGCGTCAGCTCGTCGCGCGGGGTGCGCCCGGCATAAGTCCACAGATACCAGGCGCCGGTGGCCATCATGCACAGTGCGAAAGTCCAGCCCTGGGCCTGCATGGCCGGGTCGGGCGAGCGCGCCGCCTCAAGAATGCCGGCAAACGCGCCCAGGCCCAGAATGACCGGCAGCACGAACAGGTCGAAGCGCCAGGGTGCGTTGCCCTCACTGGCCGCGGTTTGCATGGTGCCCCTCCTTCGCGAAGCGTTTGAATGCCGTTGTCATGGTGCCCCTCATGAATGGCTCACGGATGTTGCGATGCCCGTTGGGCACACGCTGTGCCCGAAGTGCCGCGGTCTTGCGTTGATCTGACTCAAGTGCGGCATCATCGCGGAATCAGGAATGTGCAGATGTGGGTGAAGGCCGTGCTGGACGGCGGCGCGAAAACCAGCCAGGCGCCGACACCGCAGGCCAGCAGCAGTGTTGCCGCCGCGCCCAGCGTCCAGACCATTGGCCATATGCCTTTCAGGCCGCGCTGGCCGTCCGGACCGCAGCAATCGGGCCCGCCGGTTCCCAGCGCCGCGGCGCTGAGCCCCAGCGGACCCAGTATCAATGCGATCAGGACGCAGCACAGCAATGCCCGGCCTCAGAAGCGGATGCCGACGCCGGCGCCCACGATCCACGGATCGATGTTCACATCGCCCTTCACCGTGCCGGATGCGGCATGCAGCGTGGTGCCCAGGAACAGCTTCTTGACGTCGACATTCAGGAAATAGCCGTCCTTGCCGACGGGGATGTCGGCGCCCGCCTGCAGCGCGAAGCCGGCATTGTCGTCATAGCTGATGCCCGGCAGCGGGCTCTTGGCGTTGTAGAAGAAGGTGTAGTTCAGCCCGACGCCGACATAGGGGCGAAACAGCGGATCGGTCGGCTGCAGATGGTACTGCACCGTCACGGTCGGCGGCAGCAGCCACACGCTGCCCAGCGGGCCGGCGACACTGTGGCTGGCCGAATGTTTGGTGGTCGCGGCAATGGCCTCGACGGCGAAATGTTCGGAGACAAAGTAGGTCGCGTCGATCTCCGGCACGCCGCTGTCGGTCAGGCTGGTCTTGCCGCCGATATTGGCGCCGGAGATGAAGACCTTGCTGCCTTCGGGATCGGGCAGGACGCCCAGGCCGCGCAGGCGAATCTGATAGTGACCGGCAACGCTGTTGACCTCTTCCGCGTTGGCGGGAAGGACAGCCGCACCAAGCATAAGAACGGGAAGAAGGATGGTCGCGATACGCATGTGATTCCCCATTGGGTTGTTGTCGGGGCATGTGTGCGCCCGGCGCGCCGCGGGCGGATTGATCGGTGTCAAAAGTGTAATGGGCAAGTTGCCGCATCGCCGCTTGCTTACGATCAAGGCGGCGGCAAGGAGCCCGCGCGAAGAATTCGGCATGACATATCCGGCACACCTCTTCGCGGCGCGCGTGCCGCGCTATACGAGCTATCCCACCGCGCCGCATTTTCATTCCGGCATACGGGAAACTACGTACAGGGCCTGGCTGGCGGCGTTGCCCGAGGAGATACCGCTGTCGCTCTACCTGCATGTGCCCTTCTGCGACACGCTGTGCTGGTTCTGCGGATGCCATACCAAGATCGTCAACAACTACCGGCTGGTTGGCAGCTATTGCGACCTGCTCGCGAAAGAGGTGGAGATGGTGGCCGACGCGCTGGGTGCGCGCCGCCGCGTCACCCACATTCACTGGGGCGGCGGCTCGCCCACCCTGCTGTCGCCCACAGACCTGGCGCGGCTGACCGCCACCATGCGCCGGCGCTTCGACATCGCCGGTGACGCCGAATGCGCCATCGAGATCGACCCGCGCGGCTTTGACGGCGACACCGCCTGGGCACTGGCCGAGGCGGGCGTCACCCGCGCCAGCATCGGGGTGCAGGATTGCGATCCCAGGGTGCAGAAGGCGATCAACCGCATCCAGAGCGACGCCGAGACCGAGGACTGCGTCCGGCTGCTGCGCGCGGCGGGGATAAGCCGGCTGAACCTGGACCTGATCTATGGCCTGCCCTACCAGACCAAGGACAGCATCCGCCGCAACATCGCCTTTGCCCTGTCCCTCAATCCCGACCGGCTGGCGGTGTTCGGCTACGCCCATGTCCCCGCCTTCAAGAAACACCAGGCCCTGATTCCCGAACATGCCCTGCCCGGCGTGGCCGAACGGCTGGCGCAGGAGGAACTGATCCACGACCTGCTGTGCGAAGCGGGCTATGTCGCGGTGGGGCTGGACCATTATGCCCGCCCCGGCGATCCGATGGCACAGGCCGCGGCAGACGGCACCCTGGCGCGCAATTTCCAGGGCTATACCACCGACACCGCGCCAGCCCTGATCGGGTTCGGCGCCTCGGCCATCGGGTCATTGCCGCAAGGCTATGCCCAGAATGAAGTCGCCATCCCCGCCTGGCGCGCCGCCATCGAAGCCGGCGGGCTGGCCACCGCACGCGGCATCGAACTGACGTTTGACGACCGGGTGCGCCGCCATGTCATCGAACGGCTGATGTGCGATTTCAGCGTGGACCTGAAACAGGTGCGCCGCCGCTTCCACCTGCCCTGTCATTACTTCGCCGATGCGCTGGACCGACTGCAGCCGCTGGTGGCTGAGGCCGCCGTCACGCTGGATGGCGACACGGTGACGGTGAACCCGCAGATGCGGCCGGCCGTGCGCCTGGCCGCGGCGGCTTTCGACGCCTGGCTGGATGGCGGCAATGCGCGCCACGCAATGACAGCCTGATCGCAAAGGTCAAAGCAGCGGCGTGACGCCCTTGGCCACGACATAAAGGCCGACCAGCGCCACCACGCCGCTGAACACCAGCACCAGCCCCTTCTGGTTTGACGCCAGCCGCGCAGCGGCCTTGCGCCCGGCCACGCCGCCCACAACGCCACCGGCAATGAACAGACCCGCCACCGGCCAGTCGACCAGGCCGGAAACCGCGTAACTGGCGGCGGTGGTCGCACCGAAGGCGGCCACTGACACCAGCGAGGAACCGATGGCGTTCAGCAGCGGCATCTCGGTGGCGCTGACCAGGCCGGGCACGATCAGAAAGCCGCCGCCGATACCGAAAAAGCCCGACAGCGCGCCCACGCCAAAGCCGCTGGCGGCCAGCGGCGGCAGCAGGCGCTTTGCCGTGCCGGTATCCAGATGCACATCGGGCTGGCCGCCGCCCTGGCGGCGGCGCAGCATCAGCCCTGCCACCAGCAGCATGACCAGCCCGAACAGGGCCATCAGCTTGCCGCCATCCATCGCCTTGCCCAGCGCCGCGCCCAGGGCCGCGCCGCCGATGCCGAACAGGGCGAAGACGCTGGCGCAGGGCCATTTGACATTGTGGTCGCGGGCATGGCCCAGAAGATTGGCCAGCGCGCTGACGGCCACCGCGATGGCGCTGGTGCCGATGGCGACATGGGGCGAGGACACGCCCACCACATACAGCATCAGCGGCACCGCCAGGATCGAGCCGCCGCCGCCGATCAGGCCCAGCGACAGGCCCACCGCGCCGCCCGACAGAAGCGACAGGATTATCTGATCCGTGCTCACGATCCTGGGCTCATGGGCAGAAAAGCTGCTTCAGCAGCGACAGGGTGCGGGTGACGCGCGGATCGCGCGCCAGCCGGTAGTGAATGGTCTGGCCCTCGCGGCGGGTTTCCACCAGCCCATCGGCGCGCAGCCGGGCCAGATGCTGGGACAAGGCCGACTGGGACAGGCCCACGGCATCGGCCAGGGCGCCCACCGGCATTTCCCCGGCCTGCTTCAGCTCGCACAGGATCATCAGGCGCCTGTCATTGGCCAGCAGCAGCAGAAAATCCGCCGCCTGGGCGGCATTGGCCTTCAGACTCTCGAATGCCGGCTGCATCCACGCTCTCCCGTTCCGCTTGATAATTTAGCTACTTCTAATATATAGTCAAGCAGAGAGGAAAGGAAAGACCCATGACAGGCACGCCGCAGATCGCCGCCTATTTCGACCAGGCCACCAGCACCATCACCTATCTGGTCAGCGACCCGGCCACAAAGCAGGCCGCCGTCATCGACCCGGTGCTGGATTACGACCATCGCAGCGGCAAGGCCACCGCCGCCTCGGCCCGCCGCGTGCTGGACGATGCCGCCGCCCAGGGCCTGAAAATCGTCTGGGTGCTGGAAACCCATGCCCATGCCGACCACCTGACCGCCGCGCCGCAGATCCGGGCGGCGACGGGCGCCAAGGTCGCGATCGGCGAGCATATCGCCAGGGTGCAAGGCACCTTCCGTACCGTGTTCAACCTGGACGACATCTCGGCCACGGGGGCGGAGTTCGACCGCCTGCTGAAGGACGGCGAGACATTCGCGCTGGGCGAACTGGAGGTGGAGGTGATCCACACCCCCGGCCATACCCCCGCCTGCGTCAGCTATCGCATCGGCGACGCCGTCTTTGTCGGCGACACGCTGTTCATGCCCGATTACGGCACCGCGCGGGCCGATTTCCCCGGCGGCGATGCGCGCGCGCTGTACCGCTCGATCCACCGGCTGCTGAGCCTGCCGCCGCAGACGCGGCTGTTCATGTGCCACGACTACAAGGCGCCGGGCCGCGACACTTATGCCTGGGAAACCACCGTGGCAGAAGAGCGGGCGAAGAACGTCCATGTCCATGACGGGGTCAGCGAGGACGAATTCGTCGCCATGCGCACGAAGCGCGACGCCACCCTGCCCGCGCCGGTGCTGCTGCTGCCCTCGATCCAGGTCAATATCCGCGCCGGGCATTTCCCGGAGCCGGAGAACAACGGCACCCGCTATCTGAAAATCCCGCTGCGCCCGGCGGCCGATGTGACGCCCTAGGTGTTCTCCGGCGTGGTGACAATGGGGCTGTCGGCATCGCGCAGCCACACATAGATCGCCGGGATCACCAGCACCGTCAGCAGCGTCGACGACGCCAGCCCGAACAGCAGCGATATCGCCAGCCCCTGGAAAATCGGGTCTGTCAGAATGGTCGCCGCCCCGATCATCGCCGCCAGCGCCGTCAGCACGATGGGCCGGAAGCGCGTGGCGCCCGCATCCAGCAGCACATCGCGCAGTGTCTTGCCGCTTTCGCCGGCGCCGTGACGGATGAAATCCACCAGCAGGATCGAGTTTCGCACGATGATGCCCGCCAGGGCGATGAAACCGATCATGGAGGTGGCGGTAAAGGGCGCGCCGAACAGCCAGTGGCCCAGCACGATGCCGATCAGGGTCAGCGGGATCGGCGTCAGGATCACCAGCGGCAGCTTGAAGCTTTTGAACTGCGCCACCACCAGCACATAGATGCCCAGGATCGCCACCATGAAGGCCGCGCCCATGTCGCGGAAGGTCACCCAGGTGACTTCCCATTCGCCGTCCCACAGCAGCGACGGCTTTGTCTCGTCGGTGGGCTGGCCGTGCATCAGGATTTTCGGCGGCGGCAGCTTGCCCCAGTCATGGTCACGGATCAGCCTGTCCACCGCCATCAGGCCGTAAAGCGGCGCTTCATATTCACCCGCCAGTTCGGCCGTCACCATGTCGGCATAATGGCCGTCGCGGCGGAAGATGACGGGCGAGCCCTGTTCCTCGGTCACGCTGACCACATCGCCCAGCTCCACCACCGCCTTGTTGCCCGGCATGGCGTTGGCGGGCACCGGGGTCGAGGCCAGTTTCTGCGACCAGGTCAGCGCGCTCTTGGGTTCGCGCACCACGATCTTCAGGGGATCGCGGTCGGCGCCGCGGTGCGAATAGCCCACCGCCTGGCCGCCCAGCAGGGCGTTCAGCGTGTTGTAGACGTCCGCCTGCTCGACCCCGAAATATTCCAACTTGTCCTGGTCGATGGAAATGCGCAGGCGCGGGCGCGGGCGGCCCCAGCTGTTGTCGACATCGACGATATACGGCACCTGCTTGAAGAGCTTTTCAGTCTCCTCGGCGACCGCGCGGCGGGTCTTCAGGTCCGGGCCATAGATTTCGGCCAGCAGGGTCGACAGAACCGGCGGGCCGGGCGGCACTTCCACCACCTTGATCACCGTGCCCTTTGGGAAATCCAGCGCATCCAGCTTGCGGCGCAGGTCCAGCGCGATTTCGTGGCTTTCGCGGTCGCGGTCCGCCTTGTCGGTCAGATTGACCGCCAGCTCGCCCATCTCCGGTTCCTGGCGCAGATAATAGTGGCGCACCAGCCCGTTGAAGTTGAACGGCGCAGGCGTGCCGGCATAGGCCTGGATGGAGGTGACTTCCGGAACCTTCTGGACGATGGCGGCAGCGTGCAGCAGGGCGCGGCCGGTATCCTCGACACTCGCGCCTTCCGGCAGGTCGACCATCACTTCCATTTCCGACTTGTTGTCGAAGGGCAGCAGCTTGACGGTGACGCTCTTGGTCACGAACAGCATGCAGACCAGCACGGTGGCGATGGCGACCCAAGCCAGGAACTTGCGCGCCGACGTGCGGCTGGCGACGATGGGCGTGGCCAGGCGGCGGTACAGCGCGCCCAGCCTGCCTTCGCCATGTTCGGCATGTTGCTGGTGGCGCTTGCGCGGCTTGCCGGAGATTTTCAGCAGCGCCCAGGGCGCGATCACCATGGCGACAAAGAAGGAGAACAGCATCGCCGCGGAGGCATTGGCCGGAATGGGCGCCATATAGGGGCCCATCATGCCCGACACGAACAGCATGGGCAGCAACGCGGCCACCACCGTCAGGGTGGCGACGACGGTGGGGTTGCCCACCTCGGCGACCGCCTCGATCGCGGCGGTCATGCGGTCGCGCCCGTCATGCATCGCCCAGTGGCGGGCGATATTCTCCACCACCACGATGGCATCATCGACCAGGATGCCGATGGAAAAGATCAGCGCGAACAGGCTGACGCGGTTGATCGTGTAGCCCATCAGGTTGGCGGCAAACAGCGTCAGCAGGATGGTGGTGGGGATCACCACCAGCGTCACCGCCGCTTCGCGCCAGCCGATGACAAAACCGATCAAGAGCACGATGGAGATGGTCGCCAGCCCCAGATGGAACAGAAGCTCGTTGGCCTTGTCGTTGGCGGTCTTGCCATAATCGCGCGTGACCTCGACATTGACGTCATCGGGGATCAGCGAACCCTTCAGCGCATCCGCGCGCGAAACCAGCGCGTCGGACACCACCACCGCATTGGCCCCGGCCCGCTTGGCGAAGGCGATGGTCACGGCGGGCGCGGTGCTCCAGCTTTTGCCGTCGCGGCGGATCGACCAGACATGCTGCTCGGCGGGGCTGGGGCCGATAATCACCTTGGCCAGATCACGCACATAGACGGGACGCCCATCGCGGGTGGTGACCAGCAGCAGGCCGATATCGGGCACGCCCTGCAGGGTGTTGCCCGCGACCGCCTGGGCCATCTGGCCGTTCTCGCGCACCATGCCCGCCAGGAAGGAACGGTTGGCGCCCTGGATCTTGGCTTCAAGCTGCTGCAGCGTCACGCCGTACATGGCCAGCTTGTCGGGATCGGGCTCGACACTGATCTCTTCGGGCGTGCCGCCGGCGATATAGGTGAAACCGACATTGTCGACCTTCATCAGGTCGGACTGAACCTTGGTGGCCAGCGCCTGCAGGTCCTTGCCGTTCCAGCGCGATGCCGCGGCCGGCTTCGGCGACAGGGTCAGGGTGACAATGGCCACGTCATTGATGCCGCGCGCCACGATCAGCGGCTCGGGAATGCCCAGCGGCATGGCATCGTAATGGGCGCGGATCTTGGCCTGCACGCGCAGGATGGCGTCATCCTCGCTGGTGCCGGTGAAAAAGCGCGCCGTCACCATCACCCGGTCGTCCTGGGTCTGGCTGTAGACATGCTCCACGCCGTTGATGCCCTTGACGATCTGCTCCAGCGGCTTGGTCACCAGCTCGGCGGCATCGGGCGCCTTCAGTCCGTCGGCCTGGACGATGATATCCACCATCGGCACGCTGATCTGGGGCTCTTCCTCGCGCGGGATCGCCATCAGCGCGATCAGGCCGAAGGCGATCGCCGCCAGCAGCATCAGCGGCGTCAAGGGAGACTTGATGGTGGCGCGGGTCAGCCGGCCGGAAAGCCCCAGGTTCATGGCGTTACGGCTTCAACAGGCGGTCGCCGAGCTTCAGGCCCGACAGGATTTCCAGTTGCGGCGTCTTTCCGGGAATTTCCATGCCCCGCTGCACCGGCACGTCCAGCGCGCCGTTCTTCTGCGTCCATAGCCGCGCATAGTCGATGCCCGAACGGGTGACGATCAGGTTTTCAGGCACCCGCACCGCCTCGCGCGTGCCGGCCGGCACCCAGACACGCACACGCTGGCCGACGAAATAGTCCTGAAGTCCCGACACGCGGGCATCGGCCACGACATGGCCATTCTCCACCTGCGGATAGATCAGCGTGATGGTGCCGTCGGGTGTGCCTTTCAGGCCCAGGTCGGACCCATCCAGCCGAACCGGCGCCCCCACTTTCAGAAAGTGGGCATGGCGTTCGGGAATCTGCAGGCGCAGCACGAAATTCTGCTCCGCCACCGTGGCGACCACATCGCCCGGCATCACCACGGTGCCCGCGGTGACCGGCACGGTGATGACCCGGCCTGCCGTGGGCGCGCGCACCTCGCCCTGCACCTGCTGCTCGCGCACCACGGCGCGCTGGGCCTGGATGGATTTCAGGTTGCTCTGGGCGACATTGTAGGAGGTGCGCGCCTGGTCATAGGCATTGCGGGCGATTGCGCCCTCGCCCACCAGGCGCTGGGCACGGTCGAAATCCAGCTTGGCCTGGGCAACCTGGGCCTGGGCTGCGGCCACCTGGGCCGCATAGGAATTGATCTCCAGCGACAGCTTGGCATCGCCCACGGTGGCGATCACCTGGCCCTGGGTCACGGCATCGCCCTGGCGCACCTTCAGTTCGACGATGGTGCCGCCGGTGCGCACGCGTGCCGGCACGGTATAGGCCGACTCCACCGTGGCAAAGACCGACTTTTCATCCGTGACCGGCGCCATGCGCACCAGATAGGTCGGCGGCGGCGCGGGCGGCTTTGGTGCCGGTTCATGCGCCCCAAGACCGACAAAGGCCAGGATCGCGGCCCAGATCTTCATCGCCGTATCAGCCTTCCCGCATCTGGCCGGTGGCCGGATCGACCGCCATCACCGGCAGGCCCGCCGCTTTCCAGGCCTTGATGCCGCCGGCCAGGTGACCGGCCACGACGACGCCCGCATCGGCGGCGATTGCCATCGCCTTGGCCGAGCGCATGCCCGAACCGCATTGCAGCACCAGCTTGCGCCCCTCATCGGCGGGCAACGCCTTGGGATCGAAGCTGGACAGGGGATAGAGCAGCGCCCCGTGAATGCGTTCGGCCGCATATTCCTCCGGCTCGCGCACATCGATCAGAAGGATCGACCGCTCGGCCAGCATGCGCGACACGTCAGCGGGTGCGAAGTTTTCCATGGATGCCATTGGTGTTTCCTTTCCGGGTTGACTGTTTTTTCGGGGCGGGGGCGCAGACCGGCGCCGGCCCGCAATAAATCTCGTAAAGCGTGCCCACCAGCCGGCGCACCGGCTCGCTGGCAAGCGCATACCAGATGGTCTGGCCGTCGCGGCGCGTGGAAACCAGCCCATCTTTCCTGAGTAGCGCCAGGTGCTGGGACACGGTGGAATCGCGCAGCTCCAGAAACCCCGCCAGATCGCCGACCGGGCGCTCGCCATCGATCAGCCGGCACAGGATCATCAGCCGGTGACGGTTGGCCAGGGCCTTCAGCATCGCCTCGGCCGCCTCGGCCTGGGAGCGCATCTGCTCGATCTGTTTTTTCATAGTTGCGTATATACGATTATTCGAATATACAGTCAATCCTGAAATGTGACCCTAGGTGCTTATCCCTGCATTTCCTTGCGATGGATCAAGGCCCAGCGGATCAAACGGCGCAAAATCGGATCATTGGAGAAGGAGACGTTCATGGCAAAGGTGGTTGTGCTGGGAGCGGGCCTTGGCGGGACGCTGATGGCCTATGAAATGCAGGCCGAGCTGGGCGCCGGCGACACCCTCACCGTCATCGGCCAGGGGCCGCGCTATCATTTCGTGCCCTCCAACCCCTGGGTTGCCGCCGGCTGGCGCGACCGGGACGAAGTCGAAATCGACATCGCCGCGGTGATGAAGAAAAAGGGCATCACCTATCTGGACCAGGGCGCCGCACGGGTTCATCCGGATGAAAACCGGGTCGAACTGACCGACGGCGCGAGCGTCTCTTACGATTATCTGATCCTGTGCACCGGCCCCGAACTGGCCTTCGACGAGATCGAAGGTCTTGGCCCCGACCGCTTCACCCAGTCCATCTGCCATGTCGATCACGCCGAAAAGGCCAATGCCGCGCTGGATGCCTTCATGGAAAATCCCGGCCCGGTGATCGTGGGCGCGGTCCAGGGCGCGTCCTGCTTCGGCCCCGCCTATGAATTCGCCATGATCCTGGATACCGAATTCCGCAAGCGCAAAATCCGCGACCGCGTGCCGATGACCTTCGTCACCTCCGAGCCTTATATTGGCCATCTGGGCCTGGACGGGGTGGGCGACACCAAGGGCCTGCTGGAAAGCGAAATGCGCAACCGCCACATCAAGTGGATCACCAGCGCGCGCGTCCACCATGTCGAGGACGGCAAGATGGTGGTCGAGGAAGTGGGCGATGACGGCCAGGTCAAGAAAACGACCGAACTGCCCTTCGGCTACGCCATGATGCTGCCGGCCTTCCGCGGCGTGGCTGCGGTGCGCGGGCTGGAGGGACTGGTCAATCCGCGCGGCTTCGTCATCGTCGACAAGAAGCAGCGCAATCCCAGATATTCCAACGTCTTCGGCGTCGGCGTGGGCGTGGCGATCGCGCCCACCGGTCCCACCCCCGTGCCCGTCGGCGTGCCCAAGACCGGCTTCATGATCGAATCCATGGTCACCGCCACGGCGCAGAACATCGGCGCCCTGCTGAAAGGCGCTGAGCCGGCCGCCGAAGGCAGCTGGAATGCCGTCTGCCTGGCCGATTTCGGCGATGGCGGCGTGGCCTTTGTGGCCGAACCCCAGATCCCGCCGCGCAACGTCAACTGGTCGGCCCAGGGCAAGTGGGTGCACCTGGCCAAGATCGCGTTTGAAAAATATTTCATCCGCAAGATTCGCAAGGGCGAAAGCGAGCCCTTCTATGAACGCTGGATCATGGAAAGCTTGGGCATCCACCGCCTGAAACAGTCACGCTGAAGGAGAATGTCATGAATCTGGATCGCGCCGTTCTGGCCTTTGCCGGCCTCGTCGTTCTTGTCGGGTTGGCACTGGCCTGGTTCGTTAATCCCTGGTGGCTGGCCTTGAGCGCCTTTGCGGGACTCAATATGATCCAGGCCGCGATCACGGGCTTCTGCCCCGCGGCCATGATTTTCCGCAAGCTGGGCGTTCCGCCGGGCGAAGCCTTCCGCTGATTGCCGCAAATGGCGGCCTATGGTCGGGCCGCCGATAATCTTGGGGCCGCGGCGGATGAAGCCGCGGTGATGGAGGGCTGGGGATGTTTCCGGCGCATCTGAGACGGGAAATCATCCTCCTGCTCGCCGTCAAGGCGGCCGCCCTCACCCTGCTCTATTTCCTGTTCTTCTCGCCCGCGCATCATCCCCAAACCCTGCCCATCATCACCCACCTGCTGGGGAGCCCCTGACATGGATCTGGTCGAACTCTCGCGCCTGCAATTCGCGGTCACGGCGCTTTACCACTTCATCTTCGTGCCGCTGACCCTGGGCCTGTCGATCCTGCTGGGCATCATGGAGACGGTCTATGTGATGACCGGGCGCGAAATCTGGCGCGAGATGACCAAGTTCTGGGGCATCCTGTTCGGCATCAACTTCGCCATGGGGGTCGCCACCGGCATCACCATGGAATTCCAGTTCGGCACCAACTGGGCCTATTACTCGCAATATGTCGGCGACGTGTTCGGCGCGCCCCTGGCCATCGAAGGGCTGATGGCCTTCTTTCTGGAAGCCACTTTTGTCGGCCTGTTTTTCTTCGCCTGGGACCGGCTCAGCAAGATTCAGCACCTGGTCGCCACCTGGCTTCTGGCCATCGGCACCAACCTGTCGGCGCTGTGGATCCTGATCGCGAACGGCTGGATGCAGTATCCCGTCGGCGCCCGCTTCAATGCCGATACGATGCGCATGGAAGTGACCGACTTCATGGCGGTGCTGTTCAATCCCGTTGCCCAGGCCAAGTTCGTCCACACCGTCAGCGCCGGCTATGTCACCGGCTCCATCTTCGTGCTGGCGATCAGCGCCTGGTACATCCTGAAGGGCCGCAACCTGGAATTCGCCAAGCGGTCGATGACGGTCGCCGCCAGCTTCGGCCTGGCCAGCGCCCTGTCGGTCGTCGTGCTGGGCGACGAAAGCGGCTACACCGCCGGCGAAAACCAGAAGATGAAGATCGCCGCGATCGAGGCGATGTGGCACACCGAACCGGCGCCCGCCGCCTTCACCGTCTTCGGCCTGCCCAACCTTAAGACCCACACCACCGAGTTCGAGGTGAAGGTGCCCTGGGTGCTGGGGCTGATCGCCACCCGCAGCACCGACCGGCAGGTGCCGGGCATCACCGAACTGGTCGATGAGGCCAAGGTCCGCATCGCGGACGGGCTTGTGGCCTATCGCACCTTGCAGGAAATCAAGCGGGACCCGCAGGATTCGCAGCTGCGCGACACGTTGGAGGCCCATGTCGGCAATCTGGGCTATGCCCTGCTGCTGAAGAAAATCCGGCCCGACATCGAGAATGCCAGCCAGGCCCAGATCGACGAAGCCGCCGCCAGCACCATACCCAACGTGCCGGTACTCTTCTGGAGCTTCCGGCTGATGGTTGGCCTGGGCTTCTTCTTCATCGCCCTGTTCGCCTACAGCTTCTGGCTGTCGGCCCGCCGAAGGCTTGACCGCTACCGGCCCTATCTTTGGGTCGCTTTTCTGTCCCTGCCCCTGCCCTGGATCGCGGCCGAGCTGGGCTGGATCGTGGCCGAATATGGCCGCCAGCCCTGGGTGATCGAAGGGGTGCTGCCCACGGCGCTGGGCGTGTCGTCGACCAGCACGGGCAATGTCACCTTCTCGCTTCTGGGCTTCGCGCTGTTCTATTCGGCGCTGCTGGTGGTCGACCTGTTCCTGCTCAGAAAATACATCCGGCTTGGGCCCGAGGCGGCATCGTCCCCGGCCCCGGCGGCAGCGGAGTAAGACCCATGGATTACGAGACGCTTCGCCTGATCTGGTGGGCCCTGCTGGGCATCCTGTTGATCGGTTTCGCGGTGATGGATGGCTTCGACCTGGGCACCGCGGCGTTGCTGCCCATCGTGGCGCGCACCGACGAGGAACGGCGCATCGCCATCAACACAGTGGGCCCGGTATGGGAAGGCAACCAGGTCTGGTTCATCCTGGGCGGCGGCGCGATTTTCGCGGCCTGGCCGACGCTGTATGCGGCCAGCTTTTCCGGTTTCTACCTTGCCATGTTCCTGGTGCTGGCGACGCTGATCCTGCGCCCCGCCGGGTTCAAGTTCCGCAGCAAGATGGACCAGCCGGCCTGGCGCAGCTTCTGGGATTGGGCGCTGTTCGCAGGCGGCGTGGTGCCATCGCTGGTGTTCGGCGTGGCCTTCGGCAACCTGTTCCTGGGCGTGCCCTTCCGCTTCGACAGCGATCTGCGCTTTCATTCCGACATCACGCTGTGGTCGCTTCTAAATCCCTTTGCCCTGCTGGTGGGACTGACCAGCCTGTCGATGATCATGCTGCACGGCGCCGCCTGGCTGAACCTGAAGACCCTTGGCACCGTTCAGGCGCGCGCGCGCCGCGTCATGCCCATTGCGGCGCTGGCCTTCCTGCTGCTGTTCGCGCTGGCGGGGCTGTGGCTGCTGAAGCTGGACGGCTATGTGATCACCAGCGCGGCGGTCCATGACGGCCCGTCCAACCCCCTGCTCAAAAGCGTCGCGCGTGCGCCCGGCGTGTGGCTGTCGGGCACCGGGCCGTGGGTGGCCGCCGCGGTGGCGGTCGCGGCCGCGATCGGCGGCACGCTGCTGCGCAGCCGCCCCCTTGCCGCTTTCCTTTGCACCGCGCTGGTGCCGGCCGGCACCATTGCCGCGGCGGGCCTGGCGCTGTTTCCCTTCCTGTTGCCCTCCTCGGACCAGCTGGCGGCAAGCCTGACGGTATGGGACGCCTCCTCCAGCAAGCTGACGCTGGCGATCATGCTGGGCGCGGTGGTGATCTTCCTGCCGATCATCCTGGCCTATACGGCCTTCGTCTATCGCGTGCTGCGCGGCCCGGTGCGGGCCGAGGATATCCGCAGCAATTCCAAAACCGCCTACTAGGAGGCGCCGATGTGGTATTTTTCCTGGGTTCTGGGTCTGGGCTTCGCTGTCACGCTGGCGGTGCTCAATGCCATGTGGCTGGAAGTGCGCCAGGACCAGTCAGACTGAGGCGTTCGTGCGGAGCGCCAGAAAAGTCTCTCAGCCGATGCTCACCCGAGCCTGACGGCACCCGTGTCCGATGTGTGAACAGTCGCGGCCTGCAGCCGGCGAACCGTCTCGGCCACGTCGCCCCAGAACTGCGCGCCTTCGGCGTCGCCTTCCGCGACATGGGCCGCAACAACAGCCTCCATCCGTTCGCCGGCCCTGGGACCCAGCGTGTCGATCATCTTGCAGGCAATGGCGATGAGGTCTTGTTTCGCAAGCATGGCGCGAACATGCCGCACCCCGCACGCCAGTGCCTTGCGCCCGATCAAGCGCCCGGTAGGTAGTAGTACCTAGGTATCTACGGAAGTATGCGGAACCGGCGCAGCACGATATAGCCGGCTAGCACCAGCACCAGGCAAAGCCCCAGCACAAAACCGAAGCCTTCGCCGTCACGCGCCCAGGGAATGCCCTCCAGGTTCATGCCGAAGGCGCCTACGATGAAGGTCGGCGGCAGCAGCAGGGTCGAAATCACCGTCAGCGCCGACAGGCTGCGATTGGTGGTCGAGGCGATGCGCGTCTCGATTTCTTCATAGAGCAGCCGCGCCCGGTCGGTCAGCGCCCCGGCGTCGCGGTCGAAATCCTCGGCATCCTGCAAAAGCTGCAGCAGGTGATCCTGCAGCGGCGAACCGGTGTCGCCGCGCCGCGTGCTGGTCGCCCGGTGAATGGCGCTGCGCAGCGAGGAAAACTCGCGGGTATAGCGCGACAGTTCGCGGCGCAGCGGCCCCAGCGAATCCTGGCCCAGGCCGTGATCGGCCAGCACCTGGTCCTCGATATGGCCCAGGTCGGCGGCCAGCACCGCCAGGCGCGCTTCGACCATGGTGACGAAATGCTCCAGCAGCGAGGCCAGCGCGGCCGAGGGCACGGGCAGTTCGGCGCCCGCCTCGATATCGTCGCGCAGGCGTTCGGCGGCGCGCAGCGGATGGCGCCGCGCGGTGATCAGGCAGCGTTCTTCCATCCAGAAAGACAGCCGCCCCGATCCCAGCGCCTCGTCGGCGAAGTCCCGCTCGATATCCGGCAGGATGCCCCAGCCGCCCCCGGCGGTCAGATGAATCTGGATGCGCTCCTCGGTGCCCAGCATCACTTCGCGCGCACCGCGCGAAAAGCCCTTGAAGGTTTCCAGGAACCGCCGGGCGCGGTGATCGCTCAGCGCCAGGTGCAGCCACACCCAGTCATGACCGGATGCCAGCGCCGCTTCCAGCGTGGGCTCCATGACCGGCTCGGCCTTGCCGCCGCGAAATCCGAACCCGAACACCAGGCCGGCGCACCGCTCCAGCAACGGCGGCATCACACGTGCTGCCCGCCATTGATCATCAGCTCGGCCCCCGTGACATAGCTGGATTGATCCGTGCACAGATAATAAATCGCCTTGGCCACTTCCGCCGGCGCACCCAGGCGGCGCAGCGGTATCTGCTCCACGATCTTGTCGGTGCCCGGCGACAGGATGGCAGTGTCGATCTCGCCCGGCGCGATGGCATTGACGCGCACGCCCAGGGGTCCGAAATCGGCGGCCATTTCGCGGGTCAGCGCCGCCAGCGCCGCCTTGGAGGTGCTGTAGGCCGCCCCCGCGAAGGGATGCACCCGGCTGCCCGCGATGGAGGTGACATTGACGATCGCCCCATGCGCCGCCGCCAGTTCCTGGCGCAGGCCCTGGGCCAGCCAGATGGTGGAGAAGAAATTCACCTCGAACACCTGGCGCCACAGGGCCATGGAACTTTCCAGCGTGCCCAGCCGCGCCCCGCCTTCGGCCTTGGGCGAGATGGCGGCATTGTTGACCAGCGCATGCAGTTTTCCGTCGGTCAGGCGCTCGCGCATTTCCGCCGCCGCCCGCTGTGTGTCGTCCGGGTCGGCCAGGTCGACCTGGATATGGTCTTCAGGCCCCGCCGCCCAGGGGCAGTCCTCCGGGAAGGCGTGGCGTGAGCAGGTGATGACCCGCCAGCCGGCGCTTGAGAAGCGCTTGACGGTGGCATGGCCGATCCCGCGGCTGGCACCTGTCAGGATCAGCGTGCGGGGCTCCTCGCTGCTGGCGGCAGGTGTCGGTCGGCTGGATTGCGGGTTGGTTGTTGGCATGTCCTCAGCCTATCATCCGGGTTCCGGTCTGTCGCGTCCGGCGGCCCCATCCTTTAGCACCAACCCGTTCACATGAGTCCCATATCAAATGCATGACGCCCTGACCGCCCTTGCCGTCGTGCTGGCCGCGGCCGTGGCCTGCGGCCTGGGCATGAGCCGCATGCGCCTGCCCGCCGCGGCGGGCTTCATCCTGGTCGGCATGGGGCTGGGCCCCACCGGCGCGGGCCTGATCCAGTCCTCGCCCGGCATCGAGACCCTGGCCGAACTGGGCGTGCTGATGCTGCTGTTCATCATCGGCATGGAAATGCGGCTGGCGTCCTTTTCCAAGTCCCTGCCGCTGGCGCTGGGCCTGACGGGCGCGACCATCCTGGTCATTCCCGCCTCGGTGGTGCTGTTCACCCTGGCGGTGAAGGGCGAAATCACCGGCGGCATCGTGATCGGTTTCATGCTGTCCATTTCCTCCACCGCCGTGGCGATGAAGATGATGGAGGATGCGGGCGAAAAGGACGCGCCCGCCGGGCGGCTGGCGGTGGCGATCCTGGTGGCCCAGGACCTGGCGGTGGTGCCGCTGCTGCTGATCACCAACACGCTGGGCCGGGAACTGACCGGCGGCGCAATTGTCGGCGTGGTGGGCAAGCTGGCGCTGGCCTTCGCGCTGCTGGCCGGGTTCATCGGGCTTCTGACCCGCATCAAGAGCTTCCGCTTTCCGGCCTCCGAATATCTGCTCAAGAATTTCGACGTCGGCACGCTGGGCGTGCTGGGCATCTGCTTTGCCTCGGCAGCCGCATCGGGCCTGTTGGGCCTGTCCCCGGCGCTGGGCGCCTTCCTGGGCGGCCTGGCGGTTGGCCATTCGACGTTGCGGCGCGGCGCGCTGACCATGGCCCAGCCGGTGCAGAGCATTCTTCTGTTCGTCTTCTTCCTGTCGGTCGGCCTTCTGATCGACCTGGACTATCTGCTGAACGAAGCCTGGATCATCGCCTTCGCGCTGGTGGTGGTGACGGTCGGCAAGACGGTGCTGAACTTCCTGCTGCTGACGCTGTTGGGCGAACCCTACGAAACCGCCTTCCAGGCCGCGCTGATCCTGTCGCCGGTGGGGGAGTTTTCCTTCGTCATCGCCGGGGCGGGGCTGTCGGTCGGCGCGCTGTCACCCAGCGGTCACAAGCTGGCCATCGCGGTGATCGCCATGTCGCTGCTGGCCAGCCCCATCTTCTTCCTGTGCGCGCGCATCGTGCACAACCTGGCGAAGACGCGGCTTACAGCCGCCAATGTCAGTCCGGCAAATCCTGGGGCGGCTGCTCAAGCCCTGCAGGGTCCTGGTGAATGATCACCTCGGCCCCCGGATAGGCCGCCATCAGGTCGCGCTCCACCGCGTCCGACACCGCATGCGCCGCCGCCAGCCGCATCGACGGGTCCATTTCGATATGCACCTGGATGAAGATGGAAAGCCCCGCCTCGCGGGTCCGCAGGTCGTGCAGGTTCAGCACATCCTTGTGGGCCAGCACGATGTCGCGGATCTTCGCGCGCTCGGCATCGGGCAGTTCATGGTCCATCAGCTGGTTGAAGCTGGTATGGCCCACGCCGACCGCGCCCCACAGCATGACGCCCGACACGCCCAGCGCGATGATGGGATCGGCCAGGGTCCAGCCCAGCCAGGTCGCCAGCACCAGCGCCAGCACCACGCCCAGGTTGGTCGCCAGGTCGCTGGCATAGTGGGTGTGGTCCGACTGGATCGCCAGCGAGCCGGTGCGGTTGATGACATGGCGCTGATACAGGACCAGCACGATCGTCAGGGCGATGGAGATGAACATCACCACCAGCGCCGGGATCGAGTTTTCGATATCCTCCGGCTCCATGATCCGGCCCACCGCCTGGATCACCAGGAACAGCGCCGACGCGGCAATAAAGGCGGCCTGGGCCAGCCCGGCCAGCGGCTCGGCCTTGCCGTGGCCGAAGCGGTGCTCGGCATCGGCGGGGGTCAGCGCCTGGCGGATGGCGAACAGGTTGAGGCTGGAGGTGAACAGGTCCAGCGCGGAATCGGCCATGGAAGCCAGCATCGCCACCGAATGGGAGGCGAAATAGGCCGCCGCCTTGATCGCCACCAGCACCACAGCCACCGACACCGAGGCCCAGGCCGCGCGGCGCATCAAAAGGCCCGCCCGTTCCAGCCTGTTCAGATCGCCCATGGCCGCATCGGCGCTCATGGAAACAGTCTTTCGGTGGTCCAGGGCGCGCCCGCATCGGCGCGGGCATAGACCAGACGGTCGTGCAGGCGGAACGGGCGATCGCGCCAGAATTCGATGCGCAGCGGGGTGACGCGCCAGCCGGTCCAGTGCGGCGGGCGCGGCACCGTGCCGATGCCGAATTTCAGCGCGTACTGGGCGATGGCCTTTTCGAACACCCAGCGGCCTTCCATCGGCTGCGACTGGGGGCTGGCCCATGCCCCGATCTGGCTGTCGCGCGGGCGGGTGGCGAAATAGGCATCGGCCTCCGCATCGCTGACCTGGGCGACCGTGCCCTTCACCCGCACCGCCTTGCGCAGGCTCTTCCAGTGAAAATTCAGCGCGGCGCGAGCGTTTGCGGCCAGTTCGCCGCCCTTGATGCTGCCGGCGTTGGAATAGAAGACAAAGCCGTTCGCATCAGCGCCCTTCAGCAGCACCATGCGGACGTTGGGAAAGCCGTCGGCGTCCGCGGTGGCCAGCGCCATGGCATTGGGATCGTTGGGCTCGGCCTTTTGCGCCTCGCCCATCCAGGCGGCGAACAGCGCGAAGGGATCGGACCCGGCCTGGATGCCGCCATCGTCCAGCGGCCCGCCCATCTCCATGTCATCGTCCATCGCAACAATCCATCACGCGCAAAATCGGGCGGCAGCCCATTAACCAAGCAGGGGTGCGGCCCGTTCCCACCGGCCATCCCCTGGGGCATAAATGCAAATCCCGCCGGGGCCAAATCCTAGCAGAAAAGGCATGCGCCAGGACAAGCTGGCACACGGCACGGCAGGACGGATGGGTGGGCGATGAATTCCCTTCTTCAGCGGCTGGACCGGCAATTGCGCGATGCAGGCAGGGAAGCCGGCATCGTGCTGATCATGTTGCTGGCGGCGGCAATCCTGTGCGCGCCGCTGGCGCTGGCAGTCCTGCTGGCCTGGCTGGCCTGCATCTGGACACAGGGCGCCTTCGGCCTGCGCGCCCTTGGCTGGTTCGTGGGGATCGCCGTCCTCGCCCTGCTCTATCGCTATATCTGGAACGGGTGCCTGCACGGCGCGGTGCGCCGCGCCGCCCGGGCCCTGATGAGCGAGCCATGAAGGCGCCTCTCCGGGCGGCTTAAAGGACGGGCTTGGCGGCGCGGGCGCCCAAAGGCTAGTCTGCCGCATGATCCGCACACCGCTTCTTCCGGCCCTGCTTCGCGCCAGCGCACCGGCCCTCGCCTTTTGCCTCATGCTGTCGGCGGGAGGCTGCGCCAGCGCCCAGTCGGGCCCGCAACTGGCGGCGATCTTCGATACCGGCGTGGCCGCCTATGACGCGGGCGATTACGAAAAGGCCTTCAAGATCTGGTCCTCGATCCAGGACGACGACCTGGCGGCGATGCGCAACGTGGCGATGATGCTGCGCAAGGGTCAGGGCACGCCCAGGGACCCCAAAAAGGCTGAGGACGTCTATGAAGTGGCGGCCCAGGCGGGCCTTCCCACCGCCCAGGCCGACCTGGCCGACATGCTGCTGAAGGGCGAGGCCGGTCCGCCCGATCCCAAGCGCGCCCTGCCGCTGCTGGAGGCCGCCGCCGCCGCCAACCATCCCCTGGCCCAGTACGAGCTGGCGCAGATGTTTGAAACCGGCGCGGACGGGCTGGTGCCCAAGGATCTGACCGTGGCGCGCCGGCTTTACGATGCCGCCGCCAAGCACGGCGTGACCCAGGCGGGCGAGCGGCTGAAGGCGCTGGGCGGCCCCCTGCCCGCGGAGCCCAAGGGCACCCCCGGGGTTCCGTCCGCCTCGACCGCCACGCTCAAACCCTCGACCGCCCGCTAGGGGCCGCCCCGCCGTGGCGATTGGGCGGTGGCGCGGGGAAAATCCCTCCCTATATTGAGGGAAAGGCCGGAATCGGGCGCCAAGCCGGGTTCGCGGTCATGGAGAAGCAATGCGAGACCCTTACACCGTTCTGGGCGTTTCCAGGACCGCCAGCGAAGCCGATATCAAGAAGGCGTTCCGTGCGCTGGCCAAGAAGCATCACCCCGACAAGCATGCGGGCGATGCCGATGCCCAGAAGACCTTTCAGGAAATTTCCGGCGCCTATGACATTCTGGGCGACAAGGACAAGCGCGCCAAATTCGATGCCGGCGAGATCGACGGCGCGGGCAATCCGCGCGGCTTCGATCCGCGCGCCCATGGCTTTCAGCAGGGCAGCCCGTTCGGCGCGGGCTTTGGCGGCTTCAAGGCCGGCGGCGCTCCCGGCGGCGGGCGCGAATTCAAGTTCACCTGGGACAATCCGGGCAGCGAAAGCGCCAGTTTCGAGGACATTTTCGCCGACATGATGGGCGGGGGCCGCCGTGCGCGCGGCGCCCAGCGGGCCCAGCGCGGCGAGGATTTCGCCGCCAAGGTGACTGTCAGCTTCGATGAGGCCGTGGGCGGGGGCACGCGCCGCGTGGTGCTGCAGAACGGCGAACAGATCGACGTGAAGATTCCCGTCGGCGTGAAGGACGGCCAGGTGGTGCGCGTGAAGGGCCGCGGCGGCGCAGGCCGGTCCGGCGCGCCCAACGGCGACATCCTGCTGACCGTGCATGTCGCGCCCCATCCCTTCATGACCCGCGACGGCAGCGACATCCGCATGGACCTGCCCATCACGCTGAAAGAGGCGGTGCTGGGGGGCAAGGTGCCGGTGCCCACCCCGTCAGGCACCCTGTCGCTGACCGTCCCGGCCGGGTCCAACACCGGCAGCACACTGCGGCTGAAGGGCAAGGGTGTGCCGGCGCATGGATCGCAGGGCGCCGGGGATTTCTATGTTCGCCTGGTGGTCAGCCTGCCCGACAAGCCGGACGAGGCCCTCAAGAGCTTTGCCGAGGGCTGGAACACCGCCTATGATCCCCGTGCAAAGCTGCGGTAAGCCTTTGTTCCGGCTGGAACTTCCGTAGAATAAAAATTCCGCGCGCGAACTGGTCAATTCAGGGTAAATGACTAGAGTTCGCGCCTGCAACCAGGGGAAAGCGTCATGTCGTTCGAAGGGCTCATGAAGGGCAAAAAAGGCCTGATCATGGGCGTTGCCAACCAGCACTCCATCGCCTGGGGCATCGCCCAGGCCCTGCACAATGCGGGGGCTGCGCTGGCTTTCTCCTATCAGGGCGACCTGTTCCGCAAGCGCGTGGTGCCGCTGGTCGAGGCGATGAACCCCGCCGCCCTGATCGATTGCGACGTCACCGATCCGGCCTCCATCGACGCGGCCTTTGCCGATCTGGGCAAGGTCTGGGACAGCCTGGACTTCGTGGTTCATGCCATCGCCTATTCCGACAAGGAACAGCTCAAGGGCCGCTATATCGACACCACGCCGGAGAATTTCCGCAGCACGCTGGACATCTCCTGCTACTCCTTCACGGCGGTGGCCCAGCGCGCCGAAAAGATGATGACAAATGGCGGCTCGATGGTGACGCTGTCCTATTACGGCGCCGAGCAGGTGATGCCCCATTATAACGTGATGGGCGTGGCCAAGGCAGCGCTGGAAGCATCCGTCCGCTACATGGCCGAGGACCTGGGCAAAAAGGCGATCCGCGTCAATTCCATCTCGGCCGGGCCGATCAAGACCCTGGCCGCCAGCGGCATCGGCGATTTCCGCTATATCCTGAAGTGGAACGAATACAATTCGCCCCTGCGCCGCAACGTCACCCAGGGCGAGGTCGGCAATGCCGCCCTGTTCCTGCTGTCCGACCTGGGCAGCGCGGTGACCGGCGAGAACATGCATGTCGATGCCGGCTATCACGTCGTCGGCATGAAGGCCGAGGACGCACCCGACATCAATGTCGCCCAGAAGCCGGATGTCTCTTGAGCTTGCTCCAGGTCTGACCCTCTATCTCGCGCGCTATACAGACTGCGGCCAATGCCGCGCACCGCTTTTCCGGCTGCAAGGACACGCCGCTGACCCCGCTGGGTCTTGAACAGGCCGCCCGGGTCGGCGCGATCCTGCGCGGCGCGGTGGGCCCCCGGCCCGCTTTGTCCTTCGTTTCAAGCCCGCTGGCGCGCGCCCGCCGCACCATGGAAATTGCCCGCGCCGAACTGGATCTGGCGCCGGACGGCTTTGCCGTCGATCCCCGGCTGGAGGAGATCGACCTGGGCGACTGGGACCAGTTGACCGACGCTGAAGCCCGCGCCCTGGACCCGGCCACTTTCGACCGGCGCATGGCCGACAAATGGGACGTGCGCGTGCCGGGCGGGGAGAATTATGCCCAGGTCGCCGCCCGGGTGACGGACTGGTTCCGGGGCCTGAAAGCCGACACCTTCGCGGTCAGCCACGGGGCGACCACCCGCATCCTGCGCGGGCTTCTGGCCGGGCTGGACGCGGCGGGCATGAGCGGGCTGGACGAGCCCCAGGGCGTGGTCTTCCGGGTGCGAGGCGGTGAGGTGGTCCGACTGGATCCCTGACCAACCGCAGCGAAAGGTCCGGTGGACCTTTCGCCGGCCGAGCGCCGAGCGGGCCAAAGGCCTGCGAAGGCAGGGCAAACTGGACCATGGTTCCAAATCGGGTTATCCCCTCATCCCATGTCCTACAACAGCTTCGGCCACATGTTTCGCGTCACCACCTTTGGCGAAAGCCACGGGCCGGCGATCGGCTGCGTGGTCGATGGCTGCCCCCCCGGCATCGCGCTGAGCGAGGCCGACATCCAGCCCTGGATGGACAAGCGCCGCCCCGGACAGAGCAAGTTCGTCACCCAGCGCCAGGAACCGGACACGGTGAAAATCCTGTCGGGCGTCTTCCAGGACGAGCGCATGGCCGAACAGCTCACCACCGGCACGCCCATCGCGCTGCTGATCGAGAATGTCGACCAGCGCTCCAAGGATTATTCCGACATCCGCGACAAGTTCCGCCCCGGCCATGCCGACTATACCTATGACGCCAAATACGGCGTGCGCGACTATCGCGGCGGCGGCCGCCAGAGCGCGCGCGAAACCGCCACCCGCGTGGCGGCGGGCGCCATCGCCCGCAAGGTGCTGGACAAGCTGTATGGGAAAGTGACGATCCGCGGCGCGCTGGTGCAGATGGGCACCGAGCGCATCGTGCGCGCCAACTGGTCGTGGAACGAGGTCGGCAACAATCCCTTCTTCTGCCCCGACCCCAAGGCGGCGGCGGCCTGGGAAGGCTATCTGGAAGGCATCCGCAAGAAGGGATCGTCGGTCGGCGCGGTGGTCGAGGTGGTGGCCGAAGGCATCCCCGCCGGTCTGGGCGCGCCCGTCTATGGCAAGCTGGACAATGACCTGGCCTCGGCGCTGATGAGCATCAACGCGGTCAAGGGCGTGGAGATCGGCGACGGCTTTGCCACCGCCGCCATGACCGGCGAGGAAAATGCCGACGAGATGCGGATGGGTAGCGACGGCAAGCCCGTCTTCCTGGCCAACCATGCCGGCGGCATATTGGGCGGCATCTCCACCGGCCAGCCGGTGGTGGCGCGCTTTGCGGTCAAGCCGACTTCATCGATCCTGTCGCCTCGCCACACCATCGACAAGGCGGGCGCGGAAACCGACATCGTCACCAAGGGCCGCCACGACCCTTGCGTGGGCATCCGCGCGGTGCCGGTGGGCGAAGCCATGATGGCCTGCGTGCTGGCCGACGCCGCCCTGCGCCATCGCGGGCAAGTTGGCTGAACGCCTTATTCCTACCGGCATTATGCGGTATAAGGGGCCATGATCTCCCAGAAGGCCCGATACGCCCTGCGTGCCCTGCTCTATCTGGCCGTGCGCGGGTCGGATGGCCCGGTCCAGGCGGCCGAGATCGCCGCCCATGAACACATTCCCCGCAAATTCCTGGAAGCCATCCTGGCCGAGCTGAAAAAGCCCGGCATCGTCAAAAGCCATCGCGGCCGCCATGGCGGCTACACGCTGGGCCGCCCGGCCAAAGCCATCAGCTTCGCCGATGTGCTGCGGGTGACCGACGGGCCGCTGGCGCTGTCGCCCTGCGTCAGTGTCATGGCCTACCAGAAGTGCGAGGACTGTTACGACGAAGCCCTGTGCGTGATCCGCAAAGCGCTGCTGGCCGCCCGCGATTCCACCGCCAAAATCCTGGAAGCCCGCGACCTGGCCACCGCCGCCGCGCAACTCAGAAAAGGCGGTGCGCTCTAGGCGCTCATCGCCAGCGCAACGTATAGGCCACGCCGGAGCCGACAAAAAGCTGCGGCTCGGACGGCTCATCGATCCCCGCCAGGCTCTCGCGTTCGGCCACGCACTGGCGCGCCAGGTCACCCAGGCCGGGAAAATCCGTCGCCAGCTTCATCGCCCGCAGGAAGCAGTCGTCGAAATAGGTGTAGCGATCCAGCTCGCCGCAGCCGAAGCTGGTGCGATCGGGCCGCGCCGCGGTGATCACGACGCGGTTGTCGGCCTGCAGCGGGGCGACGAACTGGCCCGAATAGCAGGCGCTCATCACCACCACGCTGGGCCGGGCGCCGCAATCGCCGTTCACCATGCGCGCGAATTCATCCGGCGGCCACACCGCATCGCCGGTCACGATCCCCTCGGGCGTGCCGTGCGAGGTGACATAGATCAGGCAGCCGCCGCCGGCCTTCTTCGCCGTCTCGTGCAGGGCATCGGCAATCGCGCGGGTTTCGGTGTGCCGCGTGCCCTTGTCGTAATCGACCGAGAACTGGACCATGTTGGCGCGCGAAAAGCCGATGCCGGCAAAGGCGGCAGCCAGGTCGCGGCGGCCATTGTCGAACACCGCTGTGGGCGCCCCCGAATGGGCCCGCCAGTCGCCCGACACCAGCACCACCGCCCAATCGTGAAAGGGCGATTGCGGTTTGGGCGCTTGGGTGGCGGCAGGCGGCCACAGCGACCAGGCCGCGCCCGCCGCCGCAATCAAAGCCGCAATCGCCAAGCCGATCGTCCGCTTGCGCAAGGCCCCTCTCCCCCGGCGCGATCATGCGGCCAGGCAAGGCCCCGGTCCAGACCGGAGCGCCTGATTCCGGGCCAAGATGGGAAGTCAGGATTTCGGAAAACTCAGCTCCGCCGCTCCCGGGCCGATGCTGACCTGGGGGTCCGACGGCGGGGTGGCGCCCGTCTGCTGCTCGCGGAAGGCCACGCATTCCTTCACCAGGTCGCCCAGCCGGGCAAAGCCGTCGGCCATCGGCAGGGCGCGCAGGAAGCAGTCGTCGAAATAGGTATAGGTGTTCAGCGCCCCGCAACCGAAGCTGGTGCGGTCGGGCGCGGCGGCGGTAATCACCACCCGGTTGTCGCCCTTCAGCGCCGGCACGAACTGGCCCGAGAAACAGGCGCTCATCACGATCACGCTGGGCTTGGACCCGCAGCTGTTGTTGACGATGGCGCCCATCTGGTCGGCCGACAGGATCGACTGGTCCACCACGATGCCGCCCGGCGTGCCGTGCGAGGTGAAATAGATCAAACAGCCGCCCGGCGCGCGTTCCGACAGGTCCCACAGCCCCCCGGAAAAGCCGGCAATGGAGCTTTTCTGCGACGCCGCGTCGGGGTCGACCGAGAACTGGATCATGTTGGCGGGCGAAAAGCCGATTTTGGCAAAGGCCCCCGCCAGCTTCTTGCGGGCATTGTCGAACACCTCGCTGTGCTCGCCATCATGGGCATGGTCGTCGCCCGCCACGATCGCCACCGCCCAGTTGCCGTAATCCGCCGCCAGCGCGGCGGTCGGCGCGAAAGCAAGGAACAGGGCGAACAGAAAGCGCATCATCGGGCCCGTGTGAATCCGGCGACCAGCTCAATATGCGACGACCAGAGGAACTGGTCCACCGGCTGGACGGCCCCGGCAGTATAGCCGCCTTTGACCAGGATCGCCGCATCGCGGGCAAAACTGTTCGCGTCGCAGGACACATAGGCGATCACCGGCACCCTGGAGGCAGCCAGCACGGCGGCCTGTTTTTCCGCCCCCGCGCGCGGCGGGTCCAGCACCACCGCCTCGAAACGGGACAGTTCCAGCGCCGTCAGCGGCAGGCGGAACAGGTCGCGCGTCTCGGCGGTGACGGGTTTCAGCCCCGGCGCGCGCGCCGCCGCCGCCAGCGCGGCCAGCGCAGGTGCATCCTGTTCCACCGCATGCACTTTTGCCTTGCGCGCCAGCGGCAGGGTGAAGGTGCCGCAGCCGGCGAACAGGTCTGCGACGGCTTTGGCGTTCCCAACGATCTCCAGAACCCGCGCCTGCAATGCCGCCTCGCCATCGGCGGTGGCCTGCAGGAAAGGATCGGGCGGCAGCGCCACCGGCACCCCGCCCAGCATGACTGTGGGAGCAGCGGTTTCGAACACGATTTCGCCGTTCAGCACCAGCCGGGCGATACCGATGCCGCCCAGCACGCGCGACAGTTCGGCGGTCAGGTTGGGCGTCAGCCTGCGCTTCCAGCGAAAGGCGCAGTCAAAGCCGGTATCGGTTTGGGTGACATGCAGCTCGGCACCCTCGCCCACCTCGAACACCGGCTCCAGCCGCGCGCGCAGGCTTCCCACCAAGGCGAACAGGCCGGACGTCAGCACCTCGCACTGGTGCATGTCGATGACGGTGTGGGATTTGGCGGCGTGAAAGCCGATATGCAGGCCCTCCGGCAGCGACTTGATCTTGAACACCGCGCGGCGGCGGGTCTTGGGCGCGACGATGATGGGCGGCAGAACCTCAGCCGTCACGCCCGCCTTGGCCAGCGCACCCTGCACGGCCTGGTGCTTGTGCGCGGCGTAAGCAGCGGCATCCATGTCCTGCAGCAGACAGCCGCCGCAGTCGCCGAAGTGGCGGCAGCTTGTCAGTGTCTTCTGGGTTGCCAACAGACTGTTCCGCCAATCATCGCGCCGTCATGATAAACCGGCGCGAGACATTTTGCGGCCCGGGCAGGAGCGTCAAGCGACGTGTGCAAGACGCACATGAGCGAAGACGCGACGAACCCGGAACGCAAAAAGGCCGCGCCGGTCAGGCCAGCTTGCCCGCCAGGTGGATAGCTTCCTCACCGCGGCCCAGCGCGCGCAGCGCCGTGCGCACGATGCCGTCGGCATCCAGCCCGGCGGCGGCATACAGCTTTTCCGGCGTGTCCTGGTCCTGGAAATGATCCGGCAGGGTCATGGGGCGGATTTTCAGGCCCCGGTCCAGCAACCCATCATGGGCCAGGAAGTGCATCACGTGCGCGCCAAAGCCGCCGGCGCTGCCTTCCTCGATGGTGATCAGCACCTCATGCTCCTTGGCCAGGCGGCGGATCAGGTCGGTGTCCAGCGGCTTGGCGAAGCGCGCATCGGCGATGGTCGGCGACAGGCCGTAACCGGCCATGCGCTCGGACGCCAGCAGCACTTCCTTCATGCGCGCGCCGAAGTTCAGGATGGCGATGCCGGTGCCCTCGCGCACGATATGGCCCTTGCCGATCACAAGCGGCACGCCCTCGGCCGGCCGTTCGATGCCCAGGCCCTCGCCGCGCGGATAGCGCAGCGCGCTCGGCCGGTCGTCGATCTGGGCCGCGGTGGCGACCATGTGCACCAGTTCGGCCTCGTCCGACGGGGCCATGATGACGAAATTGGGCAGCGCCGCCAGATAGGCGATGTCGAACGAACCCGCATGGGTGGCGCCGTCCGCGCCCACAAGCCCGGCCCGGTCCATGGCAAAGCGCACCGGCAGCGACTGGATCGCCACGTCATGCACCACCTGGTCATAGGCGCGCTGCAGGAAGGTCGAATAGATGGCGCAGAAGGGTTTCAGCCCCTCCGCCGCAAGCCCGGCGGCAAACGTCACGCCATGCTGTTCGGCGATGCCGACATCGAAGGTGCGCGCGGGGAAGGCCTTTTCGAACAGGTCGATCCCGGTGCCCGACGGCATCGCGGCGGTGATGGCGACGATGCGCTCGTCCTTCTTCGCCTCGGCGATCAGGCTTTCGCCGAACACCTTCTGATAGGCCGGGGCCTTGGGCGTGGATTTCTTCTGCTCGCCGGTCAGCACGGTGAACTTGGACACCGCATGCCACTTGTCGGCCGCGGCCTCGGCAGGGGCATAGCCCTTGCCCTTCTGCGTCACGACATGGACCAGCACCGGGCCTTTCATCGTGTCGCGCACATTTTCCAGCACCGGGATCAGGTGATCCAGATTGTGCCCGTCGATGGGGCCGACATAGAAGAAGCCCATCTCCTCGAACAGGGTGCCGCCCATGGCCATGCCGCGGGCATATTCCTCGGTCCGCTGGGCCACCTTGAACAGGCTGCGCGGCAAAAGCTTGCGCGCCAGCCGCTTGGCGACATTGCGGATGCCGGTATAGGGCCGCGACGAAACCAGCCGCGCCAGATAGGCGCTCATCGCGCCGACTGGCGGGGCGATGGACATGTCATTGTCGTTCAGGATGACGATCAGCCGGCTCTTGTTGGCGCCGGCATTGTTCATCGCCTCATAGGCCATGCCCGCGCTCATCGACCCGTCGCCGATCACCGCGATGACATTGTTGGCCTCGCCCTTCAGGTCGCGCGCCACCGCCATGCCCAGCCCCGCCGAGATGGAGGTCGAGCTGTGTGCCGCGCCGAACGGGTCATATTCGCTTTCGCTGCGCTTGGTGAAGCCGGAAAGCCCGCCGCCCTGGCGCAGGGTGCGCATGCGCGCGCGCCGGCCGGTGAGAATCTTGTGCGGATAGGCCTGGTGGCCGACGTCCCAGATCACCCGGTCGCGCGGGGTCTCGAAAACATAATGCAGCGCCGTGGTCAGCTCGACCACGCCCAGGCTGGAGCCGAAATGGCCGCCGGTGACCGAAACGATGTCGATCAGGTCGGTTCGCAACTCGTCGGCGAACTGGCGCAGCTGCGATTTTTCCAGCTTGCGCAGATCGGCCGGTTCGTCGACCTGGTCCAGAAGCGGCGTTTTTGTGTTTGGTATGTTCATCTGCCGAAAATCTCTTGCCTGCCCCCAACTACCTGGATGGTCCCACGCACAACGGCCGGCAAGCCGCTATGCCTCGCTCACCGTCTCACCGATGGCGGGACCACCCTCACGCATCACAATCTTCTCCAGCCGTCCTTCGGCGGATTTCAGCTTCTTTTCGCAGTGCGCCTTCAACGCCTGGCCGCGCTCGTACAGGTTTATGGAATCTTCCAGATCGACTTCGCCCTGCTCCAGCCGGGCGACGATGGCTTCCAGTTCCTTGAGCGCGCCCTCGAAGTTCAAGTCCCCGATGGCGGTGGATTTGGCGGGTGCGGAAATGACGCTTCTCCAGACGGCGTCTTGGCAAAAGGCCGAAGACCGCTGTCACGATATTCGCAAGTTTGAAGCGCCTAGGCTAGCTTCGCGATTGCAAGATGGACAATAATTGATCCTGAAATTGCAGTTATCCGCAATAAAATGTCAGACACAAATATGTCTTGTTGCACCGCAGTCACGGTCGGGGCAGATGCGCGGCCCGCAATTCCACCGGGGCACGCCCCCTGGTGCCCGGAAGCTCGGAAATACCCCCTTCCAGGGCCTGAATCGCCGGCAGATCGAGAATCGATTCGATCCGCTGCAGCGCGCCCAGCCCGCCTTCCAGTCCGCCGGTCATCCGCCGCAGGCTGCCCAGCACTCCGGTCGGCGCGGGATAGACCTTGAACACCATGTCGTCGGGCGAAACCTTGCCCAGCCCTGCCGCCAGCTTGGCCGCGGTCCAGAAGCCGCCCAGGGAATCCACCAGCCCATGGGCCTTGGCATCGCTGCCCGACCACACCCGGCCCCGCGCCACGTCCCGCACCTTTTCGATCGGCAGCTTGCGCCCGGCGGCCACCTTGGATGTGAAATCGGCATAGACCGCGTCGGCCTGGCGGTTGACGCTGGCCCACTGGTCGTCGGTATAGGGCGCCAGCGGCGAGTTCATCAGCGTGTTCCTGCCCGCCGCCACCTGTTCGGCGTTGGCGCCCGCCAGCGTGATCGACTTGCCGAAGGACACCTTGCCCGTCAGCACACCGATGGAGCCGGTGATGGTGGCCGGTTCGGCGACAATCTTGTCGGCGCTGGTGGAGATGTAATAGCCGCCTGACGCGGCCACCGATCCCATCGACACCACGACCGGCTTGCCGGCCTTCTGCGCCATCTTGACCGCATGCAGGATCTGGTCGGAGGCCGACACCGATCCGCCCGGCGAATCCACCCGCAGCACGATGGCGCGGATGGACTTGTTCTTTGCGGCCTGGCGGATGGCGTCCGACAGGTCGTCGCTGGCAATGCCCTCGCCCCCGCCCAGCAGGGACTTGCCCGCGGTGCCGTCGCGGATTTCGCCCGCCGCCTCGATGATGGCGATGTTGGGCGTGGTGAAAACCGGCTGCACCGCATCGGCATAGTCATTCAGCGTGACATCCTTGGCGCCCTTGCCGGCGCGGCCCAGCGCGGCGCCCTTGGCCTGGTCGTCATAGCCGATGCGGTCGATCAGCCCGGCCTTGCGCGCCTCTTCCGAGAATTGCGGGCTGGCATCCAGCGCCTGGCGCACGGCATCGGGCTTCATCTTGCGGGCCGCGGCAATGTCGGACAGGCCGGCATTATAGACCGATTGCGTCAACGCGGTCAGTTGTTCGCGGTCCGCCGGGGTCATCTGCTTTTCCATGTACATGTCAGCGGCGCTTTTGTATTCGGCGCGCTTGGCGATCTGGGGCACCGCCTCGATCTTGTCGAACAGGCCGCGCAGGAACACCTCGCCCACACCCGCGCCCGACACCGCAAAATCGCTCATGGGCTGGATCCAGATCTGGTCGGCGGCGCTGGCCGCCAGATAGTCGCCCAGTCCCGAACCGTAAAAGGCGCTGGCCTGGGCGATCACGAACTTGCCATGGCCGCGAAAGCGCTTGAACGCCTCCGCGATCTCCTGGCCCTGGGCGCTGGACAGCGCGCCATTGCCCAGCTTGACCAGGATGCCCTTCACCCGGCTGTCGCGGCCCGCCACATCCAGTTCAAGCACCGCATCCATCACCGTCAGCCGGCGCGCGGTCCACAGCGAGGCCGCGCCGGATCGGGCCGCATCGGAATCGGCGATCGGCTGGCGCAGGTCCATCGTCAGCACCATGTTGCCGGGCAGCCCGTCGCCGCGCAGCAGGCTGACCACCAGCAGCACCACGAACAGCAGCAGCAGGACAAAAACGACTTTGGCCAGCCCGTTCAGCACCGACAGAAAGGTGGCGCGAATCCAGCGAAGAAAGGCAATCATGGAAATGACCTTTGGGAAATTCGGGGAAACGGCGTGACGAGACGCCGCCCGCAGGCAGACTAGACGAAAAAGCCCGGCCTCCAAAGAGGCCGGGCTTTCGCATGTCTGTCATGAAAATCACGCCATTCGGCGCGCTTCCAGACTTATTCTCCGGCGGCTTCGCGCACCGCGTCCTTCAGGCCGCCGACCGCGTTCTGCACCTTGCCGGCGGCCTTGTCGGCCTTGCCTTCGGCTTCCAGCTTGGCGTCGCCGGTCATCTTGCCGGCGGCTTCCTTGATGGCGCCCTTGGCCTGGTTGGCGGAACCGTCAATTCTGTCCTTGTCCATGCTATGCTCCTAGTCTTCGGGTTGGGAGCGTTTGGGGAAACGCTGCAATAATAACGGTTTGCCCCGCCGGCCGTTCCATGTGGCGATTGCGCGGCGCTGGCTGTAACCAATGCCGCACCGGGCGCGAAATCATTGGCGCCAATCCGTACCGAACCAGGGAGAAGAACCATGCAAAGGCGGCGTTTCATCCAGGCAATGCTGACGGGCACCGCGTCACTCGGCATGGGCGCGTTCGGCCTGACCGGCGCCCAGGCATTCGAAGTCACCAGGACCGACGCCGAATGGAAGAAGCAGCTTTCACCCGAAGCCTATCGGGTGCTGCGCCAGGAAGGCACCGAGCGGCCCTTCACCAGCCCGCTGAACGATGAACACCGCAAGGGCATCTTCTCCTGCGCCGGCTGCGCACTGCCGCTGTTCTCTTCCACCACCAAGTTCGACAGCGGCACCGGCTGGCCCAGCTTCTATCGGCCGCTGGACAAGGCGGTGGAGACATCGCGCGACACCAGTTACGGCATGGTGCGGACCGAGGTGCACTGTCGCCGCTGCGGCGGCCATCTGGGCCATGTCTTCAATGACGGCCCGCCGCCCACCGGCCTGCGCTACTGCATGAACGGCGTGGCCATGACATTTAAAGCAGTCTAAGCCCTCCGGCTTTCGCAACTTTGCTCGGGCGCGAAGCACCCTCACGTTGCTACAGCCCCCCCGTCCAATGCGCTCACGCGCATGAAGGAGAGGACAAGCCGGCCTGAAACAAAAAAGCCGGCGGGTGACCGCCGGCTCTTTGCATTCGATGCGTCGGACCTTACTGGCCGTCCTGCTTGGGGATCGGCTTGGCCTTCTGCTTGGCCTGTTCGACCATCTGGTCATAGGCCGAGGAGAAACCATCCAGCGAGAACTTCAGGCTGAACTCCTTGCCGCCATCCGCCGCGATCTTGATGTTGGCGTCCTTGGCGGACTTGCTGAGCGAGGCGATCGAGGCCGCGTCCATCGGCATTTCCACATAGCAGCCATTGCGGTCGCAGCGGCGATACTTCAGCGTCGGCGAGGTGAAGTTGTCCGTCTGGATCACCAGGCCCTTCTGGATCGATACTTCCAGCGGCACCGAGATGATGATGCCGTTGCGGTCCAGGCTGGGGACATAGGCGATGGAAATCGCCAGGACGCGCTGGTGCGAATCCTTGTCGGCCAGTTCCTGGTACATGTCGCAGGGGCTGGGGCTGTTGATCGGGAAGCAGCGGACCGCCCAGTCGCCGACCATCTTCACATCGGGCGCGGGCGGACGGCCGGGCGCGGAGGCCGGGGTCTGGGCCAGCGCCGCGGTGGCGCCCAGCACAAGGCCGGCGGCGGCGAACAGGCCGCGCGAAACATGTCGCGAGAAAATCATCATGACCACAGTCTCCAGAACCAGTTGTGGCGGTGCGCTTCGGCGCTCTTATAGGCGCTGCGGGCGTCGTGATAGCCCTTCAGCGACACCGCGATCTGCTGCTGCTTGCCGTCCAGGCCAGCCAGCGCGATCTTCACGTCGTCGGCACCGTCCAGCGACTGGGCCAGCTTGTCGTCCAGGTCCAGGACGGCGATGCAGCCCACGGTGTTGCAGGTGCGGTACTGCGCAACCTTCGCCGGGTCCTTGTCGATCATCAGGCCCAGGCCCGGTTCCAGCGCCACGCCCAGCGGCACGGTGAAGCCCAGGATCGGCTTCTTGCTGGCATTGTCCTGGGTGATGGTGACGCGGGCGAGCGAGGTGGGCTGGCCATTCTCGTTCTCGACAACGTCGGAGTTCAGTTCGCAGGAGCCGTCCTTCATCGTGGCGGCCGGGCAGGCCAGGCGCCAGTCGTCGAAGGTTTCAGCCATGCCGGCGTTGGAATTGTAGGTCGTAACGCCGCGAAGCATCCAGCCCAGTAACAGGCCGACCAGCAACGCGACAGCGCCCATTGCAAGGCGTTGGATCGTCAGGTGTTTCATTGTTGAATTCGCTTCGCTTTCTTCCTGGACAGGCTCGCGCGCACCGCCCCCTACAGGCTGGCTGCAAACAAACCGGGCGCAGCACCTAGCAGATCGCCGCGGCAAAGAAAACGCCCCAGCCCGGCTTTGGTGAACGCCCGGCGGCTTATCAGCCCCTGCATGACGGCGAATTCATGGCAAAAAGGCGCGCCCTGGCCGGGCGGCGCCGTCAGTTGCTGGCCAGCAGAACCGGATCGGGCCGCCAATATTGCGGCCAGACCTGCTTGAGCGCGGCGATCTTGGGCAGGTCGTTGATCCGGATATAGGGCGCGTCCGGGTTCCGCACCAGATAGTCCTGGTGATAGTCCTCGGCAGGGTAGAACCCCTTGAACGCCTCAACTTTTGTAACGATCGGCGCGGGGAATATGTGCGCTGCACCAAGCTGGGCGATATAGGCCCGGGCGGTCGCCGCCTGGGCCGCGCTGGTGGGGAAAATCGCCGAACGGTAGCTGGGCCCGCGATCGGGGCCCTGGCGGTCGAGCTGGGTCGGGTCGTGCGCCACCGAGAAGTAGATGCGCAGCAGCGTGCCGAAGGAAACCTGCCTGGGATCGAAGGTGATCTGCACCGATTCGGCATGTCCGGTGGTTTCGGTGGTCACCATCGGATAGTTGGCGGTCGCCGCGCTGCCGCCGGCATAACCGGCCACGACCTTCTTGACCCCCTTCACATGCTCGAACACGCCCTGCTGGCCCCAGAAGCAGCCCCCTGCCAGCACCGCGACCTCGGTGGCGGCGCTGCTGGACGGATCGGCCTTGGGCGCGGGGATCGGCTTGTCCAGGTCGGCGGCGGCGGCAGGCCCCGACAACAGCAAAAGCGCGGAAAAAAGGGCGAGGCGGCGGTTCATGGCATACTCCCTTGGGGACCATCATATCCCCACTTCGCCGCCGGGCCACTAATGGTTACGTTTGCCGTCCCTCACCCGAACTGCGCCGCCGCTTCCTTGATCGCGGCATAGACCATCGCCAGTTCCCCGGCGCTGATGCAGTAGGGCGGCATGACGTAAATCGTGTTGCCCAGCGGGCGCAGCAATATGCCCTGGGCGTGGAAAAAAGCGGTCAGTTCCGGCCCCAGCGTGGCCAGATAGCCCGGATCCTCGACCTTCAGGTCCATCGCGGTGATGGTTCCCATCCGGCGCACATTCTCGAAGCGCGGATCGGCGCGGAAGGCCTCCAGGTTCGCTTCCTGCATCGCGCACAACCCGTTCACCTGTTCCAGCACCGGCTCGCCCAGCCACACGTCCAGATTGGCGCTCGCCGCCGCGCAGGCAATCGGGTTGGCGGTGAAGGAGCTGGAATGAAAGAAGGTGTGAATGCGGTGGGGCGAATAATGGGCTGCAAATATGTCCGGCTTGCACAGCGTCGCCGCCAGCGGGATCGAGCCGCCGGTCAGCCCCTTGGCCAGCGGCATGATATCGGGGGTCACGCCCGCCTGCTCGCAGGCGAACAGCGTGCCGGTTCGCCCGAAGCCGGTCATCACCTCGTCCGCGATCAGAAGCGTGCCGTGGCGCGCGCATATGTCGGCCATGCCCTTGAGCACATCGGGGCCATAGATCTTCATGCCGCCCGATCCGCAGATCAGCGGCTCGATCAGCAGCGCCGCCGCACCCTTGGCATGATGATCCAGCATGTCCAGGGTGCGCCGCTCCTGCCCCGCCTCGGGGAAGGGAATGCGCGCGACATCGAACAGCAGCGGCGCATAGGCGTCGTTGAACACGCCACGCGCGCCCGCCGACATGGTGCCCACCGTGTCGCCGTGATAGGCGTGGTGCATGGCGACGATGCGGGTGCGATTGATGCCCCGGTTCTTCCAGTAGCCCAGCGCCATCTTCAGCCCCACTTCCACCGCGGTCGATCCGCTGTCCGAATAGAAGACGTGGCTGAGGCCGTGCGGCACGATGGACAGAAGCTTGCGCGCCAGCTCCTCGGCAGGCGGATGGGTGAAGCCGGCGAAGATCACCTGGTCCAGCCGCGCCGCCTGCTCCTGCATCGCCGCCACGATGCGCGGATGGCAGTGGCCGTGGGTGATCACCCACCAGGAGGAAATCGCGTCCAGCAGCCGGTCGCCATTCTCCAGCTCCAGCCAGGCGCCCTGCCCGCGCACCACCACCGGCGAATGCGGCGTCAGGCCGTGCTGGGTGAAGGGATGCCAGACCGGCGAAATATTCACGGCCTCGCTCATGCGAAATCCTCGCGGTGGAAGATCTTGGAGAACACGCCACCCAGACGCCCCGGCGTCAGCGGCGTGATCGGCGGCAACCGGCCCAGCCGCTTCACATCGGCCTTCTCCACGATGATGCGCTCGCTCTCGTCATTGGCCTCGCCCAGGAAGGCCACGCCCAGAAGCGGAATGCCGCGCGCGCGGATCGCTTCCACAGACAACAGCGTGTGATTGATGGTGCCCAGCGCCGTGCGCGCGCACAGGATCAGCGGCAAACCCCAGCGGGCAAAGACGTCGATATAAAGCGTCTGGCGGGTCAGGGGCACCATCAGCCCGCCCGCCCCTTCGATCACCAGCGGGCCTTGCGGCGGCACCAGCGCGTCGGGATCGATGGCGACGCCCTCCTCTGCCGCCGCCTGGTGCGGCGAGGCCGGCATCTGGAGCCGATATGCCTCGGGCAGGCATTCGGCGCCGGACAGTTCGGCCACAACCTCGCTGTCGGTGGGGCCGTCCAGCCCCGCCTGCACCGGCTTCCAGTAGCGCGCGCCCAGCATGCCGCACAGGCCCGCCGAAAACACCGTCTTGCCGATGCCGGTATCGGTTCCGGTCACGACGAACTGGCTCATGCTGTCACCATCTGCGCCGCCATCGTCGCGAACAGGGCATCGATGGCGTCTTCATCCACATTCAGAGACAGCGCCACGCGCAGCCGCGCGGTGCCTTCGGGCACGGTCGGCGGGCGGATGGCGCGAATGTCAAAGCCCTGCGCCTGCAACGCCGCGGCAAGCCCGGTCGCCGCCGTGTCCGCGCCGACAATGACCGGCTGGATCTGCGAACCGGACGGCGCGATGCCCAGCCGCCGCGCATGGTCCCCTGCGCGCGCGATGCGGGCCATCAGAAGCGCGCGCGCCGCGTCGGCCCCGGCGCACAGTTTCAGCGCCGCGCGCACCACTGCCGCCATCAGGGGCGACGGTGCGGTGGAATAGATGAAGGCGCGGCCGCGATTGACCATGACATCGCGATAAAGCCGCGGCAGGCAGACCAGCGCCCCCGCCGCGCCCAGGCCCTGCTGCAGGTGTGGAGCGATGATGTTGGCCGCGCTCCTTGGGGCCGCAGACCGAGCCCGCGCCCTGTTCGCCATGCAGACGCCGGTGGCATGAGCCTCATCCAGCAGCAGCATGGTCGCTGGCGCGCCGCCAGCGCCACCAGATCGCCAGCGGTGCGCGGTCGCCATCCATCGAATAGAGCGTCTCCGCCGCGATCCATACGCGGCCTGTGCGCCTGCGTGCGCGCGCCAGGCGCGAATGACATCCTCCATCGCGGTGACGTCGTTGTGGCGCTCGCGCGCGGATGCGCGCGGGTCCAGCCCCGCGCAGCGAGGCACTGATCAGCGCGTCGCGCACGATCAGGTCGCCGCGCTGTGGCAGTGTGGCGTCACAAGAGCGGCGTTGGTGAATAGCCGGTGGGAAAATACAGCGCCGTCTGGCTGCCGAAAAGGCGGCGGCTTCATCCTCCAGCGCCTCATGTTCGGGTGATTGCTGCGCAGCAGGCGCGATCCGCCTGCGCCCAGCGGCACGCCGTTCGCGCCGCGCTTCTTCAGCCGTTGCGCAGGGCCCGTGATCCCGCCAGCCCCAGATAATCGTTGGAGGTGAAATCCAGCCCCCTGCGCGGCGTCAGCGCCCGAAGCCGCCCGCGCGCCGCCAGCGCATCCAGCATGTCGCGATGCGGATCAGTGTCGGAAGTGCCGTCAGTCATGACGCGGCATCGATTCCACACTGGCCCATGAAGGGCAAGCCGGACCTGTCATGCGCTCAGTCCTTCAGCCGCGCGAAAAAGGCCAGCAGCAGCTTTTCGGCCCGGTCATAGGCCTTCTGCCCCTGGATCATCACATCATGATGCGACAGCGGCGCAGGCGGCGCGCCATCCACCGACAGGCCCGCCCCCGCGTTGGTGATCAGCGAAAGCGCCGCCACCTTCATGCCGCAATGCACCGCCGCCAGGCATTCGGGCACGGTCGACATGCCCACCGCATCGCCGCCCCAGCGCGCGAACATGGCGATCTCCGCCGGGGTTTCAAAGCTGGGGCCCAGCACGCCGACATAGACGCCTTCGGCCACGGCAACGCCGCTGTCGCGCGCGGCATCCGCGAACATCGCGCGCAAGGCCGGATCATAGGCATAGGTCATGTCGAAAAAGCGCGGGCCCACGCTCTCGTCATTCGGGCCCACCAGCGGATTGCGCCCGGTGAAATTGATGTGATCCTTCACCACCATCAGCGTGCCCACCGTCATGGCCGGGCTCAGCCCGCCCGCCGCATTGGTCAGCACGATGCGCTCCACGCCCAGCGCGCGCAGGATGCGGATGGGAATGGCGATCGCCTGCACAGGATGGCCTTCATAGACATGAAAGCGCCCGGCCAGACAGGCGACCGGCGTGCCGGCCAGCCGCCCCAACAGCAACCGCCCGGCATGGCCCTCCACGCTGGGAACCGGAAAGCCGGGAATATCGCCATAGGATATTTCTGTTGCTTCCGTGACCTGCCCGGCCAACGGCCCCAGGCCGCTGCCCAGAATCAGGGCAGTTTTGGGAAATGCGCCGCCGTGCAGCCGGCGCAAGGCTGCCACGCCCTGCGCCACCTGTTCGGCCGCTTCCGCCACGGTCATGGCTTTGCCATCGTATGCGCTCATCAATATCCTTACCCGTCGCCCACGGCCGGACCCATGAACACACCCACTTCTACCCCAGATTCTTCTAACCCACAGGGGCCCCTTGAAGGCAACATTCCCGCCACTGCACTGGTGCGCTGCGCCAGCGGGGCCGAGGCGGTCGCGCGCCTGACACAGTTGTATGACGCCGCCCTGGCCGCCATCGAAGAGGATTTCGAAGCCTTCGCGGCGGGCGACCGCAGGAACGCCCGCCAGCCGGTCTATCCCTATCTGGGCATGGAGGTGGAAGCGGTTTCCATGCCGGGCGCCACCACCCTGGCCTTCGGCAAGGTCACCCGCCCCGGCTGGTACGGCAACACCATCACAGCGCCCCGCCTGTTCGCGCGCTATCTGACCGAGCAGATCGAACTGGTTCAGTCCACCACCGACGCGGCGATCTATGTCGGCGAAAGCCGCACGCCCATACCCCTGACCTTCGCGGTGGAACGCGCCGCCTCGCGCATGTCGGCCAAGGAGCGCGTCGAACTGGCGCGCCACTTCCCCATGCCCCGGCTGGACGCGGCCCATGACGCCATCGCCGATGGCGGGCGCTGGACCGGTCCCGGCGCGGGGCCCCTGTCGCTGTTCAGCGCCGAGCGGGTGGACTATTCCCTGCACCGGCTGCGCCATTACACCGGCACCGACCCGGCGCATTTCCAGAGCTTCGTGCTGTTCACCAACTATCAGCGCTACATCGACGAGTTCGTCGATTATGCCCACACGGAGATCGATGCGGGCCGCGCGCGCCAGTTCATCGAGCCGGGCGGACGCGTGATCGAAAAGGGCAAGCCGCCCAGCCGTGACCCGCTGGTCAAGATGCCCCAGATGCCGGCCTATCACCTGGTGCAGGAAAACGGCGAAGGCATCACCCTGGTCAATATCGGGGTGGGCCCATCCAACGCCAAGACCATCACCGACCATATCGCGGTGCTGCGCCCGCATGTCTGGCTGATGGTGGGCCATTGCGGCGGCCTGCGCGGCAGCCAGCGGCTGGGCGATTATGTGCTGGCCAACGCCTATCTGCGCGACGACCATGTGCTGGACCAGCTTCTGCCGCTGGCCATTCCGGTGCCCACCATCGCCGAGGTGCAGCTTGCGCTGGCCGATGCGGTGAAAGAGGTCACCGGCGCCAGCGGCAAGGTGCTGAAGGAGCGCCTGCGCACCGGTACCGTCGTCACCACCGACGACCGCAACTGGGAATTGCGCTTCGAGGAACTGTCCGTGCGCTTCAACCAGAGCCGAGCCATCGCCATCGACATGGAATCAGCCACCCTGGCGGCCAATGGCTATCGCTTCCGCGTGCCCTATGGCACGCTGCTCTGCGTGTCGGACCGCCCCCTGCATGGCGAGATCAAGCTGCCCGGCATGGCCGACGCCTTCTACGAGGAACGGGTCAGCCAGCACCTGCAGATCGGCATCAAGGCGCTGGAACTGATGCGCACCGCCGCCCGCAATGGCACACTGCATTCGCGCAAGCTGCGCAGCTTCACCGAACCGGCCTTCCGCTAGGGCCGCATAACAAGAATATCCGGGGGACCGCGATGAACCAGATCGGCCATATCATTGGCGGAAAAACCGTGAGCAGCGGCGCGTCCACGCCGGTGTTCAACCCGGCAACGGGCGAACAAAGCGGTGCGGTCGCCTCCGGCGGCGCGGCCGAGATCGACGCTGCCGTGGCCGCCGCCACCGCCGCCTTTCCCGCCTGGGCCGCCACCACGCCGGCGCGCCGCGCCAGGGTGATGTACGAGATGCGCCGCCTGATGGAGGCCCGCAAGGACGAGCTGGCCCGCGCCATCAGCGCCGAACACGGCAAGACCCATTCCGATGCCCTGGGTGAAATCGCGCGCGGCCAGGAGGTGGTGGAGTTCGCCTGCGGCATCCCGCATCTGCTGAAAGGCAGCTTCAGCGCCAATGTCGCCACCAGCATGGATTCCTTCGACCAGCGCCAGCCGCTGGGCGTGGTGGCGGGCATCACCCCCTTCAACTTTCCCGTCATGGTGCCGCTGTGGATGATGCCCATGGCGCTGGCCTGCGGGAACGCCTTCATCCTGAAACCGTCAGAGCGCGATCCCTCAGCCCCCAACCTGCTGTGGGCGCTGTGGCGCGAGGCGGGGCTGCCCGATGGCGTGCTGAATGTCGTGCATGGCGGCAAGCCGGCGGTGGACGCCATTCTGGATCATCCGGGTATCGCCGCGGTCAGCTTTGTCGGCTCCACCCCCATCGCGCAGTATGTCTATGGACGCGGCTGCGCGGCGGGCAAGCGGGTGCAGGCGCTGGGCGGAGCCAAGAACCATCTGGTGGTGATGCCCGATGCCGACCTGGACCAGGCCGCCGATGCGCTGATGGGCGCCGGTTACGGCTCGGCGGGCGAACGCTGCATGGCGGTGTCGGTGGCGGTGCCGGTGGGCGAAAAGACCGCCGATGCGCTGGTCGCCAGGCTGAAGCCGCGCGTGCAGGCGCTGAAGATCGGCCCCGCCACCGATGCGGGCGCCGAGATGGGCCCGCTGGTGACGGCAGCGCACCGCGACAAGGTCGCCGGCTATATCGCGGCGGGCGAACAACAGGGCGCCGAACTGGTCGTGGACGGACGCGGCCTGTCTCTGCAGGGTTATGAAAAAGGCTACTGGCTGGGCGGCACGCTGCTGGACCGCGTGACCACCGACATGACCGTCTATCAGGAAGAGATTTTCGGCCCCGTCCTGTCGGTGGTGCGCGTGCCCGACTATGCCGCCGCCGTGGGCATGATCAACGCCCACCCCTTCGGCAACGGCACCGCGATCTTCACCCGCGACGGCGATGCGGCGCGCGACTTCACCCAGTCCATCCAGGTGGGCATGGTGGGGGTGAACGTGCCGATACCGGTACCAGTGGGCACCCACAGCTTCGGCGGCTGGAAGGCCTCGATCTTCGGCAGCCACGGCGTCTACGGACCGGAATCTGTCCATTTCTACACGAAGCTGAAGACCGTCACTGCGCGCTGGCCCACCGGGATTCGCGGCGGCGCACAATTCACCTTCCCGTCCAGCTAGTTTCGCATCCGCAAACCCGATTTCCGCTTTGTGCTTGGGATTGCGCTTTGCCCTGGGCTAGTGTCCCCGCGCCTGCCGGCGGCCGGGAGCATCCGTGTGCGCAGACCATAAAAAATGGGGAGATTTCGATGCGCGCGCTTGACCGCCGTCTGATGCTGACAACGACGATCGCAGGCACCATCGCCGGCACGATCGCCGGGCGCCTGCCGGCCAACGCCCAGACCACGCCGGCCGACACCGACTGGACCAGCTATGGCGGCAACCTGGCCTACTGGCGCTATGCCCCGCTGGACCAGATCAATGCGGACAATTTCAACAAGCTGCAGATCGCCTGGCACTTCAAGACCGCCAATTTCGGCCCGCGCCCCGAATACCAGCTTCAGTGCACGCCGCTGCTGATCAAGGGCCGCCTTTATGCCACCGTGGGCACGCGCCGCGACGTGGTCTGCCTGGACGGCGCCACCGGCGAGATCATCTGGGTCCACAAGACCATCGAGGAAGGCGCCCGCGCCGCCCATTCGCCCCGCCGCCTGTCGGGCCGCGGCGTCGGCTACTGGACCGACGGCAATGCCGAACGCATCCTCTATGTCACCATCGGCTATCAGCTCTGCTCGCTGGACGCCAAGACCGGCCTGCCCGACACCAGCTTCGGCGAGAACGGCATCGTCGATCTGAAGAAGGACGACGACCAGGACCTGGACCCCGATACCGCCGACATCGGCCTGCACACCGCGCCCACCATCGCGCGCAACGTGGTGATCATCGGCGCGGCCCATACCGCCGGCAACACGCCCGCGGTGAAGGACAATGCCAAGGGCTATGTGCGCGGCTTCGACGTGAAGACCGGCAAGCGCAAATGGATCTTCCACACCATCCCGATGAAGGGCGAGTTCGGCTATGACACCTGGCTGAAGCCCGGCCAGGCCGAGGCCGCCGGCAACACCGGCTGCTGGAACCAGATTTCCGCCGACGAGGAACTGGGCCTGGCCTATCTGGGCATCGAACTGCCCACCGGCGACCAGATGGGCATCTATCGCGCCGGCGACAACCTGTTCAGCGACTCCATCGTCGCGGTGGACATCGAGACCGGCAAGCGCAAGTGGCATTACCAGATGGTCCATCACGGCTTGTGGGACTATGACGTGCCCTGCGCCGCGATCCTGTGCGACCTGCCGCACAATGGCCGCACCATCAAGGCGCTGTGCCAGCCGACCAAGCAGGCTTTCCTGTTCGTGCTGGACCGCGAGACGGGCAAGCCGGTCTGGCCGATCCCGGAAGTCAAGGTGCCCAAGGGCGACGTGCCGGGCGAATGGTATTCGCCCACCCAGCCGCAGCCCACCAAGCCGCCGCCGGTCGACCGCCAGGGCATCACCAAGGACGACCTGATCGACTTCACGCCCGAGCTGCACCAGAAGGCGCTGGAGATCGCCAGCCATTACAAGCTGGGCCCGGTCTATACCGCCCCGATCATGGGCAAAAAGGACGGCCCCATCGGCGTCATCAACCTGCCCGGCTATATCGGCGGCGTGAACTGGCCCGGCGGCTCCTACGATCCGGATACCTACACGGTCTATACCTATTCCCAGACCAATCCGCTGACCGCCGGCTCGATCATTCCCAATCCCGATCACACGCGCGGCGCGTTCGACTATGTCCATGCCAGCCCGCCGTCCGACATTCCCCGGGCCTATTATCCCAGCGTCGACGGCCTGCCGATCATCAAGCCGCCCTATGGCCGCATCACCGCGACCAACCTGGCGGACGGCACCCAGACCTGGCAGATCGCCCATGGCGAGACGCCGGACGAGATCCGCAACCATCCGGCGCTGAAGGGCGTGAAGATTCCGCGCACCGGCATGATGGGCAAGATTTCGCCGCTGACCACCAAGTCGCTGGTCATCTGCGGCGATCCGGAAATGTACACCGACGAGACCGGCACCAAGGGCGCGCGCCTGCGCGCCTATGACAAGGCGACCGGCGCGGAAAAGGGCGCGGTGTTCATGCCCGGTCAGCAGTCCGGCTCGCCCATGACCTATATGCTGAACGGCAAGCAGTATATCGTGCTGGCGGTCAGCGGGCGCGGCGTGGATGCCCAGTTCATCGCCTTCAGGCTGTAGACGCACGCCGCCGATTGCGGGCGGCTGACGGGCTGTGCGACTGTGCGTCCTTTCCTTAAGGCGCATGCATGGCCTGGCAGTTCTGGATCGATCGTGGTGGCACCTTTACCGACATCGTGGCGCATGCGCCCGGTGGCGGCATCGTCACCGCCAAGCTGCTGAGCGACAATCCCGAACAGTATGACGATGCCGCGCTGGCGGGCATGCGCAGGCTGATGGGGCTGGACGCGGACGCGCCCATACCGCCCGCACGATCCAGCACGTGAAGATGGGCACCACGGTGGCCACCAACGCGCTGCTGGAACGCAAGGGCACCCCACGCTGCTGATCATGGATCGCGGCTTTGCCGACCTGTTGAGATCGGCCAGCAGTCGCGCCTGATCTTTTCGCCCTCGATATCCGCAAGCCTGGCGCTGCTGCATGCGGCGGTGGAGGTGAGTGGACGGCGTCGATGTGAGCGGGCACACTGCTGACGCCGCTGGACGAGGACGCTGTGGCTATGCTGAAGCACCGCGTGCCGAAGGGCTGGAAGCCTGCGCCATGCCCTGATCCATGCCTGGCGCTTTCCGAAACCGAACAGCGTCTCGCCGCATTGGCGGCCAGGCCAGATCTGCCCAGGTCTCCACTGGCCATGCCGTCAGCCCCGCTGCTGGGCCTGGTACCACGCGCCCAGACCACGGTGGCCGACGCCTATCTGACGCCGGTGCTGCGCGCGCGCATCGACAGGCTGGCAGCACAGCTTCCCGGCACGCCGCTCTATTTCATGCAGTCGGGCGGCGGGCTGGCGAAGGCGGAAGACTTCCGCGGCCGCGACGCCGTGCTGCCAGGGCCCGCCGGCGGCATCGTCGGCGCGGCCCGCACGGCGGAAGCGGCGGGCATCACCCGCATCATCGGCTTCGACATGGGCGGCACCTCCACCGATGTGGCGCTTTACGCCGGCACGCTGGAGCGCAGCTTCGACACGCCCATCGCGGGCATCGAACTGCGCGCAATGATGAACATTCACACCGTGGCGGCGGGCGGCGGCTCCATCCTGCATTTCGAAAGCGGACGTCTCAGCGTGGGGCCCGACAGCGCCGGGGCCAATCCGGGCCCGGCCTGCTACCGGCGCGGCGGCCCGCTGACCGTGACCGACGCCAATCTGCTGGTGGGCAAGATCCAGCCCGGCCACTTCCCCACATTCGGCCTCATGCCGGCTGTGCCGCTGACCGCGCGGTGGTGGAAGAAAAATTCGCTGCCCTTGTAGCACACATCGTTGCGGACAGAAACCGGCCATCCCGTCACGCCCCAACAACTGGCCCAGGATTTATCGCCATCGCCGCGTCCAACATGGCGGGCGGTGCAGCGCGTTTCTCTGGAAAGGGTCACGACCCGCAGACTTTGCCCTGCAGTGTTTCGGCGGCGCGGGCGGCCAGTACCTGCCGGCGGCCGATGCGCTGGGCATGGACACGTGCTGGTGCATCCCGCTGGCGGGCATGCTGTCGGCCTATGCATGGGCCTGGCTGACCAGCGCAGTCTGGCCAGCCGGCGATTGAATCCGAACTGACGGCGAAAGCTGGCAGGCCGCATCGGCGATCCTGGACAGGATGACCGCCGGCGCACCGGCGGATGCAAGCGTGATCCGCACCGCCGCGCTGCGCCACGGCACCGACACCCGTTGACGTGCCATTCGCCGCGCCAGACGCCGCGCGCCGCCTTTTGCTGCCGCCCATCGCCGGCATTTCGGCTTCGACACACCGGCCGCGCCCTGATGCTGCAAGCGTAGCTGCCGAAAGCGTGATCGCGGGCGAGGCTGTCGCACTGCCTGTCCTGCCGCCCGGCGAACCGCCCGCGCCCGCATCGAAAACCATAAGCCTTTACAGGCGGCGGCGCGGCGCATCAGACGCCGGTTTCGACAAATGGCTGGGCGCGGGCGTTCGATATTGCCGGCCCCGCTCTGATCCGCGAGACCGGGGCCACACGGTGATCGAACTGGGCTGGCGCGGCGAAATCGGCGCATGGCGAATTGCTGCTGCGGCAGGCGCGACGCGCACCCTGCCTGGCGATACCGCCGCTGACCTGATGCGGCTTTCGCTGTTCAACAACCTGTTCATGGCGGCGGCCGAGCGCATGGGCGCGGTGCTGCGCAACACCGCCACCAGCGTGAACATCAAGGAGCGGCTGGATTTCTCCTGCGCCCTGTTCGATGCCCAGGGCCGTCTGATCGCCAACGCCCCGCATGTGCCGGTGCATCTGGGCGCGATGGGCCAAAGCGTGCGCGCGGTGCTGGCGGCGCGCGGCGACACGCTGAAGCCCGGCGACATGATCGCGCTGAACAATCCCTTCAACGGCGGCACCCACCTGCCCGACGTCACCGTGATCGCGCCGGTGTTCGACGAAAGCGGCACGCAGTTGCGCTTCTTCGTCGGCAATCGGGGCCATCATGCCGATATCGGCGGACGCACCCCCGGATCGACCCCGCCCGATTCCGGCACGCTGGACGAAGAAGGCGTCGTCATCGACGACTTTCTGCTGTGCGACGGCGGCGCCTTCCGCGAGGACGCCTTTCGCGCATTGCTGGCGGGCGCGCGCTGGCCAGCCCGCAGTCCCGATACCAACGTTTCGGACATCCGCGCTTCAGATCGCCGCCAACCAGGCCGGCATCCAGGAAGTGACCGGCCTTGTGGCGCGTCACGGCTGGCCGCTGGTCAGCGCCTATATGGGCCATGCCATGGCCAATGCCGAGGAAAGCGTGCGCCGGTGATCGACCGGCTGAAGGACGGCAGCTCCGTCACGCTGGACAATGGCCGCACGCTTCAGGTGGCTATCATTCGCGTCGATCATGCCCGCCGCGACGCCGTAATCGATTTCACCGGCACGGGCCCCGGGATGACGGTAACTTCAACGCCCCGCCCGCCATCACACGCGCGGTGGTGCTGTGTCTCCGCTGCCGGTGGGCGGCGACTGCCGCTGAACGAAGGCTGCCTGCCGCTGAAGATCGTCGTGCCCGAAGGCAGTTTCTGGCGCCCCCTGCCCGGCCGCGCGGTGGTGGCCGGCAATACCGAGTCAGCCAGGCGCTGGCCATGCCCTGCTGGCGGCGTTGGCGCGGCAGCGGTATCGCAGGGCACCATGAACAACCTGCTGCTGGGCAACGACCGCTTCCAGTATTACGAGACATTGTGCGGCGGCGCGGGCGCCGGGCCCGGCTTCGATGGCGCCAGCGCGGTGCACATCCAGCGATCAACACTTCCGCATCACCGATCCCGAAGTGCGGGAGATGCGCGTGCCGGTGCGGGTGGAGGAATTTTCCGTGCGCCGCGATTCGGGCGGCGATGGTCAGCACCGGGGCGGCGACGGCGCGCTGCGGCGCCTGGCAGCGCGGCAGGCCATGACGGTGACGCTGGTATCGTCTTCGCGGCTGCACACGCCGTCCGGTCTGGCGGGCGGCGGCGGCGGCGCGGCAGGGATGCAATGGATCGACCGTGCCGATGGGTCGTGCGAAGGCATTGGCGGCGTCGCGCAAACCGAACTGCAACCCGGCGATGCGGTCACCATCGCCACGCCCGGTGGCGGCGGGTACGGAAAAGCGCGCTAAATCAGGCCAGCGTGTCCAAAAGCTTGCCGATATTGGGGCCGGTCAGCGACAGCCGTTCGAAGGCGGTTTTTTCCAGCCGGTCGGCGGCCTGCTGGATTTTCTGTGCGGTCTCCTGCGCCTGCTCGTGGCGCGCGGACCGGCGCAGATCGCCCGCATAGCTGACCATGTCGGTTGTGGACTGAATGGACTGACCCATGCCGACAGCCTGCCAGCCGCGCCGCCGCCGATACACTCAAACTGTGAGATATTGCTAAGGAAAAATTAAAGCTGCCGCTTGCCTGCCCCCCGCCGGGCCTGCAACATGCGCGGCAATAACGATAAACATGGGGGATTTCCGGGGATGTCTTCGTTTACGCGCCGTCGGATGATGGTTACCACCTCGGCGGCCGGCCTGCTGGGTTCCATGCCGGTTTCGCTGCCGGCCCTTGCCCAGTCCAGCGCGCCGAAAGACACCAACTGGCTGCATTACGCCAACGACCTGTCGGCCAGCCGCTATGCCCCGCTGGACCAGATCAACGGCGACAACTTCAACAAGCTGGAAATGGTCTGGCGCTTTTCGACCAACGCGCTGGGCCCGAACCTGGATGCCGACTATCAGGCCACGCCGCTGTTCGTGAACGGCAAGGTCTATTGCACCGCCGGCTATCGCCGCGATGTCGTGTGCCTGGATGGTGCGACCGGCGAGCTGCTGTGGTTCCACCGTTATGACGAAGGGCGCCGCTCGGGCAGCCGCGGCGGCCCCGGCCTGGGCGTCGCCTATTGGAGCGACGGCACCAACGAACGCATCGTCTATGTCACGCGCAGCTACCTGATGTTCTCACTGGACGCAAAGACCGGACGCCCCGATCCGGCCTTCGGCGAAAACGGCATGATCGACCTGCGCCTGAACGACGATCAGGAGATGGACCCGACGCGCGGCATCATCGGCCTGCACGCCGCGCCGCTGGTGGTGCGCGACGTCGTCGTGGTCGGCGCGGCGCCCACCGCCTCCTCCAAGGGTTATATCCGCGGCTTCGACGTCAAGACTGGCCAGCGCAAGTGGATATTCCACACCATTCCGCGCAAGGGCGAGGTCGGTTACGACACCTGGCTGGTGCCCGGCCAGGCCGAGGAGATCGGCAATGGCGGCTGCTGGGCCTCCATGTCGGCGGATGACGAACTGGGACTGGTCTATTGCGGCGTGGAATCCTTCGCCACCGACATGGAGGGCGTGGGCCGCCAGGGACCAGGCCTGTTCGGCGAAAGCCTGGTGGCGCTGGACATCGAAACCGGCCAGCGCAAGTGGCACTACCAGATGGTGCACCACGGACTGTGGGACCGCGATGTGCCCTGCGCCGGCATCCTGTGCGACCTGACCGTGGACGGCAAAGCCGTCAAGGCGATCGCCCAGCCCAGCAAGCAGGGCTATGTCTATGTGCTGGACCGCACCAACGGAAAGCCTGTCTGGCCGATCCCGGAAGTCAAAGTGCCCAAGGGCCATGTGCCGGGCGAATGGTATTCGCCCACCCAGCCCATGCCGACCAAGCCACCGCCTTTCGCCAAGCAGGGCGTCAGCGAAGACGACCTGGTCGACTTCACGCCGGAGATCGCGGCGCGCGCGCGCGAAATCGCAAAGCACTACCAGCTTGGCCCGCTCTATGCGCCCCCGCCCATGCTCAGCGACACCGTCTTCGGCGCCTTCAACCTGCCCGGCATGCAGGGCGGCGTGAACTGGCCGGGCGGCTCCTACGATCCGCAGACCGGCCTGCTCTATGTCTTTTCCAAGCACCAGATCGGCATTACCGGCGTGGGCCTGAATTCTGACGGCAAGCCGGCGCCGCGCGGCGGTCCGCCCGCACAGGGCAGTTTCGACTCCAATGGCGGCGCCTTTGGCGGATTCGCCAGCATCACCGGCGGCAATCATGGCGTGCGCTTCCCCGGCGCGCCCGACGGGCTGCACGACCCCATCGTGCGCGGCATGATCTCGATCGAGGGCATTCCGCTGGAAAAGCCGCCCTATGGAACCGTCACCGCCATCGACCTGCACAAGGGCACCATCGCCTGGCAGGTCACCCATGGCGAAACCCCGGACCACATCAAAAACCACCGGCTGCTGAAGGGGCTGAACATCCCGCGCACCGGCCAGAGCGGCATCCTGGGCACGCTGACCACCAGGAGCCTTGTCGTGTTGGGCGACTGCGGCCTGTTCACCGATGAACAGGGGCGCAAGGGCGCGCGCCTGCGCGCCTATGACAAGGCGACCGGCGCAGAGAAGGGCGCTGTGTTCATGGACAAGGTCCAGACTGGCGTGGCCATGACCTACATGCACAAGGGCAAGCAGTATATCGTCACCGCGATCGGCTCGTCCTATGGCGCCGATCTGGTGGCCTTTGCCCTGCCCGACGCCGCCATCAAGGCCAGCGCGCCGAACGAGGAACGCTGAAGCGTCCTCAATGGTTCAGCAGGTGCCTCAGATCGGCTTCATTGTCCTTGGCGGCGGTTGGATAGAAGGGCGCGGCTGAGCGCAATCCTGTCCATCGGCGCCACGCCCGTGGTGTTGATGTACCAGTTCGTAGCCGCTGCTGCGGTTCGCCCTGCTGCGCCGCCACCGATGCCTGCCCATACAGATTGTGCAGCAACTGCGGGTCAGCCACACAGTACAGTTCGCTCTGGCCATTGGGCGCGAGATCAGCTTGTGGTGCGCGTGCGCACCGAGGCCGTGCGGGTGATGGTTTCGGGATGCTCGTTCTGCAATTTCAGCTTGGGCGTATAAAGCCCGGTGACATAGCCGACCGGCTCGAAATCCTGTGGCTCATAGGCGTTGTAGCCGCCTTCGGCAAAGGCGGCGCGATCCCTATCGCCCGGCTTGCCGGACAGCTGCGGCACCAGGCTGCGCGCAAAATGGGTGTGGTTGGCCTTCGTGCCCGCCAGCTCCAGGCAGGTCGCCATCACGTCATACAGTTCGACCATCTCGCCAGAAGCTGGCGTGGGCGCAAAGCCAGGCACCCGCGCGATCAGCGGCACATGGGTCAGATTGTCCTCCAGCCCGCTGGGCCATTTTTCCACCAGCCCATAGTCGCCGGTATAGTCGCCATGATCGGACAGCACGAACAGGGCGGTGTCGCGGTTGCGGCCGGCCTTGTCCATCGCCTCCATCAACAGGCCCAGCAGCCAGTCCGAATAGCTGACCTGGCCGTAATAGACAGAGCGGATCTTGCGGAAGGTCGCCTCGTTCAACGCCGTCAGGTTGTAATAGTCGCGTATGCCGGCATGGAAATTCGGCTTGTCCGGCATGCCGGGCGGCGCCGGCGGCGGAATGTCGCCCGGCTTGTAGAGATCGTAGAAGCGCTGGGCGATGCTGTAGGGCGGATGCGGCTCGCTCATCGCCAGGAAGATGCAGTAGGGCCGGTTCGTTTCGCGCCGCGACAGAAGATCGATCGCCGACTGGACCAGGCCATAGTCATTGGTGCCTTCCGGCGTACCCGATGGCGGAAACAGGAAGGAGAAAGACCCCGGCGTCGAGCCATAGGGATTGCTGGTGTCGACACCGGCGCGCGACTTGCGGCCCTTGCCCACCTCGGTCCACTGGGTCACGCTGTCGGGGAACGAGGCCGCGGCCAGCGCATCATTCTTGCCCAGCCAGAACACGTCATAGCCGGCCAGCCGCAGATAGCGGAACAGGTTGGGTTCTTCCGGCCGCAGGAAATAGAACAGGCTGCGATGGCCGCGCACGCTGGCGGGCCAGCCCGTCAAAAGGCTGCAGCGCGACGCGCCGCAGACCGAAAACTGCACATGGCAATTTTCGAAGCGGGTACCCTCGGCAGCCAGCCGGTCCAGGTTGGGCGTTCTGGTGACCGGGTTGCCGTAACAGGCCAGCGCGTCGGCCCGCATCTCGTCGGGCATGAACAGCACGATATTGGGCCGGGGCGCCGATGGCGAAAACAGCGGCGAAACCGGCTGCGCCGCCGCATCGCCGATAGCGGAAACCGCCATCGCCCCGCCCATGCCCAGCACGTCGCGCCGCTTGAATTTGTCCGCCATGACCCCGCCTCCCCGTCCTTTTGTGCGATTTCTGCACAGGCACGGCAGGCTTTCAAGGCAGCGTGTCAGGCCCCCATCGCGGCCCGCGGCGGGGCGGGCGCCGCCGCATCGCGGCTGCGCGCCAGTTCGGTGAAATAGCGCGCCAGGCTGGCCTGTCCCCGCGCCGTCAGCGAGACAAACGACCGGCGTGCATCCTCGGTGTCCTCGCGCCGTTCCACCAGCCCGATGGCCACCATTTCATTCAGCTTTCTGAGCGCGGTGGAAAGGGGAAGCCCCGCATCATAGGCGACGCTCTTGATCGTCACGCTGCATCCGGCCAGACGCGCATCGGCCAGCACCAGAAGCAGCATCCATCCCGATGCGCCCAGACCCAGATCGCCCATCAGCCGCTCGCGCAGGCGTGCACGCAGCCTTTCGCCCTGCACCAGGCGAACAAGCTGGCCCTCGTCCATCTCCTCGGACAGGACAAAGCCCGTCTCGCCCGCCAGCGCGCCACTGCCCTTGGCGTGGCTCATCAACTGGGTCAGCGCGGCATAGGTGCGCGACTTGAAATCCTGCAGCGAGGCATGAAGGGCGCGATGATCCTCCTCGCGCAGCTTTTGCGCGCGCGCCAGGTCGAACGCCTCGCTCACCGCCGTCACGATCTGCTCGCCCGAAGCCGCCGCGGGCAGAATGTCGGCGACCTGAAGGCGCGCGGCGGCGGAGACCTGTTCCAGCGTGCTGGCGCCCACCAGGACAAAGGACACCCAGTTGCGCGAAAGGTCCAGTTCGCGAAGCTCCTCGATCAGCGTCGCGGCGTCCAGTTCCGGCACGGCCAGGTCGATGATCACGACATGGCAGGCTTCGTCGCGGGTATAGTGACGGATCGCATCACCGGCGCCGACGGCGCGCGCCACGCGGTAGCCGGCACTTTCCAGAACCTGCCAGCCATCGATGCCCGGTCCGTAGGAATTCGAGACCAGAAGAATGTTGCAGTCCGGCTTGTTCAGCGTTTCGATCATGTGCGGTGCCAACCACCTTGTTTGTGTTCCACAGGGCCAACGCAACAGCGTGGCAACTATGGAACACAGCCACCGGCATTACGCTACCCGTCCGGCACCATTTCGCGCCGAATTCGGTTCTGCATAGAAAACGAAAGGTTTCAGCCTGGTGTTGTGACAAATTTCGAACCGCGTTCAGTGCCAATCTGAAACAGTGCGGCGCGCGCCCGGCAGCGATAGTGCAACCCAAAGCGATCGCAATGCGTATCCTACAGGACGCTGGAGGCACGCATGCTGTTTGTATTCAGGTTCGTCAACTACTGCCTGTTGGGCGGACTGTTCCTGTCGCCGCTTTGGGCGATGAACAGTTCCATGGACCGCCTGCTGCCCGGCAACGCCCAGGCCGCACCCATCCACAGCACACCCGCACGGAAAATGACGCACGAACAGGCGGCCTGGCAGCCAGGCCATATCCTGGCGCGGCTTCAGGACATGAAACAGGAAATCCACGCCGACATGTGCAGCCGGCCCGGCGGCGACACCTGCATCATGGGCCTGTGCACCAGCCGGATCGTTCAGGCGCAGTGCGCCGCAGCACTTTAGGCGCGCGGCGCTACCAGCCCAGCAGGCTTGCGATGTGGAAGACGGCGAAAGACGCGGCATAGGCCAGCGTCAGCATGTAGGCGAACATCACCGAGGGCCACAGCCAACCACCGGTTTCGCGCTTGACCACAGCCAGCGTCGACAGGCATTGCGGCGCGAAGACATACCAGGCCAGGAAAGACAGCGCGGTCGCCAGCGGCCACTGATGCGCCAGGGTGGTAGCCAGCGTACCCTCCACTTCGCCACCCACGGCATAGACCGTGCCCAGCGCACCCACCGCCACCTCGCGCGCCGCCATGCCGGGGATCAATGCGATCGCCATCTGCCAGGTAAAGCCGATCGGCGCCAGCAACGGATGGATCAGGTGGCCCAGCATGCCGGCAAAGCTGTAGTCGATGGCCGGCTGGGTGGCGTTTTCGGGCGCGCCGGGGAAGCTGGACAGGAACCAGATCAGCACCATCATCGAGGCGATGATCGTGCCGGCGCGCTTCAGGAATATCTGGCCGCGCAGCAGCACGCCGCGCGCGACATTCTTGGGATCGGGCACCTTGTAGGCGGGCAGCTCGATCAGGAAAGGCTCGCTGGCGCTGCGCCACAGCAGCTTGCGGATGACAAAGGCCACGATCAGCGCGCTGCCGATGCCCGCCGCATAAAGGCCGAACATCACCAGTCCCTGCAGGTTGGCGAAGCCGCCGACCAGCCGGTTGGGAATGAAGGCGGCGATGATCAGCGTATAGACGGGAATGCGCGCCGAACAGGTGGTCAGCGGCGCAACCAGAATTGTGGTCAGCCGGTCGCGCTTGTTGTCAATCACCCGCGCCGACATGATGCCGGGAATGGCGCAGGCAAAACTGGACAGCAGCGGAATGAAGGCCCGGCCGTGCAGTCCGGCCACGCCCATCAGCCGGTCCATCAGGAAGGCCGCGCGCGCCATATAGCCGAAATCTTCCAGCAGGATGATGAAGAAGAACAGGATCAGGATCTGCGGCAGGAAGACCAGCACGCTGCCCACGCCCGCGATCAGGCCGTCGGCCAGGAAGCTTTGCAGCAGCCCCGCGGGCACATACAGCGACACCATTTGCCCCAGCCACGCAAAGCCCGCATCGATCATGTCCATCAGCGGCGTCGCCCAGGTGAACACCGCCTGGAACATCAGGAACAGGATCGCCATCAAAATCAGCGTACCCGCCACCGGGTGCAGCAGCACCGAATCCAGCCGCCCGGTCCAGGTGTCGGGCCGCAGCGGCGGCTTCACATAGCTGCGCATGATGCGCTCGGCCTCGCGGTGGGCGGCGCGGATTTCCTCGGCCGAAGGCTCATGCCAGGCCAGCGACGCATCGGTATTGCCCGCCGCCAGCATGTCCACCTGGGACAGCAGCATGTCCAGGCCGCGCTTGCGCACCGCCACCGTGGTCACGACCGGAATGTCCAGCGCCTGCGCCAGCCCGTCCAGGTCGATGCGGATGCCCTGGCGTTCGGCGATGTCGTACATGTTGAGGGCAAGCACCATCGGGCGGCCCACCGACTTCAGCTCCAGCGCCAGGCGCAGCACCAGGCGCAGGTTGGTGGCATCGGCGACGCAGACCAGGATTTCGGGCGAGGTTTCGCCCGCCAGGCGCCCCAGCACCACATCGCGGGTCACCGCTTCGTCGGGGCTGCGCGCGCGCAAGGAATAGGTGCCCGGCAGATCCAGCACCGACACCCGCCGGCCCGCCGGCGTCTGGACCACGCCTTCCTTGCGCTCCACCGTGACGCCCGGATAGTTCGCAACCTTCTGGCGCGCCCCGGTCAGGGCGTTGAAAAGCGATGTCTTGCCCGAATTGGGATTTCCAACCAGGGCAATGCGGGTGCCCAGAACGGCGTCACTCATGGTGTCGCGTCGCGCTCGATCAGAATCGCGCGCGCATCGCGGCGGCGCAGCGCCACGCGGATATCGTCCAGCCGGATGGCGATGGGATCGCGCCCCACCAGCCCCTCATGCAGAACATGAAAACGCGCGCCTTCCACGAAGCCCATTTCCAGCAGGCGGCGTTCCATCTCGTCGTGACCGATCTCGCCGGGCCCGTCATGACCTGCCGGCACGATGCCCCTGATAAGGCCCCGGTCACCCTTTCCAAGATCGCTCAAGCGCACGAAACGCGAACCCTACATTGAGAATTAATCGCAACTAGATGTAGCGGAATGGCGGCCAGTCCGCAAGAGGCCGCATCAGGACGGCGGCACCTCTTACTTGAACCTGTGCCCGGGACCTATACCTTGCTCTGTCACAAAAACGTCACGAAACCAGGCCCGATCATGAAACGCCCGCACAGCCGCAAATACCGCCCCACCCGGCGCCTCCTGATCGGGGGCATGGCCGCGGCCGGCCTGACGGGCCAGCGCGCCCTGTCCCAGCCGCGCCGCGATCCGGCCAGGCTGGATGCCGCCCTGCGCGAGGCGATCCAGACGGTGGTGGTGATCTTCGCGGAGAACCGCAGCTTCAACAATCTGTTCCACAATTTCCCGGGCCTGGCGCAGCCCCTGTCGGCGGTTCCGAAGGACCGCTTTATCCAGCGCGACCGCGATGGCACGCCCCTGCCCCATCTGCCGCCCATCTGGGGCGGGCTGGTGCCCACGCCGCAGCTTCCCGATGGCGTCACCCACCAGATCGGACAGGACGCCATCGGGCGGCTGGCCAACGCCCCCTTCGCCCTGCGCACGCCTGGCGGCGAACTGCTGCCGCATGGGCTGGTGACGCGCGACCTGATCCACGCCTTCTATCACAACCAGATGCAGATCAATGGCGGGCGCAATGACGGCTTCGTCGCCTGGGGCGACAGCGGCGCGCTGGTGATGGGCCATTACGGCGATACCGCCGCACAGATGAAGCTGGCGGGGCTGGCACGCGAATTCACCCTTTGCGACAACTTCTTCATGGGCGCCTTTGGCGGTTCCTTCCTGAACCACCAGTATCTGATCTGCGCGCGCCCGCCGCGCTATCCCAATGCCGACACCTCGCCGGCCGCACACATGATCGCCGAACTGGAAGGCAGCGACCCCAGGGGCACGCGGCTGAAAACGCTGGAGGGCACGCCTGCCAGCGCGCTGGACGGGCCGCCGAAATTCGGCGCCAACAGCCTGTCGCCGGATTTCTTCGCGGTGAACACCATGATGCCGCCCTATCCGCCCACGGTGCGCGACGAAAGCAGCCCGCGCCGCCTGCCGCCCCAGACCCACAAGACCATCGGCGACCTGCTGTCGGCCAAAAGCGTGGAATGGGCCTGGTATGCGGGCGCCTGGCAGGCGGCGCTGGACGGGCGCACATCGCCCGGCCAGACCTTCCCGCCGGTGCCGAATTTCCAGCTGCACCACCAGCCCTTCAACTATTTCGCCAGCTTCGCGCCGGGCACCAGCGAACGGGAAAAGCGCCTGCGCGACGGCGGACTGGACAGTTCGCCCGATACCAACCGCTTCATGGCCGATGCGCTGGCCGGAACGCTGCCGCCGGTCGCCTTCTACAAGCCGCAGGGCAATCTCAACATGCATGCCGGCTATTCCGACGTGGCCGACGGCGACAATCACATCGCCGCGGTGGTGGCGGCGCTGCGCGCCAGCCCGCAATGGAAGAACATGCTGGTGGTGGTGACCTTCGACGAAAACGGCGGCTGGTGGGACCATGTCGCCCCGCCCAAAGCCGATCGCTGGGGACCGGGCACGCGCATTCCCGCCATCCTGATATCGCCCCATGTCCGCAACCGCCATGTGGAGCACACGGTCTACGACACCGGCTCGATCCTGCGCTTCATCACCCGCCGCTTCGGGCTTGAAACCCTGCCGGGGCTGAAAATGCGCGACACCGCCATGCGCGCGCGCGAAGGCTTTGCGCCCGGCGATCTGACCGAAGCCCTGGCGCTGTAGGGAAAATCTCCCGCCCCCGCCTGCTCGACCTGCCCGCGCCCAGGCGGTAAAATCGGCGGCCCGCCCGGAATGCCTCATGTCGCTGCAACTGCGTGTCATCGGCGCCATCGCCGCCCTTCTGATCCTGTCCCTGCTGGCGGGCGGCCTGATGCTGTCGATCCATGCCCATTCGCTGGTGGCGCTGGAAGTGCGCACCGCCTTTGCCGGGGCGCGCCAGTCTGTCAGCGACACGCTGCGCTCGGATGTCGAACATACCGTGACCCTGCGCCAGGTGGTGGCCAGCTTCCAGGGCCAGCGCCATGTGCGCGCCGCGCTGGTCAACGAAACCGGCAAGGTTATCGTGCAGTCGCAGATCGGCACGCTGGCCGAACCGGCGCCGGACTGGTTCGTGCGCGCCATGACCCCGCCCACCCTGACCGCCCGCATCCCCATCGCGCTGCCGCAATATCCCTGCGTGGTGGTGCTGACCAGCGACCCGCGCAGCGAGATCGCCGAGGTCTGGGGCCATGTGCGCGACGCCTTTGTCATCATGCTGCTGTTCTGCCTGGCCACCATGATCGTGGTCGGGCTGGCAGCGGCGGCGGCATCGCGCTTCCTGCGCCGTTTCCGCGCCGCGCTGATGGCGATCGGCGGCGGCGATTACGACGCGCGCATGGATGAAGGCGGCCCGCCCGAATTCGCCGACCTGGCGCGCGGCTTCAACCACATGGCACGCCAGCTTTCGGATTTCTCGCGCAGCAACCGCCAGCTTTACGCCCAGGTACAAAGCACCCAGGAAGAGGAACGCGCCGGCATCGCCCGCGACCTGCATGACGAGGTAGGGCCCTATCTGTTCGCGATCCAGGTCGATGCCAAGGCGGTGGCCAAGACCGGCACGCCGGAGGCCACGCGCCTCAGCCAGTCGATCCGCGAGGCGGTGGGCCACATCCAGGAACATGTGCGCGCCATCCTGCGCCAGTTGCGCCCGGTCACCCAGCTGGAGTTCGGGCTGGAACCGGCCATTGCCGACATCGCCGCCTTCTGGTCGCGCCGCCACCCCGCGGTCCATTTCGCGCTCGACATTGCCCTGCCCGCGCATCTGCCCCAGGCGCATCAGGAAACCGCCTATCGCATCGTGCAGGAAAGCGTCTCCAATGCCCTGCGCCACGGCGCGCCCACGCGCATCGCCATCGCGGTGCATGGCGGCCCTGACGGTCTGACCGTGACGGTGGAGGATGATGGCGGCGGTGTGCGCGCATCGGGCAGCCCAGATAGCAGTCCTGTCACCAGTCCTGTCACCAGTCCTGTCACCAGTCTGGGCCAGGCCGGCATCGCCGGCATGCGCGAGCGTATCGGCGCGCTGAAAGGCCAGTTCGAGGTGCAGGACGCCAATGGCCGCGGCGTGCGCGTGCGCGCCACCCTGCCCCTGGCACCGGAGCGCGAACCGGCATGACCCGCATCCTGGTGGTCGACGATCACGCCATCGTGCGCTCGGGCATTCGCCGCCTGCTGAAAGAGCGCGAGGGCACCGATGTGCTGGAAGCCGTCAATGGCGAGGAGGCGCTGGAAACGGCGCGCACCCACGCACTGGACCTGATCGTGCTGGATCTCAACCTGCCCGCGCTGGGCGGGCTGGAGCTGCTGCGCCGCCTGGTGCGGACAAGGCCGCAGCTTCCCATCCTGGTCTTTTCCCAGCTGGCCGAGGCGATCTATGCCGCCCGCGCGCTGGAAGCGGGCGCACGCGGCTTCGTCTCCAAGAACGCCATGCCGGAGGAACTTCTGGAAGCGGTGGAGGCGATCCTGGCCGGCGGCACCGCCATCGAAAAGGACATCCAGCGCGAAATGGCGATCCGCGACGTGATGGAGGACGCCTATCTGAAGCCTCTCAGCGAACGCGACCTGGAAATCCTGCGCCTTCTGGCGGCGGGCAACACCCTGTCCGAGATCGCCGACAAGCTGGGCGTCGCCTACAAGACGGTGGCCAACACGCTCAGCCGCATCAAGGAGAAGCTGGGCGTGGGCCAGACCTCCGACCTGATCCGCATCGCGGTCAGCCGCGGGCTCGCGGATCTGGTATAAGCCAGCCATTCACGGGAGCCGTCGCGTTTGGCGCAGGACAATCCGCATACGCCACAGGCCTCGCGCGCCTCGATCCTGATCGCCGCCTTCTCGACCATCGTCGAATGGTACGATTTCACGCTGTATCTCTATTTCGCCACCGTCCTGTCGCGCGTCTTCTTCGGCGGCGGTGAAAGCGCGCTGGTCACCACGCTGGCGGGCTTCGCGCTGGCCTATCTGCTGCGCCCGCTGGGCGCGATCGTCTTCGGCCATATCGGCGACCGTCACGGCCGGCGGCGCACCATGCTGGCATCGGTGGCGATCATGACCGCCGCCATGCTGGGCACCGCCCTGCTGCCGACACACGCGCAGGCTGGCGCGCTGGCAGGCTGGCTGCTGCTGCTGCTGCGCGGCGTGATGGGCTTTTCTGTCGGTGGCGAATACAGCGTCGTCGTCGCCTATCTGCTGGAAGGCGCGCCACCGCTGCGGCGCGGGCTGGTCGCCGCGCTAGCATCGGCCGCCAGCGAAGTCGGCGGGCTTCTGGCTGTGGGTGTCTGCGCGCTGACCGTCGCGGCGATGACGCCTGCCGCGCTGGATGCCTGGGGCTGGCGCATCCCCTTCCTGGTGGGGTTCGTGCTGGCAGCCAGCGTCTGGATCGCGCGCACCGCAATGGAAGAGTCGCCTGATTTCGAACGCCAGGCCCGCGAAGGCTCCGTGCCCGCCAGCCCGCTCACGCACACCCTGGCCCATCACCGCATCGGTATCGCGCGGTCCTTCGCCATCTCGGCCCTGGGATCGATCACCTATTATGTCGGCATCACCTATGTGCCGGCGTTTCTGACCTCGGTCGGCATGATGGATGAAGGCCGCTCCCTGCACCTGTCCACCATCGCCGCCATCGCCGTCATCCTGATCACCCCGCTGACCGGCATCCTGTCCGACCATGTTGGCCGCAAGCCCGTCCTTCTGTTTCTCTGCCTGTGCAGCGCCCTTTTGCCCGGCGCGATGTTTTCCCTGATGGCGGGCGCATCGCAGGCGCAGGCTCTGGCGGGGGTTCTGGTGCTGGCCTGCCTAGCCGGGGCGGTCAGCGCCGTGGGCGCCATCGCCACCGCCGAACAGTTTCCCGGCGAGGGCCGGGTCAGCGGCCTGGCGCTGGGCGCCACAACCGCCACCGCGATCTTCGGCGGCTTCACCCCCTATGCGGCGCAGCTTCTGACCCGCCTGACCGGCTGGGCCATGGCGCCGGGCCTGATGATCGCCGCGGTGGCGCTGTGCGTGCTGCCGGTGTTCTGGGCCCAGCCGGAAACCGCTCCAGGCAAGACCGGCCGCGCCTAGAAGACCGATCGTATCTGGACATAGAAGCGCGGCACGGTGCGCAGCCGGATCAACTGGACATCCGGTGTGGACGGCGTGTCGCGCGGCACCGGATAGTCGAACTGGTCGACGCCCAGCCGCCAGGGCACCGCATTGTCCACGCCGAAGGTGAACTTCCAGTCCGCATCGGGCTTGTAGGACCAGAAGGCGCCCAGGATGGGATTGTTGTGAATGTTCACCCGCCGCACCTCGGAAATGCGCCAGGTGGTGCGGCTGAAGGCCGTGCCCCAGAACAGGCCCCAGGTGGATTTCCACGCATCGATGTCCTGGGTGAAGTTGTAATAGGAGTTGATGTTGCGCTGGTTGGAGATGCGCCGCCGCTCCCCCGTCACCGGATCGATCAGGCTGGAGTCGGTCCAGTAGACATTCGGCTTCAACAGTCCGTTCTTGATCCCCAGGAAGTCCAGCGGGATGGTGCCGCGAATGGTCAGCTGCTCGCTGGTGGCATGGGGAATGTTGCCCGGTGCGTCCAGTCCACCGCCGACCGGGATGTAGTCCTGAAGATCGGTGATGTCCTCATGCAGATAGGACAGGACCAGGCCGCCGCGCTCCCAGAAATGGCGCTCGACCGCCAGTTCGTATTGCCAGCGCTGGTCCGGCCGCAGATTGGCGCCGCCCGCGGCCACGCCATAGGCCGACAGGTTCGAGGAGGCAACGAAATCGGAAAAGTCGAGCTGTCCCACCGTGCGCTCGGCGCGCAGGCGGATCTGGGTATCGTCGAAGGGCGACCAGGACAGCAGCAGGCGCGGCTTGGGATAGAAGAAGCTGCGCGTGCTTTGGGTGTCGCCGCTCTGGTGAATGGTGGAAAACTCGAACCGCGCGCCGCCTTCCAGCGACAGGTCCGGCGCGATCTTCCAGGTCGCGCTGCCGAAAATTTCGCCGCGCCTTTCGTCCACCCGCACATTGGCGTTGGGAAGCATCACCGCCACGCCCTTGTCGACAAAGCTGGTATGGCCATCCAGGACATTGTAGGCGCCCTCGCCGCCACCCTCGAAGCTCAGGCTGGGTGACAGCGTGTAACGCACGGTGGTGCGGAAAATGCTTTCGCCGGTGTTGCGGCGCGACAGGAAGACGGCATTGTCGGTGGGCGTGATGCTGCGGCTGTCGTCCTCGCGATGGCCCAGCCGCTGCAGGAACAGGGTTTCGACGTTGAAGCCATGGAAAATGCCCTGCCAGTGGCTGCCGAATTCGCCGCTGCGCTCCTTTCTCAGCGAAGGATAGCGTGTCGTGCCCGCCGCGCCGTCATAGGCGATGCCGCTGGGATAGTCGGTGGTCTGCAAAGTCAGGTTGTTGGCCCACTCCCCGCCCAGAAGCGGCACCGTCACCCCACCATGCGCGCTGTAACCGGAGCGGATGATGCCCCAGGACTGGGCATGTTCGCGCCGTGTTGCCCCGCCCGCCGGCGTCACCAGGCGATAGCCCACGCCGGGCCCATCGTCCCAAACCTGGGCCAGCCGCTCCAGGCTGGCCTCATAGCGCAACGAACCACGCTGGCCGTGATATTCCAGCTTGCCGGCCGGATTCCATTGCCCCGATCCCAGGAAGGTGGTCGTGGTGTCGACAATCAGCTGGTTGGGCCGCTCGTCGCTGCGGATGACATTGGCCACCACGCTTTGACCCTGCATGTCGACGCCCGGCGCACCGCCGCGAATGACTTCGATGCGCACCACATTGGCGGCGGGAATGCGCTGCAGGATGGTGGACAGGTCGTCATTCTTGGCCGTGGGCCGCGCGCCATCGATCAGCACATTGCCCGCCGTGCCGGCAAAGCCGCGCGCCGAATTGCCGGTATCCAGGGTAAAGCCCGGCAGGCGTGAGACCATGTCATAGGCGGTCGCGGGCCTGGCCTCGGCGAAATAGCTGGCCGGATAGCTGGACAGTCCCTCCCCCGCGGCGGCCCATACTGCCGGGGACCAGGCCATCATCCCCGCCCAAAGAATGAGAAAAACCCAGACTTTCCAGTTGCTTGAGACCATTTCAACCCCGCGGCCGTGCATTGCAGTACAGCATGTATAGCATTATACCTTGCATAACATGGTATGGTTGTCTATACAGCGATCCAGACGCTGCGCCGTCCCCGCGCTGTTTTATCGGAGTTCGTCCATGAAAATGTCTCTGATCGCACTGGCCGCCTTGACCCTGCTGGCCGCGATGCCGGCGGCCGCTGAGCCGTGGCACGATGATTTCACGCCCCGCGCGCCGGATGTGGTGCGCCCCGGCCATATGGAATGGGCTTGGGATGGCAGCGACGGTCTGGGCGTATCGGTGCCCGCCACCGTGCATTACCAGCGCGGCGGCCCGGTCCGCATCGTCATCACCGGCCCCGACGCGACGCTCAGGCACCTGCGGGTCGGCCAGGGCCAAATCCGCCACGACAACAGCCCGGGCCTTTTCCGCGACGGCCATCTGGACATCACCGTCAGCGGCGTGGCGCTGCACGATGTAATGCTGGCCGGATCGCCGGACATGGATCTGGGCCGCCTGGATCAGGACGAACTCAACCTGGCGATCCATGGCAGCGGCAAGGCCCGCGCCGAAGGCCGTGTCGACCGTCTGCGCCTTGCCATTCATGGCTCGGGCGAGGCGATGCTGGGCCAGATCCGCGCCCAGCGCGCCGATGTCGAGATCTCCGGCAGCGGCCGCATGGGCGCCAGCGGGCAGATCGGCCAGGTGGCGATTGCCATCCATGGCTCCGGACGCGCCGCGATGGACGATGTGTCCACCCGCCGCGCCGATATCGCCATCACCGGCAGCGGCGAGGCCGCCATCGCGCCCCATGACGCGGCAAACATCGCCATCACCGGCTCCGGTGACGTGCACCTGACGGCCCGGCCCGCGCAAATCCATCGGTCCGTGCGTGGATCGGGAAACATCGATGTCACTGGTTGAAGTCGTGACCGGCTGAATTTGGGCGTGATCGGTGGTGCGTTGCGGGGGAACAAGCCGGCGGATAGCCTTGACCGCGAGTCGGCGCGCCCCTCGCCAACATTTCCGGACGAAACGGCCTTGCCCGAAAGCATTCAGACCCAACTTAGAAAAGGCGTGCTGGAATTGTGCGTCCTGACCCTGTTGTCGCGGGCCGACGCCTATGGCTACGAAATCGCCAGCCGCCTGACAAAGGATGTGGGCATGGGCGAAGGCACCATCTATCCCTTGATGCGGCGCATGCAGGACGACGGGCTGGTCAGCACCTATCTGGTCGAGGTTCCCGGCAGCCCGCCGCGCAAATATTACCGCATGACGGACCAGGGCAAGACCACGCTGGCGGCGCAACGCGCCGAATGGAAAAGCTTCATGGCGGCCATCGAGGCCCTGCTGGAGAGCAAGCCATGACGCGCGCGCTGTTCATCGCACGGCTGCGCCAGGGGTTGAATGGCCTGTCGGCAACCGAGATCGACGAGATCGTTACCGACTATGAGGCGCATTTCAGCGACGCATCCGAGGCCGGCCGCAGCGATGCCGACGTCGCCGCCGCGCTGGGCGATCCCCTGCGGCTGGGCCAGGAGCTGAAGACCGAAGCGCGCCTGCGCCGCTGGGAAGACCGCCGCAATCCCCACACATTCCTCAGCGCCGGCACGGCGCTTCTGCCGGCCTTCACGCTGGCCATGCTGGTTCCGGTCATTGCGGGCCTTGTGGTCTGCGCCGCTGCCGCCGCCTATGTCCTCTATATCGCCGCGGGCACAGGGCTGCATCTGGCGGCGGGCCTGGCGCGGGGCGGCGGCAATGTGCTGGTCCCGTCGCTGATCGGCCTGGGCCTGGTCTTTGGCGTGATCGGCATCGGCACCCTGATCGCGCTGGCGCTGGATACGGGCCTGCGCCTTCTGGGACGGCATGTGCGGTTGAACTACCAGCTCCTGCGCCCCGGCAACGGCCGGCCTGGCGTCAGGGACGAGGACTGACCCCATGTCGAAGATGCTGGCCACCGTTTCCGTTGCCGCCCTGACGCTCAGCGCCGGGTTCCTGGGCCTGGCCTATGCGATCGGCGGCGACAGCGTGTTTCATGACCCGCAATCGCTCAAGGGCATCAAGCCCCTGATCGACCTGGCCACGCATCGCGAATGGCGCTGGAGCGGTGGCGACAGCCTGTCGGTGGATGCCCCCGTCAATCTGCGCTACCAGCCGCATGGCAAGCCGGGCGTGAGCGTGACCGGCCCGGCCGGCGAAGTCGCACAGGTGAAATTCGGCGATGGCCGCATCGCCAGCGACGCCCCTGCTCCTAAAAAGAGCGACAAGAAAATACAGGCCGTGATCAGCGGCGTGCCGATCCGCAAATTCGTGGTCAACGGCCGCGAAACACTGGAACTGGGCCATGTCGACCAGGACAGTCTGGACATTCACGTCAACGGCCGCGGCAAGGTCAGCGGCGACGGCAAGGTCGCCGATCTCAACCTGGTGCTTAGCGGTGCCGGCGATGCCGACCTGGGCAAGCTGACCGCCGATGCCGCCAAGGTCACGATCCTGGGAAGCGGCACGGTCCGGCTGGCGCCGCGCCTGTCGCTGGAAGTCTTTATCGCCGGCAGCGGGCGCCTGCTGCTGGCGAGCAGGCCCAAGTCCATCCGTCAGACCATCGTGGGCTCTGGTGAAATTGAACCGGAACCGGAGCCGCACTCCGTGCCAGCACCCGCGCCAGAACCACAGCCCCTGCCGCAGCGCGTTCCGGTGCCACCGCAACCCCCGCAACCGCCCACCGGCGATGGCGCCACACGGCGCAACGCCGTGGTGGTCAATGGCTCTCATGACGTCGATCTGGGCCAGCTGGACCAGGACGTGCTGACACTTACCATCGCAGGACCCGGCAGCGTGACGGCTGCGGGCCGGGTCAAGCGCCTCATGCTCACCGTGACCGGCTCGGGCAAGGCCAATCTGGGCAGCCTTGCGGTCGAGGATGCCAAGGTCATGGTGACCGGCAGCGGCGGCGCCACCATCGCCCCCAGCGGTGACCTGCAGGTTACCATCACCGGTTCCGGCGACGTACGCCTGATCACCCATCCGGCGACTATCCGGCGTGCCATCTACGGGTCGGGCAAGGTGATCGCGCCGGACCGTTAGACGGGCCACCGGCAAACCAGGCAGAAAAAAACCCCGCGAGGCTATGGCCCGCGGGGCTGAGGAAACACGCATGCCCTGGGGGGAGTGCGTGAAACTGGTGATCAAGCGAGAGGGCGGCGCCGCAAGGGCCCTGTTGCCAGGACCATCGCGGCGCCGTGTATCCCCTTAGTTATTGAAGCGGACGCCGATCTGGTAGAAGCGGCCGATCACGTCATACAGCGTGTTGTTCACTTCGTTCCGGCCAACCTGCGGCGGGTCGGTGTTCAGGGCGTTGTTCACCTTGAAGTAGAACTGCGTCGAGTCGCTGTAGTTGTAGGTCGTGCCGATGTCCATGTAGAGCACCGACGGGACATACTGGTAGTTGATCGTATGGACCTCGTTGGTGTCCGTCGGGCAGCCGGTGGAGCAGACGATCCACTTGTTGCCCGGGCTCACGATGCCCTTGGACAGCCACTTGCCGCGCATCACGCCATCGGCGAACCAGCGTTCCGTCACCGTCAGGCCGATCGTGTCACCCTGCCAGCTCTGCTGGCCGGTGACCTTCCAGGTCAGGACGTTGCCGGTGGTCTGGCTGTAGGTGGCGCTGTTGAAGCCGCCGCCCAGCACGCCGGCGCTTTCGGTGGCGTACTGGCCAGCCTGCAGCGGGTCGGAGATGAACTTCATCGTGTGGTTGGCCAACAGGCGGACGGTGAAGTCGCCCGGCACGTCCCAGTCGATCAGGTCGAACTGATAGCTGGCTTCGATGTCGAAGCCGTCCGTCAGCAGGCCCGCCGAGTTGAACGGAACGTTGGTGATCGACAGCACCGCATTTGCCGAGCCTGCCGTGCCCGGATTGGCCGCGGTCTGCGGCTGGCCGTTGGCGGTCTGGATGAACCGCTGCGAGCAGTAGGCCGTGATGCCCTGGTAGCAGAGGTCTTCGACCTGCTGCACGCCCGAACCGGCGATGATGCCCTTGACCATGATGCGGTAGTAGTCGAACGACGCCTGGAAGCCAGGCAGCCAGTCGGGCTGATACACCAGGCCGATCTGCGTCGTGGTACCCTTTTCAGGCGACAGCAGCGGGTTGCCGGCGTTGGTCTGGCCCATGACCTGGGTCGAGGTACAGTTCGGGTCGGCGAACTTGTTGCAGAAGCCGCCATTGAGGGTCTGGCGCGGCAGGTACAGGTCGGCCAGGTTGGGCGCACGCACGTCGCGCGACTGCAGGGTACGCAGGCGCACGCCGGGGATGGGCGTATCCCAGGTCAGACCCACCTTCCAGGCCACGATGTCGCCGGCGGTCGAGTACCGCTCGAAGCGGCCCGCGACGTCCAGGTCCATCTTGCCCCAGTCGGCATTGTCCAGCAGCGGAATGCCGAACTCGGCATAGATTTCGCTGACGTGGTAGTTGCCGCCGCCGGAGGTGTAGTTGCCGGCGTTCCAGTTGCCCGGATTGACGTGACCCGAGGCGCCGCCAGAGGCCTGGCAGTCGATCGACGGATCGGTACACGGATAGATCGCCGTGGCCGGGGTGCTGGCGGTGATGCCGCCGGCATACGGATCGGCCGTCTGGGCGAAGGCTTCCTCGCGATAGTCGATACCGAAGGCCACCGAGATGTCGCCGGCCCAGTTCTTGATCGGGCTGGTGTTGAAGTTCAGGCCAAAGGCTTCCTGGCGCATGAACTGGCGCATTTCCGGGCCGCCCTTCTTGGCGCCGTTCGCCTGGTTGTCGATATAGGCGATCGCGCCGGGGTTCGGCATCGAGGTGGTGAAGGGGTTGAACGGCACGCAACCATTCGCCCGGGCGGTGGGGCTGCGGCAGACGATGTCGCCGTTGGCCAGCTGGATCGAGTCCATCGCCAGGTTGAAGCGGTTCTTCAGCGGCATGTTCCAGATGTGGATGGCCGCGTCGTTCTCACCATGCTGGAAGTAGGTGTCCCAGGTGAAGTCGGTGTCGAACAGGTTGAAGGCGCCATTGCCGCCAACCACATACCGGCGCATGTCGCGCTGGATGTGCAGAACCTGGTCCAGGTTCATGTTGCCGTTCAGGGTGGTGATGGAGAAGCCCTGCACCGGGCCGCCGGCGCCGCCGGTCGGGTTGGTGGCGCTGGGCGCGGTGATGGCGTTGTAGTTGGCGTTGGCGTAGGCCGCGTTACAGGCGTTGATGTTCTCCTGGTAGGTCAGGCCGATGCCGAACAGGCCGGTCTGGGGCAGGAAGGCGTTATCGCACTTGATGCCGATATTGCCCTTGTTGGAGTTGCCCTGGGCCGGGATGTTCGAGGTCCGCACGTTCGAAACGTTGATCGTGGCGAAGATCTCGGTGTTGTCGGTCAGGTCGTAGGACAGACGGGCATAGACATTGCCACGGGTGATCGGGTCGATCAGCGAGTGGGTGAACTGACGCGCGGTCTGGTCGCCCGGATCGGCCGCGGTGCCGAAGCAGGTCGAACCGATCGCACCGCTGACCGAGCCACCACGGTTGAACCTGCCGTCATAGTTCGGGGTACAGCCGCCGGCATAATCGAACTGCGCGGCCTGGCCGTTGGCGCCGAAGATGGTGCCCTGCTTGGGACCGGAGTTCACCATGCCATAGGGGTAGTTGTTAACGTTCTGCTCGAGGTTCGCGTAGACATAGCGCGGACCGGTATAGCCGGCGGGCGTGCCCGAAAGGCCCGAACCGGTGCTAGACAGCGAGTAGCTGGCGGTGCCGTACTGCGAGAAGAACTCGCGTCCGCCCGGATAGATGCGGGTATTAAACTGATTGTAGGCAACCGGCAGGCGCGGCTCGACGCCGTCGGCATGCTGGAATTCGCCGGCGATTTCGAAGTGGCCGCGGCCGCCCAGGAAGGACGTACCGGCAGCCGCCTGGATCACGGCGGTGCCCTTGTCGGAGTAGGTCGACATGCCGGCCGAGGCGTTGAACTTGAAGCCTTCGAAGCGCTTGTCGGTGACGAAGTTCACGACACCGGCGACGGCGTCAGAACCCCAGGAGGCGGAGGCGCCGCCCGTCACAACGTCGACGCGCTGGATCAGGAGCTGCGGCATCTGCGAGACGTCGACCGCGCCGTTCGGGTTGGCGGGCACAACGCGCTGGCCGTCGATCAGGGTCAGGGTGCGGATAATGCCCAGACCGCGCAGGTTCAGCGACGACAGGCCCTGCAGGCCGGTGGTGGTCGAACCGGTGTTGTAGGTGACGCCCGAAGAGCCTTCCAGGGCCGGCAGCTGGGTCACAGCTTCGAAGATGTTCGGCTGGGCCTGCTTTTCCAGGTCCGCCGTGCTCATCACCGTCGTCGGCGTCGGCGCATTGAAACCGGCCTGCTGCAGACGGGTCGAAGACACGACGACCTGCTCGACACCAGTTCCCTGGGCCATTGCAGCGCCGGCGCTCAGCGCCAGCATGGCCACGCCGCCAGCAAGGCGCGCGCGCGTCGTCGTCAATTCATTGATCATTAGAAATCCCCCTGAAAGGTCTATGGCACTGGTTCGATCCAGCTTGGTCGCCAAACTGCCTCACGCGGGGGCGGGCACCTATATCCTCTTTTGTAAATCGCATTTCTTGTTCCACCACAGTGATGCGCAATGGTCACAAGTGCAGGCGCCTCCGTATATACTTATGTAAATCAATTTTACCGTTTGTTCCGCGCAGCACGCAAAACCGCCCTGATAGAGCCTCTCCAATCAAATAAATCGCTGCAAAATCTCAGGAACTTGATGCTGCACAAACCCTGAGTCGAAATAGCTTCATTTACTTTTTGTTGGTTTCGCCATGCGAAAGGCGCACTATCGTCGCGGAGCAGTTGTGTTGTTTGCATATTTGTTTTGGGGGGTACGCGGATGAACATGGCCTTGATCGTGGATGACCATCCACTATTCCGGCAGGCATTGCGAACGGTGGTACGCAGTGAATTTCCGCAGATGCGAATCGTCGAGGCGGAGACCCTGGCCGATGCGCGCCAGACATTGAACAGCAACGACGACATCGCCTTCATGACCCTGGATATGCGCCTGCCGGACAGCGAAGGCTTCACCGGCTTGATGCAGATGCGCAGCGATTTCGCGCATATTCCGGCGATTGTCGTGTCGACCAACAGCAGCGACACCACGATCGAACGCGCCATGGCCTTTGGCGCGGCTGGCTATATTCCCAAATGCTCCAGCCGCGACGACATCGCCACGGCGCTGCATGCGGTGATGCGCGGCGACACCTGGACGCCACCGCCCCAGGAGCCGGCCAATGAAAATGCCAAGCGGGAACAGCGCGCGCACCTGATCGCAATTCTCTCGCCCGCACAGCTGCGCATCCTGATGGGCCTGTGCCAGGGCCTGCGCAACAAGCAGATCGCCTTCCAGCTTGGCGTGACGGAAAACACGGTAAAGACCTACCTGACTGCCATGTACCGCCGACTGGGAATCAGCAGCCGGACCGAGGCGCTGCTTCTGGCGCGCCAGCTTTTCAGCGACGACGAATCGGCGGCCATGGAAGCCCAGTGGGCCAACCGCACCGAAACCGGCAACGCGCCCGCCTGATCGTTCAGCCGTGATGCGGCGCATCACTTCATATATGGAACACAAGGCCATGGCTGCCTTGTGCGCCGCAGCACGGCTGCTCACCCCGAACACGTCATCGGCCGGCTGGACAGCGCGCCGGATCAATGGCTTGCTTACAGAAAATTCATATCGGGGGAGACATGCCCAATCGCCGCCATACGCTCGCGGGCCTGCTGGGACCGGCCGCGCTTTTCGGCCTGAACGGGGCCGCCGCACCGGCCCGGGCCGCCAGCGCCGCGCTGGGCTCGCGCGAGAAAATCCGTGTCACCAAGATCGAGACCTTCGTTCTGAAGAATTCCTGGGTCTTCGTGAAAATCTCAACCGATGCGGGCATCACCGGCTGGGGCGAAATGCTGAAGGACGATGCCAAGGCCTGCGCCGCCGGGGCCCTGGAGGTTGGCGATTATCTCATCGGCCAGGATCCGACGCGTGTGACCTTCCACTGGCAGGCGATCGAGCGCGGCGCCTTTTATCGCGGCGGCCCGGTCAAGACCGCGATCCTGTCGGGTATCGACCAGGCGCTGTGGGACATCACCGGCAAGGTCTACAACCTGCCGGTCCACAAGCTGATGGGCGGTCCCACGCGCGACCGCATCCGCGTCTATGGCCGGCCCGACATGAAGAATGGCGTCAACGCCATGAAGGTTGGCCTGCGCAACGCCGCCGGTCGCGCACCGACCAAATACAATGAAGGCGCCAAGTATGTCGCCGAAGTGGTGGAGCGTTTCGCCGACCTGCGCAAGCGCATGGGTCCCGACGTCGATATCGGCGTGGAATTCCACGGCGCGGTGCAGCCAACCACGGCTGTCCGCCTGATGGCGGCGCTGGAACCCTACAATCCCTGGTTCTACGAGGAAGTGGTTCAGGCGCTGAATGTCGACGTGATGGCCGACCTGGCCAAAAAGACCAGCGTGCCGCTGGCCACGGGCGAACGCATCTTCACCAAATGGGGCTTCCGCGAGATCCTGGAAAAGAAGGCCGCCATGATCCTGCAGCCGGACGTCTGTTATGCCGGCGGCATCACCGAGCTGAAGATCATCGCCGGCATGGCCGAGGCCTATTATGCGCCCATCGCCCCGCACAATCCGCAAGGCCCCTGTTCTCTGGCCGCCAGCATGCAGATCGCCGCGTCCATTCCCAACTTCCTGATCCAGGAACGCGGCGACAATGAATATTCCGATCTGCTGGCCAAGCCGCTGCCCCCGATTTCCGGTGGCTATCGCCCGCTGCTGACCGAGCCGGGACTGGGCATCACCATCGACGAGGACAAGCTGCGGGCCCAGGTGGGCGAACCGCGCCCCTATGTGGCGCAGTTCGATGCCGATGACGGTTCGGTCGTCGACTGGTAGCGGCAGGCGTCAGCGGCTGACGGCGGACATGATCGCGCCGGGACGCCGGTGGAACTGGAGCGTTGCGGAAGGGTCGCGCGTCAGCGTGTGGCCGTCGAAGCGATAGACTTCCAGCACCTTGCGGATCGCCGTCTGCAGCACGATGACCTTGCCGTCCTGGCGCCACACCGCACCCTGCCCCCACTGGCCGGTGCGCGCCTGGGCCACCTCGGTCATCGCGGCGCCATCCAGCCGGTAGATCTTCAGAAACCCGAAATCGTGATAGTCCCCGTCCGTGGGCCAGGCCGATGAACCATTGACCACGGTCACCGCGCCATAGCGGCCATCGGGCGACAGGGCGATATTCTCAGGCGTCGGGCCCACCTCCATCGTCGCGGCAACCATGTTCTTCGTCAGGTCGATGGCGGTGATGGTGCCGATGCGCGGGCCATGCGCCGGCTTCTTTGCATCGATGCGGCCCATCAGGTTGGTGTTGTAGGCAAAACGGCTGTCGGGGCTGAACACGACGCCATAGGGGTTGATGCCCGTGGCATAGGTGATGCCGGTATTCGTCACCTTGCCGTCCCTGATCGCCAGCCGCCAGATATGGGTGCCGTGCCGCTGTGTCACCAGCGCGATTTTCCCATCCGGCGAGATTCCCACGTCACAGGGGCCGTCCTTGGCATCCAGCTGCACCGTATCGCGCAATTTGAGCCTGTCATGATCGATGGCAAAGACCGACACGGTTCCGGCATCGACATTGGCCACCAGCGCCATCCCGTCATCGGGACTGATCGCCACGCCGGTCGCGCCGGCGCCCGCTTTCACCGTCTGCAGCACCACCGGATGGGCGGGCGCCGCTAGCCCGATCAGCGAAACAGTGTCATCGGGCACGAAGCGGCTGGCATCCTTCGGATCAAGCTTCTGGGAATTGGTCGCGATGGCAAAGCTGCCGTCATGGGCCACCGCCACGCTGGTGGGCGGCCCGATCATGCTGAACGGCACATCGACCTTGCCCAGCACCCTGGGCGGCGTTGCGCCCAGGTCGATCACGGCAATCCCATCGGCCGTCACATCATGCGGCTTGGCGCCCAGATGCGGCTGCTTGCCGTCAAAGCCGGACACCGCGATCTGCGCGCCCGCCGGCTGCAGCAATGCCAAAACCAGCCCAGCGGTCACGAACAGTTTATGGCGCTTCATGTATTCCCCCGCACTCGCAGCCGTCTTCGCGGCACGCGGCATTGTCGAAACGGGAGCATGCGATGTCAAACGGTTTGACCCGGCCGTGTTCGCCACGCCGCGGCATCGGCAGGCGGCTCTCCGAGCGGCGCGTTTCTGCGCTCCGCCCTAGTTTCCGACCGTGATGGACACCGTCGCCAGATTGCCCAGTTTGGTCGCGCCATAGGCCCGCGAAAGCTGCCAGCCATAGTCGAAGCGCGCATCCAGATACTGGCCGATGCCATAGCGCACCCCGAAGCCAACGCTCTGTAAGGTGGCATGACGCGCCTGACCGGTCTGGGCATACCGGTTTGAAACGAACCCGGCATCGTAGAAGACAAGCACCTGGCCGGAATCCTCGACCGACGCGCCCAACTGTCCCAGGGGGCTGAAGCTGGGGCTTCGCAGTTCCACGCTGGCCAGCAAACCCTGCGAACCGTTGGCGGTGCGCGTGTCATAGCCGCGCACACTGCCAAAACCGCCGGCGCCCAGCAGACCGCGCAACAGCGAGGAGCCCTTCATCAGCCAGCACGTCGAATATGTGATCGACCTGTTCCGCAAGGGATGGGCCGGAAAGGAGCAGCCCTGACTCTGATCGCCTGCGCCGCGCCAGCCGCTACTTGCGCATCACCGTGACGCGGCCGACCGAGGTATCGCCCGCGATCAGGTCGTCATTGGGGGTGAAGGACCAGTAGCTCGCCCTGATGAACTGGCTACGGCTGATGCCCATGTTGGTGCTGCCCACCGCGCCCAGCATGCCCGTCGCGATCCAGTTTGTGAACCGGCCGTCCTGGCCCGACGCCATCCAGGGATTGCCCTTGTGGTCGAAGTTCAGGGCGCAGACCAGGTTGCGCATCTGCAGCGTCTTCTTGAAGCGGCCGTCGGCGGTATAGATGACGATGCGATACTGTTCGCGGTCGCCGATCCATGCCATCGCCGTTGGTGGGCCTAACGCCAGGCCATGGGTGAATCGAACCCAGTTCTGCTCCCCACTTTGCCGAATCCACTGGCCGACGAACTTGCCGTTCTTGTCCAGGTGGGATGACGCGGGCCACGCCTTCTGGTTGGTGGATCGTCGCCGCCTGTTGACCGTTAAATTTCATTGGCGTGACCTCGCGATATAGATGTCGCCCTGGGACCAAAAAAGCAATCATCACCGGCTGCCATTAACAGGCGCTGGGCCCTGATTCCCACCCAGTCGCGATGATTGCGCGTGCCGATGGTGCAGAAGGTTCCTCGGCGACAGCTCCATGCTTATCGATGGATTCAGCATTGTCGGCTATCACCCAGACGTGATCCTGGGAATCCACGCTACGCGGCGCTCTTTGGTCAGATGCCCCAGGACGCTTGGGAACGCTCAGCACCAACTTGTGGCTGGATCGAACTTGTAGAGCTGCGATAAAAAGTTTCAAAGTATCGCTGAGAACCCACAGATACCTCTTTGGAATCCAGCACCGACGGAATGCTGCCAATGCCCTTGGGCAATGACATAGGGATAGAGAATTGTGGCCCATTCTGGTCCCATTCGACACGGGCTGTTCACCGCGCTTGAAGCCGTTCCCCGCGGCCGCACATCGGCGAATGAACAGTTGGGCGGCCACTGTTGGCGTGCCAAGGCGAGCCATAGGGCGTGCCCTGAAAAGGTAGTCTGCGCTCTTCGCGCGCGCAATGACATGCACCGTGCCGTCGGCATCGACCATGGCGAAACCGCCCGGGTCGGGAAGACGGACCAAGGCGCCAAACTGGGCATGCTGTCATGGGCGGGCTGCGACTGATCGCCAGCCGGCTGGCCTGCGCGAAGGCGCGCTGGTCATCAGGCACAAGATCACGCCCGCCAGATGAAGTTTCCGCATTGCCCTGGTTCCTCCATCACGCCGAGTACCGCGACGGTCCTGCGCCATCGGTCATCGGAACGATTGTAATAACGACAGCTTCGCGGGGATTGCTGCTGCCATCATACCTAACAGGACTGGCTACGCCGGGCCGCCCCGGATCGTTCAACCTCAACCCCGCGCATCTGGCGCCTGGTCTTCACGTTAAGCAGAGTAACGCCAACCTTCCGGGCAGAATTCGAACGGTGCGCCTGATCAGGAGACATGGAGACTGGGCTGCTGCGCCACCGCCGGCCAGCCCTGTACATGGCCCATCCGGGTCATGAATTGTGCGTATATGGCTGGGTTCTTGCGGCGCGCCCGCTGGCGCATGTCCTGACCGACGGATCTGGCCACGGCACGCGCGGCAGGCTTGACGCCACGGCGCGCCTGCTGGACGGAGCCGGCGCCGCCATGGGCGAAATCTTCGGGCCCCATACCGATAAATTTCTCTATCGGGCGATCATGCAACGCGATACGCGGGCCATTTGCGGCCTGTTCGATGCGATCGTCACATCGCTCGTCGTCAATGACATCGATTTCGTGGTCGCCGACGCCTGGGAAGGCTTCAACCCCGGCCACGACCTGTGCCGCTTCCTGGTGGACACGGCGATCCAGGCGGCCGAAGCCCAGACCGGAAGCCGGATCCAGAACTATGCCATACAGCTGTGGGAAACGAACCGGAACGGCGATATGCACCGGCCGCGCGGCACATTGCGCCTGCCCCTGACGCCAGGAGCCTTTCAGGCCAAGATCGATCAGGCACGCGGCTATGACGATTTGCAGTCTGAAGTCGACCGTGCGCTGTCATCCGGCGGATACGACGCGTTCCGCACCGAACATCTGATCAGGGTCGCGCAACCGCGCTACGAATTTCCCACCGGCATACCCTATTACGAGCAGGTCGGCGAAGAACGGGTCCGCAAAGGCATCTACAGGAGTTGCCTGCGCTTCGAAGACCATTTTCGCCCCATCATGACGGATGTCCGCCGTCATGCCCGCGGCATTTACGGCGGCGCTGCATATGCCGGCGAGGCCCGCGCCGGGACCGCGCCTTGAACATACTGATGACGGCGTTCGAGCTGGAGACCTTCAGTGGCGTCCCCTGCTTTACGCGCGACCTGGCGACGGCGCTCACCGCGCGCGGGCACCGGGTGGCCATCCACACCCTTGCGAAAGGCGCCATTGCCCGGGATATCGAAGCGAGAGACATTGCCGTCGTTTCCGACCTTGGGAACCTGCCTTTCCGGCCGGACATCATTCACGGCCAACACCAGCCTGCACTCCTGAACGCCCTGACCCGGTTCGAGGGCGTTCCCGCCATTTTCGCCATCCATGATGCCACACAGGACATGGATGCCCCTCTCCCGCTGGCGCGCATTGCAAGGCATGTCGCGGTGGACAGGCGTTGCGAGGCGCGCATCCGTGCCTGCTCCGCAATACCGCCCGCGCGCATCGCCATGATCTGCAATGCGGTGGACCTGAACCGGTTTCGGGCGCGCGCGCCCCTTCCGGCCACACCACGCCGCGCGCTGATCTTCAGCAACTATGCCGGGCGGCTCACCCATATGCTGCCGGTGCTGCAGGCATGCAAAAGCCACGGACTGGATGTCGATGTCGTCGGATCGGGCGTGAACAGACCGGCGGCAAGCCCCGAAGACATGCTCGGCGGCTATGACCTTGTTTTCGCCAAGGCGCGCTGCGCCCTGGAAGCCATGGCCACGGGGACCGCCGTGATCCTGTGCGACTTTTCCGGTCTTGGCCCCATGGTGAGCACAAAAAACCTGGACGCATTGCGCCCGATGAATTTCGGCGCCGGTGTGCTGACAGGGCCGCTCGACGCCGGCGCCATTTCGGGGGAAATCGCCCGGTATGACGCCGCCGACGCAGCCCGCGTCAGCGCACGGATCAGGCAGGAGGCGAGCCTGGATGCCGCAGCAGAGGCGTGGCTGTCGCTCTACCAGGACGTCCTTCAGGACGCAGCCGTTTCCGGCACCTTTGAAGATCGCACCCTGTGTCGCGAATATCAGCGCAGATGGCGGCTGCGGATCGTGACGGCGCCTGTCGTTTCCGCGCTGCGCCGGATACGGACAGTCCCGGTCGTCGGCGAGACGCTATTTTTCATGATGCGCCGCGTCTGGCATGCCTTCATCGCAGGGCGCTGATACCGCAAAACCCGCCCCCCTACTCCTCGTCGGAAAGACCCCAGATGCGGTGGGAATCGATCATCAGCTGCAGCACCGCCGAATGGGCGCTGCCGCGTGCATGAACCTCGGTGCGGCGCGCGTCATAGTCCTGACGCCGCGCAATCAGAAGCTCGGTCAGCCCCTGATCGCCCAGGTCATAGGCCTTCTGCATCCGTGCTAGCATGGCGGCGCTGCTGGTGGCCGCCGCGCTGGCCTGCCGCCAGGCTTCCAGCCCCTGCTGTGCATTGATCACATCGCGCTCGGCGGCGATTTCCACGTCGCGCTTGACCTTGTGCGCAGCCACGGAGGCGGCGGTGGCTTCCGCGCCGGCCTGGTCCGCGCTGGCCTGGCGCAGGGCCCCTCCAATGGGAATCGAAAAGCCCACGCCGAAACCCGTCTCATGCCCGCCCATGTCCTGAAAGGTGCGCAGGTCGAAGGTGGGGTCGGCGAACTGGTCCATGCGCGCGCGCCTGGCCATCCATTCGCGCCGGTCCGCCTCGCTCTGGGCCAGCTTGATCTCGTGATTGTCGTCCAGCACCGCATCATGCCATTCGCGCCAGGTGCCCGGCGGCGCCGCCGGATCGGGCATGGCGGGTGCGCCCAGCGGCAGGGTCAATCCGGGGAAGGTCCGCTCCAGCGTCATGCGGGAATCGCGCCGGGCCTGTTCGGCCTGGGCCGCCTGCACGCGCGCCTGGGCCAGCGCGGCCTGCACCTGCTCGACATTGAGCGTTGCGGTCTCGCCCAGCGTGCGGGCGCGCTGGGTGGCCGATAGCTGGCGCTCGTATGAGGCTGCCTCCTCCTTTGCCAGGCGTACATCGTCCTCGGCCAGCACCCAGGCCAGCCACAATTCCTTCAGCAGCGTCGCGGTCTGGTGCCGCGCATCGCCATAGCCGTTCTCGGCGACGGCAACGGTATAACGCCCGATGCGCGTATCGGCGTCCGCCTTGCCCGGCAGGCGGATGCCACGGCTGATGCCCACCGCCCATTCATCCAGCCGCCCATCGATGCTGGTGGCGCGGCTGTGATATTCGCCGTGCAGGGTGAATTCATGTGGACCGGCCTCGCGCCCGCGCGCTTCGGCCTCTGCCGAATTCAGCATCGCCTGGGCATGCTTGACCACGGGGTCCTGGGCCAGAAGGTCGCTGACCATGCCGTCCGGCGGCAGGAATTCCAGGCTGGGCGAGGAGACAGGCGGGTGCGCCTGCGCCTGCCCCGACGTCAGTCCCGGCGCCAGCAGCAGCGACAGCAAAAGCGTTGTCCTCAGCGGTCTCATCCGAAATCTCCGAAATCAAGCACCGGCTCGGTCCAGTAGAGCAGGCGCGCCGTGGTAAAGCGTTCGCGCAGCTGGTCCAGCAGGGCCGGCACATGGGCCGCGGGCAGAATGGCGGTGATCAGCAGGGCATCGACGCGGCCCCGCACCTGTTCGCGCAGCGTTGCATCTTCGAAATCCCGCCCATGCCGGCTGACGGCGGCGGTGGCGAAGCCGCCGGGCAGCCATTCGCTTTCCAGCAGGAATTCGGCCACCTGCTCGCCCAGCGCGGCGGGCGCCGACAGCGTGATCTTCACATGGCTCATGGGCTCTTCTCCCTGGACACGCCATAGCGCTCGAACAGGATCGGCAGCAGGAACAGGGTCAGCAGCGTGGAGGTGATCAGTCCGCCGATCACCACGATGGCCAGCGGCTTCTGGATCTCCGAGCCGGGCCCGGTGGCGAACAGCAGCGGCACAAGCCCCAGCGCCGCAATCGAGGCCGTCATCATCACCGGGCGCAGCCGGCGGCGTGAGCCTTCATAGACCACCTCGCGCAGCGGCAGGCCTTGTGCGCGCAACTGGTTGAAATAGACGATCAGCACCAGCCCGTTCAGCACCGCGATGCCCAGCAGCGCGATGAAGCCGACCGAGGCGGGCACCGACAGATAGTGGCCCGACAGGAACAGCAGCAGCATGCCGCCGACCAGCGCCAGCGGGATATTGGCCAGGATCAGCAGCGACTGGCGCACCGAACCCAGCGTGGCGAACAGCACCAGGAAGATCAGCCCCAGCGCCAGCGGCACCACCACCATCAGCCGGGCGGCGGCGCGGCGCTGGTTCTGGAATTCGCCGCTCCATTCCAGCCGGTAGCCGGTTGGCAGCTTGACCTTGGCAGCGACCGCGCTTTGGGCATCGGCAACGAAGCCGACCAGATCGCGGCCCGAGACATTGGCCTGAATGGTGGCGAAGCGGGAGGCATTTTCGCGCTGGATGCGCACCGGCCCTTCGGGCTGGGTGACTTTCGCCACGTCCGAGACATGGGCGATGCCGCCATCGTCGGTGGTCATGGCGATGGCCCCGAACAGCTCGGGACGGCTGCGCAGATCGTCCACGCCCTTGATCATGATGGGCACACGGCGCGCATCCAGCGTGACGATCCCCGCATCCAGGCCTTCCAGCCGGGCGCGCATTTCATCCTGCAGCGCGCGCACCGGCAGGCCCGCCTGGCCTGCCGCCAGCCGGTCGATCGCGGTCTGAAGGTACAGAACCTTGTCATCGGCCATGGTCAGCACCTCGGCCGCGCCGGGCACCGCCCGGAGGGCGGTGCGGATTTCTTCGCCCAGACGCCCCAGAACCGCCAGATCGGGCCCGAACACCTTGACCACCAGATCGCCGCGGCTGCCGGTCAGCATTTCCGCGGTTCGCATCTGGATCGGCTGGGTGAAAGAATAGTCGACGCCGGGGAAACCTTCCATCACCACGCGCAGGGCCTCGACAATGTCCTCCTTGTTGCCGGTACGCCATTCGGAGCGTGGCTTGAGGATCAGGAACGTGTCCGTCTCGTTCAGGCCCATCGGGTCCAGCCCGATCTCGTCGCTGCCGGTGCGCGATACGATCTCCGCGATCTCCGGCACCCTCGACAAAATCGCCTTCTGCACGGCGGTATCGATCGCGGTCGAACGTTCCAGGCTGATCGACGGCAGCTTGGTGAGCTGAATGATGATGGAGCCTTCATCCATTTCGGGCATGAACGTCTTGCCGACCGCGAAATAGGCGAGCACCGAGGCCAGCAGCAACGCGCCCACGCCGATGAACAGCCGGCGCGGCCGCGCCAGCGCCCCGGCCAGCGCGCGCGAATAAAGCGGCATCAGCTTGCGCATCAGCCAGGCTTCGTCATGCGCGCCGGGCTTCAGCAGCAGCGAGGCGATCACCGGAATCAGGGTCAGCGACAGGACCAGCGATCCAGCCAGGGCAAAGATGATGGTCAGCGCCACCGGCGCAAACAGTTTGCCCTCCAGCCCCTGCAGCGACAGCAGCGGCAGGAACACAAGACATATGATCACGATGCCCGACGCCACCGGCACCGCCACCTCGTTCACCGCGCGATAGATCAGATGCAGCTTGGGCACGCCGCCGTCCGCCCGGTGGTGCGACAAATGCTCCACCGAATTTTCCACCACCACCACGGCGGCGTCGACCAGCATGCCAATGGCGATGGCCAGCCCGCCCAGGCTCATCAGGTTGGCGGTCAACCCGAAAACCTGCATCATCAGGAAGGTGGTCAGCGCCGCGAAAGGCAGGGTCAGCGACACCACGATGGCGGCGCGCAGATTGCCCAGGAACAGCACCAGCAGCAGAACGATCAGCACCGTCGCCTCGATCAGGGCGTGCTGCACCGTCGCCACCGCATTGTCGATCAGGTCGGCGCGGTCATAGAAAACGTGCAGCTTCACGCCCTTGGGCATGTTGGCCTGCAATTCGTCCAGCTTGGCGCGCACGCCGGCCACCACCTGGCCGGTGTCTGCGCCGCGCAGCCCCAGCACCAGGCCTTCCACCGCCTCGCCCGCGCCGTCCTTGGTCACCGCGCCATAGCGGGTCAGCGACCCGGTCCGCACCTCGGCGACATCGCCCAGCCGCACATGGTGGCCGTCCTGGCCGGTCACCACCACCTCGCGCAGATCGTCGAGCGTGTAGATCGCCCCCACCGCGCGCACGATCAGCGCCTCCTCGCCCTCGGTGACGCGGCCTGCGCCGTCATTGCGGTTGGCCTGTTCGATGGCGGCGCGCAGGTCCGACACCCGCAGCCCCGCCGACAGCAGCGCCGCATCGTTGGGCACCACTTCATAAGTGGCGACATAGCCGCCCAGCGCGTTGACGTCGGCAACCCCGGGAATGGTGCGCAGCGCCGGCCGGATGGTCCAGTCCAGCAGCGTGCGCCGCTGGGCCAGGGTCAGGTCGCCGCCCTCGATCGTGAACATGAAGATTTCCGACAGCGGCGTGGCGATGGGCGCCAGCCCGCCCGAAACCGTGTCCGGCAGGTCGCCCATCACCCCGGAAAGCCGTTCGCCCACCTGCTGGCGCGCCCAATAGACGTCGGTGCTGTCGGTGAAATCGATGGTGATGTCGGCGATGGCGTATTTGGCGGTGGAGCGCAGGACAAGCTGGTTGGGAATGCCCAGAAGCTCCAGCTCCAGCGGTGCGATCACGCGCTGTTCCACCTCTTCGGGCGTCATGCCCGGCGCCTTCAGGATCAGCTTGACCTGGGTGGTGGAAATGTCGGGATAGGCATCGATGGGCAGGCGGCTGAAGGCATAGCCGCCGGCCGCGGCCAGCAGCCCGGCCAGGACCAGCATCAGCATGCGCTGGCTAAGAGCAAATTCGATCAAACGGCGCAGCATGGTCAGTCCCGCAGCCCCAGCGCCTTGAGTTCACTGACGCCGGAGATGGCGACCGCCTCGCGCGGCGAAAGCGCGCCCGAGATGGTGGTCATGGCCGGGCCCTGGGCCTGAACCCGGACCGGCACCGGCTCAAAGCCGCCCTTGCGCGCGGCAAACACCACATCGGACCCGTTCAGATGGGTCACCGCGCTGCGCGGAACATTGAAGCTGCCGCGCCCTGCCGCCGCCGATATGGAAAGCCGCAGCGTCTGGCCCACCACCAGCCGGTTCGCGCCACCGGCCTTGTCCAGGCGGATGCGCACCACGGCACTGCGCGTCTTCGGATCGATGCTGGAACCGGCGGCCACCACCGTGCCGGTGATTTTCATGTCTTCGCCCTGTGCGCGGTCGCCCGCCGCGACCAGGCCGATCTGGCTGGCCGGCAGCGCAGCTTCGACCCACAACTCATCGCCGGTATCCAGAACCAGCACCGGCTGGGTCGCCGATACCTGATCGCCCGCGGAGACCGAAATGCCGGCGATGCGGCCGTCGGCCGGCGCCACTAGGCTGTATTCGCCGGCGCCATCGCGCACGGCGCGCCCCATGGTGCTGCGCAAAGCCGCCAGTTCGGCGGCGGCAGCGGCGGCATCGGCATCGGCGGCCTCGGCGCGGCTGGCCGGGGCGATGCCTTCCTTGACCAGCGCGCTGGCACGATCGGCCGCGGCCCTGGCGGTGCGGTAATGCGCCTGGGCGCTTTCATACTTTCCCAGCGCATCGCGCATGTCGGCGCTGGTGATCGCGATCATGGGCTCGCCCTTCTTCACCATCGCGCCTTCCAGCGCGATCAGTGCCTTGACCGTTCCGGCAAAGGGCGCGGCGACAGGAACGCGCGCATTGGGCGCCGGCGATACCCGGCCCAGCACGGAAACCGCCGTGCTGGTTTTTGCCGGCGTGGCGGGCGCAGTGCGAATACCCAGGTTGCGGATCTGCTCGCCGTTCACCGGCAGAACCGCGCCCATAGCGGGGGCCGTCAGCAAAAGGACCGACAGGAGTGAGGCAGGCAAAACCGAAATGTCTTTAGGCATGGGACGCGCTTTTCTTTTGCAGGGGAAGGTGGACCGTGGCGGAAAACCCGCCACCGGAAGAAACAGAATTGGCGAATGTCAGGCTGCCGCCGCACGCCTCGGCGATGTCCTGGGCGATGGCCAGGCCCAGGCCAGTGCCCGGCGTTTCCTCGTCCAGGCGCACGCCACGCCCCGTCAGCGACGGCAGCGAATCCTGCGGCACGCCGGGCCCGTCATCGGCAACGGTGATGCAAACAACGCCATCAACCGCCTGGACCGACACGGCAACCGAAGAGGCAGCCCACTTGCACGCATTGTCGAGAAGATTGCCCAGCATCTCGGTCAGGTCCTCGGCGTCGGCCGCCACCGCCAGTTCGCCATCCGTCCCGATGTTCCAGGTCAGGTCCTTGCCGCGCGGCGTGCGCTGGAAAAAAGCCGCCAGCCGCGCGATCACGGGCGTGACGGCGGTGGACTTCGGCCCCGCCGCGCGCAGGCGCACCCGCGCCAGCTCACGGTCGACGTGGCGGCGCATCTGGCCGACCAGTTCGCCGATCTCGTCGGCGATTTCCGGCTGGCCGCGCTCGCGCAGCCGGTCGGCATCCGATTGCAGCACCGCCAGCGGTGTCTTGAGACCATGCGCAAGGTCGGCGGCCCGCGCCCTTGCGCGGGTCAGCGTTTCATCCTGGGCGGCCAGCAGGCCGTTGGCTTCCTGCACCAGCGGCATCAGTTCGGACGGAAAATCGCCCTCCAGCCGCCGCGCCGTTCCGGTTCGCACCGCCTGCAGGCTGCGCCGGATCGAGTCCAGGGGCCGCAGGCCAACGCCGATATAGAACCAGGTCGCCGCCAGAAGCAGCAGGCCCACCGTGACGATCGACGGCCAAAGGTCCCGCGCGAAGGCATGGCTGGCCGCCTGGATATCGGCGACATTCATCGCCGTTGCCATCCGCAGCGCCCGGCTGCCCGACGGCAGGTCGAACACGATCTGGCGTTCCTGGATACGCAGCATCTGCCCCGCCGGACCGGGCAGCACATGCGAATCCACCTGCCCGTCGCCCAGCGGATCCTTCGGCAGGGGAATGCGGGTGTCCCACAACGAGCGCGAGGTAAGGATGAACCCGGTCTTGTCCTCCTCGATCTGCCAGTAAAGGCCGCTCAGCGGCTCGCCGAAGCGTGCATCCTGCAACCGGTCATCCAGGGTCACCTTGCCATCGGCGGTGAATTCCACCGCACCCGCCAGCTGGCGCAGATAGGATTGTAGCTCCTCGTCATAGTGGCGGGTGACGTGACGCTCAAACAGCCCCACCAGAAGAAAGCCGGCAGCCACCATCGCCACGGCCAGCGCAATGGTCGCCGCCACCACAAGGCGCAGGCGAAGCGAATGCAGCTTCATGCCGCCTCTCCGCCCAGCACATAGCCGTAACCGCGGCGGGTTTCGATCACGCCCGCGCCGATCTTTCGGCGCACGCGGCCGACCAGCACCTCGACACTGTTGGTGCTGTAGGCGGCATCGCCGCCATACAGATGATCGAGCAGCTCGGACTGCGACACCGCCCTGCCCCGGTTGTGCGCCAGATAGCTGACCAGCCGGTATTCGTGCGGCGTCAGCTCCACAGGCGCACCGCCGACGGAGACCTGCTTGCGCCGCGTGTCCAGGGCAAGATCGCCCACGCAGATGACCGGATCGGCGGCGCCCGCCGCGCGGCGGGTGATCGCGCGCAGGCGTGCCAGCACCTCGGCCATCTGGAAGGGCTTTGGCAGATAGTCGTCGGCGCCCGCCTCGATGCCTTCCACCCGCTCGGTCCAGTTGCCGCGCGCCGTCAGGACCAGGATGGGAAATTCGCGCCCCGCCTGGCGCCAGCGGCGCAGGATGGACAGGCCGTCCAGCCCCGGCAGTCCCAGATCCAGGATCACGCCATCATAGTCGTTGACGTCGCCCTTGAACCAGGCCTCGTTGCCGTTGGCCTCGTGATCGACCACGAAGCCGGCCTCGCCCAGGGCCTCGGCCAGATTGCGCGCGATGCGCGCATCATCCTCGACCAGCAGGATCTTCATGACGCCGGCCCCACCTGATAGGGCTGGCCGGTGCGGGCCCGGAAATGCAGATAGCGCATATGCCCGTCGGGGCCGATGACGCGGAACTCGTAGACCCACACACCCAGATGCTGCTCCAGCTTCTGGCCGACGATTTCGCCCTTTATCTGGGGACGAACCTTGCGGAAGATGTCCTCGAAGGGTGCCGCGTCACCCCGCTTCACCGCCTGGCGCGCGCCGTCCTGGTCCACCGACCCTTCGAAATCGGACGGCAAATGATAACGACTCGCAGTCTGGGCCGCGGCCGCAGCCGTGCCCAGCCCGCATAGACAGACAAGAAGAAGAACGAGCCTTTTCATCGCGCCCGTTCTGCCCCAATCCACCTGACAAATCACTGACCGTGCGCAAATTCGGCGAGGGCCCGGCTGCGGCCAGGCGCGCATTTCGCGGGAAAAGCAAAGGCCGGCTGCTGGATCGCCGGACGCGCCCGATACCGGCTTTTCCCGAGACACCTGAACCGGCCGCAGCGGCCGCGGTCAAAAGTGCGAATGCGGCATGTTTCTGGTCAATTTCGAGAATGCCGACCACTGACGGGGGCAATGGAAATGCGAGACGCATTCATCGACCGGGAAAGCGTCAGCGGCTCGCTCCTACCAGGCCCAGCGTATGTCCGCCATGCCCACATAGCTCTGCGCCCGCGACCCGATACTGCCGTCCAGATGTATCCCGAAGGCCAGGCCGGAACGGTCCTTCACCTGCGCGCCCAGTGAGAACAGGATGGAATCGCGGGCGATCGGCGCACCATAGGTGCTGAAATCCGAATCCGGCAGGGCGATATAGTTCGCCTTGGCAGTGACCTGATCGGTCCAGTTGTGCAGCACCGCCAGCCGGTCCGACAATTGAATCGTCCAGTAGCGGCTCATGGCGATGTCGCCCCTGCTGGCGCAGGCCCAGTTCGAATCCTGCCCGGTTCGCGGTATTGCCGTCATAGTGCAGGGCAAAGGTGTCGGCGCCGCTGGCCGCGCTTCGTCATAGGACGGCATCTGGATCAATACCTCCTGAAGCGCCAGATAGGTGTGCCCAGCCGAACTGCACACCTGTCTCATAGCGTCCGCCAAAGGCGGTTGCATTGATGCCGGCTTTCAGGACATCGGTGCCGGAAACCGTGATCTGCCTGGTCGTCTCGATATGGTCCAGGGCCATGATTGCGGCAAAGCTGCCGTAGATGTTTGACGTGAATTGCATCCAGCCATAGCCGGCAAGCTGGAACGCATCGGCGCGGCCCTGCCCCAGGCTGTCGGAAAGATGAAAGCTGGTCGAACCCGCCGAAACCGCGGCGCCCAGTTGCAGCCGGGACGATACCGCCCAATCGGCGCCCGCCGACAGACCTGACAGATGCGATTTCAACTTGTGTGCGCCGGTATTGTCGGGATCGGCGACCGTGATCGTCACACCGGTCAGCCCCGTCGCCCATACCGAATTTTGCGGCGGCGCCAGCTGGCGGGCGCGCTGACTGCCCTGCTTTTGTTCGTTCAAGTGAGCGAAGATCGAATCCATGAACGGTGTGAACAGCGCATTGCCCGCACGGAGGCATTGGCGCTAATCTCGCCGCCCATCTGCTCGGCATCCGTCCCCAGGTTGGAGGATGACAGATTGGCCAGATCGGTGAAGGCGGCGGGCAGCGTATCGCCCGCCGCAATGGCCGCATCGATGCCGCCAATCGCGGTACGCTGGTTGATGGTTGCGTCCGACGCCAGGACCGGCGACAGGTTCGTCAGATCAACCTGCAGATACACGTTGTTGGCGTCGTATGAGACATCGCTGGCGTAAACGGCTGCATTGCCGCCACTCACGCTGGTCGACACGAAGGTCCCGCTAACCCCACCCGCGGCGGTCAGGATCGTTTCCTTCTGCCCAAGCTGGAACGTGCCGTCCGTGCTGGTCACATTGAGTGTCCTGGCGATGGACGCCGTGCCGGAAATCGAGACGGTCGGCGTTGCCGCCGACGATGTGCTGACCGCCAGGGTCGAGGCGCTGGCAAGGGACAGGTCCCCGGCCACCGAAAGCGTGCCGGCGCCATCGACGCCGGGCGACAGCGTGCCGCCCGTGGCAACCACCGTCGTGGGCACCACGCCGGTGCCCGACAGGGTTGCGCCGCTCTGCACCGTCACCGACCGCGAAGCGGCAATCGCGCCATTGACGGTCAGTGTATCGGCCTTGACCAGCGTTGCGCCGGTATAGCTGTTGGTCCCGGTCAGGCTTTGCGTTCCGCCGGCCACCGTCAACCCGCCACTGCCGGAAATCTGGCCCGCAAAGCTGCCGGAAGCATCGGCGATGGTCAGGCTGCGGCTTCCCAGGGCAACCGTTCCCGAACCCGACAGGGAGGCGATCTGCACCGTTCCGCTGGACGCGGAAATATCGAACAGGCCCTCATCGGCCAGCGCGGACGAGGCAATGCCGGCGCTGCCCGCCAGGACCAGGCTCGCCCCCGACGCGACGCTGGTGGTGCCCGAATAGGTGTTGACGGCGGTGAAGGTCAGCGTCCCGCTGTTCACCGCCACACCGCCGGTACCCGAAATGGTGCCGCCGAAGCTGACACTGTCGGCGCGCGCGAAGGCCAGGGTGCCATTGTCGGTTACGTCACCGTCGATCCAGCCGCTGGTCCCGCCATTGCCGATCTGCAGCGTTCCGCCGGAAATCGTCGTGCCGCCATTGTAGCTGTTGTTGGCGGTCAGGATTGTGGTACCCGGCCCCATCTGCACCAGCTTGCCCGCGCCGCTGATCGTGCTGCCCAGGGTCAGCGTGCCGCTGCGGTTGATGGCCAGGATGCTGTTGTCCAGAATGTCGCCGCTCAGCGATCCGGTAAGCGTTCCCGCGCCGATCTGCAGCGTGCCGCCCGATATGACCGTCCCGCCGGTATAGGTGTTGGCGCCGCTCAGCACCTGGACGCCCCCGGCGACTTCCAGGCCGCCATTGCCCTGGATGCTGCCGGCGAATGTGCCAGCGCCATTGACCAGGGTCAGGCTGCGGCTCCCCAGGATCACCGTGCCGGAGCCGGAGAGCGTGGCCAGGCTGACGGCGCTGCCGCTGGTGGTCGAGATGTCCAGGATGCCGTTGTCCGCCACGGCACTTGTGATGGCAAGCCGGCCCGCGCCGGACAGCACCAGCGTGCCCGACGTCCCGATCGTCGTGGCGCCGACATAGCTGCTGGCAGCAGTCAGGGTTTCGGCGCCGCCGCTGATGGTCAGCCCACCGGTGCCCGAAATGACGCCTGCGAAGGTATCGCCGGCATTGGTCAGCGCCAGCGTCTTGGAACCAAGGATCACCGATCCGCTGCCGGACAGCGAGACCAGCGAGGCCGTGGTCGATCCGGTGTTGCTGGTCGCCGATGAAATATCGAGGATCGAGTCGTCGCGCACCCGGACCGAACTCGCCAGGGCCGCGGTGTTGGAAATCGCAAGCGTGCCGCCGCTTATTGTTGTCTCGCCGGTATAGGTGTTGGCCCCGCCCAGGGTCTGGGCGCCGCCCGTCAGCGTCAGGCCTCCCGTGCCGGAAACAACGCCCGAGAATATGCCGGTTGCGCCACTGATGGTCAGGGTCTGGCCGCCCAGAACCACGCTGCCGGATCCGGCCAGAGAGCGGATCGCCGTGCCTGTGGTGGTGGAAATGTCGAAGATGCCGTTGTCGGTCAAAAGGCTGGACGACGCGATACTGCCTGATCCAGCCAGGGCCAGGGTGCCCGCCGTAATCGTCGTGGCGCCCGTATAGGTCTGGGCGCTGGTGATGGTGGTGACGCCCGCACCGGTCTGCTGCACCGCGCCGGTACCGGAAATCACGCCGCTCATGCTGATTGCATTGGCGCTGTAGAAGGCCACCGTCGCATTGTTGGTGACATTGAACCCGACGCTGCTGGACCCCAGCTTCAGCGTTCCGCCCGATACCAGTGTCTGCCCAGAGTAAGTGTTGTTGCCTGTCAGCAGGATCGTGCCGCCTGTCAGGGTCAGCCCGCCGCTTCCGGTGATGACGCCGGTGAAGCTGCCGGACGACGCCGTGAGGGTCAGCGTCTGGCTTCCCAGAACGACCGTGCCCGCACCATTGAGCGCCTTGATGCTGGTCCCGCTGGTGGCGGAAATGTCGAATATGCCGTCGTCGACCAGCGCACTGGAATAGGCGATGGAGCCGCTGCCCGACAGCGCCAGCGTGCCGGCGCTGATGGTCGTGGCGCCGCTATAGGTATTGGCGGCATCCAGGGTCAGAACTCCGGTTCCCAACTGGGTCAGTGCACCGGTCCCCGAAATCAGCCCCGAATAGACAATCGCGTCGGAGTGATCGAATACAATCGTGCCGCTGTTCGAAATCGGTCCGGCAATCGCGCCCAGGGTCCCGCCCGCACCGACCTGCAATGTGCCCGCCGAGATGGTGGTGCCGCCGGTATAGCTGTTCGCGCCGGTCAGGATCTGCGTGCCCGATGCAATCACCAGCGCGCCGGTCCCCGAAATCGTGCCCGAAAAGGTGCCCGCCGCGGAAGACAGGGTCAGGGTATTTGCGCCCAACGTCACCGCACCGGTGCCGGAAAGCGATGTCAATGTCGCGCCGCTCGTCTGGGAAATATCGAAGCTGCCATTGACGATGACTTCGCTGGACGAAGCCAGGCTGCCGGTTCCCGACAGGGCCACGCTCGCACCGCTGCTGATCGTCGTCGTGCCTTCGAAACTGTTTCCGGAATTGGTGAACCTTGCCAGGCCACCCCCGGCATTGTCGACAAAGGTGACGGGGCCGGCCCCCGAAAATATGCCGCTGAAAGTCGCGGTCTGCCCGTTGATGTCGATTGTGTTCGCGCTGTAATCCTCGACCGTGAAAGCGTTGGAAATCGTGGTCGAACTGTCAAGTTGCAGCGTGCCGCCCTTGAAATCGGGATTGACCGAACCGCCAAGCTTGGAGGCCAGATAGGTGTTGCCGCTTTCGATATCCGACGCGCCACGCGCGGAGGACGGATGCAGGATGGCACAGATGGCCAGCAGGCAACTCGCGTTTTTCCAGTGTGAGCGAGCGCCCGCGGCCTTGTATAGCCGAGTTTCCATGACAGTCCCTTCTGCTTGACGCGGAAGGGAATAGAAGAACGGTGTTGCCCGATTTTTTCAGACTGTATCCGCCATTTTGCAGCCGCCGGCCCTACCAGTGCCAGGCAATATCCAGCGTGCCCGTAACAATGGTCGTGCCCGCCCCCAGGCGCGCATCGGTCCGGCCGCCGAATGTCAGGTCGTTTTGCAGCCTGTAACGCAGGCCAAGCCCCAGAAGGGCTGTATTTTCCGCCGGGCTGGTGCCGCGCAGCGCCAGGGACGATCCCGGAAAGGTCTGAAACGACGCCTGGATCAGGGGGCTGTCGTCCAGCTCCTTTTCGAAGGCCGCCAGGACGTCGAGCGCAATGACGTCGCTTCCCAGGGAAAAATTCCGCTCTGCCCGCGCGCCCAGCTCAAGGTGGGTAACGCCAATCGTGACCGGCTGATAGGTGACACCGAAAAACGACTGCCCTGAGGCGGACGACTCGCCGAATCCCGGCTGCGAATAGCTGTCGCCGACAAAGGCTGCGAATGGCGCAAGCTGGATGCCGTCCAGAATTGCCAGGCTGTAACCGGCTTCCAGTCGTCCGCCCAGGTCGGTCGCCCTGTAAGCGGCCTTCAGGACATCGCCGCCGCCGATCAGCACGGCGCGGCTGGTACTGACATCATGCCTGCCAAAGCCCAGCGACTCCGCGACATAGATATGGTCGGTCAGAAAGTGGCGGCCATATACGGACAGCGTTATGTCGTTGCTGTGGCCATGGCCGCTGCTGGCCGAAAAGGTCTGATGGCCGATGCCAAGACTGGCCCCGACCAGGTTGTAGGCATTCACCTGGCGATCCGCGCCGAACAGGTTGATGATCGTGCTGGCCTTGACGTCCTGGGTGCCCAGAGCCGTATCGCCCGCAAGGCTGGACCGGCCTGCAAAGACGCTGCTCCAGAAGCGCGCCGCATCCTGTGCCTGGGCCGCGCCGGCGCATGCGAACGCGAATATGCCGGTCAATATCGCAATCCGGTTCAGCGGCATCGGATCAGCCGTCCGCCGCGCCATAGGCCATCGGCAGGCGCAGTTGCGCGATCAGACCCTGGGCCCCGCGGCGCAACTGCACGTCTCCGCCATGGGCACGGGCAATCGAACGGCATACGGCCAGGCCAAGACCCGTGCCATGTGCTTGTTGGAGGAAGCGCGATGCCGCCGGCGCGCGATAGAAGGCTGGAACACCGTTCCAGTTCGTCGTCCGGCAAGCGGTCCGTCATCGCTGATCACCGGCGACGGCTTCCTGGCGTTCGGTGAACAGCCGCACCCGCGCCCGCTCCCGTATTTCACGGCGTTTTCCACCAGATTGCCCAGAAGGCGGCGAATGCCGAGGGGATCGACCTCTACCGGCGCGTGCTCGCCATCCTCCAGCACCACCTGCTTTCCGACAAAGGTTGCGTCTTCGACCACGTCCTCCAGGATGGAACGCAGATCGAGCCATTCGCGCGATCCCGGCTCCGAGGCGTCCCGGATATGAACGACAGGTTAGAGCTGATCCTGTCTGTTCCATCTCACGTCCGCTTCCACCAGCATCGGCTCGCGCAGATCGTCGGAACGTCCTCGATGGGGAACGCAGGCGGGTCAGGAGGCGTGCGCAGATCGTGACTGATGGCGCCCACCATGGCGGTGCGGTCGTCGACAAAACTGCGCAGCCGGCTTTGCATGCGGTTGAAGGCGTGCGCGGCACGCCCGACTTCAGCCGGCCCCTCAAGCGCCAGGACGGATGCGGTGGGATCGCGCCCCAGTCTTTCGGCCGCAAGCGCAAATCCGGAATGGGATGCACCAGACGCCATTGGGCTTAGCCAGCCGAACGGCGCGACAATGGCGAAGAGAGGACGAACCACAGAAAGACCCGTCGCTGCCAGCTACGGTGGGGAACGGCTCCGGGGCGGGCTGCACCACCGCCCATTCCCCCGTGCCCAATTCCAGCGCGGCGACAAAGTCGCCCTGCACGAAGGGCGCGGGCATCAGGCCGAAAAGCCCGCGCGGCACGGGGAACGGATGGGCTCGGCCTGTTCGACAAGCCGCGCCGGCGGTCGCTGCTCCTGCTCCAGGTTCGCGCGTCCTGGGCATCGGTGAGCGGTTACCGCGACCTGGGGTGCGATCGCGGCGCAGCCACGGCAGGGTGGAAGCCACACGCGGCGGCCGCGCAGTCCTTGGCGTTTCAACCGGCGGAAGGTCCGCCAGAACGGGCGGCTGGATATCGGGAGCCATCAGGCGAAATGCCGGTTGCAACAGGACCGGCGCGGCGGAAAAGGACGGCGTCGGAACGCCGGTCATGACCGGACCGGCAATCGGGCCGGGCAGTCCTCCCGCCCGCTCGCCCACGGGCGGGCGCGCAGCTCCCGGCACAATGGGTGATGGACCGGCGCCTGCTGCCGGCGGCTGCATGGGAGGCCGCGCCACGTCGACGGGCGGCCTGGGAATGGCGCCGCCCGGCACACCGGTCCCCGGTACATTTGCGCCCGGAACACCGCCGCCAGGAAAATGCCCGCCCGGAAAGCTTCCGCCCATTCCCGGAAAATTGCCGCCGCCGCCGCCCGGAAAGCCGCTGCCGGGGAAACCGCCGGGAAATCCGCCACCCGGAAAACCCGGCGTGGGTCCGGCCTGAGCCACTTGGAAATCGGCAGGCATGAATCCGTCCTCAAGCCGGGCGCGGCGCTGGCGCGGCGCGGCCTCGTCCGCCTCAGGCGTCTCCTGCCATTCGGTCAGGCGCGGCGGCGGCTGCGCCGAACCGGCGAACGGCATGGGCGTATAAAAATACAGGCGTACATACCGCTCGTCGGTACCGATAAGATGGGCCAGGTCACGGCGGGATTTGTCGGACGTCAACCAGCGCGCGCCCGAAGGCGCAGGCGGGCCCGGCTGAACGACGCGCTTTAAAACCGCACCATTCGTGTGTTCCCTGTCCAGCAGAACCCGCGCAATGTCACGCAGGTCATATTGTGGTGGCGGGGATGGCGGCAGCAGGACCGTCAGCAGCAGCGTCACCAATTGCGCGACGACAAGCCCCCCGACCAGCAGGAGCATGATCTGCAGGACCAGCGGCGGTCCCGGCCATTTGCGCAGTCTGCGGATGAAGTCCATGCCTGCCATTCTGCCATGCGGGGCGCATGCCGGGAACTGCGCCCGGACCGTGCGACGGCGTGAAGCGGATCGTCGTCCGACGCCGGTCCAGCCGCCCCAAAACCGCGGCAAGCCAGTATTCCGTGCCCGGTTTTCAGCAACATTTCACGTTTGTAGCAATGCCGTAGCATTTGACGGGCCTTGCCGTGGCACGATTTCCGCCATGAAAAATGGGTGGTACATTCACCTGCCAACTAGAGCGTCATGAACGCAACAGCCACCTGCATGGATCTGACCACCCGCATCCTGATTGTCGATGACGACGAAGGCATTCGTGGCCTGGTTTCCTCATTTCTGCAAAAGCACGGCTTCCAGACAGAAACCGCCGGCACCGCCGCGGAGATGCGCACGCGCCTTGGCGCCGCGAAATACGACCTGATCGTTCTGGATGTGATGATGCCGGGCGAGGACGGCCTGAGCGCCTTGCGCAAACTGCAGGGAGAAGACAGTCCGCCCGTTATCATGCTGTCGGCTGTCGGTACCGATATCGACCGCATTGTCGGCCTGGAGATGGGCGCCGAGGATTACCTGGCGAAGCCCTGCAACCCGCGTGAACTTCTTGCGCGCATCCGCACCGTTCTGAGACGCGCCAGCGGAGCGCCCCGGGCGGCGCCCCGCGCGGCCGATGCCGCCCTGGCCGGCACCATGTTGCAATTTGCCGGCTGGAAGGTCGATCTGGTCGCGCGCCTGCTGACGGACCCGCGCGATCACATCGTCCACCTCTCCGATGGCGAATTTCGCCTGCTGCGCGTCTTCGTGCAAAGGCCGCGCCGCGTGCTGAGCCGCGACCAGCTTCTGGACATGGCGCGCGGACCGGAGAGCGAGCATTACGACCGCGCCATCGACGTGCAGATCAGCCGGCTGCGCCGCAAACTGTCGGCGGGTCATGACGGCCAGGACCTGATCCGCACGGTGCGCAATGAGGGCTATATGTTCGTGCCGGCCGTGTCGGCATTCGCACCCGTTGAGGCGCGCTGAT